>NC_013456.1:0-3259580 GCF_000024825.1 Vibrio antiquarius
GAAAGAGCTAGCAGAAGTGAAAGAGCAGCTTGCTAACGCTCGTAAAACTTCTGATGCAGAGAAAGCTGGCCTTGTTACCTCTCTAGAAACGCGTAACCAACAAATTTCCGATCTTGAGAATAAATACTCTGAGATCAGCGATCAGCTTACTTCTGTTGAAACAGAAAACCGCGAGCTGCGCGCTAAACTGGATACACAAAAAGACGACATGCTGCTTAAGTACTTCACTTATGGCGGCGGTGTTGCAGGTTTAGGTTTGCTATTTGGTTTGATTCTTCCGCATGTCATGCCTCGTAGAAAACGTTCACCTGCGGGTTGGGCATAAATCCTTCGCCCTTTTATCTATAAAAAAGAATGCAAAAGCCAGTCGATATTCGACTGGCTTTTTTGTTTGCTTAGTTTTACGGAAATCTGCACTACTCACCCATTGAACTAGACGCTCGACGACGATCCGTTGCGCCATAAAGCTTGCCATCTTTTAGCTCAATTGCATTCAAACCACTTACCACTGGAATAACGTGTACTGGGTAGCCAAGCTCCATGAACTCCGGCACCAACATTTCTGCGAAGGTTTTCTTTTCCACCAGCAAGCCAGTCGGGTCATAAGACTTGGTGCGATCTATCTTGGTACCGTACTGGATGTTTGGTAGGTCAATGGCGTCTTGCGCTGATAACTTCCAATCCAGTACCCCAACCACGGTTTTGAGTACATACCCCGGGATTTGCGAACTCCCTGGTGAACCAACCACCAAACGCAAATTATCATCACTGTCCATCACCATTAATGGCGTAATAGCCGAACGTGGACGCTTGCCCGCTTCAATTGAGTTTTGCGTAGGCTTGCCGTTAACCGTTGGCTGAGGTGAGAAGTTTGCCATTTGTGCATTCAAGATAACGCCATCAACCATGACACCAGATCCCATTCCCGTGCCAACGGTGCTGGTCATAGCAATCGCATTACCTTCCCTATCAACGATAGAAATGTGCCCTGTATCTTTGCTCTCGAAGCCTTGATATTGCGCATACTGAGTTTGCGTTATCTGTCCGGCTTTTGGATTCTCTTTCGAGGTGCCATTATCAGGGATTAAATCACGTCTCTGGTCCAAATAGGTTTTAGATAACAATTGTTCAACTGGTGCTTCCACATAATCCGGATCTCCTGCATACGCAATACGATCAGCTTTTGCTAAGCGCATCGCCTCGGTCATTAAACGCCAAGGCTCTACATCAGTTAATGCCATCTGAGATATATCGTACGGCTCCAGCAATTTCAGACTTTGAGCAACCATCACACCGCCAGAGGCCGGGTAACCAAACGAAACGATTTTGTTGCCTCGATAATCGCTTTCAATAATATCGCGAGATTTCACCTGATAGTTTTTAAAGTCCTCTAACGACAATTTCTCATGCTGATCGTTAATACGACTATTCACCGTATCAACAATATGTTGACCAAGTGCACCACCATACAAATAGCGATCGCCTTGCTGAGCTATTTTCTCTAGCGTCTCAGCCATTTTAGGGTTCTTCATTAACGTCCCTGTTGGCTTCACTTCATCATCTTGCCAATACAAGGCTTTAATTTCTGGGTCGCGAGCCAAACGCGTTTGCTCTCGCACGACGATATCATAGGTATAGCTATTCATCGCGTACCCATCACGCGCGAGCTTAATCGCAGGTTGAACCAACTCAGACCATGGTAATTTGCCGTATTGCTCATGAGTGGAATAAAGCAAACGTAAGGTGCCCGGTACCGCAACGGAGCGAGGCCCCAAAATTTCATCGCGGCTGAGTGCTTTCCCATTTTCAATAAACATCTCAGGGTGAGCGCTAGACGGCGCTTCATCTCGCCCATCAAGGGCTAAAAACTTCTGCTTGCCATGTTGATAAAACAGCGCGAAAGTACCGCCGCCAATTCCCGTCATATCTGGCTCAACTACAGACATCACCATCTGCATCGCGACCATGGCATCAACGGCGTTCCCGCCCTCTTTCAATATTGAATAACCAGTGCTGCTCACGTAAGGGTTGGTCGCGCTGACCATAAAATCTTGTCCGTTATTATCTGGTGTTATAGGGAAAGGGGTCGGCTTTGCTGCGTAACTTAACGACGCAACAACACTTAAAGAAAAAATCAGAATACGCATGTGTCTCTGTGTAGACTCCTGTTATTTCATGGGGTCTAACGTGGACCAGGTCGTGATGACGAAGTTCGTGAATATGGCGCTTTTTTACACAACGCTGACTGGAATCATTCTACTAATACATGACTGATATTGATGTAATTTAAACAACTGAGAAAAGCTATATTTTGCTTGTTTGAGTATCTAAAAATCATCACCAGAATAGATGCAAAAGGTGTTCTGAAAAATAAAAAAGCCAGCGATATGATTTCGCTGGCTTGATGTGTTGCTATAACAGTTACCCTTTCCACTCATACAACGCTGGTATACGAATTTGCTCACCTTGGAACTCGACAATCACCGCTTGTGGTTGTATTTCTCTTAATGTGACCTGCCCATCAACAACGTCTCCTTGATGATATTCAACATTGTTAATTTTCACCCAGCGGCGATTTTCATCACTGGCATACATGTGAGTTTGCAAATTGAGCGCAGGTAAACGCCCTTGCCATTGGTGAGCATTGCGCTCTAAATCGTTCACGCGCACCGTTTGTGGTGAAGGCGCATCACCTCGGGATAACGCATTTTCGACCTTTCGCGCCAAATCAGGAGATAATGAGGACAAGTCAAGATCATCCAGAGACAAACCTAGGTCCTCTTCAACTACTGAAGAGCCTTGAGTTGGTACAGATGTTTCTATCTCGTCTTTGTTTGCTGTATTACTCACGTATTCATCAGATGTTGCAAACGTACCAAAATCACGAGACAGCTCTGCACTTGGCCACTCTCTTGGCAATTGCGCCAACTGAGTAGTTTCAGGATAGTCCAATGCTTTGAACGGTTGTTCCGCTTCCATCTTGACCTTAGGGGCGGAAGTACTAGCTTCAGCATGAGGCGTAAGGAGATCTAAATACCAAGCAACTCCGATTGCAGCAACGGTGATCGGCAACAAGAACAAACCAATATGTTTCATGGCTGACATTATGCGTCCTCCTTCTCGATTCGTGCCAGTTGAGGCGCATCTGGCTGCACGTTTTGTTGAAGACGATCTAGCGTCCGCTTACCTGCAATGCCGTCGACCCCAATACCTTGCCAACGTTGGAATAACTCAACGCGCTCTTTCATCGCACCATCAAAAATAGACGTCTCAAGCAGTGGTTCACTTACCGCTTCTGCTAATAGTCGGTCTAATACTTCGATCGCAGGGCCTTCCATGTCTAAACGTAATGTCTCTTTCAACGGCGCTTGCCACAGTTCAATGATATTGCCTTGCCACATCGGCTTTAGCCACGAAATAGGCAGACGCAGGCGCTGCTTGCCATTGAGTACTTCGACTTTGTCATTACCGACGGCGTACAAAATGACATACCCAACATCACCTTGATAATTCAACTCCAAAATTACAGGGCGATTTTGTTGCATCAGCAGCGGCCAGGTCGCCATTTTACGCTCACAACGCATGGTCGATTGGGGCTCTGACAAACAAAGATTGTCGCGAACCGATGCTTGATAACCCCACAAACGATACAAATCATTCACGGCGAGATTCGACTGTTTTTGTGCTAACAATAAGTCACGCTGATCATCTGTCAATTGTTGGTTGACGACTATTGGCGTTGGCTCCTCTCTTGGTGCGGTCACTTGCGCCAACACCGACGTTGCTTGAGCTGGCATATAATTCACGACCGCCCACCCCGTACCTAATGCCGCAATAAGACCCACCGTGACTGAGCCCCAAGCAGGCCAACGGAAAGTACGGCGCTCTTTTTTATCTTGCTGATAAATATCTGCCTGAAACTGCATCACCTCTTCACAAGCCTGCTGAACGGTTTGCTTATCCACCACCACATTACCTTGGTGATAACTGATGTTGAGAGATTTATCACAGATAAGATTAATCAAGCGCGGGATGCCGTGACTGTATTTGGCAATGAGTTTACAAGAAGCACGATTAAACAGTTGCTGGTCACCACCTGCCGTATGTAATCGAAACGCGATGTAATCTTCTGTCTCTTTTTCATCCAACGGCAACAAGTGATAACGCCCAGTAATCCGCTGAGCAAGCTGGCGTAGTTGCGTCGTTTGTAATAGCCGCTGTAATTCAGGCTGTCCGACCAACAACACTTTGAGCAGTTTTCTGGTATCAGTTTCCAAGTTGGTCAACAAACGTAACTGCTCTAAAACGTCGGCAGCAAGGTGTTGAGCCTCATCAATGACCAGCAATGTCTGCCAGCCTGAGCGATAATTACGCAGCAAGTATTTGTGAATCACTTGGTTTAGCTGTTTGAGGTTTGCATCTGGCGGATAAGTAATTTTGAATTCATCGCAAATAGCTTCGAGCAAGTCTCGACTCGAAAACGTGGGATTTAGGATCAGACCCGCTTTGGTGTTATCACCTAAATTCGCCAGCATCGCTTTTGCGACGGTCGTTTTGCCTGTACCCACTTCGCCAGTAAGCATAGCAAAACCACCGCCATCGCCTAACCCGGCTTGGAGATGTGTGATTGCCTCTTTGTGACGTTGGCTTAAATACAAATAACGCGAGTTTGGAACAATCGAAAATGGTTGTTCTACAAACCCAAAAAAGTCCTTATACATTAGGCTCTCCAGCTAAAAAACCACCAGGAAATAGTCAGATATAATATAAACATAGCTGCATCTACTCTCGGGAGTAAAGAAAAGTACCATTGCTTGCTACAATGTCCAACGGCATATCAATAAATTAAGAGGTAATTCGTGCAAGTTTATTTAGTAGGTGGCGCAGTTCGAGATAAATTGCTCGGAATTGATAGTTATGACAACGACTGGGTGGTCGTAGGTGCGACTCCCGAGACGATGCTGTCCCAAGGGTACACCGCCGTTGGTAAAGACTTTCCTGTATTTTTGCACCCAAAAAGCAAAGAAGAACATGCACTTGCGCGAACAGAAAGAAAATCAGGCTCTGGTTACACTGGCTTTGAGTGTTTCTTTGATCAAAGTGTCACCTTAGAAGAAGATTTAATTCGTCGTGATTTAACCATTAATGCAATGGCAATGGATGATGCAGGTAAGCTCCATGATCCTTACGGCGGCCAGAAAGATCTCAACGATAAACTGCTACGCCATGTCTCAGACGCCTTTATTGAAGACCCTCTACGCGTTTTACGTGTCGCTCGCTTCGCTGCCAAGCTGGCTGATCTAAACTTTACGGTTGCCGACGAAACCATGCAGTTAATGCGCCACATGGCAGAATCTGGAGAGCTGAGCACACTGACTCCCGAGCGTGTTTGGCAAGAATGGCATAAGTCCCTCTCCACCCCTCGCCCTGATATCTTCTTATCGGTTCTAAGAGATTGTGGTGCATTGGCCGTTGTTTTACCTGAAATTGATGCTCTATTTGGCGTACCTCAACCAGCAAAATGGCATCCAGAAATCGATACAGGCATCCATACTTTGATGGTGGCAGAGCAAGCCGCAAGATTGAGTGACTCACTCCCCGTCAGATTTGCCGCTCAAGTGCATGACTTGGGCAAAGGGGTGACGCCAGAGAGCGAATGGCCAAGCCACAGAATGCATTGTCATACAGGATTAAAACTGATCAAAAAGCTGTGCGAGCGTGTCCGTGTACCGAATGAGTTTCGTGATTTAGCCTTGATGGTGTGCGAACAGCACTCCAATATCCATCGTGCGGCCGAGTTAAAGCCGCAAACCATCATAAAAATACTCAACAAATTCGATGTGTGGCGCAAAGCTGAGCGCTTAGAAGATATTTTAATATGCTGTCAGGCTGACCATGCAGGTCGAAAAGGGTTAGAAGAGAAGCCTTATCCTCAAGCTGAGATTTTTACCCACGCTTATCAAGCCGCAGCCGCCGTAGATGTTCAGAGCATCATTAAGGATGGATTTAAAGGCCCGGCAATACGTGATGAACAAGAAAAGAGACGGATTGAAGCGGTAAGAGTCGCTTTGAATAAATGATCTGAGCTCAGATTAATTAACCGAATTGTATTCATGCCAGGTCATTCCAGCGAGCCTTAGCGAGACTAGGAATCTAACATCAGCACGCAGGGAAGTTTTAGAAATGGCCAACGCCATAAGAAACTAAGAGGAGAAGATTCTGAACCTCGCTCCTTCGTCGCTGTTCAGAATGACGTTGTGGTTTAGGTATGCAGCTTGCGGTTAAGCAAGCTGCCAATCCGTCGCGTTATCATGCGCTAAGCAAGAACGCAAACAAGCCGAAACCTAGAATCAGACGGTAAATCACAAACGGTGTCATGCCCATGCGTGAAATCATCTTTAAGAAGAAGTGGATACAGATGTACGCACTGATAAACGATGTGATGATACCAGTCAGCAAGAAACCAATATGGACAGGTTCACCACTGGTCACTAGCTTCATGCCTAAGTAGCTACCTGCTAATGTAATGATCGGGATCGACATTAAAAATGAAAAGCGCGCAGCCGCTTCTCGAGTAAAGCCTAGGTAAAGTGCAGCCGTAATGGTCGCCCCTGAACGCGACGTTCCAGGAATCATCGCTAAGGCTTGGGCAATACCGATAAACACGGCTTTCTTCCAACCCGTTTGGTATTCATCCGCAACCAACTTAGCGTTTTTGTCTACCCACCAAAGCAACAAACCAAATACGATCGTTGTGGTCGCGATGACATAAGCGCTACGTAGATACACTTCAATGATGTCTTTCATCAACAAGCCAAACACACAAGCTGGAATCGTGGCGATCACGATCATCCAAGCAAGTTTTGCTTCTTTACTCCTATCTCCTTTAAAGATCGAAGCAAATAATGCCTGGAACAGAGTGATCACTTCATGGCGAAAATAGATCACTACCGCCATTAATGTACCGACGTGAACAGCAACATCAAAAGCTAGACCTTGGTCTTCCCATCCCAAAATGGCGGAGGGCAGGATCAAATGGGCAGAGCTCGAAATAGGCAAAAACTCTGTCAGACCCTGAATCAGAGCCAGAATAAAGGCTTCAAAATAACTCATGTAAACAACTCAAATTAAAAATGAAAAAGAAACAGGTTTGAGTGAATCGACTGGCTGCATTGCATGCCAAATATCTGCGACTGTGCGTCCATCGCCTGGGATCACTAATTGAGGTTCGAGATCATACAGAGGCTTTGTGACAAAAGGATATTTGTAGATATCACTGCGAGGTAGCTCAGGTTTTTTCTTGGAGACGCATTCACCGAACAACACTATATCGAGATCCAGTGTTCGATCCTGATACTTTTGCGCATTTTCTTCGCGTCCCCACTTAAATTCAATCTCACGTAGCTGATGACTCAACTCTTCTAATGACAACTCGGTACGCATTGCAACGACAAAGTTGTAGAAGTTCTGGCTGCTAAAGCCAATAGGTTCACATTCATATACCGGCGATACGAGGAGACTTTCTCCAAGCTGTAGCAGCTCCTGATATGCAGCGAGCGCATGTTGCTCTCTTTCTACATTCGTACCAACACCGATATAGGTGGTGATCATGCTTGACCTCGCTCAATCACGACACCAACAGCGCGTGCTTGTGGCACGGCACCAGGTTTTGCTAAACGGATTTTCACCCAAGGCACAGAGAAACGCTGCATGATAAGCTCTGCCACTTCTTCGGCTACACGTTCAACCAACAGAAAACGACCATTTTCAATATGGCTCAGTACCGCCTCACTCACTTGCGAGTAATCCAACGCATCTTGCACATCATCACTTTTACCCGCAGGCTTGTTGTCGTGCGCCATTTCGATATCCAGAACCAACTTTTGTTTAATTTGTTGTTCCCAGTCGTACACGCCAATCGTGGTGATTACTTCTAATTGTTCAATAAAAACTTTATCCAGAGCCATCTTATGTCCTTCTATTACAGAGGTCGGATACCCGTGAGGGGTAATTTGATCGTAGTATTCTATACCTAAGTAACATTTACTTGGGTCATCACAATGTTACTTAGGTATAAACTGCGAAAGCATCTTTATATACAAGAAATCACATAATGCAAGCTCTATCACAGTGAGGATTTCTGCATTATGTGAATTCGAGGTATGATAGCAACTACGCGGGAACCGAGCATTAAATTCCAATCCATCAAGGACTTCTATGGACGCACTGGCACTGATAATGACAATGGCCGCCTATTTACTGGGTTCGGTTTCCAGTGCGGTTTTGATCTGTCGACTCTTAAAACTGCCAGATCCACGCAGTGTAGGCTCCAACAACCCTGGAGCAACGAACGTATTGCGTATTGGCGGACGAGGAGCCGCTGTTTCAGTCTTGTTGTGCGATATGCTCAAAGGCACCATCCCCGTGTGGGGCGGATACTTTCTTGGTATCGACCCTATCATTCTTGGCGTCATCGCCATTGCTGCCTGTCTTGGGCACATGTACCCCATCTTTTTCCACTTTAAAGGCGGAAAAGGTGTCGCAACCGCGCTTGGCGCTATCGCTCCGATTGGTTTGGACTTAACAGGATTGGTGATGTTAACTTGGCTGTCAGTCGCCGCGCTATTCCGCTATTCATCGTTAGCGGCTCTCGTCACGGTTTTGGTCACTCCGTTTTATACTTGGATGTTTAAACCGCAATACACGTTACCTGTTGCTATGCTGTGTTGCTTAATCGTATTTAAGCATCATCAAAATATTCGTCGGCTTTTGTCTGGCGACGAGCCAAAAATCGGCGAGAAGAAACTGACACAAAAAAACTCGGCTTAATGCCGAGTTTTTCGTTTAAAGAGGGATGCATTGGTTATGCATGAACTCGATTCAGGAAGTTCAACAACATTTGGTTGACGAACTCCGGCTGTTCTAAACAACTGATGTGTCCCGCTTGCGGAATTTCTACCAACTCACTGCCCGTGATACAGTCTTTCATTAAATACGATTCGAAAACCGGGCGAGGCTTATCTTCACAGCCCACCGCAATTAATGTCGGCAGAGCGAATTTTTCCGAATCTTCAATCACATCACGGCGACCAAACACCATGCGTCCCATGCGAGCTACTTCAACCGCAAGCTCACCGTTGAGGTCTTCTAAACTGCGTTTGAATGAAGCGACAAGTTCAGGGTTATCCTGATCGACGTTGTTGGCAAAGAACAGCGGCACAACGGCTTCAATAATTGGCGCAGGCACCGCTTGGACTTGGCTAATGGTATCAAGCATTGCAAAGTACTTTTTATACGTAACTTCTGGCTCCCAGCCAATGAAGGTATCCATCAATACCAGTGATTTCACACGTTGCGGTGCTTGAGCCGTCAGTTCCGCTCCCCACATGCCGCCAACAGATAAGCCCACCACAGAAAACTCTTCAATATCCAAATGATCCATCAACGCCAACATATGTTGTGCATAATCAACTAATGACTTTGTCGATGCAGGGGCCGCTTCTGACTCACCATGTGCCCACAAATCTGGCACAATACAACGATATGACTGGCTTAAAACTTCAATTTGTGGCGCCCACATTTGGCTATCCCACAAATAACTGTGACCAAACAGTAATGCTGGACCATCACCTTTATCAAGGTAAGCAAGTTGCTGACCTTCAATTTCAAACTTATTCATTGTTATATCCATTTCTTATTCTTCCGCATCATCCTATCACTGAAACGATACCGAACTGCTCGCATCAGTCAGAATGTAAACGAAGCTTTTCATTGAATAGCTAAAAATAAAGGCCTCTGATGAGCAGAGACCTTTATCGTAGTGAATCTATTAAACCTACCGCATAAGTTTGATTAAGCGACTGGCGTCAGTTGGTCAATCGGCCAACGTGGGCGAGCCTCTACCGACATATCGGCCACTTCGCCATTCTTCAAACGCTGCATACCAGCGTAAGCGATCATCGCACCATTATCCGTACAGAACTCAGTTCGTGGGTAGTAAACCTCGCCGCCAACTTTCTTCGCTAGCTTCTCTAACTCTGCACGTAAACGACGGTTAGCACTCACACCACCAGCAATAACAATACGCTTCATGCCTGTTTGCTCAAGCGCGCGTTTACATTTAATCGCCAATGTTGCACACACGGCTTCTTCAAATGCCAGTGCGATGTCTGCGCGAGTTTGCTCGTCATCGCCATTCGCAGCAATCGTATTTGCTGTAAAGGTTTTCAGGCCAGAGAAACTCATATCCAAGCCAGGGCGATCTGTCATTGGGCGCGGGAACTTAAAACGGCCCGGTGTGCCTTTTTCCGCCAGTTTAGATAATAGTGGGCCGCCTGGGTAATCCAAACCCATTAGCTTCGCTGTTTTATCAAACGCTTCGCCCGCCGCATCATCAATCGACTCACCCAGAATTTTGTACTCACCGATGCCTCTCACTTCGACCATCATCGAGTGACCACCCGACACCAACACTGCCACAAACGGGAATGGCGGTGGGTTATCTTCCAGCATTGGAGCCAACAGGTGACCTTCCATATGATGAACAGGTACCGCTGGCACTCCCCAAGCATAAGCAATACTGCGACCAATAGTAGCGCCCACTAATAGTGCACCAACGAGACCCGGCCCCGCGGTGTACGCGACACCATCAATGTCTTTCGAAGTTAAGTTCGCTTCTTTTAGTGCGTCTTTAATAAGAGGAATGGTTTTCTTTACATGGTCACGTGAAGCCAACTCAGGCACCACACCACCGTAATCTGCGTGCAGTTTTACTTGGCTGTAAAGCTTGTGTGACAGCAGACCTTTTTCATCGTCATAAATCGCGATGCCAGTCTCGTCACAAGAGGTTTCAATACCGATAATGCGCATGGTTTTCTCAGTATGCTTTCTGTATAGAGGAAATTTGGGCGTCATATTACCTCGCCTTGGTGCTGCAAACAAATTTTGTACAGACAATAATCGACAAAAGGCTTTACAAAGTAGTTGTGATCGGATTAAAATTCCGCACCATTTTTGATCAAGCTGGTAAGAGACCAAACAATTGTGATTTGGTCTGTTGAATGCCAGCGTTAACGAATAACCCCTGAGGTGAAAGGCATATGCCAGTAGTTAAAGTACGTGAAAACGAACCGTTCGACGTTGCTCTACGTCGTTTCAAGCGCTCTTGCGAAAAAGCAGGTATCCTTTCTGAAGTGCGTCGTCGTGAGCACTACGAAAAACCAACTACAGTTCGCAAACGCGCTAAAGCAGCAGCTCAAAAGCGTCACGCTAAGAAGCTAGCTCGCGAAAACGCTCGTCGCGTTCGCCTGTACTAATAACTGAGCTCCAAAAGGAATTTAGTTATGGCTCTGATTGATCAACTCAAAGAAGAGCAAAAATTAGCGATGAAAGCCAAGGACAAATTGCGCCTTGGTACTATTCGTTTAGCCCTATCAGCAATCAAGCAACGTGAAGTTGACGAGCAGATCACTCTGAACGATGACGACATTCTTGCAGTATTGACCAAAATGGTTAAACAACGTCGCGACTCTGTAGCGCAGTATGAAGCAGCGGGTCGTCAAGATCTTGCTGATGCGGAACAAGCAGAAATTACCGTTCTTGAGGACTTTATGCCTCAACCACTGACAGACGAAGAAGTAGCGGCTCTTATCGAGAACGCGATTGCTGAATCTGGCGCAGCTGGCATGCAAGACATGGGCAAAGTAATGGGCGTTCTGAAACCGCAAATTCAAGGGCGCGCAGATATGGGTAAAGTAAGCGGTTTAGTTCGCGCTAAACTGGCTTAAGATACCCCACCCAATTGCAGCAAGCCGTGCTATCCTTTGGAACGCACGGCTTGTTTGTATCTGGATGAATGGAATGAAATAAGTGAGCAACACGCTTATTCTTTTAAAGCATTCACTCCACTCATCATCTTCTTTTTTTGTTAGGTTTTATGGCTGGACACATCCCTCGCAGTTTTATCGATGACCTTCTAGCTCGACTTGATATTGTCGATATCATCGACGCACGTGTGAAACTTAAGAAAAAAGGCAAAAACTACGGCGCATGCTGCCCGTTCCACAACGAAAAGACGCCGTCATTCAGCGTCAGTCAAGAAAAACAGTTCTACCATTGTTTTGGTTGTGGTGCGCACGGAAATGCCATCGACTTCTTGATGGAATTCGACCGGCTAGAATTCGTCGAAGCCATTGAAGAACTCGCTTCATACTTGGGCTTAGATGTTCCTCGCGAACAACGTAGCGGCGGTAATGGTTCGTTCCAGTCAGGCCCACAAGCAAGCAGCAGTGAAAAACGTAATCTATACGACTTAATGGGCAGCATTGCTCAATTTTATCGTAACCAACTCAAGCAGCCAGCAAGTAAAGTGGCGATTGAGTATCTAAAAGATCGCGGCCTGTCTGGTGAAATCGTCCAGAAATTTGGCATCGGCTATGTGGCTGATGAATGGGATTTAGTTCGTAAGAACTTTGGCCAGAATAAAGAAAACCAAGACATGCTCGTCACAGGCGGCATGTTGATTGAAAACGATAAAGGCAACCGCTACGACCGATTCCGTGGTCGAGTGATGTTTCCTATTCGAGACAGACGCGGCCGAGTGATAGGCTTTGGTGGTCGAGTATTAGGTGATGGGACACCAAAATATCTCAACTCACCCGAAACCCCGATATTTCATAAAGGTAAAGAGTTGTATGGCCTTTATGAAGTACTACAAGCGTATCGTGAGCCACCACAAATTTTAGTGGTTGAAGGCTATATGGATGTTGTCGCGCTTGCTCAATATGGCGTAGATTATTCCGTTGCCTCATTGGGAACCTCGACAACGGGCGATCACTTGCAAGTGTTATTCAGGCAAACAAGCACCGTCGTATGTTGTTACGACGGTGACCGCGCAGGCCGTGAAGCCGCGTGGCGTGCCATGGAAAATGCATTGCCTTACCTAACTGATGGTCGCCAGTTAAAATTCATGTTTTTGCCGGATGGAGAAGATCCCGACTCTTACATCCGACAAAACGGAAAACAAGCATTTGAACAACAAGTGTCTAATGCGATGCCCTTGTCTGAATTCATGTTCAGCTTATTGACTCAGCAAGTCGATATGAGCACGAAAGAAGGCATGGCAAAGCTGAGTACCCTTGCTGTTCCTCTCATCGACAAAGTCCCTGGCGGCACTTTAAGACTATACTTGAGAGAACTGCTTGGCCGCCGTTTGGGTTTGGTTGATGAACGCCAACTACAGCAGCTAATTTCAAAACAAGGTAAAGAGGATAAAAGGCCTCAACCTCATAAAGAAATCAAGCGAACGCCGATGCGAGAAGTGATCGCGTTACTGATTCAAAACCCACAATACGTAAGTATGGTGCCAGATCTAACTAGCGTTAGAGATTTGCCCATTCCTGGTCTAAGTTTATTTGTTGATGTACTTGATAAATGCCAAGCGCATCCCCATATCAACACAGGCCAATTATTAGAGCATTGGCGAAACAGCCAAAATGAGACCCTTCTGTCTCGTCTCGCGAGTTGGGACATTCCACTCGATGAGGACAACCAAGAAGAAATATTTTTAGACTCACTGGATAAAATTATTGCCCAGTGCGTAGAAAAACAAATTGAAAACCTGCAGGCCAAAGCAAGAAGTGTCGGTTTATCAGCCGAAGAGAAAAGGGAGCTGCTAGCACTTATGCTAGATTTAAAAGCGTAACCCTGTTTAATTAGTCAGCAACGATTTAATTTGTTATAGTAAGTGGTTTGCATTTCGCATACTGATTCCTTCACCAGATTACGAAGTTGGATACCGTCTATGGATCACAATCCGCAGTCACAGCTAAAGTCACTTGTTATTAAAGGCAAGGAACAAGGCTATCTGACCTACGCCGAAGTAAATGACCACCTACCTGCTGAAATCGTAGATTCAGAACAGGTAGAAGACATCATTCAGATGATCAACGACATGGGCATTAAGGTAGTAGAAACTGCTCCTGATGCTGATGATTTAGCACTGAACGATGACACAAATATTACCGATGAAGATGCAGCCGAAGCTGCAGCCGCTGCACTGTCTAGCGTAGAGAGTGAGATTGGTCGTACAACAGACCCAGTACGTATGTACATGCGTGAGATGGGTACTGTCGAACTTCTAACTCGCGAAGGCGAAATCGACATCGCAAAACGTATTGAAGAAGGTATTAACCAAGTTCAATCGTCTGTTGCTGAATACCCAGGTACGATTCCGTACATTCTTGAGCAATTTGACAAAGTTCAAGCTGAAGAACTGCGTCTTACTGACCTTATTTCAGGTTTTGTAGACCCAGATGCTGACGACACCGCTGCACCAACGGCAACACACATCGGTTCTGAACTGACTGAATCTCAGTTAGAAGAAGAAGACGATGAAGACGTTGATGACGACGAAGATAGCGATGACGATTCAGATGATTCTGAAGAAGATGTAGGTATCGATCCAGAGTTAGCGCTAGAGAAATTCAACCAACTACGCAGCACCTATCAAAATCTTCAATTAGCAATCAACGAGTACGGCTATAACAGCCCGAAAGCAACCGTTGCTAATGAAATGATGCTAGACGTATTCCGCGAGTTTCGTCTAACGCCTAAACAGTTTGATCACCTAGTGAATGAACTGCGTACTGCTATGGATCGCGTTCGTACTCAAGAACGCCTGATCATGAAGTCTGTGGTTGAATACGGCAAAATGCCGAAGAAATCATTCATCGCGCTGTTCACTGGTAATGAATCAAGTGAAGCTTGGTTGGATGAAGTTCTTGCTTCAGACAAGCCATACGCTGAAAAGATCAAACGTAACGAAGAAGAAATCCGTCGTTCAATCGCTAAGCTAAAAATGATTGAAGAAGAGACTTCTCTGAACGTACAGAACATTAAAGACATCAGCCGTCGTATGTCTATCGGTGAAGCAAAAGCTCGCCGTGCGAAGAAAGAGATGGTTGAAGCGAACTTGCGTCTTGTAATTTCTATCGCGAAGAAATACACCAACCGTGGTCTACAGTTCTTGGATCTTATCCAGGAAGGTAACATCGGTCTGATGAAAGCGGTAGATAAATTCGAATATCGTCGTGGTTACAAGTTCTCGACTTACGCAACGTGGTGGATCCGTCAGGCAATCACTCGTTCAATCGCGGACCAAGCACGTACGATTCGTATCCCGGTACACATGATCGAAACGATCAACAAGCTCAACCGTATCTCTCGTCAAATGTTGCAAGAGATGGGTCGTGAGCCACTACCGGAAGAACTGGCTGAGCGCATGCAGATGCCAGAAGACAAGATTCGCAAAGTTCTGAAAATCGCTAAAGAGCCTATCTCAATGGAGACACCAATCGGTGACGACGAAGATTCGCATCTAGGTGATTTTATCGAAGATACAACGCTAGAACTGCCGCTAGATTCTGCAACTGCAACTAGCCTTAAAGTGGCGACAAAAGACGTGCTTGCAGGTCTAACGCCACGTGAAGCGAAAGTACTTCGTATGCGCTTTGGTATTGACATGAACACTGACCATACTCTAGAAGAAGTTGGTAAGCAGTTCGACGTTACTCGTGAGCGTATCCGTCAGATCGAAGCAAAAGCACTACGTAAACTTCGTCACCCAAGCCGCTCAGAGACTCTGCGCAGCTTCCTAGACGAATAATCGCAGCGCATATAAGCTTTAGAAATCAAAAAAAGGTGACTTTAGGTCACCTTTTTTATTATCGACTGTGCTAAGTGGATAAAAACTAAGCGCAATTGCCCTAGTTGGTATCTAGACACCTTGCAACGCTTCCCCTATAATCGTTGTCCTATTAAGGCCCCTTAGCTCAGTGGTTAGAGCAGTCGACTCATAATCGATTGGTCCGCAGTTCAAGTCTGCGAGGGGCCACCAAATTTCGAAAGGCGTAGCAGGTTAGTACCTGCTACGCCTTTTTTGTGTCTGCTGACTTTGGGTACAGTTGTGGGTGTAGTAATTCGTTGCTCATCTCATCAACAACTTCAAACTTATTACCTTCCTCGGTTCTACCCCCTCTTTCTTTTCGCTTATTACCAAGCTTTCTATATAGTCGTAGAAACAAAATGTCTGCTCGCTATTTAAACCATTGACCCTTTTTCGACTTCTGATAGGATGGACATGTAAACGTATGGACGTCTAAAACAAAAATGGAGTTACAATGAAAAGTATTCGTCACCTAAAGAAACTAGCTTTGGTTCTCACGGCAGTAGTTGGCTTAAGCGCTTGTGGAGAAAAAGATGACTCTGTCATTAAAGTGGGAGCAACCGTAGGGCCTCATGCTCAAGTAGTTGAAGCAGTAGCGAAGGAAGCAGCGAAGCAAGGCTTGAATGTAGAAGTCATCGAGTTTTCTGATTACGTGACACCCAATGCCGCGCTTAGCGATGGTAGCATCGACATTAACAGCTATCAGCACCAACCATTTTTAGACAACTTCAACAATAGTCATGACGCCCAATTAGTGTCGATTGGTCAATCCATTCTGATGCGCATGGGACTTTATTCTAACAAGTATCGCTCATTGCAAGAGCTTCCAAACAATGCACGCATAGCAATTCCAAACGATCCAACTAATGGTGGTCGTGGTCTATTGCTACTCGCCGATGCAGGTTTAATTGAGCTTAAACAAGGTGTTGGCCACAAAGCAGCCTTAACTGATATTACAAAAAATGCAAAGTCGTTTGAATTTGTCGAGGTAGATGCCGCCCAGTTACCACGAACATTGGATGATGTAGACGCGGCTGCGATCACAATGAACTACGTAATGTCTTCTGGTTTAGATCCGAAGAAACAAAGTATCTATCTTGAAGCAAAAGACGCACCGCTGGCCGTCATGGTCATCGCTACTCGTGACGCAGACAAAAATAATGAAGCGTATAAAAAGTTCGTTTCTATTTACCAATCTCAAGCAATTCGTGATTATCTCGATCGTACGTTCAAAGGCACAATAGAAGCAGCTTTTTAATCAATAAAGCAACGAATACTTTGCTCACTAATCAGATAGGAAAGAGGCTGATGTTTCTCATAGCCTCTTCTTTTCACTCCTCACTCAATCGGCTTATTGTCGACTTTCAGCCTCTAATTTCATTGCTAAATAAGCTTGGTCCGCAGAAACCAATTCAGGGCGGTTAATCAACTTCCAAAGGAAGTATGGTGGGATTAAAAATACGACAAAGTAGAGAGATTCATGGAAGAATACATCGGCTATCGCTTGCTGATGCTCCCAGAGTGCCGTCAGTGCAAAGAGCTCTAACATCACACCTAAAACGCCAAAGACGACAGAGACAACAATCGCTAAACCCAGTAGTTCTCTAATAAAGTGCTTGTATGCCATGATACTAATTCCTTCTAGCAGTAAGTCATACTAACTTACGCTCATAAGAAACAAGCCAGCTTGACTATTATCAAACTCCCCTCATCACAGTTAAGAACTTAGTTTTATAAAAAAGGACTTGTATATAACGCCATTGAAGATTGACCTCTCTATCACAATACAATGACATCATTTCTCGACTTTGAGACTAGCCTTTTACATTTATCAGCAGTGTAAACAAGAGGTCATAATGAAAAAATATACCTACCCTTTACTTGCCATCTCAGGCGGTCTTTTATTGACGGGCTGTGGTAGCGACGACTCTTCATCCGATACAGAAGCAGCCACTTTTTCTCTCAGCGTTTCCGATGCGCCTGTCGACGATGCCAACAAAGTCGTCTTAGCGTTTAAAGATGTTGTCCTTGTACCATTTGACCCAGAAACTGGCGAACAGACTGGAGAACATATTCTGTTAGATGTTAGTGACAATGGAGCACTACACCAAGTTGATCTAATGGAATATCAGGGAAGTAACGCTAAAACGATCATTAGCGAGCAAGACATCGCTCCTGGTGATTATGCTATGTGTGTGTACGCTCAAGACGGCAAACAATTAAACGATACAACGCTGTCATACGTAGAGAAGACAGACGGCAACATCAAAGGCTTAGTTGTGCCTAGCCGAGGCAGCTGTTTTGGTTTTAAACCAGATACGAGCGATCAAGGTCGCTTGAAGTTTTCGCAAAAAGGTCAGTATGTAAAAGTTCATACTGGTCATAATAGCTATGTTGTCGAGTTTGATTTGCGTAAAGGTCTGGCAGATCCAACGGGCAAAGATTACATGAACATGAACTCTAATGCGGTAAGCTTAGTAAACGCATCAGAATCAGGTCATATCGGTGGTGAAGTCAGCGAAATTCAGTATCAAGCGTGTGAAGCAGACAGTGCAGCATCAAATGCAATAAATGACGTTCCTGCCGTTCACTCAGTCTATCTTTACGCAGGTTCGATGGATCGCTCAACCATGGGCGATATGGGCGCGATGGAACCACTCCAAGCGCCAGTTGCAGTAGCTAACGTGAATGAATCGCAAGACGAAGAAGGTAATACAACCTACAGCTACGAGTTTGGTTACATGGGCCCAGGCACCTACAGTATTGGGTACACCTGTACCGCGTATGTTGACACACCAGATAACCATGAAACATCAGAAGATGGCTTCCTGATTTATCAACATTACACACCTGTTGATGTGGTCGAAGGTGAGCATACAGAGCAAGATATTAATCCTATCCTATAGCTCTCATCTTATCGAAAGCCGCTCACACGATGAGCGGCTTTTTGACTATTATTTTAATCCGATAAGTAATACTGAACGGTTGAGACCACTCGTACTTTCTTAATGTAAGGCGTGTTGCTATCTCGGTCATAAATCGAGAACTGCCCTTGCGTGGCACGTTTGATCTTACCCAATGAACTCTGTGAGTCTTTCGCAAACTTTTGCGCCACTTCGCGGGCGTTTTTCGTCGCCTCTTCGATCATGTCTGGCTTTACATCATTCAGCTTAGTAAAGCTGTACTCAATTCGGTTCGCGTACGGGTCCTGATTCAGCAGTACGCCTTGTTTTCCTAGCTCACCAATCTCATTAATTGCCGCTCGAACCACATCGACACTTTGACTATAAACCGTAACGGTCCGCGAGGCTAAATAACGAAACTCGATATCTTGCTCACTCCCGTATTGCTGTGCTTTTCGGTCAATGACAGCAGGAGAAGAAAGGGAAACGCTGGTTTCAGGGAGCCCTTTGGCACTTAAGAAATCCAGAATCAAACGCGTTTGCTGATCGATGTCATCAAACATAGCCCCCATATCATTACTCGCTAAGGTGAACTGAATTGGCCAGATCACTGTATCTGCAGAGTACTCTCGTTCAGACAATCCCTTCACCGTTACCACTCGCTCATAGGCTTTGTATTTGACTGCTGTTTGCTGAATAAAAAAGCCCAATACTCCTAAACCAATTATCAGACACAGCCCGAGCCATATTGACGCTCTATTGGAAATCTTCTCCATTCATCCTCCTAATTTCGCCAAAAGTAACAATTCGTCGTATCGATAACATAGCTCAACTATGGCCAGAAAATGGCGACCTAAAGCCAAGTTTTTGTCATATCGTTCGAAATGGTGAATAGAATAAATTACAATTGAACGGCGTTTTATTGTGAGTTTTAAGATTATGTTGAAAATAAAATGGCTGGTAGTTCTGAGCGGATTATTTGTCTCAACGGCTTGTTTGAGTACTGACGACTTAGTAATGGATGACAACTCAACACAAGAACCCCAAGCGGGTATGTGCGATGAAGATCAATGCGAAGGGAAACGCTTTGATGGTCGTATTCTGCTAGACAATGAGCCGACCAAACAGGTCTTGAGCTCACTAGAAAGTCTCGGTGAAACGCTCAACTCTCTGAGTATCCTGATGTTTGCTGGCGACAAAACGTAACGCTAAAGCTGTCCTATCCCCTTCGCCTTTGGTCAACAAAGCTTCACCAGTTTGTCACTAAAGGCTCATGGATTTGCCTCTGAACTGTCATCTGTAATTTCTACTATCCGATCAGCCACTTGTACGCTGAGGTAAATATGGATAGTTCGACCCCTTTTCGTCTCCCTCGTAAAACGCCGTTTGGCATTGGTGAAAACGTTGCAGAATGGGCAACAGGTTTAAGTCAGCTCGATAAATTCTACGCCCAACGCCCCGTGAATGCGGATACCAAAACTTTCTTGCGATTTACGCTGGATATTTTGGGGATCGACTATCGCATTGCCCATGGTTCGCTCGACGCAGTGCCAAAGCAAGGCGCAACCGTCATTGTGGCGAATCACCCTCTCGGTTGTGTTGAAGGCGTGATTCTCGCCGAGCTACTATTGATGATACGAGACGATATCCAAATTTTAGCGAATCAGTACCTAAAAACCGTACCAGAGCTCGACCAACTTTTTATTGGTGTCGACGTATTCGAAGGCAAAGACGCCGTCAAATCGAATATGAAGGCCCTCAGAGCAGCCAACAAACACCTTGCGAATGGCGGCTTGTTATTGGTTTTCCCTGCGGGTGAAGTGTCGCAGTTAGTGGATGCCAAACAACAGCGTTTAGAAGACAAAGAATGGAGCCGCAGTGTCAGTGCGTTAATTCGTAAGAACAAAGCCGCCACTGTTCCCGTCTTCATTCGTGGGCAGAACTCAAAACGCTTCTACATGGCAGGTAAAATCCACCCTCTTTTACGCACCTTGATGTTGGGAAGAGAGCTGCTCAACAAGAGCGCAAAAACCATTGAGTTATCCTTTGGGCAAGCAATCAAGTTTAAAGAACTCAATAACCTCAACGATGATCAGATCGTCAATTATCTGAGGCTTAACACCTACCTGCTTAACCGCGATGTAAGTGCCACTCAGCAAACGGTCTCAGACAATGATCTCTTACCTATTGCAGCAGGGTTACCCATAGGCCAATTGCTTGAAGAGCTGCACAGCTTACCGACAGAAACCCAATTGCTTCAAAGTGGCGAGTTCGACGTATATTGCGCCAGCGCGCAGCAGATCCCATCTCTCCTGCATGAAATTGGCCGCTTGCGAGAACATAATTTCCGTCAAGTTGGCGAAGGGACCGGACAAGCGATAGACATCGATCATTTCGATCATGATTACCTGCACCTATTTGTGTGGGATCGTGAGAACCAATGCATGGTAGGTGCTTACCGTCTTGGATTAGTTGATCAATTATTGGCGAAATATGGCGTAGAAGGATTGTATTCGCGCACCTTATTCAACTATGACCAAGGCTTTCTCGATCAAATGGGCAAGTCGATTGAAATGGGTCGCTCTGTGATTGCCGAGCAATATCAAAAAAGCATGAGTGCCCTACTCTTACTCTGGAAAGGCATAGCGACTTTTGTCCATCAACATCCCGAATACACGCACTTGTTTGGCCCAGTGAGCATCAGCAACGATTACAGCCATACCGCGCGTCAGTTGCTGGCACAATCGATGACCCTACACCACTACGACAACGACTGCGCCGAATACGTCACTCCGTCAAACCCACTGCCAGAAACCAACTTAAACTGGAATACCAGCATGCTAACAGCATTGGGAGATTTACAGTTGCTATCTCGCGTGATCGCTCGAATTGACGAAGGCAAAGGCGTTCCGGTATTACTGCGCCAATATTTGAGTTTGAATGGTAAGTTGGTGTGTTTTAACGTCGATCCGGCGTTTAACAACGCACTGGATGGATTGATTATGGTGGATTTACGCGATGTGCCTGAGAAAACGCTTGCACGTTACATGGGCAGTGGAAACGCGCGCGAGTATTTAGCTCTGAACCATTAACCGTCGTCGGAGGTATCGCGCTGCTCAAAATCGCTCTAAACAACACAACGCGAGCAGCGTGATGCGTTATTTACCCATAAGACATTAAAAACAAAGTGTTTAGTTAAACTCATCGCAAAAAGGCCAGTCATCTCAAGCTTTAATCCACAAAACGCCAACATCGCACAAACGTTCACGTTATAAACTTTCACAAAACCTCAAAATGGTCATAGATCACATTTTCAATCAAACCTAACGTCAAACAAAATGTGACATTGATCATTTCGAGTATTTAATTTGAGTTGAAAAAGAAATTAAAGGTGATCTTAATCACAATGAATTTTAATTTTATATTTGTCAGAAGATCGAATTGATCACTAATATTTTTATTGACAGATTTGAAAGTCATTTTTTGTTATTAAGTTACATGTCAATTAATTGATCATCATCACTTAAAAAATGCTTTTCATCCGAAGAAATGCGGGGGTTGATCACGAAAAACCCGTCGTCAGTTCCAATTGGAAAATGTGTGGTAAATTGATTGGGTACTAAGCAATCAAACAAGCGGTTTTGGCGAACCGTTTACGACAACATATTCATCAGAACATCGAACGGGGAATTGTTATGATATCACCAGATGCCAAGATCAAGATACAAAATTTTGGTCGTTTTCTGTCAAACATGGTAATGCCTAACATCGGCGCGTTTATCGCGTGGGGCTTTATCACTGCTCTATTTATCCCAACCGGATGGCTACCAAATGAGACGTTAGCTTCCATGGTTGGTCCTATGATCACTTACTTGCTGCCACTACTTATCGGTTACACCGGTGGTAAGTTAGTGGGCGGCGATCGCGGCGCGGTCGTTGGTGCAATCACAACCATGGGCGTGATCGTCGGTACCGACATCCCAATGTTTATGGGCGCAATGATGGTTGGCCCAATGGGTGGCTGGGCTATCAAAAAATTCGATAACTACATCGACGGTAAAGTAAAAAGCGGCTTCGAGATGTTGGTGAACAACTTCTCTGCGGGCATCATTGGTATGCTGTGCGCCATTTTGGCTTTCTTCCTTATCGGTCCATTTGTCAAAGTGCTTTCAGGCGCATTGGCAGCAGGCGTAAACTTCCTTGTTTCAGCGCACCTTCTGCCACTGACTTCTATTTTTGTTGAGCCAGCGAAGATCCTGTTCCTAAACAACGCGATCAACCACGGCATCTTCTCTCCACTGGGCATTCAGCAAGCGTCTGAAACTGGTCAATCGATCTTCTTCTTGATCGAGGCGAACCCAGGTCCTGGCTTAGGTATCTTGCTGGCTTACATGGTGTTTGGTAAAGGTACGGCTCGTCAAACGGCAGGTGGTGCATCCATCATCCACTTCTTCGGCGGTATCCACGAGATTTACTTCCCTTACATCCTAATGAACCCTCGCCTAATCCTTGCGGCTATCGCAGGTGGTATGACGGGCGTATTCGTTCTAACTATGTTTAACGCAGGTATCGTTTCTCCAGCATCACCAGGCTCAATCTTCGCAATCTTGTTGATGACTCAGAAAGGTTCAATCGTTGGTGTTCTAGCGTCTATCGCAGCAGCAACAGGCGTGTCATTCGCCGTAGCAGCACTGCTAATGAAGACTCAAACGTCAACAGAAGAAGACGGTGATGAAGCAGCACTAGAGAAAGCAACATCACAAATGAAAGACATGAAATCTGCATCTAAAAACGATGCGGTGGTAAACAGCCAAAGCAAAGGTGACGTAGACCTAGCGACAGTACAAAGCATCATTGTCGCTTGTGATGCGGGCATGGGCTCGAGTGCAATGGGCGCGAGCATGCTACGCAAAAAGGTTCAAGACGCAGGTCTGAACATCCACGTAACCAACCTTGCCATTAACAGCTTACCAGAGAGTGCAGATATCGTGATTACTCATAAAGACTTAACGGATCGTGCACGTAAGCATGCTCCAAACGCACACCACATTTCATTGACTAACTTCCTAGACAGTGAAATGTACAACCAGCTAGTCACCAAACTACTAGCAGCACAAAACCAATCCGCAGCCAATGACGACCAAATGGTGAAAGTGTCAGTCATGGCGGCGAACGACGACTGCTTTGAGCCACAGCAGCCATCGGTATTCCAAATCCAGCGTGAGAACATTCACCTAGGTTTGAAAGCAGCCAACAAAGAAGAAGCCATTCGCTTTGCAGGCAACAAATTGGTTGAACTTGGCTACGCAGAACCAGAATACGTAGACGCGATGTTTGAGCGTGAAGCGTTGGTTCCAACTTACCTTGGCGAGTCTATCGCGGTTCCTCATGGCACCGTAGAAGCGAAAGACCGCGTGAAGAAAACTGGCATTGTAATCTGCCAATACCCATCGGGTATCCAATTTACTGAAGATGACGACGATGTCGCGAAACTGGTTATCGGCATTGCCGCTAAGAACGATGAGCACATCCAGGTAATCACCACCATAACGAACGCGCTCGATGAGCCGGAAGCAATTGAGAAGCTAACCAGCACCAACGATGTAGAAGAAATTCTTAACATCCTTGGCGGTCAACAAGCGGCTTAATTACTCCTTTAATTTGCTCCTGAGGCAAATGAGGTCAGCTGTCACCCCCTATGCGGTTGGCCTCACCCTAGTTTCGTAAGTCAACATTTTCAGATATTGGTAGGTAAGAATTATGAAAAACGCAGTTCATTTTGGTGCAGGTAACATCGGTCGTGGTTTCATCGGTAAACTCTTAGCAGACGCAGAAGTCGAGGTCACTTTCGCTGACGTTGATGCGCCGTTGGTAGACCAGCTCAGCCACAAACAAGAATACAAAGTGAAAGTCGTGGGCACCGAGTGCCAAATCGACACTGTTACCCACGTCACAGCGGTAAACTCAGCCAGTGATGACGTGATTGATCGCATCGTCAAAACCGATTTGGTTACCACAGCGGTCGGTCCAAACGTATTAGATATCATCGCGAAAACCATCGCGAAAGGTATCGCCAAACGTTTTGAAGCTGGTAATGACGCGCCACTTAACATCATCGCCTGTGAAAATATGGTGCGTGGTACCACACACCTAAAAGGCGAAGTATACAAACATCTGGATGAATCGCTGCACACAAAGGCAGACGAGTTGGTTGGCTTTGTTGATTCAGCAGTCGATCGCATCGTGCCACCAGCAGAAGCCGCCAACGATGACCCATTGGAAGTGACTGTTGAAAGCTTCAGCGAATGGATTGTGGATGAACAGCAATTCAAGGGCGAAATCCCTGACATCTCAGGCATGGAAAAGACCAACAACCTAATGGCCTTTGTCGAACGTAAGCTGTTCACCCTAAACACAGGTCACTGCATTACCGCTTATTTAGGTTGTTTGAAAGGGCACCGTACCATTCGTGAAGCAATTGAAGACCCAAGCATTCATGCTGAAGTAAAACAAGCAATGCAGGAAAGTGGCGAAGTATTGATTCGTCGTTACGGCTTCGACCGTGAAATGCACAATGCCTACATCGAAAAGATTTTAGGTCGCTTTGCCAACCCATATTTAGTGGATGAAGTGGATCGCGTTGGACGACAACCAATTCGTAAATTGGGTGCAAATGATAGATTAGTGAAGCCATTACTCGGTACAATCGAGTATGGCACTGAAAATAAAACACTTTTGAAAGGCATTGCCGCTGCCTTGAAGTACACTAACGACACCGACCCACAAGCGGTGGAACTACAAACCTCATTAAAAGCCGTGGGCGTGAAGAAAACGCTAGCAACGTACACTGGCCTGGCTGAAGACAGTGTTGAAGTGGCTCAAATAGAAGCGATTTACCACCAGCTTTAATCGAATCAAGGGGAGCTCTGCTCCCCATAAATATAATTTTAAACAGTTACTCAGTATATGGCAGATAACATCAACGAAACCGAGATCATTGAACGATTAAACAGCGCGCCATCGGTACGAGGCTTTTTTATTGCAGCAGTCGATGTGTTCAACGATTCCATCGACGGGCTAATACAAAGGATCTTTCGTAAAGATAACTTCGCCGTGCAATCGGTTGTTGGTCCCCTACTGCAAGACTCCGGACCGCTGGGCGATCTCTCCGTTCGTTTGAAACTCCTATTTGGCTTAGGCGTCCTCCCAGACGATATTTATCATGATATTGAAGACATCATTAAGCTTAAAAACCGACTCAATAGCGATGCATCCGACTACGAGTTCACTGATCCAAATATTCTAGAGCCAATCAAAAAGCTGCATCTGGTAAAGAAAATGGGCATGGTGCAATTAGAAGTCAACGAACCTGATGACGACATCGACCTTGAGTTTTATCAACTCCAACTTCAACGCCAGCAACAAATAATAAAATCAGGTCTCTCGCTCGCCATTGTCGAGATCTGTAACGAACTGGGCAAAGACAGCCCTTTTTAACCCAACCTCCGGCAAGGAACGCCTTCTCTACTAGCCTCTTTTCTTTGCGTATCCTTTCTGTATGACGTGCGTGAAAGCCATCACAGTCCATATTCGTATGTCTCTGTAATATCAGACCAATCTATCGCTGGCATTGAAACGGTATGGCATGCTTTCAATCGAAGACACTAAAACCAAATGGGCGTTTTTCCAGAAACACCATTGGGTATCTCCAGAATTTTCCCGCACTCCCGTACTTGAGTCGTGGGAGCGTTGCATAAAGCGATGCAGTCCTTACACCTGGTCAAAGCCACATATTGCCTCTGGATTTACCTTCTCATCTCTGATGAAACGCAACGAGCACCTCATCGAATGCGCCACTACCGTACTTGAAGACACTTACGACATGCTAGGAGACGAAGACCTGCTATTGATGGTGACTGATGGCAACGGCTGTATTCTCTCCACCGTCGGGCACGACTCTATGCGACAAGAGATGCAAGCACTCGGTATTAAACAAGGCTGCTTTCTGTCTGAAGGGAAAATTGGCACAAATGCAGTCAATCTCTGTATCAACACTCACATCCCATGTGAAGTTTTTGCTGCAGAACATTTCAATCGCCACTTACACTCTTATGCCTCTGTAGCGGCGCCTGTTTTCGACCAATTTGGCAAATTACGCGGTACAACATGCCTTTTCAAAAAAGCGGAAAGCTATAAGAAAGAAGACTTAGTCATCATCGCGTCGAGCGCGAAAGAAGTCAGTTTGCAAATCCATATTCAGTCGGAACAAGAAAATATGAACCGCCTCACTTGTGCGCACAACGCAACGTTAGAGTGCATGGATGACGGCCTTCTGGCCTGGGATGAAGAAAGCCGTATCACCATGGTAAATCATCAATCAGAGCGCTTGTTAAACATTGAAGCCAGTCAGGTCTTGGATAAAGAAGTCTTTTCTGTTTTACGCTTCCCGCCAAATGTCCTCAATAGTATTGAGTCGGGTGCAAGCATCAACCGAAAACTCACAACGGTAGAGGTTCGTGGCGAGTTTGTTGAAGCGATCATTACCTTGCGTCCACTCAACGACGGAACGCACTTATTGTTTTTGCACCCTATCGATAAAATTCGCGAACTTGCTCAACAACAAATAGGTGGCAGTGCGCGCTATACGTTCAGTACTTTGCCTGTTATTTCACGAAAAATGAAGCATGTCATTACCGTGGCAAAACGGGCCATAAAGTCCAAATCACCGATTCTAATTACAGGTGAAGAAGGTGTAGGAAAAGCCACTCTCGCCATGGCGATTCATAACGAAAGCACCTACAAAGAAGGGCCGTTCATTACGCTCAACTGCCGCTCCATCAATACAGAGCAACTGGTCAAAGAAACCCTGGGATACGACGAGGGACAAGGCATGCCCTCTAAGTTTGAACTCGCCCATGGCGGTACGCTCTTTTTGGAAAAGGTGGAATATCTGTCGCCCGATTTACAAGCCGTGCTACTTAAGTTGTTAAAAACTGGGCTCGTCAGCCGCAGCGACAGTTTGCGATTAATCCCCGTAGACTTTCAACTTATTACGAGCACCGCTTCAGAGATCAGCGAGTATGTCACTCAGCGCTCATTTGGTCGGCAACTTTATTATGAAATCTCCTCGAACGAGCTGCATATTCCACCACTACGAAAGCGTAAAGAAGACATTGAATTTCTCGTCCAGCAGCTTATCAGCCATTATGAACGCCGCCACAATGTGACTATCTCGATAGAGCCAGTCGCACTGGAAGCGTTGATGAATTTTCGTTGGTCAGGCAATAACTCCGAATTAAGAAACCGAACTGAGCGAATTTTGCTGAACCGCAGTTCCAACTTAATCAAGCTGAACGATATTCCTGAAGACATTAAACTGAATTCTCGCCATACCGCAGAAAATACGCCAGTAATCACGTTAGAAGAAGCCGAGAGAAGAGCTATCGTTCAGGCTTGGAATCAGTGTGATGGCAAAATGCATGATATGGCGAAAGCATTGCAAATTGGCCGCACGACCTTATGGAGAAAAATTAATAAGTTTGGGCTGCAGGAGCAAATGAAGCTGTATTAAGCCAAGAAGTGGCGTTCCTATAACAAAAGTAAAACCGGCGTAAGCACGCCGGTACACATGTACTAACGATAAGGTATCGATTAAACATCAACAGACAACTGACGAATCTGCGCTTTTAGTCCCGGTAGCATACTAGAACTGGCGCTGAATTTTCGTAACCCCACGCGAAGCAATGTTTCTGTAGCATTTGGATCGCCAGCCATCTCACCACACATACTGACCGGTATGCCCGCGCGATCGCCTGCTGCACACGTGAGTTCAATGGCTTTTAGTACCGATGGTTCAAAGTAGTTCACCAATTCGGCAACGGCGGCGTTGCCTCGATCGGCAGCCATAACATATTGAGTCAAATCATTGGTGCCAATAGAGAAAAAGTCGACTTCTTGTGCTAACGCATCAGCATTTAATACCGCGGCGGGTACCTCAATCATAATACCGACAGGCAAATGAGTCGCATCCAAGCCGAGTTGGTTTGCTTGATGCGCCAACAGCGCTTTTACTTTTCTCACTTCTTCAACCTGAGCCACCATCGGTATCATCAATTGAATATTCGGTTGCTCGTAAAAGGCTCTCAGAATGGCTCGAAGTTGGGCGGTAAACAATGACTCATGTTGAAGGCACAACCGCACCCCTCTCAAACCTAAAAATGGATTATCTTCCGATGGCATAGGATAAGCGGCTAAAGGCTTGTCACCGCCAACATCTAAACTTCTAATCGTAAGTGGCTTATCACCAAGTGCGGCGGCAATATCACGATAGACTTGATATTGCGCTTCCTCAGTTGGCAACTCATCACTGTTTTGAAATAGAAACTCAGTCCGAAATAGACCAACGCCCTCAGCGCCTGATGTTAGTGCATCATCAATATCTTTCGGTCCGCCAATATTGGCGAATACTGGAATATGGACGCCATCACAGGTGACTGCGGCTTGCTGAGCACTCGCTAGTGCACTTTGTCGGGTGCTTTGCCACTCTATTTGTTGCGCTTCTAATTCCTGCTGTACGGAATCCGAAGGAGAGAACCATAAATGTCCTCGGAAGCCATCAATAGTCACCACTTGACCAGCACGCACAGCATCAAGGCAGCCCTGAGCTTTAACGATGGCAGGAATCCCCATCGCACGAGCAAGAATCGCACTGTGAGAGGTTTTCCCTCCCTCACTCAAACAGATACCAAGCACTTTCGATTTATCAAGCCCGGCCACATCAGAAGGCATCAGGTCGCGGGCCAACAAAATACTCGGTTCCTGAATGTCGATGGCATTAGGCGTTACGCCTGTCATTTCGACCATAACTTGGCGTGCTATATCATGCACATCTGCTTCGCGTTCCCGCATGTACTGACTTTCTGCCTGGCGAAACTCTTCGGCTAACGTTTGCAGTGATTCTATCCAAGCTTGCTCGGCTATCATGCCCGTTTGAATTCGCGACTCGACCGATGCCCATAATTCTGGGTCACTGAGCATCATGCTATGAGCAGAAAATATTTCCCCTTTCGGCTGCTTCGCTTGCTCCTGCAAATGTTGAACAACCACGCCTATCGCACGCTTAACCCGTTCAATTTCATCTTGTTCACTTTGGAAATCACGTTCAGGCACAGCTGGCATTTCATGAGTAAAAAGGACAGCTGGAGCAGTTGCGATACCGTCATTGACTCGAATACCAACAACAGCACCTTCAATCTGACTTGAGGCCATATCATCGAGCAGAGTATCCGTGCTCTCTTCAGGTTCGACAATGCCTTGCTCAACCGTCTCTTTTTCTCCGAAGTGCTCACTAGCTAAGGCTTCAAATGCCTTGATTGCTTCACTGGATTGAGGTCCAAGTGCGCATAAGGTGATCGTCTCTTGACTACGAACGCCAAGTTTCGCAATGCTGTTTAAGCTTTTAGCGTTCACACGGCGCTCGCCTTTTTTCAACCATAATTGGCAGTCAAAAGGCGCGAGTGCACCAACAATGGCCGCTGCGGGACGAGCATGTAATCCATGCGGATTTTGCACTACCCAATCAAATGTCCGCTCGTGTTCAAAGTTCTCTAATACTGGCGCTATCTCAGCGGATGTTAGTGGCTGATCGCCAAGGTGCTCTCGTTTTACGCTTAACGCATTCTGTGCCTCTTCGACTACCGTCGATAAAGGTAGTCCGGCGGCAGCAGCCACCGACGCCGCCATGGTCCCTTCAACAATGGGGGCCGAGATAAGGGTGACATTTTCCCTCACATGATCATCAATCAGATCCAGAGCCATTTCCGTGCTAAGCAGGGCGCTGCCAAGATCCATCAACACAACAACCCCTTGTTGATCATGTGCCTGCTCAATCGCTTCCATCACAGCAATGGCATCGGTTCCGATCGGGTTCTCTGGGTCATCAATCCCCGCAGCAATCGCAAGCTTGGCTTTGCCTTGCGTCATTTGGGTGGCAAGTTCGGCCACCCCTTCAGCAAGGCGACGACTATGAGATACAACTACAATTCCCACCATCTTAATTACCTGCTATTGCCTGCTGTAGTGCTTTAATCATTAACAAAGAAGAGGTTGCGCCGGGGTCTTGGTGACCAATACTGCGTTCACCTAAATAGCTTGCTCGCCCTTTTTTCGCCAACATTTCAATCGTGGCAACCGCGTTCGTTTCTGCTAGCTCAACCATTTCATTCAATAAATGGTCAGCGCTCATGCCATTTTCTAACGACGCCTTCACGCTAACTAAAACGGGTAACCAAACATCACACATGGTTTTATCACCCAGTTCCGCTTTACCACGAGACACCACGCCATCCACACCGCTTTTTAGTGCATCCACTAACTCTTCAAACGTTAATTGCTCTCGAGTTCCAACAGCGGCAGCCGTGCGAATAAACAGCGTGCCATAAAGCGGGCCACTTGCCCCACCGACACTAGAAAGCAAGGTCATGCCCGTATTCTTGAGAATGCTGCCGATATTTTGGTCCGCAAATTGCGGCAGTTTTTCCGCGACTTTTTTAAAGCCTCGGTTCATATTGAGACCATGGTCTGCGTCACCAATATCACGATCAAGGTCGGTCAGAAAATCTTGATTCTCTTGATACGTTTTTGCACATAGCTCTAACCAGTGAACGATATGTTGTTTTTCAATTTGCATGTTTGCTCCCCCCTGTTACCACTTGATCGCGGCCGTATCGACAGGAGCATCAAACAGCTCCAACATCTCTTTATCTGCTTTCAGCAACGTAATTGAAACGCCTTCCATATCGAGTGATGTACAGAAGTTACCAACCATATTACGCACGATACGGAACCCCGCTTGCTCGCAGTTATGAGCAAGACGGCGATACACTCCGTAAAGCTCTGAAGTTGGCGTACCACCCATACCATTCACCATCACAATGTAGTCGTGTTCAGAGGCGAAAGGCTCAATGCTGGATTCCACTTCATCCCATTCACCTTCGTCACGATTCCAAATACGCAAAGTGCGCTGATAAGGTGTGTTTTCAGCAACTTCAGCAAACATTTCATCCACTAACGTATCGACGTCGGTGTACTTCACTCGCTTGATACCTGGTTCACCATGGATACCAACACCAAACTCCACTTCATCATCTTCCAGAACAAAAGATGGTTTACCCGCCGCTGGCACAACACAAGCATTAAGCGCCACGCCAAATGAGCGACAGTGATTATTAACGCGACGAGCCAGTGCTTCACATTGCTCCAGCGAATAACCTTTGTTCGCGGCAGCACCAACTAACTTCTCAACCAATACCGTTCCAGCGACGCCACGGCGACCAGCGGTATACAGGCTGTCTTTGACTGCAACATCGTCATCCACCAACACCGACCCAACTTTGATGCCATCGGTATGAAGCAGCTCCACAGCCGTTTCAAAGTTCAACACGTCTCCGGTGTAGTTTTTAATGATAAATAACACGCCTTCACCAGTATTCACTTGGTTGCCACATTCGTACATTTGATCTGGCGTTGGTGAAGTAAATACCTCTCCTGGGCAGGCGCCTGTCAGCATACCTTTACCAATAAAGCCTGCGTGCAAAGGTTCATGACCACAGCCACCACCAGAAACCAGTGCCACTTGCCCCGGCGTTTCCTCATGCCACATGTAACGAGGTTCGTAGTTAGCTTTTAGCTCAGGGCGGGACAATGCCAGGCCCTCCATTTGCTGCAATACAACATCATCGACTTGGTTAATTAACTTTTTCATCGTTCTATCTCATTCCATTTATATTTTTATGTAGGGTATGAATTCATCTTAAACAGAGAAAAAACGTGCTCAACAAAAATCAATCCGTTTCATATTGAAACAACGACTTTGGTATTTTCGTTTCAATATGAAACGAAAAACGACGAATTCGCTTGAATAGTGATCATCGCCATAAAGCATGCTGATGCTTATTACTTCTGACAGTCGGTTTGACACAGAGGTCATAAAAGCATGGAACAAAACCAGAGATATCCTTCACCACTTACCACACCAAACCTAATATAAACCTTATCGCTACAATGGATTTTCATTGCAGTCAAAAACACACATAAAAAAGGTTAAAGGTTTGAATTATGGACAAAATTATTATCAGCCCAAGCAAATACGTCCAAGGTGAACAAGTACTTACATCTATCGCTCACTATGTGAAAACATTGGGTGAACGTCCGTTAGTCATTGCCGATGAGTTCGTGACTAACCTGGTTGGTGATGACGTCAAACAAAGCTTTGCTGACGAAAAGCTTCCACTCACTATGAACATTTTTGGTGGCGAATGTTCGCGCGTTGAGATCGAACGCATCACGGACATTTGTGCGACTCAAAAACATGATGTCATTGTCGGTATTGGTGGCGGTAAAACGTTAGATACAGCAAAGGCCGTTGCGTTTTACACCAAAATTCCTGTCGTGGTGGTTCCTACAATTGCCTCGACTGATGCGCCAACCTCTGCTCTTGCGGTGATATACACACCAGAAGGTGAATTTGCGGAATACTTGATGATCCCTAAAAACCCAGACATGGTCATCATGGATACGTCTGTCATCGCAAAAGCCCCAGTTCGCCTACTGGTATCGGGGATGGGCGATGCGCTCTCCACCTACTTTGAAGCTCGTGCCAACATGACCTCTGGTAAGGCAACAATGGCCGGTGGTTTAGCGACACGTTCAGCGCAAGCTCTTGCAAAACTTTGCTATGAAACCTTGCTTGAAGATGGTGTAAAAGCAAAAGCTGCGGTAGAAAATGGTGTGAGCACCAAAGCGGTAGAAAACATTATTGAAGCCAATACATACCTTAGCGGTATCGGTTTTGAAAGCAGTGGTCTAGCGGGTGCTCACGCTATTCATAACGGCCTAACCAAGCTCGAAGAGTGTCATCATCTCTATCATGGTGAGAAAGTCGCGTTCGGCACACTTGTTCAACTGGTGCTAGAAAACGCAGCGATGGAAGAGATTAATACGGTTCTCGCCTTCTGCCGATCGGTAGGTCTACCAACCAACTTGTTTGATATGGGCGTTAAAGAGCTTAATCACGATAAATTGCGCGAGGTCGCCGAAGCTTCAACGGCCGAGGGAGAAACCATCCACAATATGCCATTCCCAGTGACGGCAGAAAATGTCTACTCTGCTATTCTAACCGCTCATCAACTGGGCCAATAACCCAAATAACTTCAAACGAGTTTGAGTCTCAAAAGGCAAGCCAAGGTTTGCCTTTTATGCTTCAACTGACTTATCACTTCCATTGACACCTGCCGATGGCAACATCATAACAAACCGCGTCTTGTCTTTATCTGATGTTACTTTTATCTGTCCTTCATACGCTTGCACGATAGATTGGGTAATCGACAAACCTAGCCCTGCACCTACGCTACCTACATGTTGGCGAGATTTATCTGCGCGATAAAACCGGTCGAAAAGGTACGGTAAGTTTTGCTCGGCAATGGTGTCACCTTGGTTGCTGACCGATATCGTAACCTGTTCATCAACCTCTTGAACGTCAATCACAATGGTTGAATCAGCATACGCATGACGAATCGCGTTGGAGAGCAAATTGCCCACTGCACGCTCAAACATGTTTTTGTCCATATAGAGCTGACCGTCGCCTGAGCTCACGATTTGCACATCGGCATCTTCGGCCAATATTTCAAAATACGCGACCAAACGGTCGATTTCCTCCTGCACCGCAAACACTTCGTCATGGCGATGAATGAGCTTGTTTTCAGCCTTGGCAATGTAGAGCAAATCGTTGATGGTTTTCGTGATGCGGTTGAGTTCTTCCAACGTTGAGGCAATCGCATCCTGATACTCTTCAGGCGTTCGACACGCACCTAAAATGACCTGATTTTGCGTAGTAATGTTGGTGAGTGGCGTTTTTAACTCATGTGCTATATCAGAAGAAAACTCGCTCAAGCGGCGAAAACCAGTTTGCAACCTATCGAGCATCGCGTTGTGTTTGTTGGCTAACTCGCGCAGTTCTATTGGCAACGAATCGGGGTCGAGACGAATGCCCATTTGCTCTGGTGATATCTGTTGAATGTGCTGATTCAATCCCACAATCGGCTTCAACCCACGTTTTACCATCCAACCGCTCAACGCGGAAGAAATCACAAACGCCAAACCGAGCGCCCAAAACAAAATCCAGTCGAGTTTATCCAAAAACAAAATATGGTGGTTGATACTCATGCCGAGCACCACCTGATACTCCCCAGCTTGAAACGCAAACGCGCGAATATTCAGCGAGTCCTCACTCCATTCGATGGCACGCTCGTGATTTAAAACCTGAGGCGAGCTAATGCTGTAGGCTCGGTTCTGAGGAATCGTCAGGCTCGAATTCTGATACACGTTCTGCTTGCCTTCAAACACCCACATGTAGAGCGTGCTGTTATTCGCTTGCTTGAACACATCCTCTGGCGAGCGTTTTAACGCTTTCTCAATGGCATTGAACTTACTGGAAATATAGCTGAAATCTTGCGAATAAAAGTGGCGCTCAATGGCGTACTGTAGGATGAAAGCCAAAGAAAAATAGGTCACGAACGTCATGCTAACAAACATCAGCACGAGCTTATTTTTCATGGAAAAAGGGAGCGAAAACTTAGGCATCACAACTCTCTTCGAGTTTGTAGCCCATCCCTCTGACAGTGTGAATCAGTGGTTTATCGAACGGTTTGTCCACTTTGCTACGCAGACGTTTGACCGCCACATCAATCACATTGGTATCGCTGTCAAAGTTCATATCCCACACTAACGACGCAATAGTGGTACGTGAAAGCACTTGGCCAGTTTTGCGCATCAACAACTCAAGCAGGGCATATTCTTTGGCGGTAAGCGACATCGACTGCCCCGCGCGCGTGGCAACGCGTTTGATCATATCAAGTTCTAAATCTGCCACACGTAATGTTTGCGGCGATGCGACCACTTGCGCGGAAATATGATGACGAAATACGTTTTGAATACGCGCCAGTAGCTCCGCAAACGCGTAAGGTTTTACGACATAGTCATTGGCACCCAGCTCAAAACCGCGCACGCGATCTTCCACTTGCTCCTTCGCTGTCAGCATGATCACTGGGGTGTGAATCCCACTACTGCGCAATGTATTAAGCACCTGCCAACCATCGAGTTTAGGCAACATAATGTCGAGGAGGATTAAGTCATATTCTTCACTGGTAGCGTGATACAGCCCATCGACCCCATCATGTACTAAATCCACCACATACCCAGATTCAATCAAACCTTTTTGCAGATATTCTCCGGCTTTGTGCTCATCTTCGACGATCAATATTTTCAAGTTCACTTACCTAGTGTGTTAGCGGGAGGATGAGAACCCAGTATAAAGCTCGAAAAAGAGCATGATGTGAACCACACCATACTCTTTCCCATTGGTAAACCATTATCGATTGTTATCGCGTTCGGCATAATGCACTTTGACATTCACTTTACCCAAATATTCCAACTGACCATCTTCATTCATGCGTTCTTGCACGGTCACGAAGCCACCATCTTTTAAATGCGTACTACGAGACTTCACATTAAACGTCAGGATATTGAGCTCTTTATTCAGTTCACGAGCCGTCATGGTTTTAAGTGAATTGAGTTCAGACAGAGCCTGTTGATAAGCCTCATCTGACGTTGCTGTCGGGGTAACTGAGATGGTTTTCATCTCTTCGCGGCTCACGTAGTTGCCACCAGTGAAAAGTGGTTGAGCGAATGCAGATGCGCTAGTCATTGCCATTACCGTTACAAAAAGAGCAGTTTTGATTGCGTTCATGTTGTTAACCTTTGAGTGCTTGTTTTCAATGAGGTCATTATTGAACACCGCCTCTGACACCACCCTTTCAACAAAATGACATTTTTGTCATGAAAGCAACTTACTGGCGAAAGCGCTTGAGCGCTCCATCACGCTTAGAACAAAACAAAAAAAACGACACATACTCTCGCATGTGCCGCTTAGGATTTTTGCTGTTAAGCGTAATTACTCAACCGTTACCGCTTTCGCTAGGTTACGTGGTTGGTCTACGTCCGTACCTTTGATCAGTGCTACGTAGTAAGACAGCAACTGCATTGGGATGGTGTAGTAGATCGCCGCCGTGATTTCACTAACGTGAGGCATCGTGATGATCTTCATTGTTTCATCACCTTCGAAGCCTGCGTCTGCATCTGCGAATACGTATAGAAGGCCGCCACGTGCACGCACTTCTTCAACGTTTGATTTTAGCTTTTCAAGTAGGTCGTTGCTTGGTGCAACCACAACAACAGGCATGTCAGCGTCAATCAGAGCTAGAGGGCCATGTTTCAGTTCACCCGCCGCGTACGCTTCTGCGTGGATGTAAGAGATCTCTTTCAATTTTAGAGACGCTTCCATAGCGATTGGGTAGAATTCACCACGACCTAGGAACAGTGTGTGGTGCTTGTCTGCGAAATCCGTCGCTAGTGCTTCAATGTCTTTCTCGAAAGAGAGTGCCGCGTTGATTTGCTTAGGAAGTGCGTGCAGCGCTTCAACAATCTCTTTTTCTTTCTCTTTGCTGACGCGACCTTGCTCTTTACCTAGTGCCGTTACCAGCATCAATAGTGCAGAAAGCTGAGTCGTGAACGCTTTGGTTGAAGCGACACCGATTTCAACACCAGCGCGAGTCATGAACGCAAAATCTGATTCACGAACCAAAGAAGAACCTGCTACGTTACAAATGGTCATCGCCGCCATGTAACCTTTTTCTTTCGCAAGACGAAGTGCTGCTAGCGTATCGGCGGTTTCACCAGACTGAGACAACGTGATCAATAGGCTGTTTGGACGAGTCACAAACTTGCGGTAACGGAATTCAGACGCAATTTCTACATCACAGCTCACGCCAGCAATGTCTTCAAACCAGTAACGCGCTGTCATACCTGCGTTGTAAGACGTACCACACGCAACGATTTGTACGTGTTCTACTTTGCTTAGAATGTCAGCCGCATGCACACCGATCGCATCAGTTACAACGGAGTCTGCCGTGATACGGCCTTCCATTGTGTTGATCAACGCTTTAGGTTGCTCATAGATTTCTTTTTGCATGAAGTGGCGGTATTGGCCTTTATCGCCAGCATCATGTTCTGCGTTAGATTCTACGATTTCACGCTCAACCAGCTCGCCCGTTGCGTCAAAGACAGTAACTTCACGGCGAGTGATTTCTGCCACATCACCTTCTTCTAGGTACATGAAACGGCGCGTTACATTCAGTAGCGCAAGTTGGTCAGAAGCCAGGAAGTTTTCACCCACACCAAAACCAATTACGATCGGGCTGCCTGAACGTGCAACTACGATGCGTGAAGGATCTTTGCGATCCAACGCTACCGTGCCGTATGCGCCTTCAAGTTGTTTTGCTGTTTTTTGTACTGCTTCTAGTAGCGTTTCTGAAGTGCGAAGTTCCCACTCAACCATGTGTGCGATAACTTCTGTATCCGTTTGAGATTCAAACACGTAACCACGAGATTGAAGCAATTCACGAAGCTCTTCGTGGTTTTCGATAATACCGTTATGTACAACAGCAATATCGCCAGACATATGTGGGTGTGCATTAACTTCAGATGGTTCACCGTGCGTCGCCCAGCGAGTGTGTGCAATACCCGTTCCGCCGATCACTTTTGCTTCTTCTACTGCATCAGCCAGTTCTTGCACTTTACCCAAGCGACGAACGCGCGTTAGGTTTGACTCGCCATCAACAACAGCAACGCCAGCAGAGTCGTAACCGCGGTACTCTAAGCGGCGTAGACCTTCAACCAAAATTTCTGCAACATCTCGTTGTGCTACTGCACCTACGATTCCACACATGTGTTTATCTCCGTTTGTAGTTTTGTTCTTCCCTAGCCATGTTTCAGATAGAGGCAGCAAGCAAAGGCCTGTATTCAGAGGGAAGTGAAATATGAAACTGATTACATTATTAGGTTAGGCACAAATAACTTTCACGCCATGTTGTTCAATCTGTATTTTGTGTTCTTGCTGAATATCAGCATCCGTCACTAGCACATCAATTTGATGCCAAGCGAGCTCTAAATTCGGGATCTTACGACCGATTTTTTCCGATTCGATCATGACGATCACTTCGCGCGACACTTCCGCCATCACCTTACTCAAACCAACCAATTCATTAAATGTTGTGGTGCCGCGTTCGAGATCGATGCCATCCGCACCGATAAATAGCTGGTCAAAATCGTAAGCTCGTAATACAGATTCGGCTACTTTGCCTTGAAAAGATTCTGAGTGCGTATCCCAAGTCCCACCAGTCATCAGCAGTGTTGGTTCGCTCTCTAATTCATTAAGGGCGTTAGCAACATGCAACGAGTTGGTCATGACAACTAAGCCACGTTTGTCATTCAACTGTTGAATCAACGCAGCCGTCGTACTGCCACTGTCGATCACGATGCGATTATGGTCTCGAATCAGTGATGCCGCTGCTTTTGCCAAGTTTAGCTTTCGAGTCGAAACATTAGCGCTCAATTCTTCGTGAATGACTTCGGTTGGGATAGCAATCGCACCGCCGTAGCGGCGTAGAAGTTGGCCATTTTTCTCTAAAGAAGCTAAATCCTTTCTAATCGTGACCTCTGAGGTTTCGAATTTCTGAGCGAGTTCGTCAACGCTGACTTCTCCTAGCTCAGAAACCAAGTTAGAAATGGCGTGTCTTCTTAGTTGAGTGTTTCGTTTCGACATTTACGTTTTGAATTTAAGTTTCGATTTGAAACTTATTATAGTCAAACCGAAACTTTCAAGTCCATTTATTTCGATCCAAAAAATTAATATTTCTCGATAAAACCTTGTCCTAAGACAATTCTTAAACAGTGATATTGGATTCATTCAGTGGTAGAATTCGCCACCGAAAAGAAAAAAAATTACAGAATTGAAGGCTATTTTTTTGCAACTTTCTGCATATAAAGTGGGATTAGTCACAAAAAGGTAACCAAAATCGCCGATCTTTTAGTCATAAAATGACTAAACTTGGTGAAAGACTTTCAGAATCTGAAGTACTGATAATGAGGCGAAAAATCGGTGGGTGACAGGCACTAAATGTCATCAATAACGCCCTAACTTCAGAGTAAACAACCGACTTTCAAATTGTAACTATACTTACCGGAGAGTATCTTCCATGAAAAAGACCAAAATCGTATGTACGATTGGCCCTAAAACTGAATCTGTAGAGAAGCTAACTGAGCTAGTGAACGCAGGCATGAACGTAATGCGTCTTAACTTCTCTCACGGTGACTACGAAGAACACGGCACTCGTATCGCGAACTTCCGTAAAGTAATGGAAGCTACTGGCAAACCACTAGCAATTCTTCTAGATACTAAAGGTCCAGAAATCCGCACTATTAAGCTAGAAGGCGGTAACGACGTTGATCTAGTAGCTGGTCAAGAATTCACTTTCACAACTGACACTTCAGTTGTAGGTAACAAAGATAAAGTTGCAGTAACTTACGCAGGTTTCGCAGCAGACCTAAACGTAGGTAACACTATCCTAGTCGACGACGGTCTAATCGAGATGGAAGTTATCTCTAAGACTGAAACAGAAGTTAAATGTAAAGTACTTAACAACGGTGCACTAGGCGAGAACAAAGGTGTGAACCTTCCTGGCGTTTCTGTAAACCTACCTGCTCTATCTGAAAAAGATAAGAACGACCTTAAATTCGGTTGTGAGCAAGGCGTTGACTTCGTAGCTGCTTCTTTCATCCGTAAAGCTTCTGACGTTCAAGAAATCCGTGAAGTTCTAGCGGCAAACGGCGGCGAGAACATCCACATCATCTCTAAGATCGAAAACCAAGAAGGTGTTGATAACTTCGACGAGATCCTAGAGCTTTCTGACGGCATCATGGTTGCTCGTGGTGACCTAGGTGTTGAAATCCCAGCTGAAGAAGTAATCTTCGCTCAGAAAATGATGATCGAGAAGTGTAACCGTGCACGTAAGATGGTTATCACTGCAACTCAAATGCTTGATTCTATGATCAACAACCCACGTCCTACTCGTGCGGAAGCAGGCGACGTTGCTAACGCGGTAATGGACGGTACTGACGCAGTAATGCTTTCTGGTGAAACTGCTAAAGGTAAGTACCCAGTTGAAGCGGTAACTATCATGGCTCAAATCGCGAACCGTACTGATTCAGCGCTAAAAGCTGAGCTAGGTTCTCGTCTAGACAGCCCACGTCTACGCATCACTGAAGCAGTATGTAAAGGCGCAGTAGACACAGCTGAGAAACTAGCTGCTCCACTTATCGTTGTTGCAACTGAAGGTGGTAAATCTGCACGTTCAGTACGTAAATACTTCCCAACTGCAAACATCCTAGCACTAACAACAAACAAGAAAACAGCAGCACAACTTGTTCTAACTAAAGGTGTGACGCCAGTTGTTGTTGATTCTATCGAAAGCACTGACGCATTCTACGTAGCAGGTAAAGAGCTTGCTCTAGAGTCTGGTCTAGGTAACAAAGGCGACATCGTAGTGATGGTTTCTGGTGCTCTAGTCGCTTCAGGTACTACGAACACAGCTTCTGTACACGTACTATAAGACTGAACTTTTCATACTTCAGTTGATTGATAAAGAGGGCTTATGCCCTCTTTTTTTATATGGCTTTCTTGCTCTAATAATAGCCTAACTGTATCATTCACCATGCGCAGAATTGCGTACTGTTTAATTTTGTCGTCACGATTAAAATTTCTATGAGGTGTATGTGTCCAGTCCCACTCTTACCGACAAAGTATCAAAAATGATCCGTCAGGATATTCTCGATGGCGTGCTTAAACCGGGTCAAAAACTCGTGGTTGCGGAACTCAAAGAGAAGTACAACGTAGGAGCGTCACCCATTCGCGAAGCTTTGGTGCAGTTATCGTGGAGCAAATACGTCAAACTCGAGCCGCAAAAAGGCTGCTGGGTTGCACCTGTATGTAAAGATGAGTTGAATGACTTGTACGAGAGCCTACAAATGGTCTCTGCATGCCTACTAAATAAAGCAATTGTGATTGGCGATGAAAATTGGGAACTGGACGTCCTAACCGCTTATCACAAGTTATCCCGCTCTAAATCTGGCGAAAGCTTTTGCTGGAAGGAATGGGAAGAACGCCATAATCAGTTTCTTACTGCGCTGTTTGAAGGCGCTGGCTCTGCCAATATGTTTGGTTTTTTCCGCGATCTACTCACGCAAATTAAGCGTTACCAATATTTTGCTATGCAAATGTTAGGTACTGGAAACCCAGGGCACTGTAATATCGATGAACAAGAAATGCTGATGAAGACGTCGTTAGATAAAAAGAGCCAGGATGCTTTAGGTTATCTAGAGCGTTATTTGAGACAGTCAATGCAGTGTATCGAAGCAGCCATCGACAACCAATATCGCATACTGGCTAGCGAATAACGCTGAGGCTAAAATAAGCATAAAAATCGGGGTCTATCCCCGATTTTTTGTTTTTGAAAAAGAGCTAAGCAATATCATCGAAACTATGGCATAGCGATACGCAGTTACGCCCTGCACTTTTGGATTCATACAAGGCAATATCAGCACATTTATAAGTACGCGTGCGATCGGAGGTTAAATCACTATACCCGGCGCTAACGGTAATCGCTCTATCACTGCGCAGTTGAACCGCCACACGTAACCGGTTCAATACAACTTCTGCTTCTTCGAGTGTGGTATGCGGCATGATCACCGCAAATTCCTCACCACCGACACGAGACACAAAGTCAGTACTGCGCACCTCTTTAAGAAGAGTCTCAGCGACACTGCAAATCACTTTGTCCCCTTCATCGTGCCCAAGTTCATCGTTAATGCGCTTAAAGTGGTCAATATCAAACAACGCCAAACACGCTGGGGGACTGTCAGGATAACGCTCAATAATCCCGGCATATTGCGCTAATTGCTCTTCAAATTTTCGGCGGTTCCACAAGCCCGTCAAACCATCTTTTTCACTGAGGTTGCGTAGCTTTTCTTCCAGCTCTTTTTGCTCGGATATATCCACCAGCGACGTGATGTAATAGCTTACTTTACCTGACTTGGTTAAGTTTGCCTGAATGCGCATAATGGCGGTAAATACGTGATTAAACTTGGTTCGACAACGAACCTCACCTTCCCAAACGTGCTCGTTCGCAAGCTTATTCCAAATATTGAGGGTCGACTCGAGATCTTCCGGTAAGAAAATTAGATTATGCGCATTCCAGCCTTGAGTATGCTTGGTGGAATAGCCCATCATGTTTTCAAATTCTTGGTTCACCATAATGATTCGGTGCGACGCATCTGAGATCATCACCGCAGTCATGCCATCAAGTGCAGCCCGAGCTAACTTAGATTCCATACTATGACGTCGATAGTGCAGGGCTAGCGCGGTCGTTGGTAAAGTAAAACCAAACACCAAACTTAATACAAAAAACGCTTCTTGGATTAAGTCATCAATATCTCGCTGAGATCGAGATAATAATTGCTCATTGGTAAGATCAATAACCAGATGAAGTGGTTCACTAGAAACAAATTGGATCGTGCTATACGCAATCAAATTCGAGCCGTTGTACTCATAGCCCGAAACTTCTGAGATCATCGTGCGCCAAATGTTGGGGTACATCCGGCCAAAATTAAATTGAGAACGAGCTGGGATAATATTGCCGTACAAGCGTGATGACTTAGGACTAGCGATATAAAAGCCATCACTTTTAATTAACTCAATATGAAAATCCCGCACCGGTGAGTAGTTGAGTCGAGAAGATAAATACTCAATATCAACATTAAGAACAAGATACCCTTCGCGTTTCCCATTGAGAGAAATCGGCATCAGAATACGCAATGAAGGGCTATAAGGGTAAACAAGCTCACCATTTTCCCGCTCCAGCTCAATCCCCCACGACGCAATTTCATCATTACCTAAACCTTGCGCGTAATGAAAATAATCCCGCTCTGACTTGTCATGTAATTTGAGGGCGGGTGCAGCGATACCCGTTTTGAAATCGTAATTAATCCGTGCTTTTTCCTGACCGGTAATATCAAGAAAACGAATTTGTTTATATAGCTTTTGGTTGATCGCAACCGAGATCCACATATCTTCTAAGATAGAAAGGTTGACTCGGTTCGGCTGACGTAGATAGTCGTAAAGACTTTGGCTGTGACCGAGAAGATCGCTGATCGTCTCAATTTGATCCTGAATATTGTTGTATTCGCGACCAGTATAAGCCAGTTGGTGTAATGCTTCTTGAGCGGTATTCTCAACGTTACTCTCTAATAACGTCAGATATTTCTGATAATAGTAAACTGCAGTGAGCGCACTAAAAAATAGTGCTGTCGCCAACAATGTGCCGACTCGCTTAGGTATTTTCACGCGTCTACTGCCTATAATGCTTACTAAAACGACAATTATATCATTAATTGTTATTTTCTAAACAAAAAGCCACTTAGATTAAGTGGCTTTTCTATATGCAGTTAGATGGCTAAGGTTTGAGTGCGCGCTCACCTCGGGCAATGCCCACTACCCCACTACGAGCAACTTCGACGACTTCAGTTACTTCAGATATCGCTTGAATGAAGGCATCCAACTTTTCACTCGTGCCCGCAAGTTGTACCGTGTATTGAGCAGCAGTGACATCCACGATCTGGCCACGGAAGATGTCTGCCGTCCGTTTCACTTCTGCTCGCGCAAAACCGCTGGCTTTCACTTTCACCATCATCAGTTCACGTTCGATGTGCTCATACTCGGTGACTTCTTGTACTTTCAGCACATCGATCAATTTGTGTAACTGCTTCTGAATTTGCTCCAACTGCATCTCATCAGACGTCGTGGTAATGTTCATTCGCGACAGCGTTTCATCATCTGTCGGTGATACCGTCAAAGATTCAATGTTGTAACCACGTTGAGAGAACAAGCCAACAACACGAGACAACGCACCCGGTTGGTTTTCCAATAGCAATGAAATAATGTGTCTCATATTAAGTTCTCTCCGTTTTGCTTAGCCACATTTTATCCATACCCTCACCTTTAATTTGCATCGGGTATACGTGTTCGGTTTCGTCTACGTTGATGTCTACAAACACCAGACGATCTTTCATATCCAACGCTTTTTGTAGCCCTTCTTCGAGCTGATCAGGCGTTTCGATACGAATACCGACGTGACCATAAGCTTCTGCAATCGCTGCAAAATCAGGAACAGAACTCATGTAAGAATTAGAGTGACGACCTTGATAAATAATGTCTTGCCATTGTTTTACCATGCCTAGGAATCGGTTGTTCAGGTTGATGATCTTCACTGGAATATCGTATTGCATGGCTGTCGAAAGCTCTTGGATATTCATTTGAATACTGCCATCGCCCGTAACAACTACGACTTCTTCTTGTGGCATGGCAAACTTAACACCCATACCAGCCGGAAGGCCAAATCCCATAGTGCCCAATCCACCCGAGTTGATCCAACGGCGTGGTTTGTTAAATGGGTAGTAAAGTGCTGCAAACATCTGGTGCTGGCCCACATCAGAAGCAACATACGCATCACCATTGGTCAGCTTGTGCAAGGTTTCAATCACTTGCTGTGGCTTAATTCGCTCTGGTGACTTCTCATAAGCCAAACAGTTGCGGTCACGCCACACCTGAATGTCATCCCACCATGCGGTGATGGCATCTTCATCGTTCCCACCTTCTTGCTCTGCCAGCAGGCCAAGCATGGTTGTAAGCACTTTTTCCGCAGAGCCTACGATAGGTAAATCCACCTTCACGTTTTTCGAGATCGATGATGGATCGATATCAATATGCATGACTTTTGCGTTTGGGCAGTATTTTTCAAGGTTGTTCGTCGTGCGATCATCAAAACGCACACCGATACCAAAAATGAGATCCGCTTCATGCATCGCCATATTGGCTTCGTAAGTACCGTGCATACCCAGCATGCCCAGTGAGTTTTTATGTGTCCCAGGGAATGCGCCTAGTCCCATCAACGTACTGACTACTGGAAGGTTCAGCTTGTCGGAGAGCTCTAAAATATGTTCATGAGCGCCAGAAATCACAGCACCACCACCGATATAAAGCACTGGTTTTTTCGCTTCTAACAGTGATTTAAGCGCTTTTTTAATCTGGCCTTTATGACCCGACGTCGTCGGCTTGTAAGAACGCATTGAAAGCGTTTCTGGGTATTGGTAAGGCAGTTTGATTTGCGGATTCATTACATCTTTCGGCAAGTCAATCACTACTGGACCAGGTCGACCTGTGGTCGCGATATAAAACGCTTTCTTGATCGTTTCAGGAATATCTTCCGCTTTTTTCACTAAAAAGCTGTGTTTGACCACTGGGCGAGAAACACCAACGATGTCACATTCTTGGAAAGCATCATTACCAATTAGGCTATTAGGTACGTTACCCGAGATAACGATCATTGGGATGGAGTCCATATAAGCCGTTGCAATACCAGTAATGGTATTGGTCGCGCCCGGACCTGAACATACCAGTACGACACCCGGTTTACCGGTAGCGCGAGCGTAACCATCTGCCATATGAGTGGCGGCTTGCTCATGCCTTACAAGTACGTGTTTGATTTGATCGGTTTTGGCATGCAGTGCATCGTAGATATCCAAAACAGAGCCACCTGGGTAGCCAAAGATCTGCTCTACGTGCTCTTCTATCAGAGATTGAACCACCATCTCTGCGCCTGACAACATTGCTGTCATAATTGCTCTCCTTAGCCAGTTTCCTCACCGTAAGGTCAACGGATTGGTCTGGTTTTACATAGTCTAGGTCTTATTCGTAGCCTAATCGAAATACTTCCACGTTTTCGGCTATGTCTTGCGTTCGTCATAACATCCCGCAAGGTTACCCAACAAATGTAACGTTTTATTATCAACGGGTCTAATGAGAGGTTGGTCTACTTTTTAAACAAGATGCTAGTAATTAGAATGTTAGTAGGAATAGCAGCCACACATACCTTATTTCACAGTACAACCTAAAAACTTAACGTTTAAAAAAAGAACATTATTTCAGAACCTTTTAAGTATAGGGTGCTAAATAGCTGTATTTGGTGAGCAAAATAGAAAGAATCAACACAAACAAAAATCCCCAGTAATGCGCAATCACATCACTGAGGATTTTTTCATCAATATAAAATCTAAGTCAGCTTAAGTTACTTTTTCTCTGACTTTTCCTTATACATTTCTTCAATTTCATCTTGGTATTTGTCATTGATGACTTTACGACGCAGTTTTTGAGTTGGCGTTAACTCACCATCATCCATAGAGAAAGCTCTTGGTAACAGTTTAAACTTCTTCACCTGTTCAAACTTTGCCAACTCTTTTTGGAGATCGTTAACACGCTTCTCAAGCATTTCGACCACTTGGTGATGCTTAATCAATTCAACGCGATCGTGATACTTGATATTCAGCTCTTTCGCATACTCTTCAAGAGAATCAAAACACGGCACAATCAGCGCCGAGACAAACTTACGCGTGTCCGCGATAACCGCGATTTGCTCGATGAAGTGGTCTTTACCAATCGCACCTTCAATCATTTGCGGAGCGATGTATTTACCGCCAGAGGTTTTCATCAATTCTTTGATACGATCAGTAATGAACAAATTGCCATTTTCATCAATGTAACCCGCATCGCCAGTTTTTAGGAAACCGTGCTCATCAAAGGTCTTTTCGGTCTCTTCTGGCATTTTGTAATAGCCACGCATCACCATTGGACCACGCACCAGAATCTCGTTGTTCTCACCGATCTTCACTTGCGCGCCAGGCATCGACATACCAATAGAGTCTGGGTTAAAGCACTTATCATCCCAACACGATACTGTCGCCGTGGTTTCAGTCATGCCGTAACCTAACTTCACATTGATACCAATCGCGTGGAAGAATCGGCCTATGGTTTCATCTAACTTCGCACCGCCACACGGCATAAAGTTGATTTGTCCACCAAGTAACGCACGCAGCTTGCTCAGAACCAATTTATCCGCCAATGCATATGACTTGCGCAGCATGAGCGATGGCTGACGTTTTTCTTGATGACAAGCGGCCATTTTTGCGCCCATGTTCACAGCCCAAGTAAACATAATCTTACGGTGAATCGGTGCGCGAGACACTTTCTCATGAATCGCAGAGAAGATCTTCTCATAGAAACGCGGTACGGCACACATCACGGTAGGTCGTACTTGGCTCAGTGCATCACGTACCTGCATGGTGTCTTGCAAATAGCAGTTGGTCGCTCCTTTGTACAACACATAAAAGGTCCAAGCGCGTTCAAATACGTGTGACAACGGAAGGAAACACAGTGACACATCACTTTGAGAAAGGCTCAAACGTTGATCGTGCCCTTCCAATTGCGCCGCAATGTTTGCGTAGTCCAACATGACACCCTTTGGTTGTCCTGTTGTGCCCGAGGTGTAGATCAACGTGAGTAGATCATCTTCCTTTGCTTGCTCTAAACGTGCGTCCAATTCAACTTGGTATGTGGTATCGCCTTTGGCGACAAATGCTTGCCAAGAGATAACGAAATCATGCTCGCCAAGTTCGATATCATCAGACATGGCAACAATGAGCTCTAACTGCTCGCACTGGTCGAAAATGCTCACTGCTGCGTCAAATTGTGGCTGCTCACCAACAAACAGCACTTTAACGTCTGCGTTGTCAATGATGTACGCCGACTGAGCGGCGGTATTGGTTGGGTAAATAGGTACTGTTACGCCGCGTAGTTGTAGCGCTGCAATATCAGCAATCGTCCATTGCGGCATGTTGTTCGAGAAAATGCCGATTTTATCTTGGACTCCTAATCCCTGAGCCAAAAGTGCAAGTGATAAAGCATCAACTTGCTGACCAAATTGCGTCCACGTAATACCTTGCCATTCCTCATCCACTTTATGCTTGAGTGCAACGCGTGTACCACCGTTCGCAATTTGTTCACGAATACGTTTAACGATATGAAAATCTAACTTGGCCATTCTTTTACTTACCTTTTGGCTTACAGGCGTAAGCTAATTGAGCGAACAAGTGTACTCACGGCTTGCTAAAACGCAACTGACCAGTATCAAACTTATCACTAATAAGAGACAACTATCACTTATACGTCGCGAACATACCCAAAACTGCTGAATGATTACTCTATTTAACTTACTGTTTCGATTGTTGATTGCTAAAACAAAAAGCCCCGAGAGACAAAAATCTCTCGGGGACCAATGAATTGTAAAAATTGATGATTACCAATATGGTCTTAACCGATAAGACCAAACGTCATCTTATTTTGCGGCAACCACTTCACCACAAGTGATCATCAGTTGATCGCGCAGCCAAATGTGGCCTTTATCTTTTTCACTTGATTCATGCCAGCTTAAGAAGCCGCTGATTTCCTTGTTTGCAAATGGGAAGTCTAGAATTTGCAGCTGATCGCTGTTTACCGCATTTTCTGCCATCCAACGTGGCGCGATAGTCACAAGCTCAGATTGACCTACCACATATAGTAGGTTGCTTAGACTAGAGCCTTCGTACGCGGCTTGGCAATCCAGTTCACGATATGCTTGTTCTGAGAAGCTGCGTTGACCGTGCACTTTCGATAACTTCGCATGTTTTTCGTTAAGCAGTTGCTCGGCCGTTACACCACCTTGGATGCGTGGGTGTGTTTTTGACGCGATAACCACTAATTCATCTTTGAAGATTTCAGTACTTGAGAAACCTTGCTCATCAAAGCGAGCATAATCGATCACGAAATCAATTTCTTGATAGCGCATACGCTCAGACAACAGACGGTCAAATTCTGCATCTAGGTGAAGCTGAACATTTGGTGCTTGTTGATTCACTTTTGCCATGATCTTCGGAGCAAAACGCATGTCACAAGGGCTGCAAATCGCCAGCTTAAATAAGCGAGTCGAAGATTCTGGTTGGAATACGGAGCTAGGAAGTTCATTACGAATCAGCTGTAATGCTTGGCGAATTGGGCCAAACAACTGACGAGCGCGTTGCGTTGGCTGAATACCACGGCCTTGGCGCATAAACAGCTCGTCGTTAAACATCACTTTTAGGCGTGCCACGGCATTACTTACTGCCGGCTGAGACATGCCTAAGTTATGTGCTGCACGAGTAATATTTTGCTCTTGCATCACAGCATCAAATACAGTCAGTAGGTTTAAATCTACACCACGCAAAGTGCTTTCCATACGGTAGCTAGCAATTGCGCTCATCGCATCTTTCTTCTCTAACATTGAGTGCGCCTCTTTTGTAATCGTCAACTTTGTTCATTAAATTCATAACGAATAGAATCCCATCTCGCACAAAAGACGGCGGCTGGATTCGAATCATTTTACGAATAGATAACCTAACTTTTTATTATATTTGCTGTCCGGATACTTCCGGCTCGAACTGTACTATCAACTAATCGATTGCGGTTTCGCAACTAGATTGATATTTAATCAGTAAATTTTAGCCGATTAGGTATTTACTCCTTAAATAACAATAATTTGATAAAAACATAAAAAACTATAAAACACGTAAAAGCGCATTCTTTGAGGAAGTATTTAGCAAATTGATGAGACGGATGGTCACCACACGCATGCATTTGCCGCAGTTATTAGTTGAGAGCGAACCAACAGATGACGACTATATCTCTGAGTGAAATTTGCACTTATCAGTCAAATTATCAGCAAATACACATTGAATAGAAATGAAAGAGAAAGAATAAAAATGCAGCCTTCTAGATTGAAAGGCTGCAACAAAATCGTGTCAAAAATAGGAAGGAACAATGTACTTAGAACAACGTACTTAAATGTTCGACACGTAACTTGGGAAATCAACTTGCTCCCACAACTGTTTGGATAACTCCGCTTGTGAATCCCACGCGCCTTGCAATACCCAATGGACAATGGCCTGAGCAACATCTGGATATTTCACACTTTCGGCTTGCTGCTCCTTTAGCCACTGGCGTACTGCGGAAATGTCTAAGCTCTCCATCGACATCGCAAGTCCTAAGTCTTCTAAGGTCGCGACATTGCTTTGTTGCTCAAACTGACCTGAGAGTGGCTTAAGCAATAATTTTTTCCCTAGAGACAGAGCTTCCGAAGGGAGCTCGAATCCACCATTGGCAATGACACCACTACACCGATGCAAATGATGCTGAAAGTTGCTGTGGCATAAAGGGCGTAATTCTATGTTTTCCACCTGCTCACATTCGATCACATCGGGGTGATAACAGATGAACGCTTGCTGGTTAAAATGGAACAGTAAATCCGAGATGTCTTCAATGGATTCGAACGGTAGGTAAACCAAAACAAAATCGTCATTTTCTGCTTGGCTATCGACGGTATGTACAATTGGCGGCAACAAAGGCTGGTCAAAATGATGCCAATGCAAACCAAGGTGGTGTTGAGAAGGCGCAAAGTATTCAATGACGGATTTGTCTAACCAACTCGCTCCCTTTAACGGCACTGGATAACGGAAAGCATTTTGGTGACTGATACCAATCGACGGCTTATTTTGTTGTTTTGCCGCCCATGCCGTAACAGGCTCGAAATCATTGAGCACGAGATCGTAGGACGACAAATCAAGCTGTTTAACTTCTTTGCAAAATTGCACCAAATTGTTACTCAATGCTGTTTTCGCATAGTTCACTGAACCTTTTTCAGTGATAAAGGTGAAGCCTCGGCGAGTCTGATAATCGCCAAACGCTTCCATTGAAAAGTACTTTTCAGGCGCTCGTCCAGAAAACAAAAAGTCGACCTCAACATCGTGCTCTTTAAACGCATGACTCATCGCCCTCGCACGCGCAATATGTCCGTTTCCTGTACCTTGAACACCGTATAAGATTTTCATCAATTAGCCTCCCAGCATCGCAATCGCTAATCCACCACAAAGGCTACCTAGCAGTGCACCAATGATGACATCGGTAAAAAAGTGCACCCCCAATAAGATTCGCGCAGTTCCGATTAAACTTGCCCAAAAGAATGCAGCAACGCCTAGGCTCGGATAGAAATGATCAATCAGCGTCGCCATGACAAACGCAGCGGCAGTGTGTCCTGAAGGAAGACTGTAGCGATCAGAGGGGGTAATAAAAGCAGGAAGGAGTGCACTGAGTTCTTCAGGGCGACGACGCTTAAAACTGTTTTTCAGCGTCCAATAAATTGGCAACTCGATGGCAAAAGCAAGTAAACCCGCCAGTAAAAACCAAACTCCCTGCTCTTTATCTAAATACCAAGCTAATAAACCTAGCACCAAGTACAGATGTCCGTCACCACTGTGGGAGACTCCTTTACTGATGTTGGCAACTTGCTGATTAAAACGGTGCTTAAGACAAACACTAGAGAGCGCTAAATCAAACTTAGCAATGGTTGCAATTGGCAGTGTAATTGTCTCTATGGTTCGCATGTGGCCTTTCCTTACTTTGACAACGCCGTTGTGTGAAAAGTAGGAGGTTTAGGTGACAACTGCATGACGGGAGTTTGGACAATTAATGACAAATGCCAAATTAGAGTGTGCCCAATGATCTATTGAGCACAATCGTAGGAGAGAACGATTAAGAAGGGTTTGCTTGCTGCGGTTGAGGCGTATCGATGTACCAGACCTTTCTCTTCTTACGACAGGCGCGCAAAGAGCCCATCGTCATGTCGCCATCTTTTGTTAGCTCGTAGCTAAGGGAGCGGCAAGTGTAATTTCCTGACAGTTCATGCTCGATGCCCGTTTGCTCAGTTGTGCTCGAAGCAGACTCTAAAAGAGGATTAGGCTGTGTCGATAGAATGTCACGATTTACCACATTGCTGCGCGCATAATCCTTATGGACATAACCTTTTATCACGCCTTTCTGTTCAACGAGAAACCAAGGTTGATCCACCACTTTTGCCAACACATTAAAAACTTCCCCTTTCGATAACACGCCAAGCTTTTCTCCTTCTAGGCTCGGCTTGGATCGCAGGTTTAATGTGGTCTTAGAGCGATAGGAGACATCCATAAACTCAACGGGGTTTGAGGTATCCACACCGTCAGCTGTTGGTCGGAAGACTTCCGCTTGTTGTTTCTCACTAGGTTGCACTCGGATCTTCCACCACGAATAGGTTTCCGGATCTTTGCCTTTAAATTTATCTCGACTGTTCGACTCAAGAGCAACGAGCATTTGATTCAAAAACGATTCACGTCCCTCGTAGCTCAAGAATCGATCCATTTGATCATTAATCACCATGACACTCTGAGAGTGATCATTAATAGCAACAGGGGAAATCTCTGCCATATAGGTTTGAGATTGAAACAGCTGACAACCCGATAAGCTGACCAGAGTAAATACTGCGGCTGAACGTCCAAATTGTTTTGCTAACCTCATTATTCCTTAACCCTTCTTTTTACCTAGTGCAACTGCACTACTATAAATGGTCATTCAAAACTTTTGCCAAACAATTCGGGCCTTTGTGTGACAAGTCGCAATCCCAATGCTTGTTTTGGTAATGAAACGTCGCAAAATTGATGAGAACTTGCCTCTTCTAGCACGTTTCTATCGCACCATGCCGTTTCACTTAGCGCATCATTTTTCTCGAGTAAATGAAAAGACTCATCCGATATGAATAAAAAATCGACTTTAGGGTTGACGCGCTCCATGGAGTGCGGTACTAATTTGTTAACTTAATTATGTGGAAAGCTTAACAACTATGTCAGCTCATTTTTCTATTCTGCTTAGCCTCCTCCTGATCGTGACCAGTTCGCGCGGGTAGGCTGTGGAAGAAAAATAACCACACCAATTTCTAAGAACCCGCATGAGAATGCGGGTTTTTTTATATCTAAATACTGGAAGTAAACGATTAACTTGCACGTAAAGTGCAGAAATCAGGAAGGAAGCAAACATGAACGATCAGGTCATTATATTCGACACCACATTGCGTGATGGCGAGCAAGCGTTGTCAGCAAGCTTGACGGTTAAAGAAAAACTGCAAATTGCCTATGCGCTGGAAAGACTCGGCGTTGATGTTATCGAAGCTGGCTTCCCAATCTCTTCACCTGGTGATTTCGAGTCGGTACAAACCATTGCAAAAAACATCAAAAACAGTCGAGTTTGTGCCCTTTCGCGTGCCGTTGCGAAAGATATTGATGCCGCCGCTGAAGCATTAAAAGTGGCCGACCAATTCCGTATTCACACGTTTTTAGCCACTTCCACCATTCACGTAGAAGACAAACTACGCCGCAGCTACGACGATGTACTTGAAATGGCGGTCAACGCCGTTAAACATGCGCGTAACTACACCGATGATGTCGAGTTTTCTTGTGAAGATGCAGGGCGTACTCCTATCGACAACCTATGTCGCATGGTAGAAGCTGCCATCAATGCAGGTGCGAGCACAATCAACATTCCAGATACCGTTGGCTACACAGTACCAAGCGAGTTTGGTGGCATTATTCAAACCCTTTTCAACCGCGTTCCAAACATTGATAAAGCGATCATCTCCGTTCACTGTCACGACGATTTGGGGATGTCAGTTGCCAACTCTATTGCCGCCGTTCAAGCTGGCGCACGTCAGATAGAAGGAACGATTAATGGCATTGGAGAGCGAGCGGGTAACTGTTCACTTGAAGAGATCGCAATGATCATCAAGACGCGTCAAGAGTTCTTGGGCGTTCACACTGGCATTAAGCATGATGAAATTCACCGCACCAGTAAGTTGGTTAGCCAGCTATGCAATATGCCGATTCAAAGCAATAAAGCAATTGTGGGTGCAAATGCGTTTAGCCACTCTTCAGGCATCCACCAAGATGGTATGTTGAAGAATAAGAATACCTACGAAATCATGACCCCTGAGTCTATTGGCCTAAAAAACCAAGCTCTAAACCTAACCAGCCGCAGCGGTCGCGCTGCCGTGAAGAGCCATATGGACACGATGGGTTACAACGAAGACGAGTACAACCTAGACGCACTGTATGCGGATTTCTTGAAACTTGCTGACCGCAAAGGCCAAGTGTTCGATTACGATCTAGAGGCCCTAATGCACTTCTCGAACCTGCGTGAAGAAGATGACTTCTACAAACTGAACTACCTAAGCGTGCAATCGGGCAGCGTAATGGCCACCACCAGCATCAAAATGCAATGTGGCGATGAAGAAATGTGTGAAGCGGCAGTCGGTAATGGCCCAGTTGATGCGCTATACCAATGTATCTACCGCGTGACAGGCTACGACATCGTACTGGATAAATTCGACCTAACCGCGAAAGGCGAAGGTGAAGATGGTTTGGGTCAAGCTGACATCATTGCCAACTACAAAGGTCGTAAATACCACGGTACAGGCGTTTCCACCGATATCGTTGAAGCTTCCGGCCAAGCACTATTGCACGTTATTAATAGCATCCACCGTGCAGACAAAATCGAAGAAATGAAGCAGAAAAAGATTGCGACTGTGTAATAACAGCCGAGCTGCATAGCTCAGGAAAGAACACGCTCGTTGAAATAATTAAGCTCAAAATTAGAAAACTTAAAGGATTAACATGACAGACAAATCATACAAAATTGCTGTCCTACCCGGTGACGGCATCGGCCCGGAAGTAATGGCGCAAGCACACAAGGTATTGGATGCTATCGAAAAGAAGCACGGTATTGCGTTTGAGCGTGACGAACATGATGTAGGCGGCATCGCGATCGATAATCATGGCAGCCCACTTCCAGAAAGCACCGTAAAAGCGTGTGAAGAGTCTGATGCAGTACTATTTGGCTCGGTTGGCGGCCCGAAGTGGGAGCACTTGCCACCCAACGACCAACCTGAACGCGGTGCCTTACTACCACTACGCAAACACTTCCAACTGTTTTGTAACCTACGCCCAGCGCAAATCCACGCAGGCCTGGAAGCTTTCTCACCACTTCGTGCTGACATCTCAGGCCGTGGTTTTGACATCGTGGTAGTCCGTGAACTGACTGGTGGTATCTATTTCGGTCAACCAAAAGGCCGTGAAGGCGAAGGCGCAACAGAAAAAGCGTTTGATACTGAGGTGTACCACCGCTTTGAGATCGAACGTATTGCAAAAATCGCTTTTGAGTCTGCTCGTCTACGTCGCAAGAAAGTGTGCTCTATCGACAAAGCGAACGTTCTACAAAGCTCTATTCTATGGCGTGAAGTAGTCGAAGAAATCGCAAAAGATTACCCAGATGTCGAGCTATCACACATGTACATCGACAACGCAACCATGCAGCTTATCAAAGACCCAGCTCAGTTCGACGTGATGCTGTGTTCAAACATCTTCGGCGACATCATTTCCGATGAGTGCGCAATGATCACTGGCTCTATGGGTATGCTGCCTTCAGCGAGCCTAAACGAAAGCAAATTCGGTCTGTACGAGCCAGCAGGCGGCAGTGCACCCGATATCGCAGGTAAGAACATCGCTAACCCAGTGGCGCAAATCCTATCTGCGGCACTGATGTTACGTTATAGCCTTGGCGAAGAAGCCGCAGCACAAGACATCGAAGCAGCGGTGTCGAAAGCACTTTCAGCTGGCGAGCTAACAGGCGACCTTGCAGGCAACAACCCGGCACTTACAACATCAGAGATGGGCGATAAGATCGCTGAGTACATCCTAAACTCGTAATACAGAACAGATTCATAATAAATACTAAATCCTCTATCCACCAATGACTTACCTCTAAGTCATTGGTGCTAAAACAAAGCAACAAGGATAACGAGGAAAGGAAGCAAACAATGGGCAAAACACTATACGAAAAAGTCTACGACGCACACGTTGCCGTCGCAGCAGAAGGGGAAAACCCTATCTTGTACATCGACCGTCACTTGGTACATGAAGTGACCTCTCCACAAGCATTTGACGGCTTACGTGAAAAAGGTCGTAAAGTGCGTCAGGTCAGCAAAACTTTTGCCACTATGGACCACAACGTTTCGACCACCACCAAAGACATTAACGCATCCGGTGAGATGGCTCGTATCCAGATGGAAACGCTATCGAAAAACTGTGAAGAGTTTGGCGTTACGCTTTACGACATCAACCACAAATACCAAGGTATTGTCCACGTCATGGGCCCAGAGCTTGGTATTACCCTACCGGGTATGACGATTGTTTGTGGTGACTCGCACACGGCTACACACGGTGCGTTCGGCTCTCTTGCTTTTGGTATTGGTACATCTGAAGTTGAGCACGTATTAGCAACTCAAACGCTAAAACAAGCGCGCGCTAAAACGATGAAGATCGAAGTGAAAGGCAAAGTGGCGCCGGGCATCACGGCGAAAGACATCGTGCTAGCGATCATCGGTGAGACCACAGCTGCTGGCGGTACAGGCTACGTGGTTGAATTCTGTGGGGAAGCGATCACCGACCTTTCAATGGAAGGTCGCATGACCGTATGTAACATGGCGATTGAGCTAGGTGCGAAAGCCGGTTTGATTGCACCAGATGAAACCACATTCGAATACATCAAAGGCCGTAAGTTCTCACCTCAAGGTGCGGATTTTGATGCCGCTGTAGAATATTGGAAGACATTAAAAACTGACGATGATGCCCAGTTTGATGCGGTCGTGACACTAAACGCAACGGATATCAAACCACAAGTCACTTGGGGTACTAACCCAGGCCAGGTTATCGCGGTAGACCAACCGATCCCAGCACCAGAAAGCTTTGCTGACCCAGTAGAAAAAGCATCGGCAGAAAAAGCTCTGGCTTACATGGGTCTAGAAGCAGGCAAGTCATTGTCTGATTACAACGTTGATAAAGTCTTCGTTGGCTCTTGTACTAACTCACGTATCGAAGACATGCGCGCAGCGGCGGAAGTCGCGAAAGGTCGCAAAGTCGCGTCTCACGTTCAAGCGCTTATCGTTCCTGGCTCTGAGCAAGTAAAAGCGCAAGCGGAAGCAGAAGGCCTAGATGTCATCTTTAAAGAGGCGGGCTTTGAGTGGCGCCTACCAGGTTGCTCGATGTGTCTAGCAATGAACAACGACCGTTTGGGTCCACATGAACGTTGTGCGTCTACTTCAAACCGTAACTTTGAAGGCCGCCAAGGTCGTGATGGCCGTACCCACCTAGTGAGCCCTGCGATGGCAGCGGCAGCAGCAATTGCTGGTCACTTTGTAGATATTCGTGAACTAGACTAAGGAGCAAACAAATGTCAGGCTTTAAACAACATACAGGCTTAGTTGTTCCTCTAGATGCAGCGAACGTTGATACTGATGCCATCATTCCAAAACAGTTCCTACAAAAGGTGTCTCGCCTAGGCTTTGGTAAACACTTGTTCCATGACTGGCGCTTCCTAGATGATGCTGGCGAACAGCCAAATCCAGAGTTCGTGATGAACGCCCCACGCTACCAAGGCGCTTCCATCTTGCTGGCTCGTGAAAACTTCGGTTGTGGCTCATCCCGCGAACACGCACCGTGGGCACTGGCGGATTACGGCATAAAAGCGATGATCGCACCTAGCTTTGCCGATATTTTTTACGGCAACTCGATCAACAACCAAATGGTGCCAGTTCGTTTGACTGAGCAAGAAGTGGATGAGATCTTCCAGTTTGTTGAGGCAAATGAAGGCGCAGAAGTCGAGGTCGATTTAGAAGCGAATGTGGTTCGCGCCAACGGCAAAGAATATGGTTTTGAAATCGATTCGTTCCGTCGTCACTGCTTACTAAACGGTTTGGACAACATTGGCCTAACCCTTCAGCACGAAGATAAGATTGCTGAGTACGAAGCGAATATCCCAAGCTTCTTGCGTTAAAACGCATTAGTAAATACACAAATCAAGGGCTGGCAATTGTCGGCCCTTTTAATGTTTTAGGTAACTGATTTTATAGCGCTTTGCTTGCGGAATACCGAACGCCTCTGTTGAAATTCGTCATCCTGAACAGCGGCGAAGGAGCGTGATTCAGGATCGACTGCCAGAATGTACTGTGCAGATTCATACTTTCTTTACTCAAGCGTTTGTGGGGATTAGATTCCTACTGTCGCTTATGCTCCTCGGAATGACGGAGAATAAAGGCAACAGATAACTGATTACTGAAAGAAAACAAGCACTAAACAGGTCTACACTATCAACAATATCTCATTCAAAGGTATCTCTATGAAGCGTCTGTTATTGCTATTGTGTGCTCTAGTTTCTTTCTCGGCGTTCGCTGCTCCTAAATCTGATTTATGGCCGTATTGGCAACAGTCGAATCAGGCCAACCAAACACAAATTTCCCACCAGGAATGGCAACAACTGCTCGATACTTATTTAGTTGAACAAGGCGAGAATACCTTGTTTCGTTATAGCCAAGTTACCTCTGTCGATAAAACTAAGCTGAAACAATACATCCAGCGTTTGGCAAAACTAGACCCTCTACAATACAGCCAAGCAGAGCAATATGCCTATTGGGTAAACCTTTACAACGCCATCACGGTAGATCTTATTTTGGATAACTATCCAGTCGAATCAATCACCAAGCTAGGTGGTTTATTTAGCTTTGGTCCTTGGGGAGACGATGTGGTCGTGGTCAACGGGAAGGATCTAACTTTAAACGATATTGAACATCGAATTTTGCGTCCAATTTGGAATGACCCAAGAACGCATTACGCCGTAAATTGTGCAAGTTTGGGATGCCCTAACCTACAAGCTCAAGCATTCACTGCTGACAACACGCAAGCTCTACTGGATAGTGCCGCCAAAACATTTATCAACAGCAGCAAAGGCGTATCTATCCAAGGAAACACGGCGCAGCTGTCTTCTATTTATGATTGGTTTGCAGCGGACTTTGGTGGAGAAAAACAAGTCTTCAAACACATCGCAAAGTACGCACCGCAATACAAAAATTTCTCTGGCAAAGTGAAATACGAATACGATTGGAGTTTGAATCAAGCTGACTAATTTATCGTCACCGTTCAGCTTGCAACGCTTTTGGTCACCCGTAACCCAAAAGCTAAAAAGGGCACCAAGTGCCCTTTTCATTTTCTAGATTTTAACAAAATCACTTAAAGCCTTTGACCTTTTTAATCAGATCATAAGCGTTTTGAATCTCTTGAGATTTTTCTTTCGCTACGTTCATCATCTCTGGTGGTAGACCTTTAGCCATCAATTTGTCTGGGTGGTGCTCGTTCATCAGTTTACGATAAGCACGCTTGACGGTTTTACTGTCTGCATCTGAAGACACATCCAGAATTTTGTACGCGTCAGCCAGTTGATCCGCTTGTGAAGCTTGTTGCCAGCTACCACCAGAAGATTGGCCTTGATGCTGACCATGAAAACCACCTTGGCTTTGGAAACGGAATGCGGCTTCTTGCATTTGCAAGCGACGCTCTAGCTGCTCAGAAGAGAAACCCAAACCACGTGCTATTTTGTGTAACACATTTCGTTCACTAGGATGAATCGATCCATCTGCAAAGGCCGCCGAGATTTGTAGTTCAAGGAAAAATTGCAACAAGTCAAAGCGGCCTGCTGTCGAAATTTTCACACGAACAAGAACGTCTTCTAACGGAAAGTCACTGTCTTTACCTTCACGAAACGCATCTTGCGCAGCGCGGCGCTGTTCGCCATGCAAATTCATGCGATCCATCATGGCAGAAGCAAGTTGGATTTCCTCTTTGGTGACTTGGCCTTTCGCTTTTGCCACATGTCCCATTACCGCAAACGCCGCTTTAAAAAATTCTTCTTGGCGCTGAGCTTGGCTCGGCCCTTTTCCAAAGCCGCCAGTAGAGAACCCGGCTTGACTCAAGCGACGTGCTTTATCGAATTGATGGCCAATAAATAAGCCAAAGAGTAAACCTAGCGGCCCGCCAAGTAACAAGCCAAAAAAGGCACCCAGAATTTTGCCAAAAATATGCATTATGTGTTCTCTATCAATGAATTTTTATCGACGACGGCGGTCTTATAGTGCCGGATGCAACGATTTCCTTTATGATAATGGAATTAGTTTTATTTCGGCTAGGCCATTTCGCCTGCTTATCTTTGCAGCTATTTTGTCGTCATTATGCCACAGTGAATCAATACGCTGGGATAAATGCGACTATAGTTGATTCATTTGGCTATTACGCTAGGGTACAACAAGCCCTATAGCCATCGAGTAGTAGTGACACAGGAAAGTTCAATTCAATGCAACATTTCTCCCGCACATGTTTAGCGGCCTCTATCAGCACCGCCTTGTTTGTACCCACCACTCAAGCTGAAGCGAATATCCATGATAGTGTGCAGGAAATGCCCGCCACAGATCAATGTTTGGTCGATACCAGTGGCGAGGAGGACGCTCTTAATACCCCAGTAGTGGTAGAAGCTGACACCCTGCAAGCCATCAATGGTGACAAAGCTCAGTACTCAGGTAATGTACAAGTCACCCAAGGCCAGAAGAAAATCACCGCAGATAGCGTAACGCTGCACCAACAAGATAACGTCGTGGTTGCCGAAGGCAACGTGACTTTCAATGACGGCCAAGTCAAAGCTCGATCTGATCGTGTTACTAATGACATCAACCAAGACACGTTTTCACTGGAGAACACCGATTATCAGTTCCTTTGCCAACAAGGTCGAGGCACAGCAGCATACATCGCGCGTACAGGTCAGTCGGTTTATGAACTCGAAGATGGTTCTATTACATCATGTCCTCAAGGCGACAATTCATGGCGTTTAGTGGCATCAGGTATTGACGTTGACCAAGATGAAGAGACGGCGACGCTGCACCATCCTCGATTTGAAGTGTTAGACGTTCCTGTTTTCTATGTGCCGTATCTAACCATGCCAATTGGAGATACGCGTAAAACGGGTTTCCTCTTCCCTTCTTTATCTTATGGTTCTAGCGATGGTATGGAAGTCGAGGTGCCATTCTATTGGAACATCGCACCTCAATATGACATGACGCTCACCACGCTCTACATGCAGCAGCGCGGAACAAAACTCGATACTGATTTCCGCTACCTAACGGATGGTTGGGGGAATGGTGAAATCAAAGGCGAATACCTCAATAGCGATCGCAAATATCAAGACGAGTCTCGTTGGGGCTACCAAGTTAAACACGACGGTATTATCAATAAACAGTGGATAGTCAAAGTCGATTACTCAAAAGTGAGTGATATTGATTACTTCCTCGATCTCGACTCCGATATTGGTAACCGTGAAGATGGTCAACTGGTTCAAGAAGGACAAGTACAATATCGTTCTGATTTCTGGGATGCCTCGTTAACCGTTCGCGACTTCCAAATCTTATTGAAAGAAGAGAACCGCCCTTATCGCCTGCTTCCTCAGTTAGACTTGAACTACTACACGCCATTGTGGGGAGATTACCTCAACTTTGACGTGAAGAGCCAAGTGAGCCGCTTCGATACGAGCGATGCTGCGCGACCAAATGCGACCCGTGTTCATATTGAACCAGGGCTTACATTGCCGCTTTCAAATTCATGGGCAACGTGGACAACGGAAGCTCGCGTGCTTTCCACGTACTACTCTCAAGACTTAACGGGTCTGACAGATGTAAATTTGCAAAACCAGTTAGATGACGAAGTGTCTCGTGTTATCCCCGAGTTCCGTACGCATGCGCAACTTTACTTAGAGCGAGACACGAGTTGGATCAAGGGCTACACACAAACACTGGAACCTCAGCTGCAGTACTTGTACGTACCTGAAGAAGATCAAACCAATATCTACAACTACGATACCACCTTGCTACAAACCGACTACTACGGGCTATTCCGCAGTCGTAAGTACAGTGGCATTGATAAAATCGCCTCTGCGAACCAGTTAAGCTACGGTGCGAGTACTCGCTTCTTTGATGATGACTATAAAGAGCGTCTTAACGTTTCATTTGGTCAGATTTACTACTTCGATAAAAAGACCAAACTGAGCAACAGCCCAAATCTTCCGGATGAGACCACCAACTATTCATCATGGGCGATTGAAGCTGATTTCAACTACAACGATTACTTGTTCTATCACGGTGGAATTCAATACGATATCGATTTGAGCTCCATGCAGTTGGCGAACAGTACCTTAGAGTACCAATTTAACGGTGGCTTTATTCAGGGTAACTATCGTTACGTCACGCGTGAATACATCGAAGATACGATCATTCTCGAAAACCTAGACACAATTACTCGTAAAGGCATTTCACAAGCAGGTATTGTTGCGGCCTACGAGTTCAACCCGAACTGGTCTGCAAGTGGTCAATACTACTACGACCTAAATGAAAATGCGGACCTAGAATGGCTAGCGAGCCTGCGTTACCAGTCTGACTGTTGGTACATTGGTGTGACTTACGCCAACCAATTGCTTGGTTGGGAAAACCAAACTATCGGCAGCACTGGCGCATCACCTGAATACGAAAATAACTTTAGCGTTAACTTCGGTATTCAAGGCTTTGCGACCAATCAGCGTGAAGACACTGCAGTCAAAGAACTGGATGGTTCTGACAACGCGATTAAGTACGGCCGCCCATTCTATCTGAACAATTAATCGAAATAGGCGTCTTAAATGAATAAGACGCCTATTCAAAAAATACTGACGGAATTTTAAATGAAAATTTGGAAATCAATCTTATTCACGACCCTACTCTCTTGCGGAGCGGTTGCAGCACCAGTAGAGATCGATAAGGTTGCGGTCATCGTGAACGACGGTGTAATTCTACAAAGCGACATCGAAACAGCGATGAAAACGCTGCAAGCCAACGCACGTCAAAGCGGAAAGAGCTTACCTTCTGCTAGCGTGTTAAAAGAACAAGTTGTTGAAAAGCTGATTATTGACACGTTGCAAGGCCAAGAAGCAGACCGTATCGGTGTGCGTATTGACGATAACCGCTTAAACCAAGCGATTGCGGAGATCGCACGTAATAATGAACAATCTGTAGAACAACTCGCCGCTTCTGTAGAAAGTGAAGGCTTGAGTTACCCAGAATTCCGCGAACAAATCCGTAAGGAAATCGCCGCTTCAGAAGCCCGTAATGCACTGGTTCGTCGCCGTATTAATATCCTTCCAGCAGAAGTCGACAGCCTTGCTGAGCAACTATCACAAGAAACCAATGCGACCGTTCAATACAAAATTGGACACATTCAACTGCGCTTCTCTGATGACAAAGAAAAGTCTGCTGTAGAAGCAGAAGCAAAAGCGCTGGCGAAAAAGCTAAACGAAGGTGCAGACTTTACGGAGATGGCCTACACCTACTCAAAAGGTCCTAAAGCTTTACAAGGTGGCGACTGGGGCTGGATGCGTAAAGAAGAAATGCCAACCATCTTTGCCGATCAGATCAAAATGCAAAACAAAGGCAGCATCATTGGCCCATTCCGCAGTGGCGTCGGTTTCCACATCCTAAAAATTGAAGATGTAAAAGGCCTAGAAACGGTTGCGGTAACGGAAGTAAATGCGCGTCATATTTTGATTAAACCAACCGTGATTCTGAGTGATGAAGGGGCGAAGAAGCAACTGAATGAGTTTGTACGCCGCATCAAAGCCGGCGAAGCCACTTTCGCTCAATTGGCAACGCAGTACAGCCAAGACCCTGGCTCGGCAGCGCAAGACGGCGAGCTAGGTTATCAAACGCCAGATCTGTACGTGCCAGAATTTAAACACCAAGTAGAAACTCTGCCTGTTGGCTCAATCAGCGAACCGTTCAAAACCGTTCACGGCTGGCATATCGTTGAAGTGTTGGATCGTCGCCAAGTTGACCGCACTGACTCAGCGATGAAGAATAAGGCTTACCGTATTCTATTTAACCGTAAATTTAATGAAGAAGCGGGCGCATGGATGCAAGAGCTACGCGCAAGTGCGTTTGTTGAAATCGTGGATGACAACAATGACAACTAATACAATTCGTAGAATTGTCGTAACCGCAGGGGAACCTGCGGGTATCGGCCCAGACTTAGTGCTTGCCTTATCGAAGGAAGATTGGGCACACCAAATTGTCGTCTGCGCCGATAAAAATATGCTGATGGACAGAGCCAAGCAGCTTGGCATTGAAGTCCAACTGTCTGATTACAATCCAGAAGAAGCGCCTAAAGCACAAAAAGCAGGCACGCTTATCGTTGATCATATCCAAATATCGGAACCTGCGGTCGCAGGCGAGCTCAACGAAGTGAATGGTCACTATGTACTAAAAACGCTAGAAAGAGCCGCTTTAGGCTGTATGAATGATGAATTTGATGCTATTGTCACCGGCCCTGTTCATAAGGGGGTGATTAATCGCGCAGGTGTTGCATTCAGTGGTCATACTGAGTTTTTCGCCGAGAAGTCAAAAACGCCGCTAGTCGTCATGATGCTAGCAACGGAAGGACTACGCGTGGCGCTAGTCACAACACATATTCCTTTAGCGTATGTGTCCAAAGCGGTCACCGAAGAGCGATTAGAAAAAATCATCGATATTCTTCATAAAGACCTTGTAGAAAAGTTTGCTATCGCACAACCAAACATCTACGTTTGCGGGCTTAACCCTCATGCTGGCGAAGATGGCTGCTTAGGTCGTGAAGAGATCGAAACCATCACTCCGACACTGGAAAAAATTCGACAAGAAAAAGGTATCAACCTGATCGGCCCTCTGCCGGCTGATACCATTTTCAATGAAAAATATTTAAATGATGCTGATGCTGTTTTAGGCATGTACCATGATCAAGTGTTGCCAGTATTAAAATACAAAGGCTTTGGTCGTTCAGTAAACATTACTCTTGGTCTACCTTTTATTAGAACATCGGTGGATCACGGTACTGCATTAGACCTGGCAGGGACAGGTCAAGCGGATACAGGGAGTTTCCGAACAGCGCTCACGCATGCGATAGATTTGGTAGAGAAGAAATAATGAGAAATGATGTCCATTTAGGACACAAAGCGCGTAAACGTTTTGGTCAAAACTTCCTGAACGATCCATACATTATTGATGGAATCGTATCAGCGATTAACCCAAAACCAGGTCAAAACCTGGTTGAAATCGGTCCTGGTCTCGGTGCAATCACTGAGCCGGTAGGTCGTGAAGTGGATAAGTTCACAGTTATCGAATTAGACCGCGATCTGGCAGAACGCCTACGTACTCACCCTGAACTGGCGGATAAGTTGACCATCCATGAGGGTGACGCTATGCGTTTTGACTTCACTCAATTAGTGAAGCCAAACAACAAGCTACGCATTTTCGGTAACTTGCCGTACAACATCTCTACACCATTGATGTTCCACCTTTTTGAATTCCATAAAGACATTCAAGACATGCACTTTATGCTGCAAAAAGAAGTGGTAAACCGCTTAGCTGCCGGTCCTGGCAGCAAAGCTTACGGCCGTTTAACGGTAATGGCTCAGTACTACTGTAAAGTGGTACCAGTACTGGAAGTGCCGCCAACGGCATTCGTTCCACCACCGAAAGTGGACTCTGCTGTCGTTCGTCTAGTGCCATACGAAGAGCTACCATGCCCTGCGAAAGATCTGCGTTTGCTGGATCGCGTTTGTCGTGAAGGCTTTAACCAACGTCGTAAAACAGTTCGTAACTGCTACAAATCGTTGTTAAGCACAGAAGTACTAGAAGAGCTAGGTGTTAATCCAAGCATGCGTCCAGAGAACCTGACGCTAGAACAATTCGTCGCGATGGCGAACTGGCTTGCGGATAACCCGCAGCACTAAGAACTCAAACGATAAGCCAAACCCTTGCCGGTTTGGCTTATTATTATTGGGATATTACGTTTCTGAGGAGTGCACATGGACGTCATTCAACCTTGCATCAAAATTCAAGTTCACACCAAATACATCGAAGAACAGTCCAATCCTGAGCTACAACGCTACGTTTTCGCCTATACCATCACCATCAAAAACCTTAGCCAACAAACCGTGCAGTTAGTGAGCCGTCGCTGGTTAATCACAGACTCGAATGGCAAGCAAATGACGGTTGAAGGTGATGGTGTGGTGGGTCAACAACCTTTTATTCCAAGCAATGATGAATACACGTACAGTAGCGGAACCGCGTTAGAAACCCCTGTCGGCGTTATGCAAGGGCACTACAAAATGCTGGATGAAAAAGGACAGGAGTTCATCACCGAAATTGAACCATTTCGTCTTGCTGTTCCAAATGTTTTAAATTAGTAAATTGGAGATTCAGTGGCTACCTATATTGTTGGTGATATTCAAGGCTGTTTTGATGAATTGCAGCGACTACTAGAACAAGTCTCTTTCTCTGCGAAAAAAGACCAACTTTGGCTCGCTGGTGATTTGGTCGCCAGAGGGCCTAAATCACTAGAAACTTTACGCTTTGTGAAGTCGCTTGGCACAAGCGCAACCGTGGTGCTTGGTAATCACGACCTTCACCTGCTCGCCGTTGCTCACGGGATAAAAAAGGTCAAAGACAAAGATAAAACCGCGCCTATTTTCACTGCACCCGATAAAGAAGATCTATTGGCATGGATAGCTCAGCAACCTCTTATGGCCGAGCATGACGAGTTCGTGATGTGTCACGCTGGGATATCACCGCAGTGGAATCTAAAAACCGCAAGAAAATGTGCCCGCGAAGTTGAACGCATCATCCAAAGTGAAGAGCTGCCTTGGCTCTTAAAAAACATGTACAGTAATCAACCTGATTCCTGGGATGACTCTCTACAGGGTTTGGACCGATACCGTTATATTATCAATGCTTTTACGCGGATGCGCTTTTGTTTCCCCGATGGTCGTTTGGATATGGATTGTAAACTACCACCACAACAAGTTTCCGGTAACGAACTTATTCCATGGTTTGATGTACCTCAGCGCGTTCACCTCAATAAAACGGTGTTATTTGGTCACTGGGCTGCACTACAAGGCCATGTAGACGAAGAGATCATCGGTCTGGATACTGGCTGTGTTTGGGGCGGAAGCCTAACCATGATCCGTTGGGACGATAAGAAAATCTTTACTCAGGATGCGTTAAGTTAAACACTGAATAATAGTCGATAGTCCATCGTAGGGAGAATGCCTGTCACCTAACATCTCCTGTAGAGCCATTCCAGCGAGTCTTAGCGAGACTAGGAATCTAATATCCGTACGCTGCGGGTAGATAGAGATACCTTTGACAACAAAGTACTCGTATAGAAGATCCTGAATCACGCTCCTCCGTCGCTTTCAGGATGATGGCAGGCCGGGATGGCCGCTCGCTGTTATACGAACGGCATTACCGTATTAACTACGCTGTTTTAATCTCGAATTACTTTTCTAACACAGTAAAGCGCATGTTGTAGGCGTTCTTCTCATCCGCTTGATACGTTTCTGAGTAGGTTTCCTTAAATTGATCTCCCCAGTCTGGGAACTGAGTATCACCATCAATCGCGGCTTCAATGTGTGTTACATACAGTTTATTGGCCATCGGCAGACAAGCTGCGTAAATCGCACCACCACCAATGATCATCACTTCTTCCACGTCACCAGCCACGTCCAAAGCTTGCTCAATCGATGTTACGGTAGTGACGCCTTCGATCTTTAGTGTCTCATCACGGCTGATAACAATATTCAAGCGACCAGGTAAAGGGCGACCAATAGACTCATAGGTTTTGCGTCCCATCACAACAGGCTTGCCCATAGTGCAGCGCTTAAACCAAGCGAAATCGGCGGGAAGATGCCAAGGCATTTGATTGTCTTTGCCAATGATGCGATTGTCGGCCATCGCGGCAATCATACTAATGATCATGTTAGGTCCTTATACAATTGGTCTGCGGCGATAGAATAACAGCCCTGGAACAGCAAGACCAACAGCTAAGCCTGCAATAATAAACATGGCCTTAAGAAAGTTCTCCATACAAGTTGCAACGAGCTCAGGTGAATAACCAATATGGTTGATCTCAACCATGGCTATCATTGCTTTGTAAGCAAACACGCCAGGTACCATCGGGATCAAAGCTGCCACAGTGAACACTTTTGGGTGCGCGAGAAAGCGGCGAGACCAGTATACCCCGATCATCCCAACTAGCGTCGCGGCAAAAAAGGTCGCCCATTCAATGGGAATACCAAACTGCATCATCAAATAACGGCTGCCGTGTCCAATCGCGCCGCCAACAGCGCAATACACTAAAGCTCTTTGTGGCACGTTAAAAACCAGTGCAAATCCAACTGCGGGAATCGCAGCGAAAAACATGTCATTCAGCAGTCCAAGCATCAAATCAAACAAACTCATTAGATTGCCCACCCCCAAATTCCAGTAACGCTCATCGCAGCAACGATGCCCAAACACGTCGCCAACGTCAGTAAGCTGGCCATCACAAACCGGGCAATACCCATGTTAATGTGCCCTTTCAGCATGTCTGCCACCGAGTTAATCAACGGGAAACCCGGTACGAGCATTAATACCGACGATGCCATTGCAACAGTGGGCAGATTGCCGATTTGGTAGATTTCAGCTTGCGCAGAAATTAAGGTCGTGACAAAGGCGGTCGCTGCAAAGTTCAGTAAAGGATTAAAGTGACGATGACCAATTTCTTGGCGAACGATCATGCCACCAGCTGATGCTAAAAAGGTCATAACAAATACCCCCCAATCGCCACCAGCCAGATGACTGAATGCCGCACATGACAAGCCAATCATAAACACCACCAGCCAGCGGTTATAACGCTCTGGACTGATGGCGTTCAGCTTTTTCTGCGCCATGGCTGCATCGAGCAGCCCACGCTCCATCATGATGCAGATACGTTGAATTTGCGTAATAACGCGCATATTAATGCCACGATCGGCACAACTTCGGGTGGTGGTGATGCAGTGTCCATCCATTACCGTCGTTACAACCAGTGCATTGGCAGATAGGGCAACCGCAACTTCATTAACCCCACAAGCAAGGCCAATACGGCGCATAATATCGCTCACCAGAGTACTTTCAGCACCATGAGCGAGTAGCATTTGCCCGGCTTGGGCAACAAGGCGAGAAATAGATCGTTGAGTGGATACCGCGAACTCTCCAGACGGTATGGTTTCTAGAGTCATAAATAAGTCTAATTCCTTTTAGGGTGTTGCTCATTCATACGTGAGAGGTCCAAACTAGCCCTCAAAAATCACGACGTATCGGCTATTGTGCCGTAAATCACACCATCTAAATATGATTTAGATACAAAAAAAGCCGCAATAAATAATTGCGGCTTAATGAATTATAGGCAAACAGGCATTGTTTGACGGTTCTGATTAGTCACGAACGTAGACAACGTGACCGTCATCTTCTTCATCGTCCCAGTCATCCCAATCGTCGTCATCATCTTCAGTGATAACGTCTTTACCCGCCATCGCATCTTTATGGTAGTCATCCCACATGAAGTTAACTTTATCTTCTTCAGCCACTTCTTCCTCTTCGCGAGGTAGGTTATCCATAAAGTCAGCCAATTTGTAACAAAGCTCTTTAGTACCGTTACGGTTAATCGCCGAGATCTTAAAGTACTCGTCTTCCCAGCCTAGTGCGTCTAAGATTTCTTGGATCTTCTCATTCGCTTCTTCTTCAGGCATTAAATCAACTTTGTTGAATACTAACCAGCGTGGCTTGCTTGCCAGTTTTTCACTGTATTGCTCTAGCTCATCAATGATCGTCAGTGCATTTTGCACCGGATCAGACTGATCAATTGGCATAATATCGATCATGTGCAGCAACACTCGGCAACGCTCTAAGTGCTTCAAGAATCGAATACCAAGACCAGCGCCATCTGCTGCACCTTCGATAAGACCTGGAATGTCTGCAACAACAAAGCTTTTCTCTGGTACGACACTCACTACGCCCAAGCTTGGGATCAACGTCGTGAATGGGTAATCAGCGACTTTTGGTTTTGCTGCTGATACTGCGCGGATAAAGGTTGATTTACCTGCATTAGGTAGACCAAGCATACCAACGTCAGCAAGAAGCAATAGTTCAAGGCGAATTTCACGTACTTCACCTTTTGTGCCTAATGTTCTTTGACGAGGCGCGCGGTTTACTGAAGATTTGAAACGCGTGTTACCTAGACCGTGCCAACCGCCTTTTGCGATCATCACTTTCTTACCGTGTTCAGCAACTTCTGCCACGATTTCATTTGTATGGATATCCACTGCGCGCGTACCTACAGGTACACGAAGAACGATGTCTTTACCACGTTTACCAGTACAGTTACCGCCGCGGCCATTCTCACCACGCTCCGCTTCGTAGAAGCGCTGGAAACGATAATCAATCAGAGTGTTAAGGTTTTCATCGGCTTGGATATAAACATCACCACCGTCACCACCATCACCGCCATCAGGACCACCTTTAGTGATGAATTTTTCACGCCAGAAACTCACAACGCCGCTACCGCCGTCGCCAGCCTGAACTTTTACTACCGCTTCATCTACGAACTTCATCTTTTACTCCGACTACTTCGTGCGTGGATTAAATCTACTTTGTCATCTGACAATTTTAGCAGATGACAGATCTAAGCTCCCAGCCCACAAATAACGTGGAAACGAGAAACTTCGATATGTCGACTGCCATAAATAAAAAACCCCGCCGATTCGGCAGGGCTTTTGAATTCAGCTTAAAGCTATTAAGTAACTTGGTAAAAACCTAATTACTCAGCTTCGATGCTTACAAACTTACGGTTCTTAGGACCTTTCACTTCGAACTTCACTTTACCTTCAGTAAGAGCGAATAGAGTGTGGTCTTTACCGATACCTACGTTGTTACCAGCGTGGAACTTAGTACCACGTTGACGAACGATGATGTTACCTGCAAGTACAGATTCACCACCGAAACGCTTAACACCTAGACGTTTGCTTTCTGAATCGCGGCCGTTACGAGTAGAACCACCAGCTTTTTTGTGTGCCATTGTTAAACTCTCCTAATAGATTAAGCGTTGATACCAGTGATCTTCACTTCAGTGAACCACTGACGGTGACCCTGTTGCTTACGAGAGTGCTTACGACGACGGAACTTAACGATTTTAACTTTATCGCCACGACCGTGTTGTACAACTTCAGCAACAATTTTGCCGCCCTCTACAAGAGGAGCACCAACTTTGATGTCTTCGCCGTTAGCAACAAGAAGAACTTTATCAAATTCTACAGTTGCACCAGTTTCAACGTCTAATTTCTCTAAACGAAGAGTTTGACCTTCGCTTACACGGTGTTGTTTACCACCAGATTGGAAAACAGCGTACATATTTTACTCCGCTTTTTCCGCACAGCCTTTCTTGAGGGTGTGCGCTAAACTAATCATCAATAGGGCGCAGATTCTACAGAATAGATGCTCCTATGACAAGCCATATTTTGAAAAAATTGGCGAAAAGCTAATCGCCAAAGAAAAGTGCGGCAATCATGCCCTTTAGTAATGTATTAATCAACGTTTTTTAGTGTATTATTCGACAATTATATAAATCGAATAAGCCTTGCAGGGTCTAACTTCAGCCGGATATACGATGGATTTTAAAACTATCCAAGCGCTTACTGCCGATGACATGGCAAAAGTGAATGAAACAATTCAAGCCCAACTTAATTCTGATGTCTCTTTAATCAACCAGCTCGGTTTTTATATCGTGAGTGGTGGAGGCAAACGTCTGAGACCGCTTTTAGCGATACTGTCAGCCCGCGCACTTGGTTACCAAGGCAACGGTCATACAATGGCAGCTGCGTTTATTGAGTTCATCCATACAGCGACTTTGCTGCATGATGACGTGGTCGACGAATCAGACATGCGCCGCGGTAAAGCAACTGCGAATGCTGCATTTGGCAATGCTGCTAGCGTGTTAGTTGGGGACTTTATCTATACTCGCTCATTCCAAATGATGACGGAGCTAGGATCCATGAAGATCCTTAAGCTAATGAGCAACGCCGTAAACGTGATCGCCGAAGGTGAAGTTCAGCAGTTGATGAACTGTAACGATCCTGACACGACAGAAGAAAGCTACATGCAAGTCATCTACTCTAAGACGGCACGCTTATTTGAGTCTGCAACTCAAATTGGCGCAATCTTAAACGATGCTCCTGAGCATGTTGAAATCGCAATGCAAAATTACGGTAAGTATTTGGGCACTGCGTTTCAGCTTATTGATGACGTCATGGATTACACCTCTGATGGCGAAGACATGGGTAAAAATGTGGGGGATGATTTGGCTGAAGGCAAGCCAACTTTACCTCTACTTCACGCTATGCGTAATACCACGCCAGACAATGCCCTCATGATTCGCGAAGCAATTGAGAAGGCCAATGGCATGGATCGCTTAGAAGATATTCTCGCGGTGATGAAAGAGGCCGGATCTCTGGAATACACGACGCAAAAAGCACTAGAAGAAGCAGACAAAGCGATCGAAGAACTATCAGTATTGCCGGAATCTGAATACAAGCAAGCGCTTATTACTCTGGCTCATGTCGCGGTACAACGCACGAAGTAATCATAACCCATAGCAAGACTTAAAACAAAAAGGAAGAGCAAGCTCTTCCTTTTTTGTATCTGATACCTAATGCCGTGATAGGCGCTAGTAATATCTGTCACTACCGCCATGCAGTTGTGGGTCATCTTCTATTTCATCAAAGCTAACCGCAATCTGCTGATCAGAGCCTTGTTTCGACAACAGTACCGTCTCTGCTTCACGGTCGACCACCAATATCGTACCTACGCCCTGCTGGCACTCAACAACCATGCCTTTACGGATTCGACTTGCTTCCATCATCTTCTCCTTCACCACGTTGTTTTGATCAAGTAGTTTTACGAAGCAGAGAAGCCAAAGATCAAAAAAGCCGATCATTTTGATCGGCTTTCTTCTTATTCGAGCTTTCTAGATTACTTTGCGAATTCAACACCAATGTTGATGTCGCCATTTAGTGTTTCTAGCATACCGTCTAGTGCAGACTTTTCGTAGTCGCTGAGTTTGCCGTAGCTTAGTACTTCTTCTACGCCTTCTTTACCTAGTTTCACAGGCTGTGCGAAGTAAGTCGCGTGCTCACCGTCGCCTTCAACGTATGCACATTCAACTACGCCTTCTTCACCTTGAAGAGCACGAACTAGAGACAGACCAAAGCGACATGCAGCTTGGCCCATTGATAGTGTTGCACTACCACCACCCGCTTTCGCTTCTACAACTTCAGTACCTGCGTTTTGAATACGTTTCGTTAATGCTTCTACTTCTTCAGCTGTAAACTCAACGCCTTCCACTTGAGACAGTAGAGGTAAGATCGTTACGCCAGAGTGACCACCGATAACAGGTACGCGAATGTCACCTGGATCTTTGTCTTTTAGCTCTGCAACGAATGTTTCTGAACGGATAACGTCAAGTGTTGTTACACCGAACAAGCGACGCTTATCGTAAACACCCGCTTTCTTAAGTACTTCAGCGGCAATTGGCACTGTTGTATTTACCGGGTTTGTGATGATACCAACACAAGCTTTCGGACAAACAACCGCAATCTTCTCCGCTAGCGACTTAACGATACCAGCGTTTACATTGAATAGATCCGCGCGATCCATACCAGGTTTACGAGCAACACCTGCAGAAATCAGCACAACATCCGCACCTTCTAGTGCTGGAGTAGGATCTTCACCCGCGTAACCTTTGATAGAAACTGGCGTCGGGATGTGGCTAAGATCAGCAGCCACACCAGGAGTTACTGGAGCAATATCGTATAGGGCTAAATCAGAACCAGCAGGAAGACGGTTCTTAAGTAGAAGGGCCAGGGCTTGACCGATGCCACCAGCGGCACCAATAACGGCTACTTTCATGTAGTTCTCCTTGAGAGTATTTCTCTTATAAACGTATTCGTAGGGTAGTTTGTAACCAACTTAAATAAAGCTATCGGAATCACAACTTGATTACAATCAATTAACGCTAGCTTTGCGACCTCGCGCAACTCGCTGTTACCGTGCTACAAATGGAGCTTGGATTATTCTTTTATTCTGTTGAAATGACAAGGAATTCAAGAAAACAAAAACAGCCCTACTTCATATAGTTAAAGAATTCCATGTGGTATATAGTTTACAGTGACGTAACTAACATAATACTGGGACTCTTTGGCACCGCATGAATATATATGCGAGAATATGCAAAATTGCTGACCCGTAATAAGAGATTCGTAATGACTATGCGCAATTCAGAAAAACAAGACAACTTAGTCCGCGCCTTTAAAGCCCTATTAAAAGAAGAGAGCTTTGGCTCACAGGGTGAGATTGTTGATGCACTCAAACAACAAGGATTTGAAAGCATTAACCAATCGAAAGTATCACGCATGCTGACTAAATTTGGCGCCGTCCGCACACGCAATGCAAAAATGGAAATGGTTTACTGCCTTCCCGCTGAGCTAGGAGTACCGACTGTAAGCAGCTCTTTGCGTGAACTGGTGCTAGACATTGACCATAACGCGGCATTAGTTGTTATCCATACTGGCCCTGGTGCTGCGCAGTTGATTGCTCGCTTGCTTGACTCACTGGGTAAATCCGAAGGTATTCTTGGTGTTGTTGCAGGTGATGACACTATCTTTATCACTCCAACGATGGCGATTACGACTGAACAGTTGTTCAAATCAGTGTGTGAACTGTTCGAATACACTGGCTAAGTTCTTTCACATTTAGATCAGCTAACTCTTTGTGGGCTATAAAAGAAATCTCATTTTGTAGCCCATGATTTATGTAAATTTTTTGCTTATCCAGACCATTATTTAACCACCTATTTTGTGATTAACATCACGCAATTGATCTTTTTCACTTCGTTCACTTAATACTTATTAAGTGTTTGTTATAAAAAGAATTAAATCACAAATCTAATACTATCCTCCTGCACAAGATTCAGACTTATCAACTATAACATTTAACAATTGGATAATTTTCTGCCAATTTTTTGTTATGATTCGCTCGCTTTTTCAAACGATTGGATTGGAAAAGATGCCGTTTCCAAATAGGAAACTCCAGAAGTGATTTATGGTTATTTCCGGGTAAATAATGAATATAAGGAAGGGAAATTCATGGCATTTAACAAACTTCTCAAAGTAGGCGCTATCGCTGCAGCAGTAATGGGTGCAGGCGCAGTTAACGCTCAAGAGTTTATTACTATCGGTACTGGCTCTGTTACAGGTGTTTACTACCCTACTGGTGGTGCTATCTGTAAATTGGTCAATAAAGGTCGTAAAGAACACAACATTCGTTGTTCAGTAGAATCGACTGGCGGCTCTATTTACAACGTTAACACTATCCGTGCTGGCGAGTTAGATTTTGGTATCGTGCAATCGGATTGGCAGTACCACGGCTACAATGGTACGAGTAAGTTTGCGGAACAAGGCCCGTACAAAAAGCTACGTGCAATGTTCTCTCTTCATACAGAACCTTTCAACATCATTGCTCGTGCAGATTCAGGTATCGAAAACGTTGAAGACCTAAAAGGTAAGCGCGTAAACATCGGTAACCCAGGCTCTGGTGACCGTGCAACCATGGGCGTTGTTATGGAAGCGATGGGCTGGACAAACGACAGCTTCAAATTGGCTTCTGAGCTAAAGGGCTCTGAGCGTTCTCAAGCACTTTGTGACAACAAAATTGACGCATTCATTTACATGGTGGGTCACCCGAACGGTTCAATCAAAGAAGCAACAACATCATGTGATGCTAAGCTAGTTTCTGCAACAGGCCCGAAAATCGATAAGATTGTTGCTGATAACCCATACTACGCCTTTAGCTCAGTGCCGGCTGGCATGTATCGTGGCACAGACAAAGACGTAAACAGCTTTGGTGTTGCGGCAACGATGGTTACAACAGCAGACGTTTCAGACGATGTCGCTTACAACGTTGCAAAAGCCGTGTTTGAAAACTTCGATACGTTCAAACGTCTACACCCTGCGTTTGCAAACCTGAAAAAAGAAGACATGGTGAAAGCGGGTCTATCTATCCCTCTTCACCCAGGTGCAGAAAAATACTACAAAGAAGTGGGTCTACTTAAGTAACTTCCTCAGACTCCAAACTCACAGGCAGGAAAAGATGGTTTTCTGCCTGTTTGAGCATGCAGGTTGTAGCACGTGCTAACTGCATGCTTCATTCGCCAGTTTTCTTCCGAAAATTGCGAGTTCATACCCAAGAAAAACTTAAACGCCGCCTAGCAGAGTCTCCAAAATTCAACACTTTGAGTTCAGGCAGCAAAATACTCGAAAGCAAACTTCGCTCCATTCGCTACACTGATAAAGGCGAAGTGTGGTTCTCGATAAAAATCCGACAGGACCATCAATAATAAGGAAAAAGTACATGGCGACGAATCAAGCTCCGTCACAAGATGTGCAAGAAATGGTGGCTCAGGCAGACACAGGTGCACGTAGCCCCTCGGGAATGCAAGGACGAATCCTTTGGTTTGTTCCTCTGTGTTGGTCACTATTTCAATTATGGTACGCATCTCCGCTACCATTTATTTTTAATTTCGGCGTACTGAACGACACGGAAGCGCGATCAATCCACCTCACTTTCGCGATCTTCTTGGCTTTCACTGCTTATCCAGCTATGAAAAATTCCCCTCGCGATCATATCCCTCTTGTCGATTGGATATTGGCGCTAGCAGGTAGTTTTTCTGCGGCATATATTTACCTTTTTTATACCGAGCTAGCTGGACGTTCCGGTGCACCAACAACGGCAGATATCGTCGTTGCTGTCATCGGTATGGTTCTCCTTTTAGAGGCAACACGCCGAGCGCTCGGTCCACCACTGATGGTGGTTGCTGCTGTCTTCCTTATTTACACCTTTGCTGGCCCTTATATGCCCGATGTCATCGCGCATAAAGGAGCGAGCTTAAACAAGGCCATGTCTCACTTATGGCTAACAACGGAAGGTGTATTCGGTGTCGCATTAGGCGTTTCAACCTCTTTTGTGTTCTTGTTTGTATTGTTTGGTGCCATGCTGGAACGCGCTGGCGCAGGTGCTTACTTCATTAAAGTCGCCTTTTCTTTGCTGGGTCATATGAAAGGTGGTCCTGCAAAAGCGGCCGTTGTTGCATCTGGTTTATCCGGGCTTGTTTCTGGCTCTTCAATCGCAAACGTGGTAACCACTGGTACCTTTACCATTCCATTGATGAAACGTGTCGGTTTTCCGGGCACCAAAGCGGGAGCCGTTGAAGTTGCCGCCTCAACCAATGGTCAGTTAACGCCACCAATCATGGGCGCGGCGGCATTCTTGATGGTGGAATATGTCGGTATCTCATACGTTGAGGTGATTAAGGCTGCTCTACTTCCGGCACTTATCTCTTACATCGCTTTGATTTACATCGTTCACCTTGAGGCGTGTAAAGCGGGTATGACAGGTCTTCCTCGTCGCCACAACCCAACGTTAGTACAAAGTTTGCTTTCCTTTACTGGCACAATCTTAGGACTGTGTGTGATCAGCGCATTGGTTTACTACGGAGTGGGTTGGACGAAAGATGTCTTTGGTGATGCCGCGACGCCAATTGTTACGGTTGCCCTGTTAATTGCGTATGTTGGCTTGGTGAAGATCTCAGCAAATCACGTGCAAGATGGCGCAATTGAGATTGATGCAGAGTTAACAGAAGTACCAGATCCTGGCCCAACGGTTAAATCTGGTTTGCACTATCTACTGCCTATCGTTGTATTGGTTTGGTGTCTGACTGTAGAGCGCTTCTCGCCAGGTCTTTCAGCATTCTGGGCAACGGTGTTCATGATTTTCATTTTGCTGACTCAGCGTCCATTGATTGCTCTGTTATCAAAGCAAGGTGACATGATGCAGCAAACCAAAGATGGCTTCGTCGATCTGGCTGAGAGCTTGGTTGCTGGCGCTCGCAATATGATTGGTATCGGCGTTGCAACGGCAGCGGCAGGTACCGTAGTTGGGGTCGTCACCCTAACGGGTATCGGCCTGGTCATGACGGACTTCGTTGAGTTTATCTCTGGCGGTAGCATCATTCTTATGCTGCTGTTTACTGCAATAATCAGCTTGGTTCTTGGGATGGGTCTCCCGACAACGGCGAACTACATCGTCGTCTCTACGTTGATGGCACCGGTTATTGTCACACTAGGTGCAGCACATGGCTTGATCATCCCACTCATTGCGGTGCACTTGTTCGTTTTCTACTTTGGTATTTTGGCCGACGACACCCCACCCGTAGGTCTTGCGGCATTTGCGGCGGCTGCGATTGCTAAATCAGACCCAATTCGTACAGGTATCCAAGGCTTTACTTACGATATTCGAACCGCCATTTTGCCATTCATGTTTGTGTTCAATACCCAGCTACTGTTGATGGGGATAGACTCTTGGTGGCATTTAGCACTCACTGTCATCTCATCGATCATTGCGATGCTGATCTTCTCCGCCGCAACACAAGGATGGTGGTTCACGCGTAACAAGTGGTGGGAAACCGTTCTATTATTAGTACTGACATTTTCGTTTTTCCGTCCTGGTTTTTGGTGGGACATGCTGTATCCAGCGAAAGTTCTTTCTCCTGGCGTTGAGGTAGCTCAAATCACGGAAACGCTAAATGTAGGAGAATCATTGGAGCTACGTGTTGCCGGCGAAAACCTTGAGGGCGACTACATCGAGAAAACGGTTCGTCTTCCATTCGAAGACAGTGCAACAACAGCGGAAGCACGTATTTCGTCTATGGGTCTGATGCTGACCGAAAGCGACAACAAAATGATTGTCGATATGGTCGAGTTTGGTAGCCCGGCAGAGTCTGCAGGTATCGACTTTGATTGGGAGATCAAGTGGGTTATCCAAGATGCAGAACGTCCGATGAAAGAATGGGTATTTGTGCCATGCTTAATGATTTTGCTGGTGCTTGCCATGAACCAAAAACGTCGTGCTCGTAAGGAACAATTGAGCGCATAACCGATTTGGCCCCGAGGACAAGGGGCCTTAGTGAGAGACATTGAATGTACAAACAAATTCTTGTTCCGGTTGATCTAAATGACCAAGGCTTTTCAGACCGAGCGGTTGAACTAGCGGTTTGGCAGGCAAAGCAAGCGAATGCGCAAATCCACCTTCTAACAGTACTACCTGGTATTCACATGTCGATGGTTGCTACATACTTCCCAAAAGATGCAGCAGCCAAAATGAAGCAAGACGTGAAGCAGCAATTAAAAGCTTTTGCCAATAAGCATATTGCTGAAGATGTGGTGTACCAAGTACATGTTGCTGAGGGCAAAGCCTACGCGACGATTCTTGATTATGCAGAGCGCTTGGGCGCTGATCTCATCATTATGCCAAGTCACAAGCGTTCTAAAATCAATAAAGTAATGCTTGGCTCTGTCGCAAGTAAGGTCGTGGAATATTCTCCAATCAATGTGATGGTCGTGAAACCGCAAGGTTAAACAACTAAAGAAACGAAAAAGGACGCTAACATTAGCGTCCTTTTTATATTGAACAAGTAAGGATTATGCCATTACTGGGTAATCGGTATAACCTTCTGCTCCACCTAAATAAAAGTGCTCAGGTTTTGCCTCATTAAGAGGTGCATTTTTCTTAAATCGCTCAACTAAATCAGGGTTGGCGATAAATGGAACGCCAAATGCGACCACATCAACTTGATTTTCTGCAATTGCCGTTGTCGCTTCTTGTGCACTGTAGCCCACGTTGGCCATTAGGTAACCTTGATAGTTTTCGCGTGCTGGCTTGAGAACATCTGCTTTTTGTACGCCCTTTAGATCCGCACGCATCACGTGCCAATAAGCAAGATCGAAAGCATTAAGTTGCTTAGCTAAGTAACGAACCAAGCCAACCGGATCGCTGTCTTTCATGTCATTAAATCCATTTAATGGTGATGTGCGCAGCCCTACTCTTCCAGGTCCCCATACCTCGACCACTTCTTTAACTATCTCAAGTAAAAAACGGGCACGATTTTCGACCGAGCCACCGTACTCATCAGTACGTAAATTCGAACCATCACGAAGAAAGTTATCGATAAGATAACCATTGGCGCCATGTATCTCCACACCATCAAAGCCTGCTCTCTTGGCGTTTTTCGCACCTTGCTTAAACGCTGCCACAATGGAAGCTATCTCATCCACTTCGAGTGCTCGTGGTACCGTATATGCTTGCTTACCTGAAGGGGTATGAACTAACTCATCACGAATGGCTAGTGCGCTCGCTGCAACAGGCGTTTTCCCATCATTCAGTTCAGGATGACAAGCTCGTCCCGCATGCCAAATTTGCAATACGATCTTACCGCCTCTTTCATGAACCGCATCCGTTACCTTTTTCCAAGCTGCAATTTGTTCTTCGTTATAAATGCCCGGTTCAGCCATAAAAGCAGACGTTCCTTCCATCACCATGGTGCATTCTGCAATGATAAGTCCAGCACTCGCGCGTTGAGCATAATACTCAACCATAAGGTCATTCGGGATATGATCTGCGCTGGCACGAGCGCGCGTTAAAGGGGCCATAATAGCACGGTTATCTAATGCTAATTGACCCAGTTCGATAGGAGAAAATAAGTCTACAGAGTTGGACATGTTGTTTACCTCAAATGACAATAACTTGATGGCTAAGGATGAAGAGCCAGACTATAATCAGATCAATATTGAAACAATATGGATAATTGAAAGTGATTGTTCGAAATTTAGAAACAATTGACTTTAGGACGCTCTCTATCTTTGTCACAAGCTGTCGACTACTGAGCTTAACCAAGTGCGCGCTGGAGTTAAACCTACCAAAATCTACTGTTAGTAAAGCCATAACCAAACTCGAACAGCACTTTGAAGCCAAGCTCCTAGAGCGCACGACCCGAAAGTTGGTGATTACCGAAGCTGGCCAAATGGTTTTAGAGCGTGCTGCGAGCTTAGTTGAGGAATTTCACTCGATTGGTCAAGACGTTCAAGAAATGGAACAGCAGATCCAAGGTCGGCTTCGCATTGCTGCGCCGCCAGCCTTGGATGCGTATATGGCTGAGCACATCTTTTTACCATTTTTAAAACAATGGCCAAAAGTACAAATTGCGTTAGAAGCATCGAACGATTTTGTTGATCTGTTTTCACACGGTTTTGATATGGCAATTCGAGTCGGCCAGATCGTCGATGATCGACTGATTGCTAAAAAATTGGGTTACACCACCCGAGTATTGGCCGCCAGTCCTGAGTATTTAGCTGAGTGTGGCGTACCTAAAACGCCAGAAGATCTGACAACACACAACTGTTTGAGATATCAGTATGTTTCAGAGATAGGCCCTTGGACGTTGATTTCGCAGGACAACACGGTCAACGTCTCAGTAAGCAGTAACTTCTCTAGCACCACCGTAGAAGCGGTATTAAAAGGCGCGCTCAAAGGATTGGGAATCGCTAACTTACCTATGCAAAATATGACGCAAGAGCTGGAAAATGGCTCCTTAGTCAGAGTCTTACCTCAATGGCACACGGTACCAATGCCCATTTATTTAGTCTATCGTCCTGGCGCAAACCGAACGCGACGAGTACAAGCGATGATTGACCATATCATGAGCCTAAGATCTCAATTTGAATTTGGTCCTCGACATGGTTTGTGTTGCGGAGAAGCATAATCCCGCCACCATTGAGCATTAGCGTGCGGCTCGGATAAATGCCGCAAGCTTCTCACTAGCATGCTGTTCACTCAATGCAGACATACTATCCGCCGCTTCCACTTTGCCATCAGCCACAAACACAAAGTGGCTGGCAATGGCTTTGGCATCGCTTAAATGGTGCGTGACCATCAATACGGTTATTCCCCGCTCTGCCGCCAGTTTTTTTACCAAGCTCAGCATCTCTTCACGTAAAACCGGATCAAGCGCCGAGAAAGGCTCATCCAACAGCCACATGGGATGAGGCTGAACAAAACAACGTGCTAAGGCAACACGTTGACGCTGCCCACCAGAAAGGTGCTCAGGCAAACGGTCGAGGTACTCTGCAACGCCAACTTGCTGCGCAGCTTGTTCAACCTGACGTTTTTGGTCTACCGTGAGCTTTAGCCCTGGGTGTAAACCTAAGCCAATGTTGTCACGCACCGACAAGTGAGAAAACAAGTTATGCTCTTGGAACAGCATGGAGAAAGGACGCTGATAGGGCTCTTTGTGCACAATCGACTCACGATCAACCCGAATGTCACCTTGGTCAGGATGGATAAACCCAGCCACCAACGCCAGCAACGTCGATTTTCCAGCCCCACTTGGTCCCATCAGCGACACAATCTGACCTTGCTCAATCGTTAAGTCAAAACGAAACAGCTCACGTTGGTAGGTGTACTGCACATCATCCAACACTAACATTACGCTCTCTCCTTCGTTTTCAATACTTTCTCAATCAAGGCAAAACAGCCCACACTCAACAACAACAAGGTCACCGATACCACCGCAGCCGCGTCCATCTGATAGCTGCCAAGTAACTGGAACAAATACAGAGGCAAAGTGCGGAACTCTTGCCCGCCAAACAACGCGATAGCACTTAAATCGCCAATCGCAAACATAAAGCTGATCGCAAACGCATGTGCGAATGGCTTGCGCAGCGCCTGCCACTCCACCACTTTAAAGCGTTGCCAGCCACGCATGCCTAAGCTGGCACACAGATACTGGTATTGCTGCTCGATGTGCAGTATTGGCTGTGCCAGCGTTTTGATCACGTAAGGCAAAGCCATCAAACCATTTACCAAAATCACAACAAAAAACGCCAAGCTAAAAACATCGGTAAATGATCGCAACAGCAAGAATAATCCGGTGCTAATCACCAAACCCGGCGTCACCAAAATAATGGTGCCGATTAGCTCAATCTGATCGGCTCGCGTATTTTTGTACTGCAATCGCCAACGGCGACTGGTCAACAATATAGACACGCCCGCAGCGACCGCAAGCGCACTGGCTAACCCTGCCACTTTGAGTGAGTTAGATAACGCAGACCAAAAACGTTCATCGGTTAACACCGTCCAAACTTGTTGGTTGATGCCACTCAGTAACACCATCAATAACGGTGGTATCACCAGTAAAAAGGCACCTATGATCCAAAAGCTATCCCAAGCTTTTGACCACCCATGATCCTTCGTTAAATATTGCTGTACCGATGTGCTGCCAGCACTGATAGAAACAGGCTTTGTTAACTTCTGCACTCCAATGGCAAGCAGTCCACATAACAGCATCTGCCACAGCGCCAATAACGCCCCAGCTTGTAAATCAAAATCAAACTTAATCGCTTGGTAAATTGCCAATTCAATGGTGGTGGATTTTGGCCCGCCCCCCAACGCCATTACAGTGGCAAAACTGGTGAAGCACAACATAAATACCAAGCCACAAACGTGGGGAAGTTGCTGCCTTAAACGCGGCCATTCCACCCAACGAAACTTATTCCAATGGTTCATACCTAAATGCGCACACAGCTTATGTTGCTCGGCAGGAATAGATTCTAATGCTTGCAACAGCAAGCGCGCAGCATAAGGTAAATTAAAGAACACATGGGCGAGTAAAATGCCGTTCAAACCGTAAATAGAAAATGGCAGTTTGCTATCGAAACTCTGTAGCCACTGCGCTAACAAACCGCTGTTGCCATAAATCGCTAATAGCCCGAAAACACCAACCAAAACAGGCAAAACTAGCGTCGATGCAAACAGCTTAAGCAGTAATGATTTACCAATAAATTGGCGACGCGAAAGCGCGTGCGCAACTGGAATGGCCAAGCCAACACTGAGCAATGTGGAAAGAAAAGCTTGGTAAAAGCTGAACTTGGTGACATGTTGATAATACGGATCGTCCCATACCACAGACACATCAAGTGAAGGGGCTTGAACAATCAAAGCACCTAGGGCAGAAACAACAAAGGTCGCGATGATCATCGCGACCCCTAAACCTATTTTTGGAACAGAATTCAAAGGTAAAACCTATCTCATTCAGATGAGGGGTGGAACGTCAGCTAAAACGTCAGTGCGCTTTGCCATTCACGAATCCAAGACTTACGCATTTTTGCCACTTCATCAGCACTAAAGCTCAACGACTTGTTTGGAACGCTCAAGGTTTCAAAACCTTTAGGTAACTCAACGTCAGTAACAGGGTACATCCAGTTACCCGTTGGCATCGCTGACTGGAACTCATCACTTAAAATGAAATTCATAAATTGATCAGCAAGTTCTGAATTTTTTGCCCCTTTCACTTTAGCGGCGACTTCAACTTGCATGTAGTGACCTTCAGCAAAATTCGCCGTCGCAAACTTTGAATCGTTTTCCGCAATTAAGTGGTACGCAGGTGACGTAGTGTAAGAAAGCACTAAGTCCGACTCGCCGTTAAGGAACATGGAATACGCTTCTGACCAACCTTTCGTGACCGTTACGGTTTTGCTCGCTAGCTTCTGCCACGCTTGCGTCACATCGTCGCCATAGATGGATTTCATCCACAGCATCAAGCCTTGGCCCGGCGTTGACGTACGCGGATCTTGATAAATCACTTTCAAATCGTCGCGCGTTTCCACCAGCTCTTTCATGCTTTTCGGCGGATTAGCCAGTTTCTCTGTGTTGTACACAAACGCGAAGTAGCCGTAATCGTACGGTACAAACGTCGTGTCGCTCCAACCATTTGGTAACACTGTGTTAGCCGTATCCACATTGTGCTCGGTAAGCAGACCGGTTTTCTTCGCTTCTGCCATCAGATTGTTATCCAAACCTAACACGATGTCGGCTTTGCTATTACCGCCTTCAAGACGAAGACGATTCAGGATCGACACACCATCGTCCAACGCCACGAAGTTAACGTCACAGCCACATTTTGCTTCAAAAGCTTGCTCGATTTTAGGACCTGGTCCCCAATCTGCGGCAAAAGAATCGTAGGTATAAATAGTTAATGGGTTTTCAGCAGCAAACGCTGAAGTTGAAGTAATTGCAGCTAAGGCAATCAGACTTGAAGTGGTTTTCACTGCTCGCTCTCCATGAGTATTTCAGAGAAATAAGTTGAGCGGCACAGGGTTGAGGCGGCTATTAAGGACTTCCAATATCCAGACTCAATTCCTACGCCAGCATTATCTGGTTCAGGTAATACGGGTCCCTAGTAAAGCACTTAGGTCTCAGCGCCCAAATGCATTGATTGACTCAATGCTAAATGGGTTTGCTCCCCGATGAGTTGGATGGATTGTAAAGGTATTTGAGTGGTTACACAATCAGCTCACGAACGCTGGTCATAACCCCAACGAGGCACTAAACCTTGCTCAATACCTAAGTGGTCGAGAATTCTCGCCACCATAAAATCCACTAAGTCTTCAATGCTCTTTGGCTGATGATAGAAGCCCGGAGCCGCTGGCATGATGGTCACGCCCATTTGCGATAGCTTGTGCATGTTCTCCAGATGCAGCGTTGAAAATGGCGTTTCGCGAACGACGAGCAACAACTGCCCACGCTCTTTCATCACCACGTCAGCGGCGCGCTCAATCAAGTTATCCGACATACCATGCGCAATCGCCGCAACGCTTCCCGCAGAACATGGGCAAACCACCATTTGCTTGGGTGCCGCAGAGCCAGACGCTACCGGTGAGAACCAGTCATCTTTACCGCAAACGGTGATGTTATTTGGATCACAGTTGAGATGTTCCACCAACGCTTGCTTTGCGGCTTCAGGCCCACTTGGCAACTTAAGGTTGTGTTCGGTTGCCATCACGACACGAGCCGCCGAAGAGATCAAAACGTAGACATGATAATCCGCCGCGACCAAACATTCTAAAAGGCGCAGACCATAAGGCGCACCAGATGCTCCAGTTAACGCTAAAGTGATGGCTTTTTCTGCTTGCTGCTGTTTGTTTTGCATAAAATCAGGCTTTTTGTTTAAGTTGCTCGAGGATCTTGCCGTGAATACCGCCAAAGCCACCATTACTCATCACGAGGATTTGGTCACCTGGCTGCGCACGTTCAACGATTTTCGCTACAAAGTTATCGATGTCAGCGTCAACAAAAGCAGGTTGCTGACATTGTTCCGTGATATCTTGCACCGACCATTCGATGTTGTCTGGTTGGAATAAGAACACTTCATCTGCGCTGTGTAGCGAATCCGCGAGTGTGTTTTTGTGCACGCCGCGCTTCATAGTGGCAGAACGAGGTTCCAACACGGCAAGAATGCGTTTTTCGCCTACCTTGTTACGCAAACCACCGACGGTGAGTTCAATTGCCGTCGGATGATGCGCAAAATCATCGTAAACCGTCACACCTTGCACTTCACCTTTTAACTCAAGACGGCGCTTGGTGTTAATGAAACGGCCCAGAGCCTGACACGCAAGCTCCGGCGTTACGCCAACGTGTCGCGCCGCGGCAATCGCCATTAACGCATTATCAACGTTATGATCACCCACCAAATCCCATTCGACGGTACCGACCTTCTCGCCTTGTAGAGCAACTTCAAATTTTGAGCCATCGACCACTAATTTGTGCGCTTGCCAGTCGCCCTCAACACCTGAAAACTGCTTTTCTGTCCAGCAACCACGCTCTAATACATCCGCCAAAGCTTGGTCTTGCTTCGGAGCTAAGATTAAGCCATTGCCGGGAACCGTTCGCACTAAATGATGGAATTGGCGCTTGATCGCCTCTAGATCATCGAAGATGTCAGCATGATCAAACTCAAGGTTGTTCATGATTAAGGTTCGAGGATGGTAGTGCACAAACTTAGAACGCTTATCGAAAAAAGCACTGTCATATTCGTCCGCTTCAACGACAAAAAACATGCTTTCACCCAAACGAGCAGAGACTCCAAAGTTACCAAGTACTCCACCAACTAGGAAACCAGGTTGATAACCGCAGTCTTCGAGTATCCAAGCCAGCATGCTCGACGTGGTCGTTTTACCGTGTGTACCCGATACCGCCAATACCCAGCGATCGTGCAGCAAAAACTCGTTGAGCCACTGCGGACCAGAGGTGTAGCGCATGTTGGTATTGAGCACATGTTCAACACATGGGTTACCACGGCTCATGGCATTACCGATCACCACAAGGTCTGGTTGAGGGTCGAGTTGAGACGGGTCGAAGCCTTCAATAATTTCAATACCTTGAGACTCAAGCAACGTGCTCATCGGTGGGTAAACGTTGGCATCAGAACCAGTGACTTTATGCCCTAATTGGCGCGCTAAAATCGCAGCGCCGCCCATAAATGTGCCACAGATACCCAAGATATGAATGTGCATAAACTAAACCTTGTAATGCGTTCTTTAATGCTTTCATTATCGCGATCACAACCAGAAAAGCGAGAGACTTTAGCCTTCTTCTTGCAGTCCCTTTCACAAATATGACAAGGTTGAACACAGACTGTACAACCTCTTGCTTACTGATGAATCCCTCAAACAAGTCTACAAATAAATTGAGATCTCAAACAGTTACTTCATTACCATTAAAAAGATCTGCGACTTAAACTTACATCCAGCGCAATCGTTTAACATCCATAAAGAGATGCTCACTTGCGCACTACCCCCAATGAAATGAAAATGTAAGGATTAACCATGTCAGGACTGCGCACCCTAGGCGAGTTCATTGTCGAAAAACAAGCGGATTTCCCCCACGCTAGCGGTGATCTATCATCCCTTTTAGCCTCCATTCGTTTAGCTGCAAAAATCGTTAACCGCGAAATCAACGCAGCGGGTCTCGGTGATATCACTGGTGCTGTAGGCACGGAAAATGTCCAAGGTGAAGACCAGCAAAAGCTCGATGTTTACGCGAACGATAAGTTCAAAGCCGCGCTTGAAGCTCGTGACCAAGTGTGTGGCGTTGCCAGTGAGGAAGAAGACGAAGCGGTTGCTTTCAACAAAGAGCTCAACCAAAACGCCAAATATGTGGTACTGATGGACCCACTTGATGGTTCTTCTAACATCGATGTGAACGTCTCTGTCGGTACTATCTTCTCTATTTATCGCCGTGTTTCACCTATTGGCACACCAGCGACAGAAGAAGATTTCCTTCAGCCTGGTCATAAGCAAGTTGCCGCTGGTTACGTGATTTACGGTTCATCAACCATGTTGGTTTACACCACGGGTAACGGCGTAAACGGCTTTACTTACGACCCATCTATCGGCAGCTTCTGCCTTTCTCATGAAAACATGATGATCCCAGAAGAAGGCAAGATTTATTCGATCAACGAAGGTAACTACATTCGCTTCCCTCAAGGGGTGAAGAAGTACATCAAGTACTGCCAAGAGAATGTGCCAGAAGACGGTCGTCCATACACTTCTCGCTACATTGGCTCATTGGTTGCTGATTTCCACCGCAACTTACTGAAAGGTGGTATCTACCTTTACCCTAGTACGCAAAGCCATCCTCAGGGCAAACTGCGTCTACTTTATGAATGTAACCCAATGGCGTTCTTAATTGAGCAAGCGGGCGGTATTGCATCAGACGGCGTCAATCGCATCATGGATATCAAACCAACCGAATTGCACCAACGTGTGCCTTTCTTTGTTGGTTCTAAGAACATGGTTCGCAAAGTTGAAGAGTTCCTTGAACTGCACCGCGACGAAGAATAATTTCAGACCTTTGTCCAACGCGGCAGGTGTTTACCTGCCGCGTTTTTGTCGCTAAAGTGAAACGCGAATTTATCATCAGATGAAGCCGCTTCTGTGTGACTCATCGTTAATGAAAAGGAATATTCTAATGAGCTTAAACCATGTGCCAGCAGGCAAGTCGCTGCCTGAAGATATCTATGTCGTGATCGAAATTCCTGCAAATGCAGATCCAATCAAGTACGAAGTAGATAAAGACTCTGGTGCGGTATTTGTCGACCGTTTCATGTCTGCACCAATGTTCTACCCATGTAACTATGGCTACGTGAACAATACGCTGTCTCTTGATGGCGACCCAGTCGACGTACTGGTACCAACACCATACCCACTAATGCCAGGTTCAGTGATTCGCTGCCGTCCTGTTGGCGTTTTGAAGATGACGGATGAGTCAGGTGAAGACGCAAAAGTGTTTGCGGTTCCACACACCAAAATCTCGAAAGAGTACGATCACATCCAAGATGTGGACGATATCCCAGAACTACTGAAAGCGCAGATCACGCAATTCTTTGAGCGTTACAAAGAGCTTGAAGCAGGTAAATGGGTGAAAGTGGATGGTTGGGCAGATGTTGCTGCCGCTAAAGCTGAGATCCTAGAATCTTACGAGCGCGCTCAGAAAAAATAAGCATCACGGCTGATACAAAATTAAAAAGAGCTGCTTTAGGGCAGCTCTTTTGCTTTTCATCTTGTGTAAGTCAATAGATAGGCGCGCCTGCAGAAGACATTCGGCCGGCGTCATAGTCATGCTGAAAGAAGGGGTCTAGGTCATCACAAATACCAAAATACGGACGCCCGATAACACCAAGCATATACGCGCTTTGTTCACAATACTCTTGCTTCCCTTGCTGATAACCCGTTTGATAGGCCATGATCAGTTCAGGCGTAGCATGATTAGTACCATCCAGTGCAGCGATGCGACCTTCAGATAAAACTCTTAATCCATCTAAGGCAGACTGCTTACCAAACGCTTGCCAGTCGGTAACATTACTCGAGGTCGGCAGGGTTGTTTGCGCGCATGCGGCAAGAATCAACGCCATTGATCCAATTACGAATACCTTCATCATGACTCCTTAGTGACCAGCTCGTCGCTATTGATAATGTCAGTATAGCTCACACCTTTTGACACCAATCTCCGGAAGCGATTTCTTCGGTCAGTTGTTCAGTATCTTGATACAAGTAGATCCAAGCTTGGCCAAACGGCGTGACGATACTCTCTCGACGATACTCTACTGGCACATCTTCCAACTTATCTAGCTCGGATAAGGTTTCATCATCAATCAGATACACTTCACCTTGTATCGAGCGCTGCCCAACAGACAACGCAGGATAAGGACCTAAGTCATACAGTGCGAACTGAGCATCCGTTTCATGCTGACCAAGAAACTGGGCCGAGCTCAGAAAGTGATGATTACACTCTCCTTTACGCAAGGTCCCATATACAAAAACTAAATGCTGCATAACCACTCCTTAGTCATGAACTTTATGTACGCAGACGAACAAGCTCTAATCGAACTCAAATTGATAGAGTAGGTCAACCGCACTATCTACACCAGAAACCGCCTCTAAATACAGATCTTGCATCAATCGATAACGCACGGTGAACTCGCCTAGTGAGTTAAAGATGCCGACGCCGTATTTCACCTGTAATCCCGGCAGAATATAACCACTGACGGTCACTTGAGAATCATCGCCCGACCCCGCCGTATCCAATTGTAAATCTTGAACCCCAAAGGCTTCGCCGATTTCACCAACCACGCGTCCACTCTTTGCCAAACTTAGGCCGATCAACGTGGTCGTCATAGCATTGCCTCCCGCTTCGCCATCAATGTCTTGACCGCGAAGTAGGTAAGAGAGCGCATTCGCTTGAGGCATCGCTGGCTCAGAGAATATCTCCACATTTGGATCCGATGCTGGTCCTGTTACACGCACACCAGCAATCACGTCATCTTGGGTATTATCTGGATTTCGAATCGCCTTAATAGAAACGTACGGCTGATCTGCCGGACCATTCATTAAGATCTTACCTTCTTCAATCACCAAATCCTGACCAAAAGAGCGGTAAGAACCGTCGACGATATTAACCTCACCAACGATGAACGGACCTTTATCTTTCTGTGTCACATTGAGGTTACCTTTCAGACCACCTTTCAAACCAAAGGCGGCCAGTTGAAAGTCATCACCGATCTTAATGTTGATATCCGTTTCAACATCAAATGGCATTGGCTCGATATCACTCACAGGCTGTAAGTTCTGGTCCAAAATCACGGTGTCGCTTGAAACACCAACCGCACTTGGTGGCAGCTCTTCAACCACAACTCGTCCCCAAGGCAGATTAATATTACCTTCGACCTTAGCAAGCTGTGGTGTGACATCAATGGTCATGTCCGGCTCAACTTTGATTTTTACCATTGGTGGAAGATCCACCTGAAGCTCTTTCGCAAATACGCGCGCTTTGGTATGCCAATTTTGTAGATCCTGCCAATCGGCCTCACCAGTCACTTCCAACTCACCATCTGGCGTCATGATACCCGCATCAAGATCCGCTTGGTGACCTTTAAAGTTGATCGCGACCTGACCGGAGTTAATGTCTATCGGCGTGACTTCACCTTGTAGCTTCATTTGCTCAATCAAGAACTGACCGTTGACCTTAGGGTGCATAACATCACCAGATATCGCCAAATCAGTATTCATGTTCGCTTTGAATAGGCTGTACTCACCTATCAACGGCGCTAAGAAATCCAGATGGAATGTCGATAGCGAGACCTTACCGTCAATCTCAGGCTGCTCAGACGTTACATCGACCAAAGAAACCTGACCTGATAAGTCACCGTTGTCTCTCACATCAAATAACCACTCAGCATCTAACTTGTCTTTTGCCAGCGCCGCTTTAAAGCTAAAGCTTTCCCAACCAAGAGTTATCGGCTGCTCTAGTGCTTGCTCTACTTGACCTTTAGGCATATCAACGTTCACCGTGACTTCCGGCTTCATCTCTGGTGCCCATTTTGCTGTTGCTTGCGCGTTGACCGACCCTTGTAATTTCGTCTCTGGCGGCAGGAACTGCTTGATTTGTTCAAAGTCAAAGTCGTTCACAGCTAACTTGGCTTCGCCACTTTGACCAACACTAATATCTTCGGTCAAACAAACACTCGAATTGGCTTGCAGCCAACAATGTGCTTGAACATCAGCGATTTGTTTATCAATGTTGACTTTAACCGCCGTCGATTTCTGCAACGCCCAAGGTCCCTGCGGCGTGCTCAAAGTAAGACGACGCAATGCACCATCCCAGATCATTTGCGGCTTCTGTATGAATGAGCCTTCAATTTCTAAGCTGGTTGATACAATGTCAGACACCACATCTAGCGTCAGTTGGTGCAGTTTTTCATCCCCAGAAACTTCAAGGTCTGCACTATCAACTTTAATGTCGTCGTAGGTAATGTTGTTCGCAATGAGGCTTAAGTTCGCTTTCGGTGCTGGCAGAGGCGTCACATCCCCCTTCAAAGTTATGTTTTCGACGTTCGCTTGCTGCTGCCAGTTCACTTGATTTAGCGCTAGGTCTAATTTGATGTCAGGCTCTTTCAAGCTACCACGCAGCGCCACGTTGCCTTGCATCTTACCCGCTAGATCTGGAACACTTTTCGCAAAATCGGGGAAGTTAACCTCAACATCCATTAATATCTGCTTATCAATCTTACCCTTGGCACTCAATTGGTTAGGGCCATGAGAAAGCGCTAAACCTTGTGTGGTAAGCTGAATGTCTTCACCTTTGCCATTCTTATCAGACGCTTCCAGTTGGCCTTCCACATTCAGCGGATAACCGCGCAAAATGCCATCGATATCTAACTTAGGTAAACTGACTTGCCAACCGCCTTGTTCTGTTAAAGAACCTGAAGTCGAGAGGCTACCACTGATATCGCCTTCCGCTTCTTCCCATTGAAGCCCTGGTTGAATATGTTGCAAATTAAGGTCAGCTTGCCAGTTGATTGGCGCAGCCCAATTCGCCATCACCTGACCGGATAGCTCACCGCCCAATGTTTTGACTACCAGGCTTTCAAGATCGATTTGCTCTAATGTGCCTTTGCCGTTTAGTGCAACATCTACAGCAGGAATATCTTTACCCGAAGCTTGTGTTTCTAGTGCCACAGTGTATCCGTCCAGGGAACCTTTTGCAGATAAACTTGGTACCGATACTTGATAATCACTTTGACCGATTAACGGCCATTGCGCTTGCACATTTTTGATTGCAACATCAAAGGGGAACTGCGCTTTCAGGGGCTGAAGTTCACCTTTGATCTCCGCTTCGACTAGTTCAGATAAGGTCGCAGTGAGAGAAAGGTCTCCCACCGAACCAGCAGCTGACAGCGACAGCTTTTGTCCCTTCGCATCCGCTTGCTTCACCAGCGCATCGAGCTGTGCTTTGAGAGGATAGTCAGCAGAAAGCGTTACTTGCGTGCTTAACTTACCTTCCACTTCAGGCATATCGAGCTCTAATGTTTTCACATCAACACGGTCGCCCCCCGCTTTCGCTACAACACCAAGGTGGTGAACGATCACCGGCTTCTCACCTGCAAGCTTGAAGTTATGAATATCGAGGCGTCGTGCTTCCACAGTGAGTGGAATCCACACCTCGGGTAACACAATATCTTGCGGCGGAGCGTCAGCGTCTTTCGGCTCGTCTGTGGCCGCTTCAGGTTCAGCTTCACTTGGAGCCAATGCAACATTGATGTCTTTTAATGCCGTCGGCGCAATCACTAAACGGTCGCCTTGCATAGAAAGCCCGGTAGAGAAATCTTGCCAGTCAATTTGGTTGCCTAAAATGTTTAAGTTAATGTCATCAAAACTGACCTTATTAACAAAAATAGGGACTGGTGTACTGACTGTACGTAATGGCGGAGTCTCCTCTGGCTCTTCGCCTGCCGGAGGGAGCTCTGGCATCTGAAAGTTAACACCTTGCAGGGTTAGCTCATCGACACAGACTTTAGGATCAAAGAAACAACGGAAGTTAACCGCTAACGCTAAACGATCGACTTTTGCGTCGATGTTCAAAGATTCGTCGACAAAACTGACGTTCTGTAGCTCAAAACGAGGAAATAATGAACCCTGAACTTTCTCTATCTGTAGTTGCGGTAAAGCCTTTTCTGCTCCCCACAACGCGAGCTTAAGACCAGGGTGAGTAAATAGCACTGTCGCAACAAAAATGATGAGCAACAGCAATAGACCAATCAAACTTAGCGACAGCCATTTGGTCCACTTAAACATCATTTTGATCATAACTCAGGCCCCAATGAGAAGTGGATGCGGAACTCTCTTTCTGGTTTTTCATCCAGTCCCCACGCAAAATCAAAGCTAACCGGTCCAACCGGAGACGCCCAACGGATACCCACACCAGCACCCGATTTCCATTTAGGTGTTTCGTTAAATGCATCACCAATATCGTAGAAGGTGGCTGCCCACCAGTTTCCATATACGCGATATTGATATTCTAATGTGCTGCTAACGATGTATTTACCACCCGTCAAGGCGCCACTTTCATCCACAGGTGAAATAGACTCGTATCCATAACCACGAATGTTGTTGTCACCACCAGCGAAGAAACGCAGAGAAGGTGAAAGCTTTTCAAATTCGTCAGTGATGTTCGCACCACCTTCTAAACGGAACAAACCACGATGATTATCACCGATCCCGCGGATCCAAGATGATCGCCCTAATAGGCGCAATACTCGCGTTTCTGACAGCAAAGCAGGATCACCATATTCGATCGTTACACTTTGCTTATCCCCCCACATTGGCATGTTGCCACCACGGACACGAGTTCGTGAAAAAGTGGCTCCGGGTAACACAAATTGCACCCCATCATCTTGCAGACCTTGAGAGAAGTTTTCATACAAGTGACGAACATAAATGGTTTTATGCCAACCGCCATCAGTTAGCCAATGTCGCTCAACTGCCAAGTTGGATTCCAAACTCTCCGTATCTCGGTTATCAAGGTGCTTTAAACCAAATTGCAATTGGTAGTATTCACGCAATACATCATCAAGCGGGATTTTGTAGCCTGCCGTGATCGTCTGTTCTGGCTTTGATAGTGATAACGCCGTATTAAAGCTGTGGCCACGTGAACTAACCCATGGTTTTTTCCATTTTAACGTGCCACGCACACCAGTATCGGTCGAGTAACCAAGACCGGTTTCTATTTGGTTTTTTGACGCTGGCGCGAGCGAGACCTTAATTGGCAATTCGCGTCCCTCATCCAATTTACTTAAATCAGGCTCCACAAAAACCGATGAAAACCAATCGGTATTAGACAGGTTTTGGTTGTACTCCCCCACTTGCGAAACCAAGTAAGGTTCACCAATTTCAAAAGGTCGCATTGATTCAACACGGTTTTCCCAAATCTGACTGCCGGTAATGTTAATCGGACCAAAGTGATAACGAATACCACTGTCATAATGCAAACGCACATTCGCTTCATTGAAGTCAGGAATCACTTCAAGTTTGCTGAGCTTGTAATCACCATTGAAATAACCACGCTGCAACGCCAAGTTACGAATACCCGATTTCAGGCTATCGTATTCACCTTGATTCAATACTTTACCGACTTTAAGCGGTGAACGTTCAATAAGTTTGGCGAACTCTTCATCGTCTTTTGCTTCACCTGTGATCACCACATCCATGACTTTCACTTTCACAGGTAAACCCGGCTTGATGCTGACGATCAACTCATCATTCCCTTCCGGAATAGAGTATGAAATTTTTGCATGATAATACCCAAGCGCATTAAGAGCTTCAGTGATACTTTGATCTAATCTCGCTTGAAAGCGCAGAGAAGTGGAGTAGTCCTTCGCTGGAATGGACGACAGGTACGCACTGACATTCTCTTCTAAAGCGCCATCGATGCCTTTTAAAGTCAAAGAAACATCGGCATAGGCACCATGAGAAAAGGCAAACAGGCCAACAATGGTGAGGAGAGCTTTTTTTATCATGCTTTTTTGGCTGAATGAGGTTAAGTAAACGTAAATAATGATAACGCCAATTAAAGTCTAAGTCTGTAATATTAATAGGTTTAACGCGGTCTATGTCATCACAGCATCAGATACAGACGAAATGAAAAAGTTCGCAAATTTAAGACACGTATTGAAGGACAAATACCATGCTCAACAAACAAACATTGATCAGTATAGAAGATGCCTTGCCAGGTAGAGATCAACCGATGCAGGTTGAAGATCATCATTTTGTAAATAAATCTAACTTAAAGGCACCATTGGAGCCGCATCAACAACAAATTCTGCTGGGAATGGGCTGCTTTTGGGGTGCTGAGCGCGTATTTTGGCAACTGGATGGGGTTATCTCCACTTCGGTTGGCTACGCCGGTGGATATACACCCAATCCTACTTATGAAGAGGTGTGTACGGGTAAAACAGGCCATACAGAGGTAGTACGAGTCGTCTTCGATGAACGCGTGATTTCCTTAGAAAAACTACTGGCCGTTTTTTGGGAGAAACATGACCCAACCCAGGGGATGCGTCAAGGTAACGATTTGGGCACACAATACCGTTCGGCTATTTACACTTATTCCGCGAAGCAGCAAGAGAGCGCAGAAAAATCGAAGCTCTTGTATCAACAAGCACTGCAAGAGGAACTACGCGCGAACATCACCACTGAGATACAGCCAGCGGGCCCGTATTATTTTGCCGAAACTTACCACCAGCAATATCTGGCTAAAAACCCTGACGGTTACTGCGGTATCGGTGGCACAGGTGTTTGCTTTCCACCCAGCTTACAAAGTTAGTTCCTAGGACTAACTGAAACCAAAAAGAGCGACCGAATAGGTCGCTCTTTTTTGAAATCGAAAACTAAATTCAAGCCAACGGGCTCTTAAACAGACAACGAAGCAATCACTTGGTTGACTTCTTTAAAGATGGTGAGTCTTTTCTGATCGTTGACGTCAGGGAGCAAAACTTTGCCATTGTCGAACTGAAAACATCCAACCCCAGCAATAAAGAATTGACCTTTGAACAACGTTTTAACGAAACGTGCCACTTGTAATGGTCGGTATACAGCAAACTCACGTAGCATAACTCACCTCAATTCCTTTGAGAAAACACGGATTGCTTATTTATCCTCTGCAATCTTGATGCGCAATCTGCGACGAGGTTCATTTTAGCAAATTCTAAATATAACGCAATATTACACCACCCCATACGTTAAATAAATGTTATCAACAGTTCTACAAATTTCCTAGATCTGGATATATACTGGAAAACTTCCAACTCGTACGGAATATAACAATATGAAAACTAAGACTCTCCTACCTCTACTATTGGCTATAACGCCAAGCTTTGCGTTTGCACACAACCTATCTGTCGGTGAGACCGTTCCTTCTGCCAAGGTCGCGGCTTATGGCGAGATTGTTTTGCAGGGTGAGGGCGTGGCATACCAACCATGGGCAACCCAGCATATGCAGGGTAAGGTTCGTGTTATTCAAGCAATCGCAGGTCGTAGCAGTTCAAAAGAAATGAACGCCCCTTTGATGTCAGCAATAACCGCCGCGCAATTCCCGCAAGAAAGCTACCAAACAACAACGATCATTAACCAAGATGATGCAATCTGGGGGACAGGTTCGTTCGTGAAATCTTCAGCCCAAGACAGCAAAAAAGAGTTTCCTTGGTCATCTATGGTTCTGGATGAAAATGGCGTAGTCGCCAACACTTGGGATCTTAAAGAAGAAAGCTCTGCCATTATTGTTCAAGACAAAACAGGCAAAGTGCTGTTTGTAAAAGAAGGCGCACTTGAGCAAGATGAAATTGCAAAGGTGATCGAGCTAATTAAACAGAATATCTAGTCTCGTTGCTTGGCTCCTTAATATCCGCAGTACGCAGTATAAGGAGCCTTGCGACCAAACTTAAAGCTTGAGATTTCTGTTGCCCCTAGTTTAACGCTCAGTGATTCCACCAAGGAGACAGTCTCAGATTCGGCGACATCACATGTGTTGACGTAAATTTTCCCACTAGCCAACAAAAGAGTGAACTTTTACTCATTATGGGTGTTATATTATAACAGTCGGTAAGAGGAGCTCAGATGTACCACCACCAGCAAAAGATACGGAAGCATTGGCATCGCACTGTTTTATTTTTCAGTGTCGCGTTGCTGATCGCTTGGAACTTTGCGGTAATCCTTCATCAAGTTGATCTGACTCCCGAACACCACACACACCATCATTGCCAGCTATTTTCTGGGGTTCAGCACGGCATAGCCAAAGCTCAACCGACCCTATCGTTGCCAACATTTACGCGCATCCAATACCATGATGTCTTTCAGCGCCTTGTTAATAGTGAAGACATTCGTGGTGCAGCTCGTGCCCCGCCTTATTTTGCTTAATTTCCAAACTATTCCACACTCAACATAATTTGTGCGCATTCCTACACCTCACGTGTCAACGAATCGCACCTTAGTAAATACAAATCTGATCCGGTATTGCTCGGGTTAGTGCCAGCAAAATTAGGAAACACAAAATGTCATCGAAACATGTTTTAGCGCTTGTCATTGGTCTCTCTTTATCGACAGCAGCAAATGCGGACGAATACCGCCAGCACGGTGCTCATGTGCATGGTCATGTCGAATTTAATATCGCCCAAGATGGAAAGGATCTGTTAGTGGAGATTACTGCTCCCGGAGCCGATGTGGTCGGTTTCGAGCATGCTCCAGAAAATGAACAGCAAGAGCAAGCACTTAAACAAGCAATTGCTACCCTAGAAGACAGCAACACACTGTTTGCTATTAACGCGCAAGCCAATTGTGATATTGAAGAAGCTTACGTAAACCATAACCTCAGCACCCCTAATGAAGACCATGATCATAGCGAGCACGACCATGATGACCATGCAAATCACGATCATGAAGGGCACGAACACCATGATCACCACAATGAACATCATGATGAACATGAGCACCATGACGGTCACGATGCTCACCATGAGGAGCATGAAAATGGCGGACATGGTGAGTTTTCGGTGCAATATCGCTTCAGCTGTGACCAAGTTAACCAACTCAGTAACATTCAAACCGACTGGTTTAATCAATTTCCAACGACTGAGTCAATCAACGTCAATATATTCACTGACACCATGCAATCAGCCATCAAACTGAGCAAAGATAACTCCCAAATCGTAATCAAATAACACGAGTGGCGTGTAAGTACACACTTACACGCCAATGCTTTGGTGATTTAGTATGACTGAAATCATGTCAAACGTTGTTGAGCTAAATAATGCCCAGTTTGTCTGGCCCGGTTCAACACACGCAACCATTCATATTCCACAGTTACATATTGCCCAAGGTGAGCACGTATTTATCAAAGGTCCCAGTGGCTGCGGTAAATCTACGCTGCTTGCCCTACTAACTGGCATCAACACGTTAACATCAGGCTCTCTATCCGTACTGAATACTGACCTTGTTAGTTTAAGTGCAAGTCAAAGAGACAAATTTCGCGCCGATCACATTGGCTATATCTTTCAGCAGTTCAATTTATTGCCTTATTTAAACGTACTTGAAAACGTACTACTGCCTTGCCAATTCAGTCAAACACGACGTGGCCGCGCGCTTTCAAGAACGTCATCTCAAACGTTAGAAGAGCAAGCTCAAGCTCTGCTTGAAAGGCTCCACCTACCCAGCGAGCTTCATGCTCGTCCGGTATCGGAACTGAGCATTGGCCAACAACAACGTGTTGCGGCTGCACGAGCACTCATTGGGTATCCGGGGTTAGTGATTGCTGACGAGCCAACCTCCGCTCTAGACCACGATAACCGTAAAGCGTTTATTGAACTCCTGATGGAGCAAACTAATCAAGCCAACGCTACGCTGATCTTCGTCAGTCACGATCCAACGCTTGAGCCCTTATTTGACCGCACACTTAACCTACCAGATATTAACCAAGCATCTAACCTAGGAGCCGCATCATGAGCGCTGTTGCAAAGCTCGCGTGGAAGAGCTTAATCAATCGTAAGGCGACGGCAATATTAACCATCATGACAGTCGCGATTTCTGTCATACTCCTTTTAGGAGTAGAACGCATTCGTACTCAGGCAAAAGATAGCTTCGCCAATACAATTTCAGGCACCGACCTCATCATTGGTGGCCGTTCTGGACAAGTGAACTTGCTGCTCTACTCTGTGTTTCGCATTGGCAATGCCACCAACAACATTGACTGGAAGAGCTACCAAGAGTTTGCCAATCATCGAGCAGTAGATTGGGCGATTCCAATCTCACTTGGCGACTCGCACAAAGGGTTCCGAGTCATGGGAACCAACCACAGCTATTTTGAACACTATAAATTCGGAAGTAAGCAATCACTAACCTTTTCAGAAGGCCGAAAATTCAATGGTTTATTTGAAACCGTGCTCGGTTCTGATGTCGCAAAACAACTGGGGTATCACGTCGGTAGTGAAATCATCATTGCCCACGGCATTAGTGATGTAGGCTTTAGCCGACATGACAACCTGCCATTCAAAGTTGTCGGGATTCTTGCGCCCACTGGCACGCCAGTCGACAAAACCGTTCATGTATCGCTAGAAGCCATCGAAGCCATCCACGTCGGATGGGAAAGCGGTGCACGTTTAGGCCCAACACCCAAAGCACAAGACCTCAAAAACAGAGACTTTCAGCCCAAGCAAATTACCGCGATGCTGGTCGGTTTGAAATCTCGTATTCAGACTTTCGCCCTACAAAGGCAAATCAACACTTATCCCAAAGAACCGCTTAGCGCGATTATGCCCGGGGTTGCGTTGCATGAACTGTGGGGAATGATGTCTGTTGCCGAGCAAGCCTTAATGGCAGTGTCTGGCTTTGTGGTGATTGCAGGATTACTCGGCATGCTAAGCAGCTTATTAACCAGCTTGCAGGAGCGCCGCCGTGAAATGGCGATTTTGCGCGCTATGGGAGCAAGACCTCGTCATGTTTTCTCATTGTTAATCAGCGAAGCCAGTCTACTTACTGCTGCCGGAATCGTGACCGGAGTGGCAGGGCTGTATGCCATTCTCGCCATCGTGCAACCCATCATTCAACAGCATTATGGAATACATCTGACTTTAAGCCTCTTATCGCCCTATGAATGGATGTTATTAGGTTTCGTACAATGCGCTGGAATTGTAATTGGTTTCATCCCGGCTTTTCGCGCCTACCGACAGTCACTAAGTGACGGAATGACAATAAGGATTTAATAAAATGTGGAGAAAAATACTCGCAAGTTGCTTGCTGATCGTCTCATTTATAGCACCAGTACTCGCAAGCGAGGAGCCATTAACGCTCGACTGGATTGATCTTGTACCTGAGAAAGAACGCAAACTGTTCGACAGTGTGGGCATGCCAGCTTCTGATCACAGTGGCGGCGCAGCGCAACAGTCTAAAATTGGTAACGTTCGACCAGAGCTAAATGGAAGCCAAGTTAAAATCCCGGGCTTTGTCATCCCGCTTGAAGGTGACGCGAATACCGTCACCGAGTTTTTGTTGGTGCCATACTTTGGAGCTTGTATCCACGTACCACCACCGCCACCAAACCAAATCATTTACGTGAAGTTTCCCAAAGGCGCACCCGTTCAAGAACTGTGGGATGTTATATATGTGGTTGGGGAGTTGAAAACCGAGACGATAAGCCACGAGCTGGCTGAAACGGCTTACGTTATTGAGGGATCGAAAATAGAAGCCTACGACGATATGTAGTTTAAGTCGTTGACATGCATCGGTACACCTAAGGCGTCACATCGGCGCCTTTTTTAGTTCTGTGTTACACGATATAACGAGACAAATACGCTAATACGCCAACATAAATAACCAAAAGAAACGCTATCGACAGGTGCTTTTTTAATTTACCTGCTTCTGAGAACTTCATTGTCCCTCCAAAATAACGATAACAATTTTAACAACTCATTATCATTTTGGATAGCCCTATTCGTTCAAAAACTGAGAACTCCTATCTGGTCGCCTGGTTAGATAAGGTGTAAATTTAAACAAGCGAACAGCGCAGTTCTTGGTAGGAAAATTAATGGCAGAACCGACAAAGCAACCTGTTGTCATCGAACATCAGTCAAACGCACAAAAAAATACGCAACAAGAAAAGAAGCAGGGCTACATCAAAGACAGTGCCAGCAAGGTAAAAACCATTGCCCAAATACACGGTCTTGATGCCTTACTGCAAACCGATCCACCGGCCAAATCCGCGCTTGAAAGAGCCCAACTGCGTGAACAGAGACGCCAAGAACAGCGACAAAAAAACCTAGAGCAGATTTTAAAGCTAGCACACAGTTCATGCCGAGATGAAACTGCCGGAGAGCCCGACCAAGACTGGTTGTATCGTTTTTTTGAAATGGCTCAAGACATCCATAACAGCGCGATGCAAAAGTTATGGGCTCAAGTGATGAAGCGTGAAGTGACAAACCCAGGCTCGACGTCTATGAAAGCGCTCAAAGTCCTCAAAGATATGTCACCAAAAGAAGCGCAAACTCTGCAAAGAGCCGCCTCTCTGGCGTGCAGTTTTGGAGGGGATCACAGTCGCAAGCTGTTAATTGGTTATAAAGCGCAAGGAGGAATATTTAGCTTCGGCAAACGAGACATCGCCAACAGCTTAAACATGGGAAGTTTTCAGCTGCCCTATTCAAGTTTGTTGCTGTTGATTGAACTAGGGTTACTGCATAGTACCGAGCTTGAATCTGGCGAAATTGGTATCGAGACGCCATTGATCCTCACCTACCAAGGTAAAAACTTGTCGCTGAACGTGAACAGCAAAGGCGTCCGCCTTTTATATTACCGCTTCACGCCAACAGGCAATGAGCTCTGTACCTTGCTCGGTAACAAACCACATGCCGACTACTACGACCAAATGCTTGCGCTTTTAAATCATAGATTTAGTGTCCATAGTGATGCTAAAAGTACGGTTCATCATACCGTGTAGGCAGTTCGAGAAGCATTTGACCACCCATGATCTAAATGCTTCTTAAGCCGTTCAAAGAGCTTGAGGTCACCAATGATCCAAATGCTTATTTATCGGATCACTGCACGCGACTTAAGCGCTTCCAAGCACAAGTCCACCAGCTCATCGACACTCTTTTCTCCCGCGGGCAAATCGATTTCAGGGTTCTCTGGCGCTTGATATTCCGAATCAATACCAGTGAAATTAGGAATCTCTCCCGCACGTGCTTTGCGGTACAAACCTTTAGGATCGCGACCTTCGCAGACTTCTAGAGATGCATTGACGAACACTTCGATAAACTCACCTTCTGGCAATAAGTCGCGCACTAGCTGTCGCTCTGCGCGATGCGGTGAAATGAACGCCGACAACACAATTAAGCCTGCATCCGCCATCAGTTTAGCCAGTTCACCAATACGACGAATATTCTCGCGGCGATCCTGTTCAGAAAAGCCCAAATCGCTACACAAGCCATGTCGCACATTGTCACCATCCAATAAATAGGTGTGGTAACCCAATGCTGCAAGGCGATTTTCCAACGCCCCCGCTACGGTTGATTTACCCGCTCCAGATAAGCCGGTAAACCACAATACAGCAGGTTTTTGCTTCTTTAATTCAGCACGAAACTGTTTATCGACCGAATGCTGGTGCCAAACAATGTTTTCATCTTTTACCGTCGTTTCGGCAGTCATAACGTATCCTTGTAAATATCGGAATTAAAATGGGAAGAAGACCGGAATCAAAGTAAGTACTAATACAGAGTACACAATCGAAATCGGCACACCAATTCTCACATAGTCGGTCAATTTGTAATTTCCTACGCTGTACACCAGCAAGTTGGTTTGATAACCGTAGGGAGAAATAAAGCTCGCACTGGCGCCAAACAAGACCGCCATAATGAATGGCATCGGATCAACGCCATAACCGACCGCCATGCTATAGCCAATAGGAAAAGAAAGCGCAGCCGCGGCATTATTCGTCACCAGTTCAGTAAGAACTAATGTCATGATGTAAGTTGCGACCAAGGCTCCAAACACGCCCCAGCCATTGAACGCTTCAATAAACATCGCTCCCATTCTCTCTGACAAGCCGGAAGAGATCATCAATTGAGCGATGGACAAAGCAGAGCCGACAATCACGACGATATCGATCGGAAAACGGCGGCGCAGTTCTGATATCTGTACGATACCAAACGCGATAAGTGCAATAAGATACGCGGCAAGGCCTTTAATAATCGGTACTAGTTCTAATAGCGCACACCCAATTACGGCAGCAAAACCCAGTAGCACGATGGAGGATTTATTCGTATCAAGCCGAGCGCTAGAGTCCAAATCATGCACTAAAACAAACTCTTTACGATGAGCTCGGCGCTCCGATTCAAAACGCTTCCCCGGAACCAGAACTAACGTGTCACCTGGCGCTAAGGTAATGCTACCCAAACCGCCCTCTAGGCGCTCATGGCCACGACGAATAGCGACAACAACGGCATCAAAGCGGTCACGGAATCGGCTCTCTTTAAGTGTTTTATAGCAAAACGTCGCGGATGAGCTCACCACAACTTCAATAAAATTTTGCCCATTCAAATGCTGCTGACCAAAAAGCTTGAGGCCCGGAATTTCTTGCAGGGTCGCGACGCTCTCAACATCACCACAAAACAACAATCGGTCTTTCGCATTGAGTACGAAATCCGGTCCTACAGAGGAAACCGTCACGCCATCTCGTACAACCTCCGCAAGAAACAGTTTGCGCAGCGCACGTAAATTATTCTCGCTGACCGTGCGCCCAACTAACGGTGAACCAGGCTCTACGCGAGACTCAAGAAAGTACGGTAAATCTTCTTGGCTTTGATCATCGTAGTTCGGCAGTAAGTAACTGAGCGGGATAAGAATCAGCATTCCTCCCACCAACACCGCCAAGCCAATCATCGTGGGTGTAAAAAAGCTCAGGCTCGGCAAACCGGCATCTTCAACAAAGCTGTTGATGATTAAGTTAGTCGACGTACCTATCAAAGTTAATGTGCCACCAAAAATGGCGGCGTAAGACAGCGGGATGAGTAATTTCGAAGGCGCATGCTGCTGATTACGCTTAATCGCCCCAATCAATGAGACAACCACGGCGGTATTATTCGTGAATGAAGAGAGCAAGGCCGTTGATACACCGAGCTTAGCGATCACACTACCTAACTGGCCTTCAGAAATACTACGGCTCACCCAACTGATCAGTAACGTTTTTTCTAAAGCACACGATGCAAGAATCAACAGAACCAGAGTCAATAACGAAGAGTTGGTAAAGTTGGATGCGATCGTGGCTGAATCCATCATTCCCGCCATAAATGCAATAAAAGCGGCACCCGCAAAGACATAACTAGGCTTAATTTTTGTGACAAGCAAACAAGTGATAATGCCAAGCAAAATCGCTAATACAAACCCTTGTTCCCACATAGCCTTTCCTTACCAAATCGCCCAAAGGGCACAACAACGACTCATTTATCCGTGAGACACCAGACAAACGAGTAAACAGACCAAAATCAGCGCAAGCGAAAAGAACATCAGAATGCTCGGTTTTCTTGGGCTTCACCGAAGCATTCTGGTATTAGGAGAATAACCTAACTGCATTTCGCAACTCAGTTAGGCAGCGACGCCCCAAGCACAACAACAGATAGAATCAGAGCTTATCGTGCTCGGGCGCGCCAATTACTTTTTCAGCAATTGGCTGACGTCTTTTGCTTCCCAGTGTGGGAAGTGTTTACGCACAAGTGCATTCAGCTCAACTTCAAACGCAGAGATGTCCGTCAAGTCGCGCTCAACCACCGCGAGGCTTTCTTTGACCATGCCTGCACCAACCGTCACATTCGTCAGACGATCGATAATGATGAAGCCGCCGGTATCAGCACAATCTTGGTAATTGTCCAGCGCAACTGACTCATTGAGAGACCATTCACACAAGCCAATACCATTCAATGGCAGCTCTGCCGCACTATGAGTCGATAGGTTGTTGATATCATATTGGTAACGAATAGCTTCAACATGGCCCACAGTTTTCTTACCCGCGATTTTGATGTCGTAGTCACGACCCGGTTGCAGAGGTTGCTCTGTCATCCATACCACATCGGCAAGCAAGTGGTTTGTGGTTTCCACTTGAGCATTGTCTAGGACAATCAAATCGCCACGGCTAATATCGATCTCATCGCTTAGCGTCAGAGTGACCGCCAACCCAGCACGAGCTTCCTCAATATCACCATCAAACGTAACAATGCGTGCCACGGTTGACGTTTTCCCCGATGGCAATGCTTTGATGGCATCACCGACTTTGATCGAACCTGAAGAAATCGTCCCCGCAAAACCACGGAAATCGAGGTTAGGACGGTTAACGTATTGCACAGGGAAGCGGAACTCACCCGCACCTTTTTCTTGATCCACATCGACCGTTTCAAGAAGTTCAAGCAATGACGGGCCTTTAAACCAGCTTAGGTTTTGCCCTTTATCCACCACATTGTCACCTTCAAGCGCCGAAATCGGGATGATTTGAATATCAATATCCCCGGTCAGGTTCTCAGAAAACTTAAGATACTCATCGCGGATTTCTTCAAAGCGCTCTTGCGAGTAATCCACTAAATCCATCTTGTTGATCGCCACAACAAAGTGTTTCAAACCCAGTAGGTTGGAAATAAAAGAGTGACGACGAGTTTGATCAAGAATGCCTTTACGTGCATCAACTAAGATCACCGCTAAGTCACACGTCGATGCGCCTGTTGCCATATTACGCGTGTACTGCTCGTGCCCAGGTGTATCGGCGATGATGAACTTACGTTTCTGCGTCGAGAAATAGCGGTAAGCCACATCAATCGTGATCCCCTGCTCGCGCTCAGCTTGTAAGCCATCGACCAACAACGCAAGGTCAGGCTTTTCACCCGTGGTGCCCACACGTTGGCTGTCTGAGTGTACTGCCGCTAGCTGATCTTCATAAATTTGTTTTGAGTCATGGAGTAAGCGACCGATTAGTGTACTTTTACCGTCATCTACCGAGCCACAAGTCAAGAATCTAAGTAACGACTTGTACTGGTGTTGTGTTAAATAGCCTTCGATACCAAGCTCGGCTAATTGAGCTTCAACTGCACTGTTCATTATCTTTCCTTAGATCCTTTAGAAGTAACCTTGACGTTTCTTAAGCTCCATCGATCCTGACTGATCGTGGTCGATCGCTCGACCTTGGCGCTCACTCGACGTTGCCACCAGCATCTCTTCGATAATGCCAGTTAAAGTGTTTGCTTCAGACTCGATAGCCCCAGTCAATGGATAACAACCAAGAGTACGGAAGCGCACACTCTTCTCTTCAATCACTTCACCCGGTTGAAGCTCCATACGATCATCATCAACCATGATCAGCATGCCATCGCGTTCAACAACTGGGCGTTTGTCAGCGAGATAAAGCGGTACGATCTCGATGTTTTCTAAATAGATGTATTGCCAGATATCAAGCTCCGTCCAGTTCGAAAGTGGGAATACACGAATGCTCTCCCCTTTATTGACCTGACCGTTGTACGTCTTCCATAGCTCAGGACGTTGGTTTTTAGGATCCCATGTATGGTTCTTATCGCGGAATGAATACACGCGCTCTTTTGCGCGTGATTTTTCTTCATCACGACGAGCGCCACCAAAAGCAGCATCGAAGCCATATTTGTTTAGCGCCTGCTTAAGACCTTGCGTTTTCATGATGTCCGTATGCTTTGACGAGCCATGAACAAACGGACTGCAGCCCATTGCTAGACCTTCTGGGTTCTTATGTACCAAAAGCTCAAAGCCGTATTTGGCAGCGGTGCGATCGCGAAACTCAATCATCTCGCGGAATTTCCAGTCGGTATCGACATGCAAAAGTGGAAATGGAATTTTGCCCGGGTAAAACGCTTTACGCGCTAGATGCAGCATCACTGATGAGTCTTTACCAATCGAATACATCATGACTGGGTTATCAAACTCAGCCGCAACTTCGCGGATAATATGGATACTCTCCGCTTCGAGTTGTTTAAGGTGAGTTAAACGTTGTTGGTCCATGTTTTGTATTTCCTTTTTAAGCTTGAAGGCGCATTACGTCTCTAATCTTTGGTCTGAAATTATATGGAGTTAGCAATAGCACTTTTGTTGAATTCAGTACTAGACAAAAACCAGTCTAACTTTTGAGACAGTCGCACTACCTCTCCGACAACAATCAAAGATGGCGATTGTGCTTCCTTCGATAAATCAGAGAGTTGGGAGAGCTCTCCCGTAAATACTTTTTGTTGAATCTGCGTACCACGCTCAATAATGGCAATCGGAGTCGACGCAGAACGACCATGCTTAATGAGTTGATTCTGAATATAGTGTGATTTCATCAGCCCCATGTAGATCACTAAAGTCTGATTCCCACGAGCCAACGTGGACCAATCCATCTCATCGCTTTCTTCTTTCAAGTGGCCAGTCACAAAGATGGCCGATTGCGCGTAATCGCGATGAGTCAGTGGAATCCCAGCATAGGCCGTTGCGCCAGCTGCCGCGGTAATGCCAGGGACGACCTGAAAACGGACGCCTGCATCAGCAAGCACTTCCAGCTCTTCACCGCCACGACCGAATACAAATGGATCACCACCTTTAATGCGCACGACTTTGTAGCCCTGTTTGGCAAAGTCCACCAATAGCTGGTTCGTCTTCTCCTGCGGCACACTGTGATGCCCAGCTCGCTTCCCAACGCACACCAAAATCGTATCGCTTGGAATCAATGCCATGATTTCTTCTGACACCAAGTAGTCGTACAAAACCACATCAGCTTGCTGCAAGCAGTTCAATGCTTTCACCGTAAGAAGTTCAGGATCACCAGGTCCTGCACCTACTAAGGCGACTTCACCAGGCTGTAGCGATTGCTTTGCAAAACGAGTAACACCAGCTACTGGGTTGTCAGAAACTAACCGGGGCTTTGGTTTAGGAAAAGAAGTGACTGAATCGTTCGTTGCCATGTGCTTGCTCATCGTCCATTGATATCGTTATGCAAGCATTATGGCGGGGCGTTTATATTACCTGAAATTCTAAAATTTCATTTTTTATTCAAAAATCTGCTAAGAAGTTTTTGTTTGGTCTCATTCAAAAGAGTGAAAAAGTCGGCGGTTAATATGAATAAGGTTCAGTAAACTGATTTCTGTTCACAGTTTTCTGTATCTTTATCATTAAGTTGCACCAGCGTTTGATACATTACGCGGTACGATTCCCCCTTCCCATTGAATTGGAGCACCAAATGAAAGTGGCAGTTCACCCTATTTCCCTCGCAGTGTTAAGTGGCATGCTAACGCTTGCTGGCCCTGCGATGGCCGATACCATCAAGCTTCGTATCATCGAAACCACCGACATTCACACCAACGTGATGGATTACGATTACTACAAAGACCAACCATCACAGCAAATCGGTTTAAGTCGCGCCGCGACCATAGTGAAGCAGGCAAAGTCAGAGGCTGAAAACAGTGTATTAGTTGATAACGGCGACTTAATTCAGGGCAGCCCAATGGGTGATTACATGGCGGCGAAAGGGATTAACGCTGGCGATGTGCACCCAGTCTACAAGGCGATGAACCAACTAGACTACGATGTGGGCAACATTGGCAATCATGAGTTCAACTATGGCCTAGACTTTCTACAAAAGACGTTGGCGGGCGCTAACTTCCCTTACATCAACGCAAACGTATTTGATAAAAAAACCGGTGAGCATTACTTCAAGCCTTACCTGATCAAAACCCACACCTTTAAAGACACAAACGGCGAAGCGCATCAAATAAAAGTGGGTTATATCGGCTTTGTACCACCACAAATTATGGTGTGGGACAAGAAGAACTTAGAAGGCAAAGTCTTTGCTAAAGACATTAAGGAAACGGCAGAAAAACTGATTCCTCAAATGAAGAAAGAAGGCGCAGACGTGATTGTGGCGATTCCACACTCGGGCATTTCTACTGACCCATACAAGCTTGGCGCTGAAAACTCAGTTTACTACCTCACAGAAGTTGAAGGTATTGATGCGATTGCTTTTGGCCACTCTCACGCGGTCTTCCCAGGGAAAGACTTTGCAAACCTACCTGGTGTTGATACCGAGAAAGGGACCATCAATGGTGTGACGTCAGTGATGCCTGGTCGCTGGGGAAGTCATGTAGGTGTGATGGATTTGATGCTGAAAGAGGAAGACGGCAGATGGCAAGTCGTCGAAGGCCAAGCAGAAGCACGCCCTATCTTCGATAAAGTAAATAAGAAGTCATTAGCTAAAGCCGATGAAGATATTGTGAAAGCGTTAGAAGAAGATCACAAAGGCACTCGTGAATTTGTAAACCAACCAATCGGCAAAGCAAATGATGTCATGTACAGCTTCTTGGCATTAGTGCAGGACGACCCAACCATTCAGATCGTTAACCTTGCTCAGAAAGATTACGTGGAACGCTTTATTCAAGGCGACCCAGATCTCGCTGACATTCCAGTATTGAGTGCCGCAGCACCATTTAAAGTCGGGGGGCGTAAGAACGATCCGAATAACTTCACGGAAGTAGAGTCCGGTCAGCTCACCTTCCGTAATGCTGCCGATCTTTATTTATATCCCAACACCTTGGTCGCGATGAAAGTGAAAGGTAAAGAGGTTCGCGAATGGCTAGAGTGCAGCGCGGGTCAATTCAACCACATCGACATCAACAATCCTGAACCGCAATCTTTGATTGATTGGGATAATTTCCGTACGTACAACTTCGATGTCATTGATGGGGTGAACTACCAGATCGATATCACCCAACCGCCCAAATACGACGCGAGTTGCAAAGTGATTAATCCAGATTCACAGCGTATCGTGAACCTGACTTACAACGGTAAGCCAGTTGAACCAAAACAAGACTTCATCATCGCAACCAATAACTACCGTGCTTATAGCAATACCTTCCCTGGTACGGGCCCAGACTTTATTGCGTTTGACGCACCAGATGAAAACCGCTCTGTCGTCGCCGCTTATATTTCTCGCGTGAGTGAAGAAAAAGGTGAAGTGACACCAAGCGCTGACAACAACTGGTCTTTCGCACCGATTAAATCCGATAAAAAGCTAGATATTCGCTTCGAAACATCTCCTAGCGATAAAGCGGCGCAATTCATTAAAGATAAAGGTCAATACCCAATGAAACGTGTCGCGACTGACGATATTGGTTTCGCGATTTACCAAATCGATCTGAATAAGTAAGGCTGATTTGACAACAACGCTAAGCGGCTCTCATGAGCCGCTTTTTTGTTATCAATAAAACCCGTTAGAATAAAGAAAACCGTTTCTGAGTTATCACATGCACAGCGATCTTTTTTCAGACTTAGTCAATCATGGCTTCTTAGACACAGAAGCAAACCAACTTATCGAAAATGGTGAGTTACTCGAACTGCCTACGCGCCACATTCTTAACCACCAAGGAGAGTTTAGCTCGCACCTTTACTTCATTATTGAAGGGTTATGCCATGCAAGCTATCTCACTGAGCAGGGCAAAGAGTTCAGTAAAGAATTTTATTGGGAAAAAGACTGGGTTATCGGCTTTGAGAGCATAATTAAGAACCAACCTTCGCCTTACTTATTGGAAACGCTGAGCGCTTGTCAGCTATTTTGCTTACCAATTGAAACGTTGCATCAATGGCGAGCAGAAAAACACGCCATTTACTTAAAGCTACTCGAAAACCAACTGGTTAATAAAGAGAACAAAGAACGCTTTATGCTGCTCTACTCACCAGAGGAACGATATCAACTATTTTGCGCCCACTACCCAGACTTAAAGCTACGTATTACCGATAGCCAAATAGCTGCTTATCTTGGGATCACGCCTATCAGTTTGAGCCGAATTAAAGCGCGCTTAACTAAAGATCACACATCCAAGTAAACTCGAAAAAGAAAAGGCCCTTCAAACGAAGAGCCTTTCTGTGTTATTTAAGCTATTTAAGAAGCCGCGCCCGGAACTGACGCCCTTTCATCTTGCCATTACTAATGGTTTGTAGAGCCTTTTTGGCAGCTGACTTCTCGACCGCAACGTAGGCGCGCATCGGGAACAGGTGAATCTTGCCAACTTGAGAGCCTGGGATACCATTTTTCCCCGTCAGACACCCTAAGATATCACCCGGTCGTACTTTCTGTTTCTTACCGCCATCAATGTTAATCGTCACCATCTTCGCTTGGTATGGCTGCTGATTTGATTTGGCAGGCAATGTTGCTGGTACCACGTCCATCTCTAGGTATTCTTCAATACGAGCTACACGTAAACCGTCTTTCTCACCAAAAAAGCTGAACGCTAAACCTTTACTACCCGCACGACCTGTACGACCAATACGGTGTACATGAACCTCAGGATCGCGCGATAGCTCAAAGTTAAAGACTGCATCAAGGTTATCTACGTCCAAACCACGCGCCGCGACGTCTGTTGCGACAAGGATAGAAACACTCTTGTTAGCAAACTGCACCAATGCTTGATCGCGTTCACGCTGTTCTAAGTCCCCATGGATATCGATAACGCTGAACCCTTTGCGATGCAACTCATCTGCGACACTTTGCACTTCTTTTTTGGTATTGCAAAAAACCACAGCGGACTCTGGTTGGTGAGTCAGTAGCAAGTTCGCCAACGCTTCATCACGCGCTTCCGAACCTTCAACTTTGTAGAAATGCTGAGCAATGCTTGAGGTATCATGAGTCGATTCCACCTTAATGACTTCAGGCGTCTGCATAATACGCTGCGCAATTTGCTCAATTTTCTCTGGGAAAGTAGCACTGAAAAGTAGAGTTTGACGCTGCTTTGGCGCTGCATCAATAATCGCATCTAATGCGTCTTGGAAACCCATGTCCAACATGCGATCAGCTTCGTCCAGCACCAAGGTATTCAGCTCGCTCAGGTTAATTCGGCCTTTCTCAAGGTGATCCAAAATACGGCCAGGTGTGCCGACTAAGATATGCGCGCCATGCTCCAGAGAACCAATTTGTGGCCCCATTGGCATCCCACCGCAGAGAGTAAGCACTTTAATATTATGAATGCCACGACCTAAAGTACGAATTTCCTTCGCGACTTGATCCGCAAGCTCACGAGTTGGACACAATACTAATGACTGGACACGAAAGCGTTTGACGTTAAGGTTCGATAAAACACCCAAACCAAATGCAGCGGTTTTACCTGAGCCCGTTTTACCCTGCCCGATGACATCACGATGTTTTAGGATTGCAGGCAAACTCAAAGCTTGAATTGGCGTCATGTGGGTGTAGTTCAGGGAATCAAGTGTGGCGAGTAACGCTGGGTTTAGCCCGACTTGATCAAAAGTTTGTTTGCTCACGGGAATATCCTCAGGTGAGATGAAAAGAGGGCACATTATCACCAGATTTGGTGGGAAAACCAGTGATAATTAACCTTTGTTAATGAGTATGAGTACAAAACAAAGTAAAGTCAGTCACTCTACTCTCATGACGGATGACAACATGCTCACTTGGATTACTTTGCCCTTTGCTCAACTGACAACCACACAATTGTATACAATGATGAAATTACGTGTGGATGTATTCGTCGTTGAACAAACCTGCCCTTATCCTGAACTGGATGGCAAAGACACACTGGAAGGTGTTTATCATCTAATAGGTTACCACGGTGATGAACTTGTTGCTTGCGCACGATTGCTACCCGCTGGCACGACGTATGACAATGTGAGCATCGGTCGAGTCGTCACCAAACAAACTGCGCGTGGTAATGGTCTGGGACATAAGTTGCTGGAAGAGGCATTAACACAGTGTGAAATATTGTGGCCAGGACAGACGATTGATATAGGAGCTCAAGAGCATCTCATCCAGTTTTATGCGAGTCATGGATTCAAAGTTATTTCTGATAGCTATCTAGAGGATGGTATTCCTCATGTGGATATGCGAAAAGAAGCCGTAGCGGTATGACGCCTTCATTGCTAGGTCAACTAATTCAAAGATAGATAAACTAAAAAGACGCGATACCTTCGCGTCTTTAGTTCATTTGAAGCATCTACTTGTTGCGCCCAAAGGTCCCATCCGATAAGCGGAAAAACATGACGGACCGGCCGCTTTTTTCTAGTTGCAGCATATCCAACTCGCCTTCATCGCTAAGCTTAAAGCGAATCAATTGTCCTTGTTTAATTTGGCTCAGCGGCTTATCACTGCCTTCGATTTTTACTAGAGCGCTAAGATCCGCCATCGAGAGCTGATTACTTCTGAAAACCTGCGCTAACGTGTCGCCATTTTTAACCGTGTACTCTTTCCAGTCTTCGGATTTCGGCCCGGAATTCTTAGAGGTTCTTTGCTGGCTTAAACTCTGTGCGTTCAGCTGAATCGCTACGCGCTGATGATCGACCTCAGCTTGCTCAACTGATTGTTCAGTTTTATTCGGCAAAGGAATAACAAGGAGTACCAGAATCAATGGTACTAAAACCATCAAAGCTCGCTGATGGAATTTCGGTAGGCGCAGCCAAAACTGCTTAACTGGCTGTATACGCTCCAACCATTGCTCTTTGTTGAACGGCTGCTTCCAGTCGATAGCAGCGAATTTTTGTTTAACCAATTCGACATAGTCGACTTGCTGCTTTTTCTTTCTGCGACGATTCATTTTAATGAGTCCCTTAATACTTCTACTGCCAGTATAAAAATACCGACGCGGAGAGTATATGTTTTTCACTAAACTAAAATGGAATTTGGATTAAATTAGCAGAAATTTCACTTGGAGTAAGAGATAAGTCACACCCTGGCCGCCTCAATTAAGCATTCAGTCGCAATCATTTAAACCTAAGCTCGAAACTGATATCCTGTTGCCTTTATCACTCCTAACAAGAGCGACATTCATGTCTGAAATTAAATTTGAAACTGCAGAACAAAAAGCAAGCTACGGCATTGGTCTGCAAATGGGTCAGCAACTTGCAGGTTCTGGTCTTGAAGGTCTTAGCGTTGATGCTATCGCAGCGGGTATTGCAACAGCACTAACTGGTGACATGCCATCAATCGAAATTGATGAAATCAACAAAGCACTACAAGAACTTCACACTCGTGCAGAAACCGCTCGCCAAGAAGCAGCGAAAATTGCAGCAGCAGAAGGCGAAGCGTTCCTAAAAGACAACGCACTACGCCCTGAAGTTAACGTTCTAGACTCTGGCCTTCAGTACGAAATCATTTCTGAAGGTACTGGTGCAGTTCCAACAGCAGAAAGCTCAGTTCGCGTTCACTACCACGGTGAGCTAACTGACGGTACTGTATTCGATAGCTCAGTATCTCGCGGTCAACCAGCTGAATTCCCTGTTACAGGCGTAATCAAAGGCTGGGTAGAAGCACTACAACTAATGCCTGTTGGTTCTAAGTGGAAACTATACGTACCACAAGACCTTGCGTACGGTGAGCGTGGCGCTGGTGCAGCTATCCCTCCATTCGCAGCACTAGTTTTCGAAGTAGAACTACTAGATATTCTTTAATTGAAACCATTTTCAATTATGATTTAATAAAACGGCGCATTAGCGCCGTTTTTTTGTCTAAACTGAATAGACTTTCTCACCTCTAAACCTTTCATTCTGATAGCCTTTAAAACAATAAAATCACTTTAAAAAACGCTCAACCTTTGGAGGTACTATGCGTAAAACACTCCTGACTCTGGCACTCTTATCAATGAACATTGGTAGTGCACACGCATTCTTAGATTCCGTCACGCAAAAAAGTAAAGAAAGTGGCCTGATGGATATGGTAGGTAGTAGCCTGAATACTGAATCATCTCCATTAACAGACATGCTAACTAGCCAATTACCTGTATCTACAGAACAAGCGGCTGGAGGTAGTGGCGCACTACTCGCTTTGGCTCAAAGCCAGCTTTCACAAGAAAATAGCAGTGAATTACAGTCTTTGATTCCTGGGCTTTCAAACTTGCAAGGAGCACAAAGCTTACTGGGGAATATTGAGAATATTAGTGCAGTAAAAAGCGCTTTTGATACGCTGGGTTTAGATCCCTCTATGATCAGTCAGTTTGCTCCAGTAATCTTGGATTACTTGAACAAGCAAGGCGCTAGCGAGGGACTTCTAAGTTCGTTGGGCGGGTTGTGGAATACTAGTAAATAAGCGCAAGTGATAATCACTTTTTAAATTGCCAGTCTGCATGGAGTAAAATAAATGCAGGCTGGATATAAAGATTTACTGAATCGCAGATACAAAAAAGCCGAGCTAACGCTCGGCTTTCTCGTTCTTACGAACTGATTACTCAGCAGCTTCTTCAGCAGCTGGGCGATCTACAAGCTCAATGTAAGCCATTGGAGCTTTATCACCAGCACGGAAGCCAGCTTTTAGGATACGAGTGTAACCGCCCTGACGAGCAGCAAAACGTGGACCTAGTTCGTTAAATAGTTTTGCAACTACTTCGTTGTCACGAGTACGTGCAAATGCTAGACGACGGTTAGCAACACTGTCAGTCTTAGCTAGTGTAATCAAAGGCTCAACTACGCGACGTAGCTCTTTTGCTTTTGGCAAAGTAGTCTTGATAACTTCATGACGTACTAGAGAGCTAGCCATGTTGCTGAACATCGCTTTGCGATGTGAGCTGTTGCGGTTGAGTTGACGACCACTCTTACGATGGCGCATGACCTAATCCTTCTAACTAGTATCGATTAATCTTCAGCGATTGATGCAGGTGGCCAGTTTTCTAGGCGCATGCCCAGAGACAGACCACGTGACGCAAGTACGTCTTTAATCTCAGTAAGAGATTTTTTACCAAGGTTAGGCGTTTTAAGTAGCTCAACCTCAGTACGTTGTACTAGATCACCGATGTAGTGAATCGCTTCTGCTTTCAGACAGTTAGCAGAGCGAACTGTTAGTTCAAGATCGTCTACAGGACGCAGTAGGATCGGATCGAATTCTGGCTTCTCTTCTTTCTCCTCAGGAACTCGTACATCACGAAGATCTACGAATGCATCCAATTGTTCAGCTAGGATTGTAGCTGCACGACGGATTGCTTCCTCAGGTTCTAGAGTACCGTTTGTTTCCATATCGATAACAAGCTTGTCTAGATCAGTGCGCTGTTCTACACGAGCTGCTTCTACAGCGTAGGCAATTTTGTCTACTGGGCTGTAAGTAGCATCTACTAGTAGGCGACCGATTGGACGCTCGTCTTCTTCGTTATGGATACGCGCAGAAGCTGGAACATAACCACGACCACGTTCTACTTTAATACGCATTGCGATTTCAGCGTTGTCATCCGTTAGGTGACAAATAACGTGTTCAGGGTTAGCGATCTCTACATCACCATCATGGGTGATGTCACCTGCAACCACAGGGCCCGAGCCTGATTTGTTCAAAGTAATGAACACTTCATCTTTGCCTTCAGCAACACGCACTGCCAAACCTTTAAGGTTTAGAAGGATTTCAAGAATATCTTCTTGTACACCTTCTTTAGTGCTGTACTCGTGAAGTACGCCTTCGATTTCTACTTCTGTCACTGCACAACCAGGCATAGAAGATAGAAGAATGCGGCGAAGTGCATTACCCAGAGTATGACCAAAGCCACGCTCTAATGGCTCAAGAGTTACTTTTGCGTGAGTCGAGCTGATTTGTTCGATGTCAACTAGACGTGGCTTAAGAAATTCTGTTACAGAACCCTGCATTGTGTCCTCTCTTTAGTTTAAACCTTACTTAGAGTAAAGCTCGACGATCAATTGTTCGTTGATGTCAGCTGATAGATCAGAACGCTCAGGCATACGCTTGAATGTACCTTCCATCTTGCCACCATCTACTTCAATCCAAGTTGGTTTTTCACGTTGTTCAGCAACTTCTAGAGCCGCTTTAATACGAGCTTGCTGTTTAGCTTTCTCGCGAATAGAAACAACGTCATTAGCCGCTACTTTGAAAGAAGGAACGTTTACAACTTTACCGTTTACTAGGATAGCTTTGTGGCTAACTAGCTGACGTGCTTCTGCGCGAGTTGCACCAAAGCCCATGCGGTAAACTACGTTATCAAGACGACCTTCAAGAAGCTGAAGTAGGTTTTCACCAGTGTTGCCTTTTAGGCGAGCAGCTTCTTTGTAGTAGTTACGGAATTGTTTTTCTAGAACGCCGTACATACGACGTACTTTTTGCTTCTCACGAAGCTGAACGCCATACTCAGATAGACGACCGCGACGAGCGCCGTGTACACCTGGTGCGTTATCAATTTTACACTTGGTATCGATCGCGCGAACACCAGACTTAAGGAATAAGTCAGTGCCTTCACGACGGCTAAGCTTCAGCTTAGGACCCAAATATCTTGCCATGATTCTTCTCCAATTGTCCTAGAAACGTTATACGCGACGTTTCTTAGGTGGACGACAACCGTTATGAGGGATTGGTGTAGCATCAACGATGTTTGTGATGCGGAAACCAGCGGCGTTTAGTGCACGAACAGTAGATTCGCGACCTGGACCAGGACCCTTAACCATAACTTCCAAGTTCTTTAGGCCGTATTCTTTAGCCATTTCAGCACAACGCTCAGCAGCAACCTGTGCAGCGAACGGAGTAGACTTACGAGAACCACGGAAACCAGAACCACCTGCAGTAGCCCATGCAAGAGCGTTACCTTGACGGTCAGTAATGGTTACGATTGTGTTATTGAAAGAAGCATGGATGTGCGCAACGCCATCTGCAACTTGCTTGCGTACGCGCTTACGAGCGCGAGTTGGTTGTTTAGCCATTGTACTCTACCTTCCCGATTATTTCTTGATCGGCTTACGCGGACCCTTACGGGTGCGAGCGTTGGTTTTAGTACGCTGTCCACGTAGTGGTAGACTGCGACGATGACGAAGACCACGGTAACAGCCAAGGTCCATAAGACGCTTGATGTTCATAGATACTTCACGACGTAGATCACCTTCTACAGTGTACTTAGCTACACCATCACGCAGTTGATCGATCTGCTCTTCAGTTAGTTCACTGATCTTAACATTTTCAGCAATACCCACTTCAGCTAGGATAGCTTGAGAGCGAGTTTTACCGATGCCGTAGATCGCTGTTAGAGCGATTACTGCATGTTTCTGATCAGGAATGTTAATGCCTGCTATACGGGCCATTATTCACTCCTAAGTGTTTCTATAAAAGAATTAGCCGCAGCAAAGCCCGTTATGGATACGCTGCGGAATACTACTTCTTTTGCACGCAAAAGGTAGGCCGAGGAATATACTCGACCCAACCTTCATTTTCAAGTAAAAATTTCTGCTAATTAGCCTTGGCGCTGTTTGTGCTTTGGCTCACTGCAAATCACGCGAACGACACCGTTACGCTTGATTACTTTACAGTTACGGCAGATTTTTTTAACGGAAGCACGAACTTTCATTGCTAAACTCCGTAAATGAAACTGAGTCTACCGCCGGATTAACGGCCGTAGCCTTTCAGATTCGCTTTCTTCAACACAGAATCATACTGTTGAGACATCAGATGAGTCTGTACCTGTGCCATAAAGTCCATAATTACAACAACTACGATTAGTAGCGATGTACCGCCGAAGTAGAAACGTACGTTCCACGCGACCATCATGAACTCGGGAATCAGACAGATAAAGGTAATGTACAGTGCACCAGCAAGGGTTAAACGTGTCATTACTTTATCAATGTACTTCGCTGTCTGCTCACCTGGGCGGATACCGGGTACGAATGCACCAGACTTCTTCAAGTTATCTGCTGTTTCACGCGGGTTGAAAACCAACGCCGTGTAGAAAAAACAGAAGAAGATAATTGCTGCTGCATAAAGCATTACATACAACGGTTGACCTGGGCTAAGAGCCAAAGACACGTCAGTTAACCAACCGAACGCGCTGCTCTCGCCGTTTTGACCAAACCACTGAGCCAATGTTCCTGGGAACAAGATAATGCTTGATGCAAAAATCGCTGGAATTACACCTGCCATGTTAATTTTAAGAGGCAGATGCGAGCTTTGTGCAGCAAATACTTTACGACCTTGTTGACGCTTCGCGTAGTTAACGACGATTCGGCGTTGACCACGTTCCATGAAAACAACGAAGTAAATGACTGCAAAAGCTAATACCGCGATTAGCAACAGAAGAAGTACATGCAATTCACCTTGACGCGCTTGCTCGATTGTTTGACCGATTGCAGAAGGCAATCCAGCAACAATACCTGCAAAAATCAGTATCGAAATACCGTTACCAATTCCTCGCTCTGTAATTTGTTCACCTAACCACATTAAGAACATGGTACCGGTTACTAAACTTACGGTAGCAATTAGCGTAAACATGGTTTGGTTGATAACAACCAGATTGTCGACCATGTTTGGTAGGCCAGTTGCAATACCTATAGCTTGGAAGGTTGCAAGTACAAGCGTGCCGTAGCGTGTGTATTGGCTGATCTTACGACGGCCTGCTTCACCCTCTTTTTTGAGTTCAGCTAACGCTGGATGAACTACAGTTAGCAATTGGACAACAATAGATGCCGAAATATACGGCATGATGCCCAATGCTAATATAGATGCACGCTCAAGAGCACCACCGGAGAACATGTTAAACATTTCAACGATGGTACCTTTTTGCTGTTCGAACAAATCGGCAAGTACAGCAGCGTCAATACCAGGAATCGGCACAAAGGAGCCGGCTCGGAATACTAAAAGTGCACCAATTACGAATAACAAGCGCGACTTTAGTTCACTTAAGCCGCTCTGAGCACTACGAAAATCTTGTCCTGGTTTCTTAGCCATCTGTACCTCGTTCCTCGAGATTATTCCTCGATTTTACCGCCTGCAGCTTCGATTGCAGCTTTAGCGCCTTTAGTCACACGTAGACCTTTCACAGTCACTGCTTTGTTGATTTCACCAGAAAGAACAACTTTTACAAATTCGATGTTCTTAGTGATGATGTTAGCAGCTTTAAGACTGTTTAGATCAACTACGTCACCAGAAACTTTCGCTAGCTCAGCTAGACGAACTTCAGCAGACACTAGGCTCTTACGAGAAGTGAAACCGAATTTTGGTAGACGTTGTTTCAGAGGCATCTGACCGCCTTCGAAACCTGGACGAACACTGCCGCCAGAACGTGATTTTTGACCTTTGTGACCACGGCCACCAGTTTTACCTAGGCCTGAACCGATACCACGACCTACTCGCTTCGCAGAAGTTTTCGCGCCAGCAGCCGGTGCTAGAGTATTCAAACGCATTCTGATTACTCCTCAACTTTAACCATGTAGTAAACCTTGTTGATCATACCGCGAATACACGGAGTATCTTCAAGTTCTACTGTGTGGTTGATTTTACGAAGACCTAGACCGCGCAAAGTAGCTTTGTGCTTTGGCAGACGACCAATTGAGCTTTTAGTTTGAGTTACTTTAATAGTTGCCATGGTGTTCTTACTCCGAAATAGATTCAACAGTTAGACCACGTTTAGCAGCAACCATTTCTGGTGACTTCATGCTACCTAGTGCATCGATCGTTGCACGAACGATGTTGATAGGGTTCGTAGAACCGTACGCTTTAGATAGTACGTTGTGTACACCAGCAACTTCTAGTACTGCACGCATCGCACCACCTGCGATAACACCAGTACCTTCTGCAGCAGGCTGCATGTAAACTTTAGAGCCCGAATGGCGACCTTTCACTGGGTGGTGAAGAGTGCCTTCGTTTAGAGCGATCGTAGTCATGTTACGACGCGCTTTTTCCATTGCTTTTTGAATCGCTGCAGGTACTTCACGAGCTTTGCCGTAACCGAAACCTACACGACCATTACCGTCACCAACTACTGTTAGTGCAGTGAAGCTCATGATTCGACCGCCTTTAACCGTCTTAGATACGCGGTTAACTGCGATTAGCTTTTCTTGCAAATCATTCGCTTGAACTTGTTGTTCTTTAGCCATCTTCCAACCCTACCTTAGAATTTCAGACCAGCTTCGCGAGCAGATTCTGCTAGCGCCGCTACTCGACCGTGGTATTGGAAACCAGAACGATCAAATGCAACTGCAGTTACGCCCTTCTCAAGAGCGCGCTCAGCAATAGCTTTACCCACTGCTTTAGCTGCATCAACGTTACCAGTGTATTTCACTTGCTCACGGATCGCTTTTTCTACAGTAGAAGCTGCTGCGATAACCTCAGAGCCGTTAGCCGCGATAACCTGTGCGTACACGTGACGAGGAGTACGGTGTACAACTAGGCGAGTCGCACCCAGTTCTGCAATCTTACGACGTGCACGTGTAGCACGACGGATGCGAGATGCTTTCTTATCCATAGTGTTACCTTACTTCTTCTTAGCTTCTTTAGTACGCACATTTTCATCTGCGTAACGAACACCTTTGCCTTTGTATGGCTCAGGCTCACGGTAAGAACGAATGTCAGCCGCAACTTGACCAACTAGTTGCTTGTCAGCACCAGTGATCACGATTTCAGTTTGGCTTGGACATTCAGCTTTAATACCCGCTGGCAACTCGTGCTCAACTGGGTGTGAGAAGCCTAGTGTTAGACCTACAGCGTTGCCTTTGATAGCAGCACGGTAACCTACACCTTTAAGAGTTAGCTTCTTAGTAAAGCCTTCAGTAACACCAACAACCATGTTGTTAACTAGAGCGCGAGCAGTACCTGCTTGAGCCCATGCGTTAGCAACACCTTCTTTAGGACCGAAAGTCAGGTTATTTTCTTCCTGAGCGATTACAACTGCATCGTTAAGAACGCGAGTTAGTTCGCCTTTCGCACCTTTTACAGTGATTTCTTGGCCGTTTAGTTTCACCTCTACGCCAGCTGGAATAGCGACAGGTGCTTTTGCAACACGAGACATAGTCTACTCCTTATTAAGCTACGTAAGCGATGATTTCACCACCAAGACCTGCTTTACGTGCAGCGCGGTCTGACATAAGACCCTTGGAAGTTGAAACGATAGCAATACCAAGACCACCCATTACAGAAGGAAGTTCATCTTTCTTCTTGTAAACACGTAGACCTGGACGAGAAACACGTTTAAGTTGCTCGATTACTGGTTTAGCTTGGAAGTACTTAAGTGTAACTTCTAGCTCAGGTTTTGCTTCGCCTTCAACAGCGAAGTCAACGATGTAACCTTCAGCTTTTAGTAGTGCAGCAATTGCAACTTTAAGCTTTGAAGAAGGCATTTTTACAGCAACTTTGTTTGCTGCCTGACCGTTACGAACGCGGGTCAGCATATCCGAAATCGGATCTTGCATGCTCATATGATTTACTCCAAATGATTAAGTGGCAATTACCAGCTAGCCTTACGAAGACCCGGAATCTCGCCTTTCATGCAAGCTTCACGAACCTTAATACGGCTTAGACCGAACTTACGTAGGTAACCGTGTGGACGACCAGTTTGGTTGCAACGGTTGCGCTGACGTGATGCACTTGAATCACGTGGAAGAGATTGCAGTGTAAGAACCGCGTTCCAACGATCTTCTTCAGATGCGTTTACATCGCTGATGATAGCTTTTAGCGCTGCACGCTTTTCAGCGAACTTAGCTACTAGCTGTGCACGTTTAGCTTCACGTGCTTTCATTGATTGTTTAGCCATAACAGTAACCCTTCACCTTACTTACGGAATGGGAAGTTAAAGGCAGCCAGCAGAGCACGGCCTTCCTCATCAGTACCAGCAGACGTCGTAATAGTGATGTCTAAACCGCGTACACGATCAACTTTATCAAAGTCGATTTCCGGGAAGATGATTTGCTCGCGAACGCCCATGCTGTAGTTACCGCGACCGTCAAAAGACTTAGCGCTAACACCACGGAAGTCACGTACACGTGGAAGAGCGATGTTAATTAAACGCTCAAGAAAATCCCACATACGTTCGCCACGCAAGGTTACTTTACAACCGATAGGGTAGCCTTCACGGATTTTGAAACCTGCAACAGATTTGCGCGCTTTTGTGATAAGTGGCTTTTGACCAGAGATCGTTGCCATATCAGACGCTGCATTTTCTAGCAGTTTCTTATCGTTGATTGCTTCACCAACACCCATGTTTAGGGTGATTTTCTCGATTCTAGGGACTTGCATGACGCTTGTGTAACCGAACTGTTTGGTCAGTTCAGCGACTACAGACGACTTGTAGTAATCATGCAGTTTCGCCATAGTAGAACTCCAAATTACTTCTATTAGTTAGAAACGGTTTCGCCGTTAGACTTGAAGAAACGAACTTTTTTGCCGTCTTCAAAACGGAAACCGATACGGTCAGCTTTACCAGTAGCTGCGTTGAAAATCGCCACGTTAGAAACGTCGATTGCTGCTTCTTGCTCTACGATACCGCCTTGGATACCCATAGCTGGAACAGGTTTCTGATGCTTCTTAACTAGGTTGATACCTTCAACGATAACTTTACCAGTTGCTAGAACCTTAGTTACTTTACCTTTCTTGCCTTTGTCTTTACCAGCAAGAACGATTACTTCGTCATTACGACGGATTTTAGCTGCCATTTCTACGTGCTCCTTACAGAACTTCTGGAGCCAGTGAAACGATCTTCATGAACTTATCGCCACGAAGTTCGCGTGTCACAGGACCAAAGATACGTGTACCGATTGGTTGCTCAGTATTGTCGTTTAGCAATACGCAAGCATTTCGGTCGAAGCGAATGACAGAACCGTCAGGACGACGTACGCCTTTACGGGTGCGCACTACCACCGCCTTCAGAACATCACCTTTTTTAACTTTACCGCGAGGGATTGCTTCCTTCACAGTAACTTTGATGACGTCACCGATATGTGCATAACGGCGGTGAGAGCCACCCAGAACCTTAATACACATTACGCTGCGTGCGCCTGAGTTATCAGCTGCGTCCAGCATACTTTGCATTTGGATCATGTTAGTGCTCCGCTAAATATTAATAACTAGACCCATCACGGGTCGGGCTGCCTCTTTAAAAGGGACGCGAATTGTACCACCCTTTTTTGTGATTGGGTAGTCAAAAAATAAACGGCTCCAAAAATATTTTGGAGCCGCTTTAGTTTCATAGAATTAACGAGATTAAATCTTCGCCTTTTCTAGAACTTTTACCAAAGTCCAAGACTTAGTCTTAGACAGTGGACGACACTCTGCGATTTCAACTGTGTCGCCTAGGCCACACTCGTTGTTCTCGTCATGTGCGTGTACTTTAGTCGTACGTTTTACGTATTTACCGTAGATTGGGTGTTTTACGAAACGTTCGATAGCAACAGTGATAGACTTGTCCATCTTATCGCTAACAACACGACCTTGTTGAGTACGTTTTACTTCGCTCATTATGCGCCTGCCTTCTCAGTCAAAACAGTTTTCACACGTGCGATATCACGGCGTACAGCTTTCAGAGTATGAGTTTGCTGTAGTTGACCAGTCGCAGCTTGCATGCGCAAGTTGAACTGTTCACGTAGCAAATTCATTAGCTCAGCGTTAAGCTCTTCAACGCTTTTCTCGCGTAGATCTTGTGCTTTCATCACATCACCTGCTTAGTTACAAATGTAGTTTTGAAAGGCAGTTTACGTGCCGCAAGACGGAACGCTTCACGTGCCAATTCTTCAGGTACACCACCCATTTCGTACATAACCTTACCAGGTTGGATTTGGGCTACCCAGTACTCAACGTTACCTTTACCCTTACCTTGACGAACTTCAAGTGGTTTTTCTGTGATTGGTTTGTCTGGGAACACACGGATCCAGATTTTACCTTGACGCTTAACGTGACGTGTCATTGCACGACGTGCCGCTTCGATTTGACGAGCAGTTAGACGACCACGGCCAACAGCTTTAAGACCGAATTCGCCGAAGCTTACATCAGTACCTTTAGCTAGACCACGGTTACGACCAGTCTGAACCTTACGGAACTTAGTACGTTTAGGTTGTAGCATCTGTCGACTCCTTACTTACGGCCTTTACGCTGCTTCTTAGGCTTGTCGCCTTTAGGCTCTACAGCGTTAGCTGCTGGCATACCACCTAGGATTTCACCTTTGAAGATCCAAGTTTTAATGCCGATCACACCGTATTGAGTGTGAGCCGAAGAAGTTGCGTAATCAATGTCAGCACGTAGAGTGTGTAGAGGCACACGGCCTTCACGGTACCACTCTGAACGTGCGATTTCAGCGCCGCCTAGACGACCGCTTACTTCCACTTTGATACCTTTAGCGCCTAGGCGCATTGCGTTTTGTACTGCGCGCTTCATAGCACGACGGAACATAACACGACGCTCTAGCTGAGACGCGATGCTGTCACCAACAAGTTGCGCATCTAGTTCAGGCTTACGTACTTCAGCGATGTTAATTTGCGCTGGTACACCTGCAATTTTAGCTACAGCTGCGCGTAGCTTCTCAACGTCTTCACCTTTCTTACCGATAACAACGCCTGGACGAGCAGTGTGAATAGTCACACGGATGCTCTTAGCAGGACGCTCGATAACGATACGTGATAGAGACGCTTTTTTCAGTTCACTTGTAAGGAACTGACGTACCTTGAAGTCGCCGTCTAGGTTGTCAGCGAAATCTTTGGTGTTAGCAAACCATGTAGCATTCCAAGGCTTAACGATGCCTAGACGAATACCATTTGGATGTACTTTTTGACCCATTGCTTACTCTCCTAGTCTCTAGCGATCTGCTACAACAACAGTGATGTGGCTTGAACGCTTCAAGATACGATCCGCACGACCTTTAGCACGAGGCATAATACGCTTCATGGTTGGGCCTTCATCTACAAAGATTTTTGCGACATTCAGATCGTCAATATCTGCACCTTCGTTGTGCTCCGCGTTAGCGATAGCAGACTCTAGAACTTTCTTAACTAGTGCAGCAGCTTTTTTGTTGCTGAACGTTAGGATTTCTAGAGCTTGGTCAACAGATTTACCACGGATTAGATCCGCAACTAAGCGAGCTTTCTGAGGCGAAATGCGAGCAAAGTTATGTTTAGCAATTGCTTCCATTATTTACTCCTTAGCGCTTCTTAGCTTTCTTATCCGCAGCGTGACCGCGGTAAGTACGTGTTGGTGCGAATTCACCCAGTTTGTGACCGATCATTTCATCAGTTACAAATACTGGTACGTGCTGACGACCATTATGGACAGCGATGGTCAAACCGATCATCGTAGGGATGATCATTGAACGACGGGACCAAGTCTTAATAGGCTTTTTGTCTCCGCTTTCCACCGCTTTCTCTACCTTCTTCAGCAAGTGTAGGTCAATAAAAGGACCTTTCTTGAGAGAACGTGGCATGGCGATTCCTCTTTATATAGATTACTTGTTACGACGACGTACGATGTACTTGTCAGTGCGTTTGTTCTTACGAGTCTTGAAGCCTTTAGTAGGCATACCCCAAGGAGATACTGGGTGACGACCACCAGAAGTACGGCCTTCACCACCACCGTGTGGGTGGTCAATCGGGTTCATTACAACACCACGAACCGTTGGACGGATACCGCGATGACGTGATGCACCTGCTTTACCAAGTTCACGTAGCATGTGCTCAGAGTTACCAACTTCACCGATTGTTGCACGGCCTTCAGAAAGAACTTTGCGCATCTCGCCAGAACGTAGACGGATAGTTACGTACGCACCGTCGCGAGCAACGATTTGAGCGTAAGCACCAGCCGAACGAGCTAGCTGACCACCTTTACCAGGCTTAAGTTCAACGTTATGTACTGTTGAACCTACTGGGATATTACGCATTGGTAGAGTGTTACCAGCTTTGATTGGTGCATCAACACCAGACTGAATAACATCACCAGCTACAACACCTTTAGGTGCTAGGATGTAGCGACGCTCACCGTCTTTGTAAAGAACTAGAGCAATGTTTGCGCTACGGTTTGGATCGTATTCAAGACGCTCAACTGTCGCTGGAATACCATCTTTAGTACGTTTGAAGTCAACTACACGGTAGTGGTGCTTGTGACCACCGCCGATGTGACGTACTGTGATACGACCCTTGTTGTTACGACCACCGTTCTTAGAGTTTTTCTCTAGAAGAGGTGCGTATGGCTTGCCCTTGTGTAGGTCAGCGTTAACAACTTTAACAACGTGACGACGACCAGGGGAAGTCGGCTTACATTTAACAATAGCCATTTTTAACTACTCCTGTTATTCCGCGCCGCCAACGAAGTCAAGATCTTGACCTTCTTTCAAAGTAACGTACGCTTTCTTAACGTCGCTGCGGCGACCTTGGCGTAGACCTTGACGTTTGGTCTTACCCTTAGTGATAAGAGTATTTACAGACTTAACTTCAACTTCAAATAGCTTTTCTACAGCTGCTTTGATCTCTTTTTTAGTCGCATCTTTCGCTACTTTGAAAACGATAGTGTTCGCTTTCTCAGCTGCCATAGTTGCTTTTTCAGAGATGTGCGGTGCACGTAGAACTTTTAGGATACGCTCTTCAGTGATCATGCTAGCATTTCCTCTACTTGCTTAACTGCTTCTGCAGTCATTACAACTTTGTCAAACGCGATTAGAGATACTGGATCGATACCAGCAACATCACGTGCGTCAACTTTGTATAGGTTACGAGCAGCTAGGAATAGATTCTCATCTACTTCGCTAGTCACGATTAGAGCGTCAGTTAGCTCAAGCTCTTTAAGCTTAGCAACTAGCTCTTTAGTCTTTGGTGCTTCAACTGAGAAGTTATCAACAACGATTAGACGCTCTTGACGAACAAGCTCAGAAAGAATGCTCTTCATAGCACCACGGTACATTTTTTTGTTTACTTTTTGGCTGTGATCTTGTGGTTTCGCAGCAAAAGTAACACCACCTGTACGCCAGATTGGGCTACGGATTGTACCAGCACGCGCACGGCCAGTACCTTTTTGACGCCATGGCTTAGCGCCACCGCCAGAAACTTCTGAACGTGTTTTTTGAGCACGAGTACCTTGACGAGCACCTGCTGCGTACGCAACAACTACTTGGTGTACAAGAGCTTCGTTAAACTCACGTCCGAAAGTAGTTTCGGAAACAGTTAGTGCATCGGCACCTTTAACCATTAGTTCCATTACTTACTCCTGAGACGTTATGCTTTAACAGCTGGTTTAACGATCACGTTGCCGCCAGTTGCGCCTGGGACTGCACCTTTAATAAGAAGCAGGTTGCGCTCAGCGTCAACACGTACGATCTCTAGGTTTTGAGTCGTTACACGCTCAGCACCCATGTGACCTGCCATTTTCTTGCCTTTAAATACGCGACCTGGAGTCTGACATTGACCGATAGAACCAGGAGCACGGTGAGACAATGAGTTACCGTGAGTCATATCTTGAGTACGGAAGTTCCAACGCTTAACAGCGCCTTGGAAACCTTTACCCTTAGATGTACCAGTAACGTCTACTTTCTTAGTTTCGTTGAATAGTTCAACAGTTAGTTCTGAACCAACTTCGAACTCTTCGCCGTTTTCTAAACGGAATTCCCAAAGACCGCGACCAGCTTCAACGCCAGCTTTAGCAAAGTGACCTGCTTCAGCTTTGTTTACGCGGTTAGCTTTCTTAGAACCAGCTGTAACCTGGATTGCTGCGTAGCCGTCAGTTTCAAGAGTTTTCACTTGAGAAACACGGTTAGCTTCAACCTCAACAACAGTTACTGGGATAGAAACGCCTTCTTCAGTAAATACGCGGGTCATGCCCACTTTACGACCGATTAGACCAATCATACTTCTAATCTCCCTTAACCTAGGCTAATTTGAACGTCAACGCCCGCAGCAAGGTCTAGACGCATTAGAGCATCAACAGTCTTGTCTGTTGGCTCAACGATGTCGATTAGACGCTTGTGAGTACGGATTTCGTACTGGTCACGTGCTTTCTTGTTAACGTGTGGAGAGATAAGAACTGTGAAACGCTCTTTACGAGTTGGCAGTGGGATTGGACCACGAACCTGTGCGCCAGTGCGCTTAGCTGTTTCAACGATTTCCGCTGTAGAAGCATCGATTAGTTTGTAATCGAAAGCTTTTAGGCGGATACGGATACGTTGGTTCTGCATGAGACAGAGCTCCAAATTTAATAAATTACACAAACAATATCGCCACTCAAACTCGTCAAGACGAGAGAATGCCGATTGATTTATGTGAAACCGTAGCATCCAAGATTAGGACGCATTGTCAGTTAATTTTCGATTAACTATCCCTATATGCCAAAGTCACCTTTGAGGATAGTTTTTCCGAAGAAAAGATAGCTAATTGTATTAACCGCGAACATAAGCTGAGTATACATTACCTCACAAATCCTTAGATTTGCTCGCTCCTCACTGCTCATTGGTTCACAACTGGCTTAACCAGTGCGCTGCATTATACAGATCACACTTTAGGTTGCAAGCGCTGAGTGAAAAATAATCGGGAATATTCCAAACCCTATACATCCCTCTTCGCTTGGTAGCCATTAAACAAAAAGGACGCTTCAGCGTCCTTTTCTAAACTGTAATCGTAATAGCGGCTGCTATTATTTCTTACCGCTTGATAGTGCACCGAAACGCTTGTTGAAGCGATCAACACGGCCGCCTGTATCAACGATACGTTGCTTACCAGTGTAGAATGGGTGACACTTGTCACATACGTCTAGGTGGATAGACTCTTTACCTAGAGTAGAGTTGAACTCAAAAGAGTTGCCGCAAGAACAAGTCGCTTTTACTGCTTTGTATTCTGGGTGGATACCAGCTTTCATGGGATAACCTCAATAGTAGGCCGTGTCGCTATACGAATCTAAGCCGCACACCACACGCAATTAATAATAAAATGGGATACCGCATCAACTAATTGCCGAAGCCATATCTCAAGGCGCGATATAGTAAAGAATCACATTGCTCGGATCAACATATTTGGCAACTTTTTCGCCACTTTTTTAGCCAGACTAATCATAGAGGCACGATTCACGCTGAATCACATAGCTTTACTCGAATTTCCATACCGATTTTAATAGACTCTCATTTCCTTTCCCTCTTTTTAATAGCTAAGAATTTATGCGTCCAACCATTGCTAGAGTGGCATTACCCGTTCCGCTCGACAAACAATTTGATTACGCCATTCCGGGGCACCTGTTTCCGATCATTGGTGGACGCGTTTCCGTACCTTTTGGACGCCAAACCTTAGTCGGCATCGTCACCGCAATGGTGAACGACTCCGACTTTCCTAAAGATCAACTTAAGCCAATCAAAGCGGTATTAGACTCCCAACCGATATGGCCAGAGACGCTTTATTCTCTGCTAAATTGGTGCAGCCAGTTCTATCAGTACCCTCTAGGTGACACTCTACACAATGCAATGCCTGCCGCGCTGAGGAAAGGCAAACCGGCCGACTTTGCAACGCTACAAGAATGGCAACTGACAGAAGCAGGAAGAAATAAGCTCATGCAGGGGCTTGGACGTGCAATAAAACAACAGCGTGCACTCCAAATGATGGTCAACGGCCCAACCTCGCATCAAGAGCTCTTGGATCAAGAAGTAAACTCAACCATCTTAAAAAACCTCGAAGAAAAAGGTTGGGTCGAGCGCATCGAGAAAAAGCCGGTTATTACGAAATGGAGTCAAAATGTAGAGTGTGCGGTAGAGAAACCAAAGCTTAACCACGAACAAGCACTCGCGATTGCCAGCGTAAATAGCCAAACGGGCTTTGCTTGCTATTTATTAGAAGGGGTCACGGGATCCGGTAAAACCGAAGTTTACTTAAACCTTATCAAGCCAGTTCTAGAGCAAGGGAAACAGGCACTAGTTTTAGTACCTGAGATCGGTCTAACGCCCCAAACCATCAACCGCTTTAAACATCGATTTAATGTCCCGGTAGATGTGATTCATTCCGGTTTGAATGAAACAGAGCGTTTGAACGCCTGGTTATCGGCTCGCGATAAAGCCGCGGGGATCATCATTGGTACGCGCTCAGCCCTACTGACACCTTTTGCTGACTTGGGGATTATTATCGTTGATGAAGAGCATGACTCCTCGTATAAGCAACAAGACAGCTTGCGTTACCACGCTCGTGATGTTGCAGTCATGCGTGCCCATAAAGAACAAGTGCCGATTGTCCTTGGCTCAGCGACGCCAGCGTTAGAAACCCTACATAATGCACTGTCTGGTAAATATCACCATTTAACACTCACCCAACGAGCTGGCTCTGCCGTGCCAACCACCAATAAAGTGTTAGATGTAAAAGGTCAGTATTTAGAAAGTGGCTTATCCGCCCAGCTGATTGCCGAAATGCGCAAACACTTAAAAGTGGGCAATCAGGTTATGTTGTTTCTTAACCGCCGAGGTTTCTCGCCCGCTTTGATGTGCCATGAATGCGGTTGGATTGCGGAATGTAAACGCTGTGATGCGTACTATACGTTCCACCATTACAGCAACGAAATACGCTGCCATCACTGTGGTTCACAACAACCTGTCATTCATCAGTGTCAGGGGTGTGGTTCAACTCAACTGGTTACCGTCGGCGTAGGAACGGAACAGCTCGAACAACAATTGGCTCAGTTGTTTCCAGAATACAAAGCCATTCGCATCGACAGAGACAGCACACGTCGCAAAGGTAGCTTGGAAGATGCCCTTGAGTCGATTCGTAAAGGTGAATACCAAATACTGATAGGCACTCAAATGCTGGCTAAGGGGCACCACTTTCCAAATGTAACGCTCGTTGCTCTTTTGGATGTTGATGGCTCTCTATATAGTAGTGACTTCCGCGCTTCGGAGCGATTAGCTCAGCTGTTTATTCAGGTCGCAGGTCGTGCTGGCCGAGCAAGTAAACCTGGCGAAGTGATCCTGCAAACTCACCATCCTGAGCACAGCTTGCTGCAAGCCCTACTTCAAAAAGACTATCGTCACTTTGCCATGACAGCTCTGGAAGAGCGTAAGCTCGCCCAGCTTCCGCCTTATAGTTTCTTGACTCTGTTTAAAGCAGAAGCAAACCAAAGTGAAGTGGTTGAAGACTTCTTACGTCAGGTTCGCTTTACCTTAGAATCGCATCCTTTATTTGACGACACTTGCATGGTGCTGGGTCCAACACCATCACCTCTCGCCAAACGTGCAGGCAAATACCGCTGGCAGCTGTTACTTCAAACCCAGCATCGTTCATTGATGCAAAAGTTATTAACCAGTGCCAAACCTGCTATTGAGTTGTTGCCAAATGCCAAGAAAGTTCGCTGGAATTTAGACATAGAGCCACAAGATCTCAGCTAGCAAACGTTTAACTATGTAATGAATTACCATTTAATGTGACGAGCATCACGACGGGATTGCAATTTTTGTTAAACAGACCGTAACTTTCACTTTAGAAATGAATAGACTATCCAAATTAGAAAAGTCTAAAGTGACTTGTTCGCACAGGCTTAGATTAAAACAATGACTATTCCCACAAATTGATGTCGCAGTGAAGAATCCATTTTTCCACTTGTTAACACGAACTGAGCGAAGAGCAAACGATGCTCTAACTCAGCGTGATTATTATGATTTCAAACAGGAATAACGTCATCTTGGCAAAAAAATAAACGAGAGGTTAAAAACTATGGCGACAATGAAGGATGTTGCCCAGCTTGCGGGAGTGTCTACGGCTACGGTATCTCGAGCATTAATGAACCCAGAGAAGGTCTCTTCTTCAACGAGAAAAAGAGTAGAAGATGCCGTACTTGAAGCGGGTTATTCTCCAAACTCATTAGCGCGTAACTTACGTAGAAACGAATCAAAAACCATTGTCACTATCGTTCCCGACATCTGTGATCCTTATTTTTCTGAAATTATTCGCGGTATTGAAGATGCTGCCATGGAACATGGCTATCTAGTCCTGCTGGGCGATAGCGGACAACAGAAGAAACGCGAAAGTTCTTTCGTTAACCTCGTATTTACTAAGCAGGCAGATGGAATGCTACTGCTTGGCACAGATCTACCGTTCGATGTCAGTAAGCCAGAGCAAAAGAACTTACCTCCGATGGTAATGGCGTGTGAATTTGCGCCTGAACTCGAGCTTCCGACAGTACATATTGATAACCTGACCTCAGCATTTGAAGCGGTGAATTACCTAACCCAATTAGGTCATAAACGCATTGCTCAAATCTCTGGACCAGATACAGCAATATTGTGTCAGTTCCGCCAGCAAGGCTACCAACAAGCCCTGCGCCGTGCCGGCATCAATAAAGATCCACAATATAGTGTCATTACTGAGTTCTCTTTTGATGGCGGAGCAAAAGCCGTTCGTAAACTGCTCGAATTGCCAGAGCCACCAACGGCTATTTTCTGCCACTGTGACACAATGGCCATCGGCGCAATTCAAGAAGCGAAAAAGCTTGGCTTACGAGTACCGCAAGATCTCTCTGTTGTGGGCTTTGATGACATTAACTTCGCTCAGTACTGCGATCCACCGTTGACCACTATCTCTCAGCCTCGCTATGAGATTGGTCGACAAGCGATGCTAATGATGCTTGAGATGTTAAAAGGACACGACGTGCATTCAGGCTCGCGCCTACTTGAAACTAACCTCATCATTCGCGGAAGTGCAGCGCCACCACAGCGCCCTTAACCTAAAAATTAGGTATTCATACCCAAAGCGGTGCTAAGGCGCCGCTTTTTATTTGCCCCTCCTGCTTTTTGTGTATCCCCGAATAAATATAAGCAAGAACGGAAACACACTCCTACACTCGGGCGTTGTCGCGCTTTAGCTATCAAGATTCTATCAATAGGGTGTTTTCTCAACTCGTTCTGGATTAACATATTTGCAAGAATCCTTGATGACCAGAAATAACCGTGGCAAATAGAGATTATGTAAGACGGGGGCGAGGCGCCCCAAAAAAGTCGACAAAAAAACAGCCGCCGAGAAGAAAAAAACCTTGGCGTAGTGGCCTGCTCGCTATCTTGCTCGTGGGTGGTTTTGGCTATGGTCTTTACCTTTTGAGTAGCGACCCAGAACCCAAACAACCTGTCGTGAAGCAGCCAACAACCACTGTAAGCAAACCAAAGCCGAAAAAAGACTTGCCGCCACCACCAGAAGAAAAGTGGGAATATGTTGAGTCACTACCGAAACGTGAAGTTGAAGTTGTGGCCAAAGAAATTGAAGTTTCTAAAATTCCTTACATCATGCAGTGTGGCGCGTACAAAACCCAGGCACAAGCGGAAGAGCGCAAGCTTGCAATCGCGTTCCAAGGGATGTCGAGCAAGATTCGTAAGAAAGAAGGCAGTTCATGGTATCGCGTGGTGCTAGGTCCGTATAAGTTCAAACGTGATGCAGAACGTGACCGTCACAAGTTGCAACGCGCGAAAATCGAGCCATGTGCGATTTGGAAAGAAAATCTTTAAACTCAGGCCCTAGGAGCTAAGATCCTAGGGCCTTTCTTTTTGCCCCCTTGAATCCCTATTTCCCCTCCCCCATATACTGAATTAAATCCAAAGAGAAATAATCAAGAGGTCGACTGTGACTACCATTGTATCTGTACGTCGAAATAATAAAGTCGTCATCGCGGGTGATGGCCAAGTATCTCTAGGCAATACCGTAATGAAAGGTAATGCGCGCAAAGTTCGCCGCTTATATAACAACCAAGTACTAGCGGGCTTTGCTGGCGGCACTGCGGATGCCTTCACCCTTTTTGAGCGCTTCGAAAGCAAGCTGCAAATGCACCAAGGCCACCTAACTAAGGCTGCGGTTGAGCTAGCCAAAGACTGGCGTAGCGATCGTGCTCTGCGCAAGCTCGAAGCCTTGCTTGCCGTTGCCGACGAAACCGCATCGTTAATCATTACCGGTAATGGTGATGTCGTACAGCCAGAACACGACCTGATTGCGATTGGCTCTGGTGGTGCTTACGCACAAGCTGCAGCAACCGCCCTACTAGAAAACACAGATCTAGATGCTCGTGAGATCGCGGAAAAAGCCCTCAACATCGCGGGTGATATTTGTGTCTTCACCAACCACCACCACACAGTAGAAGAGCTAGACTCAACGGTAGAGCCTGAAAAACCAACCGCGTAATCGTAACGAAGTAAGGAAAGAATATGTCTGAAATGACGCCTCGCGAAATCGTTCATGAATTGAACCGCCACATTATCGGTCAAGAAAAAGCCAAGCGTTCGGTTGCGATTGCACTTCGTAACCGCTGGCGCCGTATGCAGCTTGAAGAAAGCTTGCGCGCCGAAGTGACGCCAAAAAACATTTTGATGATTGGTCCTACTGGTGTTGGTAAGACTGAAATCGCACGCCGCCTCGCAAAACTGGCAAATGCCCCTTTCATCAAAGTTGAAGCGACAAAATTCACAGAAGTGGGTTACGTTGGTAAAGAAGTTGAAACCATCATCCGTGACCTGACTGATGTCGCGGTAAAAATGACGCATCAACAAGCGATGGAAAAAGTAAAATTCCGCGCTGAAGAGCAAGCGGAAGAACGCATTCTTGATGCGCTACTGCCACCAGCACGTGATAGCTGGGGTCAAGCAGAGCAAACGGAAGAGTCTTCTCACACTCGCCAGATCTTCCGTAAGAAACTGCGTGAAGGCCAACTAGACGATAAAGAAATTGAAATCGACGTAGCCGCACCACAAATGGGCGTAGAGATCATGGCGCCCCCAGGTATGGAAGAGATGACCAACCAGCTGCAAGGCATGTTCCAAAACCTGGCTGGCGATACTAAGAAAAAGCGTAAGCTGAAAATCAAAGACGCGATGAAAGCGCTAGCGGAAGAAGAAGCAGCGAAATTGGTTAACCAAGAAGAGCTAAAAGAAGCAGCGATTTTCAACGTTGAAAACAACGGCATCGTATTTATCGATGAGATTGACAAGATCTGTAAACGCGGTGAGAGCTCAGGCCCAGACGTTTCACGCGAAGGTGTTCAGCGCGACCTACTTCCACTGATTGAAGGCAGCACGGTATCAACCAAGCACGGCATGGTAAAAACAGACCACATTCTGTTTGTTGCATCTGGTGCATTCCAAGTAGCAAAACCATCTGATTTGATCCCAGAATTACAAGGTCGTCTACCAATTCGTGTTGAGCTAGAAGCACTAAGCAGCAACGACTTCAAACGCATTCTGACAGAGCCAAAAGCCTCTCTAACAGAGCAGTACGTTGCGTTGATGAAAACGGAAGATGTGGACATCGAGTTCACAGAAGATGGCATCACGCAAATCGCGGAAGCGGCATGGACGGTCAACGAAAGCACAGAAAACATCGGTGCTCGTCGCTTACACACCGTTATGGAACGCTTAATGGATGAAATCTCTTACGACGCGGCGGAGCAATCTGGCGCGAAATTTGTTATCGATGCCGCTTATGTGAAAGAGCGCCTAGGCGACACGATTGAAGATGAAGATCTAAGCCGCTTTATTCTTTAACCGCAATCTATCCCACCAAAGCCCAGAACCTTGTTTCTGGGCTTTTTGTTTAGAATGGCGGTGACTTTGACAACATCTAAATCAAAAAACCTAGTCATTCTAGCGAGCTCAAACGAGACTAAGAATCTAATAGCAGCGTTCTCCGTACCCTTCACTTTCCAAAAAGAGGGCTATTTTATCGCCTCAAATATCGAAACTGCTTTCCTTCTACTTCACCCTTTGACTTCTAGTTGAGTTGTTTTAGGTCAATAGCGTATCTGCCTCTTTGTGCTTATACTGGGCACATTGGTTACTAGCACGAAATTTCCATGAAACAATCTTTACAGATCTGGCTTGAAGCCGCTCGCCCAAAAACACTACCTCTGGCATTAGTCTCTATCTTAACGGGTAGTGTACTCGCCTACTCGGCGGGTCATTTTTCACCGACAATTGCCATCATGGCTTTCGTAACCGCGACGTTGCTGCAAATTCTATCCAACCTTGCGAACGACTATGGCGATGCCGTTCAAGGTACAGATAACGACAAACGCCTTGGCCCATTACGAGCGATGCAGTCTGGCGTGGTAAGTGCGAAACAAATGAAACAGGCGATTATCTTTAACATCGTTCTGACCGCCATTTCTGGCTTAGTGTTAGTTTTCTATTCACTAAGCTCACTAGAAAGCATTGTCACTTTTATCGGGCTGGGAATTTTGGCCATTCTCGCAGCCATTGCTTATACCATGGGTAGCAAACCATACGGTTACGTGGGGCTTGGCGATATTTCAGTTTTCTTGTTTTTTGGTCTACTCGGCGTATCCGGTACCTATTTCTTGCATACTGGTCACGTAGATACCACGCTATTCTTACCTGCTCTAGGCTGCGGTTTGCTCGCCGTTGCAGTACTCAACATCAACAATATGCGTGATATCGAGAACGACCGAGAGTGTGGTAAACGCACGGTCGCAGTGCGTTTGGGTCAACGCAAAGCCAAGCAGTACCACTTTGTTTTACTTGGCGGTGCTATTCTTGCCTTTGCGGCTTACTTGTTAATTCAAGACAAACCCGTTTGGATTAGCTTGCCATTTTTACTTAGTATTTATTTCGTGGCCGATCATGGTAAAGCGGTTTGGCATACACAAAAGCCCGCTCAGATAGCACCAATGATGCCAGTCATCGTGAAATGTTCTTTAGTCACCAACGTTTTGTTTGCAACAATTGTGGTAGCTCAAACTCTAGTAAGTTAAAAAAGGATTGTCATTGCATTGACTTAATGCCTAGATATACTCAAAGACAACCAATTTCTGTTTAGAAAGGTACGCTATGGAATACAATACCTCAGCACTCTGTGATATCTACCTCGATCAGGTAGATGTGGTTGAACCAATGTTCAGTAATTTTGGCGGTCGCGCTTCATTTGCCGGGCAAATCACCACCATCAAGTGTTTTGAAGATAATTCGTTGATCCGCGAGACATTAGAGCAAGATGGACTTGGTCGTGTTTTGTTAATTGACGGTGGCGGTTCCCTACGTAAAGCCCTTATCGATGCAGAAATCGCAACTATTGCGGAAGAAAGCGAGTGGGAAGGCATTGTCGTTTACGGCTGTGTTCGTGAAGTAGATGAACTTGAAGATATGAATTTAGGCATTCAAGCCCTCGCTTCTATTCCTGTTGGAGCGACCAGTCAGGGTATTGGCGAATTGGATGTACCAGTCAACTTTGGCGGCGTCAGCTTCTTACCTGAAGATTATATTTATGCTGATAGCACTGGGATCATCCTGTCGCCTGAGCCATTGAATATTGATTTAGAGTTGGATGAAGAAGAAGAATAACGAGTCTTAGGTACCTAAGTTATAGGACCTTCTCTTGGCTATCAGGCATAGAGCTTGTCCAAAGATTTCCTACTTCCCCAAAACACAAACACCCGCTTAACGCGGGTGTTTTTAATTTGGAATGAAGAAGCCGGATTATTCCACTTCGTCCATTTTGCCAAGTAGTGCACGAATGCGCTCTTGCCATTGCGCATGCTCTTGCTGTGCTTGTTGTGCTTTTTGCTCTAGCTCTTCTCGTTGAGAGCGAAGCTCGTTCGCTTCTTCCGCAAGTTTAGCTTTATCTTCTTTCAGCTCTTCGACTTCCATCTGAAGAAGAGTGATTGTGTCAACTGCAGTTTGAATTTTAGATTCTAGTTGTTCTAGTACTTCAAAAGACATCTTGGCCTACCTATGTTATTCCGTTGGGACGATGTGCAAGATTGATGCACACCTAACCTATATAAGGTTCATTCTACTCAGCGTCGCGATGAGAAACACTCACTATATTCGATATTTCGCATCATTCGGTCAAAAAATCAGCGCAATCTCACTAAACGCTGACTTTTCTTATCGCCGAAGCATTTTTGAGCAAGGATTTTGCCTCCCGCCACGCTGAAAATCGCCCTAAGTATTGATCAAATTCAAGTTAGATAAAGTAAAAGCTCCGCAAAAAGGCAAACGTTTACCCTACGTTGTGATAGAATCGCCGCGCAAATTCTTCTTCCCTCTTGCTTACTTGGAGACATCATGAAACGCGATTTAGCAATGGCATTTTCCCGTGTGACTGAAGGTGCAGCTTTGGCTGGTTACAAATGGCTTGGCCGTGGCGATAAAAATGCAGCCGATGGCGCAGCTGTTGAAGTTATGCGCACCCTACTGAACAAAACAGATATCAGTGGTGAAATTGTCATTGGTGAGGGTGAAATCGATGATGCGCCAATGCTATACATTGGTGAGCAAGTGGGTATTGGTGGTGATGAAGTGGATATCGCTGTCGACCCGATTGAAGGGACGCGCATGACGGCAATGGGGCAATCAAACGCACTAGCCGTACTTGCCGCAGGTGAGAAAGGCAGCTTTCTTAAAGCGCCAGATATGTACATGGAAAAACTGGTTGTTGGCCCTGGTGCAAAAGGCGTAATTGATTTAGAAAAGCCGTTAAAAGAGAACCTAGAGAACGTAGCAAAAGCCCTGAACAAACCACTTGATACCCTAGTCGTTATTACCCTTGCAAAACCTCGCCACGATGACGTTATTGCAGAAATGCAAGCAATGGGCGTACGTGTCTTTGCGGTGCCTGATGGTGACGTGGCTGCCTCTATTCTGACTTGTATGCCAGACAGTGAAGTGGACATGATGTACTGTATTGGCGGCGCGCCAGAAGGGGTCGTCTCAGCCGCGGTGATTCGAGCGCTAGATGGTGACATGCACGGTCGCCTGCTCCCTCGTCATGAAGTAAAAGGCGATACTGAAGAAAACCGCATTTACGGCGCAGACGAACTAAAACGCTGTGATGAAATGGGTGTAAAAGCGAATGTTGTCCTCAAAATGGAAGACATGGCACGCAGCGACAACGTGGTATTCTCAGCAACAGGCATCACTAAAGGTGACTTACTAGAAGGCATCTCTCGCCAAGGCAATATCGCAACCACAGAAACGCTGCTCGTGCGTGGTCGATGCCGTACTATTCGTCGCATTAAGTCGACTCACTACCTAGATCGTAAAGATCCAGAAGTGCGTGATATTATTCTTTAAGCATTTCTCGAGGCTCTAGCCAATCTGAGTTGGAGCCTTTCTTTCCGCACAACCAAGCAATAGATTCTGAATCACGCTCGTCCCTCGCTGTTCAGAATGATGGGCACCATAGCAAGCTCAAAATCAAAAGAGCTCGTCATTCTAGCGAGCTCCAGCGAGACTAAAAAATCCAGTAACAGCAAACTCCTATTATTTCCCACTCACCTTAATCCCTACACTGCCGGACGATAGATGCTGAATCACGCTCCTCCCTCGTTGTTCAGAATGACGGCTACCATTGCAAGCTCTAAATCAAAAGAACTCGTCATTCTAGCGAGCTCCAGCGAGACTAAGAATCTAATAACAGCAAACTCCTATTCTCTCCCTCTCACCATAACCATTGCACAACCGAACGATAGATTCTGAAGCACACTCGTTTCTCGCTGTTCAGAGTGGCGATATATATTGGTTCGCATGAACATAGACCCAACAGCTCCCCACTCAAACTAAGTCAACACTTTTCTTTACTAACCCTATCGCGCATAATATGTACTGACGTATAAATGGTGGGTATATGAAGACTGTAGATAGGATATTGCAAATCGTTAAGCGTGATGGTTCCGTCACTGCAAAACAACTCTCTTCTGAGCTGGGTATGACGACTATGGGGGCACGTCAGCACCTTCAGAGTTTAGAAGATGATGGCATCCTGTCTATTCATGACGTCAAAGTCAAAGTGGGTCGCCCCGCTCGCCATTGGTCTCTCACTCAAAAAGGTCATGAGCAATTTGCTGACCGTCACGGTGAGTTGACCATTCAGTTTATAGAGGCTGTCGAACACATTTTTGGCAAAGATGGACTGGACAAAGTCACATCGGAAAGAGAAAAACTCACGTTACAAAGTTATAGTCAGCACCTTGAGCAATGCAACTCTCTGCAAAGCAAACTAGAAACTCTTGTGACACTAAGAGAGCAAGAAGGCTATATGGCCGAGCTTGAGCAAGATGAGAACGGATTTATCTTGATCGAAAATCACTGCCCGATTTGTAAAGCCGCAACTCGCTGCCCAAGCTTGTGCCAATCAGAATTAAGTGTCTTTCAGTCTTTACTTGGACGTGACACCAAAGTAGAGCGCACCGAGCATATCATCAGCGGTCAAAGACGCTGCGTGTACCGCATCCAACAACTGCAGTAACCACCACAAACAAACATCGACATGCCGCACTTATTTAATCTCAAGCTTGAAAGCTTCTCTTATAAGTGAGACGGCTGAAGAATTCATTCTCTCTCCTCTTTCTAGTGGTATAGGCTTTTAGTAACTAAAAGCAATTTCCATAAGGATTTGGAGAGCATCGATGTCTACTCTACGTCATATCCCATCCCAAACGCTTCCGCCATTCGATGAAATGGTTCGAATGGCAGAGCGAGATCCAGAAGCTTTTGAGCAATTTCGTCATGAAATGGCGAAAGAGATGATCGAAAGCGCATCAGAAAACATGCAAGAAAGACTGTGGGCTCAGCAAAGCCACATCGATAGGGTCATCAGCACGTGTAAAAACCCTCATCACACCAATGTGGTACTGATGAACGAATTACAAAAACAGGTCGTGAAGTTCAGAGCGGCGCTACAAGGGGAAACGACACCGACTCAAAAAGCGGATGTGGTTAGCTTAAATGCGTTTAAAGATAGGGATGAGTTTTACTGATACTCAGTAGATAGATCGAGAAAGTTAGGGTTCGTTTCTCTTACCAAGGCTAACTTCCACTCACGCTTCGACTGCTTGAGCTGCTTTTCTCGGTTTATGGCAGTTGCCATATCTTCGAATAACTCAAAGTAAACGAGCTTATGAACGTTGTATTTCTTGGTAAATCCCTCAACTACTCCGTTTTTATGCTGCCATATTCTTTGAGGCAGCTGACTGGTAACACCAATGTAAAGAACGGCGTTGTTGTTTGACGTTAGGATATAAACGCAATGTGTCCTATCGGTGATTCATTCTCCTTCATTATTCGCTGTTACTTTTCCATTGTAATTCACTCGCTCAGTTCAAACTCGGAGCGCTCTGTGCGTAGATTCTGAATCACGCTCGTCCCTCGCTGTTCAGAATGACGGTTAATTTAACTTGCTACTAAATAAGAGAAGGTCGTCATTCTAGCGAGCTCAAACGAGGCTAAAAATCTGGTAACAGCAAGCTCCTATTCTTTCGCACTCACCTCAGCCACGGCTCAACCGGATGATAGATTCTGAATCACCTCGTTCCTCGCTGTTCAGAATGACGGTGGCTTTAACAGCCTCTAAACCAAAGGGGATCGTCATTCTAGCGAGTCTTAGCGAGACTAAGAATCTCGTAACAGCAAACTCCTATTCTTTCCCTCTCACCTTAGCCACTGCTCAAGCGGACGATAGATTCTGAATCACGCTCGTACCTCGTTGTTCAGAATGACGATGACTTTAACAGCCTCTAAACCAAAGGGGATCGTCATTCTAGCGAGCCTTAGCGAGACTAAGAATCTACTTTCAGCGAGCACGTTACTTAAAGCGATTACTCCGGCTCAGGGCCATATTGGTTTGGTCCTGATGTTCCTTTTAAGAAGCCACATTCAATTAGAATCCATAAACCACAAATCAGAGAAATGGATGCGACGAACATTTGCGGTGTCGACGGCTCTTGTGCGACAGGGCTGGTCATTGGCGTGGCGATTCGCCCGATAATCAACGGAATATTCAGTGCTAGCCAATAGATTGATTTGTTGCGGTCATGCCAACGCTTGGTGGTGATCGCCAAATCAGGGATTAACAAAATCACCAAGAAAATAGGGAGAAGTAAATAGGAGAAAGTAGGAAATAGCTTACTGATTCCAGCACCAAAACCTAGAATAGAGACATAGTAAATGACGTTCCAAATCCAGTAGGTTTTACGGTTTATACGTCCTTGAAAAGAAAACAGTAACTCTTTAGTCGACATCAAATTTTACCCCAAAATAGAAAGGTTATAGATTAGCCGAGTCGATATGGTTTGGAAAGTACACCTGTAGTGTAAGCGCCAACAACGCCGTTCTAACAAGCAGAGACTAAGCTCAAGCAACGATAAACACTCGATAAAGCCTATTAGCTTTCAGTTCCCTTGCATCTCGCGATGCTTAACCCTACTCGCTATTCTCAAGAAACTCTGTTCAACCTAATTCACTACCTTCTGGAAACTTTCTACGTCCATGTCTCGGATATTGACCGTTAAGCTGTGCACGTGACTGGCTTGCGTTTGAAGTGTCGCCATCAAGGCTCGTGACAGTTCTCTCTTCTGCTCTTGGGAACGGCCAGATAGCAAATCAAAGTTGATATGGATAAAGTCGAGGCTATCGCCCTCTTCCCCAATTAACCAATTATGGCACCGGATCGTTCTAGATTTCACTGACGCGAGTTCAAAAAGGCCACTCTCTAACGCCGTTTTATGTAAATCCTCCAGCAACCCCTGAACATTGACACGTTCTTCCACCGAGTTTGAATACTCTAAAACGAGATTTGGCATTTTGATTCCTTTCTACAACTATTAATTCCAGCGCGTAGTAATACCAATCTCAGCAGCAATTTCCGAGGAATGAACTATCATTCTGTCTACGTGATCACCAATCGATTGCTTTTGACAAAAATAACAGGATCGATGCTTGGTCAAATCAGTAAAGAAAGCCGGACAAGACATGACGCCAATCATGATCTGTTCACATTATTCTGTTATATTCCTACGTAGATTTTTTACATTAATTGACTATTTACATTAAAGATAAGGGAGATATTCCTATGCGTCGTCCTGTAGTGATGGGTAACTGGAAACTAAACGGCAGCAAAGCAATGGTAACTGAGCTGCTAACTGGTCTTAACGCTGAGCTTGAAGGCGTTGAAGGTGTTGACGTAGCAGTCGCTCCACCAGCACTTTACATCGACCTAGCAGAGCGCGTAATCGCTGAAGGCGGTAACAAGATCATCCTAGGTGCTCAAAACACTGACCTAAACAACAGCGGTGCGTTCACTGGCGATATGTCTCCAGAAATGCTGAAAGATTTCGGTGCTACTCACATCATCATCGGTCACTCAGAGCGTCGTGAATACCACAACGAATCTGACGAGTTTATCGCTAAGAAATTCAACTTCCTAAAAGAAAACGGCCTAACACCTGTTTTCTGTATCGGTGAATCTGAAGCGCAAAACGAAGCTGGCGAAACTGAAGCTGTATGTGCACGTCAAATCAACGCAGTTATCGACACTTACGGTGTTGAAGCTCTAAACGGCGCAATCATCGCTTACGAACCAATCTGGGCTATCGGTACTGGTAAAGCAGCAACAGCTGAAGATGCACAACGCATCCACGCTTCTATCCGTGCACTAATCGCAGCGAAAGACGAAGCAGTTGCAGCACAAGTAATCATCCAATACGGCGGTTCTGTTAAGCCAGAAAACGCTGAAGCTTACTTCTCACAACCAGACATCGACGGTGCTCTAGTTGGCGGCGCTTCTCTAGACGCGAAAAGCTTCGCGGCAATCGCTAAAGCAGCGGCAAAAGCAAAAGCTTAATCTCGTTTTTACTCAGAGTCGAAATAACAAAGGGATGCATCATGCATCCCTTTTTGTTTGCGTGTTATATTACACACGATCATCGTAACTAAAGTCTAATCACTACCAAATAGGTCTCGCGTATAAACTTTATCAGCCACATCAGCAAGTTCTTCAACCATACGGTTAGAAACAATCACATCTGCACTTTGTTTAAACTCATTCAGATCGTTGATTACACGTGAGTTAAAGAATTCATCCTCCTGAAGTACTGGCTCATACACCACCACTTCAATACCCTTTGCCTTGATACGCTTCATAATACCTTGAATAGACGAAGCTCGGAAATTATCTGAGCCGGCTTTCATTATCAAACGGTAGATCCCTACCACTTTAGGTTCTCGTTTGAGAATAGACTCAGCAATAAAGTCTTTACGAGTTCGATTGGCTTCCACTATGGCCCCAATAATACTGTTTGGGACATCTTGATAGTTTGCACGAAGTTGCTTGGTATCTTTTGGCAGACAATAACCGCCATATCCAAACGAAGGGTTGTTGTAGTGGTTACCAATACGCGGGTCCAAGCCAACACCTTCTATAATTTGGCGAGAATCAAGATTATGTGCCTCAGCGTAAGAGTCTAGCTCATTGAAATAAGCTACGCGCATCGCAAGGTAAGTATTTGAGAATAACTTAACCGCTTCTGCTTCTGTAGAGTCAGTAAACAGGACTGGGATATCTTCTTTTATCGCTCCTTCAACGAGAAGGTTGGCGAATGTCTCAGCACGCGCACTACGCTCCCCGACAATTATACGAGAAGGATGCAAGTTATCGAAAAGTGCCTTTCCTTCACGCAGGAATTCTGGTGAGAAAATAATGTTTTCACAACCTAGCTCTTGCTTAATACGCGCAGTGTAACCCACTGGTACTGTAGATTTAATCACCATTACAGCACTTGGGTTAATCGCCATTACATCCTTTATCACCGCTTCGACGGAAGCAGTATTAAAGTAGTTGGTTTGTGGGTCATAATCCGTTGGTGTAGCTATAACAACAAAATCGGCCCCTTTGTAGGCAAACGCTTTATCCGTGGTAGCAGTAAAGTCTAGTTTTCTATTAGAAAGAAAATCTTCAATTTCTTTATCTACAATAGGTGAGCATTTGTTGTTAAGAAGCTCAACTTTTTTTTCTATAATATCAAGTGCAACAACTTGGTGGTTTTGGGCTAACAACATCGCATTAGAGAGCCCGACATACCCCGTACCGGCAACCGCTATTTTCATTCCAATACCCTAATCTTTAGTTCTTATATCAGAATATCAATAGTTTTAATTTTTGGATAGTGAAACAATATTGTGCAACCTAAGCTTCATACATTAGAAAATAAAAAAGCGGCTCATTGGCCGCTTTTTGCACATCGTATTACTCTATGGGTTTAGTCTAACTGAGTTGATAGGTAACGCAGGTAGGCATTACGTAAGCGAATCTTATTCTCTTCAAAGTAATCACTACCATAGCGGCCACGGTTGAAGTAACGACGTAGCATGCTGTTGTCCATGATAAGCTCATCACCTTGTCCATCACTTAAGTAATTCACATCATTGCCTACTCGTGTCATCACATTAAAGTCATAGGCCTCGTTGCCTCGAACCTGCAACAAACCAGGAGACATATCGCGCCAAGGTGTTAATGGTAGCTTGACTGAAACAGCCACAAACTGCTCTTCATCAGTATCTTTGTACTTAGTAACCTGATAAGTAGCGGAAACCTCAATATCCTCAAACCAATGAGAGGTTGTTAGCTTGGCACCGACATCACCCCGCCAAAACTCACCCGCTGTCGCGTTAAACTGCCAATCCCATTCAGGCATTGAGAAAGTATAACGAGCTAGCGAAGTTTGACGATCGAGAGTCTCGTATCCATTTTCATCTTTCTCATCAACGTGCTGGAAATAACTCATTTCTAAGCTAAAGGCATGCGCACCGGACTGAGAAAACCATGTTGATTCACTTCTCGCGCCAATATAATCTGTTTTCGCCAAACCGACGGATACTTGGTTCGCGATATCGACATAAGGCAAACGGAAGAATTGATGCAACATTGCGCGCTCGATATCATTCTCGTACGCGCTATCCTCAAAGTATCCCCATTTTTCATAATCGTCACTTTCTGCTAACGGCAGAATATGGCGAACATCGACAGCGGCACCAGGCCAAAGATACGTATATAAGTTGCTCGACATGGCAAAAGAGTAGTCATAGACCCCAAACTCTGTCGCAACGGCATGGCGAACCATAGGTGAAAAAACAAGTTGAGAGTCTAGTACACCGCTATTTACGCGCTCTGTTTTCCAATTAACCAGCTCAAGTTTCTCGGCTAAATCTCGTGTCGTGAACTTAATATCCTCGCACGCAGCAGAACCATTGATAAAACTTTGATAACAAGACGAATTCGCTTGCACACTAACAACAGGCTTTTGGTTTGCGAGCATAATTAGCTCAATGCGCTCCGACTCACCGCCCACTTCTGATACGGCATTTTGACCTAGGTGGCTAGAGATGATCCCCATCGCAACACCTAAACCGTCAACCTGGTTATGGTTATAACGACGGTTTTCTAGCGCAACTACCGTCGTTTGGTTCAACAGACCAATTTGAATATTCACGAAGCCTTCATTACGAAGCGTGCTCACCAAAGTAGAGATAGAAGCCTCTTTGGCTTTCTTCTGCTCCAAAGACAACCTTTCCATCAACGTGACATTATTGCGAGAGTAATCGCGAGAACGCGTGTACCCGGTGACTAACGGTACTGAAAGTGCTGCGTTCCAGATATTTTGCTCATCTGTATTGTGGCCTGAATATAGCTGATAACTTAGCGAAGCTGTCACATCATAAGGCAGTGTGCCTTGTGGGGTAAAAAGTTTCACCGATGAGTTGAACTCCACAGCATCGTATTCCCCACTGACCTGTAAAAAGCTCAATGGTTGATACTCAATACCACCGAATGGGCCATCCATTACACCCAATTCGATATCAGAAAGCCCGTAGCCTGCCGACACTCGAACTGGAGCAAAGTCGAAAGAGTAGTCCGCGACCGCATATTTAGTACTGAACTGGTTACCAGCCCCTCCCAAGTCCTGAATACCCAAAGCAAAGTCTAGATTCTCCGCCCCCCAAAAGTTAGGAACCTGATATTTGAAAGACATCGATAAATCACGAATGTCTCCACAATCGTAAAAACAGTTTGAGGTGTAATCATCAGTGACAATTCTTCCGTGGGCCTCTAACCCCTCAAGCATGCCAAACGAAAACTTAAGAGAATCCAAATCTTGAACTGCCGTTCGAAATGGCAAGCCTTGCGCATACGTAAATGAAAAGTCACCATAGTTTAACGACTGCGCATTAGGCGTAAAAGTTAAACCTGTAAAGCTTTGGTTGGAAGGTAACGTTTCCAACTCGTGAGCGGTAAGGGAGGTACTTACCAGTAGCGGCAGCGATAATGCTGCTATCCCTGTTTTTATCGTTTTCTGTGCCATCAGTTTTAGCCACTGTTAATGTATTGAATACAGAAAAAGGCACTCAGAAGTGCCTTTTTGAGATTGCAATATGCCGATACTGGGCTCGTCATAGGTAAATCTCCACAGCGAGCATCACGAAAGCATATCTTATTAATTTTTCTATTATTTACCAATCAAATAAAAGCATCAAGTTTCACTTGCATTACTTTGCTTTGGTTCAAAAGTATATAACTCCGCAGTGCGAGTATTTTGCTTCCATACAAGGTCTTCAATGCCATCTACTGGGTTAAAACCTGTAGGGGCCTCGAGCAGTAAACGACGAATCACTTCGTGTTGGAAGTTGTGGCAAGCAACATCGAGCTTGTCGATCAAGGTCTCATACTCTTTCAATGGCAAGTAACTTTCTTGGGCTGTCATAATTCGAGCATGTGCAGTTTCGGAAACATTATCATCCCCAATCAACAGCTCTTCATATAACTTCTCTCCAGGCCTCAAACCAGTGAAGAGAATTTCTATATCGCCATGAGGATTGTTTTCATCTTTAACTTCAAGGCCTGACAGGTAAACCAAATTCTTCGCTAGATCGACAATCTTAACTGGCTCCCCCATATCGAGAACAAATACATCGCCACCTTTACCCATTGCTCCAGCTTGAATGACCAACTGAGCAGCTTCCGGGATCGTCATAAAGTATCGAGTAATGTCTTTATGGGTAACCGTAATAGGCTCTCGCTTTTCAATTTGTCTTTTGAATACAGGAATTACCGAGCCTGACGAACCCAGTACATTACCAAAGCGCACCATACAAAAGCGCGTGCCAAGGTTTGGGTTGCTCTCACGAATTCGATTTTGTTGCTCCGCCAACGCTTGTAACCCCAACTCAGCCATGCGTTTAGTCGCCCCCATGACGTTCGTTGGTCTAACGGCTTTATCAGTAGAAATGAGAACGAAATTCTTCACACCAGCATCAATCGCTGCTTGTGCGGTGTAGTAAGTGCCAAATACGTTGTTTCGCACACCCTCAACAACATTATACTCCACCAGCGGAACATGTTTGTACGCTGCAGCATGGTAAACTGTGTCCACTTCAAACGCCTTCATGGTGGTTTCTAAACGATTTTGTCGCTGCACAGAGCCAACTAGAGGCACGACTACAATGTTTAGCTTCTTAGCCTTGATGATTTGGCTTAGCTCACTGTGAACCTGATACAAGGCAAACTCAGACAGCTCAAATAAGATCAATGATTTTGGTGAGTAGTTCAAAATCTGACGACATAACTCAGAACCAATTGAGCCACCAGCTCCCGTCACCATGACCACTTGGTTCTTGATGTTTGCTTCCATCAAAACTTGTTGCGGCTGAACAGGATCACGACCTAACAAATCACCAATCGGAACCTCTTTCAGTTCATCAATTTTCGCCTTACCCGTAAGGATATCTTTCATATCAGGAACGGTTTGGATTTCAACCGGAAGTTTAGAGATTCGATCCAAAACCTCCTTACGGCGTTTATTCGAAGCGCTAGGAATGGCAAGTAAGATTTTTTTCACTTCATGCTTTCTGATCGCCTTTATCGCATTATCTGCGGTATAGACTCGATAACCCATTAACATTGTGTTTTGCAGGGTTTTATCTTCATCCACAAAGCCGATAACTCGGTAGGTTTCTGATTGTCGCAGCGCAAACGCAAGCTCACGACCAGCACTACCTGCACCATAAATGAGGACTGGATCTCCGGCCTTATGTACCGATTGAGCAACCAAACTTCTTACTAACAGACGGCTAGTCCCTACACCTATTGCTAGAAAAGCGGCATAAATAAAAGGAATCGAGCGTGGTAATTGAGCATCGAATGCGAAAGCAAAACTGGCCACACAAAGCGCAGATAGAATAGTACCTAACCCGACGACTGCCAGCACATGAAAGCCTAAATAGCGTAATACCGCTCGGTAGAGGCCAAACGCGACAAAGACTGCAAGAGTACACATAATGGTGGCAAGCAATACGTAGTGACTGCTTGTATCTGGAAGTGGACGGAACTCACCGATGCGAGACCAATAAGCAAACATAAAAGCAGCAGAGATAATAAAGAAATCCACTCCGATACTAATAAGGCGCTTTTGATATCTCGGTAAAGACCAAATGACGTTAAGTTTGGAATTATTTTCAATCATGACAGTATGTAAGCCTCATTACCCCAAGTTTATTTTTTAAGAGTTTGGTGGTAATGCTAGTTAATGTTATGAGATAGCCTGAGCAAAGATTATACAACCTGATGATTATGTATAGAACCATTATTTGCATATTATCTCGCTGCATCGCATCTTTTAAGCAATATGTGTAACAGACGTTTTACATTTTTCATCAAGTGGTGGGACGCATTGGTAGGAAAAAATTATAGATAACGATGCGTTAAGGCATTGTTATCTATGCATCCCACTCAGACTGAACAGGTTTACTTCTGCGCCTCTAACAACACTTCACGGATCACGCAGCTGGTTTTAGCCACTTCTTCTGGTGTTAATGTCGGATGGACCAAAAACATCAAACTAGTCTCACCTAACTGCACCGCATTTGGTAGGCGTTTTTCTGGTCGCCATGGCGTATTATCAAATGCTTTTTCTAAATACACCTCAGAACAGCTCCCCTGATAAGCCGGAACGCCACGTTCTACAATGGTTTCCACAATGCGATCTCTCGTCCAGCCCTCTGCCAAATGTTTAGGCTCAACAAATAGGTAGTGTTTGTATTCTGCGTGCTGCGAATGCTCAGGCACGTGAACACGGCGAACGATATTGAGATCTGCAACCGCCTCATCGATTTGTGCCGCATTGGCTTGACGTTTTGCCGTCCATTCTGACATGCGAGTCAATTGAATACGACCAACCACGGCTTGTAGCTCAGTCATACGCCAGTTGGTTCCAAAGCTGTCGTGCAACCAGCGAAAGCCCGGTGGATGTTGACGGTTATAAATCGCGTCATAGTTTTTACCATGATCTTTGTAAGACCACATTTTTGACCACAAATCTTTATCATTTGTGGTCACCATGCCACCTTCACCGCCTGTGGTCATGATCTTATCTTGACAGAAAGACCAAGCACCAATGTGACCAATTGTGCCTACACTGCGCCCTTTGTATTTTGCGCCATGTGCTTGGGCACAATCTTCAATAACAGAAAAACCATGTTTTTCTGAAAGTGCCATAATGGCATCCATTTCTGCAGGCATGCCAGCTAAATGAACAACAATGACCGCTTTCGTCTTAGGGGTTAGCACCGCTTCAATCGACTCAGCCGTGATGGCTTGGCTATTGAGATCCACATCCGCGAACACAGGATTGGCGCCAGCCGTAACAATAGAAGAGGCAGAAGCAAGAAACGTTCTAGGCGTCGTAATGACCTCGTCCCCTTCACCAATCGCTAACGCTTTAAGCGCGACATCGAGTGCAAGGGTACCGTTGCTTAGTGCAACAGCATGATCACATCCAACCCAAGCTGCGAATTCTTTTTCGAACTCACGGCACTCACTACCCGTCCAGTAGTTTACTTTGTTTGACAGTAGTACACGACGCACTGCATCGGCCTCTTCTTGAGTAAAAGAAGGCCATGGAGAAAATGGAGTATTAAGCATTGTTATTTCCTGACAAGTTATAGGAGCTAGAAGCTAAAATGGAGACAATTCTTTTACTTTTTTTGCTGGAGAACCGAAATAGAGGCTATTTGAATCTACATTTTTTACTACTGTGCTACCCATTCCAACCACAGAGCCCTCACCTAGACTGAGCCCTTGCCGAATAGAAGATGAAGCACCTATTTCAGTACCATTTGAAATATTAGCGTTTCCACCTAGCATTACTTTGGGTGAGATAGTACAGAAATCGTTAATGGTTACGTCATGCCCAACTGAAACTAATTTATTGATTATTACAAATTCGCCAATGATAACATCTGCAGTGATAACAGAACCTGCACAAATAATGGACCCTAATCCAATATTATCAACTTCTTCAATGACAACGCTTGGATCGATTAGCGTTACAAATTTTGGCTCGTCCGATAACTTCATTTTTTCTACTATCTTTTTTCGCACTCTAGGAGATGCTATAGCTACAGAAAAATAACAGTCTTTATATTCACTCCAATTAGATACCGTATTCAAAACTGGATAATGATAAAAACTACATCCAATAAGTTCCTCTCTATCATCTAAGAAACCCAGAATATCAATACCTAAGCGTTTTGCTAACCAAGCAACTTCTTTACCTAACCCGCTTGCTCCTACAATTATTAATGACTTACTCATTTACCTCACCCTTAAACTTGGGCATCGTAATATTATCAGAGCTATTAATCCCTTCTCTAATAAATACTTTCTTTATCGTTAAAAAAATAATCTTGCAATCTAAAAAAAAACTCTGATTATCTACATACCATACGTCAAGTTTGAATTTCTCTTCCCAAGAAATTGCATTTCTTCCATTAACTTGAGCCCAACCAGTAATACCGGGTCTAACTTCATGACGTCTAGCTTGCTCTTCACTGTATAAAGGCAAGTACTCAACTAATAATGGTCGAGGTCCAACTAAACTCATATCTCCCTTTAAAACATTAATTAGTCCAGGGAGTTCATCTAGACTAGTCGACCTTAATTTATTACCAAAACTTGTCATTCTCTGTTCATTTGGTAATAGCTGCCCTGATTCATCTTTTTCACTTGTCATAGTTCTAAACTTGAACATCTTAAATCTTTTCCCATGCTTTCCAGGACGATCTTGTGTAAATAAGACAGGAGAGCCTAACTTAAAGAAAATCAACATTGCTGTAATTATTATTATTGGTGAAAGCAATATTAGAGCCATCAAGGCAGCTAGAAAATCAACTAAACGCTTCATTTATATCTCTCATTACTTCTTTGACAATTATTAATGTTATCTAAATTCATAATTCTACTGAGATCCTCGTTCACTTTATTTACATCAAATTTTTCCTCAACCATCGCTCGGCTGACTTGAGCCATTCCTGACAACTTTTCAGAATTTTCTACAAACCAAATCATTCTTGAAGCTAACTGTTCTACATTTCCTCTCTCAACTAGAAAACCATTTAATCCATCTACTACTGTCTCTCTACAACCAGGAACGTCTGTCGTAAGAATAGGTCGACCAATTGCCATGGCTTCCAGTACAGTTCTTGGCAAACCCTCGTGATAAGACGGTAATACAAAAACTGTGCATTCTTCGATAAATGGTCTTACATCTGCAGTAGCACCCTTGTATTCGACTGCGTTATCAATATTCAAATCATTCAGTTCTGCTATTGAAATTCCGTCAGGTGATGGATCTTCAGGTCCAACTAATTGGAATTGTGCGGTTGGGTACTGTTTCTTAACAATATTAGCTGCACGTATGTATTCTCGAATCCCTTTATCGCCCAATAAACGAGCAATAAGCAAGAACCTTGTTTTCTCTACAGCTAAAGGCGATAAAGTGTAGTGTGATAGATCAACCCCGGAACCATTGACAATACAAGCTTTATCTTCTGGAATTATTCCCTGTTCGATAAAGACCTTTTTATTGTCTGGATTCTGAAAAATTACTTTTTCTGAGTTTTTTAAAGCGGTTTTGTATAGAAAGACAACAAGCTTATTCAATAACCTCTTCTTCCAACTACCTTTTTGAAAAGCGAATCCAAGCCCGGTAATTAACGCATAAAACTTACAGTCAGGAACCGAGCGAGCAGCTAACCCCCCCCAAATCACTGGCTTAATAGTATATGATAATATTATATTGTAACTATCTTTCTTTAACCGTTTCCGTAAGCAGTAGTATGTTTTAAAGTCAACAAATGGGTTGATACCACTTCTACCAATATGTACATCTTTATACTCAGACCCCAGTTCATTAATTTTCTTAATCTCTTGCTCAGAAGCCCCAGAAGCAATAGAACATACTCTATAGCCATAAGAAGACAATTTCTTTATAAAGCACCCTCTAAAATTATATAAAGATGCAGGTTTTGCCCCTAAAACAAGAACTCTCATACGTAAAAACCATTTATATAGTTAAGAAAAACATTTTATTAAATTTAAAATAAAAAGTAATAGTTAATAAAACCAATAATTAAAAAAAGCAATGCAATGTAAGCTTTTATATTAGAAATGACATTAACAGATGACATTAGTGCAGTTTGAAGAAATGGGATAAAAAGCCAAGAAAAAAAAGCATATCTATTGGAAAATGCAGCAAACCCAAACATAAAATATATCATTGATAAGACACTATAAATCCTAAGCATATCTTTAAGAAGTGACTTCATTTCTGGTCTACAAAAAAATCTGATTATAAATAATCCAGATAACGTCCAAAATATAGTATAGAGATAAAAATACAGGTTAAAACCCACATATAGCGAATTATCCTCTGCATAACTTGACACTAAAGAGTATAAAGGAATTCCAGTTATACTAGAGAGAAAGCTAATTAAAATCTCATTCAGCCCTAAAGGATAAAAAACTGCCAATAAAAAATATGAGAAATAAAACATCCTCTCTTTCAATAAAAATAAAAAAACAAAAGGCAAAACCATAATCAAAGAATAATGAAAGAGTATCGAAACAACATATAGACACCCTCCAAAGATATATTTTTTATTCATCAACATTGAAGCAGAAGAGTAAAGAATTGTTAAAGCTAATCCATGTCTCAATACATTAATTGTGGCAACTTGAAACCAACTAGATGCCAATAAAGCCCCCCAAATAAAAATATAAAACACAAGAAATTCTTGTAACGCTAACTTTGAATAGAAAAAATTATAATAAGAGAAACTTATACAAAAATAATAGAATATAAATATTGAAGAAAAAAACAGAAAAGCTCCACCGTTTAGAAAATTAGATATATATGCAAATATATAGATGCCAGGCTCCAGAGCCATATACTTACTTTCGACAAACCAATAATACAAATTATAGTAATTTTCCGTATCCGTACCAATGCTTATATCTCTACCACCTACTAAAAAGGACAAAGGGAGTATAGCAAATAGAAAAATAAAGGAAAATACAACAAAAAAATAACTATTCTTTTTTCCAACAAGAAGCATGATTAATTAATCACTATATATAAAAGATAAAATGGCATTACAGCCCTAACTCTGGAAAATTTATATGTAAGAACCCATCTCTTTATAAAAAGATTAATATCACCCTTGAACAATGCCGATATTGCATGTTTATATCCTATTAGAGAAATATAATTTTTGGCATGAAAAGTTAATTCTTCTTTATTTCTTGAGTAATACTCTAATGGATATGGAACTGAATTAACTCGAGCTCCTCTGGACTCATCTTCTATTTGATTAACTATACATAAAGATTCAGTATCACAAACGACTTTCCCTTTTAAAGCTAAGCTAATCCAGACATACAAGTCTTCTCCTGCCGTAACACCTTCTGGAAACAAATTCCCTTGTTCAAGCTTACTCTTTTTAATGCAAACTTTTGAACTTTTAGCTACACTTCCAACCAGTGAAGACTTAAAAAAGTCATCCACATAGCCTTGAAAGCCACTCTTTAACCCATGTTTAGGCTTAAATCTTCCCGTTTTTCTCACAACTTCATGCCCCAAGCAATACATACTTGCATCAGGATAATTATAAATTAATTCATGAACCTTAGAGATAAATTCTTTTTTCCACAAATCATCGGCATCCAAGAGGCATATATACTCGAAGCTCGCAAGGCTTATTCCTTTATTCCTTGCAACCGAAACACCTTGATTTTCTTGTTCAAAAAGTATGATATTATGATCTTTATTATTTTCAATTACATTTTTAACAACATTTACAGAGTTATCTTTAGAACCGTCATTTATAATTATAATCTCATCAACTTTCTTAGACTGATTAATGACGGACATCAAACAACTTTCAATCAACTCTTCTTTATTATACAATGGTATAACAACTGAAACACCTAACTTCATAATTATATTATCCAATAAGTTTCATTTGATTAATTTTCACATCATGACTAACTGAAGACATATAAACCTTTACAGCCAGAATTATATGCAAAATAACTTCAGACAAGCTAAATATAGCCACCACTGACAATTCATCTAATTCAAACGATGCTGAAAAAATAAAAACCAAACATCTAACAATAATACTAACAACCTCAAAAACCAAATACCATCTTTGAAGTCCCAATACTGGAATAGCAGCTACAACTGGTCGAGTAATCAAAACCAAATATAGCCATAAAGTAAGCCATTGCGCATAAGAACCTGATGTTCTCCATTTTTCACCGAAAGCAATAGAAAAAATATCAGGACCATAAATAAAAATTATCAGGGATGGGACTAAACCTAGTAAAAACAATATAAACATCGTTTTTAACAAGAGGTTGGAGCAACATTTCAAGTTAACGACCAAATCATTAAAATTAGGATAAAAAACATTCTGAAGAGAGTTACCTAAAAGCCTAATGGGTACGTTTAATATGGTTCTAGTCAATGCATAATAGCCAGCTGAAACAGGAGAAAACAAAGAAGCAAATAGAATAACAGGCACACTTTGAGAAAGAGCATTTATAATCATCTGAGGTGCTCGATAACAAGGAAACTCCCTATATTCATATATAATTTCCTTAAAATCATTTGGCAACTTAATAAATCCAAAACTAAAGAAGCCAAACATTCCTAATTTATTTAAAGTAATAACTCTGATAGCTGAGCTAGCAACATGGATTACCAATAGAAACTTAGTTATTGGATTTAAAAAACCCAATAGGGCTTGTCCACCATAATTCAAAAAGGAGTGTAATATGGAAATAGAAGCTATTGTTTTAAAATCGCCTTTTCGTATTAATAACTGGTGTGAAACGTCAAGCCACCCTCCCATTAGCATTCCTATAGGAATTAAGTACATAAAATCAATCAACTTACCATCACTGATTTGATTAAAAACATACTCACCAAAACAAAAAATAATAACAAAAGAAAAAAGGAACACAATCAACGAGGTTAATATTGATAATCTAGCCAAATTAATTGCTTTTCTTTCGTCTTTGGGAAGCACAATTGCACCAGGAAAACCAAAGGTAGATAATGGAATTAAAACTCCAAGACAAGCAATAAAAACACCTAATATTCCATAAGCCTCTGGACCATAGAATCTTGTGATAATAGGTATAAATAAAATACCTATTACCTGAGACCCCGCACTTCCTGACATAAGAATAAGAACATTCCTTATCATTTTATGATTCAATAATCTGTGAAATATGTCTTTAGTCATTATAGAACTTCATTTTTATACCATTTCATGGCGACACTTATACCTTTCAATACTTTGAACTCTGGTAAGTAATCTAGCTTATTTTTAGCTTTTGATATCTCAGCCTGAGAATGCCTCACATCTCCTGCTCGAAAATCACGATATTTAGGCTCAGCATCGACTAGAACACCATTATCGTTCAGCGCATTTTTAATTGCATAGTATAGTTCATTTAATGTGGTTCTATCACCAACAGCTACGTTGTATACTTCGTCTTTTGCGTCTTCTTTTGCCGTTGCTGCTAACAGGTTCATTTGAACAACGTTATCGATATAGCAAAAATCTCGGCTTGTTTCACCATCACCATTAATGTAGACATCTTCACCATTGATCATTGCTGCTGTCCATTTTGGAATTACCGCAGCGTAAGCGCCGTTAGGATCTTGTCGACGACCAAATACATTAAAATAACGAAGCCCTATCGTTTTAAAACCGTAAGTGCGGGCGTATACACCGGCATAAAGCTCATTTACGTATTTAGTTACCGCATAAGGAGAAAGCGGGTTACCGATGTTTTCTTCCACTTTCGGCAGTGCTGGATGGTCACCGTATGTCGAGCTGCTTGCAGCATAAGTAAAGCTGCTTACCCTTTCTTCTTTTGCGGCGTCCAGCATATTTAAAAAGCCGGTGATGTTCGCTGCGTTTGTGGTTAGTGGATCAGCGATAGAGCGAGGTACAGAACCGAGTGCTGCTTGGTGTAGTACGTAATCAACACCTTTTACGGCTTGTTGGCATGTTTTCGGCTCACGGATGTCTCCTTCAATAAGGGTAAAACGATCCCACTGTGCTTCACTTACTAGACCTTTAACTTCATCTAAGTTGTGTTGATGGCCTGTCGCGAAGTTATCTAAACCCACTACGGTTTGATCAAGCTTGAGTAATTTTTCCAGTAGGTTTGAGCCAATAAAGCCCGCAACACCCGTTACTAACCACGTCTTTGGTGATTCAACTAGTTCTTGTTGGATTTGTTCGTATTTGGTCATTGTGTTTTCCGTGTGGGGAAGGTCTAAGATCTATGTAACCTACATCTATACCGATATAAGTTTGTGTAAGGCGTTCCCCTAAAACGCTTTTAGCGTAATAAAGAAACCGCGCTTCTTCTTTCGCGGTTTCTCTTTGAAAGCCTTCAGCGATATTTGAAGGAACAGACAGAGCCGAGTGTGTTATTTGGTCTTTAAATCCATAACCTTAGCAATCTCGCATGAATGTATAAACGAGGTTCGCCAAGCGTGATGACCACTTCCAAACTTCTAACTGTTCGAATTTCATGGTTCGGCTCTGAAGCTCTAGATTCTAGGTCCTTATAGACGCATATCTACGCTTTCTTTATCTAGAACGTATTTCAGGTCGTACAATACGTGTTCTGGTTTACCCAAAGTACGAATTTTCTCAACACCCATTTCTTTAAATTCGTTATGAGAGACCGCCATGATGATCGCGTCGTAATGACCTTGCTTTTCTTTTTCGCAAAGCGTTAAGCCATATTCATGCTGCGCTTCATCATTTGAACACCAAGGGTCCATAACATCGACGTTGATGTTGTACTCTTTTAGCTCAGAGATAATATCCACCACTTTGGTATTGCGTAGGTCTGGGCAGTTTTCTTTAAATGTTAGGCCCATAACAAGTACGTTTGCGCCTTCTACGTGAATACGTTTTTTCAGCATTTTTTTCACCAGCTGAGAAACAACGTATTGCCCCATACCATCGTTTAGGCGTCGGCCAGCCAAAATCATTTCAGGATGGTAGCCTACTGCTTGCGCTTTATGCGTTAGGTAGTACGGATCAACACCAATACAGTGACCGCCTACCAAACCTGGACGGAATGGTAAGAAGTTCCATTTAGTGCCTGCCGCTTCTAACACTTCTAGCGTATCGATACCAAGCTTGTTGAAGATGATTGATAGCTCGTTGATTAATGCAATGTTTACATCACGCTGTGTGTTTTCAATTACTTTGGCAGCTTCGGCTACTTTAATTGATGACGCTTTGTGTGTACCTGCAGTGATGATGGTTTTGTATAGCTGGTCGACAAACTCTGCGACTTCTGGCGTTGAGCCACTTGTTACTTTAAGAATGTTCGTGACTCGGTGTTCTTTATCACCCGGGTTGATTCGTTCTGGAGAGTAGCCTGCGAAAAAGTCTTGGTTAAACTTAAGGCCAGAAACACGCTCAACAACGGGAATACAATCTTCTTCTGTTGCACCTGGGTATACGGTTGATTCATAAACGATGATATCGCCCTGATTTACTACTGTACCCAACGCTTCTGAAGCTTTAATAAGAGGCGTTAAATCCGGTTGTTTGTGTTCGTCAATTGGAGTAGGAACGGTAACAATGTAAACATTGCACTCTTTGAGTTCTTGAAGAGAGGAAGTATAAGAAAGGTATTTTGCTTCTGCTAATTCATTATCGCTGCATTCTAATGTGCTATCGCGTCCGGCAGAGAGTTCATCGATACGATCTTGGTTGATATCGAAGCCAATCGTTGGTGATTTTTTGCCAAATTCCACTGCAAGTGGTAAACCAACGTAACCTAAGCCAATGATGCCAACTCTGGCGTTTTCTAATGAAAAGTTCATTTTTAGTTCCTAGCAAGTTTAGATTTTTAGAACGCCTTTAGGTCTGGTTAGGGTAACCAAAGGCGTAGATAGACGAAGGACGCACAGGGCATCCCTTGAGAAGTTCTTAATACTTGTAAGAGTGATTTGTATTCGAATAGCGAATATGGATGTTTTAGGCATGCCGTAGACACGTTGATAGAGCACATGAGTATATGTGCAACGAGAACACTCTACGGAACTAGATACGTGGACGGTAAATAGAAGGGAGGAACCTTATGCCTAGCCAATTATCACTCAAAAACTGTCATCGCAGCTTTGAATTGCCCCTCTGACGTAATGGGACATTTAGTTAATTATTTGTTTAGGCGCACTTTTTATAAAAGCCGACCTTGCCAGAAATGCAACTATGTGCTTAATTGTATTTATATTTATCTGGTGACATTTTTATGTCACTTAGAGAGCTTTGTTTTGCTTTTTGGCACGCTACCGCCCTTAGGTCTGGCTCCTAAAGGCAGTGCATTTGGTTTTTTATCATTTGTGCTCAAGGCAAAGGATTGTATAGCAAACAGGTTGCAACGAAAAGTACAAGACTGACAAAAAAATGGCTTTTTTATGACAACTAACCAAGATATGAGGTGTCAGTTTAACCAGAAAATCGTAAATTCTACCTACCTAAAGCGCGTTTTATAATACGCATTTATTCGTTTATATTTATTACAAAATGCAAAAAGTTGCCTATGTGGAATATGCATCACAATTTAATGCAACTTAAAGCACCGCTTAACACTCCCCTAGCATTTTGACTCCTACTTTCGTGTTTATCTGGTCGGTTACCCTCCCTCTTCTTTCTTCGATTCATTACATTGATGCCTATGAAAAGGAGATAGCTATGAAAGTACTTCATCATGGTGGGAAGGATACGGTGACGGGCTCTTGTCACGAACTGCGACTTGAGCAAGGGAGCATTTTGATCGACTGCGGGTTATTTCAAGGTAAAGATGCATTGGTAGGTCGTAATGATCGTTCGCTGGCTATAGAGTTTCCTTTAACCAAGGTAAAAGCGCTGGTACTGACCCATGCTCATATTGACCATATAGGCCGATTACCATGGTTACTCGCTGCTGGTTTTAAAGGCAAAATCTACTGCACACAAGCAACTGCTGAATTGGTCCCTCTTATGTTAGAGGACGGATTAAAGCTACAGCTGGGTTTAGGCAAACATCAACGGCAACATATATTAAATCTAATTAAGCAACGATTGGTGCCATGTCAGTACAATACATGGCTTCCTCTTAAGGGGTTGGCTTATATACGCTTTCAACCTGCGGGCCATATTTTAGGTTCTGCTTATTTGGAATTTAAACTCTCAAATAATGACGTAGTGGTATTTTCTGGTGATCTCGGTCCCAGTGATACGCCTTTACTCCCAGATCCGAAACCTCCTGAAAAAGCAGACTATTTGTTTATTGAGTCGACCTATGGTGATAAGCAACATGAAAGCGTGAAAAGTAAAAGTACTCGATTGCTCTCTATTATCGAACATGCGCTGGAAGATGGTGGTGTGATTGTTATTCCTGCTTTTAGTGTCGGTAGGACACAAGAACTGTTATTCGATATCGAACAGCTTCTGCACCAGGAGTCTTTACATGGTGCCCTACCAATTATTCTTGATTCGCCTTTAGCACGAAAAGTGACAAAGACTTATCGGCGCTTTAAAAAACTTTGGGGTAAAGAAGCAAAAAGGCGTTTGGAGCAACATCGTCATCCTCTCGGGTTTGAACAATGTATTACGATTGAGACTCATGCTGAACATATGAGATTGGTGAATCGTCTGGCGAGCACTTCTGAACCGGCTATTGTGGTTGCTGCTTCTGGGATGTGCGAAGGTGGTCGAGTGGTGAATTACCTCAATGCGTTGTTACCAGATAGTCGTAATGATGTGCTGTTTGCTGGCTATCAAGCAGAAGGAACGCTAGGGAGAGAAATTCAAGAGGGTGCGAGTGAGGTTGATATCGAAGGAAAGAAAATTAAAGTGAAAGCTCAAATACATACGATGTCTGGCTATTCTGCTCATGCAGATCAATCCGATCTAATTCGCTTTGTAGAAGGAATTAATCCACCACCGAAAGAAGTGCATTTAATTCATGGTGAAAATAAAGTAAAAAGAGCCCTACAATCCAACTTAACAGAAAAAGGCTCCACCGTTGTTAAATAAGCGTCAGCTACTTACCGTTACATGTGTCTTACCAATTTGAAATCGCTTTCTAATCCAGCAGGTAATACGCCAAATGTAGCTAATGATGAAGACATAACATGTAAATGCTAATAAAAAGAGTATCAACATGACGTGTTCATGCACCTGAAACACCTGCCCTAAAATTCCAAACGCGGCAAACAATAGCGCCCAGAAGGTAATGAATGCTAAAGTTTGTCGCGATGACAAACCCAACCGCATACATATGTGGTGAAGATGTAAACGATCTGCCTTAAAAGGAGACTGTTTCTTCCTTAAACGACGTAGCATGACCATTGCCATATCCATTAAAGGAACGGCAATTAGCCATAAGGCCGTGACAGGCTTCATTAAAATAGCTTGTACCTCATTAGAAATACTTTGCGAGCTATGTATTAGTAACCAAACGATAGTAAAACCAATCAGAAAGCTTCCTGAGTCTCCCATAAATACCTTAAATGAGCGCTTAGGGATCAGCTCTAGGTTACACAATATGTACGGGAACATGGAAAGCACAAAGATAAAACAGAATATTGTTAGCTTTACTTCTCCAGCTTGGTAAAACATGAACCCTAAAGCTAAAAATGTGATTGATGCTAAAGACGCCAATAAACCATCAATTCCATCGACCATATTAAATGCTGTAATACAACCAATGATAGCAATCGTTGTTAGCAAAACATTTGCACTGCCTACGTTGAGTACCCCAAATCCAAATAGATTGCCAAGCTCTGTAAGCGCAATCCCTTCACCAAGTGTAAGCCAAACGGATATAACGGTAATGACGCACAGCCTGAAAGAAGCGCTGATGTCTAACTTGTCATCTATTGTGCCGATAATAGTCAGTATTAAACCACATGCAAGAAAGTCTTGCTGATTTGGCAAAAGTTGTCCTTCAAACATACTTGCTAAAGTAATCGTGACAAAGAGGGACAAACCGCCTATTACAGGTACATCTCCAATATGCTTTTTGCGACATGATGGTCTATCGACGAAGTCATGGGCAAGAGCAAGCTTCCTGAAAGTAAACAAGCTAATAAAAGACACACTGACAGTAAGTAAAACGAGAGAGATCAAACCAAGTTCCGTTGTGATAAGTATAGTTATAAGAAACATTTTGCGGCTTTCATTAAATCATCTGATTTAGCTAAACTTGCTTGCACGCGGTTTGTGATCTAACAGGCATTAGTTCCTGCGTTTATCAAAATCACCTACTAATTGTATATCAAATAAATTCTCTTGAATTAGATTTTATACAAAAAAGCAAGCTCAAATGCGCTTGCTTTTATAAATAGCTAGTTTTAAACAAAGCCAAACTTAGTTATGTGACGATTAGACAACGTTTAAAAATCAAAACTAGTGATTATTTGATATCAATTGCACTAAAGCTCTTAACTAGGTCATCGACTTGCTTAACCTGAGATAAGAACTGCTCTAGTTTCGCCAACGGGAACGCAGACGGGCCGTCACATTTTGCTTTATTCGGTTCAGGGTGAGCTTCCATAAACAGACCAGCAATCCCGGTTGCCATACCAGAAAGAGCTAACTCAACCGTTTGTTCACGACGTCCGCCTGACGCGGCACCAGAAGGGTCTCGCATTTGCAATGAGTGCGTCACATCAAAAATGATTGGGCTACCTTGCGATGCTTTTTTCATTACCCCAAAGCCAAGCATATCAACAACTAGGTTATCATAACCATGACAAGCACCACGTTCACACAGGATTATACGATCGTTCCCACACTCGCCAAACTTTTCTACAATATTGCCTACTTGGCCCGGGCTCATAAACTGGGGTTTCTTGACGTTGATCACCGCACCAGTTTTAGCCATCGCTTCTACAAGATCTGTCTGACGAGCTAAAAATGCAGGTAGCTGAATCACATCCACCACTTCAGCAACTGGCTGTGCTTGAGCTTCGGTATGAACATCAGTGATAATTTTCACACCAAATGTATCTTTCAACTCTTGGAAAATTTTCATCCCTTCATCAAGACCTGGACCACGATAAGAGTGCACAGAGCTACGGTTCGCTTTATCAAATGACGCCTTGAAAACATACGGAATACCAAGCTTTTCCGTTACTTTTACGTAGTACTCACAAATCTGCATCGCTAAGTCACGCGATTCTAGGACATTCATACCACCAAATAGAGTGAATGGTTTGTCATTCGCAACTTCAATATGACCGATGTTTACGGTTTTCTGGTTCATTGGGGTTTCCGTTTTTATCTTAATGAATATATTTATTTAGCTAGTAGAACATGACGAACACGTTCTAAATCTTCAAGAGTGTCAATACCGTGCTCAGGCTCCTCACTTGCCTCATCAATGACGATTTCGACGCCGTGAGCTAACGGACGTAACTGCTCCAGTTTCTCTAAAGACTCAAGAGGATGCTCAGTAAGTTGAGTAATCGCTTTTAACGTCTTTACTCGATAGGCATATAAACCGATATGTCGGAAATAGTCGCCTTGTGGCAATTCAGCCATTTCAGTAGAGAACTCATCACGCGAGTAAGGAATTGGAGCTCGACTAAAGTAAAGGGCTTTGCATCTTTCGCCTTGAGCTACTTTTACCACGTTAGGGTTGATAAAATCTTTTACATGCTTAATGCGCTGCATTAGTGTCGCAATGCCAGCGTTACTATGGGCATCAAGCAGGGCTGAGACTTGCCGTAACAGCGCGATCGGCATCAGTGGCTCATCTCCTTGGAGGTTTACCACGATATCATCATCAGCAAAGTTTAGCTTGATCGCGGCTTCAGCTAAGCGATCGGTGCCGGAATTGTGTTTCTCCGAGGTCATGACCGCCGTTGCACCAGCCTGACTGACAACATCAAAAATATCTTGATTATCTGTCGCTACGTAGACCGAGTCTGTCAAGGTCAGGGCACGCTCTACAACATGTGCAATCACTGGCTTGCCCACCAGATCCAGCATGAGTTTGCCAGGCAATCGGCTTGAACCGAAGCGAGCTGGAATAACAATATGAATATTAGACATTAACGTTCCATCTTTGTGAGTGACGTTGATTAGAAATAAAAGACAGATCTAAGATCGGATAAATCGCTTGAGCGTATTTTTAGCTTTCTTCACTGCGAGTAACAACTGTAGCTTGGTATCTTTGACTTGCACTTTTCCAGCTTTCATTTGTGCTACACGAGTCACCGCCTGTTCTGCTGTCATCGTTTGACGCGTAACAGGATCCACATAAGTCGGGTATTCTATCAAGGCAAAATAAGCCAAGCTTTCGACCGAATGAGAACGCGTTCTTCTTGCACAATTCAGTTTATCATTAGTCAGTCCCCAGCCCGCATAAAACGGTAAACCGTAACAGGTGACGCTCTTGCCTCGTAACAATGCTTCAAACCCGGTTAAGGACGTCATGGTATGAACCTCATCAACTATTTCTAATAAGCTTGCCATTGAAGCCTGGGGTTCAACATGGTCGGCTACGTGAATGAAATCTCCCTGCCAATTACCGTTGTCTCGCTGGCCGACCAAAACATCGGGATGTGGCTTATAAATAATGTAGGCATCAGGCTCGGCCGTCCTTACAGCTTTAAGAAGCGCCTCGTTGTGATAGGTCTCCGGTGAGCCATACTTGATTGACGCATCAGACTCTACCTGGCCCGGCACCAAAATGATCTTGCGACCTTTAGGTAAAGAAAGCGCACACTCGCTACCAACATTGTATTTCGTCAGGTTAGCGGTCAGCAGTTGAGCGATCAACGCCCGCGATCGCGCACAATCCCATGCAGTACAATCTTGGTTCTCCAACATATACTCTAAATCGCTGGGCTCTCGGACATCAAAGTAGATACCACGCGAATCGCACACAAGAGATACCGGACGATTAAAATGCACCCCTAACCCTACAGATCGGATAAAGCCATCTTCAATACAATAGCTGTTTTCATCCAACGACCCACGACCCCAGCGCAGCATTTCTTCCGCTTCGGAACTCACCTTCTCAAACCGCCAGGCTTTCAGGTAGTCACCAATCCATCGTTGTTTCCACCACGACAAGTTTGATATGGAAACTGTTCTAGAAGGTTTTGCCATAACTTTTAGAGTATCAGCAATATAACTGATAATGCGCTCAATCTCGCATCGCTCTCCAAGAATAGGATCTACATAGCGTGCATATTGTATATATGCTGCATAAAACAACTGTTCTAGCGAACGGTCAATGTTTCTGCGAGGACATTGCTGTATATCGTGCGTTAGTCCCCAACCGGCGTAAAACGGCATACCAAAACAATGAACACTAGCTCCGGCCAAGAGCGCCTCGAATCCCATCAAACTGGAAACGGTATAAACACTTTCAACGCTATCTAAAAAATCCCAAGGGTTTACTTTTTCCGTATGCAGCCGAATATTCGGATGCTCAAATGGTAGAGGGTAAAGAAAACCTCTCTTCTTTCCATGCACAACATCAGGATGAACTTTCACCCAAATTGTTTCGTCGGGATTTGCCTCGACAGCATGCTTCAGCATTTCCACAAAAGTATCTTGAGAGGCTTGCGCCCCCTCAACAGAAGCATCCCCCATAGTTTGATCAATGACCAGCACCTTGGGTTTTTCTTCTAATAAACTCTCATCACGCTGGCTTTGATTGTATTTCGAGAGTCGATACTGACGAATTGCGTCAATACATAAGCGACTGCGCACAAGCTCGTCAGAGCCTAAACCTTCACTTTCTTTGATCAGAATTTCAAGTTTCGATGGCTGTCTTGCATCATAATAGATGCCGACATCATCGACAACCAAACTCAGAGGCTGCGCGCCCGCCACTCCTAAGCCAATAGAACGCAGAAAACCATCTTCCAATGCTACGTAAGTAAGATCATGCTTTTCAGCATAATCTCTGGCTCGCTTTGCAGTGGCTTTAAAGCCCCACCCGACAACAACGTTGCAGCTATACAACCACCGAAAAATGGGCAAAACCAGCTTTGAACCTAAAAAACTTGTCAGATTCGAAATACGGATTATTCCTCTCGATAGTACTACTACCCTATTACACATAGTATTAATGGTATTCCACTTAACTAAAGCTTATTCTTTAGCTTTTTCTTAAATTTGTCGAAGTCTGTAAAAAAGTAAACGATACCATTTTTAATCTGACTTGCAGCCGACAGCTCAACCAACTCCTCAACGACAGCTGAATGCTCTACGTCAATGCCATTATTTTCGTTGGTCACTTCTTTGAGTGGCCTCACTTTTGTAACAAATGGAACTTTAGGATGTGGAGTAAATATTTCTTTTATGACTTTCTTCATACCAGATGGATTAACACTAAATAAGTGCTTCTCAAGATAGAGAGTCAAGAACAGCTCGTAATTATCATATTCATCCAATGTTAAAGACCCGCGTGTGGTGGTCAGGACATTTAGTACTTCTTGTATACTACGGCAATTGGATGTAAAACCAAAACCACTATAAAAAGCGTTACCCAAGATGACGGGCTTAATTCCATGACTCGCAGCTTCTATGCCCGACTGTGAGTTCAACAACACTACATGCTCAGATTCTTTCAACAACGTATCAATATCATAATCCTTTATAACCTTAATACGTTCTTTATCTGAAATTTCACTTTCGATAAATTTAACGATTTCTTGATATGTAATATCAAACTCACAGTTAGTTTTGTTTTCCTCCCAAGGGTGTGACTTGAAAACAATATTATAACCTGTATTTTCAACAATCTCTTTTATCAAAAGCTTATAGACATGAACTGTCGACAAATAACCAAACTTAGTTTCAATTACAGAGTAGTCATTGACTACCTGACCAAGAATAGTCACCAACTTACTCTCATTGTCGAACTTAATATCATCTAGTTCGGAATATGGTTGCGTAACATTTTTATTCTTGGATAGATTTAATTTATTTATTGCTTTAATTCGTGTGTTGTAAGGTGAATTATCATTATTTAAATCATCTAAGTGTTTTCTTTTTACTGCTAAAAGTTTAATGTCTGAATTATTAGCTAGATGAGAGTTTTTCTCTTCAATATAATAATCATTACCCGTTAAAGACGTCTCTGTTACAAACACTCGACTAATGGTGCTTTGACATGTTTTAACTAAAGCTTTAGAGTAAATATTGGATCCAGAAAAAGTAAAGATATGCGTATACTTTTTCTTATTTACCACTACTTTGTTATACCAAAAGTCCAACCAAAACAAAGCAGCAGACATATTCAATAACAATTCTTCCTTGCAATTGCTATATATATAACTGTACACTTCGCGAACATCGTCACTTAAATCAGACTTATACAGTTCCTTCATAGGTATGATATAAGCAAGCAACTCAGCTCTGGCAACCTCATAGACATTAACACCTCTTACTTCATAGCAAAATAACTCATTTTTATCTAACCTTTCTAACAGGTTATAATATCCACTTAAGCTGCTAAACTTATTCGTATAATCTCCATATAATGCCATCCAATCCTTATACTCTTGATTATACTCAACATCATAGTTTTGGTTTTCAACTGCTTCAATTAATGACTTAAAGTTGCGCTTGTGAAAATGAAGGTTATCTGAAAATAAAATCTTTGCTTTCATACTATCGTGCTACCATATCATTATAAACTTCATTATACATTTCCGCGACAGCTTCCCATGTAGGAGCAGTATTTGCGTACAACTTTGTATTTTCAAGCAGCTTTTCAAACTCATTACGATTTAAAGCCAGCTCCATTAACTTATCAGTGTCCTCTTCTGCATCTCCCGATAATATTAAGCCATTCACCATGTCTTTAACAAAATCAGGAATCATACCAATTGGAAAACCCGCTATTGGAGTTGATGATACTATGGCTTCAGGAACGTTAGCTGGCCCACCTTCAAAGCAGCTTAGCATTAATAAAATATCGATGTTCTGATACAAACTCTGAAACACTCTGTAGGGTAGGGATTCATATACCTGAACATCAAAACCATATTCTTTTAAAAGAAAATATTCTTCGCTGCGACCATCGCCAACTAAGATGAAATCAAATCGCTGATTATCTAATCGTTTGATGAGTTCTAAAAAGTATGCCTCTCCCTTAACACGTCGACCATAACGCTTCGATATTAATCCTAATGTGATTTTATCTTTTTTAATCTTTTCCAATGAATCACAAAATATATCTTTATTATAGCCATGCGGAATAACAAAAGTATGGTCAATGTTATGCTTTGAAAGAATCTCCTTTTGGATATTATTCAGACAAACAACAGCACTGGCATCTCTATAAACTTTAAGAAATTTTGGTAACGAAAGCCAAGGATCATTTTCCATCAAATCATGATGCACCGTTACGACACTGTTAGACATTAATTTTTTTTCTAAGTGAGGTCGGTGATAGTGATATATATCGGCATCCTCAATCGGATCTACTGACGTTATATGCTGATCCTCAGGGTCTGACTTGGACAAATACTCAATAAAAGATGTCAAGATATTACTATGAATATCTTGACTCATAACGTGATTTACGATCTTCATCTTAAAAAATTAAACCTTCTGGGAAATAGCCTTCAACTAACATTGGATTCTTAACTTTAACAGTTTTATCCTTTAAATCTGGGCTTAAAAACACTCTACAATAAACGAAGTCTTTGTGGTCTAGATAGACATTAGAAAATATCTCACTAGTATAAACTCGGGTATAATCACTTGAACTAACCGACTTAGAGTTGGAGTGAAAATACTCTTCTTTTGTCCTGCCCCCTAAAGTTAAGAAAGCAGAGCCTTGTTCAACTGATATATCTGCAAAAAATGTCAAATACTTACTACTCGCAGAAATATCATTAAGAAAACTTTCCTTCTCTGGATGTGTAGAAATATATGTATTTTTGCTATTCACATTACGGACATCTAAAACCGCTTCTTCGTTATTTACTTTTACTTCAATATTTGAATCATTTTCAACTCTAGACCACCAATCTTGATAGAATTTCTCATTGTTTATCAATTTCGTAGGTATAATGTCTAATTTAAAATTCTGTTTCTTTAATAAATTATACTTTGAATCTAGCTTAGGAGATATCAGCTCCCAATCCCTGCCGTTAAAATAACAAAGTGCTCCTGATAGTTTTCCATTAGAGTCATACAAACCTATATCTGAAAAATGAACAGGCTCCAGATTATTTTCGTAACTGCTTCTCTCATGCCACACTATCGAATTATTATGATAATTTCTCAATCTAGAACTATTTTCCAAATCGATATTTATATTCTTTCTTCTGTTTTTATTGCTATTTTTTTCGTTTAGAGCGACTGACTTTATCTTTCTGAACTGATAAATAAGCTCACAAGTTTCTATTAAAACATCCACATTATTTCCAATGTAGTTATCATGTTCATCATAGTCGAGTGTGTTAATTATTAGTTTTTTGTTATCAGAGCGAGTTCGAGCAAATAGGTCAACATTTTCCCTGTCTAATGGGTTGTGCCCATGTAGAATATACACTACTGAATCTTTCCAGTGATTCAAGCAATACTTTTCCAGCGCTATTTTTTGCGATGAAATCCTGTCAAAACTATTTCTTAACTCTTCCCAACATATGTCATAGGATAGCTCCAAGTTAATCTGAGGGTTAACAGAAAGTGCATTGCAATTAAATCTTAAAGCAAAAAGTATTGAAGAGTAGCCCGACATGGAAGAACCGTAAAAAATTATGTTTTTTGAATCATAATCTTCTGCTATTTCTTGAATAATTTTTCCATATGAATCATTATCATCCAAGTACCATGAGTTTTCAGGGTTATTTAGGAAAAGTAAACTATAATTAGTTCCCTCATAGAAGGTTTTTATAGACATATACCTTTCGCCTTGATTATGGGCGCTCATTACAATTATTAAGTGTTCATTTCTTTCAATGTACACATAGCTACGCCCATGCTTCTTTATTTCCTTACTTCTTACAAACTCTCTAAACTTCATATCCTTTTTTCTCGCTAAAGCTACAAGTGGTACACAAACACTAAACCCAGCCAATATGCTCTCGGATAATTCCTAATCCAAGTAAACCAATCGCCCAACTGACTAAACTTGCCAAGAATACAGTAATGATTGAACGCAGTCGCTGAGGCTCCGATGCCTCATCCGGAAGGGTTGGCTCAACGAAAGTTGCTAGATAACGGTGTTTTCTGGAGGTTTCTACGCGAGCTGCTTCTAAAGAAGCTAATGAAGATGTATAAGCTTTTTCTGCAAATGTTCGCTCAACAACCAAAGGCTCATAGTCTGCAAACACACCACTTAGTGCAGGCTGTGTATCCGTATCTCCTGCGATAGAATTTTTCTCATTTTGGATCTGCTGGGTTAATGCATTTGCCTTTCGAGTTAAATTAATAACTGATGGAGCTTTAGGATCCATGTAACTAGTCAAAGCGCTAAGTTCAGCTTGCGTCTTTGCCAGTTGAGCCTCCAACTCGCCTATCAGCATCATTTTAGAACTTGCAGTCTGTTTTGGATCTAGATCTTGAGCTTGAGTCCGAAATTCGTTCATCAAAGCTCGTACATTCGCAACTCTCTTTTCTGCTCTTTTCACTTCCTCTTCAGCAAAGAGGAGATCGTCTTTTCTTGCTTGCTCAGATAAATTATTTACTAGGATCTCACTTTGGTAAAGAACAGCCTTTGATAGATTTTTAGCATCTTGCGGAGAAAATGCTCTAACTTTAAGTGTGATTATTGTCGTTGTAGGGTCATAAGAGGCAGTGACAAATTTATTCCAATAAGCCAACATCTCTACTTGAGTTGGCTGTTTCCCTAAAGATGACATCCAATCAGCATCTGGATGATTAAACACTTGCTGTAAAGATACTCTTTTATTAACCTCTCTGACCATATCTAAAGAATGGATATAATCTTGAACTATGTAAGAGTCTGTTGAACTTCCACCTTGAGAAGGAATACCTGCAATGCCGCTCAGTAAATCAATCTGTTGCATTTCGTTCCCTTTAACTGAAAACCGAGCTTCAACAACATATTGCCCTGAGGCTATAAATGTATAATAAACAAGTGATATAAATGTAGGAAGTAACACGACTAAAATGAAACTTCTTTGTTTATTATTTCTATTTTTCCAGAACTTATTTAAGATCGTTTTGTGTTTTTTATTTAATTTCATTTTGATAATGTTAGATATTTATCGATCGCTTCGTTAATATCTTCGAAAAAGGTTAGTACCCCATCCGACAATACTAATCCCATATCACAGTGCTCTTTTAACGTAGGCATACTATGAGATACCATAATTAAACTAGATTTCTCACTTCTATCTTTAAATTCCACTCGGCACTTCTCTTGAAACCTTCTATCACCAACGCCGGTAATTTCATCAACCAGATAACAGTCAAAGTCCATTGCCATTGATAACCCAAAAGCTAACCTAGCTTTCATACCAGAACTGTAGCTTCTAATTGGCATATCAAGATAATCGCCAAGCTCTGAAAATTCGCGGACAAAAGCAGTGACCTCTTTAATATTTGCACCATATATACGACTAACAAACCTTAAATTTTCAGCACCAGTAAGTGAACCGTTAAAACCACCAGCAAACCCCAAAGGCCAAGACATTTTTACTTTTCTCTTGATGACTCCTGTAGTCGGCGCTTCAGAACCAGCAATCATCCTTAGCAAAGTTGATTTCCCAGCACCATTTACTCCCAGAAGACCAATATTACGGCCTTTAGGAAAGCTTACAGTACACGGTTTCAAAACTTCTTTTTTCCCTTTTGGAGTACTATAGCTCTTTGAAACATTGAACAGCTCAATCATAAGTTACGTGCTTGCTCTTTTGTATATTGCGTTAATGCCAATCCTATCAACAGCATTCCTGCAGAACAGGATATAGCATAATGATGATTTATATAAACGTTTTGATAAGTAGAAAAGAAACCACTTCTAACCCATTCAACATATTGGAACAATGGATTCCACTGAAGATATTCTCTGGCTTGAGGAGGCAAACTAGCTGCTGTAAAGAAAATACCAGAGATAAAATAAAGAGGCCTGTTTATCGCACTAAACAACTTGTCCCAACTATCAAAATAAATTCGAATTGCGGAGTTCGTCATTCCTAAGCCGACAGAAAATAGAACTAGTGTAATTAATCCCATTAAAACATTAAAGAGATCATAAATCGCTAATGCTTTCCCTATTAGCTGTAGAGATACTATTATCAAGGCAAATACAACTAGCATAGTAATCGATTCAAGTAGAGCTCTCCCCATAAGAACATCAAAAGGTGTAACATGCGGATATGCGAGTAGGGCTTGATTAGCCCCTAGGGCTCCCGATAACCTATTTGCGATATTGCTATATATAAGCCAAGGTACTATTCCTGTTGTAAAAAAAATAGCCAAATCACCTCCAACTGGTGACTTTCTTCCTAACGCGGAGAATATGGCTACTAAGATAAGAACTTGGGTTAATGGTTCAAATAAAGCCCACAGATAACCAATCCTACTCTTACCATATTTTCCGAGCGCTTCACGCAAAATAAGGGCGTACAAGACTCGCCCTTGCACTCTTAAAGCCTGTCTTAGGTCTTTCATTACATATTAAAGATTTGGATTAGTCCGACAACCTTGCTCTCATCGTCCAAAACAACTAAAGATGAGATCGAGAACTGGCGCATTTTCTCCTCTGCATCTGCTAACATTTCGGTGTCATAGCAAGTTTTAGGTTCAACAGTCATTACATCGCCGGCTTTTAAACTATTAAATTCGGCTTCTTTCGCCAGTGCACGGCGTAAATCACCGTCAGTGATAATACCTTTCAATCCATTGTTTTCAATAACAATGGCCACACCTCTACGCCCCTCGTTCATTTTAATGATAACAGAAGTCATTGAATCGCTAACGTCAACTAATGGCAAATTTTCAGCGTTCATTTCGTCACGAACACGAGTCAATAAACGTCTACCCAAGGACCCTCCAGGGTGAAAACGAGCAAAGTCATTGGGCATAAATTGGCGCATTTTCATCAACGCAACGGCTAACGCATCGCCCAAGGCAATAGTAAGGGTTGTTGACGTGGTTGGTGCTAAATTGTTAGGGCAAGATTCTTGGATCTGTGCTAGAAGCAATGTGGCATCAGAGTTGCGACTCATCGTAGAATCAATTCTTCCGGTAATAGAGATAACCTTATTGCCAAATGACTTCAATGAAGGAATCAATTGCAATACTTCATCCGTTTCACCACTATTAGAAATCAGAACTATTACATCCTCTTTAGTGATCATACCTAAATCACCATGGAATGCTTCACTTGGATGTAAGAAGAAACTTGGCGTACCCGTTGATGCTAGGGTGGCAGAAATTTTCTTGCCTACATGACCCGACTTACCCATTCCACATACAATGACATGACCTTGGCAGTCAATAATATAAGAAATAGCCTTTTGATATTGCTCAAAGTCAATACTCTTAGCCATCTCATTTAATGCATTGGCCTGATGCTTAAACGTCTCAGCAACCGACGCTAAAACCGGCTTTTGTTCATCCGAAATGGAATAATAGTCATTAATATCTAGTGTTTTCATGAACGTGCTCTCCCCAACCAAAGTTAACATACTGTATTTAAATTAAAATTTGTTCTAATTTGTGCTTAAGGTACTTAGAACAAAAAGAATACCCAGCTCCCTTTACCAAGTATTCATTACTCAGATAATAGAGGAATTTTTGTCTGATAACAGGGTCGACCTCGTTTTTTGCTTGTACTATCGTTTGAGATGGATAGTTAAAATCGAACTCCACTGCCACCCCTTTGTAAGCATAAATTGACTCGCCCATCAATATTAATGGAGTCACGGTCTTTAGTACCTCAATACTTGCACTAGAATTAATAGTAAATACAGCTTCAGCGGCACGCGCCAGGTCTGCTATTTTCCCTTCAACATAGTAGGTATTGTCATCAAGTTGGTACTCTTTATCGTCTAGCGGATGAAGCTTAACTGCTAAGCTCATTTTTGCCGTCTTTGCCAAGTCCGCAACCAAATTGATAACTTCTTGATTAGATTTAAAAGGGCTGTGCAGTAGAAACTGAGAATCATTTTCTAGCTGGAGTAAAAGCAAAATGGAACCTTGGGAACCCAATGATGGTACTGATATCCTTTTTTTTTTCTTAAGCAATTTATTCGCAATACGTTTGAAATACTTTTTCAAACTATAGCTATTATGCATATAGCGGATAACTGTTCGATTTTTGTTTATCCGCTCAAAAGTGAAACCAAATAAAAAAATAAAGAAAAAAAACATCGATTTTATTGAGTCATGAGTATCTTTTGGTATAAAACTCCCCTGCTCTTTTGGGGTGTGCTGAACCTCATTACTAAATATTTTAAAATCTATCTTGCTGTTGGCATTAACACCTTGGGGATCGATAACAGTTGTAAATGGTCGAATAAGCCCCTGCTCTGTAACCAAATAATTTATACCCAACTCCTTGCATATATCAATTGCCACAGCGTGATACCACCTTGCATCATTATGCAGTAGAACGAGATTGATATCTTTTTCTATAACAAAACCTTTAAGCGCCACGTAAAACCTAGCCATATAGTTCAACTCCTCATTACTGAGAGTCCGACCTTCTACTTTTTGAGCATAAGCATGATGGTATGTTCGAAGTAAAGATATTTTTTCTTGGTAAGGCTGCGCTTGATCCTTACTCACTGCTGCGATCATATTAACTGCGAGAAACTGCTTGAAAGTAGGTAGATAGATTTTTTTTGATAAACAGGAAGTAACTGCATACCTTTTCTTTCCCAATATCCCCGCTATTTTTTCGTGTAGTGGCGAGTACATTGGATCTAGCGATAACACTATATGATCAGTTTTCATAGGTTAGTTTATCGCTACATTTGCTGCTACAGCAATTTGGTAAATGATTTGCGTAATATCTTTAACTGCCTGCATTGTTTTAGTGTCAACTTTAGGTAAAACTAAGATTTGATCACCTTTTTGTATGGGTTTCCCACTATCAAATTCAACCAGGCCGTTTGCTCGCACAACTGCTATACGCTGATCCTCGGCCCTATCAGTGAAACCACCGGCCCACGCAATGTAGTCGTCGATAGTGGCATTAGGGTTATAAACAAGCGCTTGTGGCATCAAAACCTCACCCCCCACTTGAATTAGATCTGTTTTGTTTGGAATAACAATTTGGTCACCTTGTTCTAATAATATATTAGCTACAAGACCATGTTCAGAAACAATGACTTTCCCTAGCGGCTGAACTTTACGAGCTCGTTCAGTAAACTGAAGTACCATTTCTGCTTCTTTTGCTCTGATTACAGCCTCTCCATCTGAAGACGCTGGTGCAGTAAAAATACTTCTTTCTAGCCGATTAAGAGACTCATCAATCATTTCTTTTTGCTTTTTCGCAACGCTATCTCTCAATATATAAATAGATTGGTAATCTGCAAGCATGGGATCAATAGGAATATTATTCAGCAAATCATGTAACTTAGTGCCTTTTGTAACTGCAAAGTAAGATGGTCCTAAGTAGCTACCAGAAACCTGAACATCTATGACTTGAGCGTGTAAGTCATCATTGAAGATAACTTTATCCCCGTCTCGTAATTCAAACCTCAGGAAATCTTGGTAAGTCATATAACGTGAGAATGGCCCATCTATTCGATTCCCAACAACTCCAACATGCGAAACTTTTGCGAGCGGTTTTGCATAAACCGCTAACTTTTCTCCTAATTCACTAGAATTTTCCAGTTCAAAGCGAAAGGGATTGCGAGCCCCTCCGGATACTGTGATAGCTGCTTTCTGTGGTGTTACCAAGATAACATCACCATCTTTAAAACTAACTTTTGGCATAACTCCAGATTGCATAAAATCATAGAGATCAACATTGGTTATGATTTTACCATTTCGTAGAACTTGAATTTCTCGATAACTGCCACGTTCAGAGTCAATACCGCCAGCACGTTTAAGAAAATAAAGTATTGAATCAGAGGCCATTCCAGCGTATTGCCCTGGTCTAATGACCGGCCCACTTAGAAAAACACTAACTGGCGTAGCAGTAAGTAAATTCACATACACGTTTACGTTAGTGGTATAAACGTGTTTAATTTTTTTTGTCACAAGCTCGTTGATTTGGCTAGCTTTTGTTCCAAGGACATGAATCGGGCCAACTTCTGGTATAAAGATATTTCCTTGATTGTCCACCGTAGCAACATTAGAGTAATTTACAGCTCCCCACAGCCAGATGTTAATCTTATCTCCAGCCGCAACGAGATAATTATCATTCAAACCATCAGCTCTTTCAGTCTCATAACCACCCGCAAAAATATTTGCTGCATAAGGAGGTGGTAGTTCTTCTCCAGAGGAAGGGAGTAATTGTCTAACATCCACTTCACCTGGCAAAAGAAGGTTATTTCTGTTCTCTTTATTAAATGAACCAGCAGAGAGTGTCTCGTTGGGTGGCGTTTGAGATTGGTTTAAAGTTCCAGAAGAGGGAAATGTAGGATTAGTTGCATTGAGGTTTAAATTGTTACTATCAAGTGCGAAAGCTGAATTGATACAAGCAAAGCTTGTAATTGCAACTAGCCATTGAGCTGCTTTATTTGTCATCTTCATCATTTTTTTAAAGCTTTTTCTCTAGTTTATCTTTAACAAGCCCATTGACCCAATACCAAGTATTTTTGGTATTATTTTTATCTGACTTTATCGAGCACACTACATTAGAAGTGGAGTCAATGCTCACTTCTCGACAGTATAGGCCCAGTGCAGAGAAATAAATCGGCCCAACAGCAACAGGATAATTTGGATGCGATATAGAGACCAGTTCAGGTCTGTTCAAATATCCCCAATACTGTTCTGGAACTTCCTCCATCATTTCTATCGAAGATGACTCTTGCGTAACAAGTGGAAGATCTGCCTTAACGTGGCGAGGTTTACTCGCACATGCACTCAGCACTGTAATGGACACTAAAGAAATGAAGAAATGTTTATGTCTGAAAAGTAGATGTTTTGTCATTTTTACGCACGCTACCGCCCTATGGTTAAACACGTTATCCATAACACGTATGTATTTTGGCAAATAAGATGCTTTGAGCACTCGATACTCTGGGCTAGCTAATCAGCTTTTCCCACAGTGAATGCCCCCTTTGAAGTGCGTACTAGGGTACAAGATAACTCTCCTTTGAGGCAAGTCCACACCCGCGGAAGAGTATACTCAATGGAGCGTATTCGCAATTTTCCAATTAATTAGCTGCATGCAATTTTTTGGTAAAAAAAACCAACAATTTCAAAAATGCAACAAAAAAAACCTTTTATAAGAAACTATTTACAGTCTGCCCAACTTTTAACTAGAATATGAGTTGAAACCCTAAATAGAGTTTCGAACATCGATGTTTTAAAACTAGTTAATACAAGGATTAATAATGAAGAATACAGCTCTAGCTATTCTTATGGCTCTAAGCGCATCAACTGCATTTGCAGCAGAAGAAGCTGGTTCAGCAGGCGCAGCTTCTGCATCTGCCACAGGCACAACAGCTGTAGCAGTAGGTGCGGCAGCAGCAGTAACTGTAGTAGCAGTTGCAGCGTCAGATAGCGACTCAACATCTACTTCAACATCTACTTCTACTTCTACTTCTACAAACTAATTTCGTTTTGTAGATAGAAGATAATCGCCCTGAATGACTCAGGGCGATTTTATTTGTAAGAGGGAATAATGAATATCTTCCGAACGTCTAAATGGATACGCCCACTTCTCACTCTTCCGCTATTCGCCTTACTCTTTGGTTGTACACAAAAGTTTAATGATGTTTCAGCAACCGTTCAAGAAGCGTACGGTAACTACATCGATGTAGAGATGACCCCAGAAGAAATAAATGCCGTTCCTTATGCCAGTGCCTATTTAAAACTTGGGAATCAAAAACAGGTATTTGTTGTTTTAGCTTTTGCAGAGCGAAATCCTCTCAATGGAAAAATACAACTGAAATGGGTAAGTGCTGACAAAGCTATGATCGTTACGGAGAATGGGCATATAGTCAAAACGATAGGTCTACAGAATGGGGACTTAGCGGGTATTTATGGTGACGTGCCAGATTTTTCTTCTGATTCAGCCTCTGTCAACTTTGCACTCTCATACGACTGGGCAACACAATACCGTTATGGTTTTCCTGTAAATGTAACGCGCTCTTACTCAGGCCAAGAAACGTTAATAACACCTATTTCTAACGCCATGACCGACGTATATAAAGAAGTTGTTGAGTTTAGCAGCCTTTCTCAATCGGTCGAAAACTACTATTGGGTAAACGAGCAAGGTCAGGTTATCAAAACCTTACAATACTTAGGACCAAATATGATTCCGGTTGAGTTAACCATTTTGAAGGGATATAGCAAATCATGAGCAAGCAACTACTAACATTACTCGGTTTGGTCATGCCGCTTTTGAGTATGCCTAGCTTCGCTCAAACAGAAAGCTCTGCTATGCAACCATTAAATGTTGAATTGCTAGGAGTAGGCAAACAGCTACAATTCCAAGAGCCGACTCGTTTAGAAAGTCTGTTAGCACTTGCTAAGGAGCAAAGCGTGTCTCTGCAATACTCTCTTGGTACCACTTTGTTTGACAAATCGGAACGCGCCGAAAAAAACTCTACCGCTTTAAAGAGCTCAGTACTCAATCAAATGATTCAACATAATTTGGTTGAACATCCATTCTATAAATTCATTCAGAAGCAAAGCTTTGCACCACGCTTACTGTCTGCGATCGATGTTGATAAAATTCGACTAAATAAATTCGACAACCCACTGTTGCGCGGCAATCTCCTGCTCGCAAGCCCTCTGCGCGAAGAAAAAGTGTATTTCTTGGGAAACTTGAATAGCGTGTATTCTATTAAAGAGCAAGCAGGCATCCCTTTGCAGAAGCAAATAGAGAATTTGAAAAGTAACATTGGTGCATTATCAACACCACCAGTGTTGATCTACCCAGATGGTCACGTAGTTAAGCCACATCACGGAGCTTGGTTAACAACACAATATTACCTACCACCTCTGACCTTGGTATATGTACCGTTTGGTGATCTTGAACGGCCTGAAATGGATCAAGATATAATCCGCCTACTCACCCAACTGATACCAAATGCTACAAAGAGACCGTAATGATACCAATTAGAAAAAGCTTAACCCTTTCTTTAATGGGCCCAGCATTGGTTTGGGCTCAAGAAGTACCCTTTGAGGCTCCCTCGTTACAGCCTTCTCAATCTGATTTTGGTGGTGTTGGCTTAATGCAGATGCCAACCGGACGTATGGCTCCTGAAGGGGAATTCAACTTTTCTGTTACCGGTAGTGATGAGTACCTTTTTTACAACGTTACTCTGCAACTAATGCCTTGGTTAGAAACAACCATTCGTTATACTTCGGTGCGAGATTTGCTCTATAGTAAGGATCCTAGTTTCTCGGGAGATACAAACTATACAGATAAAGGTATTGACTTTAAAATTCGATTGCTAAAAGAATCTCAGTATATTCCTGAGCTATCACTGGGTGTTCGAGACTTTGCTGGTACCGGCTTATTCGATGGAGAATACATAGCAGCTACGAAGCGGTATTCCAACTCTGAGCTAGGGACCTTTGATTTTACTTTTGGTATTGGTTGGGGGTCGCTAGGCACTCGTGACAACATCTCTAACCCGACTTGTAAATTGTCAGATCGATTTTGTGAACGCCCCTCTGACTATTTAGATACAGGTGGCACAACTAACTTTGATAGAGCATTTAAAGGACCAACTGCATTGTTTGGTGGTGTTGAATATCAGACCTTACATGCACCATTACGTTTTAAACTCGAATACGATAGCAATGATTACAGCGAAGACTTCCCTGTGGTAAAAGGTGGCGTGGACATGACACCACATACTCCGTGGAACGCTGGTATGCTGTACCGTATCGGAATGGCCGATTTTCGTTTAAGTTATGAACGCGGAGACACTTTGGTTGCAGGTTTAACGCTCAACACTAACTTCAATGACATGCCATCATTCTGGCGAGATGAGCCTACGCCAGAAGTCGAAGATAACCAACCAGAAGAACTGTCTAATGTTGACTGGGAACGTGTAACGGAAGATTTAGACAAAATTGCGGGTTACCAAAACACGCGCATTTATGTTGATGACAACACCGTAACTGTCGTTGGTGAACAGAAGAAATATCGTGACCGTACAGAGGCACATGAAAAAGCGGCGGCTGTACTTCATAATGAAATGCCTGAAGATATTGATACCTATGCGATCAATGAACGTAGCCGAGGCTTAGTCGGCGAACAAACGATTATTTCCAAGGAGAAATATCGCGACTTTGCCCAAGTTAATTACATCAACCCTAAAATAGAAGATGCAACCGCAAAAGCTAGCAATAAGCCAAGTGGAGAATCTGTCTATGATGGTTTTGAGCGTTTTGATTGGGGCTTTGCACCGAAGCTTGTTCAAACTCTCGGTAACGCAGAAGACTTCTACCTCTTTAGTGTAGGACTAAGCGGTAATGCCTCATACTGGCTGACGGATAACCTTGAAATTGGCGGCTCCTTATACTGGGATTGGTATAACAACTACGATAAGTTTAACTATGTCACTCCACCTGATGGTACTACCGTTCCTCGTGTTCGCACCATGTTCCGCGCTTACCAAAATGAACATACTGTAACCATGTCAAACCTACAATTGACTTGGTTCCAAGAGTATTCCAATACGATGGACCAGCAATTCTACGCTGGCTATCTGGAGAGCATGTTTGCCGGAGTCGGTACCGAGTTTCTTTACCGACCACAAGGAGCTAACTGGGCGATTGGCGCTGACGTCAACGTAATTTCTCAACGTGATCCACAAAGTTACTTCGGTGTTTACGATGAGAAATGGCAAAACGTGCCAGAATATGGACGTCCGTTCCAAGTTATTGATAAAGGATTCACTGGTTTTGTATCTGGTTACTACTACCCTCAATGGGAGTTCCTGCAAGATTTGATGATCCAAGTCGATGTTGGTCAGTTCCTAGCTGGCGATGTTGGTACACAAATCAATGTTTCTAAGCAGTTCAAGAGTGGCGTAATTGCTGGCGCCTTTGCCTCATTTACAGACTTGTCTGCGGATGAATTTGGTGAAGGTAGCTTTACTAAAGGTTTCTACTTGTCGATTCCGTTTGACATCATGACCGTTAAACCAAGTAACAATCGTGCGAACTTTAGTTGGCAGCCTCTTACTCGTGACGGAGGGCAGAAGCTCGGCCGCAAATACAGCTTAATTGAGTTAACCGACGAACGAAATCCTTGGTACCAAAGACCTAACCGTTCGGATGTGGAATAATAAAGTAATCAAGGGAGCTGAGGCTCCCTTTTTCATATCTAGATACTGAGCAATAGAAGACTCAAACCTATCTTCCTGCTTCCAATAGCGCTACTTTTCGTTTCTTGCTAGAATTCCTGAGAAAATTTTAATCTATGGTGGAAGTTCTATGATCATCGTAACTGGTGGCGCTGGCATGATCGGCAGCAACATTGTTAAAGCACTAAACGAAGCAGGTATTAACGATATCCTGATTGTCGACAACCTAAAAAATGGCAAAAAGTTTAAGAACTTAGTTGATCTGGACATCACAGATTACATGGATCGTGACGACTTTCTGACCCAAATTATGGCGGGCGATGATTTTGGTCCGATTGAGGCAATTTTCCACGAAGGTGCTTGCTCTGCAACGACTGAGTGGGATGGTAAGTACATGATGCTAAACAACTACGAGTACTCTAAAGAGCTGCTTCATTACTGTTTAGATCGCGAGATTCCATTCCTATACGCTTCTTCAGCAGCCACTTACGGCGATACAGATACTTTCGTTGAAGAACGCGAATACGAAGGTGCACTGAATGTATACGGTTACTCGAAACAGCAGTTTGATAACTACGTTCGTCGCCTATGGCAAGACGCTGAAGAACATGGTGAGACCCTTTCTCAAATCACCGGCTTCCGCTACTTCAACGTATATGGCCCACGTGAAGACCACAAAGGTAGCATGGCATCAGTTGCGTTCCACCTCAACAACCAACTTAACGCAGGTGAAAATCCTAAATTGTTCGCGGGCAGCGAATCATTCAAACGCGACTTCGTTTACGTTGGTGATGTCTGTAAAGTAAACCTGTGGTTCTTAGAAAACGGCGTATCAGGCATTTTTAACTGTGGTACTGGCCGTGCTGAATCTTTTGAAGAGGTAGCAAAAGCAGTTATCAAGCATCATGGCAAAGGCCAAATTGAAACCATCCCATTCCCTGAGCACCTAAAAGGCGCTTACCAAGAATTCACACAAGCGGATCTGACCAAACTGCGCACCGCAGGCTGTGATGTTGAATTCAAGACAGTTGCAGAAGGCGTTGCCGAATACTTGACTATCCAAAACAGTTAAGCACCACAAGGTGGCAGAACCATAACCTGCCACCTTTACTCAAGTGCAATAGCCTGTATCATTCCTTAATATCTTTTTTCTCATTTAAACCACTTCGCCAGTACACGAATAGGTAACTAGACACGCCATGACCATAAAACGTGATGACTTCGACCATAAAGCATATAACCCTGAGTTTAAGCGCCACTTCCTGTCGCCTAAGTACTGGGGCACGTGGTTAGGTGTTCTCTTATTTTTACCTTTATCATTAATGCCACTGGGTTTACAAAAGTGGTTAGCGAAAACCATAGCCAAAAAACTGTCGAAATCCCACAAAGGGCCAGCTCACCGAGCGAGGGTTAACTTTGAGCTGTGTTTTCCAGAAAAGTCGTTCCAAGAACGTGAAGCTTTAATAGAAAAAACACTCTACACAGCAGCCATGTTCTTTTTTCGCTTCGGGTTACTAAGTTTACGCTCACCAAAGTGGCTTCAGAACCGTTGCCAAATTCGCGGCCTAGACATTTTACGACAGCACATTGATAACAACGAAAATGTGATTTTAATGGTTCCCCACTCTTGGGCTATTGATGTGCCTGCTATCTTGCTCGCTTCAATGGGAATGCCAGTTTCTGCAATGGCGAAAAAGCAAAAGAATGATGTTGCCGACTGGCTGATGCACAAGCAAAGAGTTCAATACGGTGGCCGTGTTTATGAACGCTCAGGTGGCATTAAGCCTTTTCTGAAATCCATTCGAGATGGCTATGTAGGGTATTATCTACCCGATCAAGATCACGGCCCAGAGCATAGTGTGTTTGTCGATTTTTTTGCCACACGTAAAGCAACGCTACCTGGTTTAGGCAAAATTGCAAAACTATCACGCTCAAAAGTATTGCCTCTATTTGCGTCGATGAACACAGAAGACGGTACGTTTGATATTGAGATTTTACCGGCGTTTGAGCTGGATAAAGGCGAAGAGCAAGACGCTCGTACCTGTAATGAAGCCATTGAATATTTTGTCGGTGATAAGCCCGAACAATATATGTGGGTACTGCAGTTGCTGCACTCTCAAGAAGACGGCAATAACTATTACAATATCTTTAAGCCTAGATATGATACTGATTGGCAAGTAAATAAATGAAAAAGATTTTAATTATTGGCCCTGCGTGGGTCGGCGATATGGTAATGTCGCAATCGTTATATATCGTATTAAAGCAACGTCATCCAGATAGCCAAATTGACGTTATCGCTCCAGGATGGTGTAAACCGATTCTTGAGCGTATGCCTGAAATCCACCAAGCGATTGAAATGCCTATCGGTCATGGTGAATTTAACTTATTAGGCCGCAGGGAAATTGGTAAATCATTACGTGAAAAGCAATATGACCACGCCTATATCTTGCCTAAATCGGCGAAATCAGCACTGATCCCATGGTTTGCCAACATTCCTCTTCGTACTGGCTGGAAGGGAGAAATGCGCTATGGTTTATTGAATGACTTACGCCCCAACATGAAGTCTTTTCAATACATGGTAGAACGCTATGTAGCATTAGCTTATCCAAAAGCAGAGATGGTGGACTCCAACTCCCTTGGCGGGCTTGAAACCTTGCCCCGCCCACGCCTTGCAATCAACGCGGCTGAGCAACAAGCCACGCTCAAAAAGTTCAACTTAACGCAAGACCAACCAATCATTGGACTGTGCCCAGGAGCAGAGTTTGGTCCTGCCAAAAAATGGCCCGAAACACACTACGCTGAAGTTGCGACGCAAATGGCTCGATCTGGGCATCAAATCTGGTTGTTTGGTTCTCAAAAAGACTTAGAGACTTGTAACAATATCCGCGTACTTGTCCCGACGCAATTCCATGAGAACATTCATGTTCTAGCCGGCCAAACCAGCTTAATTGAAGCGGTCGATCTACTTGCTGCATGCAAGGCTGTTGTCGCGAATGACTCAGGCTTAATGCATGTGGCTGCTGCGGTTGGTTGTAATGTTGTTGCCGTGTATGGCTCAACTTCACCGAAGTACACCCCCCCACTCGCAGAAAAAGTGGAGATTGTTCATACCGATATTGATTGTCGCCCTTGTTTCCAGCGTGAATGTCAATACAAACACCTTAAGTGCTTGACAGAACTTTCGCCTAAGCAAGTGCTAGATAGTATCCAAAAACTTGACGCCATTACGATAAGCTCATGTTAGTTCGTATTGTTTATACCTTACTACTCGCTCTAGCATCACCGCTGCTTTTATTTGGTTTGTACAAGAGCAAACCAAATAAGCCTAAGTTCGGCTCTCGCTGGAGAGAGCACTTTGGCATAACTCCCAAGCTAAAAAGCAACGACAAACCTATTTGGATACATTCCGTATCTGTTGGTGAAAGCATAGCAGCAACACCTTTAATCAAAGCCCTTAAGGAACAAAACCCCGAACAATCTATTCTAGTTACTACAACAACAAGTACCGGAGCTGAACAGATTGCTAAGTTGGGTGATTTAGTTGAACACCGCTATATGCCAATTGACTTTGGGTTCGCTATCAAAGGTTTTCTTAAAGCAGTGCAACCAAAACAGATGTTGATCATTGAGACTGAGTTGTGGCCAAACACGCTTCACAATGTTCACAAAGCGGGTATCCCTATAACTGTCGTGAATGCGCGCCTATCTGAAAAATCGTGTAAGAACTACGCCAAAATACAGCGGCTTTTTAACCAACTTCATCCATGCCTAACTCAAGTACTCTGCCAAACAGCTTCAGATGCCGAGCGCTTTGAACGCTTAGGCGTCGAGAAAAAGAAACTATCCGTTACCGGTTCTATTAAGTTCGATATTCAAATATCAGAGCAAGTGAAACAGCAAGGACAGCAGCTTCGAGCCCAGCTTGGAGACGATCGTCCGATTTGGATTGCCGCTAGCACCCACAAAGGCGAGGACGAACAGGTATTAGATGCACATAGACAAGTTTTAAAATCTCATCCAAATGCTTTACTCGTTTTGGTTCCTCGCCATCCAGAACGATTTGATGATGTATTCACGCTTTGCCAACAGCAAGGCTTTAACACTGTGCGTCGTACTTCAACGCATGCAGTAGAGACAAATACTCAAGTATATCTCGGCGATACTATGGGTGAGATGCTAACTTTGATGGGTGCAGCAGACATCTGCTTTATGGGTGGCAGTCTAATCGGAGATAAAGTCGGTGGACACAATGTGTTAGAGCCAGCAGCTCTGGGAGTACCTGTAATCACCGGACCAAGTTATTACAATTTTACAGAAATTGTTAATCTTCTTAAAAAACATTCGTTCTGCAATATCATTACAAAAGTTAACGAACTCAGTAACTTGATAGATAATCACTTTTCATTAAGTACAAACTCTATAAGTTTGCATAGTGCAAATTTCATCGCTAATTATACAAATGTTGTGAATAAAATAGTAACAATAATCTTTGAGAAAAAATAATGAAAAACATCATTACGTATAAGAGAATTCAATCTAATTATGAGAACGTATGTTACGTAAACTCAATTTTCGCACTTTTTTTATACTTATATATTAATAAAGGGGGCCATAATACACTGTTCGTTAGCCATATTGACTTCCAGGCTCTGTTAGCGAATAGTAAGTTAGATAACGTAGTCATTGTTAACACTAAGCTCAACAAAAATTGGGACTCTTTTCTTTACAAAATGGGACTTCTACAATATGACATTACAACTCTAATTAAAAAGAAAAAGTTTTTTGGTCACGATCACCTAACCTATGCGTTTCTATTCGATTTATCTCATGGCTCAGTTCTAGAAGATGGTGCTGGAAACTATAATGGCCCAATACCATACAAAAAAAGAGTAAAACGCGCTTTAAAAGGCAGAGTTGTCTCTCCTTTGGGCTATGGAAATAAAATAACTAGCATCTATTTATCAAAACCAGAACTTGTAGACTCTCAATTACAAAGCAAAACAAAAGTCTTCGATGTTGTTGATATGTTGGACTACACCAGAAATTTTAGTTTGCAGATGATCCTAACGCACAGCTTCGAGTCTCTTAGTGGAAAAAACATTTTATTTACTCAACCTATCAGCGATCTGGTGACGGAAGATGGAAAAATAGAGCTGTACAAAGAAATTGCTGAGAAATATAACATTACAGTAATAAAGCCACATCCTCGCGAATGTACAGATTATACTAAGCACTTTTCTTGTTTGGTTCTAGATAAATTTATACCAGCTGAAGTTCTTATTTCTCCAGATGATAAAAATGTTCATCTTTATACTTTGAACTCAACCTCTGTACTGAACCTAAAAGAGGTCAATGATAATATACAAGTTGATTTACTTGCACAGGATCTACACGATTTCCTTACTCAATGGAAAACAGACAAAAACCTGAAATAAGAAAATTTGAACCATTAAGTAATATAATGCCTTGTAACAAGGCATTATATATCAGTTCGTTTTGCCCATAAAAAACTCAGCCAATTCAAAATCCAACTTCTGATCGATATCAAAAGAGACTCGGTTATCCATAACATAGGCGTATGACTTAGCGGTATAATGAATTTTTTTTTGTTCCAGCAGATCTCTGGCATCAAAAATGTATATCGCTCCATTTAGTCGGTAAAACTCTCCGAGGTCTTGTGAACGATTAAGTGCTTCTGGCCTCAAAAATCCCCCCATCGAACCATCTTCCGGAAGCGTGTTCGACCATAGCGGGGAGTGCTCACATGGTGTAACAGAAACCACTGACAAAGCTTGCTTTTCTATGAACAACTCCAGAGCTTCATTAATGTGCTGAGTGGTGCGTAAAGGGGATGTCGGTTGTAACAAGACAAGTATCTCATCACCTTTACCAAACTTTTCAAGCGTGTAAATCAACACACTTTCTGTTTTCGCTGTATCAGAAGCCAAATGTTCCGGCCGCAATTCAGGAACTTCAGCCCCGAATTGTAATGCAATATCTGCGATTTCTTGATCATCAGTACTCACCAAGACTTTGTCGATGTATGGGCAATTATTCGCAGCATCAATAGACCAAGCAATTAAAGGTTTACCGTTTAGCGGTAACACATTTTTTCTAGGCAAGCGCTTACTACCCCCACGAGCAGGAATGAGCGCAATTACTTTTTTACCATCGATCACTACAGTACACCTAACGTATGAATATCTGCTTGAGCGCGATTAAAATCATCCATTCTACCAATGTCAAGCCAGTACTCGTGAATTGGAAACATGAGTACATTTTCACGTTCATGCATATGTTGCTCAAGTAAAGTCGGCATATCAATATGATGATTTTTCGGTACGGATTGGATGACTCTCGGAGATACAACGTATATTCCGGCATTAACAAAAAAACGTTGGATTGGTTTTTCTACCATGCTGGTAATTCTATTGCCATCGCCATTGATGACACCATACGGGATCTGATAATCATATTCACGGACACACATCGTTGCATCAGCTTGATTTTCTGTATGGAACTCCAGAAGTCTCTGAAAATCAACTTTCGTTAAGACATCGCCATTCATCATTATTAATGGCAGGTCTGCTGGTAAGTCCTTAGGTAGCAAACCCAAAGCACCGCCAGTACCTAACGGAGACTCTTCATAAACGTAGGTGATATTTACCCCGAGCTTAGAGCCATCACCAAAATACTGCTCAATCTGCTCCGGCATGTAATGAGTAGAAATATAGAAATTAACAAAACCAGCCTTAATGAAGCTTCGAATAACCGTTTCTAAAATAGGCTTACCACCAATTTTGAGCATTGGCTTAGGACATGTATCAGTCAGAGGTTTCAACCGAGTCCCGAAACCACCAGCCATGAGAAAAACGGGATTTTGATAGGTTGGTTGACGTAGCGCACCGTGCAAAGTTTCTAAACCAACCACTTTTCCGTTTTTTATCAATGGAATAGAAAGAACGCTACGGCTCTCCATTGCTGAAATTAACTCTTCACGAGGGGTGTTAATATTAGCCGTCAATGGGTTAGTGTTCATCACTTGCGCTACATCAGCAGTCAAAGGCAAGTTTTTAAGCAACCCACGACGAATATCACCATCCGTAACGACCCCCAAAAGATGGTCATTATCGTCAACAACTAGCACAACTCTCAACGCTTCATTGTTTATAATTTCTAACGCATCAAGTAATGAACTGGTTGGCTTAATTAAAACATTTTTCCAACAATGACTCATGCTTAACCTATTTTCTAAATCATTTAAAACTTTTCATTGTTACCCTATATGGGTAACAGATCGTATCCATTGGCACATTTTGAGTGATTGTCGCTCCAGCACCTACAATAGAGTTTGTATCTATTCGGACGTTTTGAATCACCGTAGCCCCAGCTCCAATATAAACATTATCGCCAGTCAGAACTTGACCACACAGTGTTGAACGAGGGGCCAAATGGTTAAAAGATCCAATATCACAGTCATGCTCAACTATAACGCCAGTATTCACTATTGTATGGCGACCAATTCTGGCTCCGGCTTGAATAATGGCACTGGAAAGAATTTGCCCCCCCATATGAACTTCCGCAAAAGGAGATACTTGAGCAGAAGAGGCAATCACTGTTTCGAACTGGTACCCACTCGCTGTATAAAACTCAGTTAGCTTGCTTCTTAAGCCCGATTTGGGGAGAGCACCAATGCCATTGACTAGCAAAACTTCGTTACAATCAAACCTAAAGACATCTTCGTCTTTGCGAAAATGGGGTAGCTCGTTAAAAATGCCGCGCTCACTCAGCTCATCCGGGCAAATAACCGCCAAGATCTCTCTTTGCTGCTGTAGAAGTACATCCACTAGTACACTAGCGTGACCACCTCCACCAATAATGACGAGAGGCTTCAAGCTCTCTTTATTCAAAGATTAAATCTCCTGCTTGGTAAGCCTTACTGGCTGGCTTATCCAGTAGTTCCCAAAATTTATAAGGAGAAAGGCCCGTGCCAGGGCGTTTTATAGTCAGGTTATCCTGAGTAAAAACTTCACCTACAGCGATGTTCGTCGCTGCAATCAAGCTCTTCCTAGCTACCGCTTTGTTCTTTACCTCAGAAACCGTTGGGCTTTTCACTCCAACACCTAACGCAACTTCCACCTGACGAATAGCTGAAACCATTGCAGTCAACTCGCTCGGCTCGAGCGAAGCTTTATGATCTGGCCCTTCCATATTCTTATCTAAAGTAAAGTGTTTCTCTATTAGTACCGCTCCGCGAGCAACAGCCGCAATTGGGATTGTGATACCTTCACTATGGTCAGAATAGCCAGCGGGTAGTTCAAAGGCGTTAGCAAGAGTATCCATAGCCTTAAGGTTTATCTCTTCCATTGGTGCAGGGTATTCTGTCGTACAATGCAGTAGCGTCACTTTTGCTTTTAAGGCTTTTTGCCCCACTTCAGAGGCATAAGCTTTTTGAAAATTTAGCTCACTTGGCGTGGCATTTTGATCAGCAGTGTAACCAAAAGCAATCACTCCCAAAACAGCTTCTATTTCCGAGAGTGTAGCCATTCCTGTAGAAACAATGAGATCACAACCTGTACGTGCATGTTCTAAAACTAGAGGGGCGTTAGTAATCTCGCCCGACGGTATTTTTAATCGGGTGAGATTCAAATCGTTAACAAGGAAATCTAGACTCTCAGAGTCAAAAGCTGTCGATAGAAACTCAATACCGATTGACTGACAATGCTCTACTAGTTGGTGATGAACATCATAAGAAAGTTCTAACCGACTAAGCATCGCAAGTTGAGACTCTTGCTTTTGCGTATTTGCTACTTGATATTCAGCTTGTTTTGCTTCAGCTGTAACTAAGTTTTTAGCTTTAAAAGTTTGAAACTTAACAATATCAGCACCAGCTTTATGCGCCGCATTGACTAGCTCAAATGCCAACGTCTCATCACCATTGTGATTTACACCAGCTTCAGCAATTATTAATGTCATAGAGTCTCTTTATATCGTCTTTAAATCTACAATGGGATAATTATACATTATCAAAATCTAGGTCGAAAAAGGCTTTACTCGGCTCAAAACGCAAAGTCTTAATCATGTCAATCACCTGCCCGCTTGTATCGCCTTGCCCATAAGGATTTAAGACAACCTCGTTGCTATCGCTTTTGTAAGCTCTCTGCACAGCCGCACTTATTGAAGCAGAAATATCTATCTGATTAGGCTTACAATTTAGGACACTCTTGGCGGCCAAACGCCCTTTTTGTCTTGAACCAATATTAACGGTAGGTACATCAAAAGCAGGCACTTCGATAATCCCACTCGAAGAATTACCAATCACAGCAGCTGCATGCTTTACCGCACTCAAGTAACGTACTTGCCCAAGAGATGGAATAGCTAATACACGTTGTGGGTTAGCTTGAGCATATTGTTCCAAAATAGGGATAATACGTCGTCCTCCATCATCAGCATTCGGATAAGTAAGGATTACTTGATGATTGGGAAATTCATCTAATGCGCCTAAAAGCGCTTGAAAGCTTGCCTCAGGCTTCTCATCACCTAAGGTCACTGGGTGATATGTAACCACAAAAAATGGTTGAGTTAGGTTAAAGGCAAGTGACTTAGCAAGCTCATCTACCGTCATAAACGTTGCGCGTTTTAGGTGGTCTAGACCGATAGCACCCACATTTTTTACTCGGTCGGGCGACTCACCTAACTGAATAACACGCTGCCTGTAATCCTCTGTGGACGTAGCATGCAAATAGCTTAATTTGGTAATGGCATGGCGTATTGCATCATCATACGCTCCTTCAGTGATCTCCCCACCGTGCAAGTGAACAATAGGGATACGCAGTATCATTGCCGTTTGTGCTGCGGCAAGAGCTTCAAATCGGTCGCCTAAAATGACCAATACATCAGGTTGCAGTCTTGAAAGGGCATCAGCAAAGCCAAGTACTCCTAGTCCCATACTTTTCGCGATCCCAACTGCCGAATCGGATGAAAGTAGAATCTCAATTTTTTCATCAATGACAAAGCCATCTTGCTCTATTTGATGATAAGTTTCGCCAAACTCTGGCGAAAGGTGCATACCAGACACCAAAAGCTGAAGTTTCAACTCAGGATCATCTTGAATATCCTTTAGAAGCCAGTAAAGCAGCCCGTACTCTGCTCTCGTCCCGGTAAACACGGCGACTTTCTTTTGCTGCTGTGTCATGTTTAATCTTGCCTTAACGATTTAGTGCAACTGGAGTGCTTGGTAAGTTAATTAAATGCGCCTCGATGAACTCTGAGTGACTTAAATCACCACGCAGTGCATTTTCAAACATCGGCAAACGATGCATCAACTTCCAAATTGGACGAGTCATCACGCCCGCGGCATTAGTCTCTTGTAATATCGCTTCTCGCGATTCGATGTCCGGACAAATGATCGCATTGAGCCAGTAGTTTGAGTGTGCGTACTCAGGCTCAGTCACAAACTGAACATCGCTACCAGAGAAGAAAGCTTGATACTGCTTTGCTAACTCACGCTTTTGTGCCAAGTACGTTTCTATCACTTCCATCTGCGCACAGCCAAGTGCAGCATTTAGATTTGGCATACGATAGTTAAACCCAGGTTCATCGTGATAAAACTCATAAGGATGAGGTACTTTCGCGGTCGTAGTCACATGCTTAGTATGTTGGCCTAACTCTTTGGTCTTACACAACACTATACCACCACCACCTGTCGTAATAATCTTATTGCCATTAAAGCTAACCGCACCAAAATCACCAATCGTTCCAGTGTGTTGACCTTTATAAAAAGATCCTAAGCTTTCTGCCGCATCTTCAACCAAATTAAGCTGCCACTTGTGACAAATCGCAATCAATTCATCTAACTCAACGGGATGACCAAACGTATGCATGGGCACAACAGCCCTAATGCGTTGACCCGTTGTTTGATGAAAACACCCTTCCTCTGTAAGCTTTGCGTGTTCCATTAAGTAAGCATCAACCGCTTTAGGGCACAAACCAAGGCTAACTTTTGAAACATCAACAAAAATAGGCTCGGCCCCCATATGATAAAGGGCATTGCAGGTAGCCACAAAAGTGAGGGCCTGAGTGATCACCAAATCACCACGTTGCACACCTGCCATATACAGCGCAGCATGCAATGCAGCAGTACCATTAACAGTTGCTACCGCTTTTTCACTGCCAGTGTATTGCTCTATTTTCTGTTCGAATTGATCAACAAACTTACCGACGCTTGATACAAAAGTACTGTCAATAGTCTCCATCACATACGCTTTTTCATTGCCTTGGAAAGCTGGCGCGTGTAATGGAATAAAGTCTTCGGTTTTATACGTATCTTGCACAAATTCAACAATCGATGTTGGATTCATCATTCGCTCCGCTTACATCTTGCTGTCTAGGTATTTTCCCGTTTCTTTGTGGCCAAAGTCGGGAATCATGGTAAAGAACAATTCTACAATTTGCTCCTTGCTCCACTCACGTTTATCTTTCATCTCAGCAATGCTTTGCTCGAACAAAGTCAAAAGAGCTTGTTCGAAAAGAGGTTCATTTTTGATGATGCCTAAGTTTTCAAAGCGTTCCATATCAAGGACTTCTTTATCCGTGAAGAACTCCTCAAAATCTTTCTCACCCGTAGTATCACTTTCTGTAAACAAGCAAGGCCATTTACCTTGCTCAGGTAAAGTTTTCGCCAGTTCACGAGCCTCATCTTCACTGCTACAGAGATATGGTTCATAACCCAATTGCTCTAGATATTTCACTGCAATATCAGCAAATGAAATTAAGTGAAGCGCTTCACTCAATTTAGGGAAAAAGATGTCTCGGTTTTCACCAAAAATACAAGACATCAGGCAGAGCTCACCCGACTCTTGTGGCGTTACGAAATAGCGCTTTATGTCATTAGGAGCAACAATAGGTTGACGCTTTTGAATACGTTGATTGAAGCCGTGCAGTAAAGAGCCGTCAGAAAATGCGACATTGGCAAAGCGAGCGGTTGAAATCGACATTTGCTTACTTCTACGCATCAAGAACATCTCCATAATGCGCTTAGACGCTCCCATCATATTGACTGGATTTGCCGCTTTGTCTGTCGATACACAGAAATATTTCTTCGCTCCAGATTCTATTGATTGCTGGATGGTCTTATCTGTATTGAATACATTCACGTCGATCATACGCATAAGTGTGAAAGGATCTTTTTCACTGCGCACGTGTTTCAGCGCTGACAAGTTCAGCACGTAGTCAAACTGCCCATCCGATTTGATAAACGCATCGTACTCAATGGAACCAATATCCAATGCGAATGTTTGAAAATCGCCATCAATGTAACCAAAAGAGCTACGAATATCACGAACCAACTCAACCATATTATTTTCACTAATATCAACAACATGAAGTTTCTTTGGGTTACGTTTAAAAATCTCTTTCGTGACCGCTTGACCAATAGAGCCCGCCCCACCTAAGACAAGAAAGCGAGATTCAGAGACAATCTTTGACAATTCAACTTCTTGATTTGAGATGTCTTGAGTGAATAAAGCATCGGTACGACCGATAAGAGAGAGAATATTGCTCATATTTAGCCTTGAAAATTTGGGTGTGGCCTAGCTATAAAGTGTAGCTAGCTCTTGAAGTGAACGTTGCTCTTCTGCATTTATTTTAGAGGCATTAGCTTTAACATCAATCTGTTTTCCTAAACTGCTCGCTAGCTCATCAAATGTAGAAAAACTACAGAGTTCAACATTTTGTGCATCTTTAAAGAACAGTTCATTGTGGCTTCCTTTCGCCACATAAACCTTACCTTGCCCCCACTTCATCAGTTGACGGGCGGTACTAGCTCCGCCTCTAGGTTGAAGCACAAGATGGGTGCACGACATCACAACAGCCGTGTAAGCTAGTGGGGGAAGTGAAGTTATGACAGACACATCGACTGTTTGCTTCTTTATCTTTTGCAAATAGGTTAAATAAAGATCTAAAAGAAGACGTTTTCGCCACTGCTTTACAGGCCACATCACAACAAACTTGTATTCCGTGTGCACTCCAGCTTTTATGAATGCACGCAACATCGCTTTAATGTTTTGATATTTAAATGCATTAGGTTTAGTACCTAAAAGGATACTTTTTTTCTTATTTTTTTCGTCTGCATAAACAGAAATCGCCAGAGTCTCAGCAGATTTAGTGGGTAATGTGTCGAAGACAACACTAGAATCAACAAGACAAAAATCACACCTTTCTAATACTTGGCTCAACTTCTCACGAAACGCACTATTTAAAGCAATAAACTGCTCTTGTTGACTTAAAACCCAAAGATCATTCTCTGTAATGTTAAGCTTAACATCTGCAACTAAGCGTCCATGTTTATCTTTGCACCAAAGCCATCTGTCAACCTCATCATCCGTGATAAACATATAACACTTGCTCTTCATTTGTGGACTAAGCTCGAGAACCTCTCGAATTTGAGCAGAGTTAAGTGCACTCAGAGAGAAATAAGTTATCGTTGAAGCGTTCAAAAAAATAGAGTTGTTCACCTTTTCGTAAGAAAAGTAAGTGACTCCATCAATTTTCTTATGGTACTGAGATTCAATATCACCACACCCGAAAACGACGACACCTAACGTCTCGTGATTAATGCCAGCTTTCTCAATTAAGGCATCAATAAACAGAGGGGAAAAGTAGTCTGTGCTAGACACTAAAAAAATATGTTTAATCTCGCTGCTTCGCATTTTTACAATTCCATACGCCCTAAAACATTTTTTATAGCATTAATAACATACGACTGCTCACTATCACTCATATTGAAGTACAGTGGTAGCCTTACCAAGCGCTCACTTTCTTGTGTCGTATATATATCACTGCCGACAAACCGACCAAACTGTTGGCCAGCTGGTGAGCTATGCAATGGAATATAGTGAAACGCAGAGACTATGCCCTCTTCACGAAGCATTTCAATAAACTGGCTTCTCAATTCCAGATTTTCCAGTTTCAAGTAGAACATATGCGCATTGTGCTGACATTCAAAAGGAACAGTTGGCACTTCTATATTGTGTTTTGCGGCAAGAGGCGTAAGCTCATCTAGATATTTTCGCCAAATTTGTAGCCGTCTTTGGTTAATCCCTTCAGCTTCTTCAAGCTGCCCCCAAAGGTATGCTGCTTGTATCTCACTTGGAAGCAAACTACTACCAAGATCAACCCAAGTATATTTGTCTACCATGCCACGGAAGAACAAACTTCGGTTCGTCCCCTTCTCTCTGACAATTTCTGCACGCTCAACAAAAGATTGGTCATTAATAAGAAGTAGTCCACCTTCACCACCGGACGTATAATTTTTCGTCTCATGAAAACTATATGCACCTAGATGGCCAATTGCCCCCAACGCTTTCCCTTTGTAAGTAGACATCACACCTTGAGCCGCATCTTCAATAACAATGAGTTTATACTTCTCTGCAATACTCATGATCGTGTCCATCTCACAAGCAACACCAGCATAATGTACAGGTACAATAGCAACCGTTTTTTCAGTGATTGCAGCCTCAATTTTGGTTTCATCAATGTTCATCGTATCTGGACGAATATCAACAAACACCACTTTTGCACCACGCAGTACAAATGCATTCGCAGTGCTAACAAAAGTGTAGCTTGGCATAATCACTTCATCACCAGGCTGAATATCGATCAGTAAAGCGGCGAGTTCAAGCGCATGGGTACATGAAGGCGTTAACAAAGTCTTAATACAGCTCGCTCTGTTTTCAAACCAACTCTCGCATCGTTCAGAAAGTGGCCCATCTCCCGAGAGTTTACTTCCTTGGATAGCTTGCTCAATAAAGCTAAGCTCTTTACCTACAACTGGGGGCTTATTAAATGGAATCATTAATCTATCTCTCTGGGGTTACAATCAATAGAATTTCATTCTAAATTTATTGATCGGCAAGAAATCTCGAGCTTGGTTTTCTTCCTTCACTACTGCTTTGGTGATTTTCAACAAGCCTTTACCACAAATTACAACGGGGCAGCCATTTTCAACAAATATCACTTTACCAACATGCCTATGCTCACAAACCACATCCTGTACTACTTCAGCATCCAAGACCACCACTTTATTCTCATCAACATTAGTAATAGCTCCAGAATATGGGTACCCTACAGAATCAATAAATCGTTTAATGTATGCAGAACTTTGATTCCAATCGATCTCATAATCAGATTCGTCTCGCCATATTGAATATGTCGCTAATGACTCATCTTGTTGTGAGGATTTTATCTCTCTTCCGGAATATAAACTATTAAATATCAAATCTGCCAGTTTTATATAATTGAGGTTATTCACTTCAATTGCATCAGATAATTTTATTGGATAGTCAATAAATGAAGTAGCTTGTGCAATAATATCACCTTTATCATACTCATCTGAACCAAATAGAGCTGTAACACCAATTTCATGCTCACCATTAATTAAACTATTCACTAGCGGAGCAAAGCCTCTATATCGAGGTAAAATAGAGTCATGGAAAACAATTAACTTGCTATCTTCGATACTTCTAATCATCCAGCGCCATGACACTGCTAACACATAGGATTCTTGAGGTATTGTGTAAGTGTCATTATGATAATAATACTGAACACCGTAGTTGATAGCTAATTGTCTCAAATTTTCACTATAATCATCTTTAATATTTTTATCTTTTCCTATAACAAGGAAATCAACAATTTCTCGATATTTTTCAAATAAAAGGGTAGCAACTTCATACCCTTTTTTAGTCATCGCATGTAATACTATTTTTTTACACATAACAATACCTGAAGCTTGGACTCGTTTTGGGTAATCTCTATTTAGCTTGATGAGCAATCATCACAAATAATTTTATTTAAGTATTGTCCGTAGTCATTTTTTAACATTGGTTGAGCAAATTGGATAACTTGAGAAGTTGATAACCACCCATTGCGCCACGCAATCTCTTCTAAACAGGCAACTTTAAGACCTTGAACATTTTCAATGGTTTGAACAAACGAAGAGGCTTCATGCAGGCTTTCATGTGTTCCAGTATCTAACCAAGCAAAGCCGCGCCCTAGTAATTGAACATTCAGGTCACCTTGCTCAAGGTACATTTGGTTTAGCGTCGAAATCTCTAACTCACCACGAGATGAAGGTTTGACTTTTTTTGCCAATTCGACGACTCGGTTATCATAAAAATATAGCCCAGTGACAGCATAATTGGATTTAGGCTTTACTGGTTTTTCTTCAATCGAAATCGCCTGCATATTGGCATCAAATTCTACAACGCCAAATCGCTCTGGATCTTTAACCTGATAACCGAATACCGTCGCACCACGGCTCTTCATCGCAGCTTGCTGAAGAATAGGAGTGAACCCTTGTCCATAAAAGATGTTGTCACCCAGCACTAAACATACTGAGTCATCGCCAATGAATTCTTCGCCAATGATGAACGCTTGAGCTAAGCCATCTGGACTTGGTTGAATCGCGTATTGCAACTCAATGCCAAACTCTGAGCCATCACCTAATAGGCGCTGAAAACCCTCCTGGTCTTCTGGCGTGGTGATGATCAAGATTTCACGAATGCCCGCAAGCATGAGTACTGACAACGGGTAGTAAATCATTGGTTTGTCATAAACCGGCAGCAACTGCTTAGAGACACCACGTGTAATAGGGTAAAGGCGAGTGCCCGAGCCGCCTGCTAAAATAATGCCTTTCATTATTCGCCCGCTCCTAGTCGCTCAAGACTGTATGAGCCATCAAGCACACGCTGCCACCATTGCGGATTATTGAGGTACCATCCCACGGTTTTGCGAATACCGCTTTCAAACGTTTCTTCTGGCGTCCAGCCAAGCTCTTGAGCGATCTTGGTGGCATCAATTGCGTAACGCACATCATGACCAGGGCGATCTTTGACATAAGTGACCAAAGATTCATACGACTCGACCCCGGCCGGCTTGTCTGGTCGCAACTCTTCAAGCAAAGCACAAATGGTTTTCACCACTTCGATGTTTGCTTTTTCGTTATGGCCACCAATGTTGTAGGTTTCACCGACTTCACCTTCGTTGACCACTTTGTACAGCGCGCGAGCATGATCTTCCACGAACAGCCAATCTCGGATTTGCATACCATCGCCATACACAGGCAACGGCTTGCCGTCGAGGGCATTTAAAATCATCAGAGGGATCAACTTCTCAGGGAAGTGGTACGGGCCATAGTTGTTGGAGCAATTGGTGACAAGTGTCGGTAAACCATAAGTACGTTGCCAAGCGCGTACAAGGTGATCGCTCGAGGCTTTTGACGCTGAATATGGGCTGCTCGGCGCGTATGAAGTGGTTTCGGTGAACAAATCATCCGTTCCCTCTAAATCGCCGTACACTTCATCCGTAGAAATATGATGAAAACGGAATGCCGATTGGCGCGCTTCATCTAGGTTCGACCAATATTGACGGGCCGCTTCGAGCAGATGGTAAGTGCCCATCACGTTGGTCTCAATAAAAGCAGCAGGACCATCAATAGATCGATCGACATGAGACTCAGCCGCTAAATGCATCACCATATCAGGTTGATGCTCTGAAAACACGCGGTCTAGTTCAGTTCGGTCACAGATATCCACTTGCTCGAAGTAGTAACGTTCACTCTCTGAGACATCAACTAATGATTCTAGATTCCCTGCGTAGGTCAGTTTATCTAAATTGATAACGGTATCTTGGGTGTCACGAATGATATGTCGGACAACAGCTGACCCAATGAAGCCAGCTCCACCGGTTACTAATATTTTCTTCACGAATGTTACCTACGTTAATTTGTGTGTCATCAGATACACATGAATACTTATGATTGTAGTTTATGGACTCACTCGAGCGTCGTTGGACACAAGAAAGGCTTACTTAGGGCAATCAATTATAAAATGATAAAAAACCCAATTAAATTTGAGAAGCGTAACCGTCCTGCAAACGCTCAAAATCTGACTCTTGCCAAATAATCTGTCGCTTTACACGCTCTTTATTAAATGAACGCAGAAGTCTATTTAGATTTTGATGCTTCCAGTCACCAGAAGTTTCAAAACGACACTTATCAAAATCGATAATCCATACCTTATCTTTGTCGTCGATCAAGATATTGTGGATATTCAAATCGGTATGGTTAACGCCAACCTGATGCATCTTGGCAATTTCTTGCCCTATTTTCTGATACATTTCTACCGATAAAGACTGTTCTTGCAAGATACTAACCAGATCTCTGGCGTTTGGGATTCGCTCACTTAATAAATCAGCTTGATAGAAGAGTCCTGACTTTACGGCTCTTGCTGCAATAGGACGAGGAACGTGCACCCCAGCCTCAATTAGCGCCAACAAAAGCTGAAACTCTTGCGCACAACGGGTGTTATCCCAGCCAGAGAACCAATAATGATCGTTAACTAACTTCCCAAACAAACCGCCACGACGGTAATGACGCAGTGCCGCTTGCATGTTCTCTAGTTGGATAAACCATGTCGTGCCTCGTCCCGTCGCACTGCCAACCACCTTGTCTAAGGACTGCCAGTATTCCGCATCAAATATCGGTTGGCTAGGATCTGTAATGATCTCGTCATCAAACCATATCACTTGGTTGTTGTTTTTGTACTGTTGAGTCATGCGCTCACCCTCTAGCCTAAATATCGGCTGGCTAATATATACAACCAAGTAAATCCGGCGAACGCCAATGCAACCATAACGGCAGCAGAGCCTATGTCTTTAGCTCGACCACTGAGTTCGTGCCGCTCAATACCGATACGATCAACCACAGCCTCAATAGCTGAATTCACAAGCTCTACAATCAAGACTAACACCACGACCCCGATCATTAAGATACGCTCAACCATGCCGACATCCACTAACCAAGCCAAAATCACAGCGATACTCAACAGAGCCAACTCTTGTCGAATGGCGGCTTCATGCTTAAAAGCCGCTTTTAATCCTTGGATCGAATAACCCGTCGCTTTAACGATGCGCTTTAGCCCGGTATTACCCGGTTTGCCAGATTCTTGCGATTGATGCGGTGTTATCTTTGACATTGCAGAACACTTATCAGTACTTAGCTATATTCGAGCCGTGTATTTTACATTTATTGGGGATGTCTGCATAATTTACCTGCCTCTATTCATCGAATCAGACAATAATTATGTTCACTTCTGCCCCATCGTCATTATGCATCTTGCGTTTGTCCGCTATTGGAGACGTTTGCAATACCATCGCCACCGTTCAAGCTGTTCAGAAACACTGGCCTTCGACTCAGATTACTTGGATAACGGGTAAACTTGAAGCCCAGTTATTAGCCACCATTGATGGCGTAGAAGTGATTGTTTTTGATAAAAAAGCGGGACTCGATGGCTACAAATCGCTTTGGCGACAGCTGAAAGGCAGAGAGTTTGATGCGCTATTGCATATGCAGTACGCGATTCGAGCGAGTGTCGCAACGTTGGGCATTAAAGCAAAATACAAACTTGGTTTCTCTTCTGATAGAAGCCAAGATTTTCAGACGCTATTTACCAATGTCAAAGTGCCTTCCCCGCAATCTCTGCATGTCGCAGATGGCTTAATGGCCTTTGCCCATCAAATTGGAGTACCAAAGGCAGAACTGGACTGGGTACTTTCTTATTCAGATCACGACCAAGCTTGGGCAGAGTCTCATATTTCTCGTAATAAACCTAACCTGCTGATTGTGCCTGGTGCGAGCAAAGCTTATAAAAACTGGAACGCGGAAGGTTATGTGGATGTGATTCATCACGCCAGAGCTAAAGGCTGGAACGTGATTCTGGCAGGTAGCCCAGCTCAAGTTGAACTGGATTTGGCTGAAGCCATTCAATCTCGCTTGGAAGAACCGTGTCTAAATTTAGTTGGACAAAGTTCAATTCTGCAAATGCTTGCGTTAATAGATAAGGTTGAAATGGTCATCGCCCCCGATACCGGACCAGCACACATGGCGAATGCCATGAAAACGCCAATCATCGGGCTCTATGCACACCATAATCCGCTGCGAGTAGGACCTTACCGTTATCTAAAATACGTTGTCTCAGTGTATGAAGAAACGATCTTTGCGGAAACAGGTAAAAACAGTCACGAGTTAAGCTGGCGAACTCGCGCTAAAGATGAAACGGCAATGAACCGCATTACCAGCACTCAAGTAATGAGCATGTTCGATCAAGTCTTAGAAGATTTGTATCCTCAATACCAGTAAACTTACTGTCTTGATTTGTTAAGAAGGAAATGACCTTGTCCAAACCAACCTTAGCCGTTGCCTTAATTGTAAAAAATGAAGAGAAGCACTTACAAGCTTGTCTAGACACAGTAAAAGATTGGGTCGATGAGATTGTCCTTCTAGACTCGGGCAGCACCGATCGCACCGAAGAAATCGCCCGACAATACACAGATAAGTTTTACACCAACCTAGATTGGCCAGGTTTCGGTAAACAACGCCAACTTGCGCAGCAATACGTTACGGCAGACTACGTTTTATGGCTTGATGCGGACGAACAAGTCACTCCAGAGCTAAAAGAAAGTATCTTACACGCGGTATCAGCCAATAAGCCGAACGTTTTATACAAACTTAATCGACTAAGCTCAGCGTTTGGTAAGTTCATCTACCATTCTGGTTGGTCTCCAGACTGGATTGTGCGCTTATATCGCACCGAATATACGCAATATAATGATTCGCTCGTTCATGAAAAAGTTGATGAGAAAAACTATCAAACTGAAAAACTGGATGGTCGACTGCATCACTACACTTACGAGCACCTTCATCATTACATCAATAAAACCACTGGCTACCTCAAGGCCTGGACGGATGAACGTGAAGGTAAAAAGAAAGCGGGTTTAACGACCGCTATCGTTCACGCTCTTGCTAGCTTTTTGAAGATGTATGTGCTCAAACGAGGCTTCCTTGATGGCAAACATGGTTTCATTCTAGCTTGGCTAAGCATGCACTCTACTTTTGTAAAATATATCGATCTCTACTTACGTGAACAGGCAAAAAAATCATGAAAACGACTTTAATTATCACCACTTACAACTGGAAAGAAGCATTAAAAGCGGTGTTAGAAAGCGTGAAACGTCAAACCGTTTTGCCTGATGAAGTCATCGTTGCAGATGACGGTTCTCGAGACGATACCAAAGCAATGATCGACCAACTGCGTGACGGCTTTCCCGTACCACTTATTCATAGCTGGCACGAAGATAATGGCTTTCAACTTTCAATGAGCCGCAACCGTGCTATCGCAAAAGCATCAGGTGACTACCTCATCATGATTGATGGCGATATGGTGTTGTCTCAAACGTTTATTGAATCACATAAACAAGTCGCAAAGCCAAATTGGTTTGTGCAGGGTGGACGTGTGTTAACGGATGAAAACTGCAGCAAGGCCATCATGGAAAACGGCTTAGTGCCTTCTATCTTCAGCAAAGGCATTCGCAATCGTAAAAACTGCATCACCAACGCTTTGCTATCGAAATGGTTCTCTTACGAGCGCAATAACGATAAAGCCACTCGCGGTTGCAACATGGCGTTTTGGCGACAAGATGTCATCGAGGTGAATGGCTTCAACCAAGATTTTGTTGGATGGGGACGCGAAGACAGCGAGTTTGTTCATCGCATGTTGAATGCGGGTAAGTCACGTCTTTACCTAAAATTCGCAGGTGTAGGCTACCACTTATACCACGTAGAAAACTCTCGTGCGTCATTGAGCCAAAACGATGAAATCTTAGATAATACCATTAAAAACAAGCTTAAGCGTTGTGAGAATGGTGTTGATCAGTTTATTTCAGAGGATTGCAGCGATGAATAAAAAGGTTATCTATCCTGGAACTTTCGATCCAATTACCAATGGCCATTTAGATTTAATCGAACGCACAGCAAAAATGTTCGACTCAGTAACAATTGGAGTTGCAGCTAGCCCTTCGAAAAACACCATGTTCTCATTGGATGAGCGTGTAGAACTGGTACACCAATGCTGTCAACACTTAAGCAATGTCAGCGTTGTCGGCTTTAGTGGTTTACTTGTGGATTTCGCCAAAGAACAACAAGCTTCGATCCTAATCAGAGGACTTCGCACAACAATGGACTTTGAGTACGAGTTTGGTTTGACGAGTATGTACCGTAAGTTACTACCCGGACTAGAAAGTATTTTTCTTACCCCTTCAGAAGAGTTCGCGTTCTTGTCCTCAACAATAGTAAGAGAAGTAGCGATTCATGGTGGAAATGTCGCCCAATTCGTTCCGAGCCCTGTAAACACAGCCATCTTAGAAAAACTACGTTCAGCATGAAAAAGTTAAAGTATTACTTATCTAACGGAATACTCGCTTATTTACCTTCTTTTTTGTTTCGTTATTCCGCAAAAAAACTATTAGCACAAGCCCCAAGTTATGATGAAGAGTACTTGCGTGAACGCGTTAATTATTACAATAAACATACCACGAGCTTCGAGCTGACTCCTCCAGATCTTACGAAAGTAAAAGACTTTAAAAAAACGGGCGGCAGCGCTTATTACTATGATCTATTGAAGGTTATTAAATGCTTCCCCAAAAAGGCTGTCTTCAAATATGTCAATGGCGATGTCATTGATGTACCAAACGAGCCGAGTTTTTTAAAAAGTCGACCTATTAAAGGAGAGAACACCAACTCGGTCCTACTAAAGCTAAACGCCGTTAGACACTACTTTTTTGTGGACAAAGACAAACCGTACCAAACTAAAAAAGACATGATTGTATGGCGTGGGACGGGATTTCGACCAAATCGAAGAAAACTACTTTCTCGTCATTTCCATAATCCTCGCTGTAATATCGGTCGAGTGGATACGCAGGATAAAGATCCAGAACAACTGAGCTACGTGACCCCTTCAATGAGTATCTCAGAACAACTTGAGTACAAATTCATTTTGAGCTTGGAGGGAATGGACGTCGCAACCAATCTTAAGTGGATCATGTCCTCCAACTCTTTGTGCTTCACCCCTAAGCTGCGCTATGAAACATGGTTCATGGAAGGAAAACTAAAAGCGGGTGTGCACTTTGTTCAAGTCAAAGATGATTTTTCTGACCTAGATGAAAAAATGGACTACTACTTAGAACACCCTGACAAGGCAGAAGAAATTATACAGAATGCTCATCAGTGGGTTGAGCAATTTAAAGACACCAAACGAGAAAGGTTGATTTCTCTATTGGTCGCAGAGAAGTATTTTAATCTTGCAGAAACGAAGAAAAGGGTTACCTAAATCTATTAGGTAACCCTGAAATAACTAGTAGTTGTACTTAATTTTATTGATAACACGCTGAATCATGTTAAGGGGATTAAAAGTCTTTTTCCCCTTACGTTTATTAGCAATACTAGTCAGGTTATCTTCTCTTTTCGCTACCACTATTGGGCTGATGTAACCATAACAACCACTTAATTTGGGAATCGCTAACCACTTGTCAATTGGCACAGCATAAGCCGTTTTTCTCATGCTGCTTAATAGATCTCTAGCTCTCAATGGTGTAATGCCATAACACACAGTTGGAAACGGCTTCTTTTCTTTTACATCTGATATTTTAAAAGGTTTTTCTGGGTCTAAAATGTAGCAGAAGTTAGTAAAATTCACTAAGCCACAACTTTGGATATAAGATAGTACGTCATCAGCAAGTAATCTTGATGCTTCACCGATGAACTCAATATTGTCTTCAAGAACAATCGCAGGCGTTCCAGACGCAACAATCAATTCCCATGCTTGAGAGTGTGTCTTAAAACAACCAATCTCTCCAGCCATGATCGCTTTTTGGCGAAACTTATGAGAGTAACTTTCATACTCTTTCTCTAGCTTAAGAAGATCATCATAAGAATCTGAGTAAACAAATTCAAAATCGATACCCTTTAGGTAATTTTGAATGCGATTTACTCGCTCTTCATTTCCAGTTGTAATAACAAACACTTTCAATGGTGTATTACTGCTTAGTTCCACCGTTAAACCCTCAGCTGATTTAGTGCAGCTCAATATAGTATCTACCCCCATAATTATTAGCAAGGATACTCATTGTTGAGCGTGAACTATCAATAACTCTCCAAGCCTATTATTTCTGACACTCACTACAAAAGAAGGTATTACGCTGCCCTATTTTTAGCTCTTGAAGTCGTTCGCCGCACTCTGGGCATGGCTCTCCGGCTTTTCCGTAAACTAGTAACTCTTGTGCAAAGTAACCCGGCTTTCCATCGGCTTGCGCAAAATCTTTCAGCGTAGTCCCACCTTGCGTAATGGCAATCTCAAGTGTCATTTTGATATTTTCAACAAGTCCCCCCCACTCTTGAGAAGTCAGCTTACCTGCAGGCCTTGAAGGGTGAATTCGAGATTTAAACAACGACTCATTCGCGTAGATGTTCCCGACACCAACCACGACTTTGTTGTCCATGATGAACTGCTTGACGGCGACACGCTTATTTTTAGCTTTCTCCGCTACATATTCCGCATTGAACTCTTCAGTTAAAGGCTCAGGCCCCATGTTTGCTAGTACAGCATGTGACTCGCCAGGAGCACACCACAGCCATGCCCCAAAACGACGCGGATCGTTATAACGCAGTATTTTTCCACTGCTTAGTTTGAGATCCACATGATCGTGCTTTGCTGGCGGAAAGTCGGCATCTAGGACACGTAAAGACCCCGACATGCCCAAGTGAACAATGGCTGTACCTGTGTTTGTCTCGATCAGTAAGTATTTTGCGCGACGGCTAATCGCACGGATCACCTGCCCTTCCAATTTTTTAAGCTCTATAGGAATATCCCAGCGCAATTTAGGCGTTCGAAAAGTAAACGACTGGATCGTTTGTCCAACCATGTGGGGGCTAATCCCCATACGACTGACTTCAACTTCTGGCAACTCAGGCATTAGATTCTCCAATTCACCGGCTAATAGTTCTCGCTGCTAGCATAATCGAAAAGAAAAACGATAAATAGGGAAGCTTGTTAGGGGTATAGGCGCAAAAAGGCTCTACTCTGGCATAAGGTAGTTTTCATCGACGGAGATAGCTACCCATTTGTCTTGCCAGGTTTTAAATAGCCAGAAATCAGGTAAACGAAAGAAAGTCACCCGCTGCGGCTCTTCGAGATCCTGATACCAGACTTCTACCGTTTCAGGTACCATCAGGTTAGGTTTTAAATGATCGTACTGTTCAGAGGTAAGCTCGGTCCCTTCCAATGATTGCCAACGTGATACAAGTTCACTGATCGGTGCATCGACTTTGATGTTAGATTGCCATCGTCCATCATGCAGTTCGAACTCCCAGCCACTATAGTACAAAGACTCCACCGTATAGTCGGAGCGAAGTACATTTGGGTAGGGGTCTGCTTGGTCTGTTAATAGGTAAGTTTTGATCCACATCGGCGCATTTAAGATCACTATAAACGCGATAATGCCCAGAATAAGAATATTGTTCCATCGGCGGCGACGAGCCGGACTCACACGCATAACCATCTCTACTCTCTTATAGTTATGAGTAAACTACCAAAGAGTATTGAGCTTGACTAGAACAACGGTGTGCAAGTGTGTAGAGAATTGGTGGCAAAGCGGTAGAGAGCGATAAATCAAAAATTCTAGTGTAGCGTCGGACCGATAAAATGACTTCAGCAGTGCTTTATTATCCGATAACGTACTGAACACTTTTTCAGCACTTTTTATTCAGGTAATAAAAAACCCAACTCGAAAGTTGGGTTTTTCAATTCATCAAAGAGACTGAAACCAATTATTTGATTTTTGCTTCTTTGTACATAACGTGCTGGCGAACTACTGGATCAAACTTTTTGATCTCAAATTTGCCTGGCATGTTACGCTTGTTCTTATCAGTTGTGTAGAAGTGGCCTGTACCTGCAGAAGATACTAGACGGATTTTCTCACGAACGCCTTTCTTTGCCATTGCTTATTTCCTCTTAAACGTTTTCGCCACGTGCACGCATGTCTGCAAGAACAGTATCAATACCTTTCTTGTCGATGATGCGCATACCTTTAGCAGATAGACGTAGTTTAACAAAACGTTTTTCGCTCTCTACCCAGAAACGATGAGTTTGTAGGTTCGGCAGAAAACGACGCTTAGTAGCATTTCGTGCGTGTGAACGGTTGTTACCCGTTACTGGACGCTTACCAGTTACTTGGCATACTCGTGACATGAATGTCTTCTCCAAAATCGTTTCAGCTCGATATCAACCTTGGTGGCCGAACCTCTCTATCTCTCGAAAAGAAGTTAGAGGTTAAGAACCGCTATGGAAAATCCATACAAGGCTATCAAAGGTCGCGCATTATACTAACTTGATATGCATTGCTCAAGACCCGAACAGATCCTTTTTACAGGTTTTCGTGATCTTTTTTTAGACAGCAGATTTTTTTAGCAGTCCAAGCTGAATTCAGTTAAAAATTTAGTGGCGTGGATGATAGCAGATTTTTAGCAACTAACAACCTAAAAAACGCACAGTTATATCCAGCCTCTTTCAGCAAAAGAGACACTTTCCCCATCTCCGATGACGAAATGGTCCAAAATACGAATATCCACCAATGCTAATGCGTCGGTGAGACGCCTTGTAATCCTTCTGTCAGCTTGGCTCGGCTCAGCAACGCCTGAAGGATGATTGTGCGCCAAAATCAAAGCCGCCGCATTATGATGCAGAGCTCGCTTGACGACTTCTCTCGGATAAACCGACGCGGCATCCAACGTTCCTTCAAATAAAATTTCATCTTTTATCACTCGGTGCTGGTTATCGAGAAAAAGAATATAAAAAGCCTCTCTTTGCCGATCCCTTAAAATAGAAGACAGATATAACTTAGTTTGGTCGGGACTGGTTAAGGCATCACCACGCTTTAGCGTCTCCGCCAAGTAGCGTTGCGTCATTTCTAGTACCGCTTGCAACTGAACATACTTGGCTTGCCCCAATCCTTTGTGACGACAAAACTCTTGCTCTGATGCTGAAAATAGTTGTCTGAGCGAACCAAAGTCTTGAATAAGGAAGTCTGCAAGCTCAATCACGTTCATTCCGCGGGTGCCTGTGCGCAAGAAGATGGCCAGTAGCTCAGCATCGGTCAATGCTTGCGGTCCTCGTTGCAACAACTTCTCTCTGGGCATGGACTCAGTTGGCATAGCTTTCAGTATCATCTGATGTCTCTTTATATGGAAAGTGCCCCTATTCCACAAAACAAAAAGCGAAAGTCGAGTGTGACTTTCGCTTTCTTCGTACCATCAGTGCTTTCAATGCAACTTAACAGTTCATCAGAGTTTAAAGTTGCCAACCAAGCCGTGAATTTCTGTTCCAGACTGTGATAGCTGCGTGCTGATTGACTCGGCATGCTGCAACGTCTCATTAATGTTGTTCACGATCTGTTGAATAGCCACTAAGTTTTGGTTGATGTCTTCTGCAACCGCACTTTGCTCTTCGGCGGCAGACGCGGTTTGAATACCCATATCTCGAATCGTACCGATAGAATGATGAACACCAGAAAGAGATTGCTGAATGAGCGCGGACTCTTCCGCCGTTTTTACACCTCGTTTTTGGCTCACCGACATCGTACTGACCGCTCTTGATACACCATTTTGTAGCTGCTTGAGCATGTCGCCAATTTCATGAGTACTATTTTGTGTACGACTGGCTAACGAGCGAACTTCATCCGCAACGACGGCAAACCCTCGACCTTGCTCACCGGCTCTAGCCGCTTCAATCGCCGCATTTAGGGCCAACAAATTCGTTTGCTCGGCTATCTCACCAATCACATCCAGTACTTTGGTTATTTTCTCGGTTTGTAAACTCAACTCAGAAATTGCATCTGACGTACTGTCTATCTCCATTACTAGCTCGGTAATACCTTCTATTGCTTGTTCCACTTCACGCTGAGCTTCGGTAACTTGACTGTTGGCATCCTCAATCGCCTGCGCGGTCGCATTGGTATTGCTGGCTACTTCTTTGGCTGTCATGCTCATTTGTGTCACTGCCGTCACGACTTTGTCCGTCTCTAAACAGTGATCCTGCATTTGACCGCTCGCTTGGCTGGTCTGAGTGTTCAAGCTTTGAGAAACGGTCTGTACTGTCGTCGCAGAGCGGTGGATATCCTGCATCAGTGGGTGCAGCTTATCCATAAACTCATTAAACGCGGCCGCCACTTCACCGACTTCATCCTGACTTTCGACTTTTAAACGAGCCGTTAAGTCACCGCCGCCTGCGGCTACATCTTTCAATGACGCCGCGACATGTTGTAATGGCTGAATGCCTTTCGACACCACGATACTGGTGAGAACACTGGTAATGATCAACCCAATAACGGAAATCAACACGGCAGATAACGTATGCTCTTTTAGTTCTTGAGTCTTTAACTCTCTGTGCATCGCAACTTGCTGGTCGATGTCATCAATATAAACACCAGTGCCTAAAACCCAGTCCCATTTCGATAGATATTCTGCATAGCCTAGCTTAGGCGCTTGTGCGTCAATGGTCGGTTTGTGCCACGAGAAATAGAGGAATCCATCTCCTTTTTGAGAAGCATCAATCAAGCCCGCAATAACTGCGACCCCATTTTCATCTTTTAAGTCGTAAAGGTTTTTACCCTCTAAAGAAGGTTTGATGGCATGTAACGTATTCACACCTTGAGAGTCGTAGGCAAAAAAGTAACCATCGCTTTCAAAGCGCATGGCTTTCAGAATTTCTTTTGCTGCCTCTTTATTACTTCCATTTACATCCGTGTCGTATAACGGTTTTATCGCAGTCACACCCATCATCATGTAGGCTTGTAACTCTTTCTTTTTCGTTTCGATGAGCTCTTGCCTGTCTCTTGCCAGCTCCGCTTCCAAACTTTTACTGCTGTTGATGTAATACACCACTGAGATCAAAGTGGTGATCAACAACAACGGAATTAGGGTTATCAACAGCAATTTGTTTCGACTTTTCAACACCATGGTTTCCAGTACCTCTTTTTCTTTTCAGACTTGCAAACTCCGCGCAACTTGTCTGTGAGGTAGGCGCGAATTTTCCCTTCCTCGGTCAGATTAATACTCTGGAGTTTGATGTGAATTATCTTCTCGTTATATATGCTCGGGCGGTCAGACTTTGAATTGTGTTAAAATCCGGTCATCAAATTGGAGATCTCACATGCAAACACTAGCAGGAAAGAAAATTCTACTCGGCATCAGTGGCGGTATTGCCGCGTATAAATGTGCGGAGCTAACCCGTCGCCTCATAGAGAGAGGAGCGCAAGTTCAAGTGGTAATGACGAAAGCAGCAAAAGAGTTCATTACCCCTTTAACCATGCAAGCCGTTTCGGGCCGTCCTGTCTCAGACAATTTATTAGACCCAGCAGCGGAAGCCTCTATGGGCCATATTGAATTGGCCAAATGGGCAGATTTAGTACTACTAGCGCCAGCGACCGCGGACTTAATCGCGCGCATGTCTGCAGGTATGGGGAACGATTTGCTTACCACGCTTGTGCTCGCTACGGATTCCCCTGTTGCTGTATCTCCTGCGATGAATCAACAGATGTATCGCAATCTCGCAACCCAAGAGAACATCTCAACGTTAGCGCGTCGCGGTATGCACATCTGGGGTCCAGCGGCAGGAGAGCAAGCCTGTGGTGATGTGGGACCAGGTCGAATGCTGGAACCAATGCAGCTAGTGCATCTATGTGAACAGTTCTTTCAACCAAAATTGCTAGAAGGTAAGTCGATACTCATCACCGCTGGCCCAACTCGCGAAGCGATTGACCCAGTGCGTTACATTACGAATCATAGCTCCGGTAAAATGGGCTATGCATTGGCGAGCGCCGCAGCGCAGATGGGAGCCAAAGTCACCCTCGTGAGCGGTCCTGTCAGTTTAAATACGCCCGTAGGTGTTGAGCGCATTAATGTTTCCAGTTCACAAGAGATGCACGAAGCCGTTATGGCACACGCAAACAAGCATGATGCGTTTATTAGCTGCGCTGCTGTTGCCGACTACCGCCCACAAACGATCGCGTCTCAAAAGTTGAAAAAAACTGAAGGCAATGACGAAATGGTCATTAATATGGTCAAAAATCCTGATATTGTTGCTTCTGTAGCAGCAATGACGGAGAAGCGTCCGTTTACCGTCGGTTTTGCGGCTGAAACCAATGATGTAGAGACCTATGCTCGAGGCAAGTTAACAAAGAAAAACCTCGATATGATCTGTGCGAATGACGTTTCGGTTGCAGGGCAAGGATTTAACAGCAACGACAACGCGATTACCCTGTACTGGCCTGAGGGTGAACTTGCGCTCGCTTTAGAATCAAAAGAAGCATTGAGCTTTAGAATTCTCGAAAAAATGCATCACTTGATGTAACTAACGTTTGAAAACCCTGCCAACTTTTCACAAAAGCTGGCATAAATTTGGTACAAACATGACAACTAAGGGTGTTAAATCTCCCATTCCACCCTTAGTGGTCTAGTTTGAGGCGAAATAGCGTCTTATAATCCCCTCCGCTCAACTTTGTATTTTGAAAGGAAGTAACTAATGGCCGGCAGTAAAAAATCCAACCGTCGTGAAGAGATCTTACAAGCATTGGCAGAAATGCTTGAATCAACAGAAGGCGCTTCACGCATTACTACGGCAAAACTGGCCAAGCAAGTCGGCGTTTCAGAAGCCGCGCTGTATCGTCATTTCCCAAGTAAAGCGCGCATGTTCGAAGGGTTGATTGAGTTCATTGAAGAAGCCTTGATGACACGTATCAACCGTATTCTAGACGACGAAAAAGATACTCTAGAGCGTATTCGTATGGTGATGCACCTGATTTTGGCGTTCTCTGAACGTAACCCTGGTCTGACACGCATTTTGTCGGGCCATGCTCTAATGTTTGAAAATGAACGCCTACGTGAACGCATCAATCAACTCTTTGAGCGCATAGAAACACAATTGCGCCAGATCCTGCGTGAACGTAAGATTCGTGAAGGGAAGTCTTTCCCTGTCGAAGAGCGCATCCTAGCCGCGCAAATTCTGGGACAAGTTGAGGGTAGCCTAAACCGCTTTGTGCGTAGCGACTTTAAATACCAGCCGACTGCAAACTTTGACGAGTACTGGGCGCTTTTGAGTGCACAAATAAAGTAAAAGATTATGAGTAAAGACAAATACACGCAGCCCGAGTTTTCTCTTTCACTTCTTCACCCTCGTAACTGGGGCGTATGGCTTGGTTTTGGTCTGTTGGCCATCCTCGTCAATATTCTTCCTTATCGGCTGCTGCTTTCATTAGGTCGTTCACTCGGTAAACTTGGCATGCGCTACGGTAAAAAGCGTGTCCACGTTGCTCAACGTAACTTAGAATTGGCCTTTCCAGACAAAACACCTGAAGAGATTCAACATATTGTTGAAGAGAACTTCAAAAATACCGGTATGGCACTCATAGAAACCGGAATCACTTGGTTCTGGCCGACTTGGCGCTTTAAAAAACTTATCGTCGAGAAAGATCTCGGCGCACTGCGTGAAAAAGCCAAAGAAGGTAAAGGCGTCCTACTTTGTTGTGTCCATGCTCTTAATCTAGAGATCACTGCACGTGCTTTCGCCGTGCTCGGCGTGGCCGGGTACGGCGCGTTTCGTCCGCATAATAATCCTGCTTATAACTTTATCCAGTATTGGGGACGGACACATAACGGCAATAAACTGATTGATCGTAAAGATGTGAAAAAGATGATTCGTGTATTACGCAGCGGTGAGCGTCTGTTCTATCTGCCGGATCACGATTACGGTCGAAAAAAATCTGTATTTGTGCCCTTCTTTGCCGTAGACGATGCGTGTACTACAACTGGTACAAGCATTCTGGCGTATACCTCAAAATGTGCGATCATCCCAGGCTCAGGGTTTCGCAATGGTGAAGGGAAATACGACATCATCGCCGATAAGTGCATTGAAGCCGACTATCCACAAAAAGACGAAGTCGCCGCTGCCGCTTACATGAACAAGTATGTGGAAGAGGTCATCCTACGCGCTCCAGAGCAATGGATGTGGCTCCATAAACGCTACAAAACCATGCAAGATGAGCATGTCGAGAAAGGCATTCGCTATAAGTAAGTCGTCAAGGCGATAAATCCAAAAACAAAAAAAGGGCAGATGGATATCCATCTGCCCTTTTTACTTTTTCAGAAAAAATAACAAATTAAATGCCGTATTCCGAGCGATAGGCTTTAACTGCTTCCAAGTGCTCAGCAGCGTCACCTTTCTCTTCTAAGTAAGTAACAAGATCACCCAAACTTACAATTGAAATCACGGCACAACCAAAGTCACGCTCAACTTCTTGAATCGCAGAAAGCTCGCCCTTGCCCTTCTCTTGGCGGTCGATAGCAACCAACACACCCGCAAGGTCAGCGCCATTTGCTTTAATAATTTCCATCGATTCACGAATCGCAGTACCTGCTGTGATTACGTCATCCACTAGCATGATTCGACCTTCAAGCGCAGAGCCTACAAGGTTACCGCCTTCGCCGTGATCTTTCGCTTCTTTACGGTTGAAGCAGTAAGGCGTGTCGATATCGTGATGATCCGCCAGCGCGACTGCTGTTGTCGTTGCAATAGGAATACCTTTGTACGCAGGGCCAAACAGTACATCGAATTCAATGCCAGAATCAGCGAGCGCGGCTGCGTAAAAACGACCAAGACGCGCTAGGTCACGACCAGTATTGAAAAGACCAGCGTTAAAGAAGTACGGGCTTTTACGGCCAGATTTCAAAGTAAACTCACCAAACTTAAGAACTTCTTTCTCAAGTGCAAACTCAATAAATTCACGCTGGTATGCTTTCATTATTTTCTCTCTATGTCCTTGGTTTCTTGTGTCTCTTCTCGACAATCATTCATTTCTCTATTGTCGAGATAAAAAAATAGCCCCCATAATGGGAGCTATTAAAATCAATTGGCTAACGCCGCCTTCTGCGCTGCGACAATTTCCGTAATGCCGATTTTCGCCGACTCGAGCAATGCCATCAGCTGTTCGTGACTGAACGGTTCACCTTCTGCAGTGCCCTGAATTTCAATCATCTTGCCTTCTTCGGTCATTACCACGTTCATGTCTGTGTCTGCCGCTGAATCTTCAACGTACTCAAGGTCACACAGAACATCATCGCCTAGCAAACCAACTGAAACTGCCGCTACGTGGCCTTTCATTGGATTCGCTTTTAGCTTACCGCTATCCACTAGGTGTTGGAACGCATCGGCCATTGCAACACTTGCGCCGCTGATAGATGCAGTACGGGTACCACCGTCAGCTTGGATAACGTCACAGTCAACGGTGATCATGAACTCACCCATGGCTTTTAGATCGACAACAGCACGTAGGCTTCGTGCAATAAGACGCTGAATTTCCATCGTACGGCCGCCTTGTTTGCCACTTGCCGCTTCACGACGAGTACGAGAATGTGTTGCTCGAGGTAGCATGCCGTATTCAGCTGTAACCCAGCCTTTACCTTGACCTTTTAACCAACGTGGCACAGATTCTTCGACGGTCGCATTACACAACACTTTGGTGTTACCGAACTCAACTAGCACTGACCCTTCAGCGTAAGCTGTGTAGTTACGAGTAATTTTGATAGGGCGAACTTGATCCGCCTTGCGATCGTTTGGACGCATGGGCATCTACCTTAAATATGAGGAGAAGACGATTTGGTTGGGCGAAGATTATAACGGAATCGATTCCGGATTCATAGGTTACGCCGCTGGCACAACATAAACAATCCATACATCCCGCGCACCTATCGACGCAGCGTGATACACTCTTGCAGTAATTTTCAAAAAATGAAGACAGGAAAATTCGATGATTTACAGTATGACAGCGTATGCACGCAAAGAAGTAAAAGGCGACTGGGGTTCTGCGGTATGGGAAATCCGCAGCGTGAACCAGCGTTATTTAGAAACATACTTCCGCATGCCAGAACAATTTCGTGGATTAGAGCCCGTTTTACGCGAGCGTTTTCGTAAGCGCTTAGCGCGAGGCAAAGTGGAATGTAATCTGCGTTTTGAAGCAAACCCTGCAGCAAAAGGTGAGCTTAGCATCAACGAAGCGCTTGCTAGCCAAGTAATTAAGGCCGCTGAACAAGTCATGCACATGACTGGTGAACGGAGCCGAATCAATCCATTTCAAGTCATGCAATGGCCGGGGGTCATGGAAACGCCAGAGCAAGACATGGATGCGGTAAATAAAGTGCTACTAGAAGCGTTTGAAGGCGCAATGGATGAGTTTATTGAAGCGCGAGCTCGTGAAGGCGAGAACATGAAAGCGCTGATTGAACAGCGTTTGAACGCCATTTCTGCAGAAGTCGTAAAAGTGCGTGCGCGCATGCCAGAAATTTTAGAATGGCAACGTGAGCGACTATTCTCGAAGTTCGAAGACGCTAAAGTGGAATTGGATCCGTCTCGTATCGAGCAAGAACTGATTTTGCTAGCGCAAAAGTCGGATGTTGCTGAAGAGCTCGATCGCTTGGACTCTCACGTAAAAGAAACCACAAACATTCTGAAAAAAGGTGGCGCAGTGGGTCGTCGTCTGGACTTCATGATGCAAGAGTTCAACCGTGAATCGAACACGCTAGCGTCGAAATCCATCAGCACAGACATCACCGCATCGGGCGTTGAACTGAAAGTTCTGATTGAACAGATGCGTGAGCAGATCCAGAATATTGAATGATTTCCACACGCTTCCATATTGTTATTTAAAGCAATAAATATCAAAAACTTAAATATAATAAAATTCCATACAGGTCCATAGAGAACCACCTTTAACCACCACCAACTGGTGGTTAAAGTGGTGGGTATGTTACACTACTATTAGAGAATAATGGTGGGTAAAGTAAGGTTCTGCCGATTTGATGGGTGTGGAGTTAGGTTAGGATGTCTCAGTTAACAGTTAAGAAAGTGGAAGCATTAATTAAAACTAGTGGGGATAAAACAAAGCGCTATGGTGATGGTGGTGGTTTGTATTTGGTTGTTCCCCATTCTGGCTATCCTAGCTGGATGCTACGTTTCACATCTAACAAAAAGCGCCGCGAAATGACACTCGGCAAAGTCAGTGACATATCTTTGCGTGACGCCCGACTCCTAGCTGCCGAAAAAATGAAACAAGTCCGTGAAGGGTTTGATCCGCTTATACAACGCAAGCGCGCAGAGCAAGAAAAAATAAAAACCGTTAACGACTTATTTTCAGACTGGTATCCATCCCTAGAAAAACGTTTGAAGCACCCTAACATTCCTAAACGTGTCTTCTTAAAAGATATTGCCCCTCATATCGGCGCTATCCCGCTTGAGCAAGTCAACGCTCGTGATATTCGTACCACTATTAATGCCATTACTGCTGCTGGCAAACCCGCAATTGCGAATGACGCCCTTAACTATTGTAAACAACTGTTCAACCATGGAATGAAGCTCGACCTCATGCAAGGTAATCCTGCTTCTGCATTTACGGTTCGGGATGCTGGCGGTGTGGAAAAGAGCAGAGATAGAGCCTTAACTACCGAAGAGCTCAAGCAGTTTTTTAATACCGCTAAACAAAACCCGATGAGCTTTACCCGTGACAACTATTTAGCATGCGCCTTACTAGTGTGCTTAGGTGTGCGTAAATCCGAGCTGTGCGAAGCCAGATGGGAAGAGTTTGATTTAGAAAAAGCAGTGTGGGAACTCCCAAAAGAACGCAGCAAAACCAATGTCGCTCTTACTATCCCTTTAGCGACACCAGTATTAGAATGGCTTGAAGAACTGAAAGTGAGAAGCTTAGTCTCTGACTATGTATTCCCTAGTCGCCGATCCAGTAAAAATCCACATATGGGGACAGATACGCTTAATCGTGCGATTACCAAACTATTCGGACATGAACCTGGTAAAAAGAAACAGCCGCCAAATCTTATGGGGGATATGCCTCGCTTTACTGTTCATGACCTACGCCGTACGTGCCGAACCTTATTGGCACAACAAGGCACCCCCGGCCATGTGGCCGAGAGGTGCTTGAATCACAAGTTAAAAGGTGTTGAAGGGATTTATGATCGACATGATTATTTTGAAGAGCGGAGAGAGGCTTTAGATAAACTAGCATGGCAAATTGCTACCTTTACTTAAGTCATGAACAGATTATTATTCAAATAACAATAATTCCCCACCGCTATGTTTTGTTTTTAAGTTAAGACAGGGGTACAACAAGGTTTAAATTTCTATTTCTTTGTTAATTTTGGGCCTATATAACATATTGCCATTGTTTTTTCAGTCGATTTAATAGGAAACTCAAAGTGTATTCTAAATTGTCGTAACGATATTTTCGCATGCCAAGAGCAAAATAAGTTCTTACTTGCATCTCTTGGATCTTTAAATGTCATATCTTCTTTAAACTTAGCCTTGTTTGTAGCTGATTCATCTGTAATCTTGGCACCATCACCTAAAAAGTGTTTGTTTATTATTTCATGAGTTCTTTCTGTATACCCTCCAGACTCGTCTCTACTTTCAATAACTCTATTGAATATGTTCATGTAGAGCATTACATGTTGGCAAATAACACTACTAAATGGATGGGGGTTAAGGTAATCGCCTAGCTCATCACTTAATGATAAACCGGGAAAGGACTCTCTGACTAAATCTAGCATTTCATTCCATGAGGTAGGCTGTGGGATTTGGTTTTCTGCGCTTTTAACCAAGTCTTCCAGTGTCCAAAAATTATCAATCTTATGTGCAGTTATTGTTAGGTGGTCATCTATTTGGTTGACAACTAAAGGACTAGTAGTAAATTCGAACTTTGGTGTTTCCAAGCTATATAGAGCAGAGTAATTACCAATAATTTTTTGTCTAACAGACTCTCCTATAGCATATTCAGTTACAACTATATCAGAAAGCTCGAAATCGTCATTCTCAATCTGCTCCCTTATACTATCAATAAAAGGGCCTTTCTTGTCTAACCACTCTATAACTTGTCGAGTTAAATCTCTATCATTCTCAGCTTTGACAGCATCTCTAACTGTAGAGTCACCAACAACTTTCAAATTTGGTAGGTACTTTGAACAATACAAGCCATCTTTAATAATTTTATTACTCTGCCGAAGTTTCAGTAGAGATTTTAAATGTTCAATGAACAACTTGTTATTTTTATATTGCCCAGTAAATGAGACTTCGTTAATAAACCATGTCATAGCTACTACCAGCCGGAAAGTTCTGCTAGATCTTTTTCAGCCTGGTCAAAGAAACCTTCAGGCCACTCACTAACTCTACCATTACTATCTATAGACGGCGAAACAATATTTTCACTCTTAGAGTTGAAAAAATGAACTCCTACTTTATCACTTGCAATCAGTGAGCGTGACACCGCTAAACGTAATCCATTGATCACATGATCACTATGAGTTTCAACTATAACCTGAACTCCAGAATTACTTATAACAGATAGAAACTCCCCCATCTTTGATTGCCCTTGAGGGTGTAAGTGAGCTTCAGGGCTATCAATGACTAATACATCTCCGGGTTCAGCGAGCAAAGCAGAAACTACAATAGGAAAAGCATAAGACAACCCGTACCCTATGTTTGATGGATTTCTCCATTCACTAGTATTGTTATGACGAAATAGAAGTCGAACAAAGTTACTATTATCAATTAGCAAAGTGTCAGCTTCGGCGCCTTGAAAAATATCACCAAACCAAGCATTGAATTGACGGCGAAAACTATCAGCTGACTCATTTGGATGTCTCTTACTAGAGCTCACAACATCGTCTTTTGATATATCAAACAGCCACGGAGCAAACTCTCCTTTTTCACCAACATTGAACTCACTATTATCTAGAGAAGTGGGGTAGAGAGCATCAAGATCTTGCCTTCCTGTACTTAAATAGACAATATTCCTTATTGACGTAAATATAGTTGATTGGATTTCAGCCATTTTAGAGAAGAGAACTGAGCTGCTACGACAACTAAACGTTTCTTCTCTACCAATCAATGACAAGTCACTAATATCAATCGTTCTATCAGTGTTTCTTTTACTTATATCTAAAGATAAAGAAATCTTTTCTTCTTCATTTTCTATATCAATTTTGATGAGTTTTTCATCCGAGTGTTCATATAACACATCACCAGGACTTCCCAGACGAACAAGAGTACCATTTAAGCTAACTTTATCGTCTTGCCTAATATTTTTCAGGTTTTGAGAGAGAAGCAGGATAGACTGAATTGTAGATGTCTTTCCTGAAGCATTAAAACCAGTCAAAGCAGTAAGGTGTGATAAAGGTAAAATAAGCCTTTTAAAACACTTAAAATTCGTTAAATCTAATTTATTTATCATTTAAATTCGTCCAAACAAGTCATTACTTTGGAAAATCTCATATGTACTTTCCGAGTACTATTCGTACCAATAGAAATTGCGTCAAGAAACTCATTATCTAACAATAAGCTTTCTAGCTTGACCTTTAGTGTATCGGCATCAATCAAATCTAAGTCTACCGTAGATAAAGCAAAGCTGAAAACGTCGAACAACGCAATATTTATAACAGACCTCGCACTAAATTTAGTAGCTCCGAATAATGACTTCCTGAAAGAGTGGCTAGAAAATAGATGATAATTATTTTCTAATGCTAAGACAAATTTATTCTCCAAATTAGCCAATTCAGAGCTTTCTAACTGATTAAGGGTTTTCAAAGCTCGAGCAAGGAAATCATCCATATCTCCTTTATAGGATCTATACTCAAAAAGTGAAAAAGCTAAAAACCTATTAATAACTTCCCGATCTCTCATTGTCTTAGGGTCGAAACTCCCTCCGGTAACTTTCTTAAACACTTGCAACTCGGAAAGTCTTTTTACGAATTTAGTACCTTCTCCATTATATAAACAATTTCTCATTTGCTGCCGTGTTAGTGGACTTCCCCCATTAACACGGTCAAATATATCCAGTTTCGCTCTTTCAGGAGCTTTTTCGTCAAGAATATAAAAAATTAATTGCGTATCTTCTATTCTTTCTTGTAATTTTATCGGTAATTCACTAAACCTTTTGCCATTTATACCTAAGCCACGTAATGGAAACTCATCTTTAAGAAAACGGAAAAATGTAGTAAGCCGTTGTAAACCATCTACAACGACTATTCTTCCATCTTCGTCTTCTGCAACATAAAATACAGGTAAAGGAATCCGCATCAGACAAGACTCTATTAATTTAGATTGCATTGAAGACGTCCAAACAAACGCTCTCTGAAAGTCTGGGTCTAACTTAAAGCGATCATTAGTTATTCTCTCCACTACATTTTTTACAGTTCTCTGTTCCGTACGAATCAAAACTGTATTTAAAGGGTACTCCTCACCCCAGCCAAAGCTATGAATCATTTCTTCACTTTCGACTTCATACCCTTCTAGCTCGCCTTCTTCTGAATCGATAAGTTCCAAAAGGTCACTGGCATTCTTGGCTAAATCGAGCCTAAATCTAGGATACAAAGTATTAATCGCATTAATTAATGAAGCCGTATCTTGCTTATCTTCGCCTTTCACATATTGAATAGCATTATTTCTTGAACTTTGAAGGCCAATTACAGGGTATTGACTAAACTCTCGATAAAGCTTGGGAGTTGCTTCTAGAAAACTCGTAGAATTAAGGCTGTTTGGAAAGATGCTGATTAAGTCAATATGAATTGTTGCTTCTGATTGAAAACTAGATCTTCCATCTATTGCAACTATTTTACCGAGAGCTCTAATACCTTTTTGCCAACTTGTAGGTATGCCTTTGCTATTATCTGAACCTAAATATAAAAAACAGTACACCGCTCCATTAGCAAACTTATCAACAATGGCTTGTTCGACTTGATGACATCTAAAGATCAACGCAGTACTTTCTGTCAATGAACCTTTGTAAGAGTCAATTCTTTTAATATCATCGACACTATCCTTACCTAACCTTATAACAACAAAATCCATACTAACCTCTACTCACCTCAAGCAGCTTCTCTGCCTTTTGCCATTACAAGCAGAGCATCATATAGTGGCCCAAATAGGCTTCTATTTTGACTTTTTACTCTACGAAGTATTCCTTCTGCAGCATTTGAACTAATATAGTATTTTTCATCTAAGTTAGTGGACTTGTCGATAACATCTATTAGCTTTGAAGGAATTATTGTCTCTGGGTAGTCTGTGGCCTTGAAGTCTATACATTTATCATCGAACGCTATACCACCAGACATCCATTTTAATTTATGTTCTTTATCTGTTGGATCTAAAACTAAATTTACGTGATTTTGCTCTCTAAACTTTTCCAATACTGGACCGTGACTCATGAGCAAATGACGTATCATATTTTGACTAGTCACAGGTTTCTTTTCCCCTGTAATTTCTTGCTTTAAACGTCGGGCGACCCATTCGACAACAGGAACAGACACTGCATTCCCTAAAGCATGATAACGTTCTGTATCTGAGTCAGTCGCTCTTTCATGATTCAACAAAGTCCAGTCTTTAGGAAAACCTTGAATCCCTTCACATTCTGACGGAGTCAATCGCCTGACGGCATCAGGGTAAGAAACGTACGTACGACTCCAATCTGTGCCAGTATGCCGACCAGAAGTAGCAGCCAAACAATATGCTATTTGCGCTACTTTAGCTTTGCTTTTACTGCATTCACTAACGTCCAAAAATGCTCGCCTCAGATCTTTTGGTTTAGTACCTACCCCAGTTTCATACAAAGTTGAGAATGCTTTAAGGGGGTTTCCTCTAAAAGCGCAAATAAAAACTCTTGGCCTCGATTGAGGCGCACCAAAAAAGCGGCTATTTACAACACGCCAAGCAACAGCATACCCAATGCTAGTAAGCTTTTCTAAAATAATCCTAAAGTCTTGACCGTTATGAGAACTGAGCAAACCTACAACATTTTCAATGACAACAGCTTCGGGTTTATGTGATGCTATCAAATCAAAAAATGGATAGAACAAACCAGAATTACTTCCGCGTAACCCTTGCCTTCCTTTGGAGCCTCGTGCAACAGACAGATCTTGACACGGAAATCCTCCACACCAAACTGTAGCTTTAGGAATCTCACTTGCGTCTAAGTTGGAAATATCTCCGTGCAATGGGACCCTACCCCAATGCTTTTTGAGTACACTTTGACAAAATGCATTCAACTCACACTGAAAGCTTGGCTCAAACCCTTGATTTTCGAAGGCTAAGTCAAACCCACCAATACCAGCAAAAAACGAATTGAAATTTAATGTTGTAAGTTTACTTACCATTCGAGCGAAACCAAGAGTTAGAAAAGATTAAAATGATCGCTGATTATACTTGGGTTGGACAGGAATAGAAACAGCCAAACCTTCGTTGCTAGTGTCCACTGTAACCCAGCGTTATAGTTAATGTTGAAGCTAATATTAATTCGTAATCGATGGGCTTCTCAAGCAACATGGCACTGAGAAAATCCACATAATTACAACACCTTGCCCAAAGCTAACGAACGAGTCATACCAGCGACCTCAGCTAAGATTTCAGTTTTATTCATTTATTGTGTCAATGTTACTTCTGTTATGTTGTATAGCTTCATTGAGCTAATGCTGCTCAGACTACTCGATAACCAGCACTGTAAGAATGCAGGGTTGTTATATAAACACTATCTCACATCATTGATTCCAATCTTACTCATCATCCAATCTTCAACCTCCTTTTCATCCCAAGCCTTACTCTTACCTGATACGGTGAAGTTTTTTGGAAACTCACCATTTTTCATTAGCTTATAGATGGTGCTTTTGCATAGTGTTGTTTTGGTTTCCACTTGCTCTAAATTAAGAAAATTCAACATTTTAAAACCTTGTTATGTAGTTCAACTCATAACAAAGGCCGCTACGTTATTTTTTACTTTTCCTACTCGCCTACTCTGAGGCTACAGCTAACAGTTCCTGAACAAAGCAGCACACAAAGATGAATCACTTGCTGGCAGTACCAGCAAGTGATTCATTTTCATTACAACTGACGGTTCGCCGCTGCGAGAGCGTATCTATAAGCTGCATCTTTTCCTGCTGAACAGGCTGCGACTTTCCTCACCTCAACACGCTTCTCCGCGCTTCTTTCATCCACCAGTCGCCAAAGGTCTTCATTAGCTACCGGTTCTTTATTTGCCTTACGCCAATCTCGTCGCTTCCAGCCATCTAACCACTCATTAAAGCCTTTGACGCAATAATCGCTGCTTGAATAGATAATATCGCCATCTCTCGCATGCTTTAACCCAAAAGCAAGCACTGACAGCTCTAGGTAAGTTTGGTCTGCGACATAGCCAAAATACTCCCAATCTTCATGTTCAATGCACGCATCATCATCGATCACGATTAAGCCAACACCACCAACAAGACGATCTCTTTGCTTTCTCACCATGGCCGCTTCTACATAAATTTCTGTATTCATTGTCATACTCTCCAGAGACTAATAAGCCGATACGTTCTCTGATTCGGCTTGGTTGTTAATAACTTGCTTTACAGCGATTCCTACATAACAACAGCAAGTAAGTTATTTTTTACCTGTCTCTGGGCACGCTTGCTTTCTCCCCTCCAATTCCTGACAAGCCTGATTTAAAACCCTTTCAGATATATTTCATCAGTACGCATAACCAAACAGATACCCCAAGGAGCCCTTATGCGTACCCAAAAGACTGACCATGACTACCCCTTTGAGACTTCAGAACTCAATGAACTGCTAGAGCGTGCAGCCGAGGCTCTGGCTGTGAAATACAAACGTGAAGGCACCTTCACCAACCCCACTAATGTCAAAGAGTACCTAAAGCTCAAGTTAGGATCTCATGACCGAGAAGTGTTTGCCGTGATGTTTCTAGATAACCAACATCAGTTGATCAGTTTTGAAGAGTTGTTCTTTGGCACGATTGACGCCGCTTCGATTTATCCCCGTGAAGTATTGAAGACAGCACTAAACCACAACGCTGCCGCGGTAATTTTTGCCCACAACCACCCTTCCGGCATTGCTGAGCCTAGCCAAGCCGACAAACGCATTACTCAGCGACTTATCGACGCTCTAAAGCTCGTGGATATCCGCGTCTTAGACCACATCGTTGTTGGTGAAGGTTGTGTTTCATTTGCTGAGAAGGGCTTGATATGAGTGAGTTTATTGTTTCCGGACTTAGTGATGAGCTCGTTACTCCAATGCATTGCTTTCTTGATGCCCTGTTATTGGACAGCACCATTCCTAATACAGTTGAACGATTGGCGTTAAACATTCGTTCTCAAGAGACTGACCAACGATTTCAGCCCATTGAAATTCAATTAGAACGCACATCCAGTGATTCGCCCTGGCAGCTTCGCTTTATCGCAACCTTTGATGTTGTCGTCACAGGTACGCCACAAAAAGAGTTATCGCTTTATTTCAACTTCGCGGGTTGTTGGTTCTATCACCCTGAAATTAAGCAGTGCAGTTTACAACGGCCAGAAGTACAAACCTTACTCGCCAGCTGGCTTAAAGCAGTCACTCGCTCGCTCATCGCACACTCTGCAATCTCAATCGACATTACCCCCATTCGCTAATCTCCATTTCCCTCAAAGAGGTCACTATGAATCAAGCTGCTAACCTGGCTATGTTCGCATGCAAGCGAGCCAAGCCTTCACACCAACTCAAAGACTTAATTAAACGCTCTATTCATGATGTTAATTACCGAGGACGGCTAACTATCCGATTTAAGGACACCAGTTACCACCCGAAAGATGGAGGGTTTCATCCTGTCTCTATCACTATCGATGTTAAAGACAGCCATATTGCCATTAGGGAGATAACGGACCGCGTTTATGTGGGTGACAAGACACCGCAACTGGTTCTCGACCTGACTTTTGATTTTGCTAACAACGTCGCTTTCGCGCGCTTTAGCGGCTGGCTGGGCATGCACCTACAAGAAACCACGGAGCTGTATGAAATGTGGGAGTGTAACTTTCTAGCTTATGTAGCAATGGACGCTTACAACCAAATTCAGATTAAGTGTGGCTAATAACCAAAGCCAATCCACTTACTACCCCAGAACACTCCTCTTCCCTTACCAAACATTCAACACAACCACCCGCATAGAGCTACGCCGATGCCTGCTTCCCATATTGTTAAAACGGGAAGCTTCAATCCCTTATTGCACAAGGGTTTCTTGATATCGTCGGCTCTGTACTTCCCAAAACACCCTTCTACAGACAAAAAAGGAAGCAGATTATGGCTGAGGTCCAAGCAATCAAAAACGATGACACCATACGCCTGATTGGTCATTTGCTGAGTATTCGTTGTCATCCACAAATGGCCGATGTATGGCATATCGGATTAAACCTGGCACTGAGGATTTCTGATTTGTTATCGATTCGCTTTGAAAACATTCATGGTGACCGACTTATTATTCGTGAAAGTAAAACTGGCAAACTGGCAAACATTCAGCTCAATACCAAAGCGCAGCAGCATATTGCTAGATTAAGGGAGCAACATCCCGACCACATCTATTTGTTTCAATCCCACCGATGCCAACAGTTGAAAAACAAACCACCGCAGCCAATCACGCGACGTGCTGTGTCCATGGCATTTCAACAAGTAGGCCAAGAGCTAAATATCGCTTTAGGTACTCATTCGATGAGAAAGACGCGAGGTTACTTTCTCTACCAAGCCACAAAGGATATAGCCCGTGTCATGAAAATGCTTCGTCACACATCTGAGGGCGTCACCCTTCGCTATATCGGTATCACTCAAGATGAAGTCGATAAAGACTTTGTTTCTCTTGAACTTTAAACCGGGTCATTTAGTGAGGGGGCGGGACCGCCAATCCCTTATAAACATTAAGCTCAGAGCCTTTTTGAGTTTCGCAATTATTACATTTGAGAGCAAATAACATGAACCCATATCACGCAATAGGAAGCTTTCTAGTTGGCAGTTTATCGAAAAGTTTAATCCAAAACTTATTCTGGAAAACCAATCAACCAATCAACCAATCAGAGGTAGCATTGTATATTGCGATCTCGCATTTGGTACTGCTGAGCATTCGGGTGTCTACGTGGGAAATGGACGTATCATCCACCGTAATGGCAAAGGTCTTATCGAAGCTGTATCAATTCATCAATTCCTAGCAGATACCACAGCCCTTTCCATTTACGTGAGTTGCAATGCTCAGGGCCATTCCATTGGTAATGAGCAATGCGCTCAAATTGCAGAAGCTATGCTAGGTGTACAAACAAACTATTCCCTGTTAAATGAAAGCTGTCATCAGTTCTGTAGCTACTGCCTAAGTGGTGACATATTCTCCAACACCTTCACATTAACTCAGCTTAAAGGTGACGCTCATGCGCACATTCAAGCGAGTCAGTGGCGTGTATGGGACTTAAGGTATCGTCATAAAGGATAAGGGGATTCGCTCCCCCTTTATTTTTTGCTTTCTAGATAAAGACCTTGGTTCGCACCTAACGAATACTTCGACCTATACAGCGATTACCTTCGTCATTATGCTTCGTAGCATTCTTGGCAAAATAACTGAGCCTATAGAATAAGTCGTTAAATTGTTTAATAAAGTCCTTACTCTTTCTATCAAGGACATAACATGCATTGTCAGGGAAATGCACAAGGTGACGGATAGTATCAACATCACAGTTAAGTGCACTAGCCCAAGCACTGGTGATAGTCCATGCTAGAGAGCCTTCTCTTGTAATATTGCCCAACCTCCCAAAACGGTCTTCATTCAGGAGTAAAACAACGTGATAGTGGTCATGTGCCGATTTATCACGCTCCCTAACCCACACGAACCTAACGGTACAAGGATAAACTCTTATCCCTTTGCGGTGACATCTTCGTTCATGTGCTTTAAGTTTGGCCTTGAACGATTGAACAAATCGAGTAGCTAAATCTGTACGTCGAATGCCTAAAGCCTCATTGCCCATGATCTCATCACGGCTAAGGCAATCAAGAAAATCACCTTCTGGTTGTCGAAGATCAAATCGAACAGCAAAAACCGTCGGGTACTCATCGACAGCGTTGTCCATTGGTACGCGAATAACCTCCAGATAATCGCAGTTAAGATCATATGATAAGCCTAATGTAGGTAATCCTTGGTAGGTAGATTTCTTCATGAGATTGATTCCTGTGTTGTTCATCTACAGGAATCTCTTCTCATATAATTTTTTAGCGTATATCCCTAACCTACTTGAGGTAGGTATGGCTCTTCTAGATGGCTCATTTACCTACATATATTAACCATACCTGCACTTAAAACTGGCTTATTACTCAGTCACAGACCAGCTCTGACAACACTCCACCTATTGCCAAAGCATAAAATTCACTCTCAAGTTAGTTCGTGCTCCCAGACTGATTCAGACCGACATTCGAAAGCACATAACAGGTATCTTTGTGTCTAAAAAAGTACACATCAATAGGATATTCAGGCCCACTTTCCCCTATATGCTCAAGTAAAATATCTAGCACCACACCAGAAACGGATTCTATGTGCCTTCTCCATAATATCTGGAACCGTTTGTTTACTGTAATCTGATCTGTTTTGGCAATAATGTCTCTAGAACAAATTAAGTATTTTTCTAACAACTTGCTTCGTATTGCCTGGGAAACGAATTCATCAAAAAGATGGTGGACTCTCCCCGCTAATCTGTGACGATTTATCTCTTCAATATTTAGAACCGGGGTAGATTGATACTTTGTTTGGATGTTGTGTATGCAGGAGTTAAGTTCTCTGTTACTCACTAATGACTCCGCTTCAAACCTCCAAAGAGCTATGTTCTTTCCTGTAAATTTTTCGGGATTCATGATGCAGATAGATGCAACTTTTTTATACAAAGAAGGAGCATTCCCACCAGGCACAAATTTGATTATGTACCCATCATCTATAAGCTCATCTTTGTAACGACGTAACCTCTGTACCGTCATTCCGGTGATAGAGGAAAGATGAGAAAAACTAACACGTTCAATGATGCCTAAATCATCAGTCAAAGAAACCAACACGGCTCTAAGAAGACGCTTTGCCAACACTTCAGCACGCTCACCGATTAGGCCAGTTCCAATACCTAACATTGCTAGTATTGAAGCTAGCTTCTCTTCAGATTGCGCCTGAGCACTATCAAAACCTGCTGGATAAGCGACTGCATACGATGACTGTTCATCGTTAAAAATTACCTTATCACACATATATAAGCGTGCTACCGAACCACGAACTGTCGACTCTTTTATCTTTAACTTTTCCGCCAGAGATGCAATTGATAGGAACACGTTTCTTTGCTCTCTAGTACACCAAATCCAATGTAAGTATACGACTTTGTCCTGAGGCTTCAGCCCTTTCCAGGGCTGGAGAATTACACTAATCATGATCGTTACATTTTATTTATAATACCTATTAAGTTTATAATATCATAATTTTTGACAGTATATTATTGACATGTAAAGCTACATGTAGCAAAACAAGTTAAAGGAAAGATAGTGAGTAAGGAAATCGATGATTTTAAGAAGTGGGTTAATTTTAAGAACAAGAAAATGACCCAATGGGTAACTGAGTATTTTACTAAAAAAGGGATACCTAAAAGTCTTCCTTCCGTGGACGACATACTTACAACCTCTCGGCAACAGAACATCTTAGAGCAAGCTGAGCACTACTTTTCTAGAGTTCCAGAGCCAGCTTTAAGGAAAGAGAAACTATCGAACATGAAGAAATCTTGGGCGCAATACTGCCGAAGAAAAAAAAGAGCAAGAAAAGTGCATACTGTCTATGTTGATGACAAAACTCACACTTTTCTCAAGAAGGTTAAAAAGAAATATCGATTAGATAATTTAGGTCAAGCTGTAGAATCAATTATCGATGGAACGGCACTTAAAAGAGAGATTCGAAGGCTAGAAAGAGATAATGACTTACTGAATAAAAAGCTCGAAAGTTACGATTTGCTAAAGGCGAAAAGCCGTCAGAAGGAGGGCCAATTAGAAGAAATGCGTAATAAAGTAGACTCACTTGAAGAGAGAAACTTAATGTTGACGAAAGCGCTCGAACAGTTAACCGACTCACTATCTTCCTAGTTAATAAGCTCCTAAAACTAGAATTCATGCTTCATCCTTAAGGAATAGCCCTAGAGGCATCAGGAGATTGATAAACACGAGCAGCATAGACAGAAAAGCCATCAAAAACGCAAGCTATTCCTGATTATATGTGACACTGACAATTACGCTGAATTATATTATATGTATACAAGCGTCGATGTATCTTTTAGAGCACTTCAGGTCAACTTATCGGGCAAGCTCTCACATATTGATAGATTTATATCAACAAACGCTTGCCAAGTATAAGTAGAAGCATAATGCCTTCTATACTGTAGTTCTACTCGACAAATATCCGGTCTCGTATCATAGATACTACATTGTTTATTTTCCACATTGAGATGACGGCAAATGCCGTCACCTCGGTCCAAGTTCTTGGTCTCTGCGGATAAATCAACATTCGCACAACATTTACCGCATGAATAGCAAGGGAAAAGATTTAGGGTAACTTGGTTCATAAACTCATCAACCAAGCTCTAGTACTATCTAGGTTGTTGTCTTCAAAAGGTAACTCTATCTCTCTTCGACTTACTTCTTTCGACAACATCATACTTCTTTCGTATTCACAACTAACAGATTCTAAGTTGTCGACAAGTCCAGCTAGTTCATCAGGTGAAAGATTAAACTCAACTTTGGAAAGCTCAATCAAGTATCGATCAAGTTCAGCATTTACCGTCTGGAAGTATTCCAAGGTTCTCTTTTCTACTGACTTAAACTGATCTAGGTAATCCCATACTTTTCGCATTAATTTACTGTGATCTAAAAAGTATGTGATACCAATAGTCATTATGCCCGTAGCCACCGCGCTAACAAACGAGGCTAGTTCAATACCGAGAGGAAATGTCATCAGCGAGGCTAACTGTTGGTTAAGCATCACTCCCATTGCAACCGCAACACCAGTAGATAAAATACGTGTAACTTCTCGCACCAAAGCTCCAGGGCTAAGTCTCTGCGGATTAAAGAACAAGACTTTAGCAGCCGAAACTAAACTTGACCAAGTTTCACGGAGGAGTTTTCCAATCAACTTTTGAGTGGTGAAAAAGATGTTCATTATGGTCGAACTTAAGCTAGACAGGGCACCCGCTAAAGCCCCGTTTTTAAACTCTTCCAGAATATCTTTGAATCGAGTTTTGACCCTATCCCAAATTTTTAGTGCGGTAACCTTTAGCTTATTTAGGAACTTATCAAGTGTGAAATTTTCTTCTTTATCTTTAAAGATCTGAGGAATTGCATCTTTTATTTCAAACCAAACTTCAGCAAGAACAAGCCCTAATGCCTGTCTAACCCCCATAGCGAAACCAGCTTTACTAGACGCCATAGCAGTACTCTTAAAAAACTTACTGCTGGTATAGTAAGTGAAATTGATCTGCTTATCGTACTGCTGTCTTGCTCTCTTATCCGCCTCACGCATTTTGTCTTCATCAAGACTCTCAAGAACAGCAACCTGTTCACTTTGCTTGGTGATTTTATCTGCTAGTTTACGTTTTTCATGCTTTTGCTGTTTAGTTTCCGAGGGCATAGAAGCTAAACGCAGTTTATCTCTTTCAATATTGTTACGCTTGTTCTCAATTGTCCTTGGTACAACGGTTCCTAAGAAATCATCCATAGAATGATCTGACTTGAGGTTGTTGATGTAATAATGTGTCGATTGAAAATTTGAGTTCTGATTGGCAAGTTCTACGCCGTCTAGCCCTGCAAGCACTCTTCCCGCATCATTATGGACTTCATGCGATGAAATGATGTGGTCTAGTTGGCGTTTTTCATCCTGAGACATAAGCTGGTTACGATATTCGTCTGGCAAATTACCATCATGTTGCAGCTTTTTGTCTTCCTTTCCCTTCGCCTTATAATTCTGATGAGAGTGGTAACGATCTTCTCTTTTGGGTTTGTTCTTTCTATCAGTTACGATACTTCCGTCAGCATGATGTTTAACTGGTTTGTAATCCCCTTTATTCGCATACTCTGCTTGAACACTCTTTGAGACATAGATTTCAGCATCACCTTTTTGGTGCTGGCGAACATTGTGAACGGTTGCAACATCGCCACCTTTTTTGTCTTCAAAAAGTAAAAAATCCAAACCGAACGTCGTTACTAGACTTTTAGTAACCGTCTTATTTAGCTCATCGACTAGCGCAAAATGTTGTGAATTGGTTTCTGACATACCATACAGCTCCATTGAAAAGGGAGAAAAACCTCCCTTTATATCTCTTCGAGAACAATACTTACTTGTGAGTATTACTCGACTTTGCAAGCGTAGCTTTTATTCCAGACTCATTGATCACTTGCATTCCATCGCTATCAGTTTCAATTTGAACAATGTTTTCATCATTTAATACCACATTACCCTGTGCGTCTTTTTTAGGTTTAAACAGCGGTGTTGTAATGATATCAGTGAGAATAGCGGCAATTTGGTAGCCATTTTGAATTAGACGAATAACGTCATCTTCGAACTTGGAAATGTCAGCTTTGTTCGATAGCAATTGTTCAAAAGCTTTTAGGCTATCAAAGTATTCTTTAAATACTGAATACAGGCGTTCTATCTCTTTGTAAATTCTATCGGCATATAACTTAGTTTTGGCTAGTTGTTTGCGCCCCTTCTCCATCTTACCTACAGCTTCGTTAACTTCTGCTCGAGTTTTTCTTGCATCGCTTAATGCTTCCTCCGCATGAGAGGCAAAAGCCCACCCAGCAATCGCCATAATAGGAGCTGCAACAACACCACCAAGAACCATCGCACCTCCAGCCATACCAAAGCCACCAGCAGCAAGGGAACCTCCGCCAATAGCGGCCATAGTTGCGTTATATGCAGCAGCGCCAGATAGAGCGGCAATCGGTGTTCCTGTTGAAGCGGCAGCCATAGCCATAACGCCACCGTATACAGCATATGCAGCGGCAGCACCAGCAGCACCAGCTCCAGCGACCTTACTCATGTAAGCTGTTGTAGATAACGCGAGACCATCTATCTCATCAAGCTTATGCTGAGGGAAGTCAATTTCTAGGTCCTTAGAGTTGGATTGGTTCAATTTAACTAAAAGCTTTTCTGCAATTGTTCTGAACTCTTTAAAATCGTTACCAACTTGTAGTTGAAACTCACCGAGGCTGGTTAAACTTTTATTTGTCTGTTCATTCTGTTTGTCAAAGACAGTTCTCTCTTCATCGTACTTTCTCTTTGCAGACTCAATAATATCGTTTGCTTCAGACTTATCTTGATACCCGTCGTAGCCTTTTTTAGCTCCATAACTTGCTGCTGCAACAGCAGCACCTGCTAAAATAAATGGTAATGGCATGTTTATTTCTCCAAAAATTTTTCTGCTTCGAGCACAAGAGCCATCTGGCGCTGAACCCAATCCTTTAACTCTTCAATGATTGACAAGTCCACATTTAGGCTTTCCGCTACACTTTTTATGAAATTGTCTTCACTTTCTGCAATTACCTGATCCGCGTAAGCAACACCAACTAATTCAATTAGAAACGCCATTTTCTGCGCCTTTTCTGAAAAGATCTCAGAAAGCTTTTTAATATCAAACGTTTTATCTAAATTTGCACTGTTGTTACATTGAGCAGTGATTCCCTCCAAAAGTAGAGTTTCTCGTTCATCAACGTATCCATCAGCTGCAATTAACTCCTTAGAGAAGTAATATAATGCGGCTTGTTGTTCATCATTAAGGTGCTGAATAAACATTGCTATTTCCTTTCTTTTTATGGATGTTACAGACGTCTGTTCCAAAGCTCTTGAGCCACTTATCAAGTAAGAATGAATCAATGACTGTGGCTGACACTCTATAGGTACTTCCCAACTCTTCTATGACCTGGTCTTCCGACAGCGGTGTCTCAACAAGGTGGTATCCAGCCTGTTTATCTATATCAAACTGAACTCGACACAACTCTCCCTCGCCAAAACCAAATCTTCCGTCAGAATCGTATTTAGCCAACGAAAAGCTCTCCGGTCTCTTGAAATTAAATGACGAAACTATCGCATCATTTATACGATGAACGGCTAAGCTTCTTTCATTGTTGAACCCGTCAAACCGGCACACTAGATAAAGTCGAACTCCTTGCTGTGCAAGGCCGAGCGGCATAACTGTAGATGTTCTAACTTGCTTATTGGCATTGTGATAGGTTACGGTCAATAAACGATCTTCATACAATGCCTTACTTATATTTTCCAAAACTTTGTTATCAATTTTTGGCGCTAGAAGAGGTTGAGACTCTCGCACTACTTTGATTTTATCTTTCCACACACGATCTTTATGGTTTTTAGGGTCAAACTCGAGGTTATACCTAGCCTCTGTAAAGTGAGGTCTTAGTGACTGCATTACATCTTTTGGTAGCAGTAACTTTAGGTGCTTCTCTGCTAAAGCCAAGAGTAAAGATTCATGAGCATTAAGTGAGCTCACTCCTAGTGCGTGACTATTTCTATCAAAACTGTACCCATAAGGCTTAGAGCGAGTATCCCTATCTATGGGAAAGTGTTCACTCAACATCTCTAGATTGCGTTGTATTGTTCTTATATCTCTCGAAATGCCTATTACTTCTAATTGCTCTCGTATTTCTAGAGCCGTTATCTTTCTGTGCTTAGGGATTCGTTTAAGTATTTCAAGCACAAGAACTAATGAGTCTTGTGTACTTTTTCTTTTCGACAAAGCCAAGTTATTCCGTTGTTTAAATCTATCGTGACATTCGTTCCATAAATGAGAACATCGATACTATACATGTGAAACTAATCCATCATGTGACTTAATGCACACAAATTATATTTGATTCCAGCGACAAGTTATGTCGCACAAATATCAACCAGAAAAAGTTCAAAAAATAACGAATTTTACTTCGGTATACTGATCTCAGAGGTAAGTTAGCGACTGTCAGCACAAAGTCAGCACGTTAGAGGAGAATGAGATCGAAACATCGGAGGAGTGACCTACTACGACATAACTTGCCGCATAACAAAGTAACCTAATATCAATCAAGATATTGAAGGTAACGATATGTCAAAAAGTAAAGGCCATATTCATGCCCGTAGCATTTCACTTATTGATGAACAAAGCATGCCCCTTCCCAATAATGTTGGACTGAAAAACATACTAAAAAAAATTTCAGACTTAGAGAATGAAAATCAACAACTTACAAACAGAGTTTTACTCTTAGAGAAGCGTTTAAGTGTTGATTTTTTGACTGGCTTATCTTCTCGTGCTCAAGGCATTACACACATAGAGTCTCTAATTCAAGATAATGATATTGGAACTTTCTCACTGGTATTTATCGACTTAGATCAGTTGAAGAAAATTAACGACTCTGCTGGTCATGTTGTCGGAGATAGAATGATTGAAAGACTAGGTAGTATCTTGAAAAAAATGCAACTACCAAAGCAGACGATAGCTAGGTTTGGAGGAGATGAATTCATTGCCATCCTCCCAAACTACGACCACCAAAAGACCACGAGTTGGTGTAACTGCTTACAAAAAAGAACTAAGCTTCAGGAGCCGATACGTATTAATGGACAGCATTTCTACCTTTCTGTTTCAGTTGGATCCTACGTGCACCATAAGGCAAGAGAGCCTGAACATTTAGATGCAAAGCAACTAATAGAGAGAGCAGACAAAGATATGTATAAAAACAAACAAAGCAAAAACGACTCACTCAAAAAGTTATGTCTATAAAGTACCAAGCGGTGGGTAATATGGTGGTTAAAAAATATAAAATAACGAATTAAGTTCAATAAAATATTGATATAAGTGAATTTTCACAAATAAATCGACATTCAGATCCAAAATATTGAATGATCTAAAAGTCATCGAGTATTGAAACAAAAAAGCCCCGCTAGTGCGGGGCTTTCTTTTATTCATCTTTTTCCAAGGTTCTGTTATCAACGTAGGGCCAATAATGATGCCCGACTCTGATGAGCAACGTTGCCGCAGCTAAGATAAACGCTGCCAGAGATAACCACACAACCAAAACCGCATCCAGCTCTTTCATTCCGAGTGTGATATAGCGGGCGATCGCCATCATCGCGATATAGATAGGATAGCGTACCGGAATTTTTCCGTTCATCACGAACTGCTGCACCATGGCGAGCACTTCCAGATAGATAAACATCAAAAGAATATCCGTGAGTAAGACACGCTTCTCTACAAATACGTGCACAAACTCTTGCATCATGGCGTACAGCGTCGCCAAGGTAATAGAGACTAATAATACCGCCTCCAAAATATGGAAGATTTTCAGGAACGGTCGACTAAAGGATTTCGGTAAATTCGACGGCATGGTCCATTATCCAGACAAAGAAGATAGGCCTTGAGTTTAGCATGCAACGATCTTCAATCAATCATAATACTCAGGCGCCAATCAACACCAAGACCTAACATAGACCTATAAAAACGCTCCGCTTATTTGGCGGAGCGTTTTTGTGTTATAGGACCTGTGGCATCACTTACGCCACTTGCTGCTTTTTTTCAGCCAGGCGCTTTTTCTTCCGATATTTAGGGTGGGTGATCGGAATCGCAGATAGGAGTTTCTTGGTGTACTCATTTTGCGGGTTTGCATAAATTTCTTTCGCGCTGCCTGCTTCTACCACTTTACCAAAATACATCACTGCAACTTTGTCAGAGACGTGTTTCACCACAGAGAGATCGTGAGAGATAAAGATGATCGCCAAGTTCATCTCTTGTTGCAGTTGTAGTAATAGGTTCAAGATTTGTGCCTGTACCGACACATCTAGCGCAGATACCGATTCGTCACAAATCAGTAACTTAGGCTTCAATGCAATCGCACGAGCAATACCGATACGCTGACGTTGGCCGCCTGAAAACTCATGTGGATAGCGGTTGACTGCCGTTTCTGGCAAGCCCACTTTGATTAAAAGCTCTTTTACCCACTGTTTGCGCTCGGCTGGCGTACCGATTTTATGAATAACAAACGGTTCTTCTAGAATCATACCGATGGTATGACGCTGATTGAGTGATTCCATTGGGTCTTGAAAGACGATTTGCATGTCTTTACGCAGCGATCGCATCTCTTTGACGGACAGTTTAGTGATGTCTTTACCTTCAAAGAAAATCTTACCTTCCGTTGGCTCGTATAACTTTAAGATCGTGCGACCAAGGGTGCTTTTACCGCAACCTGACTCACCAACTAGCCCCAGTGTTTCACCTTCAGAAACAGACAGTGAAACCCCGTCTACCGCTTTGATGGTGTAGCCTTTCTTGAACAGCCCTTTACCAGAAACAAAGTGCTGCTTAAGATTTTCAATTCTTAATACTTCTTTTGCCATAACATCCTCTTTTATGACTCGTTCACTTTGCCTAGTTAACTGGCAAACATACTGGCATCAATAGGCTTGATATCGATCATCTGCTTCGGCTCATTATCTAAGCTCGGCATCAATCCCATTAAACGCTCTGTGTATGGGTGCTGCGGGTTATCAAACAACTCAAAAATTTCTGCTTTTTCGACAATACGCCCACCATACATCACGGCAACATCATCACACACTTCTGCCACAACCCCGAGGTCGTGAGTAATGAAGATCATCGCCATGCCTGTTTCTTCCTGAAGCTCATTCATCAGTTCAAGGATAGACGCCTGAACCGTAACATCCAACGCCGTAGTCGGTTCATCACAAATAAGAATATCCGGCTTACAGGCCAACGCCATCGCGATCATGACACGCTGGCGCATACCGCCAGATAGGTTATGGGGATACTCATTCAATCGTTTCTCTGGCATTGGGATTTTGACTTTTGCCAGCATCTCAATCGAGAAAGCCTCCCGCTCCTTTTTGTCGAGCTCAGGTCGATGAAGTTCAAGCACTTCACATATTTGGCGACCAATAGTGTGTACTGGATTGAGCGCCGTCATCGGATCTTGGAAGATGATCGAAATGCGATCGCCACGCATGGCGTACATCTCTTCCGCAGGCAAATCAACTAGGTTGGTGCCGCGATAATTCACTTCACCTTTGATGATGTTGCCATATGGCTTAGGTAAAAGCCCCATGATCGACATTGAGGTTACGCTCTTACCACTGCCTGACTCTCCCACCAGACCGAGTGTACGTCCAGCTCTCACATCAAAGTTCACACCATGCAGCACCTTCACTGGTCCATCATCGGTGGTGAATTCAACTTCGAGATCTTTAACACTTAGGATTACATCGTTTTCCATAACCAATCCTTACAGCTTATAAGTGTCATCTACGACGACGACAGGTTTAAAAGCTTTACCTGACTTCATCGCTTGTTTCGTTTCTTTCTTGATATCGCTATCAATCCAGTAAGTGCCATCCCCTATGATGCCACCACTGAACAACGCCTCTGTCATGCGATTCATTGGCTTATCAGGAAACTTTAGCCAGCGCCAGTGACCGTAGCGGACATAAGGAATCATGTAGCCTGTTACGATAACGTGCGCATCAATGATGTCACGCTGAATCTCATGACCTAGCTGGATCTTTTTATCCATATCCATGCTAAAACGATACTCGATGATCTTTTCATCCAGCTCTGGCGTGCTGTAGTTTGTGAAAGAGTTAGTTTGCGGCTTGTTCGCATTGACTGAATGGAAGTACTCCCAATACGTTGGGATCTCGGACGTACCCATATCTAAGAAAGCCAAATCGTGCTTTTTCTCACGGACGTATTTGAACATGGATGAGCCATCAACCAACTTGAGCTCAATATCCACCCCTGCTAGCTTGGCTTGCTCACGCAAAAAAGCAATACGAGGAGTATGAACAGGTGTTCCGTAGGTCAGCTCGAAGCTTAAACGCTCACCTTTATCATTGACACGAATACCATCGGAACCAATTTTGTTAAAGCCTGCGGCTTCGAATGCCTCGGCCGCTTTTGCGGGGTCAAATTTCGGTGCTTTCGCGTCTGGTAGGGTGTATTTACCATGGCCATAACCCGTCGGGTTTGGCTTACGGGAGTAGTCACCACGCATGATGTTCTCAATCATGCCATCAAAATCAATTGCGTAGGTAATGCCCTTGCGAACGTTTAAATCATCCAGCAAAGGCATCGCGGTGTTTATCCATACGCCGCCCGCACCGACTGGAAATTGGTTGTAACCCCAGAACTTTTGAATGTAGCCTTTTTGGTACGGTTCTGTGTTCGATTTATCGTGCCATAGGCTTGGCAGAACCAGACCAAATGCATCCAACTTACCCTTTTCAAAATGCTTCATCGCAATATCGCTATCGCGGATCACCGTGATGCGAATCTTGTCGACATTGTAGCGATTTTGGTAGTACTTATTGCTGTAACCCCACCAATCTTCACCAACATGTTTGAAAGTCACACTTCTACCTTTTTTGATATCATCTAGGTAGTATGCACTGGTCGTTGGCTCACTCTTAAAGTTGTAGTAACGGACAAAGTTGTCGTGAATACCATCACCATTTTCATCCTTTGAAGGATTGGCATAAAAGTGTGCGGGACGAGGGCGTAAAGCCCCCATTCTTAGCAACAATTCTTCCGGATTGAACTCTTTCGCGGCCTTAACAGCAAACGTATGAACGTCGTACTTAATAACATCCGCAATGGTTTTGTTGTAATAATCGTTGTACCAAGGTTCTAGGATATCCTTAGAACGATAAAACTTAAGCATGAATACAAAATCGTCGGCAGTCACAGGCTTGCCGTCCGACCATTTGGCTTCTGGATTGAGTTTGAAATAGACGGTTTTATTGTCGCCAGCTAACGCCCACTCGTTAGCAAGTTCAGGGATGAACTCTAAAGTATCTGGGTGACGAACCACCAATCCAGGGGTCTCATCCAAGATAAAGGAACGCAACCCCGCATTAGCGTCTGGGCCAACACTACGTAACGTCTGTGGAAAACTTGACATGAAGGTGCGATAGGTCCCTCCACGTTTCGCTTCAGGCGAACCATATTGAGGCTCATCCCAGTTTGTTTGCCAGTTTAAGTCAGTCGGAAGCGTTGCTGACATTGCACCAAAACTCAGGGCGCTCAGCGTGGACGCTAAAAATAATTTCTTCATAAAACTTCCCTTTTTTATGTTTTGCTCACAATGCTCGCTTAAACATAGCGTGTGAATTTTTTCGGGTCGAAGGCCGCTCGAATGGCTTCACCAATAAAGGTCACCATTACCAACACGAGTACAATTGACGTCACCACTGAGGCAACAATCCATGGCGAGTCTAGGTTAGATTTACCTTGTTGTAGCAGTTCCCCCCAACTTGGCGTTGGTGGCATCAGACCTAAACCTAGATAATCCAAAGCGGTCAGCGCAGTGATGTTTGCTGCAATAGTGAACGGCGCCAATGTCACGATCATCACCATCGTATTCGGTAGGATGTGATTAAACAAAATACGTCCCGTCGATGCCCCTAAAGCACGTGCCGCCATTACGTATTCTCGTGCCGCTTCTTTATAAGTCATGGTCCGCATGTACCATGTCATCCCCATCCAGGTGAAAAGCACGTTAATAGCGACAAAGAGAGCGAACGTCGGTTGAACGATTGAGACAAGAATCATAATGACGTACAAAAACGGCACCATTGACCAGATTTCGATAAGTCGCTGTACAAACAAGTCAAATTTACCGCCCCAAAAGCCCATAGCACAACCAACTGCGGTACCAATCGCGTAGGAAATTGCCATGGTGAGCAACGCAAATCCCATTGCCGTTCTGAATCCGTAGACAAGTCGTGCCAAAATATCGCGACCTATCACATCTGTACCTAAATAATGCTTGTTTTCGGCACTAGGCGCTGTTGGCGGGAAATCACCACTAAAATCCTGTTCATATGGGTTCCATGGCACAAGCGGCAAAATAACAAAGTTGTCGCCCCCTTCAGCCTCAAACGCTTTTTGCAGTACGCGATAATCCGCTTCGCTGGATGACTCTTGGCCAAATTCACTGCCTAAACGGACATCACTGACAACAGGAAAATAGTAGCTACCATCGTACTTGACGACTAGCGCTTTACTATTAATCAGAAGTTCAGCAAAGAGCGACAAGATCAACATGATTGAGAGAATGACAAACGACCAATAACCTCGTTTGATCTCTTTAAAGTGGCGAATTTTCTTTTGAGTTAATGGACTAACTTTAATCATGTTACGCTCCAAACTTCACACGTGGGTCGACTAAAGCAACACAAATATCTGAAATAATGTTACCAATGAGCAGCAACAGCGCATTAATGGCGACAATACCCATAACAACGGGGTAATCACGCTCCATGATTGATTCGTAACCCAATAAGCCAATGCCATCAATATTGAAGATAACTTCAATCAGGAAGGCACCAGTCATGAAGAACAACAAAGAGTTACCAAAGTGACTCGCGATTGGGATTAAGCTGTTACGCAACGCGTGCTTACGAACCGCCTTTTTGAAAGGTAAGCCCTTCGCGATAGCTGTACGGATATAGTCTGAAGAAAGGTTTTCCATCAGGTTGTTTTTCATCGTCATTGTCAGTGTTGCAAAGTCGCCAATGAGGTAACAGACTAAAGGCAACACCGCGTGCCACATGATGTCCTTGGCGCGTTCAAAGAAAGTTTCGTAATCGTCGAAGTCATCGCCGACAAAGCCTCCCATCGGAAACCATTCCAAGTGATAACTAAATAGCGTGATGAGCAATACACCCACCACATAGCCAGGCAAGGCATAGCCCACAAAGATGAGTATTGAAGAAGCGGAATCAAACACAGAGCCGTGCTTGAGCGCCTTGTAATAACCAAGAGGGATCGAGATAAAATAACTGATAAAAAAGGTCATGCCGCCATAAAATAACGACACAGGTAAACGCTCTGCAATCATGTCAGAGACAGGCTCGTAGTAACGTGTTGACTCACCAAGGTCTAGCACGACCAAGCGACTTAGCCACTCCACATACGCTTCTGTCACTGGCTTATCCAGACCGTAAAACGCATTTAGCTCAGCGATTTGATCATCAGAAAGGGCGGTATTGCCACCAGCAGACGTCATTGATGCGGCACCATCCCCTTGAGACTGCATTTGTGACAACATGCGTTCAACAGGTCCGCCCGGCACGAAACGAGTGATAGCAAAGATAAGAATAGTTATCCCGAGAAACGTTGGTATCACCAACGCCAAACGGCGTAAAAAGTACGACAGCATATACAACTTGCTCCTTGTCTACTGTCCAATTCAGGCGGAGTGAAAGAGGAAGTTCCCCGCCTAAAGTGGTGCATATTTATCTCGTAGTAACTAAAACTGTTGAAACACACTCCCTGCGTTTCAAGAACCAGACTTTTCTACTACTGCAATAATTTCAGCGTCATATTTATCTTGAATCCACATCAGCTTCAAGTGTTTGAAACCAAAACATGACAAACTTCCTCCGAAGTCGAAAAACAGAAATGTTTTTGTAAAAAATTATAAAAAACCACAAAAATAATTCACACAGAATATCAATCTAGGCTGTTTAGAGCCAAAGCCCTACATAAAAATGCAAATATATGGAATAAATAGACACATCCACCACATGTATATTTGACCTAAAAATACGAGTGAGCCCTTTTACAGCAATGGGTATCATATTTTGATACCACCTTATAAGTTCGAGTCACCAAAGTATGGATTCGATATAAAACTCATCTCAGAACAATTCACTGGAAAAATATCTTTTTTCAGATTCAATTACCCACTAAAAAACCATAGGCAAGATAAGTCATTAAAGTTTATAAGAAACACAAAATACGGTGTTTTATTGAAATTTGATGTCGCCTTGGTAAGGCTATTTAGTTTTTTATTCCGCTTTTTAAACCAACCCTGGTTATTTACATCTTTTTTACATTTAAGCATCCCCGTTTACCACTGGTTTGACTTCCTTTTTTCATCTCGGTTATACATTGGCCGAACGTTAACGAAATATTAACGTCACAATTGGCCGCTATGCGGCCAGACATAGGAAATAATAATAATCGGAGCAACAAGGATGTATAAAAACACAACCGCTTTATCTGTTGCGATAAGCCTTGCGTTGGGGACAGCAGCAGTCGTAGCCCCAGCAACAGCACTGGCAGAAGAGCAACAAGTTGAAAAACTTCAAAAGATGAAAGTTACTGGTTCGCGTATCTCCACGACGGATATGGAAGGTCCTTCACCAGTTACTGTTATTAATAGTAAAGATATTGAATCTAAAGGTTTTAACAGCGCGCAAGACGTGTTGAACAGTTTGACTCAAAACACCGGTGGTGTAATGGCTCAAACGAACTCTTTCTCATTCACACCTGCAGCACAGTCAGTCAACTTACGTGGTCTTGGCGCTTCACGCACATTGATTCTTATCGATGGTCGTCGCCTTCCTCAATACCCACTGGCTCAAGATGGCACATCTAACTTCCAAGACATTGGTCAAATCCCTGTTGCCGCTATCGAGCGTGTTGAAGTAATGACTGATTCAGGTTCCGCTATCTACGGCTCCGACGCGATCGGCGGTGTCGTAAACTTCATTTTAAAGAAAGACTTTGATGGCGTTTCTGTAAAAGTACGTGCGGGTGACGCAACAGATGGTGGCTACCAAAATGGCCGTTTAGACGTTGTTGCAGGTAAAGATTTTGACGATAAACGTATTCTCTTCGTTGGCCAATTTGCGGGCAACGAAATGCTTAAACAATCTGACCGAGATGATTGGGCTGGCGATGACGGTTCAAGCCGTTCTCAGCTAAGTGGTTACTCTAGCTACGGTGCAAACTTTGAAGGCGCAAACGGAACACTTCTAACACCCGCTGATGCTGGTTCTTCATGTAAAGAAGTCGTTGGTGATGCCGCTATTGAACGAGCGGATGGCAAGTGTGGTGTTAACCGCTCTGCATACCGAACGTTGAAACCAGAGAACAAACAAGTAGACCTGCTTTTACGCGGTGAAATGGACATTAACGATAATGTTACTGCCATGGCAGAAGCGCGCTTTGGCTATAAGTCTACAGAATCTGAATTCGAACCTAACCCATACAGTGTCGAAGTTGATGCCACTCACTTCCGCGGCGAAGGTGAATACACTCGCCGTATGGTCGAATTTGGCCCACGCGAAAGTAACACTGAAGCCGATTCTTTTGGCTTAACCTTAGGCTTGAACGGCCTGCTTGCTGATACGTATGATTGGGACCTATCAGCTGGTTACTCAGAGCAAAGCGTTGAAACAAGCAACCCAGCAATCTACCTAACTCTTGATCAAGCCGTACAAAATGGCGATGTCGATCTTCTAGGGCCTATCTCTCAAGACGTTGTAAACAAATACAGCGGCACATCAAGCAAAGAAGCCTACTCAAAGCTTTACTCTGTTAACGGCTCACTGGCCGGTGATTTGGTTGAACTGCCTGCTGGTATGTCTGGCGTTGCTGTTTATGGTGAATGGAACCGTACTGACTACAATGAAACGATTGATGCGACAACAGCAGCTGGTGGTTTCTCTGGTCTAGGCGGAACATCAGGTGGCGGTGACCGTGATCAGATTGGTCTTGGTGTCGAAGCCCTAATTCCTATCATTGAAGATTTGGAAATGAGAGTCGCTGGTCGTTATGACCACTACTTCGACGACTCGGCAACAGGCGGAGCCTTCACTCCTAAAGTAGCACTAGCATACCGTCCTACTGACACTCTATTGCTTCGTGGTAGCTACGGTCTAGGTTTCCGAGCTCCTGACTTGAAACGACTATTTGGCGATCAAACTCGAGGCTTTGGTTCTGGTTTTGACCCTGTGCTTTGTGCCAACGCTGGTGGTAGCGGCCCACAAGATAAAGATAAGTACCCAGAGTGTGATACTCAATACTTCGATACGCTTAACGGCCCTAACTCTGAGCTGAAAGAAGAAACAAGTACAAACATTAACTTGGGTCTAGCGTGGGAACCTGTGGATGACCTTGGCGTAACCGTTGACTGGTACCACATCAAGATGGAAGACGTCGTAACAGCACCAACTTACCAAGACGTAATTAACGATCCAGGTAAATACCCAGGCACAGAAGTAGTTCGTAATACAGACGGTACAATCAAGTCCGTATCTTACGGCCCAGTCAACCAGTCATATGAAGAGCGTTCTGGTGTTGACCTTGCTGTGAAATATGCTTACGACACTAATGAGTTCGGTTCATTCAATACGCGCGTAGCTGTAACTAAGATCTTGATTGCTGAATATCAAGAAAACGACAGTGAGCCAGTAACGGATGAAAGAGATTTCATGCCTGAATATACCGCAACGTTAAACCTTGGCTGGGCATACGAAGATGTCGCTATCAACCTATTTGGTAAATACCGTGACCGTATGTGTTCAAGCTATGCGAACCGTTACTACTTTGATGACTGTGACTCTGCTAAGAAAGCTGGTTACAAAGCAGAAATCGCTAGCATGACAACATGGAACCTAACGGCTTCTTACCAATTCAACGAGAGTGGCCGTGTAACTCTTGGTGCTATCAACATGTTTGACAAGGTACCGCCTGCCGATCCTCTAAATGATACCTCTCCATTCTATGCAACTGGATATGACGATCCAATCGGCCGTCAGCTTTACATCGAGGCATCATACGACTTCTAAAAAATATTTGGCGCGGGTTTTCCGCGCCCTTTTCGACTGACTAAAACACTGACAAGGATGCAACCATGAAATTCAAGGAATTTGGTCTCAGTGCCATAGCTGCAGCATTGCTTACTATCAGTAGTAGCTCTGTAGCGGCCAACTCTGGTGCTGTCGTTTCCACACAAGCAAAAGCAAATCAATCTTCAGAAGCTTCGCAACAAAAAATCGACAACTATGCCGAAAGCACTGAAGGCATGTTGGCAGAATACAAAGGCTTACTTCGTCAAATCGACAGTATGAAAGTCTACAACGAGCAAATTAACCGTATGGTTCAATCGCAGCAAGGCGAGTTGGACTCATTAAATAACCAAATTGCTCAAATCGATCAAACGGCAACAGAAGTGGTGCCACTTACATTAAAAATGATCGATGCACTCGACGAATTTGTGACTCTCGATCTGCCTTTCCAGAAAAAAGAGCGTAATAAGCGAGTTCAAGAACTGCGTCGTCTCATGGATCGCGCCGACGTAACAACTTCAGAAAAATTCCGTAAAGTAATGGAAGCGTACCAAATTGAAGAAGGCTTCTCTCGCTCAATCGAATCTTACAAAGCTAGCCTAGACCGAAATGGTGAAATCGTGACTTACGATTTCCTACGTATTGGTCGCACAGCACTTCTATTCCAATCTCCAGACGGTGGTGAGACAGGTATGTGGAACCAACAAACACGTCAATGGGAAACATTACCAGAAAGCTACCGCATCGCGGTACAGCAAGGCCTTCGTATCGCGAAGAAGCAAGCGCCACCAGCGCTAATCAAACTGCCTGTATTTGCTGGGGAGGAATAAGAGATGAAAGGATTCAAAACTCTAGCCGCTGGCCTACTAGCGAGCTTATTTATGGTTTCTGGCGTACAAGCAGAAGCGCCTAAAAACTTATCTGAACTACTTAAAAACGTAAAATCAGAAAGCATCGTTGAGTCGAAAGAGAACAAAGCCCGTGAAGCTGAGTTCAAGAACAATCGCGATAAGCAAGCGGCATTATTGCAACAAGCTCGCGAAGAGTTAGCTGCGCAGCAAGCACTGGGCGATCAACTTAAAACAACATTTGATGAAAACGATAAGCAGCTAACTGAACTAACAGAAACCCTACGTGTTCGCTCTGGTACTTTGGGCGAAATGTTTGGTGTGGTCCGCCAGTATGCGGGAGAGTTTAAGGGCTTATTTGCAGCCTCTCAAAACGCTGTTCAGTTCCCAGAGCGTGACGCTCTACTAACGAAACTGGCTGAAAGTAAAGAACTGCCGTCAACACAAGAGCTAGAAGCTTTCTGGCATACCATTCTCCAACAAGTGGTTGCTTCTGGCGAAACTGCAACAACCCAAGCAACGGTTGTTTATGGCGAAGGTAAAGAAGCGGTTCGCGATGTCACTCTTGTCGGTGAATTTAACGCGATTGCCGATGGTAAGTACGTTACTTATGTACCTCAAACAGGTAAGTTCGAAGAACTCTCTCGACAGCCTCGCACCAATATTACACGTCATGTTGCAGGATTTGAGTCAGCGTCAAACAGCTATGAGCCACTGTTTATTGACCCATCCCGTGGTGTAATTCTGTCTCTACTTGTACAAAGCCCTACCGTTCAAGAACGTATTGATCAAGGTGGCATTGTAGGTTACGTCATCCTTGGTATGGGTGCAGTTGGCGCTATCATTGCTCTTGTTTGCTTCCTACGCCTTCAAGTGATTGGCGGTAAAATGCGTAAGCAAGCGAAATCAGAAACCGTGATTCCTGGCAACCCATTGGGTGAAGTTATCCAAGCTTACCAAGAGCACAAAGGTGACAACCTTGAAGATCTGGAAGCGAAGCTGGACGAAATCATTCTACGTAATGCTCCAAGCATTGAGCGCTTCATCAGCTCAATCAAGCTTTTTGCTTCTGTAGCTCCTCTACTTGGCCTACTGGGTACGGTAATGGGTATGATCGGCACATTCCAAGCCATTACTCTGTTCGGTACCGGCGATCCTAAACTGATGGCTGGCGGTATTTCTGAAGCTCTTGTTACCACTATGCTAGGTCTGGTTGTCGCAATTCCATTGCTGTTCCTTTACACCATCGTACACAGCAAAGGTCGTCGTTTGGTTCAAACTCTTGAAGAACAGAGTGCAGGCTTCATCGCTCGCTATCAGGAAAAACTGCATAAAGCCGAAAGCTAAGGAGGCGTTATGTGGTGGTTAGTTGGAGAACTTGAATCAATTAGGCGCTTCTTGGGAATGGGTGGCGATGTACTCGTCGCCATCTTCATCCTCAGCTTTATGCTGTGGGCAGTATTGTTAGAACGTTGGTTCTATTTTGCTGCCGTCGCTCCAAAAGCCATGAAAAAAGCCGTTGGCTCATGGCAAGGGCGCTCAGAGCATCAAAGTTGGAACGCTAAGATGATCCGACAAGAAATCGTTTCTCGTCAGGACATTGAGAATAAAAAGGGACTACCAATCGTGAAAGTATTGATTGCACTTTGTCCCCTACTGGGTCTACTCGGCACCGTTGTCGGCATGATCCAAGTATTCGACATCTTAGCGGTAACAGGAACAGGAAGCCCTCGAGCAATGGCCTCGGGGATCTCAAAGGCAACAATCCCAACTTTAGCCGGGATGGTGGCTTCTCTATCAGGACTGTTCTTTAGTTCACGTCTTGATCATTTAGCCAAAGTCACAACGCAAAAGCTGGAAGATAAGCTAAAGCATATTGCCTGAGTAAATGGAATTAGAGGTATAGGTCATGAAAAGACGCTATAGCAGTGATAGCAGTGATGAAACCGCTATCGATATGACACCGATGCTCGACATCGTATTTATCATGTTGATCTTCTTTATCGTAACAACATCGTTCGTAAAAGAAGCAGGTCTGGAAGTAAACCGTCCGACGGCAAGCTCAGCGCAAACCGTTAAGAAAGGTAACATCATGGTCGCAGTTGGTGCGGCGGGTGATGTTTGGGTTGATAAACGCCGCATCGAAGTGGACGCGGTTCGCGCGAATATTGAACGTCTTCGTGCAGAAAGTCCTGATGGCGCAGTTGTTATCCAAGCCGACACTGAAGCAAATGCTGGCGTAGTCGTGAAGGTTATGGACCAGATCAAAATGGCAGGTGTAGAAAGCATCTCCATTGCCGCAACCAATAAGGATTAAGCTTATGCGGTATCTGGCCTCAATTGCACTGGCGCTCATTGTCTCCCTCGGGTTGTTCTGGGGGATGGACAAGCTAGTAAACAAAGAGCGCCACGAGTTAGTGTCGAATGATGACCTACGTATGGTCGAGTTTATTCGCATTAAACCAGAAGAAAAAATACAGGAGAAAAAACGCGAACTTCCAAAACCACCACCACCTAAGCGTCCGCCGCCGCCACCAGAAATGAAAGTGACAGCGACAGTAAAACCGGTGATGGAGCAGACCCCAATGGACATGCCAAAACTTGACCTACCCGTAAATGTTACAGGTGGCTCGGTGCTTGGACATTATAGCCAGGGTGGAGGTGCACAATTAGCGGGTAGCGGAGGTCCGACCCCTCTTGCAACATTCCAGCCTCAAATGCCTAGAAAGGCTGCGAAAGCAGGAATTGAAAAAGGGGTTGTCTTACTAGAGTTTACTGTAAACGCACGTGGTGCCGTAGAGGACATCAAAGTTCTTAAAGAGCAACCACGACGCTTAGGCCTCGGTCGAGCGGCAAGAAAAACAGTCTCTAAATGGACATTTAAACCAAAATTGGTTGACGGAAAACCTGTTAGCTCGCGCCTATCGCAAGAAATAGAGTTCTCAACCAATTAAGGAGTCACGATGAAAAGTTTATGGAAAAGCAAAGTGGCTTCTTTAATTCTCTTCGCAGGAGTGGCATTTGCCGCTCCTACGATGGCAAAAGAAGCTCCTCAGTTATCAGATCGGACATTTCGAACCGTCAACAAAGTGCAAGAGTTGATCGCAACTGAAAAATATTCAGCAGCGAAAGAAAAACTAACAAGCGCTTTAGAAAGCACAAGTTCGAAAAAATACGACCGGGCAGTTTTACTTCAGCAAACGGGCTTTTTGTATTCGCTACAAGATAATTATGTGCAAGCCGCGAAATACTTTGCAGAAGCATTAAAGCTCGATGCGCTTCCCGTTCCAGTCGCTCAACAAGTTCGCTACAGCTTAGCTCAGCTTTACCTAGCTGAAGAGAAGTACACGTTGTCTGTAAAAACGATGAAGGAATGGTTCAAGGTAGCAGAAACAACCAAAGAAAAACCTCAAGCTCATGCTTATATCACGTTAGCAAGCGCTTATGTCCAGTTGGAAGATTACAGAAATGCAATCCCACCAACCAAAAAAGCAATTGCGATGAGCAAGAGCCCAAGTGAGTCTTGGTACTTAATTCTCGTTGCCTCTCACTACGAGTTAGGCCAGCTGAAAAGCGTTGCCAGTGTGCTTAAAACCCTTACTTCAAAGTACCCTCAGAAAAAGCGTTACTGGATGCAACTTTCTGGCGTTTATATGGAGTTGGGTCAAGAGCAAAACTCTTTAGCAACCTTAGAAATGGTTTACAAAATGGGGAAACTGGAAGGAGAGAAAGAGTACTTACGTTTTGTAAACTTCTTAGCTTACCAAGGTATTCCATATAAAGCGGCCAAAACTCTTGAGAAGGAGATGGCATCTGGAAACATTGAAAAGACGAAGGAAAACTATGATCGCTTGGCCAGCTTCTGGCAGCAAGCTAAAGAGCTAGATAAATCGATTCTCGCTTATAAAAAGTCATATAACATCGCTCCTTCTGCTAAAACGCAAATTCAGATTGCTCGCTTAATGGTACAAGACAAGCAGTATTCTGAAGCGACTCGCTTTGTAGAAAACGCAGCATCGAATGCCTCTAAAGAGCAAAAGGCAGAACTTGAATACATTCGCGGAATGGCCTATTTCGAGCTTAAGCAGCCACAAAAGGCCTTACAGGCAATGAAAGGCGCGGCTCAATCGCCAAAATTTAGGTCTACCGTTAGCCCTTGGATAAATTTCCTAGAATCCCAAGGATAATTTGAAGATTAAGTGTGAGTCAGTCGCACGCCTGGGGAAGTGAAAGCTTCCCCTTTTTTCGTTTGTTTTTGCGCATGCGAGCTTTTTTCAACATTTAAGTAAGACGAAAAGATCAACTGGTAACAAAATAGAGATCATGATACTCTTCGCCTCCATTTTTCTGGCGGGATTATCACCAATATCCATCCCTTTGGTGGTTGATCTATCATTGCCAGTGCTATCGTTATAAGAATGTCGGACTTTCCTTCGGCACTCAATCAATCCAATCAAAAGTGGAACAGTACAATGGGCAAAGGTACTCTCTATATCGTATCTGCACCTAGCGGCGCAGGTAAATCTAGCTTGATCTCAGCGATGTTGGAACGCAATCCAACCTACGCAATGAAAGTGTCTGTGTCTCATACCACGCGTAACATGCGACCTGGTGAAGAAAATGGTGTCCACTACCATTTTGTAGCGAAAGATGAGTTTGAAGCGCTGATCGCTAAAGGTGATTTCCTAGAATACGCTGAAGTGTTTGGTAATTATTACGGCACCTCTCGTGTGTGGATTGAAGAAACGCTAAATAAAGGTATCGACGTTTTTCTAGATATCGACTGGCAAGGCGCACGTCAAATCCGTGAGCAAATGCCTGAAGCCAAAAGCATCTTCATCCTGCCACCATCAAACGGTGAGCTAGAGCGTCGCTTGAACACTCGTGGTCAAGATAGCGATGAAGTGATCGCAAAACGTATGGCTGAAGCCAAGTCAGAAATCTCTCATTACAGCGAATACGACTACGTGATCGTAAACGACGATTTTGATACCGCTTTGATGGACTTTAAAGCCATCTTGCGTGCAGAGAGATTGAAGGAAGAAAAGCAAGCTGCTAAATATAAAGGTATGCTTGACGCGTTGTTAGCAGAGTAACTTCAAAAAAGTCACGCTGTAAAACATAAAGAATTTCTCGTTTTTTGCTCAGTGCGAAAAACACAATAAACTACCTGAGAAAGTCCACAAACGGTGGCTTGTCTAATTGCTAGTAAATAAAGTAGTTAGGTTGTATACTTTCTCGTCATTCTAAAATTTTAGTTAACTATTTGGAGTCCTCATGGCACGCGTAACTGTTCAAGACGCTGTTGAAAAAGTTGGCAACCGTTTCGACCTAGTACTGATTGCGGCTCGCCGCGCTCGTCAAATGCAAACTGGCGGTAAAGATGCACTAGTGCCAGAAGAGAACGATAAGCCAACGGTTATCGCTCTACGCGAAATCGAAGAAGGTTTAATTACTAAAGAAGTTCTAGACGCTCGTGAACGTCAAGAACAGCAAGAGCAAGAAGCGGCAGAGCTAGCGGCAGTAAGCAGCATCGCTCACAACCGTTAATTCTGACTTTAGAATTCAACAACCTCCCGGGCCTATAATTTGTATCTATTCGATAGCCTCAAAGACGTTGCCCAAGAATACCTAACAGAGCCTCAGATTGAGGCTCTGCGTCAATCTTATGTGGTAGCGAGAGATGCCCATGAAGGGCAAACCCGCTCTAGCGGTGAACCATACATCATCCACCCTGTCGCTGTGGCTCGTATCTTGGCCGAAATGCGCCTTGATATCGAAACCCTCCAAGCTGCTTTGCTGCATGACGTCATTGAAGACTGTGATGTAACTAAAGAAGATCTCGAAGAGAAATTCGGCAACACTGTCGCAGAATTGGTTGATGGTGTATCTAAACTGGACAAACTCAAATTCCGCGATAGGAAAGAGGCTCAGGCTGAGAACTTTCGTAAGATGGTTCTGGCCATGGTGCAAGATATCCGCGTCATTCTGATCAAACTGGCTGACCGCACGCACAACATGCGTACGCTTGGCGCGCTTCGACCAGATAAAAAGCGTCGTATTGCTCGTGAAACGTTAGAGATTTACGCGCCACTCGCTCATCGTCTTGGTATTCACAATATCAAAACCGAACTCGAAGAGCTGGGCTTTGAAGCGCTATATCCCAACCGCTACCGCGTACTAAAAGAAGTGGTAAAAGCGGCACGCGGCAATCGTAAAGAGATGATCCAACGCATCCACAGCGAAATAGAAGGCCGTCTGCAAGATTTCGGCTTGAATGCTCGCGTCGTTGGTCGTGAGAAAAACCTGTTCTCTATCTATAACAAGATGAAAACCAAAGAACAGCGCTTTCACACCATCATGGATATCTATGCGTTCCGAGTCGTTGTTGATACCGCTGATACTTGTTATCGCGTTTTAGGCCAAGTACACAGCTTGTATAAGCCACGTCCTGGTCGCATGAAAGATTACATCGCGGTACCAAAGGCGAACGGCTACCAATCGCTACACACTTCCATGGTTGGCCCACATGGCGTACCTGTTGAAGTTCAGATCCGTACTGAAGATATGGATCAAATGGCGGACAAAGGTGTCGCGGCACACTGGTCTTACAAAGACAAAGGCGACAAGTCTGGCACCACTGCGCAAGTGAAAGCTCAGCGTTGGATGCAAAGCCTGTTAGAGCTACAACAAAGCGCGGGTAACTCATTCGAATTCATTGAAAACGTAAAATCCGATCTTTTCCCAGATGAGATTTACGTCTTCACACCAAAAGGTCGTATCGTTGAATTGCCTTTAGGCGCAACGGCTGTCGACTTTGCCTATGCCGTACATACCGATGTAGGCAACTCTTGTGTTGGTGCTCGTGTTGATCGTAACCCTTACCCATTGAGTAAGGCATTGAAAAACGGTCAGACGGTGGAAATTATCAGTGCCCCAGGTGCGCGTCCGAATGCGGCATGGCTAAACTATGTCGTGACTTCTCGTGCCCGCACTAAGATTCGTCAAGTACTGAAAACGATGCGTCGTGAAGAGTCGATTACTTTAGGTCGTCGCCTACTTAATCACGCACTTGGCCGCCACTCGATTGATTCAATCTATCCAGAAAATATCCAAGAAGTCTTGAATGATCTTCGCCTAGAAAGCATCGATGATTTATTGGCTGCTATTGGATTGGGTGAGTTGATGAGCATTGTGATCGCACGTCGTCTCCTTGGTGACACCGAAGAACTCACGACAACAAGCTCAATCCCAACGGACTCGAAGAAGAAGCTTCCGATTCGTGGCGCAGAAGGCTTATTGCTGACGTTTGCAAATTGTTGTCATCCTATCCCAGATGATCACATTATTGCTCACGTATCGCCTGGTCGTGGTTTGGTTGTTCACCGAGAAACATGTCCAAATGTTCGCGGTTATCAGAAAGAGCCAGACCGTTATATGGCTGTCGCTTGGTCTGACGACTACGATAAAGAGTTCATTGCTGAACTTAAAGTCGACATGCTTAACAACCAAGGTGCTCTTGCAGAACTGACCAACGTGATCTCGAAAACAGGGTCAAACATTCATGGTCTTTCAACGGAAGAACGTGATGGTCGTTTGTACACTGTGACTGTGCTGTTGACGACGAAAGATCGCGTCCACCTTGCTGGTATCATGCGTAAGATTAAGGCAATGCCTCAAGCAACCCGAGTCAGACGCAGAAAGAACTAACCTCTATCGCCACCTACCCTGTTAGGTGGCGATTTTTTATACCTCAATAAATATGAACCTAGAACGTTACAACCGCATTCACCAAGTCCTAAAAACTCGCCAAACTGATCTGACACTTTGTCTCGAAGAAGTACATAAGCCAAACAACGTCTCTGCCGTGATCCGTACCGCTGACGCGACAGGTTTACACAAAGTTCATGCCATTTGGCCTGACAAAATGCGTACGCTGAGCCATACCTCAGCTGGCGCGCGTAACTGGGTTGAAGTTGATACTCACGATTCAATTGAAACTGCGATTACCGAGCTCAAAGCGCAAGGTATGCAGGTTTTGGTGACTAATCTTTCAGACACCGCCGTCGATTTTCGCGAAATCGACTACACCAAACCAACTGCCATCATTTTAGGCAGTGAAAAAGTTGGCGCTTCAGATCAAGCCAAACAACTTGCCGATCAAGACATAATTATCCCGATGATAGGCATGGTGCAGTCACTAAACGTATCGGTTGCCAGTGCTGTAATTTTGTATGAAGCGCAACGTCAACGTGAAGCCGCAGGCATGTACGACCGAGAAGAAAGCGCTCTGCCTAAAGAGACAATCAACCGTATTCTCTTTGAACGTGGTCACCCAGTGCTGGCAAAGGTCGCGAAACGAAAAGGGCTCGTTTACCCACCACTCGATGAAGAAGGTCAAATCATCGCCGATGACGCGTGGTGGCAAGAGATGCAAAGCAAGTAACAGACTTTCGTCATCCTGAACAGCGGCGAAGGGGCGTGATTCAAGATCTAATTCTGGAGTATACAGATGCTGGTAGTGTTAACTTCAGCGACATACTTGTTGGAAATAGAATCCTGATGTCGCTAAAGCTCCTCGGAATGATAGGTTATCAGTCAAATCATGACACTAACTAAAGCATGACTATTTTTTCCTGTACAAAAACACAGCTCCATGGTTAACATACTGCTATGTTAACCATTTTCTTGAGCCCTCTATGTCCGCCCAAATGTTATCTGCCGTCCCATTAACCTCCCTTTCTGGGGTTGGCGCGAAAGTCGCAGAAAAACTCGCCAAAGTTGGCTTACATAGCGTTCAAGATTTGCTGTTTCATCTTCCACTGCGCTACGAAGATCGTACCCGTATTTATCCTATTGCTAAACTGCATGCCGGCCTTTGGGCGGCCGTGCAAGGCAAGGTCATGGCTGTCGACACCATCTTCGGTAAGCGCAAAATGCTAACGGTAAAAATCAGCGACGGTAATGGCACTATCACGCTACGCTTTTTCAACTTTACCGCAGCCATGAAGAACAATTTCACGCAAGGTAAGTTAGTACATGCTTACGGTGAAATTAAGCGCGGTGGCGTGGGCTTGGAAATTGTTCATCCTGACTACAAGTTTTACGTCAGCGAGCAAAAGCCCGATGTAGAACAGAGCTTAACCCCTGTTTATCCCACTACAGATGGTTTACGCCAAATCACATTGCGCAACCTTACCGAACAAGCTTTAGCGCTGCTTGATAAAACCGCAGTGCAGGAATTACTTCCAGCCGGGCTGTATAACCATCAAATCACGATGTCGCAAGCGCTGCACACCATTCATCGCCCACCACCAACCATTAATTTAGATGAGTTTGACGAAGGCAAACATCCTGCTCAAATCCGCTTGATCATGGAAGAGTTGCTCGCACAAAACTTATCGATGCTGGCGGTGCGTAGCAAAGGCCAGAAGGATTCAGCGTTACCTCTCGGTCCTTGCAATAAACTAAAAATGCAGCTTTTAGCCCAACTGCCTTTCTCTCCTACGAACGCTCAAACCCGAGTAGTACAAGAGATTGAAACCGATTTAGAAAAACCCCACCCAATGATGCGCCTAGTGCAAGGTGATGTGGGATCGGGGAAGACGTTGGTTGCCGCTCTGGCCGCCGTTCGTGCCATTGAGCACGGCTATCAGGTGGCACTCATGGCACCAACCGAACTATTGGCTGAGCAACACGCGATCAACTTCGCCAACTGGTTTGAAACAATGGACATTCAAGTCGGTTGGTTAGCGGGCAAACTCAAAGGTAAGGCAAAGGAAGCCGAGCTGGCTCGCATTGCCAGTGGTGAAGCACAAATGGTAGTGGGTACTCACGCGCTATTCCAAGAGCACGTTGAATTTCATCACCTTGCTTTGGTCATCATTGATGAACAGCACCGCTTCGGTGTCCATCAGCGATTAGAGTTACGTGAAAAAGGCGCAAAACAAGGCGCCTACCCACATCAGTTGATCATGACGGCAACGCCTATTCCTCGCACGTTAGCGATGACTGCATACGCTGACCTGGAAACTTCCGTGATTGACGAACTGCCTCCGGGTCGAACGCCGATTCAAACCGTCGCCATTCCTGACACAAAACGTGACGACATCGTCGAGCGTGTCCGAAATGCCTGTTTAAACGAAGGTAAGCAGGCATATTGGGTGTGTACTCTGATTGATGAGTCGGAAGTATTAGAAGCACAAGCCGCGGCTGATACCGCTGAAGAGCTTCAACGTAAGCTACCGGACGTAAAAATTGGTCTAGTACACGGCCGAATGAAGCCGGCAGAGAAACAAGCGGTGATGCAAGATTTCAAAGACAATAAACTGCATTTGCTGGTCGCAACAACAGTGATTGAAGTTGGCGTGGATGTGCCAAACTCTAGCTTGATGATCATCGAGAACCCCGAACGTCTTGGTTTGGCACAATTACACCAGCTAAGAGGTCGCGTGGGCCGAGGCTCCGTTGCTAGCCATTGTGTGCTGCTGTACCACTCTCCACTGTCAAAAACCGCGCAAAAACGTCTCGGAGTACTACGTGAAAGTAACGATGGCTTCGTCATTGCACAGAAAGACCTAGAGATTCGTGGTCCAGGCGAACTATTGGGTACAAAACAGACTGGTCTTGCTGATTTCAAAATCGCAGACTTAGTTCGAGATCAACGTCTGATTCCCGAAGTTCAGCGTATTGCGCGTCATATTCATGACAATTACCCGACTAATGCAACAGCGATTATCGATCGCTGGTTGGGTGAGCGGGATATTTACTCCAAAGCGTAATGATTGAAAGCGAGCCAAATGGCTCGTTTTTTAATACGCTAAAAACCAAAGCAATCGTTTGCTTTTTAGGTAAATCTCTCTATAATCGCGCACAAATTTTTAAGTGTGTTGCATCACACTCCACCAACCTGAGTTGACTCTGATTAACAGCAATCACAGGTAACGACGTCAACTCCACCCTGCTCTCCCATTCAGCGAGATCTGGGAATATATTGCGACTAGCGAGACAAACAATGACAACTTCAAACCGATCTTCGGAACTGGTCTATCAACTCAATGATCGACCACCTTTGCCTCAAACCATTTTTGCCGCACTTCAGCACTTATTGGCGATGTTCGTCGCGGTTATCACTCCGTCACTGATCATCTGTCAGTCTTTGGGTGTACCAGCAGACCAAACGAATACCATCATCAGCATGTCTTTATTTGCGTCAGGCGTGTCTTCGTTTATTCAAATTCGCACCTTTGGCCCAATTGGCTCTGGTTTACTCTCTGTTCAAGGCACCAGCTTTAACTTTTTAGGTCCTATTATAGGTGCAGGCCTATCGCTGAAAGCAGGTGGAGCAGGCATCAGCACCATGATGGCAGCCATTTTTGGTACGATTTTAGTCGCATCATTTGCAGAAATTTTCCTATCTCGCGTATTAGAGCATGCTCGTCGCATTATCACTCCGCTCGTTTCAGGCATTGTCGTCACTCTTATCGGTCTCACACTGATTCAGGTCGGCTTAGTATCAATGGGCGGTGGCTACGCAGCATTAAATGAAGGCACATTCGGCAGCTTAGACAAACTTGCGCTCGCAGGAACGGTACTTGGCTTAATTGTGATATTAAACCGCTCTAAAAACCCATACATCCGTGTGGCTTCGATTGTGATTGCGATGCTAGTAGGCTACATCATGGCGTATTTTATGGGGATGGTAGATACTTCTCAGCTAGGCACAACCGAGCTTGTAGCACTACCGGTACCAATGCAATATGGCTTATCGTTTGACTGGTCTCTGTTCATTCCGCTGGTGCTGATTTTCTTTATTACCGCACTAGAAGCCATCGGCGATATTACCGCCACATCCGAAGTGTCTGGCGAGCCAGTCAAAGGCCCAGTGTACATGAAACGCATTAAGGGGGGTGTACTAGCAGACGGCTTAAACTCTGCAATCGCAGCCGTGTTTAACAGTTTCCCGAACTCCACCTTTAGCCAGAATAACGGCATCATCATGCTAACAGGGGTTGCGAGCCGTTACGTGGGTTACTTTATTTCTGGCATGTTAGTGATTCTTGGCTTGTTTCCTGGTGTCGCTAGCTTTGTTCAGCTGATTCCTGAGCCAGTACTTGGTGGCGCAACGATTGTCATGTTTGGTACGATTGCTGCCGCTGGTGTGCGTATTATCTCTCGTGTTGAGCTCGATCGCCGCGCAATTCTGATCATGGCCTTATCCTTCTCAATGGGGCTTGGTATCGCGCAAAAACCAGAGATTCTGCAATTCATGCCAGAATTTATTAAGAGTATTTTCTCCACTGGCGTTGCTGCAGGTGGTATCACAGCGATCATTTTAAACCTACTTCTGCCAGAGAAACTGGAAGACGAAGATGAACTTCCTCAAGAAGTGAAAGAGTCTTAATAAGATTGTAGAGAAAAGCAAAGCCCAACCTGTTTAGGTTGGGCTTTTTGTTCTAAATGGTACAGTCACCGACTTACTTGGTAGGAAAGCTGATTTGAGCGATTAAACCGCCTTCACTGCGATTACGCATCACCACAGAGCCTGAGTGCTGGCTGATTATACGCTTCACTATCGCCAGCCCAAGCCCTGTACCTTCACTGCCGCGAGCTGTATCACCACGCGTAAAGGGTTCAAATAACCTCGCGATTTGAGAATGCTCGATACCCGGCCCGTTGTCCTCTACTGAAATCCACACTAGCTGCTTATCTGCTGTCACACCAGTGCTGATTTTGACCCAGCCATTGCCATAACGTAGCGCATTCACAACTAAATTACTGATCGCCCGTTTAATCGCAATGGCGCTTCCTTTGGCTGGTGGCAGGTTAGGATTAAGATCCGTTTCAATTTCAGCCTCATAACCACCTTCCGAACTGGCGACATCACTGGCAATCGTACTGATATCCACAGGTTCAAACGATTCTTTGTTCACCGGTTTGAGGTAGTCCATAAACTGACTAATGATCTCATTACACTCTTCTGTATCGCTAATGATCCCTTCAGCAAGGTAGCTGTCCTCGGGAGACATCATTTCTGTCGCTAAGCGAATGCGCGTCAGCGGTGTTCGCAAGTCATGGCTAATCCCCGCCATTAATAGGGCGCGATCTTCTTCGAGCTCCTGAATGCCTTTGGACATTTGATTAAACGCTCGGGTTACAGAGCGAATCTCCGATGCGCCTTTTTCTGCCAACGGTGGCGGGATTTCACCTCGACCGACATCTTTCGCGGCTCTCTCTAAAGCCAAAAGAGGGCGGTTTTGTAAACGAATAAACAACCAACCACCAGCAATGATCAGCAGCGCCATAATCAAGCTGTTACGAAACAGCGGTGCAAAATCTTCTTCTTGCAGCTCAGATAAAGGAATACGAATGATGGAGTTTGGCAACTTTTCGATGTGCATCCACAAGATGTAACTTTCATCGCCAAGCAATAAGCGCACTTCGGTGGGCGAACCTAGCTCTTGGCTCATTTCTTCAGACATCAAATCAATCGACATCGCATGATGAAATTCAACCGCTTTATCGCTGTCGAGGCTGTGAACCGTCACCCCCAACCTTTCTAATAATTGACGTCTCAGCGGTGCATCAGATTTTAATGGCCCTTCATCATCAAGCACCAAATTGAGCTCATGGGCGAGAATTTTATTGAACTGCTGCAAACTCGGCATCAACGCGTAGTTAAAAACGGCGTAGTAAGAGAAAACTTGGCTAGCGAGGAGCAAAGAGATGAACAGCAGAATAGATTGTGTCAGTGAACTTCGGATGCGCATGGAACGTTCCTGGTGGTCCTAATCGCGAAATTTCAGCCTTCTAAGGGAAGGACTTGAAGGCTGAAGTTGCTATAGCCAAGTGCTGGCTATGGAGTGAGGAGATTACACCTCTTTGCCGTCTGGGACGAAAACGTAACCTAACCCCCACACGGTTTGAATGTAGCGTGGCTTGCTCGGATCGTCTTCTAACATGCGACGCAAACGTGAGATTTGCACGTCAATAGAACGTTCCATCGCAGAATATTCACGGCCACGTGCCATGTTCATCAATTTGTCTCGTGACATCGGCTCTCGCGCATTCGTCACGAGCGCTTTCAGGACAGCAAACTCTCCTGAGGTCAGTGGCATTGCCTCGTCACCGCGGAACATCTCGCGAGTGCCTAGATTGAGTCGGAACTCACCAAACTCCACTACTTTTTCTTCGGTACTTGGCGCGCCCGGCAACTCTACGGTTTGACGGCGTAGTACGGCTTTAATGCGAGCGAGTAATTCACGTGGGTTAAATGGTTTTGGCAAATAATCATCCGCCCCCACTTCCAGACCCACAATGCGGTCCACTTCATCACCTTTCGCGGTGAGCATTAAGATTGGCAGCATGTTGTTCGCGTGGCGTAGACGACGACAAATCGACAAACCGTCTTCACCTGGTAACATTAGGTCCAGCACCATTAAGTGAAAGTTTTCGCGCGTTAGTAGGCGATCCATCTGTTCGCCATTGGCGACACTTCGGACCTGAAAACCTTGCTCAGAAAGGTAACGCTCCAATAGAGCACGTAAACGAGCATCGTCATCAACCACTAAAATTTTATGATTTTCTTGCATTGAAACATCCTTTCAGAAGCATCTATTGTCGAAAATGTATCACTGTTTTTCCTAACGTGCTCAAGCAAATTGTTACTCTTTTTATCTTAAGCGCTTTATTTTCTCTCTAGCAGGTATTTTCAGCACCTACTATTGGCCATAATTCCATTCCAGTTCACGTTTGGCCTCAAGTAACTCTTGTTGTGCTTCTGCCAATTTGTGACGTTTTTTCTCGATTTTGTCTGCTTTCCCTGAGCGCTGCGCTTCCGCTAGTTCTTGCTCACGCTCCTCAACGTCTCGCGCCTTTTCGTCCACTTCCGCTTGCAGTTCTTGACGCAGTTCACCTTCCGAACATTCATTCTGGATAGCGGTAAGTGCCTGTTCTAAGCCTTTAATTCGATGTTCATTACCTTGTGCTTTCGCATACTCAAGCTGCTGTTCTACCGCTAACTCTTTGGCGTCACAGCCTTTCACTTCATCTTGAGCAAACACTGAGAGTGAGAATCCTATTGTTAGTGCAGCGCTACACATGACTGCTTTGTTCATTTTACTTCTCCGAGAAAGGCAACATGCCTTTGTATTCAATAAGCTGACGTTGAGACTCAAGTCACTTCCAGTGAACTTCAAGAGACTTGAACCGGTGATAAAGCCTCAGTCTTCCAAGGCTGGTTTGTTGTATTCAATCGAGTTAATGAACCACTCTTTTTCACCTTCTGGGGTTCGCACCGTGAATTCTTCATCCACTTGTTTTTTCAACATCGCTCGCGCCATAGGTGAATCGATAGAGATGTAGTCTTTCGCATCTCCATAAATCTCTTCAGGCCCAACAATGCGGAACTTCTTCACCTCTCCAGCCTCATTTTCTATTTCAACCCAAGCACCAAAAAAGACTTTGCCTTCTTGCTGCGGAGAATAGTCAACGATCGTGACTTCAGGCAGAAACTTGCGAAGAAATCGAACACGACGATCGATCTGACGAAGCAGACGTTTGTTGAAGGTGTAATCCGCATTTTCTGAGCGATCGCCCAGGCTCGCCGCCCAAGTGACGATTTTGGTGATTTCAGGACGCTTTTCATTCCAAAGGTAATCATGCTCTTGTTTGAGTTTGTTATAACCTTCACGGGTAATCAGCTTAGTTTTCAAGTTAACTCCTATCTCAACTAAAAAATGCCGCTCTTGAGCAGCATTAAGGAGATGATATACCCAAAGCACTGGCTTCGTTCGGGCTTTGGGTATCAAGATAATAAGGCGGCCAGAGTGCTACTTTTCGTAATCTGGTTTTTGCGTCACGATGTAATTCGTATCACTCGAAACAACCGCGCCATGTTTTAGGAAGTTTTTACCTAAAATCATGCTGTAATGGAAGCGACCTCGGTCTTGCAAATTGACTCGGATCTTCTTCTCTAACTCGCCAAGTTTAACGTGCATTTCTACTACCGGCCGTTCGTTGGCCTTTTCTCCTTTTTTGGCCGTTATACGCATGACATCCACCACCTCACGGGTAAACGCCTTGGTCATGCCTAGATCGTTTTCATAAGTAAAGCTCACCATATCTTTACCGTCTTTTTGAAAGCGCTTGATGTCCTTGGCATTAATCGAGCTCACGTCAGCACCAGTGTCCAATTTAACAGGGAAAGACATCCCTTCCACTTCAGCCACTTCGATATGACCGGCTTTGAAAAGCGGTCTTGCCTCTAGTAAATGGTCGGCGCGAGTATTCAGCAGCACACCGCCTTTGGCGATGTCATGACCAAAAACGAAAAATGGTTGCGTCTCGTCTTCATCTAGCACATCGAGTGCAAATTCCATTGATGTCTCTTTGCTACCGAAAAGGAAATCGCCATCAACAACGGGACGCACAGTGCTACCCACTTTGAGTTTTTTCACCACAGGCTTGGTAATTTTTTCTTCTTTACCCTCATCGTTCATTAAATAAAACGTGACGGATTCATCCTTACCTTTTTCTGTTACTTCAAAGCCATTTACACGCAATAATGGCGTTTTCACCGTAAACGTGGGGTAAGCAAGAACGGTATAACCATCAATGGTGACTTGTTCTTCCGGTGAAATCACGAGGGGCTTTGACTTGAGTGCGCTCTTGAACGTTTTTTCAACACCGCCCAATAGGTTTTCTCTGTCGGTATCAATCACAAAGTGTTGGCTCGCGACATCCTGACCCAAGCGAATTTGTGAACTGAACTTACTGCGGTCACGCAAATAGACTAACCAACGTTGAGTTTCGTTTTCGTCGATTTTCACTGGTAAGTAGACCAACGGACGCTCGCTCTTGGTGGTTTTCAGCATGCGTACCAAAGGTAACGTCATTGGGTGGCGCTTGCCGTTTTCACCTTCTAGCGTGAAAGAAACTTCATTGTTCTTTTTATCAACCTTGATATCCAGTGCGTGAACGTTGGTGTAGCGGCTGGTGGTTGAGATGCTGATCTTGTATGGCACGCCTTCGACTTCAACCGTCTCTTTTTTTCCGATCATTTTTGCGCTTGGTTGCTCTTGAAGATAGTCGTAGCCAGCGAATACCCACGCATTGTTATCGAGATAGGTTTTACCAATCAAGATAGGAGAAGAGAATTGCGTGCGCTTGGTCAGGTTCACTTCTGTATCAACGGTGTGGCCTGCAATCGTCATCGGCATTTTTATCGTCGGGCGTAAAATAGGCTTTTTGCTTGTTCGACTACGAATAGCGCTCACTCGCTCCAGATCATCGGTAATCTGTATTTCTTTTCCTGTGTAAGGATGAGGAACCGTAAAGCTCACCTTCACTTGATATGGTTTAAAAGTATCGGCATCCCACTTCGCCTTCGTCCCACCTAAATCATCGACAATCGCCCACAACAACTCGTTGTCTTTCAAGTTCTGGTAGTCAGGATGAGAGCTACTGACATGGATGTTCTCTGCATGCATAGACGTGGTGTCAGCACCAGTATCAATCTTGCCAATAAATGGTACCGCTTTTAGCTCTGGAATATCACTGTAGTAAACGCTCTCCACTCGTCCAAGCACCAACTTGTCATCAAGCTGATATACAGGGTCTTGTGTGGTTGCTGATATGGATTGCGCCCAACTAAGCGGGGCGACAAGTAAGGCACTCGTAAGCGCTAACGCCAAAGACATTTTTTTCATCATGATTATCCGTATAAGCCGAGGTACATTTAGTTATATCAATAACCGTGGATATAGGTTAGTCGATAGTTGCGGATATAAGTTCTCAATTTAATTACAGTTTTGACACAAATCTGACTGATGTCCACCAGCGCCCGGTAAATTTTTGTCTCGTTAATTTAAAACATTGCAAATTCTTCGAACGACCCCAATGTTCTATACAACCCAAACCGAATTGAAAGAGAAAACACGGATGAGCCAAGCTATCTGTCGTATGATTGCTCAAGAACTGAATGTTCGCCCTGAGCAAGTCAACGCCGCTGTCACCCTAATTGATGACGGTAACACCGTCCCTTTTATTGCACGTTACCGCAAAGAGGTGACGGGTGGCCTTGATGATACCCAACTGCGTACTCTGGACAGCCGTCTGTCTTACCTTCGTGAAATGGATGACCGCCGTCAAACCATTCTCAAATCGATCCAAGAGCAAGGCAAACTGACGCCTGAGCTTGAGCAAGAAATTATTCAAGCCGATAGCAAGACTCGTCTTGAAGACCTTTACTTACCTTACAAACCTAAACGCCGCACTAAAGGCCAAATCGCCATTGAAGCCGGCTTAGAACCGCTAGCTGACATGCTGTGGAATAATCCGCAAACCGAGCCAGAAAGCGAAGCAAGTAAATATCTTGATGCCGACAAAGGCATCACAGATACCAAAGCCGCCTTAGACGGTGCCCGTGCGATCATCATGGAACGCATTGCTGAAGACGCAAACTTACTGGAAAAAATCCGTAACCACTTAAATCGTAATGCGGAACTTGTCTCACGAGTCGTTGAAGGAAAAGAGCAAGAAGGTGAGAAGTTCAAAGATTACTTCAATCACAACGAACCGCTGAGCAAAGTCCCTTCTCACCGTGCACTTGCGATGTTGCGCGGCCGCAATGAAGGCTTCCTGACTTTAGCCATGAACGCTGACCCAGAGCAGGAAGAAGGTGCTCGCCAATCTTACTGTGAAACCATCATTGCCGACCATTATGGTGTAACGTTAAGTAGCGCACCAGCAGATGCATGGCGCAAACAAGTGATCAGCTGGGCATGGCGCATCAAGGTATCGATGCACATGGAAACCGAATTGATGGGCGCAATGAAAGAGCGTGCTGAAATTGAAGCGATTGAAGTATTTGCGACTAACCTAAAAGATTTGTTAATGGCGGCGCCGGCAGGTCCTCGCGCAACACTTGGTCTCGATCCTGGCCTGCGTACCGGTTCAAAAATCGCGGTTGTCGATTCAACGGGTAAAGTTCTGGCTACGGAAACCATCTACCCTCACCCTCCGCAAAAACAATACGACAAATCAGCGCAAATCGTTGACCAGTTAGTGCGTAAGTACAACGTGGATTTAATTGCGATTGGTAACGGCACGGCTTCTCGTGAAACCGATAGCTTTGTCGCAGACGTAATCAAACGCGGCAACCTAAAAGTTCAGAAAATCATCGTCAGCGAAGCAGGCGCATCGGTGTACTCGGCCTCTGAACTCGCAGCGAAAGAGTTCCCGAATATGGACGTATCACTGCGTGGTGCAGTGTCGATTGCGCGTCGTTTGCAAGATCCATTGGCTGAGCTCGTGAAAATCGATCCGAAATCGATCGGTGTGGGTCAATACCAGCACGATGTAAGCCAATCTATGTTGGCAAAACGCCTAGATGCGATTGTGGAAGACTGTGTAAACGCGGTTGGCGTTGATGTGAACACGGCTTCTGCCGCACTATTAACGCGCGTAGCAGGCTTATCAAGCACCATCGCGCAGAACATTGTCGACTTCCGCGACGAAAATGGCCGCTTCGAAGCACGTACGACGTTGAAGAAAGTACCTCGCTTGGGTCCTAAAGCGTTCGAACAGTGTGCGGGCTTCCTACGTATTATGGACGGCAAGAACCCACTTGATGCTTCAGCAGTCCACCCGGAAGCATACCCAGTAGTCAAAGCAATTGCTGAGAAAAACAGCAAAGACATCAAGGCACTGATTGGTGACTCAGCATTCCTCAAAGGCTTACACGCTGTGGACTATACCGATGAACACTTTGGTGTCCCAACGGTTACCGATATCATCAAAGAGCTGGATAAACCGGGTCGTGACCCACGTCCTGAATTCAAGACCGCTACGTTTGCAGAAGGCGTAAACTCAGTTTCTGATCTAGAACCGGGCATGATCCTAGAAGGCGTGGTCTCGAACGTAGCCAACTTTGGTGCCTTCGTCGATATCGGTGTTCACCAAGATGGTCTGGTCCACATTTCTGCGCTGACTGACCGCTATGTTTCTGATCCACGTGAAGTCGTGAAAGCAGGTGACATCGTCAAAGTAAAAGTGATGGAAGTGGACGTACAGCGTAAGCGTATTGGTCTATCGATGCGTATGAAAGACGAACCGGGTCAAGATAACCGAAGCCAACGCTCTTCAGCCGCACCGCGTCGTAATGACCAAGCACAACGTCGTCAGCCTCGCCGCGATGAGTCTTCATCGAACAGTGCAATGGGCGGTGCTTTTGCGGCAGCGTTTGCTAAAGCGAAAAAGTAATCTCGCCTAGGCTCACCGCTAACGAGCTTTCATAGCTAAAAAGAAAACGCTCCAATCAGTTCAATCTGCTTGGAGCGTTTTTGTTTGAGTAGGATATTGAGTCGTCATAATACTGCTATCACTTCTGACGGGGTATGGGGAGCGACTGCATGACCATAATGAAACTTGATCACCTTCCTGCGCTTTTCCATTAATCCTTCATTGATCGCAGCATCCAAAATGCGCTTTGGTAAGCGAAAACGAATTGCGTAGCCCTTACCTTGGTCTTCACTGTACGACTTGAGCGCAAGCAAACTAAAAAGCCGTTCTAGTGTATCTTCCGGCTCTTCTTGATAACGCGTGTCGACTTCTGTTTCCATGTCATAATCAGGATGCTCTGAAGGATCCCAAGAAGACTGACGTCGGCGCTTGTCATCGCCTTTTACTTTTCGCTCTGCATTGGTTTTGGCCAATGCGACCGTTGGCGTCACAGGCTCTCGGACTTTATTGTCGCGAGCTGCTTGTTCCGTCTGCACATTCACGGATGGGGCGATCAGTGGCACACTTACGTTGGTCGGTGACACAATCATTGCGAACCCTCCTCAGAGTCGCCCAACTCGTCAATATGGCTTAGCTTTATTGGCTAATAAAACCTCACCAACCTTTATATCGACCACTTTTTAAACAGCTTGAGCTTTTTCCGCTTGTATTTGACTAATCGTGAGCAAACTCTCGAATTTGGGCACAAAACTCGTCATGTTCGGTCATAAAGGGCGCATGAGAGGACTGATTGAAAACAAACTGCTGAGTATGAGGTAACTGTTCACTTAAATCATTCGCCACTTTAATCGGCACCAATCCATCCAAACGACCATAAAGACGCAGCATTGGTACAGAAAGAGACGTCAATGCATCGCGCAGATCCACATCAGCAAGGATGTTTAGCCCAACCAACAGCGACTCAGGGTTTGGCTGAGGGCGCGACAGTACCGCTTGCTTGAGTTGTTTCACATCTTTGCGTGCAGATGGACTGCCCATCGCTTGCAACGCCATAAAGCGCTCAATGGTCAGTGAAAAATCTTCTAACAACTGAGAGGTGAACGCGCTCAGTACATTCGGTTGAATACCGCGCCAAGGCTTCTCTGCGGCAAATTTTGGTGAACTGGCTACGGTGATCAACTTAGTCACACGCTCGGGCATGTTTAATGCGACATGCGTCGCCACTAAGCCTCCGAGGGACCAGCCAAGCCAAATCGCTTTCTTTGGCGCACTTTGCGCGACCAAGTTAGCAATATGGTCTAAATCTTCACCATGATGCTCGGCACTGTGTCCATAGCCCGGAAGGTCAACAACATGAACACGGAAATCGGTTTGAAGTGATTCGACGGTTTGCTGCCAAACCGCGCCATTCATACCCCAACCATGTAACAACACCAGATCAGGTCCTTCACCAAACGACTGCCAATGTAATTTCGTGCTCATGCTCTCAATCTCTCCCACTTATTTTATTCCCTACGCCATCAGCCAAGCGTTAGGCTGAGTAAAATATCACCATGAATAAGCGCTATGTTATCTCATCACTGGCAAAACATCATGCATCGCGTGTTGAGCAGTCAATGCGGTCTGTGTCGGTTCCCTATTCACACACCAAGCCACACAAATACTCTGCGCTGGTGCGAGCACTGTTTAAAATACCTAACTCCGGTAAAACGATGTCAACGCTGCGGTTTATCATTACAGAAAGAAGAAATGAGTACGGATAGTATTTGTGGTGAATGTCTTTCAGAGCCACCGCCATGGCAAAGGCTATACACGTTAGGCGATTACGACTTTCCCCTTTCACGGGAAGTACAACGCTTTAAAGATCACGGAGAGTCTTGGCATGTAAAAGCATTAACCGAGCAACTGGCACAGCGCATCACCACGCCAGCTCCAATCATTACCAGTGTGCCATTGCACTGGCAGCGTTACCTGCGCCGGGGCTTTAATCAAAGTGATGTTTTAGCCCGACACCTCGCCAAGCAATTGCAGACCAATTTTGATGCGAAGGTCTTTCGTCGAGTAAAGCTCGCTCAATCACAGCGTGGTAATACCAAAGCAAGCCGTGAACAAAACTTAAAAGGCGCGTTTATTCTCAATAAGCGCCCTCACTCTTCCCATGTTGCCATCGTCGATGATGTAGTCACCACAGGCAGTACCGTCCGACAATTATGTCATTTACTACTTGAAGTTGGCGTAGAAAGCATCGATATTTACTGCATCTGCAGAACACCTGCTCCTCGTTCTCTCTAGATCGCTTCGCCATGCCTTAGCATCAAAAAGACTAGACCCATACGTCAACAAGAGTAGAATAGCAGCAGTAACCTACAAATTTACTCGGGTATTCGTCGTGTCAAATATTACTATTACAGAAACTGCGCAAACGCATTTCGCTAACCTTTTAGGTCAACAGCCTGAAGGGACTAACATTCGTATTTTCGTTGTGAACCCAGGTACACAAAACGCTGAGTGTGGCGTGTCTTACTGCCCACCAGAAGCAGTAGAAGCGACCGACACTGAAATCCCTTACAGCGGTTTTTCAGCTTACGTGGATGAGCTAAGCCTGCCATTCCTTGAAGACGCTGAAATCGATTTTGTTACCGATAAAATGGGCTCTCAGCTAACGCTAAAAGCTCCGAACGCTAAAATGCGTAAAGTTGCGGACGACGCGCCACTGGTTGAGCGCGTTGAATACGTTATCCAAACTCAAGTCAACCCACAGCTTGCTGGCCACGGTGGTCACGTAAACTTGGTTGAGATCACTGAAGACGGCATTGCTATTGTTGCATTTGGTGGCGGCTGTAATGGCTGTTCTATGGTTGACGTAACACTAAAAGAAGGCATCGAGAAAGAACTGCTAAACCAGTTCATTGGTGAACTCACCGCAGTTCGTGATGCTACAGAACATGACCGTGGTGATCACTCTTACTACTAAGAGTAAATACGGTCAGAAAATGGGAGGCTTCGGTCTCCCATTTTTGTATCGATACTGAGGTAACCTTGAGATGCTTAGTTCTGCCCGCAAAATCCGCTAGAAACTCGGGCGGAGTTCTCATATATTAAGAATCTTACGCATCTCGTAAACGCCAACGACACCAAGGAGCCAGCGCCATGTCGAAACGGACCCCACCAGAGATACTCTCATGCCAAACGGTCGCAAAATCCAAACTGTTTGCCGTGGAAGCGCTCGACCTTCGTTTTTCCAATGGTGAACACCGTACTTACGAACGCATGAAGCCAAGTGGACGCGATGCGGTGATGGTGGTTCCTGTGACTGAGCAAGGCGATTTATTACTGGTACGTGAATACGCCGCTGGGACTGAACGCTACGAGTTGGGCTTCCCGAAGGGGTTGATTGATCCAGGTGAAACCCCACACCAAGCTGCGGATCGAGAGTTAAAAGAAGAAATCGGCTTTGGCTGCAATCAGCTGACTCCGTTGAAACAAGTTATCCTCGCGCCGTCTTACTTTTCGAGCAAAATGACTCTATTTTTAGGACAGGCGCTTTATCCAGAGAAGCAAGAAGGCGATGAGCCTGAGCCACTGGAAATTGTGCGTTGGCCACTTGCGCAAGCCGAAGAGTTATTAACTCACATGGATTTCTGTGAAGCACGAAGCATCACCGCGCTAATGTTGGCACTGAAACACTTACCAAACACCACTCACAAACATAACCAATAACGGTCATGAGAACCGAATAATACTGTGAGTAAGGACTATCACTTATGCCAATGACAAAAGATCTATCTCACCTGCTTCCTCAAGTCATCGAAATTGCCCGTAGTGCCGGGCAAATGATCCTCGAAATATATGAAAAAAAACAGTACGAGGCCTACACAAAAAGTGACGAGACTCCGGTAACGAGCGCAGATATCGCGGCTCACAAGCTCATCACAGAACGCTTGAGTGAACTCACACCCGACATTCCCGTATTGTCAGAAGAAGACGCAGACATCAGCCTCGAGCAACGAGCTCAGTGGGAACGGTATTGGTTAGTCGACCCTCTTGACGGTACTCAAGAATTCATCGCTCGCAGCGGCGACTTTGCGACTATTATTGCACTGGTCGACAACAACAAACCAACCATGGGGGTCGTTTATGGCCCTGTCTCTGGCGTGACTTATTACGCTTATAGTGGCAAAGGTGCTTGGAAAATTCCCGACATGTCGGACAGCGTAAAAATCCATACGCACAAACACGAGCAGCCAGGGCAAAGCATCGCGATTGCTATTAGCCGCCGTCAAGATATCAATCGCATCACTAGCCGCATGAGCAGTGCTTGGAATTACGATTTAATTCCGCTCGGCTCTGCGGCATTAAAAGCGTGTCTTGTTGCAGAAGGCGCGGTAGATTGCTATCTCAGACTAGGCCCAACAGGTGAGTGGGACACCGCTGCGACACAATGCATTGTTGAAGAAGCGGGCGGTCGCATTCTCAGCACGCAATTGGAGCCGCTGTCATATAACGAGCGGGAAACGCTAGAGAACCCAAACTTTATTGTGCTTGGTGATGCGGATTTACCTTGGAATGAGATTTTACAACGCAAAGATTAAGCCCCTATCGGTAAAATTTAGAACACAAAATTCTAGCAATAGAAAGGCCACGAATATGTTCGTGGCCTTTTCTTTTTGACCTGTTTGTACAGCGTTAGGAGCATTTGGCCTACTATGTTCCAATCGCTTAAAGCGCTGAACACAAGAAAATAAACCCCTTAGAATCATAACCTTATAATTACATCCTATTATCACCACGATCTTTGTACAGCGAATAGAGGGTTTCGCCTACTATGATCCAAAAGCAAAAAGAGCTGCACAATCGCAGCTCTTTGAGAATTTTGGTTTTTGTCACGATAGGTTAGAAGCGACCTTGGTAATTAAACTCGTATTGACCTTGGGGATTCGGCTTGCCCAACCATTTCAGTTGCTCACTCATGCTGGATGGGAACTCAGCTCCTGGTTTAAACCAGGCTTTGGTTGAGTATCGCTGATTAGGCATAAGCTCTGCTGAGAACGCCGCTGAGACTTGTTTACTGCTTTGCTCACCAGTCGCTGTCAACACACTGTCCTGACAGTTTAGATCGGCAATCACAGGGCCGAGTTCAAGGCTACCAACAGGGCTTTGAATACCACTGGCATTCCATACCAAAGTGCCTTCACCATTCTTACACCAAGGCGCGGCATAAGTCGCATGACGAATATTTAACTCAAGTTGCCCATCAACGCCGACAGGCACAGGGAGACGAGCTTGCTCTACAACTTTTACTGCCGGGATCGAGGCAACTAAGTTTTTGGCATAAGGGCCATCACTCAAGCTATAGCCAACAAAACCGCGACCACGAACGTCCATTTCACTACCACGACCAAAGCGTACGGCAAACTCAGCTTTACCAGTTAGTAGACTCGACCATTGGAAATCCCAATTAACTTCTCCAAGGTTCTGGCGCTGCCAACGAACACTAGAAGCTTGACCTTGCCATACAGAGCCATTGGCACCCTGAATGTCTAGTCCTCTCACGGTTGGTGCTTGCTGTAACACCCAAGAAACGGGTAATCCCATTAAAAGACTGACTGAAAAAAAGACGATAAAGATAACAACGTAAAGTACTGCTCGCTTCACCTTAACCTCGCTTAAACTGAAGGCGGTTCACATCAATCATGCCCGCTTGATCCGTTCGGTCGATATCTAAAAATTCGACTTCAATACCCTGTTGCTCTTTCAAGTAACGTAACCAATCCACCAGCTGATTAAACGCGAGTGGTTTGATCCACACCTGAACACTCTCATTGCGAGGTTGTACTCGAATCAACTCAACTTTATAACGACGGGCTGAAGAAGAAACCAGTTGATTCAACGGTTGGCTAGAGTAGCTCACACCGCTGCTTTTGCGCAGTGCAGTAATGCCATCCGCTTTATCTTGTACCCAAGCCAGCAACTGTTTTTCACTTTGAATACGTGATTGAGCTAGCTCCGCACGTTGGCTCATTGGCTGTAGCAACCCCCAATAAATAATGCCGATAACGGCAATAGCGCCACACCCCATGACCAAACGCTGCTCACGCTGAGAGATGCTGCTCCACCAAGCCTGAGCTTGAGAAATTAAGTTTTTCATCATCACCTCACAAACGCTTCAAAACAAAGCTGCCAACCACAACGTTATCGCTACGGTTCAGCTGTCCTTGCTCAACATTAAACTTCTCTGCCAATTTCACACGAGCCTGCTCAAAAGGTTGGAAGTCTGAACTGCGAGCTTGAATTCGCACTTCGCCACGTTGACCATCATATTTAAAGCTGGTGATTTCCAAATCGCTGACCTGACCAAGTGTCGCGGGCAGTGCCGCCAACCAAGACAACATCGCCTGCTGACCGCCACCACCAGATAAGCGGCGCTCTTCATCATCCATTTGTCGTTTGAGATAACTAACTGTAGGAATTCGTCGTTTATTCGGGAACACCTGGCGGAAAATACGCTCACTCTCCTCACGATACGCTTGAGCTTGTGCTTCGTACTTGTGGACCACGAGCAACTGCTGCGCAACCATGACGACGATAAGCACGCCCGCAGCAATGGTGGCTTTTTGCCAGAGCTTCCAGTATTTACCCCAAGAAGATTTAGGCTTGAAGATCCCGGTCAGCAAATTGACTTTGCTTTCTGTAACCCCCTTCGCCAGTAACCCCATGGTCATTTCTTCTGGCTGCGGCTCCCATACTTCAGGTAACGCAGATTCAGGGACTGAGCTATAGCAATCGAGCTTCCAACCTTCATGATTTTGTAGATAAGAAGAGAGGTAAAGGTCTAACCAAGAAGCATCGACAACCGCACCCTCTGTCGCTGAGTGACGAATCAACCATTGATCACCAAGCATCGCGGCACTGCTATGCTCTCCCTGAACAGGTAACGCAAGCACATCTGGCAAGATGCGTTTGATGGTGATGCCTTGGCTTGAAAAACGCTGCAATACGGTCTGAATCCAAGCGCGTTCAACAGCGCACACTTGCGCTTTATCCGCTTGTTTACCTAACACGGTAAAGTGAAGGCCATCAACGTCCTGCGCGACTTCATCTTCCACGAGGTACGGTAACATCGCGTCGAACTGACGTGTTGCGCCTGGCGGTATATCCACTTGCGTCAAGACCACATCATTACTCGCCAATAGCGCCACAACTTGGCGCTGACCTGCATAAGAGATCAACTCATCTAAGTGTTCCCATCCGGCGATTTCACCGCTGGCAATCACTTCCTGTTGATCTGTCGACCACACCACCCAAGGAATGGTACTTTGTTGTTCGCTACTCAGCCGAACGGTCAGAAACTCGCTCACTGATCCCTCCAAAACGACGGCGAACTACGGTCACCGTCTCTCTATTTGTACTTTGCAAAAGGCTTCGGATACGTACACGTGATTCATCCACCAACACTTGTGCATCCAATTCAAAAAAGGCGCTATCCACACCCAAATAGCCTTTGGCGTTTTTCTTTACATCTTCGCTCAAGCCAGCCATTTCTGACTCTGCTAAAAATTCATCAATGCTATCCCACCCATCAAATGGGCGTTTTTCAATTAGCTGAATCGCATCACTACTGCTTAAGTTTGGTGAGAACATTGCCACCAAAATCGGAGCTTGCTCGACTTCAATCGTATTTACGTTTAAACGCCAATCATCACTAGGCAATGCGCAGATTAGCGGTTCCAATTTTTGGAAAATCTCACCACTCACCTGATAAACCGCTCGTAACTCGGTGGCATCTGCCATCCAGCCATTTGACGCTAAATACGCGGGTTTCATCGCTTCATATGTGCTGTCTTCGACCCCGGTTGTGGAGCGAACGGTGTCATCAGCATCAATGTATTCCCAGGTAGAGTCTGCAATGATTTCTGCCTGATACGATTCAACATCCGATTCTTCCAATAAACGCTGCAGCACATTGACTAAATACGGTCTTGCGATTTGCTGTCCTGTCGGTTGCACACGGCTCAATACATTGAGGTTAAAGCACGCTTGTTTGTCTCTAATTCGTCCTGCCGCTTGACCATAATCTAGCGGATAGACTTGCTCTTTTATTGCCCACGGCTGACTCATATTGATCGTATCGGTGTCTTTGTAGCTTTGCTCGATACCGACTTTTGCCAACGCCTCTACCCCAAGGCTATACCAATACGCTTGCTGGTAGTTAACTTGATTGGCGCCCCGCTGAAACTGCAAAAACAAACGCTCCGACATACTGGCGGCAACTGTCGCCATAATCGCCAGTAACATCAGCACAATAATCAAAGCGACACCGCGCTGACGATTAACCATTATTGCTGCCTCCTGAACTTCCTTCTTTCTGACTCAATGTGCCATCAGGAGTCAGATAGGTGCGGGCAATCTCTCCATAATCTTTTAGAGTAAGGATCACAGAAACCGCTTTCGGTAGCGATTTTTCATCATCCCACTCTTTTTTCCATTGTTTACCATCGTAAAAACGCATATCAAACGATTCGACCTGCGTCAGCAATGGGGTAACGATGCCTTGTTGACCCACTGGCGTGTCAGGGTAGCGCCACCATACTCGTTGTAATGTTTCTTCTTTTAAACGATAGCCAACCTTAGTGACCTCCCCTCGGGGAAACTGCTGTTGAGGGTTGTGCCATCCTAAACGAGCAAACATTAGCCCTTTAGTGTCGGAGTCGAGCAAGTAATCTGACCAAAAAATCAGTTGGCTCGCGGGCTCTTCACCATTTGTCCGCGTTTGGCGCATCGCCATTTGACGAAAGTCATTATCCATCATCACCATGGCGCGCTGAATTTCATTTAAGCGCTGAGTTCGCTCTTGTGATAGCGCATTGCTGCGCTGCACTTGCGATACCACTTGATACGCGGCGACACTTAAACTGGCAAAGATGGCAATCGAGACCAACACTTCAATAAGTGTAAAACCTTTTGCCAGTTGGCGCTTACTTGCGCGTGGATTCTTATTGCGCCACATAACTTCGCACCGTCACGACTGGGCTCGCGTTTTTCTCTACCGCGACACTCACATCAAATGCTTTCAGCAATGGCTGCGTGGTGGCAACAGGCGTGATTTTCCAGTACCAAGTGCGCCCAGCCAGCTCTTCTGTGCCGTTCTTTACTTTAAGTTCACTGGTACTCAACATCACGTTGGCCATCTGATTATCCACAACCATGGCTGCAAACATTTTTTCTTCTAAATAACTGATCGTATTAATATGCTGGCTCACCGAGCGAATGACGCTGATGGCAGCGGTGGCGAAAATAGCCAGTGCGACCAATACTTCCAGCAGTGTCATGCCTCTCGTCCGGCGATGACTCCAATGTGGGCGAGCTTGCTTAGAATTGCGCATTCTCATCCTCTTTCACTTCTTCGCCCGGCGCTAGTAACAAGATTTGTCCACTTTCTTTTCCGATGACTCGCCACCCGTCATTAAAGGCGTCACCATTTTGCGGAAAAAAAGACAGAGTAAATGGCGTAACCTCTGCACTGGAAAAGATAAACACTTGCGGTGGCTTAACTTTCTTTTCGTCGTCGTCTTCTTCAGCAAACATGTCTTCATCAAAAAGAGAGCCCGGTTTGAATAAGCGATCATCATTATCCCAAGCACCGCCACCTAGCTCGAGCAGTAGCGTAATGTCATCTTCCAACTTGGTTTTGCTCGGAATCTGCTTTAACTCCAGAGGCTGCCAACCTTCCGCGGTCAAACTCAGTAGAGCGTACGTTGATTTAGCGTCATCCACTCGAACGCCAAAGTCTTTACCGCTTAGTACTGCCTCTTCGTTAAGCAGCTGTAAACGCTGAAAAAAGCTTTGAGCATACTGTTTGGAAAGATCTTTTTGGCTGGTCGGTAATGTCGAGATCACGGCCACTGCCGTGAGGGATAGCAAAACCAGCACCAATAGAATTTCTATCAATGTAAAACCATTGTGTTTTCGCATTTGCTTCATTAGTGCTGGCTTAGACTCTATTTATTGGAAATCTTGCATATTCCAGTTGCCAATATCTGCAGCTGGACCTTCTCCACCCTCTTGGCCATCTGCGCCTAGAGTGAAGATATCAATCGTACCGTTATCGCCTGGGCTTAGGTACTGGTACTGGTTACCCCAAGGGTCATTAGGAAGACGTTTGATGTAACCGCCATCACGGTAGTTGCGAGGCTCTGGGTTAGAAGGCTTGCTAACTAATGCTTCCAGGCCTTGGTCTGTCGTTGGGTAAACGCTGTTATCCAACTTGTACATATCTAGGGCATTTTCCAGCGCTACGATGTCCGTAATCGCTTTTTGTTGGTCAGCCTTCTCTTTGTTACCCAATAGGTTTGGAACAACGAAACTTGCCAAAATACCAAGGATAACGACAACAACCATCACTTCTAAAAGTGTGAAACCGTGTTGTTTACTACGCTTAAATTTCATTTTTTTCTCCGAAAGTTAGATTCAAGCCATGCCGTAAGTAGACACGTCTTAATTCGAATTTATCCGCTCATCAAGTTATTCATTTCTAGCATTGGCATCAAGGTCGCCATCACAATAAACAACACTAATCCAGCCATTAAGGCAATTAATGCCGGAGTGAATACACCTAGCGCAATATTGACTGTAGATTCAAAGTTTTGATCTTGGTTATCGGCAGCACGCGTCAACATGCTCTCCAATTCACCACTTTGCTCACCACTGGCGATCATGTGTAGCATCATTGGTGGAAACAGACGAGTTTGATCCAACGCCTTACGCAGGCTGGCACCTTCTCGAACGTTATCCGCAGCAAGCAATACTTGCTGCTTCACATAGCGATTAGACATAACATCCACCGCAACGCGCATGCCTTCTAGAATTGGAATCGCACTGGAAGTACAAATCGAAAGTGTTCGTGCGAATCGTGCGGTATTCAAACCTCGAGAGATTTTGCCTAATAGCGGTAGGCTCAAGATTTTTCTATCCCAAGCTAAGCGAAAGTCTGGTTTTTGCAACGCCAGTTTGAGCACATAGAAAAACACCACCAGCACGACGAAGATGATAAGCCCCCAATCTTGCACAAACTCACTGGCTGCCAGTAAGAACTGCGTTGACTGAGGTAACTCTTGTCCCATCTGAATGATTGGCTCAATAATTTTGGGTACCACTGTCGCTAATAAGAAAGAAACAATAACAACCGCAAACACCACCAAAACCACCGGGTAGATCATGGCTTGAAGCAGTTTGGAACGCATCTTCTGACGGTTTTCGACGTAGTCCGCCAAACGCTCTAATACCGTATCAAGATGGCCTGACTTTTCACCCGCCGCAACCATGGAGCGATAGAGTTCATCAAACACGTGTGGGTAATCAGCAAAACTGTCGGCGAGCGGATAACCCTCGGTTACTTTCGAGCGAACCGCAGCCAGCATAGAACGAATTCTCGGCTTTTCAGCCTGCTCAGAGACAGCACGCAAACATTCTTCCAAAGGCATACCTGATTGGACTAACGTGGACAATTGACGTGTGATTAGTGCCAGCTCAGATGTTGAGATGCCGCGCTTAAAGCTGACTGAACCTGAAGACTTAGCCGATTTAGCTTTCGTCTCGACCACTTCAATCGGGATCATCCCTTGCTCTTTGAGTCGCTGGCGCACTTGTCGGGCGTTGTCCCCTTCTATCGTGCCTTTTTTATGCTTGCCTTTTGCATCTAGCGCTTTGTACTCAAATGCCGCCATTAGGTTTCCTTCGTCACTCGCATCACTTCTTCAAGTGACGTAATACCACGACGTACTTTGCTTAGACCATCACTGCGAATACTTGGCGTATGAGCGCGAACAGCTCTCTCAATTTCTTGCTCACCAGACTCTCGGTGAATCAATTCTTGCACTTGCTCATCGACCATAATGAGCTCGTGGATACCTGTTCGACCTCGGTAGCCTTTTTGGTTACACGCTTCACAGCCTTTAGCACGGTGTAGCTCTAGTGGTTCATGTGCTTCCATACCAAACAGTTTCTTCTGTTCAGCATCGGCTTCATACGGTTCTTTACAACTTGGGCAAAGCGTACGAACCAAGCGCTGTGCTAACACACCCAATAACGATGAAGAAATAAGGAATGGTTCAATGCCCATATCGCGTAGACGCGTGATCGCACCAACAGCGGTGTTGGTGTGAAGGGTCGACATTACTAAGTGACCCGTTAAGGACGCTTGCACTGCAATTTGTGCGGTTTCTAAGTCACGGATCTCACCGACCATCACCACGTCAGGGTCCTGACGCAGAATAGCACGCAAGCCACGCGCAAAAGTCATGTCGACCTTCGGGTTCACCTGAGTCTGACCGATGCCATCAATATCAAATTCGATCGGGTCTTCAACCGTTAAGATATTGCGTTCGTTACTGTTGATCTCTTGCAAGCCAGCGTACAAAGTCGTCGACTTACCAGAACCCGTCGGGCCGGTGACCAAGATGATACCGTGAGGACGCTGAATAAGATGACGGAAATTGTCGTGTACGGACGGCGTCATACCTAAGCTATGCAAATCGAGACGCGTCGCGTTTTTATCCAACAGACGCATAACTACTCGCTCACCATGTGACGACGGCATTGTAGAAACACGCACATCAACCGCACGACCACCAATACGCAACGAGATACGACCATCTTGAGGTACACGCTTTTCTGCAATATCCAGCTTCGCCATGACCTTCACTCGCGACACTAACAGTGGTGCAAGCTTACGACTTGGAGTGAGCACTTCACGCAATACGCCATCGACACGGAAACGAATCGAAAGGGTTTTCTCGAAAGTTTCGATATGAATATCCGACGCCCCTTCTTTAATTGCTTCACCCAACATCGCATTGATCAACTTAATGATTGGTGCATCGTCTTCTGACTCTAGCAAGTCTTCATCATGCGGCAGCTCTTCAGCCAATGAGAAAAAGTCGTCGCTATCGGCACCGATGTCTTCCATCAATTGACGCGCTTCAGACGAGTCACGTTGATATGCTTCGGTCAGCTTTTTATCAAAGGCTTCTTTATCGATAGGCTGCGGTACGAAGCTTTTCTTCAGCACACGACGGACTTCGACCAGAGCCGCTGGGTTGAGCGGCTCGACATAGTAAAGAATGGGCGGACGCTCAGGATGCTCTGTCTCCAGCACCAGTTTAAAGCGATTGGCAAAACTGAATGGCAGACGACGCATACTTGGCGCTGTGTCTAACATATCAACCATTAGTTATTTTCCATCTGATCAATAAACGCTTGGATCTCGGTTGGGTGCTGACGCTCCTGACCAAAGGCCGGCATGACTGGGATCTTCTCGTCAGCCATCAACTTCAATCCTTGATCCGCTTTGTAGAGCTGCTCTGCGCGAATAAAGTTGTATTTGCGCTGTGTAATGCCGTCTGCGGTCATACCATCACGAATAATCGTCGGCTTGATGAACACCATCAAGTTACGCTTTTCTGTTTGCGTGCTGGTTGATTTGAACAAATGACCAAGCACTGGGATGTCACCCAGTAGCGGTACTTTTGACTCACTTTCGAGTGCACGTTCATCAACCAAGCCACCAAGAACCAGCATCTGACCATCTTGGATCATGACTGAGGTGTTTAGCTGACGCTTAGCAAAGCGAACGTCAACCGCACCGTTAGCCCCCAACACATTGGACACTTCTTGCTCGATATTTAACTGAACAGAGTCACCTTCGTTAATTTGTGGCACAACCTTAAGCTTGATACCAACTTCTTTACGATCAACCGTTTGGAATGGATTGTCGTTGTTTGAGCCAGCCGTAGAGCCTGTGATAACAGGCACTTCTTCACCAACAATAAATGATGCTTCACCATTATCCATTACCGTGATACTTGGAGAAGATAGAATGTTTGAGTTGGAGTCGGTCGCTACCGCGCTGACCAAAGCAGTCCAGTCACCCATCACGATGCTCATCGCAGCACCGTTAACACCGCTCAGTGCCGATGCAAGAGTAGAATAGTCACCAGATTCAGTAACATCATATGGCGTTCGTTCGCCATTCGCATTTGTGTAGTATTCAGTTCGAGTTTGATCTTTTGCTTCTTCTAGACCAACCATTACCTGACCAATCGGTGCACCAGAGTTACCGTACTGAATCACCGCACCGGTTTCCAGTGAGCCCCACTGAACACCTAAGTTAATGCCGTCACCTTCTGACATTTCAACGATCAGCGCCTCAATCAAGACTTGAGCACGACGAATATCAAGCTGAGCAATAACATCTTGTAGCGCATTCATGATATCTGGTGGAGCCGTTAATACTAAGGCATTGGTCGCTGCGTGCGCAGCAATCACCACTTCACCACGCTGGGCACCTGACGCTTTCTGGCCGACTTGCTTTTCAGCTTGTAGGTTATCGGAGACACCTTTTAGTACATCCACCAAATCTTCAGCTTTCGCGTTCTTCAGGTAAACCACACGGTTGTTACCTTTGGTCGCCATTTCAACGTCAAGTTGACGAATCAATCGCTTCAGACGCGCACGTACTTTAGGATCGCCAGAAATCAAAATCGCGTTGGTGCGTTCATCGGCAACAATTTTAGGCTCAAGGAACTCAGGCGTGCTCTTCTGATTGGTGCTTTTATTCAGTGCTTCAACAATACGCACCATTTCGGCAGCAGAAGCATTGCGCAGTTCCACCAGCTCAATTTCTTTATCACCCGCTTGGTCAACACGCTTAATGATTTCTGCTAAGCGATTTACGACCGCCGCACGACCTGTGATTAAGATGATGTTCGCTGGATCGTAGTGAACTACGTTACCAGCACCAGCATTATCAATCAGTTGACGAAGTAGAGGAGACAACTCACGAACCGAAACATTACGCACCGCAACAACTCGAGTGATAACGCTGTCGCCTTGCGCGCTGCCATCACCTAATACAGGGATTGCTGACGTTTTTGAGTCTTTCGCTTTGATAACCTTAAGTACACCGTTGTCCATTTCTACGACGGCGTAGCCGTATACTTCGAGTACGTTAAGGAAAAAGCTATAGTATTGCTCTTCGTTAAGCACGTCATAGCTGCGGACATCGATTTTACCGCGCACTGAAGGGTCAACAATGATGGTCTTTTCGAGATTACGACCCACTATGTTGATGAATTCTTGAATATCAGTGCCTTTAAAGCTGGCACTAAATTCGTTTGCTATTGCACCTGGGACGCAGAGTAAACTTCCTGCTAGTAGCCAAGCACTTTTGCTGAACCAATGTTTCACGTATGTCTCCCTGAACTTACGCCGGTTGCCTAAGTCTTACAATTGGATATAGATATCGTACTGTTGGCCGTCGCGCTCAACAGTTAAATTTAATTCTTGCGGATCGCTCATCACTTGCATCAGTTGTACTGAAGAAGACGGGTCGCTTAAATCGATCCCGTTAAGCTGCACCGCAATATCACCAGGTTCTAGACCCACATCATTAAACAGCGCGGCATCACGACCAGGTGACACTCGGTAACCAACAATGCCTCCGTCTCTTTTGACGGGTGAAATGGTGATGTATTTGAAAACGCTTTGTGGATCTTTCGCAATTTCCTCTCGGATTTGCTCTAATTTTTCTCCAACGTCAGACGCTGCTTCTGCTCGTTGAGATTGGGCTCTGGCTATCTGCGGCGATTCAGATAGCTTCTTATATTCTATACCCTGCATCATTAAGGTCTCGTCTCGACCTTGGTTATCAATGATGACGCGATCCACTAATACGGCTTTTAGTGTCGCACGCGTACCTTCAATTTCTTCACCTAAACCATACGTTGCTTGCTTGCCACGGTTGGCAATGACAGCAAGGCTGGTATTCGCATCACTGCTTGCAACCGCGCCAACCAGTGTAAGGTTAAGGCGCGTCTTCGGAGCGTCTTTAACAACAGGTTGTTCTACAACTGCAGGCTTTTGTTCAGTGAATTTACCGAATAGGTTGGCATTCTGAAGGGCATTAAAATCTATCGCGTCGCCTTTATTGCTCGCAACAACGCTGCTCGTCGATGGACGCCATTGCGGCACTTCCGACGATTGAGGTATGGCTAACCATACAATTTTGCCAAGTATCCATCCGGTTATCGCAATAAACAGACAGGTGAGCAACAAGCTAAGTTTGGCTTGAATTGTATAATTATTGGACTTGATCTGAGCCAGTAGCGGTCTGCTTGATAATCCTGCACTTAGCTCTAAACGTTTCACTGAATGGATTCCTTTATTCTAACGTTCGTCATTTAAGCTATAACAATAGCTATCGACTTTAAATTGCTAAATTTGCAATAAAATTATTACTCAACAAAGAGCAGTGAACTATATCACAAGTTGTCTTTCATACCTTTTTCTTATGCAGTTTTTGCCAACTCCCTTGAAAAAAATACGCCTTGACTCCATCTGTAGGTGAATAATCCATCACTCATTGCCATATTCGGGCAGTGATTAGATAGCGTAGTGTTCTATGAGTTCCCTAAATGAAGCCGTTAGGCTAGATAAATGGCTATGGGCCGCAAGATTTTATAAAACCCGCTCTATCGCTCGTAACATGGTCGATGGTGGTAAAGTCCACTATAATGGCCAACGAAGCAAACCGAGTAAAATCGTTGAAGTGGGCGCCGAAGTAAGACTTCGTCAAGGCAACGAAGAAAAAACGGTGATCATCGAAAAAATTTCTGATCAACGCCGAGGCGCTCCCATCGCACAGACCTTGTATCGCGAAACTAATGAAAGTATAGCGAAACGTGAGGAACACGCGACTCAACGTAAGCTTAATGCCCACAACCCAAGTCCAGAACGCCGCCCAGATAAAAAGCAGCGCAGAGACATCATTAAGTTCAAACACCAATAAAAGCCGGAATTACCAACGAGGAAAGCACTCCATGGCAAATAATGTTTTAAACCGCTACCTATTCGAAGATCTTTCAGTACGTGGCGAGTTGGTACAATTGGATGAAGCGTACCAACGTGTTATCTCCAGCAAGGAATATCCGGCAGCAATAGAGAAACTGCTGGGTGAGCTACTCGTTTCAACCACTCTTTTAACTGCCACTCTTAAGTTCGAAGGATCAATCACCATTCAGCTACAAGGCGACGGCCCTGTATCTCTTGCCGTTATCAACGGTGACCACAAGCAACGCGTTCGTGGCGTGGCTCGCTGGGAAGGCGATATTGCCGATGATGCAAACCTCCACGATCTCATGGGCAAAGGTTACCTCGTTATCACTATCGAACCGAAAAACGGTGAGCGTTACCAAGGTGTCGTTGGATTAGAAGGTGATACTCTAGCCGACGTACTAGAAGGCTACTTCGCAAACTCAGAGCAGCTAAAAACGCGCCTATGGATCCGCACGGGCGAGCATGAAGGTAAAGCCCACGCAGCAGGTATGTTGATTCAAGTAATCCCTGATGGCACTGGTTCACCAGATGATTTCGAGCATCTAGAGCAACTGACTGACACGGTAAAAGATGAAGAGCTATTTGGTCTAGAAGCTAACGAACTACTATACCGCCTATATAACCAAGACAAAGTGCGCCTTTACGAACCGCAACCTGTCGAATTCCATTGTGGCTGTTCTCGTGATCGTAGTGGTGCCGCTATCATCACCGTTGAGAAAGCTGAAATTTATGACATTTTGGCTGAAGTAGGATCCGTTTCTTTACATTGTGATTACTGTGGCACGACCTATACGTTCGACGAAGCAGAAGTCACCGAGCTGTATGCACAAGCTTCTGCGGACAAGAAAACCCTGCATTAATTTACATAGCTTATCAAGCACGTAATTTACCCTACAAAATGCCAGCTTAATGCTGGCATTTTTGTGATCAATCCCTCGTAATACCTCGCTTCAAGCGTAATAAAACAACTGCTTAATTTTAAACAATTAATAATGATTTTGCCCTAGCGCAAAGGATTGCGTGCACGATAAACTATTCCCACCAATATGTGACGGGTTACCTAAAACCTTATTGAAATCATGGATAAATTTTGAGCTATCTCCCTGTTTTCTCCCCGCCCCGTTGCTAGCATGGTGAGCAGATTAAAATTAAAACATTCTTACAAAATCCCTACAAAAATCCTTATAAGGAGCACCTATGACCGTTATGGAACATACTAAGGCTGCAACACTTGATCTAACCAAGCACGGACTGCATAACGTTAAAGAGGTTATTCGTAACCCTAGCTACGAAATGTTGTTTGAGGAAGAAACGCGTGAAGACCTAACAGGTTATGAGCGTGGCGTGGTTACTGAACTAGGTGCGGTTGCCGTTGACACTGGCATCTTTACTGGTCGCTCACCAAAAGATAAATACATCGTCAAAGACGCTACGACAGAAGAGCATATGTGGTGGACGTCTGATCAAGTAAAAAATGACAACAAACCAATCACTCCAGAAGTGTGGGACGAGCTGAAAGAACTGGTCACAAACCAGCTTTCTAACAAACGCTTGTTTGTTGTTGACGGTTACTGTGGTGCAAACCCAGATACGCGTTTGAGCATTCGTGTTATCACGGAGGTCGCATGGCAAGCGCACTTCGTTAAAAACATGTTTATCCGCCCAACGGAAGAAGAATTGGCAACATTTGAACCAGACTTCGTGGTAATGAATGGCGCAAAATGCACTAACCCAAAATGGGAAGAGCAAGGTCTGAACTCAGAAAACTTCACCGTATTTAACCTAACCGAGCGCATGCAACTTATCGGTGGTACTTGGTACGGCGGTGAGATGAAGAAAGGCATGTTCGCAATGATGAACTACTTCCTTCCTCTAAAAGACATCGCATCAATGCACTGTAGCGCTAACATGGGCAAAGACGGCGACGTAGCGGTATTCTTTGGTCTCTCTGGTACGGGTAAAACCACACTATCGACTGATCCTAAACGTGCGTTAATTGGTGATGATGAGCACGGTTGGGATGATGACGGCGTCTTCAACTTCGAAGGTGGTTGTTACGCGAAAACCATCAAGCTATCGAAAGAAGCGGAGCCAGACATCTACAACGCAATTCGCCGTGATGCACTGCTAGAAAACGTAACGGTACGTAGCGATGGTTCTATCGACTTTGATGATGGTTCGAAAACAGAAAACACTCGTGTTTCTTACCCTATCTACCATATCGACAACATCGTTAAGCCAGTATCAAAAGGCGGTCACGCGAATAAAGTGATCTTCCTATCGGCGGACGCATTTGGTGTGCTACCTCCAGTGTCTAAATTGACACCTGAGCAAACTAAGTACCACTTCCTATCTGGCTTTACTGCAAAATTGGCAGGAACAGAGCGTGGTATTACTGAGCCAACGCCAACCTTCTCTGCATGTTTTGGCGCAGCGTTCCTAACGCTTCACCCAACTAAATACGCAGAAGTACTGGTTAAACGTATGGAAGCAGCAGGCGCTGAGGCTTACCTAGTGAACACAGGTTGGAACGGCACTGGCAAACGTATCTCGATTCAAGATACGCGCGGAATTATTGATGCGATTCTTGATGGTTCGATTGAAGATGCACCAACTAAGCACATTCCTATCTTCAATCTTGAAGTACCGACTTCACTACCAGGTGTGGATCCAAGCATTCTAGACCCTCGTGACACGTACGTTGATCCACTTCAGTGGGAAAGCAAAGCGAAAGACTTGGCTGAACGCTTTATCAATAACTTTGATAAATACACGGACAATGCGGAAGGTAAATCTCTGGTTGCCGCTGGCCCTCAGATTGATTAAGTCGAGTAACAACGACGTCGCGTAAACCACAGTGATAAGTGGGCAGCCACTTATCACTTTTACGTAGACCAAGTTACAAAAAACCGCTTCAAGCCCCTCTTTTGAGGGGCTTTTTATTGAATACCGCAGAATATTGATACAAGCTAAAGCCTATCTAGTTTTATTTAATAGCAAACGTAGGCTCTAGCAGGGATGAAAACAGCGCGTCGATTTCTAATTCTGTTACTGGTTATCTTAGTTGCCATTCCGGCCACTACGATTGCGCTGTTAACAACATCTTACGCCGATGCAACTTGGCGTCTGCTATCAAACAGCATTTCCTTGCCCTTTCAAGCAGAAAGCGTGCGTTACGATTTTCCCTACCACCTAACTTTACAGGGTGTGAACACAAGCGTAGACGACGGCTCTTACATCGAGCAAGTCGATTTATGGATGAATCCCGATGTTTATCGCGATGGTAAATGGATCGTTGATAGCTTATTGGTTGATGGACTTAATTTGCAGTATGGCTCGCCAAAGCTCCCGCCTTTAGATAACGTTTTATTCCATCAAATCGCGCTCAAAAATATTGATTACGCCGACGAGCAGTTTTCTGGTAATGGCATTGACCTTCAAATTCAATCACCACAATGGAATGGCCAGTTAATACCATATGGCGAGGTTCAACTTGCAGCCGACCAGATCTATTGGAATGGCGAAGCCTTTAATCAGGTCTTGGTCGACATGGACTACAAACCGCAAGACAGTACGCTCTATGGCACCTCATTTAACTGGCGTAACAGTCAAATTTCAGGGCAAGGCGAGCAGTATCCACAAGGCTGGTCTTTAGTGAATGTGACCATCAATAAGTTGCAACTCAATGATACCCAGCTCCAATCACTGCTTGCTAAGCCTTGGCAAGCAATGCCATTCAAGATTAATCACATTAATAGCTTAGACTTACTAAACGCCGATATTGAATGGGGCGATTGGCACTGGCAAAACTTAGAGCTCTCCGTAGAAAACGCCACACTGCCACTGTCTCTCTGGGAGACAAAGGCTCAAGTTTCATTGCAGGTGGATAGCGTCCGATTCCAACAGCAAACCGCAATAGAGCCACGTTTAAGTGCTGTTATCAAGCCTGAAAAAATCCAGCTCAACGAGCTCAGCTTAGATTGGCAGCAAGGTCGTGTGCAGGTCTCTGGGGTGTTCACTCCAACGCAATGGCAACTCGAAGAAGCCTCCATTCAAGGCCTCAAGTGGACAATACAACCTGAAGATAACCAAAACTGGTGGCACGCCGCCATCAGTAAGTTAGATCATGTCACAGTCCAACGACTCGACATCGAGCGCAGCCAAATCATTCAGCTATCTCACGAACCTTATTGGCAGTTCTCCGGTTTAAATATCGAAGGGCAGCAGCTTGATCTTAAACAGGTCAATCAAAGTTGGGGCCTTTGGCATGGCGATCTGGACGCTAGCGTTGTAAACGCCAGTTATAACCAAGTGCTCACGTCTCATGCTGCACTTGCCATGCAAAGTGAGAATGGCTTTTGGAAACTGACACGCCTTTTTGCACCACTCGAGCAAGGCTACGTAGAAGGCATCGGACAGATAAACCTAAGTACTCCGAGCCAGCCTTGGGCACTCAACCTCAATGCCGATGGCATTCCCTTATCACTCTTCCACGATTATTTACCCAACACACTGGCCATTGATGGTTTTTCCGATCTCAGCCTCGATTTACAAGGATTATCAGGTGATCGCAACATGCTGGCCTACAGCTTATCTGGTGAAGTGGAAGCCAACCTACGAGATACCCGTTTTAAATCCCAAGCGAATCATTCGCTCAAAGCCATTACCTTAAGTCCGCTGCGTTTAAGCGCGCAACGAGGAAAAGTCGCCATAGAACCAGTCACCATTTCTGGGAAAGCTATAAGTGGTAGGGTTTGGGGCGAGTTTGATATGGCCAACAACCCGCTAAATGGCATTGTTTATCAATTGAAAGAGTCGTGCGGGAGCGTTGAAGGCGATCTACTCAGTGGCGAAATCCATCATAATGAATGTTTAAAAGCACCGGCTGATGTTGAAAGCACTCCACAAACAAGTGAATCAGCCATGGAGCTGCCAACTGCGATTGATAACATCAATGTGGAGATTCAAGAGGAAGAATTTTCCGAAGAAATTGTCGAAGAAGACGAAGCATCTGTCACTGATCCCACCACAGAGGAACAAATCCTCCCACCGACAGAGCGAGAAAACGAAACAGATAAGCGCCCTACAGATCAGTAAGGCGCCCTCTCAATTAACAGCTGAGTAATTGCGAATAGTTCGGTATCAGCATATAGGTACCAACAAAATCTACGGCTGGCGTGTCGCCACTATAAATCACCACGTGAATGACGATGCGTGCTTTACGCCCTGACTCCAATCGATCTAGGTCACCACTGATCCCATCTAACGAAGTACTTGCCACAGGGTTTTGTTCGACTGGTTGACGATAACGAATCGAGCTGTCGGCCAACACAATATCACCATGCAAACCGCGCTCTTTAAGCAGCAGCCACGTCATACCCCACCCCGTCAAGGTAGCTAAAGTAAAAGCCGACCCCGCAAACATGGTGTTATGCGGATTAAGGTTTGGATTAAGTTGCGCGCAGCATTCAAACTGGTAACCCGTGTACTGGTTAATTTTTATCCCCATTTTGTCACTAATTGGGATCTGTTGCTCCCAGCGCTGCTGAAGTTCAGTGCACCATTCTGGGCGACGCAACACATTCGCCATCGGATCCAATGGTTTCACCATTTGCTGGTGACGCACAGGACCGCGCTCGTCGGTCAGTTCACCGCGACGCTCAAAGCCATTTTTCTCGTAAAAGGCGATGGCATCTTCACGGGCATTACACACCAAGCGCTTCGCCCCTTCTTGGCGCGCTAACGACTCTAGTGCAACCAAAACCAGCGAACCCATCCCCTTACTGCGGCGATTATTTTTAACCGCCATATAGCGGATTTGGCCATCATTATCCGGCGTAATGTATAAACGACCGATCGCCATAGGACGACCTCGGCCATCAACAATCATACGGTGATGGCTCATTTCATCGTATTCATCGCGTTCAGAGCCAATTGGCATACGCCATGGCTCACGAAGCAGTTGCCAGCGAAACTGATAATACTTGTTTATCTGATTATCGGTTTTGGGAGTAATGAGTTTGAACATATCAATCCTTTGAAAGCACAACACTAATAAATGTCGGAAAAATCACTCCAAGCCAATTCCATGAGCTTGGAGTTAAAGCTTAGACTATGGCACCGGTGTTACCAGACTAGACCTGCAACCAAAACGTCACCGGACCGTCATTCACTAAGGACACTTTCATATCGGCAGCGAAGCGGCCACGCTGTGTGGGTAAAACTTGTTCACACAAATCAGAAAAGTAATCATACAAGCGCTCAGCATCAGCAGGATGCGCACCGCGAGAAAAGCCAGCACGAGTGCCTTTTTTTGTATCCGCAGGTAACGTAAATTGAGAAACCACCAGCACTTTGCCTTCTACCTGTTTGACGTTCAGGTTCATCTTACCTTCATCATCTTCGAACACGCGGTAGGTCGTAACACGCTCCATCAAGCGTTTTGCTTTGGCCTCATCGTCGTCTTTCTCTACTCCTAATAAGACCAGCAGACCACGATCAATTTCCCCTACGACTTCACCATCCACACGGACGGCAGCTTCACTGACTCGTTGAATTAGCGCTATCACTACTCTCGCTTCCTTCATCTGTTAACTGAGATTCAGCGGTCGAGTGTATCATGTCTAAATCTTCACTCCAGTGCTCTCGCTCACCAAGCGCTGCTGTGACTTCCGCACCCAATAACACGATCATCCAGCATAAATACACCCAAACAAACAAGATAGGAATCGCGGCTAACGCTCCGTAAATGAGCTGATAAGATGGGAACTGCGTGATGTAGAGTGCAAAGCCCTTTTTACTTAATTCGAACAGTATCGCAGCGACTGCTGCCCCCATCGCGCCATGAGCCAGGTGCACTTTTTTATTCGGCACCAGAATATATAAGCCAAGGAAAGCGAAAAAAGACAACAACAGCGGTAACCAACGTAAAAACAGATTGAACGCACCAGATAATGTCTCGTTCTCTAAAATTTGCAGTGATGTTACGTAGGACGTCGCCGCGATACTCGCACCGACCATGATCGGCCCTAACGTGAGTACCATCCAATACATAGAGAATGAAAAGACTAAACGGCGCTTGTCTTTAACTCGCCAAATGTAGTTTAAGTTCTTATCAATGTTCGAAATCAGCATGACTGCAGCAATGAATAAAAACCCACCGCCAACCGCGCTCATTTTGCCCGTATTCGCCACAAATTCCTGCAATGCCGTATGTACAGCTTCCCCAGATGCCGGAACAAAATTCTCAATAATGTAGCCTTGCAACACCTCACCGACGTTCGCAAAAACGGGAAATTTCGACAATATTGATAACAATACCGTCAGCATTGGCACAATGGATAACAAGGTAATGTAGGCAAGATAGCCCGCGTTCACATTGACGCGATCATGCGTTAATCGCTTAAGAAGATACTTAAAAAACGCGACGCAACTTGGCAGTAGATTGATTAATCTTGCCTTGTAACTCTCTGATAACTGGTTCATAGTTCATCCCATAATTAGCGTCGAGGACATAAGAATGCCTTATTTATTAGCAATTGTACTATCAATTTTCACTTTAACAGGGTGTCAATCTGCTTATTACTCAGCGATGGAGCAAGTTGGGTACCATAAACGAGATATTATGGTCGACCGCGTTGAAGATGCCAAAGAATCTCAACAAGATGCACAAGAAGAATTCACCAGTGCGCTCGAAGCCTTATCTGCGATCACTAATTTTGATGGTGGTGAGCTAGAAAGTGTCTACAACAAAATCAATGACAAGTACGAAGACAGCGAAAAAGCGGCGCAAGACGTTCGTGACCGCATTGCTGCGATTGAAGACGTTTCCGGCGCACTGTTTAATGAATGGCAAGACGAACTAGAGCTGTACTCGAGCGCGAAATTGCGCCGTTCAAGCGAACAAAAGCTACGTGAAACCAAAGCTTCGTACAAAACCATGCTTAGCGCAATGAAGCGTGCAGAGAAAAAGATGACGCCTGTACTAAATACACTGCGTGACAACACGTTGTACTTAAAACACAACCTTAACGCCAGTGCGATTGGTTCTTTACAAGGTGAGTTCTCTAGCTTAGAGAAAGACATTCAGTTTGCCATCAAACAGATGAACGAGGCGATTGCAGAGTCTGATAAGTTCCTACAAAAGCTCAATCAAAAGTAAATGATTCAAACCTCCTCCTAGCGAGGAGGTTTTAGTCTGTGACCTCACCAACTAAACCGATGACTCTTCGAACAAAGCCTACTCGTTCTAGCACACTGCCCCATGGCACTTCTACCACTTCGTAACCCAACTCAGCATAGATATCCACTAAGGATTGATGAATCTCCAATGCTTCTTCAAAGCTGTGTGGACGCACTTCATCTTGCACGTAAATGGATGCTTCAGGTCGACAAGTAAACACCTGACTATGGTACCCAGCACTTTCGGTTAAGAAAGCTTGGTCAACCTTACAACCGCCCACTTGTAAGTAAGCAATGATGTCTGGGATGGCGCGATCAACAAACGCAACGTCATGACAACGCGCATCACTCTTTTGCTTGCTCATCAAGTCGAGACACAATTGAGCAAACTCAGGCAGGTTCGTCCACGGCAAGATACCGTCGTCTAACTGGCTTTGCTGTTCAATCAGCGTACGAGAGCTCTCTGCAAACGTCGCATACCCTTGCCGCTCTAATGCATTCAGTAGGGTGGTTTTCCCCGCACCAGGGCCACCAGTAATCACAATTGGCTTCATGCTGATATGTTCATTCTCTAGATACAAAAAACCCTGAGCATAACTCAGGGCTTCTTCTTAATTGAATCGCTTAACGAAAATTATTTCGCGCCACGAGAAGCACGTTTACGATCGCTTTCCGTTAGGAATTTCTTACGGATACGGATGCTTTCAGGTGTTACTTCTACTAGCTCGTCGTCATCGATGAACTCAAGCGCTTGCTCTAGTGTCATGATGATTGGCGGAGTTAGAACCTGTGCGTCATCTGTACCAGATGCACGAACGTTGGTTAGCTGCTTACCTTTCAGTGCGTTTACTGTTAGGTCGTTGTCGCGGCTGTGAATACCGATAACCATGCCTTCGTAAACTTCCACACCGTGACCGATAAATAGACGACCACGTTCTTGAAGGTTGAACAGTGCGTTAGTTAGCGCTTTACCCGCAGCGTTAGCAATCAGAACACCGTTGATACGCTGACCGATGTTACCGCCTTTGTGTGGGCCGTAGTGGTCAAACGTATGGTATAGAAGACCAGAACCAGAAGTCAGTGTCATGAATTCCGTTTGGAAGCCGATCAGACCACGAGATGGCATGATGAAGTCCATACGTACACGGCCTTTACCGTCTGGAGCCATATCTTTCAGCTCACCTTTACGTAGGCCGATATTCTCCATGATACCGCCTTGGTGCTCTTCCATTACGTCGATAGTTACCGTTTCAAACGGTTCCATTAGCTGACCATCTTCTTCTTTGATGATTACTTCTGGACGAGATACGGCAAGCTCGAAGCCTTCACGACGCATGTTTTCGATCAGGATAGACAGGTGAAGCTCACCACGGCCTGATACGCGGAATTTGTCTGGATCGTCTGTTTGTTCAACGCGCAGTGCAACGTTGTGTACCAGTTCCTTCTCTAGACGCTCAAGGATGTTACGTGAAGTGACGAACTTACCTTCTTTACCAGCGAATGGAGACGTGTTTACTTGGAACGTCATGGTTACTGTTGGTTCATCAACAGACAGTGCTGGTAGTGCTTCTACTGCGTTTTGTGCACAGATAGTGTCAGAGATTTTAAGCTCGCCAAGACCAGTGATTGCAATGATATCACCCGCGTTAGCTTGCTCAACTTCGTGACGCTCTAGGCCTAGGTAGCCCATTACTGTGCCCACTTTACCGTTGCGAGTTTTGCCGTCTGCACCAACAACCGTTACTTGCTGGTTTGGCTTAACGCTACCACGAGTTACACGGCCAACGCCGATAACGCCAACGTAAGAGCTGTAATCCAACTGAGAGATTTGCATCTGTAGTGGACCATCTAGGTCAACTGCTGGTGCAGCTACTTCGCCAACGATAGTTTCGAATAGCGGTTCCATGTTCTCGCCAGTTTCGCCTTCTTCTAGAGAAGCCCAACCGTTAAGAGCAGAAGCGTAAACCACTTTAAAGTCTAACTGTTCGTCAGAAGCACCTAGGTTGTCGAATAGGTCGAACACTTGGTCCATAACCCAATCAGGACGTGCGCCAGGGCGGTCAATCTTGTTGATAACAACGATTGGTTTTAGACCATGAGCAAACGCTTTTTGTGTTACGAAACGCGTTTGAGGCATTGGACCATCAACCGCGTCAACGATAAGTAGTACAGAGTCTACCATCGACATGATACGTTCAACTTCGCCACCGAAGTCCGCGTGTCCCGGAGTATCTACGATGTTGATACGGTAATCGTTCCAGTCGATTGCTGTGTTTTTAGCAAGAATGGTAATACCGCGCTCTTTCTCGATGTCGTTCGAGTCCATGACTCGCTCTTCAGCTTCACCGCGAGACTCAAGCGTGCCTGATTGTTGTAGCAGCTTGTCAACCAACGTGGTTTTACCGTGGTCAACGTGCGCGATGATCGCGATATTTCTTAATTTATCAATCTGTGGAGTAGCCATGGATATTGATTCACTTAGATAGATGAAATGCCCCCACGCTGAGAACGGATGCTCTCTGGCGACATTTGCTGATTAAAAAAACGGCCATAATGTACCAGATTTTAGCAAAAAGCCTAGAAATATGTGATCTACTCCCGAGCATTTCTGCGATTTTTACGCTTAATGCCCATTTTCTTCCTCAGAACGAATTGATTAAACGCAACTTTATTCCAATCGATGCATAATTCAAATTGACTCTTGCTCAAAAACTGGGCTGAATAAGCAATGCGCCTGTCACATTATGGTGCAATAATGATTTTACGCACCACAACAGTGCAAGCAAAGATCATTTTGGTGCAATCATCTGCACCAAGCTAGCGCCAAAAAACACAATTGCTTGAAATTAATGGAATATTTTTTTTGGCACGGTTTTGGCTTTAGTTAAAACAGCATCGATTAATGAAAAGTCAAATTGATTAATCAATGCCAGGTTTCATGAATAATTCATAAATCGAGCTTTTACCGCTTATTAACACTGGAGGTTATCCAAGATGTCAGTAGAAAACGTTCTATCGCTGATCCAAGAAAACGAAGTTAAGTTTGTTGACCTACGCTTCACTGATACAAAAGGTAAAGAGCAGCACATTTCGATCCCTGCTCACCAAATCGACGCAGACTTCTTCGAAGAAGGTAAAATGTTCGATGGTTCATCAGTTGCTGGCTGGAAAGGTATCAACGAATCAGACATGGTAATGATGCCTGACGCATCTTCTGCTGTGCTTGACCCATTCACGGAAGACGCAACACTAAACATCCGTTGTGACATCTTAGAGCCGGCAACAATGCAAGGCTACGACCGTGACCCACGTTCTATCGCAAAACGCGCTGAAGACTTCATGCGCTCTACTGGCGTTGCAGATACTGTACTTATCGGTCCTGAGCCAGAATTCTTCCTATTTGACGACGTGAAATTCGCGACTGACATGTCAGGCTCTTTCTTCAAGATCGATGACGTAGAAGCAGCATGGAACACAGGTTCTGATTACGAAGAAGGTAACAAAGGTCACCGTCCAGGCGTTAAAGGTGGTTACTTCCCTGTAGCTCCAGTGGATTCATCTCAAGATATCCGTTCTGCTATGTGTCTAGTAATGGAAGAGATGGGTCTTGTTGTTGAAGCACACCACCACGAAGTGGCAACAGCGGGTCAAAACGAAATCGCAACTCGTTTCAACACGCTAACAACCAAAGCTGACGAAATCCAAATCTACAAGTACGTTGTACACAACGTTGCTCACGCGTTTGGTAAAACAGCGACGTTCATGCCTAAACCACTTGTTGGTGACAACGGTAGCGGTATGCACGTTCACCAATCTCTAGCGAAAGATGGTGTAAACCTATTTGCTGGTGACAAGTACGGCGGTCTATCTGAAATGGCGCTTTACTACATTGGCGGTATCATCAAACACGCTCGTGCAATCAACGCATTTGCTAACCCATCAACAAACTCGTACAAACGTCTTGTACCAGGCTTCGAAGCGCCAGTTATGCTTGCTTACTCTGCACGTAACCGCTCTGCTTCAATCCGTATCCCAGTGGTACCAAGCCCGAAAGCACGTCGTATCGAAGTTCGCTTTGGTGACCCAGCGGCTAACCCATACCTATGCTTTGCATCAATGCTAATGGCTGGTCTTGACGGTATTAAGAACAAGATCCACCCAGGCGAAGCAATGGATAAAGACCTTTACGATCTACCAGCAGAAGAAGCAGCAGAAATCCCAACGGTTGCATACTCACTGAAAGACGCACTAGCAGAGCTAGATGCTGACCGTGAATTCCTAACAGCGGGTGGTGTATTCTCTGACGACTTCATCGACTCTTACATCGAGCTGAAATCTCAGGACGTAGAGCGCGTGAACATGACAACTCACCCAGTTGAGTTCGAACTTTACTACTCTGTATAAGGTCGACACTGTGTAAAATGTAAACACAGCAACAAAATATTAGGCTCGCCTCGCAGGCGGGCCTTTTTTGTATTCGTCAGTCAAGATTCGACGTTTAACATGAGGGGATAATAAAAATACGCTTGGACTTTTTACCTTGTAGGTCAAAGAGCTAAGCCATTGAAACGTGAAATCATCGATCAAAAGAAGGTGAGCAATGAAAGTTCAGCTTATTCCATCGCTATGTGCTCTCAGCGGATTATTAATCGTCTCCATCGCATCAGCGCAGGTTGCTTATACATGGGTAGATAAAAATGGCGTGGTTCATTTTAGTGATACGCCAAACCAAGGTGCAAAAGCCATCGCGTTGCCAAACCTTGAAGCCAGCGCACCCGCTCCTAAGGTAGAAAGCACGGAATCACTCGCCCCTCAGACCAAGCCATCGAAAGAGCCACAAGACAAGCCGGAAAAGAAAACCGATAAACCTCTCCCATTAAAGCTCTCGATGCTGACTCCTCAACATAACGAAACCATCCGCAGCAACCGAGGCATCATCAATATTCAACTGGAAACCAATCGCAAGCTTGGTATCGGCGAACAGTTGCAACTGCTGCTCGACGGAAAACCTTATGGTGCGCCACAAAGCCATATGATGTGGCAGTTAAACAATATTGACCGAGGCACCCACACACTGGCCGTGCACGCGAAAAGAAGCGGCAAGCTTATTGCATCTACTAGCCCTATAACGGTGCATTTACATAGAGCAAGTGTTAAGCCGACCGTAAAAGGGGCAAAATAGAATATCTGGTGAAAAAAATAGCATCACTGCGGTGCTTTTCACTTTTTCTTCTGAGATTTATTCGCCATACTTAACGTTCAATTGCACCATTATTGTGCAACGCACAATCTTAAAGCAAAACAAGGACGTAATGTGGATACCAGTCTTCCTAGTGCCATTCTCAACAACATGGTGACAGCAACGCTGATTCTTGATGATGGATTGGCTATCCGTTATGCCAATCCGGCTGCCGAGTTGCTGTTTTCTCAAAGCGCGAAACGTATTGTTGAACAATCGCTTTCTCAATTGATTCAACATGCGTCGCTGGATCTCGCGCTGCTCACTCAACCATTGCAAAGTGGCCAAAGCATCACCGACAGTGACGTCACTTTCGTTGTTGATGGCCGCCCCTTAATGCTAGAGGTGACAGTTAGCCCAATCACTTGGCAAAAGCAGTTGATGCTTCTGGTTGAGATGCGCAAAATTGATCAGCAGCGCCGACTCTCTCAAGAACTGAACCAGCACGCCCAACAACAAGCGGCGAAACTGTTAGTCCGAGGGCTTGCACATGAGATCAAAAACCCGCTAGGTGGATTACGTGGTGCAGCGCAATTGCTAGAAAAAATGCTGCCAGATCCCTCTCTCACCGAATATACGCACATCATTATTGAGCAAGCCGACCGTTTAAGAGCGCTCGTTGATCGATTACTCGGACCACAAAAGCCAGGTAAGAAGACACAAGAAAACTTGCATCAAATTCTGGAAAAGGTCCGCCAGTTGGTTGAACTAGAATCGCAACGTTCAATCGTGATTGAACGTGATTACGACCCGAGCTTGCCAGAAATTTTGATGGATGCGGACCAAATCGAACAGGCGATGCTTAATATCGTCAGTAATGCAGCGCAAATTCTTAGCCATCAAGAACACGGCAAAATCACCATTCGCACCAGAACGGTGCATCAAGCTAATATTCACGGCAAACGCTGTAAACTCGCTGCGCGTGTCGAAATCACAGACAACGGCCCAGGCATTCCACCGGAATTACAAGACACGCTGTTCTATCCCATGGTCAGTGGCCGCGAGGGAGGAACTGGCTTAGGGCTATCTATTTCACAAAATTTGATCGACCAGCACAATGGAAAAATAGACGTAGAAAGCTGGCCTGGTCACACAACATTTACTATTTATTTGCCGATCTGATTGCGCTAATGGACTTCAAGTCGCATCAGTTTTCGGTTTGCTGCAAGGATTACTACATGAGTAAAGGATATGTTTGGGTCGTTGATGACGACAGTTCCATTCGCTGGGTGATGGAGAAAACGCTCTCCTCTGCCAACATAAAATGCGAAACCTATGCCGATGGGGAAAGCGTTTTGATGGCGCTCGAACGCGAAGTACCAGATGTGCTGGTATCGGACATTCGCATGCCGGGTATTGATGGATTAGAGCTGCTAAAACAAGTACAGCGCGATTACCCAGACCTTCCCGTGATTATCATGACCGCCCACTCAGATTTGGATGCGGCAGTGAATGCATACCAAAAAGGCGCCTTTGAATACTTACCAAAACCTTTTGATATCGATGAAACCTTAACGTTAGTTGAGCGAGCGATTGCACACAGTCACGAAAATAAACGTGAGCAACTCTCTCCAGAAGACATTCCAGCAGAAACGCCAGAAATCATCGGTGAAGCGCCAGCCATGCAAGAAGTATTTCGCGCCATTGGTCGTCTTTCTCGCTCCTCAATTTCAGTATTGATTAACGGTGAATCGGGCACGGGTAAAGAGCTCGTTGCTCATGCGTTGCACCGCCATAGTCCTCGCGCCAACAAACCTTTTATTGCACTCAATATGGCGGCGATTCCCAAAGATCTGATTGAGTCAGAGTTGTTTGGTCATGAAAAAGGGGCATTTACCGGGGCGAACAATGTTCGTCAGGGTCGATTCGAACAAGCCAATGGCGGCACCCTATTTTTAGACGAAATCGGTGACATGCCGTTAGATATTCAAACCCGTTTGCTGCGTGTTTTGGCCGACGGACAGTTTTATCGAGTGGGCGGTCACTCCCCAATCAGCGTCGACGTAAGGATTGTCGCGGCAACACACCAGAATTTAGAAAAGCTGGTGCATGAAGGCGATTTCCGTGAAGACTTATTCCATCGCTTGAACGTGATTCGAGTGCAGATTCCGGCATTGCGTGAACGTAAGCAAGACATCGAAAAACTTACGCAGCATTTTCTTATCCGAGCGGCTGATGAGCTGGGGGTCGAAACCAAAACTCTGCATCCGTCGACCGTTGAAATTCTTAACCGCCTTGATTGGCCGGGCAACGTGCGTCAATTAGAGAATATTTGCCGTTGGTTAACCGTCATGGCCAGTGGTAGCGAGGTATTGCCAAACGACTTACCAAGCGAACTGCTCGAAGAGAAAAAATCCATTTCGGACTCTGAGCATGGCAGCTGGCAAGAACAATTGGCGGATTGGGCACGTCAATCACTCGCGGCAGGAGATAAAGAACTGCTTTCTTATGCTTTACCAGAATTTGAGCGCATTTTATTAGAGGCAGCTTTGGAGCACACTAAAGGTCACAAGCAAGATGCCGCTAAAGTATTAGGCTGGGGGCGAAACACGCTTACCAGAAAATTAAAAGAATTGTACTGACAATCACTTACGTGGTGCGTTAACAACGAGAGTCGTTTGTCACTCGATATTAACAAAAATATCAGTACAATTGTGGCGCACCACCATCTATGTGATTAGGCAATGTCTACTGCTACGACTCAAATTACACTGCGTACCGCTGTTCTCATTCCATTTGTCATGATCTTCTTACTGGCGATCGGTGTCATTGTCTACGTCCAAAAACAAAGCTACGAAGAAGTGGTCACAGATATCAGCGACAAACAACTTTCCGTGTTAACCGAAAGTGTCCACGACCACCTTAATAGCTATCTGCGCAAGCCGTTTACTGCAGTTATGGCTCTCGCACATAACGTCAGCTATCACAACCTTTATCACCCTCACGACACCTCAGATATTCAAAGCTACCTGCTGAGTGCATTCAAAAACCTTTACCAATCGATACCGCAGTTGGATGTCATCGCATTTGGTTCAGAAAGCGGTGACTTTGCCGGGTTCCGCCGCGAGCTTTCCGACGATTACACCTTAATGGTTCAAGATCGATATACCGATGGTGATCTGATTATTTATGGCACCAACCATGTAAGTAATAGCATTCGAACGGTTATCTCTCCATACGATCCTCGCACTCGCCCATGGTATACGCCCGTCGCAGAGACTCAAACCTCGATGTGGTCTGAGATTTATACGAATGCCGATGAACGCCAGGATATTACGCTGTCAGCCATGACACCGGTGTATAAACACGACCAATTTGCTGGCGTGTTGGTGACAGACATTCGCATCAACACATTTAACGAATTTCTACGTGAGTTAAAATACAACACCAAAGCTTCGGTCTACATCATGGACCCAGAGCATCGTTTAATCGCTCACTCAGGCCCGGGAAGCGTTATCTCATGGGGCACAAAGTTTTCTGATAAAGGGCAGCGTTTGTTTGCGGCTGAAAACGCAGATCCGATCATCAAAATCAGTGCGAGCCGCGTTCGGTCGTTTGATCTCAACAATACTAAGCAACCTTACACCTTTTCATTTGAGCATGACGGCCAACGTATTTTCAGCCGACTAACCCCATACCGAGATCAAAACGGTTTAACATGGTTTATTGGCACCTCTATATCTGAATCCGAGTTGCTGGGTACATTGCCGAAAAGCCAACAAAAGAGTTGGCTAGTCGGGTTTATCGTCAGCTTATTTGGTATCGCCATCAGTTGGATCATTTTCAACCGAGTCACCAGACCGATTAACGCGACGGCTGACGCCGCCCAACACCTTGCGAATGGCGATTGGGACAGCAGTATGCCAAAACCTGGTTATGTGTATGAGACAACGGTACTTGTGCATGCCTTTAATGAGATGACGAGTAACCTCAGAGCCTCATTTAAAGCGTTGCGTGAGCAGTTGGTTTATGACTCTCTGACACGCTTATACAGTCGTCAGGGCTTGGTCGAAATCTGTGAGAACCAATCTCACCTGTGCCACGGCAGTTTATTTTTACTTGGTATCAACAAATTTAGAGATATCAACGACAGTGTGGGGCATCATAACGGTGATCAACTGTTGGTCAGCATCGCAGAAAGGCTAAAACAAGAGTTTAGTGATAACGCGTTACTGGCTCGGATTGGTGGTGATGAGTTCGCAGTGTTTCTCTCAAACGCCGATACTGAAGCCAAAGTTAAACAAACCGAGCGTCGATTACAGCAACTCTTTTCCACCCCATTTATGGTGGAAGGTGAGAATGTAGTGATGAAGATTTCACTTGGCATTGTGCAAACCCAACCAAATGAAACCATGCCGCTGTGGCTTCGCAACGCCAGCATCGCATTAAGCTACGCCAAGCAAGACTCACTGACCGGTGTCTGTCATTACAGCCCTGAACTGGCAAGCGCTTCAAAGTTCCGCACCCAAATGCTGACTAAGATTCAAACTGGCATCGAAAACCAAGAGTTTGTCCCTCATTATCAACCTATTGTGGATCTCGCTAGTGGTAATGTGTGTGGCGCAGAAGCGCTGGCGCGCTGGCACAGTGACTCAGGAATGGTGTCACCATTAGATTTTATTCCAATCGCAGAAGAAAGCGGCATGATCAAAGCCATTGGCCAACAAATTCTGTTACAAGCTTGCCGCGATACATACCAAGCCATTCAAAGTAATCAGTGGCCATCAGACTTCCAACTGCATGTGAACATCTCCGTTAATCAACTGTCCTGCCCTGATTTTGTCGATACAGTGACCAACGTATTGGATATCACAAAATTACCCGCCAGTAACCTAACACTGGAGATCACCGAGTCGCGCATTATTGATAGCGCACCAACCACACTGGAAAATATGACCAAACTGCGTGATATGGGGATTGGTATCGCGATCGATGATTTCGGTACCGGTTACTCATCACTGGGTTATCTTCATTCACTGCCATTTACTTGTTTGAAGATTGATCGCACCTTCATCAATCAACTCACGCAAGAAAACTTAGACAGTTCGGTCGTTGCTGCGGTCATCAATATCACCGCGGGCCTCAAAACCAATGTCGTCGCAGAAGGCGTAGAGGATAGCAATCAAGCACAATTACTGCGCTCTTTAGGCTGCAACCAAGTGCAAGGCTTCTATTACAGCCGTCCAATGCCACTAGAAGAGTGGCCAACACATTTGGTTAACATGAAGTAGAAAAGAGCGAGAATCGTTGATTTCCTAGTCATCCTCTACTGACAATCTACCTAACTGTTATTTATACTTAACTGCAAATCTTACCCATGTATTGTCACAGATGATGTTTGGGCCCTGTTCCAGTTCATAACTATCCGGATCGACATAATGATAACGAAGAACCTTCCTCTTACTGATTTGCACCGCCACCTTGACGGTAACATTCGTACTAAAACGATTCTTGAGCTTGGCCAAAAATTTGGTATTGCTCTGCCAGCGTACGATATTGAGTCTCTAACTCCTCACGTTCAAATTGTCGAAGCGGAACCCTCTCTTGTAGCTTTCCTTTCTAAGCTCGACTGGGGTGTTGCGGTACTGGGCGACCTAGATGCGTGTCGTCGTGTGGCGTACGAAAACGTGGAAGACGCACTAAACGCTCAAATCGATTATGCTGAACTGCGTTTCTCACCATACTACATGGCAATGAAACACAAGTTACCAGTAGCGGGTGTTGTTGAAGCAGTCGTGGACGGTGTGCAAGCGGGTATGCGCGATTTTGGCGTGAAAGCCAACCTGATCGGCATCATGAGTCGCACATTTGGCACCGACGCATGCCAACAAGAACTGGACGGCATTCTGAGCCAAAAAGATCACATCGTTGCCGTCGACTTGGCGGGTGACGAACTGGGCCAACCGGGCGATCGCTTTGTGTCTCACTTCAAACAAGTACGCGACGCTGGCCTTGGGGTAACGGTTCATGCTGGTGAAGCAGCAGGTGCAGAGAGCATGTGGCAAGCAATCAATGAGCTGGGCGCAACTCGTATCGGTCACGGCGTAAAAGCGATCCACGATCCAAAACTGATGGATTACCTAGCAGAAAACCGCATTGGTATTGAGTCTTGCCTAACATCAAACTACCAAACAAGCACGGTAGAAACGTTGGAAAACCACCCTCTCAAACAGTTCCTAGAGCATGGCGTTCTTGCGTGTCTGAACACTGATGATCCAGCGGTAGAAGGCATCGAACTGCCATACGAATACGAAGTAGCGGCACCAGCAGCTGGTCTGAGCCAAGACCAGATTCGCCAAGCGCAAATCAATGGCCTTGAGATTGCGTTCCTTTCAGAAGCAGAAAAAGCGGAACTGAAAGCAAAAGTAAAAGATCGCGCTTAAATCCAGCGAAAACATAAAAAAATGCCAGCATCTGCTGGCATTTTTTATATCTTGAATCGGCGTCTATGATTAGATAACACGAGAGAATTGTTGCTGACGCGCCTTCGCTCGCAGGTACTTATCGAAGCTCATACAAATATTACGGATCAGCAAACGACCTCGCAGCGTCACACAAATCTCATTGTCATCCACTTCCACCAGCTCATCGTTGATGAAGGTCTGAAGTAGCTGCAAGTCTTCTTTAAAGTACTGATCAAACTTCACTTTAAACTCAGACTCGATCGCTTTCTTGTCTAGTTTAAAATTACAAATCAGCTGCTTGATCACTTCGCGACGTAGCAAATCATCAGAATCCAGCGAAACCCCTTTCCACAGTGCGTGACGAAGTTCGTTGACTTGAGCGTAGTATTTCTTCAGCTCTTTCTGGTTTTGCGCGTATGCATCGCCGATCATCGAGATTGCAGAGACACCAAAGCCAACCAAATCACATTCACCTTGTGTGGTGTAGCCTTGGAAGTTGCGATGCAAAATACCTTCGCGCTGAGCAACGGCAAGTTCGTCATCAGGCAATGCAAAATGGTCCATACCGATGAACTGGTAGCCAGCACCAGTCAGTGTCGCGATGGTGTCTTGCAGAATCGCCATCTTCTCTTCTGCTTTAGGCAGATCTTCGTCTTTAATCTTACGCTGCGCTGCAAATAGCTGTGGCATGTGCGCGTAGTTAAATACGGACAGACGGCCCGGCTGCATTTCCAGTACTTGTTCTAACGTCTTGGCAAAAGAGACTTTGGTTTGCTTTGGCAAGCCGTAGATCAAATCTAGGTTTGTCGAACGGAAACCCAACTCTTTTGCGCGCGCAACCATCGCAAAGATGAACTCTTCATCTTGCTCACGGTTCACCAGCTTTTGCACTTCTTTGTTGAAGTCCTGAACACCGATGCTCAAGCGGTTAAAGCCTTCGCTACGCAGGTGATCCAACATGGTGATCTGAATTTCACGCGGGTCAACTTCGATACTGATTTCAGCATCACTGCTAAAGGTAAACTCTTGGCGCAACAGGCTCATTACGCGTGTAATTTGCTTTTCAGAAAGGAACGTTGGCGTACCACCACCAAAGTGCAATTGCGTTACCGTTCTGCCCACCAATAAGGCTGCACGTTGACGAATCTCATGCTCAAGCACATCGAGGTATTCGTCCGCTTTGTGCGAGTGGCGCGTGATGACTTTATTACAACCACAGTAGTAACAAAGCTTGTGACAGAACGGAATGTGTACGTACAGCGATAATGGGCGGTCTGGGTACTGAGTGCATGCCATATCATAATCAGAAATGGTGAACGCTTCATGGAACTCCAGCGCCGTTGGGTACGACGTGTAGCGAGGACCGGAATAGTTGTACTTATCCAATACCGCTTGATCCCAGACGATTTGCTGCTTCGATTCAGTGTGTTGATTCGACATGGTGGTACTTTCCGTTAAATGCTAGGGCAACGAAAACCGTCACCCGATATTCAGAGCCGCTATTTTGCCATACGACGATGACAAGCGTGGCAACGCCGACTGGCTTTTTAATTATAAAACTAAAGAAGTGCTAGCGTGATCACGATACCCCCAGCAGTCATAAGGAAACCATTGGGGGTAACTATTAAATCATCTGAATATTGATTTGATTATTCAGTGGCTGGACGTTTTTCTGCAACACTTTGAGCTCTTCAATGATCGCGTCAGTAAGGCGGCTTTCCGCTTTATGACGCGTCAAGTTCTGTTGCATACGCTCTTTCTTGGCAAGTTGTTGGCGTTCTTCACCACGCGCCATATCTTTCACGATATGGTAAAGCTCAGAAATTGCAGGGTACGTTTTATCGAAATCGACACGGTCTTCACCTTGTACATAATCCATGATGTTATACACACGAATACTGATTTCAGATAAATCGCATTGGCCTTGAATACCCGCCTGACACAAGGTATGCACATTCTCAAAAATGTTGGCGTTACGTTTATCTATCGCCAATTTTTGATGCTTTAGCTGCAATTCCTTTTGCTTTTTCAATTGAAGCAGAAGGTAACCTGCATAAGAAGCAAGTGCGATGATAATCACAACACCAGCAATAGCTAATAAGGTTACATTCATAGCTTAATTATCCTTTGTAGTCGTCGAAGTTAATGTCGTCGAAATCTGCCAGCAAGTCATCATCATTGCGCGTGCTTTTCTCAGCAGGAGCAGTGAAGTCTTCCTCTTCTTCAGGTTCCAACAAACCTAGTTGGTCCATTAGCTTCTCAATGCGGTCGAGCTTCTCATCGACGTATTTCTGTAGACCTGTGCCTAGGTTTTCACCCGCTTCAATACGGTCTAGCAACACGTTCAATTGCGCGTCATTTTCTAGCATCTCTAGTTCTTGCTCTGCCGACAAACGACGCTCTTGCTTCGTCATTTTCTTCGCAGGCTCAACAACCAGAGGAATTTTCTTTTTACTGCCTAAACGCGGGTCGCGGTTTTGTGCAGCAGCTTGCTTTTTCTGCTCGTTAACCTCTGAGTTACGGTTACCCGTTTTCAAGCCTTTGCGCTTTTTAGCACGCTTGCGTAGGCGGCCTTCCACATCAGATTCTGTACGGTTACGAGTTACAACAAACTCAGGTGCGCCAGCGGCACCTGGCTTTCTAGATTTTTTACTACGGCTCATTACTGGGGTTTCCTCAGTAAAATTACATCATTACCAATAAATTCGAGTTCGAGCTTATCCCGCTCTGCTAGGAACTGGAACGTGTCACGACTAAAGAACACTACATGAGTGAGATCGTTCTTATAATGCCATGATTTGAAAGCCTCCACGTCGATGACCATTTTCGTCATCAGGCCTATCCAGCCCCCTGGCTTAACTAAATTCAACCATTGCTTCCACACCAAATCTGGGTGGTAGAGGTGCTCTATCACCTCTGTTGCTGTCATGAAGTCATACGTTTTATCTAAAACCGACGTATCAGGGTGGTAGTAGAGGTCGTACAACGCCATGTTGTGCCCCGCCTCTTCCAGCATTAAGGAGAGCGTTGGGCCAGGACCACAACCAAAGTCGATACCATTTGATTGTGGAGAAATTCGCTCTGTGATCGGGTCAGCAATACGCGACAAAAAGCCTCGGTAACCTAAATCTTCAGGGTTGTTCTCATGCAAATCATAGTGAGCTTTTTCGGTTTCCGCATCCAAACGTTGGTCTGGATTCACAAACACCAAACTGCACTGCTCACATTGAAGATATTCACGTCGCTTATCTTCAAAATAGTGGTGAGTACGCTGATTTTGGCATAAAGGACAGGTATGCATGCTGACTTCCTCAAACAGGGATGCGAAACATACCAGAAAGTGAACTCAGATTGGAGTGTTACTGAGCATTTTTTCAGCAATTTTTGTTAAAAAACTTTGTTTACAACCCATCGAAGTAAATAAGTGCAGTAATCGTAATTCAGATTGCGACTTACCAAGGGAAAAGAATATAAAAAAAGCGACAGTCAGACTGTCGCTTTCTAAGTGCCATCAATTGGCGAAACTGTGTTGCACGCATTTGGTGCATCAATGTTCCCTTTGTTTTTCGAGCTTTCCCTGCCAAAAAGAGTTGTTTTTCATCTTCCTGATGAGTTTTGGCTATCCGTTTACTTCCTGTCTACTGAGCAACTTCCTGTGCCTGATCCGTTTCACTGTCTTAACCGTCAGACTAGATGACCATCCTTATCTGATAGGCTCCCTACCTATCTAAATCCCTTTCTAAATCACCAAGCATCCGAGCTACATCCTTGGAGACCTAAACCGTGGTCTTAAATCCTTACATTCACCCCCTGTGAACAACTTCTACTTTACGCCATCCCGCTATGCTCACAAGTAATGGGTTGAAAAAATAATCCGCCTATTTTTCTAAAACATCAAAATTATCATTTAATCAAAAACTTAAAAACACCAACAAGAAAAAGCCAACATCAAGTATGGCAAATGTCTCACAAACTACCGAGCTAACTATCGCTTTCGAACTCAAAGTCGACTGTGATATTTGTCACGAACAAAAATGCCCTAGCGAATTCACTAGGGCATTTTTGTATAAGTTGCTCGAACGATGTAGGGACATCTACCCAATAAACTCAAGATGCAGGATCTTGAGCGATTTAGGTATATTAGTGCAGACCGCCAACGTATTTAGACAGCACTTCGATATCTTCGTCTGTCATTTTCTTCGCGATGTCGCGCATCATGGCATTCATATCATTACCACGGTCGCCATCACGGAATTTTTCTAGCTGAGCTTTGATGTAGTCAGCATGCTGACCAGAAATTTTCGGGAAACCTGAAAGCTCAGTACCATTGCCACGAGGACCATGACATGCAATACATGCGGTTAGGCCACGCTCGGCATCACCAGCGGTATAAAGCGTTTTGCCTTTTGCTACCACATCTTCAGGTGTTGAGTTTTCTGAAACTGGTAGCGAAGCGTAGTAAGCAGATAGGTCTGCGATATCTTCATCGCTCAGTGGCATTGCCATACCACTCATTACAGGATCGTAACGACCTTGTTTACCACCACTTGTCATGCCTAGCTTAAGTTCTTTTAACTGCTTCTCAAGATACTTAGCGTGTTGGCCTGCGAGTTTCGGGTACGTTGTTATTGCACTGTTGCCATCTGCTCCGTGACAGGCGACACAGGTTTGTGATTTTGCTTTACCAGCCTCAATATTACCTTGGGCCCATACTGAGCAACTGGCTAAAAGACTCAAAATTAGCGCTAATTTCTTCATGACATTCCATTATAATTATCAAGCTTCCAGTACCACGGAATGTGAACATACCGCGTACACTCATGGTACAATAGGCGACCTTATGCCGAGCACGGTTATTTTACACATTTTCACAAAAAAGTAATCAATCGACTACACAAAGTCGAGATGGAGTTAACAGTGAGCGTAAAAATTCATTACCAAAATACGCATTTCATCACCAGCGCACCCGATATTCGTCACCTACCGGAAGACGAAGGTGTCGAAATTGCGTTTGCAGGACGCTCAAACGCTGGTAAATCGAGTGCACTTAACCGTCTAACTAATCAAAAAAGCTTAGCCAAGACATCAAAGACACCTGGTCGTACGCAATTAATCAACCTTTTCAAAGTAGAAGAAGGTTGTCACATTGTCGATCTACCTGGATACGGTTTTGCTCAAGTACCGGTAGAGATGAAAAACAAATGGCAGAAATCTTTAGGTGAATACCTACAGAAACGCGAGTGCCTAAAAGGCTTAGTGGTTCTGATGGACATTCGTCATCCAATGAAAGATCTCGACCAGCAAATGATTTTCTGGGCCATCGATAGCCACATTCCTGTGCAAGTTTTGCTAACCAAAGCAGATAAACTAAAAAGTGGCGCACGCAAACAAACCCTGCTGAAAGTTCGCAAACAGGTGGAAACTTTCGGTGGCGACGTTTCCGTTGATGTGTTCTCTTCCCTTAAAGGATTAGGCGTTGATCAGCTGCGCGCAAAACTGGATACCTGGTTTGCACCGGCGCTCGCACACCTGATAGAAGAAGGCGAACTGGATACCCCAGCAAGCGACGAAGAATAATTAACAATATTTGTTAAATCTTTTCGATACGGCCCTACCATTTGGTGGGGCTTTTGTTTATCTGAGCTAAATAACAGGCAATAAAAATCCCCACCTTCCTGGCAGGGATAACGGGAGAGAAAAATTGGTAATTATTGTTATGTGACGAAGCATTGCTGAACTATCGGATGATTTCAATAGCTTAAAAAGCCGCCTAACTTTAGCTTTCGCTTAATCAACTCACAACCATAACCAATAAAGAAAATACAATTCAACAAGTTAGACAGAAACCTACCCACTTCCACGTCAACTTAGTTTCCTTCAAGAAAAAATCATAGTGTGATTGGCATAAATTTACAGACTGAATAGTTTGCGAGTTTTTGAAGAAAATTGGAGTGTAGACAATAGGTTAAAGGTGGGAGAAATATAAAGACAAGTCGTTACCAAGCCAACACATTGAACAAAAAGAAAAATTTTCTTTCGCCCAATAAAAAACGCCCCAGTCAAAAGCTGACTGGGGCGGCTGAATCAGCCTAATCCAATAACGTGAAACAAAAGGTCTGAAAGATAGAACATCTTACCTCTGTACCCTACGAGTATTAATGTACAACAATTGGTCAGAATTGCAAAGAATTTTTGTAGTTTTTTTTCATGAAATTTTTATTAAGCAACATCAAAGTTAACTTTGCGCTAGCTTTTTTAATCGCAAAAAAAAGCCAGCGTTTGTGCGCTGGCTCATAATTAATTGGTTATTTTGGTCTAAAAGTGACTAATGAGCTTGATCCCAGTTGTCACCGTGCCCTGCTTCTGCAACCAACGGTACTTTTAGCTCTGCTGCAGATTCCATCAATTTCTGTACTTTACTTTCAATTTCGGACAATGATGACTCTTCAACTTCAAAGACCAATTCATCGTGTACTTGCATTAACAACTTCACACGGCCATTGCCTTCTTCCTGAATCCACTGATCAACCAACAGCATCGCTTTCTTAATGATGTCCGCAGCTGTACCTTGCATCGGTGCGTTGATTGCCGCACGTTCAGCAGCTTTACGACGCATACCGTTGCGCGATTTGATTTCTGGTAAATGCAAACGTCGACCAAAAATCGTTTCAACATAGCCCTTATCTGCAGCCGTGCTGCGCGTGTCTTCCATGTACTGCATAACGCCAGGGTAACGCTCAAAGTATTTATCCATGTAGGCTTGTGCTTCGCCGCGAGGGATACCAAGCTGCTTCGCCAAACCAAATGCACTCATGCCATAGATAAGCCCGAAGTTAACGGCTTTAGCACGGCGACGCTGCTCACTGGATACTTGTTCAATATCCAGACCCATAATTTCTGCCGCAGTTGCAGCGTGAATGTCTTTACCATCACGGAAGGCATCTAATAACGCTTGGTCGCCAGAAAGGTGAGCCATGATGCGCAGTTCGATTTGCGAGTAGTCGACCGCTAAGATCTTATGCCCAGATGGTGCGACAAACGCTTGGCGAATACGACGGCCGGCTTCGTTACGAATTGGAATGTTTTGTAAGTTCGGATCGGTAGAAGATAGACGACCTGTTGCGGTTACTGCTTGATGGTAAGAAGTATGCACACGCCCTGTTGTTGGGTTGATCATCTTCGGCAGCTTGTCCGTGTACGTCGATTTAAGCTTCGCCAAACCACGGTATTCCAAAATCAATTTTGGCAGTGGGTAATCTAAGGCAAGCTCTTGCAGCACTTCTTCATTCGTCGATGGTGTACCTGATGGCGTTTTCTTCACCACCGGTAAACCCATTTTTTCAAATAGGATGGCTTGTAATTGCTTTGGCGAGTTCATGTTGAACTCTTGCTCTGCAATTTCATACGCTTTCTTTTCAAGCTCATCAAGGCGAGCGGTAATCTCGACCGACTGCGCACTCAGCTTCATTTCATCGATAAAGACCCCAGTGCGTTCAATGCGCGAAAGAACTGGCACCAACGGCATTTCAATCTCTTCGTAAACTGTCTTTAGGCTTTCATCCTGCTCGATATTCGCAAACAAGCGATTGTGCAGACGAAGGGTCACATCCGCATCTTCTGCCGCGTATGGCGATGCTTGTTCCAACTCGATTTGGTTAAACGTAAGCTGATTTTTGCCTTTACCTGCAATTTGCTCAAAAGAAATGCAACTATGCTGTAGGAAGCGCAGCGCCAAGCTGTCCATATCGTGTTTACCGCCGACACTGTTGTAAATGTACGATTCCAACATCGTGTCGTGCTTGATACCTTTTAGCTCAATGTCATAACGAGCCAATACAGACGCATCATACTTTAAGTTTTGACCAACTTTTGCTTTCGCTGCATCTTCAAGAATTGGCTTCAGCTGTTCTAGAACCCAATCACGATCAAGCTGTTCAGGTGCATCTAGGTAGTCATGTGCAACAGGCACATAAGCAGCAATACCTTCATCGACAGCGAATGACAAACCAACCAGATTCGCTAGCATGTAATCTAGGTTGTCGGTTTCCGTATCAAACGCAAACAACTCGGCCGTTTGAAGTTTGTCTAGCCACGCATTGAAGGTTTCTTCATCCAGAATCGTTTCATATTGGCTGCGGTCGATTGTCACTGCGGAAGTTTCCATCTCGGCATGAGAAGCAGAGGCTTGAGCAGAGCCAGCAAGCTCAACAGCTTCTACCGACCCAGAACCACCTTCAAGTAATTCGTTCAACCAAGATTTAAACGTCAGTTGACCATACAGCTTCACCAGTTCGTCTTTATTTGGTTCCGCTTTCAGCAGTGATTCTGGCGTTTCTTCAAGTTCAACATCCAATTTAATGGTTGCGAGCTCGTACGACAGCATGGCATTTTCTTTGTTATCGATGAGCTTCTTCGCCATGGTTTTAGAACCACGGAAACCGAGCGCAGCAATGTCATCGAGATTTTCATACAGCTTAGTCAGACCGCCAATACCTTGCAGTAGTGCGGTCGCTGTTTTATCACCCACGCCTGGTACACCAGGGATGTTATCTACTTTATCGCCCATCAGCGCTAGGTAGTCGATGATTAACTCAGGTGGAATGCCAAACTTTTCAACCACACCTTCACGATCCATCACGACGTTCGTCATGGTGTTGATCAAGGTAATATTATCATCCACCAACTGCGCCATGTCTTTATCACCAGTACTGATCAATACAGGCATGCCTTTTTGTGATGCTTGATGCGCCAACGTACCAATGACGTCATCTGCTTCGACACCAGGAACGCAGATCAGTGGTAAACCCATCGCGCGAATAACATTGTGCAACGGTTCAATTTGGCAACGCAGATCATCCGGCATTGGCGGACGATTAGCTTTGTATTCTGCATACATATCATCACGGAAGGTTTTTCCCTTCGCATCGAAAACCACCGCGATGCGCTCAGACGCAAACTGACGCATCATGCTACGTAACATGTTCACGACACCGTAAACGGCATTCGTTGGAATTTCACCATTACTCATGGTGCCCGGGTAGGCGTGAAAAGCGCGATATAGGTAAGAAGAGCCGTCGATAAGGATCAACGGATTTTCAGGAATACTTGCCATAATTGTCTGTATCCAATTCAGTACTTGAGAGATCTGCCTAGGATGCCATGACTGCTGATCCGAATCTATCTTGTTCGCTCGATCTAGGTCGCGTAAATTTTTCGATTTTATTCACGAAGATAACCTCATCCTGTGGATAACTCTGTTTATAGAAATTATCCACTGGTTATCCAATGATAGAAAACACAAAAAACACACACGGTAAGTTATTGTTTTTAAATATTTATTTTATAAAACGGCGAGAAGATCAACGATCTTTAAATGATCATCGCGTGTGGAAAAAATACGAATAGTGACGTCAAATAGAAATCGTAGAAAAGAAAAAAGCGACCCGAATAGGGTCGCCTAGCAGAAGTGGTAAAGCAAATTCTGTAAATAGAGCAGCTTAACCAAGAAGCTATAAATTACACTGGAAGCAATGTGAGCAATGTCGTGTCAAAAAGAATTCGTGCAAGTTCTCGGAAAAATGTTTCATCACTTCTCAACTTTCAGTTAATCAACTTCTGTTAATAAGTCATTCAACGTCCTTGTGAACTCTTCCTCATTCCCTAAGACAGGTTTAATAATAATGATTCTCATTTCGTAGTCAACAGTTAAATGAGAAAAAATCTCATTTATTTTCACATCGCTTTAATGAAATGAACTCGAGATTCACGAAGATTAATTTTTTCTTCAAATTTTTCAATGATATATCCATTTCTCAATAACAATCGAAGCATAGCAGGAAACTGATTTCGAGATTTCACTTTTAACGTGTTATAGCCTTGCTCAGCCGCCCAATCTTCTTGTGCTTCCAAAAGCAATTGTGCCACGCCTTCATTTCGAGCCTCAGGAACGACACCACCCAACCAGCTATAGAAAACACCATCCTCTAATTCGTAACCTATTTTGAAGCCGACAATCGTGCCATTTTTTTCTGCAACGAGGATTAAACTGTTTTTCTCTTCTAAACGTTGAGTCATGGAGTCTACCGTTTCTCCTTTCGAAAATTCGGTGACACGTGCCACAACTTGAAGTGCTTCTTCCAATGTGCCTTCACGAATCAGCATTGTCATTGTTCTCTTCTCCAAAATAAAAATACCCAAGCACCTTGGATTGTTACTGTTGTAATCCGCCTGAGGTTACTTGGGTATATACAGACGAACAACTCTTGTTGGTCTGGTGTTTCTCACTGAGCGATAATTACTCTTCAGTCGCTTCCGGAGTACGATTTAGGTGTTGAGCAGTTTGTGCATTCTCTTCTGCCAACCACTCAGCCACATCTTTCGCAAAGTACGTTAAGATGCCGTCAGCACCTGCACGTTTGAAGCACAGTAGTGATTCCATCACAATTTCGCGCTCTTTGAGCCAGCCATTCATGATCGCCGCTTTATGCATCGCGTACTCGCCAGATACTTGATAAGCAAACGTCGGTACCTGAAGTTCGGTTTTTACTCGGCGAACTACATCTAAGTATGGCATACCAGGTTTAACCATCACCATGTCCGCACCTTCATTGATGTCTAGCGCCACTTCATGGATCGCTTCGTCAATGTTTGCTGGGTCCATTTGGTAGTTTTTCTTGTTGCCGCCTTTTAGATTTGAAGAAGAGCCAACCGCATCACGGAATGGTCCGTAGTAGTTCGACGCGTACTTAGCCGAGTAAGCCATGATTTGTGTATGAATGTAGCCCGCATTTTCTAATGCTTCGCGGATCTTACCAATACGGCCATCCATCATGTCTGAAGGCGCGACGACGTCAGCACCCGCTTCAGCGTGAGACAAAGCCTGCTTAACCAGTACTTCCGTGGTTTCATCATTCATTACGTAACCATCTTCATCGATGATGCCGTCTTGGCCGTGCGTCGTGAATGGGTCAAGTGCCACATCTGTGATCACACCGATTTGAGGAATATGTTCTTTAAGCGCACGTACTGCTCGCTGGACCAAACCTTCTGGGTTGTAGGCTTCAGTAGCACATAAGCTTTTAGCGTCTTGGTTTACGACAGGGAAAAGCGCGATTGCTGGAACGCCTAGATTTGCAAGGTATTGCGCTTCTTCTAGCATTAAATCAATCGACAAACGCTCTACACCCGGCATGGACTCCACGCTCTCACGACGATCTTTACCCATTAGGATGAACATTGGGTAAATCAGATCATTAACAGAAAGTTGGTTCTCAGCCATCAAACGACGACTAAAATCGTGCTTACGTAAACGACGCATACGGCGTGCAGGGAATGGACCTTGAATTGATACAGACACCATTTTCTCCTTGTCTGGACGGTTATGATGATCAAATCATCTGGTGAACAAAATCATATCACTCTTGATGCATGTTGCGAGTGACAATCTGGAAAAAGGTAATGAAAAAAACTGAAAATGACCCAGCACTCACACTCAAGTATACTTCGAATACGAAACCAATCATGAAGCACAGAGAGTAACGATGATCGATACCCACGCGCACATCTATGCCAGCGAATTTGATAACGACCGCGATGAAGTAGTACAACGCGCCTTAGCGCAAGGCATTAATAAGATCCTGTTGCCAAACATCGATCTGGACTCTATTGAGCCCATGCTACAAACCGAAGCGGCATATCCTGACGTGTGCCACTCAATGATGGGACTCCACCCTTGCTATGTGGATAACAACGTTGAGCAAACGTTGGAAATCATCCGCGGCTGGTTTGAGAAACACAAGTTTATTGCGGTGGGCGAAATTGGTATCGACCTGTATTGGGACAAAACCTATCGCGCCGAGCAAGAGATGGCATTCGTGACTCAGCTAAACTGGGCAAAAGAGATGGATTTACCAGTCGTTATCCACACTCGTGATTCGATTGAAGAAACACTCACTTTGCTAAGACAAGAGCAAGATGGTCGTCTGCGTGGTGTATTCCACTGTTTTGGAGGCAGCTTAGAAGAAGCGCAAGCAATCAATGAGCTAGGCTTCCACTTAGGCTTGGGTGGCGTATCGACCTTTAAGAATGGCGGGATGGATAAAGTCATTCCACATTTGGATATGCAGTGGGTCATTTTAGAAACCGATTGTCCATACTTAGCGCCAGTACCGCACCGTGGTAAGCGTAATGAACCAGCCTACACTTCTCTCGTTGCACAACGTGTTGCCGACTTGCGTGATGTCGATGTCGCAACTATCGATGCAATAACGACTGAAAATGCCAAAAAGCTGTTTAATATTTAATTCACGAAAATTGAAAAAAGCGACGAAATCAACGTCGCTTTTTTATTACCTAAACTATTGAATGAATGATTCAACCTATTGAAACAATAGAACAACCCACACAAAGTTATTGATAAACATAATAATTAACTAGCAACTCTACTTACCTCTCATATCGCCACTTTACTTCGTCTGTTTTGCAAAACTGTCGACAATTAGACATATTCTTTTTCTATACTGCTTTATGCCCATTAATTAGCACAAATGTAAAACAGCATGAATATGGAAGTTGAAGTGTGTACACATGGTGCTTACTTACAACGCGTACCGCGCAGTTTTTTTCAAAAGCTGCTGGGCATCAAGGAAGTATACGTATGCACAAAGTGTGGTTACGTCATGAAAGTTAAGTAGTTAGCCCAAGAAACAAACCAACCGCAAAAAAAGCGGCTCAATTGAGCCGCTTTTTACATCTACAGTAAACTTATTCTTCGGTTTCCGCTTCTGCCTCTTCGCCTCGACGCGTATAAAAACGCGCAAAGAACAAACCGACTTCAAACAGTAAACACATCGGAATAGCGAGTAAGGTTTGCGAGATCATGTCTGGTGGCGTTAACACCATACCTACGACAAACGCCGCCACAATGATATAAGGCCGTTTCTGTCTTAGATCTTCTGGTGTGGTGGCCCCAGTCCAACACAACAAAATAATCGCAACAGGCACCTCGAATGCGATACCAAACGCCATAAATAGCGCCAGTACAAAATCGAGATAGCTAGAAATGTCGGTCGCAAACTCTACACCACCCAATGAGATAGCAGTAAAGAAGCCAAACACTAGTGGAAACACCACAAAATACGCAAATGCCACACCGCAATAAAACAGCAGTGAGCTGGAAAACAGCAACGGCATAATCAAACGACGCTCATGTTTGTATAAGCCAGGAGCAACAAAGGCCCAAACTTGATACAAAATAAACGGCACCGCAATAAATACCGAAGCGATTAACGTCAACTTCAGTGGCGTGAAAAAGGGTGAAGCCACATCCGTAGCAATCATGGTCGCGCCTTCAGGTAGACGCTCTACTAAAGGTGCGGAAACAAACTCGTAAATGTGGTTAGAGAAATAAATTAGTCCGACAAACACCACCAACACTGCCAAAATTGAGCGCAGTAGTCGGTTGCGAAGCTCCAACAAATGACTAATTAAAGGTTGTGTCTGCTCGACGGTAGACATGGCAAACCTCTTATTAAAAACCAGATCAAAAAGGAGCTACCAATCACTAGTAGCTCCTCCTAATGAGACTATTCGGCTTTCTTATCTGCCGCTGTAACCTTGCTCTCTTCCGCTTTCTCTACCTTTTCTGCTGCTGACTCTGTTTTTACAGGCTCAGCCTCTGAATCGGTGTTCTTTGCGTAAGGACGATTTACAGATTGCGCTGCCTTCTTCAATTCTTCGACTGAAGATTTCAACTCAGGGGACAAATCATCCATCCCCATTTGCTCTGCTTTGCGCAAGTTTTCTTGCAGCTCTTGGACTTTCAGCTCGTGTGACAATTCGTCTTTGACGCTATTTGCCATACTCTTAGCGGCACCGATAAAGCGAGACACGCTGCGAATAGCATGAGGCAAACGCTCCGGCCCAAGAACGACCAGACCAACAACAGATATTAATACCAGTTCCCAAAAACCGATATCAAACACGTTTTACGCCTGCTCTTTGTCTTTTTTCGTTTCAGGAGCAGCTTCTTTTTTCTGCTGCTCTTCTAGACTTTTTGGTTCGAAGTCTGCGTCTTTGTCATTTTTCGCAGGTTCATCTTCGCTCATCGCTTTTTTGAAGCCCTTAACGGCACCACCCAGATCGCCACCGATACCGCGTAGTTTCTTAGTTCCGAATAGCAATACAACAATTACAGCAATGATTAGAAGTTGCCAAACACTGATACCACCCATTCTCTTTACCTCGGGTCTTTAAATAAACAAAAATATTTCAAGAGTTTAACGTCTATTGACGATAAGCTCGCCAACTAAGCAGCCAAAATGTGACACCTGCGATACCGCTGGCCAACGAAAGCTGCTCAAAAGCATTGTTCACCAATATTGCCGAGCATACGACTAAAGTGGCGCCAACGCCAAATAAAAACTTTCCTGTCGCCTGCTGACGCTTGCTCTGACGATACCCTTGGTAAAGTTGATCCATGCGTTGGTTCATCGCTTTACCTTGTTTCAGGCTATCGTAAAGCAGCTCTGGCAGTTCCGGTAACTTCTCCGCCCAAAATGGCGCGCGATCTTTAATCGCATTCACCAAAGCTTGCGGCCCAACTTGATTCATCATCCATTCTTCAAGGAATGGTTTTGCGGTCTCCCACAAATCAAGCTGAGGGTACAGCTGCCTACCAAGACCTTCCACGTACAGCAGCGTTTTTTGCAGCAATACAAGTTGTGGCTGAACCTCCATGTTGAATCGACGTGCCGTGTTGAACAAATTCAACAACACATGACCAAAGGAGATTTCGCACAGTGGCTTAGCAAAAATAGGCTCACACACAATGCGAATCGCGAACTCAAACTCATCGACATTGGTATCGGCAGGCACCCATCCTGAGTCCACATGTAACTCCGCCACTCGGCGATAGTCTCGATTGAAAAACGCCAGGAAGTTTTCCGCCAGATAACGCTTGTCTTCACTATTAAGTGTACCAACGATTCCGCAATCTAGCCCGATCCACATTGGGTTCTCTGGATGTTCGGGTTTGACGAACACGTTCCCCGGATGCATATCGGCATGGAAGAAGCTGTCTCGGAACACTTGAGTGAAGAACACACTCACGCCGCGCTCCGCGAGCAATTTCATATTGGTGCCATTTGCTTTCAAGCCATCAATATCAGAGACTTGAATGCCATATATTCGCTCAGAAACCATGACAGTTTCATTACTGAAGTCAGGAAAAACTTCAGGAACATACAATTCTTCGCTGCCTTCAAAGTTGCGGCGCAACTGAATGGCATTCGCCGCTTCACGTCGTAAGTCGAGTTCATCAAGCAATGTTTTCTCGTACTCACGTACAACTTCAACCGGTTTCAAACGACGTGCTTCAGGCATCGCTCCGGCGACTATACGCGCCATTCGGTGCATCAGTTTTAGATCTGAATCAATGACCGGGCGAATATCTGGGCGGATAACCTTTAATACCACTTCTTGGTTAGAGTCTTTTAAACGCGCAGTATGCACCTGAGCAATCGACGCAGACGCCAGTGGTTTGATATCAAACTCGGTAAACCAGTTTTCTAACGGGCCACCTAATGCCTGCTCCATCTGCTTTTTTGCTAGCTCACCATCAAATGGCGCCACTTGGTCTTGAAGCAAAGCCAGGGGATCAGCAATGTGCGGAGGAAATAAGTCACGGCGCGTTGACATCATCTGACCGAACTTAATCCAAACTGGTCCCAGCTCTTGCAACGCTAAACGCAGGCGCTCACCGAGCGGTTTTTCTGGATGCTTGTTCTTAATCCAGAACAGGCTTTTGCGCAGTAATAACGGAGCTTTGGTCAGTTGGTGATCGGGAAGCAGCTCATCTAAGCCGTATTCCAGTTGTACTTTGGCGATGTGGTATAAGCGCTTTAGTTCTGCTGGCGTCATGGTTTCTCCAATGTCGGCTTATCTGCATCCAGCTTATTCAGCAAAGCAGTCAAGCGAGCTTCAACGCGAGAAGCCTGGCTGCGAACCTCATCAACCTGGTCGCAAAAATACGCCACTTCTAGAGGAGCAGGTGCCAACTTCCACTCTTCAGTCACTACTTGCGCAAGATGACGCTGGTGTTTCTCTGCTTGAGATGCGAGGAAGTTGCCTATGTTTTTTGAACCTTGCACAAAGGTATGTGCGGCGACATCGCCAGTCACGCGAGACAACCACTCTTCAACATCTGGCTTGCAATCCACCATCAACTGAGAGAATTTCTGCGCCAATTGAATATCGCCTTCAAGCTCAAGTTTATCTTGTTTAATAAGGCGAGTGATGTTGGCCTGGTCACGCAGCTCTGGCAACACGCTCAAGTTGAGCGATAAGTAGCAGTTTGGCTGTCCTTCATAATGACCGAGCACATCAATTTGCTGACTAAAAACGAACGTCAGTGTTTTATTGATCTCTTTCAGGTGAACTTGAATAACTTGACCTTTTAGACGCGCTAAACGACGGCCCAATGCAGGGTCGTCTTTGATCAGTGTATTCAGTGACGTTTCAATCACAGCGGTGATAAGTGGTTCAAATGGCATGCCGTTAACCCTTAGAATTTATAACCGCGATGCAAAGCCACAATACCACCAGTTAAGTTGTAGTATTTGGTGTTTTCAAAACCTGCGTCTTGCATCATGCCTTCCAGCGTTTCTTGGTCTGGATGCATACGGATTGACTCCGCTAGGTAGCGGTAACTCTCTGAGTCATTCGCAACTAGCTCACCGATTCTCGGCAACAAGTGGAATGAATATGCGTCGTATACTTTCGATAACGGCTCTAGCACTGGTTTTGAAAATTCCAACACCAATAGACGGCCGCCTGGCTTCAGTACGCGGAACATTGAACGAAGCGCTTTGTCTTTGTCAGTCACATTACGCAAACAAAAACTGATGGTGATGGCATCAAAATAATCATCAGGGAACGGCAGTTCTTCTGCGTTGGCTTGAACGTAATGCACGTTACCCACAATACCGTTGTCACGCAGTTTATCGCGACCAACGTTAAGCATTGAATTATTGATATCAGCAAGGATGACATGGCCTTCATCGCCAACAATGCGCGAGAATTTCGCCGTTAAATCACCCGTACCACCACCTAGGTCAAGAATACGTTGGCCAGGGCGAGCGCCACTACAATCGATAGTGAAGCGCTTCCAAAGGCGGTGAATACCACCAGACATCAGGTCATTCATGATGTCGTATTTTGTTGCCACGGAGTGGAATACTTCGGCAACCTTAGTCACTTTTTCGTCTTTTGCCACTGTAGAGAAACCAAAGTGGGTGGTTTCATTCTCTAACGCTGTATTGGATTGCAAACTTGTGTCCGTCATTCTAATTCCTCTTAGGCAGCGCTTTCTCTCTGCGGGGCGTTTGCTGACAAATAAAATCGCCCACTGCACTGCGGGCGATTAGTTTACTTTATCCTCAGCCGGATGTCTTTCTACTAACGGGTCATTTTCTGAAAATGAATCACTCTGCGCTAACTGTGCGAGGTCAGAAGAAATTGGTCGTTTGATTTCAACCCCAAGGTGCTTAAAGCTTTCGGCTTGACGAATCACATTCCCGCGCCCTGTGGCAAGCTTGTTCATTGCGCCTTGATAGCTTTGATTCGCCTTATCCAGCGCACCGCCGAGCCCTTCCATGTCGTCCACAAACAATCGTAATTTGTCGTAGAGTTTTGTCGCGCGCTGCGCAATCATTTTGGCGTTTTCATTCTGGCGTTCATTGCGCCATAGATTATCAATGGTGCGCAGTGCCACCAGCAACGTTGTTGGGCTCACCAAAATGATGTTTTGCTCCATCGCGTCTTTGATCAAACTTGGATCGGCTTGAATCGCGACTTGGAAAGCAGGCTCAACCGGAATAAACATCAGCACATAGTCCAAACTCTGAATACCTTTGAGTTTGTGGTAGTCCTTCATGCTTAAACCCTTAATGTGAGCACGCAGTGCGGCTAAGTGCGCACTCAAAGCCTGATCTCGATCGGCATCAGTTTCGGCGTTGAAATAGCGCTCATAGGCGACTAGCGCCATTTTGGAATCCACAACCACTTGTTTGTTTTGTGGGAGATGAACAATCACATCAGGTTGGTAGCGCTTGCCTGCTTCATTTTGCAAATTCACCTGAGTCTGATATTCGTGCCCTTCACGCAGTCCCGACTCGGCAAGTACCCTAGCGAGCACCACTTCGCCCCAGTTACCTTGCTGCTTGTTGTCCCCTTTCAACGCTTGGGTCAAATTAACCGCTTCTCGCGTCATTTGCTCATTCAAACGTTGAAGGTTTTTGAGCTCATGCACTAAGGTATGGCGCTCTTTAGCTTCTTGGCTAAAGCTGTCATTAACGTGCTTTTTGAATCCTTCTAGCTGCTCTCGGAGCGGTGACAACAAACCTTCCAAACTCTGACGGTTTTGCAAGTCGACCTTCGCGGTTTTTTCTTCAAACAGTTGGTTGGCCAAGTGCTCAAATTGCTGTTTCAGGCGCGCTTCCGCTTGCTCTAGAATTTGCAGTTTTTCGGCATTGGCTTGGTTGATTTGCTCATGACGTGCTTGCTGCTCACGTAGTTGCGTTTCTAGACGTGATTTGTGCTCACGCATCTGACCAAGCTCATCAAAGTATTGCTGGCGCTCTTGCTTTACAGCCTCGAAGTAACGCAGTTTTTCCATTGCGGCCATCAGCTTTCCGTGTGTTTGGCGTACTTCAAACGCAGCTTTATCGCGCTCATCATCTAATTCATCCAACTCTTGCTGGGCATCGGCAAGGCTTTGTTTAACCTGTTCAAGCTGCTGTTGGTGAAGCTGCTTTTCTGAAACAAGTTGTTGTTCGAGAAGCTGAGTTTGGGTGATAAAACGCTGTTTCACCCACCAACCGACGGCGACACCACTAAGCGTGGCAGCGCAAAGAGAAGAGAGAATGAGAGATTGGTACTCAAGAATCCATTGCATAATAGCGAGTTAGCCTGTGTTTTGTATCTATAACAATGGTATTTAGACACTGGATAAATGTCCAGTTTGTTGGATGAAAAATCCTCGCATACACTAGGCCTTCCTATAATATTCTTTCTTCCGCTCAAATGAACCAGACCGAGCGGCACATCATCACGCAGAGGCATCATGAACGAGCGTCGCGCCCTAGGATTTGGGCTCTCAGCAGTATTACTTTGGTCTACCGTTGCAACCGCATTTAAACTCACGTTGGCAGAATTTACGCCAATCCAAATGCTGTGCATTGCCAGTATCGTCTCTGCGATTGCGCTGACGATAATCTGTGGTGTGCAAGGCAAGTTGGGCCAATTAAGTGCCACCTTCCTCTCAAACCCTTGGTATTACCTACTGCTTGGGTTGATTAACCCCTTGGCGTATTACGTCATTCTCTTTAAAGCGTATGACTTGCTTCCTGCATCTCAAGCCCAAGCAATTAACTACAGCTGGGCCATTACCTTGACGCTAATGGCTGCTGTTTTCTTAGGGCAGAAGATCCGAGCTAAGGATTGGCTCGCTTGCGGTTTTAGCTATGTAGGCGTGATTGTGATTGCCACACAGGGCAATGTTCTCGGCATGCAATTCGAGAGCCCGCTGGGCGTGGGGTTGGCGCTGCTATCGACACTGTTGTGGGCTGGTTACTGGATTTTAAACACCAAAAATAAGGCCGACCCTGTGGTTGGTGTATTACTTGGTTTTTTGGTCGCTATTCCATTTGCCATTGGTTTAAGTATTTATGAAGGTGCGAGCTGGCAGGCAATCTCAATTAAAGGCTGGGCAGCGGTGACGTATGTCGGGCTATTTGAAATGGGGATTACTTTCGTCCTATGGCTGAGCGCCCTCAAATCGACGCAAAACACAGCCCGCATCAGTAATCTGATCTTTGCTTCGCCATTCATCTCACTGATGCTATTGGCAACCATCATTGGTGAAGAAATTCATCCATCAACCTTGATTGGTTTAATACTGATCATCAGTGGATTAGTGGTCCAACAAGTATCGTGGGGTAAAAAAACCAAAGCCATGAGCACTTCTCAATGATGAACAAAAAACCTCAATAAACGATGCAATGAGTTGGATAAAAAAGAGATATAGCTAACAGTTTAATGATAGAAAGCGCCTTACGCTGCTGGGAATTACCTAAGCGTTGGATACGATACCAACACGGCCCAATAGCTTAAGCTAGATTCTAATACCACTATCTTTGGGCGCTTCAGGACACGTTATTAATTATGTTTCGCTTCGCTATTCCTTCGCCTTTGATGGCAGACTGGCAACAGGCTCTGCAACAATGCTGTGATGCTACTCAAGCTCAGGGACAACTTTATACTCTGAGCGATACCCAGCAGTGGCTATCAACTGAGGTGTCTACCTCGGCTCAAAATCATCGCGCTATCGTCGAAGTGGTAGTGCAAGTTGCCGATCAATTTACACCGACAGACTTGACGATAAGCCACATATCCTTTGGACAGCAAACCTTGAGCATAGGTCCGATTTGGCTACCAAATGGCGATCTGTTTGCCGTATTAGCGCTGACTCACCCTGACGATCAAATCACGGTAGTGTCTGCTTGGCTGAGTGCATTAGTGGGGCGAATGAGCTTTGATGTCAGCTCACACTACCAGCAAGAACGAACACGCCATCAAACTGCAGCGACCACACCATTACCGACGCTGCAAGAGTTTATCGACTGTCTTGAAGACCATATTTGGATAAAAGGCATGGATGGTCTTTATTCGATGACCAATCGAAGCGTAGAAAATGCGTGGCAAAAGACCAACAGTGAGATCATCGGCAAAGATGATTTCGCACTATTTAGCCACGAGCGAGCAGAGAAGTTCATTGAGGCCGATAACTTGGTCGTGGCGACAGGCACGCTGAACATCGTCGAAGAATGCCGCCAAATTGATGAAAACAATAACCCAACTTGGCTAGAAACCATTAAGTCTCCTGTCCGTGATAATGACGGAAACTTAATTGGCATTCTGGGCATGACGCGCAACATCACACGCCGGAAAATGGTCGAAACGCAACTCTCATTGGCGTCCAAAATTTTTAATAACTCACAAGAAGGCATGGTCATTACTGATCGCAATGCCAACATCATTGATGTAAACACAGCCTTTACTCAAATCACCGGCTATCGCTCTGAAGAGGTGATTGGAAAGAACCCCAGAATTCTGCGATCTGGTCATCATGACCAAGGCTTCTATAAACAGTTGTGGCATCAGCTCGAAACCAAAGGTCAATGGAAAGGCGAGTTCATCAACCGAAAGAAAGATGGCAGCATTTACCCGCAGTTAGCGACCATTAGTGCCGTAATGGACGATAAAAATCATCTCATTAACTACATCTGTGTATTTGAAGATATTTCCGTGCGTAAAGCGCACGAAGAAAAACTGCAGCGCATGGCCTTTTATGATCCGTTAACGAATCTGCCTAATCGCACCCATTTACTTAGCTTGCTTGAACAACACATTGAAACCGGGCACAAGAACCAACAGACGTTTGCCACCCTATTTCTGGATATCGACCATTTCAAGCACATCAACGATAGCATGGGTCACTTTTGTGGTGATCAGTTGCTGTCTAAGTTGGCTATCCGTCTGCAAGATATTCTTCACTTAAATGCGCATGTGGCTCGTATTGGCGGCGATGAGTTCGTGATCATTTTGCCGGACGTCCACAGTGATGTGGCTTTGCTGGAAACCGTCGGCGATATTCTCAGCGTTTTCCAACAACCGTTCGACTTGGCAAATCACGACTCACTGCGCGTCTCGACCAGTATTGGCATAGCCTTATACCCAAGAGACGGCCAAGACAGCGAAACCTTACTCAAAAACGCAGATACGGCGATGTACTTAGCGAAGAAAAATGGGCGCAACGGCTACGCATTTTACTCACCAGATTTAACCGATAAATCGGTATCCCATGTGCGCATTCAATCTGCTTTACATCAAGCGATAGAAAAGCAGCAACTTCGATTAGAGTTCCAGCCACAATATAACTTGGAGCAACATGCGATTGTTGGCGTTGAAACCTTATTACGCTGGCAGCACCCCGAATTTGGCCTTGTACCACCAGCCGACTTTATTCCAATTGCAGAAAAAACGGGGCTTATCCAAAGCATTGGCGAGTGGGTCTTGCTACACGCTTGTCAGCAAGGAAATGCTTGGCTGGAACAAGGCGTTGAGTTTGGCAGAATTGCGGTTAATGTGTCGGCATTACAGCTTCAGCAATCGAATTTCATTCAGAGATTGAGCGATATCCTCAATCAAACTGGTTTCCCTGCTCAACGGCTGGATTTGGAGATCACCGAGAGCTTTTTACTGATCGACCCTCAACAAGCCATTGCGTCGTTAAATCAACTAAGAGAGTTAGGCATCGAGATTTCTCTGGATGATTTCGGCACAGGCTATTCGTCTTTGTCTTATTTGAAAGGTTTACCCATAAATAAGCTGAAAATTGATCGTTCGTTTGTCAGTGATGTACCCAGCAACAGCGATAGCAATGCGATTGTGAATGCGATTATCGCCATGGGCAAAACACTGTCATTGAAAGTGGTAGCGGAAGGAATAGAAACTCAGGAGCAAGCCGATTACTTGTTCGAAAAAGGCTGTGTTTACGGTCAAGGGTATCTTTTTAGCCGACCTGTAAGTGCGGAAAAACTTTTTCGTTGAGCCAGCTTGTAGCCCAAGTCATTCTCGTGGAGCCATATCCTCGGGGATGGTTTGTCTTGGTTGACTTTGAGTTGATTGACACAACTCTAGACGCTCAACCAAAATATTAATGCAGACCAATAGCGGTACACCGATTAAGAGCCCCATACCGCCCCAAAGCCAACCCCAGAACACGAGCCAAACGAAGATCACTAACGGATTTAAGTTGAATCTTTTCCCTAATAACGTTGGCGTGACAAACTGGCTTTCAATCAAGTTGATCAACAAATAGATAGACACCACAGTGAGCATAAAACTGACCGACTCCAACTGCAGATAAGCCACAAAACCGAAACTCACCATGGAGATGACTGGGCCAAGATACGGCGCAAAATTCATCACGCCAGCAAACGCGCCCCACAAGAACGGGTCCTCAAGGCCTAAAACAAAAAACACCGCCCCAACACTCAACCCAAGTCCCGCATTCACTAACGTGATAGTACCAATGTATCGAGATAGGTCTTTCTGTAGTGCTTTGACCAGTTCAATCGCTTGGCGCTGCTTGGCAAACCCATGCAAGTACGACACTGACTTTCGAAATAAGCTGCGTCCGTGATTGAGCATAAAATAAACCATAAACAGCACTATCATCGCTTGTGTCAAAATGGTCGGCGTCGTGGTCGCGAGTGTCTTCACCAAAGAAAAGACGGTATTGTTCCCGACTTCATCCATACCCATATCGCTGGCAATATTCAGCGGCGTATTAAGGTGATCCGCCGAGGCTTGAGTCACTTCGCTCACTTCTTGCGACACATTTTTCACGATACTGGGCAGTTCAGACCACCACTGCTTGGCAGGCTCCGACATGGCAGCAAGGCCAATAATTGAAGCACCAACCAAGAATGACAGAGTCACCACGACGGTAATCGCGCGCGGTAAACCTTTGTCTTCAAGATAGTTAATGAAAGGACTGCATAACAGAGAAATAAAGGTACTAAGCACAATAGGTAACAAGATTGGCTTAGCAAAATACAGCCCAGGAACGAGCAATAAGACAAGAAGGGTTGCACCAATCGCGGTGTTGGCAGGAATGTTCAATTTCGCTGTCATAAAAAGGCTCAAGGTCGGTAGGAATAATTATCGGCGAAAGCCGTTATTGGGGTTGCTCGACTTCTGTTTCTGTCGCGGTCTCTTCTGTCGAAGCAGTATTGCTTGCTTGTGGTTCAGCATTTCGCTCTTGTTCTACGCCCGACTGGTTAGAAGACGCGGCCCTAACTGGCTTGGCAAGCGAATCCGTTAGTTCGGAGACACTACTCGCCAATAGCCCCATGGAAGAGATAGAGGAAGTCAGTCGAGACAATCGACCCGCTTTGGCAGCGGTAACGGCAACGACAGCACTAATACCTAGCGTCATCCAAGGATTTTCTTTCACAAACTTCTTAGTGGTAAACGTGAACATTTCCATCGACAAGCAGCATTGCTCTAAAGATGCCTTACCTTCCATCCGCTTGATTCGCATGGCTCGATTGAGCTTTTGTAGCGAGCGCATCCCACCCCTCCTGCAACTGTTCTGTCGTATTTTTGAATCCAAGGAAACCAACTAAACGCTTCTGCCACCAAGCTAAAGACAATAATGCCAAACCTAAGGACGCAATAAATACGCCCACTGCAACATACACGTTAGCGGTCAGCTGATAAGCCACCACACCAGAAGCAAGGCACAAACTGAACACGAACAATACCGACAATAAGGTAAAAACAATGGTGCACAGCAAAATCTGTCGCGCTGCGGACGCATTAACTTTCACCTCCAAGAGGAACAAATCCAACGTTGAACCCGACCACGCTTTCAGCGATTGAGTCAATTGGTCCAGTTGTGAAAGAATACTGCTCAAACCATTGATGGTTTGTTGGATATCCTGCTCTTGTGCCCCACTTGGGGCTCGACCGCTGTCTGCTGCGGCCGAGCCTGGTTGCTGGTTGGTGACTTGTCCGGAGTTATTCATTGGAACCCTCGCCTTCTGTTATGTGGCTTAATTCGTTGGACCGTGATTATTTGATCAGCTTCGAAACCGCCCAACCCGCAAGGAAGGCACAACCAATGCTCAGCAATGGACGCTCCTTGATAACGTTCTCTGCCGACTTGGTCGCCTGCTGAACGTGTTCCGCGCCCACATCAAATTTCTCTTTAGCTTGGTCTTTCATTGCGCCGACGGCTTCCGTCGTGGCTTGCTCCGCTAAGTGATATGCTTCTTCTAACTGCTCTTGAGGTTTTACTGTGCTTTCTTTTGTTGTAGCCATAACTAGCCTCCGTTGATGAGTTGAGTAGTAAATCAAGTGAAACAACTTTTGAACTCACTTACTCACTACTAAGCCATATCCGTGCCAAAATTATAAGCATTTGTTTTTATTTTATTTTTGTTTTGTTTCACGACAAATCCTTATCTGTACGTGTAATTCTTTCCAGACTTCCCCAACATTCTTGTAATTTTTTCTTAGCGCCTCATCTGCAACCCTCCAATTCTTGCGCAATAAAATCATAACCAATTGATTAATAGAAAAATAACATTCCTTGGCATACAACCTGCAACTAAAGATGAAACATCTGTGTTTGTTCCCCATACGTACAAACACTCCCATCACCAACCAAATCAGGAGTGAGATATGAAAAATGAAAATATCGCCTCAATCATTGAGCTTATCGAGAGCGGAAATGACATTTACAACAAGGCCATTGAGAACATTGACAACACTTCTTTGAATAATGTGTTGGTAGAACTGCTTAGAGTACGTGAGCGAGCGGTGCTTGAGCTTACTCCCTACACATTGGCAAATAACCAGGAAGACTCTGCCGACGACACTCCGGTTTCCTACACCATTAAAGCGCGTGAGGTATACAGCGATGTGATGAAGGAGGTGTCTTCTGACAAAGAGTCCATGTATTTGGAACAGCTCGAAGGTGTTGAAAGCAAGGTGCTCAAAGAGATCGAAAACCTAATTACTAGCCACCCAGAGCAAGCGGATAATTCGGTTCTACTGAAAGTTCGCAGTGATATCAAAAGCTGTAAAGAAAAGCTCAGCAGCATCAGCCTTATCAGCTGATCCTTAGTGGTCGCCTTTGCAATCAAGCGCTGGCAGAGAAAATGGCCAACCCGTTTTGGCCATTTCTGATAAGACCACAGGCACCTCAATACAACCAAAACTAGAAAACACTAAACCGAGTCATCAACACGGTAGTCATAAATAAAGAGGTCAGTATGACATTGGATAATAATCGAGTAAGGGAGCTACTCGTAAAAATGACACACCATCGCCAAACGTGTTTGCCTCTCGTTAATCCGCAATCGCATATGACACTCGCAAGAGCGGCGTATCGATTCGTTAAAATAGAAAAAGTGATGATCAAAAAGATGGCGAAGTTGTTCTTCGACCAAGATGGTGAACAATTCATTGCAGAAAATGCCACCGAATACGGCGTTGCCGAACTAGGTAATTACAAAGAAATGCATTTCATGAACAAGTTGTTGTTAGATGATTTAAAAGCGCTACTCAGAGCCATTGACGACACCAACTTAACGGCGCTTGTTTCTTACTGGTTAGCTGCTTTACAAGTCGAAAACGATGAAATTGAAAAGCACTTACCCCAGGGTGAGTAGTCATACTCACCCCCCTTCTTCCTTTCACTTCGAGAACGATAAATAGACGCTCTCTCAAATACAAAAAATGCCGATATAAAAAAGCCGCTGCACCTACGCAGCGACCTTATTGGTTCCCTCAAAACTATGACTAAACCGGTAAACAAAGGCGCGCTATAAAGCACTAGGCAAATGGCGCATTATCCACTGCTTATCTGTTTTAAAGCTAAGTCGATTTACTTCTCCCGCTTGGGACAAATACATTCAACGATTTTGGACGAAGCTTAATCGCTAATTGCTCATCAGAATAAAGCTCACCATCAATCACATACTCAATCGGTTTGTTCGCAGAAATAGTGACATTCTGAGCCGTCGCGTATTGAAAATGAGTCGATTCCTCCTGCGCACCTACGCTGGTTAATGTCAGATCAGACAATGCGATGAGGCGTCCGCCTAAAGATTCGGTGTTATCTAAATACGTGATATGCAGCTTGCCATCGTCAGGCTGCGGAGCACCACCACCTTGCGCGAGCAACGTACTAAAAGGAGCGATGTTCGCAACGACAAAGCTATGAACTTCTAGCGTTTGTGATCCATTTTCGCGGTTTTCATCTTCAAATGGCGCATCCATCGCAACGGTCAACGTTTGCGTATCTTCCGCCACCACCGCGTTAAAAAAGCCCGTTAAATAGGCCAATTGTCCAAAGGTGTTTTTCTCTTCTCGCTGCGCATGCTCGATCATTTTCTGCTCTAGTCCAATACCTAGGACTAACAATATAAGCCTCTGATTACACTCCGCCGTATCAATACGTTGGCAGTGACCTGCTAGCAATGCTTCACACGCTTTTTCAACGGGTGACAATTTTGCCCCAACCCCATAGAGCACATGACACAACGCATTGGCGGTTCCGAGCGGAACAATACCGAGTTTGAGGTCGGTACCTACCAGCTGGCTCGCCACTTCCGTCACTGTGCCATCGCCACCCGCTACGATGATTTGCTTAGCCCCACTTTCTTTTGCCTGTTGTGTTAGCTGCTCGGCGCTGAGGTTTGTGGTGGTTTGATGAATACTCAAACGATATTTTTTGGTTAGTTCACGAATCAAGTGCTGTTCGTTTTCCTCCCATTTGCCGCCACCTGCAACAGGGTTAACCACCATCCAAGTGGACTGATCCAGACCCAGTACGCCTTTTTCACTTATCGCTCGTAACGTTTTGATCTGCAATTTATTCAATCTCGCGGTACTGCGCACGTCATTGATTTTTTTCATCACAGATTCAACCGTCAGCGACGGATCTTTGCTCAGTAGATACGCCGCAACAACAAACACCGAACGACCGCGCCCTAACGCACAATGCACAACCACAGCTCGCGAGCACGAGATTTGCGTATCAATCCAGTTAATCGCATGGCGAAGGCGCTCTAGCGTTGGGGCTTTGTGGTCAAGTACCGGAATCGAAAGGTAGTGAAACTGCTTGTCGGTCATCGCACTTTCAAGCCCAGCAAATTCTGCGGTGACATCGACAATACAAGAGATGTCATTGGATTCGAGAAAATCTAAGTCACTCTGAAATAGCCGACGGGAGAGGTATAAATTATCGCTGACTTTTTGGATAGGAGGCACGGTATCGCGCCGTCTTTCCCAGGCATTATACGCTCTAGCACCCAGCAAAAAGGGGATGAATGCCCAGCGGATCCATCTGACAATCTTACCGTCTTGGTTTTTTCTAAAAATGGAGGGAATGTCGAAAACGTAGGCTACGCTGACTAATGCTAAAGAAAGAGATACCCACAAGAACAACAGGCTAACCATGATTTGGGGAATATAAATAGCGGCCAATAAACTGATCAGAGCGCCAAGAATATAATATTTGATGATAAACATTCGCTCTCCTTGCCTTCAGCGAGTGCGCTTTTTTAGTGAAAGTGAGAATAAGCTGGTTCTAGTTTAGGCTAATTAGCTTGGTAAACGCTTTGATTGGGCCCCTTCCCGTGCCGAAATGGCACGAAAAGGACCAATACTCCACCTAACTAGCCATTTCTTCGACGTAGCTATCCGCTAGTTTCATTTTCTGCTGATCGGTCATCACCTTACCGGCCAATTGGAAAAAACGCTGCTCTTCTTCTTCGAGGTGATGCAATACTTTGTGACGCAAAGTTTTCATGAGGTTGAGCCATGCTGGCGAGCTCATGTCGGTTGCATCAAGCTGTGCAATCACTTTATCAATCTCGTGGTGCTCTGCGATGCCATGACGAGTAAGATCGATGGTTTTATCGCTCTCGATTAAAGGCGCGTAGAAAAAGCGCTCTTCTGCGGCGGCGTGCTGTTCGAGTTCATCCTTCAGATTGTGGTAAAACTCTTCGCGTGCAGGGGAATCTCCAGACGTTTCCATCAGAGCATCGAGTAAAAGGCGTTGCTTTTCATGACTCTCTTTTAGTACATCAAATATGTTTTTCATCTTTGACTCCTCATCTGATTGTAAACACTTGGGATAAAAGGAAGGGCGGTGATTGACCGCCCTTCTCTTACATTGCTGTGAACAAAAAGCTGACCTTACTCGACTAACAATCTTGGTCTTCTGCGTTCAAGTTCTCTTTAATATTTTCACACTCATCTTCAATCGCGTTTTGAGTTTCTTCGGCGGCTTCATCTATCTTCTTGCCTGCCTGTTCCATTGGCCCTTCTTCACTACAAGCAGCCAGTGCGAACACCAAACCAAATACTGCGGCGATACGGTAAATTAATGACGTAATTCGCATGAAATCTCCTATCTATTTACGTTTTTTCTTCCTAGCAGAACAATCACTATTGATACAATTAATGACAATAGGAATAGGTAAAATATCACTTGCGCGATAGAGGCTGCCGCCCCTGCAATACCAGTAAAACCTAGTAGTGCAGAAACCAGTGCCAAAGCCAGAAAAATAAACATCCAACGAACCATAGTGTTACCTCCTAATAAAATTGGGTTAGGTTACTCGGCTCGTTATTATTGAACCACTTCTAGCTTATCAATCACCTTATTTACATCATTGGTATTATTTGCAATTGAAAGTGCAAGATCATGCTCCGCATCTGAATTAACCTTACCTGCCAACGTTACCGTTTTACGTTCCGTCGTTACATCAATGTCCGTACCACTTACATTGGTATCCATCAGTAGGCGAGTTTTAACTATAGTCGTGATTTTAGAGTCGGTCAGTGTGGCTAATGCCTCTGAATCGGTTTCTTTCTTACCTTCATTCACCACTGACAATTCGTTGTTTACTTTTTTCACACCATCAAGACCTGTTACAAGCTCTTCGGCAAGCGATTTTTCAAGGTCATTGTTTACCGAACCAGAAAGGGTAACTACCTGATTTTCAACATCGGTGTTGATATCAAAAGAGTTAAGGTTACTGTTTAGCAGCAGCGTCGTTTCAGCTTTACCATCTAGCCAAGCGTCCATGGATTCTTTTTCCCATTTATCACTCGCTAAGACTGCTGTAGATGAAGTAGCAAGAACTGACGTAAGTACAATTTTAGCTGCGATGTTATTCATGGTAATTCTCCTTTATTGACGTTGTATTTCCATAGGAGCAAACCATGTGCCAAGTTTTTAACTCTTTGTTTTTAAATGAATAATAAAAGCAAGAGATAAAAATAAGACAAACAAGAAAATATAAGCATGAATTATTTACACAGAAGAAATGTAATTTTTAATCGTTAATAATTTCGCAATCAATTACATAATACCAATAAAAGATGAGACATTATTTCTTCAACTTCACTTAATCGCAGAATTATTATTTAAAGCGTGAGACACCCGAATAAATAAGCAATATTTATCAGAATTATTACTGATATATACCAAGAGAGGATCAACAAAATTAAAATAGCCTACAGACCCTTAAATCTCTGTTGACAATATTTTGTCTTGTGCACTTAGAATAATCCACGTACATTGTTTCTGTCATAGTAAAGAGGACATTTCTATGTCGTTGCCAAGCCTGTTTCTACGAATACAAGACCCGACACTTAAAGATGCTATCGCCTCTTGCCAGGAACTGAACAAATTTCGTCTGCATAATACCGATGCCGCAGATGGTTGGATTGAAGATTTCCTACAACTCAAACCGGAAGTTGCGATTGTTGAAGTCGCCCACTTTACTAGCGCAGATTACCAGCGCCTTTCTAATATCGAAGACATCTACGATATGGACTTGATCATCATTAGCTCTGGTGCTCCAAACGAAAATTTGGATAAGCTAATGAACTTAGGTGCAATTTTTCACTACAGAAAACCCGTCGATATTGCCATTTTGACGGACACCCTAAGCGAAGTCAGCCAGTACTATCAGCAAAAACAAGATCAAGGACGTAAAGTGTCCACTAGCGATCTCGACCAGTTTGGCCTTTTGGTGGGGTCCTCATCGCCAATGCATCAGCTCTATCGCATGATCCGACGCGTCGCAAAAACAGAAGCCAACGTCCTCATTGTCGGTGAAAGCGGCTCAGGTAAAGAGTTAGTCGCACAGACCATTCATTTAGCTAGCGATCGCAAGCAACAACCCTTTATCGCGATTAACTGTGGTGCGATTAGCCCAGAATTGGTCGATAGTGAACTGTTTGGCCATGAAAAAGGCGCCTTTACCGGAGCGAATAAAACTCACCAAGGTGTATTTAAACAGGCAGAAGGCGGCACGCTGTTTTTAGATGAAATCACCGAGATGCCTATCGAGCATCAAGTGAAGCTATTGCGTGTGTTGGAAACCGGAGAATATCGCCCAGTGGGTAGTAATACAGTGCATATCGCCAACACTCGCATCATTGCCGCCACCAACCGTGATCCTAAAGTCGCCATTGAAGAGCAGTTCTTGCGTGAAGATCTGTTTTTCCGTTTATCGCACTTCCCATTAACGATACCGCCGCTGCGAGAGCGAGGCGGTGACATCGTCGGTCTGGCTAAGCACTTTATCGCGCACCGCAACGCAAATGAGGCTAAAACCAAAACCATTCTTGATTCTGCCATCCAAAAAATCGCCGTGCACGATTGGCCAGGTAATGTCCGTGAGCTCAAACACACGATCGAGCGCGCGTTTATTTTGGCTGACGACACCATCCGAGATGAACACTTGATATTCGATACGCCACCATTGGAAACAGGCACCAGCATCGAAGACCTTGTTCCAGCGGGCGTTTCGCTAGAAGAGCTAGAAAAAGCCGCCATTCTCAATACGCTTGAAGAGAATCAAGGCAATAAAACGGAATCTGCGCAAGAGTTAGGCATTAGCGTTAAAACGCTCTACAACAAACTCGAAAAGTATCAAGACGAGTAACTCGCTGTGGGAATACAATGAGAATATAAAAAGAGCACGGAATACGATTCAGTGCTCTTTTTTATCTTATCTTTTATGTGGATGTGCAGCGTTTGATTACACCCACTGACCCGCGACAAAGCCGCTCGACCAGCACCACTGAAAATTGTAGCCCCCTAACCAGCCAGTCACATCCATCACTTCGCCAATGAAGTACAGCCCTTTGATGTCTTTGCATTCCATGGTTTTCGAAGATAAGTGATCGGTATCCACACCGCCTAGTGTCACTTCCGCGGTTCGGTAGCCTTCAGTGCCATTAGGGGCGATATCCCAATGTTCTAAGCGCGCCACAATCGCCGCAAGCTCCTTTTGATTGAACTGCTTTAGCGGTTTATCGACCAGCTCTTTACGTTCAATCAAGACTTCAACCAAGCGCTTTGGTAGCACTTTAGCGAGCGTATTTTTGAGCGACTGATTCGGATGCTTTTCACGGCTGCGTTCTAATAACTCGGCAACATCATCGTTTGGCACCAGATTAATCGACACCTTTTGCCCCGCTCGCCAGAATGATGAAATCTGTAAAACGGCTGGGCCAGATAAACCACGATGTGTGAACAACAGGGCTTCTTTGAACATGGTGCCATCTTCAGCTGTAATTTCCGCAGGTACCGCGATACCAGATAACTCAGCAAAATCTTCTTTGTCTTCTTTATGCAACGTAAATGGCACCAGCCCTGCCGTAGTTGGGATAACTCGAAGACCAAATTGTTCCGCGACTTTATAGCCAAATGGTGTCGCCCCCAGTTTTGGCATCGACAAGCCACCTGTTGCGATAACTAAAGACTCACACTCAACAATCTCAGTGCCAGCATGCAAACGAAAGCCTTCATCGATTTTCTCAATTGAGTGAACATCGCATTGGTAACGCTGCTCGATATTCGGCATATCACATTCAGCCAGCAGCATCTTCACGATGTCTTTCGCCGTAAACGCATCGACACAAAACAGCTGACCGTGATCGCGCTCTTCAAATTCAATACCATGCTTACACACCATCGAGATAAAATCCCAGTTGGTGTATTGAGAAAGCGCCGACTTAACGAAATGCGGGTTTTGGCATAGGTAGTTGCTGGCTGAGACGTCGTAATTAGTGAAGTTACAACGGCCACCGCCTGAGATAAGGATTTTACGTCCTGGCTTTTTAGCATGATCGAGCACCAAAACACGGCGGCCTCGCTTGCCGGCTTCTGCAGCACACATCAAACCCGCTGCACCTGCGCCAATTACAACAACATCAAATTTCTTACTCATCGGTAGCTCTTAGACTGATTGGGATCGAATCGAAATAAAAAAGGATGTGCACATTGCACATCCTTGCTTTCTAGGCGCGACATTCTACCGACAAATCTCGAAGGGGAAAAGCGCTTAAACGGTAAGCGCTATGCATACCCGTACAATCCTAGGAGATTAACTCGCTAGATTATTGATTCTTTAAAGAATGAAGGCCGCGAGTAGGGTAACACCGAGCAAAGCGGTCGATAAAACAAATAGCTCACGCACCCTTTCGCACTTACCAGTAAAAATCTCATCGTGGTGATGGTGATATTCTTTACTTTTGATGTAGTGGAACAAACGCACCTGTTTGGTGACATTTCCATGGGTGGTAAAAAAGCCATTGCCATCAACTTGCTGATATAACAACGGATGCGCTTCACGCATGATGTAAATTAGAGAACGAAGAGCGGTGAGATACCGGATCATGTTGACTCCAGTTACCACCATTAGCGCAAATAAGATTGTGTCTCCACTGATCATCTTTTCCTCCCTACATCTTCAACAATGCTCAAGAGAAAAAGACGATCAATGCTTCGTCTTTACCCGCTACTTATAGCGTCAAAAAACGCGTTTACGCAGCTGGAGCATCCATGATTGAAGATGAACCTTCTTTCGCCATTTGTGCTAGATCTTTGTCGATGAAGAACAATGCTTTACCATCTTCACCTACTAATTCGATCTTATCTAAAATCCCTTTAAACAACTTCTCTTCTTCGTGCTGTTCAGACACGTACCACTGTAGGAAGTTAAACGTTGAGTAGTCTTGGCTAGTAAATGCAACATGTGCCAATTTATTGATTTTTTCCGTGATCATTTGCTCATGTTCGAAGGTCTCGCGGAAAACATCACCTAAGCTAGCAAAATCATGCTTTGGTGCATCAATAGCGCCCAAAATTGGCATTGAGCCAGTTTCACTTACGTAGGTGAATAGGCGTTGCATGTGCTCCATTTCTTCTACGGCGTGAGCGCGTAAAAATTCAGCCGCACCTTCAAAACCTTTGTCTTCACACCAAGCACTCATTTGTAAGTATAGATTGGATGAGAAAAATTCTAGGTTAATTTGCTCATTCAATTGTTCGACCATAGTTTGAGACAGCATGTTAACTCCTATTAATGTGCATGCAATATACCCAAGTAACCTCGAGATAAACGACGCCGCGAGATTGACTTGCTCTACATCAGAGGCAAGGTTTTACTTGAACTATAGTCAGTAACGGAGCGCTGAACTCCGCATCTCAAAGTCACTTGGGTATAACGCCACTATAACATGATTACTGAGACAAGACTTTGTACCTACGACACTGATATGAGATCACTTCAGCAAATTTTTTTGGGGGTTAGTGCTAATCTAAAACTATGACCTTACAAGGAGATAGCAATATGAGTTACAAACACATACTTGTGGCAGTCGACCTGTCAGACGACAGTAAAGTGTTGATTAAAAAAGCCGTATCACTGGCTAAACCTCTGGATGCGAAAGTCTCTTTTATTCACATCGACGTGAACTACGCAGAGCTCTACACCGGGCTTATCGACATCAATATGGCTGAAGCGCAACATCAAGCAATGGAAGCGTCGCGCACACAATTGGCGAATTTCGCAGAATATGCGCAATACCCAATTGCCCATACTTTAGTCGGTAGTGGCGATTTGAGTAATGAGCTGTGCGATACCATTCAAGACTACAGTATCGATTTGGTGGTTTGTGGTCATCACCAAGATTTCTGGAGCAAGATTCTGTCTTCGACTCGACAACTGATTAACTGCTCTCCAGTCGATATGCTGGTCGTACCGCTAAAAGACTGATTGGCGCGACGTTAAAACTTGGTTAGACTGCGGGCACATTTGTTGTTGATAAAGATTCTCATCCATGGCTTATCTATCCGCAGTTACCCTACTTTGGGCATTCTCATTTAGCCTGATCGGCGTTTACCTCGCTGGTCAGGTTGATTCTTGGTTCTCGGTGTTCATGCGCGTGGCACTGGCGAGTCTGGTTTTCATTCCCTTTTTAAAATTCCGTGGCGTTAGCAAATCCTTAATCGCGAAACTGATGACGGTCGGTGGCTTTCAGCTTGGTCTGATGTACTGCTTCTACTACCAATCTTTTTTGCTCCTTTCCGTGCCAGAAGTATTGCTGTTCACCGTATTCACACCCATTTACGTCACGCTGATCTATGACTTCTTGAAAGGTCGCTTTTCACCTTGGTATTTGGTTACCGCGGCGATTGCTGTATTTGGCGCAGCCTGGATTAAGTTTGCAGGCATTAATGAAGACTTCCTGCTGGGCTTTTTGGTCGTACAAGGAGCAAACCTCTGTTTTGCCATTGGTCAGGTAGGCTACAAATACATCATGGAAAGTGAGCCGGTTGATTTGCCACAACACACCGTGTTTGGTTACTTCTACTTAGGTGCGCTTTGTGTAGCAACCGTGGCTTTCGCTCTGATGGGCAACCTCGACAAACTACCCACCACCGCAACGCAATGGGGCATTCTGACGTACCTTGGTTTAATTGCTTCCGGTTTTGGTTACTTCGCGTGGAACAAAGGCGCAACCATGGTAAACGCAGGAGCACTTGCAGTAATGAACAACGCGTTAGTGCCAGCAGGTTTGATTGTGAACATTGTGATTTGGAACCGCGATGTTGATGTCATGCGACTCGCCATTGGCGGTGCGATCATCATGCTATCGCTATGGATTAACGAAACCTGGGTGAAAAAGCGCGTCGAAATGAGCTACGCCAAGAAGTAAAGCGACCGCTCCCAACACACATACCGACAATAAAAAACGCTCTCCAACTGGAGAGCGTTTTTTTGGATTAGATTAATGCACTTTGACTTGCGAGCTTGTTCTCATCAACGCATTAGGTGGCGTTGATAGCAACACCTCTAGCTTCGCATTGCGCGCTTCAAGCTTGCGCTGACGCTTAAGTAACTTTTGTTGTTTTTTCGCTACTTTTAACAACTTCTTCTGCTGCTTATAATGCTTTTTCAGTGCTTTTTTCGCTTTCTTAAGCGATTTTTTATCCGCTAAATCAAACCATACTGGTGCGTCGGTTCTTACTGGCTCCAGGGATTTTTCGGCTTGCTTTTTCTCTTTCACGCGCTCAACAACACGCTTCACAATCGCTGCTTTTTCGTTGCTTTGTTTTGTTGTCATAGGAATCGGTTGTACTGGCAGCGCTTCAGCCAATAAGCCACATGATTGTTGCTCGTTCAATGGCTTGTCTTGGCATTTTTGCGGCGGAATAGCGGCTGGCTTACACAGGGTATCTTTGGCCGCTGAAGAGCGTGCGCAAGAGCGACAAACAAACTTTGGTGCGACAACTAAACGATGGATGTCGCCAAGCTCCGCCGCGATCTGTTTACGACTCATTTTACATAAGCGTTTAGCCATTCTACTACTCCAGCTTCCCAATTATCGACCGCATCACAACAAGTGAAATAATAATAATTCTTAGTTAGATATACAGTCAGGGAGGAGAATTAGCAAGAGAAAACTATCAGTAACGATTCAGAAAGAGAGTCTTGATCACAGCACGATACACCGTACTGTGACAAGAAAAGTTGAGCGGTCAGGAAGTTATGCCATTGAGGCTTTAACGTAGACATCAAAGCGATTTTTTTTGGTTTCAATCGCCATAGTCGGCTTTTGCTCGTTCAGCCAGTTTGCATAGTCTGGGCGCTTCACCACCACGCGTTTTGTGGCTAACGCCATGGCAGGATCTAGCAAACCATCGGCGTCCAAATCGGCGCCAACCAACGATTGGAAAACGCGCATCTCTTTTTTTACGAGCGCCGATTTCTTCTTGTTTTCTGGGTGCGGATACATAGGGTCGAGATACACCACATCTGGCTGAACAAAGTCTTCATCTTGTGCCAGCTGTTCCAATGCATCATGACTGGAGGCATGGATCAGCGACATACGCTCTGATACCCAAGTTCCAATTTCAGGGTCTTGTTTCGCGCGAGCCAAACCTTCATCCAGCAACGCTGCGACTACCGGGTGTCGCTCCACCATCTGTACCTTACAGCCGAGCGAAGCCAAAACGAATGCGTCACGTCCCAGCCCCGCCGTGCCGTCTAGAACGGTTGGCGTTGCCCCTTTGTTCAAACCTGCGGCTTTTGCGATGGCTTGGCCCTTACCACCACCAAATTTTCGGCGATGCCCCACTGCGCCACCAATTAAATCGACAAAAATAGCGCCCAACTTTGGCTCATCCACTTTACGCAGCTCTAAACGCTCGGTGGTCAGCACCAAAGCAAAATCGCTCTCGTCAGTGTGAGAAAGCTGCCAGCGCGCTGCCAGTTCATCCAGATGAGGTTGTTGAGACGGGTCTTCACAGATCAATTGCAGTTGCAAAAGGAGGCTCCAATAAAAAATCGCGGTAACTGGCGCTGAGTGTATACCTAAGTTACCTCTCAATGCTAGGTTGAGCTTGATATGACAGGACTACTCAGCCGTCAGTCGCTCAACTAACTCAGAAAGCGGTTGAGGATGCCCAATACCGTAGCCTTGGCCATAATCCACACCAAGATCGATCAAATGCTGCATGACTTGTTCGTTTTCGACAAACTCCGCCACCGTCACTTTGCCTAGCTGTTTTGCCAGATCATTGATCGAGCGAACCATCACACGGTCCATTTCATTTACGTTGATATCTCGCACGAAAAGACCATCAATTTTCACGATATCAACGGGAAGTTTCTTTAAGTAACCAAATGAAGACAAGCCCGAACCAAAGTCATCCAATGCAATCATGCAACCCAGCGCTTTGAGCTTGGTGAAGAGCTCAATGGCTTGCTCAAGATTACTCATCGCTGCTGTCTCGGTGATTTCTAGACAGATTTTTTCACACGGCATGGACGAACGTTCCAATCGCTCCAATAAGAAATCGATAAACTCTTGATTCCCCATAGATTGACCTGAAAGGTTTATCGAACAACGGCCGAGTTTTTCAACCACCTCTGGGCGTTGCTCAAACCATTCTAGCGTTTGAGTAATGACCTGTTTATCAATCCAATGCGCAATGTTGTAGCGCTCGGAAGCCGGAATAAACAGTGCAGGAGAAACATAATCACCATATCCATTGCGAATGCGCACTAAAATCTCAAAATACATCTGAGCATCGTGCTGTTGTAAGCTTTTGATCGGTTGAGCAAACAACTCTAAACGCTGATTCGACAATGCCTCATGCACCAAATTGACGCTCTGCATTTCCATCTGGCGACGTTGTAGCTCTTCGTTATCTAAGCTGAACAGATTGTAGCGGTTACGGCCTTGCTCCTTGGCGGCATGACACGCAGAGTCTGCTTGAGCGTGCACCATTTGCGGCGTCTCTGCCGTATGGTCGATGATACGAATACCAATAGAACAACTGATGAACAAGCGCGTATCTTCCCAAATAAAGAGATGTTCACTCAACGTCGAGATGATCAGTTTGGCGATATTAATGGCGCCGTATTCGTCGCAATCTTTGAGTAGTACCGCAAACTCATCGCCTCCCATTCGAGCCAAGATGGAATTGTATGGCAGCACTTCCTCTAACATGCTGGCGCAAAATTGAATCGCCGCGTCACCCGCATCATGCCCAACCGTATCATTGAGGACTTTTAGCTGATCTAAGTCGAGGTACAGCATGGCGTGGACGCGACGATGGCTGTCCACCTCACGCAGTGCGGTCTTGAGCTCTAGTTCAAAGTGGTTTCGGTTATAAGTACCTGTCAGTAAGTCATAGCGCGCTTGATATTCCAATTTCTCGGAAAGCTGTTTGGTTTCAGTAATATCTTCACCCACAATCAATAGCTGATCAGATTCACTCAGTGGACGAATGTTCTCGCGTACCCAAACACGATGACCGTTTGCATGGCGATACTCGACTTCACGTCGCCAGACCCCATGCACCTGTTGATTGGGTTGCAATAGCACTTGGCGAGGAAACAGTACCTTGTCATCAAAATAAAACTCCCTTAGGCGGTGTCCGAGCATGTCCATCGGTTTGTAGCCGAGGAGTAGCTGAGCAAATCGATTCACTTCTTGAATGCGGTTATTGCTGTCGAGCGTCACCATCATGACTGGCTGTTGCTCATAATAGTTACGCAGGGTTGATTCGCGTTGATAGAGCTTATCTTCCATCAACTTACGACTAGTGATATCGCGCGCTTCAAACAAGTATTGGTTTTGATTTCCTACTTGCTGAGAAAAAGGCTTGAGTGAAATTTCCAACACCAATGTACCGTGCTCTTTACTCCAAATTTCAGCCTCAAACGTCGACACTTGATGGTGAGGCGCGTGGAAATACGCCTCAAGCAACGATTGTGCTTTCTCACTCCAATTGGGATGAAACCAAAGTGGTCGGTCTAAACGCAGCCCTTGGTGATACAGCAAAGATTGCAGGTGATCGTTGCCCGATTTAAGTACACCGTTGGCATCCAAAATGCCCATATACTGCATGCTCTGATCAAAAATCGACTCTAAGATGGCTTGGCTTTCTCGCGCGGCACTCTCGCTGCGACGAATCCGCTGTAAATAGTAACCCATCAACAAAATGACCACCGACATCACCACAAACAGGCTACCAAACAAGCGAATTTCTTTGGCAAAACGCTCAGAAAACTTCATCGGTTTATTAAAAAATACCGCAGAGACCTCTTGCTCAGCACCCAGCCCCCAGCGCACTACAGCTTGATAATCGAGCTTGATTTCAGAATCACTTTTCTTCACGGCTGGCAGAGCTTGGTCAGGGTTATCCAACACAAACTCAAGTATCTCAGCGCTCTCAATGCCATGCCGATAACCACTTTGGATCACGCCACCAACCGCACCATGCCCTAAGCCAATGTCGTGCACCATAAACAACGGCGCATTTGAGGCTCTGTTAACGCCAATCCAGTCACGTTCACTGCCAACCACACCCTGTTTATCTCGGTAATAAGTCCAAAACAGGACGACTTTATCTTTATTCAGCTTCGCCACTTGTTGCTTTAAGTCAATGATACTGTCGGGAATAACTTGCACAATTTTGTCGCGATATTGCGGATGTTCATGTACAAAATCGTCGATTTGATAGCGTAATACCTCTCCCGTTACGGAATGGTCACTGACAATAAGAATTTGGGTGTAATCAGGGTGTAGGCGCTCTATGAGGGCTAAATTTGCCTCCAAATCGACATCTTCTGTTACTCCTGTTGCGTTCAGAGATTGGTGCAAAGAAGGATGATAATTATTGATGCCGTTAAATATAACCGGGGTGTCTTTGATGATTGGCGCCAAACGCTGCATCAGTTCAAGCGCGTTGTTATCACTCACTAAAATAGCATCGAATCGTTCTTTGCTTAATTTCGTACGATATAAGGATTCAAGCTGAGCGAAAAACTGCTCACTCTGGTTACGTTTCGAGTCTAAATAAAGCACGCGCATATCCAGCGATCGATCACCCAATTGCTGCTCGATACCTCGCTGTATGGAATCCGTCCAGAAAAAACCTTGATGATAGGAGTGCACGACCAAAACTTTCGGATCTGAGGCCGCGGCAAACGCGCTCCAACATAGCGCGACAATAACCAGAAAACGCTGCACATTATCTCCATAGCTCGGAGTTAACCCGCAGTTACTCCTGCCAAACCTTGTGAATCCTATCCGCTATGAGTATAAAAGGGAGGTAAAACTCTATCCCTAACGGAAATAATAGTATGAATGCGAGCCTGCCGAAACTCGACGACCTTGACCGCGCAATATTAAAAACACTGATGGCTGACGCCAGAACGCCCTACGCAGAAATGGCAAAGCAGTTCGATGTCAGCCCTGCCACTATCCATGTGCGTATTGAGAAGATGAAATCGGCTGACATCATCGAAGGAACGGAGGTGATCGTAAATACCAAAAAGCTCGGCTACGATGTGTGCTGCTTCATTGGTATTAACCTAAACGCAGCTCGCGATTACCATTCCGCGCTAGAAAAACTCAACGCGCTCGACGAGGTCGTTGAAGCTTACTACACCACGGGCGCGTATAACATATTCGTCAAATTGATGTGCAAATCGATTGAAGAACTGCAATTTGTGCTGATTGATAAGCTGCAAGCCATTGATGAGGTTCAGTCTACGGAGACATTGATATCGCTGCAGAACCCAATTAACCGCAGTGTGAATCCGTGAATTTTTTATAAAAAATGGACAAAAAAAGGCCAACCGAATGGTTGGCCCTAGTATTTTTGAAAAGACAGCGTGCGCTTACGCTGCAATACCAGAATGGCGCAATAGCGCATCAATTTGTGGTTCACGACCACGGAAGCGCTTAAACAGCTCCATTGGCTCTTCACTGCCACCCATTTCTAAGATGTTGTTCAGGAAGCTTTGACCCGTTTCTTTGTTGAAGATACCTTCTTCTTCAAAGCGAGAATACGCGTCTGACGACAGCACTTCCGCCCACAGATAGCTGTAGTAACCCGCGCTGTAACCACCAGCGAAGATGTGACCAAAGCTGTGCGAGAAGCGCGCCCACTCAACGGCTGGAACCACCGCGACTTTCTCTTTCACTTTCGCTAGCGTTTCCAGCACACGCGCGCCCACTTCTGGGTCGTATTCGGTGTGCAGAGTAAAGTCGAACAAACCGAATTCTAGCTGACGCAAAATGCCCATCGCCGACTGGAAGTTCTTCGCCGCGAGCATCTTATCTAGCATCGCTTTTGGCAACGGCTCGCCTGTCTCATAATGACCAGAAATGAACGCCAGTGCGTCTTCTTCCCAACACCAGTTTTCTAGGAACTGACTTGGTAGCTCAACCGCATCCCAAGGTACGCCATTAATCCCTGATACCGCGCCAGTTTCTACTTGCGTCAGCATGTGGTGGATACCGTGACCAAATTCATGGAAAAGTGTCACAACTTCATCGTGCGTAAACAGTGCTGGCTTGTCGCCCACTGGACGGTTGAAGTTACACGTTAGGTACGCCACCGGCGTTTGCAGTTCGCCAGAGAGCGTAATACGACGACCACGACAGTCATCCATCCACGCGCCACCACGTTTGTGCTCACGTGCGTAGAGATCTAAGTAGAAACTGCCACGCAGTGCGCCTTCAGCGTCAAAGATATCGAAGAAACGCACAGATTCGTGCCAAGTGTCCACGCCTTCGCGCTCAGTAACTGTCATGCCAAACACGCGGTTTAGCACTTCAAACAGACCACTGACAACCTTTGACTCTGGGAAGTACGGGCGCAGTTCTTCATCCGAGATTTGGAACAAGTGCTGCTTTTGTTTCTCGCTATAGTAAGCGATATCCCACACATTCAATTCTTCAACGCCAAACTCACTTTTCGCAAACTGACGCAACTCTTCGACTTCACGTTCACCTTGCGGTTTCGCACGTGTCGCTAGGTCATTCAAGAAGCCCAACACTTGATCTGGCGTTTCGGCCATTTTCGTTGCTAACGATTTCTCGCTGTAAGTATTGAAACCCAACATGCGTGAAATTTCGTGACGCAGTCTCAGTTGCTCAGTAATGATTTCTGAGTTGTCCCACTTACCAGCATTTGGACCGCGATCAGAGGCGCGCGTCACATACGCTTCGTACACTTCTTTACGCAACTCTTGGTTGTCGCAGTACGTCATGACAGGTAGGTAAGATGGGATATCCAGCGTAATGAGGTAACCATCTAACTCTTTTGCTTCTGCCGCGGCTTTCGCTGCTGCCAGCGCCGATTCTGGCATGCCAGCAAGGTCTTTCTCATCCGTGATGTGCTTGGTCCAACCCATGGTGGCATCCAGTACATTGTTAGAGAATTTAGAGCTGAGCTCAGACATGCGCTTGCTGATTTCGCCGTAACGGTGCTGCTCATCGGATGGTAAACCAATACCCGATAGCTCAAAGTCTCGTAACGCATCGGTGATGGTTTTTTGTTGAGCGCGAGTCAGCGTTGCGAATGCATCACTGGCTTTAATCGCTTTGTACGCTTCGTACAGGCCTTTGTGCTGACCAACCCAAGTTCCGTACTCTGACAAAATTGGCAAACAACTTTCGTACGCCTCACGCAGATCTTCGCTGTTCACCACGGAGTTCATGTGACCCACTGGCGACCAAATGCGGCTTAAGCGGTCATCCGCTTCTTCAATTGGCGCAATCACACTGTCCCAAGTTGGGTGAGCATTATCTTTTAGAACTTCATCGATTTTCGCTCGGCAGTCAGCAATCGCTTGTTCAACAGCAGGCTTGATGTGTTCTGGTTTAATTTGAGAAAACGGAGGTAAGTCCGTAAACGTCAGAAGAGGATTAGACATGAATAATTCCTTTTGTGTTTTGACTCTGTGATTGCCTGTCTATTTTGTGTAGATAGGCCAACTCAATGTACAGACGAGCCAGCAACATGGATTGGGGGAGCTCCGTTCCCTTTCTCTATGCTGCGATGACCATATAGTCAACGAGCGCTACTCTGTCCTTGAGTCTTGTTATACCTAAATGAGATTTCACACTCTTTGAGCACGAGAAACTCACCTAGTTCAATTCGATTACCAATAGTAAGTGTGGGTGACTTAAAGAAATTTCAATAGTGAGCCCCTATTAGAGGAACGGATTTGATTGGAAGTTCTACATCTTTAAGTTACTTGAGTATAATACCGCCATAGAGTGAAAATCACAGACCACACTCAACCAAAGAGTGTTTCGAGAGTTTAATTTGTTAAGTTACCGCCACAGCTTCCACGCCGGCAACCATGCCGACGTGGTCAAACACATCGTTCAAAGCCTCATTCTTGATGCGCTGAAACAAAAAGATAAGCCATTCGTTTATCACGATACCCACTCGGGTGTGGGCCGTTACGATCTGACTCACGAATGGTCTGAAAAAACGGGCGAATACAAGCAAGGCATCGCTCGTATTTGGGATAACCCAAACATTCCTGAAGATATCAAAAGCTACATCGATGCCATCAAAGTACTCAACAACGGCGAGAAGCTGCGTTACTACCCAGGCTCACCACGTGTAGCGCGCGCGCAAGTCCGCCCACAAGATCGCATGGTGCTGACGGAGCTGCACCCAGCCGATCATCCATTGTTGGAGCAAGAATTCCATCGCGATCGCCAAGTGAGCATCTTCAAAGAGGACGGGTTCCAGCGTCTAAAAGCCAGCTTACCGCCACAAGAGCGTCGTGGTTTGGTGCTAATTGACCCACCATACGAACTCGCGAAAGAGTACCGCGATGTAGTGCGCGCGATTCATCAGAGCCATAAGCGTTGGGCAACCGGTATCTACGCGATTTGGTACCCAGTGGTAAACCGTCACGACATCGAAGATATGATCGAAGGCCTGGAAGCACTGGGCATTCGTAAAATTCTGCAAATCGAGTTAGGTGTTGCACCAGATACCAACGAGCGCGGCATGACGGCATCCGGCATGATTGTGATTAACCCGCCATGGAAACTGGAAAGCCAGATGAAAGAGATTCTGCCATTCCTGCAAGACGCGATCGCACCAGCAACTGGCCACTGGAAAGTGGACTGGATTGTGCCAGAGTAAGCACTTCAGTACTGATATCTTCAAGCGCAACGATATTCTCGTTGCGCTTTTTTATGCTCTCACCTTCTCCCTCCAATCGTGCTTATTCTTCTTTTTGTGCCTCTCATCGCTATTTGTCATAAGTATTGTCGCTTTTTCCCATTTAGGAATTAGTCGAATTCGATTTATGATAGTGGGATAACGGTGGCATTGAGTTCGAGCAAGGTCATCCCAATCTATCTATGTACCAGATAAAATTTATAAGCTCTTGGAGAAAGTAATGGCGACTCATTTTGACTATATCTGTATCGGTGGCGGCAGTGGCGGCATCGCATCTGCAAACCGTGCGGCGATGTACGGCGCGAAAGTTGCGCTAATCGAAGCTCAAGATCTCGGTGGTACCTGTGTAAACGTAGGTTGTGTACCGAAAAAAGTGATGTGGCACGGCGCACAAATCGCAGAAGCAATGAACCTGTACGCAGAAGATTACGGTTTTGATGTCGACGTGAAAGGTTTCGACTGGAGCAAACTGGTTGAGAGCCGTCAGGCGTACATTGGTCGTATTCACCAATCTTACGATCGCGTTCTTGGCAACAACAAAGTAAACGTAATTAAAGGCTTTGCTAAGTTTGTTGACGAGAAAACCGTAGAAGTAAACGGTGAACATTATACTGCGGATCACATCCTAATCGCGGTTGGTGGTCGTCCTACTATTCCAAACATTCCAGGCGCTGAATACGGCATCGATTCAAACGGCTTCTTCGACCTAGCAGAGCAACCAAAACGCGTTGCGGTTGTCGGCGCTGGCTACATCGCAGTTGAAATTGCTGGCGTACTGCACGCACTAGGTACAGAAACGCACCTGTTCGTACGTAAAGAGTCACCACTGCGTAGCTTCGACCCAATGATCATCGATACGTTGGTTGAAGTAATGGAAGCAGAAGGCCCAACACTGCACACCCATTCTGTACCAAAAGAAGTGGTAAAAGAAGCCGATGGCAGCCTAACTCTGCACCTAGAAAACGGTGAGAGCCAAAACGTTGACCAACTGATTTGGGCAATCGGTCGTCACCCAGCAACTGACGCAATCAACCTAGCGTCAACTGGCGTTGCAACGAACGAAAAAGGCTACATTAAGGTAGACGAATACCAAGAAACCAACGTGAAAGGCATCTACTGTGTGGGTGACATCATGGAAGGCGGTATCGAGCTAACACCAGTAGCAGTGAAAGCGGGTCGTCAACTTTCTGAGCGTTTGTTCAATAACAAACCAAACGCGAAGATGGACTACGATTTGGTACCAACTGTGGTATTTAGCCACCCACCAATCGGCACTATCGGTCTTACAACGCAAGAAGCGGAAGAGAAGTACGGCAAAGACAACATCAAAGTCTACACATCTGGCTTTACTGCAATGTACACCGCCGTTACTAAGCACCGTCAACCATGTAAGATGAAGCTTGTATGTGCGGGCGAAGAAGAAACGGTTGTTGGTCTACACGGCATCGGTTTCACGGTAGATGAAATGATCCAAGGCTTCGGCGTAGCAATGAAGATGGGCGCAACCAAAGCAGACTTCGACTCTGTTGTGGCTATCCACCCGACGGGCTCAGAAGAGTTCGTAACGATGCGTTAATTGCGCGCTAATCGCATTGCTGATTTCAGCGAATCATTTGAAAAGGTCATCTTAGGATGACCTTTTTTGTTTGCCCATGCTTAACTCGCATTCTCCAATAACGTGCGAACAAACTCGGCTTTGATGGCACTCTCCTGCTTACCGTCATGAATCAGACACAAGTCTGCACGCAGTGACTCTTTCAGTTTAATAAAACGAATTCCATGCCAATGATGCTGAGAAAACGTCGACGGCACCAACGTCACGGTATTGCTGTTTGCCACATACGCCATCAAGGTGCTTGGCTCCACCACTTGTTTGCCAATATGGGGTGAAAAGCCTTCTTGCAGACAGGCATTGATGATGAAGTTTGCCGAGGCCGAATTCGCCAAACTCATAAACGCAAACTCACACGCCTTTAAATCTTGGAGCCGCAGCAAAGATTTGCTGGCGAACTCATGTTGCTCCGACACCGCCACCACAAACACATCTTTGCCCAAAGATACCGACTGATACGGATAAATGTTGAGTGCATCGGCAAAGCGCACAATACCCACGTCGATTTTCTTCTCACTCAGATGCTTCTTTTGCGTCTCTGGGTTGAGGTCAAAAATGTCGGCGTGATAAGTGTCATGCTCAGCATGGAAGCGCTGTAACAGACGATCAAATCCGCCCCAAAATGCGCTACTTACCACACCAACTCGCAAGATGTTTCTCTGGTTCAACCCCACTTGCTGCACTTGATTGAGCGAGACATCCAAGGTCTGAAAAATCAGTTGGCATTTGGACTCCAACAATCGCCCGGCCTCCGTCAGCATGACGTTTCTTGAATCACGCTCAAACAGTTTGACGTTAAGCACCTCTTCCAACTCTTTGATGCGGTTGCTCAACGGCGAATTGGTGATATTGAGGTTCTCGGCCGCCTTAGTGAAATGCTTGGTTTGTGCGACCTCGTAAAAGTAACGCAGCATCTTCAGCGTCACGCGCTCAAATGGTTCTGACTTCATGCATTAGGTCCTAGCGAGTTTCATCATCCTCTTTTTAAGGATGATAGTAGCGAATAAAGCAAAGATAACCAGCGCAGAAAGTCACACAATGGAATCAACACACAACCAGAAGGTGACTAACATGAATCACGATCCAGTAATCGGCGCGCTACAAACCATTCGCGAACGCAAACCAAACTTCCAACCTAAAGCGGCGTTTATTTTAGGCTCTGGCTTAGGCGTATTGGCAGACGAACTACAAGACAAAGTGGTCATTCCATACGAAGAGCTCGAAGGCTTTCCGGTTAGCACCGTGCAAGGCCACTCTGGTGAGTTGGTACTTGGTACCATGGGCGGCGTAGACGTAGTGTGCATGAAAGGTCGCGGTCACTACTACGAACACGGCTCAATGAAGGTCATGATAACGCCCGTGCGCACCTTTAAAAAGCTGGGCTGTGAGTTTCTGCTCGTCACCAACGCGGCAGGCTCACTTCGCCCTGAACGCATCGACGTCGGTTCTCTGGTGGTATTTCATGACCACATCAATACCATGCCTGAGTCGCCAATGATCGGTCCGAATGATGAAGAGTACGGCCCGAGGTTCTTCAGCCTCGCCAATGCGTACGACAAAGACCTGCGCGCAGAAGCGTTTGAAGTTGGCAAAGCCAATGGCATTCACCTGAATGAAGGTGTGTTTGTCTCTTACACAGGCCCCAACTTTGAGACCGCAGCCGAAATCCGCATGATGCAAATCATCGGTGGTGATGTAGTGGGCATGTCGGTCGTGCCAGAGGTGATTTCTGCGGCGCATTGCGGCTTACCCGTATTGGCAGTGTGTGCGATCACCAACATGGCAGAAGGCTTGGGAGATGTAGAATTGTCTCACGCCCAAACATTGAAGTGCGCGAAGCTAGCCGAAGCAGATTTCATTCGCTTTATTAAGCGCTTTATGAAGCATCACTTCTAAAGCTGTTTCATTCCAAAAAGCAAAAGGGTCATCAAGTAACTTGATGACCCTTTTTCGTATCACGTTTTCTAACGTTCGGGGGTATTTCGGAGCCGTTTGTGCGTTTTATTTAACTGCGCGAACCAATTCAGCAATGCCTTCCCAATCGCCGTTGTCCATCATTGCGGTTGGCACCATCCAAGTACCGCCACAAGCTACAACCGATTTCAGCGCTAGGTAATCTTCAACGTTGGATGGGCTTACGCCACCTGTTGGCATGAATTCAACTGGGTAAACCGCCGTGAGTGCTTTCAGCATGTTTACGCCGCCTGATGGCTCAGCAGGGAAGAACTTCAACGTACGCAGACCCATTTCCATCGCTTGCTCAACCAAGCTTGGGTTGTTTACACCCGGTACGATAGTCACGCCACGTTGCTGACAGTATTTCACTGTGGTTGGGTTGAAGCCTGGGCTAACGATAAAGTCCACGCCCGCTTCGATTGCGATGTCGACTTGTTCTGTGGTCAGAACGGTGCCCGCGCCAATCAACAGTTCTGGGTACGCTTCACGCATGATGCGAATAGACTCCGCCGCCGCTTCGGTGCGGAATGTTACTTCAGCACATGGTAAACCGTTTTCTACCAACACTTTTGCCAGTGGCAGAGCGTGTGCTACGTCGTTGATTGCGATAACTGGGACGATTTTGATTTCTCTTAATCGTTGTTCAAGTGTTGTCATGGGGAACCTCTAAAGAATAAAGCTTAATGTTGCGACGATAATAAACGCGATACCGCCAAGTAACGTTTCCATTACCGTCCAAGTTTTTAATGTGGTTTTCTCATCCATCTCAAGCAGACGAGAGACCAACCAGAAACCAGAGTCATTGAAGTGAGACAGTACCGTTGCACCACCCGCAATCGCGATTACGATAAAGCAAAGGTCTAGTTCACTCAAACCTGTTGATGCAGCCACAACTGGCGCGATAAGAGCCGCCGTAGTGGTTAGCGCTACAGTTGCCGAGCCTTGAGCAACACGCAGACAGGTTGAAATCACAAACGCCGCCACAATCACAGGCATACCTGTGTCTGTAAGAACGTCAGCCAGTGCATCACCGATACCGCTTGAGCGCAGTACGCCGCCAAACATGCCACCTGCACCCGTGACTAGGATAACACCACAGATAGGAGCCAATGACTCACCACACAATTTTTCTAGTTTTGCCATGCCGTAGTCTTTGGCAAACACAGCCAGACAGACAATCAAAGTGATCAGCAACGCAACTGGGGTTTTACCTAGCATACGTAGAAACTCAACCAGTGCCGTTTTGCCATCAATCACACCCGCAACCGCCAGTGTGTTCAATACCGTATCCAAACAGATTAGCAGGACTGGCAGCACAAGGATGGTCATAACCGTGCCAAATTTTGGTGCGTTGCGCTCATCCACCATCGCTTCGCCATTAAAGAAGGCTTTAGATAGTGGAATATCGAATTTTTTGCCCGCGTACAAGCCAAATAGGTAAGCGCCAAGGTACCAAGTGGGAATAGCAACCAAAATACCCACCACCAATAGCAGACCGATGTTTGCGCCAAGGAATTCTGCCGCTGCAACCGGACCTGGGTGTGGTGGAACAAACGCGTGCATAACCGCAAAAGCACCGGCAGCAGGCAACGCGTATTTAATTGGTGAGCCACCAAAACGAGCCGCCACACTTAGGATGATTGGCATCATCACAACAAGGCCAGCATCGAAGAAGATTGGGAAGCCAAACAGTAATGAAGCGACGCCCAAAGCAAATGGTGCGCGCTCTTTACCAAAGCGACCAATCAAAGTGTCTGCCAGCACTTTCGCACCGCCAGTCACTTCAAGAATTTTACCGATCATCGCACCAAGACCAACCAGCAATGCCACGGAAGCCAGTGTGCCGCCGAAGCCGCCCATCATGGTCGATACGACTTTCTCAGAAGGAACGCCAGTGGCGATTGCTGTGCCTAAACTCACCATCGTAAGGGAAGCAAAAGCATGGACTTTCAGTTTAATGATCAGAACGAGTAACGCTGCTATGGCAAGGCCTGCAATCGTCAGTAGGAACGTAGGATCTGGGGCTTGGGTTAATTGCTCCATAGGTTCACCTTTAAGAATTATTGTTTGTGTTATGGTTCACATTTATTTCAGTTACCGGTAACATGTTACCGATAACATGAATAAGATAAACCCATATTTTAAAGTGAATTCAAAAATTGAGATCACGCGCAAATTTGGTTATGAGGATAAGTTATGGCTGGTAGTAGTGTCATCGTTATGGGCGTTTGTGCTAGTGGTAAAAGCACAATTGGTGAGCATCTAGCGAAAAAGCTAGGGCGTAAATTCATTGATGGTGATGATCTTCATCCACGAGCGAACATTCAGAAAATGGCATCGGGCCAGCCTCTGAACGATGATGATCGCAAGCCATGGCTAGAACGCATTCGTGATGCGGCGTACAGCCTAGAAAGCAAAAACGAACACGGCATTATTGTCTGTTCAGCACTGAAAAAGATTTACCGCGATCAGATCCGCGAAGGCAACGACAACGTGACCTTCCTGTTCCTTGATGGTGATATGGAGTTGATCCTGAATCGCATGCGTATGCGCAAAGGCCACTTCATGAAAGAAAACATGGTGAAGAGCCAATTCGAGACGCTAGAGCGCCCAGACAACGAGCCTCAAACTCTGATCGTCAGTATCGACGGAGACATCAGCGACGTGGTGGAACGCTCTGCCGCTGAGCTAATCAAAATGCAAGCGATCGAGGTGGCGTAATGACTCACTCTGTTGTTCTTGAGGTCACACAACGTTTGACCGAGCGCAGCCGTGAAGCGCGCGCTGCGTTTCTTGCTCGCACCGAAGTGCAAGCCGAAGCTGGCAAAGGCCGTGTTGGTTTATCTTGTGGTAACTTAGCCCATGCAGTCGCCGCTTCTTGCTCTTCTGAAAAGAAAAATATTCTCGATTTTACTCATGCCAATGTCGCGCTGATCAGCGCCTACAACGACATGTTGAGCGCCCACCAGCCGTACCAAGACTACCCAGCGCAAATCAAACAAGTGCTGGCGGACTACGGACATACAGCGCAAGTCGCAGGTTGTGTGCCAGCGATGTGCGATGGGGTGACTCAAGGTCAAGCAGGCATGGATATGTCGCTGTTTTCGCGAGACTTAATTGCGCAATCAACAGCGTTGTCTTTGAGCCACAATGTCTTTGATGCCACATTACTGCTTGGCATCTGTGACAAAATCGCCCCGGGGCAACTGATGGGCGCGCTGTCTTACGCGCACCTGCCGACTGCGTTTGTACCAGCGGGTCTGATGGCAACAGGCATCAGCAACGAAGAGAAAGTCGACGTGCGCCAAAAATACGCAGCGGGAGAAGTCGGCAAAGACGCTCTGCTGGATATGGAGTGTCGGGCTTACCACTCTGCGGGTACGTGTACGTTTTACGGCACCGCCAACACCAACCAGTTGGTGTTCGAAGCCATGGGCTTGATGCTGCCAGGTTCGGCATTCATTCATCCCCATACCCAACTGCGTAAAGCGTTAACCGATCACGCGGCTCTGAAAATCGCCTCAATGACGGCGGGTTCTGCACACTTCCGTCCGTTGGCAGAAGTGGTCACAGAAAAGAGCTTGGTCAACGGCATCATCGCTCTACTCGCATCTGGCGGCAGTACCAATCACACCATTCATATGATCGCCGTGGCGCGTGCTGCTGGCATCTTGCTCACGTGGCAAGACATCAGCGATCTGTCGGATGTAGTTCCTTTGTTAGCTCGCGTTTACCCGAACGGCCCAGCCGATATGAACGCGTTCCAAGATGCGGGTGGCGTGCCAGCGTTATTGTACCGCTTGAACGAATCCGAGCTTTTGCATCGCGATGTGAAACCCGTGTTTGGTGAATTTGAAGACCAAATGACGCTACCGAGTCTTGTCGATGGACAACTGACTTGGACACCGTGCCAAGGTAGCCAAGACGGTGACGTGATCGCCAAACCAGACGCCACGTTCCAAAACACTGGCGGCACTCGCGTGCTGACTGGCAACTTGGGCAAAGCCGTGGTGAAAGTGTCTGCGGTGAAAGAAGAGCAACGCGTGATTGTTGCACCAGCGATCGTATTCCAATGCCAACACGAAGTGGAAGCCGCGTACAAACGTGGTGAGCTGAACAAAGATTGCATCGTTGTGGTCACACACAACGGCCCAGCGGCAAACGGCATGCCTGAACTGCACAAGCTGATGCCAATTTTAGGTAACGTGCAAAAAGCGGGCTTTAAAGTGGCGCTGGTTACTGACGGTCGTTTATCTGGCGCGTCAGGTAAAATTCCGTCTGCGATTCATGTTTCTCCAGAAGCCATTCGTGGTGGCGCGATTGGTTTGGTGCGCAACGGTGATTTGATTCGCCTTGATTGCCAAACGGGCGAACTGAACAACTTAAGCGATACCACTGGTCGCGAGTTGATTCATTTCGACACCGAATCTACCCAACAAGCATGGGGACGAGGCTTGTTTAGCGTGATCCGCCAAAACGTCTCTAGCGCAGAAGAAGGCGCAAGCTTCATTGTTTAAGGCGAGAAGAAAGACTCGTCATTTCGACGAGCCTAAGCAAGATCAGGAATTTAATATCAACGTGCTGTGAAACCAGAGAAAACACCTCTACCACAGCACTTTGTTGTCGGTAGATTCTGAATCACGCTCGTCCCTCGCTGTTCAGAATGACGAACTTTAGGGTTGGTCACTGTTCTTTTTAAAAATGAATGAATCCGTCATTTCGACAAGCCTAAGCGAGATCAGGAATCTACTATCAACGTGCTGTGAAGCCAGAGAAAACACCTCTGCCACAGCACTTTTTGTTGGTAGGTTCTGAACCTTGCTCGTCCCTCGCGGTTCAGAATGACGAGATGTGGGATTGGTCATTTTTCTTTTTCAATAAACGAATTAGTCCGTCATTCCGACGAGCCTAAGCGAGATCAGGAATCTAATAGCAAAATGCTGTGAAGCCAGAGAAAACACCTCTGCCACAGCACTTTTTGTTGGTAGATTCTGAATCACGCTCGTCCCTCGCGGTTCAGAATGACGAGATGTGGGATTGGTCATTTTTCTTTTTTAATAAACGAATTAGTCCGTCATTCCGACGAGCCTAAGCGAGATCAGGAATCTAATAGCAAAATGCTGTGAAGCCAGAGAAACCCCCTCTGCCACAGCACTTTTTGTTGGTAGATTCTGAATCACGCTCGTCCCTCGCGGTTCAGAATGACGAGATGTGGGATTGGTCATTTTTCTTTTTCAATAAACGAATTAGTCCGTCATTCCAACGAGCCTAGGCGAGATCAGGAATCTACTATCAAGGTGCTGTAAAGCTAGAGAAAACAACTCTGTCACAGCACTTTTTGTTGGTAGGTTCTGAATCACGCTCGTCCCTCGCTGTTCAGAATGACGAGCTTTGGGATTGGTCATTTCTCTTTTTAAATAAACGAATGAATCCGTCATTCCGACGAGCCTAGGCGAGATCAGGACTCTAATATCAACGTGCTGTGAAGCCTGAGAAAATACCTCTACCATAGCACTTTTTTGTTGGTAGATTCTGAATCTTGCTCGTCTCTTGCTGTTCAGAATGACGATATGTAGGATTCAGTAAATTACATCAAGCCGTCTTCATCACCACGACCGCAGCAATCACCACAAAGATACCAAACCAGCCGATTGGCTTGAGTTTCTGTTTAAACAGCAAGGCTCCACCCACTGCGGTACCCAAGATACCGATCGCGCCCCAAGAGGCGTAAGCAATGGCTAAGTCGATCTCTTTAACCGCTTGTGCCAACAGCGTGAATGCTGTCAGTACCAACACAATCGCGGTAATGCCCCAGCCTTTGTATTTAAAGCCGTGAGAACGTGTGAGCGCCATGTTCGCCACGATATCGACCAAGGCAGCCATCACGACAAATCCAAATGACATCGTAAAAAATTGACTCATGATTCACACCTTACACTTGTAGAAAATGAACGTTCTTTTGCCAGTTTATCGGCGTTTTTCTTGGTGTTAGATTGCCCGTGTGACTCACCTAAAGTCACACAAACGATGCCGATGACAGCTAACATCAAACCAAGCAGCTCTTGGGTATTTAAGTCAGAATCAAACAACACGATCGAAACGACCGTGATCAATGAGATACCCAACCCTTCCCAAACAGCGTATGCCACGCCGATAGAAATCTTTTTCGCTGCAATCGAGAGGAAGTAGTACGACACCGCAATCAATACGTACATCACGATGTAGCCCAACCATCCATGACCTTGTCCGATAAAAGACATGGTGCTGGTGCCTGCTACTTCGGCAACGATGGCGAGCAATAAAAATAGACGTGCAACTAGCATGATTAATCCTCCATCAGAAATTAAAAAACTGCATAACGGAGAATGGTGAATGTCACGCATCTGTATCGACATTCAAAAAGTTAAAAAGATAAAAATGAGCCACTTCTCCTGACTATTTGAGCTAAGGTTAGCTCTGAGCAGGAAAAAGAGACAGGTAATTGAGATATTCATTTTTGAATATCTATAGGATCGAGTTGTCTATGTAATCACACACTTTCTTCATGGTTATCTTATGTAGAGAATCTCGGTGACGCGAGACAATAATCCGTCGTCACTGTGCGAAAATTAATGGCATCTTCAGAGTTTGGCGTACCACTTTATGTAAGTGTCGGTGCAAAGGATGGTTGCGATTGGTTTGTAAGAAACCGCCAGAGACGACAAACTGGCTAAACTCACGGTTGACCAAAGGCATCGCGTAAGAGTCCAGCTCCGGCATCAATACTGCTGAGCTTTGGCTGGCATACATAATCGCGTCGGTTTCTTGCAACATTTGGCACGCCACACGCAAATTATAGGATTTAAGTAACACCACAGGCTCATAGCCCATACGACGATATTCGGACTCCACGGTACAAAGTGGTTTATACGAGGCGGGCGCAGGCAGAGACACCAGAGGCAGTTTGGACACCGTGTCCCAATCATTACTGACTTTCGATAACGTCGGGTGGTTTTTACGTGCCAAAATCACCCGTTTTTCAACAAACAACGGACGCATATAAATGTCTTTCGACAGCTCGGTCTCTTGGTCAAGAATGCAGTAATCGTGCTCGCCCTCTAGCATTTCATCGTGCGAGTAACTGTTCCAACTGGAAAAGGCAAAGTGCGCTTTGGGAAAGGCTCGATGGCAGCCAGTTAGCAATCGCTGCCCTTGCTCATCCATCAAATAAGGGTCGGTCACAATCGCGATCTGCCCTTGGTATTGCAGTGGGTCGAACACTTCAAACTCTTGCACCACTTTTTCCAGTGGTGCAATCATGTTGTCGAACTCGGCGGCGAGACGTATCGCCATCGGTGACGGCTCAACCCCATGCGCTTTACGCACAAACAGCGGGTCATCAAACACTTGCTTGAGCTTCATCACGCCGCGGCTGGCGCTCGGTTGAGAAATGCCCAACTGCATCGCGGCCAGCTTGATGCTGCGGTTTTCCACCACGGCCTTTAATAAACGCATTAAGTTGAGATCCAATGCATCCAGCTGATGTGCCATACCCTAACCTGCTAATACCATTGATGAGCGAATACGAAGAGCGGATAACTGCGAGTTAAACACTCTCTCCGGAGGTAATTTGATACCCCATATCAACCACTTTTTCTTCTTGCGCTTCACCTTTCAGACGCGCGATCAAAAGCTCTGCGCTCTTTTCACCGATTTTGAAACGCGGTGTATCGACGCTAGTCAGCTTCGGACTGATGGTCTGACCGATATCCAAGGCGTTATAACCCACCACCGCTAATTGCTGCGGGACTTGAATGCCACGTTGTTGCGCGCTCAGCATGGTCCCTATCGCGATGTCGTCGTTGGTACAGAATACGCCATCAAGCGTTGGGTGAGTTTCTAGCGCGCGTTCAAGCAAATCATGCGCTAAAGAAAAGCTAGAGTGGTCACCCGTTAATACGTGCTTAGGTTCTAGCCCTGCTTCCGTCATCGCGCGATCATAACCTTGCATACGCAGCTTGGTTCGCGTATCCAAACGCGCCCCAAAATAAACGATTGTACGCTTACCTGAATCTAGCATCTGCTTAACCGCCGTGTACGAGGCATCTTCATGATCTAGCCCAACCGCCATATCAATCGGCTCTGGTGGTAGTTCCATGGTTTCCACCACAGGGATCCCTGCATTTTTTATCATTTGCAATGTACGCGGCGTGTGATGGCTTTCAGTTAGAATAAGTCCATCGACCTGATAAGAGAGTAATGACGCGATCTTGCGTTCTTCTTCAAGCTCATCGTAGCTAAAATGCGCTAAAAGCGTCTCATAGCCATTGGCTTTGGTCACCATCTCGATGCCCTGAACAAAGGAAGCAAAAATTTGGTTGGACAATGAGGGCAGTAAAATACCAATGGCTTTACTGGACGACTTTGACAACATAGCGGGGGCGCGGTTTTCGATGTATCCCATCTCTTCAATCGCAGTCGCAATCTTGGCCCGAGTCTTTTCTGCCACCGATTCAGGGTTACGCATATAACGTGAAACCGTCATCTTCGTGACGCCAACTTGGTCTGCGACATCCTGCAATGTCGTGCGAGTTTTCTTATTCTGTTGAGCCATAAATATGTGATTTATCAGTAATGTTACAAGTAACATTATGACGAATAGACTCTCTGTCGACAAGCTCAGTGAAAATAATTCGCAAAATCATGACGTTATTATTCTATTAGCCACCAAATTGCGTTTCATACATTGTGAGTCAAAGCCGAATAAATAAATGACATTTATATCAAAGTTCTTATAAAATGCCGTACCTAAAAGAATAAGACATTAGGCACAGTGCAGTTAGGCTCTAGCGAAACCCAGATTTACTATCACTTGCTTGATCTGGACGACTCCCAAAAGCAGCAATACCTCCAAGCATTGCAACAAAGTCAACCTGAGCTGTATCAACAACTCGTTCCTCTTTTAGCCAATGAGACACCAGAAGAACAACTAACGCAGTTACTTTACTTTGGTGCTCACCAGGCTACGAACCGAGACGTCGATCTAAGCGGAGAAGTCATCAGTAAGTATCGCCTAACTCATGAGTTGGGTCGCGGTGGCATGGGTGTCGTTTACGCCGCCCTACGGGCAGATGAAACGTTCGAACAAGATCTGGCCATCAAGTTTATTCAAAGCAATTTGAGTAATGTGCTGGGACAACGTGCACTCTTCGATGAGGCACAACTGCTCGCGCGCCTAAACCATCCGTACATAGCGAAAGTGTTTGATGGCGGCCTTCATCAAGATTCAGTTTACATCGTGATGGAGCGGGTATTTGGTCAAACCTTAGATGAATACCTGTCAGAAAATAAGCTGGAAAAGACAGAAAAACTGCTGCTGTTTAAGCAGATTTGTCAGGCGATGGAGCACGCCCACCAGCATCATGTTTTGCATGCCGATCTAAAACCAGAAAATATACTGATCGATCGTAGCAAACGACCCAAACTGCTCGACTTCAACTTGACTCAAAAAGCGCACTCCACCCGAGAGGGCTCACCCTCGGCACTGATTGCGTTTAGCCAAAATTTTGCCAGCCCTGAGCAGCAGGCAGGACAAGTACTGACAGAGCAAAGCGATGTTTATTCATTGGGCAAAATCCTCGCTTTGATGTTTCCGTCACCAGCGGTTTGGTCTGATGTGTATTGGGTGATAAGACGGGCGACGCGTCCAGCCACCCAAGTGCGATACCCAGATGTGCGAGCGCTACGCATTGATATCGAGCGAATTATCGAACGTCGCCCTATCGAGCAGAAAAAACACTGGCCGTTGTATAGCGCCTTTCGCTTGGTGCAACGGCGCCCTCTTGCTTCTGCATTGTCAGGCATCATCGTGCTCTCAGGTGTGCTATTTGGCAGCGCCATGATGCAAAAGAATATCCAACTGCAACAAGAGAAGAAGATTGCAGAAGATATGATGTACGAAATGACCCGCCTTATCTTCCACGCGAAGGGGCAAAATGTCAAACACCTCTCGGTGAGCTCCATGATGGAGTTAACACGAAGGCGGATACTCTCTAATCCAGATATCCCCAAACATATAAAACAAAAAATGTTGTTGGCGATGATGACACCGGTGCCAAAGAAGCACCTAACTACTCCAATGAGTTGTCAGCCAAATTGTGCGTCTGAGGACAGCACCAACCAATAAGGCTTAAAACAAGATGTATACACGTTCAGTGGTATTTTGGCTGTCTGCGCTGACGGCTACCTCCACGTTAGCAGCAGACACTTCTGCTGCTACTTCACACCCGCCCACTTCAACCTTGAGGCAAGGCTACTTTATCGATGCGCCAGTGACTGGCTTGTATTACAAAACCAGTTCCAATATCACTGGCGTTACCCAACAAGGGGCATTTCACTACCAACCTGGTGATGTGATTAGCTTCTTCCTTGGCAACGATGATAAAGGTTATCTGCTGACAACCTTATCGAGCCAAGAAGTGCTTACACCGACGATGGCAACAACCAAACCCAGTCGTAGCATCAATATGACGCGCCTGCTGCTCTCTCTCGACAGCACGCCTGAGAATCGTAAGGAAATTGTCTTAGCCAACCGCGTGTTGTCTGATGCTCGCTTTCAAAACCAGCTCAAGGGCCTTGACCTCAATTATCTGGATGACGCCAAACGTCACCTCAATCTCGACTGGGTATCTGTCGATGAGGCAATCGAGCACCTAAACGAAAGCCAGCAGTACATTGAAAAAAACTTTGCCTCAGATGAGATCATCTTTGAACCTCGCGGCATGACGTTCAAAAACATCGTGATCAAAAAGAAAGATTGGCAAGGCCGAGCTTGTGCTTACGACTTACGTTATCAACATCATCCTAAATATCGCCCTCCGTTTGGTGAAACTCGATTCACCATCACCAAAGATTCATTGATTGAGCACCCAAGCGTTGGCGACCATTTTCAAGGCTGTTTCCTCTCGATGAAGCGCCCTATCACGGAAGATATTGTCGAGCCGATAAGCAAATTTGCGGATTGGTTTAATATCGTCGGTTGCTCAATCACTGGGTGCACTCGCAACGACTTGAATGGTTTCTCTCTCGAAGACTTTGATGATGAAGGCGACTGGAAATACCGCTCCGTTGCACTCAACTTTGATCCAAGTACTGAGCTACTGATGGAAAAAGTACAAGGCCTTGGGCGTAAAAAAAACATCCACCACCACAATCGTACAGAAATGCTGTGGTTTACCTACCCCAACACGAACGAACACGACATCGACTACCTCGGGGTATGGCAGCAGACCCAATACCACCAGCAGTCCATGACACAATCGTGCCTATTGATGCGCCACCAACAAGTCATGCGACTGCCGCACAATGCAGACACCTGTCCAACCGACGCAAGCCTATACACCCAAGATGTCACCCAAGAGTATGCGGACATGTGGTGGGTCAACAATGACGAACCCAAAGCCGAGCTTGCGCAAATGAATGTCATGGTACGTTGGTCAACGACCCCAGCCGAAATCAATTACACCACTTGGGAATATTTGCCCGCTGGCGCAACTTGGGAACAAGGCATTTTATATCGCTATCAACAAGATGTTCTCCGCAACCGAGACGGCTCTGATCGCATTGAAACCCACACCATTTCTGAATTTGTCAAAGTGAACGAGGATGTATAACCATGGCAACAGCAGTAGCACTGACACAAATCATTCAACAATGGCAATCTGGTGATAAACAAGCTGAGAGTGAGCTTTACCAATTTGCGTATTTGCAGTTACGTAAGATCGCCCAACACGAGCGTGAACGAAACGCGGAAAAGTACGGCACCGACAACAAGGTATTGGCCGATAGCGTCAACAGCACCACGGCATTAATTCACGATGCTTACCTGAAGATGTCCAACTGCGACATGAGTGAAATTGAAACAAAACGTGATTTCTTTTTGATGGCCACCAAAGTGATGCGTCAAATCTTGATCGATAACGCACGCTCGCACCAAGCACAAAAGCGTCAACACATCACATTGATGAGAGATGAAGAAGATCGCTTCGAACAATTGATCATCATGGATAAAGCTCTGGATAACTTCAGTAGCCGTTACCCACGCCAATCAAGTGCACTCAAACTCAAGTATTTAATGGGAATGAAAAACCAAGAAATCAGTGAACTGCTCGAGTGCAGCGCAAGCTTAATAGAGAAAGACCTAAAATTCTCTCGCAGCTGGTTGCAATCACGAATGGCGCACGCGTAATGAGAAGCAAAAAGTTTTGGATAATCGGCGCAATCTGCGTCGGTTTGCTCGGCGTATACTTCACGTCAGACGAATCCGGCTTGGCATCCGCGGCGGACTCATCAGACAGCACAAGCCAATCAACCACGCGAACACATCGTCAATATGAGCGCACATCTTTAGTTGAAGTAAAGCAAGCGTTGACAGGTTCTGCGTTGGAGAACGCCCACACAAAAGACGGTGATGACGCCTTCAATTCTGCCATTTTAGGACAACCAGGGCCAGTTACGAATCCATTTCATACTACAGAAGACGGCTCTTTTTACGACTCGTCTGTGGGTTATGAAGACAGCCGCTCAAAAGAGGACCCATCAGAGAACAATAAACCCATCATCAACCTCACGGTGGAACAACAGCTACAAACCATTATTTATGCTTGGGAGCTCAACCAAAACTCTCCGATTAGCTATTCGCTCAATCTTAACCAACTGTTTGAAGACCCGGATGGCGATCTCCTCACCACTCGGATTTGGCTCGAAAACGCCAATGGATTAAGGGTGCTAAACCAAGGACAAATGATGGTGCTAGGTGCACCAGAGAACATTAAAACCACCACATACCTGGCGGTAGCGGCGCGTGATGATTACCACGGCGACAGCGACCATGCGTGGGTCACAACACGTTTTGAGTTGCCTGTTGTCACTCCAGGTCACAATGACACGGAACACCCGTTAATTGGCGACACTGTCTATCGCTTGGAGACGACGCAAAACCTTGGCGGTACCGCGTACGCGTATGAAGTGGTGTATTGCGAAGCGTTTCAGTTTGAGGATGACGAGGTACGTTATGCCGCCTCAAACAACAAACACCAGTGTCCTGAAAAGGGAGACTTAAAAAAGGTGGGTGAGTACAAAATCAGTGATGACTCGTTGATTGTTTATGTCCACGGCGTACGCCAAATTTGGACCACCAAAAAGGTATACGCATCTCAGGTTCATAAAGAGACTCTGAACTATTTCACCACCGTATTTGATGGCAAACAATTCGAAAGCTACACCATGCAAAAAAACAAGCAATCGATGGAAAAGCGCATCAACGCACCGACAGGGCGATATTTACGCCAGATATCCTTTTTTGACTATTTGTTACCTCTCCCAAGCGGGGGGTATCTGGTTGCTGAAGCTGGCAATTATATTTATCACTATGGTACTAAAGTCGTGGGTCCGCATGGTGAAAGTCTCGAATCCGATCTCAATTTACGAACTTATGGTCCTAACCTGTATTGTAGCGATGTCGCCATTTGGTATCACAGCCATGTCATTGCTGGTCAAGGAGACTATCAAATAGACATCATATCAGACCCTAACCCAGACGATACGACTTACCAAATTGATTGCCACGAGTTCATCAGCGCCCCCGCTACTGGACAACAATCGTTATCGTTTGATCTTAACTATTTCCCTTACGATGAACTACTTGATGGCGAGGTGTATAGCTACATTTTACGTCCGAAACCTGAGCTCGCTGATCGCGTTGAGGAATTTAAGATCAACATGATTTATCACGCCCCTGTCCTTAGCGACACCCAATAAACCTTTCTTTACAGGTGGTTATTTTGACAAAACAATCATCCCCAAAATAAAACTGGAACCGTGATCAAATTATCAATTTTCCATCATAGACAAAAAATAGAAATAAATTTTACGGGTTTTGTGCGGTTTTTCGTGTCTTGAACCTAGGCTCAATAGTCATTAAAAAGACACCACTCTCTTCAATCTCACTAGTGAGATTGAAAGATAAAAACAATAAAAAAGCGACTTTCTCATTCGGAAACGAAACAAGGACAAATGAATAATGAATAAGGTGAGTTTATTAGCAGCGTCAGTGGCTATCGCTCTTACTGGCTGTGGCGGTTCAGATGGTGGCTCAAACAGTGCTAACAACGGTGTTGTGATCACAGGCTTTGACGGCTACTTCAAACATGCAGTTGTTTTTGAAGATACGAACAACAACGGCCAATGGGACACTCAAGAAACATTCCTTGGTCTGACCGATGAGAAAGGTCAGCTTAAATTGGATGCAAAACCAGAAAACACTCTAGCACTGCAGACCATTACACCAAACGGTGCAAAGCAGAAACAGCTTATCGCTTTGGATGCTAAAGAGTACGCTGGCAAATACACGGTTGATATGGATCATCCAGGCCAAGCCATGGCCCACGAAATCGTGTTCCGTGCACCAACATCGTCAAACGTGATTTCACCTATCACAGACCTTGTTGCGATTGAAATGGCAAAAGATCCATCCATTAGTGAAGAAGACGCAAAAGCCAAGGTAAACCAAGCGCTAGGAGGCTCAGAAGAAGCACCAATTGATCTGTACAGTGATTTTGTTGAAGGTGCGACAAAAAACGCCGAACTACATAAAACCGCTCAGATTCTGACCGACTCAAAAGCGCAAAACCCAGCTAACTACGAGAAAAAGGCCACTGAATTTGCTCAAGCGGCAAACCAAGAAGTCGATCGTCTTATCGCATCCGGCGAAAACATCAATGATGCAAGCCTACGCCCAATCATCACTGACGCGACCCCAAATAGCGACAACTTAGCACCTGAAACGGCAATCAATAACAAGCTAACCGTAAACGAAACCATCGAAGAATCGGCTGAAGATAAGCTTGGCAAATTACCAAAAATCGTACAAGGCGCAGGCTTTGATGGCGTTGAACTAAACATTGAAGGTCTTTTCACAGACAAAGACCAAAACCTTGTGACAACCAAACTGACGCACAACTTAGCAGGCACAGGCATTGAAGTTGCGCAAACTGGAAATCTGATTGTTCTATATCCGACTGCTATCGTAGAAAAAGCTGGTGATTTTGAGATAGTCCTAACGGCGCAAGACATTGATTCTTCAGGTAAGGTTTTGGGTACGGTAAGCACCGTATTTAAGTTCGAAATCGAATCGGCAAACTTACCACCAACGGTTGTGGAAACAGAACAAGCGCGTCTACAGTCCATCGTTGATGGTTGGTACCTACAACAAGGTGAAGTATTTGAACAAACGCTCGATATTTCTAGCTTGTTCCAAGATAAAGACGGTCATATCACCGACTACTCAGCGGACTATGTGGACATTGAAGGTCTAACAGTATCTGAGGATGACAATGCGATTGTCACCATTAAAGGCACACCGACAAAAGCGAGCGAAGCTGGTGCAGCACTTGCGATTAGCGCAACAGATGGCCATACCGCGGTACAGATTGCGCTCAGCATGCCAACGGTTATCGAAGGCGTCACGCCACCACCAGTAGTGCCGACTTTGGGCTTCACTCACGAGCACTTCAACGGTCAAGAGTGGAAAATGGGTAGCTTTGCACAAAAAGACGGTGAAATTGGCTATGCCATGTTGATGCAAGACTCTGAAGGCCTACTATTCTGCTGGGGCTCAAACCATGATGAGATGAATCAAGAGTACAAAGCGAGCATCAGCGACTTCCTAGAAAACACATGGGAACACGATGCCTACGCTATTCTTTCCGATCTGGACCAACAAACTGGTTACGCGGAATACCACAATAAAGACTGTGAAGACGTCGAGCTGAAAGACGGCAAGCTATACAACAGCTACGGCGAAGAGCATGAAATGCTGTACCAGCACATAACCGAGCATAACGGCACTCAAATGATCGTTAAAATCTCAGATGATGAGCTGTTCTGGATGGATTCAAGCAATACACCATTCGCAGAATCACTTTCGGTTGCAGAACACATCAAACACGGCACGGTAGAGCATGACTTGATGGTAGAAAGTAAAGGCTCGGGCGACGACAAAGTCCTGAAATACTCGTCAGGTACGTACGAGTACGACGCTTATACTTACAACTACACGTCGTTCATGCCAACAGGATTCCAAACTCCAGGTAATTGGGAAATCCAGAATGATGAAGGCCGTGAGCTGCTGATTCTAAAAGAAACAGGCTCAGAGTCAGATTACAAAACTCGTCATCGTTACATCAACCGTGATTTTGGTGACTTCTACATCGGTATTCGTTGGAGTAAAGAGCAAAACGGTCATGAATCCGCGCCGGAATATGGTCTGTACTCTCACAACAAAGAAGCCATGACAAGCATCGCGAGTTCACTCCCGATTTTGGAGCCTGGCGATGATGACTAAAGCAACCATCGTTAACCCTTGCTGTGATAGCGTGCATTTGCGTAGAAGACGCAGAACGCTTTGGGAACGCTTGGTCGGCATCAAAGAAGTGTATATCTGCTCCAACTGTCACAAAGAAACGCCACTCAAATAGCGATAATATTTGAGACCGCAAAAAAGCCCCGAACTCGGGGCTTTCTTCTATCTTTTGACCGCAATATTTGAGTCGTTATTTCACGCACACTACGTTCAATAATGAGGTTCCGGTGAGCTGGTTTGGCTCACGATCTGCGAACAAACCTTTCTTATCTTTGCCCCAATACGGCAGTTGCAGTGGCCATTGATTTTTTTCCATCACACCAGACGCCCTCAACACTTTGAATTCTGCAGGGCTGGCTAAGCTCATACCCAGTTGCTGACATACTTTTTGCGAGTTTTCGTAGTTGAGACGATTCCACGGCTTGCCGTATTCCATGTAAAACTGATTGTGGTGATCGAGTAAATATGGCACCACGTACGTTTTGCCTTGTAAGGAGGTTCTCAACCGAACTTCAATGTCATCATTCCCGCTCACAACCGGCTTCGCTTTGGTCTTAGCAACAGGCTTGGAGGAAGAATTATCACGCTTATTTTTTGCCTTGGTCTTTGACTTCTCTGCCGGCGCTGTAAAGGCGTCGGTATCAGCTCGCACGGCAGGAACTGGCGCGGATTTCGGGGTCACCGTCGGTGTTGGCTTAACCGAAGATGCGGCTGATTTCGACGGCACAGAGGGTTTAGATGGTGTCGTAGACTGTTTATTCTCTTTTCCAACCACGCGGATGAAAGCCTCTTTGTAATTCGACAAGGTTTTGACTCCCCGCAAATCTCCCCTCGCATCAGACAGATCTTTATAAGGCCCAATCAAACAGCGATAACCTTTGGACTCCGGCTTCATCCACACGTCGGTCGTAATCTTGCTGTAAAGCGGCTTTGCTTTCGCGAGTGACATTGGCTTTGGTAGTAATCCGCATTGAATCCAGTAGAGGTAGTTGCCTCCTTGCGGCACTTTCTTTCCCCATACTCCGTTACCAATTGGGCACGTTTTCTCAAGCATCGGCAGTTCTTTCTCGCTCGCTTGAGTAGCTTGACAAAGGAACTCCTCCGCCGATACTGGGCTAGAAAACTGGGCGCATACCAGCAACAAGCCGAAAGCTAGGCTTGCTTGGAAGATACGAGATGGGTGTTGTGCCTTCTTCATTTCCATACACTTCACTCTAAATTAGTGGGTAAGGTCATTATGGCGGCAAAGCGCCAAAAAAATGTGAACAAAGAATAACTAGCAAAAAAAGAGCCGGAATTTGCATCCGGCTCTCAGTTTAGGAAGGAATTAAGCGAATTTACAACGCTTGGCGGGAAAATTCTTAACCTTTGTACAGTTTCGGGTTGAATACATCTCGTAACCAGTCACCCAATAAGTTGATAACCAGAACCAGTGTAACCAACACGATGCCTGGGAAGGCAGTAATCCACCACGCACCTGAGAAGATGTAGTTAAAGCCGATGCTGATCAGCGCACCTAGTGACGGCTGATCAACAGGAAGACCCAAACCTAGGAATGACAGTGCCGCTTCCGACATGATCGCATTCGCTACCTGTACCGTCGAGATAACCAAGATTGGTGATAAACAGTTCGGCAGGATGTGACGGAACATGATGCGTGGCGCTTTAAAGCCCATCACGCGTGCCGCTTCTACGTATTCTTTCTTCTTCTCAGCCAGTACTGAAGCACGAATGGTACGTGCGTATTGCGGCCATTCAGCCACACCGATGATCACCACCAGCATGACCACCGCATATTGGCTGTAAAAATCGCTGCCAAAGCTGGCTTTGAAAATGGCCGATACGATGATCGCCACCATCATGGTTGAGAACGATAGTTGAACATCCGCAAAGCGCATCAAGAAGCTATCGATACGACCACCGAAGTAACCCGCCGACAAACCAATGATGATACCCAAAATCAACTGAAGACCGACGGCTAAAAAGCCGATCGTCAAAGACAAACGAGAACCGTAAAGAATGGTCGATAAAATATCACGGCCTTGCTCATCAGTACCAAGAACAAAACGCTCATCGCCCTCTTCCATCCAAGACGGTGGTAGCTCTGAATCCATGATGTCGATAGACGTCAGATCATACGGGTCAGTCGGAGCTAGAATTGGCGCAGCTAATGCCAACACTAAGAACATCATAAAGACCGTAAAACTTGCCATCGCCACTTTGTCGCGCTTGAAGTAATACAAGAAGTCCGACTCTTTAAAACGCTGCCATGCAGATGGAGCGGCTTCAGGAGCTGGTGTTACATTTGATTGGCTCATGATTAAGCTCCTTTTCCAGTTAAGTTCACAGTTGGGTTGATGATGCCGTACAGCAAATCAACGATGGTATTGGTTACCACGAAAATCAGACCAACAAAGATAACGTAAGCTGTGATCAACGGTGTATCGACACGGTTGATTGCCTCTAGGAAAAGAAAGCCTGTACCCGGCCACTGGAATACGGTTTCGGTTAGGATGGTGTAAGCCACCATGGTACCAATCTGCACGCCACCTACCGTCAGTACTGGCAGCATGGTGTTCTTAAGTGCATGTTGGTAGTAAATCTTTTGTAAGTTCAAACCTTTTGCTTTGGCGAACTTAATGTATTCCGAGCTCAGTACTTCCAGCATTTCTGAACGTACCAGACGGATGAACAACGGCAGCATGATAGACGCTAGCGCAATACACGGCAGGATAAGGTGCTTAATACCATCGATGGTAAAGAAGCCAGATTCCCAACCGAGCACGTTAGCGGTTTCACCTCGCCCGTAGGAAGGCAGCCAGCCGAGTTCGATGGAGAAGACGTACATTAGCATGATTGCGGTTAGGAACACCGGAATCGAGATGCCGACACTACTCATCGCCATAACAAATTTGGTAAAGACACTCTTCGGGTGAATCGCGGAATACACCCCGAGCGGTATAGAGAAAACGATAATGATGAGCGTCGCGCCAAACACGAGCTCTAATGTTGCCACCAGCTTATCGAGGATCACCTCAACCGCAGGTCGCTTGAAAAAGTATGATGTACCCAAATCACCTTGCAGTGCATTACCCACAAAGCGCGTGTACTTTGTGATAAAGGGATCGTTCAGGCCCAATTCGTCGCGTAGCGCTTGGCGCTCCGATTCCGAAACCGACTGACCTACAAGCTCACGCAGCGGATCACCCAGGTTGTCCTGAATGGCAAACGCCACCAAACTGATCACAAACATCACTATCAGTGCCTGAAACAGGCGCTTGACCAGAAACGAAAACATTCCTTGCCCCTTAACTATCCATAGATCTCTAAACTTAGAGAGAAAATTCAGTCTGTAAAACTGGCTCAATCCGACTGAAATAAAACCGAGCCAAGTGTCGAAAACAGAGAAGGACTGGCGCCCCTCTCTGTCATGACTAAGTATGATTACTCGACAACTAGGTCACCAAAGTAAGGCATTACCATTGGGTTCACGATGTCTGCAGCTTTCACGTTAGACTTCGCGCCCCACGCTTCACTTTGCCAGTGTAGCGGTACGAATGCGGCATCGTTGTATAGCGTCGCTTCGACACCTTTCAGCATTGCTGCACGTTTCGCAGGGTCCGTCTCTACGTTTGCAGCTTCAACCACTTTGTCCATTTCTGGGTTTGAGTAGTGACCACAGTTGTACTGACCACGACCGGTTTCTTCGTTACGAGTCATAGTTAGGAACTCGTTGAAGTTTGCCGAGTCCTCTGTATCCGAGTGCCAACCGATCATCAGCATGTCTGCCGCACACTTATCAAACTCAGGCCAGTATTGCGCTTTTGGCATAGTTTTCAGATCAACCTTGATGCCAATCTTAGACAACATTGCCGCTGCCGCTTGCGCTACTTTCGCATCGTTTACGTAGCGGTTGTTTGGCGCAATCATAGTTAGCGTCAGGCCGTCTTCGTAACCCGCTTCTTTCATCAGTTGTTTTGCTTTCTTCAGATCGTAGCGAGGTACTAGCTTGTCATCGTGACCAACGTAGCCAGTTGGACTCTGCTGACCAGCTGCAGTAGCGAAGCCTTTCATGATTTTCTTAACGATGCCTTCGTTGTTGATTGCGTGAACAATCGCTTGGCGAACGCGAACATCTTTCAGTGCTTCGTTGCTGTTTTGGTTTAGTTGGAACGTGATGATACGAGTACCTGGTAGCGTGACTAGCTCGATGCCGTCTGCGTCTTTCACACGTTTGTGATCGTTTGGTGCTACCGGGTGAATCATGTCAACGCCGCCAGAAAGTAGCGCAGCTACACGAGTCGCATCTTCTTTGATTGGAACAAGCGTTAGCTTATCAACGTTACCTTTCGACTCTTTGTCCCAGTAATCTTTAAAGCGTTCAAATTCCACTTTTACGCCCTGCTCACGTGATGTCACGATGAACGGACCCGTGCCAGAAACGTTAGTCGATGCGAATGAGTTACCGTGCTTCACTAGTTCAGACTTGTCTTTGCCGTCTGCTGTTTTACCCGTGTAAAACTTGCTGTCCATAGGGAAAATGTACGTTGCAGTTTGCAGCACTAGTGGGTAAGGACCTTTGGTTACAAGATCGAACGTGTTGTCGTCCACTTTGACGATTTTCTCGTACGGGTCGAAAATGTTTTTAAAATCAGGAGAACTTTGTAGACGCTCAAACGTCCATACAACGTCGTCAGCCGTTAGGGTATTACCAGAGTGGAATTTCACACCTTCACGCAATTTAAAACGAACGGTAGTGTCGTTAATGCGCTCCCAGCTCTCTGCTAGACGAGGTTCGAAATCCATTTTTTGAGTAAAGCGAACTAACGGATCAAATACCATGTGTGACATTTGCAGTGTGCCACCTGATAGCTGCTCATGTGGGTCAAGCGATACTGGGTCAGCTGCGTAGCCAACTTTGATATCTGCTGCCAGTGCATTAAAGCTTAGGCCCGCCGCCATTAGCGCCACTGCTAATTTGCTTTTCATGGTTTTCATTTGCATAACTCCTTCATGCGGGGATACGGATCCCTTGTTGTTGTGTTTGCGTCTTTGTTATGACTAAAGGTTAGCCAAGCGAGGCGCTTGGTTTATGCCGTTTCGATCTCTTCTCGCAAGCCTGTAAATTCAGGCATCAGAGAAATCAATTTTTTGCTGTATTCGTGTTGAGGTGCCGTGAATAACTGTTCTGTTGGTGCCACTTCTAACAGTGTACCCATTTGCATCACACCTACTCGGTCACACATCTGGCGAATAACAGGTAAATCGTGGCTGATAAACAACATAGTCAAGTTCAGCTCACTTTGCAGATCTTTCAGCAAGTTTAAAATTTGTGCCTGTACCGATACGTCCAGTGCCGATGTCGGTTCATCACAAATCAAAAGTCGAGGACGAGTCGCCAACGCACGCGCAATAGAAATACGCTGACGCTGACCACCGGAGAATTCATGAGGGTACTTAAGCCCAGCCATGCGACCCAAACCAACATGATCGAGAAGGTCATTCACGATTTGGCGAGTTTCCGACTCGTTTTTCGTCAGTTTATGAAAACGGATTGGCTCAGCAATAATATCGAATACCTTCATACGAGGGTTCATTGAGGTATACGGGTTTTGGAACACCATCTGCATTTGACGACGCATTGGGCGGCGTTCTTTCTCAGAGGTTAAAGCTGTCAGGTCAATACCCTCAAACTTCACCTGACCAGAGTTAGGTTGGTATAAACCAGCAATAACTCGCGCAATGGTTGATTTACCAGAGCCAGACTCACCCACCAAACCAAAGGTTTCGCCTTCATGCACTTCAAAGCTCACATTATTGGATGCCTGCACGTATTCGCGACGGCTTTCAAATAAAGAGTCTTTGGTGACAAAGCGCAGATTAACGTTCTTCACGTCCAAAAGCGGGCCTGTGTACTCGCGCTCATCCTGGCTTTGTCCTAGCCAGTGATTCTTGATGTCGAGTGGCTCCATTTCTGCCGCTTCTTCGATGTAGCTGACCAAAGGGAAGCGATCGAGCTTTCTGTCTGAACGTGGAACGGCTGAAATTAGGCTGCGAGTATAGGAGTGATCAGGATCGCCCAACACTTTGGCTGTTGGTCCAAACTCCACCAAGTCACCACGATACATTACCGCGACGCGGTCAGTGACGTTGGAGACCACACCCATATCGTGCGTAACCAGCATACAGCCGACATTATTCTTGATACACAATTCTCGGATCAAGTTGAGGATTTGGTCTTGGATTGATACGTCCAGTGCCGTTGTTGGCTCATCGGCGATGATCAGATCTGGCTCACCAGCCAAAGCAATCGCAATGACGACACGCTGACGCATACCACCAGAGAATTGGTGTGGGTATTGTTTCAAGCGGTTTTCTGGCTGCGGGATGCCAACTTGCTGCATCAGAGAAAGTGCACGCTGATACGCCTCTTCATCAGAGACTTTCATGTTGGCGTGGATCGTCTCTTTCAGCTGCTGCTCAACCGTAAAAAGTGGGTTAAGTGAGGTCATTGGATCTTGGAAAATAAAACCAATCTTCGATCCGCGAACCTTACGCATCGCTTCTGGTGATAAACCAGAAATTTTTTCTCCATCCAAGAAAACATCGCCGCTAGCAACGCGACCTGGAGGGCTAAGCAAATCAATAACGGCGTTACCAACGGTGGATTTACCCGCACCTGATTCGCCAACAACACCCACGATTTCACCACGTTCAATATGAAAAGAAAGTGACTTCACGGCAGCGTGAACGCCGTGTCGGGATGGGTATTCAATACGAAGGTTTTTCACTTCTAATAGTGACATTTCAGACCTCTACTGCCTTGTCTGTGGTATCGAATCGCGCCAAAGGCACCATTCATCACCTGAATGAATCCGTTCAAATTCAGAATAATACTCTGAAATCTTAATGCGGAAACAATTTGGCAAAAATCACACAAAAAAGCAACAATTAAAGTATATTCCGCCGAGAAAACATTAAATAAACGCACAATGAGCGAATAAAAATGCATTAACAAGTATTTAACCATTTTCATATCACACTATTTTTGTGCGCCATGCACCAATAAAACTAGAAAAATGCTCTAAAAACAAGCACGAGCCAACCAGCACCATTAACCACACTATTCATGTGTAATTATTAACATTTAACAAACAATATCGTATGCGAAAAGCAATTTTTCAACATAAAAAACTATTAATAAAATAGTCGGCAAATATAAAAAGCCAAACTTAGAAAGAGAAAGGATAGGCTAAAACGTGAACACAACAGCAAAACCACACAAATCCTCTGTCGACGACGATTATGCGCCGCTTAAGCGGTTTGTTGACTAAACAAAAGAAAGTGCGGTTACCATCATTCTCCCATTGTAGGTGAAACACGTCGGTTTTAACCCTTTACGGCACAATTCAGAGTGGGATAATAGATAATCAATGTTAGAGCCAAGCTGTAAATGAAAGGAGCCCCTGTGCTTAAAGCGATTTTTTTTGATATGGACGAGACTTTATGTGCGACGTCACAAGCCGATAAAGTTGCAGGACAAAAGTTTACGACTTGGATTCATAAGACCTACCCGCAAGTTACCGAACCACAAGCTTTTTTACAGCGCTACTTACAGGGTGTGTACAAGAAGCTGAATGCGGAATTCCCTCACCTTGTGGCTCTGCTACCTGATGAAAACGCGTTCCGTTGTGGCCTGATCCAAAACATATTGGCGGAGCACGGAGTCAGCATTAATGCCGAAGAGGCTCAACAAGCTCAAGACTACTTTGACTCTGCACGTATGGGCGCGTTCACTTTCTTCCCTGGTGTAAAAGAAATGCTCAGCGATCTTCGTCAGCATTATAAACTCGTCGTGATCACTAACGGCCCGATTTTTTCTCAACACCCAAAACTCAACGCGACACAGATGAGCGACTGGGTGGACCATATTATTGTGGGGGGAGAAGAGCCTGAGGAAAAGCCTGCTGCGAGTATTTTTCAAAAAGCGCTCGACTTGGTCGAAGTAAAACCAGAAGAAGCCCTACACATTGGCGACTCTTTACCAGCAGATATAGCAGGCGCTAACAATATGGGCATTTTGAGTGTGTGGGTAAATGCGACAGGCGCAAGTAACTCAACAGATATAACGCCAAATTTTGAAATCCAAGAAACGGTAGAGCTGAGAGAAATCCTTAAAACACTCGCCCAATAAAAGTAGCGGATTAGAAAAACACAAAACCCCAGACGTCGTTCTGGGGTTTATTTTGTCAGCTCGAAAAGCATTTGGATCATAGGTGGTCAAAAGCCCCTAGAGCTGTACACTTTTGGTGAAATTGAAATCGAATGCAGATGCTTTTAAGAGGATAGATGCAAAAAAAGCCCCAGTCTTTCGACTGGGGCTCTAAATAGCGGTCGGTGAAGAGCCGAATTCTAACTTCAGGCGAACCCCACTTGGGTTCAAATCCTTTGAAATACTGTCGACTAATAGTCGCCCAAGCGATGTAATAAACTCTAAAACGACGAAAGCCTGCTAAAAAGCAGGCTTTCTAATAGTGGTCGGTGAAGAGGGATTCGAACCCCCGACCCTCTGGTCCCAAACCAGATGCGCTACCAAACTGCGCTATTCACCGAGCATGTATTCTTTAAATAAAGAATGGGGTGGCTAACGAGACTTGAACTCGCGACAACCGGAATCACAATCCGGGGCTCTACCAACTGAGCTATAGCCACCATCAAATTGTCATGTTTACCGCTATCTCAGCCATAAACTAAATAGTGGTCGGTGAAGAGGGATTCGAACCCCCGACCCTCTGGTCCCAAACCAGATGCGCTACCAAACTGCGCTATTCACCGACGATGTTTTATCTTGATTTAATCAAGATTGGGAGCAATGCTACCGCATTCAATCTAAAAAAGAAAGAATGGGGTGGCTAACGAGACTTGAACTCGCGACAACCGGAATCACAATCCGGGGCTCTACCAACTGAGCTATAGCCACCACTGATTTTTACCGATGTATCCTCCGAGGCAATGGTACGCCCGAAAGGATTCGAACCTTCGACCTTTGGCTCCGGAGGCCAACGCTCTATCCAACTGAGCTACGGGCGCATGCCCTATCGGCGGAGTGGAATAATACGGATATCACACTATGCCGTCTAGTACTTTTTTTACTTTTTTTATCGTTTGGTCTCTTTTTCGACAGTTATCTTCCTTTAAACTGAATTTTTGATGTGATTCACGCCCTGTCATGGATAACTTGTTGTTTATTGCAACAAGTTATCGGGATATAATCACCCATTATTTACATTGATTTAACAGCTGCAACCAAGTTGTCTAATCATTCTATGCCATTCAGTGGAATTTAGTGATTTCTCTGCTCGGCATTAATACTCTAACTATATAAATAGGTAAGTCACTTACCTCGGGAATGTGAAGTGGGTTTAATGGATATGTCTCGACAAATGATTAGCGTTTTGTTCGCTGCCTTAACGTTTTCTACGGCAGCTTTAGCTTCTGACATCAGCCAAACTGAATACGATGCGATCGCAGAACGCATCCAACCTGTCGGTGATGTTTATCTAGCGGGTTCTGAGCCAGTGAAAGAAGAACCAACCGGTCCACGTGATGGCGCCACAGTTTATGGTACTTTTTGTATTGCTTGTCACGCATCTGGCGTAAACGGCGCACCTAAAACAGGTAATGCCGATGACTGGGCACCGCGTATTGCACAAGGCAAAGAGACGTTAGTGAAGCACGCGTTAGAAGGCTTCAATGCGATGCCTGCCAAAGGAACCTGTATGGACTGTTCTGACGATGAAATCATCGCAGCAATCGACCACATGATTGAAGGTCTATAAGTAAAGACATCAACGAAAAAGGCTTGCCAACTGGCAAGCCTTTTTGTTTTCAGTCAGTGAGAACAAGGTTACTCTACTTCTTAAACATTGCTCGAATATTGGCAATGTGTGCCTGACCTTTCGCCATACGCTCTTCTGCTGATACTGGCTTTTTGTTTACTTCCCATTCAACGTCATCAAATGGCAACTCATCCAAAAAGCGGCTTTGCGTCGGTTTGATCAACTCGCCGAACTGTCGACGCTCTTTGCACATAGTGAAAGTCAGTTCACGCTGCGCACGGGTAATGCCAACATACATCAGACGACGCTCTTCTTCGACGTTGTCTTCATCAATACTGGTTTGGTGCGGTAAAATACCTTCTTCAGACCCAATTAAGTATACATATGGGAACTCAAGGCCTTTTGATGCATGCAGCGTCATCAGTTGTACTGCATCGCTGTCTTCATCTTCTTCGCCACGTTCCATCATGTCACGCAAGGTCAAACGTTGAACGACTTCTTTTAACGTTTTCTCTTCTTGATCGTAGTTGTCACCTTCTAGGTCCGCCACTATCCAGGAGTAAAGATCAGAAACGTTCTTCATTCGCATTTCAGCGGCTTTCGGGCTTGCTGAAGTTTCGTATAACCAATCTTCGTAATGGATATCGCGAACCAAGGAGCGAACCGCTTCGACGGTATCGCCACGCTCAGCTTGGTCAGCAATCGCCACTAACCATTGAGTGAAACGACGTAAGTTTTCCAGGCCGCGTCCCGTTAAGTGCTGTTCGAGCCCCATTTCAAAACTCGACTCAAACAGGCTCTTCCCACGCATATTGGCATAACTGCCTAGCTTTTCTAACGTTACTGGGCCAATTTCACGTCGTGGTGTATTCACAATACGTAAGAATGCATTGTCGTCATCTGGATTAACCAAAACACGCAAATACGCCATGATGTCTTTAATTTCTACGCGTGCAAAAAACGAGGTGCCGCCAGAAATTTTATAAGGCACACGGTTTTGCATCAGAGACTTTTCAATTAAGCGCGATTGGTGGTTACCACGGTACAAAATTGCGTAATCACGATAGTCGGTTCGATTCAAGAATTTGTGTGCAATCAACTCCCCCGTGACACGCTCAGCCTCGTGCTCTTCATTTTTAGCCAACAACACTTTGAGTTTTTCACCGTCAGGAATTTCTGAAAATAAGGACTTCTCATAGACGTGAGGGTTGTTGGCTATCAAAATGTTGGCCGCACGCAGGATTCGACTCGTAGAGCGGTAGTTTTGCTCCAACTTAATCAATCGCAAATTCGGGTAATCTTCACCCAGCAAGACTAGGTTCTGAGGCTTCGCACCACGCCATGAATAAATGGACTGGTCATCATCTCCTACGACCGTCAATCGCCCACGTTCACCGACGATTAATTTCACCAACTCATATTGGCTCGTGTTGGTATCTTGGTACTCATCGACCAACAGATAGCGGATACGGTTCTGCCAACGTTGACGAACGTCTTCATGATTGCGCAAGAGTAAGACGGGCATCAAAATTAGGTCATCAAAATCGAGCGCGTTATAGGCTTTCATTTGCTTTTGGTACATATCAAAGCAGAACGCAAACAATTGTTGCTGCTCACCTTGCGCACGCGCTTTGGCTTGCTCTGGCGTCAACATGTCGTTTTTCCAATTGGAAATACAACTCAGAAGCTGACGTAGCAGGTCTTTATCACCATCAAGCTGCTTTTCGGTAAGTTCCTTGAGTAGCGCCAGTTGGTCTTGGTCATCAAACAGTGAAAAGCCCGCTTTCAATCCTAAATGCTTGTATTCGCGTTTGATGATGTTTAATCCCAAGGTGTGGAACGTTGATACCATCAAACCTTTAGACTCAGCTTTCCCCAACGTTTGGCCGACACGTTCTTTCATTTCACGCGCCGCTTTGTTGGTAAACGTCACCGCTGCAATATTACGCGCTTTGTAGCCACATTGCTGAACCAGATAAGCGATTTTATTGGTAATAACACGAGTTTTGCCCGAGCCAGCACCAGCTAGCACTAGGCATGGACCAGACACGTATTTCACGGCTTCATCTTGACTAGGGTTCAGCTTCATAGAAATTCTCTGCGGGTGATAAATGTGGCGCCTATGATAAAGGGGTGGCCTCGTGAAAGCTACGCTGATTTCTTGTAATTTTCATACCAACAAGCGCAACATTCTGTTGCATAAAAGGCGGGTATTTGAGCTATAATGAATGAACGTTCATTCACTAGTGGTAGGATTATGAAGGATAACCCTGCTGTAGATAAGCGAGAACAAATCTTAGTCGCTGCAGAGCAACTCATTGCTGAATCGGGCTTTCAAGGGCTTTCCATGCAAAAGCTCGCCAATGAAGCAGGTGTCGCAGCAGGAACGATTTATCGTTATTTCTCAGATAAAGAACATCTTTTGGAGGAATTACGCCTTAACGTTGCAAAGCGTGTCGCTACGGCTGTGCAACTGGGCGTGAGTGAAGAGATGCCTTTAAAACAGCGATATCGAACCATGTGGCTCAATATTTGGAATCTAGCGAGCTCGAATTTAAATGCGCTCAGCAATCGAGTTCAATATGAATCTCTACCCTGTTCAAATAGTAGCAAAACTCGGGAACTTGAAAGACAAATGTTTGCCCAAGTAGATCTTCTTTTTAATCAGGGGAAAGAAGAGGGCGTATTCAAGCCTCTCGATAACGAAGTGCTTTCTGGATTGAGTTTTGAGGCAAGTGTTGCACTTGCTAGGAAACACGCTTTGGGATTTTATCAACTGGATAAGGCGGCATTAGAAGCTGCTATTGAAGCCAGTTGGGATGCAATTATTAAACACTAACTTGGAGTTCTTAATAGAATGAAAAAGTGGATTTTGATGCTATCAATTGTTTTATTGCTTTTTGGTAGTGTTGTGACATACAGACTAATTGATATCAAAGACAAAATGGAACAGTTTGCCAATCGCCCTGAACCAGCATTCCCAGTAACCGTAACTGAAGTACAAGCGGTTGATTGGGTTCCTGCTATAGAGGCAATTGGCTTTATTGAACCAAACCAAGGGGTTACCGTTGCTAATGAAACTAGCGGTGTTATCGACAAAATCGCATTTGATTCCGGTACTCAAGTCAAAGCAGGCCAGCCATTAGTACTGCTTGACTCTGACGTTGAGAAAGCGAATTTAAAGAGCTCGCAAGCCAAGTTGCCAGCAGCAGAAGCGAAATACAAACGCTACCAAGGGCTATTTAAAAAAGGCTCTATTTCTAAAGAAGCGTATGACGAAGCAGAAGCGAACTACTTCTCCTTAAAAGCGGACATTGAAAGCTTGAAAGCGACCATCGACCGACGCGAAATCAAAGCGCCATTTGATGGTGTGGTAGGTATTCGTAACGTGTACCTAGGTCAGTACCTACAAGCGGGTACTGATATTGTTCGCCTGGAAGACACCAGCGTGATGCGCTTACGCTTTACCGTGCCGCAAACCGATATTTCACGTATCAACATCGACCAAGAAGTGGATATCTTCGTGGATGCCTACCCAGAACAGCCTTTCAAAGGTTCAATTTCTGCGATTGAGCCTGCGGTTAACGTACAAAGTGGCTTGATTCAGGTTCAAGCAGATATCCCTAACAGTGATGGCAAACTGCGTAGTGGTATGTTCGCACGTGCAAACATCATTCTGCCTAAATTAGAAAATCAGGTCACTCTGCCTCAAACTGCGATCACGTTTACGCTATACGGCGACAATGTTTACATCGTAACGGAAGAAGATGGCGAGAAACGCGTTAAGCAGCATGTGGTAAAAGTTGGCGAACGCTCTAAAGATATCGCACACATTCTAGAAGGCGTGAAGCCAGGTGATGTAGTGGTGACATCGGGTCAAGTCCGTTTAAGTAACCACGCAAAAGTAAGCATTGTCGAAAGCGATGCAACTACCCCACCTGCTGAAACACCAATGCTTTAAGTTGGAGGCATCATGCGCTTTACAGATGTTTTTATAAAACGTCCAGTTTTAGCGGTATCGATCAGTTTTTTGATTGCATTGCTTGGTTTGCAAGCCGTGTTCAAAATGCAAGTTCGTGAATACCCTGAAATGACGAATACAGTGGTCACCGTGACCACCAGTTACTACGGTGCAAGTGCCAACTTGATCCAGGGCTTTATTACTCAGCCATTGGAGCAAGCGGTGGCGCAAGCCGATAATATTGATTATATGACCTCGCAATCGGTGTTAGGTAAATCAACCATTACTGTCAACATGAAGTTGAATACCGACCCAAACGCGGCATTGGCTGACATCTTAGCGAAAACTAACTCGGTACGTTCCCAGCTTCCAAAAGAAGCCGAAGACCCGACCGTAACGATGTCGACCGGTTCTACTACCGCGGTATTGTATATTGGTTTTACCAGTGACGAGTTGTCTTCCAGCCAGATCACCGACTACCTTGAGCGTGTAATCAACCCACAGCTATTCACTGTAAATGGTGTATCAAAAGTCGACCTTTACGGTGGTATGAAATACGCGCTGCGCGTATGGCTAGATCCAGCCAAAATGGGCGCATTAAAGCTGACTGCAACGGATGTGATGAGCGTTCTTAACGCCAACAACTACCAATCTGCGACGGGTCAAGCGACGGGTGAGTTCGTGCTTTATAACGGTAGCGCGGATACTCAGGTATCAAACGTTGCTGAACTTGAAGCGTTGGTCGTAAAAACGGGTGAAGGGGACGTTATTCGCTTAGGTGATATCGCGAAGGTAACACTTGAGAAGAGTCACGACGTTTACCGTGCAAGTGCAAACGGCCAAGAAGCCGTGGTTGCTGCAATCAACGCCGCGCCAAGTGCCAACCCAATCAACATCGCTGCTGATGTGCTTGAATTATTACCTCAACTTGAGCGCAACTTACCAAGTAACATCAAAATGAACGTGATGTACGACTCTACCATTGCGATCAACGAGTCAATTCACGAAGTAGTGAAAACGATTCTTGAAGCGGCAATTATCGTACTTGTAGTGATTACACTGTTCCTAGGTTCGTTCCGTGCGGTCATCATTCCTATCGTCACTATTCCACTCTCTTTGATTGGTGTGGCGATGGTTATGCAGGCAATGGGCTTCTCTTGGAACTTAATGACACTACTAGCGATGGTACTTGCCATCGGCCTGGTGGTGGATGACGCGATCGTGGTGCTAGAAAACGTGGACCGTCATATCAAAGAAGGCGAGTCACCATTCCGTGCAGCAATCATTGGTACGCGCGAAATTGCTGTGCCAGTTATTGCGATGACATTAACGCTAGGTGCGGTATACGCACCAATCGCGTTGATGGGCGGTATTACGGGCTCGTTGTTCAAAGAGTTCGCTTTAACGCTAGCAGGTTCGGTATTTGTGTCCGGTATCATCGCTTTAACGCTATCACCTATGATGTGTTCAAAGATGCTGAAGGCGAACGAAAAGCCGAGCAAGTTTGAGCAAAAAGTTCACCATATCCTTGATGGCATGACTAATCGTTACGCAAATATGTTAAAAGCAGTAATGGCGAGCCGACCAGTGGTGATCGTATTTGCCATTATTGTATTTGCAAGCCTACCTGTTTTATTCAAGTTTATTCCTAGTGAACTAGCTCCTTCTGAAGATAAAGGTGTTGTTGTGCTCATAGGGACCGCACCATCGAATTCGAATTTGGACTACATCCAAAACACCATGGATGACGTGAATAAGATTCTCTCTGATCAACCAGAAGTAGAATACGCTCAGGTATTTAACGGTGTTCCGGATTCTAATCAAGCGTTTGGTTTAGCTACACTCAAACCATGGGGCGAACGAGAAGCGAGCCAAGCAGAAATCAAACAGCGTGTTGGTGGGCTTGTTTCGAGCATTCCGGGAATGTCTATTGCTGCCTACGAAATGCCGGAGCTACCAGGTGCTGGTTCAGGCCTTCCTGTACAGTTCGTAATTACAACACCAAACAACTTTGAAAGTTTGTTTACCGTTGCAAATGACATTCTGTCAGAAGTAGCAAGCAGTCCAATGTTTGTCTATTCCGATCTGGATCTGAAATATGATTCTGCAACGATGAAGATAAAGATCGATAAAGACAAAGCGGGTGCCTACGGTGTGACTATGCAAGACATTGGTATCACCCTCAGTACGATGATGGCAGATGGCTATGTAAACCGTATCGACCTAAATGGCCGTTCTTATGAGGTAATTCCTCAGGTTGAGCGTAAATGGCGTCTAAACCCAGAATCGATGAAGAACTACTATGTACGCTCTGTAGATGGTAAAGCGGTTCCATTAGGTAGTCTGATTACCATCGATGTGGTGGCCGAGCCTCGCTCTTTGCCACACTTCAACCAGTTAAACTCAGCGACTGTAGGTGCAGTTACTGGCCCTGGTGTCTCGATGGGAGATGCAGTTAATTGGTTTGAAAATATCGCACAAACCAAACTGCCTGCAGGCTATAACCACGATTACATGGGCGAATCTCGTCAGTTTGTGACAGAAGGTAGTGCCTTGTATGCAACCTTTGGCCTTGCACTTGCGATCATCTTCCTCGTTCTGGCGATTCAATTTGAATCACTCCGCGACCCTATTGTCATCATGGTATCTGTACCGCTAGCAATATGTGGTGCCTTGATCGCGTTGGCGTGGGGTACGGCCTCAATGAACATCTACTCACAGGTTGGTTTGATCACGCTGGTCGGCCTGATCACCAAGCACGGTATCTTGATCTGTGAAGTAGCCAAAGAAGAGCAGTTACATAATAAACTGTCTCGTATTGATGCGGTGATGGAGGCTGCGAAAGTGCGTCTTCGCCCTATCCTAATGACAACCGCAGCAATGATCGCAGGTCTGATCCCGCTGATGTACGCAACAGGTGCAGGCGCCGCACAACGTTTCAGTATCGGTATCGTCATCGTTGCTGGTCTAGCAATTGGTACATTGTTCACACTATTCGTACTACCTGTGATTTACAGCTACTTAGCTGAAAAACACAAACCACTGCCAGTATTTGTTGAAGACAAAGACTTGGAGAAGTTAGCACGAGTTGACGAAGCGAAAGCAGCCCACCGTGAATTAGCGGATAACAGATAAGCTTTTAAGGCATTCAAAAAGGTCACTTCGGTGACCTTTTTTATTGCCGCTCTCTTTTTTGCCATCTAAATGGCGACTTTCACGTATCATTTACTTAAAATGAGGACAAATCAAAAGGAGTTTTAGCCACTATGTTTGACCCAAAGAAATTAGAGCAAATTGCTAAACAGATTCACGACTCGATGCCTCAACCTGTAAAAGAGTTGGGCTCTGATGTTGATCAGAAGATTCGCCAAGTAATCCAAGGCCAACTGAATAAGCTAGATGTAGTAAGCCGCGAAGAGTTTGATGTTCAAACTCAAGTTTTACTGCGCACGCGTCAAAAACTGACAGAAATGGAACAGAAATTGGCGGAGCTTGAAGAGAAGCTTGCAGAAAAATAAGTGTTAAAACGCTCCTCACAAAGGAGCGTTTTTCTTATCGGCGCGCAGATAAATCGGCTAAAAACAAAAAGGCTTGGTCAACGGCGACCAAGCCTTTTGATTAGATGTTGTGTTTTATTTTGTATTTACCACTCCAGTCTGCCTGGAGTTCATTTAATATTTTCTCCGCTTTGCAGCAAAGAAAATTAGCCACCAACCGCGATGCGCTTCATATCTGTCATATAACCACGTAGTTCTTCACCGATGTATTCTACAGGGTGGTTGCGGATTGTTTCATTCACAGCGATAAGAGTCGCGTTATCCACTTGGTTAGACGTTTCACCTAGACCTTTACCAATGACGTCTGTACTAACAGAAGGCATGAATTTTTCACGCAGTAGCGGCGTTGCTACATTAGCAAATAGGTAGTTACCATATTCAGCCGTATCAGAGATAACCACGTTCATCTCGTATAAACGCTTACGTGCGATAGTGTTTGCGATAAGTGGCAGCTCGTGTAGAGACTCGTAGTAAGCAGACTCATCGATGATGCCAGATGCCGTCATTGCTTCGAATGCTAGCTCAACACCCGCACGAACCATAGCAACCATCAGGATACCGTTATCGAAGTACTCTTGCTCAGAGATTTCTACGTCAGTTTCTGGGTAGTTTTCGAAAGCAGTTTCACCCGTTTCTGCACGCCAGCCTAGTAGGTTCGCATCGTCGTTTGCCCAGTCAGCCATCATAGTGCTAGAGAAGTGACCTGTGATAATGTCATCCATGTGCTTGTTGTATAGCGGACGCATCAGCTCTTTTAGCTCTTCAGAAAGTTCAAATGCTTTCACTTTTGCAGGGTTCGTTAGGCGATCCATCATGTGAGTGATACCACCAAACTTCAGTGCTTCAGTGATGGTTTCCCAACCGTATTGAAGAAGCTTGCCTGCGTAGCCAGGATCGATACCATCAGCAATCATCTTCTCGTAACATACGATAGAGCCAGCCTGCAACATGCCACAAAGGATAGTTTGCTCACCCATTAGGTCAGATTTCACCTCAGCAACAAAAGAAGACTCTAGACAGCCTGCACGGTGACCACCTGTTGCTGCAGCCCAAGCTTTCGCGATATCCCAACCTTCACCTTTTGGGTCGTTCTCTGGGTGAACAGCGATAAGAGTCGGTACACCGAAACCGCGCTTGTATTCTTCACGAACTTCCGTACCTGGACATTTAGGTGCAACCATTACTACCGTTAGGTCTTTACGGATTTGCATTCCTTCTTCAACAACGTTGAAACCGTGAGAGTAACCTAGTGCTGCGCCTTCTTTCATTAACGGCATTACCGTCTCAACAACGTTTGTGTGCTGCTTATCTGGAGTAAGGTTTACTACTAGATCAGCTTGTGGAATTAGCGTTTCGTAGCTACCTACCTCAAAACCGTTGTCTTTTGCGTTTTTGAATGACTGGCGTTGCTCATCAATCGCGGCTTGGCGAAGCGCATAAGCAACGTCTAGACCAGAGTCGCGCATGTTCAGACCTTGGTTAAGACCTTGAGCACCACAACCTACAATGACTACTTTCTTACCTTTCAGATAATCCGCTTCTGAAGCGAACTCACTGCGATCCATAAAACGACAACGACCTAATTGGTCCAACTGCTCGCGCAAGTTTAGGGTATTGAAATAATTAGCCATCTGGGTGCTCCTTTGAGATTCTTCCATTGAGGTCAGTAATTGCCTTACCGAATAACTTCATACTAAAACAGACATGAGATTGCTTAAAGTGATATATTCACAATTAGTTATTGCAATTTATGCAACATGGAAATGAAAATTTAATGAATATCAAAAGCCTGCAACTTTTCATTCATCTCTGTGAGAGTAAAAGTTTCGCCAAGACCGCAGCGGCAATGCATATTAGCCCTTCAGCCTTAAGCCGACAGATACAAAAATTAGAGGAGGAAACCAGCCAACAATTGTTTTTACGCGACAACCGTAGCGTTGATTTAACTATCCAAGGTAAAAAGCTAGTCCCAGTTGCCTTAAAGATTCTTGGCGAATGGCAGCAGTATCAGAGTCACCTGAAGGGAACCGAGGATGAATTGAAAGGAGAAATCCGTCTCTTTTGTTCTGTTACTGCAAGCTACAGCCATCTTCCGGAGCTAATCTCTGACTTTCGTATTCAGAACCCTTTCATTGAGTTCAAACTATCAACCGGCGATCCAGCTCAAGCGATCGACAAAATACTAGCAGATGAAGCCGATATTGCCATATCAGCCAAGTCAGAACAGATGCCAAATAAAATCGCATTTGAAACGATCAGTGAAATCCCACTTTCTGTCATCGTACCTGTTGGGGTTAGTGCGTTTGCTGAAGAGCTACAAAAAGAAAAACCAGACTGGTCGGTCATTCCATTCATACTCCCAGAAGCAGGAACGGCAAGGGACAGGGCCAATACTTGGCTCAAACAAATGAAAATAAAGCCAAAGATCTACGCACAAACCTCCGGACATGAAGCCATCGTAAGTATGGTTGCATTGGGATGTGGAGTAGGTATCGCACCTGATGTTGTAATCAACAACAGTCCGGTAAGAGAAAAGATAAATCGTTTAAAAGTCTTACCAATTAAACCTTTTAAACTTGGTGTTTGCTGCAACAAAACTCAGCTGGAAAATCCGCTTGTTAAAGCCTTTTGGAAGGTTGCAGAGAGCAAGTATATCGCACCTTAGATGAACACTTTTTAGGTATAAAGTGAGCTAATTTTAAAACTCTATAGATGCAAAAAAGCCCGCTCTTTCGAGCGGGCTTCTTAAATTTAAAGCCTGGCGATGTCCTACTCTCACATGGGGAAGCCCCACACTACCATCGGCGCTATTTCGTTTCACTTCTGAGTTCGGCATGGAAATCAGGTGGGTCCAAAACGCTATGGTCGCCAAGCAAATTCTTTAATTCGGAAAGCTGTTTTTAATTCTCGTTCTTACACATTCAACGTTCTTAGTTGAGTCCATCAAAACCCCTTGGGTGTTGTATGGTTAAGCCTCACGGGCAATTAGTACAGGTTAGCTCAACGCCTCACAACGCTTACACACCCTGCCTATCAACGTCGTAGTCTACGACAACCCTTTAGGATACTTAAAGTATCAGGGAGAACTCATCTCAAGGCTCGCTTCCCGCTTAGATGCTTTCAGCGGTTATCGATCCCGAACTTAGCTACCGGGCAATGCGTCTGGCGACACAACCCGAACACCAGAGGTTCGTCCACTCCGGTCCTCTCGTACTAGGAGCAGCCCCTTTCAATTCTCCAACGCCCACGGCAGATAGGGACCGAACTGTCTCACGACGTTCTAAACCCAGCTCGCGTACCACTTTAAATGGCGAACAGCCATACCCTTGGGACCGACTTCAGCCCCAGGATGTGATGAGCCGACATCGAGGTGCCAAACACCGCCGTCGATATGAACTCTTGGGCGGTATCAGCCTGTTATCCCCGGAGTACCTTTTATCCGTTGAGCGATGGCCCTTCCATTCAGAACCACCGGATCACTATGACCTGCTTTCGCACCTGCTCGAATTGTCATTCTCGCAGTCAAGCGGGCTTATGCCATTGCACTAACCTCACGATGTCCAACCGTGATTAGCCCACCTTCGTGCTCCTCCGTTACGCTTTGGGAGGAGACCGCCCCAGTCAAACTACCCACCAGGCACTGTCCGCAACCCCGATAAGGGGTCGACGTTAGAACATCAACACTACAAGGGTGGTATTTCAAGGACGGCTCCACGCAATCTAGCGACTGCGCTTCAAAGCCTCCCACCTATCCTACACATGTAGGGTCAATGTTCAGTGCCAAGCTGTAGTAAAGGTTCACGGGGTCTTTCCGTCTAGCCGCGGGTACACTGCATCTTCACAGCGATTTCAATTTCACTGAGTCTCGGGTGGAGACAGCGTGGCCATCATTACGCCATTCGTGCAGGTCGGAACTTACCCGACAAGGAATTTCGCTACCTTAGGACCGTTATAGTTACGGCCGCCGTTTACCGGGGCTTCGATCAAGAGCTTCGACCGAAGTCTAACCCCATCAATTAACCTTCCGGCACCGGGCAGGCGTCACACCGTATACGTCATCTTGCGATTTTGCACAGTGCTGTGTTTTTAATAAACAGTTGCAGCCACCTGGTATCTGCGACTCTCAATAGCTCCATCCGCGAGGGACTTCACCGTCGAGAGCGTACCTTCTCCCGAAGTTACGGTACCATTTTGCCTAGTTCCTTCACCCGAGTTCTCTCAAGCGCCTTGGTATTCTCTACCCGACCACCTGTGTCGGTTTGGGGTACGATTCCTTACAATCTGAAGCTTAGAGGCTTTTCCTGGAAGCATGGCATCAATGACTTCACATCCGTAGATGCTCGACGTCGTGTCTCAGCCTTAGAAAGAGCCGGATTTACCTAACTCTTCAGCCTACGCACTTGAACCTGGACAACCGTCGCCAGGCCCACCTAGCCTTCTCCGTCCCCCCATCGCAATTGTAAGAAGTACGGGAATATTAACCCGTTTCCCATCGACTACGCCTTTCGGCCTCGCCTTAGGGGTCGACTTACCCTGCCCCGATTAACGTTGGACAGGAACCCTTGGTCTTCCGGCGAGGAGGTTTTTCACCCCCTTTATCGTTACTCATGTCAGCATTCGCACTTCTGATACGTCCAGCATGCGTTACCACACACCTTCAACCGCTTACAGAACGCTCCCCTACCCAATACTCAAAGAGTATTGCCGCAGCTTCGGTTTACTACTTAGCCCCGTTACATCTTCCGCGCAGGCCGACTCGACCAGTGAGCTATTACGCTTTCTTTAAATGATGGCTGCTTCTAAGCCAACATCCTGGCTGTCTGAGCCTTCCCACATCGTTTCCCACTTAGTAGTAATTTGGGACCTTAGCTGGCGGTCTGGGTTGTTTCCCTCTCCACGACGGACGTTAGCACCCGCCGTGTGTCTCCCGGATAGTACTTACTGGTATTCGGAGTTTGCAAAGGGTTGGTAAGTCGGGATGACCCCCTAGCCTTAACAGTGCTCTACCCCCAGTAGTATTCGTCCGAGGCGCTACCTAAATAGCTTTCGGGGAGAACCAGCTATCTCCAGGTTTGATTGGCCTTTCACCCCTAGCCACAAGTCATCCGCTAATTTTTCAACATTAGTCGGTTCGGTCCTCCAGTTGATGTTACTCAACCTTCAACCTGCCCATGGCTAGATCACCTGGTTTCGGGTCTATATCCAGAGACTGAACGCCCAGTTAAGACTCGGTTTCCCTACGGCTCCCCTAGATGGTTAACCTTGCCACTGAATATAAGTCGCTGACCCATTATACAAAAGGTACGCAGTCACAGGACAAAGCCTGCTCCTACTGCTTGTACGTACACGGTTTCAGGTTCTATTTCACTCCCCTCACAGGGGTTCTTTTCGCCTTTCCCTCACGGTACTGGTTCACTATCGGTCAGTCAGTAGTATTTAGCCTTGGAGGATGGTCCCCCCATATTCAGACAGGATATCACGTGTCCCGCCCTACTCGATTTCACTGAATATGCGTCGTCAGTTACGGGGCTATCACCCTGTATCGCCAAGCTTTCCAGCTTGTTCACCTAACGCCTATAAAGCTTAAGGGCTAGTCCAATTTCGCTCGCCGCTACTTTCGGAATCTCGGTTGATTTCTTTTCCTCGGGGTACTTAGATGTTTCAGTTCCCCCGGTTCGCCTCGTTATGCTATGTATTCACATAACGATACTTACTTATGTAAGTGGGTTTCCCCATTCGGAAATCCCAGACTCAAGTGGTTTTTACTACCTAATCTGGGCTTATCGCAAGTTAATACGTCCTTCATCGCCTCTGACTGCCAAGGCATCCACCGTGTACGCTTAGTCACTTAACCATACAACCCGAAGGAGTTTCGAATTGATGTTAAACAACCAAAGTTGTCTCTCATTATTTGAATGAGCGAGAGACATATCGATTTTGCCGGACTCAAATTCCAAGAACACTTGAATGTGTTTTTTGGTGTTTATCTTTCGATAAACATTGAGAACTTTACAAACAATCTTAAAGATTGTTTTGTCAGCTTTCCAAATTGTTAAAGAGCTATGTTTCTTCACAAGGAAGTTACATTTTCTAAAGACTTTCAGAGTCAAAAATGCCAACCAGTATCAATTTCTTGTTCTGGTTTGGACGTTTTATTCCAAAAATACTTAGAGAATGGTGGGCGATACCGGGCTCGAACCAGTGACCCCCTGCTTGTAAGGCAGGTGCTCTCCCAACTGAGCTAATCGCCCACATTATTTTGATTTCCGTGGAAGGAAATGGTGGGTCGTGCAGGATTCGAACCTGCGACCAATTGATTAAAAGTCAACTGCTCTACCAACTGAGCTAACGACCCAATGGTATCCCGTAGGGGAGTCGAACCCCTGTTACCGCCGTGAAAGGGCGGTGTCCTAGGCCTCTAGACGAACGGGACACTAAGTTGAACATCTTGGGGGATGTTCTATCTCTTAAACTTCATAAACCGTATCAATCTGTGTGAACACTCATCGCAATAATCATCGTATAAGGAGGTGATCCAGCGCCAGGTTCCCCTAGCGCTACCTTGTTACGACTTCACCCCAGTCATGAACCACAAAGTGGTAAGCGTCCCCCCGAAGGTTAAACTACCTACTTCTTTTGCAGCCCACTCCCATGGTGTGACGGGCGGTGTGTACAAGGCCCGGGAACGTATTCACCGTGGCATTCTGATCCACGATTACTAGCGATTCCGACTTCATGGAGTCGAGTTGCAGACTCCAATCCGGACTACGACGCACTTTTTGGGATTCGCTCACTTTCGCAAGTTGGCTGCCCTCTGTATGCGCCATTGTAGCACGTGTGTAGCCCTACTCGTAAGGGCCATGATGACTTGACGTCGTCCCCACCTTCCTCCGGTTTATCACCGGCAGTCTCCCTGGAGTTCCCGACATTACTCGCTGGCAAACAAGGATAAGGGTTGCGCTCGTTGCGGGACTTAACCCAACATTTCACAACACGAGCTGACGACAGCCATGCAGCACCTGTCTCAGAGTTCCCGAAGGCACCAATCCATCTCTGGAAAGTTCTCTGGATGTCAAGAGTAGGTAAGGTTCTTCGCGTTGCATCGAATTAAACCACATGCTCCACCGCTTGTGCGGGCCCCCGTCAATTCATTTGAGTTTTAATCTTGCGACCGTACTCCCCAGGCGGTCTACTTAACGCGTTAGCTCCGAAAGCCACGGCTCAAGGCCACAACCTCCAAGTAGACATCGTTTACGGCGTGGACTACCAGGGTATCTAATCCTGTTTGCTCCCCACGCTTTCGCATCTGAGTGTCAGTATCTGTCCAGGGGGCCGCCTTCGCCACCGGTATTCCTTCAGATCTCTACGCATTTCACCGCTACACCTGAAATTCTACCCCCCTCTACAGTACTCTAGTCTGCCAGTTTCAAATGCTATTCCGAGGTTGAGCCCCGGGCTTTCACATCTGACTTAACAAACCACCTGCATGCGCTTTACGCCCAGTAATTCCGATTAACGCTCGCACCCTCCGTATTACCGCGGCTGCTGGCACGGAGTTAGCCGGTGCTTCTTCTGCAGCTAACGTCAAACGAGCACGCTATTAACGTACCCGCCTTCCTCACTGCTGAAAGTACTTTACAACCCGAAGGCCTTCTTCATACACGCGGCATGGCTGCATCAGGCTTGCGCCCATTGTGCAATATTCCCCACTGCTGCCTCCCGTAGGAGTCTGGACCGTGTCTCAGTTCCAGTGTGGCTGATCATCCTCTCAGACCAGCTAGGGATCGTCGCCTTGGTGAGCCCTTACCTCACCAACTAGCTAATCCCACCTAGGCATATCCTGACGCGAGAGGCCCGAAGGTCCCCCTCTTTGGCCCGTAGGCATCATGCGGTATTAGCCATCGTTTCCAATGGTTATCCCCCACATCAGGGCAATTTCCTAGGCATTACTCACCCGTCCGCCGCTCGACGCCGTTATCCTTCCCCGAAGGTTCAGATAACTCGTTTCCGCTCGACTTGCATGTGTTAGGCCTGCCGCCAGCGTTCAATCTGAGCCATGATCAAACTCTTCAATTTAAGATTTTGTTCGGCTCAATGAATACTGAACATTACATAAAGTAATGTTTGAATTGACTGTGCTGAATCCGAAGATTCAATGGTCACTTCGTATCATTGAAACCTAATTTGAAACCGAAGTTTCTAATTGGATTATCATCAACGAGTGCCCACACAGATTGATAGGTCTATATTGTTAAAGAGCTTTTCCTGTTGAGCTTTGCTCAAAACAGGACGGCCATTTTAGCGAGTTAAAGTTTAGTGTCAATCACTTTTTCAAACTTTCTTCAAGCGTTTCCGCTTGGCTAATTTGGCTTGCTAACCTCGACTTCGTTTTTTTCGAAGCGTTGCCGTGTCAGCGAGGTGGCATTATAGAGATTGCGATCACATTGGCAAGCCCTTTTTAACATTTTTTTTGATTTTTTTATCGTTCGGATAAATTTGCATCAAAAGCGGTCAAAAGAGCACGTTATTTCTACAGTTCTCTGAATTTATCTGCGAAAAGAGCCACTTTTTCCCAATTGGTGTATTCCACTTCTTTGGTTGTATCGGTTTCGCCACCTGTCATCGACATAATGAACCTAATCATAGTTCTGTCGAACCAGCTGTAACGTGGGTAATAAAGTGCACCAGCAAAAACACCGATTAGCGTTGGTTTCCAAGGCGACTTAATTAGAAACTTGCGAATGTAAGCACTACCTTCAGGTGTATCCTTTCCTTGGTCCTCTTTACGAGCGGTTAGGTTTACGCAGAAAAATGCCACTTTATTTTGCTCCAATTGATTGAGATTTCGCTCAATAAACTGGTATAGCTTTTTATTAAGATGACCATAACGAATAGAGGCGCCTATCAATACTCTGTCGTATTGACTGAAGTCAATCGTCTCGACATTATGTAAATCCACCAGCTCACACTCGAAGTCTGGAAGTTGTTCATCTATATAGTGGAGAATTTTTTTAGTCTGCCCTTCGCGGGAAGAGTATAGAAATAATGCTTTTGCCACGATTTCCCCTTAGCTACGCCAAAACGTCGGCGTAAGTAGAATAAGTAAGGTAAAGATTTCCAAACGACCAAACAACATAGAAACAATCAATACCCATTTTGCTTTGTCGTTAACATCACCAAAGTGAAGCGCCACTTCTCCCAAGCCAGGACCGAGGTTGTTCAGAGTCGCAGCCACCGCCGAGAACGCACTTAACTCGTCCATCCCTGTAGCAATCAAGCCCAACATACAAACCACAAATACCAATGCGTATGCGGAGAAGAAGCCCCAAACCGCATCAACAACACGTTGCGGTAGGGCACTGCCACCTACTTTGATGGTGTAAACCGCGCGTGGATGGACTAAACGTTTTAGTTCACGCGCACCTTGTAAGGTAAGAAGCAGGATACGGATCACTTTCATGCCGCCGCCTGTTGAACCAGCACAACCACCTATAAAGGAAGAGAACAATAACAGCACAGGTAAGAAGAGCGGCCAATCCGCAAAACCTGTTGTCGTAAAGCCCGCTGTTGTGGATATTGATACGGTTTGGAACAGAGCCTGATCGAAAGCATCGTATGTCGATGTGTAAGAGTGATGTTTCAGTAATAATAGAAAGCAAATGACAAATAGCAGCACTTGAATAAACAAGAAGGCGCGAAACTCAGGATCTTTCCAGTAATACTTGGGATGTACACCACCTGATGCAAATGCAGCAAAGTGCAGCGTGTAGTTACATGCAGATATAAGCAGAAAAACCACGGTAATTAGGTTAATCGCGTAACTATCAAAGTATCCAATGCTGGCATCGTGGGTAGAGAAGCCACCAATGGCAATGGTGGAAAAGCTGTGACTGATGGCGTCAAATGGCGTCATACCAGCTAACCAAAAAGCCGAAGCACAGGCGATAGTCAGGCTCAAATAGATGTACCAAAGCGCCTTAGCAGTTTCTGCTATGCGCGGCGTCACTTTAGTGTCCTTGACTGGACCAGGGATCTCGGCGCGGTAAAGCTGCATACCACCAATGCCAAGTACTGGCAAAATCGCCACCGCTAATACGATGATTCCCATACCGCCGAACCACTGCAGTAACTGTCGATAGAATAGAATCGCTTTAGGTAACTCATCCAAACCAACAATAACGGTCGCCCCAGTCGTAGTGAGAGCAGAAAACGATTCAAAAAACGCATCCGTGACTGAGACGTTCGGGTTGTCAGCTATTAGAAAGGGGATCGAGCCTGCGCTGCCAAGTACTGTCCAGAACAGAACGACAATAAGAAAGCCATCTCGAGCTTTAAGCTCGTGCTTATACCTGCGGTTTGGGTACCAACAAACGGCCCCACAAAACAGCAGAACAAAAAATGTCGTAACAAAAGGCACACCTGCACCATCTCGATAGATCAGCGCAACGAGTGCTGGCGCAAGCATAGTGACACTAAAGAGTGCGAGCAGTAGCCCGACGATTCGAATAATTGAACGAAATTGCATGGATAAATTGACTAGCGAAGCTGTCCCTGTTGCTTCCTGTTTTTCATTATTGTCCGTCTAGCGGAGTGACAATTGCCTTTGCCCCGCTTTTATTGATGATTGCTTGGGTAAACGCGCTCACTTCTCGAAGCTCAATTTCCACCACTAATACGACCTGATCGCTGTATTCAGCCTCGACTTCTATCGCACCAAATTGCGGCATGATTGACTGTGCGATCGGCATAAACCCATAGTCTAACGTTAGTCTGAGCTTTGTGGTTATTTTTTTCTCAATAGTTTGAAGCAGCTTGAGCGCTTGTTGTACCCCACCCCCATACGCTTTAACCAAGCCGCCTGTACCTAACTTGATTCCACCAGAGTATCGCGTGACCACAGCCGTGATCTCCCCCACACCAGATCCAGACAGCTGAGCAAGGATCGGTTTGCCTGCAGTTCCGGATGGCTCCCCATCATCACTAAAGCCCCATTTCATTGAATCTTCCGGGTGGCCAGCAACAAAGCCCCAACAGTTATGTCTGGCATCAGCGTGTTTAGCTTTGATTTGATCAACAAATGCTTTTGCTGCTTCGATACTTGGCGTGTGTGCCAAATAAGTAATGAAGACGCTCTTTTTAATTTCTTCTTCAAATTGAGCGGGCTCTGCTGGAATCAGATAAGGCTTGTCATTCATAGGATTATGGATTCAGGTCTATTTGCCTGAAGTCTATCACGAGTGTGATTTACCCGTCGCATAAGATCTGCCACAGCGCACAATGTTAAACACTTGTTTAAAAAATGTATTGAAATTAGACAATCCACGATCCAAACTAACTTTACTGGTCAAACCAGAACAAAAATAAAACGACTTCCTCGATACCTATTTGCCGAGGTACACGGCGTCGTTGAAATAGGTATACAGACAATCCACGATTGTATGTCATGGAGATAGACAATGATTTACCAAGCCGAAACCCTACAGGTAAAGGAAATACAAGATGGTATTGCAGAGCTAAGCTTCTGCTCTCCAAAATCCGTCAACAAACTCGACCTAGCGACATTGGAATCGCTAGATAAAGCTCTTGATGCGCTCATTGCCCATCAAGGCCTCAAGGGGTTGTTGCTCACTTCAGATAAAGACGCATTCATTGTAGGCGCAGACATTACCGAGTTTTTAGGTCTGTTTGCTAAAACGGATGCCGAGCTCGACCAATGGCTGCAATTTGCTAATAGCATCTTTAACAAATTAGAAGACTTACCCGTTCCGACCATCTCAGTGATCAAAGGCCACGCTCTTGGTGGCGGTTGTGAATGTGTACTAGCAACAGACATGCGTATTGGTGACAAAACCACCAGCATCGGCCTACCAGAAACGAAACTGGGAATCATGCCAGGCTTTGGTGGTTGTGTACGCTTACCTCGCGTTATTGGCGCAGACAGCGCAATGGAAATCATCACCCAAGGTAAAGCATGCCGAGCTGATGAAGCATTGAAAATTGGCTTACTCGATGCTGTTGTAGAGACTGATGCTTTATACGAATCGGCACTACAAACGCTGAACTCTGCAATTAACGAGAAACTTGACTGGCAAGCACGCCGAGCACAGAAAACATCTCCGCTAACGCTGAGTAAGCTTGAATCAATGATGAGCTTCACCATGGCGAAGGGTCTGGTGGCACAAAAAGCAGGTCCTCATTACCCTGCCCCAATGACAGCCGTTATCACGATTGAAGAAGGTGCTCGCTTTGCACGTAATGAAGCGTTAGACATTGAACGTAAGCACTTCGTGAAATTGGCTAAATCGGAAGAAGCAAAATCACTGGTTGGCCTATTCCTTAATGATCAATACATCAAAGGCATTGCGAAAAAAGCAGCGAAGTCAGCAAGTAAAGACACGCAACGTGCAGCCGTATTAGGTGCAGGTATCATGGGTGGCGGCATTGCTTACCAATCAGCGCTAAAAGGTGTGCCAGTCTTGATGAAAGACATCGCACAAGCGTCGCTCGACCTAGGCATGACTGAAGCATCTAAGCTGCTGAATAAACGCTTATCTCGCGGTCGCATTGACGGCTTTAAGATGGCAGGTATTTTAGCGTCAATCACACCGAGCCTACATTACGCAGGTATTGAAAACTCTGATGTGATTGTTGAAGCTGTCGTTGAAAACCCGAAAGTAAAAGCAGCAGTTTTGAGTGAAGTTGAGTCCCATGTCGGTGACGACACCGTTATCACCTCAAACACCTCGACGATTCCTATCAACCTATTGGCAAAATCACTAAAACGCCCAGAAAACTTCTGTGGTATGCACTTCTTCAACCCAGTGCATCGTATGCCTCTTGTTGAGATCATCCGTGGTGAGCACACCTCTGATGAAACCATCAATCGTGTTGTGGCGTATGCTGCGAAAATGGGCAAATCACCAATTGTCGTTAATGACTGCCCGGGGTTCTTCGTTAACCGCGTATTGTTCCCATACTTTGGCGGCTTCAGCATGCTACTTCGTGATGGTGCTGACTTTACGAAAATCGACAAAGTCATGGAGCGTAAGTTTGGCTGGCCGATGGGACCGGCGTACTTGCTTGATGTAGTCGGCATTGATACCGCGCACCACGCACAAGCTGTGATGGCAGAGGGTTTCCCTGAGCGTATGGGTAAACAAGGTCGTGATGCGATTGATGCACTATTCGAAGCAGACAAATATGGTCAGAAAAATGGTAATGGCTTCTACAGCTACACCATAGATAAAAAAGGTAAGCCGAAGAAAACCTTCTCAGAAGCGATCTTACCAGTACTTGCCGACGTTTGTGCTGATAAGCATGACTTTGACGATGAGACCATCATTCAACGTATGATGATTCCAATGATCAACGAAGTTGTGCTGTGCCTTCAAGAAGGCATCATCGCTACTCCGCAGGAAGCAGACATGGCATTGGTTTATGGTCTTGGTTTCCCTCCATTCCGCGGTGGCGTATTCCGCTATCTAGACAGCGTGGGTATTGCTGAATACGTTGAAATGGCAAAACAACACGCCGAGCTAGGTGCGATGTACCAAGTACCGCAAATGCTGATTGATATGGCGGCGAAAGGAGAAAGCTTTTACGGTGCACAACAGCAAGGTTCTATCTAAGGAGGGATTCTAAAATGACTAATCAAACAAGAAATGTTGTCGTAGTCGATTGTCTACGTACTCCAATGGGTCGCTCTAAAGGTGGTGCTTTCCGTCATACACGAGCAGAAGATCTATCTGCGCGTCTAATGAAAGGCATTCTTGCACGTAACCCACAAGTGAACCCAAGCGAGATTGAAGACATCTACTGGGGCTGTGTACAGCAAACACTAGAGCAAGGCTTTAACGTTGCACGTAATGCCGCGCTACTCGCGGGCCTGCCGATTGAAATTGGCGCTGTGACGGTTAACCGTTTGTGTGGCTCATCCATGCAAGCGCTGCATGACGGTACACGTGCCATCATGACTGGCGATGCTGAAATCTGCCTAATTGGTGGTGTTGAACACATGGGACACGTACCAATGAACCACGGCGTGGACTTCCACCCAGGTATGTCAAAGAACGTAGCAAAAGCTGCGGGCATGATGGGCTTAACGGCTGAAATGCTTGGTAAATTACATGGCATTAGCCGTGAGCAACAAGACGAGTTTGCCGCGCGCTCTCACGCTCGTGCGCACGCAGCAACCGTAGAGGGTCGCTTTAAAAACGAAATCCTACCAATTGAAGGCCATGCGGCTGACGGTACACTGTTTACTCTCGACTATGATGAAGTGATTCGCCCTGAAACATCCGTTGAAGGTCTATCTCAACTTCGCCCAGTGTTCGACCCTGCAAACGGTACAGTAACAGCCGGTACTTCATCGGCGCTGTCCGATGGTGCATCAGCGATGTTGATCATGAGTGAAGAGAAAGCCAATGAGCTTGGCTTGAAGATTCGTGCACGTATTAAAGGCATGGCCATTGCGGGCTGCGATCCTTCTATTATGGGTTACGGTCCTGTACCGGCGACGAAAAAAGCGCTCAAGCGTGCCGGTCTTTCAATTGAAGACATGGATGTGGTTGAGCTAAACGAAGCATTTGCAGCGCAGTCTCTGCCGTGTGCTAAAGACTTAGGCCTGCTTGATGTGATGGATGAGAAGGTCAACCTTAACGGTGGTGCGATAGCATTGGGTCATCCACTAGGCTGTTCTGGTTCACGCATCTCAACAACGTTGATCAACCTAATGGAAGCGAAAGATGCGAAATATGGTCTAGCCACTATGTGTATCGGTTTGGGTCAGGGTATAGCGACCGTATTTGAGAGGCCTTAACGCTTGGGGTGAAGTAGGCTCAAAACGACGATGGTCGTAGTGATCTACTCAACAACCAGCATGAAATGAATAAATACTAAAATAATTTAGTATTACACTTAAGGGCGACATCAGATGTCGCCCTTTGTTTTACGCCAAACACAGTAAATATGCATACGAAGCATACATGAAATGAGTAACTTTCATTTTATTCATAGATAGAGAAGACATAGACTTATAGACAGTTAATATCTTGCTGTATGTGGCAACTGAGTCACGCTAACGCAATTTCGGAGAACCTTATGTTTAATGCTCTAGTTCTAAACCAAGAAGACAAACGCACTATCGCTAGTATCGAGCAAATCGATGAAACACAACTGCCGGAAGGCGACGTTCTGGTTGAGGTCGATTACTCATCGTTGAATTACAAAGATGGTTTGGCGATCACAGGTAAAGGTAAAATCATCCGTAACTTCCCGATGGTACCTGGCATTGATCTAGCAGGTACGGTTGTAAGTTCTGAAGATTCGCGTTATCAAGCTGGTGATAAAGTGGTCTTAACTGGCTGGGGCGTGGGTGAAAACCATTGGGGTGGCATGGCTCAACGTGCTCGTCTAAAAGCGGATTGGCTCGTGCCACTACCAAAAGGTCTAGACAGCAAGAAAGCAATGATGGTTGGTACTGCTGGCTTCACTGGTATGCTATGTGTTCAAGCACTGCTTGATGCAGGCATCAAACCTGAAGCTGGTGAAATCCTAGTAACGGGCGCAAGTGGCGGCGTAGGCTCGGTAGCCGTAACGCTCCTAGCACAGCTTGGCTACAAAGTTGCTGCAGTGACAGGTCGTGTAGAGACAAACGGCCCGCTACTTGAAAAACTAGGTGCTAGCCGCATCATCGACCGCACTGAATTTGAAGAACCAGCACGTCCACTTGAAAAGCAAGTATGGGCAGGTGCGGTAGATACCGTCGGCAGCAAAGTACTAGCAAAAGTATTGGCGCAAATGGATTACAACAGTGCGGTCGCCGCTTGTGGTCTTGCAGGTGGTTTTGAACTACCAACTACAGTGATGCCGTTCATCCTACGTAACGTTCGTCTACAAGGTGTGGACTCAGTAATGTGTCCAACAGAGAAACGCATCGCAGCATGGGAAAAACTGGTTGAACTACTACCAGACAGCTATTTCGAGCAAGCGTGTACTGAAGTAGAACTAGCAGAAGCACCAAAATACGCAGAAGACATCACCAACGGTCAAGTAACGGGTCGTGTGGTTATCAAGCTATAAACACTGACTCAGCGTAAACAGACGAAGAGCCGGCATTGCTGGCTCTTTTTGTTAGCAGTTTAGTCCCATATCTTCGATACGCTTAGCTATTAGACGGCTACATTCTTCACGCACAATCGTTCTTAACCATTCTTGAGCAGGAGAATGCTCGCAACGCACATGCCAAATCATCGAGTATTCAAATGGAGTAAATTGGAATGGTAATGGTTTCACCACCAAGTCATAACGCTCGGCAACCAGATACGCCAAGTCCGCTGGCACTGTGATGATAATTGGCAAGGTATCCATGATCGCCAATGCGGCTTCTAAATGATAAGCCCGCAGAACCATTTTACGCTTAGGTTTCTCCATCAAAGCTTGTTCGATCAGTGCCTTAACACCATCACTGATGGCGATCATGGCATGTGGATGACTCAGATAATCATCCAAGCTCATTTCTTTATCCGCTAATGGATGCTGTTTTGAAAGCATACACAGCACCCCCACTCGCCCCAACACTTCACTGCGTAGCGGCTCCACCGGACCTGTCGGGCGACAAATCGCTAAGTCTGCACCTTCATAAGTGAGCTGATCTGATAAACGGTCGTGTTGCAGTGGTAAGAAGTTAAAAGACACGTTTGGCGCTTCTTGGTAAATTCTCGGCAAAGCAAACGGCAGAATGGTTTGCATGGCATAGTCGGTGGTCACGATGTTGAAAGTCTGTACGCATTGCAATGGGTCAAACTCAACCGGAGATAACAACTGACGTAAAGACTCTAATGGCTCGCCTAATGAGCGATCGATCTCTAACGCTTTCTGAGTTGGGATCAAATGCTGCCCCTGACGAGTAAACAGCGGGTCTCCCAATAAGTCACGCAGACGACCAAGCACACGACTCATTGCCGATTGACTCAAATTCAGACGTGTTGCCGCCTTACTGACACTGTTTTCTTCTATCAGTACTCGCAACGCAACCAGTAAATTTAAATCTCGGCGATAGATGTCTTCCAGTTCCACGAGTTAGCCACTTATTTTGTATGTGTTTGGGTAAATTGTACTCTTCAGGCAAAAAAAATCCCGCCTTTCAGCGGGGAAGCCCAAGAAAAATGGGGATAGTGTCGGAATGAAGTGTCGGTAAAAATAGGTGAGCGTTATTAAAGTATTCTGATCGAAGCAAAAAGCGCTAATTTTCTTGCTCAGATGCACCTGACCATTTGCGCATCTCGATCCAAATCCCAATAATAGTGGCAACCATGCCTACAAGAGGCATCAAAGAGGTGTCAGCTGGCGTTCTGAGTACCAAAGCACAAAACGAGATAAAACAAAGTACGGAGTAAATCGTAAGTCTGTCTAACGCTGTTAACATTGCCTCTCCCTTGCCAGTTGTTACCAAATTGTTAATTTAAGGTAAAACAAAAAATTCCGTTTGCCAAGTGGTTATTGAATATTTTTTCAACGAACGTAGAATTCACCGCTAAGTTAGTTACGAGAATCACACTATGAGCTTTAATCCTGAACTGGCAACAAAGACATTAGAGGCGGAAGGACTGCGCTGCCCAGAGCCAGTGATGATGGTCAGGAAGACAATTCGCAACATGCAAGATGGTGAGATTTTGCTGGTCAAAGCAGATGACCCATCCACGACTCGAGACATTCCGAGTTTCTGCCGTTTTATGGATCACCAATTAATTGCAGCACAAACGGAGCAAGTTCCGTATCAGTACCTGATCAAGAAAGGATTGGAGTAATCTGGTCGAATTAAAAACGGCAGCCGATTGGCTGCCGTTTGTTTATTCATCGTATTCGAGTGTGCGAACTTCTGATTGGAGCTTGTTGAGTTGTTTTTTCATTGCCCGCATCTCTTCATGCATAGGAATGATGTGGGCTACGCGAATCCACGCCTCTACTGTTAATCCAGTAAGAACGAACGATCCTGCCACAATCGGCAACCACATATCAGTCAGTACCATCGCTAACAAGCACAGCGCCAAACCAAAGGTGAATAAATAACTCTGACTCTTTGGGGTCATCCCCATGTAACGTGTAAGCATAAACTTGCCCTCTCGCTATCATTCACACCATTAAACTACCATGACAAGTATGACACTAATATGTCATCCGTCACGCTACGGAGCGATTTTAAGTCAGAGTTTGAGCTACGCCACTAATTCGCTAGTTATTGATTATTTGCATCATTTTAACGATTGTTCGCGGATAACATTTTCCATTTTCAGGCTGCGTTATCCGCCTAAAAACATTAAAAGAAGGCCGCACCAATCGCCAACAACACGAACAAAATAGCGGTGACTTTACGAATCAACCCCAGGGGCATCTTGTCTGCTGAAAGCTTACCAATTAACACCACAGGCACGTTAGCCAACAACATACCAATGGTCGTGCCAAGTATGACCCAACTCAGCGCATCCGCGTATTGCGCGCCTAGGATAGAAGTGGCGATCTGAGTTTTATCACCAATCTCAGCCACAAAGAAAGCAATAAAGCTGGCAATGAAAGGACCTCGGTTTGAAATCTGTTCGTCATCATCCAACTTATCAGGAATCAACACCCAAGCCGCCATCGCGACAAAACTGACCACCAGCACCCACTTTAAAATATCAGGTGATAAATAGTCAGCGACAACCACACCTAACCATGCAGCCAAAGCGTGGTTGGCAATGGTTGCCAAAAAGATTGCTGCAATAATTGGTATTGGTTTGCGGTAACGACTTGCGAGTAATAGAGATAGCAATTGGGTCTTATCGCCAATTTCTGCTAACGCTACAGTAGTAATTGAAATAGCTAAAACGCTCACGACATGCTCATTGGGGCAGGGATTATTATTTTTAACCGAAGACAAACCTCACGCCCCTACCCCGGTTCGTGATGATTTGTCTAAGGTCTTGCTAAACTTGAAAGGCTTCAAGTCTCGAACGCCATGGTGATTTTGCACCAATTATGTTGACGGACGAACCAGATGAAACAGAAACTTCATCAGGTAAGCTACTCCCCAAAGACAGGCGCAATTCTAGCCACCTTTGTTGCGCTTCTCAAGAGCCAAAGCAGGCAAAAACTCCCTTTTAAGAAAAATACAGCAGATAACGCGGTAAAAATTCATTAAAGGAGAAAATCGCCCACGAATTAATCAAGATTAGCTCTACTCCCATGCTCAATATCTGGTTATACTAGATTGTTAATTTATTCAACCGTAATTACTCTTTATCGCCGTTGTTAGAGTTGAAAAACTCGGCATAGATGACGAATTAACGAGTAACAAGAGAATCGCGCGAACCTGACTTATGCAAAAATACGATATCAAAACCTTCCAGGGAATGATCCTCGCGCTGCAGGATTATTGGGCTCAAAATGGTTGTACCATTGTTCAACCGCTAGATATGGAAGTGGGTGCGGGTACCTCTCACCCAATGACCTGTCTACGAGCGCTTGGCCCAGAGCCAATGTCGACAGCTTACGTACAACCTTCACGTCGTCCTACTGATGGCCGTTACGGTGAAAACCCTAACCGTCTTCAGCACTACTACCAATTCCAAGTAGCGCTAAAACCATCGCCTGACAATATTCAAGAGTTGTACCTTGGCTCCCTTGAAGTTCTTGGTATTGACCCTCTTGTACACGACATCCGTTTCGTAGAAGACAACTGGGAAAACCCAACACTAGGCGCATGGGGTCTAGGCTGGGAAGTTTGGCTAAACGGCATGGAAGTGACTCAGTTTACTTACTTCCAACAAGTTGGCGGCCTTGAGTGTAAACCAGTCACTGGTGAGATCACTTACGGTATCGAACGTCTAGCAATGTACATCCAAGAAGTAGACTCGGTTTACGACCTAACTTGGAACATCGCGCCAGACGGCAGCAAAGTGACTTACGGTGATATCTTCCACCAAAACGAAGTAGAGCAATCGACTTACAACTTCGAGCACGCAGACGTTGAATTCCTATTTGGTTTCTTCGAGCAGTGTGAGAAAGAGTGTAAAGAGTTGCTTGAGCTTGAAAAGCCGCTGCCATTACCTGCTTACGAGCGCATCCTAAAAGCAGGTCACGCATTCAACCTACTAGACGCGCGTAAAGCGATCTCAGTAACTGAGCGTCAGCGTTACATCCTGCGCATTCGCGATCTGACTAAGTCAGTAGCAGAAGCATACTACGCATCGCGTGAAGCTCTTGGCTTCCCAATGTGTAAGAAAGAACAAGCGTAAGGGGTAGAGAACATGGCAAAAGAATTTCTAATCGAGCTAGGTACAGAAGAGCTACCACCAACGCAACTTCGTACGCTAGCTGAAGCATTCGCAGCAAACTTCGAAGCAGAACTAAAAAGCGCTGAGCTTGCTCACGAAGGCGTGAAATGGTTTGCGGCTCCTCGTCGTCTTGCACTTAAAGTCGCGGCACTAGCAGAAAGCCAATCAGACAAAATCGTTGAAAAACGTGGCCCTGCGGTTTCTGCAGCGTTTGACGCGGAAGGCAACCCAACCAAAGCGGCTCAAGGCTGGGCACGCGGTTGTGGTATTTCTGTTGACCAAGCAGAGCGCATGGTTACAGATAAAGGTGAATGGCTACTGTTCAAACAAGAAGTGAAAGGTCAGCCAACGTCTGAGATCGTTGTTGAACTTGCAGCGAAAGCACTAGCAAACCTACCTATCGCAAAACCAATGCGCTGGGGTAACAAAACAACTCAGTTCATCCGTCCAGTTAAGACGCTAACCATGCTGATGGGCAGCGACCTAATCGAAGGCGAGATCCTTGGTGTCGCTTCTGACCGCACTATCCGTGGTCACCGCTTCATGGGTGAACAAGAGTTCACTATCGATTCTGCTGAGCAATACCCTGCGATCCTAGAAGAGCGCGGTAAAGTAATGGCAGATTACGAAGCGCGTAAAGCAATCATCCTAGCTGACGCACAAAAAGCGGCAGCAGCGGTTGGCGGTATCGCTGACCTAGAAGATGACCTAGTAGAAGAAGTCACGTCTCTGGTTGAATGGCCAGTAGTACTTACAGCGAAGTTCGAAGAAGAGTTCCTAAAAGTGCCTTCTGAAGCGTTGGTTTACACCATGAAAGGTGACCAGAAGTACTTCCCTGTTTATGACGAAAACAAGAAACTACTACCTAACTTCATCTTCGTATCGAACATCGAATCAAAAGAACCTCGTTACGTAATCGAAGGTAACGAGAAAGTGGTTCGTCCTCGTCTTGCTGACGCAGAGTTCTTCTTCAACACAGACCGTAAGCGTCCGCTTATCGACCGTCTGCCTGAACTAGAGCAAGCGATCTTCCAAAAGCAACTGGGTACGATCAAAGACAAAACAGACCGCATCACAGAACTTGCTGGCTACATTGCAGAGCAAATCGGTGCTGACGTTGAGAAATCAAAGCGTGCTGGTCTACTAGCAAAATGTGATCTAATGACCTCAATGGTATTCGAATTCACGGATACTCAAGGTGTTATGGGTATGCACTACGCTCGCCACGACGGTGAAGCAGAAGAAGTTGCAGTAGCACTGAATGAGCAATACATGCCTCGTTTCGCAGGTGATGAACTGCCATCAAACGGCGTTTCAACAGCAGTTGCAATGGCAGACAAGCTAGACACTATCGTAGGTATCTTCGGTATTGGTCAAGCGCCTAAAGGCAGCGATCCATTCGCACTACGCCGCGCATCTCTAGGTGTACTACGTATCATCGTTGAATACGGCTACAACCTAGATCTTGTTGACCTAGTAGCGAAAGCGAAGTCACTGTTTGTCGACCGCCTAACCAACGACAACGTTGAACAAGACGTTATCGAGTTCATGCTTGGTCGTTTCCGTGCTTGGTACCAAGACGAAGGCTTCAGCGTAGACATCATTCAAGCAGTTCTAGCGCGTCGCCCGACGAAACCAGCAGACTTCGACCAACGAGTTAAAGCGGTTTCTCACTTCCGTGAACTAGAAGCAGCAGAGTCTCTAGCAGCAGCGAACAAACGTGTAGGTAACATCCTAGCGAAATTCGACGGCGAATTAGCAGCAGACATCGACCTAGCACTTCTACAAGAAGACGCAGAGAAAGCACTAGCAGAAAGCGTTGAAGTAATGACGGAAGCACTAGAGCCTGCATTTGCGACCGGTAACTACCAAGAAGCCCTAAGCAAGCTAGCAGATCTACGTGAGCCAGTGGATGCGTTCTTCGATAACGTAATGGTAATGGCAGACGACGAAGCACTTAAGAAGAACCGTCTGACATTGCTGAACAACCTGCGTAACCTGTTCTTACAGGTCGCAGATATCTCTGTCCTTCAAAAGTAATTCATTACTCTTCGAAGTGATTAAGAAATAAGTAAAGGGAAGCGTCGGCTTCCCTTTTTTGTTGTCTTTAAACGGAGATAATCGGTTCTTATTATTCATTTTGTGAACAAGGCAAAAATTTGTAGGGTGAGACGCGTTGAACTTGTTGGTGCAGAGCTCGGATTGTAGAGGCACAGTTTTGCTATAACTGGGTTGTTTATTCGGGGGAAGGACACAATGAAAAAAACAATTCTCGCACTCTCTATTGGACTACTGAGCGCCTGCAGCCAGATTCCAGAAAATGCTATCGTACTGAGCGTCGGAGACGATACAGCCGTCTTCGAAGCAAACTCTAACGGCTTACTTGTCGCCGAGCAAAAACTCGAAAAAGGCAGCTACACCTTTACCATTGCCGACAGCAACCAAACCTGCGGCAGCAGCTTTGCTCTAGCAGAAGAAGATCGCATCAAATTCAATCGTCCATTAAAAATGGATAATTGCGCCACAGATGCCCAAATGCCGCTGCGCATCTTCAAAGCCAACACCTATCAGTTTACGCTCAACCCAACCACTAACGAGCTAACTGTTAGGCTCAAACCCAAACAGAACCAAGACATCACCTACTCTTGCCCTGTCGCAACTGACGCGCCAAAAACCATCAACGTTGAGCAAACCTTTAATGATGGCACTGTCGTTCGCGATGCCTTAACCGGACAACAAGCTACAGTCGCCAATGGCAGCGTAACCATGCAGCCGGGCCCAATGAGCCAAGGTCTGTTGTTACTAGAAGAGGTTGAGCAACAAGCAGAAAAACCTTTCAGTTGGGACAACGCGACGGTGTACTTCGTCATGACTGACCGCTTCTATAACGGCAACCCAGACAACGACAACAGCTACGGTCGCAGCAAAGACGGGAAATACGAGATTGGTACCTTCCATGGTGGTGACTTAGCGGGTCTGACGAAAAAACTCGATTACATCGAATCGCTTGGTGTGAATGCTATCTGGATAACCTCACCACTGGAACAAATCCATGGCTGGGTTGGCGGCGGTGACAAAGGTGACTTTAAACACTACGGCTACCACGGCTACTACCATCAAGATTGGACCAAGCTTGATGCCAACATGGGTTCCGAAGATGAACTCAGAACCTTCGTCGATACTGCCCACAAGAAAGGCATCCGCGTGATTTGGGATGTGGTCATGAACCACACTGGCTACGCAACATTAGCAGACATGCAGGAATTCGGATTTGGTCAGCTTTACCTTGATGACCAAGAAGCCAAAGAAGTCCTTGGTGAAAAATGGACCGACTGGCAGCCAAAATCAGGACAAAGCTGGCACAGCTTCAACGACTACATCAAATACAGTGATAGCGAAGCGTGGGATAAATGGTGGGGCAAAGGTTGGATCCGCACCGACATTGGTGACTATGATGCACCAGGCTACAACGACATCACCATGTCTTTGAACTACCTACCGGATCTCAAAACCGAATCGACTCAGAAAACCGGATTACCAAACTTCTTCCGCAATAAAGACACCAATGCGCAAGATGAGCTGCAAACCCCACGTGAACACCTGATTACCTGGTTATCCGATTGGGTGCGCGACTACGGCATTGATGGCTTCCGCGTCGACACGGCCAAACACGTTGAAATGGAAGCGTGGGCAGAGTTGAAAGCCAGCACCACCCAAGCGCTTGCCCAGTGGAAGCAAAACAACCCAGACAAAGCCTTGGATGATTTACCTTTCTGGATGACAGGTGAAGTGTGGGCACACAGCGTGGTGAAGAGCCCGTATTTCGATAACGGCTTCGATTCCATCATCAACTTCGAGTTCCAATCTGACGTAGCACCAAAAGCGCTGAAATGCTTCGCTCAACTCGATAGCGATTATCGCCGCTACGCGGAACGTATTAACTCCGATCCTGAGTTCAACGTGTTGAGTTACCTGTCTTCGCACGATACTCAACTGTTTTGGTCAGCGCGCAGCCGCAGCTTCGATGACCAAGCACGTGCCGCAAATGCACTGATGCTGGCTCCGGGTGCAGTGCAAATCTACTACGGCGATGAGATTGCTCGTGACTTTGGCGTGACTGGCTCCGATCCTACTCAAGGTACTCGCTCTGATATGCCATGGGATAAGATTCATGGCGAACGTGAAGACTTGCTGCAACATTGGCAAAAACTCGGCGAGTTCCGTCAACGCCACCCAGCGGTTGCGCAAGGCAAACATATCACTCGCAATCAAGAAGGGTATTACGCATTCGAACGCCAATACCACGACGACAAAGTGCTGATCGTCTACACTGGCGAATAGCCGATTCACTCCACCAGCAAGGGAAGCATTTCGCTTCCCTTTTCTGTTCACTGCTCATATCCCCATCATCTGGTCTGATGACAAACTTTTTTCTTCTTCGAGTAAATTCACACTTTGCGTCGTAATAACATTAGGGTAAGGTCAAGTATTACTCTATAAGCTGATGTTTCATCAGCATTCAATACACATAAGCAATCACAATGAATTAGGTATCAGTCAGCATGCAGTTCTCAAAGTTTGGTGAAAAATTTAATCAGTATTCAGGTATCACGCAGTTAATGGACGATTTGAATGATGGTCTACGCACACCAGGTGCCATCATGCTCGGTGGAGGTAACCCAGCCGCCATTCCTGCCATGCTCGATTATTTTCACCAAGCCAGTGAGGAAATGCTCGCCAGTGGAGAGCTCGTCGCCGCCCTAGCCAACTACGATGGGCCACAGGGTAAAGACGCGTTCGTGAAAGCGCTGGCTCAGTTATTCCGTGAAACTTACGGTTGGGACATTTCAGAGAAGAACATCAGCCTAACTAACGGCAGCCAAAGTGGCTTCTTCTACTTGTTCAACTTACTCGCAGGTAAACAGCCAGACGGTTCGCATAAGAAGGTGCTACTGCCTATCGCGCCTGAGTACATCGGCTATGGTGATGCTGGCATTGATGAAGATATCTTTGTCTCTTACCACCCAGAAATCGAGCTGTTAGATAACGGATTGTTTAAATACCATGTCGATTTTGAACAGCTAACCGTCGACGATTCTGTTACGGCAATCTGCGCATCTCGCCCAACCAACCCAACGGGTAACGTACTGACAGACGAAGAAGTGCGTAAACTGGACAAACTCGCACGTGAAAACAACATCCCACTGATCATCGATAACGCCTACGGCTTGCCGTTCCCGAACATCATCTTTGAAGATGTCGAACCATTCTGGAATGAAAACACCATCCTATGCATGAGCTTATCTAAACTTGGCTTACCGGGTGTGCGTTGTGGCATTGTGATTGCGAGTGAAGAAATCACTCAAGCGTTAACCAATATGAACGGCATCATCAGCCTAGCACCAGGCAGTGTGGGGCCAGCGCTGGCAAACCACATCATCGCTAAAGGCGACCTGCTTAAACTGAGTTCAGAGGTGATTAAGCCGTTTTACAAGCAGAAGTCGCAACGTGCGGTTGAACTGCTGCAAGAAGCGATTACCGATGAGCGCTTCCGTATTCACAAACCGGAAGGCGCTATCTTCTTGTGGTTGTGGTTTGATGAACTGCCAATAACAACAATGGAACTGTACCAACGCTTGAAAGCGCGTGGCGTATTGATTGTCCCTGGTGAATATTTCTTTATTGGTCAGCAAGACGAGTGGGATCACGCGCACCAATGCCTGCGTATGAACTACGTTCAAGACGATGAGATGATGCAAAAAGGCATTGCGATTATCGCGGAAGAAGTTGAAAAGGCTTACCAACAAGGTCAGTAAAGCAAACTCCCACATCAAAGACACAAATTAAAAAGAGCGCCAACTGGCGCTCTTTCTCACTCTATAAGGCAAATAACTTGCTGATTAGTTGCTTTCTAGCAGGTTGTTGCCACCGATAGCAATTTTACGTGGTTGCATTGCTTCTGGGATTTCACGAACCAAATCAATATGTAATAAGCCGTTTTCCATTGATGCGCCAGTCACTTTGACGTAATCCGCTAGTTGGAACTTACGTTCAAAATCGCGCTCAGCAATGCCTTGGTACACGTAGTTTTTGCCTTCTTCTGCTTTGCGTTCGCCCTTCACAATTAACATGTTTTCGTTTTGAGTCAGATCGAGTTGGTCTTCAGAGAAGCCAGCAACTGCCATAGTAATACGGTAGTTATGCTCGTCTTTTTGCTCAATGTTGTACGGAGGGTAACCGCCAGAAGTATTTTTCGCTGTATTCGCTTCCATCAGGTTTAGCAGACGATCAAAGCCAATTGCATTACGGTATAGTGGTGAGAAATCTACGTTACGCATAAATCTATCCTCTTAATTAAGCAATAGTCTTAGTTCGGATGAACTTCATCCTACTGGCGTGTTTATGCAAAAACCGACGCCGAACTAAGAGATTCTTATCATTCCACTGGCCTTGGTTTGGCTCGGAGACATGATATTGAATCTAAAGGTTTAGGTTGTGTGCTAAAACGCCAGATCCTCTTCTGAGCGATCTCGTTTTAGCGATTCCAGAGGGACGGTCTTCTAGTCTCTAGCAAGCCAGTCATCCTCTTCACAACTAGATATAAGGTCGTCAAAAATGACTTTCAAGGGAAAAAATAAAAAATTTTAAGTGCGCTCGCTATCTCCCCAGAAAGGTCAGTTTACCCTCGCTTTGCAATCGGTATTAAAAAGCCCACCTTTCTGGTGGGCTCAATCTGCACTCTACTTGCGGGAGGATTTACGCGCTTTTACAACGCTCTTTTCTGCCGCTTTTTCCTGTTTTAACTTACGCTTTTCTTTCAGACTCAACTGTGGTTGTTTCTTGTCTTTCTTACTCATGACTTCACCTCTATTTATTGACACAACAGACAGCCACACAGCATTTTCTGCGCTGGTGGCTGCGATTGATGAACAATTTCAGTAATCACAAAGCAGCGTCGCTGATTAAAAATTTCTATTTCGAACGCATCATTTTTAGCTCGCCCTAATAAACGGGATCCCAAATAAGAATCGACCGCGAGCATACCTGTCATCGGTTGGCTCTTGTGCGAGTTGACTAACGTCATGCGATATTGATAAGCACGCTCAACATCCACTAAGCGAACCGTATCCCCAACCGCAATACGAGCTCGGTTACGGCAATGGGCTTGTTGCTCGTAAGTTTCAAAGAGTGACAACAACCTTAGTGGTGATTGATAGGTTAAAAAGCGACTGGTTAACCACCAAGTTCGCAGCGCCAAACAGTACGCCGAGAACCAGCGTTCAAACATGATTATTTCCTTCTTAATGCCTTGTCTTACAAATAAATTCAGTGCATTGAACCGGAAGTGCATCACCTCCGGCTTAGTTCAGGAAAGTCATCACCATTTTCTCAACCTCCTTATTCATCAGCTCTTCAGCACTATAGCGAGCAGAAAAAAGAAAGCAAAAGCGCCCAAGCGAACAAAATGGCGAGAAAAAAAGAAAACAGAAATAAAATGGCAAGCTTGATCAAGTTATTGGCAGTTAGCACCAGAAAAACCAAAGTCTTGGCAGAAAGTGGCGATTTTCATTGGTGGTTAAAACAAAAAAAGCAGCGATTTCTCGCTGCTTTTTACTATCACGAACAGTGTCGTTATACGTCTAGGTTCGCTACTTTCAGTGCGTTCTCTTCGATGAAGTTACGACGAGGTTCTACTTGGTCACCCATCAGTGTTGTGAACAATTGGTCTGCGCCTACCGCATCCTCAATCGTTACTTGCATCATGCGACGCGTTTCTGGGTCCATAGTCGTTTCCCACAGCTGATCTGGGTTCATCTCACCTAGACCTTTGTAACGCTGACGGCTCAGACCACGCATTGACTCTTTAACCAACCAATCAAGCGCTTCTGCAAAGCTTGCTACTGGCATCGTACGCTCACCACGTTTGATGTACGCGCCTTCTTCCAGAAGCCCATCCAGTGCTTCTGATAGATCAGCCAATTTGCCGTACTCTTTCGAGTTTAGGAAATCGATGCTAATTGCATGTTCGTGCGTCACGCCGTGAGTACGAACCACGATCTTAGGCAAGTTTAAGCCTAGTTCTTCGTGCTGTTCAACTTCGTAGCTGTATTGGCTAGCGCCCACTTCTTTCGCATTCAGCTGCTCAATAAGCTGCTTCGTCCACGCTTCAACAACTGATGCGTCATGGCATTGCTCAGGCGTTAGACGAGGAGTGTAGATCAACTCGTTTACCAAAGCACTTGGGTAACGACGGCTCATACGTTCCGCCAGTTTAATACCCGCATTGTACTGTTGAACAAGCTTCTCTAGTGCTTCACCTGCCAATGCTGGTGCTTCTGCGTTTACGTGTAGCGATGCATTATCCAGAGCCAATGATACTTGGTATTGGTTCATCGCTTCTTCGTCTTTGATGTACTGCTCTTGTTTGCCTTTTTTCACTTTGTAAAGTGGTGGCTGAGCGATGTACACGTAACCACGCTCGATAAGCTCTGGCATTTGACGGTAGAAGAAGGTCAATAGTAGCGTACGGATGTGCGAACCATCGACATCGGCATCGGTCATGATGATGATGTTGTGGTAACGAAGCTTGTCCGGGTTGTACTCGTCACGACCGATACCACAACCTAGTGCGGTGATCAGTGTTGCTACTTCTTGGGAAGATAGCATCTTGTCGAAACGTGCTTTTTCTACGTTAAGAATCTTACCTTTTAGCGGTAGGATTGCTTGGTTCTTACGATTACGGCCTTGTTTTGCGGAGCCGCCTGCCGAATCACCCTCCACTATGTATAGTTCAGAGAGTGCCGGATCTTTTTCCTGACAGTCTGCAAGTTTACCTGGAAGGCCAGCTAGGTCTAGTGCACCTTTACGGCGCGTCATTTCACGAGCTTTACGCGCTGCTTCACGAGCACGTGCTGCATCGATGATTTTCGAACAAACCATCTTCGCTTCTGTCGGGTTCTCAATCAGGAACTCAGACAGTTTTTCACCCATTGCAGACTCAACAGCTGATTTCACTTCAGAAGAAACCAGTTTGTCTTTTGTTTGGCTTGAGAACTTAGGATCAGGCACTTTCACCGAAACAACCGCAGTTAGACCTTCACGCGCATCGTCGCCTGAAGTCGCTGTTTTTGCTTTCTTAGAGAAACCTTCTTTATCCATAAAGCTGTTCAATGTACGTGTTAACGCAGCACGGAAACCAGCAAGGTGAGTACCACCATCACGCTGTGGGATATTGTTGGTAAAACAGAAGATATTCTCTTGGAAACCATCGTTCCATTGCATCGCCACTTCAACTGAAATGCCGTCTTCACGCTCAGAGTTAAAGTGGAAGATTTTTTCGATGATTGGCGTTTTGTTGGTGTTTAGGTGATCAACGAACGCTTGAATACCACCTTCATACATGAAGTGATCATGTTTGTCCGCTTCACGTTCATCAACCAATTTGATCGACACACCAGAGTTCAGGAATGACAGTTCACGCAGGCGTTTCGCCAGAATGTCATAGTGAAACTCAGTGTTAGAGAACGTCTCGGCACTTGGCCAGAAACGAATTTGTGTACCGGTTTTATCCGTATCACCCACAACGGCTAGTGGCGCTTGAGGCTCACCATGGCGGTAGGTTTGCGTATGGATATGGCCACCACGATGAATCGTCAGCTCAACTTTCTCAGATAGAGCGTTTACCACTGAAACACCTACCCCGTGAAGACCACCCGATACTTTGTATGAGTTATCGTCGAACTTACCACCCGCGTGAAGTACCGTCATGATTACTTCTGCTGCAGAGACATTTTCCTCTGAGTGGATTTCTGTTGGAATGCCACGACCATCATCGCTAACGGAAACCGAGTTATCCTCATGAATTGTCACAACGATGTCTTTACAGTGACCTGCCAACGCTTCATCAATTGAGTTATCCACCACCTCGAAAACCATGTGGTGAAGGCCGGTGCCGTCGTCCGTATCGCCGATGTACATTCCTGGACGCTTACGTACCGCATCCAGACCCTTCAGTACCTTAATACTCGATGAATCGTAATTTTCAGACATGAGTTTCTCTCTTCTAGTTTGACTCTATCCTGCCATGTTCCACATGAAACAATTTACCGTTATCGTCCAACATATCGGCGATTTGGCTTTCAGTGATAGAGCTTACAAATACTTGTGCGCCCGTCTCTTTTAAGCAGTCAGCAAGACGCTTGCGACGTTGGCTATCTAATTCCGACGCAAAGTCGTCAATTAGGTAAATGCATTGTTTACCGGTCATCTCTGTCAGGTGTTGCCCTTGCGCGACACGCAATGCACACACCATGAGTTTTAATTGACCGCGTGACAGAACATCTTCAACGGGCGTTCCGTTCACTTTAATGCGCAAATCAGCTTTGTTTGGGCCACTAAAGGTGTATCCCAATGCCTGATCACGCTCAAAATTCTTTTCTAGTATCTCGTGGTATGGGGTGTCTTTATCCCAGCCACGATAATACTTCAATTGGATCTCAAATTCTGGCAAAAATGTCTGACAGATAGTTTCTGCGACGGTTTTCATCTGTTCGATGTAACTTGCTCGCCATTGGCTGATGTTTTCAGCCAACCCTGCCATTTCCTGATCCCAATAACTGAGTTCACGATAACTATTGGCGGTTTTCAACAACGCGTTGCGCTGCTTGTTCAGGCGCTTGAACCTTCCCCATGCTTGATAAAAAGCGGGCTCGGTATGAAACACGCCCCAGTCAATAAACGCACGACGATGTTTAGGGCCATCTGTCAGTAAATCAAACCCTTCTGGGTGTATCAACTGCAGAGGCAGAACTTGTGCCAACTGCGCTAATTTTTGTCCAGATTGACCGCCTATTTTAACCTCTGTTGAGCCATCACGCTGCTTATTAATGCCGATAGGTAGCTCAAATTGATCCGAGTTCAAAAAACGACCATGAACAAACAGTTCGTCACACTCATTTTGTATCACTCGTCCGGTGAGAGAACTCTTGAATGAGCGGCCATGCCCGAGCAGGTAAACCGCTTCTAAGACACTGGTTTTACCGCTGCCGTTCGGCCCGATAAGAAAGTTAAAGCCTGCTGATAACTCAATATCACAGGCTTTAATGTTTCGAAACTGCTGAATGATGAGACGAGAAAGAGGCATTCAGTTGGCTTATAGACGAATTGGCATCACCACGTACATGGCACTGTCATCGTCGGCATTTTCAATCAATGCGCTAGCGTTAGCATCCGACATCGACACACGTACATTTTCACAACGCAACGTGTTCAGAACATCAAGCACATAGCTTACGTTAAAGCCGATTTCGATGGCGTCACCTTCAAAGGTCACATCTAGCATCTCTTCCGCTTCTTCTTGTTCTGGGTTATTCGCGGTTATGCGCATTTCAGTATCAGCCAGATTCACACGCACGCCACGGAATTTTTCGTTGGAAAGAATCGCAGCACGAGAGAAGGCTTGGCGCAACTCGTCACAACTTGCTATTAGGGTCTTATTGGTGCTCTGAGGCAATACGCGGCGGTAGTCAGGGAAACGACCATCAACCAACTTAGAGGTAAAAGTAAAGTTATTCACCTCAGCACGAACATTGGAGCTACCGATCTGAAGTACTACAGGTTGCTCTGGCGCGTCCATCAACTTCACTAATTCTTGCACACCTTTACGTGGCACGATGATTTGCTTCTGCGCAAAATCCGCACCCAGCTGAGTTTGCGATACCGCCATACGGTGGCCGTCCGTCGCCACGCTGCGTAGCGTGGTACCGTCAATTTCAAACAACATACCGTTGAGGTAGTAACGAACGTCTTGATTCGCCATCGAGAACTGAGTTTTGTCGATCAGCGTACGTAGATCGGCTTGGCTCAGTGATACTTCCACTTCGCTTTGCCAGTCTTCAATATTAGGGAAATCGTTCGCAGGAAGCGTTGCCAATGAGAAACGGCTGCGACCAGAGCGAACTTGTACGCGATCACCTTCTAATACAAATGTGATGATCGCATCGTCTGGTAAACCACGGCAGATATCGAGAAACTTACGCGAAGGAACGGTAATGCTGCCCGCTTCAAAATCACCTTCTAGCGTCACTTTGCTTACTAACTCTACTTCAAGATCGGTCGCCGTCATCGACAATACGTTCTCTTCTACTTTAAGAAGTAGGTTACCCAGGATTGGCAGAGTTGGTCGGCCACCTAAAGCGCCCGAAACCTGCTGTAGCGGTTTGATTAAATGACTACGTTCAATGGTAAATTTCATGCTTGGCTCTTTACGCTGTCAGCTCAATAAATGATTTGCTTAGAATACCGTTATTCTAACCGATTACGAGGACAGGGTGCGAATCAAGTTAGAGTAATCTTCTTTAATATCGTGGCTCTCTTCACGCAGCTGCTCAATCTTGCGACACGCATGAAGTACGGTCGTATGATCGCGGCCCCCAAACGCATCGCCAATTTCAGGCAAGCTGTGGTTGGTTAGCTCTTTTGCTAACGCCATGGCCAGCTGACGAGGACGCGCTACAGAACGAGAGCGACGTTTAGACAGCAAGTCCGCCACTTTAATCTTGTAGTATTCCGCCACGGTCTTTTGAATGTTATCGATCGTCACCAGCTTCTCTTGTAGAGCAAGCAGATCGCGCAGCGCTTCACGAACAAAATCAATCGTAATTGGGCGGCCAGTAAAGTTCGCGTTAGCGATAACGCGGTTCAGTGCACCTTCTAGCTCACGAACGTTCGAACGCAGACGCTTGGCAATAAAGAATGCCACTTCATCAGCAAGGTGGATTTGGTGATCTTCGGCTTTTTTCATCAAGATCGCCACACGCGTTTCAAGCTCAGGCGGCTCGATCGCAACAGTAAGACCCCAACCAAAGCGAGATTTAAGACGATCTTCAACGCCATTAATCTCTTTAGGATAACGGTCAGACGTTAAGATGATCTGCTGGTTACCTTCCAATAGTGCGTTGAAGGTATGGAAGAATTCTTCTTGCGAACGTTCTTTATTAGCAAAGAATTGGATGTCATCGATAAGGAGTGCATCCACACTGCGGTAGTAGCGTTTGAATTCTTCAATCGCATTGTTTTGCAGCGCTTTCACCATGTCTTGCACAAAACGTTCTGAGTGCATGTAGACCACTTTCGCGTTCGGGTTGTTATCCACAATCGCGTTACCCACCGCATGCAATAAGTGGGTTTTACCCAAACCCGTGCCGCCGTATAGGAATAGTGGGTTGTAAGCTGCACCTGGGTTATCCGATACCTGACGCGCCGCAGCCAAACCCAGTTGGTTCGACTTACCTTCAACAAAGTTGTCAAACTTGTGTTTTGGGTTCATGTTTGAGCGGTGATTGATCGCCGCAATCGCTTGAGCGTCGTCATCCCAGGTTTTGTGTACTGGCTTACGCGCCTGTAATTGCGCAGGTGCAGATGACTCCGCAGCCACATCTGCAGGCGTACGTGTCGGCGCTGGTTTTGGAGCAGAGACAGGTCGACTCCCCACTTCAAAGCGTAAGTTAGGAATGTCGCCACCACAGTATTCCTGCAGTAAGCGAGTAATATTGTTCAGATACTTATCACGCACCCAGTCCAACACAAAGCGGTTTGGCGCGAATAGAGTGAGAGTATTGTCATTGAGCTCCGCTTGTAGCGGACGAACCCACATGCTGAATTCTGTAGCTGGTAGCTCTTCTTGAAGCTGCTGCAAACATTGCAGCCAAAGCGAAGATGACACGGTGCCCCCACTGAGTAATTGAATTATCGGAAAAGACTGGCAATTTTACCTGTTGATAACCAAGATCGCCAGCGATTGATCGACGATCCAGTGAATAAGATCCAAGTTATTCACAATTATTTCTGCAAACTTGATGAGATCAACACACCTTGCCCCAAATTTGCCCACACAACGATCCACAATTGGGCAAAATTCACAAGATCGAGTGATTGGTGATAAGTCTGTGTATTATTTTATTCCCAATGCTGATTTTGTCGATCATTTCCCCTGGTTCAGTTCGCATTTTCGTCACATTTAACATTCTTCTTCTATTATCTAATAACTCACAGGTCTAGGTTATTGCTCTTGGTTATTTATTTAATTGAGCTAACTAACAGTAGTATTTCCAACCATAAAATTATGGAGATGTATTATGAAAAACTGGATTAAGGTTGCCGTTGCAGCCATTGCACTGTCGGCAGCAACCGTACAAGCCGCTACTGAAGTCAAAGTTGGTATGTCAGGTCGCTACTTCCCGTTTACTTTTGTAAAGCAAGATAAGCTACAAGGCTTTGAAGTCGACATGTGGGAAGAAATCGGCAAACGCAACGATTACAAAATCGAATACGTAACCGCTAACTTCTCTGGTTTATTTGGTCTGCTAGAAACCGGTCGCATCGATACGATCTCCAACCAAATCACCATGACTGATGAGCGTAAAGCCAAATACCTATTTGCTGACCCTTACGTTGTAGATGGCGCACAAATTACCGTGCGTAAAGGCAACGACAGCATCAAAGGTGTTGACGATCTTGCGGGCAAAACCGTTGCTGTGAATCTAGGATCTAACTTCGAGCAACTGCTTCGTCAGTACGACAAAGACGGCAAGATCAACATTAAAACGTACGACACAGGTATCGAACATGACGTGGCGCTCGGTCGTGCAGATGCATTTGTAATGGATCGTCTTTCTGCGTTAGAGCTGATTAAGAAAACCGGTCTTCCTTTGGAATTGGCGGGCGAACCGTTTGAAACAATTCAAAACGCATGGCCTTTCGTGGACAACGAGAAAGGTCGTAAGCTGCAAGAAGAAGTAAACAAAGCACTGGCTGAGATGCGCGCAGATGGTACAGTAGAGAAAATTTCCGTGAAGTGGTTTGGCGCTGACATCACGAAATAAGAACTCTTTGTACTTTAGGCCGCAAAGTGGTATCACTCTCGGACTAAAATAAACTTACGTAAAGGTGGAACTTGTTTTCCACCTTTTCTTTTCTCTAGCCTTTAGGTAAGCCGTATGGGATTTGACTTTAATTACATGTTGGAACTGCTGCCGATATTGCTGAAATATCTTGGCACTACCATGGAAATGGCGACATGGGGATTGGTGTTTTCACTGATTTTATCCGTCATTTTAGCCAATATTCGCGTATTTAAACTGCCAGTTCTGGATCAATTAAGCCAACTGTACATCAGCTTCTTCCGTGGCACCCCTCTCTTAGTTCAGCTTTTCCTGCTTTATTACGGCTTACCACAAATTTTCCCATTGATGGTGGGTATTGATGCCTTCTCAGCAGCGGTGATCGGTTTAACGCTGCACTTTGCCGCTTATATGGCGGAAAGTATTCGTGCCGCCATTATTGGTATTGATCGTAGCCAGATGGAAGCGAGCTTGTCGGTGGGCATGACAACATCTCAGGCGATGCGCCGCGTCATTTTACCTCAAGCAACGCGTGTCGCACTGCCTTCATTGATGAACTATTTCATCGATATGATCAAGTCAACGTCTCTCGCCTTCACGCTTGGTGTGGCCGAAATCATGGCGAAAGCACAGATGGAAGCCTCATCAAGTTTCCGTTTCTTTGAAGCTTTCCTTGCGGTTGCTCTTATTTACTGGGGCGTGGTGGTGATTCTGACTCGCGTACAAATCTGGGCAGAAGCAAAACTGAATAAGGCGTACGTACGATGATTAAGTTAGAAAATATTCACAAACGTTTTGGTGAGACTGAAGTGCTGAAAGGCATCGACCTCGATATTAAGCAAGGTGAGATCATCGTGATTATCGGCTCAAGTGGTACGGGTAAATCAACCTTGCTGCGTACGGTGAACTTTCTAGAACAAGCAGATGAAGGTCGTATCACGATAGATGACGTCTCTGTTGATACTCAAAAACACACAAAAGCCGAAGTATTAGCGCTGCGTCGTCGAACTGGCTTTGTGTTCCAAAACTATGCCCTGTTTGCCCATATGAATGCGCGCCAGAATATTGCCGAAGGTCTAGTGACCGTTCGAGGATGGAAAAAAGCCGATGCTCTCAAACGAGCGCAACAAATTCTGGATGACATAGGCCTTGGGGATAAAGGCGATAGTTATCCAGCGGCATTGTCTGGCGGCCAACAACAACGTGTGGGTATCGGCCGAGCGATGGCGCTGCAACCAGAACTGCTGTTATTTGACGAACCAACTTCTGCGTTGGATCCGGAATGGGTTGGAGAAGTTCTCTCATTAATGAAGAAGTTAGCTAATCAGCATCAAACCATGCTGGTGGTGACGCACGAGATGCAATTCGCGAAAGAAGTCGCTGATAGAGTGATCTTCATGGCGGAAGGCAATATCGTAGAGCAAGGTTCTCCACAGGATATCTTCGATAATCCACAAGATCCTCGTTTGAAAAAATTCCTTAACCAAGTAGGAATAGAGTAACGATCAAGCATCAGGATCGATTGATCCTTGAGATTTTACTCACACTACGTATAATCGCCCGGCCGGAATTTCGTACTCATTGAGTCATTGACACATTATGTGAGTGTGATTACAATTCCGCCTCTTTGTTGAGAGGCGTCGGTTGTCCTTCTCTATATAAAGAGCTTCTTTATATAAGAAAGCAAATACCCACGCCGGGTTTAACAAGAACCTAAAACTACTGATCAGTAAAGGTAATTATCATGAAACGCACTTTTCAACCTACAGTTCTAAAGCGCAAGCGTACTCACGGCTTCCGTGCTCGCATGGCAACTAAGAACGGTCGTAAAGTTATCAACGCACGTCGTGCAAAAGGCCGTGCGCGCCTATCAAAATAATCGCTAGTTTATTTTGAACACGTACGCGTTTAATCGGGAGTTACGTTTGTTAACTCCCGAGCATTATCAAAACGTCTTCCAGCAAGCTCATCGAGCTGGCTCGCCTCATTTCACCATCATTGCTCGCAAGAACAAACTTTCTCATCCACGATTAGGTTTAGCGGTTCCAAAAAAGCAAATCAAAACGGCTGTCGGTCGTAACCGATTTAAGCGTTTGGCTCGTGAAAGCTTTCGTAACAATCAACATCAGCTTCCAAACAAAGATTTTGTTGTGATTGCGAAGAAAAGCGCGCAAGATTTAAGCAATGAGGAAATTTTTAAGTTGTTTGATAAGCTATGGCAACGCCTGTCTCGCCCTTCACGTGGATAGCCATTGGGCTCGTTTATCTGTATCGCTGGTTTATCAGCCCTTTGATTGGTCCTCGTTGCCGGTTCACACCAACTTGTTCCACTTACGCGCTAGAAGCTTTGAGAGCTCACGGTTTTGTAAAAGGATGTTGGTTATCAGGCAAACGTCTATTAAAATGCCACCCTTTGAATGAAGGGGGGTACGACCCCGTTCCACCAGTCCAAAAACAAGACAGAGATAACTAACGATGGATTCTCAACGTAATATCCTGCTCATCGGTTTGGCCCTGGTTTCTTTTTTGCTGTTTCAACAATGGCAAGTTGCAAAGAATCCAGAACCTCAAGCAGTTGAACAGGCTCAATCAAGCAGCACTCTACCTGCACCATCTTTTGCTGATGAACTTGACCCAGTTCCTGGTCAACAGCAAGCTTCTGCAAAAACTATCACAGTAACGACTGATGTTTTAACTCTGTCGATCGACACCGTTGGTGGCGATGTGGTACATGCCAACCTTAACGAATACTCTGCTGAGTTAGATTCATCAGATTCCTTTGTTCTGCTTAAAGACGATCAAGGTCACCAATTTATCGCTCAAAGCGGTCTAGTGGGTCCTCAAGGTATCGACTTGAGCAGCACAAATCGCCCTCACTACAACGTAAGTGCAGACAGCTTCACAATGGCTGACGGTCAAGATGAACTTCGCGTTCCGATGACATTCACTACAAACGGCATCGAATACACCAAAACTTACATCTTTAAACGCGGCAGCTACGCGCTTAATGTTGAATACGATGTAGTGAACAACTCAGGCAACAACGCAACATTTGGTATGTACGCACACCTACGTCAAAACCTAATGGACGATGGTGGTAGCATCACAATGCCTACTTACCGTGGTGGCGCATACTCAACAGAAGATACGCGTTACAAGAAGTACAGCTTTGATGATATGCAGGATCGCAACCTGTCTCTAAACCTAGCCGATGGCCAAGGTTGGGCAGCAATGATTCAGCATTACTTTGCCGCAGCTTGGATCCCACGTAACGAACCAGGTACTAACCTATACACTCGTGTAATTGGCAACCTAGGCGACATCGGCGTTCGTATGCCGAACAAAACTATCGCAACAGGCGATCAGGCTAAGTTTGAAGCAACACTTTGGGTTGGTCCAAAACTGCAAGATGAAATGGCAGAAGTGGCACCTAACCTAGACCTAGTAGTGGACTACGGCTGGTTATGGTTCATTGCGAAGCCTCTTCATATGTTGCTTTCATTCATCCAGAGCTTTGTTGGTAACTGGGGTGTGGCAATCATCTGTCTGACCTTCATCGTTCGTGGTGCAATGTACCCACTAACAAAAGCGCAATACACGTCTATGGCGAAAATGCGTATGCTTCAGCCTAAGCTGCAAGCTATGCGTGAGCGCATCGGTGATGACCGTCAGCGCATGAGCCAAGAAATGATGGAACTGTACAAGAAAGAGAAAGTGAACCCACTAGGTGGCTGTTTACCTCTTATCCTACAGATGCCTATCTTCATCGCACTATACTGGGCGCTAATGGAATCGGTAGAGCTTCGTCACTCACCATTCTTTGGTTGGATTCACGACTTGTCAGCGCAGGACCCTTACTACATCCTGCCGCTATTGATGGGTGCGTCTATGTTCCTAATCCAGAAGATGAGCCCGACAACGGTAACGGATCCAATGCAGCAGAAGATCATGACCTTTATGCCGGTTATGTTTACCTTCTTCTTCTTGTTCTTCCCATCAGGTCTCGTTCTGTACTGGTTGGTGTCGAACATCGTAACGCTTATCCAGCAAACTCTGATCTACAAAGGGTTAGAGAAAAAAGGCTTACACAGCAAGTAACCTTTTAGGAAATGATTGAGAAAGGCGGCCAAAAGGTCGCCTTTTTGTTTTTGGCTGATTACAATTCAGCTAACTAAAGTTATGGCTCAATTTGAGCCCAGCTCAAAAGGCAAAATTATGACTACAGATACGATTGTCGCTCAAGCGACCGCGCCTGGTCGTGGCGGTGTCGGTATTATTCGAGTATCAGGCCCTAAAGCCAACCAAGTGGCGTTAGAAGTCACGGGTAAGACACTAAAGCCCCGCTATGCAGAGTACCTGCCGTTTAAGTCAGAAGATGGCACTGTGCTTGATCAGGGCATCGCTCTGTACTTCCCTAACCCGCACTCATTTACAGGTGAAGACGTACTTGAGCTGCAAGGCCATGGCGGCCCCGTCGTGATGGATATGCTGATAAAACGCATTCTAGGTATTGATGGTATTCGAGCAGCTCGCCCTGGTGAGTTCTCTGAACGCGCGTTCCTGAACGATAAACTCGACCTCGCTCAAGCAGAAGCAATTGCAGACCTCATTGATGCAAGTTCTGAAGAAGCAGCAAAATCGGCGCTGCAATCCTTACAGGGCGCCTTTTCAGGGCGCATTAATACCTTAGTTGAGTCGCTGATTCATTTGCGTATCTATGTTGAGGCAGCCATCGACTTCCCAGAAGAAGAGATCGACTTTCTGGCCGACGGCAAAGTGGCTGGTGACCTACAAGCCATCATCGACAACCTAGATGCGGTGCGCAAAGAAGCCAACCAAGGCGCAATCATGCGTGAAGGGATGAAAGTCGTGATTGCTGGTCGTCCAAATGCGGGCAAATCAAGCCTACTGAACGCGTTATCAGGCAAAGAGTCTGCAATCGTAACCGACATCGCAGGTACCACGCGTGACGTCCTGCGTGAGCATATCCACATTGATGGTATGCCACTGCACATCATTGATACAGCAGGTCTGCGTGATGCCTCCGACGAAGTCGAGAAAATCGGTATCGAGCGCGCGTGGGATGAAATCGCTCAAGCAGACCGCGTCTTGTTCATGGTGGATGGCACCACAACCGATGCCACCGATCCGAAAGATATCTGGCCAGACTTTGTGGATCGCCTACCAGACAACATCGGCATAACCGTGATCCGAAACAAAGCGGATCAAACGGGTGAAGAGATGGGGATCTGCCACGTCAATAACCCTACCCTCATCCGCTTGTCAGCGAAAACTGGTGCAGGGGTTGAAGCTCTGCGTGAACACCTCAAAGAATGCATGGGATTCTCAGGCAACAGTGAAGGTGGCTTTATGGCTCGTCGCCGTCACCTCGATGCGTTGGAGCGCGCCGCACAGCACCTTCAAATAGGCCAAGAACAGCTTGAAGGCTATATGGCTGGTGAGATACTGGCAGAAGAGCTGCGCATCACCCAACAGCATCTCAACGAGATTACCGGCGAGTTCAGTTCTGACGACTTACTGGGCCGAATCTTCTCTTCATTCTGTATCGGGAAGTAAATAATCGAACGCGCGGTGCTGAGCTTAACTCACACCGCGTTTCTTTTTGTACGGCAAGCCATCCATGAGCTTTAGCCGTCGCATTCAATAAGGAAGAAGTATGATCCACATTATTACAGGCAGCACGCTAGGTGGCGCAGAATACGTAGGGGATCACCTGAGTGATCTACTCAACGAGAATGGATTTGAAACAACGATCCACAACCAGCCATCCCTTGATGAGATCGAAAATCAAGGAACGTGGTTGGTGATCACCTCAACCCATGGGGCTGGTGAGTACCCTGATAATATTCAACCTTTTATCGCGGCATTACAAAATACCCCGCCGAAAATGACCGACGTAAAGTTCGCAGTGATTGCGATTGGTGATTCAAGCTATGATACGTTCTGCGCCGCTGGTCAACACGCTTATGATTTACTAGAGGACATTGGTGCCACACCGCTCGCTGATTGTCTTAAGATTGATGTACTGAGCCATGCAGTACCCGAAGACGCCGCTGAGGCATGGTTAAAAGAGAATATCGAACGCTTTTAAGCTCCCCGCTTTCCCTTCAACAGAGTCGAAATTCGGCTCTGTTTTCCCCAATGTGAATAACTCCCGTCAAATTATTTTGTTTAACTGCTCAAAAACCAACCAAACGAGCTGTGGATAACTACGATAAGATCCAGTGATTTTCCTTTAGTTATCCCAATAACAACTTTGATCAATTTTACCCTCTGTGTATAACTACCACTTTTGATCCCAGGTAATCCTCGATCTGATCCAATCATGATCACAAGATATGATCCAAAGAAGATCCATGATCTTGTTGATCATTTTTAGGTTATCCACAGAAACGGTCGATCCTAATAGTAGATCTAATAAAAGATCATATATATAGATCTTATATATATTTATCTTGAAGCTTAAAACGGATAAAACGAGAAAACGTTTTTCTCTGTGGCATAAAGCAGGTAAAATACGGCTCCTTTATCTGTCCATTAAATCCCTTTGAATACCTGAGGTCAGTTCATGCTTTATCACGAAAACTTTGACGTCATTGTTGTCGGTGGCGGACACGCAGGAACGGAAGCCGCGCTCGCATCTGCACGCACAGGACAAAAAACGCTTCTCCTTACCCATAACATCGATACATTAGGCCAGATGTCTTGTAACCCGGCGATTGGTGGTATTGGTAAAGGTCACCTAGTAAAAGAAGTGGATGCTATGGGCGGTTTGATGGCTGAAGCCATCGACCATGCAGGTATTCAATTCCGTACACTAAATGCCTCCAAAGGTCCTGCAGTTCGGGCGACTCGAGCTCAAGCGGATCGTGCTCTGTACAAAGCGTACGTCCGTAACGCATTAGAAAATGCACCTAACTTAACGCTGTTCCAGCAGTCAGTGGATGATCTGATTGTTGAGCAAGACCGCGCGGTTGGCGTGGTGACTCAAATGGGACTTCGCTTCCATGCGAAAGCCGTCGTACTAACGGTAGGTACGTTCCTTGGTGGTAAGATCCACATTGGCATGGAGAGCTCTTCAGGCGGACGTGCAGGGGATCCACCGTCGATCGCATTAGCGGATCGATTACGTGAGCTGCCATTCCGTGTGGATCGTTTAAAAACGGGTACCCCACCGCGCATTGATGCTCGCACTGTTGATTTTTCAGTGCTTGAAGCTCAGCACGGTGATAACCCTACCCCTGTATTTTCATTCATGGGTAAACGCGAACAACACCCGCGTCAGATCCCATGTTTTATTACGCACACCAATGAGCAAACGCACGACGTGATCCGTAGCAACTTGGATCGCAGTCCGATGTACGCGGGTGTGATTGAAGGCATTGGTCCGCGTTACTGCCCGTCGATTGAAGACAAAGTGATGCGTTTTGCGGATAAAAATAGCCACCAAATCTTCATTGAGCCAGAAGGATTAACGACGCACGAGCTATACCCTAACGGTATCTCGACTAGCTTGCCATTTGATGTGCAAGTACAAATCGTTCGCTCAATGAAAGGTTTTGAAAATGCGCATATCGTTCGTCCTGGTTATGCGATTGAATACGATTTCTTCGATCCACGTGATTTGAAGCAAACGTACGAAACCAAGTTTATTCATGGTCTGTTCTTTGCTGGTCAGATTAATGGTACGACTGGCTACGAAGAAGCCGCAGCGCAAGGCTTGATGGCCGGTCTAAACGCAAGCTTGTACAGCCAAGACAAAGAAGGCTGGAGCCCACGTCGTGACCAAGCTTACATGGGCGTATTGATTGATGATTTATCGACCATGGGTACCAAAGAACCGTACCGCATGTTCACTTCTCGTGCGGAATACCGCTTGTTGCTACGTGAAGATAACGCCGATTTACGTTTAACGGAAAAAGCACGCGAGTTAGGCTTGATTGACAATGTTCGTTGGGCTCGCTTTAACGAGAAACTCAATAACATGGAAACGGAACGTCAGCGTTTGAAATCAACGTGGATGAATCCGAAATCAGAAGGCGTTGATGAGCTGAACAAGCTGCTGAAAACCCCAATGGCACGTGAAGCGAGTGGTGAGGATCTTCTGCGTCGTCCAGAGATCACTTATTCGCAACTGACGCAACTTGAAGCGTTTGCTCCTGCACTTGAAGATCAGCAAGCGGCGGAGCAAGTTGAAATTCAAGTAAAATACGATGGTTACATCAAGCGTCAGCAGGAAGAGATCGAAAAATCATTGCGTCACGAAAATACCAAGCTACCCGCAGATTTGGATTACCGCGATGTAAAAGGTTTATCAAACGAAGTCGTTGCTAAACTGAGTGAAGCCAAACCAGAGAGCATCGGTATTGCATCGCGCATTTCTGGTATTACGCCTGCTGCAATTTCTATTCTACTTGTTCACTTGAAAAAGCATGGTTTGCTGAAGAAAGGTGAGGAAGAATAATGAGCGCATTGCGAACAAAGCTGGATTCACTGATCGCGAAAACCGATTTAGAAGTGTCAGAGCAACAAAGAGAGCAATTGGTCGGTTACGTCGAACTGCTCGATAAGTGGAACAAAGCGTACAACTTAACGTCGGTGCGCGATCCGCTTGATATGTTAGTGAAACATATTCTTGATAGCATCGTGGTGAGCACACACCTGCCCGGTGAGCGCTTTATTGATGTTGGTACTGGTCCGGGCTTACCGGGCATACCTTTGGCAATCATGAACCCTGAGAAGACCTTCTTCTTGCTCGACAGTCTTGGCAAACGCATCCGTTTTATCAAGCAAGTCGTGCACACATTAGGGCTGAAAAACGTGACACCAATTCAAAGTCGCGTCGAAGAATTCCAACCTGAAGAAAAATTTGATGGCGTTTTGAGTCGAGCTTTTGCTTCAATGACAGACATGGTGGAATGGTGCCACCATTTGCCGAAACAAGAGCATGGGGTGTTTCTAGCGCTGAAAGGACAGCACCCTAAAGATGAAATGGATCAGCTTCCTGAATGGTGCAGTGTGACAGAGATCATATCTTTAGCTGTTCCTGAGTTGGAAGGTGATCGTCATCTAGTAATCTTATCGCGCAAGGAAAATTAGCGAGGTAATCGTGGGTAAAATTGTAGCAATCGCCAACCAGAAAGGTGGGGTCGGCAAAACAACAACGTGCATTAACTTAGCGGCTTCGATGGCGGCAACAAAGCGCAAGGTTTTGGTGATCGATCTCGACCCGCAAGGCAATGCTACGATGGCCAGTGGCGTGGATAAGTATATGGTCGATGCCACCGCATACGATCTTTTGGTCGAAGATACACCGTTCGATCAAGTCGTTTGTACCCAAACCACAGGGAAGTATGATTTGATCGCGGCGAACGGTGACGTAACCGCGGCAGAGATCAAATTGATGGAAGTGTTCGCTCGCGAAGTGCGTTTAAAAAATGCATTGTCGTCAGTTCGCGATAACTATGATTTCATCTTTATTGATTGTCCTCCTTCTCTAAACCTTCTTACAATCAATGCGATGGCGGCAGCTGATTCTGTGCTGGTGCCGATGCAATGTGAATACTTTGCGTTAGAAGGTTTAACTGCTCTTATGGACACAATCAGCAAGTTAGCGGCTGTGGTTAATGAAAACCTCAAAATCGAAGGTTTACTGCGTACTATGTACGACCCGCGCAATCGCCTATCGAATGAAGTGTCCGATCAACTTAAAAAACACTTTGGCAATAAAGTTTACCGTACCGTCATTCCGCGTAATGTGCGTTTGGCCGAAGCGCCAAGTCACGGTAAACCAGCGATGTACTACGATAAGTACTCTGCAGGGGCCAAAGCGTATCTTGCTCTAGCGGGCGAAATGCTCCGCCGCGAAGAAATCCCAGTTTAACTCTAACCTAAGGAATTCAACCCCATGTCTAAGCGTGGTCTCGGAAAAGGACTGGATGCGTTATTGTCGACCAGTTCGTTTGCTCGTGAAAAACAGCATATTGCATCGCATAGCCAAGAATTATCGGCAGACGGTGAGTTAACCGACTTAGCGATTGGTCAATTGCAACCGGGCGTATACCAACCGCGTAAAGATATGGCGCCTGAAGCGCTAGAAGAATTAGCGGCTTCGATTCAGTCACAAGGCATTATTCAGCCAATCGTGGTTCGCCAGGTTGAAAGTGGTCAGTTTGAGATCATCGCAGGTGAGCGCCGCTGGCGTGCGGCAAGGCAGGCTGGTTTAAAACGCGTGCCGTGTTTGGTGAAGAAAGTCGAAGACCGCGCTGCAATTGCGATGGCGCTGATTGAGAACATTCAACGTGAAGACTTGAATGTGATTGAAGAAGCACAAGCGCTTGAGCGCTTACAAGACGAATTTACGCTTACGCATCAACAAGTCGCAGAAGTGATTGGTAAGTCGAGAACGACAGTCAGTAACTTGTTACGTTTAAACCAGCTTGAGTCCGATGTGAAAAGCTTGGTTGCGGATAAATTGCTAGAAATGGGTCATGCGCGAGCGCTATTGGCCTTGCAGGGTGAGAAGCAGGTTGAGGTTGCTCAACAAGTCGCGAAAAAGCAAATGACTGTTCGCCAAACCGAACAGTTAGTAAAAAAGTGCTTAGCCCCACAAAATGAGCAAAAAGGGCAACAAGAAGATACCGAAGCTGAGCAAATGTCGCATAAATTGAGTCAGCTGCTTGATGCAAAAGTTTCTTTGACCCGTTCTGCAAACGGAAAAGCGAAATTGACGATAAGTCTTGATGAGCCTCACAAATTGGACCAACTAATTGCCAAGCTTGAGGCCTAGATGAGATAATTGATTTAGGTCAATTAATCTAATTAATCGAATTTTGTGCGAAAGTTGTCGTTTTGTAAACAAAACTGTAAGTTTTTGATGCAATCGAATTGCTTTACGTTGAACTGAACGTATAATTTTCGCCAATTTCCCAGCACAGAGAGTTTAGTGCGAAGTGGATATTACTAGAGGTACGAATACATGGTAGCTGCGTTAGCTAGACCAGGACGAGAGCTCGCAAGGCAATTGTTAATGATCCAGTCTGGCGCGGTTATTTTTGTGGCAGCAGGAATGGCGGTAGCCATAAATCCTGACTGGGGATTTTCAGCGCTGATTGGCGGAGGCATTTTTGTTGTTGCCAATGCAGTATTCGCGCTGTGTGCTTTCATGTTTAGTGGGGCTCGCGCTGCCAAGCGCATCGCGGCTTCCTTCTATACGGGTGAAGTACTGAAAATTCTCATCACGGTTGCACTGTTCTATGTTGCCTACATGTATATGCAGGTGGAACTTGTTCCCCTCAAACTAACCTATTTGCTGGTACTAGGTATTAATATCTGTGCACCAGTGCTATTCATTAACAACAAAAAATAGGATGAGTTATGGCTGCGCCAGGTGAAGCGCTAACATCGTCCGGTTACATTGCCCACCACCTTTCTAACCTATCGCTGTATAAGTTGGGTTTAGTAGGGTCGGAGACAAGTTTCTGGAACGTACATATCGATAGCCTGTTTTTTTCTTGGTTTACTGGTTTAATCTTCCTCGGAATTTTTTACAAAGTAGCGAAGAGAACAACAGCGGGTGTACCGGGTAAGCTTCAGTGTGCTGTAGAAATGATCGTTGAATTTGTCGCCGATAACGTCAAAGACACGTTCCATGGACGCAACCCACTGATCGCGCCTTTAGCACTGACTATCTTTTGTTGGGTATTTTTGATGAACGTGATGGACTTAGTTCCTATCGACTTCTTACCGTACCCAGCAGAACATTGGCTAGGTATCCCTTACCTTAAGGTTGTACCGTCTGCTGATGTGAATATCACCATGGCTATGGCTCTAGGCGTTTTTGCATTGATGATTTACTACAGCATCAAAGTGAAAGGTCTAGGTGGATTCGCAAAAGAACTTGCACTACATCCATTCAATCACCCACTTATGATTCCGTTTAACCTACTGATTGAAGTGGTATCGCTATTGGCGAAACCTCTATCACTTGGTATGCGTCTATTCGGTAACATGTTCGCGGGTGAGGTTGTATTCATTCTTTGTGCGGCAATGCTACCATGGTACTTACAATGGATGGGTTCACTACCGTGGGCAATCTTCCATATCTTGGTTATTACGATTCAAGCCTTCGTATTCATGATGTTGACAATTGTTTATCTGTCAATGGCACACGAAGATCCTGATCATTAATTTTTTTAAAGCTTTTTATTTGGGCACTAAGCCAACAACTATAAATTGGAGATAGTAATGGAAACTTTACTGAGCTTTTCTGCAATCGCCGTAGGTATTATCGTCGGTCTTGCTTCTCTTGGTACAGCGATTGGTTTCGCACTGCTAGGTGGTAAATTCCTAGAAGGTGCTGCACGTCAACCAGAAATGGCTCCTATGCTACAAGTTAAGATGTTCATCATCGCGGGTCTACTTGATGCGGTTCCAATGATCGGTATCGTAATCGCGCTACTATTCACTTTCGCAAACCCATTCGTTGGTCAACTAGGTTAATCACCTTTAACTCGGGACGAGCGATTAGCGCTTGTCACTGATTAACACTAAGTCCAAATAGAGGGGTAGCTGTTGTGAACATAAACGCAACTCTGCTAGGTCAAGCAATCTCGTTTGCACTATTTGTGTGGTTCTGCATGAAGTATGTATGGCCACCATTGATGAAAGCGATCGAAGAGCGTCAGAAGAAAATTGCTGATGGCCTTCAAGCAGCAGAACGTGCTGCGAAAGACTTGGATCTAGCACAAGCCAACGCTTCTGATCAATTGAAAGAAGCGAAGCGCACAGCAACTGAGATCATCGAACAAGCGAACAAGCGCAAGTCTCAAATTCTTGATGAAGCTCGCGAGGAAGCTCAGGCAGAACGCCAGAAAATCCTAGCGCAAGCAGAAGCAGAACTTGAAGCTGAACGCAATCGTGCGCGCGATGACCTGCGCAAACAAGTTGCTACTCTGGCTGTAGCTGGTGCTGAGAAAATCCTTGAGCGTTCTATCGATAAAGATGCGCAAAAAGATATTCTCGACAACATTACTGCAAAACTTTAAGTCTGGGGGCGCATATGTCTGATTTGACTACTATCGCACGCCCCTATGCTAAAGCAGCCTTCGACTTTGCTTTAGAGAAAGACCAGTTGGACCAATGGGGCCAAATGTTATCTTTTGCTGCTGAAGTGGCCAAAAACGAACAAATGAACGAACTTCTAACCGGTTCGGTTTCTGCTGATAAAATGGCAGAGATTTTTGTTGCAGTTTGCGGCGAACAAGTTGATACGCACGGTCAAAACCTTTTGAAGGTGATGGCTGAGAATGGTCGTTTAGCGGCCCTTCCTGATGTTTGCACAGAGTTTTACACTCTGAAGAAAGAGCATGAGAAAGAAATTGATGTTGAAGTCATTTCAGCAACAGAACTTTCTGATGAGCAACTTGCAAACATTGGCAGCAAACTTGAAAAGCGTCTTGAACGCAAAGTGAAGCTGAATTGCAGTGTAGATGAGACCCTACTTGGTGGGGTTATTATTCGAGCCGGAGACCTAGTCATCGATGACTCAGCGCGTGGTCGTTTGAACCGCCTGAGCGATGCATTGCAGTCTTAATGGGGATTGGAGCATGCAACTTAATTCCACGGAAATTAGCGATCTAATCAAACAACGTATCGAATCTTTCGAAGTTGTTAGTGAAGCTCGCAACGAGGGTACTATCGTATCGGTAAGCGATGGTATCATCCGCATCCACGGCCTAGCGGACGTGATGCAAGGTGAAATGATTGAATTACCGGGTGGCCGTTATGCACTGGCACTTAACCTTGAGCGTGACTCGGTTGGTGCGGTTGTAATGGGCCCATATGCTGACCTTAAGGAAGGCATGAAAGTTACAGGTACTGGCCGCATTCTTGAAGTGCCAGTTGGTCCAGAACTACTAGGCCGCGTAGTAAACACGCTGGGTGAGCCTATCGATGGTAAAGGTCCAATCGAAGCGAAAATGACTTCGCCTGTAGAAGTGATCGCACCAGGTGTAATCGACCGTAAATCGGTAGACCAACCTGTGCAAACTGGTTATAAGTCAGTTGACTCAATGATCCCAATCGGTCGTGGTCAGCGTGAGCTTATTATCGGTGACCGTCAGATTGGTAAAACAGCACTGGCGATCGACGCGATCATCAACCAGAAAGACTCTGGTATTTTCTCTATCTACGTAGCAATTGGTCAGAAAGCATCGACTATCGCTAACGTAGTTCGCAAACTAGAAGAGCACGGCGCACTACAAAACACGATCGTTGTAGTTGCATCAGCTTCTGAATCTGCAGCGCTGCAATACCTAGCGCCATACGCAGGTTGTGCGATGGGTGAATACTTCCGCGATCGCGGTGAAGACGCACTGATTGTTTACGATGATCTATCTAAGCAAGCGGTAGCTTACCGTCAGATCTCTCTACTACTTAAACGTCCACCAGGCCGTGAGGCATTCCCAGGTGACGTATTCTACTTACACTCGCGTCTACTAGAGCGTGCAGCTCGTGTAAACGAAGAGTACGTAGAACGTTTCACTAACGGTGAAGTGAAAGGTAAGACTGGTTCATTGACTGCTCTTCCTATCATCGAAACTCAAGCCGGTGACGTTTCAGCATTCGTACCGACTAACGTAATCTCGATTACCGATGGTCAGATCTTCCTACAAACTGAGCTATTCAACGCTGGTGTTCGTCCAGCGGTTGACCCAGGTATCTCAGTATCTCGTGTAGGTGGTTCAGCTCAGACGAAAATCATCAAGAAACTATCAGGTGGTATCCGTACAGCACTAGCTGCGTACCGCGAACTAGCTGCATTTGCTCAGTTCTCTTCTGACCTTGATGAAGCAACGAAGAAACAGCTAGACCATGGTCAAAAAGTAACAGAACTAATGAAGCAGAAGCAGTACGCTCCAATGTCTGTATTTGACCAAGCTCTAACTATCTTCGCGGCAGAGCGCGGTTACCTTGATGATGTAGAACTTAACAAAGTTCTAGATTTCGAGGCGGCTCTACTATCGTACGCTCGCGGTCAATACGCTGAACTAGCAGCTGAGATCGACAAGTCTGGCGCTTACAACGATGAAATCGAAGCTCAGTTGAAGAAACTGACTGACGACTTCAAAGCAACCCAAACTTGGTAATTAGGTCGGTGGCAGTTTCTGCCACCAACTAACGGAGAGTAACGATGGCCGGCGCAAAAGAGATACGTAATAAAATCGGTAGTGTTAAAAGCACGCAGAAAATTACGAAAGCGATGGAAATGGTAGCAGCTTCAAAAATGCGTCGTTCTCAAGATGCAATGGAAGCTTCTCGTCCATACGCTGAAACAATGCGTAAAGTGATCGGTCATGTGGCTAACGCAAACCTAGAGTACCGTCATCCGTACCTAGAAGAGCGTGAAGCTAAACGTGTTGGTTACATCATCGTTTCGACAGACCGTGGTCTGTGTGGTGGTTTGAACATTAACGTGTTCAAAAAAGCCGTTACAGACATGCAAGCATGGAGAGAGAAAGGTGCTGAGATTGAGCTTGCCGTTGTTGGCTCAAAAGCAACAGCTTTCTTTAAACATGGTGGCGCAAAAGTTGCGGCACAGGTTTCTGGCCTGGGTGATAACCCAAGCTTAGAAGACCTAATCGGTTCTGTTGGCGTAATGCTGAAGAAATACGATGAAGGTGAACTGGACCGTCTATACGTAGTATTCAACAAGTTTGTGAATACTATGGTTCAGCAACCAACGATCGATCAATTGCTACCTTTGCCTAAATCGGACAGCGAAGAGATGCAGCGTGAGCACTCATGGGACTACATCTATGAGCCTGAGCCAAAACCTCTACTGGATACGCTACTAGTGCGTTACGTAGAGTCTCAGGTATACCAAGGTGTGGTTGAGAACCTTGCTTGTGAACAAGCGGCTCGAATGATTGCGATGAAGGCTGCAACGGATAACGCAACCAACTTGATTGACGATTTGGAACTTGTGTACAACAAAGCCCGTCAGGCTGCGATCACACAAGAACTATCGGAAATCGTTGGTGGTGCAGCTGCGGTTTAAGCTTAGGTAAAACGAAATAGTTTAGAGGATTAACGATGGCTACAGGTAAGATCGTACAGATCATCGGTGCGGTAGTCGACGTAGAGTTCCCACAGAGCAATGTACCTAGTGTATATGACGCTCTAAACGTAACGGACTCAAAAGAGCGTCTAGTTCTTGAAGTTCAACAACAGCTAGGCGGTGGCGTAGTTCGTTGTATCGTAATGGGTAGCTCTGATGGTTTACGTCGTGGAGTTGAAGTGGTTAACACTGGCGCTCCAATTTCAGTACCAGTCGGTACTAAAACTCTAGGTCGTATCATGAACGTCCTAGGTGACGCGATTGATGAGCGTGGTGAAGTGGGCGCGGAAGAGGTTTACTCTATCCACCGCAGCGCACCAAGCTACGAAGAACAATCAAACGAGATCGCACTTCTAGAAACGGGCGTTAAAGTAATCGACCTAATTTGTCCATTCGCTAAGGGTGGTAAAATCGGTCTATTCGGTGGTGCTGGTGTAGGTAAGACCGTTAACATGATGGAACTTATCAACAACATCGCACTACAGCACTCAGGTCTATCCGTATTTGCGGGTGTTGGTGAGCGTACTCGTGAAGGTAACGATTTCTACTACGAGATGCAGGAAGCGGGCGTTGTAAACGTTGAGAAGCCTGAAGAATCTAAAGTAGCAATGGTTTACGGTCAGATGAACGAGCCTCCAGGTAACCGTCTACGTGTTGCACTGACTGGTCTAACAATGGCAGAACGTTTCCGTGACGAAGGTCGTGACGTACTACTGTTCATTGATAACATCTACCGTTACACACTTGCAGGTACAGAGGTATCGGCACTGCTAGGTCGTATGCCTTCTGCGGTAGGTTACCAGCCAACTCTTGCAGAAGAGATGGGTGTACTTCAGGAGCGTATCACGTCAACGAAATCAGGTTCTATCACGTCTGTACAGGCGGTATACGTACCTGCGGATGACTTGACTGACCCGTCTCCAGCAACAACGTTCGCGCACTTGGATGCAACGGTTGTACTTAACCGTAACATCGCGGCAATGGGTCTATACCCTGCGATCGACCCACTAGATTCAACATCTCGTATGCTTGATCCACTAGTAGTTGGTCAAGATCACTACGAAGTTGCTCGTGGCGTTCAGCAGACACTTCAGCGCTACAAAGAGCTGAAAGACATCATTGCTATCCTAGGTATGGACGAGCTATCTGAAGAAGATAAGCAAGTTGTATCTCGTGCACGTAAGATTGAGCGTTTCCTAACTCAGCCTTACCACGTAGCAGAAGTATTTACAGGTGACCCTGGTATTTACGTACCTCTAAAAGAGACTCTACGTGGTTTTAAAGGTCTACTAGCTGGTGAATACGACGACATTCCTGAGCAGGCATTCATGTACTGCGGTAGCATCGACGATGCTATTGAGAATGCGAAGAAGCTATAAGGCTAACTAGGAGGCGATATGGCAGCAATAACCTTTCACCTAGACGTAGTAAGCGCTGAGAAGAAAATCTTCTCTGGTCGTGTTGAAACGTTTCAGGTGACCGGTAGCGAAGGTGAACTTGGTATTTTCCATGGTCACACACCGCTGCTGACCGCTATCAAGCCTGGTATGGTGCGTATTGTGAAACAGCACGGCCACGAAGAAATCATTTATGTTTCTGGTGGTATGGTAGAGATTCAGCCTGGTACAGCGACTGTACTGGCTGATACCGCTATCCGTGGTGAAGAGCTAGACGCAGCGAAGGCAGAAGAAGCCAAGCGCCGAGCTGAGGAGCAAATCCAGAATCAGCATGGTGACATGGACTTCGCACAAGCGGCCAGTGAACTGGCTAAAGCCATTGCTCAGCTACGAGTTATCGAGCTGACAAAAAAGCGTCGCTAAGCTCAATTAGCAACGTTGCATGACAAAAGGCGGCCAAATGGTCGCCTTTTTGATTAATTTTAGTTGGAAATTTACCTTACTCCATTAACTATTTTAAAAGAGCTGTTTAAAATAACGGCCAATTAACATAAAACGTCAATAGGTTCTCAATGAAATTCAGTGCTGTGATTCTTGCTGCGGGTAAAGGTACCCGTATGCATTCGAACATGCCTAAAGTGCTACACACTTTGGCAGGGAAGCCAATGGCAAAACATGTGATTGATACATGTACTGGTCTTGGTGCACAAAATATTCACTTAGTATTTGGTCACGGTGGTGATCAAATGCAAACCACTCTTGCTGAAGAGCCAGTAAACTGGGTGCTGCAAGCGGATCAGTTGGGAACTGGCCATGCGGTTGACCAAGCATCTCCTCGCTTTGAAGATGATGAGAAAATCCTCGTGCTTTATGGTGATGTGCCATTAATCTCAGCCGAAACCATCGAGAACTTGTTGGATGCTCAACCAACTGGTGGTATTGCACTGCTTACAGTGATGCTTGATAACCCTACAGGTTATGGTCGTATTATTCGTAAAAATGGTCCTGTTGTTGCGATTGTTGAGCAAAAAGACGCAACGGAAGAACAAAAGCAAATTAAAGAGATCAACACTGGCGTGATGGTTGCGACTGGTGGGGATCTTAAGCGTTGGTTGTCTGGCTTAAACAATAACAACGCGCAAGGCGAGTACTACCTAACTGACGTTATTGCAGCCGCACACGATGAAGGTCGCGCCGTTGAAGCAGTACACCCAGTCAATGCCATTGAGGTGGAAGGGGTCAACGACCGCGCACAGCTTGCTCGTTTAGAGCGTGCTTTCCAATCAATGCAAGCTCAGAAGCTACTAGAGCAAGGTGTGATGCTACGCGATCCAGCACGCTTTGATTTGCGTGGTGAGTTGCAGTGCGGTATGGACTGTGAAATTGACGTGAATGTTATCATCGAAGGTAAAGTATCACTCGGTGATAACGTGGTTATCGGTGCGGGTTGTGTACTGAAAGATTGTGAAATCGACGACAACACCATCGTTCGCCCTTACAGTGTGATTGAAGGTGCAACGGTTGGTGAAGAATGTACCGTTGGTCCATTTACTCGTCTTCGTCCTGGTGCTGAGATGCGTAACGATTCCCATGTGGGTAACTTCGTAGAAGTGAAAAATGCGCGTATCGGAGAAGGCTCAAAAGCGAACCATCTAACTTACCTTGGTGATGCTGAAATCGGTCAACGTACGAACATCGGTGCCGGTACGATTACTTGTAACTACGATGGTGCGAACAAGTTTAAAACCATCATCGGTAATGATGTCTTTGTTGGTTCTGATAGCCAGTTGGTGGCGCCTGTCACTATCGCTGATGGCGCAACCATCGGTGCAGGCACGACGCTGACAAAAGATGTTGAAGAAGGCGAGTTAGTGATTACTCGCGTCAAAGAGCGCAAAATTAATGGCTGGCAACGCCCTGTAAAACAGAAATAAGCAGTACCTGCACTCTGTCGCTATATTGTCAAAGCCGCTCAACAAGAGCGGCTTTGTTGTTTCTAGCTAAAGGCTTCATCGTTAGTAACTGGGAATGGCGATGCGTTTTTCGAGCCAACGAACAGCTTGGGATACGAATAGAATGAGCAACAAGTACTCCAAAACGAGGAAGGTATAAATCTCTAGGGGTAAGTACTCATTCACCACCAGCTCATTGGCACGGCGAGTGAGATCGCTCAAACCAATCACACTAACCAAAGAACTCATCTTCAGGATATACACAAATTGATTTCCCAATGGTGGGAGAATTTGTCGAAACGCTTGGGGAAGAATTACCAAGTGCATCTTTTGCCAATAGCTTAAGCCCAAAGATTCAGCCGCTTCATGCTGGCCACGACTGATGGCTTGGATTCCGCCGCGAAACACCTCCGCCATAAACGCACTCTCAGCAATGGTCAGGGCAATAACACCCGCCCAAAAGTGATTGAGTGAGACATCCAACAGCGTTGGCATGCCGTAATACACCCAAAGTAGTAAGACTAAAACAGGCACTGAGCGGACTACCTCGACATAAATGCGGTTGATCCACTTCAAGTAGGGAGAGTTCGACAGAGCCGGTAGGGCGATGATTAAACCTAATGTCATCGCAAATAACATACTGAGGAGTGATACTTGGATGGTGTCACTAAATCCGGCGATTAAAAACTTCAGATTGGTGAGTCCTTGCTCCGTAGAGGGATCGAGTACATACCAGCCCCATTGATAATCTGAGCAACCTGTGAGCAACAGCAGCGAAATCAGCCATAGAGTTCGAAAGGTCACATTTACTCCCTGAATTAACTAAAAAACTTCCATTGTTGCTGCTATGTTATCAATAGAGCTTTAATAAAGGTTAATCATTAAACCGTATAAGGTCATTATTTTTAAGGGAATAAAAATGAAAAAGATTTTACTAGCGCTAGGAATGTGTTTACTTGCTGCAACTCAAATTGCTCATGCTGAAAGCCGTCTTCAATCCATTTTAGACAGTGGTGTACTCCGTGTTGGAACGACGGGAGATTGGAATCCGATGACGATGAAAGACCCTGCAACCAACAGTTATCGTGGCTTTGATATCGACGTAACGACAGAGCTTGCTAAAGATCTCGGTGTAAAAGTAGAGTATGTAGCCACGGATTGGAAGACACTAGTCAATGGCATTACCGCCAACAAATACGATATTACTGGCAGCGCGTCCCTGAATATGTCGCGCGCGAAAGTCGCTGGATACAGCCAACCGTATTTCTACCTTGCCTTTGTACCCGTTGTGCAAAAGAAAGATCTCGCCAAATTCTCTGATTGGGCAGATTTTAATACGCCTGATGTGAAAGTCGCGGCGACACTAGGAACGGTGCAAGAAAAAATGGTGAAAGAGTTTTTCCCGCTGGCTCAACACATTGTGATTGAAGCGCCAGCGCGCGACTTCCAAGAATTACTAGCTCGCAGGGCCGATGTATCGGTGACGTCCAATGTGGAAGCAGCGACGTTGGTGGACAAGTTTAAACAACTGGCGATAGTACCAGTGACCGCTCCGCGTAAACCGACACCAATTGCGATGCTGTTGCCGCAAGACGATCAAGTATGGATTAATTACATCAACCATTGGGTTGAGCTGAAAAAGACCCAAGGCTTTTTCAAGCTGACTGCCAAGAAGTGGGGGTTGAAAAGCTTATAAACAAAAAGAGCCGCATTACGCGGCTCTTTTTTATTATCTGAACAATTAAAGTTCGTCTTCACTCACTACACGAGCATTGTCTGGAGTCGTGAAGTGCTGAGACAATTCACGGTTAGATAAGATGTAACCCATCCAAAGACCACCCATACAGATGATGATTGCAACGCCCGTTACCATTTGAGCTTGGCTTGCCATTGCAGCAACTAATGCGCTTGATAGACTGCTCACAGTAATTTGTAAGCTGTTTTGCAAGCCTGCAGCTGTTGCAGGGCTTTGCTTAGCACTTGCCAACGCGTGGTTTACTACGATTGGGTATAGCGCACCATTGGCTACCGCAATTAAACAGAAAGGCGCTAGAATTGGCCAGATAGAAGACAGTTCCCATTGTGAGGCAATGAATATCATTATTGCCGCGACACTAAATAGTCCAATCAATTGACGTAGAACTTTTTCATCACCAAATTTACGAACGCCGACTTTACCCAAGTAACCACCAGCCATAAACGCGATAGTTTGTGGGATAAAGCTCAAACCAATATCTTTTGCTTCATAGCCTAGTTGCGCCATGATTTCTGGCATACCAGTTAGGTAAGCAAAGAATGCAGCCGAAGCCGTCGCAAACATAAACACGTTGCCAAGGTATTTTTTAGAACTCAGCAGCGCTTTGATGTCGGCAGACATACTGGTTTGTTTGATTTCTGCTTTCTCGTCTTTTTGGGCCATTGTCGCAAAGACCAAGAAGACACCAACTAGTGTCAGCGTAATAAAGATACTGTGCCAGCCGAAGTTATCTGCCAACACTACCCCTAATTGAGGTGCTAGTGCTGGTGATAGCGCGACTAACGGCATGATCGTTGCGAAAATTTGCTGACTGCTGCTTGAGTAGCGTTTAATGACCATGGCTTGCCAGATCACGGCTGGTGCACATACACCGATAGCTTGGATAAAGCGCAGTGTCAGTAGTTGCCATACTTGGTCACAGAAAGCCAAACCGAATGACGCGATAGTAAACAGCACTAACCCGGCTGCGAGTGTATTGCGGTGGCCAAATTTATCGGATGCCAATCCCCACATTAGCTGGCCAACCGCCATACCAACTAGGAATACCGTTAAAGAGAGCGCTATTTGCTCAGGGCCTGTTGCAAAGTCGATTTCCATCGCTTTGAATGCTGGCAGATACATATCGGTAGCAACGAAGCCAAGCATCGATAATGCTGCCAGATAAATGAGCTGTAGTTTTGATATTTTCATGATTCAACCAGTCAAATTATTTAATCATTTTTTAATCAACATCAGTTGGCGCCAACCCTGATTTATTTACCTTATTATTCTATTTTTCGATTTTAAGAAAATAAAACGCTAAAATTGTTGGTTATCAATCAAATTTTTTGAAAGGTTAAATCATGTTCTCTAAAGCGTCTCTGGAAATGCTGGATACGGTTGCCCGTTTAGGCAGTTTCACCGCTGCGGCTGAGGTGCTGCATAAAGTCCCTTCAGCCATCAGTTATGGAGTAAGGCAGGTCGAGCAAGATTTAGATGTGGTGCTGTTTCGACGCTTACCGAGGAAAGTGGAGTTAACTCCAGCAGGTGAACTTTTTATGGCTGAGGCTCGCTCTTTGCTGCGTCAAATGGAAGAGGTGAAAGCACAAACACGCCGAGCAGCTCAAGGATGGAAGAGCACGTTAAAGCTGACCTTAGATAACGTGGTGAAGTTAGAGAAGCTCAAACCTTTGGTGGAAGATTTTTATCGCGAGTTTGAATTTGCTGAATTGCAGATCAATATGGAAGTATTTAATGGCTCTTGGGAAGCCATAGCACAAGGTAGAGCCGACATTGTCGTTGGCGCGACATCTGCGGTTCCCGTTGGTGGGGATTTTGAAGTCAAAGATATGGGCGTATTGGATTGGGCATTTGTGATGTCTCCCGCTCATCCCTGTGTTCGCCAACAAGTGCTTACTGAAGAGTTTGTGAGTCAATTTCCGGCGATCTGCCTTGATGATACTTCAAACGTGCTGCCAAAGCGCCATACTGGCCATTACCCGCAACAACGCCGATTGTTACTACCCAACTGGTACAGTGCAATTGAATGTTTGAAAAATGGAGTTGGCGTGGGTTACATGCCACGTCATATTGCAACGCCACTGATCAATGATGGTGTGCTGGTGGAGAAGGTGATGCCAGATGATAAGCCGCTCAGTCATTGTTGCTTGGTCTGGCGCAAAGATGATAATCATAAATTGATCCAATGGATGGTGGATTACCTAGGATCGCCTAATCAGCTATATCAAGATTGGTTACAGTCATAAAAAAACACCTCGCAATAGCGAGGTGTTTTATTTGATATGTTTGGAATGTGGCGTTTTATGACAGGAAGAACTTGTAAGACGGGTTGTCTGTTTCGTCTTTGCATTGATAGCCAAGTTCGCGTAAATGCGCAGAAAACTGAGCTAAATCTCCTTCATCTAACTCGAAACCACATAAAACGCGTCCGTAGTCTGCGCCGTGGTTACGGTAGTTGAACAAGCTAATATTCCAATGGGTACCAAGAGTGCTTAAGAATTTCAGCAAGGCACCTGGGTACTCTGGAAATTCAAAGCTGTAGAGTCGCTCTTTGAGTTGCTTCGATGGCTTCCCGCCGATCATGTAGCGAACGTGTAGCTTCGCCATTTCATCATCAGAAAGGTCAACCACCGGATAGCCACCTTCACGTAGATCGTGAATGATGTTTTCCAACTCTTCTTGACCGCCTTGCAGACGAACACCGACAAAGATATTAGCGAGTTCGTCATCGTTATAACGATAGTTAAACTCCGTAACTGCACGGCCGCCAATCAAGTTACAGAACTCAAAGAACGCTCCTTGGCGTTCAGGGATCGTCACTGCCAATAAACCTTCACGTTTTTCACCTAGCTCGCAACGTTCTGACACATAACGTAACCCGTGGAAGTTGGTGTTTGCGCCAGACAGTACCGTGCCTAGGTTTTTGTCTTTCAGCTTGTTCTGTTCAGCAAATTTCTTCAGCCCCGCCAGAGCAAGCGCACCCGAAGGCTCAGCAATCGCACGGGTATCTTCAAAGATGTCTTTTACGGCTGCGCAGATTTCATCACTAGAGACCGCAATATGGCCATCAATGTACTTCTGGCACAGGCGGAAAGTCTCTTCACCAATGCGTTTTACTGCGACGCCATCGGCAAACATGCTGACTTGGTCTAGTACCACTGGTTCACCAGCATCCAGCGCGGCTTTAAGACAAGATGAGTCTTCCGGCTCTACGGCAATGACTTTGATTTCTGGCATTAACTGCTTCACTAGTACCGCAATACCAGCGGCCAAACCGCCGCCACCGACAGGAACAAAGATGTAATCAAGGTGACCATTTTGTTGCAGCATTTCCATACCGATGGTGCCTTGACCTGCGATCACCAGTGGGTGATCAAAGGGGGGCACAAAAGTATAGCCATATTGCTCTGACAAACGTTCGGCTTCTGCTTTTGCTTCATCAAAGTTGCTGCCGTGTAGTACCACATTGCCACCAAAGCTGCGTACTGCGTCGACTTTGATATCCGGCGTGGTCTTTGGCATCACGATAGTGGTTTTGATTCCCAGCTTAGTGCCAGACAGTGCCATGCCTTGAGCGTGGTTACCTGCCGATGCAGCGATGACACCAGCGGCTTTCTGCGCTTCAGATAAACTTGCCACCATGTTGTACGCACCGCGTAATTTAAATGAGTGCACGGGTTGGCGATCTTCGCGCTTGATCTGTACGTTATTCCCGATACGTGCTGATAAACGAGGCATTTCTTGCAGTGGCGTCACTGTTGCTACTTCATAAACAGGTGCGCGAAGGATTTGGCGCAGATAGTCTGCGCCAGTTTGATTTACTTTCTTTTCGGGTTGAGATTCCATCATTGCTAGCCCTCTAGCTTCGACTTGTCTCGTACTGCACCCTTGTCAGCACTGGTGGCCATGCTCGCGTACGCTTTAAGTGCAAAGGAAACTTCTCTTTGACGATCAACAGGTTTCCAGCCAAGTTCATCTTGTTTTGCACGGCGCTCTGCAAGTTCTTGTTCAGACACTTCGAGTGAAATTGAACGGTTCGGAATATCAATCGCGATCATATCGCCCGGTTTCACCAGTCCAATAGCACCGCCGTTAGCGGCTTCAGGAGAAGCATGGCCGATAGAGAGTCCTGATGTACCACCAGAGAAACGACCGTCAGTCAGCAGTGCACATTCTTTACCAAGGCCCATCGATTTTAGGTAAGTGGTTGGGTAAAGCATTTCTTGCATGCCTGGGCCACCTTTTGGACCTTCATAACGGATAACAACCACATCACCGGCTTTCACTTTACCTCCTAAGATGCCTTCCACCGCATCTTCTTGGCTTTCAAATACCACAGCCGGACCAGTGAACTTAAGAATGCTTTCATCAACACCGGCTGTCTTAACGATACAGCCATCCAATGCGATGTTGCCTGATAGAACGGCTAGGCCACCTTCTTGGCTGAAGGCGTTGTCTTTCGCGCGAATACAACCTTCTGCACGGTCGTCATCAAGGCGATCCCAACGACAATCTTGCGAGAACGCTTGGGTGGTACGAATACCCGCAGGGCCTGCGCGGTAGAACTTAAGTACCTCTTCGTCTTCAGTTTGGATGATGTCGTATTTTGCCAACTGCTCTTTCATTGAAAGACCCAGTACGGTGCGAGCATCATTGTGCAGTAGACCAGCACGATCCAATTCACCAAGAATCGCCATTACGCCACCAGCGCGGTGTACGTCTTCCATATGATATTTCTGAGTAGATGGTGCAACTTTACATAGGTGCGGTACTTGGCGAGACAGGCGATCGATATCTTCCATATCGAAATCCACTTCACCTTCTTGCGCTGCAGCCAATAGGTGCAAAATGGTGTTGGTCGAGCCGCCCATGGCGATATCCAGTGCCATTGCATTTTCGAAGGCATCATAAGTTGCGATGTTGCGTGGCAACGCGGATTCGTCATCTTGCTCGTAGTAACGACGAGTCAGTTCAACGATGCGACGACCTGCATTAAGAAACAGTTGTTCACGGTCTGCGTGCGTCGCCAGCATAGAACCGTTGCCCGGCTGAGAAAGACCCAGCGCTTCCGTTAGACAGTTCATCGAGTTTGCCGTGAACATGCCTGAACACGATCCACAGGTTGGACATGCGCTGCGTTCGATCTGCTCGCTTTGCTCATCAGATACTTTTGGATCCGCGCCTTGGATCATTGCATCAACAAGGTCTAGTTTGATGATCTGATCAGAAAGCTTGGTTTTACCCGCTTCCATTGGGCCACCAGAAACAAAGATAACAGGGATGTTAAGACGCATCGATGCCATCAACATTCCCGGAGTGATTTTGTCACAGTTAGAGATACATACCATGGCATCGGCACAGTGCGCGTTGACCATGTATTCTACTGAGTCTGCGATTAGTTCGCGTGAAGGCAGTGAGTACAGCATGCCGCCGTGACCCATTGCAATACCATCATCAACCGCGATGGTGTTGAATTCTTTTGCGATGCCGCCGGCTTTTTCGATTTCACGTGCGACAAGCTGACCCATGTCTTTTAGGTGTACGTGACCCGGAACAAATTGAGTAAACGAGTTTACGACGGCAATGATTGGTTTACCGAAGTCTTCTTCTTTCACACCCGTTGCACGCCATAGTGCTCGTGCACCCGCCATGTTACGACCATGTGTTGTGGTTGCTGATCTATATTTTGGCATTTCTTAAATCCTTCTTACTTCTGTTCTGGGTACACATAGTCTAACCAGCCCCACTTATCTTCCGTGGTGCCGTCAAATAGGCCAAAGTAGGCTGCTTGTAGTTCTTTAGTGATTGGGCCGCGTTTACCTGTGCCCACTTCAATTTTGTCGATGGTTGCCACTGGCACAATTTCAGCTGCAGTACCTGTCATGAAGACTTCATCGGCAAGGTAAAGCGCTTCACGTGCAATATTGGCTTCACGCACTTCATAACCTTTATCGCGTGCAATCGTCATTATCGAATCACGAGTAATGCCCGGCAGAATCGCGCTGGTTGCTGGTGGTGTGGTGATCACGCCATCTTTGATAACGAAGATGTTTTCGCCAGCCCCTTCTGATAGGTAACCATCAACGCTCAGTGCGATACCTTCGTCGTAACCGTGACGACGCGCTTCACCACCAACCAGTAGTGAAGATAGGTAGTTACCGCCTGCTTTAGCCGCAGTTGGGATGGTGTTTGGCGCAGCGCGGTTCCAGCTTGAAATCATCGCATCGACACCTTTTTCTAGCGCTTCTTCGCCTAAGTAAGAGCCCCAAGGAAATGCTGCAATGATTAGATCCATCTCAGTGCCAACTGGTGGACATACGCCTAAGCCAACATTACCGACAAAACCCAATGGACGAATGTAAGCGCTGTCGAGTTTGTTTTGGCGCAGTGTTTCGCGGGTCGCTTCCATGATTTCTTCTACAGAGAAAGGTATCGGAAAGCGGTAAATCTTGGCGGAATCTTTTAGACGTTGTGCATGCTCACGGTGACGGAAGACAATTGGGCCTTTTGGTGTGTTGTAACAGCGCACGCCTTCAAACACGGATGTACCATAGTGCATTGCGTGAGTCAGAACGTGAACGTTCGCCTCTGCCCATGGAACCATCTCACCATTAAACCAAATGAAATCTGCAGTTTTCGTTGCCATTTGTTGCCTTCCTTATGCACTTACGTGTTGTTGTAAGTTGTGATTTGGCAGTTCATCGTTGCGGATTTTTAGCACCTCAACCTTACGAACGTCCCACAACTTCTCTATTTGATTGATCAAAAACGAGATTGGTCGATCGCTGTCGACGATGATCTCGACGCTGGCTACTTTACTTTCATGGTTTTGCGTAGCAGCGACTTGTTTGATCACGAAGCCTCGGTGACGAATCACACGTAGAACGCGCTCCAACAGTACCGGTTTGTCATCGGCTTTGATGTCGAGTAAATATCTGTCCATGCGATTGTCTCCTATGTATTTTCCAACATATCACTGTTTGATGCGCCAGGTGGCACCAATGGCCACACGTTTTCTTCTTCATCAATCAAAACGTGAAGCATGTAAGAAGTTTCACTCGCTAGCATCTCTTTGAGAGCAGGTTCGACTTCTTCTTTCTTGGTGATGGTTTTGCCCGGGATATCGAACGCTTTGGCAAGCATCACGAAGTCTGGGTTGTCATCAAGAATGGTTTCGCTGTGGCGGCCGTCAAAGAACAATGACTGCCATTGGCGAACCATGCCAAGACGTTGGTTATTAAGAAGGACAATCTTCACTGGAATCTGACGACGCTTCAGCGTGCCCAATTCCTGCACGTTCATCATAAATGAACCGTCACCTGTAATAAGGATAGACTGATCATCAGGACGTGCGACTGCTGCACCCATCGCTGCTGGCAAGCCAAAGCCCATGGTGCCAAGGCCAGCAGAAGTGATGAAATTTTGTGGTTCGCGTGGCTGGATATGTTGCGCTGCCCACATCTGGTGCTGACCTACATCAGTCGAGACAATTGAGCTGTCTGGCATCATGTCTGACAGTTGTTTAAGCAATAGCGGTGCGTAGATTAACTCGCCCGGGTGGTCGTAACGCCACTTAAAGCCGCTACGCAGACTTTCACTGTGATGTACCCACGGTGAGATATCTTGAGTCAGCTCTAGCTGAGGAAGAATGGTGTTGATGTCGCCACGCAATGGTGCGTTGGCGTGGCGCAGTTTATGAATCTCCGCAGCATCAATGTCGATGTGAATCACTTTCGCATTTGGTGCAAACGTGTCGAGCTTACCCGTCACACGGTCATCAAAGCGTGCGCCAACCACGATCAATAGATCGGCTTCTTGAACCACTAGGTTAGCGGCTTTGGTGCCGTGCATGCCCAACATACCAAGATAGTGAGGGTCATGGCGTTCAATGGTACCGAGGCCTTTTAGTGTGCTAACTGCTGGCATTGGGTTTAAGCGAAGGAATTCGCGTACTGCATCGGTTGCTTTAGCGAGTTGCACGCCACCACCAACATACAACACTGGGCGAGTTGAGGCTGCCAGTACATCTTGTGCGCGCTTAATGTCTTCAGCGCTGACATCTTCGATTGCAGGCGCTACGTATGGAGGCAGTAGATCTGTTGGGGTTTGAGCCAGTTGAACGTCTTTGGCGATATCGACAATGACTGGACCCGGACGACCCGTTTTGGCCACTTCAAACGCTTCGGCTAGCGTTGGCGCTAGGTCTTCAATTTCGGTCACGAGATAGCTGTGCTTAGTACAGGCTAGGGACATTCCGATCACATCCATTTCTTGGAATGCATCGGTACCGATATGAGAGCTAGCAACCTGGCCTGTGATGGCAACTAGAGGTACGGAGTCAAGGAAAGCGTCGGCAAGGCCGGTAACAAGGTTAGTGGCCCCAGGGCCGGAAGTTGCCATGCATACGGCAACGTCTTGTGTGGAACGAGCCATACCGATGGCGGCCATGGCGGCCCCTTGCTCATGACGGCATAGGATGTGCTCCACCCCTCCGTCATACAAAGCATCGTAGATTGGCATGATGGCCCCGCCAGGGTAGCCAAAAACGGTTTCGATGCCTTGCTGTCTTAAAGCGGCTACGACAAGTTGTGCACCAGTCATCGTAAACCTCCTTTGCTACGTTGTGGCTCGTAGCGATTGCCATATTTATTGCACTTCATGTGCACTCCCATTCTTCCCGTTAAACTGTCCGAGGGTTAGACAGATGACAACTTGTAGTTGTAAAAAAACCCCCGGACTTTTCAGTGCGGGGGTTTTTTGTAATTTGTGGTTACCTTTCGCCCACAATACCCCGCGCGGTGCCAATAATGACCACGATAATCAGGGCTAGCAGTGCGTTGATATGAGCGAAAAGGTTCATCTGTCTGTCGTTCTTTTTTCGTTAAAAAATGTTGTGTAATGTTCTACGAAATTGTTTGCGTCATTAGTGGTATCACACAATTCCGCTGCATGACAAGCAAAAAGTCATTCTTTTTTCACATTAACTCTCAATTGGGACGCGGTATATAACATAACCAACTAGATAAAACATTTGTTTACAGAGTGTTCAATAAATTGAGGAACGTATGGGGCTGGCAATCATTCATAGTCGAGCAAGCGTCGGGGTGCAAGCGCCATCGGTTAGTGTAGAAGTTCATATTAGCAATGGTATGCCCGGGTTTACCTTGGTAGGGCTGCCAGAGACGACGGTAAAAGAGTCCAAAGATCGCGTTCGTAGCGCGATCATTAATTCTAATTTTCAGTTTCCAGCTAAGCGGATCACCGTTAATTTAGCTCCAGCAGATTTGCCCAAAGAGGGAGGGCGTTTTGATCTTCCTATCGCATTGGGCATTTTGGCCGCTTCGGAGCAAATCGCGACAGATAAGCTTAAAAACTACGAATTTGTTGGCGAGTTAGCGCTATCTGGTGGTCTGAGGCCAGTAAAAGGTGTGTTACCTGCTGCGCTGGAAGCCAGTAAGATTCAACGTCATTTGGTCGTCCCACATGTCAATGGCGATCAGGCGGCGCTGGTGGGGAAGGAACAACATAAATCGGCCCAATCATTACTGGAAGTATGTGCCGAGCTTTGTGGTCAACATAGACTGAATCTTTTTCAAACGCCTAAGCGCAAAATAGTCGAAAAACATGGTCGAGACTTACAAGATATTATTGGCCAACAACAAGGTAAACGCGCATTGGAGATAGCTGCCGCTGGAAACCACAACTTACTTTTCCTTGGCCCGCCAGGTACTGGAAAAACCATGTTGGCTTCGCGTTTGTGTGACTTACTACCGGAGATGAGTGACGAAGAAGCAATGGAAACCGCTTCGGTGGCATCGTTGACTCAGAGTGAAATTAATGAGCACAATTGGAAGTCGCGTCCGTTTCGTTCTCCGCATCATTCAAGTTCAATGGCGGCATTAGTTGGCGGTGGCTCGGTACCCAGACCCGGGGAGATTTCTTTAGCCCACAACGGCTTGTTGTTTCTCGACGAAATGCCCGAATTTGACCGAAAGGTGCTGGACTCGTTACGCGAACCGCTCGAATCTGGTGAGATCATTATCTCTCGGGCGCAAGGTAAAACACGTTTTCCGGCTCGCTTCCAATTAGTTGGAGCATTGAACCCAAGCCCGACAGGATATTACGAAGGCAATCAAGCTCGCACCAATCCACAAGCTATTTTGCGTTACCTTGGTCGATTATCTGGACCACTGTTAGATCGCTTTGATATGTCTTTAGAAATCCCAGCTTTGCCCAAAGGAACATTAGCAGAAGGTGGTGATCGCGGTGAGCCGACCGCTATCGTTAAAGAACGTGTGAATCATGCGCGTACCAATATGTTGAACCGCAGCGGTAAGGTAAATGCACTATTAGGTAGTCGAGAAATCGAGGCGTTTTGCCCCTTACACAAAAGTGATGCGGAGTTTCTTGAAACCGCTTTGCATCGTTTGGGGCTTTCGATTCGCGCGTATCATCGCATTATCAAAGTAGCACGAACGATAGCGGATCTTGATGGGGCGGAGCAGATTGAACGAGCGCACTTAGCCGAGGCGCTTGGGTATCGAGCGATGGATCGCTTACTGAAACAGCTCACGGCGCAAGCGGTATAGAGACGTGCAAATATCACCGCAACAAGTGTTGTAAGTGCCTTGTTGCGATGAAGGACGTTAGAAGGTGTAGTTGAGACCAAGCGACAATAGGTACTCTTTCTCATCATAGAACGTGATATTTGAGTCCGTTTGGCTGTAGCCGGCTAAAGAGATGAACGACCAGTTTTGCCAGTCAAATACGTTTTGATATTCATAGGCTGCAAATAGGCTGACGGTGTCGTCATTTCGTGTTTTAGCAAAAGTTTGGCTAGTGGCTTGATAGTCTTTCCATGCATAACCTGCGGTGAGGGCCAACCGATGGCGATTGATAAATTTAAACCAACTGATGTCAAACCCGTACGAATCAAATGATTCCGCATTACCGTCGGCATCTTGATTAATGTAGGTAAACGCCGGTTGCAACATGGATGTTTGATTAAGTGAAACCCGATAGTCACCTTTAACGTAGTAAAGGCTCGCATCGCGAGCGAGTGAACGGTCCGTTACTTCTTCTTGCTCAATGTCTTTATCAGCATAAGCGAGATCAAGGTTGAAGTTTTTATCAATCAATCCTTTGATTTGAAAGCGATAGGCATTGCCGTCCACATCCGTTTCTTTACGGGCGGTTCCGACTTGATATGGGTTACGCCAAGTTTCGCTTTTGAGCACGGTCGGTAGATAGGAAATATCGAGCACGGTGCCGGACGGCAACTCGTGTTGATAGCCCAGCTGAAAAGCGAGTGTACCAACCGCGACATCGGAACGTGTGGTACCCGCGTACACTTGGTGATTGAGTCGGTTACCAAAAGTGTAAGTAATGCTTCCTAGCGGCGCAGCGATAACGGAGCTGTCACTATCGGCGCGCTTATCGAGAGAATCGATGGTGTTACTATTTTCCGTATTGAAGTTGGATTCTGATGATACAAATCCGGCATTCAGCGAAATTTCACCGCCAAAACCTGCGGTTTCAGCGAGTTGAGCCTGAGCAGAACTGACGACAAAGGCCAAAGGCAAGAGAATTAGCCTTGGTTTCATTCGTTATCTCCTTATTGTCGAATGAGTGGTGCAAATATTGGTTGAGGTAACAAATCTGACCATTCCCACGCATATTCCAATGTGGCAAAGGCGCAGTATAATTACACGCTGTTTTATTCTTCACACATTATCACTGTTGTTTGACTATCATGTTGGCATATTTGTTATTTTTTTTTAACGCTTCTTTTGTGATTCTCAATTCTGCGCTGTGTTCAATCGCAATTTGTATTATCGCTGTGTTTAAAGTATTGCTTCCAAGTGTGGAGCTAAAAGCGAAAGCGACCGCTTGTGCCAACAAGGTGATGTGGTTATGGGCTACCGTTAATGCGGGCATTCTGGCTGTTTCTAACCGTGTTGACTGGGATGTTCAGGGCGGTGAGGCGCTGAAAAAAGACGGGTGGTATCTGCTGATCAGTAATCATCTCAGTTGGACCGATATTGTGGTGCTTTGCTGCGTGTTTAAAGACCGCATACCTATGCCGAAGTTTTTCCTCAAACAACAACTGTTGTATGTGCCTTTCATTGGGATGGCGTGTTGGGCGCTCGACATGCCATTTATGCGTCGTTATTCGCGAGAGTATCTGATCCGCAACCCGCACAAACGAGGTCAAGATTTAGAGACGACACGTCGCTCGTGCGCCAAGTTCAAACATGCCCCAACCACAGTGGTTAATTATGTCGAAGGCACTCGATTTACCGAAGAAAAACAGCGTAAGAGCAAGACGAGCTACCAATATTTGCTGCAACCAAAATCGGGCGGGATCGCATACACGTTAGCGGCAATGGGGGAGCAGTTCGAGAACATTATCGATGTGACGCTGGCGTACCCAGAAAATACAAATAAGCCATTCAAGGATTTATTAATGGGCCGAATGGGCAAGGTTGTTGTGCGTGTGAATGTGTTGCCCGTCGATGAACGAGTGCTTGGTGATTACTTTAACGATAAGCCCTATAAGCGACAATTTCAGCAGTGGTTGGGTGATGTGTGGCAAGAAAAAGATCGGTTACTACAAGAGATTTACAAATAAACAAAAGGGGAGCGATGTGCTCCCCTTTTGATTGATATCGATGTGCTTATTTTAGTGTCAGCAAGTAGTTCACCAGAGAGAAGTACTCATCCATTGTTTTGATGCTTTGTGCTTGAACTAGGTATTTGTTGTTAACGATAACCGCAGGAACGCCGGTTAGACCGCTGTTTTCAAATTGCTTGTCCATACGGCGAACCATGGAATCAACCGCAAAGCCTTTGAATGCTGAGTCGAATTTTTTCGCGTCTACACCTTCATCAAGGAAGATTTGGCGAAGCTCTTCATCGTTACGTGGCGCCTTCTTTAGATTGTGGATGCGGTTAAACATCACTGGCACCATTTTGTCTTCCACTTTTAGTGCAACCATGGTCGCGTAGGCTTTGCTCATTGATGGGCCCATGTTGCCACCCATGAAAGAAACGTGGTTTTTTAATAGCTTAGTACCTTCTGGCAACTGCTTTTTCAGTTGCTGGATAACAGGTTCAAAGCTATTACAGTGCGGGCAGTAGAAAGAGAAAAACTCCGTCACAAGAGGTTTTTTTGATGCCTCAAGATCCAATACTTTGTAATGTTCACCTTCTTTGAATTGCGCTGCATGTGCCGACAGGCTTAGCATCAGCATAGAAAACAGTGCGAACAGTTTTTTCATCGAAATATCTCCATTTTTGAATTTGTGGCCTGACTTACCATTGAGGCATTAAAGACAGCGGTGCTTCTTCTAAAGCGGCGATCTGCTCTTTAAATGCAAGGACCTGACCTTCCCAGTATTTTGGCTCATTAAACCATGGAAAAGCGAGAGGAAACGCAGGGTCATGCCAACGTTTTGCTAGCCATGCCATATAGTGCACCATTCGTAGACCGCGAAGTGGCTCAATTAGTTTCAATTCTGCGGGGTTAAAGTCGCAAAACTCTTGATAAGCTTCTAAAACAATATCCAGCTGCATCAGTTTGTCTTGGCGTTCACCGTTCAGTAGCATCCATAAGTCTTGTACTGCAGGGCCGTTACGAGCGTCATCCAAATCAACAAACATAGGGCCATCTCGCCACAAAATATTGCCTGGGTGGCAATCGCCATGCAAACGAATGATATTGAAGCCTTCTTGCCAGTGGCTTTCAATTGATTTGATCAGCATATCCAAGTCATTGAAGAAGCTGTTCTCCAAGTGCATTGGAATCATGTTGGCGTTTTGCAGAATCTCTCTTGGTTGATACAGGTATTCTTGCAAGCCAATCGTTGGTCGATGTTGGAAGGCTTGGCGGCTACCCACTTTGTGGATGCGCCCAAGGAAACGCCCTACACCTTCGAGCTGATCTAAGTTGTCAACCTCGTACTGGCGACCACCCACGCTCTCAAACAGCGCAAAGGCATAGCCTTGATAGTGATGCAGGGTTTCACCGTTGATGCGCACAGGTGGTGCGACGGGGATTTCGTTTCCAATTAGTTCTAAAGTGAAGTCGTGCTCCTCTTGGATCTGTTCATTGCTCCAACGTTCAGGACGGTAAAACTTGACGACATAACGACGACGCTCTTCGTCAGTGAATTGATAAACACGGTTTTCGTAGCTATTGAGGGGAAGAAAACCTGATTCTGCGCGAACGCCGATGCTTTCTAACGCGTACCACATAAAATCTGGGGTAAGGGCGTCAAAGTTAAACATACTTTGGGACATATAAACAAAAAGGCTCATTACTGAGCCTTTTTCCGTTAGTCACTGAAGTAGCGCTATAGTTTTTTAATAAAACGGCTTTCTACTTCAATGGTGAATTCGTTGCTCTTATCGGTGAGTATAAACTGAATTGTCGTAATCGCAGAGTTTAGCTTGTCAGGATCGGCGCCAAGACTCATTGGTAAGTTCAATACCTCACCTGGCTGTACCTGAATTGTCTGCTTACCATACCAGCTTACATCGGATAGCCCTTCAACATCCAACGAGTACTCTTGCACTTGCTGGGTTTTGTTGATTACTTTGAGGGTGTAGGTGTTTTCTACTTCGCCTGAGCTATTTACGCGGAACAGTTGGTTACGGTCGCGAATAACACTCATGCCTGCTGGGTCTACCGCTGCGATTTGGGCAAAGAACAGACCAATCATGACCAGTAGCACAGCTCCATAGCCCAGAAGCTTCGGACGCATGACTTTGGTACTCTTACCCGATAAGCGGTGCTCGGTGGTGTAGCTGATTAGTCCTTTCTCGTAACCCATGCGATCCATGGTGTTGTCACACGCATCAATACAGGCGCCACAGTTAATACATTCATATTGTAAGCCGTCACGAATATCGATACCTGTTGGGCACACCTGCACACACAAGTCACAATCAATACAATCCCCCAAACCAAGCTGCTTTGGATCGGCTTTGCGCGGACGTGGGCCACGCTTTTCCCCACGTTTTGCATCGTAGCCAACGATGAAGGTGTCTTTATCAAACATGGCAGACTGGAAGCGCGCGTAAGGACACATGTGAATACACATGATGGAACGCATCCAACCAGCATTACCATAAGTACAAATGGCAAAGAACATTACCCAAAAGACGGGCCAGAAGTTGGCGTTAAAGGTGAAAAAGTCGATAACCAATTGCTTCATTGGAACGAAGTAGCCAACAAAAGTAAAACCAGTGGCGAGCGCAATGGCAAACCAAGCGATATGTTTGATGGTTTTGCGCATCGCTAAATTCGCCGTTAGCTTATTGGAGTCCTGCTTACGACGCTTATTGGCGCTGCCCTCTAGCTTCTCTTCAAACCAGATATACATGAAGGTCCAGACGGTTTGTGGGCAGAGATAGCCACACCAAACTCGACCTAAGAAGGTGGTAATAAAGAACAACCCAAATGCCGCGATCACAAATAGCAAGGCGAGTAGGGTAAGATCTTGCGGATACAACGTGGTACCGAAAAAGTTGAACTGCTGGTTGCCAATATCGAGCAAGATCGCTTGACGTTCACCGTAAGGGATCCACGGTATTAAAGCGAAGAGAAGCAGTAAGAACCAACCACCGTAACGACGCAGTTTCTGGTAAGTCCCTTTGCTTTCGCGTACATAGATGCGATTACTTGGGTTGAATCGATCCCCATTCCCTTTATGAGTCTTGGGGTTGTAGGTTTTAGGAGTCACATCTTTGATATCGATCTTATCCTGACTCATGCACTCATCCTTCTTAGGCTTTTATAATGTACGGCGTCATTTCTATTGATGTCGCTCGATGACATTGCTACTTCGTCCTTATCATAAATCATGACCGGACATAATTATTTTAGTAAATACTGATGAACGGCGATTATACAATCAATAACAATTCCTTTTCTTTAACGCAGTCAACGTTTAACAACAAAAGTCAGTACAGTTAACCTGATAATTGGCTGAACAGTTATAACCAATTGTGGGACTAAAAATTTTAGTTATAAAAAAGCGACTCACTTGAGGGAGTCGCTTAAAGAATACTGGGTTGTTGAGCCGGTTATTTGATGATGCCACGAGCGCGCAGAATCGCAGTTTTAAAATCATCTTCTTGGTCTTTCTTAAGACCTGGGATCATTTCGTCTTTGCTGCTGTTACGCATTTTAAGGTGGTAGATCAGCACGTCGTCGGTCAGATCTTCTAGCTTGCCTTCGTAGCCTGCTTCTTTCGCTAGCTTCACGATGAACTGTATTAGGTTCATTTCTTGGTCTTTATGCCATTCAGGCTCTAGTAGCTCAAGCAGCTCTTCAATGCGATGACACTTCATTTCTTTCTCCACAGAATTTATAGGTGTAATTAGCTGTAAAGGTACCAAATTGCTTTGCGAAGACCAAATAGGAAAAACTATCTATTTCACTGTGTTTTGTTCTAAGTCGTTGAGGTGGTTTGAGTCGCGTGCAAAGAAAAAAGCGCAGCTGGCGCCGCGCTTTTGATTAAGCTGCTTTGATAACTTTGGCCGGAACACTCGACATCATTGCTGTCTTCTCAACCAATGTCATTGCTGGCGCAACTTGCTTTGCCTTTGGTGCAGTAGTAAAGCCACTGCGGCGGCGCATTGCACTAGTATTAGTGTGTGCGAACCTGACTGTTGTTGGGCGCATTAATTTACCTAACTGTCAGGCATATCCATTGCCGATGTAATGGCCTGAATCATTATGAGCTAGGCTCCAACAAGATTGAAGAATCACTCTTCTGGCTCTCGCCAATCCAGTTAATGAATCAGGAATACCGATATGCATGCATATCACGTATAAGATTAGCATCCTTGTAATAATTGGTCGATAGTTGAGCAATTGAATTGTTTAGATTTTGTCATTTTGTCGCGATGATCGAGGCAATTTTTGTTTGATCCCTCGATCAGCAGTAGTAGTATGAGATCTCGACGAAGGAGGTGCCTATGTCATTTTTGAAGAAGACACTTGCCAGTTTTGGGATTGGGAGTGCTAAGGTCGACTCAATCCTAAATCAAGACGTGCTATATCCTGGTCAAAGTGTGGATGTGTCTATCCATGTTTATGGTGGTGCCACTGAACAAGCGATCGACAACATCGATTTAAAACTGTGTTGTCGCTATATCGCGGAAGCTCCTGATGACCGTGGTGCGCGAGAAGGACACAGCATGCGCCGAGTACCTCAGACTCATGTGCTTGCTAAGTGGAGCCTCCCTTATGCGTTTACCATCCATTCCGGCGAAGAGCGTACCTTCGATGTTCAGCTCGATGTGCCTTGGAATACGCCTGTCACCATTGGTGACGCCAAAGTGTGGCTCGAAACCGGCTTGGACGTTGCTGCTGCTTTAGACCCGACCGATAAAGACATCCTCACCGTTCGACCTGATCCACTAATGGATGCGGTGTTATCCGCATTTGAAGCGCAAGGTTTGCGTATTCGCCAAGTGGAGTGTGAGGAAGTAAAAGGGTTCGACCTGCCATTTGTGCAAGAATTTGAGATGGTGCCGACTGACGGGCCATACCATGGCGTGTGGCGTGAGTTAGAATTTGTCGCTCATCGTAGCGAGCAACAACTCAAATTATGGTTTGAAGTTGACCGCACACGCAAGGGCGAGGGTGGCATGCTCGCAAGCTTACTGGGTAGCGGAAAACTCAAACGAGAGTTGACCATTCCAGCCACAACTAAGCTTGATCAAGTGGGCGAACTTGTACTTAATTACCTCGATCAAACCACGGCCGTTCATGAGTCTTAATTTAAGCTTACACGTGTAAGCCTAATGTGCCATACTAGAGCAAATTTCAAACTCTAGTATAGGCGCATTGATGTCTGAACTGCAGAAACCTCAATACAGTCAACGCGAAGAACTGGCTAATACCATCACTCATGGCATTGGGATGATTTTTGGTATTGTTGGCTTGATACTGCTGCTAATCAAAGCCATAGACCAGCAAGCTGATACGCTGACGCTGGCCAGTATGGCTGTCTATGGTGCGAGTATTATCGTGCTATTTTTGGCTTCGACGCTGTACCATGCAATTCCGCACCCCAACGCCAAACGCTGGCTAAAAACTTTCGATCACTGCGCCATTTATCTGCTCATTGCTGGCAGTTACACGCCTTTTTTGTTAGTGAGTTTACGTACGCCGCTCGCGTTTGGTTTGATGATTGTTATCTGGACCATCGCTCTACTCGGCATCATCATGAAAGTCGCGTTTGTTTACCGATTTAAAAAGCTTTCCTTGATGACGTATTTGGTCATGGGCTGGCTGTCGTTGATTGTGATTTATCAGTTGGCGATCAACTTGGATATTGGCGGACTGACATTACTCGCAGCTGGTGGGATTGTGTATTCACTGGGAGTGATTTTCTACGTTGCGAAGCGTATTCCATTCAATCATGCGATTTGGCACGGCTTCGTTTTAGCGGGTTGTGTGTGTCACTTTTTCGCAATTTATTATTTTGTCGAGCCTATCTAACGGATAGAGATAAACTCGACAAAACATGTGTTATCACATTAACGAGTTTTCACTTCTAACACTTTGGCTGAAAACTGGTATTGCTGAGACTGCGGCACTGCCAGTTTGATGCTTTTACCCTGTTCTGCTTGTTGTGGTCGCAGGTAAGTATCCGCCATTCGCTTGATGGATTGCCAAACTGTGACTTTTTCTTTCGCCAGTTGCTGGCCAGACATATCAAATACCAGAACTTCCACTTCAACTTGAATCACCGATTGTGAGCTTTGATTGGTAATGGACGTTGGCAGTACGAGCTCACCATCTTGATAGCTCGCGGAGCCAATCAGTACGTCGACACCAGAGTCAGACAGCTGCATGGTTGGCTTTTTGGCGTTTACCACCACAGTAGTGCCAACAGTTTTCGTCACAACTGGAATTGTCGCAATTGCGGGAGCTGCGATCGTTTCAACCGCGCCTATTGTCGCTTGCGTCTCTGTTGCTTGCTGCGCAGGTTTTTTCATGACGTATTCCCAAGTAAAGTCATCGTTTAACTTCACTTCTCGACCATCGGCTAAAGTGATGACTTCAGCGGCGTATGTGGATGAGGCGGCAAGTAGGGTCGCCAGAGTGATCCATGTTTTCATTGTTATACCTTTTATTTGTGTCTGCTTAACGGCGCCAAAACGCAGGGAAGAACAGTACAAGAATAGTCAGAATTTCCAAGCGGCCCATCAACATGCCAAAGCTCAGAAGCCACTTGGCGGTATCTGGCAGAGGCGCGAAGTTACCCGTCGGTCCAATCACGCTTCCCATACCCGGGCCGACGTTGGCTACCGCAGTGATGGCACCAGAGATGCTAGTGATGGGGTCTAAACCCAGCGCACTCAAGCAACCCGCGATGAAGATTATGGTGATAAAGAACATCAAGCCAAACGCGACCACCGAGCGAACAATGTCATCATTCACTGGGCGTTGGTTGTAGCGCTGTACAAACACACCTGAAGGGTGAATCAATTTCATCATCTGTTTGTTCAGCAGTGTCATTGCGATTTGGAAACGGAAGATTTTGATCCCACCAGACGTTGACCCCGAACATGCGCCCGCCATCATCAAGAAGGCAAAAAGAGTTGTGGGTAATGCGCCCCACGCGGTGAAGTCCTCTAAGCCAAAGCCGGTTGTGGTGACGACAGAGACGATATTAAACATCGACACTCGTAGCGCATCCAAAATGGTGTATCCGTCTCGAATCACTAACCAAGCTGAAATCACTAAGCTTGAGAACACGAACAGGTACGCGAATCCTCGAACTTGAGCGTCGTTAACCAACACATCAATACGGCGTTTACGTAACGCGGCGATGAAGAGCAAAAATGGCAAGCCACCTAAGAACATAAAGGTAGTGGCCACCCAGTGTGCGCCATTAGAGAAGTGGTTCATCGACCCGTCGGATGTAGAGTATCCGCCCGTTGATAGCGTAGTAAAGGCATGGTTGATCGCTTCAAACAAGTTCATGCCTGTGACCAAGTAGCCCACAATGCATAAGCCAGTAAGCATCAAATAAACTGCTACGATGTTTTTGGCGACCGTTTTTGCTCTCGGGCTACTTTTATCCGACCAATCGGATGATTCGGTTTGGAATAGCTTCATACCACCGACATTGAGCATAGGTAGCACCGCCACCGCCATCACGATAAAGCCAATGCCACCAAGCCACTGCAAAATAGAGCGCCACAGCAAGATGCTCGGCGCCATGTTGTCTAGGCCACTGAGCACCGTTGAGCCCGTCGTGGTGATACCCGACATCGTTTCGAAGTAGGCGTCGGTGAAGCTGATGTGGTTGATGAACACAAACGGCAAGGCGGCAAACGCACTGGCGATGGTCCAAACCAAACTGGTGATGAGGAACATATCGCGTACGCTGAGTTTGAACTTGGCGGTTCGACCGATCGTTAGGCAAATGAAGGCGGCAAGGTGCGTGATCACAACGGCTTGGGCGAAATCGAGGAATCCCCCCGTACCGGTAAAGAAAGCGACCAAAGTCGGCACGTACATAAACAGGGCCAGTTTGGATAAAACCAGCCCGATAACAAACAGTACGGGACGTAAGTTGACCATAGGAAAATCCTAGAGGAAGAATGGACTCGGCTGGAATAGCGCTTCGACGTCTGATACGTATTTTTTGTTGACCAGGAACATCACCACATGGTCATCCTGCTCGATGACCGTACGGTCGTGGGCAATAAGGACTTCTTCGCCACGAACGATAGCACCAATGGTGGTCCCAGGTGGGAGCTTAATATCTCCAATCGCACGTCCAACAACTTTGGATGTACTTTCATCACCGTGAGCGACGGCTTCAATTGCTTCCGCAGCGCCGCGGCGAAGTGAGGATACGTTCACGATATCAGCGCGACGAACGTGCGTCAGCAAGGCGGAAATGGTCGCTTGTTGTGGTGAGATCGCCACATCAATTACGCCGCCTTGTACCAGATCTACATAAGCGCCACGTTGGATCAGCACCATTACTTTTTTCGCGCCCATGCGTTTTGCCAACATCGCAGACATGATGTTGGTTTCATCTTCGTTGGTCAGCGCGATGAAGACGTCGACTTGGTCGATGTTCTCTTCCGAGAGAAGCTCTTGGTCTGCCGCGTCGCCGCAGAACACGATGGTGTTTTCTAGCTCTTCTGACAGTTTTTCTGCACGTTGGTAGTTACGTTCAATCAGCTTCACGCTGTAGTTTTGTTCTAAGCGCTTTGCGAGACTGGCACCAATGTTACCCCCGCCAACAATCATGATGCGGCGGTACGGTTTTTCTAGGCGCTGAAGTTCACTCATCACTGAGCGAATATGATTACTTGCTGCAACGAAGAACACTTCATCGTCGGCTTCAATGATGGTAGTGCCTTGCGGGCGAATCGGACGGCCTTGACGGAAAATCGCTGCCACACGGGTATCGATGTGTGGCATGTGCTCACGCAAAGCAGACAGCGCGTTACCCACCAACGGTCCACCGTAGTAGGCTTTTACCGCCACTAGGCTGACTTTCTGTTCAGCAAAGCTCACCACTTGCAGCGCGCCTGGGTATTGGATTAGACGTTCGATGTAGCTCGTAACGAGTTCTTCTGGTGCGATAAGGTGATCGACAGGAATGGCGCCAGATTTAAACAGGGCTTCTTTTTCTGCCAAGTATTCTGGAGAGCGAATACGTGCAACGCGGTTTGGGGTGTTGAATAGAGTGAACGCGACCTGACAGGCGGCCATGTTGGTTTCATCAGTGTTGGTTACTGCGACGAGCATATCGGCGTCTTGCGCACCAGCTTCGTGCAGCACGTCGGGGTGGCTCGCATGGCCATTGACCACACGCAGGTCGTATTTGTCCTGCAATTCACGCAGTCGATCGGCATTGTTATCGACGATGGTGATGTCGTTGTTTTCACCCACTAGGTTTTCTGCCAGTGTGCCGCCAACCTGACCTGCACCAAGAATAATGATCTTCATACTCTTTTCTCGTTATCTGAAAAAGGCGATTGAAATCACTCCAATCGCCCTATTTAGCATGCTGTTACGCGTGTGTTTTGCTTAGCACTGCGTAGTAGAAACCATCCATGTCTTCTTCGCCTGGTAGAATTTGACGACCAGGCTGGTCGGGATCAGAATCCAGCAGTTGCGCATCCGCGGTACGTGCTAAAAACGCTTTTACTTGCTCCACGTTTTCTTGCGGTGTGATTGAACAAGTCGCGTAAACCATTGTGCCGCCGGGTTTCAGTTGCGTCCACATGGCATCAAAAATTTCACTTTGTAGCTCTGCTAATGCGGCGATGTCGTCTGCACGACGTAGCCATTTGATGTCTGGGTGACGACGAATCACGCCAGTCGCAGAACATGGGGCATCCAGCAAAATGCGATCAAATTGCTCGCCTTGCCACCATTCTTGTGGATTACGCGCATCACCGCAAACCACTTTTGCCTGAAGGTTGAGACGCTTCAGGTTTTCATGCACACGTTTCAGGCGTGTGTCGTCGCAGTCAATTGCGACCACTTCACTGCCCGACGTGCGCTCTAGAATGTGCGCCGTCTTGCCACCTGGCGCAGCACAGCAATCTAAAATCAGTTCGCCGTCTTGTGGTTTTAGGTAGTTGATCGAAAGCTGCGCTGCCGCATCTTGGACCGAAACCCAACCTTTATCAAAACCAGGTAGCTTCATCACGTCACATGGTGCGGCCAATTTTATGGCGTCCATTGCTTCTGTGTGTGGCGTGCTATCAATGTTTTCATTTTTGAGTAGCGCAAGGTATTCATCACGAGTGTGATGTTGGTGGTTCACACGCAGCCACATTGGTGCTTTTTGGTTGTTCGCTTCAACAATGCTTTCCCATTGCTGTGGGTAGGCCTCTTGCAGCAGTTTTAGTAACCAGCTTGGGTGACCGTACTTACCAGCGTTGTTGCTGACCGCCATTTGGTCGAGTTCTTCTTGGTTGCGCTGGTAGTTACGCAATACAGCGTTAATAAGACCGCGTAGACGAGGACCTTTCAGCTCTTTGGTACCTTCAACCGTTTCACCGACTGCAGCATGCGCAGGAATACGCATGAAGCTTAGTTGATAAATGCCTACCAAAATAAGGTGATGGAAAACGCGTTGTTTGCCTTTTAGCGGCTTATCCATCAACTGGTTTGCAATCATTTCTAGGCGAGGTAGGTAACGTAGCGCACCGTAACAGATCTCTTGTAGCAGAGCGTGGTCACGAGGTCGTACCGTTTGTTGAGCCGCTGGAAGAGCGCTTGAAAGTGAGTGGCCCTTGTCGACGACAAGATACAGGACGTTAGCAGCCGCAGCGCGAACATTCATGATGAGTACCTTAAAGTAAAGGAGGGCATCTCTGCCCTCTAAAAGTTCGTATTATTGGGGATGATAACCCCTAGTATGGCTTAAACCAGCAGAGTACCAACTTCAAACCAAGCCGCACGCGAATTCAGAATATCCTGAACTGACATGGCTTTTTTGCCAGGAACTTGCAGTTGTTCTAGCACCAGTACGCCGTTGCCTGTCGCAACATAAATACCAGTTTTATCTGCTTGCACAATAGTGCCCGCTGGCTTGTCACTGGTTTGTTCCGCCACACGGCTTTGCCATACTTTGATGCTGTTTTCAGCCGCTTCAAAGTGGCTCATTGGCCATGGGTTGAATGCGCGAACGCAACGCTCAATGTGTGCCGCGTCGTCATTCCAGTTAATGCGTGCTTCTTCTTTGCTTAGCTTCTTCGCGTAGTTTGCAAGCTCGTCATCTTGCTTCACTGGCTCAGCTTTACCTGTTGCGATGTCTGCTAGGCAGTCAATCAGGGCTTCTGGGCCAAGCTCAGCCAATTTTTCGTACATTGAAGCGCTGGTATCTGTCGCTTCGATTGGCAGCGTTGCAATCTTCAGCATATCTCCTGTGTCGAGACCGATGTCCATCTGCATGATGGTCACGCCAGTTTCTGCATCGCCCGCCCAAATAGAGCGTTGGATTGGAGCCGCACCACGCCAACGAGGTAGGATAGAACCATGTACGTTGATACAACCCAGTTTAGGGGTATCAAGAACCGCTTGTGGTAGTAGCATACCGTACGCCACGACAACCATGAGATCGGCGTTCAGATCGGCAAGTTCTTGTTTCGCTTCGTCGGACTTAAAGCTTTCAGGTTGGTAAACCGGGATGTTGTGTTCCAGCGCCAGTTGTTTTACCGGTGGCGCAGCCAATTTCTTGCCACGACCCGCTGGACGATCTGGGTTTGTGTAAACCGCGATGACTTCATGCTCCGAAGACAACAACGCCGCCAAGTGACGGGCGGCGAAATCCGGAGTACCTGCAAAGACAATACGTAAAGACTGACTCAAGGTAGGCTTCCTTCTAATTGGTATGGTTCGAGATTAAGCGTTTTGCTGCTTCTCGTTAAAGCGTTTGATTTTCGCTAGCTTGTCCTGAATGCGTTTGCGTTTCAGTGGCGATAGGTAATCCACGAACAGCTTACCTTGTAAGTGATCAAGCTCGTGTTGAACACAAATCGCTAGCAGGTCGTCGGCTTCAAAGGTGAACTCTTTGCCATCACGATCCAGTGCTTTAACGGTAACTTCTGCAGCGCGAGGCACAAGTGCGCGTGCACCTGGTACCGACAGACAGCCTTCTTCGATGCCATCTTCGCCACGCTTTTCCAGAATCTCAGGGTTGATTAGCACCATCGGCTCATCGCGAGTTTCTGAAATATCAATCACTACGATACGTTTGTGGATATCAACCTGCGTTGCAGCAAGGCCAATACCTTCTTCGTCGTACATGGTTTCAATCATGTCATCGACGATTTTTTGAATCTCAGGCGTCACCGCTTCAACAGGCTTTGCGACTGTGCGCAGGCGATCATCCGGGAATGTTAATACTTGTAATACAGACATATTCACTCGAAATATTGAACTGTGCCGAAACAGCACAAACCTTGTTGGCTCAATTCTAGACATTTTATAGCCTAAATGACAGCATCCTTGCACCAATTTCCATTCTGGTTCCTGCTTAATAGACCAAGGACGAGGGTCATGAATCGAATTTTCCGCAACGTTGCCAGTGTTACGTTGCAGTTACTTTTCTCTTTCAACGCTGTAGCAAATGTGGATGCAAACCCACTGACTGTTAAAGATGATGCGCCACAAACATATGTAGTCGTGAAGGGCGATACGCTATGGGATATTTCGGCCATGTACTTGGATAGCCCGTGGTTGTGGCCTCGTTTATGGCAAGTAAACCCGGAAATCGACAACCCTCATTTAATTTATCCCGGTGACAAGCTGTCTTTGGTGTGGATTAACGGTCAGCCCGTATTGAGCCTAAAACCGGTAAAGAAGCTGAGCCCGAAAGCACGCATCACAGAAAAGAAAGCGGTGCCAACCGTTGCTGAAGGTTTGGTGATGCCGTACCTCAAATCGGATCGATTGCTGGATCAAGATGCGTTGAATAGTGCAGCAAAAGTGATGGGTAGCAGCAAAGGCAGTAAGTATCTGACAGCAGAAGATGTGCTGTACATCGATGGCAAGCAGACCGCGACAGGCTGGGCTATTTACCGACCAGTAGAAACGTTCTCGCGTGACGATGTGTCTAAAGAGATCACCGCGCTGCGTTTGATTGCCAAAGGTGAGCTCGTTGAAGCTTCGAGCGATTATTCTGGTTTGAAGATCACGTCTCAATTGCAAGAAATCCTGCGTAACGATATCGCGTTGCCAAATCAATCAGTCGAGAACACTGACTTCACAACAACGTTCTACCCTATGCCGTCGCCACAAGGCAGTTCTGCAAAGTTGCTGGGCAATATCGAAGGTATTCGCTTTAGTTCAACTAACCAAGTCGTGGTGATTGATAAAGGCACGTCAGACAATCTGAAACAAGGCAGTGTGTTTGATTTAAAAGAAGACGCGCACCCAGTTTACAAAGACGGCGATGAGTTCAAGAAAGAGTTTGGCGTGCTTGATAAGAAAATTACTCTGCCACAGAGTAAAGTTGGCGAATTGCTTGTGATTCGTCCGTATCAGTACTTTAGCTTGGCACTGATCACTAACAGTACGAAACCCATTAACCAAGATGTTTCGGTGGTGTCACCGTTGGCGAACGAATTAACCATCGATGAATCGACGAAATAACGATGATCTCGCTGCCTGGTTAAAACTGAGTTGTTTACCAGGCATTGGCGGGGTCAAAATGAATAAGCTACTGGCAAGAGACACGCCGCGTAACATCGTAAACTTCTCTCCCGAACAGCTACAACAACTTGGGTTAACAACCAAGCAAATTCAAGCTTGGGCTTCAACAGATAAAGAAGTTGATGCCTGTTTAAGTTGGCTTGAGGCTTCTACAAATCATCATATCCTGACACTGACTGACCCGCTTTATCCACCTCAACTCAAACAAATCGTTGCGCCGCCACCTCTGCTTTTTGTTCAAGGAAATTCTACTTGTCTTTCGCAGCCACAGATAGCAATGGTTGGCAGCCGAAATGCGAGTATTGATGGCTTACAGCATGCACGCCACTTTGCCGCAGAATTTGTTCAGCACGATTTTATTGTCACCAGTGGTCTCGCTTTAGGCATTGATGGCCATGCGCATGATGGTGCGTTGCAAGCAAAAGGTAAGACGATTGCGGTGCTAGGATCTGGCTTAGAAAATATTTATCCGGCACGTCATCGTGGTTTAGCGCAACGTGTTATTGAACATGGGGCTTTGGTGTCTGAGTTTCGCCCCAACGCCAAGCCGCGCCCGGAAAACTTCCCGCGTCGAAACCGCATTATTAGCGGATTATCGCTAGGTGTGTTAGTTGTGGAAGCGGCGGAAAGGAGTGGCTCGTTAATTACTGCTCGTTACGCGCTTGAGCAAGGTCGAGAAGTGTTTGCGCTGCCAGCTTCGATAAATGCCCCTAATGCCAGCGGTGGCAACCAGTTGATACGCCATGGTGCTTGCCTCGTAGAAAAGACGAAAGATGTCTTAGATGAAATACAGTCTTTGCTTGATTGGTCTATTAATCAGAGTACCGATTTATTTTCTACGTTAAATGATGAAGAAGAATTGCCATTTCCTCAGCTGTTAGCTAACGTAGGAAGTGAAGCTACACCGGTTGATATTCTTGCAAACAGGACCAATATACCTGTCCAGGAAGTCATGATGCAGCTCTTAGAGTTAGAACTCTCTGGGCATGTCGTTGCGGTTTCAGGTGGCTATATTCGAAAGGGGAGGGGCTAGCTATGATGATGGATATACTGATGTATCTATTCGAAACCTACATCCATAGCGATGCAGAGTTACAGGTCGAACAAGACGAGTTGGAAGAAGAGCTGCTCCGTGCAGGCTTCCAACAAAAAGATATCTACAAAGCCCTTGTCTGGTTAGAAGAGCTTGCCGCATTGCAGCAAAGTGACACCTCTTCTGCAATCTCGACTTGCATGGCTTCGTCATCAACTCGTATCTACACAGCGAAAGAGATGCAGCGTTTAGATTTGGAATGCCGAGGGTTTTTATTGTTTCTCGAGCAAATCAATGTGTTAACCACAGAAACTCGCGAAATGGTGATTGACCGAGTGATGGGTCTAGAAACGAGCGAGTTTGAGCTTGAAGACCTCAAATGGATCATTTTGATGGTGCTGTTTAATGTGCCTGGTAATGAAAACGCTTATACGCTAATGGAAGAGCTGTTGTACACCAAGGAACAAGGGATTCTTCACTAACCCAATCTAGGCAAGTTCGAGTTTAGCTAGCAAGAACGCGAGCTTGTTTTTTGGTGTGTTTTTCACGAAACGGTAAGTATGAGTAGTAAAATCGACAACACCCTTTTCTCTGCCCATGAACACGCATTGGAACACGAGCCGTGTCCTAAATGTGGCAGTGAGTTGATCCTCAAACATGGCAAACACGGTCCCTTTCTTGGCTGTAGCAACTACCCAAGCTGTGATTACATCAAAGCCCTGCATAACAATGATGGCCACATTGTCAAAGAGCTTGGCGTTCCTTGTCCAGATTGTGGTAACGAGTTGGTATTACGCCAAGGGCGTTATGGTATGTTTGTTGGTTGCAGTAACTATCCGGCTTGTCATCATATTGAGTCGATTAATCAACCTGAGCCAGAAAAGCAGCCGCAAGAGCAACACGCGTGTCCTGAATGTGGTAAAGGTCATTTAGTTGAGCGTAAGACGCGCTTTGGTAAAGCTTTCTACGCATGTGATAACTACCCTAAATGCAAATTTGCAGTGAATCTCCCTCCGGTTAAAGGGAGATGCGAAGAATGTGGTTTTACTTTGTTGGTGGAGAAGAAACTCGCCAGTGGTGTGAAATTGCAATGTGCCAATCGTAAGTGCCAGCACACCCAACAAGGGTAAATACATCAAAGGAATTAAAAAGGGTCGCATCGTGCGACCCTTTGTGGTTTTTGGGGCTAGATTTTAGCGTTATGCTTGTTTCGCAAACTCGTGCACGGCTGGGAATGCCATTGGATCTAAGACATCCGCGAGAGCGCACAACCTACGGTGTAATTCTCCTGGGTAGTCACCACATACGTTGATGTGACCCATTTTTCGCCCTTCACGCTTCTCTTTGCCGTACCAATGGATGTGACAACCATCCATGGCGAGAAGCGCTTCTGGCAACGTATCTTCACCAAGAATATTCACCATCGAGGTTTCGCGAATCAGTTTGGTGCTGCCTAACGGCAAGCCGCATACGGCGCGCAGGTGGTTCTCGAACTGACACGTTTCTGCACCTTGCTGTGTCCAGTGACCAGAGTTGTGCACGCGTGGGGCAATCTCATTCACTAACAGTGTGCCATCGACATCAAAGAACTCTAATGCCAGTACGCCAACATAATTCAGGCTGTCAGCTACAGCGGTGAACATCTGCTTGGCTTGCGCTTGAAGTTCTGGCGCATCAATTGCGGTGGATAAGCTCAGTACGCCATTGATGTGAACGTTTTCTGCTAGAGGGTACACTTCAACGCTGCCATCTTTACCGCGAGCACCTACAAGTGATATTTCGCGGTTAAAAGGAACAAACTCCTCAGCCACAATGGCTTGAGTTGGTGTTGCTGCAATGCACTCCGTCATTTCTGCCCAGATCGTCTCGATCTGAGCCGTTTCTTTCAAGCGCCATTGGCCTTTACCATCGTAACCACCCAATGCACTTTTCAGCACCATAGGCATGCCAACATGTTCAATTGCGCGTTCAAAATCTTCACGTGTCTCAATCACGTAGTACTTGGCATTACGCACGCCAGCATTATCGAGTAGCGCTTTTTCAACACGGCGGTCACCGCCTGCTTTGATGGCTGCGGTACTAGGGAGGAGCTTGCCACTTGATTCACAGATGTCGAGTACATCGTGAGGAATATGTTCGAATTCTGCGGTGATCGCATCCACTTGTTCAATGGCATTTTCCAAACCATGACCAAGCACCTGTTGGGTAAGAGGATGGACAACGTTACCGCTGCCGACATCGTAAGCCGAGATTTGGATGTTCAGTGGCGCACCAGCCAGAGACATCATTCGAGCCAATTGACCCGCACCAAGAACCAGTACATGCATCTGATTAATCCTCAGCTGGATTTGGGTTAGCCAGTACGGTTTCCGTCTGTTCATTGCGGAACGCTTCTACCTTCGCCATGATGCTTTCGTCATGAGTGCCTAGGATTTGTGCCGCTAAGATGCCTGCGTTTGCAGCGCCCGCTTCGCCAATCGCTAACGTACCGACGGCAATGCCTTTTGGCATTTGTACAATAGATAGCAGAGAGTCCATGCCTTTTAGTGCGCGAGATTGAACCGGAACGCCAAGTACAGGCAAACTGGTGAAGGCTGCCGCCATTCCCGGTAGGTGAGCTGCACCACCGGCACCTGCGATGATCACTTTGATGCCGCGTTCTTTCGCGCTGCTAGCGTAATCGGCTAATAGTTGAGGAGTACGGTGAGCTGACACCACCTTTGTTTCGTAAGACACGCCAAATTGATCCAGCATGTCTGCTGCTAGTTTCATGGTTGGCCAATCGGATTTAGAACCCATGATGATACCGACTTTCATCTCAAACTCCTTCAAGCTGCAAAATTAGGTGAGCTGATAAATTTGTGCGCATTATACGGGGATTTTTATCTCAAGCAAACGTTTGCGTCTTGTTGTTGAGGCTATTGATACATTTTATAAAAAAATTGCTTTAGTGTCTGAGAATGAATATTTGTACACTTAGTGAAAATAATACAGTCAGACAATCAGGAAGTAATCGGTGGATAACTTTGAACAAGTGCTCAACGCACTACAACAAGGCGAAGTGATTGCCTACCCAACAGAAGGGGTTTTTGGTGTCGGATGCGATCCAGATAACCCAGAAGCAATTCAAAAACTGCTGGAGCTCAAGCAGCGCCCGGTGGAAAAAGGGCTGATTCTGATCGCTGCAAGTTATGAGCAGCTCTTGCCATATATTGATGAATCTCAACTGACTCCAGAACAATTAGCGACCGTTCATGCAACTTGGCCTGGTCCATACACTTGGATCATGCCAGCGAGCGATAAAGTCTCCAACTGGGTTTCAGGGCAATTTGATTCAATTGCAGTTCGTGTGACTGATCATCCTTTGGTTCAAAAGATGTGTAATGCATTCGGAAAGCCGTTAACCTCTACCAGCGCGAATCTTTCCGGCTTGCCACCGTGTATGAACACGGAAGAGGTAGAGCAGCAATTGGGTGATAAGCTGGTGGCCATTCTTCGTGGTGAAACCAGCGGCCGTGATAAACCCAGCGAGATTCGTGACGCCAAGACTTCACAAATATTAAGACAGGGCTAACCCTGCTTGCCAGTCATCAACCGGTATCACGTAATAGGTAATAACGTATGTCAGCAATCGATAAGCACGCCGTAAAGCAGTTCCTGATGTCACTTCAGGACTCCATTTGTCAGCAGTTAGAACAAGAAGATGGAGAGGCCGTCTTTGTCGAGGATGCATGGCATCGTGAACCGGGCGAACGTCTTGGTGGCGGTGGGCGCTCACGTGTTATGCGTGATGGCCTTGTTTTCGAGCAAGGTGGGGTGAACTTCTCGCATGTAGAAGGGAAAGAAATGCCAGCATCTGCGACGGCACATCGTCCGGAGCTAGCGGGTCGCCGTTTTGAAGCGATGGGGGTCTCTTTGGTTATCCATCCCAAAAACCCTTACGTCCCAACTTCTCATGCGAATGTGCGTTTCTTTATCGCCGAGAAAGAGGGCGAAGAACCAATTTGGTGGTTTGGTGGTGGTTTCGACCTGACTCCTTTCTATCCTTTCGAAGAAGATTGTCAGTCATGGCACGATACAGCTAAGGCAATCTGTGCCCCATTTGGTGAAGAAGTATATGCTGAACACAAAGCGTGGTGTGATAAGTACTTCTTCTTGCCACATCGAAATGAAACTCGTGGTGTTGGTGGTTTGTTCTTTGATGATTTGAATCACTGGGAGTTTGATAAGTGTTTTGATTACATCAAAGCGGTGGGTGAAGGCTATTGCCAAGCTTACTTGCCGATTGTGTCTCGCCGTAAAGACATCGAATATGGCGAACGCGAACGTCAATTCCAACTTTACCGTCGTGGTCGTTATGTTGAGTTCAACTTAGTGTACGACCGTGGCACTTTATTCGGTTTACAAAGTGGTGGGCGTACCGAGTCGATTCTGATGTCGATGCCGCCGTTAGCGCGATGGGAGTACCGCTACGAACCAGAAGCAGGAACGCCTGAAGCCGAACTTTACGATCGATACCTGAAACCACGCGAATGGTAAGCACGGAATCTCCTTTTCTATATAGATAGATAGTGATAGGGTCATCTGTAATCAGATGGCCCTGTTTTCTCTATATCTAAGTAAGGAATAAAGGTAAGGAAATGACCCTGCAAATCGATCGTTACGCCGTGTTTGGTAACCCTATTGGGCACAGCAAGTCGCCATTTATCCATACACTCTTTGCTCGCCAAACTAATCAGTCCCTAACATACACCGCAGAATGTGCGCCTGTGGGTGGATTTATCGAGGCGGCGAAAGCATTTTTTGCTGACGGCGGCAAAGGCTGTAACGTGACCTTGCCTTTTAAAGAAGATGCCTATCAATTTGCCAGCCGTTTGACCGAGCGTGCTCAGCTTGCTGGAGCAGTGAATACACTTAAGAAGCTTGATGATGGTGAAATCATTGGTGATAACACTGATGGTGCAGGCTTAGTGCAGGACTTGTTGCAACATCAAGTCATTTTAGAAGGCGCACGCATCCTGATCATAGGAGCTGGTGGTGCCGCTCGAGGAGTGATTAAACCATTGCTCGATCAAAAACCAACATCTCTAACGATAACTAATCGTACATTTTCCAAAGCCGAAGAATTGGCAGAATTGTTTTCTGCGTATGGCCCTGTTACAGCAAAAGAGATGAATACCATTGCTGAAGAGTACGACGTCGTAATCAACTCTACGTCTGCATCATTGAGTGGTGAGTTACCTGCGATCTCTTCCTCGGTGTTCGCCGCCAATAGTACAAGCTACGACATGGTGTATGGCAAAGGTGATACCACATTTAACCAATGGGCTAAGCAACACGGTGCGGCACATGCTTATGATGGTTTAGGTATGTTAGTTGGCCAAGCTGCTGAGAGTTTTATGTTATGGCGCGGTCTTCGTCCTGGAGCCAAACAGATTTTGCGTGAATTAAGAAAGAACCTTGAAGGTCAATAAGCGATGAATCAATCCATCTTATTCCCAGACATGCAATCATGGGATGAAGTATCACAATCAGTAAACTTTGCGGCGCAACAATCAGGCGCACTAATAGAATGCTTTGTGACGAAACAAAAGTTAGAAAAGTTATCTGGCTCAGAGTTAGATACGGAGCAGGCCGTGCTCTCTGCTTTTATTGACTACCGATTTGATCTGGAAGAAATAGCAGAAGAGTTAATAGAAGATGAAGCCTTCAACGAAGAAGGCCATATTATCATCGGCTAATAGACCTTTAGTTCAAGTCTTCTACTTCATGTAAGTAGTCGTTTTTGTTCTGCACATAGTTGTTGGCAGACTTTTGCAAGAAAGCTCGTTCTTTTTCTGATAGAGGGCGAGCTTGTTTTACTGGGCTTCCAACATATAAGTAGCCACTTTCTAATACTTTCCCAGGTGGCACTAAACTGCCTGCTCCGATCATCACCTCTGACTCAATTACAACAGCATCTAAAACAATAGCTCCCATACCAACCAAAACACGATCGTGGATCTCACAACCGTGAAGCATCACTTTGTGGCCAATCGTAACGTCATTACCAATAATCAATGGGTAGCCGTTTGGGTTTTCGGCGTTCTTATGGGTGACATGCAAAACACTACCATCTTGAATATTCGTTCGATCGCCAATGTGAATGTGGTTTACATCGCCTCGCGCCGCTACCAATGGCCAAATGCTAGAATCATCGCCAATTCGGATATCACCGACTAAAACAGAGGTTGGGTCAACGTAAACACGCTCACCAAGTTCAGGCTTTATACCTTTGTAGCTTCTAATTGAGCTCATCTTTTCTCCTTATTAGGGGCGATTACTGGGGACATGGAGGTAGAATAGTAGTGAAAACTCGCCTTTTAGAATAAAAAACACCCAAACGATAAAAAAATCAAAAAAAACGTGAAAAAGGGCTTGCCAATGTGATCGCAATCTCTATAATGCCACCTCGCTGACACGGCACGCTTCGAAAGAAACGAAAGCCAAGTTAGCAAGCCAAATTAGCCAAGCGAAAACGCTTGAAGAAAGTTTGAAAAAAGTGATTGACACTAAACTTTAACTCGCTAAAATGGCCGTCCTGTTTTGAGCAAAGCTCAACAGGAAAGCTCTTTAACAATATAGACCTATCAATCTGTGTGGGCACTCGTTGATGATAATCCAATTAGAGACTTCGGTTTCAAATTAGGTTTCAATGAAACGAAGTGACCATTGAATCTTCGGATTCAGCACAGTCAATTCAAACATTACTTTATGTAATGTTCAGTATTCATTGAGCCGAACAAAATCTTAAATTGAAGAGTTTGATCATGGCTCAGATTGAACGCTGGCGGCAGGCCTAACACATGCAAGTCGAGCGGAAACGAGTTATCTGAACCTTCGGGGAACGATAACGGCGTCGAGCGGCGGACGGGTGAGTAATGCCTAGGAAATTGCCCTGATGTGGGGGATAACCATTGGAAACGATGGCTAATACCGCATGATGCCTACGGGCCAAAGAGGGGGACCTTCGGGCCTCTCGCGTCAGGATATGCCTAGGTGGGATTAGCTAGTTGGTGAGGTAAGGGCTCACCAAGGCGACGATCCCTAGCTGGTCTGAGAGGATGATCAGCCACACTGGAACTGAGACACGGTCCAGACTCCTACGGGAGGCAGCAGTGGGGAATATTGCACAATGGGCGCAAGCCTGATGCAGCCATGCCGCGTGTGTGAAGAAGGCCTTCGGGTTGTAAAGCACTTTCAGTCGTGAGGAAGGTAGTGTAGTTAATAGCTGCATTATTTGACGTTAGCGACAGAAGAAGCACCGGCTAACTCCGTGCCAGCAGCCGCGGTAATACGGAGGGTGCGAGCGTTAATCGGAATTACTGGGCGTAAAGCGCATGCAGGTGGTTTGTTAAGTCAGATGTGAAAGCCCGGGGCTCAACCTCGGAATAGCATTTGAAACTGGCAGACTAGAGTACTGTAGAGGGGGGTAGAATTTCAGGTGTAGCGGTGAAATGCGTAGAGATCTGAAGGAATACCGGTGGCGAAGGCGGCCCCCTGGACAGATACTGACACTCAGATGCGAAAGCGTGGGGAGCAAACAGGATTAGATACCCTGGTAGTCCACGCCGTAAACGATGTCTACTTGGAGGTTGTGGCCTTGAGCCGTGGCTTTCGGAGCTAACGCGTTAAGTAGACCGCCTGGGGAGTACGGTCGCAAGATTAAAACTCAAATGAATTGACGGGGGCCCGCACAAGCGGTGGAGCATGTGGTTTAATTCGATGCAACGCGAAGAACCTTACCTACTCTTGACATCCAGAGAACTTTCCAGAGATGGATTGGTGCCTTCGGGAACTCTGAGACAGGTGCTGCATGGCTGTCGTCAGCTCGTGTTGTGAAATGTTGGGTTAAGTCCCGCAACGAGCGCAACCCTTATCCTTGTTTGCCAGCGAGTAATGTCGGGAACTCCAGGGAGACTGCCGGTGATAAACCGGAGGAAGGTGGGGACGACGTCAAGTCATCATGGCCCTTACGAGTAGGGCTACACACGTGCTACAATGGCGCATACAGAGGGCAGCCAACTTGCGAAAGTGAGCGAATCCCAAAAAGTGCGTCGTAGTCCGGATTGGAGTCTGCAACTCGACTCCATGAAGTCGGAATCGCTAGTAATCGTGGATCAGAATGCCACGGTGAATACGTTCCCGGGCCTTGTACACACCGCCCGTCACACCATGGGAGTGGGCTGCAAAAGAAGTAGGTAGTTTAACCTTCGGGGGGACGCTTACCACTTTGTGGTTCATGACTGGGGTGAAGTCGTAACAAGGTAGCGCTAGGGGAACCTGGCGCTGGATCACCTCCTTATACGATGATTATTGCGATGAGTGCCCACACAGATTGATACGGTTTATAAAGTAAAGAGAAGAAGAGTTCCCAAACTCTTCAATCCAGTGTCCCGTTCGTCTAGAGGCCTAGGACACCGCCCTTTCACGGCGGTAACAGGGGTTCGACTCCCCTACGGGATACCATTGGGTCGTTAGCTCAGTTGGTAGAGCAGTTGACTTTTAATCAATTGGTCGCAGGTTCGAATCCTGCACGACCCACCATTCCTTCCATTAGGAATTAAAACTCAAAATATGGGGCTATAGCTCAGCTGGGAGAGCGCCTGCCTTGCACGCAGGAGGTCTGCGGTTCGATCCCGCATAGCTCCACCATATTTTGAAACAATGGGCGATTAGCTCAGTTGGGAGAGCACCTGCCTTACAAGCAGGGGGTCACTGGTTCGAGCCCGGTATCGCCCACCATCTTTAAGCGCATTCAATGAGTGCTTTTAAAAATGGTTACTTCATTAGAAGTGATTAGCTCTTTAACAATTTGGAAAGCTGACAAAACAACAATTTATTGTTGTTTGTAAAGTTCTCAAAGTATTCATTTATGAATACAACTAAAAACACATTCAAGTGTTCTTGGAATTTGAGTCCGGCAAAATCGAAATGTCTCTCGCTCATTCAAATAATGAGAGACAACTTTGGTGATTTGAACATCAACTCGAAACTCCTTCGGGTTGTATGGTTAAGTGACTAAGCGTACACGGTGGATGCCTTGGCAGTCAGAGGCGATGAAGGACGTATTAACTTGCGATAAGCCCAGATTAGGTAGTAAAAACCACTTGAGTCTGGGATTTCCGAATGGGGAAACCCACTTACATAAGTAAGTATCGTTATGTGAATACATAGCATAACGAGGCGAACCGGGGGAACTGAAACATCTAAGTACCCCGAGGAAAAGAAATCAACCGAGATTCCGAAAGTAGCGGCGAGCGAAATTGGACTAGCCCTTAAGCTTTATACGCGTTAGGTGAACAAGCTGGAAAGCTTGGCGATACAGGGTGATAGCCCCGTAACTGACGACGCATATTCAGTGAAATCGAGTAGGGCGGGACACGTGATATCCTGTCTGAATATGGGGGGACCATCCTCCAAGGCTAAATACTACTGACTGACCGATAGTGAACCAGTACCGTGAGGGAAAGGCGAAAAGAACCCCTGTGAGGGGAGTGAAATAGAACCTGAAACCGTGTACGTACAAGCAGTAGGAGCAGGCTTGTCCTGTGACTGCGTACCTTTTGTATAATGGGTCAGCGACTTATATTCAGTGGCAAGGTTAACCATCTAGGGGAGCCGTAGGGAAACCGAGTCTTAACTGGGCGTTCAGTCTCTGGATATAGACCCGAAACCAGGTGATCTAGCCATGGGCAGGTTGAAGGTTGAGTAACATCAACTGGAGGACCGAACCGACTAATGTTGAAAAATTAGCGGATGACTTGTGGCTAGGGGTGAAAGGCCAATCAAACCTGGAGATAGCTGGTTCTCCCCGAAAGCTATTTAGGTAGCGCCTCGGACGAATACTACTGGGGGTAGAGCACTGTTAAGGCTAGGGGGTCATCCCGACTTACCAACCCTTTGCAAACTCCGAATACCAGTAAGTACTATCCGGGAGACACACGGCGGGTGCTAACGTCCGTCGTGGAGAGGGAAACAACCCAGACCGCCAGCTAAGGTCCCAAATTACTACTAAGTGGGAAACGATGTGGGAAGGCTCAGACAGCCAGGATGTTGGCTTAGAAGCAGCCATCATTTAAAGAAAGCGTAATAGCTCACTGGTCGAGTCGGCCTGCGCGGAAGATGTAACGGGGCTAAGTAGTAAACCGAAGCTGCGGCAATACTCTTTGAGTATTGGGTAGGGGAGCGTTCTGTAAGCGGTTGAAGGTGTGTGGTAACGCATGCTGGACGTATCAGAAGTGCGAATGCTGACATGAGTAACGATAAAGGGGGTGAAAAACCTCCTCGCCGGAAGACCAAGGGTTCCTGTCCAACGTTAATCGGGGCAGGGTAAGTCGACCCCTAAGGCGAGGCCGAAAGGCGTAGTCGATGGGAAACGGGTTAATATTCCCGTACTTCTTACAATTGCGATGGGGGGACGGAGAAGGCTAGGTGGGCCTGGCGACGGTTGTCCAGGTTCAAGTGCGTAGGCTGAAGAGTTAGGTAAATCCGGCTCTTTCTAAGGCTGAGACACGACGTCGAGCATCTACGGATGTGAAGTCATTGATGCCATGCTTCCAGGAAAAGCCTCTAAGCTTCAGATTGTAAGGAATCGTACCCCAAACCGACACAGGTGGTCGGGTAGAGAATACCAAGGCGCTTGAGAGAACTCGGGTGAAGGAACTAGGCAAAATGGTACCGTAACTTCGGGAGAAGGTACGCTCTCGACGGTGAAGTCCCTCGCGGATGGAGCTATTGAGAGTCGCAGATACCAGGTGGCTGCAACTGTTTATTAAAAACACAGCACTGTGCAAAATCGCAAGATGACGTATACGGTGTGACGCCTGCCCGGTGCCGGAAGGTTAATTGATGGGGTTAGACTTCGGTCGAAGCTCTTGATCGAAGCCCCGGTAAACGGCGGCCGTAACTATAACGGTCCTAAGGTAGCGAAATTCCTTGTCGGGTAAGTTCCGACCTGCACGAATGGCGTAATGATGGCCACGCTGTCTCCACCCGAGACTCAGTGAAATTGAAATCGCTGTGAAGATGCAGTGTACCCGCGGCTAGACGGAAAGACCCCGTGAACCTTTACTACAGCTTGGCACTGAACATTGACCCTACATGTGTAGGATAGGTGGGAGGCTTTGAAGCGCAGTCGCTAGATTGCGTGGAGCCGTCCTTGAAATACCACCCTTGTAGTGTTGATGTTCTAACGTCGACCCCTTATCGGGGTTGCGGACAGTGCCTGGTGGGTAGTTTGACTGGGGCGGTCTCCTCCCAAAGCGTAACGGAGGAGCACGAAGGTGGGCTAATCACGGTTGGACATCGTGAGGTTAGTGCAATGGCATAAGCCCGCTTGACTGCGAGAATGACAATTCGAGCAGGTGCGAAAGCAGGTCATAGTGATCCGGTGGTTCTGAATGGAAGGGCCATCGCTCAACGGATAAAAGGTACTCCGGGGATAACAGGCTGATACCGCCCAAGAGTTCATATCGACGGCGGTGTTTGGCACCTCGATGTCGGCTCATCACATCCTGGGGCTGAAGTCGGTCCCAAGGGTATGGCTGTTCGCCATTTAAAGTGGTACGCGAGCTGGGTTTAGAACGTCGTGAGACAGTTCGGTCCCTATCTGCCGTGGGCGTTGGAGAATTGAAAGGGGCTGCTCCTAGTACGAGAGGACCGGAGTGGACGAACCTCTGGTGTTCGGGTTGTGTCGCCAGACGCATTGCCCGGTAGCTAAGTTCGGGATCGATAACCGCTGAAAGCATCTAAGCGGGAAGCGAGCCTTGAGATGAGTTCTCCCTGATACTTTAAGTATCCTAAAGGGTTGTCGTAGACTACGACGTTGATAGGCAGGGTGTGTAAGCGTTGTGAGGCGTTGAGCTAACCTGTACTAATTGCCCGTGAGGCTTAACCATACAACACCCAAGGGGTTTTGATGGACTCAATGAAAGAACGTTGAATGTGTAAGAACGAGAATTAAGAAACAGCTTTCCGAATTAAAGAATTTGCTTGGCGACCATAGCGTTTTGGACCCACCTGATTTCCATGCCGAACTCAGAAGTGAAACGAAATAGCGCCGATGGTAGTGTGGGGCTTCCCCATGTGAGAGTAGGACATCGCCAGGCTTTAAATTATGGACACTTGCTGATTACAAGCGAGTGATACCACTGCGGAGTGGTAGTTCAGTTGGTTAGAATACCGGCCTGTCACGCCGGGGGTCGCGGGTTCGAGTCCCGTCCACTCCGCCACTTAATATCGACAACCTCGCCTATGCGAGGTTTTGTCAAATCTAGAATATAAGAATTCTAAAGGGGTGTAGCTCCAATTGGCAGAGCAGCGGATTCCAAATCCGCGTGTTGGGAGTTCGAATCTCTCCACCCCTGCCATATATCAAGGCTCTGACTTAGGTCAGAGCCTTTTTTGTATCTGCTTGACACTATGCATGTGTCCTCTCATCCCACCTATATGCCTTTCTGCTGCCTGCTGCTCTTTGTAAGTATTTATTAACTCACCAACCTATTAGACTAGTCGTTATAACCAAGAGCTCCGAAATGTTAGCAATAAATGAGAATCATTATTTATATTTAGTTACACTCGACTCATCTGGATTAATGAGTAACTATTCATGGATATCTCTCGTCGTCGCTTTATTCAATCTTCTTTGGCTATTTCTACTCTAGCTGTTCTACCAGCTTGTACTTTATCGCGGCAGCAAGATAAAAACGGGCATTACATTTACGATCTAACTGCAGAGCCTTCTACGGCTGAACTAGTGCCCGGTTTCAATACTGAGGTATTAGCTTTTAATGGGCGTATACCTGCACCGATAATTCGTTGCCGACAAGGGGAAAAGGTAACAATCAACTTCATCAATAAGCTATCAGAGCCGACGACGATTCATTGGCATGGCTTGAGGATTCCTATTGAAATGGATGGAGTTCCGTTTTTAAGCCAGGCTCCTATCATGCCCGGAGAGACTTTTACGTATGAGTTTATTCCGCCAGATGCAGGTACGTTTTGGTATCACCCACACATGAACAGCGTTAAGCAGCTTGGTATGGGGTTGGTTGGGCTAATAATTGTTGAAGAGGCTGAGCCTGTTCAGTTTGATGAAGAGCATGAAGTCGTCCTCAAGCATTGGCATTTAGACAAGCAAGGACAGTGGAAGAATCTAATGGTGCCGCGCTTGAGTGCACGTATGGGAACGCCAGGAGAGTGGAGTGGCGTCAATGGTATTCATGAGCCTGTTTATACGCTGAAGCAGAACGCGACTACGCGATTAAGAATTGCTAATGTCGATAACACCATTACCTATCCGATCGCGATTGAAGGCACAGAGGCTTGGGTTATTGCCATCGATGGCAACCCAGTTAAAACGCCTTATAGGCTCACTCAACACAAAATTGGTCCGGGAATGAGATTGGATATCGGATTGATTGCTCCGAAGGCTGGAGAGCGTGTTTATGTGCGTCAAATGAAAGGGCGCTTCCCATTCTCTTTGTGTGAGTTTGAAGTTGTTGAGTCTGACCTGCCAAGCAACAAGAAACTGCCTTTATTGCCTCTCAACCCTGTGCCTGATCTTGATTTGGAAAATGCGGAGCAAATCGATTATGTGTTTGAATGGGAGGGGGCGATCACTCCTGCCGATAAATCGGGCAAAGCGATACCTAAATTCTGGCTGATGAACAAACGAGCTTGGGAGGGAATGAGTAAAGATAATATCCCAGCACCACTTTCAAAATTGGAACTTGGAAAAACCTATATCTTCAATTTGAAGAACGTTACTCAATATCATCATCCTATTCATCTTCATGGGCATACATTTACTGTTCTTGAGTTAGATGGCAAGAAACTTGACGAACCGTTCCATACCGATACGGTTTTACTTGGAAAAAATGGCAGTGCCAAAGCTGCCTTTGTTGCTAACAACCCTGGACGTTGGATGTATCACTGCCATGTTATTGAGCATATGAAAACCGGTTTGATGGGGTATATTGAAGTAAAGTGACTCCTGTAACTTTTTTAATCTCAGCGTGTTTTAAATGCAATACGTTGTCGAATTCTAAAATTTCACCATCAATATTGCTTTAGTTTTGGTTACAATATCGTCATCAATAGTGTTGGGGGAATTATGGGGCAGTTTTCCATTCTTGGTTTTATTGCACTAGGTGGTGCTTTCGGTGCGTGTTCTCGTTACTTGATATCTGAACTGTGTGTCATTTTATTGGGGCGTGGTTTTCCATACGGTACGCTAACTGTTAATGTGGTTGGTTCATTTATCATGGGCTTGTTGATTGCTGCGTTCGACAATGAACTGTTGGCAACAGAACCTTGGCGACAAGTGATTGGTTTAGGCTTTTTAGGGGCACTGACGACGTTTTCCACCTTTTCTATGGATAATGTTTTGCTTATGCAGCAAGGTGCATTTTTTAAGATGGGGTTAAATATTTTATTAAATGTGGTGCTGAGCATCTCTGTTGCGTGGATCGGTTTCCAATTATTGATGCGCAGCTAGCAAAGTAGTTAAAAATTAAACAGGTCGGCTTGGTTTAACCAGGCCGTTTTTATATACTGATATCACTTGTCGGAGTGCCATAAGGCTGAGACCGTTAATTCGGGATCCGTTGAACCTGATCAGATTAGAATCTGCGAAGGGAACAAGAGAAGATATTTATACCGGAGTTCTTTCTGGTTGACCTATCGAATAGTCGAATGTTGTTACAGGCAAATTACTTAAGCTTTATTTAGCCTTAATTTGACTCCTCTTGTCGCATCTATCCGCCAAGCATTTTTATCCAATTACTTTTTATCTAGTATAACAAAGCAAGGAAAAATGCTATGTCGAGTCGCAAACAAGCGAGACTGGAAGCAAAACAGTTCATTGAAACACTCTCGGTACAGCCGTACCCAAATTCCACAAAAGTATATGTAGAAGGTTCACGTCCAGATGTTCGTGTACCTATGCGTGAAATAGCGCTAGCAGATAGCCTGATTGGTGGCACAAAAGAAGCGCCAATCTTCGAGCCTAATGAGCCAGTACGCGTTTACGATACCTCTGGAGTATACACTGACCCAGAACACACCATAGATCTTTATAACGGCTTACCTAAGTTAAGAGAAAGCTGGATTGAAGAGCGCGGTGACACAGAGTTACTCGATGAAGTAAGCTCGGTGTACACCAAAGAACGCTTAGAAGACGAAACACTAGACGATCTTCGTTACGGTAATCTACCACGTATTCGACGTGCCAAAGATGGGCAGTGCGTCACTCAGCTGCACTATGCTCGCAAAGGCATTATTACCCCAGAAATGGAATTCATCGCGCTGCGTGAAAACATGGGTCGTGCCAAGTACCGTGATGATGTACTGAATCAACAGCATCCTGGTCAAAGCTTTGGAGCGAATCTTCCAAAAGACATTACCGCCGAGTTTGTTCGCAAAGAAGTTGCCGAAGGTCGCGCTATTATCCCTTCTAATATCAACCACCCAGAATCCGAACCAATGATCATTGGACGTAACTTTTTGGTCAAAGTAAACGCCAATATTGGTAACTCATCGGTGACGTCTTCGATTGAGGAAGAGGTTGAGAAGCTAGTGTGGGCGACACGCTGGGGTGGCGATACTGTTATGGATCTCTCCACAGGTCGCAATATTCATGAAACTCGAGAATGGATTCTGCGTAACAGCCCGGTTCCGATCGGTACCGTACCTATGTACCAAGCGCTTGAGAAAGTGAATGGTGTTGCGGAAAACCTTAACTGGGAAGTGATGCGCGATACTCTGATTGAGCAAGCAGAGCAGGGTGTTGATTACTTCACTATCCATGCTGGCTTACTACTGCGCTATGTACCAATGACAGCAAAACGCGTTACCGGCATCGTCTCTCGTGGTGGTTCTATCATCGCGAAATGGTGTTTAGCACATCACCAAGAAAGCTTCTTATATACCCACTTCCGAGAGATCTGTGAAATCTGTGCCAAGTATGATGTTGCACTTTCTCTCGGTGATGGTCTGCGCCCTGGTTCGGTTGCCGATGCTAACGATGAAGCGCAATTTGCGGAGCTTCGTACCCTTGGCGAGTTGACTAAGGTTGCGTGGGAATACGACGTACAGGTCATTATCGAAGGTCCTGGCCATGTTCCAATGCACATGATCAAAGAGAACATGGAAGAGCAGCTAGAGCACTGCCATGAAGCTCCGTTCTACACCCTTGGTCCACTGACGACAGACGTCGCTCCTGGTTACGACCATATTACGTCAGGTATTGGCGCTGCCATGATTGGCTGGTATGGCTGTGCGATGCTTTGTTACGTAACACCTAAAGAGCATCTTGGCTTACCAAACAAAGAAGACGTGAAGGTAGGCATGATCACTTACAAGCTTGCTGCTCACGCTGCTGATTTGGCGAAAGGGCACCCTGGCGCACAAGTTCGTGATAACGCGCTTTCTAAAGCACGTTTTGAATTCCGCTGGGAAGACCAATTCAACTTGTCACTCGACCCAGAAACCGCTCGCGCTTTCCATGATGAAACCTTGCCTCAAGAGTCTGGAAAAGTTGCTCACTTTTGTTCGATGTGTGGACCAAAGTTCTGCTCGATGAAGATTTCGCAAGAGGTACGAGAGTACGCGAAAGACACTGAGCAAGTTGCCGCGGACCAAGCTATCTCGATCAAAATGCTTGATGATCCTCTTGAGGGGATGCGTCAGAAATCGCAAGAATTTAGAGAGTCAGGTTCTGAGTTATACCACCCAGCAGCACATGCCGAGGTAAGTGATTAATGAGCAAAATCCTTATTCCGTCATCATTGATTGAACTAACAGGTTTAGTTCAGCAATGTTTGTTGTTGGCGAAAGAACAGGGTTTTAGCATTGAAGACATTGAGTTGGGTGTGAGCCCAACTCAATCTATTCAGCTTGTTCGCGACCAACAGACTACACATATAACGACTGATCTTATTGATGGACATAACTCTGAGCATGAGAGTTCATTTGTGCTTTATTACCGTTCTTCTTTATCGGTAGAAGCGTGCGCAAAGCAACCGTCGAAAGCGATTTACATTGGTATTGCTGATACTCAAGTTTCCGATGAAAATGAGAAAGTGCTTCAGCTTGATATCTGGCGTCACCCACTTAACGACGAAGTGAGAGCGCTTTCCGTTAAGTCCAAACCCAACGCAATGTTCGATCCCGAACATCACCTTGCTTGGATAGTAACGCTGACAGCACTCGATTTTCCTATCGAAGATGCGTTAACACTTGCTCGAGGAATACTAACTCAACAAGCTAATGTTTCACGTGAAACACTATTGAATGACAAGCTTGACGAGGGACGATCTACTAAGTGGGCTGACCAATTTGATGATTTCCCGACACCTGTACTGGAAGATAACCGACTCGGTATTCAAGTTGGTTGGTCAGCACAAGGAGAGAGCGTTAACTTTCCAACTCTAACTAAGCAAAGTCTAGGGCTCTATCCAGTCGTTGATGATGTCGCTTGGATTGAGCGTTTACTGCCACTAGGCATCAACACTATTCAACTACGAATCAAGAACCCACAACAAGCCGATTTGGAACAACAGATCATTCGAGCAATTGAGCTAGGTCGTAAGTATCAAGCTCAAGTGTTCATCAATGACTATTGGCAGTTGGCAATCAAGCATGGCGCTTATGGCGTTCACTTAGGGCAAGAAGACATAGAAGAATCGCATTTGGCTCAGCTAACTAAAGCCGGCATTCGTCTTGGTCTTTCTACTCATGGTTATTATGAGCTACTGCGCATTGTACAAATTCATCCTAGTTACATCGCGCTAGGGCATATTTTCCCAACCACCACTAAACAGATGCCATCGAAACCACAAGGTTTGGTGCGCTTGGCTCTGTATCAAAAGCTGATTGATAGCATTCCTTACGGAAACACAGAGTCGGTTTTCCTTCCTGCAAAATACAAAACAGTTAGTGACTATGTGCTTGGCTTTCCGACGGTTGCGATTGGTGGTATTGACCAATCTAATGCTGACCAAGTTTGGCAAACAGGTGTTTCTAGTTTGGCAGTAGTGCGTGCTATTACGTTGGCAGAATCACCTCAATCCGTCATCGAGTTCTTCGCACAACTGATGAAGGAAAGACAGCTAACGTTTACTGATCAGAATAGTGAGTTGGCGCATAGCAAGAGAGGCGAGCATGCTCACGGATAAGCAGTTTCTTCGCTATCAACGTCAAGTCGCTCTGCCTGAAATTGCCGAAATTGGGCAAGAGCGTTTGAGCAAATCGCATGTTCTGATCATCGGTTGTGGTGGATTGGGGAGCGCAGCGAGTTTGTACTTGGCGTCAGCGGGTGTTGGTAAATTGGTTGTTGTTGATGACGATGAGGTTGATAGCAGTAACCTACAGCGCCAGATCATTTATCGTGAACAAGACCTCCAAGTTGCGAAAACAAAAGCGACTGTAAAGCAACTTACTGAACTTAATTCTATGGTTCAAATTCGTGCTCTCAATAAGCGATTAGACAAAGCACAGCTTCAGCTTGAGGTGATGCTAGCGGATGTGGTGCTCGACTGCACCGATAACATGCCAACGCGCCAGCTAATTAACCAAGTTTGTTTCGAGCAAAATACGCCGCTCATCTCCGCGGCAGCAATTGGTTGGCAAGGGCAATTCGCTGTCTTTGATTACCAAACACCAAATGAACAAGAAGCGCAGAGTAAAGCCTGTTACCGCTGTTTGTATCCGTTTGACGAATTACCACAAACTCAAAAGTGCAGTGACAGCGGTGTTGTTGGTCCGGTGGTGGGCACACTTGGCAACTACCAAGCGATAGCGGCAATTCAAAAACTGGCGACGGGAGCGTTTCATGTCGAGACTGCCAAGTTACATCTGTTTGATGGATTGAAAATGCAATGGCAAATCATGGCGATAAGCAAAGACAAACAGTGCCAAGTGTGTGCTCAAGTTTAGCTTACGAGTAATGGGCAGAATTAAGAGAGTTGGAAGCAATGACGTTATCAGAACAACAAACAACACAAATGACCGCTGCTGACCTAGATGTGATCACTATTGTCATCAATGACCAGTCACATCAAGTTGCCAGTGAGTCGAATCTACAGCAAATCATTAGTCAATTTGCGTTGCCTGAAATGGGCTGTGTTTTTGCAATTAATAACAATGTTGTGCCGCGCAGTGAGTGGGCTAGCACAGTTCTTTCACAGGGAGATAGCATCTCTTTGTTTCAAGCGATCGCAGGGGGTTAAAGTCGATGCTTAAAATTGGTGATAAACAATTCGAATCAAGACTGTTTACGGGAACAGGGAAGTTTGCCAACAGCCGATTAATGGCAGAAGCGATTCAAGTGTCGGGTTCCCAACTTGCGACTATGGCGTTAAAGCGTGTGGATGTGAACGACCAACAAGACGATATTTTGCTGCCGTTAGTACAAGCGGGTGTGAACTTGTTGCCGAACACCTCGGGGGCAAAGAATGCTAAAGATGCTGTGTTTGCTGCACAACTGGCGCGAGAAGCGTTGGGCACCAACTGGCTAAAACTGGAAATTCACCCAGACCCGAAGTACTTGATGCCCGATCCTATTGAGACACTTGCAGCCGCTGAGCAACTGGTTCGTGAAGGCTTCATTGTGCTTCCTTACTGTCATGCTGACCCAGTTCTGTGTAAACGATTGGAAGAGGTAGGCTGTGCTGCGGTCATGCCATTAGGTGCGCCGATCGGTTCTAACAAAGGGATAGTTTCTCACGATTTCCTAGAGATCATTATCGACCAAGCTAATGTTCCAGTGGTTGTCGATGCGGGTATTGGCGCTCCTTCACATGCCGCACGTGCGATGGAAATGGGCGCGGATGCCGTGCTCGTCAATACTGCGATTGCAGCTTCGAGAGATCCCGTTGCGATGGCGAAAGCATTTAAGTTGGCGGTAGAGTCGGGGCGTATGGCTTATGAAGCCGGACTTGCGGGTAAGGTTTCTCATGCGGTTGCGTCGAGTCCACTGACGTCATTCCTAGATGAGCTTTAGTCCTAGATTGATTTAGCTATTAAGCGAGGAAAACATGAGCTTTGTTGAGCAATTTAAGCAGCTTAATTGGGATGACATTTCGATGTCGATCTATGCGAAAACAGCACAAGATGTCGAGCGAGCATTGAATAAACCCAAGCGTGATTTGGAAGACTTTAAAGCGCTAATTTCACCCGCGGCTGAAGCATACTTAGAGCAAATGGCGCAGTTGTCATACTCGGCAACTCGCAAGCGGTTTGGCAATACCATGTCGCTTTACATTCCACTGTACCTTTCTAACTTGTGCGCCAATGCTTGTACTTATTGTGGCTTCTCGATGGAGAACAGAATCAAGCGTCGTACCTTGAATAGGGACGAAGTGGCTGCAGAAGTTGAAGCCATTAAACGCATGAAGTTCGATAGCGTATTGCTGGTGACTGGCGAACACGAAACCAAAGTGGGCATGAAATACTTCCGCGAAATGGTGCCTATGATTAAGCAACGCTTTAATTATTTGGCGATGGAAGTGCAGCCGCTAGATCAAGACGAATACGCAGAGCTCAAGACATTGGGTTTGGATGCGGTTATGGTTTATCAAGAAACGTATCATCCTTCGACTTATGCTGAGCACCATTTACGTGGCAATAAGATGGATTTCGAATACCGATTGGATACACCCGATCGTCTTGCAAAAGCGGGCATCGATAAGATCGGTATTGGCGCTTTGATAGGATTGGAAGAGTGGCGTACAGATTGTTTTTATGTGGCAGCGCACTTGGACTATCTTGAGCGCACGTATTGGCAGACTCGTTACTCAATTTCTTTCCCGCGTTTGCGTCCTTGTGAGGGCGCGCTCCAACCAAAATCAGTCATGACGGATAAGCAACTTGTTCAGTTGATTTGCGCTTATCGTTTGTTGAATCCAGAAGTGGAGTTGTCGTTATCGACGCGTGAGTCACCGAAGTTTAGAGACAACGCATTGCCGTTAGGCATCACCAGTATGTCTGCTGCATCGAAAACTCAGCCGGGTGGTTATGCGATGGATGATGTTGAACTCGAGCAGTTTGAGATCAGTGATGAGCGAAGTGCTGGTTCTGTGGAAGATATGATTCGAGCCAAAGGCTTTGACCCAGTATGGCGAGACTGGCACTCGGCGTATTCTGGTTAAGCAACAAATAAAGCAACTGGTCATCGTTATGTTTCACGTGAAACATAGGAAAAGAAAGAGGGTTGATGCAAAACATCAACCCTCTATTTTTCTAGCTTCTAGCTTCTAGCTTCTAGCTTCTAGTTTCTAGCTTCTAGCTGTGTGCTACAGGTAGCGTTGCTTGACGAAGCCACTCTTTAACATCACCTTCGACTAGCGGGCTGATCTCATCCCATACTTTCTGGTGGTAATCATTCAGCCAAGCAAGTTCTGGACGAGTTAACATATCAACATTGATGTTGCGTTTGTCGATTGGGCAGCGTGTTAGTGACTCAAATGACAGAACAGGGAAGTCACCGTTAGTTGGTGTTTCAACAACAAGCTCTAGGTTTTCAATACGGATACCAAACGCATCTGCACGGTAGTAACCTGGCTCGTTGGATAGCACCATACCTTCTGTTAGAGGCACGTCGATTTGCTTTTTCGAAATGCTCGCTGGACCTTCATGAACACTTAGGAAGTGACCAACACCGTGACCAGTACCGTGATCGTAATCGTAACCTTCCGCCCATAGGTGCTGACGAGCTAGAGTATCGATTTGATAACCACGTGTGCCTTTCGGGAAACGAGCTCGAGCAACGCCAATATGACCTTTCAGCGCCAACGTAAATTGCTTCTTCATTTCTGAAGAAGGTTGACCAATCGCGATAGTACGCGTGATGTCGGTAGTGCCATCGAGGTACTGACCACCTGAGTCCACAAGGTAAAGCGTGTTCAGTTCTAACTTACCAGGTTCAGGTTGGTTCTCGTGATTGTAGTGACACATGGCCGCGTTGCCGCCCGCGGCTGAAATGGTATCGAAGCTGAGATCCATTAGCGTAGGGTCTTCGCTACGAAATGCTTCCAGTTTGTCTGCTAATGTCGCTTCGTCATGCAGGTTACCAGCAGCAACTTCCGCATCTAACCAACATAGGAACTTGCTCATTGCCACGCCATCGCGGATATGACACGCCTTCATACCGGCAATTTCAACCGAGTTCTTCGCCGCTTTTGGCATCAGACATGGGTCTGCTGCTGCAATCACGGACGCACCAGAGTTTTGTAGTACTAGCTTAAACCAAGCGTTACTGATTGCAGGGTCAACTAATACCTTTTTACCTGTCATGGCTTCAAGGCGAGATTGAAGTGCTTCTGGGTGGTGAACGGTCACACCGGTGCCTACGTGAGCGTCAAAATCAGCAGGTAGACGAGCAGGTTCGAGGAAGTATTCCACGCTTGAATCTGAGTGCAGAATCGCGTGAGAAAGCAGAACTGGTAGGCGTGATACATCCAAACCACGTACATTCAGCAGCCAACAAATAGAATCTAATGCTGTGATCACAGCGCTATCTGCTCCCGCTTTTTTTACCAGTTGGGCGATCTCTTGACGCTTACTCTCACTTGATTGACCGACGGCTTCTGTTGGCATCAGGCGAACATCAGAGACAACAGGCGCTGGGCGGTCATGCCACAACTCATCAATTGGGTTGTTGGTCAGAATATTTAGCTCAAGCTTTCCAGCCAGTTTAGCTTGTGCCATGTCTAGCCAAGCTGAGCTGTGCATACGAGGATCGATTGCGACAGATGCGTTTGTTGGCAGGTTGTCTAGAACCCAATCTAAAGCTGGTTCTTCAATAAGGTGACGATATTCAAATAGGTCACCAGGGACTTGTTTGGTGACTTGAACGGTATAGCGGCCATCAACAAAGATAGCGGCTTTGTCTTTGGTGATTACCGCAGCACCAGCAGAACCAGTAAAGCCTGTTAACCAATGTAAGCGCTCGTTGTGCGCTGGGACGTATTCACCCAAATACTCGTCCTCGTGCGGAACCAGTAGGGCATTAATATTATGTTGTATAAGCCATTCGCGAATCGCATTCACGCGGCTGAGAGTTTCGTTGTGCATCTGTTTTATTCCTTCAAATTACCGCTCCTTCATGCTCAGGTGTGGGAGCTGTTTCCTTCTGCTTCATGCAGTTTATGATCAACGCAAGTTTGCAATGACTTAGGTTGAGTCGGAGTACAACTAGGCCATAGATGAGCCAAAAAGGACTACGACAGTTAAGCTACTCATTTTACCCGCTAAGCGCAAACTGAGAGCGGTATTTTTATCTAAGGTGATCGGTTTTTTGTGTGATCATCGTACGTAGCCAACCCAATGCAGGGTCGTTTTCTCTGTCTCGGTGCCAGAATAAAGTGTAAGCCATAGGTGGAAATTCTAGCGGGAGTGGTAGTACGACCAAATCAAGCTGTTTAGCAGCGAGCTGCACAAAATGGCTTGGGGCGGTAAAAATAAAGTCAGTGTAGGAACATAAACTTGCGGCACTATTAAAGTCCGGAACGGTGACGGCAATATCGCGGTCGGCTCCAATATCGGCAAGGCGATAATCTAACAGCCAACGGTCGTTGCCGTCACAACGCACTTGTACGTGACGCAGGGCGAGATACGCTTCGAGGTTCCAAGGCTGTTTTAATGCTGGGTGATTTTTGCGAATAATACACATCTGGTGATCTCGATAAATTTCCAGTTCGCATATGTCATCGGGTGGCAGCAGAGTCAGCTTGGCATCATTAATATCGATATCTTTTCCAGTTAAGCCTAAGTCTAGCTCGCCACGTTGCAGCATTTTAAAAGTATTATCGGACCAAGGGTGAGTGCTGATCGTTACCCCAGGGGCTTGCTGAAAAATCGCCGGTAAGAAATGAGGTAGAATCAGAGGGTAAACACTTTCAACCGCTGCTATTTGAAAACGGTATTCGCTACTTTGTGGAGAGAACTCTTCTGGTTGAGTCAGTACTTCTAACTGGTTTATCAACAGATCCAGTTTCGGCTTAAGAAACAATGCGCGCGGCGTTGGTGTTAATCCATGCGAGTTTCGGGTGAAAAGCGGGTCATCAAATTGGATGCGCAGTTTAGCCAGTGATTTGCTCACGGCAGACTGACTCAAGCACAGTCGGTGGGCGGCTCGGGTGACATTTAACTCTTCTATCAAAACTTTAAAACAGACCAATAGATTTAAATCGATACGAGCCAGTTTTTCGACGTTCACGGTGAATTTCCTCTAAGGAATAATGCTCATGATTATACATCATTTCCATTCATATCATCAGATGATTAAGCTCTATCCAAAGTTCTTTATCCAATTCGGAGTGTTGTGTGCCTAGCCAGTTTTCTAATAGTAAAAAACAGATGGCGTTATTGACCCTTTTGGTTCTTTTCAGTCCTCTTGCGATTGATATTTATCTACCTGCTTTACCTCTTATTGCTTCCACTTTTCAGGTCGATAATGCGCTAGCACAAGACACGATCACTTGGTTCTTATTTGCGATGGGTGTCGGGCAACTGTTTGCTGGCCCTTTGGCAGATAAACTCGGACGTCGAACTGTTGCATTGGGCGGTATCACTATCTATGCGATGAGCGCTTTATTGGCGTGGAGTGCTCAAAATATTGAATGGATGTTGGTTTCCCGACTGCTACAAGGCTTAGGTGCTTGTGCGACATCGGTAGCAGCCTTTGCAACAGTTCGCGATATCTTTGGCCCGGAAAAAAGCGGCAAAATGATCAGCTATCTTAACGGCGCGATTTGTTTTATTCCGGCATTAGCTCCAATTCTAGGTAGCTGGTTAACTCAGCAATTTGATTGGCGAGCTAACTTCAGCTTTATGGCTGGCTTTGCCGTTGTGTCCGGTTCATTGATGTTTTTCATGATGAAAGAGACCAACCCATCAACGGAAAAGCAAGCCGTGTTTAAGCTCAGCCGTTATTGGGCAGTGCTTAGTACGCCATCTTTTGTCTTCCATGCTTCACTGTGTTTAATGGCAATGGCGGTTATTCTCGCGTATGTCACCTCGGCGCCATCGATATTGATGACAGGGATGGGGTTGTCGATGAATGAGTTCACCTTCTGGTTTGGTGTAAATGCAGTGATCAATATTGCGGCTTGTATGCTTGCACCTAAGTTTATGGAGCGCGTTGGCACGCACAACACCTTAGTTACGGGGATCTCGACTCTGGGCCTCGCAGGTGTGATCATGCTAGTGATGAATGGTCAGAATACCGCGCTTTCTTTTATGCTACCTATTTTCATGTCGTCAGTGGGTTTTGCATTCATTCTGGGTGCAGCAGCAGGAAAAGCATTGGAACCGTTTGGTGACAAAGCGGGTACGGCTGCGGCACTGCTTGGGTTGTTCCAAATGAGTGGCTCTGGTTTGTTGGTTGGTACGTTGCAGCGTTTATCTTTGGAACCTCAAACACTGATCGCAATTCATATGTGGGTGCTGTTGCCTGCGTTGGTGGTTCTGTTTACAAAAGCAGGTAAGAACTGGCATTCAAGCTTTGCGAAAGCGTAAATCAGTGTAATTTAGTATTTTCCAATGTAAGTAAGGCGTGTATATTTGTCGTTCAGACTTTTCCTGACACCATAACGGAACTCAAAAAGTAATGTCGTTAACCACGTATGAAATGGCTCGTATTCTAGAGCAAATGGAAGATTCACCAGAAAAGGTGATGTTTGGCAAGTTGCTTAATGAGCTGGGTAATCAAAGCTCCGAGCGTATTCGTAGTGCGGCTAAACAAGTACCTCTGCCAATTTTGCGTGATATCGTGTACCAATTCCAGCAAGTGATTGAGTCGCGCAAAGGTGAACAAGTTGAGCTGTTGGCAAAAGATCTTGCTCAACAGGGCATCTCAGCTGATGAGCTTCTTGCTTACTTAAATAAACAATAAAAAGTCCCCGCCACTGCGGGGATTTTTTTATCGCGTCAACTTGTTCTTTATAACATGGTCAATAGAGATAACTCCCGGTCCCCATACGATGACCACTAATATCATGAATCCCCACAATTGATGGTCATAGAACCCTTTTTCCCAAAGTACAGGGTAAGAGATGACCGCGATGATATTGAACACAAACAGAATCGCAGCCATCGGGCGGGTAATTAATCCCAACGCTAAAAATACTGGCAGAATCAACTCGGCAGCCGTTCCCATGTAGGCCGCTAACTCCCAAGGCAAAAGTGGTACTTGGTATTCCAATTCGAATAGATACAGCGTGCTATCCCAAGAAGAAACTTTGATTAACCCTGAATTGAAGAACACCCATGCAACCCATAAGCGACAAAAGAGAAGTAGTAAAGGGACAAAGCCAGCTTGTAAGGTATTGATCAAGTCGTCGTACCGATTGACTAAGTTTTTAACCGTGTTCGTCATAGAGTGCTCCTTAGATTGATTTCAATGTAAAGCCGTCAACGAGATCGAGTGCCATGATGCTATTAAGGTGAACGAGTAAAGTTTCGGGTATTTCGCTCAAACTCTGCTTCTGCTCTAAACATTGCAGCAGTTGAAAAACATCGGTATCGAGTGCGTGACATTGAGCTTCTCCATTGGCTTGAATCGAGATGACACCTCGCTGTAATTGATTGATATTGAGCTGTTCAAAATCTTGGTGTTGAATCGCATGAAAGAGATCAAATACGGCGTAGTTTGAGTCAAAGCTGCGGCTGCCAGTGCGCAAATGAAACACCAATTGAGGTTGTTGTTCTTCCGTCACTTGGGCAAGTGCAGATAAAGGGATTCGATTTGGTTTTTCGACTTTCTCATTCTGTATTTGTCGAGCTAAGTCCATATGCCATTCAAACCTTGCGACTTCAGGAGTGTACTGGGCTTGGGTCATGACCTGACTAAACTGCATAATCGTATCTTGAAAGCCCACACCATAATGTACGACATTACCTTCTGCTAAGGGGTGAGAAAGTACGTGTTGGCGAGCAATTTGATCGAAGCACTCTTTTCCAACTAAGGCTTCAACCATTGGGTAGGTTGCTGCCAATACCTCACTCAAGCTGATGATAAAGTTATTGCAGTAAATCTGTATGCGTTCATCTGCGGTAAACTTGTCACTCACAATGTCGCATTCTTCACCGAGCGCTTGATAATGTAGGGCTTTAGCAAATTGACTCTGCAAGGTCGCAAGATTCATGACGCTTTCCTTTTGCTCTTTTGGTCAATTAAATGATTTTTCTGCAATAGTGAGGATGCTTTTTCTGCTTCGCCAAGGAGGATTTCTGGTGCAGGAATATCCAAATCCCATTCAATCAGCGTATGGCGAGGGCCGTGTTTTTGTGTCCAACTAACGAACAGCTGCCATACTTCATCACTGACGGGACGGCTATGAGTATCAATCCAAATCTCACCTTTATCCAATGCCTTAATAGTAAAACCTGCCAAATGAATCTCGTCGACTTTGTCGGCTGGAATCGCATCTAGGTATGTGTCGCAATCAAAACCGTGATTGAAGGCGGAAACATATACGTTATTTAAGTCGAGTAATAAACGACAGTCGGTGCGCTTTTGCACTTCGGTAAGAAAGTCCCATTCACTGATGGTTGAATGGTGAAACTTCACATAACTAGATGGGTTCTCAATTAAGATTTCACGTTGTAGATGTTCTTGCACTTCAAGCACGTTACGAGTGAAGACTTGCAGCGCTTCTTCCGTGTAAGGCAAGGGAAGTAGGTCATTGAAGTAGTGACCAACATTTTCACTCCAACTTAAATGGTCAGAAACGAAGAGCGGGTCAACTGTATTTATCAATGCTTTTAGTTGCGCTAAATGTTTCGGGTTCACACGTTCCACCGAACCCAGCGACAAACCAATACCGTGGCAACTAATTTGGTAGTGCTCGCGTAATGCTTGTAGTTGATGGCGCTCTACTGAGTTGGGCTGAAAGTAGTTCTCGCTGTGGATTTCTAGCCACGACAGCTCAGGTTTGTGTTGGCTAAAATAATCGAGATGAGGGGAGCGTAATCCAACGCCAGCAAGAGGATGGAAAGAGTGATGTTTCACGTGAAACTCCTTTTCTGATTGGCGAGTAACTGGGGGCGTTGGTTAAAGTGCAACGCGCCCCACAGAAACTTGTGATGTTGAGTTATGAGCCACTGGTGCTACCGCCAGCCAATTTGTCACACAATCCTTTAGGAACGACAACAAAAGCATCTTTTTGGTTGTCTTCTTTAGAGGTGCCCGCGCAAGAGCTGTTTTTCGTTGCGCAGTCATTTTTACCGGCTTTCGCCACGCCATAACACTTTTCTTTTTCTGCTGCGACAGCAGGGGCTGCGGTGAGCATGGTGCCACCAAGAGCAAGAAGTCCAGTAACAGCAGCAGTAACAGCAAGATTCGATTTTTTCATCATAATTTCCTCTGAGTGATTTCCTTTTACTTTCATTCGGCAAGTCGATTCGCCGTTTGGCGTACAACCTTTATCCACTTGCTTAAATTAAAAGATAGAGATGAGGCAGAAAAACTTTCATAAAAATAACTCTCGCGAATGGTTTTGGGGTGATTACCTTCGTTAACTCTTTGAATGAAAGATTAAAAAAACAACGAATTTTTTATCAAGTTTTGTCTAAACAGCACCCAGCTGTTTAGGTTATAATCGGTTTTTATGTATAAATAACCAGTAGCTCATCATGATGGATCCATCTCTATTACTCGACGGTCTAAACGATAAACAGCGTGAAGCCGTTGCAGCTCCTCTAGAAAACTTACTTGTCCTTGCTGGTGCAGGGAGTGGTAAGACTCGCGTTCTTGTTCACCGTATCGCTTGGCTTATGTCAGTCGAGCAAGCTTCTCCTTTCTCGATCATGTCGGTCACCTTCACCAATAAAGCGGCAGCAGAAATGCGTGGTCGTATTGAAGAGTTGATGATGGGCAGTGCATCTGGCATGTGGAATGGGACTTTCCACGGTATTTGTCACCGCATTTTGCGTGCACACTATCTTGATGCCAAGCTACCGGAAGATTTCCAAATCATAGACAGCGATGATCAGCAGCGCTTGTTAAAGCGTTTGATCAAAGCACAAAACTTGGATGAAAAGCAGTGGCCTGCACGCCAAGTTTCATGGTGGATTAATGGTAAGAAGGACGAAGGATTACGCCCATCGCATATCGACGCTTATCACGATCCAGTGACCAAAACTTATTTGCAGCTGTATACCGCTTACCAAGAAGCGTGTGATCGTGCTGGCTTAGTGGACTTTGCGGAAATTTTGCTGCGCGCGCATGAGCTACTGCGTGACAACAAGTTTGTGCGTGAACACTACCAAGCGCGCTTTAAGCATATCTTGGTTGACGAATTCCAAGACACCAACAACATTCAATACGCTTGGCTACGCATGATGGCTGGCCCAGATTGTCACGTGATGATTGTTGGTGACGACGACCAGTCAATTTATGGTTGGCGCGGTGCAAAAGTCGAGAACATTGAGAAGTTCACGCTGGAGTTTCCGAGCGTGAACACCATTCGTCTCGAACAAAACTATCGTTCGACCAAGACGATTCTTGAAGCGTCCAATACCTTGATTGCGAACAACACTGAACGTATGGGTAAAGAGCTGTGGACGGATGGCAATGTGGGAGAGCCGATCTCGGTTTACAGCGCTTATAACGAGCTTGATGAAGCGCGCTTTGCGGTCAATAAAATCAAAGAGTGGCAAGAGAATGGCGGCGCATTGAATGATGCTGCGATGCTGTATCGTAACAACGCGCAATCTCGTGTTTTGGAAGAAGCATTAATTCAGGCAGGCTTACCGTACCGTATTTACGGAGGCATGCGATTCTTCGAGCGTCAAGAAATCAGAGATGCGTTGAGCTACTTGCGTTTGATGGCGAATCGCAACGATGATGCCGCGTTTGAACGTGTCGTGAATACCCCAACACGTGGTCTGGGCGATAAGACGCTAGAGACTATCCGTCGTGCAGCTCGTGATAGAGGGTGCACTATGTGGGAAGCCAGTCTGGCAATGCTCGATGAGCAAGTATTAACGGGTCGAGCAGCTGGTGCGTTAAGTCGTTTTGTCGAATTAATCACCGCGTTGGAAGACGATACACTAGAAATGCCATTGCATGAGCAAACGGACCACGTGATCAAGTACTCGGGTTTGTTTGCGATGTATGAGCAAGAGAAGGGCGAAAAGTCTAAAGCTCGCATAGAAAACTTGGAGGAGCTGGTTACCGCCACTCGCCAATTCGAAAAACCAGAAGAAGCGGAAGAAATGTCTCTGCTGACGGCATTTTTAACGCATGCGGCTCTGGAAGCGGGCGAAGGTCAGGCGGACGAATTTGAAGATGCAGTCCAACTGATGACGCTGCATAGTGCGAAAGGTTTGGAATTCCCATTGGTATTCATGGTCGGTGTGGAAGAAGGTATGTTCCCAAGCCAGATGTCCGCTGAAGAGGCTGGGCGTTTGGAAGAAGAGCGCCGTCTGTGTTATGTGGGTATGACGCGCGCGATGCAAAAGCTCTACATTACTTACGCGGAAATGCGTCGCCTATATGGCCAGGACAAATACCACAAACCATCGCGCTTTATTCGTGAATTACCAGAAACGTGTTTGGATGAAGTGCGCATGAAGGCGCAAGTGAGTCGCCCTTCAAGTAGTGGACGTTTTAGCCAAACCGCAGTAAAAGAAAACTTCAATGAGACTGGTTTTTCACTAGGTTCTCGTGTGATGCATCCGAAATTTGGTGAAGGAACAATCATCAATTTTGAGGGCAGTGGCCCACAAAGCCGAGTGCAGATTGCTTTCAATGGTGAAGGCATTAAATGGTTAGTCACCGCTTACGCGAGACTGGAGAAGCTGTAGGGCTTTGTGAAAAAATGAACATAAGAGCTGCTTCGGTGGCTCTTTCTGTTTTGGCTGTTTTGAATCAACAAAATGCTGAAAGATAGGGAGCTAAATGACGCTATTCGAAAAGGCTCTTAGTCTAAATCGCTTATCTTTAGACAAAGAAAAACCCCGAGGGCTTACGCCCGTCGGGGTTATAGTCTTACTCGCAGCAATCCAGCTACTAAAAGTGCTCCATGCATCAAATCCTTGATAGCGTGCTGCATTCCTTCAGCTTAATCCTTTCGTCGCCTTCCTAGCGGTGTCCTTGACCTTATCCTGGTCTGCTAACCATCCTCGTTAGCTCTCATCACTTGTTCCCTGAGCGGTGTCCATGACATCATCCTGATGTTCAGTCCTTTCCTCGTCCAGAGGTGTCCATTTTCCGTCCTTAGTAGCAACCGTCCTAGTTACTATTGATTCCGTTCAATGTCCAGTTTTGCAATCCATGCCCGACTATTCATCCTGAATACCCGTTTCTTCTTCCTGAAGTCCACCAAATCCGTGGTGTTTCCTGTTCCGTGTCAGCATCCTTCCGACAAGGTTCATATTACGCTCTTCACGATTCTCAACAATGGCCGAAGCCCACATTTTTCTCAATCAAAAGCGTTTGAAAAATAAACATGTTTATATTATTCAATATCTTATGTTTGTTTCTGGGCTGTTTTACCATTAAAAAAGAGAGGTTTGCTCCACTCCTTGTGAGAGATCTCGCACAAGGAGTCGAGCAAAACAGGCCTATTTGCCGATTGCTGCTCCTTCTCGACGAGGATCTGCGGCACCTTCTAGTCCATCTTTTGTTATGCGTATCGCATGCAGTCCAGAATTCAAATCACGAACATTGGTTTTAAAGCCCATCTTCTCCAGCTCTGGCTGTAAGCCTTCTGCAGCGGTACCTTGCTCAATATCTAAGGTGCCAAAACGGTCGAGTAATCGTGGTTGATTGATAGCTTGTTGGATATTCATATCCCATTGCGTGTGGGCAATGATGGTTTGCGCCACGTAACCGATGATTCGACTGCCACCCGGAGAACCTATCGCCATGTAAGGTTTGTTATCTTTCATCATAATGGTCGGGGCCATTGAAGATCGTGGACGCTTGCCTGGTTCTATGCGGTTGGCGATTGGGATTCCGTCGTTATGAGTACGGAAAGAGAAATCGGTCAGTTCATTATTGAGCAAGAAGCCACGCACCATTAAGCGCGAGCCAAACGCATTCTCAATGGTGGTCGTCATTGAAACCACATTGCCTTGCTTATCGACGATATTGAAATGGCTGGTGGAAGGGAGTTCAATGGACTCGTCCATGCTTAATTTCATTGCGTGCGACCACGGAGGATTGCCCGCTTCAACTTTGCTTAGTGCTTTGCCGACTTGGATCAGCTCTGCTCGCTGCTGGAGGTAGCTTTCATCAAGCAAGCCTTGCGTTGGCATCGGCACGTAATCTTGGTCTGCCATGTATTTACCACGGTCAGCAAACGCTAGACGCGATGCATCGGCGAGTACTTGCCAAGATTTAATGCTGTTAGCCCCCCAGCCTTTGAGATCGTACTGTTCAGTGATCGCCAAAATCTGACCAATGGTGAGCGCGCCAGAGCTTGGTGGTCCCATGCCGCAAATGTCATAGCTTTGGTATGCTGCACAAACCGGCTCACGTTGTCTGATTTGGTAGGTATCAAAGTCGGGTTGGGCTAATACGCCGGGGTTACCCGGCGCGTTTTGTACCGTCTTGATAATGTCTCTGGCTATGTCCCCATGGTAGAAGGCTTGGGCGCCTTGCTTAGCAATAGCACTCAGCGTTTGTGCGTATTCAGGGTTTTTTAATAGCGTACCTTCGGTTTTTGGCGAGCCATCCGAGTTAAAGAAATAGGCTTTTGTTACTGGAAAGCGTGATAAACGCTCGGCGTCTTTTTCTATCAAGCTTGCTAGGCGAGGACTGACTTTGAATCCTTGCTCCGCAAGCGAGATAACAGGCTGAATGATCTTTTTCCATTCCAGCTTGCCGTATTTCTGGTGGGTATCCCACAATAGTTTCACGGTGCCTGGTGTTGCGACAGAGCGTCCTCCAACCACGGCATCGTAGAATTGCAATGGCTGACCGTTCTCATCTAAAAATAGCTTTGGCGTTACGGCGAGGGGGGCGGTTTCACGTCCGTCGTAAGTGGTCAGTTTTTGCTTTTCACTATCCCAATACACTAAGAACGCACCACCACCAACGCCTGATGACTGGGGTTCAACTAAGCCGAGCATCAATTGCACCGCGACCATGGCATCTATCGCATTCCCGCCTTGCTCAAGTACGTCTGCACCCGCTTGAGTCGCCAGTGGGTTAGCAGCGGTAACCATATAATCTTTAGCTTTGACCAGCTGCTTTTGCTCAATGCCAGTGCTGTGCTCTGGTGCGACCGAATCTGCAGCTTGGTTAGCGAAGGCTTGTCCAGTGAAGGTGAAAGGGGAAGTAAGAAAAAGACCCGAGAGTACGAGTCGGTTAAATGTCCATTGCATGATGACTCTCCATGTTGCCAACTAAGGTTATTCAGCTTGGCAGCCACGGAGATAGTCGTCGAGTTTCCTATTAAAGAAATGTCGAGTGTGCGACGCTTTTAAATCAGAGAGTTATCGAGAAAGGAGCGGAAGGTTTGCACTAAAATACTGCTGCCAACTAGGGTAAATACCACACCACATAAACCATCTATATAAATGCCGGCTTGCTGCAATCTTGTTTGCAAGCGCTGCGTTGACAGCATCCATGCAAGGCTAGAAAACCAGAGTAGCGACAAACCAAACAAAATCACCAGAGCAATTCCTTTTCCTGTCACCGACATGCCCACTGGGACAAGGCTCGACATTAAACTCACAAAAAATACTAAGGCTTTGGGGTTGAGAATATTGGTTGCGAACCCCTTGGTAAACGCCTGACGTTTATTACCGATCACAAGGTTACTGTTTTTGCTTGGCTGATCAGAAAGTGGTTTTTTGATCGTCGCGATCACGCCGCGCAGTGCACCGATACCCAAATACAACAGATAGCTGCCCCCAAGCAATTGTAAGACGGAGTAGAGCAGAGGATGCTGGTGAACTAAATAGCTCACCCCAGTTAGGCTGAATAAAGAATGCAGCAAAATACCGACTGATAAGCCAAGCGCAATGTATAAGCCAGTTTGACGGCCATGACGGGTGGCATTTTGTACCACAAGCGCAAAATCCGGACCTGGGCTCATTAAGGCAATGAAGTGGATACTGGCAAGCGTTAAAAGGATAGTCGATTCATTCATAACACATCTCAAAACATAGTGGATATGAGCTATTGTCGTGATTCTTATTCGGTAGTGCTTGTAAAAAACTAGCAGTACTGAATACCACAGCGTATGAGGTATTAGCGTGCCACTTGTGAAGGCGAGACGCCATAGGTTTGTTTAAACGCTTTACTAAAGTGGGCCTGATCATAAAAACCCACTTGATAGGCGACGTCCGTACCACACCATCCTGCTTGGAGTAGTTTCATTCCTTGCTCTAATCGCAAGCGAGCAAACCAAGCGTAGGGAGTCATCCCCGTTTGCGCTTTGAAATGGCGTTGAAACTGCGTGGGGCTCAGTTGGCAGAGCTCTGATAGTGCATCTAAACGAACTGTTTGGTCGAGATTCGCCATTAAGTAATCTTTTAAGGTATGCAAAGACTGTTTTCCAAGCGGAACCACTTTTTGCCTCGCGAGTGATCCGTAGCGATCAAAAAGTTGATTAAATCCTTCAAAAGGAAGGCAATCTTTGGTGAGTTGGCTGAGGTTCTCGCGGCGAAGAAGAGCATGCAAGTTACTAAGTTGTGAAAATATCTGTGGATCTGAGATGATCAATTCATTAAAGCGGATTATTTGACCATTTTGACTAAGATCGGCAAGATCGCTGAGTAGGTGCGGCTCGATCGCAAATACATTCACTTCATAGCCACTTTCGAGCTTAGAGTGCCCGTCGTGCAGTTCATCTGGCGGCATAATTACGATTTGCCCATGACCCACTTGATGGCTACAGCCTTGATATTGGAACTTTTGCGTGCCATGCGTGATCAGACCGAGGTGAAAATCCAGATGATAGTGCCTTTGAAAAGCAAACTTCTGGTATTTCGCCTCGATCAGGCTCAGCTGATCATGGTCGGTTGCGTAGTATTGAATCTGTTCCATTACATACAAAAAAGCTTGGTCACATTATGACCAAGCTTATCTGGCAATTTCTAACTTGTCTTGTAAAAAACGATCACTGTGGCTGAACGATTCGGCGTGAGCGACGGTTGTTGCGCAGTCCATCAAAGCTAAATACGACTAGCGCTCCCCAAATAAAGGCAAAGGTAATCGCTTTATCCATGGTAAAGGGTTCGCCATACATCAGTACTGCAAGTAAGAACATCAAGCTTGGGCCAATGTACTGGAAAAAGCCCAATGTTGATAATTTGAGTCTTGTTGCCGCACCCGTAAAACAAAGTAGGGGCAGTGTGGTAATCACCCCTGCTGCAATCAACAAGCTATTTAATGCTAACGGGTTAGTGAGCATATTCGACGTTGGGGTTTCTGCAATAAACAGCAGATACACGGCGGCGACAGGCAGAAGAAGTAATGTTTCGATAAACAATCCTGTTTTTGCATCGACACTGACTTTCTTCCTTAAGAGGCCATAGAAGCCGAAACTCATTGCTAACGCCATCGCAACAACGGGCACGGAGCCGAATACAATCAATTGGACCAGTACACCACAGCCCGCTAATACGACAGCAAACCATTGCAACTTACGAAGTCGCTCTCCCAAAAAGACCATGCCGAGCAAGACATTGATTAATGGGTTAATGTAATAGCCTAAGCTCGCGTCAAGCATATGATTGGAATTGACCGCCCAGATGAAAATCAGCCAGTTTCCGCCAATTAATACAGAACTTGCGATCAGGTAAGCGATCTTCGTTTTGTCTTTCGCGATGTAGTAAACCGAGCGCCAGTGACGGCCAAAGTGAAGGAGTGCGGCAAGCAAAAAGAAAGACCAAATCACCCGGTGGCTCAGAATCTCCAAAGGGGATACTTGTGCGATGGATTTAAAATACATCGGCGCAATGCCCCACATGGTATAGGCACCAATCGCCAGCAAGATACCTTGCCGAGCGCGTTGTTGTTCGTCTTCTGGTGTCATGAGGTGTCACCTAATTGTGTGTTTATAGAGCAGAAAATCAGTATACGAGTCGTGATGCGAAACACCTAGCAATTTGCGGTTTTATTCACCACGAAACCCCATTACAATGTGCCCTCACTTTGTGTGCCTGGGCATGCAAAAGCATTTCTACGATCACTCAATCTGAGATTATTCATGACCTCAACCTTGCTAGCCGAACAATCAGATACGCCTGTAACGCCTCAACGTGTGTTGGAGGAAGTATTCGGTTACCAGACGTTTCGTGATGGTCAGCAAGAAGTTATTGAAGCCGCTATCGAAGGCAAAGACAGCTTGGTCATCATGCCGACTGGTGGTGGTAAATCTCTCTGTTACCAAATTCCGGCGTTAGTGCGCTCAGGGATTACCTTGGTGATTTCACCGCTGATTTCATTGATGAAAGACCAAGTTGATCAACTGAAAGCCAATGGTGTAGCAGCGGAGTGTGTGAACTCGACCATGAATCGAGAAGAGCTACTGAGTGTGTATAATCGCATGCACTCTGGTCAGCTTAAGCTAGTGTATGTTTCGCCAGAGCGCGTGTTAATGCGTGACTTTATTGAGCGCTTAGAAAACTTACCCTTATCTATGATCGCCGTGGATGAAGCACATTGTATCTCTCAGTGGGGACATGATTTTCGCCCAGAATACGCGGCGTTAGGTCAGTTAAAGCAACACTTTTCGCATGTGCCCTTTATGGCACTCACAGCCACCGCCGATGATGCGACGCGTCGTGATATTCTAGAACGCTTACGCTTACATGAACCTCAGGTGTATCTAGGAAGCTTTGATCGTCCCAACATTCGTTACACCTTGGTGGAAAAGCACAAACCGGTTTCTCAAATCATTCGCTATCTAGCCACCCAGAAGGGAAGCTGCGGCATTATTTACTGCGGCAGTCGTAAGAAAGTTGAAATGGTGACCGAGAAGCTATGCAACAACCATATCCGCGCTGCTGGTTATCATGCAGGGATGGATACGGAAGAGCGAGCTTACGTTCAGGAAGCTTTTCAACGTGATGACATTCAAATCGTCGTTGCGACGGTTGCATTCGGTATGGGTATCAATAAGCCAAACGTGCGCTTTGTCGTGCATTTTGATATTCCACGTAACATCGAGTCCTATTATCAGGAAACCGGTCGAGCAGGGCGAGATGGCCTGCCTGCCGAAGCGATGATGCTATACGACCCAGCAGACATCAGTTGGTTGCGTCGTATGTTGGATGAAAAAGATGATGGACCGCAGAAGCAGGTAGAAAGCCACAAACTCAATGCGATGAGTGCTTTTGCGGAAGCGCAAACCTGTCGTCGTCAGGTACTGCTCAACTATTTTGGAGAGTATCGCGAAAAGCCGTGTGGTAACTGCGATATCTGCCTGGACCCACCAAAACACTTTGATGCGACCGAAGAAGCGCGTAAAGCGTTGTCGTGTGTTTACCGCGTTAACCAAAGTTTTGGTATGACGTATGTGGTTGAGGTGCTGCGTGGGATGCAAAACATTCGTGTGCGCGAACACGGCCACGATAAAATTTCGACTTACGGCATTGGTCGTGATCACAGCCATGATTACTGGGTGAGTATCTTCCGCCAGTTAATTCATAAAGGGCTGCTATTTCAAAACATCACTCGTAACTCGACGTTGCAATTAACCGAAGAAGCACGTCCATTACTACGTGGTGATGTGTCTTTAGAACTTGCAGTTCCACGTTTAGATACCGCTGCACGTGCCGCGAAGTCGGATAAACTGACCAGCAAAAACTACGATAAGAAGTTGTTTGCCAAACTACGTAAGCTACGTAAGTCGATCGCCGATGAAGACGGTTTGCCACCATACGTGGTATTCAGTGATGCGACCTTGATTGATATGGCAGAAATGCTGCCAACGTCATACGGCGAAATGTTAGCGGTTAGTGGCGTTGGTCAACGTAAACTAGAAAAATACGCCGATCCATTCTTGGATCTGATCCAAGAACACATTACTCACCACGGATAAGGAATCCATATGTACAAGGAATTTGGTCTCGCTGATTACATTGTTGAAGAAGGGCGTCTTATTATTACCGCTCCAAGCTTCGACCTCGATACTTTTCCGGCATTGGGTGAGCGTTTGGTGAAATTATTATCTGCGTCTGTGGTAGAAAAACAGTGGGATGCGGATATTCACTCTTGGTTGATCGATTTTGAAGGCTGCCGCTTGTTTATGAAAGCGGAGCACTACAGCGAAGCGATTTGGTTTGAAGCGCTAACAATAGAAGAGAGTAGGGAAGAGCTCGACTATTTAGCCGGATTGTTCCAACGCGGCTTCTAAATTCAAGTTATCTATTCTTTAAAGGGTGTTTCACATGAAACACCCTTTCTTATTTTTGCATCAAAGCCCTTGGTTTTGACGTGATGTTCGCGAAGAAACGTTTGCGTATAAAACACCGCTTGTGAGTAAAATTGGTTAATGTATAATCGCCCACCGCTTTACTCTGAATGAGTTAAGCTAGTTTAATCGTCATTTTTTACATTGTTGGTAAGAGTGCTTTTCTCTGTAGAAAACGCTCGATTTGGGTTCCCTCGCCCCCAAACCAAACTAAAAAGGTATCGCATGAGTAACTTTACCCCTGCGCAGCAGCGCAACGCCCTTATCTATCTGGTTTTATTTCATCTAGTCATTATTGCATCCAGCAATTACCTAGTTCAGCTACCGTTTACTATCTTTGGCTTACATACCACCTGGGGTGCATTCACCTTCCCATTTATTTTCCTTGCGACGGATTTAACCGTACGTATTTTCGGTGCTCAGTTGGCGCGTAAGATCATTTTCTTAGTAATGTTGCCTGCTTTGGCTGTCTCTTACTTCTTATCGGTGGTGTTCTTCGAGGGGCAGTTCCAAGGTTTTGGTCACTTAGGGGAATTTAACTTATTCGTTGCTCGTATCGCGATTGCTAGCTTCATGGCGTATCTACTTGGTCAGATTATGGATGTGCACGTGTTCAACCGCCTACGTCAAATGAAACAGTGGTGGGTGGCCCCAACGTGTTCAACGCTTTTTGGTAATGCACTGGATACCATCGCCTTCTTCGCGATTGCGTTCTACCAAAGTCCAGATCCATTTATGGCGGAACATTGGACGGAAATCGCGCTGGTGGACTACGGCTTTAAGTTAGTGATTAGTCTTGGTCTGTTTGTGCCTATGTACGGCGTACTACTGAATTACTTAATTAAGAAGCTAACGGCAGTGAACCCTAACTTTAAAGTCACTACGACGGCATAGTTTTCATCAGTTAATAGCAACAAGGCCGCTTTTAATAGCGGCTTTGTTGTTTCTAAAGCAAATGTACAGCGAAATGAGTATTTAGATCATCGGTGTCTCAAAACTCTATGAGTTGTACATAGGATAATAACGGGTATTAAAAAGGCTCCAGAAGGAGCCTTTGTCATGGGATAACAACCATTAATCAGAGTTAATCGTTAATGGCCAACCGATATCAGTTTGACGGTTGGATTCGATTTCTAGCTCAGCGGCGGTCAACGGGTTGGCCGCTAGCCACTGCGCATCAATGTTTAATGTTAGGTTGTCACCTTCAGCCGTTAATACGACGTTTGGCTCTAAGTTTTGGTTGCGACGGTGAGTCAACAACACCGCTAAGCGCAACAACCGCAGTACGCGCTTGGCACTTGAGCCTGATAACGCGTGTTGCTCAGGCAGTGAGGTGAGTTGTTCTCGATAACGACGGGCAATCTCACCAATAAAGAACTTCTGCGCGCGAGTGTAGCCAGGTAAATCCAGATTCTGGAGTAGGTAAGCACTGTGCTCACCGCCTTTTTTGAAATCGATCGTTAAGCCGATTTCATGCAGCTTTGCGGCGGTTTCAAGCAATATCTTGCCTTGAGGTTCCGTAATCCACTCATCGCCGCCGGCTTGCTCCAACAGTTTGCTTGCCAGTGTCGCAACTTGTTCACCATATTGGTGATCGAGCTGATAACGATTTTGTACGCTGGCAATTGTGCGAGCACGGATGTCTTCTTGACGTAGCTCTTCAACCATCTCGTAGACTAAGCCTTCACGTAGTGCGCCGCCCGCGAGTGTCATCGCGTCGATTTCCAGTAATTCAAAAACGGCAATCAAAATAGATAGGCCACTAGGGAATACTAACGCACGTTCAAGCGTTAAGCCTTCAATGTCGAGCTCTTCTAAATGATCGGCTAACATGGCTTGCTTCTGCAGGCGTTTCAATTTGGAGTGAGTGATTACTTCGTCCATACCTTGCGCTAGCATTATCTCTTGCAATGCCTGAACGGTGCCTGATGCGCCAACGCACACATCCCAACCGATTTCTGTATAGCGTTCTAGAATTGGCTGGATTGTCTGCTTTGCGCCTTCAATTGCTGCGTCAAAGTTACGCGCATTCAACTGGCGATCTTTAAAGAAGTTTTCCAGCCAAGTCACACAACCCATTTTTAAACTGGTCAGTGCTTTGGCTTCGAAACCTTCACCGATGATGAGCTCGGTACTTGCGCCACCAATATCGACCACAAGGCGGCGACCGCTGCCTCCAGAAGTGTGTGCGACACCTTTATAGATAGTGGCCGCTTCTTCTTCACCGGAGATAACGTCGATTGGTTGACCAAGAATCTGGTTCGCTTTCTCCAGAAACACATCTACATTCGTGGCGGTACGTAAAGTGGCTGTGCCTACAATACGAATGTTTTGTTTAGGAATATCCTGCAAGCGTTCCGCAAATAGACTTAAGCAGTCCCATCCTCGCTGCATAGCTTCCATACTAAGAGAATTATGTTCATCTAGGCCCGCTGCTAGACGAACCTTGCGCTTAATTTTAGCCATTGTTTGAACGCTGCCATCGATATGACGCACAACGAGCATGTGAAAACTGTTCGACCCGAGGTCGATGGCGGCGTATAGCGGCGATGATCCTGCTTGACTCATAAACGAACTCAGTTTCCTTTTACGATTGTTTTGGTGCCGATTGACGCGGTTGGCGCGGACGACGTCCTTGCGGCTTGCGGTTACCTGAACCTGAACGAGTACCGCCAGTATTCGTACGACGCTGTTGGTTGCGTGGCGCACGCATACGAATTGGCGCTGGCAGATCTTGGATCAGCGCTGACGAATCGTATTCTGAAACTGGGATAGTGTGCTCAATGTATTCTTCGATTGCAGGCAGGTTAATTGCGTACTCTTCACAAGCAAAACTGATCGAGTGGCCGCTTGCACCAGCACGACCGGTACGGCCAATACGGTGAACGTAATCTTCACAGTCGTCAGGAAGGTCGTAGTTGAAAACGTGCGTCACTTGAGGAATATGCAGACCACGCGCAGCAACGTCAGTTGCAACAAGAATGTCGACATCACCTTTGGTGAATTGCTCAAGAATCTTTTCACGTTTCTTCTGCGGTACATCACCAGTAAGAAGACCGACACGGTGTCCATCGGCAGCCAAGTGACCCCAAACCGATTCACACTTGTGTTTCGTGTTCGCAAAAATGATGGCGCGATCTGGCCATTCTTCTTCAATCAAAGTTTGAAGGAGGGCCATTTTATCTTCGTTAGAAGGGTAGAAAAGTTCTTCCTGAATACGGTGACCAGTTTTCTGTTCTGGTTCTACCACAACATGCTCAGGGGTGTTCATGTGCTCAAATGCCAGTTCTTGAACACGGTAAGAAAGCGTCGCTGAGAACAGCATGTTCAAACGCTCTTTTGGCTCAGGCATACGACGGAACAAGAAGCGAATGTCTTTAATAAAGCCAAGATCGAACATGCGGTCGGCTTCATCCAGAACAACGGCTTGAATGTTGTTAAGGTTGAATACGCGCTGTTTGTAGAAATCGATGATACGGCCTGTCGTACCAATCAGAATATCGACACCATCTTGCAGCTTATTCAATTGCTTATCGTAGCTTTCACCACCGTAAGCCAAAGCGGTTTTTAGACCAGTGCTCTCAGTTAATGCTTCTGCATCATTGTAAATCTGAATAGCAAGCTCACGTGTTGGTGCCATAATGATTGCGCGTGGCTGCGTAGGCTTACGACCTTCATGCTCTGGTGTCGTCAGAAGGTGGTTGAATGTAGCAGTAAGAAACGCGAGCGTTTTACCAGTACCCGTTTGGGCCTGGCCTGCGATGTCTTGGCCGGTGAGCAGGACCGGCAACGCCAAGGCTTGGATAGGGGTACAAAATTCGAACCCTTTTTTGTCCAATCCTTCAATAACTTGGGGCTTTAAGCCCAAATCGGCGAACTTTTGCTCTGTGATATGCGTCTTTTTCATGGCTATAGAATATCAGCTAAAGCTTGCAATACGAAAGTAAATACATTCCAATAGGGCATCTAATTACTGGTTATCATCCAACCAGTTTCGAAAAACACATTGGAGTGGAAGATGAGTGATAAGATTTTGCAGCTAACTGATGACGGTTTTGAAAACGATGTAATCAACGCTGCAGGCCCGGTTCTAGTGGATTTCTGGGCAGAATGGTGTGGTCCTTGTAAAATGATCGCTCCTATTCTGGACGAAATCGCAGACGAGTACGAAGGCAAACTCACTATCGGTAAACTAAACATCGACCATAACGCAGGTACACCACCTAAGTTTGGTATTCGCGGCATTCCAACGCTACTGCTATTCAAAGACGGCAACGTAGCGGCAACGAAAGTTGGTGCTCTGTCTAAAACTCAACTAAAAGAGTTTTTGGACGCAAACTTATAATCACCAAGTGATTACAGATAAAACCGTGCAAAGTAACAACGCACGGTTTTGTTTTTCTAACTCTGGACTAGAATACTAATTAGTGCTAACTTATCGCGCGTTAATTGAACAAATTTCTCTTCTTGGTCGATCCTGAGACCAAATCCATCTTAACTAGAAAACAGATCTTATTTTGACTAAACAAGAATCCACCACCATGAACCTTACCGAACTGAAGAACAGACCTGTGTCTGACCTTGTAAAACTGGGCGAAAGCTTAGGATTAGAGAACCTAGCTCGCTTAAGAAAACAAGACATCATCTTCGCGATTTTAAAAGCGCACGCTAAAGGCGGCGAAGACATCTTTGGCGATGGGGTTCTGGAAATTCTGCAAGACGGCTTTGGTTTCCTACGCAGTGCAGATAGTTCATACCTTGCGGGTCCGGACGATATCTACGTATCACCAAGTCAGATTCGTCGCTTTAACCTACGTACTGGTGACTCTATCGCTGGTAAAATTCGTCCACCAAAAGACGGTGAACGCTACTTTGCCCTTCTAAAAGTCAATACCGTTAACGACGACAAACCAGACAACGCTCGTAACAAGATCCTATTTGAAAACCTTACCCCTCTGCATGCAAATGAACGCATGGTAATGGAGCGTGGTAACGGTTCTACAGAAGACATCACAGCACGTGTTTTAGATTTGGCATCGCCTATCGGTAAGGGTCAACGTGGTCTGATTGTTGCTCCGCCAAAAGCGGGTAAGACAATGCTTCTGCAAAATATTGCTCAAAGCATCGCATACAACCACCCAGAGTGTGAGTTGATGGTACTTCTTATCGACGAACGTCCAGAAGAAGTAACAGAGATGCAGCGTCTAGTTAAAGGTGAAGTAGTCGCGTCGACTTTCGATGAGCCAGCATCTCGTCACGTACAAGTAGCGGAAATGGTAATCGAGAAAGCGAAACGTCTTGTTGAACACAAGAAAGACGTGGTTATCCTGCTTGACTCTATCACTCGTCTCGCTCGTGCTTACAACACCGTAGTACCTTCATCAGGTAAAGTACTGACAGGTGGTGTGGATGCAAACGCACTACACCGTCCTAAGCGTTTCTTTGGTGCAGCACGTAATGTTGAAGAGGGCGGTAGCCTAACGATCATCGCAACGGCACTAGTAGATACTGGTTCTAAGATGGATGAAGTTATCTACGAAGAGTTCAAGGGTACAGGTAACATGGAACTGCACTTGAACCGTAAGATTGCTGAGAAGCGTGTATTCCCTGCGATTGACTTCAACCGTTCAGGTACACGTCGTGAAGAGCTACTGACGAAGACTGATGAACTACAGAAAATGTGGATTCTGCGTAAGATCGTTCACCCAATGGGCGAAATCGACGCGATGGAATTCCTCATTGATAAGCTAGCGATGACGAAGACCAACGATGAGTTCTTCGATGCGATGCGTCGTCAGTGATAGCTGAGTCCTTATTCTAAAAAAGCCACCGTTAACGGTGGCTTTTTTGTTGCTTTCTCCCGATGGAAGCATCAGAATGAGGAAAATGTTATCGGGAGGTTAACATGCAACAAGGAATGTTGTCGTCATTACTCCTGAGCTTGTCACTTATCACACTACCCGCGACGTTATCTGCCAAGGAAATGCAGGAGTCTGTAGTAGAACAGTGGCTTCAGGATACTCAAATACAGGCTAAAGTCTCTGAACTGCTTGATTACGTTGTCAGGGATGAAGTCGACTCGCTTAAATTTGCCCTTGATCGACTAGCTTTACCTCAACAAGAGGTCGTGCGTTTTCGGTTATTGGAAAAGCTTGAGAAGCAAGATGTGATTCTCACGCCTAGAATGGCTCTGTTTGTTGAGTCTCAGATCCGTATGACTCCTACTTATCAGGTTCTAGAGCGAGGGGACGGGTATGAGTTTAGTGTGCCTGCCTTTAACTTTCCTGCCATTGCGAGCCGCTTGATTAAGCGTTGGAAGCAAGACCAAAGTACCTTGGACTTTGTACTACAAGCTGAGCGAAAAGAGCTCGACTTAAAGCAATGGCTTACAGGGCAATCTCAACAAGTTCAGGCGCGTGAAGCACTTTTGATTCGAGAGTTGGACAGCTTATCACCGCATGCGCTTGCCGCATTAACCACTCAGTTAACCAAAGCGAATGTGACCAGTTGGCTACCATCGACAGCCGTGATCGTGAGATTAGCGCAAGTAAGTCAAGATGAGGAAGTGTACAACTTACTCTGGCGGATGAGAGCGGATTACAACAGCCAGTCCGAACTCGAGCGTTTAGCTACGGTTGGGGACGTTTTTTCAATTCAGCAATTGATGAACTCCACCGTCAATCCGTCACTCAAACCAGAAGCCATTAGTCTACTTACAAAGTCCAACCCTTTATCTCCGCAAGTGAAACAGTTTCTAGTGAGCAAAATGGCACTATCGGAAGAAGCTACCATGGTCGCTCGAGAGCTGGCGCAGCAAGGGCATCAAACCTGGTTGGAAGAGTTAGTCTCTAACAACCATCAAGTGAAGACTCGGCAGATAGAGCAAGTATTAAAGTAATCTGGCTCACATACCCACACAAAATAGGAGGATCTTAGCGTCCTCCTATTTGTTATACTGCGGACAGTTTAATCAGCCAGTCATGAAGGCCTATGAGTTTTAAGGATTTACGCGAATTTATCGACCACCTAGAACAGAAAGGTCGACTTAAACGCATTGCTCACCCTGTCGATCCCGCTTACGAAATGACAGAAATCAGTGACCGCACCTTGCGTGCTGGTGGCCCTGCTTTGTTATTCGAGAATCCGATCGGCTACAACGTCCCCGTTCTGACCAACCTATTTGGTACACCAGAGCGTGTCGCGATTGGTATGGGACGTGAAGACGTTAAAGAATTAAGAGAAGTCGGTAAGCTGCTGGCTTATTTGAAAGAACCTGAGCCACCAAAAGGCTTCAAAGACGCATTGGAAAAATTGCCAGTGTTCAAGCAAGTATTGAACATGCCAGCCAAGCGCTTAAGAAAAGCATCGTGCCAAGAGATTGTGTGGCAAGGTGATGAAGTCGACTTGGACAAAATCCCGGTAATGAGTTGCTGGGCGGAAGACGTTGCACCACTGCTTACGTGGGGCTTAACCGTGACCAAAGGTCCAAACAAGAAACGTCAGAACCTAGGCATTTATCGTCAGCAGAAAATTGCCAAGAACAAAATCATCATGCGTTGGTTAGCTCACCGTGGTGGTGCGCTTGACCTACGTGATTGGATGGAAACCAATCCAGGTAAACCTTTTCCGGTTTCGGTTGCGTTTGGCGCAGACCCTGCAACCATTCTTGGCGCAGTAACACCAGTGCCAGATACGCTATCGGAGTACGCGTTTGCAGGTTTGCTGCGTGGAAGCAAAACTGAAGTCGTTAAGTCAGTCAGCAATGATCTGGAAGTGCCAGCAAGCGCGGAAATCGTCATGGAAGGCTATATCGACCCGAACGAGTTTGCTGATGAAGGTCCTTATGGTGATCACACGGGCTACTACAACGAAAAAGAAAAGCATCACGTGTTTACCATTACGCACATTACTATGCGTAAAGACCCAATCTATCACAGTACCTACACAGGTCGTCCGCCAGATGAACCTGCTGTATTGGGGGTGGCATTAAACGAAGTGTTTGTGCCGATTCTGCAAAAGCAGTTCCCAGAAATTGAAGACTTCTATCTACCGCCTGAAGGTTGTTCGTACCGAATGGCAGTCGTCACCATGAAGAAGCAGTACCCAGGTCATGCCAAGCGCGTAATGATGGGGGTGTGGTCTTTCTTACGTCAATTCATGTACACCAAGTTTGTTATTGTGTGCGATGAATCGGTAAACGCGCGAGATTGGAATGATGTCGTTAAAGCCATGTCAGAGCATATGGATCCTGTACGTGATACCTTGATGATAGACAACACGCCAATCGACTCGCTCGACTTTGCTTCGCCAGTGGTTGGGCTTGGCTCTAAGATGGGCTTGGATGCGACCATTAAATGGGATGCCGAGCTGGCGACACGAACCAAGGTTACCGAGCGTGACAATAAAGCGATTACCGAAGCGGATCTGGATGCATTAAAACAGCAATGTCCTGAGATTGTTGACGTCTATCTACCAGCTGCAGCAAACAACCAATTTGCTGTCGTGACTATGAAGAAAGACCAAGCTGGTCAATCTCAAGAATTGATGGAATATTTATGGGGATTCTTTTCTCAGTACGCGGATAACAAATTCATTATCTTGTGCGACGATGACGTCAATGCACGAGATTGGAATGACATCATTTGGGCTGTAACAACTCGAATGGACCCAGATAGAGACACAACTCAAGTGCGTGGTAATACTGAGAGTTCATCCAAATTAGGATTGGATGCGACCAACAAGTTCGAATCTGAAGTCACGCGCGAGTGGGGTACGCCTATCAAAAAAGATCCTAAACTTGTGGCTAAAGTCGATGAGATTTGGGACCAGTTAGGTATTCTATGAGTCATCAAGTCCACCTTCTACCAATGGACGTTACGTTTCCAGTAAAAGAAGGGGAGACGGTGTTGGAAGCTGCGCTCAACAACAATATTCGCTTCCCACACCGTTGCCAAGTTGGCGCTTGCGCCATGTGCATGTGTAAAAAGCTAACGGGCGAGGTGAATTACCACCTCGAACCGATGCTAACCGAAAAAGAGCAACAGCAAGGTTGGATATTCCCTTGTCAAGCCTATACAGAAAGTAATTTAGTGCTTACTTTTGATGAGTAAGCGAGAGGAACACCATGACCATCCAATGTAAAGTAAAGTCTATTCAGCCGTTAGCTTGTAATACTTACCAAATCCTTCTTCACCCAGAATCACCAGTGCCTTTTAAAGCGGGTCAGTACCTAATGGTAGTGATGGGTGAAAAAGACAAACGTCCTTTCTCTATCGCGAGCAGCCCTTGCCGTCATGAAGGTGAACTTGAACTGCATATCGGTGCGGCGGAACACAACGCTTACGCTCAAGAAGTTGTCGAAGCAATGCAAGCGGCGCTTGAAACTGATGGTCAGATTGAAATTGATGCCCCGCATGGTGATGCTTGGGTTCAAGAAGAAAGTGAACGTCCACTATTATTAATTGCTGGTGGTACAGGTTTTAGTTACGTGCGCTCGATTCTGGATCACTGCGTAGCGCAGAACAAAACCAACCCTATCTATCTATATTGGGGCGCGCGCGATAACTGCCAACTTTATGCAAAAGAAGAACTGGTCGAGATCGCTGATAAGTTTACTAACGTTCACTTTGTTCCAGTAGTAGAAGAAGCACCTGCTGATTGGCAAGGTAAGGTTGGTAACGTGCTACAAGCGGTGAGTGAAGATTTCGAAAGCTTAGAAAACTACGATATCTATATTGCAGGTCGCTTCGAAATGGCTGGTGCAGCACGTGAACAGTTCACTCAGAACAAGAAAGCGAAGAGCGAACGTATGTTCGCAGACGCGTACGCATTCATTTAAATACGGCTTATGAGGCAAAAAAAGAGGGTTTTTTACCCTCTTTTTTGCTTTTTTGATGAAATAGTCATCGAACAGTCAGTTTTTTCCATTTTTTTCCAAAAAAGGGTTGCGAACGGATCTGAGTTCCCTATAATGCGCATCCACCGACACGGCAGACGCGATAAGGCTTCAGCAGGGTCGGAGAGGTAAAAAGCTTCTACGAAAATAAAATTGAAAAAGTGTTTGACACTGTCAATTAAATCGCTAGAATGCACCTCCGCTTTGAGAGAAAAGCTTCTCGCAAAGCAAGCTCTTTAACAATATAGACCTATCAATCTGTGTGGGCACTCGTTGATGATAATCCAATTAGAAATTTCTCTTAATAAAGAGCGGTTTCAAATTAGGTTTCAATGAAACGAAGTGACCATTGAATCTTCGGATTCAGCACAGTCAATTCAAACATTACTTTATGTAATGTTCAGTATTCATTGAGCCGAACAAAATCTTAAATTGAAGAGTTTGATCATGGCTCAGATTGAACGCTGGCGGCAGGCCTAACACATGCAAGTCGAGCGGAAACGAGTTATCTGAACCTTCGGGGAACGATAACGGCGTCGAGCGGCGGACGGGTGAGTAATGCCTAGGAAATTGCCCTGATGTGGGGGATAACCATTGGAAACGATGGCTAATACCGCATGATGCCTACGGGCCAAAGAGGGGGACCTTCGGGCCTCTCGCGTCAGGATATGCCTAGGTGGGATTAGCTAGTTGGTGAGGTAAGGGCTCACCAAGGCGACGATCCCTAGCTGGTCTGAGAGGATGATCAGCCACACTGGAACTGAGACACGGTCCAGACTCCTACGGGAGGCAGCAGTGGGGAATATTGCACAATGGGCGCAAGCCTGATGCAGCCATGCCGCGTGTGTGAAGAAGGCCTTCGGGTTGTAAAGCACTTTCAGTCGTGAGGAAGGTAGTGTAGTTAATAGCTGCATTATTTGACGTTAGCGACAGAAGAAGCACCGGCTAACTCCGTGCCAGCAGCCGCGGTAATACGGAGGGTGCGAGCGTTAATCGGAATTACTGGGCGTAAAGCGCATGCAGGTGGTTTGTTAAGTCAGATGTGAAAGCCCGGGGCTCAACCTCGGAATAGCATTTGAAACTGGCAGACTAGAGTACTGTAGAGGGGGGTAGAATTTCAGGTGTAGCGGTGAAATGCGTAGAGATCTGAAGGAATACCGGTGGCGAAGGCGGCCCCCTGGACAGATACTGACACTCAGATGCGAAAGCGTGGGGAGCAAACAGGATTAGATACCCTGGTAGTCCACGCCGTAAACGATGTCTACTTGGAGGTTGTGGCCTTGAGCCGTGGCTTTCGGAGCTAACGCGTTAAGTAGACCGCCTGGGGAGTACGGTCGCAAGATTAAAACTCAAATGAATTGACGGGGGCCCGCACAAGCGGTGGAGCATGTGGTTTAATTCGATGCAACGCGAAGAACCTTACCTACTCTTGACATCCAGAGAACTTTCCAGAGATGGATTGGTGCCTTCGGGAACTCTGAGACAGGTGCTGCATGGCTGTCGTCAGCTCGTGTTGTGAAATGTTGGGTTAAGTCCCGCAACGAGCGCAACCCTTATCCTTGTTTGCCAGCGAGTAATGTCGGGAACTCCAGGGAGACTGCCGGTGATAAACCGGAGGAAGGTGGGGACGACGTCAAGTCATCATGGCCCTTACGAGTAGGGCTACACACGTGCTACAATGGCGCATACAGAGGGCAGCCAACTTGCGAAAGTGAGCGAATCCCAAAAAGTGCGTCGTAGTCCGGATTGGAGTCTGCAACTCGACTCCATGAAGTCGGAATCGCTAGTAATCGTGGATCAGAATGCCACGGTGAATACGTTCCCGGGCCTTGTACACACCGCCCGTCACACCATGGGAGTGGGCTGCAAAAGAAGTAGGTAGTTTAACCTTCGGGGGGACGCTTACCACTTTGTGGTTCATGACTGGGGTGAAGTCGTAACAAGGTAGCGCTAGGGGAACCTGGCGCTGGATCACCTCCTTATACGATGATTATTGCGATGAGTGTTCACACAGATTGATACGGTTTATGAAGTTTAAAAGACGATACTGGGTCTGTAGCTCAGGTGGTTAGAGCGTTCGCCTGATAAGCGAGAGGTCGGTGGTTCGAGTCCACTCAGACCCACCAATTTCCTTCCCAAGGAATTGGCATACAGTATCGACACACCTTGATGGGGCTATAGCTCAGCTGGGAGAGCGCCTGCCTTGCACGCAGGAGGTCTGCGGTTCGATCCCGCATAGCTCCACCATCTTTAAATGTTCTTGAAAAAGAATCTTTAAAAATGGTTTTCATCAGAAAATCTAGCTCTTTAACAATTTGGAAAGCTGACAAAACAACAATTTATTGTTGTTTGTAAAGTTCTCAAAGTATTCATTTATGAATACAACTAAAAACACATTCAAGTGTTCTTGGAATTTGAGTCCGGCAAAATCGAAATGTCTCTCGCTCATTCAAATAATGAGAGACAACTTTGGTGATTTGAACATCAACTCGAAACTCCTTCGGGTTGTATGGTTAAGTGACTAAGCGTACACGGTGGATGCCTTGGCAGTCAGAGGCGATGAAGGACGTATTAACTTGCGATAAGCCCAGATTAGGTAGTAAAAACCACTTGAGTCTGGGATTTCCGAATGGGGAAACCCACTTACATAAGTAAGTATCGTTATGTGAATACATAGCATAACGAGGCGAACCGGGGGAACTGAAACATCTAAGTACCCCGAGGAAAAGAAATCAACCGAGATTCCGAAAGTAGCGGCGAGCGAAATTGGACTAGCCCTTAAGCTTTATACGCGTTAGGTGAACAAGCTGGAAAGCTTGGCGATACAGGGTGATAGCCCCGTAACTGACGACGCATATTCAGTAAAATCGAGTAGGGCGGGACACGTGATATCCTGTCTGAATATGGGGGGACCATCCTCCAAGGCTAAATACTACTGACTGACCGATAGTGAACCAGTACCGTGAGGGAAAGGCGAAAAGAACCCCTGTGAGGGGAGTGAAATAGAACCTGAAACCGTGTACGTACAAGCAGTAGGAGCAGGCTTTGTCCTGTGACTGCGTACCTTTTGTATAATGGGTCAGCGACTTATATTCAGTGGCAAGGTTAACCATCTAGGGGAGCCGTAGGGAAACCGAGTCTTAACTGGGCGTTCAGTCTCTGGATATAGACCCGAAACCAGGTGATCTAGCCATGGGCAGGTTGAAGGTTGAGTAACATCAACTGGAGGACCGAACCGACTAATGTTGAAAAATTAGCGGATGACTTGTGGCTAGGGGTGAAAGGCCAATCAAACCTGGAGATAGCTGGTTCTCCCCGAAAGCTATTTAGGTAGCGCCTCGGACGAATACTACTGGGGGTAGAGCACTGTTAAGGCTAGGGGGTCATCCCGACTTACCAACCCTTTGCAAACTCCGAATACCAGTAAGTACTATCCGGGAGACACACGGCGGGTGCTAACGTCCGTCGTGGAGAGGGAAACAACCCAGACCGCCAGCTAAGGTCCCAAATTACTACTAAGTGGGAAACGATGTGGGAAGGCTCAGACAGCCAGGATGTTGGCTTAGAAGCAGCCATCATTTAAAGAAAGCGTAATAGCTCACTGGTCGAGTCGGCCTGCGCGGAAGATGTAACGGGGCTAAGTAGTAAACCGAAGCTGCGGCAATACTCTTTGAGTATTGGGTAGGGGAGCGTTCTGTAAGCGGTTGAAGGTGTGTGGTAACGCATGCTGGACGTATCAGAAGTGCGAATGCTGACATGAGTAACGATAAAGGGGGTGAAAAACCTCCTCGCCGGAAGACCAAGGGTTCCTGTCCAACGTTAATCGGGGCAGGGTAAGTCGACCCCTAAGGCGAGGCCGAAAGGCGTAGTCGATGGGAAACGGGTTAATATTCCCGTACTTCTTACAATTGCGATGGGGGGACGGAGAAGGCTAGGTGGGCCTGGCGACGGTTGTCCAGGTTCAAGTGCGTAGGCTGAGAAATTAGGTAAATCCGGTTTCTCTTAAGGCTGAGACACGACGTCGAGCATCTACGGATGTGAAGTCATTGATGCCATGCTTCCAGGAAAAGCCTCTAAGCTTCAGATTGTAAGGAATCGTACCCCAAACCGACACAGGTGGTCGGGTAGAGAATACCAAGGCGCTTGAGAGAACTCGGGTGAAGGAACTAGGCAAAATGGTACCGTAACTTCGGGAGAAGGTACGCTCTCGACGGTGAAGTCCCTTGCGGATGGAGCTATTGAGAGTCGCAGATACCAGGTGGCTGCAACTGTTTATTAAAAACACAGCACTGTGCAAAATCGTAAGATGACGTATACGGTGTGACGCCTGCCCGGTGCCGGAAGGTTAATTGATGGGGTTAGACTTCGGTCGAAGCTCTTGATCGAAGCCCCGGTAAACGGCGGCCGTAACTATAACGGTCCTAAGGTAGCGAAATTCCTTGTCGGGTAAGTTCCGACCTGCACGAATGGCGTAATGATGGCCACGCTGTCTCCACCCGAGACTCAGTGAAATTGAAATCGCTGTGAAGATGCAGTGTACCCGCGGCTAGACGGAAAGACCCCGTGAACCTTTACTACAGCTTGGCACTGAACATTGACCCTACATGTGTAGGATAGGTGGGAGGCTTTGAAGCGCAGTCGCTAGATTGCGTGGAGCCGTCCTTGAAATACCACCCTTGTAGTGTTGATGTTCTAACGTCGACCCCTTATCGGGGTTGCGGACAGTGCCTGGTGGGTAGTTTGACTGGGGCGGTCTCCTCCCAAAGCGTAACGGAGGAGCACGAAGGTGGGCTAATCACGGTTGGACATCGTGAGGTTAGTGCAATGGCATAAGCCCGCTTGACTGCGAGAATGACAATTCGAGCAGGTGCGAAAGCAGGTCATAGTGATCCGGTGGTTCTGAATGGAAGGGCCATCGCTCAACGGATAAAAGGTACTCCGGGGATAACAGGCTGATACCGCCCAAGAGTTCATATCGACGGCGGTGTTTGGCACCTCGATGTCGGCTCATCACATCCTGGGGCTGAAGTCGGTCCCAAGGGTATGGCTGTTCGCCATTTAAAGTGGTACGCGAGCTGGGTTTAGAACGTCGTGAGACAGTTCGGTCCCTATCTGCCGTGGGCGTTGGAGAATTGAAAGGGGCTGCTCCTAGTACGAGAGGACCGGAGTGGACGAACCTCTGGTGTTCGGGTTGTGTCGCCAGACGCATTGCCCGGTAGCTAAGTTCGGGATCGATAACCGCTGAAAGCATCTAAGCGGGAAGCGAGCCTTGAGATGAGTTCTCCCTGATACTTTAAGTATCCTAAAGGGTTGTCGTAGACTACGACGTTGATAGGCAGGGTGTGTAAGCGTTGTGAGGCGTTGAGCTAACCTGTACTAATTGCCCGTGAGGCTTAACCATACAACACCCAAGGGGTTTTGATGGACTCAATGAAAGAACGTTGAATGTGTAAGAACGAGAATTAAGAAACAGCTTTCCGAATTAAAGAATTTGCTTGGCGACCATAGCGTTTTGGACCCACCTGATTTCCATGCCGAACTCAGAAGTGAAACGAAATAGCGCCGATGGTAGTGTGGGGCTTCCCCATGTGAGAGTAGGACATCGCCAGGCTTTAAATATCGTTATTTGCATAGACAAGTAACAACATCATCAGTGTACTAATCTGTTGATGACAATTTGTGGAGAGATGGCTGAGTGGTTGAAAGCACCGGTCTTGAAAACCGGCATACGTTAATAGCGTATCTAGGGTTCAAATCCCTATCTCTCCGCCACTATTCAGAAGCCTCGCTAGAAATAGCGAGGCTTTCTTCGTTTCTGACGCTTGGAAATTCGTTAGGGACTGGGATCCATCCCTTAGTTGATCGTATCCCCGGACTAGGTATCCCAGCACTATGTCACTTGAGAAGCCTTGCTTTAAGCGCGTTCTCGCTATCCACGGGTTGTGCAGCAACAGAAGTTCATAACTTTATCTTCTAACGAGAGCCATCAAGTCTGAGTATTGGCATTCCTACCTCTAAGGGTGAAGTGTTTCTGTTAACAAGGGACGTGCCTTTACTCTATATTACGTGCGTTAGCGCTCTTAGTGTTACCTAGTGGCTCTTCGCTATCTTGCCCTGGTTGGTACAATAAATACGCTCTAAGTATTGTATAGGACAGTCCTCACTAAAGAGAATGGAGAGTATCGGAGCTTATGTACCTATTTTGCTTCCTACACTATTTCAAGTTATCTGCATTTTGCTAGTAGAGTTCCTTCCTAGAAACTTATATTTGGTTGTTCGCCTTGAAGAAAGTGAGCAAGCTATTTTTTAGAGGCTTTTAGTGAGCTTAATGGAGTGCTGCTGGGAACGAACTAAAGAAGCTTTGCTGGGGCCTCCTAATGAAGTTCAGGCGATTGCAGGGCATTAGCTCTAGTGGATATTGCAGGTTTGTGGAGTGTTGATAAATGACAGGCAATAAAAAAGCCGACAGTAAACTGCCGGCTTGGTTAAATGACCGCTACTTAGTCGTTCTGGACGAGCGTGAGAGCTTTACGAGAGACTTCGTGAGCGGCTTTAGTTAGATTCTGCTTCTCTAGTGTATCTGCTAGGAATGCATAATCAGAGACGTCAGAGCGAAGCTTTAAGGCGATCTCAAAGTGGTCTTGGGCTTCTTGCCACTTCTCTTGACGGAAATAGAAGTGCGCTAATGCGCTATGCGCAGCGGCGTTATCTGGCTCTTTCTTCACTACTCCCTCTAAGAAAACCACGACAGGGTGGATATCTGGCAGGTTTAGATCTGGCAGTAGTTGATAAAGCTCAGGAGCCGGTTGCTTTTTCAATGCTTCTTTTAGCACAGTAAAGGCTTCAGCATCTGCTTTCCGGGCTATCAACTCACGAGCAAAACAGGCGACTAGGTGTGTGTCTTGTTTTACTTTGCGTGCAAGGCCATTCCAATGAGAAATAAGCCCTTCGCTACCTTGCTGCTGTGCCACTTCATGGAGTAAGCCGCATTGCGCCTTTTGAATCAGCTCTGCGTGTTCTTCTTCCGTGATGAGTTTTGCTTTGGTGAGTTGTGGCAAGAGGTCAATAAGAGGTTGCCACAATTTTAGCTGCATGTACGTTGTTTTCAGCAAGTTCAATACAATCGAATTACTCGCATACTGACCTTTTAACGATTGCAAAGTATCGAAAGCAGCCTCGAACTCGTTATCGCGAATAAACTGTTTAGCACGAGTTAGCTCTACTGCGAGATGAGCATTCTCTTGCTGGCTTGCTAGCTCTAGGTAGTGATCACGTTTTGCTTTATCACCTTGACCTTGTGCAGCTTCAGACGCAACTAAGTAACAAAGTAGTGGCATGTCGTGATGATTCGCCCAACGAGTCACTTTTTTCTCGGCACCTTTCCAGTCTCCTTCTAGGAGTTTAATAATGCCTTCATTGGTGTATCGACGGGAATGGCGCATTTTGCGCACGCTGAAGTAGTTCCATGTTGTAGAACTTGCGTAAACTAGCTTTTTAATTAGGTACTCAAGTAGAAAAAGGCCTGCGAGTGCTGCGATAACGAATACGACCAATGTCGTTACGCTCATCTCGATCGTTTTCTCAGCGATGGAGATGAGTACATAGCCTTGCTGACCAGAAAATTGAGTGCCAACAAATAGTCCTGCACCTAGTACAACAAATAGGAAAATAAGACGAAACATTACTTATCCTCCATACCTGTCATCGTTGTGACTTCGCGACGTAGGCGCTCACGGATGACATCTGATAGTTGAGACTGACTTTGCAGTTTCGTTGGGTATTCCACTTGTATGTTTTGCTGGCTTAACTGGTTAACAGTTTTGTTGAACTCTTTAACGGAATTATCGTCTTGGTTGAAGAAAGCTAATGCCCATTTGTCGGCCGTTTTTAGAGACGTGGTGTAAATTTCACCTTGCTCTTGGTACACCGCTTTTATTGCGGTCTCCAATTTGGCTTTGATGTTTTCTTTTAGGTAAAAGTGTTGCTCAGGAGAAAGCAGTGGAATGACGTTACCATCGCGCGTGCGGAAGGTAATGAAGTTTTCTGAAAAGTCCTTCAGAGAGGTCATTAAGTTATCTTGCCAGTTTGCAATATCTTCCGACACTTCAGTGTTCTCTACGGCTTCTGCTTCTGGGAGTAGTGCATTGGCGAGAGGTAGCTTGTCTACTTGCTGTTGCAGAGCAGTTAAGCGTAGTACCAATCCATCACGGTCAATCAGCGGGATAGTACGAAGTTTGGTGATATCGTTCGCCATTGCTTTACGTAGTTTGACGAGGCTAGGGTCATTCAGTGCGGCAATGCGTTGATCAGCACTTTCCATTAGTTGAGTGGCGCTTTCTACGTCATGCTCTAAGAACAGTTTACGACCTGCTAATTTGACGAGGTAATCGGCTTCAGCAAGTAGCCAGTCGTTTGGTCGACGACCTTTCACATCGGCAACGGCGAGCTGTAAGCTTTCAATGCTCTTCTGTTGCTGTCCAAGTACCACTTCCGCTTTGTGTGTCACGGTCGTTGCTTTCTCGATGGTTTCTTCTTGTACCCGGCTGAGCTCTTGCTTCATGGAAGCTTGAGTGCTTTCTAGCTGACTTTTTAGTTGGGCGATCTGCGCTTGGTAATCGGCTTGCTGCTGATGTAGCTTGTATGCGAGGCCACCGCCAAAAATAATCGATAAGATGATAGCGACTGTGCCTAGTTTAACTCCGCGCTTGCCTTGTTTTTCTTCAAATTCGACTTTGGCTGGCTCGGCTGTTTTTGGGGGCTCGGCCACTTTTGGCTGTTCTTTTTTAGGGGCCGCATCCTGCTGCGATGTGCTTTTTTCGGCTAGCGGTGCCGATGAGGTTTCTTCGGAAAGGTTTTTATCGTTATTTTTTTGGTCGTTATTTTTACTTGTCATGCCTATATCCTGTGTAGCTAGGGCTGGAGAGCCGCCAGTAATTCTTGGTTGGATGCGCTTCCCGTGCATCTCACCCGAGTGAACCCCCTTTGAAGTGCGATGTCAGCGATACGCTGACTGGGGATATACAACTCTTGTTGATTAAGCCAAGTCAATTGCTCTGACGTCAATTGGCTGCACAAATAATCCAGTTGCTCACCACTGGTGACGATGATCTGGTCAATTTGTAGGGTTTTCCATAGTGAGACACAGCTTACTGGATCGAATGGGATGAATTCTCTCTTGTAAGTCTCACTATAGTGAACTTTTGCGCCACGTCTCACCAATGCATCTTTGATCAGCTCTCTTCCGCCGTTACCACGAAGGATAAGAACTTGTTGTTGGGCCACATTGTTGAGCTCTGGCAGTCGCAATAAGTGTTCACTATCACTGACTTGGGGATAGTGTACTTTCTGTTGGGTACATTTGCTTAAATAGTGTGCTGTTTTTTGACCAACGGCAAGGTAAATGGCTTGTTTCGGCCATGACATCCCGTTGCTGGCTAAGATTTGCTGTGCACATTGCACTGCATGTCGACTAACAGCGATAACAATTTGAGCTTGATGTAGATGTTTAGAGAGGTGCGTGTCCGTGAGATCGGCGACAATGTCGATCAGAGGATGGTGATATGCGGAAATGCCGTGCCTTTCGAGCAGAGAGCAAAGCGCGTTGCCTTGCTCTCCCGGCCGAGTGACCAACACTGCCATGGTTATTCGTGATCTGCGTACAGCTTAGTTAGGATTTCACGAGCGCCGTTATCTAGCAGCTCATTGGCTAGCTGCACTCCTAATGCTTCGCCATCTTTACGATGGCCACGAATTTCACCACGAACAATTTCGCTGCCATCTGGTTCGCCAACTAATGCGCGTAGCCAAATGTTGTCGCCGTCTAGCAGGGCATAGCTGCCGATAGGTACCTGACAGCCGCCTTCTAGCGTCAGGTTCATTGCGCGCTCACACAAAACGCGGTCTACGGTGTCTTGGTGGTTAAGTGGCTCTAGTAGCTTAAGCAGTCTTTCATCGTCAAGGCGGCACTCGATACCGACGGCCCCTTGGCCAACCGCAGGTAATGATTGCTCTGGCTCGATAAAGCTACGAATACGCTCTTCAAGCTTCAATCGTTTAAGGCCTGCCGCAGCAAGAATGATCGCATCGTATTCACCCGCATCTAGTTTACCAAGGCGAGTGCCCACATTACCGCGAAGCTCTTTAATGATGATATCTGGACGATATTCTTTCAGTTGGCATTGACGGCGCAAACTGCAAGTACCAACCACTGCACCTTGAGGGAGTTCATCAATGTTGCTATAGGTATTGGAAACGAAAGCATCACGAGGGTCTTCACGTTCACAAATGGTCACGAGGCCAAGACCTTCCGGGAAATCGACGGGCACGTCCTTCATTGAGTGAACGGCAAGGTCTGCACGGCCTTCTAGCATTGCGACTTCAAGCTCTTTTACGAATAAGCCTTTGCCGCCAACTTTTGCTAGCGGTGTATCTAAAATCACGTCACCTTTGGTCACCATAGTTACTAACTCGACTTCCAAACCAGGGTGAGCTGCTTGAAGGGCGTCTTTGACAAAGTAAGCTTGCCATAAAGCAAGAGGGCTTTTTCGAGTTGCAATGCGAATAGGTGTGGATTGTGTCATGATCTTCTCAATGCTGTTTGGATTTGGGTTTATCCTACCATTCTCATCAAGAAATGCTTACTGTTAGTTCGTTATCTCTGAGAGCTATGAATGGAATTACATGACGTTATGAAAATAGTGTGACTGGATTCTCAATTAGACTAAGGACTATTATTAGTAATAGGTAATAAGAGCGACACTACCGCGCGATTAATTTTGTGACTAAAGTATGGTTTTGCATCCTGAGTGGTGCGTGGGCGTGAAACTTTACCCGCACCAATAAAAGTGTTAAATTGATCACGTTTTTAGGCCATTTTGGTTTAAAACGTCAGCAGATTTTCGTGATTGTTCAACCAAGGAATTCCCCTTGCAGGCTTACACCCAAAAAATCATTCAGCGACTAGATAATTTGAATCAGCAGCGAGTTGATCGCGCGCTGGCGCTTATGGATTCGCAAAGCCAGCAAGTCTTCCACTTGATTCCTGCCTTGTTGAACTACAACCACCCTGTGATTCCTGGCTATTACGATGCCGATGTCCCGTTTGGTGTGCATGGGCTGGCGCTAAATAGCATTCAGCAGCAATTCATTGATGACATTCAACTTGCGATTGGTCAGCCACTTAAGACGGCAGAGAAGCCGGCTATCTTGGGCTTATACACCATGGGCAGTACCTCATCAATTGGTCAAAGTACTTCTAGTGATTTAGATATTTGGGTGTGTATTTCGCCAGATATGGATTGTGACGAGCGAGAATTGCTGACCAATAAATGCTTGCTGATCACCGACTGGGCACAAAGCCAAGGGGTGGAGGCGAACTTCTTCTTAATGGATGAAGAACGCTTTAGAAGCAACCATTCTGAAGAGATGACGGGTGATAACTGTGGCTCATCTCAGCACTTACTTTTGCTTGATGAATTCTATCGCAGCGCGGTGCGTATTGCTGGACAGCGTTTATTATGGCAAATAGTGCCGCCAGAAATGGAAGAGTGTTACGACGAGTATGTTTCTCAATTGTGCAGTGATGGTTACATCGACTGTAGTGAATGGATCGACTTTGGTAAATTGAACCGCATTCCTGCTGAAGAGTACTTCGGCTCGAACTTGTGGCAGCTATACAAAAGTATCGATTCTCCCTACAAATCGGTATTAAAAGCCATTCTGCTTGAAGCTTATTCGTGGGAATACCCACATACGCAACTGTTAAGCATCGATACCAAACGTCGTTTCTTTGCCCATGAGCCAGACCTCTATGGCATGGATGCGTACTACTTAATGCTGGAAAAAGTGACTCGCTATTTAGAGCGAATCCAAGACGACACTCGTTTGGATTTGGTGCGCCGTTGCTTCTATCTCAAAACCCACGAAAAGTTGTCGCGTGAACCGGATGTCGGTTCAGTGGCTTGGCGCCGTGAAGCGCTGAGCGACATGATTGCAAAATGGGATTGGGATGCCAGCGTTGTTGCTGAGCTCGATGATCGCCGCAACTGGAAAGTTGAACAGGTAAAAGTGGTGCATCATGCGTTGCTGGATGCGTTGATGCAGAGCTACCGTAATTTGATTCAATTTGCGCGTCGCAACGACATTACCTCCGCTATCAGCCCGCAAGACATCAGTATTTTGGCGCGTAAGCTTTACGCCGCTTTTGAAGTATTGCCGGGCAAAGTGACGTTGCTCAACCCACAGATTTCCCCTGATTTGCATGAACCGGATTTAAGCTTCATCGAAGTGAAAGATGGTGGTGTGAACAAGTCTGGTTGGTATCTCTATAAACAACCTCTGATCGCGCACCGCATTTTGGGGCAGCCATACTTAGAACATCATGAATACTTGAGCAAGTTAGTCTCTTGGGCATTCTTTAATGGTTTAATCACCGAGTCGACTCGTTTGCACGCGGTGGTGCGTGAAGCGCAACTGGATATCGATAAGTTCTACCAAATGGTGAGCGACTTACGAAATACCTTTGCGCTGCGTAAGCGCCGTCCGACGATGCAGGCATTAGCGAGCCCATGTGAGATCAGCCAGTTAGCGATGTTCATCAACTTTGAAAATGATCCTACGTCAGAGCTTTCGGGCCGTTCACTGAAAGTGGATGTAAAAAATACCGATATCTTCAGTTTTGGTCCGGAACATAAAAACTTAGTCGGCAGTGTCGACTTGGTTTACCGTAATTCCTGGCATGAAGTGCGTACGCTGCATTTCAAAGGGGAAACGGCGATGCTGGACGCACTAAAAACCATTCTGGGCAAAATGCACCAAGACGCGTTGCCACCAGAATCGGTGGATGTGTTCTGTTATGCGAAGAACATGCGTGGTGTGATGCGTAATATGGTCTACCAGCTTTTAGCGGAATGCATCGACTTACGCTTGAAGCCAGTAGAGCAAGAAAAACGCCGCCGCTTTAAAGCGATGCGCCTTGGTAACCAAACTTACGGGCTGTTCTTTGAACGTCGTGGTGTGTCGGTGCAGAAGTTAGAAAACTCCATTGATTTCTATCGCAGCATTTCTACTAACAAACTTAAAGGCTCGCCGCTATTAATGCTCGATCGTGAGCAAGAGTATCAAATGCCAGAAGCGGTGGATGGTTTTGCCAGTGAAGGTCTGGTGCAATTCTTCTTTGAAGATAATGAAGATGGCTTCAATATTTATGTGTTGGATGAGTCAAACCAAGTTGAAGTGTATCACCAATTCAGTGGCTCTAAAGACGAGATGATTTCGTCTGTGAACAGCTTTTACACATCCGTAAAAGATGACAGTCGTGTTGCGTCGAAATTTATCAACTTTAACCTGCCGCAGTACTACCAGATTATCCATCCTGAAGAGGGCAATGCTTATATCATCCCTTATCGTAATGATGGTTGCTCGCCGCATCGTCCGACGAAAGCGGTGAACGCGTAATTAAACCCGTATCAATAAACAAAAAGAGCACTTCGGTGCTCTTTTTGTTTTGGTGACGATTGACGGACATTATGCCCAATCAATGGCTTCGCCCGCGTGCTTTTCACACTCTTGCTTCACCATTTCAAATAGCTCCATGCCCGTTTTTGAGCAGGTCCATTTATCTTCAATAAGCTTGAAGTGGAAACCACCAGATTTGGACGCTAGCCAGATCTCATGCATCGGCTCTTGGCGGTTAATGATGATTTGGCTGCGGTCTTCAAATTCCAATGTCATTACGTTGCCAGTGACTTCGTAATCAATGTCTGCGCCTGAATCATCGATGGATTCTTCGATGATTTGCATCTGTGCATCCACCAGTTGATGAAATTCAGTATCGTTCATCCGTCTATCCTATTGCTTTTCCTGAGTGTGGTGCGATTATAGGGGGCATTGATTCAATAATCACGATATGCGAAATGAAAAAATTAGTTACTGTGTTGTTTGTGATGGTTGCCGCGACGTTAGCGGGATGTGGCCAGTCTGGCTCACTATACATTCCAGATGACACTCAACAGAATGAGCAATCACAATAAATAACCGCGCCTTAGGGTGAAATTAGGGTTCAGCAGTCGAATAAAATAAGGGAAGCGAATTTTGGATTACTTCAACTATCAGGATGATGGCCAGCTTTGGGCCGAAGACGTCCCACTTCAAGCTCTTGCAGAGCAATATGGCACTCCTCTTTACGTATATTCTCGAGCCACGCTAGAGCGCCACTGGAAGGCGTTTGATAGTGCTGTGGGTCAACATCCTCATCTAGTTTGCTACGCGGTGAAAGCGAACTCAAACCTAGGCGTATTGAACGCACTGGCGCGTTTGGGTTCGGGCTTTGATATCGTATCAGGTGGTGAACTTGAGCGTGTGATTGCCGCAGGCGGTGATCCGAAGAAAGTCGTCTTCTCTGGTGTTGGGAAAACACCTGCAGAAATGAAGCGCGCTCTTGAGCTAGGTATCAAATGTTTCAACGTTGAATCTGAGCCAGAGCTAGAACGTTTGAACAAGGTTGCGGGTGAGCTTGGTGTGATTGCGCCAATTTCTCTGCGTATCAATCCAGATGTCGACGCGAAAACACACCCTTACATTTCGACTGGTCTTCGCGACAATAAATTCGGCATTGCATTTGATCGTGCGCCAGATGTTTATAAATTCGCGCAAAGCCTGCCGAACTTGAATGTGCAAGGCATCGACTGCCACATTGGTTCTCAGCTGACCAATATCGACCCATTTATCGACGCGACAGACCGTTTATTAGCTCTGATTGATGATTTAAAAGCGCAAGGCATTAACATTCGTCACCTTGATGTCGGCGGTGGTTTGGGTGTGGTCTATCGTGATGAGTTACCACCACAGCCTTCAGATTACGCCAAAGCGTTACTAGGTCGTCTTGAAAATCACCAAGACTTGGAGCTGATTTTTGAGCCGGGCCGAGCAATTGCTGCGAATGCAGGTATCTTGCTAACGCGTGTTGAGTTTTTAAAACATACTGAGCACAAGAACTTTGCCATCATCGATGCGGCAATGAACGACTTGATGCGTCCTGCACTATACCAAGCATGGCAAGATATCGTGCCAGTTTCGCCGCGCACGGGTGAAGCTCAGACTTACGATTTGGTTGGCCCTATTTGTGAAACCGGCGACTTCTTGGGTAAAGATCGCGCACTCGTTTTGCAAGAAGGTGATCTACTCGCGGTTCGTTCAGCAGGTGCCTATGGTTTTGTTATGTCTTCGAACTACAATACTCGTACCCGAGCGGCAGAAGTAATGGTGGATGGTAAACAAAGCCACTTAGTTCGCCAGCGTGAGGAGCTGACCAGTTTGTGGCAGCTGGAACAGATTCTACCGGAGTAACACACAACAAATGCATTTCCACTTTTCCAAAATGCACGGTTTGGGCAACGACTTCATGGTCGTCGACTGTATTACCCAGAACGTGTTTTTCTCGCAAGACCTGATCCGCCGTTTGGCGGATCGTCATACCGGCGTTGGTTTTGACCAATTGCTCGTGGTAGAAGCCCCTTACGACCCTGAAACTGATTTCCATTATCGGATTTTCAATGCCGATGGTAGTGAAGTCGAGCAGTGCGGGAATGGCGCGCGCTGCTTCGCGCGCTTTGTTCGCTTGAAAGGGTTGACCAATAAATACAGCATCAGCGTAAGCACCAAAAAAGGAAAGATGATTCTCAACATCGAAGATGATGGAGAAGTGACGGTCAACATGGGTGTGCCAGAGTTTGAGCCGAACAAAATTCCTTTCAAAGCCAAGCAAAAAGAGAAAACCTACATCATGCGCGCTGGTGAAAAAACGCTGTTCTGTGGCGCGGTAAGCATGGGTAACCCGCATGTGGTGACGGTGGTCGATGACGTGGATACTGCTGATGTCGATACATTAGGCCCGCTGCTTGAGTCGCACGAGCGTTTCCCAGAGCGCGTCAACGCTGGCTTTATGCAGGTGGTGAGTCGTGACCATATTCGTCTTCGAGTTTACGAGCGAGGCGCAGGTGAAACACAAGCTTGTGGTAGTGGCGCATGCGCGGCGGTAGCGGTAGGGATTCTTCAGGGTCTGCTGGATGAAAACGTTAAGGTTTCTCTACCAGGTGGTGAACTGCGAATTGCGTGGCAAGGTCCGGGTAAGCCGTTGTTTATGACCGGACCTACAACGCATGTATTTGATGGTCAATTGTCTTGCTAGTAGAAGAAAAAGGAAACGGTTTGTCTCAAGTAGAAGCAGATGCCTTAACGGCTGAAGTGGTGGCCGAGTACCTCAAAGATCATCCCGATTTTTTTGTGCAGCGTCCGGAGCTTGTGGATCGTCTATCTTTCCCACACTCAGACTTGGGTGCCGTGTCTTTGGTGCACATACAAATGAATCGCCAACGTCAGCGCATTGAAGAGTTAGAGGAAGAGATCACCACACTGATGTCGCTTGCGGCGAACAACGATCGCACCTTTTACGAATTTATGGATTTGCAGGGGCAGATTCTAAAGTGTGGTGACTTTAAACAAGTCATTCATTCTATTGAAGAGAAAGCTAAAGCACTGGGCTTACGTGCGTTTGTTCGATTGTTTAGTCAATGCGACGCATCGATTCAATTGAGTAAGGAAAGTTATCAACGTTTTGCGACCACTCACTTAAATGGCAAAGACGCGTACCTAGGACGTCTTCGCAAAGTGGATCGTGAAGCTTTGTTTGGCAATATGGATGTGCCGGAAATGGGGTCCTATGTGGTACTGCCGCTCGTGAAACAGCAAACACTGGGCGTGCTAGCGTTCTCTAGTGAGGATGGCGGCCATTTTCAACCAGATATGGATACCTTGTTTTTGCGTCACCTATCATTAGTAGTGGCACATCTCGCTCAAACATTGGTATGGCAAAGTTACGATGACGACAACTCCCAACACTCCTCTGCCAAATAGTCTGCAAAAGCCTCTTGAGCGCTTCTATGAATTCTTACGAAGCGAAAAGGGGCTCAGCCTACATACTCAACGCAATTACAAACAGCAGCTAGAAACCATGGCGCAGCACTTGGCTGAAATGGGACTTAAAGATTGGTCTCAAGTTGATGCAGGCTGGGTGCGCCAATTAGCAGGTAAGGGCATGCGGGAAGGCATGAAAGCCAGCAGTTTAGCGACGCGCCTCTCATCGCTGCGTAGCTTTTTCGATTTCCTTATTCTGCGTGGCGAGATGTCAGCTAACCCTGCCAAAGGGGTTTCAGCGCCACGTAAAAAGCGCCCGTTGCCGAAAAACCTCGATGTTGATGAAGTGAGCCAACTGCTTGAGGTTAACGAAGACGACCCGTTGGCTGTGCGTGATCGCGCCATGATGGAGCTGATGTACGGTGCAGGCTTGCGTTTGGCTGAGTTGGTGAGTGTGGATGTACGTGATGTACAACTGCGCAGTGGCGAGCTTCGTGTTATCGGTAAAGGCGATAAAGAACGTAAAGTACCATTTTCTGGCATGGCAACTGAATGGGTTGCCAAGTGGTTGAAAGTCAGGGGTGACCTTGCTGCACCAGGTGAACCCGCCTTGTTTGTGTCTAAACTCGGAACGCGTATTTCGCACCGTAGCGTGCAAAAACGTATGGCAGAATGGGGACAGAAACAGTCTGTGGCGAGCCATATTAGTCCGCATAAATTGCGTCACTCGTTTGCGACACATATGCTCGAATCCAGCAATAACTTACGTGCGGTGCAAGAGCTTTTAGGGCACGAGAACATTTCGACGACCCAAATCTACACGCATTTGGATTTCCAACATTTAGCGCAAGCCTACGACCAAGCCCACCCACGCGCACGTAAAAAGAACGGGGAGTGAGCCGAAGTATGAAATTTTATCGCCGTATCGAGCCTATTAAGGCCATGACCTTCGATCTTGATGACACGCTGTATGACAATTACCCGGTGATTATCCGTATGGAGCGTGAGTTGCTGGCTTGGTTGCAGCAAACACATCCTGCCGTGGCGCACATGGATAAGGCTGATTGGATGCAGGTAAAAAAACATGTGCTCCAGCAGAGACCGGATCTCAGAAGCGATGTGACGCTTTGGCGTTTAGTGCAGCTAAAGCATGGTTTTCTTTCAGTTGGCTATGATGAAGCTCAAGCTCAAGCCGCAGCTGAAGAGGGTGTGCAGCTCGCTTTGGATTGGCGCAGTCAGTTTGAAGTGCCCCAATCAAGCTTAGATGTTTTGACACAACTGGGAGAGCGAGTTCCGCTCGTGGCGATCACAAACGGCAACGTCGATTTAGATAAAATTGGCTTAACGCCATATTTTCAATGTGTACTCAAAGCGGGGCCAGATGGGTTAGCGAAACCCGCCACCGATATGTTTACTAAGGCGAAACGGTTCTTGGATATTCCAGCAGAGAATATTCTGCATGTCGGTGATCACCTAACCACGGATGTGCATGGTGCAAAGTCGGCTGGTTTTGCGGCTTGTTGGTTCAATGATATGAATAAAAATGTCATTAACCATTCAAAAACACGTACTTTACCTGATATTGAAATCAATAGTTTGCAGCCGTTACTCACACTTTTTTAATTGCTTTCGCATTAATCCATTCTAATCTCATTTTGTGTCTAGAAAAGCAGCGTAAAGCCACGTAAATTATTCACTATTAAGTAAAAAGAGTAACGCCACACGTCGTGGTGAAGATAGTGTTACGGCAGTGGTAGGTGCATGCGAGCTTTTTCAAAACTGGTTTATGATGTCAGTCAGTTAAATGACTTTTTAGTCACTTCTCAGTTATCTTCAAGTAAACAATATTTGGTGCAAATATTGTCGACTCAATCACGCGACTTTACGACCACACTTGCGGACGCTGTTTTATTGTTGCTGCCGAATGCTCATGTCGTGGGGCATAGTACGCGTAATGTCATTCTGGAGGGGGAGATATTTACCTCTGGCTGCCTGATCAGTGTGACTGAGTTCGAACAAACCACGCTTACTTCTGCTGTACAAACCTACTCTTACTCCCCCGATATTGATGGTGGAGAGCTCAAACGCTCGCTTCTGTTGCAGCATAATTCGCAAGTGATCCTCAGCTTTGCTGTGCAAATTGAACGACGTGACTATCCCTTGTTTCAAACCTTCGCTAGTGAAGAAGTCGTGATCTCTGGAGGGTTGGCGCAGAGTATTGATGATGGCTGTTGGGTGCTATATCAAAACCGAGTTTACGATAATGCCGTGGTCGCCGTAGCTTTGCACAGCGATACCTTGAAGCTATGGACGGATGCGTATTCGGAATGGAACCCGATTGGCATGCCACATAAAGTCACCCATGCAAAAGGAACGCGCTTGTATTGCTTAGGTGAACAGAAAGCGTTGGACGTATACAAGCGTTATTTGGCGGATGGCCATGATGTGACGCTGAGTCAACTGCTCAGCTTTCCTTTGTATCGAGAAAGTTTGGGGCGTAAGGAAGTTTGCACGGTAACGGAGCTACACGCTGATGGCAGTATGAGTTTCGACAGGCCTTGGTGTCTTGGTGACGAAGTACAATTTTGCTATAACCACCCCTCATTAACGCTCGAACAGGTGCGACATGGTGTGGTTGAGTTAGCCATGCACCAACCTGAAGTCGTGATGATTTTTAACTGCGCGTCACGGTTAGACTTTATTGACAGCAGCGACGAAGTCCAAGCCTTCAAAGATATCGCGACGACGTTTGGTAGTTATTGTATGGGGGAACTGCATGGCGGTATTGGACAGCCAGAAATTCTTCATCACAGTCTGACGTATTTAGCGATGCGAGAGGGAGACGAAGTACAAGCATTGAACTTGCCTAAGTCGCCCGTTAGCTCCTCTATTTCACCATTGTTTAGCTTGATTCGAAATGCGATTGGCGACCTCAACCATATGAACGCGCATATGGGGTATCAACTCGATCGCCAAACGCGCAAGTTACAAGAAAGCTATCGGCGAGATAGTCGCACTGGATTACAAAACCGAGTCGCGCTGCAAGAGCGGCTGAGTAGCATCGATTTGGATGAGCACTTGCTGACTCTAAAGCTACTTAACTTCAGCCATATCAATGAAAAATACGGTTATAGAGTAGGGGATCAGCTACTTAAAGACCTCTCAATGCATTTTACGAATCGACTGCGAAAGCGTTTTGGCATGCCAACGGCTTTGCAGCTTTATAGTATTGGGGTTGGTGAGTGGGCGTTCATATTTAAAGCTGACCAAAGCAGTGAAACCATCAAACAGCACTTTACTCGTTTTGCCGACGCGGTAGAGCAAACTAATTTTGAGCCAATTGGTCTGCGCGAAATAGATTATCTTTCTATCTCGCTGTGCGGTGGCTTAGTGAGTCGTCGAGATTTTCCATCAGCTTCTGCGGATGAGCTATTGCTCAAAGGCATTGAAGCGAGGCGCTCCGGTGTGCGCAGTAATACCCATATCTGCAATGCGAAAGACATCGAAGTCAGTGAGGATGTGCGTAAAGAGCAACTTGGATGGTTGAGTTGCGTCAGTAAAGCCATTCTCAAACAGAACATCATCACCTATAGCCAGCCGATAGTGCATGCGGATAGCCATAAATTGGCAAGCCAAGAATGTTTGGTTCGCATTTTGGAGGAGGATGGAACGGTGATTGCGCCAGGGCGCTTCCTGCCTATTATTTCCGATACGCACCTTTATACTCGATTGAGTCGGCACATGATCCATTCTACGTTACATTACATGCGAGATAAGCAAGGTGACTTTTCTATTAACTTATCGCCGCAAGATTTGCTTAGTGATAAAACTTTAATGCTTTTAGAGCATGAAATTTGTCAGCTCAATGACCCTAGGCGAATTGGTTTGGAAGTGTTGGAATCTGAGCAAATCAAAGACTACGGTCGAATGATCGAAGTATGCAGTCATTTTAGAAGCTTAGGAGCGCGTATCATTGTTGATGATTTTGGCTCAGGCTATTCCAATATTGATGAAATCCTAAAGCTGGAGCCGGAAGTCATAAAGCTCGATGGCAGCTTGATCCGTGATATCGATAAAGACTTAAAGCAGCGCAAAATAGCTTCCCAGTTGGTGCGTTTATGTCAGGTGTTTAATGCGGAGACGGTGGCGGAGTTTGTCCACAATCGAGAGGTGTGCAAAATCGCGCAGGATATGGGCGTCGACTATCTGCAAGGCTACTACTTGGGTGAACCTACGCGTTTGTTTTAGTTGTGTTTCACGTGAAACCATTCCAATAAAAAACGCAGCCTTGGCTGCGTTTTTTATTTTGAGCCATTCGGTTTTAGTTGAGTTAGCTCGGTGATTGCTTGAGAGCGTGTCCACTTTTTTCGGCTTGAAATAGTGCAAGGTAGTGAGCAAAGAATGTGAGCATTTTTTGCTGGTTATTTTGCTCGCCTAGTTGTCCGAGTAAATGTGCGGCGACTTCAAACGTGCACAAGTTACCTTGTTGTTGGTTGCGTCGCAGCTGATATTGCGAGTCTGCCGATGTAGACAGCGCCATAGTAGGGATACTTTCTAACCAACGGCTCTTGTTGATCATCTTGCGCGCCTCTTGCCAGGTAGCGTCCAAAATAATAAACAGCGGAGTTTTGGCTTGTTGCTGGCTTTGGAGCGCCACATGTTCGAGTGTGACGCTTTCTTCACTTGGGAATAGAAGCACTGGATACAGCGACGGATCAGCTAATCGAGCGAGCAAGTCTGCTGGTGGTTGTTTTCGGTCCCAGGTTACTCGCTCAATATTGAGTTGGCACTGCTCTAGTAGCTGGCCGGTATTAGTATCACGCGTCAGTTCATTCGGATGCATCAACAGCAAGATGTTGTGCTCGCTGGTAAGTTTCGGCACCAGTGAGCACATACAGTTGAATTGAAAACCACAATTTGGACACGGTTGCGACATTACAGACGAACTCCTTCGCGCACAGGGCTAACCCCATCCGAGAACAGACGCACGCCACTGATTTGGTTTGGCGTTGCCGTTGGTGCCATGCTTGGGTTGAGTGGATAGCTAACCCCAGTGTATTGCATCACGTGTTGAGCCGCTTTAGCTCCGCCACCGCTGACATTAAAAATCAGATCTCGCCAACCATGGGAGGTTTGTTGGCCGAGCATAATCGGGCTTTGTACCAGTGTGATGCGGCTATTGAAGCGCCACTCTTTTTCGTGATGTTCAAAGATCAGCAATGTACAGCCACCGGAACCACACCAATCCAGCTGTACTAATAGCTCTTCGTTACCATCGCCGTTGAGGTCATAAGTTAGCCAACGGTACTGGTTGTTGTTGGGGTTGGTTTGGTGAATGAAGAAGTAGTTGCGTACGGCGGCATCTACTTTTGAGTCAAACTCCGCACTAGAAGGTACGTCTGCACTGCTGATGGGCTTGTTGGCGCGTTTCTCGGCTGGTTGCATCATGCCCTCATCACGAGTGGTGGCAGGGTAAAGCACTAAACCACCATCGGCGATTGGGTATACCAAGTTACCGACTTTTTCTTTGGTCGCTTTGAGCTGATTGCCTTCTCGCGTAAACAGTCGCTCTGACATCAGTCTTTGTTGTTGATGATGCGTCATGACGACTTGAACCTGAGACGGACTTAATTGTTGCCAGTACCCACGCTCGATTAACGGTGCCTGCCCATTGGCGTAACTGTATTTTGTTGTGGCGCTGTGGTCTGGGCTTAAGGTCATTTGCACCTCAAAACCTTGTGATTGGGTTGAAGTCGCGACATAGGTATTGGCCCAGCCAAGCGTAGCGTCCACGTTTGCAGCCGTACCACAACCTTGATAAGTGTCGCCATCATGTTTTAGCGTCGCTTTCCAGCCATACAAAGAATCACTCATCGTATCTGAACAGAGGTTTTCTGTTAGGCGAAGTTCACCATCTTGTAGTTGATATGTGCGCTGGCGAGGTTGAAGTTGACTGCTCTTAATCGCTAATTTTGAGGTTTGTTTTCCGATTGGCTGGAATGTCAGTCCATTAGCCTCAAAGCTTGCCGACCAAGAAGGCTCATTACCAAACACGCGAGTTGGTTTGTTTGGTTGCTGACAACGGTTTGGATTTTCCGTTGTGAGGAAGTTCACTTGTTCCACGACAAAGTTAGCATCGAAATCGGCAGAAAACCCATCGATGCCCGGTGGGTTGAGATGGCCGATAACCTCGCCATACATGGTCTGGTAAGGCTCGTTATTTAACTGAATTGCTCGTTGCATTTGCTGTGGTGACAGTTGTAACCAATATTGCTTGTCGCTGCCACAAGGCATGATGTATTGGCTCTCGTGACCGACGATCACTTTTCCACGTAGCATAAAGGTTTGAGGTTGAATGGTGTCAGGCTTATCTAAGGTGGCTGGTGGAGAAGCTGGGTCGGCAGCGCCAGAATGTGGCGGCTGCGAACTACATGCTTGCAGAACCAGCAGAGTGGCAAGCGCCACTGGGTTTTTCAAAGCCTTCATGTTATATCTTCCTCATTATTGTTACTCAATCGGCATCGGATGGCATTATGGCATATTGGTTATTTAAAACTGAACCAGATACCTTTTCTATTGACACGCTTCGAACCCAAAAGGTTTCATGTTGGGAGGGAGTTCGTAATTATCAGGCGCGCAATATGATGCGTGACCAAGTCAAGGTGGGCGATTTCGTCCTGATTTATCACTCTTCTTGCAAGAATGTTGGCGTTGCCGGTATTGCTAAAGTCGTGAGAGAAGCCTATCCCGATCATTTCCAGTTCGATCCTGAAAGTGATTATTACGATCCAAAGTCAGACCCAGACAACCCGCGTTGGATTATGGTGGATGTCGAATTCGTGCGTAAAACGACGCGAGTGATTCCGTTATCGGTGATGAAAGCGATGCCAGAACTTGAGAACATGCCATTGGTGAAACGTGGAAATCGCTTGTCGATCATGCCTGTGACAGAAGAAGAGTGGGAAGCGATCCTTGGCAAAGAGAAGTTGCCAAGTCAGCGATAAAAGAAAAGGGCTGCGAATGTGCAGCCCTTTGTTATTGTTTGGAGTATTGCAGCTTACAGCAAGTGATCTTGTAGGTAGTGTGCAACCGCATCTTCTGCATTGCTGCCAATCACTTCGTTATTTGGCAATGCTTTCATCACTTTCTCGTGTGATGTACCCATGACCAATCCTTTACCTGCCATCGACAGCATTTCTACGTCATTCATGCCATCACCAAATGCCACGCAATTTTCTAACGTGAGGCCGAGTTTTTTCGCTACCGCTTCAAGGGCATGGCCTTTAGACACACCTGCACTCATTACTTCCAAGCACCATGGTGTTGAAAACGCAATATTCAGCTTATCGCCAAATTGTTCACGTAGTTTGTTTTCAAACACCACCAAGCGTTCGTGGTCTTGTGCTGGGTGGGTGAAGAAGATTTTCGCAATACCGTCAGTTGGCGCTTGGTCTTCATCGAATAAGACGTATGTGAATTCGTCATGGAAATCACGCAATGTTTCGTCGTCTTTGTTCATCAACCAACTGTCATTTTGATACATGTGGATAAGTATTTCTTGATCGTGCTTGATCGTGTCGATCACGCCTTGAACCAGTTCTGCAGGGACATTCTCGCTGTACATCAGCTGATCTTCCTGGTCATGCACACGGGCACCGTTCGAGGTGATCATGTAAGCCGGAATACCGACCTGACGACGGATGCTCGCAACGTCTACGTGGTGACGGCCTGTTGCAAAGACAAAGGTGTAACCCTTTTCATGCAGCGCTTTTAGCGTCTCTTTTGAGTAAGCACTGAGCTGATGGTTTGGTGCGAGTAACGTGCCATCCAGATCAGAGGCAACGATTTTAGTGATCTCTTTGCAAGGTAGCGATGTGCTCATGAAGTCCTCGTAAACGGTTTGGATAGTGTGGAACAGGTGAATTGCAAACGGAGTACAGCAGACTGACTAGATCATGCTGCTCCGAATGCGGGGGAATTTTGGTCGGTTGCATCTACGTGGTTCAACGCAGCCAGACCCAAGCAGTGTACGTCAAAATGAGGATGAAAAAGAGGGTAAATCAATGTGCAGACATTTCCTCTTTAATCATGGCCGTGAAATGGTCGCCTAGAGTTCTTATTATGTTCTTTCGTTTGGCGATGATTTCGGGTCATTCATAAAGCGGAAGATCGCATCGAGTGCTTGATTACGATACTGGTCGGTCTCGAATAAGATCTCATGCTGTGCGCCTTCGATAGAAAGTAGCTCCGCATGTGGGTTGGTTTTACGCAATTTATCGATAAAACGTTTTTGTGCCAGATTGCTGACAATACGATCGTTTCCAGCTTGAATCAGGAGCACCGGTACTTTGACTTGGCGAGTCAATAAAAAGCATTGTTTTGCTGCCATTAGCCCTTGCCATACCCATCGTGTGCTCGGTCCACCGACTTGCAGTTCCGGTTTTTCCGTATAGAGATTTCGGAACCATTGGTAGCGACCATAGCTTTGGCTGAGCGGGTTATCTTCAAAGGGTTTAGGAAAGTAGGCCTGATGTCCTGGCGCATAACGTGGCAAAGTGGATACCGCTGACATAATTTGTGTTACTGGAATCGCTATTGGCGATAAGTACCATGGCAGATTAATACCAAACATAGGCGCACTAAGAATCAAGCCGGTAAAAGGATGTTCTGGGTGAGTTTGCAGATAACGTGTAGCGATTGCGCCGCCCATGGAGTGGGCAATGATGAAACATTGCTGATAGTCGCTAAGGTCGTGTTTGTTTACGACCACGTCCATATCGTCAATATAATCAGTAAAGTCATAGACGTGACCCATATCTGAGTCAGACAATAGACGATCTGATAAACCTTGTCCGCGGTGGTCAAAGGAATAGACGTCGAAGCCTTGGCGATAGAGATCGTAAAACAGTTCTTGGTATTTCCAGGAAGACTCAATGCGCCCATTAACGATGAGCACGGCTTTTTTATGTTCTGGGTTGGTCAGTTTGCACCAGTAAATGTTCTTTTTCTCAGTTCCTTTAACAAAGCCTTCTTGGCGAGTTTGCCAAAGTGCCGCGATCGGACCACCAATTGCTTGCTCAAATAATGACTCTTGAGTATAAGTCAAAGGTGAATGGTTAGTAGCCATTAGTCGATTACCTGAAGATACGTTGTTTACGCGATGTATCATCGAAGAATTAGTGAGGAAATGCAATGGATACCCACGTCTGGTTAGCTTATGTAGTAACTGCAATCGTTTTTAGTTTGGCTCCGGGGTCTGGCACGGTGAACTCAATCAGCAATGGTTTGAGTTACGGTACTCGCAAATCTTTGGGGGCTGTGATCGGTCTCCAAATTGGTTTGGCCATTCACATTGCGTTAGTTGGGGCGGGAATTGGTGCGCTGGTCGCACAATCGGCAACGGCATTTTCTGTCATTAAATGGGTTGGCGCGGCTTATTTGGTTTGGTTGGGTATCCAGAAATGGCGAGACACCTCCAGCTTGGTAGCGGCAGAGAGCCACAAAGACATGTCTGGCAAGGCACTCTTGTACAAAGCTATTTTGATTAACCTGACGAACCCTAAATCGATTGTTTTTCTGGTGGCGTTGTTTCCACAGTTTATTGACCCGGCACAAGACCAACTGACGCAACTGTTGGTGCTTGGTGTTACGACTGTTGTGATCGACGCGTGTGTGATGTTGGGTTACACCACCTTGGCGGCGCAAATGGGACGTTTTATTCGCTCCGATAAAATCATGGGGAAAATAAACAAAGTCTTCGGTTCAATGTTTATGGGTTGTGGTGCATTATTAGCAGCTGCAAAGTCATAAGCCATTTATAGGTCCTTCTTTAGCATGAATACAACGTATGTTGCTCGCCAGCCGATCTTTAACCGCAAAAGACAGACGCTGGGTTATGAATTGTTGTTTCGAGATGGGGAGAGTAACGCATACCCTTCGCATATTGAGTCAAACCGAGCAACATACCGATTAATTGTCGAGAATTTCCTATCACTGGGCACTAACCCAGTGATTGCTTCTTCGCGATGCTTTATCAATTTTCCTCATCAAAGCTTGGTGCGCCGCTTACCGCGCAGCTTGCCAAAAAACAAAATCGTCGTCGAAGTCCTGGAAACTTGCCAGCCGACCGATGATCTTCTCGATGCGATTCGCGAGTTGTATCGAGAAGGTTATTTGATCGCGCTGGATGATTTCACCTTAACGCCGGAGTGGCGTCGCTTCTTACCTTACGTGCACATCGTTAAACTCGATATCATGGCAATGGGGCTGGAAAAAGCGTGTGCGTTGGTCAAAGCTCACCTTGCTAAACGCGTCAAGTACCACTTTTTGGCGGAACGTGTTGAAACCGCAGAAGAGTTTGAGCAAGCCAAAGCGGCTGGCTTTAAGTTTTTCCAAGGCTACTTTTTTAGTAAGCCATTAGTTTCGCAAACAAAATACGTGAGCCCTGAGCAAGTGTTAGCGCTACAGCTTTTTCGTGAAGTCTGCTCACCAGAGCCAGACTTTACTCGTATTGAAACCATCATTACGCAAGATGTCGCGTTGTCGTACAAATTATTGCGCTTTGTAAATACGCAAGCGCCAAACCTCGCTGTCGAAATCAGCTCGTTTCGTCAGGCCTTGATCTACCTTGGTCAGGATAATCTTAAGCAGTTTGTCTCCTTGGTCGTGGCGTCGTATATCTCTAGTAACAAGCCTCGAGAACTGTATCACCTTTCATTACAACGAGCGCAGTTCTGCCAATTAATGTCGCGTTATCAGCCATTTTCCCACCTCAACGAACAAGGGTTTATGGTCGGCTTATTATCGATTTTAGATGCGATGCTTGATTTGTCGGTGGAATCTTTAGTCAAGCAATTGCCACTTAGCGAATCCGTACAACAAGCCTTATTACATCGCAAGGGGGTTTATGGTGCGCTGATTTCTCTCGAAGAGTGTTACGAGCGTGCCGACTGGTCAGGCGTTGAAAAAATCACGACGCAGTTGGGATTGTCTTTGGAAGAGGTCAAGCTCTCGTTAGGCGAAGCGGTTCGCTGGAGTCAAAACGTCGCAACCGCGTAAATTTCTGCCGTATCTTTATTCTCTCTAACCGTTCTTCTCTCAATCTTTATTGGCTGTTTCGATGTGAAACTTTTATGACGATGATGGGATCACTCTTGACGACATTTCAGAGTTAAATAAATATATACGCATATCCATATATAGGTATGTTTATTATGCTTCCACATCAGTTTTTCAAGCTGTTATCCGATGAAACGCGCGTACGTTGTTTAATGCTGGTGGCCCGTGAAGGCGAAACTTGCGTGGGTGATTTGGCGTTTGCGTTGCAAGAGAGTCAGCCGAAAGTTTCTCGTCATCTTGCTCAGTTACGCTCCAGTGGCATCTTGGTGGATAAACGCCGAGGGCAATGGGTGTACTACGAGTTATCGCAGCAACTACCAGGTTGGATGCGTAAGCTGATTGAAGACTTAGTGGCATCAAACTGTTTGAAGCAAGAGTACCAAGACGACATCACACGCTTACACGATAAAAGTCGTGAGGCTTGCTGTTAATAGCAAACAGAGATTCAAGGTAGAAGATTAAAGGGTAAAACTATGACAATTAAAGTAGGCATTAATGGCTTTGGCCGAATTGGTCGTTTAGCACTGCGAGCGGCATTCGACTGGCCAGAGTTAGAGTTTGTGCAAATCAACGATGTCGCAGGTGATGCAGCGACGCTTGGCCACTTATTAGAGTTCGATTCAGTGCAAGGTCGTTGGCACCATGAAGTGCAGGTTGAGGGCAATGAGCTCGTCATCAATGGCAAGCGCATCGCCACGACTCAGCAACGTGACATTGACGCCGTGAACTGGTCTGGCTGCGATGTTGTGATTGAAGCGACAGGTGTACACCGCAAAACCTCGTACCTAGACCAATACCTCGATCAAGGTGTGAAGCGCGTGGTGGTGAGTGCGCCAGTGAAAGAAGAAGGCATTGCGAACATTGTTGTTGGCGTGAACGATCACATCTTCGACCCTGAAAAACATCGCATTGTGACAGCCGCTTCGTGCACAACAAACTGTATAGCGCCTGTGGTGAAAGTCATTCATGAGAAGTTGGGCATTGAGCAATCCTCTTTCACGACAATTCACGATTTGACCAATACGCAAACCATTTTGGATGCGCCACATAAAGACCTGCGTCGTGCTCGTGCGTGCGGCATGAGTCTTATCCCGACCACTACCGGCAGTGCGACAGCCATTGTGGAAATTTTCCCAGATTTAAAAGGCAAGATTAACGGCCACGCGGTACGTGTACCGTTGGCGAATGCGTCATTGACCGACATCATCTTCGATGTAAAACGCGATACCACAGCAGAAGAAGTGAATGCTTTGCTGAAAGAGGCGTCGGAAGGGGAGCTAAAAGGCATTCTTGGCTTTGAGGAACGTCCGTTGGTGTCGATCGATTACAAAGGCGACCAACGCTCAACCATCATTGATGCACAATCCACCATGGTGGTTGGCTCACGAATGGTGAAGATTTACGCCTGGTACGACAATGAAATGGGATACGCAACGCGCACCGCAGAATTGGTTCGAAACGTTGGTCTGGCATAACAGGAGTTCATAATGTTTCATCCTACATGGCAATTAGATTTGGACTCCGGTGCATTAGTTCTGACACCGTGCCCGGGTACCAAAGGCGTCGAGTTGAAAGCGTCGTTGGAACAGTTGAAGGAGCAGGGGGTTCAAGCGATCGTTACTGCATTGGACGATAGCGAGTTAGCAGCGAAAGACGTTGCGGCTTTGGGTGACACCACTCAGCAGCTGGGCATGAAATGGTTCCAGATCGAGATTGAAGATGACTGCGCACCAAGTGAAGAATTTTCGGCGAAGTGGCAACAAGCCAGCCCGGAACTGCATGCGATTCTTGCTCAAGGTGGCAAAGTCGCGATGCACTGCATGGGCGGCTCGGGTCGCACAGGTTTGTTTGCGGCTCACTTGTTGCTAGAGAAGAAATGGCAGTTAGAAGAAATCGTGCGAGAAGTGCAAGCTCTTCGCCCTGGTGCGTTTACAAAACCGGTGCAGCTTGAGTACATCGAACGCGTGGCGAAAGACGCTTGATCAGCTTAAATAGCTTTTGGAACATTATGATCCAAAAGCTATTTTCCAGTTTATATAATGGAAAATAGGGCAGCAGTAAAACTAAAAGTTTCAATTTAAGTTTTTGTTTTTATTGGTTATCTTTTTCCGTTTGTAAATTTCGGTGTGTTTGTGAATTCGAACTAAAGTTGTATCGCCTTATGGTTGGTGTACAGGTTAATAAGCATTTGGCACATGATGATCTAAATACTTCTATCGCTGTACATAAGAGGTCAATATGATTTCTCAATTGAGCAAAAGTATTCGTCAGTACATGTTAGTGACGTTTAACTATTGGAACTTTACCGTGACCGACGGAGCGCTGCGTATGCTGGTGGTGCTCTATTTTCACGACTTGGGTTATTCCACGTTAGCTATTGCCTCACTGTTCCTTTTCTATGAATTTTTTGGTGTGGTGACCAATTTGATTGGTGGTTGGTTGGGCGCAAGGTTAGGCCTGAACAAAACCATGAACATTGGTTTAGCGATGCAAGTGTTTGCGTTGTTAATGTTGGCCGTGCCCAACGCTTGGCTGACGATTCCTTGGGTGATGGCAGCACAAGCCCTGTCGGGGATTGCCAAAGATCTGAACAAAATGAGTGCTAAGAGCGCGATTAAAACGCTAGTACCAGACGAGCAGCAAGGGGCGCTCTACAAATGGGTAGCGATTTTGACTGGCTCGAAGAATGCACTCAAAGGAGCGGGCTTTTTTGTTGGTGGCTTGCTGCTATCTTGGGTGGGTTTTCAAAACTCGATGTTTATTATGGCGGGTGTACTTACATTAGTGTTTGTTTGCAGCATGATCTGGCTAGAAGCGGACATGGGTAAAGCAAAGAGTAAACCTAAGTTTCGCCAAATATTCTCCAAGTCTGAATCGATAAACATTTTATCCGCAGCACGCATGTTCTTGTTTGGTGCTCGTGATGTGTGGTTTGTCGTTGCTCTGCCTATTTATCTTGGTAGCGTGTTTGGCTGGGATCACTTGTGGGTCGGTGGCTTTTTAGCCGCATGGGTCATTGCTTATGGGTTTGTGCAAGGCTTTGCGCCGCGTATTACTGGTAAAGCGCAAGGTCGCGTGCCCGATGGTAGTGCAGCATTAGTATGGGCAGGAATTCTTGCGTTAATTACGGGCGGTATTGCTTATGGTGTGCAAATCGGCTGGCAGCCTGAGTTGGTGATTGTTGTGGGGTTAATGATTTTTGGCGCTGTGTTTGCCATTAACTCTTCGCTGCACTCGTATCTGATTGTGAGCTATGCCAAAGGCGATGGCGTATCTCTGGATGTTGGCTTCTATTACATGGCCAATGCGATGGGACGTTTGATTGGCACGGTATTATCGGGTTGGATCTACCAAGAGGCTGGTCTTGCGGCGTGCTTATGGGTCTCCTTTGCTTTCTTGGCGCTGACGACGCTGATTTCGATTAAGTTGCCAAAAGCTAACGTTGCTACTGCGTAACTATTCCCAGTATTGCTATCTGTAGATGGTATAAATGGCTCCAAATCGGAGCCATTTTTGTTTCTTATGCGCCGTTGATGTAATCAAACTGTGTGGGTTTGGCATCGAGAGTGAATGCTGATGTTTGGTTCTCGTTAATTGATTAGAGTGGTGATGAAATCCCCGTTGTAGGTCATTGTTGCGTTAAAAATAAGCAAAAACAGATTGTTAACCATTTCACTGGCTGAGATTTACCCTATGCTATAAACGATAAGCGACTCAAAGTAGGGAAAGGTATGAGAGAAAGGGTTCTGTTTTTTGATTTATTGCGCTGCTTTGCTGCGGTGGCAGTGATCGCCATTCACGTCTTGGCCCCTTATCGAAATGAGTTAGGAGTGATCCCGTTTGACCAATGGTTGACGGCGGTAGGCGTTAATAGCGTTACCCGCTGGGCGGTGCCAGTTTTCATTCTGATCACCGGAGCGTTGATGCTCAGTGACACTCGACCATTTGACGGTAAGTATTATATCAAAAGGCGTTTAGGCAAAGTCTTAGTCCCATTTCTTATTTGGTCGATGTTTTATGCATACCTCTCTGGCTGGACGGCTCAAGGGTTTGACTTTGAAACTGTAAAAGAGGTATTGAGCAATAGCCCATTCCACGCGACGTATTACCACCTAGGGTTCTTCTATTACTTTATACCGCTGTATTTTGTGATTCCGTTGTTCCAATGGATGGTACGCAACGTTGATGACAATGTGTTGTATACCTATCTCGCATTTTGGCTTTTCACCAGCACGCTGTTTTTGTTCAAGATTGATGGTCCGTGGAGTAACCAAATGTGGCTCTACATGGGTTACCTTCCTCTGGGTTATGTTCTATTTCAAAAAGTGCCTTTGAACCGCTCTATGGTGACCTTATTTACAGGGTTTGGCCTCGTCGCGTTGGCTGTGACATTTACTATGGTCGTGACGAACAGTTTAGAGGCGGAGAAGTACACGGTTGGACGCTGGCTTTCTTACAAAACACTGAATGTCATTCTAGCGGCTTCGATGATTTTCATGATCGGTCGTTACTTTGGGGAAGGCTTGTCACCAAAAGTACAAAAAGTGGTGAGTGTGATCAGTCAGCACAGCTTGGGGATTTACTTACTTCACCCAATTTTCTTATGGCCGATGAAAGCGTTTGGTTGGTACACCGGACATCCCGCATGGGTGATTCCAGTCTGGATCATTATCAGTGGAGCTGGAGCCTTGGCGATGAGCTATCTCTTTTCTCGCTCTGCCAAGACTCGTTGGTTACTGCCTTAACGTTTGATGGCGAAGTGAAGGAATTTGTTACCACGATAGGTTAGCGTTCCTTTATCTCCAGGGTTGAGTGCATGGTAGTAGTGCACTCCAATTTGGAACTCTCGTTTAGGGCCAATAGAACCGCGTTGGACATAAATCCAATATTCTTGGTCGTCTTGGCCTGGTGGTGCATCTGGGACGTCGATAGCTTGCTTATCTAAAATAGTTACCTGTGCACTTTGTTCTGGAGCGTCTTCGCCCACATAGTGCTTGCTATAGAAACGAAAAAATACCCATGCGCCCAAAGCAATAAGGGCGAACAGGGCGACAATAAGTGAGATTGGCATGTTAACCTCCGATGTTTCATTGAGCTCTATTCTACAGAACTCATTGATGAAACGATGAGTTGAGATAACTTATTCATAATCTAATGAAAGGGACATGAATTTTATTCGGCGCACTTCACGGTTTACCTCAATGGGGACGCGATGAAATCGTTGCTTCATCTGCAAGCTACGTCACTAAAGCTGAACTAAGCAGCTTTCACTTGTCTGGCTATATGCGCTCAAGGGCACAAATTGAAAGTAAAATTGCACTTAACGGCTCGAAAAAGCTCTAAATTTATAGAAGAATAAAAATAACGAACACGGGAAGGGTCTGGTAAGGAGGGTTACGATGTCAGATATTGAAAAAGTAGTCATGCGTACCCGAACGATCGAAAAACTTTTGCGTACTCAGTACCATGCAGAAGGGAAAGGGTTACACCAACTTATTAATAGTTGTGAAGAACGTTTACCACATGACGTGATAGCGAAGCTTCGTTTTATCGCTACTGTGCGTAATAAAGTGGTTCACGAAGACGATTATAAGCTGGATGATCGGAAAGGCTTTATGGCGGCATGTGACGCTTGTGAAAAAGAGCTAACGCCAAGAAGCTCTCGTTTTATTTGGCGTGCAGCAATTTTGCTAATGACGTTGATTACGCTCGCCGCTCTTGGTTTCTACTATATGCATTGGGATATCTTGTCCAAACACATACAGTAGAAAAACACAGATAAATAAAAAAGGACGCATTTGCGTCCTTTTTTATTTTTAATCAGTAGGTTAGTACATCATTGGCAGTGTCATTAAACCCACAACCACTGCAATCATTACCAGCCCTTGTTTTTGAGAAGATGAAATCATAACACTACCCCTTAATCTTTGATGAACTCGATGAATTTAATATAGCACTGTTTTTGGGGTTTGATCAACATATGCTCGATAATCTTTTCAAAAAATACACTTAACTTGTCTTTTTTTACGTGTTTTTGACTAATGAAACTGTGTTTTTTGTGTTGTATTTAAAATGCTCGTATTGTGTGATTGTTGTTCGTATTTTGTTTAAGTGTATGATTTTAAAGTGTCAATCTTGGTTTGTTGTTGGCTTGGAAATTGTTTTTTGTTTCGGTTGGTATGTTGATTGCCGATTTTGTCTGTGTTTCTCAAAAATTGAGAAAATAAAAAGATGTGCTATGGAGGTGCATCATTGAGTTGAGGTGTGGAAGGGGAATTTTCTTATCTAATGAGAAAATATGGGCTTAAAAAGTGTTTAGTGATTTGATGGTTTATGAAGTCGGTGTTTTCGATGGTTATTGATAATGTGGCTTTATTTATCATTAGCTTACGTTCGTTATTTGATGTTTTTGTTATTGAGTTAAGTTTGATTTTTCATGTTGTTCTAATCTGTTCATCGGTGGTTTCTACTATCTTAGCTCGCTACCAAGACGATTTTCTGTTTTGTGTCTGTTATTTATTCTTGTTGCCTGTGATGTATACAGTCTGATGGTTTAGTCATCAGTTTTTGACGTGATGGGTTACCAAGGCCATTGGGCTGCTTTTTAGTTAAATGGCCTGACTAAGCGCGGGTTATTGTGCCGTGTGATTTGATGAACTTGGCTCATGGGATAGGGCTCTGCCCCATATTTATGGCCGTCATTAAGGCTCATCGACTTAATTGTTGTGCAGACTGAGGGTTACAAAATGTTTCGAATCGCTAGCGAGATCCAACTTTCGCAGATTGTGTCTTTACATCAAAACTGGTCTACCTAGACTAGCGGCGAGTTTAAGTAAAAGGTGTATACGGCATGTGGAGTTGGCTGGCGATAGGGCTATCAGGTGTGTATTCCGTGTTGGGAGCAAAACAAGCTAACCCGACACAATCCCTCGTGTTTAAAATCTTTACTCTGCTACTTCTTCTTGTGTTGGTGTTAACTCAAGGCGCATCCGCAACATATACCTACTGGATTGCGGGTGGGCTTATTGTTTCTATGGTGGCAGATACGCTGCACTCGTTTAAAACTCGTAAGCTAATTTACTTTGCTGCGTATTTGCTTGCTCAGGTGTGCTACAGCAAGTCATTTTGGGTGCAGCTTAATGGTGAGATTGTCTGGTGGCTGTTGGCCCTACTGCTCGCAGCGAGTATCGTGGCGTTCTTTTTGTTGCTACCTCAACTCGACTCTCTGGTGTTTCCTGTTGTGATCATGGGGATGATGTTGGTTCAGCTTGCTTGGGCGGCGGGTGAAGTTTGGTTGCAGGCCCCGAGCTATGCCAATGCTATCGGTTTCAGCGGAACCCTAGTTTTGACCTATTCGGCGTTGGCGTATGCGATACACGGTTACCGAAAACCGATGAAACACGCCTATTTGTGGGTAAGTGGTAGCTACTTCTTTGCCCACGCCCTCATTGTTGCCTCTATCATTTACTAATTTAAGTCAAAGCAGCTCCCGAAGATTTCAGTAAACTGGACGTATTGTTCTTGATGACTGGAGTCAATAATGAGTGAAATCCATGCCCACGAGCTGCTAAACCTACTTCGAGAAACGCCAATGGATCGCGAAGCGCTGGCACAGCACTTTGGCAACACCGTTCGCTTTCACACCTGTAAACTGAATGATCTAGACTTAGATGCATTGCTAGCATTTTTGCTCAAGCGCGACAAAATCCGTGAGCTTGAAGGTAAGTTTGTGGTCAATATGGCGCGTGTCTGCAATCACTAAACGGCGGCTATAATGCGAGGGTGAATATGCTGTTTTCGCCCTCAGCCATGTACTCACGTTGTCAGTTTGCTATACACTGGCCGCCATTTTTTAGGTGAGGCCAGAATATGGACATTCTTTCTGCAGCGACCATGCTGTTTCTAATCATGGACCCTCTCGGTAATTTGCCGATTGTGTTGTCTATTCTCAAGCACATCGATCCTAAGCGTCGCCGTAAGGTATTGATTCGTGAACTACTGTTTGCCTTACTAATCTTGATGTTGTTTCTGTTTGCAGGACAAAGCATCTTAAGTTTTTTGCATGTCCAGCCAGAAACGCTCAGTATTTCAGGTGGCATTATTCTCTTCATTATCGCGATTAAGATGATTTTTCCGAGCGCTGGCAGCATCACTGGACTGGCGGCAGGCGAGGAGCCCTTTATTGTTCCGATGGCCATTCCTATGATCGCCGGCCCTTCCGTGATTGCAGCATTGCTTTTGCTATCTTCACAGCATCCAGAAAAAATGTTGGAAATGTCCGCATCAGTTGTGATTGCGTGGGGCGCAACATTTTTTATTCTAATGTTTTATGGCTTCTTTAATCGTTTGTTGGGCGAGCGTGGCTTAAAAGCGGTAGAGCGTTTAATGGGCTTGTTGCTGGTGATGATCTCTACTCAAATGTTTTTGGATGGTGTTAAGAGCTATCTTGGGTGATGGAATAAACGTAATAAAAAAGCCGCTCTTGTGAGCGGCTTTTTAGTATTTGGGCGATTACATCATGTGTTTTCGACGAATATCGAGCAGGGCAAAAATACCAAAGATCAGGATGGAATATTTTTCCCAACTGCTCATTTTAATTTTGTCGCCAAATGCGCCAATGAAGATGGCCATTTGTAAACCGTGCATGATGAATAAAAAAGCGGTCATGATGTACAGCGCAATCGCGGCATTGCCGGGAAACGGCATAAAAATATTGAGGATCAATACTAACCAAACAAAGGCGATAGCCGCTTTGGCCAGCATAATTAGTGCTTTCATTTAAGTGTCCTTTTAAATCGAGGCGTTATGCGGAGGTACGTTCATACAGACGATAGCTCACTTGGCCTGCTGTTTTTTCTCGATGTAATTGCCAGTTTTCTGGTAAGTCGGCAATATTGAGTTCTTTTTCTGTTTCAATATAAATCATCGCATCTTCCGCGAGCCAGCCATTTTGTTCTAGCAGAGCCACGGTCTCATCCAACAGACCTTTGCGAAACGGTGGGTCAATAAACACCACATGATGCGCAGTACCCGGCTGTTTTAAAAAGCTCAAGGCATCTGTATTCACTACTTGGATGTTGTTCGCGTTAAGAGATGCCACGTTCTTCTGTAATTGCTGAAAAGCTTGTGGGTTCAGCTCAACCATGGTCACTTGCTCTGCTTGGCGCGAAGCTGACTCAAAGCCTAAGCCGCCGGAGCCGGCAAATAAGTCGAGACATTTTGCTTGCGGCACATCTTGAGCCAGCCAGTTAAATAGCGTTTCTTTGACGCGATCGGTCGTTGGGCGTAAGCCTTCAGCATCGTGTACAGGAAGTTTTCTGCCTCTCCATAAGCCACTAATAATGCGAACAAAGCCCGTTGTTGGCTTTTTTTGTGATGAGTTTTGCTGGCGACGTCTTACCATAGATTTTTTGACCGCTAATAAAGTGATACTATATCTAATCGCCCAAGCCGTGAGCTTGGAGCTTGGATACAGCCCAGAATATTCAAGATGACAGAGTGTAACACTAATAAGATTAGAATTACCTAATCGGAAAGTTTTCACAACTTTGTCATTAGCCTTTTTTAGACAGATAATAATCTTGTCAAAAAAGAGTCATTAATAGATAAAAGAACAATCTAGGATAGCCCCAGATGACGGAAAAAAAGAAGCGCGGATTACTTTCGTGGCTAGGTTTTGGTGACGAAGAACAAAGCCCAAAACCAAAAACTGAAGAAACAGTAAAAGAAGAAGCAGTGGATGCGCCTTCTGAAGAGCAGCAAACCGACGCGGCTGCTGAGCAAGCGGAAGCAACGCCAGAACTTGAAGAAGAATCGAAAAAAGCGGAGGCTGCCCCAGCAGAAGCAGAAGCAGAAGCAGAAGCAGAAGCAGAAGCAGAAGCAGAAGAGCCTCAAGTGCCTGCTGCACCTCGCGTTCAAGAACAAGAAAAGCCAACAGAGAGCTTTTTTGCTCGCCTCAAACGCAGCCTAAGCCGCACAAAAGCAAACATCGGCGCTGGCTTCTTCGGTCTGTTCAGCGGTAAGAAAATCGATGAAGACTTATTTGAAGAGCTAGAAGAGCAACTGCTTATTGCTGATGTGGGCATGAATACCACAACAAAAATTATCAACAACCTGACAGAAAAAGCCACACGTGGCGATCTGAAAGACGGCGAAGCCCTTTATGGTTTGTTGAAAGAAGAAATGGCTGAGATTCTTTCTAAAGTCGAGCAGCCACTAGAAATCGATAGCAACAAAACGCCTTACGTTATCTTAATGGTGGGTGTAAATGGCGTGGGTAAAACCACGACCATCGGTAAGCTTGCCAAGCAGTTCCAAACTCAAGGCAAAAAAGTGATGCTTGCAGCGGGCGATACTTTCCGTGCCGCAGCGGTTGAGCAGCTACAAGTGTGGGGTGAACGTAACAACGTTCCTGTGATTGCCCAGCATACTGGCGCAGACAGTGCTTCTGTTATCTATGATGCGATTGAAGCGGCAAAAGCACGTGGTGTGGATGTTGTGATTGCCGATACCGCGGGTCGTTTACAGAACAAAGCGAACCTAATGGAAGAGCTGCGTAAGATTGTACGTGTGATGAAGAAAATTGATGACTCTGCACCACACGAGATCATGCTGACGCTAGACGCAGGTACAGGGCAAAATGCCATCAGCCAAGCGAAACTTTTCAGTGATGTTGCCCCTCTAACCGGGATTACTTTGACTAAGCTGGATGGTACAGCGAAAGGCGGCGTAATTTTCGCTATTGCCGATCAGTTTGGTATTCCAATTCGTTACATTGGTGTGGGTGAAGGTATCGAAGACTTGCGTCCATTTGAAACTCAAGAGTTTATTGACGCACTGTTTAGTCGTGAAGAATAAAAAGAGTTAGAGGAAATCAACGGTGATCAAATTTCAGCAAGTGAGCAAAGCTTACCGAGGTGGTCGACAAGCACTGCAAAAAGTCGATTTTCACCTGAGGCGCGGTGAAATGGCGTTTTTAGGCGGGCATTCCGGGGCTGGTAAAAGTACCTTGCTGAAATTGATTTGTGCGATAGAGCGCCCGACCGATGGAAAAATCCATTTTAATGGTCACGATATCACGCGCATTCCAAGCAAAGACATCCCTTTTTTGCGCCGCAATATTGGGATTGTTTTTCAAGATCATCGCCTATTGATGGATCGCAGTGTGTACGACAATGTCGCTCTGCCAATGCGTATCGAATCGATTTCTGAAAACGAAATCAAACGCCGTGTTTCTGCGGCGTTAGATAAAACGGGCTTACTCGATAAAGCTCGTTGCCTACCTAGTCAACTTTCTGGTGGTGAGCAACAACGCGTCGGTATTGCCCGTGCCGTGGTCAATCGACCAACGTTGCTGGTGGCTGATGAGCCGACAGGTAACCTCGATCCCGAACTATCCAATCGCGTATTGCGTTTGTTCGAAGAATTTAATCGTGCTGGAGTGACCATCTTACTCGCCACGCACGATGTGGGGTTAGTAAACACTCGCCCACAGTATCGTCATTTTGAATTAAACCAAGGCTTCCTAAGTGAGGTAGAAGACTATGGCAGGTAACAAGCACTCCCAAAAGAAGGGGAAAGGCCGCAGTGCCAAGCGTGCAAATACCGATGGTTTTTTCTCTGTCCACGCAAAACAAGCAAAATCCTCTTTTAGCGCCTTATGGCAACGACCTTTAGGTAATATCCTGACCCTAGCCGTGATTTCAATGGCACTTGCTATGCCAGCTTGTTTGTATCTACTGGGCAAAAACGTCGCGGGTGCCGCGGAAGATGTGGCATCTCCCTCGCAAGTTAGTGCTTACTTAGTAGAAGGCATGCCGGATGCACGTGTGATGGTTCTCAAAGATCAAATTGAAACTTGGCCTTTGGTAAAAGAAGTAGAATATATTTCTCCACAGCAAGGTCTGTCTGATTTGAGCCAATATGCAGGATTCGATCAGGCTATCAGCCTTTTAAGTGGCTATGCGCTACCCGGTGTGTTGGTGATTACGCCAGCCTCGGAGCTAAAAAGTGATATTCAGTCATTAGCCAAAGACGTTCGAGAGCAACAAGACGTGACCGATGTGAGACTTGACGAAGACTGGCTGGCGCGTCTTGATGCGATCAAAACTCTCGCGAGTATTATTGTCATTACTCTGACAGTGTTGATGCTCGGTGCGGTATTTTTAATCGTTGGCAACACGTTGCGATTTAATGTGCTGGCGAATAAAGAAGAGATTCAAACCATGAAACTGATCGGTGCAACGGACAGTTTTATTCTGCGCCCTTATTTGTACACGGGGATGTGGTTTGGCGTATTAGGTGCCACCATCGCGTGGTTGGTAACGGCTTTAGTGACCATTGTTATGAATAGTGCGGTGGAAGATCTTGCTGCATTGTACGACAGCCAGTTTCGCCTGATTGGTCTAAGCTGGGATGAATCTTTGCTATTAATCATCATTGGTAGTCTTTTGGGATGCATTGCGGCGCGCTTTTCGGCGCAACGACATTTAAAAGAAATTGAACCAGTTTAAGTGATGAAGGTCTTACTACTTGGATTTTATTAGCACTAGCTAATCTGGATCCCTTGTTTAGACCGAATGTTTATGGATAATTGCTTCCCCTTCTTGAAACTTGTTCATTTTGAGTTCAAGATATCGAAGCTAAATTTGCAATGTAATGCTCCAGATCAGAGATTGATGAGGAATTGAATGACAAAAGAAGCGTATCCGATGGCTCTAGTCACGCAAGATAGCCTTGATAGCTATATTCGCTCAGTAAACAGCTACCCAATGCTGACTGCAGACGAAGAGCGTGAGCTGGCAGAACGATTACACTACAAAGGTGAGATTGAGGCTGCAAAAGGTCTAATTCTTTCGCACCTACGATTCGTTGTTCACGTTGCTCGTGGTTACTCTGGCTACGGTTTGCCAATGGCGGACCTTGTGCAAGAGGGTAACATCGGTCTAATGAAAGCCGTTAAGCGTTTTAACCCAGAAGTAGGGGTTCGCTTGGTGTCTTTTGCTGTCCACTGGATCAAAGCAGAGATCCACGAATACGTGCTACGTAACTGGCGTATCGTGAAAATTGCGACCACTAAAGCGCAACGTAAGTTGTTCTTCAACTTGCGTAAGTCGAAAAAGCGCTTGGGTTGGTTTAACAACGGTGAAGTCGAAACCGTTGCGCGTGAGTTAGGTGTTGAGCCTTCTGAAGTTCGCGAGATGGAATCACGCTTAGCGGCGGTGGATTCAACCTTTGATATGCCAACTGATGAAGACGACAGCTCAAACGCTTACACAGCGCCGATGCTGTACCTAGAAGACAAATCGTCTGATGTGGCTGACAACATCGAAGCTGCAAACTGGGAAATGCACACCAACAATCGCTTGGGTCATGCATTAGCGAGTTTAGATGAACGTAGTCAGCGTATCGTGCGTTCTCGTTGGTTAGATGATGAGAAAGCAACATTGCAAGACTTAGCTGATGAGTTTGGTGTGTCTGCCGAGCGTATTCGTCAGCTAGAAAAAAACGCAATGAAGAAACTAAAATTGGCCGTGGGTGAATTTTAATTTCTACTGCTAATTGGAAGTAAGATTTTCATAGAAAGCCGAGATCATGTGATCTCGGCTTTTTTATTGTCGATCGAAAATCGATAGCGTTTGCGATCCATATTTTATGTGCTACCTGTGTATAACTCTGTGAAGTAATTATTTATCAACTGTTCGAAACCCGGACAAAATAAGGGATTCAAGCATTTTCCCATCTGGGGATAGTTATAGATATACACACAGTTAGATCAGGATCATCACTACATATTGTGGATCAAAAGATCCAAATACACTTTATCAACGCAATTCACAGCTTTATCCACAAATGGTTGGAATGTGTACACTTTTGAAAACCCGGATTATCCATGTGTCTAAGTTTGCCGTTGGATAGGTTACAATAGCGGCAGTATACCCAAGCGGCTTCAAATATAGATTTTATGCTGTACCACGTGTGCTGATTAGCACGTTAGGTTCGAGGTTGCTTGGGTATATTAATAAGACAATGAGAAAGTAAATGGATCAGTTTAAGCATATCGATGTACAAGGTGCGCAAGCGCTGCTCGAGCAGGGTGATGCGAAGCTTGTAGATATCCGTGACCCTCAATCGTTTGCCGTTGCGCATGCGGAGTCCGCGTATCACTTAACCAACGATACGATCGTTGCGTTTATGGATGAAGTGGAGTTCGAACAACCCATTCTGGTGATGTGTTACCACGGCATTAGTAGCCAAGGTGCCGCACAATATTTAGTTAACCAAGGCTTTGAACAGGTGTACAGTGTGGATGGTGGCTTTGAAGCCTGGCACCGAGCAGAACTACCGATAGTGAGAAGTTAATGAAGAGATTGGTAACGTTAAATAATCCACGTATGGCGCAAGCCTTTATTGATTATATGGCCTCTCGCCAAATTGACATCCAGATGATGCCAGAAGGAGACGGGCAATTTGCGCTGTGGCTGACTGATAGCCAGCATGAAATAGAAGCGGAAGCCGAACTTAAGCAGTTCCTTGCTAACCCGTCTGATTCAAAATACAGCGCCGCCTCGTGGGACGTTGCCGATACTCGCAAGAGCACCTTTCATTATTCTAGCCCGAGTATCATGAGCATGGTCAAAGCAAAAGCCGGCCCAATGACTTTGCTGATCATGACGGTGTGTACCATCATCTACTTGTTACAAATGTTTGGCTTTGGCAATGGCGTGTTTAAGTTGTTGCACTTCCCGGCCTTTGAGGGGCAACAATGGCAAGTGTGGCGATGGCTAAGCCATGCGTTACTGCACTTTTCAGTGACTCACATCGTGTTCAACTTACTATGGTGGTGGCAGTTGGGTGGCGACATCGAACGTCGTCTCGGTTCCGGTAAGCTATTGCAACTCTTTGTGGTGTCGGCAGCGCTTTCTGGGGCTGGCCAATTCTATGTTGAAGGGGCAAACTTCGGTGGCTTGTCTGGCGTGGTCTATGCGTTGCTTGGTTATTTGTGGATATTGGGTTACCGCTTGCCACATTTAGGCCTTACGCTACCCAAGCCAATCATCGTTTTTATGTTGGTGTGGTTAGTACTTGGTTTTGTGCAGCCGTTCATGGCGATTGCAAACACCGCTCACTTGGTGGGTTTACTGTCGGGGATGGCGATTGCGCTGTTTGATTCAGGCAAGATGAAATACCAACAGCAAGCCTAAATCTGAAATGAAAAGACCGCTCAAGAGCGGTCTTTTTTATGTTCAAAACGATTTGGGTTTATTGGTAAAGGTATTTTGTAAACAACAAATCGGCAATGATGGTTTTACCTGTTTCGGGCAAAAGTGTTTCGTTGAGGGTCGTCACTAAGGTTTTGCGCAGATCTTCTCGGCCAGAAAGGGACTTAATAGTATCTTCTGTTTGCTTACCCAGTAATTCAATTACTGCATCGCGAATCAAAGGTTGGTGATGCTCAACAATCGATAAATCTTGTTGGCTCATTACCATGATGTCGATGCGCACTTGCACATAACCTAACTTTTTGCCTTTGGTGTAAAAGTTAGTAGTGAGATCAGGCTCAAGGGTAAAGTATGCCAACTTAGGTCCAGCTTCTTGCGTTTCAGCCCAACTTGGTGCGGCGAACAGTATGGTTAACGCAAAAATAATTTGGGCTATATAACGTTTGTACATATTTCTAACTTTTCTTTCTCTGGATCGCGATATTCGAATCGCTTCAGTCTTGATACAATGGGCCGTCTATAACAAATAACGGAACTTACGGTTACATACATTACTATGGACGGTAAGTTGTTGCTTTATTGTACGCATAAAGCCTCCAATTGAATACTAGTATGAATCAGCCAACATCACTCTATCTTGCTTCTTTATTGGAAGTAGAGTGGCAAAACCCCGAAGAATTCGAATTTCCAAATGAATTTGCCAAGCACTGGCTTGAAGAGCAAGGGTCTTTGTCACGTCGTTTAAAGCAACACTGCCAAGCATTAACGGTAGAATTGCTACAAAATCAGATCGTCACTGCGGCGACGTTAAAACAGGACGAAAGCCAGTTATTGTCCGAACAAGATTGCTTACTGCGAGAGGTAATTTTGTGTGGTGACAATGATAACTGGGTTATCGGACGGACATTAATTCCTCGCTCAACCTTAGTTGATCAGCAGTATGATTTGGCTCAACAAGGGGATATCCCATTAGGACTAACTGTGTTCAGCGCAGATAACGTTGAGCGGGACTCTTTGCAAATGGGATGGGTAGCCGTACCAGAAGGACGTTTGTTAGCGCGACGCTCAAGGTTGTGGATGAATCACAAACCGATGCTAGTCGCCGAGTTATTCTTATCTAATTCACCAGTTTACGCTAAGGAGACAGTGTAAATGTCCGCAGAAAAAGCCAAAGCATATTGGCAACTGATGCGCATGGATCGCCCGATTGGTTCACTGTTACTGATGTGGCCAACGATTTGGGCGCTAATTATCTCAGCCCAAGGGATGCCGAGTTGGGATGTATTTATCGTGTTTGTATTGGGTGTATTCCTAATGCGTAGCGCGGGGTGCGTGATTAATGATTTTGCTGACCGCAAAGTCGACGGCCATGTAAAACGTACCAAGCAACGCCCACTGCCATCAGGGAAAGTGACAGCAAAAGAAGCGATTGGATTATTTTTGGTTTTGGGTATCAGCTCATTCTTGTTAGTGCTGACCATGAACCCGTTGACGATTCAGCTATCCTTCGCTGGCATCGTGTTGGCGTTCATTTATCCATTTATGAAGCGTTACACTCATATTCCACAACTCTTTTTAGGCTTAGCTTTTAGCTGGGCAATTCCAATGGCGTGGGCTGCACAAACCGGGGAGCTACCACTGATAGTTTGGTTTGTGTTTCTGATTAACGCTTTATGGACCATTGCTTATGATACTCAGTATGCGATGGTCGATCGCGATGATGATTTAAAGATTGGCATTAAATCGACGGCAATTTTGTTTGGTCGTCATGACAAGCTTATTATTGGTGTGTTGCAACTGATTACGCTCGCGATGTTGGTTTGGTTAGGGCAGTTCTACCAATTGGGGCAAAGTTACTACTGGACCCTTTTGATTGCAGCGTCGTTGTTTGTTTATCAGCAGCACTTAATTCGTCACCGTGAGCGGGAGTTGTGCTTTAAGGCTTTCCTCAACAACAACTATGTTGGCATGGTGATAGCGATAGGGTTATTGGTCGCATTTTGGTAAGCGAAGAAATAGTAAAAAGGCATCCGATTGGATGCCTTTTTTCTTATTTTGGAAGAAGGTAAAACGGTTACGACTGAAGTTGATGAATACTCTCTTCGATCGTCAGTTTCACTTCTGGATAAAGCAGAGTGAATAGTAATCGTGCAAATTGCTGCGTTTTCTTCGTGTCACAGTTACCATCGTTATCGAGGTATTTTTGCTGTTTGAGTGTATTGAACATAGCGGTAAACACACCTTTATCGAAGAATTCTGGCGCATTAATACCGTGTAAGCGTCCTAAACGTTGAGCAATATCTTGGCTCTTCTGTTCTAGGTCCGATTTACCGAGCTCTGGGTAAGCAACAAGCAAGTTCATCGCGATAGAGTAGCGCTGCAGTGTTTCCGTGATTGTACGACCTAGCAGAACCAAAGGCTGGTTGTTCGACTGATTGATCTCCAGCTTATCACCATCGAGGCTAATCATTTTCTGATCGGCAAACTCATGCAGTGTTTTAACGACCAATTCATTCAACTCGTCTTCTTGATAGCTTAAGAACAACTCTTTCTTCAAGAATGGGTAGATTTGCGCGACATTCGCTTGAATCTTTTCTACCGAGAGGTTGCGCTGACGAATGATCATCTGAGCAATTAATGATGGCAGAGCAAACAAGTGGATGATGTTGTTGCGGTAGTAGGTCATCAGGATCGATTGGCTACGATCCAGCGAAATGATGTCACCCATGCTATCGGTTTCAATCACGAACTTATCAAGCGAAATTGCATGATCGACCAACTCCTCAGCACTTTCGGTAGGGATAGTGGAGGTGCTTGAGTACGGGTTGTTTTTGAGTAGCTTTAAGTAACACTCAATCTGGTTGATCAGCGAGTCACGAGAAAGTGCACGTTGACGAGAAGCAAGCAGTGCGGTTGCACACAAGGTCAACGCGTTTGCTGCCGCCGCATCGTTGATGTGCGTCATCATCTTATTAGCAAGGTCATTGACCACAGGATTCATCCATTGTGGTTTGTTACCACCCATGCTGTCGATGTCTTTCGTCCACTCAGGAGCATGCTCGTTCAAGTATTGGTTGAGCTGAATTGGCTCACCGAAGTTCACATAGCCCAAACCAAAGTTACGCAGTTTACGCAGAGTACGCAGTACAAGCCCTGCGTTTTCTTTCTCTTTGCGTTTGCCACGCAGCTCTTTCGCGTAAGTGCCTACTTCCATGACGTGCTCGTAACCGATGTAGACTGGCACTAGTGTTACTGGGCGGTTTAGACCACGTAGCATTGCTTGGATGGTCATAGCCAGCATACCCGTTTTCGCTTGCAGTAAGCGACCTGTACGTGAACGACCCCCCTCACTGAAGTACTCGACTGAATAGCCTTTGGCAAACAGCTCAGCTAGATACTCGCGGAAAATGGTTGAGTACAGTTTGTTACCTTTAAAGCTACGACGAATAAAGAATGCCCCACCGCGACGGAAAAGAGGACCGGCCGGGAAGAAGTTCAGGTTAATGCCTGCCGCAATGTGCGGAGGCACCATGCCTTCATGGTATAAAACGTAAGACAACAGTAGGTAGTCCATGTGACTACGGTGACACGGAACGTACACAATTTCGTGGCCGTCTTGCGCTAAACGACGTACAGTCGAGGCGTTATTGATGTGCAACCCTTGGTACAGCTTTGTCCATAGCCAACTCAGGATGCGGTCGCCGTTTTTCACTAGACCGTAGGAGAAGTCGGCGGCGATTTCATCCATGATGTCGTGGGCTTCTTTACGTGCCTTATCAATCGAGATATTTTTGCTCTTGGCTTCGTCAGCGATCGCCAGTTCAATAGCTGGAGATTTCAATAAACGAGCAAACAACACTTGGCGTTGTGGCAGGTTTGGGCCTGAAGCCGCAAGTTTTTGGCGAGAGAAGTGGATACGCGCCACGCGAGCCAATTTGTGCGCAATTGCGCTGTCGGTACCGTGAGAGTCTGCCATATAACGCAGAGATACCACGGGACTAAAGCGAACCAAGCAGTCGCGTCCTGCTGCCATTACCGCTTTCGCCTTTTGCGGGCCATTCATTGGCTGAAGGTAAGGCTTTTGGTTTTCTTCTTTACCTGGTTTACGACCCCAAAGCACGGTTGCAGGGATCATTTGAACGTCTAATTCACTGTCCAGTTTATGCAGTTCCAGCAAGTCTGTGAACAGAGAGACAGAGTCGGTTGGGACATCATTATCGTTGTTCATCACAGTTGGACGCGCAGCGATAAAGACGAAACGGTTCAGCGTTTTGCCATTGATTTCCAGCGGACTGAGCGGGTCAGGCAGACCAAGGCTCATGGCTTGTTTTTGCAGTGTCAGCAAATCCACGTTCGAGCGGAACGGTAGGGCATATACAATCGGCTTAGCGAGGTCGATATTCAGATCTTCAATCGGGTTCGACGGGATTGTGGTGCCCTTTACCAGTACCGATAAAGGTAGTTTTAGTAATGAACGTGAAAATGATTGTCCAGAAGACATAAAGTTCACAGCCTCAATAGGTATTCAAACAGGCCTAACCTTATTTCAGTGTCCGCTTTGCATGTCTTCTATAGAAAAAGAAATGAGTACGGCAAAAGAAATAAGCCTAGGCGATAAAATTTAAGCGCAGCAAGGATACCAGAAACTGGTCAAACCTTTTAATTTTATTGGCTGTAAATTAGTCGAACTCCTAAGTTGTTGCTTTACTTTGATTAACTGAAAAGGCGGTGTTTTAAACGCATGAATAATGAACTTGGGCAGCAAACGAAGTGCACTCCACAAATAAATTAAAAAACAACCAATTGGGTTTTCATTTGAGCATTTACTGGATATACTCACAGTTAACTGTATAAAAAGACAGGTGAGACATGAAGCCGTTAACGCCACGCCAACAACAAGTCTTCGATTTGATCAAAAGTAAAATCGATGATACCGGAATGCCACCAACTCGTGCAGAGATTGCGCGTGAGCTTGGCTTCCGCTCTGCGAATGCCGCAGAGGAACACCTAAAAGCGCTTGCTCGTAAGCAAGCAATTGAAATTATCCCAGGTGCATCGCGTGGGATTCGTATCCTACTTGATGACTCTGCCGCTAATGACGAACAGGGCTTGCCTTTGATTGGTCAAGTTGCTGCGGGTGAGCCCATATTGGCTCAGGAACACGTAGAAGCGCATTACCAAGTCGATCCTGCGATGTTCAAACCGCAAGCGGATTTCTTACTTCGTGTAAATGGCGAAAGTATGAAAGACATCGGGATTATGGATGGTGACTTGCTCGCGGTGCATAAGACCCAAGACGTGAGAGATGGTCAAGTTGTCGTTGCGCGTGTTGATGATGATGTGACTGTGAAGCGTTTGGAGCGCAAAGGTTCAACCATATTACTGCATGCTGAGAATGAAGAGTTTGCCCCAATTCAAGTGGACTTAACGTCTCAGCACCTTACGATTGAAGGCTTAGCCGTTGGTATTATTCGTAATACCGATTGGATGTAAGTGTGTTTAAGCAGCCCAGTTCTTCTGGGCTGTTTTGTCTTTTCTCTTCTCTTTGTTCTACTTCCTCTAAAAGCTTGCTTATCATCTTGACCTTGTTTGTTTTGAGCAATTTATAAGCTTGATAATGTAATTGATATTCATTATCATCTATTTCAATGTCTATGTTTTATCTCTGGCGCAGGAAATGCCCATGTCTCAGTCTAAACATCAAGTTCCTAACCATTTATTAAAGCCACTGTTATTGCGTAGCCGTGAAAGCATGGTCGACAATGGCTTGGTGTACGATCCGATAGCTGCTAAAGCGTGTTTGAGCTGTAAGATGGCGCCGGATTGTTTGAGTGGTGATATTGCGCAGAAGCAATTGCTGCACGTGACGCTGACTCAGCTTTGTGACCAGCAGGTTAGTCACTTCTTACAGCAGTATCCCGATGCTTGGATAATCAATGTCGGAGCGGGGTTGGATACCCGCTTTTATCGTTTGGATAATGGACGCTGCCATTGGATAGAGCTGGATGTGACGGAAAATTTGGTATGGCGTCAGCGCTTGTTCCACAAAAATGAACGTTATGAACACCGCTGTGGCAGTGTGGATGAAATGTCGTGGCTAGAGACGTTAGCCATTCCAGAGCAAGCACCAGTACTCATTTTATGTGAAATGGCACTGCTCGATTGCACAGAGCGCCAAGTCGCGAAATTTATTCAAACCTTGGGTCGACATTTTGTTTCTGCTGAACTGTGTATGGTGTTGGCAGGAGATTTAACGGAAACCAAGTGGGGACAAAAGCTTGGCTCTGATCGTTATGCTCATGGCTTTGAAGCGCCTGCAGAACAGATATTGCAATGGTTACCATGGGCACAGTGGGTGAAAGCTTTCTCGCCATTCGATAGATTCTGTTCTCGTTGGAAAGCTTGGCAGCGTTGGCTTAATAAGATTCCAATGCTGAAGCATCGCCTCACGCCAGTCCTCGTTCATATCAAGTGGTAATTGGCTAGTCGTTAAGCGCTCAGGTACACTCGTCGATCTTACTGATGAGGTGCCTGTGACAAATTCAATCTTCTCTCCTTTATCTAATCCAAAAGTTCATCGCCAAGTCTTAGCTTTAGCGATACCTATGGTGCTGTCGAATATTACTGTTCCATTGCTCGGTTTGGTCGATGCTGCGGTGATTGGTCATCTAGACCACGCTTGGTATTTGGGCGGTGTTGCGCTGGGCAGTACCATGATCAGTGTGACATTTTGGCTGCTTGGTTTTTTGCGTATGTCGACTACTGGGTTGGCGGCGCAGTCCTATGGCGGTGAAGACCGAAAGCAACTTGCCTTGGTGTTTATGCAAGGCTCACTCATGGCACTGCTGTTTGCGTTAGTCTTCTTTATTGCCCATAACCCGATTGCTGATTTGATCTTTGGTTGGAGTGACGCCAGTGCTGAAGTGAAGCACTACGGCATGCAATATTTCTCTATCCGTGTGTGGAGTGCCCCCGCTGCGCTAATGAACTTTGTGTTGTTGGGGTGGTTGCTCGGAACGCAAAATTCCAAAGCCCCAATGTGGATGGTGATCATCACCAACGTGACTAATATTGCCCTCGATTTGTTGTTTGTGATTGGTTTGGGATGGAAAGTAGAAGGCGCTGCGCTGGCATCGGTGATTGCTGACTACTCAGGCATGGGTTTTGGTCTCATGTGTGTCTGGAAAACCTGGCGAGAGAGGCAATTACCATCACCTCAAAAGCTGCTAGCCAGCACTCAACACGGGTTCGGACGCTTCGTGAAATTGAATCGCGATATTTTCTTACGCTCTTTGTGTCTGCAAGCGGCTTTTAGCTTTATGACGTTCCAAGGCGCAAGCTTTGGTGATGAGGTTGTCGCTGCAAATGCGGTTCTGATGAGCTTCCTGATGATTATCTCGTATGGCATGGATGGCTTTGCTTATGCAATGGAGGCCATGGTCGGGAAGGCGATTGGCGCCAAAGATAGGCAACAATTGAGTGCATCACTTGTCGGTACTTTTTTTTGGAGTTTGGTTATTTGCTTAGGACTGACCGCGCTCTTTGGTTTGGCGGGATCGCAGTTGATCGCCATGATCACTTCAATTGAGGCTGTACAACAGCAAGCAGCGGTGTATCTACCTTGGCTGGTGGTGATGCCACTTGCGTCGATGTGGTGCTTTCTATTGGATGGCATTTTTGTCGGTGCAACCAAAGGCAAAGACATGCGCAATAGTATGTTTGTCGCGACCAGCAGTTTCTTCGTTGTCTTTTATTTGTTCGCCGAGTGGGAAAATCACGCTCTGTGGTTTGCAATGACGAGCTTTATGTTGATGCGGGGTATTGGCTTAGGGGTTATCTTTCTCTACCAATGGCGTAAGGATACCTTCCTCGCACAATGTTGATATAAAAACAGCAGGTCCAAGCCTGCTGTTTTTCTGTTTGCTATCAAGAAGCATAGATTAGAACAAGCGGTTCAAACCATTCAATGCAGCGACACGATACGCTTCGGCCATCGTCGGATAGTTGAAGGTGGTATTGACGAAATACTCGATGGTATTCGCTGAGCCTTTTTGCTCCATAATGGCTTGACCGATGTGGATAATTTCCGCGGCACGTTCGCCAAAACAGTGAATCCCTAAAATTTCTTTGGTTTCACGATGGAACAATATCTTCAAGCTGCCGATGTCTTTCCCTGCGATCTGTGCACGAGCTAGGTGCTTGAAGGAAGAGCGTCCTACTTCATATGGTACTTTCGCAGCTGTTAGCTCTTGCTCGGTTTTACCCACAGAGCTAATCTCTGGGATGGTGTAGATACCTGTTGGAATATCATCAATCAGATAGTTTTCTGCCTGACCTTTCGTAATGGCTTGTGCGACAAATCGCCCTTGGTCATAAGCGGCGCTTGCAAGGCTAGGGTAACCGATGACATCGCCTACAGCATAAATGTGTTCAATATCGGTTTGATAGTTACGGTTTACTTTTAGTTGTCCGCGAGAGTCCGCTTCCAGACCAACTGCACCTAAATTCAACTTATCGGTGTTACCTGTTCGACCATTTGCATACAACAAGCAATCCGCCTTCATCTTCTTGCCAGATTGTAGGTGAATAATCACGCCATCTTCTGTGCCTTCGATTTTTTCATAGGTTTCATCATTACGAATTACCACACCGCTGTTCCAGAAGTGGTAAGACAGCGCATCTGACACTTCGTTATCCAAAAACTCCAACAAGCGGTCGCGGGTATTGATAAGGTCGGTTTTCACTCCAAGGCCGCGGAAGATAGAAGCGTATTCACAACCGATAACGCCCGCACCGTAAATGATGATATGGCGAGGGTCGTGTTTCAGGCTCAAAATGGAATCACTGTCATAGATGCGCTCATGCAAGAAATCAACGTCGTTAGGCTGATACGGACGAGAACCCGTCGCGATGACAAACTTATCCGCTGAATAGATTTCTTCTGTGCCGTCGCTTTGCATTACTGCAATTGAGTAGTTATCGATAAATCGCGCGGTTCCGAACAAAAGTGTGCATGAGTTACGGTCATAAAAGCCCTGACGAAGTCGAGTTTGCTTATCAATGACCGATTTAGCATGATCTAAAATGTCAGAAAATGTTGCATGAACGCTGGTGTTGTTTCGACAAAATAACGGGTTGCTATTAAATTCGATGATGCGGCTAACGGCATGACGCAGCGCTTTTGATGGAATAGTACCCCAGTGAGTACAACCGCCGCCGACACTGCTTTCTTTCTCGACAATGGCAACATTCAGTCCCGCTTTGGTTAATCCCATTGCAGCCCCTTCTCCGCCAGGGCCACTACCGATTACGATCACGTCATAGTGATTAACATGCGCCATGATGCCTTCCTTGTTATATTTGCTTAACATTGCTTTAGCGCGATTTTAACTCATTTACTCTATTGGTACACGTCATGCCTGTTAGAGAGTGGAAGTGATCACGCAGAATCGACCAAAAGGATGATTTGGTATGTTGTATGTCTATAAATTGCATCGAGAACATTGCAATTAGATGCATGCCAATAGTAACGTTCTCGGCGCTCAGAGCGAGCGAAGCAACATATCTTTCTCCGTAGGAGCAAATTGCGTTATATTGAGGCTCTTGTACCCTACAGAAAAAGAGCAAGTTAAGAATGAAATCGATGGGAATCCGCGCACAGCAAAAAGAGAAGACACGTCGATCATTGATCGATGCGGCATTTAGTCAATTAAGTGCGGATCGCAGCTTTTCCAGCCTTAGCTTGCGAGAAGTCGCCCGAGAGGCAGGGATTGCACCGACTTCTTTTTACCGTCACTTCAAAGATATGGATGAGCTAGGCTTAACCATGGTTGATGAAGGCGGTTTGCTACTACGTCAACTGATGCGTCAGGCGCGTCAACGTATTGTGAAAGAAGGTAGCGTAATTCGTACCTCGGTCGAAACCTTTATGGAATTCATTGAAAGTAGTCCGAACGTTTTTCGTTTGTTGTTGCGTGAGCGCTCCGGCACTTCTGCTGAATTTCGTACCGCTGTTGCTCGAGAAATCCAGCATTTTGCGGCAGAATTAACCGAGTATTTAATGAGCACCGGCGTGACCAGAGAAGAGGCGTATACTCAAGCAGAAGCGTCTGTGACTTTGGTTTTCAGTTCGGGGGCTGAAGCTTTAGATTTAGATCGACGTGAGCGCGATGAACTCGCCGAGCGATTGATCATGCAATTGCGAATGATAGCCAAAGGGGCCTATTGGTATCGCAAAGAACGTGAACGTAACCGATTAAAAGGCGGGATAGAATAATGTCGAATGGAAATAAATCTGAAAAGAAAACGCTGATTTTGGCACTGGTTGCAGGTATGTGTGGTGATGCTTTATTGTCATGGTTGACCATGAGTGAAGTATCGTTTTCAATCTTCCCATTGATTGCACTCGTACTGGCTGTACAAGCTCTTTACCAAGAGTACCTAAATAACCCGGTATCAGAAGATATCCCATTAGTTGGCTTGGCGTGTTTCTTCGTAGGTGCGTTTGGTCACTCTGCGTTTATTAAAGCGCAATACCCAGAAGCAGGCTCAAACTTCTTTGCGATCATGGTTTCAATGATCTTACTCGCATGGATTGGTAAGAAGCTAGGTTTTGTCAGCAAGAAGACTTCTGCGGAATAAGCAAAACGAATCAAATTAAAAAAGCGAGCCATTGAGCTCGCTTTTTTTTGTATTTGACGCGGTGGGTTACGCTTTGCGTTCCAATAGCACGCCCGCTTCCATATGGTGGGTATAAGGGAATTGGTCAAACAGAGCAAAACGCGTCACGTTGTGTGTTTCGCATAGAATGTCCAAGTTCTCTTTTAGAGTCTCAGGGTTACAAGAGATGTACATGATGCGCTCGTAACCTTGCACCATTTTACAAGTATCGGCATCCATCCCAGCACGTGGTGGATCGACAAAAATCGTGTTGCAGTTGTAGCTCTTCAGATCCACACCTGCATCTTGTAGACGACGGAATTCACGCTTACCTTCGATCGCTTGAGTAAATTCCTCTGCTGATAGACGTAAGATTTGTACGTTATCAATCTTATTGGCAGCGATGTTGTACTGTGCAGATACAACCGATGGTTTAGCTAGCTCAGTTGCCAGGACGCGGTCGAAATTCTGTGCCAGCGCCAGCGAGAAGTTACCGTTACCACAGTAAAGCTCTAGTAGGTCGCCAGTGCTTTCTTGGGTACAGTCGACCGCCCATTCCAGCATCTTCTCTGCGACTTTGCCGTTCGGCTGAGTGAAGCTGTTCTCTACTTGTTGGTAGATGTAGCTTTGACCATTTACATCGAGCTTCTCGATCACGTAGTCGCGGTCTAGGACAATCTTCATCTTACGAGCACGACCAATGATGTTTAGGTTGAAGCCTTCATCATTTAAGCGCTGTTTAAGGGCTTTCGCGTTTTCAATCCACTCTTCATCAAGTTGGCGATGGTAAAGGAGTGAAACCAGAATCTCACCACTTAGCGTCGATAGGAAATCCACCTGGAACAGTTTACGACGTAGCGAGTCGTTGTCTTTCATCGCTTCAACCAATAGCGGCATCAGATCGTTGATCAGACGGCTTGCTGCAGGAAATTGGTCAACACGGTATTTCTCACGAGTTTCTTGGTTGAACATGATGTAGTAAAGATCTTCGCCTTCATGCCAAACACGGAACTCAGCACGCATGCGGTAGTGCTGCTCTGGTGATTCAAACACTTCCAGTTCTGGCATGTTGTATGGCGCGAACATATCCGTGAGACGTTCGACTTTTTCAGCCAGTTGTTCTTGGTAGCGTTGTGGGTTTACATCAAGAGTAGCCATGATCTTACCTTTTATGGTGCATTCAATTTAAGAGCGCAGATTTTATTCAATCTCAATAGGATGTCCAGTTTTGTACTGGAATTGATTTAAAGATAGTGCGTACAGACAGAGTAGAAAGCAAAATTAATCAAAACGTTACAACTTGTAAGGGCAATATTGGCTGGACAAATAATCAATAGCTGAATAATATTTGCCTCAAGCTGGTGCTATCTAGCAATCTAGATGGCTGAAATGGGAATCTGGTGTGAATCCAGAACTGACGCGCAGCGGTAAAAGAGAACGAACGCTCATCAGACACTGCATTAGTTTATGTGGGAAGTCGAGCAAGTAGGCGGTACACCCGTGCTCTTGAGTCCGAATACCTGCCAGCAACTGAGCCACAGCACTGGACTGTCATGACGACAGGGCTCGGAAGGAATTACGCGATTTAGGACAATACAATGAGAAAATCCGCACTGGCGATCACTTTGGCATCGCTGCTTTCACCTGTCTCTTATCTACAGGCCCAAGAAACCTCCACTGACGAAACCATCGTTGTGACTGCAAACCGTTTTGAGCAAGCCGAAAGCCGTACGTTGGCAGATGTCGAAGTGGTTACTCGACAAGACATCGATCGCATTCAAGCGAAAACCCTACCAGATGTATTGCGTCGTCTTACGGGGATTCAAGTTTCACAAAATGGTGGTCGTGGTCAGTTAGCGTCTTTATTTGTTCGTGGTACCAGTTCCGACCAAGTTCTAGTCCTGGTTGATGGCGTACGTTTTGCACGAGCAGCGAAGGGCGCTGTGGACTTTAACCAAATCCCACTTACTTACGTTCAACGGATTGAGTACGTGCGTGGTGCGCGTGCGTCACTTTATGGCTCAGAAGCGATTGGTGGCGTGATCAATATCATCACCATTGCGCGTGCTGACGAAGAAGGAACGAAGTTAAGTGCGGGTTTAGGTAGCTTAGATTACCAAGAATTGAGTGTGGCATCTGGCATTAAAGTCACAGAGAGCGGCCAGCTGAATATCGCGCTTGGTAGTGAAAGTGATGATGGTTATAACGTTCGTCCTGTACCGGGAGTTAATGACGGCGATCGCCATGGCTTTGATACAAAGAATGGTCTGCTAGGTTACGTGCATAACTTCAATGACCAGTGGTCTGTATTTGGTAACCTACGTGCTTACGAAAATGTTTATCAATATGACAGCAGCTACGGCAGTCGCGGTTATTACGAAGCAGAAAAAGACGACCTTTCTGCCACTCTGGGCGGTAAGTATCAGTCTGGTAACGTGATGTCAGAACTACAAGTAACGGCACAGAAACAGAAGTCTTGGAACTATGAGCAAGCAAAAGGCAAACACTCAGGTACTGAAGATGAACTTGAGCAGCAAAATGTCCAGTGGACCAACAGTTACTTGCTAAACAACAATACGACGTTTGCTGGTGGTATTGATTGGCGTAATGAGTCTTATAAAGACAAGAGTGCGAATAAAACGTTTGATCGTACCAATGGCGCTCTGTTTGGTATGGCAACCACTAGTATTGATAAAGCAATGCTTGAGGGCAGTGCTCGCTTGGATGATAACGAAGAATACGGTAGTGAGTTCACTTACAGTTTAGCGGCTGGTTACCAGTTTGTGCCAGAGTTTGGGGTTAAAGCTTCTTTTGGTACTGCGTTTAAGGCTCCAAACCTATATCAACAGTATGACCCAACGTACGGTGAGAAAGATCTTAAGCCGGAAGAGTCAGATGCTTGGGAGCTAGCATTCAGCGGTGATGTCCAAGGCGTTTTTTGGTCCGTCACGGGTTATGACTATAAAATCACGAATCTTATCGATTACCATCCAACGACATACAAATATTTGAATGTCGATGGTGAAACACATATCCAAGGTGTGGAGCTTGTTGCTGAGTTTGATACAGGGATTGTGCAGCACCAGTTGAGTGCGGATTACAAAGATGCTGAAGACGATAAAGGGCATCAGTTGCAGCGCCGCGCTAAAGAAATGTATAAGTGGAACGCTTTAGTGAGCTTCGATAAAGTGGACTGGTCGGTTAGCTATCAGTACGTCGGTAAGCGTCCAGATGTGGATTACAGCACTTGGCCTTCACAAGATATTACGCTTTCTTCTTACTCGTTGGTTGATACGGCGGTGACTTACTATCCGAATGAGTCGACCTCTATTAGCGCTCGTATCGATAATCTATTTGATGAAGAGTATGAGATGGCAAAAGGTTACCCTGCTGCAGAGCGAGCGTACTATCTCAACGTTGGCTACGAATTCTAATCGTGAATGAGCACAAACCGCCTTCGGGCGGTTTTTAATATTTTGTGGTGGAAAATCGAATGAAGAAACCCAAGCGAGTGGTGATCAGTTGGTCCAGTGGTAAAGATTCGACATTAACGCTTGAGCGCCTTAACGAGAATCCAAATTATCAAGTTATCGGTTTGTACACGACTTACGTAGGAAAAGAAGTCCCTTTCCAAGCAACTCCGCTTGAAGTCGTACAAATGCAAGCAGACTTACTTGCGCTTCCGCTCATTACTATCGAGCTACCTGAAGTCTTTCCAAGTAACGACATTTATCAATCGACCATCGTTAATGCATTACAAAGTAGTGGTCTGAACATAGAAGCTGTCGCATTTGGCGATATGTTTTGCAATGGCATTGCCGAGTACCGACGCAGCTATATTGAACCTGCTGGCTGGGAGTGCGTCTTTCCGCTATTAGGGGAGAGCAGCGACAAACTAGCGATGGAAATCATAGAGCGTGGTATTCAAACGATGTTGATCACCATCGACGGAAGTGTTCTCCCTCCAGAGTGGTGTGGTCGCTGGTATGACAAAGTCCTAATAGAGTCATTACCAAGTCAAATTGATCCCTGTGGGGAAAATGGTGAATTTCACACACTGGTCACGTCTTCGCCGTCTTTTCAAGGGCATATCGAGCTAACGAAGCGAGATGTAGAATCTGGAGATAGATTCAGCCATCAAAGATACCATGCTAAAGCATTGCCAAAACAAATCTAAGCAGTATGATCGCAACGTTTCTGTTCTTTAGGTAAGGCTCGTGCGAGTAGCAAGTAAGAAAAAAGTCCTAGTTTTTGACTCCGGTGTTGGTGGTCTTTCTGTATTCCAAGAGATACATCGCCTATTGCCGCAGCTTGACTACTTATACTTATTCGATAATCAGGCTTACCCTTATGGTGAACTCGATCAGGCGGTACTCATTTCACGAGTTAACCAACTGGTCTCTTCATTAGTCGAAGAACACCAAGTCGACATTGTTGTCATTGCTTGTAATACGGCAAGCACCATAGTGCTTCCTTCCCTACGCGAAAATTTATCTATTCCCGTTGTTGGTGTTGTCCCTGCGATTAAACCCGCATCGCTTTTAGCATCAAAAGGGGTGGGGCTGATCGCCACGCCGGCGACAGTAACACGCCAATATACTCATGAGTTAATACGAGACTTTGCGCAAGGCAAACCAGTTGAGCTGTTGGGATCCACTCGCTTGGTGGATATGGCCGAAGAGAAGTTGCGAGGCAACAGCGTTTCTCTAGACGAACTGACAAAAATCCTGCTTCCGCTTCGCGATAAAGTAGACGTTGCGGTGCTCGGTTGTACTCACTTCCCTTTAATCAAAGAGGAAATTCATCAAGCTTTGGGTGAGGACGTTACTTTAATTGATTCGGGTGCAGCCATTGCACGTCGAGTAAAAGCATTACTATTAAGTGATGAAATTGAGGATACGGAAGAGGGAAGTAAGTCGATTTATGCCAGTGCAACTCCTTGGCAGGAAGATGCACTGAACATTTGTTTAAAGGAGCTAGGTTTTAATCCTGTTCTGGTTTACCACCATCCGGGTGTTTAGGATCGTTCGCAATTCTCACTTTTAGCGTTCTCTCCATATATTCCTTTTCATTAAGTTTAGCGATAGCTGGCTTGGCATCTGCCGCAGCCATCACGACAAAACCAAACCCTCTTCTTTTTCCAGTGCGCTTATCTTTCATTAAGCGTACTGCATAGACCTGTCCATATTCAGCAAACAAATCGCGAACGTGACTCTCATTGGCCTTATAAGGAAGGTTGCCGACATACAGAGTTTTAGTCGATGGATCCGAGTCCGTTGATTGAATAGAAGGTGTCTGGCTAGAAAATGAAAATAAAAAAGCAGTAGCGATAACACCAATGAGAAAACTCAAGGCTGGTGGGATGGTGACTTGAGAGAAGACGATTCCCCCAACGACGGCCAGCCCAGCACATAAAATCAGATTTTTTTTAGACGTCATTTTAATTACTACACATAGTGATAAAGAGATCGATTGTCCATTAACAGAATAGACACATGAATCTTACGTATATGGTTGGTGTTTTTCCAACCAATTGCTGTGATATGTCTCAAATGTGACGAAGAAATATGCAAATATCACGCTTTTGGCTAACTAATGACCTGTTGAAAGTTTTTTTGCAAAAAACGCTTGTACTAATTTCTCAACTCCCTATACTGCGCATCCACCGACACGGAGTGAGACGAAAGTCACACAGCGAGTCGGAAGTGAGAGAAAAAGAAATTTGAAAAAATGCTTGACTCTCTCACGGTGCGGAGTAAGATACGCACCCCTAACGACGAGCAACTAAGTTGCTGGATAAGTTAGAAAAGCTCTTTAAAAATATAAACCTATCAATCTGTGTGGGCACTCGTTGATGATAATCCAATTAGAAACTTCGGTTTCAAATTAGGTTTCAATGAAACGAAGTGACCATTGAATCTTCGGATTCAGCACAGTCAATTCAAACATTACTTTATGTAATGTTCAGTATTCATTGAGCCGAACAAAATCTTAAATTGAAGAGTTTGATCATGGCTCAGATTGAACGCTGGCGGCAGGCCTAACACATGCAAGTCGAGCGGAAACGAGTTATCTGAACCTTCGGGGAACGATAACGGCGTCGAGCGGCGGACGGGTGAGTAATGCCTAGGAAATTGCCCTGATGTGGGGGATAACCATTGGAAACGATGGCTAATACCGCATGATGCCTACGGGCCAAAGAGGGGGACCTTCGGGCCTCTCGCGTCAGGATATGCCTAGGTGGGATTAGCTAGTTGGTGAGGTAAGGGCTCACCAAGGCGACGATCCCTAGCTGGTCTGAGAGGATGATCAGCCACACTGGAACTGAGACACGGTCCAGACTCCTACGGGAGGCAGCAGTGGGGAATATTGCACAATGGGCGCAAGCCTGATGCAGCCATGCCGCGTGTGTGAAGAAGGCCTTCGGGTTGTAAAGCACTTTCAGTCGTGAGGAAGGTAGTGTAGTTAATAGCTGCATTATTTGACGTTAGCGACAGAAGAAGCACCGGCTAACTCCGTGCCAGCAGCCGCGGTAATACGGAGGGTGCGAGCGTTAATCGGAATTACTGGGCGTAAAGCGCATGCAGGTGGTTTGTTAAGTCAGATGTGAAAGCCCGGGGCTCAACCTCGGAATAGCATTTGAAACTGGCAGACTAGAGTACTGTAGAGGGGGGTAGAATTTCAGGTGTAGCGGTGAAATGCGTAGAGATCTGAAGGAATACCGGTGGCGAAGGCGGCCCCCTGGACAGATACTGACACTCAGATGCGAAAGCGTGGGGAGCAAACAGGATTAGATACCCTGGTAGTCCACGCCGTAAACGATGTCTACTTGGAGGTTGTGGCCTTGAGCCGTGGCTTTCGGAGCTAACGCGTTAAGTAGACCGCCTGGGGAGTACGGTCGCAAGATTAAAACTCAAATGAATTGACGGGGGCCCGCACAAGCGGTGGAGCATGTGGTTTAATTCGATGCAACGCGAAGAACCTTACCTACTCTTGACATCCAGAGAACTTTCCAGAGATGGATTGGTGCCTTCGGGAACTCTGAGACAGGTGCTGCATGGCTGTCGTCAGCTCGTGTTGTGAAATGTTGGGTTAAGTCCCGCAACGAGCGCAACCCTTATCCTTGTTTGCCAGCGAGTAATGTCGGGAACTCCAGGGAGACTGCCGGTGATAAACCGGAGGAAGGTGGGGACGACGTCAAGTCATCATGGCCCTTACGAGTAGGGCTACACACGTGCTACAATGGCGCATACAGAGGGTAGCCAACTTGCGAAAGTGAGCGAATCCCAAAAAGTGCGTCGTAGTCCGGATTGGAGTCTGCAACTCGACTCCATGAAGTCGGAATCGCTAGTAATCGTGGATCAGAATGCCACGGTGAATACGTTCCCGGGCCTTGTACACACCGCCCGTCACACCATGGGAGTGGGCTGCAAAAGAAGTAGGTAGTTTAACCTTCGGGGGGACGCTTACCACTTTGTGGTTCATGACTGGGGTGAAGTCGTAACAAGGTAGCGCTAGGGGAACCTGGCGCTGGATCACCTCCTTATACGATGATTATTGCGATGAGTGTTCACACAGATTGATGGTTTTGAAGCGAAAGCTTCGAGCTATTATTGCTCTTTAACAATTTGGAAAGCTGACAAAACAACAATTTATTGTTGTTTGTAAAGTTCTCAAAGTATTCATTTATGAATACAACTAATAACACATTCAAGTGTTCTTGGAATTTGAGTCCGGCAAAATCGAAAGCTGTCTCGCTCATTCAAATAATGAGACAGCAACTTTGGTTGTTTAACATCAATTCGAAACTCCTTCGGGTTGTATGGTTAAGTGACTAAGCGTACACGGTGGATGCCTTGGCAGTCAGAGGCGATGAAGGACGTATTAACTTGCGATAAGCCCAGATTAGGCAGTAAAAGCCATTTGAGTCTGGGATTTCCGAATGGGGAAACCCACTTACATAAGTAAGTATCGTTATGTGAATACATAGCATAACGAGGCGAACCGGGGGAACTGAAACATCTAAGTACCCCGAGGAAAAGAAATCAACCGAGATTCCGAAAGTAGCGGCGAGCGAAATTGGACTAGCCCTTAAGCTTTATAGGCGTTAGGTGAACAAGCTGGAAAGCTTGGCGATACAGGGTGATAGCCCCGTAACTGACGACGCATATTCAGTGAAATCGAGTAGGGCGGGACACGTGATATCCTGTCTGAATATGGGGGGACCATCCTCCAAGGCTAAATACTACTGACTGACCGATAGTGAACCAGTACCGTGAGGGAAAGGCGAAAAGAACCCCTGTGAGGGGAGTGAAATAGAACCTGAAACCGTGTACGTACAAGCAGTAGGAGCAGGCTTGTCCTGTGACTGCGTACCTTTTGTATAATGGGTCAGCGACTTATATTCAGTGGCAAGGTTAACCATCTAGGGGAGCCGTAGGGAAACCGAGTCTTAACTGGGCGTTCAGTCTCTGGATATAGACCCGAAACCAGGTGATCTAGCCATGGGCAGGTTGAAGGTTGAGTAACATCAACTGGAGGACCGAACCGACTAATGTTGAAAAATTAGCGGATGACTTGTGGCTAGGGGTGAAAGGCCAATCAAACCTGGAGATAGCTGGTTCTCCCCGAAAGCTATTTAGGTAGCGCCTCGGACGAATACTACTGGGGGTAGAGCACTGTTAAGGCTAGGGGGTCATCCCGACTTACCAACCCTTTGCAAACTCCGAATACCAGTAAGTACTATCCGGGAGACACACGGCGGGTGCTAACGTCCGTCGTGGAGAGGGAAACAACCCAGACCGCCAGCTAAGGTCCCAAATTACTACTAAGTGGGAAACGATGTGGGAAGGCTCAGACAGCCAGGATGTTGGCTTAGAAGCAGCCATCATTTAAAGAAAGCGTAATAGCTCACTGGTCGAGTCGGCCTGCGCGGAAGATGTAACGGGGCTAAGTAGTAAACCGAAGCTGCGGCAATACTCTTTGAGTATTGGGTAGGGGAGCGTTCTGTAAGCGGTTGAAGGTGTGTGGTAACGCATGCTGGACGTATCAGAAGTGCGAATGCTGACATGAGTAACGATAAAGGGGGTGAAAAACCTCCTCGCCGGAAGACCAAGGGTTCCTGTCCAACGTTAATCGGGGCAGGGTAAGTCGACCCCTAAGGCGAGGCCGAAAGGCGTAGTCGATGGGAAACGGGTTAATATTCCCGTACTTCTTACAATTGCGATGGGGGGACGGAGAAGGCTAGGTGGGCCTGGCGACGGTTGTCCAGGTTCAAGTGCGTAGGCTGAAGAGTTAGGTAAATCCGGCTCTTCTTAAGGCTGAGACACGACGTCGAGCATCTACGGATGTGAAGTCATTGATGCCATGCTTCCAGGAAAAGCCTCTAAGCTTCAGATTGTAAGGAATCGTACCCCAAACCGACACAGGTGGTCGGGTAGAGAATACCAAGGCGCTTGAGAGAACTCGGGTGAAGGAACTAGGCAAAATGGTACCGTAACTTCGGGAGAAGGTACGCTCTCGACGGTGAAGTCCCTCGCGGATGGAGCTATTGAGAGTCGCAGATACCAGGTGGCTGCAACTGTTTATTAAAAACACAGCACTGTGCAAAATCGCAAGATGACGTATACGGTGTGACGCCTGCCCGGTGCCGGAAGGTTAATTGATGGGGTTAGACTTCGGTCGAAGCTCTTGATCGAAGCCCCGGTAAACGGCGGCCGTAACTATAACGGTCCTAAGGTAGCGAAATTCCTTGTCGGGTAAGTTCCGACCTGCACGAATGGCGTAATGATGGCCACGCTGTCTCCACCCGAGACTCAGTGAAATTGAAATCGCTGTGAAGATGCAGTGTACCCGCGGCTAGACGGAAAGACCCCGTGAACCTTTACTACAGCTTGGCACTGAACATTGACCCTACATGTGTAGGATAGGTGGGAGGCTTTGAAGCGCAGTCGCTAGATTGCGTGGAGCCGTCCTTGAAATACCACCCTTGTAGTGTTGATGTTCTAACGTCGACCCCTTATCGGGGTTGCGGACAGTGCCTGGTGGGTAGTTTGACTGGGGCGGTCTCCTCCCAAAGCGTAACGGAGGAGCACGAAGGTGGGCTAATCACGGTTGGACATCGTGAGGTTAGTGCAATGGCATAAGCCCGCTTGACTGCGAGAATGACAATTCGAGCAGGTGCGAAAGCAGGTCATAGTGATCCGGTGGTTCTGAATGGAAGGGCCATCGCTCAACGGATAAAAGGTACTCCGGGGATAACAGGCTGATACCGCCCAAGAGTTCATATCGACGGCGGTGTTTGGCACCTCGATGTCGGCTCATCACATCCTGGGGCTGAAGTCGGTCCCAAGGGTATGGCTGTTCGCCATTTAAAGTGGTACGCGAGCTGGGTTTAGAACGTCGTGAGACAGTTCGGTCCCTATCTGCCGTGGGCGTTGGAGAATTGAAAGGGGCTGCTCCTAGTACGAGAGGACCGGAGTGGACGAACCTCTGGTGTTCGGGTTGTGTCGCCAGACGCATTGCCCGGTAGCTAAGTTCGGGATCGATAACCGCTGAAAGCATCTAAGCGGGAAGCGAGCCTTGAGATGAGTTCTCCCTGATACTTTAAGTATCCTAAAGGGTTGTCGTAGACTACGACGTTGATAGGCAGGGTGTGTAAGCGTTGTGAGGCGTTGAGCTAACCTGTACTAATTGCCCGTGAGGCTTAACCATACAACACCCAAGGGGTTTTGATGGACTCAATGAAAGAACGTTGAATGTGTAAGAACGAGAATTAAGAAACAGCTTTCCGAATTAAAGAATTTGCTTGGCGACCATAGCGTTTTGGACCCACCTGATTTCCATGCCGAACTCAGAAGTGAAACGAAATAGCGCCGATGGTAGTGTGGGGCTTCCCCATGTGAGAGTAGGACATCGCCAGGCTTTAAATTATGGACACTTGCTGATTACAAGCGAGTGATACCACTGCGGAGTGGTAGTTCAGTTGGTTAGAATACCGGCCTGTCACGCCGGGGGTCGCGGGTTCGAGTCCCGTCCACTCCGCCACTTATATTAAGCCTCAGTCGAAAGACTGGGGCTTTTTTCGTTTTGGTTACCCGACTTCCCTTAACCCCATTTCCATATTGAAACCTTGCATCGAGAGGCAGGCTCCTCTCTCGCTATGCTTTCTAAGCCCTGTCATGAGTGAGGTGTTGCGCAGTTCCTGCTGAACAGGATCCCAGTCTCGAGCGCTAGTTTTTATCCCCTATGCTGACTCATTAAAGCTCCCCTTTATTACGTGTTAGAAAGCTTATTCACTAGCGTAGTGTAAGAAAGAGTAAGATCGGAAGACTGAGTTATTAAGCACCTAGCCACTAACGCATGTATTGCCTTTCTAGATTCTAGGTTGTTGCGTTTGGGGTTAAGTTGCGTCTCGCAAGCTTATTTACTGAAGTCTACTAATATAGAGGTCTAATAGAGTATTAAGCTGTTGGATCTAGGAATAATAAAAAAGCCCAGCAGGAAAATGCTGAGCTTTGAAGTTAATTATGCTTACAGGATGCGTTTTAAAACCCCATCTGCTTTTAGGCGGGTTATTTTTCTTACTAACCGTTGCACCCCTATCGGATAATCTTCCACTTTTTCTAACTGTTTATAAGTACAGATAAGGTGGGTATGCTCAAGGATACGCGAAACCTCATCTTCGAACTTATCAGTGAGTTTCGCATAATTGTCTTGGATGAGAAGTCCATTTTCTAGATCAAGTGACCAAGCCCGAGGATTTAAGTTATTCCCCGTCAGTAGCATATAGCGTTTATCAACCCAAATGCCTTTGAGATGGAAGCTATTATTGTCATGCTTCCAGAGGTGAATTGACAGTTTACGCGCAGCGATATTCGCTTCATTTGCTTTCGCAAAGCGGCGTAGGTTTACTTCATACAGATATGGAAGTCCACCAATGGTTTTAAAGTCTTCCTCAGGGGCAATATAAAAGTCGTTTGCTGTCTTGTCGCCCACAACAATAGTTACTTTCACACCGCGTTTCATGGCTCGCTTCACTTCACGATGCAGCGCTTTAGGGAAGTTAAAGTAAGGCGTACAGATAAAGATTTCGTTTTGGGCGGCCGCTAGTAACTTTACAATCTGTTGATTGAGCAGATTGCGGCGTTTGCCTAGACCAACTAGTGGGGTGATTTTTACACTTTCCTCTGTTGGTGGTTGGTCTTCAAACTTATAATTAGCTTGAGCAAGTGAAGCTCTCAGTTGACGAATCGCCGACTTAATTTCTTTGGTTTCTGGCTTATCTTTTCCAGCAAGATCATTGACAGCAGGGTGAGCAATCATCTCTTCCTGAATGAATTGCACCATTGAATTAGCTAGAGACTCATGTCGAATCACATGGTAACGATCAAAGCGATAGCGTTCGTGATAGTGCAGATAAACATTATTTAAGCTTGCTCCACTGTAGATGACAGTATCATCGACAATGAAGCCTTTTAAATGCAGTACCCCAAAAACCTCTCTGCCACGCACAGGTATGCCATAGACAGGGATCGGGTGTTGGTACTTATTGGCATACGCTTTGTAAAGCGCAGAATTACCCTCAGATGTTTCCGCACCAATCAGGCCACGCTGCGCTCGATGCCAGTCGACACAGATATTGATGTCCAACCCAGGATTGCGCTGTTTCGCTTCATAAAGCGCAGTGAGAATTTCACGTCCAGCTTCATCATCTTCCAGATATAGAGCGACTAGGTAAATTCGCGACGTTGCTTTGCTGATTGCATCCAAAAGACGAGTCCTGAATGATTCTGCTGAATACAGAACATCAAAGTCTTCCGGATTGACAGCGAGACTTGGCAACTGTTCGAATGGATTCCTACTTACTATCATATCGGTATGAGTACCTTAGTTTAGTGCAATATTGCGAACCTGCCATTTTATCAAAGATATGATTTACCTGGCTACAAAAGCGCGCGTTTTGATGTCGTTGAAGAGATGAATTGCATTGGAATGAGATCTTTACCGCTATCTACATAGCGTTGAAATGCCATTTTTAACGGGTGTGGTAGCTCAGAGCAATCAATGGTTTTGAATCCATGCTTAGAATAATAGGATTCGAGATGTGTAAACGCGAAGCAATAATCGCCATCAATGAAAACATTGTTTTTACAATATCTTAGTAGTTCTTCTCCAATGCCTGTTCCCCTAAGTGTCGGAATGACCAGCATTCCCGTCAGCAACCGAGATCTATCCACAGTTTTTAAGCGTAGTAACGCAACGATTTCACCTTTATGGCTCGCTGTAATGATCAGTTCATCCTTTTTGGCTCGACCCGAAGGGTAATGCGCTTTGTACAACCTCTTGATGAGAGGGAGCTTGATAGGATTTAACACTTCTATGATTAATGAGTCAGGTATTGTCACTGCGGTTAAAAGATAACTAATGTAGAATGTCGACAGTTTAAGAGAATCTTATCTGACGTTGCAAACCTACTATGCAAATTAAAACAAATGCAAGCCTTAAGGCTTACCATACTTTTGGGATTGAACAGTCGTGTTCCTATTTAGCGACCATCGAGTCGCTCGAGGAGGTTATCCAACTATTTCAAGACCCGAGATTCACCCATTTACCGAAACTTTTTTTAGGTAAAGGAAGTAATGTTCTTTTCACTGAGCATTTTGACGGGTTAGTGATCGTTAATCGACTCATGGGTAAAAATGTGACGGAAACGGATGACCAATACCTATTGCATATTGCAGGTGGTGAAGACTGGCCTGATTTGGTTTCCTGGTGTGTGAGTCAGGGAATTGGTGGGTTAGAAAACCTAGCCCTGATCCCTGGCTGTGCAGGCTCGGCTCCTATTCAAAACATTGGAGCCTATGGACTAGAGCTAAAAGACATTTGTGACTACGTGGATGTTCTTGATCTAACTACATTTGAAAATAGAAGAATGAGCGCCAGAGACTGTAACTTTGGCTACCGAGACTCCATTTTTAAACACGCTTTGCATGAAAAGTGCTTTATTACTGCACTAGGGCTTAAGTTGGCTAAGCAATGGCAACCGATTAATCAATATGGTCCTTTAAAAGATATTCCGGAAGAACAACTTAGCCCAGCAACAATCTTCGAGCGAGTTTGCCAAGTGCGAACGGAGAAACTGCCGGATCCAGTCAAGGTAGGTAACGCAGGAAGTTTCTTTAAAAACCCAGTGATCACTCAAGATCATTATGATCGGCTCATGAAGCAACATACTAATATCGTGGCCTATCCAACTCCTGGCGGAATGAAAGTCGCGGCTGGTTGGCTGATTGATCAGTGCGGATTAAAGGGGAAGTCTGTGCATGGTGCACAGGTCAACCCTATGCAAGCCTTGGTTTTGACCAACATGGACAACTGCAGTGCCGATGATGTTGTAGCACTTGCTTCCCTAGTGAAGCAGGCTGTGTGGGATAAATACCAAATAGAACTTGAGCATGAAGTGCGATTTCTGAACCGCACCGGGGAAACCAACCTGGCTCAGATCGAGGCGTTAAGATGAGAAAAGATCACTCTACGAAACTTCATATCTTAAAGTCATTAAGTAACGGCGAGTTTCATTCTGGAGAGGCGCTGGGCGAAGCCCTGAATGTATCCAGAGCGGCAATAGCTAAGCATATTAAAGGTCTTAGTGAGTGGGGCATTGATATTTATCGAGTGCAAGGGCGCGGTTACCAGTTGGCATCACCATTGCAGTTGCTAGATGAAGCTCTCCTTACTGCTAGTGCGGAGTCACTTGTTGAGCTTGTTCCTGTGATTAACTCAACCAACCAGTATTTGCTTGATAGAGTTGCAGAGTCAGAAAAGGGCCGTGTTTGTATAGCTGAGTATCAAGCACAAGGACGTGGTCGCCGCGGTAGACAATGGATCTCTCCATTTGGCTCTAACTTATACCTATCCATGTACTGGCGATTAGATGCGGGAATGGCCGCGGCAATGGGCTTAAGCCTTGTTATTGGTATTGCCGCAGTGGAAGCACTAGAAGAAATGGGCATACAAGGCGTTAAACTCAAGTGGCCAAATGACCTGTATTATCAAGATAAAAAACTGGCAGGAATCTTAGTGGAGATGTCAGGGCAGGCCGGTGGTGCTGCTCATCTTGTGATTGGGATGGGGCTCAATATTGGAATGCCTGATGAGCAACCTGAGATTGATCAACCATGGACAACATTGAATCAGGTAAACGAGAGTCTCGTGATCGATAGAAATGTCCTAGCGACGACGCTTATCCAGCATTGGAATTCCGCACTTATCGAGTATGAACTGAAAGGACTTACCAGCTTTGTCGAACGTTGGAATCGATTAGATAACTTTCTCAATCGTCAAGTCAAGCTGCTCATCGGACCTAGAGAGGTGCACGGCGTCATACGCGGCATTGATCATCAAGGCGGGATATTACTCGAAACCTCCCAAGGGCTAGAGACTTACATTGGTGGTGAAATCTCGTTGCGTAAAAGCGATTGACGTTCAATTACTTTCGCAAAGATACCTTATCAACCAAGTGGTTGACGCCTTTGTGTAGAATCAAATGGGCTCTTTCTCGGGTTGGAAGAATATTCAGCTCCAAGTTGAGCCCATTAATATCATGCCAAATTTGTTTCGCTTTTTGCTTTGCTTCATCGACTGACAGTTGCGTGTAGTGACTAAAATAAGAACCGGGTTTAGTAAAAGCCCCTTGGCGAAACTTTAAAAATCGTTCCACATACCACTGTTCAATTGTCTCTGTTTCAGCATCGACATAGATCGAAAAATCCAAAAAATCAGAGACAAAGACGCGATGTGGATCATGCGGATAATCCATTCCACTTTGTAGAACGTTTAAACCTTCAATGATAAGAACATCGGGTCTATCCACTTTTCTTAGTTCATCAGTAATGTCATACGTGATGTGAGAATAGATGGGTACTTCAAGATCGGGTTTTCCCGCCTTTACGTCAGACATGAACTCGACTAAACGCTTGATATCATAGGACTCAGGAAACCCTTTACGATGCATGATACCGCGTTCTTCTAGTACCTTTTTCGGATATAGAAAGCCATCTGTAGTGACCAAGGACACTTTGGGATGATTCTCCCAACGAGAAAGCAATGCGGTCAGAATACGAGCTGTCGTACTTTTGCCTACAGCGACACTGCCGGCGATACCAATCACAAAAGGAGGGGCATGTTCTTCCGTATTCAAGAATTGTTGTAATACAGAGTTGCGGCTTTGACGCGCTTGGACGTAAAGATTCAAAAGACGAGACAAAGGAAGGTAGATTTCTACCGCTTCCTCCATGGTTAGGTTTTCATTAATGCCCTGAAGCGCAGTCAAGTCGTCTTCAGAAAGTGTCATCGGTACAGAGTTTCTTAACTCGGCCCAATTTGCACGGTCAAATGACAAAAATGGACTCATGGGTCTCTTTTATCCTTGGTTTAGTAGAAGCAAGAACATACATCAAGCGAACTTCAAAGCAAACGACAAAGGTCGAAGTTTACTTTAAAAAAGCCAAGTTTGTACGAATTTGCAGCAAACGAATCTAAAAAATCGAATTTTATGATTTTTTTTAAAATTACTATTGCAACCTCGAAAATCATTCAATAGAATGCGCACCACTTATGCCGACTTAGCTCAGTAGGTAGAGCAACTGACTTGTAATCAGTAGGTCACCAGTTCGATTCCGGTAGTCGGCACCATTCTTTCCTTTAGTAGTCTGAATGGCTTGAAAATTTGGAGGGGTTCCCGAGTGGCCAAAGGGAGCAGACTGTAAATCTGCCGGCACTGCCTTCGATGGTTCGAATCCGTCCCCCTCCACCATATTCTTTAGGAAATAGCTCTCAGAGTTACGTGTTGCGGGCATCGTATAATGGCTATTACCTCAGCCTTCCAAGCTGATGATGCGGGTTCGATTCCCGCTGCCCGCTCCACTCTAATTTGAGTGCTGATATAGCTCAGGTGGTAGAGCGCATCCTTGGTAAGGATGAGGTCGGCAGTTCGAGTCTGCCTATCAGCACCAGCTCTCAAGTTTATTTCCTTTTGATATTAGATTTACCAATTATCTTTTTTTGGTTGCGTGGTCAATTTGGGCCACCTAAATCCGTACCTAGAGGGACCACTCATGTCTAAAGAAAAATTTGAACGTACGAAACCGCACGTTAACGTTGGTACTATCGGCCACGTTGACCACGGTAAAACAACTCTAACTGCAGCTATCTGTACTACTCTTGCTAAAGTTTACGGCGGTGTAGCTAAAGACTTCGCATCTATCGATAACGCTCCAGAAGAGCGTGAGCGCGGTATCACAATCGCAACTTCTCACGTTGAGTACGACACTCCAACTCGTCACTACGCACACGTTGACTGTCCAGGACACGCGGACTACGTTAAAAACATGATCACTGGTGCTGCACAGATGGACGGTGGTATCCTAGTTGTTGCTGCGACAGATGGCCCAATGCCACAAACTCGTGAGCACATCCTACTAGGCCGTCAGGTTGGTATCCCATACATCATCGTATTCATGAACAAATGTGACATGGTTGACGATGAAGAGCTACTAGAACTAGTAGAAATGGAAGTTCGTGAACTTCTATCTGAATACGATTTCCCAGGTGATGACCTACCAGTTATCCAAGGTTCTGCACTAGGCGCACTAAACGGCGAAGAGCAGTGGGAAGCGAAAATCGTTGAACTAGCTGAAGCTCTAGATACTTACATCCCTGAGCCAGAGCGTGCGGTAGATCAGCCATTCCTAATGCCTATCGAAGACGTATTCTCAATCCAAGGTCGTGGTACAGTAGTAACTGGTCGTATCGAGCGTGGTATTCTAACTGTAGGTGACGAAGTTGCTATCGTAGGTATCAAGGAAACAACTACTACAACATGTACTGGTGTAGAGATGTTCCGTAAGCTTCTAGACGAAGGCCGTGCAGGTGAGAACGTTGGTGCACTTCTACGTGGTACTAAGCGTGACGAAGTTGAACGTGGTCAAGTACTAGCTAAGCCTGGTTCAATCACTCCACACACTAAGTTCGAATCAGAAGTATACGTACTGTCTAAAGATGAAGGTGGTCGTCACACTCCATTCTTCAAAGGCTACCGTCCACAGTTCTACTTCCGTACAACTGACGTAACTGGTGACATCCAGCTACCAGAAGGCGTAGAAATGGTAATGCCAGGTGACAACGTACAGATGACTGTTGAGCTAATCGCACCTATCGCAATGGACGAAGGTCTACGCTTCGCGATCCGTGAAGGCGGCCGTACAGTAGGTGCTGGTGTTGTTGCTAAGATCTTCGACTAATTCATAGCGAATTAGCGATGCTTTCGGAAAATCTTGAATTAGATTTGACGAACCAGTAGCAAAAAGGGCATCATTTGATGCCCTTTTTCTGCACTCAACATTATTTTTGCTGTTTTCTTGTTCAGAAGTGGGTTGGGCGCAGAGCAAGATTAAGCAAAGATGCTTAATCTTAAGAAGAGTACGCTGATTTTTTCAGCGATATGGAGTTTGCCCTGCAACAGCGGGGTTGTTGTCGTCTATATTAAGACTTGTAACAGGTTGGTTTTATGAAAGCAAATAATGCTGAAACTCCTGATAGCTCAAACGCAGCAGATACGTTTAAGTGGTTAGCCGCTTTCGTATTGGCAGCTGCCGCTGTTGTGGGTAATTACCTGTATGGTGAAATGTCTGTAGTGGTTCGTGCTGCAGGCGTTGTTGTTCTTATTGCAGCTGCCTTAGGCGTTGCAGCAACAACGACTAAAGGTAAAGCAGCGATCAGTTTTGCAAAAGAATCGCGTATGGAAGTACGTAAAGTTGTTTGGCCTACTCGCCAAGAAACCATGCAAACAACACTGATCGTTTTAGCTGTAAGTATTGTAATGGCTCTAGTGCTATGGGGTATTGACGGAATTATGGTTCGTCTAGTAGCTCTAGCAACTGGGGTATAGAGGGTTTTTATTCATGAGTGAAGCTCCAAAAAAACGCTGGTATGTGGTTCAAGCCTTCTCTGGATTTGAAGGTCGTGTAGCTCAATCTCTGCGCGAGCATATCAAAATGCACGGCATGGAAGAGCTATTCGGTGAAGTACTTGTTCCTACTGAAGAAGTAGTAGAAATGCGCGCGGGTCAGCGTCGCAAATCTGAGCGTAAGTTCTTCCCAGGTTACGTCCTTGTTCAGATGATTATGAACGATGAATCATGGCACCTAGTACGCAGTGTGCCGCGTGTCATGGGCTTCATTGGTGGTACCTCAGACCGTCCGGCACCTATCACGGATAAAGAGGCTGACGCGATTCTTAATCGTCTTGAGAAAGCGAGTGAAGCGCCTCGTCCGCGTACAATGTACGAAGCGGGTGAAGTGGTACGTGTTAACGAAGGTCCATTTGCTGACTTCAACGGTACTGTTGAAGAAGTGGATTACGAGAAGAGCCGCCTGAAAGTGTCTGTCTCGATCTTTGGTCGTGCGACACCAGTTGAGCTTGAATTTGGTCAGGTTGAAAAGCTGGACTAAGACTCTTCGTTAAAGAGTATAAAAAATCACCTTTTTAGGGTTGTATAAGGCGCGGATTATGACTATAATTTCGCGCCTTTTTACTTCAAGTGAAGTAAAAAGTTTCTTACACAAACGGGGAGCTGATCCGCGATTAGCGTTTGTACCCAAACTTAGGAATTATCATGGCTAAGAAAGTTGAAGCTTACATCAAGCTACAAGTTGCTGCTGGTATGGCTAACCCTAGTCCACCAGTAGGTCCTGCACTAGGTCAACACGGTGTGAACATCATGGAATTCTGTAAAGCGTTCAACGCAAAAACAGAATCTATTGAGAAAGGTCTACCAACTCCAGTAGTTATCACAGTATACAGCGACCGTTCTTTCACGTTCGTAACTAAGACTCCACCTGCTGCTGTTCTTCTTAAGAAAGCTGCTGGCGTTAAGTCTGGTTCAGGTCGTCCAAACACTGAAAAAGTTGGTACTGTAACTGACGCTCAAATCCAAGAAATCGCAGAAACTAAAGCTGCTGATATGACTGGTGCTGACATCGAAGCGATGAAGCGTTCTATCGCTGGTACTGCTCGTTCAATGGGCCTAGTGGTAGAGGGTTAATAAGATGGCAAAACTAACTAAGCGCATGCGCGTAATCCGCGAAAAAGTTGACGTAACTAAAGAATACGAAATCAACGAAGCTGTAGCTCTTCTTCAAGAACTAGCGACTGCGAAATTCGTTGAGTCTGTAGACGTTGCTGTTAACCTAGGCATTGATGCTCGTAAATCTGACCAGAACGTACGTGGTGCAACTGTACTACCTCACGGTACTGGCCGCGAAATCCGCGTTGCAGTGTTCACTCAAGGTGCTAACGCTGAAGCAGCTAAAGAAGCTGGCGCAGACATCGTAGGTATGGAAGATCTTGCTGAGCAAGTTAAGAAAGGCGAAATGAACTTTGACGTAGTTGTTGCTTCTCCAGATGCAATGCGCGTTGTAGGTCAACTAGGTACTATCCTAGGTCCTCGCGGTCTTATGCCAAACCCTAAAGTTGGTACTGTAACTCCTAACGTTGCTGAAGCGGTTAAAAACGCTAAAGCTGGTCAGGTTCGTTACCGTAACGACAAAAACGGCATCATCCACACTACTATCGGTAAAGCAAACTTCTCTGCTGAGCAGATCAAAGAGAACCTAGAAGCACTTCTAGTTGCTCTGAAGAAAGCTAAGCCATCTTCAGCGAAAGGTACTTTCCTGAAGAAAGTAAGCATCTCTACTACTATGGGTGCTGGTGTTGCTGTTGATCAGGCTAGCCTGAACACTCAAGCATAATTTATTTGCTTAGGCGCAAAATTAGTGTATAATTTTGCGCCTAATATTTGTGGTTGGGGCTGAACTTTGGTTCTTTGAACTGTCTCCTAGTTCGAAATGAATTAAGACCCAGTCTCCGTCCAAGACCGTAGGTGTTTGTGTAAAAGCAAACTTAATTATCCTACGTAGATGGTGCCCGAACTGACAGAAAGCTCTATGTAATATAGTTAACTTTCTTCTGGGGAAGCACCTCAATAGCTCTCACTGTCGTGATGATAGTGAGTGGTGTAACGACAACCAGGAGTAAATCCAAGATGGCTTTAAACCTTCAAGACAAAAAAGCAATTGTTGCTGAAGTCAACGAAGCTGCCAGTGGTGCACTTTCTGCAGTTGTAGCTGATTCTCGTGGCGTTCAAGTTGGCGCGATGACTTCTCTACGTAAACAAGCTCGTGAAGCTGGCGTTTACATGAGAGTTGTTCGTAACACTCTTGCTCGTCGTGCGGTTGAAGGTACTGAGTACGAGTGTCTAACTGACACTTTCACTGGTCCTACACTAATCGCATTCTCTAATGAGCACCCAGGTGCTGCAGCGCGTCTTTTCAAAGACTTCGCTAAAGAGAACAAAGATTTCGAGATCAAAGCTGCTGCTTATGAAGGCGCTTTAACTGACGCTGAAGTACTAGCAACACTACCAACTTACGACGAAGCAATTGCACGCCTAATGATGTGCATGAAAGAAGCTTCGGCTGGCAAGCTGGCGCGTACTATCGCAGCTATCCGCGATCAAAAACAAGAAGCAGCGGCATAAGCCTTGCTTTTTACTGGTTGCTTAATAAACTTATTGTTGACTTAAAAGAGAATTGTTATGTCTATTACTAACGAGCAAATCCTAGACGCAGTTGCAGAAATGTCTGTAATGCAAGTTGTTGAACTAATCGAAGCAATGGAAGAGAAATTCGGTGTTTCTGCTGCTGCTGCTGTTGTAGCTGGCGGCGCTGCTGGCGGCGAAGCTGCTGCTGAGCAAACTGAATTCGACGTAATCCTAGAAGCTGCTGGCGGTAACAAAGTTGCTGTAATCAAAGCAGTACGTGGCGCAACTGGCCTAGGTCTTAAAGAAGCTAAAGCTCTTGTAGACGGCGCTCCAGCACCTCTTAAAGAAGGTGTTGAGAAAGCAGAAGCTGAAGCTCTTAAAGCTCAGCTAGAAGAAGCTGGTGCAACTGTTGCTGTTAAGTAATTATTGCATAGTTTCTTAGCCTAACGGCTAATTGGCTGGTGGTTTTTTAACCACCGGCCTTTTTGCGCTGTAGGGTATAGGCGAATTTTCCCGCTGTTTAAGCGCCTGATATCCATGCAAAAAACATTTCATTCTTACGAAATGAAATGTCACTACAGTAAACAGCTATATTAGTCACTGTCCCTTACCCCCCTTAAGTAACTAGGAGCGGGCGGACAGTTTGGGTCACTTATCAGCGAGCTGAGGAACCCCATGGTTTACTCTTATACCGAGAAAAAGCGCATCCGTAAGGACTTTGGTACTCGTCCACAAGTTTTGGACATTCCATACCTGCTATCGATCCAGCTCGATTCGTTCGACAAATTCATCGAACAGGATCCTGAAGGTCAATACGGTCTTGAAGCCGCTTTCCGTTCTGTATTCCCGATTCAGAGCTACAACGGCAATTCTGAGCTGCAATACGTTAGCTACCGTCTTGGTGAGCCAGTTTTTGACGTTAAAGAATGTCAAATCCGCGGTGTAACTTACTCAAAGCCACTACGTGTAAAACTACGCCTAGTTATCTTTGATAAAGACGCGCCAGCAGGTACTGTAAAAGACATTAAAGAACAAGAAGTCTACATGGGTGAAATTCCACTCATGACAGACAATGGTACCTTCGTAATTAACGGTACCGAGAGGGTTATCGTATCCCAGCTGCACCGAAGCCCAGGCGTGTTCTTCGACAGCGATAAGGGTAAGACCCACTCTTCAGGTAAAGTTTTATACAACGCACGTGTTATTCCTTACCGTGGTTCATGGCTTGATTTCGAGTTTGATCCTAAGGATAACTTGTACGTTCGTATCGACCGCCGTCGTAAGCTACCAGCATCGATCATTCTTCGTGCACTAGGTAAGTCGACAGAAGAAATCCTAGATCTCTTCTTCGAGAAAGTGAACTTCGAAGTGAAAGACCAAACTCTATTGATGGAGTTGGTTCCAGATCGTCTACGTGGTGAAACTGCGTCATTCGACATCGAAGCGAATGGTAAAGTTTACGTTGAGCAAGGTCGTCGCGTAACAGCTCGTCATATCCGCCAACTAGAAAAAGATGGTGTTGATCACATCGAAGTACCAGTTGAGTACATCGTAGGTAAAGTTGCATCAAAAGATTACATCAATGAAGCAACTGGCGAGATCATTGTTAACGCTAACCAGGAAATCAGCCTGGAAGCACTAGCGAACCTATCTCAGGCTGGCCACAAAGCGCTAGAAGTTCTATTTACGAACGATCTAGACCACGGTCCATTCATGTCAGAAACACTACGTATCGACAGCACGGTTGATCGTATTTCTGCATTGGTAGAAATCTACCGCATGATGCGCCCTGGTGAGCCGCCAACAAAAGAAGCTGCAGAAGCTCTATTCGAAAGCCTATTCTTCTCTGAAGAGCGTTACGATCTATCGACTGTTGGTCGTATGAAGTTCAACAGCTCTATCGGCCGTGAAGATGCTCAAGAGCAAGGCACACTTGATGAAACTGATATCATCGAAGTGATGAAGAAGCTGATCGCGATCCGTAACGGTAAGGGCGAAGTGGACGATATCGACCACCTAGGCAACCGTCGTATCCGTTCTGTAGGCGAAATGGCTGAGAACCAGTTCCGTGTAGGTCTAGTACGTGTTGAGCGTGCAGTTAAAGAGCGTCTAAGCCTAGGCGATCTTGACGCAATCATGCCTCAAGACTTGATCAACGCGAAGCCAATTTCTGCGGCAGTTAAAGAATTCTTTGGCTCTTCACAGCTTTCACAGTTCATGGACCAAAACAACCCGCTATCAGAAGTAACGCACAAGCGTCGTATTTCTGCATTGGGTCCTGGCGGTCTAACTCGTGAACGTGCTGGCTTCGAAGTACGTGACGTACACGTAACGCACTACGGTCGTCTATGTCCTATCGAAACGCCTGAAGGTCCAAACATCGGTCTGATCAACTCTCTATCTGCGTTTGCGCGTTGTAACGAGTACGGTTTCCTAGAGACACCATACCGTCGCGTTGTAGATGGCGTAGTAACAGACGAAGTAGATTACCTGTCTGCAATCGAAGAAGGCCAATTTGTTATCGCTCAGGCGAACGCTAAGCTAAACGAAGATGGTACTTTTGCAGATGAGCTGATCACAGCTCGTCAGAAAGGTGAATCTGGTCTACACCCTCGTGAGCACGCTCAGTACATGGACGTTGCGACAAACCAGGTTGTATCTATCGCTGCATCGCTTATCCCGTTCCTAGAACACGATGATGCGAACCGTGCATTGATGGGTGCGAACATGCAACGTCAGGCAGTTCCGACACTGAAAGCTGACAAACCGCTTGTTGGTACTGGTATTGAACGTAACGTAGCAGTTGACTCAGGTGTAACTGCAGTTGCGAAACGTGGTGGTGTAATCCAGTCAGTAGATGCTTCTCGTATCGTTGTTAAAGTAAACGAAGACGAGCTAGTACCAGGTGAAGCTGGTATCGATATCTACAACCTAACTAAATACACACGTTCTAACCAGAACACATGTATTAACCAACGCCCATGTGTGATGCCAGGTGAACCTGTATCACGCGGTGACGTGCTTGCAGATGGTCCTTCGACAGACCTAGGTGAGCTAGCGCTTGGTCAAAACATGCGTATCGCGTTCATGCCTTGGAACGGTTACAACTTCGAAGACTCGATCTTAGTATCTGAGCGCGTAGTTCAAGAAGACCGCTTCACGACAATCCACATTCAAGAACTTACTTGTGTGGCGCGTGATACTAAGCTGGGCTCTGAAGAGATCACAGCTGATATTCCAAACGTAGGTGAATCTGCTCTGTCTAAACTAGACGAGTCAGGTATCGTTTACATCGGTGCTGAAGTTAAGGGTGGCGACATCCTAGTTGGTAAAGTAACACCTAAAGGTGAAACTCAGCTAACGCCTGAAGAGAAGCTACTACGTGCTATCTTCGGTGAAAAAGCATCTGATGTTAAAGATACTTCACTACGTGTACCTAACTCTGTATCAGGTACGATCATCGACGTTCAAGTCTTCACTCGCGACGGCGTAGAGAAAGACAAGCGTGCGCTTGAAATCGAACAGATGCAGCTTAAAGAAGCGAAGAAAGACCTAACTGAAGAATTCCAGATTCTTGAGGGTGGCCTTCTAAACCGTGTTAAAGCTGTATTGATTGAAGGCGGTTACTCTGAAGCGAAACTAGACACTACTGATCGTAAGAAGTGGCTAGAACTAACGCTAGAAGATGACGCACTACAAACTCAACTTGAGCAACTTGCTGAGCAGTGGGACGAGCTAAAAGCTGACTTCGATAAGAAGTTCGAAACTAAGCGTCGTAAGATCACTCAAGGTGATGATTTAGCACCTGGCGTACTGAAGATCGTTAAGGTTTACCTAGCGGTTAAACGTCGCATTCAGCCTGGTGATAAGATGGCGGGTCGTCACGGTAACAAGGGTGTAATCTCTAAGATCAACCCTGTTGAAGACATGCCATACGATGAAAAAGGTCAGCCTGTAGACATCGTACTTAACCCACTGGGTGTACCTTCGCGTATGAACATCGGTCAGATCCTAGAAGTACACTTAGGTCTGGCAGCGAAAGGTATCGGTGACAAGATCAACCAGATGGTTAAAGAGCAGCAAGAACTAGCGAAATTCCGCGAGTTCCTACAAAAAGTTTACGACCTAGGCGATACTCGCCAGAAAGTAGACATTGCTTCTCTATCTGATGATGAAGTACGTACTCTGATCAAGAACTTGCGTGGCGGTCTACCAATCGCGACTCCTGTATTTGATGGCGCTCCAGAAGAGTCAATCAAAGCACTTCTTGAGCTAGCAGATCTACCAACATCAGGTCAGTTAACACTGTTTGATGGTCGCACAGGTGATGCGTTTGAGCGTCCTGTAACTGTTGGTTACATGTACATGCTGAAACTGAACCACCTTGTTGATGACAAGATGCACGCTCGTTCAACTGGTTCGTACAGCCTAGTAACTCAGCAGCCACTAGGTGGTAAAGCTCAGTTCGGTGGTCAGCGTTTCGGTGAGATGGAAGTATGGGCACTAGAAGCATACGGTGCTGCTTACACGCTACAAGAAATGCTAACGGTTAAGTCGGATGACGTTAACGGCCGTACTAAGATGTACAAAAACATCGTAGACGGTAACCACAGCATGGAACCTGGCATGCCAGAATCGTTCAACGTACTGTTGAAAGAGATCCGCTCGCTAGGTATCAACATCGAGCTAGAAGACGAAGAGTAATCCTTTCTCTCTTGATGAAAGTCGAGAGAATCAAAGCGATTATTTGGAAGAAGGTGCTCACTTTAGCGAGTGAGCTCCTTTTAACTCCTTACAGGAGCTGATTGTGAAAGACTTATTAAACTTTCTAAAAGCACAGCATAAGACCGAAGAATTTGATGCAATCAAAATCGGTCTATCTTCACCAGACATGATCCGTTCATGGTCTTTTGGTGAAGTTAAAAAACCTGAAACGATCAACTATCGTACGTTCAAACCTGAACGCGATGGTCTGTTCTGTGCGCGTATCTTTGGTCCAGTTAAAGACTACGAATGTCTTTGTGGTAAGTACAAGCGCCTGAAGCACCGTGGTGTTATCTGTGAGAAGTGTGGTGTAGAAGTTACACAAACTAAAGTTCGTCGTGACCGTATGGGCCACATTGAACTGGCTTCACCAGTAGCTCACATCTGGTTCCTAAAATCGCTACCGTCTCGTATCGGTCTACTGATGGATATCCCTCTACGTGATATCGAACGTGTTCTTTACTTCGAAATGTACGTAGTAACAGAACCAGGTATGACTGATCTAGAAAAAGGTCAGATGCTTACGGAAGAAGAGTATCTAGATCGTCTAGAAGAGTGGGGCGACGAGTTCACTGCTAAGATGGGTGCGGAAGCTATCAAGGACCTACTAGGTTCTATGGATATGCACGCTGAAGCAGAACAAATGCGTGAAGAGTTAGAGACAACAAACTCTGAAACTAAGCGTAAGAAAGTAACTAAGCGTCTTAAGCTGGTAGAAGCGTTCATCGCATCGGGTAACAACCCAGAGTGGATGATCCTAACAGTACTTCCAGTACTTCCGCCAGATCTACGTCCTCTAGTACCTCTAGATGGCGGTCGCTTTGCGACTTCTGATCTTAACGATCTATACCGTCGTGTGATCAACCGTAACAACCGTTTGAAGCGTCTTCTAGAGCTAGCTGCTCCGGATATCATCGTACGTAACGAAAAACGTATGCTGCAAGAGTCTGTTGATGCGCTACTAGATAACGGTCGTCGTGGTCGTGCGATCACAGGTTCTAACAAGCGTCCTCTGAAATCTCTTGCTGATATGATCAAGGGTAAACAAGGTCGTTTCCGTCAGAACCTTCTAGGTAAACGTGTAGACTACTCTGGCCGTTCTGTAATCACAGTAGGTCCATACCTTCGTCTACACCAGTGTGGTCTTCCTAAGAAGATGGCACTTGAGCTATTCAAACCATTCATCTACAGCAAGCTAGAGACTCGTGGTCTTGCGACTACAATCAAAGCTGCTAAGAAAATGGTAGAGCGTGAAGAAGCGGTCGTTTGGGATATCCTAGACGAAGTAATCCGTGAACACCCAGTACTATTGAACCGTGCACCGACACTTCACCGTCTCGGTATCCAGGCGTTCGAACCAGTACTAATCGAAGGTAAAGCGATTCAGCTACACCCACTTGTATGTGCGGCGTACAACGCGGACTTCGATGGTGACCAAATGGCGGTTCACGTACCTCTAACTCTAGAGGCACAGCTTGAAGCTCGTACTCTGATGATGTCGACAAACAACATTCTGTCGCCAGCGTCAGGTGATCCGATCATCGTACCTTCTCAGGACGTTGTATTGGGTCTGTACTACATGACTCGTGAAAAGATCAACGTGAAAGGTGAAGGCATGTACCTTTCGGGCCCAGAAGAGGCTGAGAAAGCATACCGCACTAAACAAGCTGAGCTTCACGCACGCGTTAAAGTACGTATTACAGAAACCGTTGTAGACGAAGACGGCAACAGCACTACAGAAACCAAGATGGTAGACACCACTGTTGGTCGTGCAATGCTATGGCAAATCGTGCCAGCTGGTCTACCGTACAGCATCGTTAACCAAAAGCTAGGTAAGAAGCAAATCTCTAACCTACTTAACGAGGCGTACCGTAAACTAGGTCTGAAAGACACTGTAATCTTCGCTGACCAAATCATGTACACCGGTTTCGCATACGCGGCACTTTCTGGTGTATCTGTTGGTATCGACGATATGGTTGTACCAGCAGCTAAGTACACTGAAATCGCAGAAGCGGAAGAAGAAGTACGTGAAATCCAGGAACAGTACCAATCAGGTCTTGTTACTGCGGGCGAACGCTACAACAAAGTTATCGATATCTGGGCATCGACCAACGACCGTGTTGCGAAAGCAATGATGGAAAACCTTTCATCTGAAACGGTAGTTAACCGTGACGGTGAAGAGGAACAGCAAGAGTCATTCAACAGCATCTACATGATGGCGGACTCGGGCGCTCGTGGTTCTGCAGCACAGATTCGTCAGCTTGCGGGTATGCGTGGTCTGATGGCGCGTCCAGATGGTTCAATCATCGAAACGCCGATCACGGCGAACTTTAAAGAAGGTCTAAACGTACTTCAGTACTTTATCTCAACGCACGGTGCTCGTAAGGGTCTTGCGGATACGGCACTGAAAACAGCGAACTCGGGTTACCTAACTCGTCGTCTAGTAGACGTTGCTCAAGACGTTGTTGTAACTGAACATGACTGTGGCACTCACGAGGGTGTTGACATGATGCCTCACATCGAGGGTGGTGATGTTAAAGTTGCACTTTCTGAGCTTGCTCTTGGTCGTGTTGTTGCTGAAGACGTACTAAAACCTGGCACTGAAGACGTTCTTATTCCACGTAACACCCTGATCGATGAGAAGTGGTGTCAAATCATGGAAGAGAACTCAGTAGACAGCATGAAAGTGCGCTCTGTAGTAACGTGTGATTCTGACTTCGGTTGTTGTGCACAGTGTTACGGTCGTGACCTAGCACGTGGTCACCTAGTGAACCAAGGTGAAGCAGTAGGTGTTATCGCTGCTCAGTCTATCGGTGAACCAGGTACACAGCTTACCATGCGTACGTTCCACATCGGTGGTGCAGCATCGACAGCAGCGGCAGAGAACAGTGTTCAAGTTAAGAACAACGGTTCTATCAAGCTACACAACGCTAAATCTGTATTGGCTGATGACGGTAAGATCGTTATCACTTCTCGTGCGACAGAATTAACTATCATTGATGAGTTTGGTCGTACGAAAGAGAAACACAAACTGCCTTACGGTACGCTACTAAGCAAAGGAGATGGCGATACAGTTCAAGCTGGCGAAACAGTTGCAAACTGGGAAGCACACACACTACCTATCATTACTGAGGTAGCAGGTCGCATCCAGTTCGTAGACATGATCGACGGCGTAACAGTATCTCGTCAAACCGATGACCTAACAGGTCTATCTTCAAGCGAAGTAACTGACCCAGCAGCTCGTCCTTCAGCAGGTAAAGATATGCGTCCAGCTATCAAACTTGTTGATGAGCAAGGTAACGATGTAATGATCCCTGGTACTGATATGCCAGCTCACTACTTCCTACCTGGTAAAGCGATTGTGAACATCGAAGATGGCGCAGCAGTAGGTGTTGGTGCGACACTAGCACGTATTCCTCAGAAGTCTGGCGGTAACAAAGATATCACCGGTGGTCTTCCACGAGTTGCTGACCTATTTGAAGCACGTAAGCCGAAAGAGCCTGCAATCCTTGCTGAGCACACAGGTACTGTGAGCTTCGGTAAAGAGACCAAAGGTAAACGTCGCTTAGTGATCACACGTGAAAGCGGTGAAGCTTACGAAGAGATGATTCCTAAGCATCGTCAGTTGAACGTATTCGAAGGTGAAAAAGTTGAACGTGGTGACGTGATCGCAGATGGTCCAGAGTCTCCACACGACATCCTACGTCTACGTGGCGTACACGCGGTAACGCAGTACATTGCTAACGAAGTACAGGAAGTTTACCGTCTACAAGGCGTTAAGATTAACGATAAGCACATTGAAACTATCGTTCGTCAGATGCTACGTAAGTGTACTATTACTCACTCTGGTGACTCTGAGTTCCTACCTGGTGAGCAGATTGAGTACTCACAAGTTAAGATTGCTAACCGTAACCTAGAAGCTGAAGGCAAAGAGCCTGCACGTTTCGAACGTGAACTACTAGGTATCACTAAAGCATCTCTAGCGACTGAGTCGTTCATCTCTGCGGCATCGTTCCAGGAGACAACTCGCGTACTAACAGAAGCAGCGGTTTCTGGTAAGCGTGATGACCTACGTGGTCTGAAAGAGAACGTAATTGTTGGTCGTCTGATCCCAGCTGGTACTGGTTTCGCATACCACCAAGAGCGTCAAGCTAAACGTTCTGAAGCGCAAGATGGTCCTTCTGCTGAGCAAGCAACGGATAACCTAGCGGCACTTCTAAACGCTGGTTTCTCTTCTGAAGAGTAAGCCATTTAACGAGTAATCGTTAGAAGCTTAAGAAAAAAGGCACCTTCGGGTGCCTTTTTAGTTTTTATCCTGCCTTTTTCTTCGAGAGGGTTCTTAGAGAAGGTAATAGTGATAAGGCTAGAAACAAAAAAGACCGACGATGATCGTCAGTCTTTTCTATCCTTCAGTCTCTGAATATTCGCAAACACTAAGCCCCTGGGGGCATAGACAGACTTTCTGCGATCTGCTGTATCAGATAGTCCTCGACTTCAAATCGAGTCTCAAGAATTTCGCCAATGAGACACATATCAGAATCGAAATCATCTAATTCATCATCTTCAGTAACTTCTGAGTACTTATCGTTAAAGTTCAATAGTGGTTCAGTTGTCAGGACTATTTGGCCATAAGTTTGATTGATCTCATTGGTCACGACAAAGCCAGTCGCTTTCCAGCGATCCATAACCATGTCATAGATTTTAAAATGGCCCTCGGAGATGTAATCAACGAGATGCTGACAGAAATCCTGCAATTCGGAAGGAGATGGGAGTTCAATAACATTGGTTTTCGAACAAGGTTGCAGTGCTGCAAGCTTACAATATTCAACAATCAGGGATTGTCGTGTCTCTAACCAGTGATCAATGACATCACTTGAGCCACCCCACTGGTCTTGTGTTTGTTTGAATTTTTTTAGCATGACCATGCCCTCATGATCTGATCGCCTGTTGGCGAACGTATCCTTTGCAAAGCAAAGTTAGTAAAGTTATTACAAACTCTTGTCCTTACTAGAATTTAGAGTGCGAATTTACTTAACGACAAACTCTAGTATGAAATTAGATTGCCAGTAAAATGAACGAACTTCAAGCAAAGGGATGGTGTAATGTTAAGAAAAGGTGATGTTAACCGCGCGATAAATGCATACTGGTGTGTTGTTGCAGGAAGTGAAATTTGGCTGGTGGATGGTGCTGTGCCTTTCGGGTCTGCAGAGCAGTTATCACTGCCTGAAGTGAGTGCAAGACCCATTGGTGAGTATTCAGGTTCGCCCGTCATGTGGCTTAATTTGTCTGATCTGGAGCATGATCTACCATTAGTCTCACTACGCGACTGCCTGCATTTTCCTGAGCCATTATTTATGTTGTTAAGTAAAGCGGTCCAGTATGGGCACATGACGCAAAGTCTGCGTTTTTGCCCACAGTGCGGTGGAAGAAACTTTCTTAATAATAACCAGTTAGCTATGCAGTGTGGCGAATGCCGTACTCTCCATTATCCTCGAATATTTCCATGTATTATCGTTGCTGTGCGTAAAGAGAATCAGATCTTATTGGCTCAACATCCAAGGCATCGAAATGGTATGTATACCGTCATTGCCGGTTTTCTAGAAGTTGGTGAGACATTAGAAGAGTGTGTGGCTCGAGAAATTCATGAAGAAACAGGAATTCTCGTTAAAAATATTCGTTACTTTGGCAGCCAGCCTTGGGCTTTCCCATCGAGTATGATGATGGGGTTTTTAGCTGACTATGAATCGGGAGAGTTAAGTCCAGACTACACTGAGCTGTCTGATGCACAATGGTTTGGTATTGACGAGATGCCGCCTGTTGCGCCTAAAGGAACGATTGCAAGAGCGCTTATCGAACAAACGCTACAAGATATTGATTCTAATTATCTGATAAATAGATAAAAAAAAACCCTCCGAGAGGGAGGGGGTAAGTAAGATGTCGTTATGAGATGCTGAGTACGGGTACTCAGTTTATAATTGTAGTTTTCGCTAGCGAACAAATTTTTAACACTGATACCGATTGGGGGCAAATTAAGCATTGATTTAAAAGTTAATAACTTGATCCAGGTTGCAAAGCACACAGCTATTGGACTTAAATCAGTGATAGAATACCCCCTTTCACAGAAAGCCTAACAGTTGGAATTACGGAATGACTGAATTAAAAAATGATCGTTATCTGCGTGCGCTTTTAAAAGAGCCGGTAGATTACACGCCAGTATGGATGATGCGCCAGGCAGGTCGTTACCTACCAGAATACAAAGCGACTCGTGCAGAAGCGGGTGATTTCATGTCTTTGTGTCGAAATGCAGAATTAGCATCCGAAGTGACACTTCAACCATTACGCCGTTTTCCTCTTGATGCCGCGATCTTATTCTCGGACATCTTAACGATTCCAGATGCAATGGGGCTTGGTTTACGTTTTGCTGCGGGCGAAGGACCTGTTTTTGATAACCCAATTACATGCAAAGCTGACGTGGAAAAAATTGGTTTGCCAGATCCAGAAGGTGAACTGCAATATGTAATGAACGCAGTACGTCAGATCCGTAAAGACCTTAAGGGTGAAGTGCCGTTAATTGGCTTCTCTGGTAGCCCGTGGACTCTTGCTACGTACATGATCGAAGGTGGCAGTTCTAAAGCCTTCACCAAGATCAAGAAAATGATGTACGCGGAACCACAAACTCTGCACTTACTTCTAGATAAGCTGGCAGACAGCGTTATCGAGTACCTAAACGCGCAAATTAAAGCAGGCGCGCAGTCGGTAATGGTATTTGACACATGGGGTGGCGTACTGACGCCTCGTGACTACAACCTGTTCTCACTGCAATACATGCACAAGATTGTAGATGGTCTGATTCGTGAAAACGATGGTCGTCGCGTGCCAGTCACACTGTTTACTAAGAATGGCGGTATGTGGCTTGAGCAAATCGCAGCAACGGGCTGTGATGCGGTTGGTCTAGACTGGACAATCAACATTGCAGACGCGAAAGCACGTATCGGTGATAAGGTGGCGCTGCAAGGTAACATGGACCCATCAATGCTTTACGCTTCGCCAGAGCGCATCCGTGAAGAAGTAGCGGATATCCTAGAAGGATTTGGTGATACGGGGACTGGTCATGTGTTCAACCTAGGTCACGGTATCCACTTGGATGTACCGCCAGAAAACGCGGGCGTATTTGTGGAAGCGGTACACGAGTTATCTAAGCCGTACCACAAGTAACTTCGACTTTTTGAAATCAAATGCCGGCATTCAGTGCCGGTATTTTTTTACCTAAAATTCATTTTTTCTATCTGAGACTCAAGGCTGTACAGCTCTAGTAGTATTTGGCCTACTATGATCTAACTACTACTCTAGCTGTACATTAGACATTAAAATTTAATATAAACAAATACTTATGTTTACAGGTTTTATGTTCTAATTTTCTTGTACAGATAAACAAGCAATTAGATCATGGGTAACCTAAAGCATCGAGTGAACGCGTTTTTTAAGGTATGGTACGACGTCAGATTCAAACCAAGGATTCTTCTTTAACCACAATGTATTGCGTGGAGATGGGTGAGGGAGCGGGATAAAGTCCGGTTCCCAATCTTGCCATTGCTGAACGGTTTGCGTGAGCGTCTTTGGTTTGTTGGTGAGATAGTACTGCTGCGAGTACTGACCAATTAGTAGAGTGAGCTCTATATTGGGCAGCTGCTCAAGAATCTTTCTATGCCAAGTGGGCGCACATTCTTTACGAGGCGGTAAATCACCAGAGTTCCCTTTGCCTGGATAACAGAATCCCATTGGGACAATGGCAATTTTATTTGGGTCGTAGAAAACGTCTTTGTCGATATCGAGCCATTGGCGTAATCGATCACCACTTGGGTCATTCCAAGGTATCGAAGTTTTGTGTACACGTGTGCCTGGGGCCTGACCGATGATTAGGATGCGTGCCCCTTTTGCTGCTTGTACGACAGGGTTTGCGCCCAAAGGTAAATTATCCGCGCAAATCTGACAGGCGCGCACTTGTTGAAGCAATGTTTCTAGAGACATAAAACGGCTAATACCCTTTGTCGAAATCAACCTGATTATTTAGAGAGAAACCGTCCCTCCAACTCAAGTAGTTGTCTGCAAAAATGTCGATCACTTGCTCGGGGAAACTTAACGCCGCGATGTGAGGGGTGATGGTTACTTGCGGAAGTTTCCAAAACGGATGTTCTACCGATAGCGGTTCTTGCTCAAACACATCTAAGAAGGCGTGTTCTACCCAACGGTTTTTCAGAGCGAAGAGCAACCCTGCCTCATCCAGTACGTCGCCGCGACCCACGTTGAATAATAACGCCTTGTTTAGATGGCTGAGTGTTTGACGATTAAGTAACTGTTGCGTCTCCGGTGTACTTGGTAGGGTATTCACAACAATGTCGGCTTGTTCAAATGCCTTACTTAGTTCACTGATATGAAAGGTCTGATGAAATTCACCACCTGAGGTCGGAATACCTGTGCGGTTCATACCGATGGTTTTTATTCCCATTGCTTTAGCTGCGTTGCCCAAATAACACCCAATGCTACCAGTACCGAGAATCACCATGGTTTTACTTTGTAATGATGTATAGAGATGAGGCTGCCATCGTTTGTTTTGTTGTTGCTGGTGGTATCGGTTGAAGTGGCGGTAATGGGCAATACTGTAACCCAGCACATATTCGGCAATTAATGGGCCGAAAATACCGCGTACGTTGGTCAGTGTGTAATCTTGGCGCAGAGCCGGTGACATTAAAGCGTTCACCCCCGCAAATGTGGATTGCACCCACTCAAGCTGTGAAAACTCGTCTAACCTTTGTGATAGTAATGGTGGATCCGCCAGTACGATCTGAGCTTCTTCAGGTTGGTCGGTGAGGCAAAGGTCGGGCAGATTTTTCTCTGCCAGTAACGTTTTGTAGGTGTCGCGATGCTCTGAGAGCAGGAAAATCTTATTTGAATGCGGCATTAACTTTTTTCCCTGTGATGAATCAAGTACACTTTCGCTGTTTTTTTCTTCAATGATTGAGTGACTATGCTTAAGAATCCTCTTCAGGTTCGTTTAGAAAAACTAGAACCTTGGCAACAAATTACCTTTATGGCGTGTCTGTGTGAACGCATGTATCCAAACTATGCGATGTTTTGTGAGAATACAGAATTTGCTGACCCGCGTGCGTACCGAGCGATTCTTGATAGTGTATGGGAAATTTTGACAGTTAAGAACGCGAAAATTAACTTCGAACGTCAATTAGAGAAGTTAGAAGAGTTGTTCCCAAGTGCGGATGAGTTCGATTTTTACGGGGTTTATCCAGCGATGGACGCGTGTCAGGGTTTGTCTACGTTACTGCATGGCCTATTGGACCGCGACTACCTTTTCGATTCAATGCTTAAAGTGAGCCAACAGTCGGTACAAACCGTTGCTGATCTAGAGCAAGCGCAAGGTGCAGAGCCAATCACCAACGACAATCAGAAAGAAAATGAAGCCGTATGTGAAGAATGGGACGTGCAGTGGGCTATTTTCCGTCCACTGCGTGAAGCGGTAGAGCGTGACATCAGCTTGATTAAAGATTTACGTGAAGAGTTACGTGAAGAAGGTGTGAGCAATATTGGTATCGCACTTTAGTCGTTGAATAGATAGAAAAAGGCATCCTAAATGGATGCCTTTTTGTTTGCGGCGTTTGAGCGGTTATGCCCAATGCTGATTACGATTCTTTAGAGCCTGGTTTTGTCGCTTCTTGAGTTTCTGGCTCCTTGTGATGCTTCTCCAGTTCTTCCTCTTCTTCATCGTCATCGCGGCTTTCGATTACGCCGTGCATCTCTTTCCAACTTTCCCAGCGTTGGTAAGCCAGCTCTTGCATGTCGGTACTTTTATCCGCTTCATCGATGATTTCTTCACCCACGAGGTGTTCAAAGATATCTTCCAACGTCACCAAGCCTTGCACAGTACCGTATTCGTCAACGACAAGTGCCAGCTGTAGGCGATGAGTCATCATCTGGTCAAACACTTTCGGTAAAGTCGTGTTGTTTAGCACCACTTGAATCGGGCGCATGATTGCTCCCAGTTGTTTCTGTCCACAACCTGATTGTTGGAGTTTGAACAACTCAAGGCGGTGCACAAAACCAATGATATTGTCTTTCTGCTCGCTATAAACCAATGGGCGGGAGAAAGGTGTATCCTTGTGTTTTTCTAGGAACTCATTGATGGTCATCGTGGCATCAATACGGAATACCACAGGACGTGGGGTCATAACCTGAGTTACAGGTACATCTTGGATGCCAAGCAAGTTGCTTAATATTTTTGATTCACCCTCGGCAAATTCACCGCTTTCACGTGCCAGAATCGCCATTGCCGACAGTTCATCGCGCATCTTGGGTGCTTCGTGGTTACGAGCAAGACGCTTGGTGATTTGCTCTGAAAACCATACGAATGGTGTTAGCGCCCATACCATCCAGCGTAATGCGACTGCCGCGGTTGGCGCCAATTGACGCCAGTAAGTTGCGCCAATTGTTTTCGGTACGATCTCTGAAAGCACCAAGATCGCCAGTGTGAGCACTGCCGAAAAGATACCTAACGCTTCGCTACCAAATACCACCGCAGCTTGTGCACCAGCAGTGGCCGCGCCGATGGTATGAGCGATGGTATTTAGAGTTAGAATGGATGCCAATGGCCGGTCGATATCTGATTTTAGCTTAGCCAGTTGCCCAGCTGCGGGATGCCCCTGTTGATTGAGCTGCGCAATGTAGCTCGGACTGATACTCAGCAGTACCGCCTCCAGCACCGAACAGATAAACGAAATGCCGATTGCAATAGAGATATAAATGGATAACAGCAGCATAGTTGCCCTTGAATGTAGTTTGATAGTGGTTATTTGCAGCTATTATAACCGCAAAAGTGCCTTATAAATTGGTCCAAAAACCTTGGAAAGCAAGGGTTTTCAGGGGGTATGTGGTAACAAATTGTGAGTTATTACTCATATTATGGCTAAAAGTACGTCAGAAAATCGAAAGATCGCTTACAAACCTTTGCCAGATGGGGCATTTATGTTTTAGAGTGAGACGAATTCGATAACCTATGAGAAGGGAAACCTAATGAACAAGACCCAATTAATCGACTTTATCGCAGAGAAAGCAGACCTATCAAAAGCACAAGCAAAAGCTGCTCTTGAAGCGACTCTTGATGGTGTAACTGGTGCACTTAAAGAGGGTGACCAAGTTCAACTAATTGGTTTTGGTACATTCAAAGTAAACCACCGCGCTGCACGTACTGGTCGTAACCCTAAGACTGGTGACGAGATTCAAATCGCAGCAGCTAACGTACCTGCATTCGTAGCAGGTAAAGCGCTGAAAGAATCAGTAAACTAAGTTAGAATGCACCGAGGTATCCTGCCTCGGTGCAACTTCATGAAAAAACATCTAATCGCTTCACTTCTCTTATCTAGCTTTACCCTTTTTGGCTGTTCGTCGGTTGAAACTCCTAATTTAGAACAATTCACTCACTTCTCTGGCGGCAAAGTTGATGGAGACGCAAGTAGCTTGTACTGGATGACCGAGAAACTCACTCGCGTGAGTACGGCGGCTGATTACGTGACGATGGGGGATAATGGCTGGTTTCAAAGTGACTACCGTTGGGATGAAGGTGAGCTTCGAGAGTTGATTCGAAAAGGTGAGCAAGTTGATACCAAGCAAGAGTTGGTGCCTTTTCAAATCCACATCCGTTTTAATAAAGATGGCGAAGCGGTTTACCAACAATATCGCGTTAATCGTAAAGTTTTACCACTTCAGCATGAACAATTAGAACGTTACAAGACAGAAGCGAATGATGTAGTGGCGTCGGTTAAGGCGCAGTCTCGTAACAGTCAGAGCCTCATTCAAGGTTATTGGAATGGCCAATCGTTTGAAACCTGCAAAGGTAGAGCGTTCTCGACACTCGAGTTTAATCAGACGTTGCCAAAATTTATTATCGAGCGTCTCTCATCTGTAGACAGTTACGTGGCTTTTGTCGGCAAGCAGTCACGAACTAAAGCAACGGTTGATGAACTGTTGATGCTCAATGATGATGACTTTGATTGTGTACCACGACCAGCATTACTCGCTGAGTAAGCTTGGTGAGACTTACTAACTGACAGAGTAATAAAAAAGGCGCTGAATGCGCCTTTTGTTTTTTAGCCAACTTAAGTTGTTTTTATTTTTCTTGCTCACGTGCAATCGCACGGTAGCCGATGTCACTGCGATGGAACATGCCGTCCCAACTGATCTGTTTTGCAAGCTCGTAAGCGCGTTGCTGCGCTTCTGATACGCTATTGCCAAGTGCGGTTGCACAAAGAACACGACCGCCGTTTGTTACGATGTTGCCATCTTTATTTTCTGTACCCGCGTGGAAGACTTTCTCGCCTTCAATTTCAACTTGAGGCAGACCAGAGATCACATCGCCTTTGTTGTACGCTGCTGGGTAACCACCGGCTGCGAGTACGATACCAATCGACGCACGTGGATCCCATTTTGATTCCACTTGATCCAGTTTTTGGTCAATCGCAGCCAAGCAAAGATCAACCAGATCCGATTCCATACGCATCATGATTGGTTGTGTCTCTGGATCACCGAAGCGGCAGTTGTACTCGATCACTTTAGGCGTACCATCTTTGTCGATCATCAGACCCGCGTATAGGAAACCTGTGTATGGGTTACCTTCAGACGCCATGCCACGTACCGTTGGGTAAATGACTTCTTCCATGATGCGGTTGTGAATTTCTGGTGTTACCACAGGAGCTGGCGAGTACGCGCCCATGCCACCAGTGTTAGGGCCTGTATCTTTGTCACCGACACGTTTGTGATCTTGGCTGGTGGCCATTGGCAGAACGTTCTCACCATCCACCATCACGATGAAGCTTGCTTCTTCGCCATCTAGGAACTCTTCGATAACCACGCGGCTGCCTGCGTCACCAAATGCGTTGCCTGCTAGCATGTCTTTGATTGCGTCTTCGGCTTCTTCTAGCGTCATTGCCACAATCACGCCTTTACCAGCCGCAAGGCCGTCGGCTTTCACCACAATCGGCGCACCTTGCTCACGCACGTAAGCAAGCGCTGGTTCAATTTCTGTGAAGTTTGCGTATGCACCGGTTGGGATTTGGTGACGAGCAAGGAAGTCTTTAGTAAACGCTTTGGAGCCTTCAAGCTGCGCTGCGGCTTGGGTAGGGCCAAAGATTGGTAAGCCCGCTTCGCGGAACGCATCAACCACACCAATAACCAATGGTGCTTCTGGGCCAACGATAGTCAGTTCAATCGCCTTTTCTTTGGCGAAAGCAACAAGGCCAGCGATGTCTTCTACATCGATGTTTACGTTCTCTAGTTTTGGCTCTAGTGCCGTACCTGCGTTGCCTGGAGCAATGAAAATAGTCTCAACATTTGGGTTTTGCGCTGCTTTCCAGCCTAGCGCATGTTCACGACCGCCTGAACCAATGATTAAAACTCGCATATGAAAATCCTTAATCTTATAAATACTGTTTACTCAAAGTATTTGATGATGTGGCTAGGCTACAATTGAGCCCATCCCGGAAACATAGCCAGCTACGTAACTGGGGTGGGCGAAAGCAGTTAACAACGCCACAGTGCCAAATACGATGAGGAAATTAGTGGCGGAAGTGACGCATACCCGTGAAGATCATCGCCATGCCGTGCTCATCTGCTGCTGCGATAACTTCGTCGTCACGCATTGAGCCACCTGGCTGAATTACGCACTTAATGCCGGCTTCTGCTGCGGCATCGATACCGTCGCGGAATGGGAAGAAAGCGTCAGATGCCATTACGCTACCGGCAACTTCTAAGCCTTCATCTGCGGCTTTGATGCCGGCAATCTTCGCTGAGTAAACGCGGCTCATTTGGCCTGCGCCTACACCGATAGTCATGTCACCTTTTGCGTAAACGATTGCATTGGATTTCACGTATTTCGCAACTTTCCAGCAGAATAGCGCGTCTTTTAGCTCTTCTTCTGTAGGTTGACGCTTAGAGACCACTTTAAGGTCATCCAGACTAACCATACCTTGGTCACGGTCTTGAACTAGTAGGCCGCCGTTAACGCGTTTAACGTCAAAGCCTGTTGTTTTAGTTGTCCACTCACCACACTCAAGTAGGCGAACATTCTTCTTCGCTGCAACGACTTCAATCGCTTCAGCAGAAACAGCAGGAGCAATGATCACTTCAACGAATTGACGTTCAACGATAGCGCTAGCCGTTTCTGCATCTAGCTCTTGGTTGAATGCAATGATGCCGCCGAACGCTGACGTTGGGTCAGTTTGGTAAGCGCGGTTGTACGCTTCGAGGATGTCTTTACCTAGCGCAACGCCACATGGGTTGGCGTGTTTTACGATTACACATGCTGGCTCGTTGAACTCTTTCACGCATTCAAGTGCGGCATCCGTGTCTGCGATGTTGTTGTAAGAAAGAGCTTTACCTTGGATTTGGCGAGCAGTAGAAACAGACGCTTCTTGTGGATTGGCTTCCACGTAGAAAGCTGCGGCTTGGTGGCTGTTCTCACCGTAGCGCATGTCTTGCTTCTTCTCGAATTGCTGATTGAAAGTACGTGGGAATTTAGACTCTTCATCACCTTCTTTGTTCTCACCGTAAGATGGAACCATGGTGCCGAAGTAGTTTGCGATCATGCCATCGTAAGCCGCAGTGTGTTCAAATGCTGCGATAGCAAGGTCGAAACGAGTCTCTAGTGTTAGAGATTTCTCGTTCTCGTCCATTTCAGCGATAACGCGGTCGTAATCATGAGCGTTCACAATGATAGTCACGTCTTTGTGGTTTTTCGCTGCAGAGCGAACCATCGTTGGGCCGCCGATATCGATGTTTTCAACCGCGTCAGCTAGTGTACAGCCTTCTTTTGCAACGGTTTCTGCGAATGGGTATAGGTTAACAACGACCATGTCGATTGGATTGATGCCATGTTTTGCCATCACGTCGTCATCTTGACCACGACGACCAAGCACACCACCGTGAACTTTCGGGTGAAGCGTTTTAACGCGGCCGTCCATCATTTCTGGGAAACCTGTGTAGTCAGAGACTTCTGTTACTGCGATGCCTTGTTCGGCAAGTAGGCGTGCTGTACCACCAGTAGATAGGATATCGACACCGCGCTCAGCAAGAGCTTGTGCAAACTCAACAATACCTGTTTTGTCTGATACGCTGATAAGCGCACGGCGAATAGGACGAGCGTTATTCATGCTTCCATTTTCCTCAAATTCACGGAGTTAAAGATGTTTGCCAAAAATGAACTTGTTTTTACCTCTTGGGGTAAAATATTGGCCAGTTTTGGTAAAGACCTTTGCCGGATGTTTTCTGGTTAGAAAACAGTCTCCACATTTGATGGCGCGTATTCTAACCAATTTATTACAAAAAAGCTCGCGCAATCGTTTGGCATCTCAAAAATAATTGTGAAAAAGAGGTTCTTTAGCTTTAAAAGTAACGAGATAGTTAATAGGGAAAGTTATGTTTCAGATAGGTGAACTGGCAAAACGTTGTGGTGTGACGGCAGATACGCTGCGTTTTTATGAGAAAAACGCGCTGATAAAGCCCGCAGGTCGAAGTGAATCAGGTTATCGTCTCTACAATGAAGAGAATCAAAAGCAGGTACACTTCATCCTTAAAGGTAAAGAGCTGGGCCTGAGCTTGGATGAGATTAAAGAGCTACTAGAAATCAAACTAGAAGCAACAGAACACAGCTGTGCAGAGGTTAAAGCTATTACTTCTGCTAAGTTAGAGCTGATTGATGGAAAAATTAACGAGCTAACGAAAATTCGTCGAGCTTTGAAGAAGATCAATGATGCTTGCTGCGGTCATACGGACGATGATGCTACTCATTGTTCTATCCTTGCAGCACTTGAGTAGTCTCATTTCTGCATCACTTAACTTAAGTTTGCATTTTTGGCGGCTTGCTTTTCTAGGTGCACGCCGTTTTCCCACCTATAATCTCGCCTTTAGTTACCAGTAGGAATTGACCATTGTTTGATTCCTACTGTAGCGCTGTCTGTAGATACGAGAGTTTTCATACATGGTTGGAGTCTATTTTCAAATCAATGACTGGGTTTTGAGCGTTGATGAAAATAAGCTGTATCGACAAGATAGGGAAGTTACTGTTGAGCCACGCTTAATTAATCTTCTGCATTTCCTAGCGGAGCATGCGAATGAGGTGTTCAATCGTGAGGAATTGATCCAATACGTTTGGGCAGGGGCGATTGTGACCGATCAAGTGGTGACTCAGTCCATTTTTGAGTTACGTAAATTACTGCGTGACGGTCGGGAAGAAAATACCAGCTACGTCATTACAGTGCCGAAACGTGGTTACAAGCTGGTGGCGAATGTGACCCCAATGACACTCGAGGAATTCCTCGCAAGTCGTCATTGTGATTCAGAAACTCTTCCTCCTATTGTTGAAGAGCCAGAAGAAGAGACTCTACCTATCGCACCTGCCGTCACCTTTCCTGCTGGCCCTCTGACTCGCGCGGTCTGTGAGATGTCTAAAGAGAAAAAGGCCCCTCAGAAAAAAAATAAAATCAGTCCGTGGCGCCTGGGGATCATGAACTTCATCTGGATCAGTGTCTTGGTTGTGGTGATGGGCGTGTTTACCTACAAGCAATCGGAAGTGCGTATTACTCAAGCCATCGATACTCACCTTATCGAATTCAAGTTTCAAGATAACTTCACGAGCGAAGGGTTAAGCTACGACTTGGCAGACGGGTTTGCCCAAAAGTTGATGTCCGACATTGCTCAAGTGAGCGATTACCGAGTCATGCTAAAGAAGGCGTCGTTTACCTCGGGTATTGTGCCGGGCAAATCGGTTGTGGTGCGGGTTCGTGAAAATGAGGGTAGCAGCTTTTTAGAGGTGGAATATCGGAATAACTCATCTGAAAAGGTGTTGTTTAGTCGTCAATACGCGTTAACCAGCAGCCATTTAAAGACAGTGCTTCAACAAGCGTCGTTAGACTTGATGCAAGTGCTGAAAGTGCCGGATGCCAAGCTGAAATCCACGATGCTGGTGGCGGGAATGCCAATTAACCCAGATGCTTTGGAGCTGTTTGTTCAAGCTAACCATTATCTCAATGTCTCGGATGCCAAGCAGTTTCGCCAAGGCGTCAACTTGATGGAAAACATTTTAGAAATTGAGCCAGATAATGCTTACGTTCAGGCAGAGTTATTAATTGCTTACCACGTGCAGAAGGTGCTCGATTTTTCACAGGAGTTGAAGAAAGGGCGAGTGCAGCAGTTGAGTGACGCACTAGAAACTAACGTAAAAATGATGGTTGGGCCAATTCAACCGCGAATTTATGAAGCTTTAGCCCTGCACGAAACCATTATTGGTGACATGGCTTCAGCCAAGCAGCATCTTGGGCAGGCTTTGAGGTTACGTGATTCGGTGCTTTCTTATGTGATTCGTGGTAAGCATGCTGAATTGGATGGTGATCTGGATTTGGCCAGTGAGTCTTACAGCGAAGCTTTCTATATTGATACGTCGGTTGAGACGTATCTGCTGTGCGAAAACTTGGTCTTCCCAAGTAACATGAAGGCGATTGATTACGCCATGTATCGCGCTGTTCACCCTTCTGTCGTTCGAATGCTTTAATTCTCTCGGACTCAAATACTAGCCCCTCATTTCGGTGAGGGGCTTTTTTGTCGCTGTCGAAAAGTGAAAAGGGTGGGGCAATGACGTACGAAGGAGCTAACAACGCAAGCTTGCAACGGGAAAACATATCCGGTTTGCTTCTCTATCTCTATCTCTATCTCTATCTCTATCTCTATCTCTATCTCTATCTCTATCTCTATCTCTATCTCTATCTCTATCTCTATTGATTGTATGGAGTGTCTGGCTGAGTTATGTGGCGAGAATGATTCTGATGCTTTCTTGCAGGCGAGATGAATATTGATGTGGGTCAAAAAGCGCGATCAGGGAGAGATTTATGGAATCAACAGTTCAGGGAATTAACCCTTCGGGATGGGGAAGTTGATAGAGGTTGATAACTTTTATCGCGATTACCGACGAGTTGATGAGAGTTTATCTATCGGTAGAAGGTTTGATGTTTTTCTTATAACTGCATGAATAATTTGGTTTTATATTTTTGTGTTTATCATGTTTATCTCAACTTGATGTTGATTAACTAATCATTTTATTGATAACGCCAAGTTTATTTTTTTCCCGATTTTTGGGCGTAGTCTTCACTTCGAAATTTAGCGAGGTCGAGCAGGTATCTACTTCATAGCATCTCGCTAATAACCGTTCAGTTTGAGTCACGTTGACTTGAGTAGAATAGATTTGGAGATGTTATGTCATCGAATACGAAAAAAATCGGCCTAATTGCCTGTACGGGTGTAGTCGCCGGTAACATGATGGGCAGTGGTATTGCACTGTTACCTTCTAGCCTAGCTTCAGTAGGCTCTGTTTCAATTTTCAGCTGGCTGATCTGTTTGATCGGTGCACTGAGCCTTGCGTTTGTTTACGCTCGTCTGGCAACCAAAAACCCTCAAGAAGGTGGTCCTATCGCTTATGCGGGCGAAGTTTCCCCAGTCTTTGGTTTCCAAACGGGCGTGCTTTATTACCACGCGAACTGGATTGGTAACCTAGCTATTGCTATTACAGGTGTTTCTTACCTTTCAGTATTCTTCCCTGTGCTTAATGACCCAATCCCAGCAGGTATTGCGACGATTGCATCGGTATGGATCTTCACTTTCGTCAACCTACTTGGTGGTAGCTGGGTAAGCCGTCTATGTACGCTTGGTCTTGTTCTAATCCTAATTCCAGTTGTTGGTACCGCTCTATTTGGTTGGACGCACTTCGACACTGCGCTATACAGCCAAAACTGGAACGTATCTGCGGGTACTGATAGCCATGCGATTGTGACTGCGGTTCTTATCTGTCTATGGTCATTCGTTGGTGTGGAATCAGCAGCAGTATCGACAGGTATGGTAGAAAACCCTAAACGTACTGTACCGCTAGCAACCATGCTGGGTACTGGTATCGCAGGTGTGATTTACATCCTATCAACTCAAATGATCAGCGGCATGTTCCCTGCTTCTGAAGTCGCGGCATCAGGTGCGCCATTTGCATTGGCTACCACTGAGCTATTCGGTAGCTGGACAGCACCATTCGTATCAGCATTCACAGCACTAGCATGTTTTACTTCGCTAGGTTCTTGGATGATGCTGGTGGGCGAAGCTGGTAAACGTGCAGCAAGCGATGGCAACTTCCCTAAAATCTACGGCGAAACTGACAAAAACGGTGTGCCTAAGAAAGGTTTAATCCTTGCGTCAATCAAGATGACAGCATTAATGGTTGTACTGATGTTCTTCAGCTCTAAAACAGCACACGCATCAGACCTGTTCAACCAGCTAACGACTGATGCAGTTCTACTAACTATGCTGCCTTACTTCTACTCAAGCATTAACTTGATTCGCTTCGAAGGTATGACAACACGCAACGGCTTCGTAATGCTGTTCTCTGGTGTAGCTTGTCTGTTCTGCTTCATTGCCCTTGCTGGTGCAGAAGGCGGTACGCTAACAGCAACCTTCATCGTGTCTCTCGTTATCTTGATGTTCTACAGCAAAAAAGCCGGCTTAGCTCAGTACATGAAGCTACACGCTGACGACATGCCTGCTCAAGCAAGCAACTAATCCCCAAACGCTGGCACTTCGGTGCCAGCCAATAAAAAACAAATTCACTCGGCGCTCACCTTACTCACTGCCTGTAAATGGCAGAGAGCGCCTTCATTCGCCTTGGAGATGTCCAAATGAATATTTTCGCTATCTTGAACCACATGGGTGTGTTCTTTAAAGAAGAGCCAGTTCGTCAACTTCACGCTGCTCTTGAGAAAGCGGGCTACGAAGTGGTTTACCCAGTAGATGATAAAGACTTGATCAAAATGATTGAGATGAACCCACGCATTTGCGGTGTGCTGTTCGACTGGGATAAATACTCACTAGAGCTATGTGAACGTATTAGCCAAATCAACGAAAAACTGCCTGTTCACGCATTTGCTAACGAACAGTCTACTCTAGACATTTCACTAACAGACCTACGTCTAAACGTGAGCTTCTTCGAGTACGCTTTAGGTATGGCTGACGACATCGCTATCAAAATCAACCAAGCGACTGAGGCATACAAAGATGCCATCATGCCTCCATTCACTAAAGCGTTATTCAAATACGTAGAAGAAGGTAAATACACCTTCTGTACTCCAGGTCACATGGGCGGTACTGCATTCCAGAAAAGCCCTGCTGGTAGCATCTTCTACGATTTTTACGGTCCAAACACATTTAAAGCGGACGTATCAATCTCAATGCCTGAGCTAGGTTCTCTACTAGACCACTCAGGTCCACATAAAGATGCAGAAGAATACATCGCACGCACATTCAATGCAGACAGCTCGTACATCGTAACGAACGGTACGTCTACATCGAACAAAATTGTTGGCATGTACTCAGCACCTGCGGGCAGCACAGTACTGATTGACCGTAACTGTCACAAATCTCTGACTCACCTAATGATGATGAGCGACGTGACACCAATCTACTTCCGCCCAACTCGTAACGCATACGGCATCCTTGGTGGTATTCCACAAAGCGAATTCAGCCGAGATGTCATTGCAGAGAAAGTGGCGAAAACACCAGGTGCAACAGCGCCAAGTTACGCAGTAGTGACTAACTCAACTTACGATGGCTTGTTGTACAACACACAATTCATCAAAGAGTCGCTAGACTGTAAACACATCCACTTCGACAGTGCTTGGGTGCCTTACACTAACTTCAACCCAATTTACGAAGGTAAATGTGGTATGAGTGGTGAAGCGATGCCAGGCAAAGTGTTCTACGAAACACAATCAACACACAAACTGTTGGCAGCGTTCTCACAAGCTTCAATGATTCACGTGAAAGGTGACTTTGATAAAGAGTCTTTCAACGAAGCATTCATGATGCACACTTCAACTTCACCTCAGTACGGCATTGTGGCTTCTACTGAAACTGCAGCGGCAATGATGCGCGGCAACACTGGTAAGAAGTTGATGCAAGACTCTATCGATCGCGCAATCCGCTTCCGTAAAGAGATCAAACGCCTAGAAGCAGAAAGTGACAGCTGGTTCTTCGATGTATGGCAACCAGAAAACATCGATACCACGGAATGTTGGAAACTAGACCCTAGCGACACATGGCACGGCTTCAAGAACATGGATGACAACCACATGTATCTTGATCCAATCAAAGTAACGCTACTAACTCCGGGGATGAATAAAGAAGGCGAACTAGAAGAATCAGGTATTCCTGCTTCGCTGGTGGCTAAATTCCTAGACGAGCGCGGCATCGTGGTAGAGAAAACAGGTCCATACAACTTGTTGTTCCTATTCTCAATCGGTATCGACAAATCAAAAGCAATGCAATTGCTACGCGGTCTGACTGAATTTAAACGTGGGTACGACTTGAACCTAACCATCAAGAGCTTCCTACCTTCGCTATATAATGAAGACCCAAGCTTCTATGAAGGCATGCGCGTTCAAGAATTAGCACAAGCGATTCACAACCTAACTAAGAAATACAATCTACCAGAGCTAATGTACAAAGCGTTCGATGTTCTTCCTGAAATGAAAGTAACACCACACGCAGCATGGCAAGAAGAGCTTCGCGGTAACGTAGAAGAAATCAAACTGGAAGAAATGGTTGGTCGCGTAAGTGCGAACATGATCCTTCCTTACCCTCCAGGCGTGCCACTAGTACTTCCTGGTGAAATGGTGACTCAAGAGTCTCGCCCTGTGCTGGACTTCCTAGAGATGCTTTGTGAGATCGGTGCGCATTACCCAGGTTTCGAAACCGACATCCACGGTCTGTACCAACAAAAAGATGGTAGCTACACTGTAAAAGTATTGAAGAACTAAGTTCCTCTCTAAGATGACGCCATTGAGAATGCAAGCATGCTCCACTCTTACGAGCTCAATGTGTCATCGAACAACCACGACATTTAGATATACCCCTAGCTAATCTGTCGTAAAAGAGAAGGGCAAGGATGCTCTGATCTTTTCTTCTATATATAGAAGAAACATTTTTCCAAGACTTCACCTGAAGTACCCCAAGTAAAAAGCAAAGACCAAAGAGCAGTTCGTTATCGTTCTGCTCTTTTTTATCTTTTATACAGCAGGCAGAAAAGAAAAAGCGCGTTGAGCGAATATCATTTGCTTCAATTACATCAAATTTGAAGATCGTAATTCAGGTAGAAACGCCCTTTTTTTTGAGGAAAGATCCTTTTAAATGAGAAAAAATAGCCAAGATCGCTTGGTATACACACAAAGTGATTGCTATTTGTTCGGTTGAGAGTTTTTTTGCAAAAAACGCTTGTACTAATTTCTCAACTCCCTATACTGCGCATCCACCGACACGGAGTGAGACGAAAGTCACACAGCGAATCGGAAGTGAGAGAAAAAGAATTTGAAAAAAATGCTTGACTCTCTCACGGTGCGGAGTAAAATGCGCACCCCTAACAACGAGCAACTAAGTTGCTGGGTAAGTTAGAAAAGCTCTTTAAAAATATAAACCTATCAATCTGTGTGGGCACTCGTTGATGATAATCCAATTAGAAACTTCGGTTTCAAATTAGGTTTCAATGAAACGAAGTGACCATTGAATCTTCGGATTCAGCACAGTCAATTCAAACATTACTTTATGTAATGTTCAGTATTCATTGAGCCGAACAAAATCTTAAATTGAAGAGTTTGATCATGGCTCAGATTGAACGCTGGCGGCAGGCCTAACACATGCAAGTCGAGCGGAAACGAGTTATCTGAACCTTCGGGGAACGATAACGGCGTCGAGCGGCGGACGGGTGAGTAATGCCTAGGAAATTGCCCTGATGTGGGGGATAACCATTGGAAACGATGGCTAATACCGCATGATGCCTACGGGCCAAAGAGGGGGACCTTCGGGCCTCTCGCGTCAGGATATGCCTAGGTGGGATTAGCTAGTTGGTGAGGTAAGGGCTCACCAAGGCGACGATCCCTAGCTGGTCTGAGAGGATGATCAGCCACACTGGAACTGAGACACGGTCCAGACTCCTACGGGAGGCAGCAGTGGGGAATATTGCACAATGGGCGCAAGCCTGATGCAGCCATGCCGCGTGTGTGAAGAAGGCCTTCGGGTTGTAAAGCACTTTCAGTCGTGAGGAAGGTAGTGTAGTTAATAGCTGCATTATTTGACGTTAGCGACAGAAGAAGCACCGGCTAACTCCGTGCCAGCAGCCGCGGTAATACGGAGGGTGCGAGCGTTAATCGGAATTACTGGGCGTAAAGCGCATGCAGGTGGTTTGTTAAGTCAGATGTGAAAGCCCGGGGCTCAACCTCGGAATAGCATTTGAAACTGGCAGACTAGAGTACTGTAGAGGGGGGTAGAATTTCAGGTGTAGCGGTGAAATGCGTAGAGATCTGAAGGAATACCGGTGGCGAAGGCGGCCCCCTGGACAGATACTGACACTCAGATGCGAAAGCGTGGGGAGCAAACAGGATTAGATACCCTGGTAGTCCACGCCGTAAACGATGTCTACTTGGAGGTTGTGGCCTTGAGCCGTGGCTTTCGGAGCTAACGCGTTAAGTAGACCGCCTGGGGAGTACGGTCGCAAGATTAAAACTCAAATGAATTGACGGGGGCCCGCACAAGCGGTGGAGCATGTGGTTTAATTCGATGCAACGCGAAGAACCTTACCTACTCTTGACATCCAGAGAACTTTCCAGAGATGGATTGGTGCCTTCGGGAACTCTGAGACAGGTGCTGCATGGCTGTCGTCAGCTCGTGTTGTGAAATGTTGGGTTAAGTCCCGCAACGAGCGCAACCCTTATCCTTGTTTGCCAGCGAGTAATGTCGGGAACTCCAGGGAGACTGCCGGTGATAAACCGGAGGAAGGTGGGGACGACGTCAAGTCATCATGGCCCTTACGAGTAGGGCTACACACGTGCTACAATGGCGCATACAGAGGGTAGCCAACTTGCGAAAGTGAGCGAATCCCAAAAAGTGCGTCGTAGTCCGGATTGGAGTCTGCAACTCGACTCCATGAAGTCGGAATCGCTAGTAATCGTGGATCAGAATGCCACGGTGAATACGTTCCCGGGCCTTGTACACACCGCCCGTCACACCATGGGAGTGGGCTGCAAAAGAAGTAGGTAGTTTAACCTTCGGGGGGACGCTTACCACTTTGTGGTTCATGACTGGGGTGAAGTCGTAACAAGGTAGCGCTAGGGGAACCTGGCGCTGGATCACCTCCTTATACGATGATTATTGCGATGAGTGTTCACACAGATTGATGGTTTTGAAGCGAAAGCTTCGAGCTATTATTGCTCTTTAACAATTTGGAAAGCTGACAAAACAACAATTTATTGTTGTTTGTAAAGTTCTCAAAGTATTCATTTATGAATACAACTAATAACACATTCAAGTGTTCTTGGAATTTGAGTCCGGCAAAATCGAAAGCTGTCTCGCTCATTCAAATAATGAGACAGCAACTTTGGTTGTTTAACATCAATTCGAAACTCCTTCGGGTTGTATGGTTAAGTGACTAAGCGTACACGGTGGATGCCTTGGCAGTCAGAGGCGATGAAGGACGTATTAACTTGCGATAAGCCCAGATTAGGCAGTAAAAGCCATTTGAGTCTGGGATTTCCGAATGGGGAAACCCACTTACATAAGTAAGTATCGTTATGTGAATACATAGCATAACGAGGCGAACCGGGGGAACTGAAACATCTAAGTACCCCGAGGAAAAGAAATCAACCGAGATTCCGAAAGTAGCGGCGAGCGAAATTGGACTAGCCCTTAAGCTTTATAGGCGTTAGGTGAACAAGCTGGAAAGCTTGGCGATACAGGGTGATAGCCCCGTAACTGACGACGCATATTCAGTGAAATCGAGTAGGGCGGGACACGTGATATCCTGTCTGAATATGGGGGGACCATCCTCCAAGGCTAAATACTACTGACTGACCGATAGTGAACCAGTACCGTGAGGGAAAGGCGAAAAGAACCCCTGTGAGGGGAGTGAAATAGAACCTGAAACCGTGTACGTACAAGCAGTAGGAGCAGGCTTGTCCTGTGACTGCGTACCTTTTGTATAATGGGTCAGCGACTTATATTCAGTGGCAAGGTTAACCATCTAGGGGAGCCGTAGGGAAACCGAGTCTTAACTGGGCGTTCAGTCTCTGGATATAGACCCGAAACCAGGTGATCTAGCCATGGGCAGGTTGAAGGTTGAGTAACATCAACTGGAGGACCGAACCGACTAATGTTGAAAAATTAGCGGATGACTTGTGGCTAGGGGTGAAAGGCCAATCAAACCTGGAGATAGCTGGTTCTCCCCGAAAGCTATTTAGGTAGCGCCTCGGACGAATACTACTGGGGGTAGAGCACTGTTAAGGCTAGGGGGTCATCCCGACTTACCAACCCTTTGCAAACTCCGAATACCAGTAAGTACTATCCGGGAGACACACGGCGGGTGCTAACGTCCGTCGTGGAGAGGGAAACAACCCAGACCGCCAGCTAAGGTCCCAAATTACTACTAAGTGGGAAACGATGTGGGAAGGCTCAGACAGCCAGGATGTTGGCTTAGAAGCAGCCATCATTTAAAGAAAGCGTAATAGCTCACTGGTCGAGTCGGCCTGCGCGGAAGATGTAACGGGGCTAAGTAGTAAACCGAAGCTGCGGCAATACTCTTTGAGTATTGGGTAGGGGAGCGTTCTGTAAGCGGTTGAAGGTGTGTGGTAACGCATGCTGGACGTATCAGAAGTGCGAATGCTGACATGAGTAACGATAAAGGGGGTGAAAAACCTCCTCGCCGGAAGACCAAGGGTTCCTGTCCAACGTTAATCGGGGCAGGGTAAGTCGACCCCTAAGGCGAGGCCGAAAGGCGTAGTCGATGGGAAACGGGTTAATATTCCCGTACTTCTTACAATTGCGATGGGGGGACGGAGAAGGCTAGGTGGGCCTGGCGACGGTTGTCCAGGTTCAAGTGCGTAGGCTGAAGAGTTAGGTAAATCCGGCTCTTCTTAAGGCTGAGACACGACGTCGAGCATCTACGGATGTGAAGTCATTGATGCCATGCTTCCAGGAAAAGCCTCTAAGCTTCAGATTGTAAGGAATCGTACCCCAAACCGACACAGGTGGTCGGGTAGAGAATACCAAGGCGCTTGAGAGAACTCGGGTGAAGGAACTAGGCAAAATGGTACCGTAACTTCGGGAGAAGGTACGCTCTCGACGGTGAAGTCCCTCGCGGATGGAGCTATTGAGAGTCGCAGATACCAGGTGGCTGCAACTGTTTATTAAAAACACAGCACTGTGCAAAATCGCAAGATGACGTATACGGTGTGACGCCTGCCCGGTGCCGGAAGGTTAATTGATGGGGTTAGACTTCGGTCGAAGCTCTTGATCGAAGCCCCGGTAAACGGCGGCCGTAACTATAACGGTCCTAAGGTAGCGAAATTCCTTGTCGGGTAAGTTCCGACCTGCACGAATGGCGTAATGATGGCCACGCTGTCTCCACCCGAGACTCAGTGAAATTGAAATCGCTGTGAAGATGCAGTGTACCCGCGGCTAGACGGAAAGACCCCGTGAACCTTTACTACAGCTTGGCACTGAACATTGACCCTACATGTGTAGGATAGGTGGGAGGCTTTGAAGCGCAGTCGCTAGATTGCGTGGAGCCGTCCTTGAAATACCACCCTTGTAGTGTTGATGTTCTAACGTCGACCCCTTATCGGGGTTGCGGACAGTGCCTGGTGGGTAGTTTGACTGGGGCGGTCTCCTCCCAAAGCGTAACGGAGGAGCACGAAGGTGGGCTAATCACGGTTGGACATCGTGAGGTTAGTGCAATGGCATAAGCCCGCTTGACTGCGAGAATGACAATTCGAGCAGGTGCGAAAGCAGGTCATAGTGATCCGGTGGTTCTGAATGGAAGGGCCATCGCTCAACGGATAAAAGGTACTCCGGGGATAACAGGCTGATACCGCCCAAGAGTTCATATCGACGGCGGTGTTTGGCACCTCGATGTCGGCTCATCACATCCTGGGGCTGAAGTCGGTCCCAAGGGTATGGCTGTTCGCCATTTAAAGTGGTACGCGAGCTGGGTTTAGAACGTCGTGAGACAGTTCGGTCCCTATCTGCCGTGGGCGTTGGAGAATTGAAAGGGGCTGCTCCTAGTACGAGAGGACCGGAGTGGACGAACCTCTGGTGTTCGGGTTGTGTCGCCAGACGCATTGCCCGGTAGCTAAGTTCGGGATCGATAACCGCTGAAAGCATCTAAGCGGGAAGCGAGCCTTGAGATGAGTTCTCCCTGATACTTTAAGTATCCTAAAGGGTTGTCGTAGACTACGACGTTGATAGGCAGGGTGTGTAAGCGTTGTGAGGCGTTGAGCTAACCTGTACTAATTGCCCGTGAGGCTTAACCATACAACACCCAAGGGGTTTTGATGGACTCAATGAAAGAACGTTGAATGTGTAAGAACGAGAATTAAGAAACAGCTTTCCGAATTAAAGAATTTGCTTGGCGACCATAGCGTTTTGGACCCACCTGACTTCCATGCCGAACTCAGAAGTGAAACGAAATAGCGCCGATGGTAGTGTGGGGCTTCCCCATGTGAGAGTAGGACATCGCCAGGCTTTATTTTGCACTTGCTTAAGATTTAAGCAAGTCACCATAAAGTTCTAATCTTTTTAGAGTTTTATGTTGACTTTCAAAGTGGAAAGCGTATTATACGCACCTCGCTTAAGTGCTAAGGCACTGAAAGCCAAGCTCTTTAACAATATAGACCTATCAATCTGTGTGGGCACTCGTTGATGATAATCCAATTAGAAATTTCTCTTAATAAAGAGCGGTTTCAAATTAGGTTTCAATGAAACGAAGTGACCATTGAATCTTCGGATTCAGCACAGTCAATTCAAACATTACTTTATGTAATGTTCAGTATTCATTGAGCCGAACAAAATCTTAAATTGAAGAGTTTGATCATGGCTCAGATTGAACGCTGGCGGCAGGCCTAACACATGCAAGTCGAGCGGAAACGAGTTATCTGAACCTTCGGGGAACGATAACGGCGTCGAGCGGCGGACGGGTGAGTAATGCCTAGGAAATTGCCCTGATGTGGGGGATAACCATTGGAAACGATGGCTAATACCGCATGATGCCTACGGGCCAAAGAGGGGGACCTTCGGGCCTCTCGCGTCAGGATATGCCTAGGTGGGATTAGCTAGTTGGTGAGGTAAGGGCTCACCAAGGCGACGATCCCTAGCTGGTCTGAGAGGATGATCAGCCACACTGGAACTGAGACACGGTCCAGACTCCTACGGGAGGCAGCAGTGGGGAATATTGCACAATGGGCGCAAGCCTGATGCAGCCATGCCGCGTGTGTGAAGAAGGCCTTCGGGTTGTAAAGCACTTTCAGTCGTGAGGAAGGTAGTGTGTTTAATAGATGCATTATTTGACGTTAGCGACAGAAGAAGCACCGGCTAACTCCGTGCCAGCAGCCGCGGTAATACGGAGGGTGCGAGCGTTAATCGGAATTACTGGGCGTAAAGCGCATGCAGGTGGTTTGTTAAGTCAGATGTGAAAGCCCGGGGCTCAACCTCGGAATAGCATTTGAAACTGGCAGACTAGAGTACTGTAGAGGGGGGTAGAATTTCAGGTGTAGCGGTGAAATGCGTAGAGATCTGAAGGAATACCGGTGGCGAAGGCGGCCCCCTGGACAGATACTGACACTCAGATGCGAAAGCGTGGGGAGCAAACAGGATTAGATACCCTGGTAGTCCACGCCGTAAACGATGTCTACTTGGAGGTTGTGGCCTTGAGCCGTGGCTTTCGGAGCTAACGCGTTAAGTAGACCGCCTGGGGAGTACGGTCGCAAGATTAAAACTCAAATGAATTGACGGGGGCCCGCACAAGCGGTGGAGCATGTGGTTTAATTCGATGCAACGCGAAGAACCTTACCTACTCTTGACATCCAGAGAACTTTCCAGAGATGGATTGGTGCCTTCGGGAACTCTGAGACAGGTGCTGCATGGCTGTCGTCAGCTCGTGTTGTGAAATGTTGGGTTAAGTCCCGCAACGAGCGCAACCCTTATCCTTGTTTGCCAGCGAGTAATGTCGGGAACTCCAGGGAGACTGCCGGTGATAAACCGGAGGAAGGTGGGGACGACGTCAAGTCATCATGGCCCTTACGAGTAGGGCTACACACGTGCTACAATGGCGCATACAGAGGGCAGCCAACTTGCGAAAGTGAGCGAATCCCAAAAAGTGCGTCGTAGTCCGGATTGGAGTCTGCAACTCGACTCCATGAAGTCGGAATCGCTAGTAATCGTGGATCAGAATGCCACGGTGAATACGTTCCCGGGCCTTGTACACACCGCCCGTCACACCATGGGAGTGGGCTGCAAAAGAAGTAGGTAGTTTAACCTTCGGGGGGACGCTTACCACTTTGTGGTTCATGACTGGGGTGAAGTCGTAACAAGGTAGCGCTAGGGGAACCTGGCGCTGGATCACCTCCTTATACGATGATTATCGTGATGAGTGTCCACACAGATTGATATGGTTTATGAAGTTTAAGAGAAAGTAAGTGCCCAACACTTACACTTAGTGTCCCGTTCGTCTAGAGGCCTAGGACACCGCCCTTTCACGGCGGTAACAGGGGTTCGACTCCCCTACGGGATACCATGGGTCGTTAGCTCAGTTGGTAGAGCAGTTGACTTTTAATCAATTGGTCGCAGGTTCGAATCCTGCACGACCCACCATTCTTTCCACGAAGGATGGATTTTGTTTCACTTTTACCAAAAGTGAAAACAAGAGAAAACTTATGTGGGCGATTAGCTCAGTTGGGAGAGCACCTGCCTTACAAGCAGGGGGTCACTGGTTCGAGCCCGGTATCGCCCACCATTCTCTAAGTATTTTTGGAATAGAATGTCCAAACCAGAGCAAGCAATTGATACTGGTTGGCATTTTTGACGTCTGCGCGGCGCAGCCGAAAGTCTTTAGAAAATGTACTTCCTCGTGAAGAAACATAGCTCTTTAACAATTTGGAAAGCTGACAAAACAACAATTTATTGTTGTTTGTAAAGTTCTCAAAGTATTCATTTATGAATACAACTAAAAACACATTCAAGTGTTCTTGGAATTTGAGTCCGGCAAAATCGAATGTCTCTCGCTCATTCAAATAATGAGAGACAACTTTGGTGATTTGATTATCAACTCGAAACTCCTTCGGGTTGTATGGTTAAGTGACTAAGCGTACACGGTGGATGCCTTGGCAGTCAGAGGCGATGAAGGACGTATTAACTTGCGATAAGCCCAGATTAGGTAGTAAAAACCACTTGAGTCTGGGATTTCCGAATGGGGAAACCCACTTACATAAGTAAGTATCGTTATGTGAATACATAGCATAACGAGGCGAACCGGGGGAACTGAAACATCTAAGTACCCCGAGGAAAAGAAATCAACCGAGATTCCGAAAGTAGCGGCGAGCGAAATTGGACTAGCCCTTAAGCTTTATACGCGTTAGGTGAACAAGCTGGAAAGCTTGGCGATACAGGGTGATAGCCCCGTAACTGACGACGCATATTCAGTGAAATCGAGTAGGGCGGGACACGTGATATCCTGTCTGAATATGGGGGGACCATCCTCCAAGGCTAAATACTACTGACTGACCGATAGTGAACCAGTACCGTGAGGGAAAGGCGAAAAGAACCCCTGTGAGGGGAGTGAAATAGAACCTGAAACCGTGTACGTACAAGCAGTAGGAGCAGGCTTGTCCTGTGACTGCGTACCTTTTGTATAATGGGTCAGCGACTTATATTCAGTGGCAAGGTTAACCATCTAGGGGAGCCGTAGGGAAACCGAGTCTTAACTGGGCGTTCAGTCTCTGGATATAGACCCGAAACCAGGTGATCTAGCCATGGGCAGGTTGAAGGTTGAGTAACATCAACTGGAGGACCGAACCGACTAATGTTGAAAAATTAGCGGATGACTTGTGGCTAGGGGTGAAAGGCCAATCAAACCTGGAGATAGCTGGTTCTCCCCGAAAGCTATTTAGGTAGCGCCTCGGACGAATACTACTGGGGGTAGAGCACTGTTAAGGCTAGGGGGTCATCCCGACTTACCAACCCTTTGCAAACTCCGAATACCAGTAAGTACTATCCGGGAGACACACGGCGGGTGCTAACGTCCGTCGTGGAGAGGGAAACAACCCAGACCGCCAGCTAAGGTCCCAAATTACTACTAAGTGGGAAACGATGTGGGAAGGCTCAGACAGCCAGGATGTTGGCTTAGAAGCAGCCATCATTTAAAGAAAGCGTAATAGCTCACTGGTCGAGTCGGCCTGCGCGGAAGATGTAACGGGGCTAAGTAGTAAACCGAAGCTGCGGCAATACTCTTTGAGTATTGGGTAGGGGAGCGTTCTGTAAGCGGTTGAAGGTGTGTGGTAACGCATGCTGGACGTATCAGAAGTGCGAATGCTGACATGAGTAACGATAAAGGGGGTGAAAAACCTCCTCGCCGGAAGACCAAGGGTTCCTGTCCAACGTTAATCGGGGCAGGGTAAGTCGACCCCTAAGGCGAGGCCGAAAGGCGTAGTCGATGGGAAACGGGTTAATATTCCCGTACTTCTTACAATTGCGATGGGGGGACGGAGAAGGCTAGGTGGGCCTGGCGACGGTTGTCCAGGTTCAAGTGCGTAGGCTGAAGAGTTAGGTAAATCCGGCTCTTCTTAAGGCTGAGACACGACGTCGAGCATCTACGGATGTGAAGTCATTGATGCCATGCTTCCAGGAAAAGCCTCTAAGCTTCAGATTGTAAGGAATCGTACCCCAAACCGACACAGGTGGTCGGGTAGAGAATACCAAGGCGCTTGAGAGAACTCGGGTGAAGGAACTAGGCAAAATGGTACCGTAACTTCGGGAGAAGGTACGCTCTCGACGGTGAAGTCCCTCGCGGATGGAGCTATTGAGAGTCGCAGATACCAGGTGGCTGCAACTGTTTATTAAAAACACAGCACTGTGCAAAATCGCAAGATGACGTATACGGTGTGACGCCTGCCCGGTGCCGGAAGGTTAATTGATGGGGTTAGACTTCGGTCGAAGCTCTTGATCGAAGCCCCGGTAAACGGCGGCCGTAACTATAACGGTCCTAAGGTAGCGAAATTCCTTGTCGGGTAAGTTCCGACCTGCACGAATGGCGTAATGATGGCCACGCTGTCTCCACCCGAGACTCAGTGAAATTGAAATCGCTGTGAAGATGCAGTGTACCCGCGGCTAGACGGAAAGACCCCGTGAACCTTTACTACAGCTTGGCACTGAACATTGACCCTACATGTGTAGGATAGGTGGGAGGCTTTGAAGCGCAGTCGCTAGATTGCGTGGAGCCGTCCTTGAAATACCACCCTTGTAGTGTTGATGTTCTAACGTCGACCCCTTATCGGGGTTGCGGACAGTGCCTGGTGGGTAGTTTGACTGGGGCGGTCTCCTCCCAAAGCGTAACGGAGGAGCACGAAGGTGGGCTAATCACGGTTGGACATCGTGAGGTTAGTGCAATGGCATAAGCCCGCTTGACTGCGAGAATGACAATTCGAGCAGGTGCGAAAGCAGGTCATAGTGATCCGGTGGTTCTGAATGGAAGGGCCATCGCTCAACGGATAAAAGGTACTCCGGGGATAACAGGCTGATACCGCCCAAGAGTTCATATCGACGGCGGTGTTTGGCACCTCGATGTCGGCTCATCACATCCTGGGGCTGAAGTCGGTCCCAAGGGTATGGCTGTTCGCCATTTAAAGTGGTACGCGAGCTGGGTTTAGAACGTCGTGAGACAGTTCGGTCCCTATCTGCCGTGGGCGTTGGAGAATTGAAAGGGGCTGCTCCTAGTACGAGAGGACCGGAGTGGACGAACCTCTGGTGTTCGGGTTGTGTCGCCAGACGCATTGCCCGGTAGCTAAGTTCGGGATCGATAACCGCTGAAAGCATCTAAGCGGGAAGCGAGCCTTGAGATGAGTTCTCCCTGATACTTTAAGTATCCTAAAGGGTTGTCGTAGACTACGACGTTGATAGGCAGGGTGTGTAAGCGTTGTGAGGCGTTGAGCTAACCTGTACTAATTGCCCGTGAGGCTTAACCATACAACACCCAAGGGGTTTTGATGGACTCAATGAAAGAACGTTGAATGTGTAAGAACGAGAATTAAGAAACAGCTTTCCGAATTAAAGAATTTGCTTGGCGACCATAGCGTTTTGGACCCACCTGATTTCCATGCCGAACTCAGAAGTGAAACGAAATAGCGCCGATGGTAGTGTGGGGCTTCCCCATGTGAGAGTAGGACATCGCCAGGCTTTAAATTTTGGACACTTGCTGATTACAAGCGAGTGATACCACTGCGGAGTGGTAGTTCAGTTGGTTAGAATACCGGCCTGTCACGCCGGGGGTCGCGGGTTCGAGTCCCGTCCACTCCGCCACTTATATTAAGCCCCAGTCGAAAGACTGGGGCTTTTTTCGTTTTGGTTACCCGACTTACCTTAACCTCATTTCCATATTGAAACCTTGCATCGAGAGGCAGGCTTCCCTCTTCGCTATGCTTTCTAAGCCCTGTCATGACGAGGTGTTGCGCAATTCTGTGCGGTTTCTGCTGAACCGGGTCCCAGTCTCGAGCGCTAGTTTTGAGCCCCTGTGCTTATTTACCAAAGCTTCCTTTATTATTACCTGGAAAGTTTATTCACTAGGTTATGTTATTTTCAGGGATGATTTCTTTGCTTTAGATGTTGTGATTTAGCCACCGGCGCTCATTAAAATAAGCTCAGCGTATTTAAAACTTTCCGAACATGGATTTTGTTTGTAGATCTATTTAAGCCAGTGTCTGCCTTAAAGGATATTTGCTACTTCTTCCCCTCCAACCGATAAAGCCACCACTACGTACGTATAACGTGAGCGGTATAGGTGCTCTCATAGCTGTGTTTGCTGAGTAAGTCGTTCACCTGGCACATTGACTGAGGAAAGGTCTTCTTTCAGTGGACCTTCGTGTAAGTCACGATAGTTCTAATAATTATCTGGTACTTTTTATTCTAAAGGTGTAGGCTTCAAATCGAATGTTTTTTCGACAGTAAACCATGTTATATCTCTTGTTTAAAAGCTTTGTAAGAAGGCTGAACTCCGTGCAAAAAACGCGATGAAGTGTTGCTCGGAGTCTTAAATTAATCTTCATCAGGTGTTTTATGCGTATAACTTCGCTGAAGTTATACGCAGGCGTCTGTACACCTGATAAAAGAGAAGAGATGGCCGGTGATATTTCATCATCGGCCTTTTTGTATCTGTTAAGCAGCTACAAAGCATTATCCAGTATTGAAATAAGGGCCGGTATTGATCACCGGCCCTTTTTTTTTGGTTAAAAACATGAGTATTTTACAAGTTAAAAATTTGTCTTATCAGACCGCTGATAAGAGTTTATATAACAACGTGACATTTCGAATTAACGTGGGAGAGAAAATAGGTATCACTGGAGCGAATGGCGTTGGAAAAAGCACCTTATTAAAACTGCTTATCGGTGAATTATCTGCAGATAAGGGCAGCATTGACTGGTTACCAAACCTTGAGGTGGGGTATTTAGAGCAACATTTTAAGATGGATAATACGTTGACGGTTTATGAATGCTTAAAGAGTGCTTTTGAGAACTTATACGTTGCCGAGCAGAAGCTTTGGACTTTGTATCAGGCGATGACCGAGTCTCACTCTACATCTCTTTTAAGCCAAGTCGCCCGACTACAGGCATATTTAGAAGATGAAGACTTCTATGTAATTGATACCAAAATTGAACAAGTTGCTGTAGGTCTTGGCATTTATCAATTTGGCTTAGATACACCGCTTGTCTCGCTAAGTGGTGGTCAAAGACACAAGGTCCTTTTAGGGAGGTTGTTACTCCGCAACCCCGATGTGTTAATTCTCGATGAGCCGACAAACTATCTTGATGCTCTGCACATTGAATGGTTGGTCACGTTTCTCAACGAGTACACTGGCACTGTTTTACTGGTTTCTCATGATATTGACTTCCTTAATCAAGTAGCGACCAGTATTTGTGATATTGATTATCAAACGGTCCGAAAATACAGCGGCACTTATGTCAAAGCAATGCAGCAAAAGAATCACGACGGTGCTTTGTTAGAAAAGCAATATAAGGCTCAGCAAAATGAAATTCGAAAGTTAGAGCAATTTATTGCCAAAAATGGCGCTGGAGTTAACGCTAGTCTTGCTAAGGGATGCAAGAAAAAACTGGATAAAATCGAACGTATTCAACTGAATCATATAGAGAAAGTATCGATGTTTGACTTTGCTCACCAGCCTATTGGGCAACAGTATGTGATTGACGCAAAAGCGTTGATGATAGGTTATCAGCAGCCTCTGCTTCCTGCGCTTGATATCACGTTAGCGCGCGGGGAGAAGTTGGTCGTTTCTGGTTTTAACGGCGTAGGTAAGTCGACTTTAATTAAAACCCTTATGGGGGAGATCGAGCCGCTCTCTGGTGAGGTGGTATTGGCAAAAGGTGCAATGATTGGGTATTTTTCTCAAGATTTGTTTTGGCGTCACCCTCAGCACACGCCTGAGCAGGAGCTATGCTCTTGTGATCCAACGATATCAAGCAAAGAATCACGCAAGCTATTAGCTCGCTTTGGAGTCACCGGAGATAAGACGCAGCGCCACCTAGATACATTAAGTGGAGGTGAGCAAACTCGCGTGAAACTTTGTTGTTTATCAGTCCAGAAATGCAATGTTTTGCTGTTGGACGAGCCAACGACACATTTGGATAGCAGCAGTAAAAATGCGCTTAAAGAGGCTCTCCAGCGCTTTTCTGGTAGTGTGATTGTGGTATCTCATGAGAAGGCGTTTTTACAATCTTGGCCCGACAGAGTTTTAGACATTTCGTTGCTCACTTGTGCTGAATCGGAAACAGAACAGGAGGTGGAGCTATGATGCAGTCCATGATCCTATTTCTTGTTGCTTTTCTTGTTGGTGCTGATGAGTTGATGCTTGGATCTATTCTTGAACCTATCGGAAATGATTTAAGTGTTCAACCGAGTCAGGTTACGTTATTTATTACGGCATATAGTTTAGCTATAGCAATTTGCGCTCCTTACCTGGGACGTTTATCAGACCGGGTTGGGCGTATTCGTATCATGTTGCCTGCTTGCTTCGTATTTGGGGTTGCGTCTATTACGACGGGCATAGTTCATGATTTTGAACTTGCGATTGCAAGTCGAGTGATCACAGGTATTGCAAGTGCAGGCATGTTGCCAATTGCATTCGCGTTGGCGGGAGACGCGAAGGGTAATAGAGCGATGCGTCAAATTGTGATGGTTCAGGCGGGATTAACGCTGGGTATGATAACCAGCCCGGCGCTCGGAGCATTGTTGACCCAGCTTTTATCATGGCGTGCCGCTTTTATTATTTTGGGCGTTGCGGCTCTTCTTGTCGGTGCCATGAGCGTAGTGTTCATGAACAACAAGCATGATGAGTCAAAGGCATTAGATACTCTGCCGCCTATCACAGACGTCATTCATCTTCCAGGCGCGTTGAGGGCGATTCTAGCGATGTGTTTAGGCCTAGGGGGAGGTATTGGTGTATTTAACCTGATAGGCCTTCATATTCGAGATACCAGCGAGTTGGCGCTCGGTTGGGTGGGCGCTATTTATGCTGCTCTAGGGATCGTGAGTGTGGTTGGAAATATGTGCGTGGGGAGAGCTTGCCGTTGGCTTGGTAGCTCTCGAGCCGTTATGCGAGTGGCTTTAATGGTGTGCATACCTTGCAGTGCATGGGTGTTCTCAAATGAGATGAGTACGGTGACCGCTTATCTTCCAGCTCTAGTGCTCTGGTCTCTTGCTGGAGGGGTAGGCTCTCCGGCGTTACAAGCACATATAGCAAGCTTATCTGATGAACATCGAGGTGTGCTGATGTCTTCTGGAATGAGTATGATGCACTTTGGTGTCGCGATTTGGTCTGCCTTGGCGGGCTTTGCTTATTCTGTAGGTCATGAATGGGTCGCTGTCGTGGCTTTGTTATTGTTTGGCTCAGCAGTGGTTATCTTAAAGCCAGTTGGTAATGCTGAACAAAGTGAGCGTTATTCGTAGTGTTTTAGTAGATAAAGAAAAGCCGTTACCTAAAAAGGTAACGGCTTGTTCCAAATACTTTTTGAAAGCCGGTCTTAGTTCATGCCGTATTTCTTAAGTTTTTTGCGAAGAGTACCGCGGTTGATACCCATCATAGTTGCCGCGCGAGTTTGGTTACCGCGAGTGTACTGCATGATAGTATCTAATAGTGGCTGTTCAACTTCAGCTAGAACTAATTCGTATAGTTCTGTTACTTCCTGGCCGTTTAGTTGAGCAAGGTAGTTTTTAAGAGACGCTTTAACAGAGTCACGTAAAGGCTTCTGAGTAATCTGGTCTTGTGACGTTACTGTAGTTACTGTTAATGCTTCTGAAGTCAGATTTTGTTCGAACATATTCGGTCTAGCTCTTCTCTTAATTATGATGCAACGTTATCAAAATAACCTTCTAACGCCTCAATTTGCAGCGGAGCTGCGTCGATAGCGTTGAAGGTACGGCGAAACTCACTTGCCTGTTCATGCTCTTTTAGGTACCACCCAACGTGCTTGCGCGCGATACGTGGGCCTAAGTACTCCCCATAAAATTCATGCAGAGCATTTACATGACCAAGCATAATGGTTTTCACTTCCTCAGTTGGAAGCTCCTCCATTGTGGTGCCGTTTTCCAAATAGTGATGGATTTCCTGGAAAATCCACGGACGACCCTGGGCAGGGCGTCCAATCATTAAAGCGTCCGCACCGGTGTACTCCAGTACAAATTTGGCTTTCTCCGGGCTATCGATATCACCGTTCGCGATAACCGGAATTGAAATCGCCTCTTTTACCGCTTTAATGCTGTCATATTCGGCCTCACCTTTGTACATACATGCTTTCGTTCTGCCATGCAGAGCAAGAGCTTGTATGCCGCAGTTTTCGGCTAATTTAGCGATCTGGACACAGTTCTTGTTGTCTGTATCCCAGCCAGTTCGAGTCTTTAACGTTACAGGAACGTCCACTGCATTCACGACCGCTTTCAAAATCTCTTCGATAATGTTTGGGTATTGAAGCAGAGCAGAGCCCGCTAGCTTCTTATTCACTTTTTTTGCCGGGCAGCCCATGTTGATGTCGATGATTTGTGCACCGTTCTCAACACTGAATTGAGCTGCGTCCGCCATAAGCTGTGGATCGGAACCCGCAATCTGTACAGAGCGAATGCCCGATTCGCCCTCGTGTACCATGCGCTGTTTCGACTTTGACGTTCCCCATAGTTTTGGGTTAGCAGACATCATTTCACTGACGGCCATTCCCGCACCATAGCGAAGACACAACTCGCGAAACGGTCTATCCGTCACACCAGCCATAGGGGCTACGATTAGATTGTTCTTAAGTTGATAGTTTCCGATTTTCAAAACGTCATCACAGTTCTGTACCAGCAAGGGCGCGCATTTTACGCATTTTTTCACTGCGTGAAAAGACTAATATTTGAGCATTTACAAATTGTTTTTGTAAATTGTATGAATTTCAAACAATTAGCTCTGAAAACCTTGTCTAGCCTTGCTTACGACCAGAGATGCGACACCATTCACTTTGCTCAACAATCGGGTCAATGTGAAGCTCGTCACGGTAATAGTTCGCAACATCTTCGGCTTGAGTGTCTAATACGCCAGACATAGCGAGGTCGCCATGTGGCTTAACTAGGCCTTTAATGATTGGTGCAAGTTCACGCAATGGGCCAGCAAGAATGTTAGCAACAACCACGTCTGCAATCAGACCTTCTGGTTGATTTTGCGGTAAGTAAACTTCTAGTTTGTCTGCAACGCCATTACGCTCAGCATTGTCTTTTGAAGCAAGCAGTGCTTGAGGATCAATGTCGATCCCTATCACTTTTTCAGCGCCCAGTTTGATCGCAGCGATCGCCAGAATGCCAGAGCCACAACCGAAGTCGATAACGGTCTTACCGCTAAGATCCATGCTTTCTAGCCACTCAAGACAAAGTGCTGTTGTAGGGTGAGTACCCGTACCGAATGCAAGGCCAGGATCCAACATAACATTAACAGCGTCAGGATCTGGAATGTCGCGCCAGCTTGGACAAATCCATAGGCGTTCACCAAATTTCATTGGGTGGAAGTTTTCCATCCATTCGCGTTCCCAGTCTTTATCTTCAAGCTGTTCTACTTTGTAAGCAAAATTGTCAGCCAGCATATTGCTCGCTTTAATTTGGTCGATGATGAAGTTAGTGTCTGCTTCTGCATCATACAGTGCCAGAATGTCAGTATCGCCCCATAAGCGAGTTTCGCCAGGTAGAGGTTCGAATACAGGTGTATCCTGCGCGTCTAAGAATGTAACAGACAGCGCGCCAGTCTCTTCCATTAGCATATCGCCGATTTGCTCAGCGTTTTCATTGGTCGCGTTGAGTTTGATTTGAATCCAAGGCATTGGTTTTTGCTCTTAAAGTGAATGAAGTGGCGCAGAGTTTACCAGAACTCTACGATTTGTTTGAGTATATACCCAAATAAGCCGATTTATATGTTGAGCCGTTCGCTTACATATAAAACAAAAATGCCCACGGGAGTGGGCATTTTTTAAGACGTTTGCTTAGGCTTATTGTAAGCCAAGCTTCTTCTCTAGGTAGTGGATGTTTGCACCACCGTGTTGGAAGTTTTCGTCATTCATAATAGAGAATTGCAGTGGCACGTTAGTTTTGATGCCTTCGATGATCATCTCACCCAGTGCGTTTTTCATACGTGCAATCGCTACATCACGGTTCTCACCGTAAGTAATCAGTTTACCAATCATTGAATCGTAATGAGGTGGTACTGTGTAACCAGAATAGATGTGTGATTCCCAACGCACACCCATACCGCCAGGCGCGTGGAAACGCTCGATCTTACCTGGAGATGGTAGGAAGCGTTCTGGGTCTTCTGCGTTGATACGGCACTCAATCGCATGGCCACGGATCTTAATGTCATCTTGAGTGAATGACAGAGGTTGACCCGCAGCAACGCGAAGCTGTTCTTTGATTAGGTCGATGCCGGTAACCATTTCTGTTACTGGGTGTTCTACCTGAATACGAGTGTTCATTTCGATGAAGTAGAATTCACCGTTCTCGTACAGGAATTCGAACGTACCTGCGCCGCGGTAACCAATTTCGATACATGCACGAGTACAACGTTCACCGATGTACTTACGCATCTCTTCAGTGATACCTGGTGCTGGCGCTTCTTCCACTACTTTTTGGTGACGACGTTGCATTGAACAGTCACGCTCACCAAGGTGGATTGCGCCGCCTTGACCGTCAGCGATAACTTGCACTTCAACGTGACGAGGGTTTTCTAGGAATTTCTCCATGTAAACCATATCGTTGTTGAACGCTGCTTTTGCTTCAGCACGCGTCATTGCAATCGCTTGGATTAGGTCTTTTTCTGCGCGAACGACACGCATACCACGGCCACCGCCGCCACCAGACGCTTTGATGATGACTGGATAACCGATGCGTTTAGCAAACGCCTTGTTTTTCTCTTCGTCGTTGTCCAGAGGACCGTCAGAACCAGGTACACAAGGAACACCAGCTTTCTTCATTGCGTTGATAGCCGACACTTTGTCACCCATCAGGCGGATAGTGTCTGCTTTTGGACCAACGAAGATGAAACCACTGCGCTCAACTTGCTCAGCGAAGTCTGCGTTTTCTGACAAGAAGCCGTAACCAGGGTGAATGGCAACGGCCCCTGTTACTTCTGCTGCAGAAATAATTCGTGGGATATTTAGGTAGCTGTCGATACCACGAGCAGGGCCGATACATACGGTTTCGTCTGCGAGTAGTACGTGCTTAAGATCGCGGTCAGCTGTCGAGTGAACAGCGACGGTCTTAATACCTAACTCTTTACAAGCGCGAAGAATACGAAGTGCAATTTCACCTCGGTTCGCGATGACTACTTTGTCTAGCATAAGGCAAGCCCCGCTTATTCGATTACAACAAGAGGTTGGTCGAATTCAACTGGTTGGCCGTCTTCAGCTAGGATCGCTGTAACAACGCCAGATTTGTCCGCTTCGATTTGGTTCATCATTTTCATTGCTTCAACAATACATAGCGTATCGCCAGCATTTACTTTCTGACCCACTTCTACGAATGCTTTAGAGTCTGGGCTTGGAGAACGGTAGAAAGTACCAACCATTGGAGAAAGAACTTGGTGACCTGCAGGCGTTGCAGCCGCTGGAGCTTCTGCTGCTGGCGCTTCTGCTACTGGTGCCGCTGCTGCTGGAGCAGGTGCCGCTACTGGAGCTGCTGCGTAGTGAACTGGTGCTTGAGGGGCTGCAGTGCCGTGACGACTGATGCGTACTGACTCTTCACCTTCAGAAATCTCTAGCTCAGCAATGCCAGACTCTTCAACTAACTCAATTAGCTTCTTGATTTTACGAATATCCATCTTTTCTTTCTCTTTTATCTTGTGATTAAGACAACCCTCGTGGGGTTGCAGAGTGTTAGGGTTACTTTGCCTGTAGCTTATTAATCGCGGCAGACAGAGCGAATTCATAACCTTGTGCGCCTAAACCGCAAATCACGCCTTCTGCTTTATCTGACAGATAAGAGTGATGACGAAATGGTTCACGTGCGTGCACATTTGATAAGTGCACCTCAATAAATGGGATGGCGACGCCAAGTAATGCATCTCGCAGTGCCACACTGGTATGAGTGAAAGCCGCTGGATTGATGATGATGAAGTCAATCTTGCCATAAGCAGCATGAATGGCTTCAATCAGTTCGTACTCACGATTTGATTGTAGGTGTTCCAGTTCTACCCCAGCGTTATGAGCTTGCTTCGTAAGAGCATCCACAACTTGTGCTAAGGTGCTGTGACCATAGTGTGTCGGTTCGCGCAGACCTAATAGGTTAAGATTTGGTCCGTTTAGAACAAGAATCCGTGACTTTGCAGACATTATGTTGCTATCTTCCCTTATCGTGAGTGGAACGTTTATATTCCCAAATATACGATAGTTCAGCACGATTTTTTTGTTAAAACCGAGCAAATTTTAAAAAATCGACCAAGATTATAGCTAATTCATAGCAATTAGCAGCAATTTACTGGTCTAATCTCCTAATAGCCACCTTCGTTTCTGTAACCAAGTTAACAAAAACAACATAATTGCCATGTTCTTTGTGTGGTTAATTTGTGCGCAAAAGCAAAAAACCGCCATGAGTGATGGCGGTTTTTAAAGTGCTTTTAAAACAGTTGGTTGAATTTATGCCAATTCTGCTTTCTCTGCGATGAGTTTGTCTACCACGCTCGGATCGGCAAGCGTTGACGTGTCTCCGAGGTTGCTTGTATCGCCCGTTGCAATCTTACGCAGGATTCGACGCATTATCTTACCAGAGCGAGTCTTCGGTAAGGAATCCGTCCAGTGCAGTACATCTGGTGTCGCGATTGGACCAATCTCTTTACGCACCCAATCTTTAACTTCTTTGTGCAGCTCAGCTGACGGGAATTCACCATCGTTCAATGTAATGTAAGCGTAGATAGCTTGGCCTTTGATGTCATGTGGAATACCAACAATCGCCGCTTCTGCAATCTTGTGGTGCGCCACTAGCGCTGATTCAATTTCAGCGGTACCCATACGGTGACCCGACACGTTTAGTACGTCATCAACACGGCCTGTGATCCAGTAGTAGCCGTCTTCGTCACGACGCGCACCATCACTGGTGAAGTACATCCCCTTAAAGGTTGAGAAGTAGGTCTGTTCAAAGCGCTCATGGTCGCCGTAAACCGTGCGCATCTGGCCTGGCCAAGAATCAAGGATAACCAAGTTACCTTCAGCAACGGTATCTTCAAGAATGTTGCCCATATTATCGACAAGAGCAGGCTGGACGCCGAAGAATGGGCGAGTCGCAGAGCCTGGTTTTAGATCGGTTGCCCCTGGTAGTGGCGCAATCAAGATGCCGCCAGTTTCCGTTTGCCACCAAGTATCGACGATAGGTGAGTTCTCGTTACCAATCGTTTTGTAGTACCACTCCCACGCCTCTGGGTTGATTGGTTCGCCCACTGAGCCCATGATGCGCAGGCTTGAACGAGATGTGCCTGCAACCGCTTCATCACCTTTTGCCATTAGCGCACGAATCGCGGTTGGGGCGGTGTATAGAATGTTGACTTGGTGTTTATCAACCACTTCACTCATTCGGCTTGTGCTTGGGTAGTTTGGTACACCTTCGAATAAGATGGTCTTCGCCCCATTTGCAAGTGGACCGTAGATTAGGTAAGTGTGACCGGTAATCCAACCCACATCCGCGGTACACCAGAAGGTTTCACCTGGTTGATAATCGAAGACATATTTAAAGGTCATCGCCGCGTAGACGAGGTAACCACCGGTCGTGTGTAGTACACCTTTAGGTTTGCCTGTTGAACCTGAAGTGTAAAGGATGAAGAGCGGATCTTCGGCTTTCATCTCTTCTGGTGGGCAAACGTCAGAAACGTTAGCTGTTGCTTCGTGCCACCAAACATCACGGTGTTCATGCCATTCGACATCACCACCTGTGCGTTTAAGCACCAACACTTTATTGATGGTTTTTACGTCTGGGTTAGTTAGTGCTTCGTCCACGTTCTTTTTCAGAGGAACGGCACGCCCGCCGCGTACGCCTTCATCAGCGGTGATCACGACTTTCGCGTCAGAGTCGATGATACGGCCAGAGAGTGCTTCTGGTGAGAAACCGCCAAATACTACGGTGTGAACCGCACCAATACGGGTACAAGCGAGCATAGCCACTGCGGCTTCTGGCACCATTGGCATGTATAGACACACCACGTCGCCCTTGCGTACGCCTTGCTCTTTCAATGCGTTGGAGAACTTACACACTTCTTTGTGTAGTTCGTTGAAAGTGAGTGTTTTGTCGTCGGCTGGATCATCGCCTTCCCAAATGATGGCGACGTCGTCCCCGTGTTCTGCGAGATGACGGTCAATACAGTTAGCCGAGACGTTCAGTGTGCCATCTTCAAACCAGCGAATATCAACATGGCCAGTGTCGAAAGAAGTGCTTTTTACTTTGGTGAAAGGTTTGATCCAATCAACGATTTTGCCGTGCTCGTTCCAGAAGCCCTCTGGATCGGTTACCGACTGCTGATACATGGCTAAGTAAGTATCATTATCCGCGTGTGTATGAGTTTTAATATTTTCTTTTACCGGATAAACGTGGGCTTCGCTCATGGCTTCTCTCCTTGTGCCTTATTTCTCGGCCTTACACCAATCTAGATAAGATTTTGAATATGTTTTTGTAGGGCTGTTTTTTGGTTCTAAATAACTTGGTCGTGGTAATGACGACGTTGTGCTTATAACTGTCAGTCACTGCGCGTATTTCCACAATTAGACTTTAGGATGAGAGTGAAGGAAGCGCCGTGAAATCGCTGAAACAAAAGTGTTTCTGGGAGCTAGGTCAACTGATTTTTATGTATACGGCGCGGTTAGGTTGGGCAAATCGCCTTTCGTTAAGCGAACAAAGACCAAAGCGGCAGAAATCGCATCTTGTAAAGCGTCGTGTTTATCTTGGATAGGAAGTTCGAGGTGTTTACAAATCGCATCCAGACTTAAGTCGAAATAGGCATTCGGCAAATGTCTTTCCAGCTTGTCGTGATAAATCTGACTGACCTCGATGAGCGGGTTAGGAAGTGGAAAGCCAAGTTGCCTCAGACAAGCAAGATCTAAGATCTTTTTATCGTAACGAATGTGATAACCGACAAGTGGTCGGTTGCCGATAAAGTCGAGCAGCTCGAGCAGCGCCTCTTTTTCGCTAATCCCGTCGACTAAGTCTTGGTGGCGAATTCGATGAATTTTGACTGAGCCAGAATCGAGCGATTGCGGCGCGCGTAAGCGGACTTCAAATGGCTGGCTAGTGATGATGCGGTTGTCGATGATCTTCGTGGCCGCAATGGTCACCAACTCGGCGCGATTTGGATCAAGGCTGGTGGTTTCGCAGTCGAGAGAAACGTATTCCGTTTTATCGGGCGTGCAAAAAAGCGACTGATAAGAAGAGCCTTTCAGTTTGTAGTGCCAGTATTTGCGTTGTAACCAGTTCATTGCCTACGCCTCTGTATGATTTATGAAAATCATGGTTAATCACGAATTTGATAGTGGAAGCCTAAAAATTGCTTAAATTTTTTCACTACATGTAAGCTGTGGCGAAGTAAATCACGCTCGGTTCTATCCAGTTGTTTAATATCAATGTTATTCAATGCTTCTTGCTTTTTGAGTTGTTGATTAAGGCGAACCTTAAAGAACAATTTCAGTGCTTCGTTGAGGTTATCTGCCGTTTCAGGCTCTAAGATGCGTTTTTTCCGAAGTGCTTCAATGCGCTCAAACGTGTTCTTCTCCTCAATGGCATATTCCAAAGACAAGGTGCGAATGCCGTGCACAATTGGGAAAATGCCGCCGCGTTTAATATCTAACCCGTCCTTAGCACTTTTTACGTTGCCAAACAGAGTTAGGGGCACAGAAAACTGCAAGGCAGGGCGAGTAAAATCAGACAGTATCAACATGCGATCTTTCATTGTGTCGCGAAGGTGGGTCGCGATTGGAGCCAGCAGTTCGCGATTTCCCGCAACAGCATGGGCGTCACTGAAAATGGCTAAGTCCATGATTTGTTGTGGTTCGGCTTTGGCTATCCAGCGGTCTAAGGTGTTTATCCACTCTTGCTGCGTTTTGACCCATTTCGGGTTGTTGACCATGACTTTACCCGGGCAAAGTGGATAACCGAGCTGTTGTAGAGTGTGCGTGAAGGATTGCATCACTTGTTCGCAATGAGGCCATTCCAAACCATCTTGAATAATTAGAGCATTGTCTTGGTCTGTCTTGAGAATTTGTTCTCCTCGACCTTCTGAGCCGAGTACGATTAAGCAGCAATGATCGTGCAAGGCTGGTGGAACCACTAACTCGAACGCTTTTTCGATAATTTGCTCGTTCACGGCGGAAATCAGCTCCATGATAAAGCGAGTGCGGATGCCGTTTCTCAATAAACTCTCGACCAATTGACGCTGGCGGTTTGAGGCCAATGCGAGCTCTTCCACACTGCTTGCTCTGGCAATACTGAGCGTTAACACGTGAGAGTGGGTGGAGAACGCGCTGAGAATTTGGGTCATATCCAGCATGCCGACGGCTTGGTTGCCATCACATACCATGAGACGCTTCATTCGATTTCGGGTCATGGTGATCATGGCATTGAACAAAAAGTCACCATCATCAACGTGATAGACAGGAAAGGTGGCGATATCACCGACAGGGGTATTGAGTGCGCAGCCATCTAACATCACGGAGTGCAGCATGTTGGTGCGCGTCACGATGGCGTATGGATGAGTCGAAGGCCATTTTTCTAATCGCGGATCGTCATCATTGAGTTTGACAAGTGCTGCATCAATCCCATTTGCTTTTAGGGTGTGCGTCACCTCGTTAATCGGCGTATTTGGCTCAAGGATCATCGGTGGGTGATAAATGCTGCGGTCAACTTTGGTGAGGATAAACTCTGCCAAGTTTTGTTGTTGGTGAGCGGCTTCGATGAGTTCTTGTCGCTTTGATAAATTGTTATCGAAATAGGCCGCAAACTGACCATTCTCGTTGTAAAGCGCCAGAAAGACGTCTTTCGGTAGCAGATAGGAGAGCGTGTCTTCAAGTGCGATGTATTGATGACGTACGTTGTCTTCAAGTAACGAGCGCACATCAAACATATCGTCGTTGGCATAATGCGCGAACACTTCCTGCTGATCTTGGGAGCGCTCTTCTACCGCGCCTTTGATCAGAATATGCAAGTGAGGGTTCTTCTGTCCGCAAGATAAAATTACATCTCGAGCTCGATAGTAGGCAACGTCCAGAGACGAGCGCAGTCGTGTCTGTTGTGCTTCGGTTAAGCGGTCGAACGGTGGAGATTGCATGTTAAATTTGTCAGGCATGAGAACACCCAATGATGGAAGGAACACTCTCTAAGTCTGACAAATTTCCTACCGGAAGCCAGACGACTTTGGTCTAAATCACGATGATTTCGCTTTAAGATGGCCAATGTCGCAAAGTTAGTATTCCATCGAGGAAACGATAAGTTGCCTATTCTTCCCTTTTTATAATACGCATAGCGATCCATAATTCTCGGTTCGAACGTTGATGTTCCCGTTTTAGGATATTAGTAATGTTGAAACCTTCTCCGTATGGCTGGATTTCCCAGTACTTTCTCGGATTCTTCTTTGCGTATGGCGTATATCTGCCATTTTGGTCACTCTGGTTTAAGGAGCAAGGTGTCTCTTCGACCGACATCGGTTTGCTAGTTGGGTTAGGTCTTGCGACACGTTGTGTCGCCAATATCGTGATCACCCCACGAGTGCACAAAGTTGAACACCTTATGCCTGCTTTACGTTGGTTGAGTTTCGCTGCCCTCCTTTTTGTTGGATTTCACTTTTTTACAGGTGGCAGTTTTTGGTTAATGGCGTTAGCGACGGTGCTATTTAACCTCTGTTGTGGACCGATTGTTCCATTATCGGATGCGATGGCAAACTACTACGCTCGTCTGAAAATGCTCGATTATGGCCGTACGCGCTTATGGGGCTCGATCGCCTTTATCGCGGGTTCGACGGCCGTGGGTTATCTGGTGGCTGAATTGGGCTCTGATATGATCTTGTACACGGCGATGGCCGGGGTATTAGTTTCGTTGCTATTTTCAATGCGTATGACTAACCCGATGCCCGTTACGCTTGATGGGCAAAGCGCGGAGCGTCCAAAACTGAGTGCTCTTTTGACTGACAAGCCGATACTTAAATTCTTAGTGTTGGTGTCATTAATTCAGGGCAGTCATGCGGCTTACTACGGTTTTAGCGCTATTCACTGGAAAGCCGCAGGTCATTCGGAAGATGTGATTGGCTATCTGTGGAGCTTGGGTGTTGCAGCCGAAGTGGCAGTGTTTGCGCTGAGCAAGCGTTTATTTGTCGGTTGGTCAATGCGCGCGTTATTTGTTGTTGCTGCCGTTGGTGTGATGATGCGTTGGGGCATTACGGCATCGACAACGTCGATTGTTGCTTTGGTGATTGTTCAATTATTGCATGGCGTGACCTTCGCAACGGCACACATTGCTGCGATTCAATATATCCAAAACTCGGAAGAGAATAAGATAGTGGCGCTGCAAGCATTGTATAACGCGATTCCGCTAGGCGCATTCATCGCACTGATGACCGTGTTGAGCGGTTGGGGTTATGAGCACTGGGGACCACTTGTGTTCTGGGGCATGGCCGCGATGGGTTTATTGGCATTGTTCATCAAGCTCGAACCACAAGAGCCACATCATGTGGTCGATGTATCAGACAAGTCACTGGAAACACAGAATTAGACTTCTGTGACAAAGGTTAAAAACTAAGCTTTGTCTCCGTTGTGAAAGCAGTGTTAAATGAAACCTCTCCCTAATGGAGAGGTTTTTTTATTCTCTTGCTTTAAAACGGCAAGAAAGGCAAGAAAGGATATCGGATGCAAGGATGGCTGGTGGTTCCCGTTTCTTTGGCGTATTTGGGAGCCTTATTTATCATCGCGTGGTACGGCGACATTCAGAAAAGGTGGTTAGCACGCTGGCGGCCGTGGATTTATAGCCTTTCCATTGCGGTGTACTGTACATCGTGGACCTTCTACGGCACGGTCGGGCAGGCCAGCACTAACCCTTGGTCTTTCTTGCCCATCTATATTGCCCCCATTTTAGTGTTTACCATCGGATGGCGCGTTTTAGCTCGGCTTATTTTGATTGCTAAACGGGAACACATCACGTCGATTGCTGATTTTATCGGAGCTCGTTACGGCAAATCTCAAGGTTTGGCCGTAGTCGTTACACTCATTGCGGTTGCGGGAATTTTGCCGTACATCGCTTTGCAGTTGCGTGGTATCACCATGGGGCTAGAAATCATTGCCCCAGAACTGGCTACCGATTTTGGTTATCAAAACGATAGCGTGTCGTGGTTTGTCGTGGTCGCACTGGCAATTTTTACCATGCTATTTGGTACCCGGCACATTGATAACACGGAACACCATCGTGGGATGATGATGGCGATTGCCTTCGAATCGATTATCAAACTGTTGGCGTTTTTAGTAGTCGGTGTATTCATTGTTTGGTTGGCGATGAACACCGAGAGTTTGAGCTTAGTTGACGTTGCCACACAGACGTATCAGTCACCAAACATCCCTACCATATTGATTCATACCGTACTCACGATGCTGGCGATTGTTTGTCTTCCACGACAATTCCATACGATGGTAGTGGAAAATGAACGCGCGCAAGATTTGCATGTTGCTCGTTGGTTGTTTCCCATTTATCTGATCTTGATGGGGATTTTTGTTTTACCTATTGCGTGGGTAGGGCAAGGGTTGTTGAGTGGTGCTTCGCCTGATACTTATGTGATCAGTGTTCCGATGTCGGTAGGGGCGAGTGAAATCGCTTTGCTTGCATTTTTAGGCGGCACTTCGGCGGCCAGTGGCATGGTTATCGTGTCGACGATTGCCTTAGCGATCATGGTATCGAACGACTTGGTTATGCCACTACTATTGCGTCGCATGCGATTGACGCAGCGTAACCATCATCACTTCTCTGAATTATTACTGCGGATCCGCCGTGGTCTGATTTTAGTCCTACTAATTGGCGCTTGGGGTTTTTATCAAGCGTTAGATACCATTCACTCACTTTCAGCGATCGGCTTTCTCTCATTTGCGGCGATCACGCAATTCGCGCCTGCGCTGGTGGGCGGTATGTACTGGCGTCAAGGGAATAAGAAAGGTGTGTATGTTGGCTTGGCGGTAGGCTTTACCATTTGGCTGATTACGTTAATGAGCCAAACGGACATGCTTGCCGGGAATGCCAGTAACAACTTTTTGATTTGGTTGATCACCCCACCAGAGGTATTGGCTGGCTTTGACATTGCGATTTCAGATTGGGGGATGATCCTCAGCGTGGTCGCCAATGCAGTATGTTTTGTTGTGGTTTCTATGACCACACGACCAAGCCTAAGTGAGCGCTTACAATCGGCGTCATTCGTTGGTACGCCACTGCCTGAAAGCGAAAACATGAGCCTGTACCAGAGTCGTGTTACGGTTGCTGAACTAGAAATGCTAGCGTCTAGGTTTGTTGGGCGAACGCGAGTAAAAGCGGCTTTTCAAGCGTATTGGAGCCAGCAACGAGAAGAGCTAATGCCGAATCAGCAGGCGCCATCTTCTCTGATTCGACATACCGAACGTGTATTAGCCGGGGTATTCGGTGCTTCTTCTGCTAAGTTAGTACTTACTTCTGCCCTGCAAGGAAGAAACATGCAGCTTGAAGAGGTGGCGACTATCGTCGATGAAGCCTCTGAACTGTACGATTTTAGCCGAGGCCTACTTCAGGGGGCGATTGAACATATCGGCCAAGGTATTGCGGTGGTCGATAAGCAATTACGCTTGGTGGCTTGGAACCAACGCTACTTAGAGTTATTTGAATTTCCGCCAGGCTTGATCCAAGTTGGGCGACCGATTGCGGATGTGATTCGGCACAATGCAGAGCAAGGTTTATGTGGCCCAGGCGATCCTGATGACCACGTCCGTCGCCGTGTGTATCACCTTGAGCAAGGGACTCGGCACACTTCTTCTCGGGTCCGTCCCGATGGTCGCGTGATAGAGGTGCAAGGTAACCCAATGCCAGGTGGTGGCTTTGTGATGAGCTTTACCGACATCACCGTATTCCGAGATGCAGAGCAAGCGCTGAAAGACGCCAATGAGACATTGGAAGAAAGGGTACGTCTGCGGACTCGGGAATTAGAACAACTTAACAAGCAGCTAGTGGCAGCGACGCAGCGCTCCGATTTGGAATCGAAGTCCAAATCACGGTTCTTGGCGGCAGTAAGCCATGATTTGATGCAGCCACTCAACGCGGCTCGCCTGTTCGCTTCTTCATTGTCGGAAGTAGCCAAAGACAGCGAAGCCAAAAAGCTGTCGGCACACATTGAGAGTGCTTTAGAGGCGGCCGAAGACCTGATAGGAGATTTGCTGGATATTTCGCGCTTGGAGTCGGGCAAGCTGGAAGTCAATGTGCACGGTTTTGCGTTAAACGATGTGTTGTCGAATTTGAATGCGGAGTTCAGCGCATTAGCCAAGCAACAAGGTATAGCATTCACCATGATTCCATCCTCACTCATGGTGAAATCGGATCCCAAACTGCTGCGCCGTGTGGTGCAAAACTTCCTGACTAATGCGTTTCGTTATAACCCGAATGGCAAAGTGGCGCTCGGTGTTCGCCGGGTAAAAGGGCGAGTGCGTATTGATGTGTGGGACAACGGTGTAGGTATTGAAGAAGAGAAGCAGCAAGAGATCTTTGAAGAGTTTAATCGCGGAACTCAAGTTCGTTCCGACCAAGGTCTCGGGCTTGGTTTGGCGATTTCCAAGGGAATTGCTCAAGTGCTCGGGCATGAAATTTCGATGCGTTCTTGGGTTGGGAAAGGCAGTGTCTTTTCTATCACGCTTGATAAAGCCGATCATGTGCAGCCGCACCCAGTTCAAGTCACGACAAGTAACCAGTCTGAACTTGGTCATCTAAGAATTCTATGTGTGGATAATGAGCCCGATATTTTAGTCGGTATGGAAAACTTACTGTCTCGATGGGGCTGCGATACGCGAGTGGCGACCGATTTGGTCGAAAGTCTACAAGCTCTCGAGGATGGTTGGATTCCGGACGTGATTTTTTCCGATTACCGACTTGATGATGGTCGTACTGGCTTGGAAGTGCTACAGCAATGTCGCTTGAGGCTAGGCAGCTGCTTTGAAGGTGTCATCATCAGCGCGGATCGCACCGATGATATGCTTGATGGCATCAAGGCAAATGGGTTCAGCTTTATTGCGAAGCCAGTTAAGCCGCTTAAATTGCGTTCGGTGCTCAACCGCGTCGCATAGATTTAGAGTGTTTTAGCGCTGCTATAAAAGAGACCTCCGAATGGAGGTCTCTGTGTTTGTAATCTTATTTTGGTTTGTAGGCTGAGTTTGCCGCTTATTCCGCGACGCCGCCTTGGGTGAGTTTTGCGGGATTAAGCAATCGTTCTAACGTGGCTCTATCTAAATCGGTTTCTTCTTCTGCGACATCAATAATCGCACGCCCCTGCTTATAGGCTTTTTTCGCGACTTCTGCCGCTTTCAGGTAGCCAATGACCGGGTTGAGGGCCGTGACCAAAATTGGGTTTTTGGCGAGCGCTACATCCAAGTTATCTTGACGAACTTCAAATGTTGCAATGGCCTTATCGGCTAAAGCGGTTGCGCTGTTAGCGAGCAACTCGATGCTCTCCAATACGTTATGAGCAATGACAGGTAGCATGACGTTTAGTTGGAAGTTGCCTGCTTGGCCCGCGACGGTAATCGTGGTGTCATTACCAATGACTTGCGCTGAGGCCATAGCTGCGGCTTCTGGGATCACAGGATTTACTTTGCCAGGCATGATGGAAGAACCCGGTTGCAAGCCTTGTAATTCAATCTCACCTAAACCAGCCAATGGGCCTGAATTCATCCAACGAAGATCGTTTGCGATCTTCATGATCGCAACTGCTGCTGTTTTGAGCTGTCCCGACAGAGCGACGATCGCATCTTGACTGCTTAAATTGAAAAAGAAGTTATCACTGGCCGTGAACTGAATACGAGTTGACTGGGTTAGGTTGCTAGCGAATAAGTCTGCAAAGCGTGGATCGGCATTGATCCCCGTGCCAACCGCGGTACCACCTTGAGCTAAGGCTTTTACCGCAGGAAGTGCTTGTTCAATCGCTTGTTTTGCGTGCTCGATTTGGAACTGCCAACCGCCAAGCTCTTGAGCAAAGGTAATAGGCATCGCGTCCATTAAGTGGGTGCGACCGGTTTTTACAACATCTTTCAGTGCTTGTTGCTTAGACTCTAGTGTTTGGATGAGGTGTGACAGGGCCGGGAAGAGCTGTGTTTCAATGGCTAATGCTGCGCTAACTTGAATGGCCGTTGGCACCACATCGTTACTGCTTTGTCCCATGTTGACGTGATCATTAGGACTGACGGTACCGCCTAGATGCTGGGAGGCCAGTGTTGCAATCACTTCATTCGCATTCATATTTGAGCTGGTGCCTGATCCGGTTTGAAATACGTCAATTGGAAATTGCTCAATATGATTGCCCTCGATAATCGCCTGAGCTGCGTCAGCAATCGCATTAGCGATATCACCTTCAAGCAGCCCCAATTGTGCGTTGGTGAGTGCCGCAGTCTGCTTGATGTGTGCCAACGCTTGGATGAAGCCAGATGGCATCTTATGTTGACTGAATGAGAAGTTATCGACGGCGCGCTGAGTTTGGGCTTGGTAGAGTGCATCTGCTGGGACTTTCACTTCGCCCATACTGTCAGTTTCTATGTGGAATTCGGTGCTCATGGTAGGGCTCCTTTTGGTTAATCGAGTGAGATTTGAATCAGGCGTAATTGTTGTTGTAATGCGAGAAATTTCACGTCGCCTTGTTCAAACTGATAGTAATAGCGTTTGAGACAGAATAATGGCGTATGGATAGAATCGAGACAGACACGACGGAAGATGCGACTGCGAGTGGAGTCTTGAATTGCGTCTAGTAGATGGAAATAAACCTGACGCAAAAACAGCTCACACAACAATAGATTTTCTTCATCGGCACCGTGTTCATAGCAGGAAGACAACACCATTCCCCAATGAATATAGTCATGAATTACGTCTGGCTCAAAGCCGTGTGGTGCGGCGAGAAGGAATCTATCTTGTGCTTTAAAAAATGCGTTAAAGATGTCCCGTTTGTTGTCCATAACCACCTCTCGTTTAATGTAATGATAATTATTATCAATTAAGTGGTGGGTTGGCAACCCTTTTTAGAGTAAGAGGTTGTTGAAGAAAGACTTACGGAAACAAAAGCCGACGTAAAAGCGTCGGCAGAGAGGGAATTATTTAGTCCTGAGGTGACAATGAGGTATCGACGTTTTGGATATCGGTGTCTTTATCTGTGGCCATTACTCTGTAAATAAGGTTTCGTACTTCACAAACGCGGTTTGTGTTTCGCCGTAATAAAGTGTGCCTCCAGATTGAATGACGACTCTTAACCAACTTTCTGCGGATGCTGGTCTTGGTAAGGTAATGTACCAACTTTTTCCAGCCTGATCGGCGGGCTTCATATCAATCGGCTGAGCATTTTTCTCTTCGTCATTAACGATGGAAACTTTGACCCCTTCGAGTGGATAGGCGGCGTTGAGTGACAATTCTAAGCCATTTTTCGTGAGCTGTTCTGAGCGAAACTTCACTTTAAAGTCGCCATTTTCCATGTCACACAGTCCACTGGTGTAACGACAGTTAGACTTACTCGCGAGTTTGTAAGTTTCCCCTTCTTGTGCCGCGTGGGGTTTCTCGCTGAGTGCCATATCGGTGCCGAAGTAGGCAATCAAAGAAAGAATCGGCGCAATCAGCAGAGCGAGAATAAAGTGCTTGTTTTTGAACATAAAATACTAATTCCATCAATTATCTGTTCATTTTAACTGGCTAAAATCACTAATAACTTCGTTAATGATTTTGAAGGTAGAGCAACTAGCTTGCTGCAATCTTTGCCCTGTTCTAAACGATTGTTTCTGCGTTCCCCGAACGTATAACCAATGCCATTCGTGTGCTTCCTTGCTACGGCTCAGGGAATCTAATTATTAGAATAAGTTAGATGAATAAAAAAGCCCCAAGTGGGGCTTTTGTGGCTTGCGTTATATTTTAGTGATCCACGGCATCGCCTGCACCAACAGGGACACGAACGTGTTCAACAAGATCTTTAACTTCTTGAGGTGTTTCCGCTGTAACTTTCGATACCGCGAATGCCACGATGAAGTTAAATAGGGCGCCGATAGCACCAAACGCGTTTGGCTCAATACCTAGGAACCAGTTGGTTCCCCAGCTTTCTAGATATTTCCAGTCAGCAACGAATAGGATGCCTTTGTGCTGGAATACGTAGAACAGTGTGATACTGATACCGGCAATCATACCGGCGATTGCGCCTTCTTTATTGATACCTTTGCTGAAGATACCCATCATCAACGCAGGGAAGATGGATGACGCAGCAAGACCAAAGGCGAGCGCCACCGTACCAGCGGCAAAGCCAGGAGGATTCAATCCGAGATAGCCTGCGGCTGCGATTGCCACCGCCATCGAGATTCGGCTGGCAAGCAGCTCCTTCTTCTCGGATATGTTCGGATTTATAACCCCTTTAATTAAGTCATGGGAAATCGCCGACGAAATAGCAAGCAACAGACCCGCTGCTGTGGATAGTGCTGCAGCGAGACCACCAGCGGCAACGAGTGCAATGACCCAGTTTGGTAGCTTAGCGATTTCTGGGTTTGCTAGTACCATGATGTCACGGTCAACTCGCAATTCATTGGTATCAGGATTTGAGGTGTACTCGATCAGGCCATCGCCATTCTTATCATCAAAGCCTAATAGACCTGTTGTTTCCCAGTTTTTGAACCAATCAGGGCGCTCATCATACGCAAGGTGCTGACCAGGCGCAGGGTTGACGGTATCCATTAGGTTTAGACGAGCCATTGCTGATACTGCTGGCGCCGTTGTGTATAGAATAGCGATGAACACAAGTGCCCAGCCTGCAGAAGTACGCGCATCACGTACCTTAGGTACCGTAAAGAAACGGATGATAACGTGTGGTAGACCCGCAGTACCGATCATCAATGACATGGTGTAAACGAACATGTTTAGTGTGCTACCGCGAACTTGCGTAGTGTACTCACTAAAGCCGAGTTCGGTCACCACTTGGTCGAGCCTATCGAGCAGATAAACATCGGTGCCTTGAATGGTACTCCCGAGGCCAATCTGAGGTAGCGGGTTACCTGTAAGTTGCAGAGAGATAAAGATTGCAGGGATAGTGTAAGCAAGAATGAGTACGCAATATTGAGCAATCTGCGTGTATGTGATGCCTTTCATGCCGCCAAGTACTGCGTACATGAATACGATACACATACCAATCAGTAGGCCTGTTGAGTAATCAACTTCTAGGAAGCGACCGAAGGCAACGCCAACGCCTTTCATCTGGCCGATAACATAAGTGACCGATGCGATGATAAGACAGATAACCGCCACGATACGTGCTGTGTTCGAGTAGAAGCGTTCACCAACAAACTCTGGCACCGTAAACTTACCAAACTTACGTAGATAAGGGGCGAGTAGTAGCGCAAGCAGTACGTAACCGCCCGTCCAACCCATTAGGAATACGGAGCCGCCGTAACCCATAAAGGCAATTAGGCCCGCCATTGAGATGAACGATGCCGCCGACATCCAGTCAGCAGCGGTTGCCATACCGTTAGCGATTGGGTTTACCCCGCCACCTGCGACATAGAACTCTTTGGTTGACCCCGCACGCGCCCAGATCGCAATACCGATGTAGAGGACGAAGGTTGCACCAACAACCAGGTAGGTAATAGTTTTCAAATCCATCTGAGTTACTCCTTACTCATCTACGCCGAATTCACGGTCGATTTGGCGCATCTTCCATGCGTAATAGAAAATAATACCTAGGAAGGTGTAGATGGAGCCTTGCTGAGCAAACCAGAAACCAAGTTTGTATCCACCTAATTGAAATTGATTAAGTACGTCGACAAATAAAATGCCGCAGCCGAAAGACACTACGAACCAGATGACCATAAGGCCAATCATGAGCTTCACGTTTTTGTCCCAATAGGCTTTGGCTCTTTCTTCGCTTTCAAATGCCATTGCCGTCTCCTTACGATTGGTATTGTTGTTAAAAAAATGTTTCAACATGTACATTAGCAAGGTGTTGGCAAGAACTCTTTTCAACTTTAGTCGGGGTATAAAAAATAAAAAACTCACGTGATATGGTCGCTTAGAGAGAAGTTAGGGTTATTTATTAATGTTAAAAAGCTGTTAAATTAGCCAAAGGTCTAAGGAGAGAAATGATAAAAAGCACGAATAAGAGACGTGATTAATTTTTTCTTCATTGATTTTAGCGATCCTCAACAGAAACATTCTGCGTTCTTCTTTTTATCAATCAGCGAAAAAATTGGCGTGAAAAATTCACAAGTAATTTATTTACATAAAGTTTTCGTACCAAATCACCGTTTTAGCGCACAATAAAGTAATATAACTGAGTCATTCTCGTACAACCTCGCGCTTTGGGACGGTTTAAGGAGGAGGCAGATTAAGGCATTAACTTATTAACGAAGTCGCCTTAGCTCATCACAAGCATATCGTTTTTCATTAAGGGAGGGTGAGAATGGACGCAGACACCATTAACAGTTTTTTTCTTATAGGTGCATTGTTAATCGCACTTAGCGTTCTTTTAAGCCCAGTTTCCTCTAAGTTGGGAATCCCAATTCTTTTGGTATTTTTAGCCGTTGGAATGCTGGCGGGGGAAGACGGTTTAGGCGGTATTTTATTTGATAATTTTTCGATCGCTTACTTGGTCAGTAACCTCGCATTAGCCATCATTTTGCTCGATGGTGGTATGAGAACACGGGTTGCCAGCTTTAGGGTGGCGTTATGGCCTTCGGTGTCTTTAGCAACATTTGGCGTTGCGATCACCACTATTTTGACCGGGCTGATGGCAACGTGGTTATTCGACTTAGACTTGCTGCAAGGTATATTAGTTGGTGCGATTGTCGGTTCTACAGATGCTGCCGCGGTTTTTTCTCTACTCAAAGGTCGTAGTCTTAACGAACGTGTTGGCTCAACGCTGGAAATTGAATCCGGCACCAATGATCCTATGGCGGTGTTTCTGACTGTTACTCTGATTGCTATTTTAGCGAACCCAGATGCAGATTTGAGTGTGGGCTTTTTGGCGCTCAGTTTTCTTAAGCAGTTTGGTATTGGCGCTTTACTCGGTTTTGCTGGTGGCTGGATTTTGTGGAAGGTCATCAATCGTAATCAACTGCCGGATGGCTTATATTCGATTTTAACCGTCAGTGGTGGCTTGCTGATTTTCGCTTTATCTAATGCATTAGGTGGCAGTGGTATTCTGTCAATTTATCTGGTTGGTTTACTGCTAGGTAATCGTCCAACACGCAGCCGCCATTCCATTCTTCATGTTCTAGATGGCATGACGTGGCTAGCTCAAATCGGTATGTTCCTCGTGCTTGGTTTATTGGTTACGCCTTCCAACTTGCTCTCTATTGCTTTGCCTGGTTTAGCGCTGGCCTTTGGGATGATTTTATTTGCCCGTCCAATCTCGGTTTGGATCGGTTTACTGCCATTCAAGAGTTTCACACCACGTGAAAAGTGGTTTGTTTCTTGGGTGGGCTTGCGCGGTGCTGTCCCAATCATTCTGGCGGTATTTCCAATGATGGCAGGATTGCCAGATGCGCAGTTGTACTTCAATTTGGCGTTTTTCGTGGTAATGGTCTCTTTGATTGTGCAAGGTGGCACATTGACTAAAGCGATGTCTCTGGCGAAGGTAGAGCTGCCTTCTAAACCTGAGCCAATTTCACGCACTGGTGTGGAGATTTACCCGACCAGTGAGTGGGAGCTGTTTATCTATAAGCTTAAAGCGGATAAATGGTGTATTGGTGAACCATTGCGTAGTCTTTCGATGCCGGATGGAACGCGCATCGCCGCAGTATTTCGCAATAAGGCGTTATTGCATCCGTCAGGCAGCACGCGCCTCGAAGAAGACGATACCTTGTGTGTGTTGGCACAAGAAAAGGATTTGGATGCCCTGAGCTTGCTATTTAGTGAAGCGCCTGAGAAAGCGTCATTGGCACGATTCTTTGGTGATTTCTTCCTAGATATTGAAGTGAACCTTGCCGATATCGCGATGATGTATGGCTTGAACTTGGGCGATGAGTCACTCGATAAAAGCTTAAGACACCTTGTAGAAGAACAACTGGGGACTACACCAGTGTTAGGGGACCAATTCGAGTGGCAAGGCTTGCAATGGATCATTGCCGATGTCGTTGACCAACAAGTCACCAAAGTAGGTATCCGTTTGCCAAGCGAGCAAAGCCTGCTCGCTGACGAGGAGTGAACCTAGTCGTTCATCTCCGTTAGCATGATGACGGCTTGTGTGCGGTTTTTTACGCCGAGCTTGCGGAAAATCGCCGTCATATGCGCTTTGATGGTGGCTTCTGAAACATTCAATTCGTAGGCGATTTGTTTGTTCAGTAAGCCATCAGACAACATCCCCAACACCTTATATTGCTGTGGCGTTAGCGCGGCAATCTTCTCCGCTAAGTCATTACATGCCGCGTTATTGGTGATCAGCCCTTCAGGAAAATACGGGTCGCCATTGAGCACTTGATTGAGCGCATTCACCAGTTCGCGCATGTCGCTCGATTTAGGAATAAAACCAAACGCACCATGGCTTTTCACTTGTGTCACGATCGCTGGCTCTTCACTAGCCGAGACGACGACGATTGGTAAGTCTGGGTGTTCTGCTCGCAAGTGAATCAAGCCAGACATACCATTTGCTCCTGGCATTTTGAGATCCAATAGCACCAAATCTGGCTCTTCTTCTCGCTCTAACAAAGCCAGTAGTGCGTCGAGTGAGTCCGCTTCCAGCAAATTTGCCCCACTGATTGCCATGTGGATAGATTGAAACAAGGCATTACGGAAGAGTGGGTGATCATCTGCAATGATGATGGTGTAGGTCGAATCCATGACGTTAAACACTTTTGACTATTTCGTTAAATTTATTATTGTCCAGCTTTGAGAGAGTGGACAATATTTATTCGCTAAAAGTCTGAACCAAATCGACTTTTATTAGGAAAATTGCATATAAGCGCAATTTTCTCATTCAAATCTGGGTAATAAAAAACGCCAGTGGTCATCACTGGCGTTTGAATATCTGATGATCAGAATTGTTGGATGTGCTCTAAGAAAGGCTCGGCTTGCATAAAACCGGTTAAACGCGCGTTTGAAACGTGTTTGCCATTCGCATCCCAGAACTCGATGGTTGGCAAGCCAAGCACGTTCATGTGTTTGAGTAATTCAATATCTTGCACTTGGTTCTTGGTTACATCAGCTTGCAGAAGAACAAAGTCTTTTAGCTTGGCTTCGACGCTTGGATCATGGAAGGTGTACTTCTCAAACTCTTTACACGCCACACACCAGTCAGCGTAGAAGTCGAGCATCACAGGTTTGCCAGCTGCTTTGGCTAGCGCTAGTTGTTCTTCCAACTCTGCAACATTGGCAATGCGTGTAAAGCTTACGGAAGTTTGTTGAGCTTGCGTTGCGTTATTACTAAACCAGTAATTTAATACTGGCTGTGCTGACGCGAGCAAACCCAATACGGCGATGATGCCAACGGCGCTTTGTTTCCAGCCACCAAACTCCAAGCTGTTTTTCACATGATACAGCCAACCAAAGGCAGCGATGCCCAGTGTTGACCACAGAATTGTTGACCACATTTCTGGCATGATGCGTTCCAATAAGAAGATAGGCGCAGCAAGCAGAATAAAGCCGAACAGCGTTTTCACGCGGTCCATCCAACCGCCGGCTTTTGGTAGCAACTTGTTGCCAAATACCGCCACAAGGATCAACGGAATCCCCATGCCCATCGCCAGCGCGTAAAGGGCGACCCCACCAGTGAGTAAGTCGCCACTTTGTGCGACGTAAAGCAGCGCACCAGAGAGTGGGGCGGTAGTACACGGAGAGCAAACCAAGCCAGATATTGCCCCCATAGCAAACACGCCAGCACTGCTACCACTTTGCTGCTTGTTACTTAAGTTATTCAGCCACGTTTGCACGCTGCTTGGTAACTGCAATGAGTACAGACCAAACATCGACATAGCTAATGCGATGAACAGTACACTCAAACCAATCAGCACATACGGATGTTGCATTGCCGCTTGGAACTGCATACCCGCAGACGCCACTACAAGGCCGAGCAGCGTGTAAGTCAGTGCCATGCCTTGTACGTAAACAAAGGACAAACCAAGCGCACGACGTTGGCTCAGCTTGCCACTGCCAAGCACGATGCTGGTCAAAATTGGGTACATCGGCAGCACACAAGGGGTAAATGCTAGACCCACACCAAGTGCCAAAAACAACAACGGCGTCCACCACTTGTCGGCTAGACTCGCGGCTAAGCTATCTTGCTCACTGACTGGTACTGAAGTGGTGGTTGATTTTGTTGTTGGCTGTGCTTGTTCTGTCGCTGGTGCCTTGGCAGTCGGTGCTACGGTGTCGGAATTGGATGAAGAAAACGCGCTGATTGGAATCTCACGTGTTTCTGGTGGGTAACAGAAGCCCGCTTTCGCACAGCCTTGATATTGCACAAGGACGCGCGCGCCCTCTTGCCAATTACTCAGTGGGATATTGACAAATAGTGGTGTGGTATAGATATGCACATCACCAAAGAATTCATCTTTATGTGGCGTGCCGTTTTCCATTTGCAGTTCGCCCAGTGAGATGTTCTCACCAGACACAGATAAACGCTCTTGATACAGGTAATAACCATCGCGTACCTGCCAATCGAGCATCAATTTGTCGTCTTGCTGGTAGAAATTAAACGGAAATGCCTGATCGACCGGAACAAAGCTGTCGCTGCTGCTACCAAAACTGTTGTTCTGGCTATTGGTAAACTGGTCTTTGCCAAATAAAGCTAAAGACGGAGTGGAAAAGGTAATGAGCCCTAAGAGTAAAACGGAAAGTAATGCGCGCATAAAAGAGTCAATTCATCTTAGATAATTGCCGTTAGTGTAACTCAATCAGACCCGGAGGCGAGTCAATAAGTTTCATGAAAATGAAGATTTATTGAGCATAGATCAAGACAACAGGCAATAAAAAAGGGAGCCGAAGCTCCCCGAGTAAGACTCTGTTTCTACTAGATCAGTAGACCACCGAATGCGAAGCCAAGTGCTACTGCAGAAGCGATGGTTACCACACCAGGTACAAAGAATGGGTGGTTGAATACGTACTTACCGATACGAGTTGAACCCGTGTCGTCCATCTCAACCGCTGCTAGAAGCGTTGGGTAAGTTGGCAGTACGAATAGCGCACTTACTGCTGCGAAAGATGCAACTGCGGTAAGTGGTGCCACACCGATTGCTAGTGCTGCTGGCATCAGCGCAACCGTGGTTGCACCTTGCGAGTAAAGCAGCATTGAAGCGAAGAATAGAACAAGTGCTAGCATCCATGGGTAGTCTGCTAGTAGCGCACCAGCCACTTCTTTGATGCCGTCAACGTGCGCGTTAACGAAGGTAGAACCTAGCCATGCCACACCAAGAACACACACACATGCTGTCATACCAGAGCGGAATGTTGCTGCTGCTGGGATTTTGCCAGCGTCGATTTTACAGCTCATTACGATAGCCGCTGCGGCTGCTAGCATTACCGTCATGATAGCTTCGTTACGACCTAGAGCAGGGTTCTCGATAAGGCCAACAGAGCCAGAAATTGCTGCTGCGTAACACACTACGAATGCGATTGCGCCTAGGAAGATGAACGTCGCTTTCTTCGCTGTTGGTAGGATTTCGCGTTTTGCTTCTGTATTTAGCTTGATTAAGCCTTTTTCTAGACGCTCTTGGTATTCAGCATCGTCTTTTAGCTCACAGCCCATGAAGTTCGCCACGAACGCACCGATCATGCACGCGATGAACGTCGTTGGGATACAGATTGCTAGTAGTGTTAGGTAGTCAACGCCAAATGGGTGCAGCATTGCCGCAAACGCTACAACAGCCGCTGAGATTGGTGATGCGGTGATAGCGATTTGCGATGCGACAACCGCAATAGACAGAGGACGAGAAGGGCGCACACCTTGACCTTTCGCGACTTCTGCAATTACTGGCAAAGTAGAGAATGCCGTGTGGCCAGTACCCGCCATTAATGTCATTAGGTAAGTTACGATAGGCGCATAAAAGGTGATGCGCTCAGGATGCTTGCGCAAAAAGTTTTCAGCAACTTGCACCATCCAGTCTAAACCACCAGCCACTTGCATTGCTGCGATGGCCGTGATGACCGACATGATGATTAAAATTACGTCAACGGGAATGTAAGCTTGGCTTGTTGGTACGCCCAAGATCAAAGACAACGCAATGACCCCAGCACCACCGGCAAAACCAATGCCGATACCGCCGATTCTAGCCCCCAAATAGATGAAGAGCAGAACCACGAAGAGTTCGACCATGACCATATTGATACCTCTTTAGTTTTTATTTGATTCTGATTTTTTGAACACTCAGGAACAGGAGTAAATGCTCAGAGAATTAGAACCCAGTGGCCTAATGGCAATAAAAGCATATAAAAAATGTGGTTAACCGTATGAGAGCCTAAAAAAGGGGCCTGAGTGGCCCCCTTCGAATTAGTTATTACTCGTAGCGTTTCGCTTTGTAAGTTGGATGCATGAAGTTTTCTACTGACAAGATTTCATCAAGCTCTTCTGCGGTTAGCAGACCGCGCTCTAGCACAACTTCGCGAACACTCTTACCGGTTTCCGCACAAATCTTACCTACGATGTCACCTTCGTGGTGGCCGATGTATGGGTTTAGGTAAGTGACGATACCGATTGAGTTGTAAACGTAGTTTTCACAAGTCTCTTTATTGACTGTGATGCCGTCGATACATTTATCACGTAGGTTCACACACGCATTGTGTAGTAGAGAGATAGACTCAAACATGCTTTGTGCGATAACTGGTTCCATTACGTTTAGCTGTAGCTGACCGCCTTCTGCTGCGAAAGAAACCGTGTTGTCGTTACCTAGAACTTTAAAGCAAACTTGGTTTACTACTTCTGGGATAACTGGGTTTACTTTTGCTGGCATGATTGAAGAACCTGCTTGCATTTCAGGTAGGTTCAATTCATTTAGACCTGCGCGAGGGCCAGAAGAAAGTAGACGAAGGTCGTTGCAGATCTTCGATAGTTTTACCGCTAGACGTTTTAGTGCACTGTGCGTCATTACGTATGCGCCACAGTCAGAAGTCGCTTCGATAAGGTCTTCTGCCGCAACAACGTCAAGACCTGTTACTTCCGCTAGGTGTTTTACTGCAAGCGCTTGGTAGCCAGTCGGTGTATTTAGACCTGTACCGATTGCGGTTGCGCCTAGGTTGATTTCTAGGAGTAGTTTAGAGGTGTAATCTAGAGCACGAATCTCTTCGTTTAGTGTTACTGCCCAAGCGTGGAACTCTTGACCTACAGTCATCGGTACCGCGTCTTGTAGCTGAGTACGACCCATTTTCAGTACATCTTTAAACTCAATTGCTTTAAGTTCGAATGCGCCTTTTAGGTACTCAATTGCTTCCATTAGTTTGTGTACGCTGTTGTAAACCGCGATACGGAAACCCGTTGGATACGCACAGTTGGTTGATTGGCTCTTGTTTACGTGGTCATTTGGGTTGACAAATTCGTATTGACCTTTCTCTTTACCCATTAGCTCAAGCGCAACGTTTGCGATCACTTCGTTTGTGTTCATGTTCACGGAAGTGCCCGCACCACCTTGGAATACGTCTGATGGGAACTGATCCATGCACTTGCCAGTTTCTAGGATCAAATCACACGCTTCGATGATGTAGTTTGCAACGTCTTTTGGAATCGCACCAAGTTCTTTGTTTGCCAACGCCGCTGCTTTTTTGGTCATTACCATACCGCGTACAAATTCTGGTACGTCAGAGATGGTCATATTAGAGATGTTGAAGTTCTCGATCGCACGTAGCGTATGAATACCGTAGTACGCATCTGCAGGGACATGACGTTGACCTAATAGATCTTCTTCAATACGAGTGGCTGGGTTTGCTGTTTTTGGAGCATCAGATAGGGTAGCCATAGCAGGATCCTTAGATGATAATTCTGATAATAAAGTTATTTATTAGCCATTTCTGCAATCTAGAATCCATTCATCAGAATTTTTGGCTGGAAAATCCGTCCTGACTTATGTGGCACATGATACTGCACCTAGCGCATAAAAATAGTAACTAGATCACCTTTTTCGTTTTTCATGAGTCAATAATTTGCAAAGTATGAACGGGTTATTAATAACCCTTTATGGGTACTCGATTTTCCTCGACAAACATGGGTTTTTAGAGTTCGAAATTAGCACTTTAAAAGCACGAAAAAATCGGTATGCAATTGAATGAAACACTCCACTACCACTTTTTCTGAGTAGGAAGAGACCAGTATGAACACGCTTTTTTACAACGATTCGTTTGAGCTTAGTCCGCTTTTACCATTACACTGAATTAAACAAAGGAGGGCGTGTGTTTCCTATCTTATTATTGGCGTTTATTTTTGTCCCGATCATTGAAATCGGCTTATTTATTCAGGTGGGCGGCTTTTTAGGTTTGTGGCCGACTATCGCATTAGTATTAATCACGGCATTTGTCGGTGCATCGTTGGTGCGCAGCCAAGGCATCCAAACTCTGATGTCTGTGCAGGGGCGTCTGGAACAAGGTGAAATTCCAGCCCAGCAAATTTTTGAAGGAGTAATGCTAGCGGTGGCTGGCGTGCTGCTGTTAACACCGGGCTTTATGACCGATGCTCTTGGTATGCTGGTGTTGCTTCCTGCGCCACGCGCCGCGATTGCCAAATACTTGATGAGTAAAATGGTGGTGAAAACCATGCATGGTGGTGGCTTCCAAGGTGGTTTCTCTAACCAAGGGCCATTTGAGCAAGACCCGTTCCGCCGTGACCCATTTGATTCCCAGTCAGACGATGGCAATACCTTTGAAGGGGAATACGAGCGTAAAGATGATGATGATCGCAACAAGCTCAACTGATTGAGTCAGAGAGTAAAGAAAACAAAAGGGCGTACGAGCGCCCTTTTTTGTGTCTGAAAATCGTGGTGCTTACAACGCGCCTTCAAACCCCATTTGACGCCATGCTTCAAAAGCAATGATCGCAACGGCGTTCGAAAGGTTTAGGCTGCGCGCATCTGGCATCATTGGAATGCGGATACGCTGCTCCATTGGCAAGCTATCGATGATTTCAGCAGGCAAGCCACGAGTTTCTGGACCAAACATCAATACGTCACCTGCTTGGTATTGTGCATCAACGTGGTGACCGGTGGTTTTGGTGGTGCAGGCAAACAATCGGTAGTTACCTTGTTTCTCTTTCTCTAAATATTCTAAGAATGCTTGATAGTTCTTATGACGCGTTACGCGAGCTAAATCATGGTAATCCAAACCAGCGCGGCGGACTTTCTTCTCTTCAAGATCGAAACCCAGAGGTTCAATTAAGTGAAGGTTTGCACCGCAGTTGGCACAAAGTCGAATGATGTTGCCGGTGTTCGGCGCGATTTCTGGTTCGTATAAAGCGATATCAAACATGGTATTGAAATAGAGTTAGTCAAATAGAGGGGCAGTATATACCCAAGTCAGCAAGATATGCGAGATTCAGCAAGATTGACCTGGGTATGAAAGCAGGCATTAGCGCGGACGCTAATACCGTAACTATCGATGCTCTTTATAATAGAGCGTGAGCGTAATTTTCTTCAACCGCTCGCCAATTAACGACGTTCCACCATGCATCAATGTATTCTGGGCGACGGTTTTGGTAGCTGATGTAATACGCATGCTCCCACACGTCTAATGCGAGGATTGGTTCACCGCGTACATCTACTACGTCCATCAGAGGGTTATCTTGATTGCTGGTGGACGTAATGTGAATCTCACCATCTTTTACGATCAGCCATGCAAAGCCAGACCCAAAAGTATTAATCGCGGCTTGGGCAAACGCTTCTTTAAATTGCGCAAAGCTACCAAATTTGTCGTTAATTGCCTGAGCAAGTGCGCCTTGAGGCTCACCGCCACCGTTTGGAGACATGCAATTCCAATAAATGATGTGGTTGTAGTAGCCGCCGCCATTATTACGCACTGCAGGGCTGAGCTTAGAGATATTGTCAAAGATCTCGTCTAGCGACTGAGTTTCGAGCTCGCTCCCTTCAACGGCACTTACGAACTTATCGAAATAAGTCTTGTGATGTTTGCTGTAATGCACTTCCATCGTTTTCGCGTCGATGTAAGGCTCTAGTGAATCGTACGGGTAAGGCAGAGCGGGAAATGTATGTGACATAGTAAATCCTCCTTAATTGGAAAATTCACTTTAATGCTAACGATAATTATTATCAACTTTGATCTTTGTAAGGGTATTCGAAGGCGTTCCCACCCAATTTCTAAAGTGAAGATGAAGCCGTGAATCTCTCACTCTAGAAATAGGGTGTGGCTTGAAGTTAACGATTGATAGGTAAGGTGATACTCATGCGCAATCCGCCTAACGGACTTCGACTGGCGACGATCGTTCCACTGTGCTGGCGGATGGCACTTTCGGTAATGGTTAGGCCGAGACCCGTGCCGCCGGAGTGGCGATCGCGGGCAGTCGAAACGCGATAAAACGGGCGAAAAATCGCGGCTAATTCTTCTTCTGGAACGCCCTCGCCATTGTCATCAACCGTGATATGCAGCGTATCCTCATCGGCCTTGATGTCGATTTGCACCTCATCTTTCCCGTAATAGATGGCGTTACGAACGATGTTTTCCACCGCACTCATCAGCAGTTTAGGATTGCCGGAGATACTTCGTTTTGGCAGTTCAGAATAGTGTAGGTGCTTGCCCATTTGCTCAGCTTCAAACTGCGCATCTTTAATGATCTCTTCCCACAGACTTTCCAGTGGCTGCGTTTCGCGAGTCATATGGCTGTTCGCCTGCATGCGAGACAGTTCAAGCAATTCGCTGATCATCTGTTCCAAGCGCTGCGCTTCGGTATCGATACGAGTCAGTTCTGGGCTTTCACCCTGCTTACGCGTCGCTAATGCGCTCGCCATGCGTAGGCGAGTTAAAGGTGAGCGTAACTCGTGAGAGATGTCGGATAGCAGGCGTTGCTGTCCTGAAATCATCTGATTGACCGCCTCGACCATCTGGTTGAAGCTGCTGCCAGCTTGACGAAACTCTGCCGTGCCTTTTTCTAAATTTGGGTCTGTGACAAATTCGCCTTTCGCGACACGTTGAGCGGCGGCTTCAAGACGACGCGCTGGCTGACTCAATGCCCAAGCAAGCCATAACAGCAAGGGTGTACTAACCAGCATGACCGCGAGCAACAGCTGGAATGGGTGATCAAACAGACGCAAGAGTAGTGGTGGTGGCTCATTCCACTTGAAGCCCACATACATCAAGATATCGGAGCCAGCCAAAGTAATTGGGGTTGGACCTGCAATCATGTATCGACCATACAGTTTCTGCTTTGGCTGGTTGTAATCTTCGATACTGGTGACAAAGTTTTGCATGGCACGCAATTGGAAGTTACTGCGTTTTTCTGTCGTGAGGACATTGCCGCTGTAGTCAGAAAAAAACACCCTCGGACGAGGGTCATGCTTACCGTGACGGTTGCCCTCGATACGAAATAGTATTCGTCCTAAATCAGTTTGCTGGCTGTATTTTTGTTGGATTGCGTCACGCGTTTCTACCATACGTTTATAGTGCTCTTCTGGAATGTCGCGAGCTTTGCGAGGGTCCAAATGTGGCAGTGATAGCACGGCTATCAACACCAATAACATAGTGAACCAAAAAATGGCAAAGATGCGTCCATACAAGCTATTGATGTTTGGCAGTTTGATGCGTGATAGGCGCATTAATCCTCCTCAAGCAGCATATAGCCACGACCACGCAGGGTTTTGATTCGCGGCTTGCCATTGCTCTGATCTGGTAATTTTTTACGTAAGTTCGAAACATGCATATCGATCGCGCGATCAAAAGCAGCGAGTCGTTTACCAAGCACATCTAGGCTCAATGTTTCTTTAGTTAGCACTTGTCCTGGGTTTTGCACAAAGTGGGTCAACAGAGCAAACTCGGTTGCTGTGAGATCGAGCAACTGTTGATCGCAGTATGCTTCTTGTTTACCTGGGTAAAGACGGAGCTCTTGATACTCAATGCAATCGCTGTTTTTGGTGTTTTTCTGTGTGCTGCTGGTACGGCGTAAGATCGCACGGATACGAGCTAACAGTTCACGGTCACTAAAAGGTTTCGGTAAATAATCATCCGCGCCTAGCTCTAAACCGATCACGCGGTCAATTTCTTCCCCTTTAGCGGTCAGCATCAAGACAGGGGTTTCCCAGTTTTCACGCAAGCGTTTAAGGGTTTCCATGCCATTTAGCTTCGGCATCATGACATCCAACAAAATCAAATCAATCTTATCATTTACCGCAGCTAAGCCTGCTTCGCCATCATTTGCTTCGCTGACGTCAAATCCTTCGAAACTGAGTACTTCTTTTAATAAGCTGGTTAGCTCGATATCGTCATCAATTAAAAGAATGTTTGCCATGGGGGCACCTATAGTAAGTTACCGATAGATTAATATTACATTGGAATGATGTGCTGCGAAGAGGGTAAAAATCACTCTTTACGATTCTTTACGCTCCCTATACGTCGCTTTACCTAGTGGGTCGTATTCTATACTCAAGCGCTGTGAGAACAGCTCAGAAGAATCACTCACCTGTGTAAGGAATCAAATTATGAAATCTGCAAAAAAACTTGTGTTAGCTGCTGTTGTTCTACCTCTTACTCTCGGCGCAGCAAGCGCATTCGCTTACGGTGGTAAAAACCATCATCAAGGCCCGCGTGATGAATGTGGCATGGGAATGGACCGTGGCATTATGCGTGATTTGAATTTGACGGATGCTCAAAAAGATCAGCTTAAGTCTTTCCGTGAAGCAAACCGCGCACAGATGAAAGGCAAATATTCTGAAAATCGCGAAGCCCGTATGGCTGAGCGACAAGCACACCACGCAAAAATGCAGTCACTCTTACTAGCGGATAGTTTTGATGAAGCGCAAGCGACCGCATTAGCAAAAGAAATGGTTGAACGCCAAACTGAGCACCGTGTGCAAATGCTAGAAAGAAAGCACCAAATGCTGAGCGTATTAACGCCAGAACAAAAAGCAGAGTTTGTGAAGTTGCAAAATGAACGCATGCAAGAGTGTGGCGACAGAATGCATAAGCGCATGGAAAAATACCGCAATAATTAAGTCATGAGTTGATGTTATATAAAGAGGCAGCCATTGGTTGCCTCTTTTTTGATCTGGTTATTTCATGGGCATTCAATATACTCAACGTATGGTTTGAGTTAACTCTTTGATTATGAAACAGCAATATGCACGTTTAGTGACGACCGCAGCTTGGACTGCAACTATTGTGGCGACTCTTCTCTTGATTGTAAAAGTCATCACGTGGTGGGTAACCGGCTCAGTTAGCCTATTGGCATCACTTATCGACTCAATGTTGGATATCGCCGCGTCGGTGGTAAATCTCGTTGTTGTCCGTTATGCCTTACAACCAGCAGACCGCGAACATACGTTTGGGCATGGTAAAGCTGAGTCTTTAGCGGCCTTGGCTCAGGCTATGTTTATTTCGGGGTCGGCGGTATTTTTGATCCTGAACGGGATTGACCGATTTTTCCGTCCGCACGCACTACATGCGCCGGAGCTCGGTGTTTATGTATCGCTGTTTGCGATTGTGGTCACACTTGGCTTGGTGATGTTCCAAAAACATGTGGTACGCGTGACAGGGAGCCAAGCAATCGCGGCGGATTCTCTGCATTATCAGACTGATTTGTATATGAACGCTGCGATCATGGTGGCTCTGGGACTCAGCTACTTTGGCGTGACGCAAGCGGATGCGGTGTTTGCGATTGGCATTGGTGTCTTCATTCTTTACAGCGCCTTCAAAATGGTCAGCGAAGCGATTCAGACGTTATTAGACCGAAAGCTGCCGGATTCCGAATTGGAGCAAATCCGCAATGAATGTTTGAATGTGAAAGGGGTTCTTGGGGTTCATCAACTGCGTACCCGTATGTCAGGGCCGACACGCTTTATTCAGTTGCACTTGGAGCTAGACGATAACTTACGTTTAATCGAAGCGCACTATATTGCCGATAAAGTTGAGGAAAACCTTTTAGCTTTGTTTCCTGATGCGGATGTTTTGATCCATCAAGATCCATTGTCTGTCGTTTTTGGGCCAGAGAAAGAGCAAAAAGCGCAAGATTGGTAGGGCTCGAAAAATCAATAAGTGCCTGACGACAAACAGGCACTTATTGACTATCTTTCCATCAATACTTATTAAGATTCGTGATCCTGATGTGAATCAACAAAGTTTCATAGAGAAACTGTAATACTCTTACATAAGTAGAAAAGTTACATAAAAAAGTGCGTTTTCATTGGTAATCCTGTAGAGGAAATGTAACATAACGCACAGTTCTGGATTATGCAGGTTGCTTGGTAACAAGGGGCCTAAAAGAAAATTAAATAATTGATTGCCAAAGATCGAGGGTGAGCATGATTAAGAAGATCGGTGTTTTAACAAGTGGCGGTGACGCACCTGGTATGAACGCGGCGATACGCGGCGTAGTACGTACAGCACTATCCGAGGGATTGGAAGTATTCGGTGTGTACGACGGCTACCTAGGCCTATACGAAGGCCGCATCGAGAAGCTAGATCGTTCTAGCGTTTCAGATGTGATCAACAAAGGTGGTACGTTCCTAGGTTCTGCACGTTTCCCTGAATTTAAAGAAGTGGAAGTGCGTGAAAAAGCGATTGAGAACCTGAAAAAACATGGTATCGATGCGCTAGTCGTGATCGGTGGTGACGGTTCGTACATGGGTGCGAAGAAACTGACTGAAATGGGTTACCCATGTATCGGTCTACCAGGCACAATCGACAACGATATCGCTGGTACTGACTACACAGTGGGCTACCTAAGTGCACTAAACACAGTTATCGATGCGATCGACCGTCTACGTGATACTTCTTCATCTCACCAACGTATTTCAATTGTAGAAATCATGGGTCGTCACTGTGGTGACCTAACTCTGATGTCTGCAATCGCGGGTGGTTGTGAGTACATCATCACTCCAGAAACTGGCCTAGACAAAGACAAGCTGATCAGCAACATCCAAGACGGCATTGCAAAAGGTAAGAAACACGCAATCATCGCGTTGACTGAGCTAATGATGGATGCCAATGAACTGGCTCGTGACATCGAAGCGGCGACAGGTCGTGAAACTCGTGCAACAGTACTTGGTCACATCCAACGTGGTGGTCGTCCAACGGCATTTGACCGCGTTCTAGCATCTCGTATGGGTAACTACGCTGTTCACCTATTGATCGAAGGTCATGGTGGTCGTTGTGTCGGTATCGTGAAAGAGCAACTTGTTCACCACGACATCATCGACGCGATCGAAAACATGAAGCGTCCAGTACGCAACGATCTATACAAAGTTGCTGAAGAACTGTTCTAAGCAAGTTTGAAATAGATAAAGAAAAACCGCGGCTTTCCGCGGTTTTTTTGTATTTGAGTATCAGCAAAAGGAAGCTGACGCATCGGACAAAATCTTACGAAGCGCTGCTCTGTTCAATGAGCGTCAATTTACGTTCGCGCAGTGCAAACATATAGCCAAGTAGGCCACCTAACGTATTCCCCACTGCGATACCTATAAACAAGCCTTCAATACTGTAAATTTGGCTTCCGATCCATGCCGATGGCAGGGTAAACACAAACAAACGCATAAAGCTCCATTGAAATGCTCGTAATGGTTTGTGCATCGCATTCAAACCACTGATTAACATCATCACAATGCCTTGAAAACCATAACTGAACGGCACCACAAGCAGGTAATGCCACAGCAGATTTTTAACCGCTTCTTCCTGCGAGAACAATGCCGCTAGAGGAATACTCAATGGCACCATCATCAAGAAGATAAACCCTTGGAACACCACCGCAAAACGCATGCTGATAAATAAGCCGGAAAAGGCGCGTTGAGGGTTTTTCGCCCCTAAGTTTTGTGCCATGAATGGCGTGAGTGCTGAGGTCAGAGACATCAAGACTAGGATCAAAATAGACTCAATACGCTGCGCCGCACCGTAAGCCGCAACTGCTGCCGTACCGTGGTTGGATAAAAGCATCATCAAAATTGCGCCCGACAATGGATTCATCGCGTTCGACAGTGCGGCAGGAGTGCCGATTTTTAACGTTTGCTGCCAATCTTGTTTCAGTAAGGACCATTGGGGTTGAGCGAGCAACTTTTCGCGTTTAACTAGCACATAGAATGAGCCACATAGTGCACCTAACCAGCTAAAAGCACTGGCTATTGCCGCACCTTGGATACCAAGCTCGGGGAATGGGCCAAGTCCGAAGATCAGTAGTGGATCGAGTATGCCGTTAATCAAGCCTGCCAACATCATGATTTTGGCGGGTGTTTTTGTATCCCCAGATGCTCGTATCGCACTGTTGCCTGCCATCGGGATCACCAACAATGGAATGGTGAGATACCACACCTGCATGTACTCTTCGATAAGTGGAATTAGGTCGTCGGCTGCGCCAAGAAAGCGGAACAGAGGTGCAATAGTGGCAAAGCCAATCGAAGAGGCGATAGCCACGAGTAACACCGCTAACAACAAACCGTGAGTGGTAAACCGAGCGGCTTGTGGGGCGTGACCTTGTCCAAGTAAGCGACCAATGTTGGTCGAAAGACCCATCCCTATCCCCATCGTGATGCAGTTAACCGCAAAGGTTACAGGGAAGGTGTAGCTGATCGCCGCTAGCGCTTGAGTACCAAGCAACGAGATAAAAAACGTGTCCACCAAGTTAAACATCAAAATCGCGATCATGCCCATGGTCATGGGGACGGTCATTTTCCGCAGCGTTTCAGGAATAGGTGCGGTCAACAAACCATGCTTATCGGTCGCTTGGGGTTCCAGCTTGTTATTTTCCTGCATGTATGACAACTATGTGGTGAGCAAACTGCAAGGATACAAGAAAGCGAGATGCCGGGCGAGTGAGCATTTCGAACGCAAACCGTTGCTTAGTTGTTCGTTATTTTAACTAAGTCACAAAAATTTTGTGCCCCCCCCTTGGGATCGCTGCTTCGACCCCTTATATAGGGATCACGTGTCTGGGGCTAAAGTCCCTAAGGACAATTATCAAATAAACATGGAAATTTTCAGGAGAGACGACCGATGAACATTCGTCCATTACATGACCGAGTTATCGTTGAACGTAAAGAAGTTGAATCTAAGTCTGCTGGTGGCATCGTTCTCACTGGTTCTGCTGCAGAAAAATCAACTCGCGGTGTTGTTCTAGCTGTGGGTAAAGGCCGCATCCTAGAAAACGGCACAGTACTGCCGCTGGACGTTAAAGTTGGTGATACTGTTATCTTCGCTGAAGGTTACGGTACAAAAACTGAAAAAATCGACGGTAAAGAAGTGCTTGTCATGTCTGAAAACGACATCATGGCGATCGTTGAATAATAGCAATCATTGAGTAATTTTTTGCTCAGATTCAATTACGAAATTACACACAAAGAATTTTAGAAAGGAAATCAAAGATGGCTGCTAAAGACGTTAAATTTGGTAATGACGCACGAGTTAAAATGCTAGAGGGTGTAAACGTTCTGGCTGACGCAGTAAAAGTAACACTGGGTCCAAAAGGACGTAATGTCGTTCTAGACAAATCTTTTGGTGCACCGACTATCACGAAAGATGGTGTATCAGTCGCGCGTGAAATTGAACTGGAAGATAAATTCCAGAACATGGGCGCACAAATGGTTAAAGAAGTTGCGTCTAAAGCAAACGACGCGGCAGGTGACGGTACAACAACAGCAACAGTACTAGCACAATCTATCGTAAACGAAGGTCTAAAAGCAGTCGCAGCGGGTATGAACCCAATGGACCTTAAGCGCGGTATCGACAAAGCAGTAGCAGCAGCAGTAGAGCAACTAAAAGAGCTTTCTGTTGAATGTAACGACACGAAAGCGATCGCACAGGTTGGTACTATCTCTGCAAACTCAGACGCAAGCGTAGGTAACATCATTGCTGAAGCAATGGAGCGTGTGGGCCGTGATGGCGTTATCACTGTTGAAGAAGGTCAGGCGCTACAAGATGAGCTAGACGTAGTAGAAGGTATGCAGTTCGACCGCGGTTACCTATCTCCTTACTTCATCAACAACCAAGAGTCAGGCAGTGTTGATCTAGAAAACCCATTCATCCTGCTAGTTGATAAGAAGATCTCAAACATTCGTGAACTTCTTCCAACGCTAGAAGCTGTAGCGAAAGCGTCTCGTCCACTGCTTATCATCGCAGAAGATGTAGAAGGCGAAGCGCTAGCAACATTGGTTGTCAACAACATGCGTGGCATCGTGAAAGTTGCAGCAGTGAAAGCACCTGGCTTCGGTGACCGTCGTAAAGCAATGCTACAAGACATCGCGATCCTAACTGGCGGTACTGTGATTTCTGAAGAAATCGGTCTAGAGCTTGAAAAAGTAGCACTAGAAGATCTAGGTCAAGCGAAGCGTGTTTCTATCACGAAAGAAAACACGACTATCATCGATGGTATCGGTGAAGAAGAGATGATCTCTGGCCGCGTAGCTCAAATTCGTCAACAAATCGAAGACGCAACTTCAGACTACGACAAAGAGAAACTACAAGAGCGCGTAGCGAAACTGGCTGGCGGTGTTGCAGTAATCAAAGTTGGTGCAGCAACTGAAGTTGAAATGAAAGAGAAGAAAGACCGTGTAGAAGATGCGCTAGCCGCAACTCGTGCAGCGGTTGAAGAAGGTGTTGTTGCTGGTGGTGGTGTTGCACTTATCCGCGCGGCATCTAAGATTGCTCACCTAACGGGTGACAACGAAGAGCAAAACGTTGGTATCCGCGTTGCACTACGTGCAATGGAAGCGCCAATCCGTCAAATCACGAAGAACGCAGGTGAGGAAGACTCAGTGGTTGCGAACAACGTGAAAGCGGGTGAAGGCTCTTACGGTTACAACGCGGCAACAGGCGAATACGGCGACATGCTAGAGATGGGTATTCTAGACCCAACGAAAGTAACTCGTTCTGCGCTACAGTTCGCAGCATCGGTTGCGGGTCTGATGATCACGACTGAAGCAATGGTTACTGACCTACCGCAAAAAGACGCACCAGCGATGCCTGACATGGGCGGCATGGGTGGCATGGGCGGTATGGGCGGCATGATGTAAGAATCACCCCATAACATCATCCCTTATATATCAAGGTGTTACGATGATTTGTGATACGTTTTGTAGAACAGAGTGTATCACGGAAAATATCTCAAAAGTATCACGTTGATGAACTAAGGGTGCGTACATAGAAAGGCTATCTGGCTTAACCGCTTGGTAGCCTTTTTGCGTAGTGGCAGAGAAGAGGCTGAGTGTCGTCTAAATAGCACTAGCTTTGAGGGTATAAGTTGATTTTATATAAATATATGTCGTTTAAAGCGGCACGTTCAATTATTGAAAATTCTTCACTAGGTTTCTCGTGTTTAGAAGACCTCAATGACCCATTTGAATGTACATCATTTGGCTTTGAGGATTGCAGCGACTCTGTCATAACCGCAAATACTGCTACAAATGCCTGTAAGAATAGGTTTTCAAGAAATTATGGAGTTCTGTCATTAACGAGGCAACCATTGAATTCACTAATGTGGTCTCATTACGGGGATGAACACCAAGGTGTGGTAATTGGTATTGATGTAGAGCTAGCTGGTCTATCAGACGAGGATGCTTGCATTATTCCCTATCAGTATGGAGAAATAGTTTATTCAGCAACTAAACCTCATAACAGTTTGCCAACCATTGGTACTGAAGAGTTAATGAGTATTGGAAATGGTATTAAATTTAACTCAGATACTTTCAATCTGGTTAAAAGGGCATTTTTATATAAATCAATTGAGTGGAGCTACGAAGAAGAAGTTCGTGTAGTTAAAGGTATATCCACTCTACCATTTGGTTATCATACAGGTGGGGGAAGAAGTAATGCTTGGAATAAAATATCAGTAGCAGGGCGTCCATTATATTGTTTTGATATACCTGAAAATGCCATAAAGGAAATCTACTTGGGTCGTCATATTTATAAAAATGTCTCCAAAAAGGAAGACCTTACTGGTGCTGAGCTTAAAAACATACTTCTATCGTGGGGACGTAAAGACCTCAAACTCTTTAAATGTGAACCTGATATTCATTCATGGAATTTAAAAGCCAAGCCTTTCACTTATCAATAAAGCTAGCACAACTGCTTAAGAGCGTTTTAATAGTATGTCAATTCTATACAGGCGCTTCATGCTAATACACGTAATAAGCTGTTGTGTACGCGCTTAGGCGTAAACTAGACGGACTTTAAGTAGTATTGCTGTGGGTTGGGTGACAATCGGTACTAACCGCTTCAGAGGCGCATACAGAGCGTTTGAGAGATGTGTTGAGGTTTAGTGTTTGCTAATGCCATCAACCACTTGAGGTCTTGATTAGTAGCTTGTGCTTCATACGCTAATTATCACTATGGTCTCCCTTTAGGGAATTTTTACATACATGATATTTTTCCCTAAATTTGTATAGAAAGTGAACTCCCTCCGTATAGGAGGAGAGGGAAAGAAACATGGATGATTCCTAAAGATATCTTAAAGATAACATTGAGGTAGTAACGTTAAGATAACCTTAAGGTTCCCTTAGTGAGTTAACCACTAACTACTAATCACTTAGAATGAACATCTCTTATGTTATTTGTAGTAAAGGGTCTTACTTGTTGTGTTTATTCCTCCAGATATAGGTGGGGGGAGCAACAAGCTTTTAGGTAAACTTTACTATTGCATCGTCTCACTATGTTCACACAAAACGTGTCTTAGAAAACCTTAGTTTTTATCACTAGCTGCTAATGCTCTCTGAACAGTAGACAAAGACACACCAACCTCAGAAGCAATCTTACGTAGTGAGACCCCTTCAGAACGTAGCTCTATGATCCGCTGGTGGTTCGTTTCGTTGCTAGGTCTACCTTTGTACTTACCAGCCGCTTTAGCCTTCTCAATGCCTTCCTGACGCCTCTCTTGAATCATAGCTAACTCAAACTGAGCAACAGCTCCTAGCATATTCAGCATTAACTCAGACATGTGGTCACTGCCACCAGCGTTAAAGCTAAGGTTCTCTTTGTGGAACTTAACGCTCACACCTCGTTCATTCCAACCATTTACTAACTGCTTTAAATCAACCAAGTTACGGGCTAGACGGTCAATGCTGTGCACATGAATGGTGTCTCCATCCCTTACGTATTCCTTTAGTTCCGTTAAGGCTGGTCGTTTAGTTGAGCCACCACTGCACTTGTCAGTAAAAGACTTATCAAATGAGATACCAGTATCATTAAGTTGACGGTCTGTGTTTTGGTCTACAGAAGAGACCCTTAGATAAGCTATGTGTGCCACTGAGTGTACCCGTTTGGTTCTTAGAAGTACTTAAGACTATAGTACCTATAAATACAAATCAACCCTAACGGGTACTGTTAGATCAGTGTTTGACCATAGTCATATGGGTATACCTAATGGGTACATTTAGACGCTGATAAAGCTAGCTAATTTAGCCAGTCTCTCTTAATTACTTCCTCTGCTTTATCTATGTATTCTTTGAGCGTTTTTAACTCATCTCCTTTAGCGTAGTAGCCATAAGTCATGGTCTTACCGCCCTCATGACCCACAATGAAAGCGGAATGGTGCTCCTGTATTCCAGCCCTAAGCATTGCTGTTGATACGTGAACACGAAGGCTATGAAAGCATTGGGATGGGTCTTTGCTTACATTAGCTACCTTAAAACGAGAGAAGTCACGACTAGCCTTATCTCCGTTTAATCCAAGTAACTTAGTTTCAGGTGTTTTCCCTTTTATCAGCTGTAATACTTCTGATGCTATTGAATCTGTTAACGGCACTGTCCGTTGTGCTGCTGAGGTTTTACCAACTCTAATTTTTATAGCTGTAATCCCTGAGTCAGTGTAGACATCTTTAACCTTAACGTTACATAGCTCTCCAATCCTGCTTCCAGTGAAGAGTCCGAGACGGAAGAGTAGCCCCATGTTTGAACCTTTAGATGTTTGCTCGTCAGCCCATTTAGCTAATATTTGGAGTTGTTCTCTGCTAAATAATTGCTTAGGTTTTTTTTCTTTTCGTTTATCAAGATGAGCTAGTGAATGCTCTGCAAAGGGGTTGTCTTTGTTTTTGATGCGGCCCATATCCCAAGCATGTTTATAGACGGTCTTTAGTCGACTTAAGTGAGCTCTTATTGTAGATACAGAGCACTCGTCTGCTAGGTCGTGAATGAAGTTAACAACGGCAGCCCTTTCAATACTGAGTAGTGGTAAGTCAAATACGCCGCAGTGCTTGAGAAAGCGTTCAGTTGTAGATTTAACTTTGGATATGGTGTCTTTATTTCGGTTTCTATTTAGCTCTAACCACTCTGTCATAGACTCCCTTAGTGTACAGGTATATCTGAGGGGAGTTTCACCAGAATAAACAGCCTTCAAGGCGTCACGTTGTATTTCTGGATAAAGGTCAGTGTTTGTTACGTCTTCTAAATCAATATTATAGTGCTGTCCGTAAGGCTCATAGCCGTGTACTTCTTTAGCTGTTTTGAGGGTTCGATAAAAGCTGATGAAATTAGCTCGTCCACCGTCAATGGCTTGTTCTTCCAGTAAGCTCATTTCTGCAAGAAGAGCATTTCTGCGCAATCGTGCTGTCTTAATGCAGGAGGTCTTCAAAGATTTGGTTAAGACTTCTTTGCCTTCATAAAGGTGCTGTAGCTGTTTAGGGATACGCTTAGAGAAAAGCCATACATCACGGTTATTACGTTTCTTTAAATACTTATTATCTTGCGCCATTGTATACTCCAAAGAGGAGACTAATGTAGAGACAAATGTTACCACAAGTCATTGTTTATAGGTACTTTAAGCTCTCGTCGATTAAATGGCGCGGCATGATGTAAGCCAGCTTATCTCTTTGCTCTAAGGGAATCCTTATAGCGGAAAGATAACCGACCAAACCTTTAAAAGTCGAGGCATTTGCCTCGACTTTTTTATGCGCGTTATCCGAGAAATATAGCATTCTGATGTGGCTTCGATTGTGAGAGGCGAGTTCAAGAAATGTCAGTGGAAAAACATGAAAATAGAAGCGATAAAATTTTTTCTTTTGAGTCAGATGGTTAAATCTGACCTACCGCTAACACTTTTTGAACGTGGATAGCGCAAAATCTGAACATTACACTATGTTGTAAATTGTTGCTTCCCATCATGGAGATGAAAATGAAAAAGCTTATGACGTCATTGGCGGTTGCAGCCGCTATCGCATCACCAGTTGCTCTTGCTGACAGTACACCTGTGATGTTCTCTACTATCGACAACACAAACGCACCTTCTAACTCGTCAGTTGGTGGTGTTCGTTTAGCTGTGTTGCATGGACAGGTGAATGAGGTTAAAGGTGTCGACTTTTCACTGCTTGGTATGTCAGAAACGGATCGTACGACAGGTGTGAACTTCGGTTTGTTTTTTGGTGCAGCAAAGGTAAACCAAGAAATGAAAGGTGCGTCTTTAGGCTTAGTTAACTGGAACCAAGGTCAGACGACGGGTGTTAACTTGGGTGCTGTCAACATTACGAACAATGTAAAAGGCTTGAACTGGAGCGCGGTAAACTATTCTGAAGGCTACACCATGGCGGATGTGGGCTTAGCGAGTATCTCTAAAAAGTCTAACTTCCAGTTTGGCTTCTTCAACATGACCGATCAAATTGATGGCGTACAAATTGGTCTTTTGAACTGTGCGGATAACGGTTTCTTCAAGTGTTTCCCACTCATCAACTTCGCTAAATAATCCCTGAGCAAGTCAGAATCTTTAGATACCGAAAGCCCTCGATATTCGTCGAGGGCTTTTTAATTACTGATGGGGTGAAGCGAGTTATCGGCGCGTTAACTATTTAATTAAGCGGGATGAGGTTTTGCGTTGTTGAATTCTTTGGTGAACCCCTCGGCGCAATGCTTTGATGTGGTTTTCTGCTTTATCCACGCCCAGCAACACCGTTAAAGCCAGTAGGGTAATGACCACCGACTGCGTTAAATAACCCAAACCGATCATCAACCCTAATCCTGCCAGTACCCAAATAACCGCTGCGGATGTTACGCCGTGGATTTTTCCATCGAGTGTCATCATCACCCCTGCACCCAAGAAGCCGACGCCAGTAATAATCTGACCAAGCACGCGTGCTTGATCGAGTGTATTTGGCGATAACGATACTGCCATCGACATAAACAGGTAAGTGCCTGAAATAATAAGAATTGCCGTGCGAATGCCAACAGGTTTACCACGAGTTTGGCGTTCGATACCGATCATTAGCCCATTAATGGCACAGCATAGTAGGGCAGGCCAGCTGAATGGGCCAAGATCGAAAATTTGTTCGAGTGCTGTATGCATCTTGACCTCCAAAAGAGCGGAGTATGCATAGACTTACCGTGCAAAGCGAACAAAAAGGAACGGTCGTGACGACAAATTTAATTGAGCGTCAGGACCTATTCTAAATGCAAATCCAATGGCGTTTTACTTGGCCTGCCACCAATTTCTCGTGTCAGTTTTGGTACCAGGTAACCCGATACACGCGTGATGAGTCCGCGCATAATGGCTTTTGCTTCTTCGTCCGAAATAAAGTAGTGCGCCGCGCCTTGCACCTTATCAAGAACGTGGAGGTAATAAGGCAAGATACCCGCGTCAAATAAGGCTTCACTTAACGCCACTTGAGCTTCTACCGAATCATTCACGCCTTTCAGCAGAACGCCTTGGTTTAGAAGCGTAACGCCTGCTCTTTTGAGCTTGAACATCTGTTCAGCAAATTCGTCATTGATTTCGTTGGCATGGTTGATGTGAGTCACGAGGATGATTTGTAACCTTGATGCTTGCAGCAGTTGGCATAGTTCATCAGTGACGCGAGCGGGAATCACCACAGGTAAACGGCTATGAATACGCAGACGTTTGATGTGAGGTATGTGAGCAATATGCTCTAAAAGCCAATGAATTTCATCGTCTTTTGCCATTAATGGATCACCACCTGAGAAGATGACTTCGTTCAACTCTGGTTGCTGCGCCATGTACTCTAAGCACTTTGTCCATGCCTGCTTGCCGCTTTTATTTTCTTGATAAGGGAAGTGACGACGAAAACAGTAACGGCAATTTACCGCGCAGCCACCTTTGACGATCATTAAGGCGCGGTTGCGATACTTGTGTAGCAGACCAGGGACTTCATTATCCTGCTCTTCTAACGGATCGTTGGAATAGCCCGGATGTACTTCAAATTCGTCACTTAATGGTAAAACCTGACGTAAAAGAGGGTCTTTAGGGTTGCCTTTCTCCATCCTATCGACAAAACTTTGCGGTACACGCTGTGCAAACAGCTTGCGCGCGGCAAACCCGTCTTGCCACGGTGAAGGATCTATTTCCAGTATTTCGAGCAATTTTGCAGGATCAGAGATCCCATTCGCCAACTGTTTGAGCCAGTTTTGCTCAACAGATTCGACTTTTCGGGTTATTATGTGCGGCATTGAATTTAGCTCTAAGAATGTAAGAGGAAAAAATGGCTACAGTTAGCACCAATGAATTTAAAGGCGGTCTTAAGTTAATGCTTGATAACGAGCCTTGTGTAATTCTGGAAAACGAATACGTTAAACCAGGTAAAGGCCAAGCGTTCAACCGCGTTAAAATTCGTAAACTTCTTTCTGGTAAAGTGCTAGAGAAAACATTCAAGTCTGGTGACACTTGTGAAGTGGCAGACGTAATGGATATCGACCTAGATTATCTATATTCAGACGGCGAATTCTACCACTTTATGAACAGTGAAACGTTTGAACAGATCGCAGCAGACGCAAAAGCGGTAGGTGACAACGCTAAGTGGTTGGTAGAAAACAACACTTGTATGATCACACTTTGGAACGGTAACCCAATTACTGTTACTCCACCAAACTTCGTTGAGCTAGAAGTGGTAGACACAGATCCAGGCCTGAAAGGTGATACTCAAGGTACTGGCGGTAAACCAGCTACGCTATCAACTGGCGCTGTTGTTCGTGTTCCTCTGTTCATCTCAATTGGTGAAGTGATTCGCGTTGATACTCGTACGGCTGAATACGTAGGCCGTGTCAAGTAAGCACTTTAGATTGATTGTTTGAAAGGTCGCTTCGGTGGCCTTTTTTATTGCCTGTAATTCTCTCTTGAATGTCCCTGCATAGAAAATCGATATCCTCCGCAAATTTTCGATGATTTTGTATTATTCGTAAAAATCTTATTTATTTCATGAATCTGTCGATTATTCCTTAATGTAACATTTTGATACATTAGTTCTTGTTGTTGAGTTGCATAGCAATCTGATTTTTATCGATTAAACTCAGTAACAATCCAAAAAGGAGAACAAAATGGAAAGCAGAGGCTTAGGAAGGGGTTTAAAGGTGGAAGAAAGACGTCAGTTACTACACAAAGGATTGAAAGCTGCGGTGTTTGGCGTACCGCTGTTGGCAATAGGCTTAACGATTAATAGCTCTGTGCTGATGACCGATGCAGGTTACAGCTACGTGCATCAGAACAATATCACTGGTGAGTTGGATGTGTTTACTGAACCTGGCATTCATTTTCGCATGCCATTTCTGTCCAAAATCACCAAGTATGACCAAGTGATCACTGTGTCATTCGGTAACAGCAAGGGCGAAGATTTTTATCAACGTCTTGATGCGATTCAGGTTCGGTTTGCCGACACCTACATTGGTCAGATCCCCGTAACATTCCGCTTTAAGCTCAGTAATGACCCTGAAGCGGTTAAGAAGATGCACAAAGAGTTCCGTAACAACAGTAACTTGATTGATGCGCTGCTTGTAAAGAACGCACGTAACGTGACGGTGATTACTGCTACCCAATACACGGGTGAAGAGTTTTTCCAAGGTGGTTTGAACCAGTTCAAATCGAAACTTGGCGATCAGTTGCGAGAGGGGATTTATCTAACAGAGCGACGTCAGGTTGAAGTGGAAGAGTTGGATCTTGCGCCTGTTGGGGCGAATCAGGCCAATGCGAACCAACTACAGCGCACCAATCAACTGGTTTGGAAAACGGTGCCAGTTGTAGATAAAACCGGGCAACCAATTCGTCAAGACAACCCGTTACAACAATACGGCATTCAAGTGACGCAGGTGACCATTGGTGATCCACAGCCAGAAAAGCAATTGGATCAGCTATTGGCGGATAAAAAGCGTTTAGTGGCGGATCGTATTCGCGCGATTCAGGAGCAAGAAACGTCGAAAGCACAAGCAGAGACCGAGCAGTTACGCAAAGAGATTCAACGAACACGTGAAGTGCAAGACGCTCAGCGTGGTAAAGAACTCGCAATTATTGCTCAGCAAAAAGAAGTGGAAGTTGCACGTCAGATTGCAGAGCGTGAAATCGTTGAAGTGGAAAAAACCAAACGACTTGCTGAAGTCGAGAAGGAGAAAGAGTTAGCTATCGCAGAGGCTAACTTAGCGATTCAAAAGGCGAACGCACTTTCTGCTGAGTTTGAAGCGAAAGCGATATTAGCGAAAGGTCGTGCAGAATCTGAGGTCCTAAAAGCGAAGTACTCGGCGTTAGGGGCAAACCGTGAAGTTTATTTGGCAGAGTTGAATCGAGACGTAGCGAACTCGTTGTACAACAACTTGCAAAACTTCCAAGTTCAGATGCCACAAAACTACATTGGTGGTAGCGAAGAAACGGGCTTGAAAACAAACCTAGATGTGATTACTGGCTTTGGTGCCCTGGGTCTTATGGACCAAACGAAGAAGGTCATACAGCAATAAGATCATGGGTAACCCAAAGCAATAAAAAAGCTGGCATAGAGCCAGCTTTTTCTTTTTAGTCAGTATCTTAAATCATGAAGATAAAGATAACGGCTAGTGCAGTAATGAGGCCTGCAAATGCATAGCATGCAATTTTACCTATCACACCAGTGTGGAATTTAAGGTCGTGCATGCCGTGGTGTACACGGTGCATCGCATGCCACATTGGTAGAGCTAGGGTGCCAATGATGAATAGCGCACCGATGATACTGGTTGCGAATTCGGAGACACGCTCGTAGCTCATCGCTTCTGCATCAATCACGCCTAGTGGGACCAAGATGCCCAGCACCAATACCGTGATTGGCGTGATCATCGCGAACCAAGTACCGCCAGCACCAAATAGACCCCACCAGATTGGCTCATCAGAACGTTTTGGTGATGTGTTTACACTATAATTCGGTTTCATGCTCAGCTCCTTACACCACGATGAGAACGATCAGTGAGATGAACGCAACCGCGGCCCACTGAGTCAATACGATGATTTTCTTGTCCACCAGTTTGCCTTTCAAACGAATTGGCATTACTTGCGGCATCATGCTGAAGAAAGTTTGAGCGTGGAATAGGCTACCTAGTAGTGCAACGATGTTGATTGCGACTACGATTGGGTTTGCCATAAAATCCAACCAACCTTGCCATGCTTCAGGGCCTTTCACCAAGCAACCTAAACCGAAAGTTAGGAACAGAGTGAATAGGACCAAAGGCAGCACAGTCGCTTCACGTAGCATGTAGAAGCGGTAGAAAGGATGGTTCTTCCACCAAGTGCGTTTTACTTCACGAACGTAAGGTTTACGATTGCTCATCCTTATGCCTCCACTTTCTTTGGTGAACCATCAGGTTTCAACATAGCAATCACGAAGTCCATAGAAGACTCCACTTTGCCTTGGTTTACTGCCGCTGCAGGGTCAACGTTCTTCGGACAAACTTCAGAACAGTAACCAACAAACGTACAACCCCAAGCACCGTTTTCACCGTTGATAAGCTTCATGCGCTCATCTTTACCGTTGTCACGGCTGTCTAGGTTGTAGCGGTGCGCTAGCGTTAGTGCCGCAGGACCGATGAACTCAGGGTTTAGACCAAACTGAGGACACGCCGCGTAGCACAGACCGCAGTTGATACAACCAGCGAACTGCTTGTATTTCGCCATTTGCTCTGGCGTTTGCAAGTTCGTACCGTCCTCTGGTTTACGGTCGTTACCAATGATGTACGGTTTGATTGCTTCAAGACGTTCGATGAACGGTGTCATATCAACAATCAAGTCTTTCTCGATTGGGAAGTTCGCTAGAGGCTCGATAGTCACACCGTCTGGGTAATCACGTAGGAAGCTCTTACAAGCAAGCTTCGGTACGTTGTTCACCATGATGCCGCAAGAACCACAGATCGCCATACGGCAAGACCAACGGTAAGATAGATCTTTGTCTAGGTGATCTTTAATGTAGCCCAGTGCGTCAAGCACAGACATGGTTTCATCGAATGGCACTTCGAATGTTTGCTTGTATGGTTCTGCATCTTTTTCTGGGTCATAACGCAGAATGTCTACTTTTTGAATGCGATTTGCTGACATTATGCTTGCTCCTCTGCGTTCTTCTCTTCAGCTGCGGCTTTTTCTGCTGCTTCACCGTATAGACGAGCTTTTGGTTGTGACTTAGTGATAGTCACATTGCTGTAATCGATACTTGGCGCTGAATCTGGTTTGTAGAAAGCAAGTGAGTGTTTTAGGAAGTTCACGTCATCACGTTCTGTACAACCGTCGTCCAGACGTTGGTGCGCGCCGCGAGACTCTTTACGTAGAATCGCAGAGTGAACCATCGCTTCTGCGACTTCTAGGCCGTAACCTACTTCAATTGCGTACAGAAGATCAGTGTTAAACACTTTGCCTTTGTCTTTAATGCTGATGCGTTTGTAGCGTTCTTTTAGTTCGGTGATCTTGTTAATGGTTTCTTGCATCAAATCTTCTTGACGGTAGATACCACAACCCGCTTCCATGGTATGACCCATTTCCGTGCGGATGTTTGCCCAGTTCTCATCACCTTCTTGGTTCATCAGTTTGGCGATGCGCTCTTCAACTGCTTTCACTTGAGCATCGATTGCAGACTCGTTCCAACCTTTGAATTCTTCAGCGCGTTTCACTGCGTTTTCACCCGCTACGCGACCAAATACCACAAACTCAGCCAATGAGTTAGAACCTAGACGGTTTGCACCGTGAAGACCAACAGACGCACATTCACCAACCGCGAATAGACCTTTAATGCGAGTTTCACAGCCGCCGTTTGTCTCGATACCACCCATGGTGTAGTGAACCGTTGGACGAATTGGAATTGGCTCTTTTGCAGGGTCTACGTTCACGTAAGCTTTTGCTAGCTCACAGATGAATGGTAGACGCTCTTGTAGGTACTCCTCACCAAGGTGGCGAAGATCAAGGTGTACCACATCACCAAGAGGGTGCTTGATGGTGTTGCCTTTCTGTTGTTCGTGCCAGAAAGCTTGAGAAACTTTGTCACGAGGACCCAGTTCCATGTATTTGTTCTTCGGTTGGCCAACTGGAGTTTCAGGGCCCATGCCGTAATCTTGTAGGTAACGGTAGCCGTTCTTGTTAATGATGATACCGCCTTCACCACGACAACCTTCCGTCATCAGGATACCTGTGCCTGGAAGACCGGTTGGGTGGTATTGAACGAATTCCATATCACGTAGAGGAACGCCGTGACGGTAAGCCATTGCCATACCATCGCCCGTTACGATACCGCCATTGGTGTTACAGTGGTAAACGCGGCCCGCGCCACCTGTTGCTAGAACAACAGATTTTGCTTTGATAGTGACAAGCTCGCCTTCAGACATGTGAATAGCAATCAGACCTTGAACTTCGCCTTCATCAACAAGCAGATCCACCACAAAGTACTCATCAAAACGTTTGATGTTGCTGTACTTCATTGATGTCTGGAATAGCGTATGAAGCATGTGGAAGCCAGTTTTGTCTGCAGCGAACCAAGTACGTTCAACCTTCATACCACCAAAGCGGCGTACGTTGACTTCACCGTTCTCTTTACGACTCCATGGGCAACCCCATTGCTCCATTTGGATCATTTCGCGAGTCGCGTTCTCTACAAAGTATTCAACAACGTCCTGTTCACATAGCCAGTCACCACCGCCAACAGTGTCGTTGAAGTGGTTGTCTAAGCTATCTTCATCCTTGATAACTGCTGCTGAGCCACCCTCTGCAGCGACCGTGTGGGAGCGCATTGGATAAACTTTAGAAATCAGAGCGACTTCTAAGTCTGGGTTTGCTTCAGCCGCTGCAATAGCAGTACGAAGACCAGCGCCGCCTGCGCCGATGACTGCGATATCTGTGGTGATAATTTGCACAGTTATCCTCCAGTGTGTGATTGCGGAAATCCGCTTGTTATTGTCATTACGAGGCGCTCTTTAAAAAGAACTCCCCAAAAGTAGTAGGGTTAGTGTAGATGAGCCACATGGCAGAAAAATTGATGTAATTGGGTTTTTGCTTCGGTAATGCACTTAAGGGCATAGAATTTATAGGTTATGTGACTGCTATCACGGCATCGAGGTTTTGGCCCTCAAGCATTAACATTAGGGATGTTAAACCTGTGTTGCGTGACATTAACCGCATGGATAATAGGATTTTAACTGAGTGTTTTTTGTGCTGCGGCACGAGTAATACTTGCCTCAAATAGGCGAGCACGTTAGTAAAAAGAAGAAGGGATATTCCTCTCTTCTTGAAGAGTAAAAAGCATGTAGAATGAGACTTTCCTCGCTGAATTAAAGTTTGAGAGACTTGTTATGCAAACCAACTGGCAACCTACTGCTTCCATTGACCAACTTCGTCAACGTGCGACGTTAATCGCGTCGATTCGCCAATTCTTCGCTGATCGACAGGTGATGGAAGTCGACACGCCAGCCATGAGTCACGCAACCGTGACCGACATTCATTTGCATACTTTCCAAACCGAGTTTGTTGGCCCGGGTTACGCCGATGGTAGCAAGCTGTTCTTTATGACCAGCCCTGAATTCCACATGAAGCGCCTGCTGGCGGCTGGCAGCGGTTGTATTTATCAAATCAACAAAGCATTTCGTAACGAAGAAAATGGTCGTTACCACAATCCAGAATTCACGATGTTGGAGTGGTATCGCGTTGGCTTTGACCATCATAAATTGATGGATGAAATGGATGATCTGTTGCAACTGGTATTGAAGTGTGGCGCAGCGCAGCGCATGACGTATCAACAAGCCTTCATTGATGTGTTGGGTGTGTGCCCACTAGAAGGCTCGATGACGGAGCTGAAAGCGGCGGCAAGCAAGCTGGGTTTGAGTGACATTGCAGAGCCTGAAGAAGATCGCGATACGTTACTGCAATTGCTATTTAGCGTGGGAGTCGAACACAAAATTGGTCAGGATGTGCCTGCTTTTGTGTACGACTTCCCGGCATCACAGGCGGCGCTTGCGAAAATCAATCCTCAAGACCATCGTGTTGCGGATCGCTTTGAGGTGTATTTTAAGGGAGTTGAGCTGGCAAATGGGTTCCATGAGCTCGATAACCCGAAAGAGCAACTGGCGCGTTTTGAGCAAGATAACGCGAAGCGTCTCGACATGGGTTTAAAACCGCAGCCAATCGACTATCATTTGATCTCCGCATTGGAGGCAGGGTTGCCAGATTGTGCGGGTGTTGCGTTAGGCATCGATCGTTTGATCATGCTAGCGCTCGGCTGTGACCACATTGATCAAGTGACGGCTTTTCCATTCCCAATCGCATAAGGATATTCAATGAACTTGGCTGCTGCACGTTTGGTCATTCTCAGCTACGCAATACTGATCGCTTACTTATCGTTGAGCTCGGGCGAGTTGCAAGACTGGGGCAACATTGCGTATCTTGATAAAATGCAGCACGCCATGGCGTACAGCGGATTTGCGTTTTTAGGTTGCTTTTGCGTGTGGCGTTGGCGTCAGCGTTGGGCGGTGGCGATTAGTATCTTATTATTTAGTGCTGTCATCGAATGGCTACAAGGGTATGTCGGAAGACAAACCTCTTGGTTAGACCTTGTCGCCAACTCAACGGGTATTCTAACTGGTCTGTTATGTTACCGTATTTGGAGCCTCTATCGACCTAGGTTGGTGAAGTCGCTATACTCGATTCGTTAATGAAGAGGGAACACGATAACAATGAAAACGCGCGACAAAATCGTCTACGCGGCACTGGAGTTGTTCAACCAACATGGTGAACGCAACATCACCACCAATCACATTGCCGATCACATCGAAATTAGCCCAGGTAATCTGTATTACCACTTCCGTAATAAGCAAGAAATCGTTCGTGAGATCTTTGCGCTTTATTCAGCAGAACTTTTAGAAAGATTTACCCCTATTCAAGGCTCACAAGAAAGCCTGACTATGCTGAAGAGCTATCTAGATTCCATCTTTACGCTAATGTGGAAATACCGCTTTTTCTACGCGAATCTACCTGAGATCTTGTCACGAGATGAGCAGTTACATGAGCAGTACATCGATGTGCAAGAAAAGCTGCAAGCGAACCTCATTGCGATCATGCAAGAGTTTGTATCGCTGAAGCTGCTTAATGTTGATCAACAGCAGTTGAAGTCACTGGTGTGTACGTTGCATTTGATTGCGTGTAGCTGGTTGGCGTATCAATCTGCAATGGCTTCGAAAACCAGCATCACTGAGCAAATGGTGAAGCAAGGGATGTTGCAGATGCTTAATGTCGTTAAGCCATTAGCAACTGAGCAGGGGTTAGAGCAGCTACTGTTATTGGAAGATGCGGTCAGCAATCTACACAGTTAAACGTCAAACTGCTTAATATTTCGAGAGTCACTCTCATTTTCGAGTCGTGGCTCGAGTTGACTTGTCAAATATGCCACGCACAATAGTCCTCATACCGTTCAGCCCTCTCTGGGATATGACTCTCGATAAAGGAACTATCGCTCCATGAATTACGACATTTTTAATGGCGATGCTGATGGCATCATTGCGCTTCTACAATTACGCTTGGCTGATCCTATCGAGGCTCAGTTAATTACTGGTGTAAAGCGCGACATCAAGCTGGTGGAAAAAGTAGACGTGCAAGCGGGTGATGAGCTAACGGTGTTAGACATTTCGATGGAAAAGAACATGGTAGGCCTAGAGCAAGCATTGGCTCAAGGCGCGCACGTGTTTTACGCCGATCACCATAAGGCGGGTGATATTCCTCAGCATGGCAACTTGGATGCGCACATCGATCTCGATGCCAACACGTGTACGGCTTTAATTGTCGATCAATTGCTAAATGGACGTTTTCACACATGGGCGATTACGGCGGCTTATGGCGATAACATGATCGCGAAAGCAGATGAATTGGCTGACAAGGTCGGCTTGTCACACGATCAGAAAGCGCAGCTTAAAGAGCTTGGCACTTTGATTAATTACAACGGTTACGGTTCGAAAGTGGATGACTTACATTTCCATCCAGCGGATTTATACCAAGCTTTGCTGAAGTACGCGTCGCCATTTGACGCTATTGAAGATAAAACTTCGCCTTACTACCAACTGCAGTCTGCTTACCAACAAGATATGGATGCCGCTCTGGCAGTGCCTGCCACGCATGAGAGCGGTAAGCTAAAGCTGTTCGAGCTACCAAACACGGCCGCATCACGTCGAATCAGCGGTGTGTATGGCAACTGGCTGGCAAATCAAAACCCAGATTCTGCTCATGCAGTACTCACCGAAAATGCAGATGGCACTTACACGGTCTCTCTACGTGCCCCGTTGAACAACAAACAAGGCGCCGTTGCCGTGTGTGGACAGTTTCCAACTGGTGGCGGCCGAGAAGCGGCGGCAGGCATCAACACATTAAGCAAAGATGATGTAAGTGCTTTTATTGATGCGGTAGAAACGTACTACGCATAGCATTTGCCAAAATATGAATACAAAAAAGGAGCCGAGTGGCTCCTTTTTTATTATAAGTCGATGAGTCAGATAATCAGCGCTTCAACCAAGATTTCGGGTTTTGCGCTTCACTGTTGCGGCGAATTTCGAAGTAGAGTGATGCGCGATCTTGCCCGCCAGTATCACCCGCAAGAGCGATCACTTCGCCAGCGGTCACGCGATCGCCTTCTTTTTTCGTCAACGCTTGGTTGTAGCCGTAGAGCGTCATGTCACCTTTGCCGTGGTCAAGCAATACCACTAAGCCATAACCGCGTAAATACTCCGCAAATACGACAGTACCAGGATAAACGGCTTTCACTTGTTGACCATAATTGGCCGCAAGCACCATGCCCTTCCAGTTTACTTGCCCGGTTTGGCGAGTACCGAAGTTGTGTAATACACGACCTTTGAGTGGCCATGGCAGTTTACCGCGCTGTTTGCCCAGTCCGTCCATTGGCACGGCATTACGCTTAGCCGCTTTGGCGATCTCGGCTTTTAGGCGTGTTTCGTTGCGCTGCAGTTCAGCAAGGTAGCGTTTATTGTTCTTGATACTGCTCTGAATTTTATTCAAGGTTTGCTTACGTTTGGATTGTGTACTTGCCAGCGCCGTACGTTTCTCAGATTGCTGTTTGAGTAACGTCTCGATTTGCTCTTTTTCTAGCTCAAGCTGGTTTTTGTTGTGTGCCAATTCTTGAGTGGTTTTGGTGATTGCATCAATCACTTCAGCACGCGCTTTGGCTAAGTGCTGGAAGTATTGACTCATGCGGTCTTCTTCCACACCTTGATTCAACAAGTGACCATTGGCTTTCGCTCGTTCGGTCACGTAATACGTTTGCAGCAACTGTTTGAGCTCTTCCTCTTGCTCTTGGCGCTGCGCTTCTTGCAAGGCAATTTTCTCTTCTAGCTTGTCTATGTTTTTGTCTGCTTGTGCCAGCTCAGATTTGGTTTGTCTTATTTCGCGCTCAAGTTTAGAAATGCCAAGTTCTTGCTCCTTGAGCGATTTTTGTAGCTCATTGAGTTGCTTTTCTTGGGACGAGAGAGATTTGCGTTGACGGCTTATCTCACTTGATACGCCTTTGAGCTCTTGTTGACTAGCGGCAGAAGAGGTGAGGGGATATGTGGCAGATAAAGCACAAGTTAATAAAATAGCCGAGCGTAGAACAGGGTGATTTTGTTTTCGCACTTGAGAGTTACCTACCACGTTGTTGTCAAAAGGTTTGTTGACGATTAAATACCATCTCCATGGATAAAGCTTTGTGATTTACCATTAAAGCCTTGATCCATATCGAGAGAAGGTTTGTCCGTTTTTGGACGACCGACGATTTTCGCAGGAACCCCCGCCACGGTTGTGTGTGGTGGCACTGCTTGCAATACCACAGAGCAAGAGCCGATTTTCGCGCCTTCGCCCACTTCGATATTGCCAAGAATTTTTGCACCTGCACCAATCATCACACCTTCACGGATTTTCGGGTGACGATCGCCGCACTCTTTACCCGTACCGCCTAAGGTAACGTCTTGTAGAATTGAGACGTCATTATCGATAACCGCAGTTTCACCGATGACGATCCCCGTTGCGTGGTCGAGCATGATGCCGCTACCAATGCGTGCTGCCGGGTGAATGTCTACCTGACACGCAACCGAAATTTGGTTTTGTAGGTAGGTTGCCAGTGCATGGCGCCCTTGTTTCCATAGCCAGTTTGCCACGCGGTAGCCTTGCAGAGCGTGGTAGCCCTTTAAGTACAGCAGCGGCATAGAGTACATCGAAACTGCTGGGTCGCGATTAACCGTGGCACAAATGTCACAAGCGGCACAATCGGTAATGGTTGGGTCGGCAGAGAACGCTTCTTCTACCACTTCACGTACTGCCATTGCTGGCATCGATGCCGTGTTTAACTTGTTTGCCAAAATGTAGCTGAGCGCGGCACAGAAACTTTCATGCTTGATGATGGTGGCATGGTAAAAGCTGGCCAGCATTGGCTCTTGCTCTGACATTTCGCGGGCTTCTGAGACAATTCTGTTCCAGACTTTTTGTTTTTCGCAGTGTTTCATTCTCAATATCCTGAGTGGTTCTTCCGTGACCCGACAACTTCTATTCTTCTCAGATGAGGTGCGAAGGGGCGTAGAGTGCTACTTTCCTTCGGCTTTTTTGTCACGAGCAAGTAAATCTTGCGCTGCCAGGCGTGCATCCTTCCCTTGATACAATACTTGATAAATTTGATCAACAATTGGCATCTCAACACCCATGCGTTGAGAGAGCATCCATACTTCTTTCGTGTTGCGGTAGCCTTCTACGACTTGGCCAATTTCTTCTTGTGCCGTGTCGACGTCTTTACCTTGACCTAGCGCTAAACCAAAGCGGCGGTTGCGTGATTGATTGTCGGTACACGTTAGGACAAGGTCGCCCAAACCAGCCATACCCATGAAGGTTTCTGGTTTTGCACCAAGCGCAGCACCAAGACGACTCATTTCGGCCAAACCACGAGTAATCAATGCAGTACGCGCATTGGCTCCAAAACCGATGCCGTCAGACATACCCGCACCAATTGCGATAACGTTTTTCACCGCACCGCCCAATTGCATGCCGATAAAGTCACTATTGGCGTACACGCGGAAGGTTTTGCTGCAGTGGATTTTTTCTTGTAGGTCAGCGACAAATTCAGCATCTGGAGAAGCAACTGAAATTGCAGTAGGCATGCCCATCGCGAGCTCTTTGGCGAACGTTGGGCCAGACAATACAGCCAGTGAGTAGTTTTCACCGATAATGTCATAAGCGACGTCTTTCAGCAGACGACCCGTTTCTGGCTCAAGACCTTTGGTTGCCCAGCAGATACGAGAGTCTTCACGTAAGAAAGGCTTACAGCTGTTCAGTACGATGCCAAAAACATGGCTTGGAACCACAACCAATAAATCTCGGCTTGCTTGTACGGCTTTTTCTAAATCCGATTCAATGATCAAGCTTTCAGGGAAATCAACACCAGGTAAGAAAGCGTGGTTCGCGCGATCCGCTTCTAAACGTGCCATGTGCTCAGGCTCGTGTCCCCAAAGGACTACGTTCGCGCCGTTACGAGCGAGTGAGATCGCCAGAGAGGTACCGTATGAACCTGCGCCAATCACCGTCATTGCGATGTCTTTACCGTAAGCATTGTTTGTATTTGCTTGTGTCATGCTACCGCCTAATTGTCTTTCTACTAGTAGAATCTAGTTCCTAATCGTCAAATTTTACGCCTTCTGGCGATTAGGAACTAGGAACTTTTGTCAGAAATAAAAAATGCACATTGCATCGGATGGTAGACGCTCTGTGCATTTTATTAGAGTCGGTGACGTCAGCACTCAGGCTATTCGTCACTTACAAAACGTGAATTACGCTTCAGCTTCGCCTTGTTGAGCTTGCTGTTGTAGGTAGTTCATGAATAGCGCGTCGAAGTTAACTGGCGCTAGGTTCAGTTGAGGGAACGTACCTTTAACTACTAGGCTTGAGATAGTTTCACGAGCGTATGGGAATAGGATGTTCGGGCAGAATGCGCCTAGGCAATGTGCAAGTTGGCCTGCTTCCATTTGCTCAGCAGTGAAGATACCACCTTGTTGAACTTCACATAGGAACGCTGTTTCTTCTTCGTTCTTCACAGTTACAGTTAGACGTAGAACCACTTCGTAAACGCCTTCACCAAGCTCACGGCTTTGAGTGTCTAGGTCTAGTTTAACGTCTGGGTTCCATTCTTTTTGGAAGATTACTGGAGAGTTTGGCGCTTCGAAAGAAACGTCTTTTAGGAAGATGCGTTGAATTGCGAAGTTTTGTTGTGCTTCTTGAGGTGCTGCTTCAGCCATTTTTTAATCCTTAAATAAATATTTGTAGAGCCTAGAAACGTCTAAACTCAGAAAACTGGTATGTCCCGAGACTAACCGAGCCAATCTACCTTGACTAGATGAAGCGTGTATTACGTGCAAAGCGTCACAACTTAATGCTTCAACTGCTTTCAATTTGCTCAGTTTATTATCCACGAAGCTTGGCAAAAACACGCTTGAATGCGTACCTTGTCTTTTGCCTCTGCCACGTTATCGAAGCTGCCGGGTATTACTTTTTACCACGTACTAAAGGCAGGTTCGCTTCGTTCCATGCAATCAAGCCGTTCTTCAGTAGGCTTACTTTTTCAAAGCCTGCTTTTACTAATAGGTTCGCGCTTTCTTGAGCGTTTTGCCCTGTCTTGCATACCACAATGATTGGGTCTGATTTGTGGTTTTCAAGGCTACCAAAGTTACCTGCTTTGATATCTGACGGTAAAATGTGAAGTGAGTCGGTGATATGACCTTTTTTGAACTCGTCCTTTGTGCGGATATCCACTACAACGCCGTTTTCACGGTTCATAAGATGAGTCAGTTGGTTTACGTTGATTTCTTTGTATGCGGCCGTCGCTGACTTCACGATGTTCATGATAAAGGCGACAAGAAGACCTACCCAAACCAAAGATAGAATCATGTTCTGTTGGAAAAATTCAATGTACTCTTGCATGTCTTGAGCTCTTACGCTGTTGGCGGAAAAATAAAGCAGGAGTATAGCGGGGTTAAGCCTCTTAGGCGAGAGGGTTAAAATTTTCTAACGAATAATTGAGATCTCTATAAACCCTTTATGTTATTGCCGTCCGTGCATTGGACTATGGTAGTTTGATTGTTTTTGCCTATTGGATTTATCGACTTAAGTGATTTTTGTTTTACCGAAAAAAGCGAACAATAGGTACTAACCAATCTTGTTCGATAATGCTTTAAATAAGCGCTGTTTCAGGTGCAAAAACAAGAATCAGAAGCGTAAGAAAACCGAACCTAGACTGGGGTGTACAAAGCGTATTAGGAATGACTATGCTTGTGGAACACGTTTGTCGGCACTGACTCGTTGTTCGCTTAACTTGTAAGATAGCAACAATAAATCGCAAACATTATTTGATCTTAACCTACAGTTTTGGTTAAAAAGTGTAGTAAAATTACGCTAGTTTTGTTTCAAGGTTAGATAGGGCAGCGAGGCCCTACGCCAAAAGTTACTTAAATTTGATGAGGTCATCACTATGTCAGCTAAGAAGCCACTGGCTCTAGTTATCCTTGACGGTTACGGTTACCGTGAAGACACAGCAAGTAACGCAATTGCGAATGCGAAAACACCAGTAATGGATGCTCTGATTGCGAATAACCCACACACTTTAATCTCTGCTTCAGGCATGGATGTTGGCCTTCCTGATGGTCAAATGGGTAACTCAGAAGTTGGTCACACTAACATTGGCGCAGGTCGCGTTGTATACCAAGATCTAACTCGTATCACTAAATCGATCGCTGACGGTGAGTTCGCTGAAACACCAGCGCTTGTTGAAGCAGTTGATGCTGCTGTTAAAGCAGAGAAAGCGGTACACATCATGGGTCTGATGTCTCCAGGTGGCGTACACTCTCATGAAGACCATATCTACGCAGCGGTTGAAATGGCAGCGGCTCGTGGCGCTGAGAAAATCTACCTACACTGTTTCCTAGACGGTCGTGACACGCCACCACGTAGTGCTGAAAACTCGCTACAACGTTTCCAAGATCTATTCGCGAAACTAGGTAAAGGTCGTGTTGCTTCTCTAGTAGGTCGCTACTACGCTATGGACCGTGACAACAACTGGGATCGCGTTCAAGTGGCTTACGATCTTCTGACTCAAGCGAAAGCTGAGTTTACAGCAGAAACCGCCGTTGCTGGTCTAGAAGCCGCTTACGCTCGTGAAGAGAACGATGAGTTCGTGAAAGCGACAGCAATTAAAGCGGAAGGCGAAGAAGACGCAATCATGCAAGACGGTGATGCGGTTATCTTCATGAACTACCGTGCTGACCGTGCTCGTCAAATCACTCGCGCATTCGTGCCTGACTTTGATGGTTTTGAGCGTGCGGTATTCCCGGCAGTTAACTTCGTTATGTTGACTCAATACGCGGCAGATATCCCTCTAGCAATCGCATTCCCACCAGCGTCTCTAGAAAACACGTACGGTGAGTGGCTGTCTAAGCAAGGTCAAACTCAGCTACGTATCTCTGAAACAGAGAAATACGCACACGTGACTTTCTTCTTCAACGGCGGTGTTGAAAACGAATTTGAAGGCGAAGAGCGCCAGCTTGTTGCTTCTCCAAAAGTAGCCACTTACGACCTTCAGCCAGAAATGAGCTCCCCTGAGCTTACAGAGAAACTGGTTGCGGCGATCAAGTCTGGTAAGTTCGACACTATCATCTGTAACTACCCGAACGCAGATATGGTTGGTCACACTGGCGTTTACGAAGCAGCTGAGAAAGCAATCGAAGCGCTAGATGAAAGTGTTGGCAAAGTAGTTGAAGCAATCAAAGAAGTTGGCGGTCAGCTACTTATCACTGCGGACCACGGTAACGCAGAAATGATGGTTGACCCAGAAACGGGTGGTACTCACACAGCGCACACTAACCTACCGGTTCCTCTTATTTACGTAGGTGATAAAGCGGTTGAGTTCAAAGAAGGCGGCAAACTGTCTGACCTTGCACCAACCATGCTTTCTCTAGCAGGTCTAGAAATCCCAGCAGAAATGACGGGTGAAGTGCTAGTTAAGTAATTAACTGACAACTCATAATGACAAAAGCCCGAGTTTAAACTCGGGCTTTTTTGTATCTGGCAACAAGGGCTGGTCTGTAAGGTTATTGAACCAAAATGCCAGCACCAATCACAGCTAGGGCTGCGCCCAACCATGCAAATCGGTTTGGTCGGCGTTTAGTGTAAATCCAGAGCAGCGGTAGCAACATAATTGGCGTGGTTGAAGATAGCAGTGCAACCATACCTACATTTCCTTCTTGCAGTGCGTATAAGATCAGCGTCATGCCGACGGCCATCGCCAAGAAACCGTTAAGCGCAGTAATACCAAATACTCTCCAAGTAATGTGTTGTGTCGAGCGAGCGACTTTGACCCCTAGAACTAACAACATGCTGTGGGCGAAAAATGCACTGATCATTCGAATAGCAGAAGCCGCAACAGGGTCAATGCTGGTTTGCATTACTGGCTTGGCGATGATACCACCCAATGCTTGGCACATTGCAGCGGTTAAGCCAAGTCCAATACCCACCCAGATGTTACCTTTAATGTCTTCCAAGACGTTGTTCACTTGGCCTCTTCGACCAAAGAATATCGCCATCACCACGCCGCTAAATACCAATGATGCGCCCAGTAGTTCTATTGTGGTCATGACTTCGCTAAATAAGAAGTAGCCCAAAATGGCCGAGAATACCGCATGGCAGGAAAACAGTAGTCCGGCTTGTCTTGGTCCCATACGATTCAAGCACGCGAACAGAGCGGTATCGCCAATAAAAATACCAATCAGACCCGACGACATCATTGGCGTTACATGCTCCCAAGAAACCGTTAACCAGCCGCCAGTTATCCAGGCCATTGTTGATAAGATTACGGCCGTACAGCCCATGCGCCAGCGGCTGTAAGAAAAAGCGCCTAGGTGTTGTGCAGGAATGACAGAAATAAGGCTAGAAACTGCCCACAGAAAAGCGGCGCATAAAGCAAGCCATTCGTAACCCATGATGTGTCGACGTCCTTGTAGATTTGAGGAGTCTTAATATGCACGAAATTTAATGGATGTAAAAGCTGCTCTGCGAGGGCAATAGTTGGCGAACAGCTCCATGACAACAAGCTCTGTCACGGAGCTTTTCGATTAAAACAGCACCAGAACTGCGCCATACACGATAAATAGACCAATCAAACCAAGAATCAGCCCCACTTTCGCCATGTCTTTGCTCTCGATTAGGCCTGTTGAATAAGCCAAAGAGTTTGGTGGCGTGGAAACCGGTAAGATCATGCCAAGTGATGCGGAGAATGCGACGACAACCAGTAAACCTTGTAGGCCACCAACCGCAATAAGGCTTGGCATGGATGTACCAATAGCGGCAGCAATAGGCATTAATAAGTTTGCCGTTGCGGTATTAGACATAAAGTTCGCCATTAACCAACATACGACCGATAGGGCAAAGACAACGGCAAATGGTGATAGTAAGCTGTAATCAATGGCGTGTGCCAATGCTTCGGCTAAACCCGTTTTGTCTAAGGCAATACCAATTGCGATACCACCGGCAACCAGCCATAGCACGTCCCAGTTAATCAGCTTGAGTTCTTCTTTTCCCATAATGCCCGTTAAGGTGAACACCGCAAGCGGGATAATCGCAACAACATACGTGTTCATGCCGTGCACTTTTGTCGTCATCCAAAGCACAATGGTTAGTGCAAAAGTGATGTAGACGACGATCGCGCGCCAGCTCTTTTTGAACGTACCATCCAGCTTTAGTTTCATTTCTGGTTCGCTGGACGGAAACAGCTTCTGCAACAAAAACCAAGCAACAGTGAGTTGTATCAGCACAAATGGTAGGCCCATTGTCATCCAGGATAGGAAGTCTATGGCGTTTTCTCCGGTGAGGTATTGGAGCGCTATTGCGTTAGGTGGCGTACCTATCGGAGTTGCAATGCCGCCAGTATTCGCGGCAATTGGAATGCACAGCACCAGCGCTTTAATCCCTAGATCCCCTTTAGGTGCAGAAGCGACGATTGGACCGAGCAGCGCCAACATCATGACCGTCGTGGCAGTGTTGGACATGAACATTGAAAAAACGGCGGTAATGAGCATCAAACCCAGCATGATGAACTTAGGTTGTGTGCCGAATGGTTTTAGTAGCACTCGGGCGAGATTGTTGTCGAGTTCGTATTTGGAAGCCGCGATGGCGAGAGCAAACCCACCCATAAAAAGAATAATGATCGGTGAAGAGAAGGCAGAGAAAATATCTGTGTAAGCAATTAACTCTCCCAAATCATGCCCCGCTGGTGGATTGCGAAATAGATGCAAACCTTTATCCGATATCATGATCAGTTCAAGAGCGATAATAAGAATGGACGTAGCAAAAACGGGGACCGGCTCAAGAACCCAAAGTAGGGCAGCAAGAAGAAAAATAGCCAACAGGCGATGCTGAATTAAAGTAAGATCATCAATAGGAATAGCATCAATCGGCATCATCAAAACACCGAGCGGAATTAAAAAGCACACCAGCAATTTCGCCAGCGTGTTTACACTCATCTTTGGCATTGGCTGCCCCTCTAAATATTCATCCTAAGCGCAGGATAATTGATTGTGGAATGAAGGTCTTAGAGGCAGGTATGAGTTTGAGAAATAGAGGCTAAATTTTGAACGGAATTTTGCTTTTTATCAATAAAAAGAGCCCTTGAGAAAGGGCTCTTTTAACGGGGTTTTGCTTATTTTTTCAAGGCGTAAGGTGTGCCCATTACGGTTGGCTTACCGTTTTCCATACTTGCGTCAAACTCAATCGCGTCTTTGGCAAACAGGTTAATAACAGTAGAACCCAGTTTGAAGCGGCCCATCTCTTCGCCTTTTTTCAAGATCACGGCCTTGTCACCCTCAGCTGGGTAATCCCATTTGTAGACAGTATTGCCACGAGGCGGAGTGATCGTGCCAGCCCATACTTGCTCAATGCTACCTACGATGGTTGCACCAACAAGCACTTGTGCCATTGGACCAAACTCAGTGTCAAAGATACACACCACACGCTCGTTACGTGCGAATAGATTTGGAACGTTTTCTGCCGTAAGTGGGTTTACCGAGAACAGGTCACCAGGCACGTAAATCATTTGGCGCAGTGTGCCGTCACAAGGCATGTGTACACGATGGTAATCGCGCGGAGACAGGTACAGCGTGGCAAAAGATCCATCTTTAAATTCGTTTGCTAAATTCGCGTCACCGCCCAGCAGTTCTTGCGCTGAGAAGTGATGACCTTTTGCTTGGATAAGTTGACCATCTTCAATAGGGCCAAATTGGCTAACACAAGCGTCGGCTGGGTGAGTGATGACGTTTTCGCCTTCAGAAATTGGGCGTGCGCCCTCTTTTAGCTCACGAACGAAAAACTCGTTGAACGTTTTAAAATGCTTAGGATCTGAGTGCTTCGCCTCATCCATGTTCACATTGTATTGTTTGATAAACCAACGAATAACTGCTGTTGTTAGACCGCCAGCTTTTGCTGAAGCCAGTTTACCCATTAGGCGAGTGAGGCCGTGTTGTGGGATCCAGTACTGCAGTCCAACTTTAAACTTGTCCATCTTTAATTCCGATACTTCTGTTAGATTCGCGCTTTAGGGCGCGTGATGTTACTGAAATTTAATTTGCTTGTCAGTATTAGGTGAAGACTTTTTACACAGTTACAGTCTTAACTTAATTACAGATCGGCTTTCTTATTGCGTGAATACTGACGGTTTGCTTTGTTTTCAACCATGCTTTCCAAAATGCGATGGTAGTTTTCAAAGCGAGTTTCGTTGATTTCCCCTTTCTCAACAGCTTCACGTAGAAGGCAGCCAGGGTCGTCATTGTGCTTACAATCTCGGAACTTACAACCGCCTAAGTATGGTCGGAATTCAACGAATGCTTTCGTTACTTCTTCTGCTTCCAAATGCCAAAGCCCAAATTCACGCACTCCAGGCGAGTCGATCAAGTCGCCACCCGTCGGAATATGATACAAGCGCGCTGCTGTCGTGGTGTGTTGGCCTAAGCCAGAGTTCTCGGAAACTTCGCCTTCTTCCACTTCGCTCTCTAGTTCCGGCATTAACGCGTTGACTAAGCTGGATTTCCCTACGCCTGATTGACCAACAAAGATATTAATTCGGTCACGCAGCAGAGTTTCTAGTTCAGCAATGCCTTCTCCCGACTTCTTGCTGACCAGAAGCACTTTATAGCCAATGCGTTCATATTCTTTGAGCCATTCTTCATACATTGCACGATCATCGGCTTCTAGAAGATCGACTTTGTTTAAGACCAGCAATGGTGCGATATTCAGTGTTTCTGATGCTACGAGGTAACGGTCAATAATATTCAGTGATAGCTCGGGCAGTACCGAGGAGACAATGACCATTTGATCAATATTGGCAGCTACGGGCTTTAGGCCATCGTAGTAATCTGGACGAGTGAGCACTGAAGAACGAGGTTCTACCGCTTCAACAACGCCAGAAATGCCAGCCATAGACTCCAAGCCTTCGCGCCATAAAACTCGATCGCCAGATACTAAAGATTCGATACCACGGCGAAGGTTACATCGTTGAATCTCGCCTGTTTCAAGGTCTTCAATATCCGCGTGCTGGCCAAAACGAGTGATCACGAGACCTTGTTTGCTTGCGCCTAGCATGTTTTCATCCCACTGGATGGACTCTTCTTGCTTTTTTAAACGCTTTTGTTGGTTGCTGCGTACGCGTCGCACTTGACCTTTGGTTAACTTTTTCTTCTTTGCCACAATTCTGTACTTTATGTGAATTTACTCAAATGGTTGAGCCGTGATCTTGGCTCTGAGTGAGTATCGTGTTTCCCGTATTTTGAGGTATAGTACCTCTTTTATCGATAAACAAATAGGCGGCGTAACCATGTCCTTTAGCGATCAAAACCTAATTTGGGTTGATTTAGAGATGACAGGGCTTGATCCTGAAACGCACAAAATCATTGAAATTGCTTCTATTGTCACGGATAGCGAGCTAAATATTTTGGCTGAAGGTCCAGTATTAGCGATTCATCAGCCGGAAGAAGAGCTAGCGAAAATGGACGATTGGTGCACCAATACGCATACGGCAAGCGGCTTGGTGGAACGCGTTCGCAACAGTAAAATCTCAGAACAAGATGCGGTCGCACAAACCATTGAATTCTTAGAAAAATGGGTGCCGAAAGGGGCGTCGCCAATATGTGGTAACAGCATTGGGCAGGATCGTCGCTTCTTGTACAAACACATGCCGGAATTAGAAGAGTTCTTTCATTACCGATATGTTGACGTCAGCACTCTTAAAGAATTGGCGCGTCGTTGGCAACCTGAAGTATTAAATGGGTTCACAAAACAGGGAACACATTTGGCCTTGGACGACATTCGCGAGTCGATTGCAGAACTTAAGTACTATCGTGGTACTATTTTCAAGATTTAACTGTTAAGGTTGCGATCCAAATTGTTGTAATTTATATCGCTTTTGATTGCTTTTTCATCGTTCAGTAAAAAAATAAAGTTTTTTTGAAGGAAGGACTTGCATCACAAAAAAATGCTCTTATAATTCGCAGCCCTAAACAGCGGAAACGTTGTTGATGCGACACTAGCTCAGTTGGTAGAGCGCAACCTTGCCAAGGTTGAGGTCACGAGTTCGAACCTCGTGTGTCGCTCCAGTTTTATAGTTCTCACGGTACTTAACGGTGACACAATACGGACGCGGGGTGGAGCAGCTTGGTAGCTCGTCGGGCTCATAACCCGAAGGTCGTCGGTTCAAATCCGGCCCCCGCAACCAAATTCTATCAATAGCGACTGCTGTTGATATGCGACACTAGCTCAGTTGGTAGAGCGCAACCTTGCCAAGGTTGAGGTCACGAGTTCGAACCTCGTGTGTCGCTCCAGTTTCATAGTTCTCACGGTACTTAACGGTGACACAATACGGACGCGGGGTGGAGCAGCTTGGTAGCTCGTCGGGCTCATAACCCGAAGGTCGTCGGTTCAAATCCGGCCCCCGCAACCAAATTCCATTAATAGCGACTGCTGTTAATATGCGACACTAGCTCAGTTGGTAGAGCGCAACCTTGCCAAGGTTGAGGTCACGAGTTCGAACCTCGTGTGTCGCTCCAGTTTCATAGTTCTCACGGTACTTAACGGTGACACAATACGGACGCGGGGTGGAGCAGCTTGGTAGCTCGTCGGGCTCATAACCCGAAGGTCGTCGGTTCAAATCCGGCCCCCGCAACCAAATTCCATTAATAGCGACTGCTGTTAATATGCGACACTAGCTCAGTTGGTAGAGCGCAACCTTGCCAAGGTTGAGGTCACGAGTTCGAACCTCGTGTGTCGCTCCAGTTTCATAGTTCTCACGGTACTTAACGGTGACACAATACGGACGCGGGGTGGAGCAGCTTGGTAGCTCGTCGGGCTCATAACCCGAAGGTCGTCGGTTCAAATCCGGCCCCCGCAACCAAATTCCATTAATAGCGACTGCTGTTAATATGCGACACTAGCTCAGTTGGTAGAGCGCAACCTTGCCAAGGTTGAGGTCACGAGTTCGAACCTCGTGTGTCGCTCCAATATATAGCCCTCATCGTGCTTAACGGTGACGAAATGCGACACTAGCTCAGTTGGTAGAGCGCAACCTTGCCAAGGTTGAGGTCACGAGTTCGAACCTCGTGTGTCGCTCCAATATATAGCCTTCATCGTGCTTAACGGTGACAAAAGCGACACTAGCTCAGTTGGTAGAGCGCAACCTTGCCAAGGTTGAGGTCACGAGTTCGAACCTCGTGTGTCGCTCCAGTTTCTTTTTTATAAATGAAAGCAAAGCCTTCATCATCAACAAAGATGAAGCACTCGGACGCGGGGTGGAGCAGCTTGGTAGCTCGTCGGGCTCATAACCCGAAGGTCGTCGGTTCAAATCCGGCCCCCGCAACCAAATACAAGACGATAGATTGAATACTTATTTATTAGCACAATCCTAAGTCGTCGACGGATGCGCCGCTTGATTCAATTCCTGCTTCTCGCAACCAATCACATCGCTCTTTTCATAATGCTGCGAAGCATGAATCCCCAAAAACTAAATTTTATCCGCATCATATGATGTCGGACGATTTCGTTTGTGTTTAAAACACGATATGAATCGGCTGGCGTACAAGCATGATGAGGTTCTGCATGTTTTATCTACTTTAATTAACAGAGTTATCCACATACGTCGTTCTGTGGATAAGTTAGTTGATAAAGTGTTTTTAGCTTGACTTTTTGCGATGGAGAAGAAAGATCTTTTCGCTGAAGGAAAGTCGAAATAATAACGAAATATTGATTAAGTCTTTGTTAAACAAGAGAAAAATAAGTTTTTTTTCGGATTGGATACGTTAAAATACGATCATTAACTGGTATTTTTTTGATCCTAGTCATTTCTCCAAGCTGTGTTTAACTTTTTTCTGCTAGCTTGTTTTTCTTGAATCTCAAATTTTTTTCCACATTACAAAATTGAGAACAAGGTCATGAATTGAACATGTAAAAGTGCTTTCAATCTCTTGCATATAGACTACGCACTATGCGTCTCTTGGTAGCCCCTTCTCGACTATTCTTATTAAGCGCTGCTTTTTCGTCTCTGTAGATGCTTTATTCTCAATGGGGAGTTGATTAAGTTGCTCGGCCAAAGCCCATTTGATGTGTTCATCAAGTAATTTATTTTCACCTTGTCGACTTTCTAACGCATCAATGACTCGTTGACTGTATTCTGCATTACCAAGTGCGACAGCAATATTACGCAGCCACTGTATATGACCAATGCGACGAATAGCGGAGCCTTCCATATTTTTTAGAAAAGTCGCTTCATCCCAGTTAAACATGTCTACGAGATCCGGGTTTTTGAAACTATCGCGACGATGGAAATCACTCTGCTCCGTTATGTCGGCGTAGCGATTCCATGGGCAAACCAATTGGCAGTCATCACAGCCATAAATGCGGTTACCCATTGGCTTGCGAAACTCTTCAGGGATCACGCCATCGAACTCTATGGTGAGGTAAGAGATGCAGCGTCTAGCATCAACAACTTTGTCTTCAACGATGGCTTGTGTTGGGCATGAGGTAATGCATGCTTTGCATTTACCGCACTGATCAACGCTTGGCTCGTCAACGGGAAGTGGCAAGTCGATAAGTAACTCGCCTAAAAAGAACCACGAGCCACAGTCTTGATCTAAAATCAGGGAATGTTTCCCTGTCCAGCCTAAGCCTGCTTTTTGGGCGAGTGGTCGCTCCAATATTGGTGCGGAGTCGACGAAAGGTCGGTAACCATACTGACCAACTTCTTGTTCAATAAGTTTGCCAAGTTTATTCAGTTGTTTTCTGACGAGCTTGTGATAATCACGCCCTAATGCATAGCGACTAATATAGGCATGATTTTTATTCGCTAGGTTCGAAGCGAATTGTGCTTCTGGTGGTAGGTAGTCCATCCGAACGCTGATCACACGAACGGTTCCCGGGAGTAGCTCATTGGGTCTAGCTCGCATCATACCGTGACGAGCCATCCAGTCCATTGAGCCGTGATAGCCTGCATCGAGCCATTTTTGCAGTGCGGCTTCATGCTCACTCAGATCAACGTCGCAGATCCCAACTTTTTGGAAGCCGAGCTCTTTTCCCCAAATTTTGATTTGTTGTGCGAGTTGTTCGTAGTTCATGCTAACCACCGGAATAAAAGGGGGGCGGATCTTAACGGATCTCTGGCTTTGGTGCTACCCAGTTATGGACGTTTTTGATGCTGTGAATACTGCTTATTGAAGTCATTTGCATATATTCTAAATCTAGGTCGATACTAAGGTGATTAAGATAACGTTCCTTGGATACTTTTTTCGCACATATGACATTTGAAAGCTTGTCTCTCAAAACCAACACGGTTTACTATTCCTGTTCTTTTGATTTTTATATAGTCAACGATCATTAGTTAGAGAAGCATCAATGAGCACGAAACAATTCAATTTAAAAGATGAGCACGAAACGGTTGCACTAGGTACCGCTCTGGCTCACCTTTGTTCGCAACAAACCACAATTTATCTGCATGGTGATTTGGGTGCAGGTAAAACAACCTTTAGTCGTGGTTTTGTCCGTGCTCTTGGCCATCAAGGTAACGTGAAAAGCCCAACTTATACTCTAGTCGAACCGTATCAGTTGGATCAGTGGCAAGTGTACCACTTCGATCTTTATCGTCTTGCTGATCCTGAAGAGCTTGAGTTCATGGGGATTCGAGATTACTTCACAGATGATGCAATTTGCTTGGTTGAATGGCCTGAAAAAGGGCATGGTTTGTTGCCACAACCGGATCTTGATGTGAACATTCGCTACCAAGGTGAGCAGCGTGTAGCCGAACTAACAGCTAATAATGATTATGGTGTGCAGTTACTCAGTCGATTGGAGCTATGTTGAGTTTTTCAAATTTTAGAGTAGTGGCGACGTTTGTCGCCACTTTTCTCCTTCTCATCCCCAATTTAGCATTTGCTAACGTCGTTAAGAGTTTTCGAGTTTGGCCTTCTCCTGATGAAACGCGTGTTGTCATCGATTTAGGCTCGGAAGCTGACTATTCCTATTTCTCTTTATCCGGACCGGATCGTCTTGTCGTGGATTTAAAAAGCACGACCATGCAGGCCAAACTGCCTGTTACTGTTACGGACAGCCCGGTTTTAAAGCTAGTTCGAAAAAGCTCTCCGCCAGAGAAGGGCACCTATCGTTTGGTGTTTGAACTGAAAAAGAGCGTTCAAGCAGAATTGTTTAAATTAAGCCCAACACCTGGCGGGCAATATGGTCACCGTTTGGTGATTGACCTGCCGCACGGTAAGAAAGCATCGACTTCAGCTTCTAAACCGAGCAAGCCAGCGGCGACCAGTAAAGACATGAGTTCAGTACAAAGAGCTCAAGAAGTCTTGATCGTTATCGACCCTGGTCACGGTGGTGAAGATCCTGGCTCTATTGGCCCTTCACGCCGTAAGTACGAGAAAGACGCGGTATTGAGTATCTCAAGAAAAATTGCTGCTCAGCTCGATGCTACGCCTGGGATTAAAACGCGTATGACACGTACCGGAGATTACTTTGTGAATCTAAACCGTCGTGTAGCCATTGCCCGTGAAAATGATGCGCACTTACTGATTTCCATTCACGCTGATGCGTTTACCTCACCGAAGCCTCGCGGAGGTTCGGTTTTCGTACTGAATACTCGTCGTGCAAATACTGAAATTGCTCGCTGGGTTGAGAACCATGAGAAACAATCTGAAATATTAGGTGGTTCGGGTAATGCGTTCTTCACTAAGACCAAAGATCGTAACGTGAACCAAACTTTGTTGGACTTGCAGTTTAGTCATTCACAAAAAGAAGGGTATAAACTGGCAACAGAAATCCTTGGTGAGATGGGGCGTGTTGCGCACCTGCATAACACCAAACCGATTAATACTAGCCTTGCTGTTTTACGCTCTCCTCAGATTCCGTCTGTATTAGTGGAAACGGGCTTTATTTCTAACCCAACAGAAGAGCGGTTGCTGTTTCAACGAGCGCACCAAGATAAGTTAGCTCAGGCGATTACCAAGGCGGTCGTTAAGTACTTAAAAGATAATCCACCAGAGGGTACGGTATTCTCGCCTTCAGCGAAGCCAATAGTGCATACCGTAAAACGTGGCGAGTCGTTATCGGTGATTGCGAATAAATATGGGCTTAGCTCTAAAGCGCTGATGTCGGCAAACAACTTGAAGTCGACTGGATTAGCAATTGGTCAGAAGCTCAAAATCCCTTCTGCTGGCACGATTAAAGTACCAAGTAAACCGATTACTGTTGAGACAGAAACCATCATTCATAAGGTTAAGTCAGGTGAGTTCTTAGGTAAGATTGCGAGTCACTATAAAGTGAAGGTTTCAGATATCCGCCGTGAGAACAACTTGAAGTCAGATACCTTGTGGGTAGGACAAAAGTTGAAGATAACCGTTGCTGTCAAAGACAAGCCGATCCGTAAGCACAAAGTTTCTCGAGGTGAATACCTTGGTAAAATAGCGTCCAAATACGGAGTCAGCGTTTCGAGCATTCGTAAAGCGAACAACTTACGCTCCGATCAGCTGGCGGTTGGGCAAGTCCTTATCATTCCAAACAAATAGGTGAGCTTTTAACTCATTATGACGATTAAAATTTTGCCAGCTAGACTTGCAAACCAAATTGCAGCAGGGGAAGTGGTCGAAAGACCCGCCTCTGTAATTAAAGAACTGGTTGAAAATAGTCTTGATTCTGGCGCAACTCGAATCGATATCGATATCGAGAAAGGAGGCGCAAAGCTGATTCGTGTTCGTGATAACGGCAAAGGTATCGCGAAAGATGAACTCGGCTTAGCGCTCAGTCGTCATGCTACATCTAAGATACATACTTTGGATGATCTTGAAGCCATCATGAGTCTAGGTTTTCGCGGTGAAGCGTTAGCCAGTATTAGCTCAGTCTCGCGTTTGACGCTCACATCGCGTCCTGCGGTACAAGAAGAAGCCTGGAGTGCCTACTCCGAAGGGCGTGATATGCAGGTGAAGCTTAAGCCAGCAGCGCACCCGATTGGCACAACTGTTGAGGTGTTGGACTTATTTTTTAATACTCCAGCGCGTCGCAAATTTCTGCGTACCGAGAAAACTGAATTTGCTCATATTGATGAGTTATTGAAACGCATTGCGTTAAGCCGCTTTGATGTCACCATCAATGTGCGCCATAACGGCAAGATCATTCGTCAATATCGTGCGGCGAAAAATCAGCTTCAAACCGAAAAACGTATTGCAGCTGTCTGCGGTAATGCGTTTGTGCGGCATATGCTCAGAATCGAGCTTGAGCATCAAGGGTTAAAGCTACATGGGTGGATTACCACACCAGAGGGAGCAAGGCAGCAAAGCGATTTACAATATTGCTATGTGAATGGCCGAATGATGCGTGACAAATTAATCAATCACGCGATTCGTCAAAGCTATGAAATGAGCTTAAAGCCAGATCAGTTCGCTGCCTATGTGCTCTTTATTGAGTTAGACCCGCACCAAGTGGATGTGAATGTCCACCCTGCTAAGCATGAAGTGCGCTTTCACCAAGCTCGCTTAGTGCATGATTTCATCTATCAAGCTTTGGCGGATGCACTTGCGCAAAGCGCCGTGATTGATAAACCACAGGTTAATGAATCCGCATTTCATCGTGTCGAACCGACTGAGTCCGAAGAGGTTGAGCATTCGCCAGAGCCTGAAAAAGTACAAGAGCCAGCATCTTCACCAGTACCAGAACGGGTTTATCAAGCGATAGAGAGTACACCGGCTTATCCTGGACGCAGTGATTATGAAGTCAAACCTCGCGATCGCAGTCCTAGGGATACTTCCGTGCGAGAAGCTCGCGTAGTGGAGTCATTCAAACGTAATGATTGGGTGGAATCCAAATCCGCACCAAAGCCGAATCACAGTAAAGAGCGCCATGTTGAGCCAGCACCAAGCAAGCAAGAAGTGCGCGCTTATCACGAGTTGTTGAAAACGCCAGAGTTTGAGTCTCAACCCGTAACGCCGATAGAGCCCCAAAAGGCAACTGCGCATGCATCACTTCCATCGATTAATGCACTAGGCAAAGCGCTAGTGATGGTCGATGAGCAATTTGTTCTGATGAGCAGTGACAGTGGGGCGGCGTTAGTCTCGTTACCTAGAGCGGAATTTTATCGTGTAAAAGGGCAGCTCACTCCAAGCGATGGCGCGCTTAAAGCACAGCCTCTACTCGTTCCTCTATCTATTAAGTTAGAGGCCGAGTTAGTGAAGCTGGCTCAAGATTATCAACAAGATTTGGCGTTACTTGGCATTCAATTGAAAGCGAGAAATGAGCAAGCCTTAATGGTGATGGGCGTTCCCGCGCCGCTACGTCAACAAAACTTACAAAATCTAGTACCAGATCTGTTATCTTACGCGCAATCTTGTGTGAAGGAAGGTATAGCAAAGGCTCAGATGCTGTCTGAGTTGATAGATTGGCTCGCACTGCAGGTCACGACAGTGAAGAGTCATTATACTTTTTCTGAAGCAATTCAAATTATTGCGGAACTTGAACAGCTAAGAGATGGTCAATTGCCATTAGAAGATACAAAATTTGTATCCGCTGTTGATTTCTCTGCCACGATAGCCAAATTAAAACCATGACAGATAAACTACCTTTGGCGCTATTTTTAATGGGGCCAACTGCATCAGGCAAAACTGAGTTGGCGATTCGTCTTCGTCAAAAGTTCCCGGTTGAGATCATCAGTGTTGATTCTGCTTTGATCTATAAAGGGATGGATATCGGTACGGCGAAACCGGATGAAAAAGAGTTAAGTTTAGCGCCTCATCGCTTGATTGATATTTTGGATCCGAGCGAATCTTACTCTGTAGCCGACTTTCGTCGTGATGCATTGAAAGCGATGGATGATATTGTTGCAGAAGGAAAAATTCCACTCTTAGTGGGTGGGACAATGCTGTATTATAAGGCGCTACTTGAAGGTTTATCTCCACTTCCTGCTGCAAATCCTGAAATTCGTCAGCAAATTGAACAAGAAGCATTGACTAAAGGTTGGTCAGTGTTGCACGATGAACTCAAAGAGGTTGATCCTGTGTCAGCAGCGAGAATCCATCCCAATGATCCCCAACGTTTATCTCGGGCATTGGAAGTTTTTCGTATTTCAGGTAAAACTTTGACTGAATTGACTCAAACGAAAGGTGAAAGCCTGCCATACCGAGTCAAGCAGTTTGCAATAGCTCCCAAGGATAGGGCAGAACTTCACCGTCGAATTGAACTTCGTTTCGAAAAGATGATGGAAGCGGGCTTTGAAGAAGAAATGAAAGCGCTACATTCGCGAAAAGATCTTCACCCCGATCTTCCTTCCATACGATGCGTCGGTTACCGACAGATGTGGGAGTATTTAGATGGGGAGTGTACACGTGACGAAGCAGTATTTCGTGGCGTATGCGCGACTCGTCAATTGGCCAAGCGTCAAATCACCTGGTTACGCAGCTGGGATGACTTAACTTGGTTGGATAGCGAGAACATTGAACAGGCATTAGAAACGATGTCGGAAGCAATAGCATCTGATTGACATAGCTGTGTATAATGTGATCGTTTTTGCGTGAACGCACTCTCAAAGGATCTGTTGTTGGCGGTTTTTATACTATGCTGCTAATTACTTAGAGTGCATTTTTGATTCGTTTAGCTCAGATGCAAAAGCAGTATCTTTTGCATTGCACCACTAGCTAAATAATTACAACTACAAATTAAATAAGGAAAATAAAATGGCTAAGGGGCAATCTCTACAAGACCCATTTCTAAACGCGCTACGTCGTGAGCGTATCCCGGTATCTATCTACCTTGTGAATGGTATTAAACTACAAGGTCAGATCGAATCGTTCGATCAATTTGTGATCCTGCTGAAGAATACTGTTAACCAAATGGTGTACAAGCACGCGATCTCAACAGTTGTGCCGGCTCGTCCAGTGAGCCATCACAGCGGTGAACGTCCACAAGGTGAGCGTCCACAAGAGAAATCAGAAGATTAATTCTTCATCGAGTATTTTTAAAATAAGGAGTTGATTGCTTGTTTGACCGTTATGAATCCGGTGAGCGAGCCGTACTTGTTCATATCAACTTCACGCAAGAAGGTGAATGGGAAGATCTGGCTGAGTTCGAAATGCTGGTTTCTTCTGCTGGGGTAGAGGCGCTACAAGTGGTAACTGGTAGTCGTCAATCCCCACACCCGAAATACTATGTCGGAGAGGGTAAGGCCCAAGAGATTGCTACTGCGGTACAGTCGACAGGTGCCGAAATTGTGATTTTTAATCACGCCCTCTCTCCTGCCCAAGAACGTAACCTCGAAGCACTGTGCCAATGTCGAGTTCTCGACCGCACTGGTCTTATTCTCGATATCTTTGCTCAACGAGCTCGAACACACGAAGGTAAGCTACAGGTAGAGCTGGCTCAACTTCGTCATATCTCTACTCGTTTGATTCGTGGTTGGACGCACCTTGAAAGGCAGAAAGGGGGTATCGGTTTACGTGGCCCGGGTGAAACCCAGCTGGAAACCGACCGTCGCTTATTGCGTGACAGAATCAAAGCCATCCTGCGACGCTTAGACAAAGTAGCGAAGCAGCGTGAACAAGGGCGCCGCGCCCGAAATCGAGCTGAAATCCCAACGGTTTCACTCGTGGGTTACACCAACGCGGGTAAGTCGACACTCTTCAACCGTATTACAGAAGCTGGCGTGTATGCCGCTGATCAACTATTTGCTACTTTGGACCCGACTTTACGTAAGATAGAGTTAGCAGATGTTGGGCCTGCCATTTTGGCTGACACGGTTGGTTTTATTCGACATTTGCCTCACGACTTGGTTGCGGCCTTCAAGGCAACCTTGCAGGAAACGCAAGAAGCTGACATTTTGTTACATGTTGTTGATGCCAGTGATGAGCGTTTTCGTGAGAATATTCAAGCTGTTCATGAAGTACTAGAAGAGATCGACGCACATGAAGTGCCGACTCTGGTTGTCATGAACAAAATCGACAATCTAGATTCGCAGAAACCACGTATAGAACGAGACGAGGAAGGCGTACCTCGCGCAGTTTGGGTTTCAGCAATGGATGGGTTGGGCATTGATGTCCTGTTTGAGGCACTGACGGAACGTCTGGCGTCACAAATGGTCGAGCATCAGTTGCGAATTCCTCCACAGTATCAAGGACGATTCCGTAGTACCTTCTTCCAAATGAAGTGTATTCAACGTGAGGAATATGACCAGGATGGTAACTTGTTGATCGATATTCGAATGCAGCAAGTAGATTGGTCTAGACTTGAAAAAAGAGAAGGGGCAGTTTTGACTGGCTTTATAGTCACTTAAAGGACTGCTACAGTATAACGTCATATCAAATGATGGAGCTTTCTAATGGCGTGGAATGAGCCTGGAAATAACAACGGCAACAATGGCCGCGATAATGACCCTTGGGGTAATAATAATCGTGGTGGCCAGCGTCCTGGTGGCCGAGATCAAGGTCCGCCAGATTTAGATGAAGTGTTCAATAAACTGAGTCAAAAACTGGGTGGCAAGTTTGGTAAAAAAGGCGGCGGTGGTTCTCCAATCGGCGGTGGTGGTGGTAGTGCAATTGGCTTTGGCGTGATTGCTCTTATTGCTGTTGCAGTTTGGTTCTTCGCTGGTTTTTACACCATCGGTGAAGCAGAGCGTGGTGTTGTGCTGCGTTTAGGTAAATACGATCGTATCGTAGACCCAGGCCTTAACTGGCGCCCTCGTTTTATTGATGAATACGAAGCGGTAAACGTACAAGCGATTCGTTCACTACGTGCATCTGGTCTAATGCTGACTAAAGATGAAAACGTCGTAACAGTCGCGATGGATGTTCAGTACCGAGTGACTGACCCGTACAAATACTTGTACCGTGTAACCAATGCGGACGATAGCTTGCGTCAAGCAACGGATTCTGCACTACGTGCAGTAATTGGTGATTCATTGATGGATAGCATTCTAACCAGTGGTCGTCAGCAAATTCGTCAAACTACGCAAGAAACACTGAACCAAATCATTGATAGCTATGATATGGGTCTGGTACTTGTTGACGTAAACTTCCAGTCTGCGCGTCCACCAGAGCAAGTGAAAGATGCGTTTGATGATGCAATCGCAGCTCGTGAGGATGAAGAGCGTTTCATCCGTGAAGCTGAAGCATACAAGAACGAAATTTTGCCGAAGGCAACGGGTCGTGCTGAACGTTTGAAGAAAGAAGCACAAGGTTACAATGAGCGTGTCACTAACGAGGCTCTTGGTCAGGTAGCACAGTTCGAAAAACTACTACCAGAATACCAAGCGGCACCAGGTGTAACGCGTGACCGTCTGTACATTGACGCAATGGAAGAAGTGTACTCAAGCACTTCGAAAGTGTTGATTGACTCTGAATCAAGCGGCAATCTTCTGTACCTTCCAATCGATAAGTTGGCGGGCCAAGAAGGTCAGGCAGACACAAAACGTAAATCGAAGTCATCTTCAACCTACGATCAAATTCAACTGGAGTCTGAGCGTACACAAGAAGACACTTCGAACACGCAGTCTCGTTCAACAGGTTCACGTCAAGGGAGATACTAAGAATGCGTAAGTTAATGATCCCTGTATTGGTAATCGCACTGGCATTAATGTTGATGTCTCTGTTTGTGATTCCTGAAGGTGAGCGCGGTATCGTGGTTCGATTTGGTCGTGTTCTTAAAGACAACAACGACATCACTCGAATTTACGAGCCTGGTTTGCATTTCAAGATGCCTCTGTTTGACCGTGTGAAACAACTTGATGCACGTATCCAAACGATGGATGGCCGTGCAGACCGTTTCGTAACGTCTGAGAAAAAAGACGTTATTATTGATACCTACGTGAAGTGGCGTATTGAAGACTTTGGTCGTTACTACCTAGCGACAGGCGGTGGTAATTCGCTAACGGCGGAGGCACTACTTGAGCGTAAAGTAACGGATGTGCTTCGTTCTGAAATCGGTGCTCGTGAAATCAAACAGATTGTATCTGGTCCACGTAACGATGATGTACTACCAGAAGATGCAAGTGCAGATGTTGTCGCAACTGAAGCGGCACGTGAAGCGCTTGAGATTGATGGTGAACGTGACCTAATTATGTCTGAAGTGTTGAAAGACACGCGTGAAAGCGCGATGAAAGACTTGGGTGTTCGTGTTGTTGATTTCCGCATGAAGAAAATCAACCTGCCTGATGAAATCAGTGAGTCTATCTACCGTCGTATGCGTGCAGAGCGTGAGTCTGTAGCTCGTAAGCACCGTTCTCAAGGTCGTGAGAAAGCGGAAGTTATTCGTGCTCAAGCTGAGCTAGAAGTGGCAACCATTCTAGCTGAAGCTGATAAGACTGCTCGTGTAACACGAGGTGAAGCGGATGCAGAAGCAGCGAAGATTTATGCTGAAGCATACAACAAAGACCCTGAATTCTTTAGCTTCCTACGTTCGCTACGTGCGTATGAGAAGTCCTTCAGCTCTAAGAGCGATATCCTGGTACTTGATCCGAAGAGTGAGTTCTTCCAATACATGAACCAGTCGAAGGGCGGCATGGAGAAATAATCTCAGCGTCAAATGAAACAAAAGGCTCCTTAGGGAGCCTTTTTGTATCTGATGCTAAGTGCTAGCTCATCATTATGGCGATTACGGCTCCAGCAACTACTAGGCAGCCACCGATGCGTCGTAGCTGATTGTTGGGCTGTTCACTTAATTGAGCCACCATATTCCGCCAACCGTTTGGAGCAATGAGTGGTCCAATGCCTTCAACGATCAAGACGAGCCCAATCGCCAACCATATGGATTCAGACATACCGCTTTCCAGTCGAATAAAGAAAACTAAATACTATCAGTGATATGCTGATTTCAAAATGAGCAAAGCAGCAAGATGACATTCTGGTAGCAACTCTGTGAACAAAAAATGACTGCAAGAAGCGTGATTCGGTGCTAGAATCCATTTTTAACTAGCAATCAGACTTGGAAAGATGGGAAATAACGTAGTCGTTCTAGGCACCCAATGGGGTGACGAAGGTAAAGGTAAAATCGTAGACCTTTTAACTGAAGATGCAAAATACGTGGTACGCTACCAAGGCGGTCACAACGCAGGTCATACTCTCGTAATTGACGGTGAAAAAACCGTTCTTCACTTAATTCCATCAGGTATCCTTCGCGATAACGTAAAATGTGTTATCGGTAACGGTGTTGTACTATCACCTGAAGCTCTACTTAAAGAAATGAAACCTCTTGAAGAGCGCGGTATTCCAGTACGCGAGCGTCTTTTCATTTCTGAAGCATGTCCGCTAATTCTTCCTTACCACGTTGCAATGGACCAAGCTCGCGAAATCGCTCGCGGTAAAAAAGCTATCGGTACAACAGGTCGTGGTATCGGTCCAGCATACGAAGATAAAGTTGCTCGTCGCGGTCTACGCGTTGGCGACCTATTCGATATGGAATCGTTCGCTGAGAAGCTAAAAGAAGTCATGGAGTTCCATAACTTCCAACTAGTTAACTTCTACAAAGCTGAACCAGTAAGCTATGAAGCTGTGCTTGAAGAAGCAAAAGGCTACGCAGAGCTACTTACTTCAATGGTTATCGACGTAACTGATGAACTAGACGCAGCACGTAAGCGCGGCGATAAGATCATGTTCGAAGGTGCACAAGGTACGCTACTTGATATCGACCACGGTACTTACCCATACGTAACGTCTTCTAACACGACTGCTGGTGGTGTTGCTGCAGGTTCAGGTTTTGGTCCTCGTCACATCGGTTACATCTTGGGTATCGCGAAAGCGTACTGTACTCGCGTTGGTGCAGGTCCATTCCCGACAGAACTATACGATGGTCTAGATAAGCAAGATCCAATTGGTAAGCACTTAGGTGAAGTTGGCCACGAGTTCGGTGCGACAACTGGTCGTCTACGTCGTACAGGTTGGTTCGATGCTGTTGCTATGCGTCGTGCGATCCAAATCAACTCTGTATCTGGTTTCTGTCTAACTAAACTAGACGTACTAGATGGTCTAGAAGAGCTAAAAATCTGTACTGGTTACAAGATGGAAGATGGCTCTGTGCTAGAAGTTTCTCCGATGGCTGCTGAAGCATTCGAAAAAGCAACGCCAATCTACGAAACAATGCCTGGTTGGTCTGAGAACACATTCGGTGCTAAAGCGCTAGAAGATCTACCACAAGCGGCTCTTAACTACATCAAGCGTATTGAAGAGCTAACAGGTGTGCCTGTAGATATCATTTCAACAGGTCCTGACCGCAACGAAACTATCATCAAGGTTCATCCATTCGAAGCTTAATTGATAGTCGTTAAAGATTGCAAAAGCCGACCTTCTGGTCGGCTTTTTTGTATCTGAACAAAAAACGGCAGTGATTCTCATATGGCAAATTTTTGCCGCTGAGTCTAAGTCAGAGGCAAAAATTGTCTAAAGCTTAGCTGGTTTTTGCCGATAAGGTTATCAAGCAGAGGAGATCCTTCATCGATCTTTGGTTTCTTAGATACCTTAAAGAGTACGTTTATGAAGTTACGAACAGTGGCTGCTTCACTGTTATTGACCTTGGTAGCTACCACAGCGAAAGCCAATGTTGCTGATGTGGGGGCGCCAGTTCCTATCTACACCGAAGCAGAGCTGATAAAGCTTATTGAGCAAAATAAGCACTTACAACGTGTGCGCGCTGATAACTGCCAGCTGGTGGAGGATATCGTTGCTCGTGCGACTCGAATTAACTTACCCGCTTATGAATTTCTATACGGAGATATGTTGGCTTGGGGGGTGTGTGTTGAGCAAGATGTCGAACTGGGTCTTTACTACATCGAAAATGCAGCACATCAAGGATTACCTGCCGCGCTAGAGCAGATTGGTCGATACTATTCGCGTGGCACTTTAGTGCAGCAAGATAAAGAGCGAGCGATTCCTTACTTGCGAGAAGCCGCCTCAATGGGAAACCTAAATGCGCGTATTCATTTAGCCGAATTACTCCTGCGTGATTACGGCAGCCCACTTGATTACGAAGATGCGTATCGTTGGCTATATAACTCTGTCACAGCAGATAAGCGGCAGCATAAGCGCATCACTGTATTGAGAAATGGCCTCGAGCAGCGCATGCCACAAAACGTTATTGCTCGAGCTAAAAGGCGAGACACCTTTTGGTAGCGCTTCAATATTGCAAACAACTTCATACAACAAAGCCCACGTCACGTGGGCTTTGTTGTTTTCCCGATAGCTGATAGCGCTTAAACCACTTTGTGTGGACCGAAGCATTCGTAATGGAATTGCTCTTCTGGTACGCCAAGTTCTAATAGCTGTTTCGCTACGTGCTGCATAAATCCTACAGGACCACAGAAGTACACCTGCACGTTATCTTGCTTTAATGCGGCTTCAATTTCATACAGATTGACAAAACCCTTGAAGTGGAAGTCTTCACCTAGCTTGTCTTCTGCCGTTGGGTGGTTATACCAAACGAGCGCGTTCATGTTTTCTTTCGCCGCGACTAGTTGGTTCACGTGTTGCTTGAAAGCATGCTGTTGACCATTTTCTGTTGCATGAACCCAAGTTACAGGTGCTTGATGTGCTGAGAGACTTTCTAGCATGGACAGCGTTGGCGTAAGTCCTACACCTGCAGAAATTAGAACAACGGGTGTTTGTGGTTCGGCATCCATAAAGAAATCACCGGCAGGGGCGGCAAGCTGCACTTTTTCGCCAATGTTCAGGCTATCGTGCAGGAAGTTCGATACTTTTCCGCCTTCTTCACGTTTTACCGAGATACGGTAAGTGTTCTCTTGGACCGCAGAAGATAGGCTATATTGGCGAATTTCTTGGTTTTCTAACTGGTCACTGTTGATATAGATGCCAAGATATTGTCCCGGTTTATACGGTGCCACTTTTTGGCCATCGGTTGGTTTAAACACAAAGCTGCAAATGTGTTCGCTCTCGATTTGTTTATCGACTAATTCAAATTCGCGTAGACCGCGCCAGCCGCCTTCCAAAGCTTCATTTTGTTGGTAAATTTGTTCTTCGCGCTGAATAAATACATTCGCAAGTACGCCGTAAGCCTCAGCCCAAGCATCCAACACTTCTTGACCTGGATTAAATAACTCATCAATCGTCGCAAGTAGATGTTTACCAACGATTTGGTACTGATCTTCTGTGATCAAAAAGCTCGTGTGTTTATGCGCAATTTTTTCTACTGCGCCAAGTAGAGCTGGCAAATTTTCAATATTGGCAGCATAGGCGCAGATGGCGTTGAATAGCGCTTCACGCTGATCGCCGTTACGCTGGTTACTCATATTAAAAATATCTTTCAACTCTGGGTTATGAGTAAACATACGTTCGTAAAAGTGCGCGGTCAGTTTTGGTCCCGTTTCGGCGATAAGTGGTGCGGTCGCTTTGACGATCTCGATGGTTTGATTGCTGAGCATATGGGCTTCCTACTTTAAGTTGTATTTATAATGCATGTTTAAAGTTGTATCTCAAATGTATCTTTCGATCAAGAAAAGATTTACACTTTTATCGATAGCTCAAGTTTGGCGTTTTAGTGTCACCAGCGAGTTATTGAATCGCACTTTGGGAGAGAATATGCAGTTAACGAGCTTTACTGATTATGCGTTGAGAACCTTAATTTTCTTGGCTTCGTTGCCGGAAGATGAGTTAACTAATATCACTGAAGTGACGGATTTATTTGGTGTGTCACGTAACCATATGGTCAAAGTTATCAACCGTTTAGGGCAACTAGGCTATGTCCACACCGTGCGTGGAAAAAACGGTGGTATTCGGCTGATGAAACCTGCTTCTGAAATCACAGTAGGTGGTGTCGTGCGAGATTTAGAGCCGTTAGATTTGGTCAATTGCGGCGTAGATTTTTGCCATATTACCCCTGCCTGTCGCCTCAAAGATAAATTGGCAAAAGCAAAAAGTGCCTTTTTGGCGGAGCTGGATGATTGCACGATCGAATCCTTGCTGAGCGACAATTCTGAGTTGTTGATCTTACTGGCTCGTCCTTAACTCATTTGCACGTCTAGAGTCGATCTCGATCATTCTTTTTTCAAAGCAATTCTGTAGCTTATCGAGAGACTCAGATATACTAGCCATATACCTTCCTTGCTAGATAGGCGTGCCTATGTCAGACAATATTCCAAACGATCCTTTTGCAGATCGTGAGTCCAAAAATTACGAAAATCCAATTCCAAGCCGAGAGTTTATCATCGAGTTTCTAGAGCAAGCGGGCGTTCCAATGAATCGCAACGACTTGTATGAGGCACTAAAGCTTGAGGGCGAAGAGCAATACGAAGGGTTGCGTCGTCGGCTACGTGCGATGGAGCGAGATGGTCAACTGGTGTTTACCCGCCGTCAGTGCTACGCATTGCCTGAAAAACTTGAAATGGTGAAAGGTTACGTGATTGGTCATCGTGATGGCCACGGTTGGGTGCGTCCAGAAGGCAGCGTCGGCAAGGATGATGATATTCTGTTACCGCACCATCAAATGAAGAACATCATCCACGGTGACTTTGTTTTAGTGCAACCTACAGACAACAGCAAGCGCGGTCGTCGTGAAGGGCGCTTGGTTCGAGTGTTAGAGGAGCGTAATGATCAAATCGTCGGTCGTTTCTTCCTCGAATATGGTTATTCCTATGTTGTCCCTGATGACTCGCGTATCAGCCAAGATATTTTGATCCCAAATGAGCACAAAGCGGGTGCACGCATGGGTAACGTGGTCGTGATTGAAATTACTGATCGTGGCTCACGCTCACGTGGCATGATGGGTAAAGTGGTTGAAGTACTTGGTGAAAATATGGCACCAGGTATGGAAACGCAAATTGCGATTCGTACACACCAAATTCCTCACGAGTGGCCAGAGGCCGTCGATAAACAAATCGAAAACTTAGGCGAAGAAGTACCAGAAGAAGCCAAAGTTGGTCGTGTGGATCTACGTGAGTTACCACTTGTGACCATTGACGGCGAAGACGCGCGAGACTTTGATGATGCTGTTTACTGTGAGAAGAACAAAGAAGGTGGTTGGCGTTTATGGGTAGCGATTGCTGACGTCAGTTACTACGTTCGCCCTGACTCTGCGCTGGATAAAGAAGCCATCAACCGTGGTAACTCGGTGTACTTCCCATCGCAAGTAGTGCCAATGCTACCGGAAGTGCTATCAAATGGTTTGTGTTCACTTAACCCACAAGTTGATCGCTTGTGTATGGTGTGCGAAATGACTATCTCAGAGACGGGTAAACTATCGGGCTACAAGCACTACGAAGCCGTGATGAACTCGCACGCTCGTCTCACATATAGCAAAGTGAGCGCGATTCTAGAAGGGGATGAAGAACTACGTGAGCGCTACCAGCCGCTTGTTTCTCATCTAGAAGAGCTGCACAAGATGTACAAAGTGCTGAAAGAAGCACGAGATCAACGCGGTGCAATCGAATTTGAAACCGTTGAAACCAAGTTTATCTTCAATGCGGAACGTAAAATCGAAAGCATTGAACCAGTGATTCGTAATGACGCGCACAAGATCATCGAAGAATGTATGATTCTAGCCAACATTGCTTCGGCATCGCTGGTAGAAAAAGCGAAAGAGCCTGCGCTCTATCGTATCCACGAATCTCCAGGTGAATTACGCCTGCAAGGTTTCCGAGACTTCTTAAGTGAACTTGGTCTTGAGCTAAAAGGTGGTTTAGAGCCTTCACCAACGGACTATGCTGATCTCGCACGTCAAATCTCTGGGCGTCAAGATCAAGAGTTGATTCAGACCATGCTGCTACGCTCAATGAAGCAAGCGGTATACAACGCAGATAACGCGGGGCACTTTGGATTGGCACTGAAACGCTATGCGCACTTTACGTCGCCAATTCGTCGTTACCCTGACCTGTTACTTCACCGTGCAATCAAGTATCTGATTGCTAAAGAAGAAGGTCGTAATCAAGATCGCTGGACACCAACGGGTGGCTACCATTACTCGTTCGATGATATGGACTTTTACGGTGAACAATGTTCGATGACAGAGCGCCGTGCGGACGATGCAACACGTGATGTTGCGGATTGGCTGAAGTGTGAATACATGCAGGACCACGTCGGTGATGAGCTAGACGGCGTGATTGCTAATGTCACTAGCTTTGGCTTCTTTGTACGTTTAACGGATTTGCACATCGATGGTTTGGTGCATATTTCTACCCTTGCGAACGACTACTATCAATTTGACCCGATTGGTCAACGACTTATTGGTGAAAGTTTCGGTAACATCTATCGCTTAGGTGATGCAGTAAAAGTAAAAGTACTGGCTGTTAACCTCGATGATAAGCAAATTGACTTTGAATTGGTCGAAACAAGTCGTAAGCTACGCGGTGAAGGTAAGACTGCGAAGAAACGCGCAGCGGAAGCAAAACGCAAAGCGAAAGATAAAAAACGTGCTGCGACTCGCTCTTCATCGAAAGAAGGTGGCGCGCCTCGCGCAGTTCCTGCGATAGAGCCAACTAAGCGTCCAGAAGAAACGGGCGCAGTGAGTAAGCGCAATGGCCCCAAACGTGATGACGCCGAAGGCAAAAAGAAGCCTAAAGTGAAAAAAGCACGTAAAAAAAAGCCACACAGTAAGCCGAAGAAAACCAAGCGCACTAAAAAAGAGGCGTAGTAGGCTGAAGCGCCAGCTCAGTTCAAACTCGGCTGGCGCAGGCAATACGACCCGAACAACAGGTTAAACAATGAGTAACGAATTTATCTACGGCATTCACGCAGTGAAAGCGGTATTGGAGCGCGAACCAGAGCGTTTTATCGAGGCATACGTTTTAAAAGGTCGTCAAGATGATCGCCTAATGCCAATCCTAAATGATCTTCAGGTTTGTGGTGTCTCTATTCAACAAATGACGCGTAAAACTCTGGATGATAAAGCGCGTGGTGCAAATCACCAAGGCATCATTGCTCGCGTAAAACCAGCAAAACAGCTGAACGAGAACGACATTGATGACATCTTAGCTCAGCATGAATCACCGCTACTGTTAGTGCTGGATGGTGTGACGGACCCGCACAACCTTGGTGCGTGTTTGCGTAACGCAGATGCGGCAGGCGCTGCGGCGATCATCGTACCGAAAGATCGTTCTGCACCAATGAATGCAACGGTAAGTAAAGTAGCATGTGGCGCTGCAGAGGTTGTGCCTTTGATTCGTGTAACCAACCTTGCACGTACAATGCGTACGCTACAGGAAAAAGGGATTTGGTTTGTGGGTACGGCTGGTGAAGCTACGCACGACATTTATCAAGCTAAGCTCACTGGTCCTCTTGCTATCGTGATGGGTGCTGAAGGTGATGGTATGCGTCGTCTTACTCGCGAAACCTGCGATGATTTAATTAAGATCCCTATGGCGGGCAGTGTATCAAGCTTGAACGTATCAGTGGCTTCTGGTATCTGTTTGTTTGAAGCGGTTCGTCAGCGTTTGGCTGCCCAAAAATAAGGCGAGCACACTAAGCGTCGCTGAGTGTGACACTGAGTGACATCAAGATTAAGCACACAGGATGGGGAACCATCCTGTGTTATTTTAGCTAGGGAATTTATGACCCAACAAGATATTAAATTGATTGCTTTTGATCTGGATGGAACACTGCTTGATAGCGTGCCAGATCTTGCCGTAGCGGCCGATCAAGCAGTTCAGGCGTTAGGCTATCCTTCTGTATCAGAAGAGCAGGTGCGTGATTACGTTGGTAATGGTGCAGATATATTGATTGGACGTGCATTAAGCCAAAGCATGACCATCAGCAGTGATTTGAGTGATGAGCTGCGTGCTAAAGCGCGTGAGCTGTTTGATGAATACTACAAGCAAAGCGGCCATAAGCTAAGTCACCTTTACCCAACAGTAAAAGAGACGCTTGAAGAGCTACACCAAGCTGGTTTTACGATGGCGATTGTGACGAACAAGCCCTCGAAATTCGTACCAGAAATTCTAGAGCAGCATGACATCGCCAAGTACTTCGTAGACGTATTAGGTGGTGACGCGTTTCCAGATAAAAAACCAAACCCGGTGGCGCTGAACTGGCTAATGGAAAAGCACCAGGTAAAACCAGCAGAGATGCTGATGGTTGGGGATTCGAAAAACGATATCTTGGCGGCGAAAAATGCGGGTTGTGCTTCATTTGGTTTAACTTACGGTTATAACCACGGCGAGCCCATTTCAGCTTCGAACCCTGACGTAGTGGCGAACCGCCTCGCGGAATTACTGGAAGTCGTCGCTGTTTCTGCATAACGGCAACAAAAGATCTTCCAAAATACTTGTTAATGAGTACACTGAGTAAACCGTGCGCTAAAAGCCGCACGGTTTTTCATTTTAATTAGATTAAGAAGTCAAAGGAATCATTCTAATGAGCAAACCCATTGTATTGAGTGGTGTTCAACCGTCAGGTGAACTAAGTATCGGTAACTACTTGGGTGCTCTACGTCAATGGCAGCAGATGCAAGACGATTATGATTGCCAATACTGTGTAGTAGACCTTCATGCGATTACGGTTCGTCAGGATCCTAAAGCACTGCATGAAGCGACATTAGATGCACTGGCAATTTGTCTGGCAGTTGGTGTTGATCCGAAGAAGAGCACGCTATTTGTTCAGTCACACGTACCAGAGCATGCTCAACTTGGTTGGCTTCTTAACTGTTACACGCAAATGGGTGAGCTGAGCCGTATGACTCAGTTTAAAGACAAATCGGCACGTTACGCGAATGACGTAAACGTGGGGCTGTTTGATTACCCTGTGTTGATGGCAGCAGATATTTTGCTTTACGGCGCACACCAAGTGCCAGTTGGTAGCGACCAGAAACAGCATCTTGAGTTAGCACGTGATATCGCAACGCGTTTTAACAACATCTACTCACCAGAGAGTCCGATTTTTACCGTTCCTGAGCCGTACATTCCAACAGTCAATGCACGTGTGATGAGTCTTCAAGACGCGACGAAGAAAATGTCGAAGTCAGATGATAACCGTAAGAACGTGATTACTCTGCTTGAAGAGCCAAAGTCGATCATCAAGAAGATCAACAAGGCGCAAACAGACACCGAAACCCCACCAAGCATTCGCCATGATATCGAGAACAAAGCGGGTATCGCGAACCTAATGGGACTTTACTCTGCGGCGACAGGAATGAGCTTTGAAGATATCGAAGCCAAGTACAAAGGCGTAGAAATGTATGGTCCATTTAAGAAAGATGTTGGTGAGGCGGTTGTAGCAATGCTTGAGCCAATTCAAGCAGAATACCATCGTATTCGCGCTGATCGTGCTTACATGGATGAGGTAATGCAGCAAGGTGCAGAAAAAGCATCGGCTCGCGCCGCTGAAACGCTGATGAAAGCATACAAAGCGGTAGGCTTTGTCGCTCGCCCATAGTTGCTAAGAATAGATTACAAAAAGCTCCACGTTAGTGGAGCTTTTTTTATGCTTTTTACTGGAATGGCGTGTCTTTCATGCAACGTTCCATATCGTAATATTCAACACGTCCTCGAGCACCTAAAAAGGCGGACTTCACCACCATGCCTCTATCAATGAAGTAACTGAGCTGCACGCATGATATATCGTAGCTAAGTTCTTTAATTCTTGCTGGGATCCAGTAGGTTCCTGGTGTTCTTAGACGCTGGGTAAAAGTAATAACACCCTCGTCACTGACTTCTAACTCTTCAATTCCATCCAGCTCATTTTTGGCTGATTCGATGATGTTTTGATTCGCGGTAGGTTGAAGTGGCTCACTGGCGGTCAATTGACATCCCGTTATCAAGCCAAGTAAGAAGAGAGCTAGCGCACTGCGTTGAATTTTTTTCATTTATCGTTCCTGGGTTTACAGCTAATGAGATCTTAATGTCTCGCGCAGGTGTTATATATTTTGTGTATGAATTTGGCTAGTGAATAAGGAGAAGTTATTGAGCAAATGATGAAAATTTTGAAGTATGAGGGTCATGCGTAAGAAAAAGTCGAGCGAATAATAGGTGACTTAAGTTTAGACATGGCTATAAAAATGAAAATCAAAGCTTTCTAAATTAGTGATTAATTATATTTTCATTTATAACAAAGTGAGCTTGGTTAATAAGCCACTTCACGAGAGATGTATTTTCTACTCCTTAACATGAAGTGAAAAAATAAACTGAGTAATTAATCTAAATTTTGATTTGTTTATCAATAGTGTTCTGTATTTATTACAAAAAATGTTTGAATGGGATGTTCTGGCATATTTTCTTACATTCACATGTGATTCATTTCACGGCTTTAATTGCTCATTCTTATTTATTTCATAAATAAACCTGATAGTAGACGCAAATGGTAGGCTCTGATCAGAGCTAAGTTTGCATTTACATAAATATCAGGTATGACAATGGACACGTTAATCAAACCCTCAATACTCGCACTAACCATCGCCAGTGCACTTAGCGCAAACGCGAACGCAGAGATTATTATTTCCCAGTATGTGGAAGGCGGCGCTTATAATAAAGCGGTCGAGATCGCCAATACAGGTGATACTGCGGTGACACTCACAGGCTATGAATTAGCAAAATCTTCGAATGGTGGCGGCTCGTGGGGCAGCACTCTTGATCTTAGTGACGTAACGTTACAAGCGAAGCAAGTGTATGTGCTTGCTCATGGCGATGCGAGCGAAGCAATAAAGGCGGTTGCGGATTACACTGATAAAAATGTAGCGAACTTTAACGGCGACGATCCGTTGGCACTTCTTAAAGATGGGGAAGTGCACGATATATTAGGTGTGATGGGGGACGTGGATTTCGCTAAAGACACCACGTTAGTTCGTAACAGTGATGCGCTTACACCTTCAACTACCTACCAATCCACTCAGTGGACAGCCTTACCTAAAGATAATATTGATGGTTTAGGGGAATTAAATACAACTGAGCCACCTGCGCCATTTGCTTGTGAAGTAGATGGACAAGAACCAGCCTTTACCACCATCCAAGAGATTCAAGGTGAAGGTGCTTCTTCTCCATTTATTGATGGTTACCCTTACATCACGACCGAAGATCACTTCGTAACTGGTGTGGTCAGTGCGGTAACAACAGGCTTAACTAAAGGCTTCTACCTGCAAGCACTTGAGAATGATGGCAACGACAAGACATCTGAAGGTTTGTTTATTCACACCGATGTTGCAGATACAGAGCTGAAAGCTGGTGATGTTGTTTGTGTGAAAGGGAAAGTACAAGAGTACTACAGCAACACTCAGCTTTCTTCTGATGCAAACAGTTATGTAAAAACAGGCACATCAAACGCCTCTTTGGTTACTCCGTTAACGATTAAGGAAGGGGAAACACTACGTGATGCACTAGAGCGTCATGAAGGTATGCAAGTTGAGCTCAGCTCGGCTAGCGAACTTTTCGTTACTCGTAACTTTTCTTACGATTATGACTCTCGACGCAACAACATGATGTTGTCTCATGAAGCACCGTTGTTTAAGCCGACTCAATTGCATGCAGCAGAGAGTGACGCTGCGGTTGCCCTTGCCAAAGAGAATGCGGCCAACCGTATTTACTTGGAATCGGATAGCAAAGCGCCAAATGGTCAAATCCCATATTTCCCAACGTTTGCACAAGACCTTGACCAAAATGGCTCTTCAGAGCAGCACATTCGCCTAGGCTCTCGTGTCGAAGGCCTGCAAGGTGTGGTGAATTACAGCTACAACGAGTACCGCCTAATTGCGACCAATGAAGTCGATAGCAGCAACTTTGTCACGTCAGGTGATGACTTTGACGTTGCGCGTAAAGCGGCGCCAGCCATAGCCGATTCTGATTTACGAGTAGCGAGCTTCAACGTTCTTAACTACTTCACTTCGGTTGCTGACAGCGGGCACGACAACCCAACCGGGCAAAATCGTGGCGCAACAAACCTTGATGAGTTCTTGATCCAGCAAGCGAAAATCGTTTCAGCGATGAATAAGATGGACGCGGACATCATTGGCTTGATGGAAGTGGAAAACAACGGCTTTGGTGATGGTAGTGCTATCCAAAACTTGGTTGATGCTTTAAACGCTGAGATTGATGACGTGGAAGATCATTACACGTATGTCGAAATCGAAGAGCAAGATAAATACCAAGAGGAATACTTTGGCAGTGATGCGATCATGGTGGCGATCTTATATCGTGCTAACGCAGTAACACCAAAAGAAGCAGCAAAAGTCATTGTGACGCCAGAGCAACATATTGCAGAGAACACCATTACTCGTAAAGAGGGCACTGAAAGTAACCCTGCATACGACAAATATCAACGCCATAGCTTATTACAGACCTTTACAGTGAAAGAGACTGGCGAAGATCTTTCAGTGGTCGTGAACCACTTTAAATCGAAAGGTTCTGAATGTATTGAAGAGTGGATTGCTGGTGTAGAAGACTCAGAACCCGCGGATCTGCAAGGTAACTGCAACAACTTCCGTGTTTCTGCTGCGAAAGTCGTTGGTGAAGCGCTGAAAGATATTGATGGCGATGTGCTCGTTATGGGCGATTTGAACGCTTACGGCAAAGAAGATCCGTTACTGACCCTCACTGATTACTCACAAGAGAAATACGGCCGTGATATCTACACTGCCGCTTACACAACCATTGGTGGCGGTGAGCTTCAAGTAGAGAAAACCAAGATTGAAAAAGGCTACGGTCTGCACAATTTAAACACCTTGCTGCATGGCGCTGATACGTTCTCGTACACCTATTCAGGTGAGTTGGGGAACTTGGACCATGCATTGGCAAGCAGCAGTTTAGCGCAAAAAGTGGTGGCGATTGAAGATTGGCACATCAACTCACTAGAAAGTAACTTGTTTGAATACAGCAGCAAATACACGGGTGACATGCCGAAGTACAAAGATGCGTTCTCAGCGTCTGATCATGATCCAGTGATTATTGCTATTGATTTGCCAGATGATGATATCGATTTACCGAAAGCGGGTGAAAACTTAGCTATTGATGTACGTCTACCACCAACTGCGGTTGCGGGCGATATTGTGACAGTGAACTTAACAGCATCTACGCAAGCGGCCGCGACAAGCAGTGATGCAAAAGTTTACTCGGCTAGCCAAACCTTGACTCAAACTGACATTGACGCACGCAGCGTGAATATTGAGTTTGAACAAGCGCCAGAACAAGGTAATTACCAGTTAGAAGAGAAAGTGACAGACTCGACAGGCAACGTCGTTAAGTTTAGCTCTGTTCGTGATGTCTCAATGACGCAAACTGAAACGGGTGCAGAAGGTTCGAAGGACTCAGATGGTGGTTCGTTTGGTTTTGGCGCGCTACTCGCGATGCTTGGACTTGGCTTAGTACGTCGCCGCAACTAAGCCTTTATCTCCTAAAATACAGCTGTAAAGACCAAAGGCCAGCCGATGCTGGCCTTTTTATTGCACAAAGACTTGCCTTTCTAGTTTGGTGTTGCAAAATACCGCCCTTAATTGTCGCAAACCAGACAATCATCTCTTAAGTCTTGCCTAAACGGATTGGAGCAGCTGACACTCTATGTTGTTGATCATCGATAACTACGATTCTTTCACTTACAACCTCTACCAATACTTTTGCGAGCTTGGCGCTAGTGTAAAAGTCGTGCGTAACGATGAAATCGACATTCAAGGGATTGAAGCGTTGAACCCAACTCACTTGGTGATCTCACCTGGACCGTGTACGCCAAACGAGGCAGGTATCTCTCTACAAGCTATAGAATACTTCGCTGGTAAGCTTCCAATATTGGGTGTTTGCCTTGGTCATCAAGCGATAGCGCAAGTGTTTGGTGGGGAAGTTGTGCGCGCTCGACAAGTAATGCATGGGAAAACGTCACCTATTCGTCACAATGGTCGCAGTGTGTTTAAAAACCTGAATAACCCACTCACCGTAACCCGTTATCACTCTCTCGTGGTGAAAAACGGTACGTTACCCGATGTGTTTGAACTGACCGCATGGACTGAGCTGCCGGATGGAAGTATGGACGAAATCATGGGTTACCAACATAAAACTCTGCCAATTGACGCAGTGCAGTTTCACCCAGAATCGATCAAAACAGAGCAAGGTCACGAGTTGCTCGCGAACTTTTTAGCACGTAAAGCGATCTGATCGCGATCACTTTTCTTAACAAATTATTCATCTTTTTGCCGAGGTGAGTGGATTGCAAAACTATGCGGTTCATTCTGGCCTCTTTGTCTATTCATGTCTTTTTAAACCTTCTATCCCCTGTATTACATAACATTTATAAAAAATCGCTTCTCTATTTTACTTTCTTGATGCATAAATAGTCATAAGCAGTGATTAATGGAAGTTGCTTTCGAGAACGAAAAGAATAAATCACTATTGAAATGGTTAATTAAATGTAAATACAATGCCGCAATAGCTTAAATGCAAAACATTATTTGCTGGCAAAGAGCGCCGGTTAAATTCGCTTATCTGCTACGCATGCGGTATCAAGAAGGAATGTGCAATGACAACGGAAATTAAAGTAGAGCGCGGTTTATTCGATGAGGTAATGGTACCTTGCTATAACCCGATGGAAATGATCCCTGTTAAAGGTGAAGGTTCACGTGTTTGGGATCAGGAAGGTAATGAATATATCGACTTTGCTGGTGGTATTGCAGTGAGCTGTCTTGGCCATTGTCATCCAGTAATGGTAAATGCATTAACAGAGCAAGCTAATAAGCTTTGGCACTTAAGTAACGTGATGACGAACGAACCAGCACTTCGTCTGGCGAAAAAGCTAACAGAAGTGAGCTTTGCTGAGCGCGTATTCTTTGCTAACTCTGGCGCAGAAGCGAACGAAGCGGCACTTAAGCTGGCACGTCGTTACGCTGCTGACGTACATGGCGCTGAGAAATCAGAAATCATTGCATTCAAACAAGGTTTCCACGGTCGTACGTTCTTCACCGTAACGGTTGGTGGTCAAGCGGCTTACTCTGACGGTTTTGGTCCTAAGCCTGGTGACGTTACCCACTTACCTTACAATGATATCGAAGCACTACAGGCACACATGTCTGATCGCACATGTGCGGTGATGATGGAGCCGCTACAAGGTGAAGGCGGTATCGTGCCACCAACGCCTGAGTTTGCTCAAGCAGTACGTGAGCTGTGTGACAAACACAACGCGCTACTGATCTTCGATGAAGTGCAAACCGGTAATGGTCGTACAGGTAACTTCTACGCTTACCAAGGTTTAGGTATTACACCTGATATTCTAAGCACCGCGAAATCACTCGGTGGCGGTTTCCCAATCGGTGCAATGCTGACTACTGCAAAATTAGCAGAGCACATGAAAGTCGGTACGCACGGTTCAACATACGGCGGTAACCCACTCGCGTGTGCTGTAGCAGAAGCAGTTGTGAACGAAGTTACTAAGCCTGAAGTGTTGGCTGGTGTGCTAGAACGCGAAGCGATGTTCCGCGAAGGTCTAGAGAAGATCAATGCTAAGTACAACATCTTCTCAGAAGTGCGCGGTCAAGGCCTATTGCTTGGCGCTGCACTGAATGAAGAATGGCAAGGCCGCGCACGTGATGTTCTTGTCGCTGCAGGTAAACAAGGTCTCATGGTATTGGTTGCGGGTGCCAATGTCGTACGTTTCACACCATCACTCGTTATCACACAACAAGAAATTGAAGAAGGCTTGGCGAAACTGGATAAAGCGATCGCGACTTTAGTTTAAGCGCGATATCAGTTTCAACGCCAACGCAGACACCCCCGTCAAGGATCTCTGATGGGGGAATTGTTCCTACAATATAGTTAGGATCTTCTTGCATCTGGAGGGAGTATTGATGCTAGTAGTTCGCCCTATCGCGATGTCGGATTATGACGCGCTGCACACTTGTGCGGTGGAGTCTGGTCACGGATTTACATCTCTACCGGTTAACGAAGAACTGTTAACCAATCGAATCAAACACTCAGAGTACAGCTTTGGTAAGCCAGATGTGGCAGAACCAGGTGATGAAGGCTATTTGATGGTCGGCTTTGACTCTGAAACGGGTGAGGTTGCGGGTACCACCGGAATCGAAGCATCTATCGGCTGGGATGTCCCATTTTACTCGTATCACATTAGTAAAGTGGTGCACTCGTCACCAAAGCTTGGCGTCAATAATGTCGTCAAACTGCTTACTTTTGGTAATAACTACACGGGTAACAGCGAAATTTGTACCTTGTTCTTGCGTGAGAAATTCCGCCAAGGTCTGAATGGTCGTCTAATGTCGAAGTGTCGTTTCCTCATGATGGCTGAGCACCCAGAGCGTTTCTCTGAAACGATCTTTGCGGAGATGCGTGGCGTTTCAGACGACGAAGGCAACTCGCCGTTCTGGCAATGGTTACAAGAGCATTTCTTCTCCATCGATTTCACACTTGCGGATTACCTCACTGGTATCGGCAAGAAAGGCTTTATTGCTGACTTAATGCCGAAGCTGCCTATCTACATCAACCTGTTGAGTCCAGAAGCGCAAGCGGTCATTGGTCAAGTGCATGACAATACTCGCCCAGCATTAAAGCTGCTTGAGCGTGAAGGCTTCACTAACCGTGGCTACGTGGATATTTTCGATGCGGGTCCAACCGTTGAATGTGACTTACGCAATATTGAATCGGTACGTCACTCGTTCCGTGCGCAAGTGAAAATTGCACAACATAGCAGTACGCAAGACTTCTTGATGTGCAACTCATCGTTCGAAAACTTCCGCGCAGCAGTCACCAAAGCGGCGTATGACGCTGAAACACAAAGCGTCATGATCGCACCAGACGTTGCGGATGCACTTTTGGTTGAGGAAGGGGATTTTGTTCGCCTTCTTCCGCAGTAACAGACGACAGAATTTAAGGATAGAAACAATGACACATTGGATTGCAGGTGAATGGGTACAAGGTCAGGGTGAAGCATTTACGTCTCTGTCACCTTACAACCAAGAAGTGATCTGGCAAGGCAACGGTGCAACGGCAGAGCAGGTGAATCAAGCGGTATCTGCAGCGCGTGAAGCGTTTATTGACTGGAAAAAACGCCCATTTGCAGAGCGTGAGGCGATCGTGTTGGCTTTTGCTGAGAAAGTAAAAGAGAATAGCGAAAAAATCGCCGAAGTCATTGCCAAAGAAACTGGTAAGCCAATTTGGGAAACGCGCACTGAAGCAGCGGCAATGGCAGGTAAAATTGCAATCTCTATTCGTGCTTACCATGACCGCACCGGTGAGGCGAGCCGTGAAGCGGCGGGCAACCAAATTGTGTTACGTCATCGCCCACTCGGCGTGATGGCGGTATTTGGGCCATATAACTTCCCTGGTCACTTACCAAATGGTCACATTGTGCCTGCGTTACTAGCGGGTAACACCGTTGTGTTCAAGCCATCCGAGCAAACTCCTTGGACTGGCGAGCTAGCTATGAAACTTTGGGAAGAAGCAGGTCTGCCGAAAGGCGTGATCAACCTTGTCCAAGGTGCGAAAGAAACCGGTATTGCGCTTGCTGATGCGAAAGGCATTGATGGCGTACTGTTCACGGGCAGCGCGAACACAGGGCATGTATTGCACCGTCAATTTGCGGGTCAACCAGGCAAGATGTTAGCACTAGAAATGGGTGGTAATAACCCGATGGTGATCTCTGATAAATACGGTGATTTGGATGCCACGGTGTACACCATCATCCAGTCAGCGTTTATCAGTGCTGGTCAACGTTGTACGTGTGCTCGTCGTTTGTACGTGCCATTGGGTGAGAAAGGTGATGCGCTCATCACGAAACTGGTTGAAGCGACGAAGAATATTCGCGTAGACCAACCATTTGCAGAGCCTGCGCCATTTATGGGGCCGCAAATCTCCGTTGCCGCAGCCAAGTTCATTCTCGATGCACAAGCGAACCTTCAATCACTTGGTGGTGAAAGCTTGATTGAAGCTAAAGCAGGAGAGGCGGCGTTTGTTTCTCCGGGCATTATTGATGTAACGAACATTGCTGAGCTACCAGATGAAGAGTACTTCGGTCCACTTCTGCAAGTGGTGCGTTACGAAGGGCTAGAAAAAGCCGTAGAACTGGCGAACGACACGCGCTTTGGTCTCTCTGCTGGTTTAGTTTCAACTGACGACCAAGAATGGGAATACTTCGTTGACCATATTCGTGCAGGGATCGTGAACCGTAACCGCCAGCTCACAGGTGCAAGTGGTGATGCGCCATTTGGTGGTCCTGGTGCGTCAGGTAACCTACGTCCAAGCGCTTATTACGCAGCAGACTACTGTGCGTACCCGATGGCATCAATGGAAGGTCAAGAGACTATCTTGCCTGCAACATTAAGCCCAGGTGTGGCGCTATAAGTTTTAATAACAGAGTCGCAACCATGTATTGCGGCTCACCTTGCCGGCGAATCATTTAGGTATGGGTTGTAGTGATCGTTGGCAGAACACGGAAAGTGAGCAAAGACTCGGAAAAGCGTGTTGACTGACTGGCATTTACCGTCACAGGTTGATGGCTGCTCGTTCATTATTCTGGACAACTTTTCGTTGTGAACGAGCAGTCAACTTCCGCTTACCTTTTAACTCTACATCTCGTAACAAGGAGTCGTTATGACGCCCGATGTGTTATTTGAATCGCTATGGCAAGATTACATTCAACGTCTTTGCCCTTCTGCTGCGAAAGTACATCAGCTGCTTCAAGAAGATGAGCCTCTGATTAATGATCATATAGCTTTACGTACCTTCAATATTGCGCCTCTTGGTATCGAAACCTTAGCTAAACCATTTGTAGCCATTGGCTACCAGGCATGTGGTGACTACGTTTTCGAAAGTAAAAAGCTGGTTGCTAAGCACTATGAGCACCCTGATCCGAAGCAACCGAAAGTCTTTATTAGTGAGCTAAAAGTTGAGGAGTGTTCACCTGAGCTGCAAGAGATTGTGAAAAAGCTGGTGGCACAAGTCGATGCAGGCAAGCTGAACGATAGCGCATTCTTACATGGTGGACGCTTGTGGGATTTAAGCTTTGCTGACTACCAAACGTTGGCTAAAGAAAGTGAGTATGCATCTTGGTTGGCTGCGCATGGTTACGGCGCAAACCACTTCACGGTGAGCGTTAACCAGCTCAATGAATACGAAGAAGTGAAGCAAGTAAACGATCACTTACGTACGGCCGGATTTACCATTAATGAAAACGGCGGGGAAGTGAAGGGCACTCCTGAGGTGCTGCTAGAACAATCATCGACCATGGCGGATAAAGTGGCGGTTCGCTTTAGCGAAGGCACTGAAATTATCCCTGGTGGCTTTTACGAGTTTGCTAAGCGCTACCCGATGGAAAACGGTGAGCTGTACCCAGGTTTTGTGGCGGCTTCAGCGGACAAAATCTTTGAAAGTACGAATGGCTAACTTTTAGGGTTAACCTTTCGGCTAACCAACTTGCTCATTAGTCTTTTGTTGCTCTGAGCTTAATGTGGTTACAAGACAAATAAAAAGCCACCAATGTCGCCATTGGTGGCTTTTATAATTTTGTTCGCGTCACTCTAGTTTGAGATTAACGAGTACCGTAAACCACGATAGTTTTACCGTGCGCAGAGATTAGGTTCTGCTCTTCTAGCATTTTCAAGATACGACCTACTGTCTCACGAGAACAGCCAACGATTTGACCGATTTCTTGACGAGTGATCTTGATTTGCATGCCGTCTGGGTGAGTCATTGCGTCTGGTTGTTTTGCAAGGTTCAGAAGCGTCTGAGCGATACGACCAGTTACGTCTAGGAACGCCAGGTCACCCACTTTTTGGCTAGTTACTTGAAGACGACGAGCCATCTGCGCAGAAAGGCGCATTAGGATGTCTGGGTTTACTTGGATAAGCTGACGGAATTTCTTGAAAGAAATTTCAGCAACTTCACAAGGAGATTTAGCACGAACCCAAGCTGTGCGCTCTTGGTCTTCCTCGAATAGACCAAGTTCACCAATAAAGTCTCCTTGGTTTAGGTAAGAAAGGATCATCTCCTTACCTTCTTCGTCTTTGATAAGAACCGCAACAGAACCTTTAACGATGTAGTACAAAGTTTCTGCCTTTTCGCCCGCGTGAATTAGCGTGCTCTTTGAAGGGTACTTATGAATATGACAGTGTGAAAGAAACCACTCTAATGTTGGGTCGGTTTGAGGTTTACCTAGAACCATAATATCTCACTTCCTCTGCAGGGTACGCTTGCGCTATCCATATTTTAGCTAAGCCTGAATTAGGCCTACTAGAATAAGAGCACTTTTTATATGCTGCAAGCTCTCTTGTGTTTCGGTAAGAAATAGTATCCTTTTTCGAAAACGATTTCTTGATTTTAATCGTGCCATGATTGAGATTTTGTAAGCAAAACTGTGCACATGATCACGGTATGAAAAGTAAACATCTTCGCAGGCAGGTTTTTAGCCAATTTTCCCTGTTTCGATGAGCTGTTGTAGGATAGGCCGAACTATGAGCTCCATTGCAAAGCTCATCTTACCGCCTGGCACGACAATCGTGTTGTGGCGTGACATGAATGAGCCATCAATCATAGCCAGGAGATATGGGAAGTCGACTTTCTTTATCCCACGCAAGCGAATTACGACAAAGCTCTCATCCAGGCTTGGGATACCCTTCGCATTAAGGGGGTTGGAGGTATCGACCGTTGGGACGCGCTGAAAGTTAATATGAGTGCGAGAAAATTGCGGAGTGATGTAGTTAAGATAATCGTCCATCGAGCGCACGATAGAATCCATTACTGCTTCTCGTGAATGACCGCGGTCACGAGTATCACGCACAAACTTTTGGATCCACTCTAAGTTTACGATTGGTACCATACCAATCAAGAAATCCACATGCTGCGCAACATTAACATCGCCATCCACAACACCGCCGTGCAAGCCTTCATAGAAGAGAACGTCACTGTTCTCCGGTAAGTCCTGCCACGGTGTGAAGGTTCCAGGCATTTGATTATAAGGTACGGCCTCGTCAAAGGTGTGTAGGTAGCGACGTACGCTGCCTGCGCCATCGTGACCATATTTACGGAAAAACTCTTCCAATCCTGGAAAGTCATTAGCTTGAGGGCCAAAGTAGCTAATGTGTCGACCTTGCTCGCGCGCTTTACGGATTTCTATATCCATTTCAGGGCGAGTAAAGCGATGGAAGCTGTCGCCTTCAACCCATGCGGGTTTAACGTTCATCATATTGAACATCTTACGGAAGGCTTCAGATGTAGTGGTCGTGCCGGCACCGGATGAACCAGTAACCGCAATAATTGGGTGTTTAGCTGACATGACAAACCTTGTCGAAAATTACTTACCTGTAATGTGCAGTAGGCTGCTACTGCACGGTCGATAACCCACTATAGCACGTAACAATGCCTTGTCATTGAGTGGGGTACGGTAAAATGTGAAGGGTCTAAAATTTTGTTTTTACCTGAATATCGACGGTTTCGTGCAGTTCAGAGAACACGATAACCGCTTCGCCTTTTTCTAATTGAGTTTTTACTTGATCCACTTTGTCTTGCAAAGAAACCTCGACGGTTCCGTAATCCGTGCCTTCACGTAAGACGAATTCACGAATTAAGTTTTCCAATGTTTCTGGCGCAATGTCTTGCCATGGAATGATCATAAATACCTCGAACTTTTATGATGAGCGGCTAGTTTACTGCTTTCGCTGCTTGGATACAGCAGAAAGGTAATCTGCGGCAATACTTTCGTAATACGCTGGCAGCGCTTCTTCCAACCAAAATTTCGGCTTGAGCGCTGAACCGGTAAGGAAACCAACATGCCCACCGTGCTCAAAGAGACGGTAATCAATATTATCTGGCAGAACAAATTTCGGGATCACATCGTCGGTCATGAATGGATCATCTTTGGCGTGAATGATCAGTGTCGGTAGCGTGATCTGTTGTAATTTACTTAAGCCAGAACATTGATCGTAATAATCTTGTGCGTCTTTAAAACCGTGCAGTGGTGCCGTGATCAAATCATCGAATTCATACAATCGTGTGACACGTTTTATTGAGTTGTAGGACAAAGCGAGCTCGCCATGCAACAAGTGATGTTTTTGCAATGCGTTGCGTTTGAGCGAAGAGAGCAGGTAACGGCGATATACTTTCGAAAAGCCTTGTTCAATACGGTTCGCACACGATGCTAAGTCTAAAGGTGCTGAGATAATGGTCGCCGCATTCAAAATGGGGTGGTCTTTGTATTGGGCTAAATAATTCGCCAACATGTTACCGCCAAGAGAAATGCCAACCGCAACTTTGGGGTTATCAGGAAAGCGTTGCTCAAGGTGCTCTAAGAAGTGGCGGGCGTCAGTCACTTCACCAGAATGATAGGCGCGAGCTTTCTTGTTTGGCTTACCGCTACAACCGCGGAAATGCATCATCACCGACAGCCATCCGGATTGAGCAAATGCATTCATTAGGCCATTGGCGTAAGGGCTATAGAAGCAGCCTTCTAGTCCATGAAATAAAACAAAAATCGGCTTTTTTTGCGCAGGTTCTTGGGTTGGGTCCTCGCTCCATGCGAGATCGAGAAAGTCTCCATCGGATGTATCGAGGGTTTGCCAAATCGGCGTAAACAACGCTTTTTTGCGAATAAAACGCGGTAAAAGCGTTTGAAGATGCGGGTTTTTGATCCCGGCGGCTGCGAAAAATTGTGTCATACCTAACTGCTCTTATGCGGTTCTTCGGTGTCAGTTGAAGAACTTATTAATATAATCCTTTATAAAGATTATAGGTATTCTACAGATTTATGGGCGTTTTGGTGGGTGAATGTTTGGCACCGGAATAGCAAAGGCCTGTTGCAAATGCTCACCACCAAGTTGACGACAGTATCTCAGCGTGAGTGGGGCGCCATCATTTTTGACCAGCGTGAGCGAGTTAATGCAGTTCACCAAATCCGCTTGTTGCTGCTTTTCTAGTTGCAGCTCAAACTGCAAGGTTTCACGATATAAAGCGTCATTGACTTGAGACTTAAGATGGCGACGTAAGTCGCGAAAAGAGTGCAGTAAGGTTTCGCTTCGGCCCAGACAGCTTTGTACCAGAGGCCAGTCTTTTTCTTGGAAAATGAGTTGCTGCTCATCGAGCCATCTGAGCAGCAGGAGTAGGTTCACGTTGCCGTGATAATTGTTCTGTAATGATAAACACGCTTCTTTCACTTCTCGCACACCATAAAATTGCAGACTGAACTGCCAAAGGTGTTCTAGGGTGAGTGTGTATTCAGCGTGTTGATTACTCATTGATTAAACTCTAGCTCCATCTGCTCCAGTTCTTCCTGAGCAGACATCCATTCCATTTCAATTTCTTCGAGCTCTGCCTTACTAGAAGCTTGAAGAGCCAGCACTTGGTTAAGTTTAGCTTTATTTTCGGCTTCATACAGTGAGTTATCTGCCAATTGTTCTTCAGCTTCGGCCAGTGCAGCACCTAACTTATCCATTTTATTTTCTAATTGTGTCAGCGTTTTGCGAATTGGCGCCGTCTGCTTACGAAATTCTGCATCGCGACGTTTCTGCTCTTTTTTCGCTGCCGCGCTGTTGGCGCTATCTTTGGCTGGCTGTGCAGCTTGTGCTTCTTTGCGTTCCGCTCTTTGTTGCTCAGTTAACCATTTGTAGTAGTCGTTTAAGTCACCATCGAACGGCGCAACTTGACGATCATGCACCAAGTACAAGTCATCGGTTGTAGCACGCAGTAAGTAGCGATCGTGCGAAACAATCACCATTGCACCTTCGAACGTTTGCAGTGCCATCGTCAATGCCTGACGCATGTCCAAATCCAAGTGGTTGGTTGGTTCATCAAGTAGCAACAGGTTTGGCTTTTGCCACACAATTAAGGCCAGCACTAAACGGGCTTTTTCACCACCCGAAAACGGCGCGACTTTCTCCAGTGCTTTGTCGCCTTGGAAGCCAAAGCTGCCCAGGTAATCACGTAGCTGTTGTTCGGTTTGATCCGGCGCGATCTGCATCATGTGTTGCAGCGGCGTTTCCTCTGGGTGCAGCGTTTCTAATTGATGCTGAGCAAAGTAACCTATTTTTACGCCTTGTGAGTAAGTCAGATCGCCACCTTGCGCGTTAAGCTCACCAGAGAGCAATTTGATCAAGGTCGATTTACCCGCGCCATTACGGCCGAGCAGACCAATGCGACTGCCAGGAACCAAGTTCAACCTGATCTTCTCTAAGATCAGGTTGTCACCGTAGCCTGCCGATACTTCATCCATCATCATGATTGGGTTTGGCAGCGCCGCGGGCTCACGGAATTGGAAGCTAAATGGGTTATCGAATTGAGCGGGTAACACTTTCTCCATGCGCTCCAAAGCTTTAATACGGCTTTGAGCCTGGCGTGCTTTAGAGGCTTTATAACGGAAGCGGTCGATGTAGCTTTGCATGTGCGACATCTGTTTCTGTTGCTTCTCGAACATCGCTTGCTGCAGCACCATTTTTTGCGCTCGTTGGTTTTCGAACGACGAATAGTTACCCGTGTATTCGTTCAATTGTTGGTTTTCGATGTGAATAATACGGCCAACAATGGGGTCAAGGAAGTCACGGTCGTGCGAGATCAGGATCAGTGTGCCTGGGTAGTTTTGTAGCCAACGTTCAAGCCACATCACTGCGTCTAAGTCCAAGTGGTTGGTTGGCTCATCGAGTAGCAATAAGTCAGAACGGCACAATAGCGCCTGGGCTAAGTTAAGGCGCATACGCCAACCACCTGAGAATTGAGTCAAACTCCAACTCATTTGCTCTTGGCTGAAACCTAAACCGTCGAGCAATTCTGCCGCGCGAGCGCGAATGCTATAACCGCCGATGGTTTCAATTTTACCGTGGATCTCGGCAACCAAGGTGCCGTTGTCTTGTGCTTCCGCTTCAGCCAACTGCTTTTCGAGCGCTCGGTACTCGCGATCACCATCAATGACGTATTCCAGTGCAGTGCGCTCTAGCGCAGGCGTTTCCTGTGCGACCCAGGCCAACTCCCAATGTTGAGGTTGGCTAAATGAGCCTGCATCAATCGACAGTTCATCTTTCAGCAATGCAAATAGCGTTGATTTACCGCAGCCGTTTTTGCCCACAAGACCGACTTTATCGCCAGGATGGATAGTCGCTGAAGCTTGGTCTAAAAGAGGTTTACCGCCACGCAGTAACTGAATATCAGAGAAGGTAATCATAAAGTTTTCATTCACTTTGCGCAGTGCGCGTTGCTTGGTTACATCGCGAAGTGGTTTCAATCGTTTTTAAAGCCACTTGGGTATATATCTAGCGGTGAATAGTAGGGGTATTGGCCGGAAAAGTCGATTGATTCGCTTTAATTGCATTATGCTGTACAAAAAAGTATAACAATTTGATAACGGATAAAAATAACCACAAGGACGACCATTTGGCTGTTGCACCGTCTATTCTCCCAAGAGTTCTGGTCATTTATGCTCATCCAGAGCCACATAACTCGATTGCTAATCAAGTGATGATTAAAAAAGCTCAGTCGCTTGAGCACGTCACTGTGCACGATCTTTACGGTGTTTACCCTGACTTCTTTATTGATGTGAATTATGAACATGAGTTGTTGCTCACGCATGATGTGATCGTGTTTCATCACCCGCTTTATATGTATTCATGCCCAGCCCTGTTAAAAGAGTGGTTGGACCGAGTGCTGGGCAAAGGTTTTGCTTTTGGCGGAGGTTCGGCGCTGGAGGGAAAATACTGGCGCAGTGTGATTACAACGGGGGGGAAAGAAGAGGCCTTTAGCGCGAAGGGGTACAACAAATATCCATTAGAGCAAATCTTACAACCGTTTGAACTGACGGCCGCCTTGTGTCAAATGCACTGGATTGAACCTTTGGTGTTGTATTGGTCGCGTAATGTCTCGGATATTGAGCGGTATGAGCACGCCGAATTGTATCGTCGGTGGTTGAACAACCCACTTGAAAACTGGGAAGCAACAGACCAAGGAGGTCAGTATGGCGATAACCAGTGAGTTTCTTCAAAGTAGCGTGGTCTTTCTCTCGGCTGCGGTTATCGCGGTGCCGATTGCTCAGCGTCTCGGACTTGGCTCGGTTTTAGGTTATTTACTTGCCGGTGTGTTGATTGGCCCTTGGGGTCTTGGCTTAATCAGTGATGTTGATGCTATTTTGCACTTTGCTGAACTTGGGGTCGTGTTGTTACTGTTCTTGATCGGCCTTGAACTAAATCCTAAAAAACTGTGGCAAATGCGAGGACCGATTCTAGGTTTAGGCGGCGCGCAGGTGGTGGTTACGACCGCCGTGCTCGGCAGTGTCGTCAGTATGTTCGGCGTAAGCATGCAAGTGAGTTTGGTTATTGGGATGGGGTTGGCGCTGTCCTCGACGGCAATTGCTCTTAAAGTGATTGAAGAGCAAGGGCTCAATGGCACCGAAACGGGTCAGTCTGGTTTTGCGGTATTGCTCTTTCAAGATATTGCCGTGATCCCAATGTTGGCAATGTTGCCCTTGCTTGCTGGCGGGCAGAGTGGCGGTAGTTGGTTAGATGTCTTCACGGTATTAGGCAGTGTGGTGGCCCTGTTGATTGGTGGTCATTTCTTATTGCGTCCACTATTTCGTTTTGTTGTGATGAGCGGCGTTCGTGAGCTCTTTACCGTCGCCGCACTATTGGTCGTGCTTGGGATTTCTGTCGTGATGCAAAAGCTCGGGCTTTCTATGGCCCTAGGGACTTTCTTAGCCGGCGTTCTGCTGGCTGAGAGTGAGTATCGACATGAATTGGAAATCGCTATCGAGCCGTTTAAAGGTTTGTTGTTGGGTTTGTTCTTCATCGCGGTTGGCATGGCGGTAAATTTGGGGTTATTGGCATTACACCCTTCAGAGATTCTGGGCGCGGTGGTGGCTTTGGTCGTGGTTAAGGGCTTGGTTTTGTATGCATTGGCGAGAGCTGCCCGTGTCGGAGCCAAAGCGAGAAGCCGTATGGCCGCGATTTTAAGCCAAGGTGGTGAGTTTGCCTTTGTCATATTTACCGCAGCGAGCCAAGAGGGCATTTTATCCAAAGAGCAAGTGGCTTTTCTGTTGGTGGTGGTCAGTCTATCCATGGTGACGACACCACTTTTGCTGATGGGACAAAAAAAATGGTTTGCTCATACCCTGAATCAAGAAGAAGAGGGCATGACCACGAAAGTAGTGGATCGTCGGCCACGTGTGATCATTGCAGGCTTTGGACGTTTCGGTCAGATCGTCGGACGTTTAATGTATGCCAATAAAATCAAAGTGACGGTATTAGAAAGTGATGCCAGCCAAATTCACCTACTGCGCAAGTATGGTTACAAAGTGTTTTATGGCGATGCTACCCAAATTGATCTTTTGCGGGCTGCTGGCGCAGATAAAGCAGAAGCATTGGTCATTTGTACCGATTCACCTGATGAGGTGATGGCCATCGTTGATATCTGCCGCGTGCACTTCCCGAAACTTAAGTTGCTAGCCCGAGCAAGAAGCCGTGTCGAGGCGTATCAGTTAATGAGCCACGGTGTTGAGAATTACTCTCGTGAAACATTTTTAGGGGCATTGGATCTCGGTCGTCAAGCGCTCGTAGAACTTGGTATGCACCCTTATCAAGCAAAGCGGGCAGAAGCACATTTTCGTAAGTTAGATAATGCTATGCTTAAGGACTTATTGCCTCAGCACAATGAAGATAAGAAATTGGCTCAGAGAGCGAAAGAGGCACGCAAAGAGCTAGAAGAAATTTTTGGTCGTGAGATGGAGAGCGACCATCAGTCACCTAATCATTGGAAGTAGTACTTGAGCCAAGACTCAAGCTAAGGAAATAGCGTGAAAATCAAGAAACGTTTTATTGCAGGCGCTAGCTGCCCAAATTGCAGCCAGCAAGATACCCTGCGCTGGTGGATTGAAAATAATATCGAGTTAGTTGAGTGTGTCGAGTGTGAGTTTACTGAGCAGCGCAAACCGCAATCTGTAGAGAAAAATAAACACTCAGATCAGGAAATGATCGGAATTTTTAAGCCTGAATAATTGAACTTCGATAATTGATCCCCATAATACACCCAGATATCTCAGTACTTAACCCCATTCAGGTTAAGTCAATTAATCTCCCTGGAGTTAGTATGAAAATTGAAAAGAACGTTGTTGCAAGCCTTGCATACAAAGTAATGATGGAAGACGGTGTCGTTGTTGATCAATCAACAGCAGAAGCGCCTCTAGATTACCTTCACGGTCACAACAACCTAATCACTGGTCTTGAAAAAGAGCTTGAAGGTAAAGTGGCTGGCGACAAGTTCTCAGTAACGGTAGCTCCTGAAGAAGCTTACGGCGAGCACAACGATGCGCTAGTACAACGCGTTCCTGCGGACGTATTCCAAGGCGTTGACCAAATCGAAGTGGGCATGCGCTTCCTGGCTGACACTGACCAAGGTCCAATCCCTGTAGAAGTAACAGAAGTTGATGGCAACGAAGTGGTTGTTGACGGTAACCATATGCTAGCTGGTCAAACACTAACTTTCGAAGTAGAAGTTATGTCTACACGTGAAGCAACAGCAGAAGAGATCGAACACGGTCATATCCATCAAGCTGGTGGTTGTGGTCATGACCATGATCACGATGATGAAGGCTGCTGTGGCGGCGGCAGCTGTGGTTCTCACTAATCACAAGCTCCTTCACTAGATAATCTTATCTAGTAAAGCTTTGAAAAGCGCAAGTTGAGGTTTCAACTTGCGCTTTTTGTTTATCTAAGGTGTAGTGCATAGAAGAAAAGAACAACTCATGGAAAAAGCGATGACAAAACCTTTCTCGATTGCGATTCATGGTGGCGCAGGCACCATTTTACGTGAACAGATGAGCAATGAACTTCAGCAATCCATCTTGGCTGATTTGGAAGCGTCGGTAAAAGCTGGCTATCAAATTCTAGAGAAAGGCGGCGACGCTTTGGATGCGGTTGTTGCTGCAGTAAAAGTATTGGAAGACTCGCCTAACTTTAATGCGGGTAAAGGCTCGGTGCTGACCAACAACGAAATGGTAGAAATGGATGCCTCTGTCATGGATGGTCGAAACCAAGCCGCAGGCGCGGTCGCTGGTGTTCGTCATATCAAGAATCCAATTGAGCTCGCTCGTGACGTAATGCGAAACAGCAATCACGTGTTGTTGGTGGGTGAGGGCGCAGAGAAGTTTGCTTTTGAACAAGGCCATGAGTATACCGAACAGGATTACTTCTTTACTGATCGCCGTTATGAGCAGTTGCTGTCTATGCGTGAGAAAGGGCTGTTTGCTTTGTCGGAATCTCGCTACCCAGATGATCGTAAACATGGCACCGTCGGAGCCGTAGCGTTGGACCAACAAGGCAACTTAGCCGCTGCAACCAGCACGGGTGGCGTAACGAATAAGCAATACAATCGAGTTGGGGATTCGGCTTTGATAGGTTGCGGCACGGTGGCCGAAAATGGCGTCGTCGCGGTTTCGACTACGGGTGTCGGTGAGTTTTTTATCCGTAAACGTGTCGCAGAAGACGTCGCCGCGCGGATGCGTTATTTACAAGAAGATGTTCATACTGCTTGTGAGCATATTATTCAGGGGGAACTGAAAGAGATGGGCGGCGAAGGCGGCTTAATCGCAATTGACGCGCAAGGTGAGCTGCACTTTGCGATGAACAGCTCTGGTATGTACCGAGCTGGCATCAACACTCAAGGCGAGTTGAGCGTCAAAATCTACGCTGACGAATAGCCTCCTCTTGAGCAACCTTCTTAAGTAATCAATACAACAAAGCCCAGAACACGTTCTGGGCTTTGTGCTATTTGAGCCTGCATTTTAATAATGCGGTGGTGGGGTTTCTTCTGACGGATCGGCTAAATTCGACGAGTCCATATTTTTTACTTTACCTACCACATATTTCATCTGATCGAGCATCTTGGTAATTTGCAGTTGCTGCTGCGATAAGGCGCCGTTCAGATCTTCAATAGTCTGTTCTTGGAACGCAAGCTGACATTCTAAGTCATTAATGCGAGCTTCCAATTGCTGAATGATTTTTTCTGTCATGATCCGTTCTCTAACTGCCAAGCTTGGGCAATACCTGCTGAAGTAGCAGTAATTACGCGTTGTTTTGAATCAAAGGCTGCATCATACACGACCGCACGGGGAGGGCGAGTGTCTTTTTTTGGCTCAACTTCAAATCCGCCAATCCGTTTTCCGGTTTGAGTATCCCATATTGAAACGCGGCCAGAAGGCGTTCCTGTCACTAACTGAGTTCCGTCATCAGAAAATCGCGCAGTGGAGAAGATCAATTGGCGCGACCAACTGCTCAACTGTGTGACTTCTTGTCCAGTTTTTAAATCCCAAATTACCGCTTGGTTTCCGCCATCGGATGTCATTGCTAACTTGCCATCTCGTTGCAGGGCAACACGAACAACCCGTTGTTCATGTTCGAAGGTCCGCAGCACTTGTCCGGTTTCGGTGTCCCACAAATACGCTTTGTAGTCATTACCACCAGTCAGTGCGAAGCGGCCATTAGGAGAAATGGCGACGGAATTGACTTTTTCACGATGCGCAAGGAACTCCAAGCGACGTCCGGTGACTAAGTTGACGTAAATTGCTTTACCGTTGGATAACCCGAGCAGAACTTGTTCACCGTTACTGGTGATATCAACGTCGCGAATGAGCGCATCAGAAATAGACCAAAGGCCTTTGGATTGCGTCCAGCCTAAGTCCCAAACTGCGAAGTTCATTTGGCTCGCTGTGACTGCATAGCGACCATTGTCTGAGATACGAATATGGGATACCACGTTGGCATCGGCATCGAGCTCACCCAGGTTGGCTAGTTGTTCATTTTGCTCTAGGTCCCACAACATCAAATGGTGTTGCTGAGAATAGAGCAGAGCAAATCGTCCATCTCTGCTAAGTGCGAAGCTCGTCGCACCCTGAGGCTCTATCGGCCAACGCTGCACTTCACGCTCGGCGAAAAAGCAACCATTTAACGTGGTGATGACAATTAAATATAGGAATAAATGAGAAATTCTTTGCATCACATCTAATAATCCGGTTTGTGTCTTAAGACATATAGCTAGTATATTGGTATAACGATTGTCTTCACTAGTCTCATAGAAGATTTGTGCACAACAACCAATGGCAAAGCCATTATTGGGAGAATTTAATGAAATCAGTTTTAAAAGTGTCGCTACTTGCTGCAACAGTTATGCTAGCGGTAGGTTGTCAGAAAGAAGAAACTAAAACAGAAGCCGCACCTCAAGCAGAACAAGTTCAAGCAGAAACCGGTAAAGCGGTTCACTTTAAAACCGACGACGATAAAGCGGCATACGCAATCGGTGTTTCATTTGCTAACTACCTAAGCACAAGCATCGACAAGCCAAGCGAAATCGGCATTAATCTTAACAAAGACTTGGTACTAAAAGGTATCGAAGACGTCTTCAAAGGCAATGCTGAATTGAATGAAGAAGAAACACGTGCAGCACTAGAATCTCTAGACAAGCGTGTTGCTGAAAAGATGCAAGCACAAGCAGCTGAGAAAGCAGCTGAAGCAAAAAAAGCTGGCGATGATTTCCGTGCTGAGTTCGAGAAGCAAGAAGGCGTAGTGAAGACAGATACAGGTCTTCTATACCAAGTTATTACTCCAGCTGAAGGCGAGAAGCCAAAAGACACTGATACGGTTCAAGTACACTACAAAGGTACGCTAATCGATGGTACGCAATTTGATAGCTCTTACGATCGTGGTGAACCTGCAACCTTCCCACTTAACCGTGTAATCCCAGGTTGGACAGAAGGTGTTCAGCTAATGCCTGTGGGTTCTAAATTCAAATTCGTTATCCCGCCAGAGCTAGCATACGGTGATCAAGACACACCAAGCATTCCTGCTAACTCAACGCTAGTATTTGAAGTTGAGCTGCTAAAAGTCGAGAACGACAACGCAGAGCAATAACAATAAGCAGCGATAAGTTATTGAAAAAGGTCCGTTTAACGGGCCTTTTTTGTTCTAGGTCACTAGTTGGTGAGTTTGCTAGGTTGATTTTCAAATTTTCTGATAAACTTACACCAATTTGTTGATTTTTCGCTCGAAGGCTTATGACAACTACAGAAACAATAAACGCGGAGATGTTGCTCGAAATGGAATCCGTTAACGTGATGCCGTTTACCGAGCACGACAAAATCATTTTAAGATCTTATGAGGCGGTCGTTGATGGTATTGCCAGCCTGATAGGTCCCTTTTGTGAAATCGTTCTTCACTCGCTAGAAGACTTAAATACCTCTGCAATTAAAATCGCTAACGGTGAAAACACGGGTCGCCAAGTCGGCTCACCGATCACTGATTTAGCGCTTAAAATGCTAAAAGACATCGAAGGCTCGGAGCGCAACTTCTCACGTTCGTACTTTACCCGTGCAAAAGGTGGCGTGTTGATGAAGTCGATCACTGTTGCCATTCGTAATGGTGAAAATCGCGTGATTGGTTTGTTGTGTATCAACGTCAACTTGGATGCGCCTTTCTCGCAAGTCCTTCAATCTTTCATGCCAACGCAAGAAGCAAAAGAAGCGGCTTCCTCGGTTAACTTTGCTAGTGACGTAGAAGAGCTGGTGGACCAAACTGTTGAACGCACCATCGAAGAGATCAATGCGGATAAATCCGTATCGAACAACACCAAGAATCGCCAAATCGTGATGGAATTGTACGACAAAGGCATCTTCGATATTAAAGATGCCATCAACCGCGTTGCAGATCGTCTTAACATTTCAAAACACACCGTCTACTTATACATTCGTCAACGTAAAACCGAGGACGATGAAAAGTGAGTAAGCTGACTTACACGTTGGTGGTGAACGGTCCTGTTTACGGTAGCCAGTCAGCACGCAGTGCTTATCAGTTCGCCAAGGCGGTGATTGAGCAAGGCCATCAGTTAGTGAGCGTTTTCTTTTATCAAGAGGGCGTGACCAATGGTACTGCTTTGAGTGTGCCTGCCAACGACGAATTTGATCTCAATAAGGCATGGCAATCTTTGGCAAAAGAGCATGGTGTTCGTCTAGAAACTTGTGTTGCTGCGGCTTTGCGTCGCGGGATCGTAAGTGAAGAAGAAGCGAATCAACATGGTTTGGTCCAGAGCAATCTAGCGGAAAGTTTTGAGCAAGCCGGCTTAGGTAGCTTAGCCGAAGCGATGTTAACCCAAGACAGAGTGGTACAGTTTTGAGTCAGCTAACTTATCTATTTCGTAGTGCGCCGCATGGCAGTGCGGCTGGTCGTGAAGGTGTGGATGCACTATTAGCCGCGTCGGCTTACTGTGAAGATATCAGCGTCATTTTCATGGGAGATGGGGTTTACCAGCTTCTACTAGGACAAGAACCGAGTAAGATCTTGAGCAAAGATTATGCGCCGATGCTGAAGCTCTTCGATTTATACGATATTGAACAAGTCTTTGTGTGCTCAGAGTCATTAGCTCAGCGAGGTTTGGCTCAAGCGGACTTAGTCATTGAAGCTCAAGCGTTAAGCTCAGAGCAGCTCAAAGATAAGTTGCAACACGCTGGCAAGCTACTGTCGTTCTGAGGAAGTTATGCTACATATTATAAAAACGGTCTCCGCTCTAGAAGACGCCATGCCCTTATGCAGTGCACAGGATGACATCTTACTTATAGAAGATGCCGTGTACGCTGCTAACTCGCAGCATAAAGCGTTCTCCCACCTAAAAAACCGCAGTGTATTTGTGCTAGAGAGCGATATTCACGCTCGCGGTATTGCGAATCGTATCAGTCCATCACTGACGATCGTGAATTACTCAGGCTTCGTTGAGCTCACAGTTAAACAGGATAAATCGCTTACTTGGGATTGAACGTGATTTACTGTCGCTAAAGCTTTACGGATGAATTGTCCTAATTGAACAAAAAAGATCCGTATATTTCTTGACACACCTCTCACTGCTGCATAGAATTTTGCGTCCCTAACTGCAATGGTAGTTGGGGATAGATTTTTCACAAAGCTTACTTTCAAGTAAATCAGGAGCTAGTTAATGGCAACTATTAACCAGTTGGTACGTAAGCCTCGTGCAAAGCAAGTTGTTAAAAGCAACGTGCCTGCACTAGAAGCGTGCCCACAAAAACGTGGTGTATGTACTCGTGTTTACACTACTACACCTAAAAAACCTAACTCAGCACTTCGTAAAGTTTGTCGTGTACGTCTGACAAACGGCTTCGAAGTTACATCGTACATCGGCGGTGAAGGTCACAACCTTCAAGAGCACAGTGTTGTACTAATCCGTGGCGGTCGTGTAAAAGACCTTCCGGGTGTACGTTACCACACTGTTCGCGGTGCACTTGACTGTGCTGGCGTTAACGACCGTAAACAAGGTCGTTCTAAGTACGGTGTGAAGCGTCCTAAGTCTTAATGGATTCCGTTAAGTAAGGCCAAACACTAAATTATTTTTAATTTTTTGAAAAAACTGAAAAGTTTTGGATAAAACCTGAAGAAGACAACGGAGATAAATCCATGCCACGTCGTCGCGTCATTGGTCAGCGTAAGATCCTTCCAGATCCAAAATTCAAATCTGAATTGCTGGCAAAATTCGTTAACATCCTAATGGTTGACGGTAAAAAATCTACTGCAGAGAAAATCGTTTACACTGCACTAGATGCTATGGCTGAAAAGTCTGGTAAAGACCACTTAGCTATTTTTGAAGAAGCTCTTGAAAACGTACGCCCTGCGGTAGAGGTTAAATCTCGCCGTGTTGGTGGTTCAACTTACCAAGTACCTGTAGAAGTACGTCCGGTTCGCCGTAACGCACTTGCTATGCGTTGGTTGGTTGAAGCTGCGCGCAAGCGTGGTGAAAAATCTATGGCTCAACGCCTAGCAGCTGAAATGCTAGACGCGTCTGAGAACAAAGGTACTGCGGTTAAGAAACGTGAAGACGTTCACCGCATGGCTGACGCAAACAAAGCGTTCGCTCATTACCGCTGGTAATACCTTCTGTGCTGCGAGGTTCTCTCGCAGCACTTTTCTATACTCTAAGGTACACCTTAGTAAGAGGATACAATCGTGGCTCGTAAAACTCCTATTGAGCGCTACCGTAATATCGGTATCTGTGCTCACGTAGATGCAGGAAAAACAACCACAACTGAGCGTATTCTGTTCTACACTGGCCTTTCTCACAAAATCGGCGAAGTTCACGATGGTGCAGCAACCATGGACTGGATGGAGCAGGAGCAGGAACGTGGTATCACTATCACATCCGCTGCGACTACTACATTCTGGCGTGGTATGGAAGCACAGTTCCCTGAGCATCGCGTAAACATCATTGATACCCCTGGACACGTTGACTTTACTATCGAAGTAGAGCGTTCTCTTCGTGTACTTGATGGTGCTGTGGTTGTGTTCTGTGGCTCATCTGGTGTTGAACCTCAGTCTGAAACTGTATGGCGTCAAGCAGACAAATACCACGTTCCACGTTTGGTATTTGTAAACAAGATGGACCGTGCGGGCGCAGACTTCCTACGCGTTGTGGACCAAATTAAAAATCGTCTTGGTGCGAACCCTGTTCCAATCCAACTGAACGTTGGTGCAGAAGATGAGTTCAGAGGTGTCATCGACCTTATCAAGATGAAGATGATCAACTGGAATGAAGCCGATCAAGGCACTTCGTTTACTTACGAAGACATCCCAGCTGACATGATCGAACTTGCTGAAGAGTGGCGCAACCACATGGTTGAATCCGCTGCTGAAGCTAGCGAAGAGCTGATGGACAAGTACCTTGAAGAAGGTGAATTGACTGAAGCTGAGCTCAAACAAGCTCTACGTACTCGTACACTAAACAACGAAATCGTATTGGCCACTTGTGGTAGTGCGTTTAAGAACAAAGGTGTTCAAGCGGTACTAGATGCAGTGATCGAGTTCTTGCCATCGCCAGTTGACGTACCTGCAATTAAAGGTGTTGACGAAAGAGAAAATGAAGTTGAGCGTCACGCTGACGACAACGAACCATTCTCTGCGCTAGCATTTAAGATCGCGACAGACCCATTCGTGGGTACGCTAACGTTCATGCGTGTTTACTCTGGTGTTGTAAACTCCGGCGACGCTGTTTACAACTCTGTAAAAGAGAAGAAAGAGCGTTTCGGTCGTATCGTTCAGATGCATGCGAATAAGCGTGAAGAAGTGAAAGAAGTTCGCGCTGGTGATATCGCTGCTGCTATCGGTCTGAAAGACGTAACAACAGGTGACACACTGTGTGATCAGAACCACAAAGTGATTCTAGAGCGCATGGAGTTCCCTGAACCAGTTATTCAGATTGCTGTAGAACCTCGTTCTAAGGCAGACCAAGAGAAAATGGCTATCGCGCTAGGTAAACTGGCTGCGGAAGATCCATCATTCCGCGTGGAAACGGACGACGAATCAGGTCAGACTCTGATCTCAGGTATGGGTGAACTTCACCTAGACATTATCGTTGATCGTATGAAGCGTGAATTCAGCGTTGATTGTAACGTTGGTAAACCTCAGGTTGCTTACCGTGAAACCATTCGTGGTAAAGCGGAAGTTGAAGGTAAGTTTGTTCGTCAATCAGGTGGTCGTGGTCAATACGGTCATGTGTGGGTCAAACTTGAGCCTTCTGAACCTGGCGAAGGTTTCGTATTCGTAGACGAAATCGTGGGTGGTGTGATTCCTAAGGAATACATCAGTTCGGTATCGAAAGGTATCGAGGAACAAATGAATAGTGGTGTTCTAGCGGGTTACCCTGTACTAGATATTAAAGCTACACTATTTGATGGTTCTTACCACGATGTAGACTCAAGCGAGATGGCGTTTAAGATCGCTGGCTCGATGGCATTCAAGAAAGGTGCACTAGAAGCACAACCTGTGATTCTAGAACCAATGATGAATGTCGAAGTAACCACTCCGGAAGACTGGATGGGTGACGTTGTTGGTGACCTAAACCGTCGTCGCGGTATCATTGAAGGCATGGACGAAGGTGTGGCTGGTCTTAAGATCATCCGTGCTCAAGTACCACTATCTGAAATGTTCGGTTACGCAACTGATCTACGTTCTGCAACTCAAGGCCGTGCGTCTTACTCTATGGAGTTTCACGAGTACGCTGAAGTGCCGAAAAACTTCGCAGATAAAATTATTGCAGAGCGTGGTTACTAATTGACGATTGAACTACAAAAAGTTTACGACTTTTTGCGAGATCAGGGCGTCCAAATATTGCGCTAACGGGCGTTGGCGCATAAAATAACAATTTCTGGCGCGTCGTCGATCAATAATGATCACGACGAATCATAACTAGGAAGGAACACGATCGTGTCTAAAGAAAAATTTGAACGTACGAAACCGCACGTTAACGTTGGTACTATCGGCCACGTTGACCACGGTAAAACAACTCTAACTGCAGCTATCTGTACTACTCTTGCTAAAGTTTACGGCGGTGTAGCTAAAGACTTCGCATCTATCGATAACGCTCCAGAAGAGCGTGAGCGCGGTATCACAATCGCAACTTCTCACGTTGAGTACGACACTCCAACTCGTCACTACGCACACGTTGACTGTCCAGGACACGCGGACTACGTTAAAAACATGATCACTGGTGCTGCACAGATGGACGGTGGTATCCTAGTTGTTGCTGCGACAGATGGCCCAATGCCACAAACTCGTGAGCACATCCTACTAGGCCGTCAGGTTGGTATCCCATACATCATCGTATTCATGAACAAATGTGACATGGTTGACGATGAAGAGCTACTAGAACTAGTAGAAATGGAAGTTCGTGAACTTCTATCTGAATACGATTTCCCAGGTGATGACCTACCAGTTATCCAAGGTTCTGCACTAGGCGCACTAAACGGCGAAGAGCAGTGGGAAGCGAAAATCGTTGAACTAGCTGAAGCTCTAGATACTTACATCCCTGAGCCAGAGCGTGCGGTAGATCAGCCATTCCTAATGCCTATCGAAGACGTATTCTCAATCCAAGGTCGTGGTACAGTAGTAACTGGCCGTATCGAGCGTGGTATCCTAACTGTAGGTGACGAAGTTGCTATCGTAGGTATCAAAGACACTACTACTACTACATGTACTGGTGTTGAGATGTTCCGTAAGCTTCTAGACGAAGGCCGTGCTGGTGAGAACGTTGGTGCACTTCTACGTGGTACTAAGCGTGACGAAGTTGAACGTGGTCAAGTACTAGCGAAGCCTGGTTCAATCACTCCACACACTAAGTTCGAATCAGAAGTATACGTACTGTCTAAAGATGAAGGTGGTCGTCACACTCCATTCTTCAAAGGCTACCGTCCACAGTTCTACTTCCGTACAACTGACGTAACTGGTGACATCCAGCTACCAGAAGGCGTAGAAATGGTAATGCCAGGTGACAACGTACAGATGACTGTTGAGCTAATCGCACCAATCGCAATGGACGAAGGTCTACGTTTCGCGATCCGTGAAGGTGGCCGTACAGTAGGTGCTGGTGTTGTTGCTAAGATCTTCGACTAATTCATAACGGATTAAACGAAATCTTGCACTCTTCTTCTTTATGAAGAAAGCGCATCGAGAAAGGGAAGCTTAGGCTTCCCTTTTTTATATCTAAATTATATTTGGTTATAAGTGTTCGTAGGAAATTCGTTAATTTTTTAATTTAAAAACAGAATATTACCGGCTATATTTTTCAACACCTTTGGTCGTAACACCTAACTCTCTGATCTTGGCCTACTGTCACCAAATCTATATAACAAAATATTCTGAACAGGCTTATCAATGCGACTGGTAACAAGAACTATTCTTGTTTATATTGGTCTCCACAGGTTAATTTAATAGGTTTTTGAGTATGTACGTTTGTCTTTGCCATGGGGTCTCCGACAAGAAAATTAGGAAGTTGGCGATAGATGAAGGCGTAACGGATATTAAAGGAATCAAAAAATGCACAGCATTGGGTAGCCAATGTGGTAAGTGCATCAGACAGGCCAAGGATATTTTAGCGGAAACCAGTTACACGGTATTCAAACAAGCTAGCTAATTACTGTGAGCATGCAGTAATCAAGTAATTATTTGTCTAGCGTTTTGACACCTTCTCATTTGCTTCTACATTTAAATGAAGCCAAAGAGGAGGTTTTTGTCATGAAAGGCGATCCAATCATCATCCAACATCTCAATAAAGTGCTCGGAAATGAGCTCATCGCTATTAATCAGTATTTTCTTCATGCTCGAATGTATAAGGACTGGGGGTTAAAGCACCTAGCAGATAAGGAATATCACGAATCTATCGATGAGATGAAACATGCCGATCATCTGATTGAGCGTATTTTGTTTCTTGAGGGCATACCGAATCTACAAGATTTAGGCAAGTTGATGATAGGTGAAGACACCAAAGAAATGCTCGAGTGTGACTTAAAGCTTGAAATGGCCGCCATTCCAGATTTAAAAGATGCGATTGCCTATGCTGAAGACATTCGAGACTATGTGTCTCGCGATCTCTTTCAAGATATTCTTGAAGATGAAGAAGAGCATGTTGATTGGCTAGAGACGCAACTTGGCTTGATTGAAATGTCTGGCGTTGAGAACTACCTCCAAGCGCAATACGTAGACGAAGAGTAATAACGTTCAGGATTTTGCGTACTTCAATTGTAAGAAGAAAAGAGCACCTGACTCGAAAATCAGGTGCTTATCCCCGCTATCTGGTCTAATCTCTTTTATTATCGGCTTTTTAAGGATATTGCTCGCAATCTTGCCTATGAAGTTTGATTTCTATCCGATAGAATTTATGCCCCCTTACCTAAAAATAAAAAAGAGAAACGTCCATGTCTGAAGACAATCGCCAAGCAGCCACTCCAGAAGAAGAACATCGCCAAAAAGCATTGGATTACCATGCTTATCCAACCCCAGGGAAGATTGCTGTCGAATTGACAAAGCCTGCGGAAACGGCGGGTGATCTTGCCCTTGCTTACAGCCCTGGTGTTGCAGAACCAGTGCGTGAGATCGCACAAAACCCTGATAACGTGTACAAGTACACAGCGAAAGGCAACATGGTTGCTGTTATTTCTAACGGTACCGCTATTTTAGGTCTAGGTAACCTAGGTCCACTTGCATCTAAGCCAGTAATGGAAGGTAAAGCGTTACTGTTTAAGCGTTTTGCTGGCCTTGACTCGATTGATATTGAAGTTAAGCACCGCACGATCGATGAATTTGTTGATACTGTCGCAAGCATTGCAGACACCTTTGGTGGTATCAACCTTGAAGATATTAAAGCACCAGATTGCTTTGAGATTGAAAAGCGTTTAATTGAGCGTTGTGATGTACCAGTATTCCACGATGATCAGCACGGTACTGCGATTGTAACGGCGGCAGGCATGCTGAACGCGATCGAACTTCAAGGTAAGAAGCTTGAAGACTCAACGATCGTTTGTCTTGGCGCTGGCGCTGCAGCTGTTGCGTGTATGGAGCTGCTGATTAAATGTGGTGCAATGCGCGAAAAAATTTACATGCTGGATCGTAAAGGTGTGATCCACACTCGTCGTGATGATCTTAATGAATACAAGCAGCTATTCGCAAACAACACGGACAAACGCACATTAGAAGATGTGATTGAAGGCGCGGATCTGTTCCTAGGTGTATCTGGTCCAAACCTATTGCCAGCGGAAGCGTTGAAGCTGATGGCAGATAAGCCAATCGTATTTGCATGTTCGAATCCAGATCCTGAAATTAAGCCTGAACTTGCCCACGCTGTTCGTGATGATTTGATCATGGGTACTGGCCGTAGTGATTACCCGAACCAAGTAAACAACGTATTATGTTTCCCATTCATCTTCCGTGGTGCTCTTGATGTGCGCGCAAGTGAAATCAATGATGAAATGAAACTTGCAGCCGTTGAGGCGATTCGTGAGCTAGCAAAAGAGCCTGTACCTGAAACTGTATTGAAGGCCGCAGGCGTCGATAAGCTTGAGTTTGGTGCAGACTACATCATTCCAAAACCAATGGACTCACGTTTACTACCACGTGTTGCAAAAGCTGTGGCTCAGGCGGCAGTTGATTCAGGTGTTGCTCGTATCGAGATGCCTGAAAACTACATGGCAGAGTAATATATCTATTAGATGTGATGTACAAAAAATGGGACGCAATCGCGTCCCATTTTTTATGTCATTCTTTTGTCTCGAGATAAGAATTGCTATCTGAAGCCTCAAGCCTCGCTTTTTTACTCTTCGTCAAACGACTCAAATTCGATGCCCATTTCCGTCATCAGTGCTTTTACTTCTGTTGGAATATCATCTGGACGGTCTTTACGAAGGTCTTCATCTGTTGGAAGTGGCTGACCTGTGTACGCGTGCAAAAATGCTTCGCATAGTAATTCACTATTGGTTGCATGGCGTAAGTTATTGATCTGACGGCGAGTACGCTCATCAGTTAGCACTTTTAAAACTTTTAGCGGGATAGAGACGGTAATTTTTTTTACTTGTTCGCTTTTTTTGCCGTGCTCTGCATATGGGCTAATGTATTCGCCATTCCAGTCAGCCATTGCACACCTTCATTTATGTAATCGGTTAAAAATAATTTAGGTGCTGATTTTAGCTGCATTTACCGCCATAAGCAAAGACATATAGACGTCTAGAAGTGTTGACGTCTCATTTTTTGACGAGTAAAGTGAACAGAACAGCAAAGGAAGCGTGTTGATCACTTTATTTTACTCATTAGATATAGCGCATTCCTATTTAGAAGTCATTACCCGTGAAAGGATACACCCATGAGCTCTCGCAAACCTGCGACCATTGCAGTACGCACTGGTATTGAATCAGACAGCCAATATCACGCTGTCGTTCCACCTATTTATCTTTCCACTAACTATGGTTTTCCTGCTTTTGGTGAAGTACCTAAGTATGATTACACGCGATCTGGAAATCCAAACCGCGGACTGTTGGAAAGTGCGTTATCTGAACTCGAGTCTGGAAAAGGAGCGGTTGTCACGAACTGCGGTACGTCTGCATTAAATTTATGGGTGTCCGCTTTTCTTGGCCCTGATGATCTTATTATTGCTCCTCACGATTGTTATGGCGGCACCTATCGTCTTTTTAATACCCGAGCCAACAAAGGTGATTTTAATGTTCAGTTTGTCGATCAATCAGACGAGCAAGCTTTGGATGCAGCATTAGCACAAAAACCAAAACTCATCTTGTTAGAAACCCCATCAAACCCTCTGGTTCGCGTGGTGGATATTTCTGAGACTTGTGAAAAAGCGAAGCGAGTTGGGGCATTGGTCGCGGTGGACAATACCTTTTTGACACCCGTGTACCAAAAGCCTTTAGACTTGGGCGCAGATTTCGTCATTCACTCCACAACGAAGTATATCAACGGTCATTCAGACGTGATTGGTGGCGTGATCATCACCAAAACAGAAGCGCATGCAGAAGAGCTTGCATGGTGGGGCAATTGTATTGGCGCAACGGGCACACCTTTCGATAGTTACATGACACTGCGAGGTATTCGTACACTTGGTGCTCGCATGCGAGTGCATGAAGAGAGTTCACAGCAGGTACTGGCTTATCTCCAGAAGCAAGCGTTAGTTAAAACCATTTATCATCCAAGCCTGCCGGAGCACCCAGGTCATGACATCGCTAAAAAGCAGCAAACTGGTTTTGGCTCTATGCTGAGCTTTGAGTTTGCCGGTTCGTTTGAGCAGTTAAAAGTGTTCGTTAAAGAGCTCCAACTGTTTTCATTGGCTGAGTCATTAGGTGGAGTAGAAAGCTTGATTTGTCATCCGGCATCCATGACGCATCGCGCTATGGGAGAGGAAGCACTGGCAGAAGCGGGGGTGTCACATCAACTATTGCGTTTGTCTGTCGGCTTGGAAGATGCACAAGATCTCATCACGGATTTAGAGCAAGCATTCGCTAAAGCTGCCCAACAATAGGAGACGAGAATAATGACTTTACAACGTCAGCTGCATAAGTTTGGTGGCAGTAGCTTAGCAAACCCAGAATGCTATTTACGCGTTGTGGATATTCTTAAGGAGTATTCGACGGAAAATGATCTCGTGGTCGTTTCGGCGGCAGGAAAAACTACTAACCGCTTGATTGAGTTCCTGGAAGGGTTAGAGAAAGATGGCCGAATCGCACATGAAGCACTTCAAAGCCTAAGGCAGTTCCAAACGGAGCTAATAGAAAATTTGTTGGAAAATGAAGTACAAGAAGAGCTATTAGCGTTACTGCATGATGAGTTCAGTACCTTATCTGAGCTGACAGCACCACTCACTGGCGCGCAAAAAGCCGCGGTACTAGGACATGGAGAAGTTTGGTCTGCTCGCCTATTGGCCGCGTTATTATCTCAACGTTCTATCCCCGCTGTCGCACAAGATGCACGAGCGTTTTTACGTGCGGAAGCCGGGACTCAACCTGAAGTTGATCGCGCTCGTTCATATCCTTTGATAAAAGAAGTTCTCGCGCAACACAATCATAAACGTGTGGTAATTACTGGCTTTATGGCTCAGAACGAGACGGGCGAAACCATTTTACTTGGTCGCAATGGCTCTGACTATTCTGCAACTGTCATTGGTGCTCTGGCTGAAGTGAGCACGGTCACCATTTGGAGTGACGTTGCCGGTGTCTATAGTGCCGATCCGCGGTTGGTGGCAGACGCGTGTCTGTTACCGTTACTTCGATTGGATGAAGCCAGCGAACTCGCCCGTTTAGCCGCCCCAGTCCTACACAGTCGTACACTTCAGCCTGTGGCGCAAAGTACTATGGATCTCAACCTCAAGTGTAGCTATCTGCCGGAATCGGGCTCTACTCGTATTGAGCGTGTCTTAGCGTCTGGCCGTGGCGCTAAAATTATTACCTCGCTGGATGATGTTTTATTGGTGCAGCTGTCTTTCATGCATGGGCACGACTTCGAAAAAACACAGAATGATGTATTACAAGCGTTGCAGCGAGCGCAATTGGAGCCATTGGCATTTGAGGCACAGCCCGATCAACACACGTTGCGCTTGGCGTATACCGCAGAAATTGCCGGTGGCGCACTGAAACACTTACAAGAGCTTGCGGTTGAAGCGGAGATTAAGCTCAAAGAAGGCTACTCTCTCTTGGCGGCGGTAGGCGCTGGCGTTACGAAAAACGCCAACCATTGTTTTGGTTTTTATCAGAAGTTAAAACACTCTCCGGTTGAATTTATTTCTGAAACTGAGTCGGGGCTGAGTTTAGTCGCCGTTTTGCGTCGTACTGATACCGAAGTGTTGGTTCAAACGATTCATAGCCAGTTGTTCCAAGCGCAAAAGCGCGTGGCGGTGGCTTTATGTGGCAAGGGCAACATTGGTTCTAGCTGGTTAAATTTATTTGCAACTCAAAAAGGTGAACTCGAAAAACGTCATGGAATGAGCTTTGACCTTGTAGCGGTCGTGGATAGTCAAACCTACTGGTTCGATGAGCAAGGTATTGATGCAGCAAGTGTTGCTGAACGATTTGATGATGAAAGCCTAGCAAACGATGGGTCTTGGTTGACTCACTTAGGAGCGCTAAAAAATTACGATGAAGCCGTAGTGCTTGATGTGACAGCGAGCAAAGACTTAGCTCAGCGCTATGTAGAAATTGCGCAGCAGGGCATTCATTTGATTTCCGCTAACAAAGTGGCGGGTTCGGCTGATAGCCAGTATTACCATCAGGTTCAAGATGCATTCGCTAAAATTGGTCGTTATTGGCTGTACAATGCGACGGTTGGTGCGGGGTTACCGATAAACCATACCGTGCGAGATCTACGTGAAAGTGGTGATGAGATCGTTGCTCTATCGGGTATTTTCTCAGGGACGTTATCATGGTTATTCCAACAATTTGACGGCTCAGTACCATTTAATGATTTAGTCGACCTCGCTTGGCAGCAAGGTTTAACAGAGCCTGATCCTCGTTCTGATTTAGATGGTTCAGATGTGATGCGTAAGCTGGTTATCTTAGCTCGAGAGTCTGGTCTCGATATTGAGCCGGGCAGCGTTAAGGTTGAATCTCTGGTACCAGAAGAATTAAGAGAACTTAGCATCGATGACTTCTTCGATAACGGAGGGCTGTTGAGTGAAATACTGCAAGAGCGCCTGACAAAAGCACAGAGAAACGACCAAGTGCTTCGCTACGTTGCTCGTTTAGAAAAAAATGGTAAAGCGACGGTGGGAGTAGAAGCGTTATCTCGTGAACATGCGCTCGCCAACCTACTGCCGTGCGACAACATTTTTGCCATTGAAAGTAAGTGGTACAAAGATAACCCACTCGTTATTCGAGGGCCTGGCGCAGGAAGAGAAGTGACAGCCGGCGCGATTCAATCCGACCTCAACCGATTAGCCGGTTTATTCTAAAGTTGCGAGATACCTAAAACCCTGGAACCCGACCAGGGTTTTTTATTTTGCCTTCAGTGCCATACTGAAGTATCGGCTTGTGATAAGTGGTTAAATAACGTTCAAGTAATAACTTGAACTATCCTCATTATTAACTTGAGAAAAATTCATAATTACAAGGTTGACATTAAATCGTATTCAATACATTCTGTAGACATATAGACGTCTAAACGTCGATTTAAGGAATTTGTTTTCGTGGCGGAGTGCCACAGGGAGAGTAAGATGGGATACACGCACGCAGGCCATATTGACGCCTTGAACCAGAATATTGCTGAGTTGTCAGACAACATCAATGTATCATTTGAGTTTTTTCCACCAAGCAGCGCTAAGATGGAAGAGACACTCTGGAATTCAGTGCACCGTCTTAAAACGCTCCAACCTAAATTTGTTTCTGTGACTTACGGCGCGAACTCTGGCGAGCGTGACAGAACGCACTCCATCATTAAAGAAATCAAAGCAACAACAGGATTGGTTGCTGCTCCTCACCTCACTTGTATTGATGCGACTCGCGAAGAGTTGATTAATATTGCCGATGATTACTGGAATAATGGTATTGAAAATATCGTTGCTCTGCGTGGTGATATTCCTCCTGGTGGCGGTGCGCCTGACATGTATGCCTCGGATCTGGTTGAGCTGCTGAAATCACGTCACGATTTTGATATCTCAGTAGCCGCATTTCCTGAGGTTCACCCTGAAGCTAAAAGTGCGCAGTCTGACTTATTGAACCTAAAACGTAAGGTAGATGCAGGTGCAAACCGTGCAATTACTCAGTTCTTTTTTGATGTTGAGTCTTACCTTCGTTTCCGCGATCGCTGTGTGGCGGCAGGAATTGATGTGGAAATTGTTCCTGGTATTTTGCCAGTGTCGAACTTTAAGCAAGCCTCTCGCTTTGCTGCGCAGAACAATGTGAAAGTACCAGGCTGGATGAGTAAACAGTTCGAAGGCTTGGATGATGATCCGGTGACTCGTCAGCTTGTAGGAGCTAGCCAAGCTATTGATATGGTGCGCGTACTTAGTCGTGAAGGCGTTAAGGATTTCCACTTCTACACCCTAAACCGTGCAGAGATGACTTACGCTTTATGTCATACGCTAGGCGTTCGTCCTCGCGTTGCAGTAGGTGCATAAATCGACCGGGTTTCAAAAAGACAAAAGGCTTGCCGAGTGGCAAGCCTTTTTCGTTGTATCAAAGTAAAAGGAAATTAACCAATCACTTCAAGTTCTGTTAGGACTTCTTCAGCCCAAGTGATCCACGTTTCACGTAACAGTAGGTTACGACGAAGCGTTAAACGCTCTAGGCGAGCTTGTTTGTCTAAAGTTGACGGCGTTGCGTAGTAAGCCGCTTCAATTTCTTTGTAGTGAGAAACCAGTTTGCGAGACTCTTCAACCAGTTCGGCGAGTTGATCACGGAAAGGTGTTGATGGTTGAACGGCACATGCCATCAATTTCGCTGAAAATTCATCACGAACAGTCGGGTGTGCAGTTGGTTGATCAAACCATTCTCCTAAAGCGCTGCGACCAGCATCTGTGATGGAGTAAACCTTACGGTCTGGTTTGCCTTCTTGGGGTTCTAATACGCAAGTAACCAGCTCTTTCTCGGCCATTTTATTGAGTTCACGGTACACTTGTTGGTGGCTTGCTTTCCAGAAGTAACCGATGCTAGCAGAGAATTCTTTAGTGATATCGTAACCGGTTGCGTCGCGAGTGCTAAGAACAGTTAAGATTACGTGTGGTAATGACATGTCTTCAATCCAAATGGTCAATAAACTTGTAAACAAGCTACTTATACTTTCAGCTGTGCTCTTTCTGGCACTTGAGTTTTTTAATGTATAAGTAGCACCAACAATGTTGGTCCTGTCACCTTAAAGCCGTTTATCACCTAGAGAGATGGGGAGTCCCATCATGGCTGGAGCAGGTATGATTGGATTTATGAGCTCTCAGCAGGCAAGTAGTATATAAATAATAAGCATGAAGTGGAATAGTAGGACAAAATTACCCTAAAAAACTAACATAATAATCAATAGTGTTAACTTGTGGTTTTTTATTCTTTTTGTGTGGTAATTTTTGGGTTTTTTATAGTTTATTAAACTGCCTTTTGGTTGTGCAATTATCCAGCGCCAAAAAAAAGCTGAGCACTTGCTCAGCTTTTTTATTACAAATGAAGCGATTAGCCTGTGTTGCGCATGCCAGCTGCAATACCAGCAATTGTCACCATTAGCGCTTCTTCTAGGTTTGCAGATGCTTCTTCGGTTTGGCGTGTACGGTATAGCAACTCGGCTTGTAGCATGTTCAATGGCTCAACGTAGATGTTGCGCAAGCGAATCGATTCGAGTCCCCAAGGGTCATGCTGCATCAAGTTTTCGTTGTTCTCTACATTCAGTACTGCTTTGATATCTTCTTGAAGCTGAGCGCGAAGCTTTTCACCGAGTGGACGGAGTGATTCATCCACCAATCGCTCATCGTAATAGCGAGAAATATCGATATTACACTTCGAGTACACCATTTCTAACATGCCAAGGCGAGTCGAGAAGAACGGCCATTCACGACACATCTCTTCGAGCAGCGCTTGGTGACCTTTATCGATCGAGTATTGAATCGCTTCACCCGCACCTAACCATGCTGGAAGTACCAAACGATTTTGGCTCCACGAGAAGATCCACGGGATTGCACGTAAGCTTTCCACTCCGCCCTTCGGATTACGTTTTGCAGGACGAGAGCCAAGTGGCAACTTACCGAGCTCGAGCTCTGGTGTCGCTTGACGGAAGTAAGGCACAAAGTCAGGCTCACCGCGAACTACGTTGCGATAAGACTCGCAGCTAACTTCTGATAGCACTTCCATTAAGTCGCGCCATTCTTGTTTTGGCTCTGGTGGTGGCAATAGGTTGGCTTCTAGAATCGCGCTCGCGTAAAGGTTAAAACTGTTTACGGCGACATCTGGAAGGCCCAGTTTAAAGCGGATCATCTCGCCCTGTTCTGTTACGCGCAAACCACCTTTCAAGCTTTTTGGTGGTTGAGACAGAAGTGCAGCGTGTGCTGGCGCGCCACCGCGGCCTACTGTACCGCCACGACCGTGGAATAGAGTCAGTTCAACACCTTCTTCTTCCGCCACTTTTACTAACGATTCCATCGCATGGTACTGAGCCCAGCCTGCAGACATGACACCCGCATCTTTCGCTGAGTCAGAGTAACCAATCATGACCATTTGGTGGTTTTGGATAAAGCCACGGTATAGGTCGATACCCATCAGCTGTTTGATGACCGATTCTGCATTGTTCAAGTCGTCTAGCGTCTCGAATAACGGGCAAACATCCATACGATATGGGCAGCCTGCTTCTTGCAGAAGTAGGTGGACTGCTAACACATCTGATGCAGTGCGTGCCATAGAAATAACGTAGGCACCGAATGCTTCACGCGGTTGTGCTGCAATAATCTTACAGGTGTCCAAAACCTCTTTGACAGGTTCTGATGGTTCCCAATCACGAGGCAGAAGAGGACGTTTAGATGCGAGTTCGTTGGTTAGGAAAGCAATCTTATCTTGCTCGCTCCATTGTTCGTAATCACCAATGCCTAAGTAGCGGGTTAATTCAGACAATACGTCTGAATGACGCGTGCTCTCTTGGCGGATATCAAGGCGAACAAGATGAATACCAAATGCTTTTACGCGGCGCAATGTATCCAGTAGAGAGCCATTTGCGATCACACCCATGCCACATTCATTTAGCGACTGGTAACAGGCATACAGAGGTTCCCAAAGTTGCTCGACTTTTTGCAACGGAGCTTTAACGGCCAGTTTTTGACCATGGATTTTAGCATCGAGAATATCTTTGGTTTCGTTCAATAGGGTGCGAAGTTGTTTCAGGATCGCACGATATGGTTCGTGCTGATCTTCGCCAGCAAGCTCACGAACTTGGTCGTTTGAAACCGTCATAGACAGTTCACTGATCAACTCGTTGATGTCATTGAGATAAAGATCTGCAGCTTTCCAACGAGACAGAAGCAATACTTCACGCGTCACGCTATGAGTGACGAACGGGTTACCGTCGCGGTCACCCCCCATCCAAGAAGAGAAGTGCACAGGGCGAGCATCAATTGGTAAACCTTCACCCAAGTAAGATTTCAAGCGATCGTGCATTTCACGTAAGAAGTCTGGCACTGCTTCCCACAGTGAGTTTTCTACTACGGCAAAACCCCATTTCGCTTCATCCAATGGAGTAGGGCGTTGTTGACGAATCACGTCAGAATGCCAGCTTTGTGCGATAAGTTGCTCTAAGCGACGCTCGGTTTTCTTGCGCTCTTTAGAAGAAAGATCACTCAGTTCCAACTTTGATAAGCACTCATTGATCTTGACCAATTTGTTGATCATGGTGCGACGCGTGATTTCCGTTGGGTGAGCCGTCAATACCAATTCAATATTCAGATCACGAACCGCTTGCGCAGTGTCCAGTTTGCTCACATCGTTTTGTACCAGTTTAGAAAACAGCGAGTTAATCGCGTCTGGTTCACAGATGTGTTCTTCACAGTGGCGTGAAATCGTGTGGTATTGCTCAGCAATATTGGTGAGATTTAGAAATTGGTTAAACGCACGGGTAACGGGCGTTAGTTGCTCATCAGGTAAATGTTTGATTTCTTCGATCAAGCTGTCCCTGTCTGCTTGATTTCCTGCTTGAGCTGATTTGGATAATTTACGAATGGTTTCCACTTTCTCGAAGATTTCTTCGCCATGGGCATCGCGAATGGTGTTACCCAATAAGTGGCCTAACATGCGCACATTACTTTTGAGTGCGGCGTATTTCTCGTTCATTGTCGTCCTGCCTCGTAAAAAAACTACATCCATTGTCCTTGTTAAGACTCCAATCTAGCGAAAAGCACCAGTTATAGTCAAATAAAGCAGACTAAGTTTGCAATTATTCCGCTGTCTCCTGATTTAGAGCAAATTTACGGCAGCTGTAGAATAAGAAGTGAAAATTAATTACAAAATAACAAGTTAAAGAAGTGTTAAGGCTAGCGCTAAATTGTGAAGATAAAAAGATGCAGCTCAATCGAGCTGCACTGACTTTTGAGTTTATTCGTGTATTAACAGCAATACTTGACCATTGCCTTTGAAAGCACATCAATTGTGGGATCGATAAAATCAAATGAGAGAAACTCATCCGGTTGGTGCGCTTGGTCAATTGAACCCGGGCCAAGAACTAAGGTTGGACAGAGCTGTTGTAAGAAGGGCGCCTCAGTACAGTAGTTCACGGTTTCTGAACTGGTTTGGCAGATCTCTTCAACACCACCGATAAATGGGTGGTCATGTTGGCATTCGTAACCCGGAATTGGTTCATGTAAGGGAATTATCTCCAAGCGTCCAGGCCACTTTGCTTCGACTTCTTTTAATGCTCCGCGCAGCATATTTTCTAGGCCATCCAGGCTGATCCCTGGTAGTGGGCGAACATCATAGTGCAGCTCACAGCAACCACAAATACGGTTAGCGCTGTCACCACCGTGAATGTGTCCAAGGTTTAGGGTAGGGCTTGGAATGGCAAAACCCGGATGGTGGTATTCTTTCACCAATTTATCGCGCAGTTGCATCATGGCAAACATCACTTCATGCATGATCTCAATCGCGTTAACGCCTAAGGCAGGATCGGATGAATGGCCTGACTTACCCGTGACCCGAATTGCATTCGCCACATGACCTTTGTGGCCGCGAATAGGAACGAGGCTGGTGGGCTCACCAATAATGCAGTAATCCGGCTTAAAAGGGGCGTTTACGGTGAAATGTCGTGCACCCAACATGGTGGTTTCTTCGTCACAAGTGGCTAATACGTATAGCGGCTTGGTTTGCTTACTCCAGTCGACTTTTTTGACGGCTTCGTAAATAAAGGCAAAAAAGCCCTTCATGTCTGCCGTGCCTAAACCGTAAAAGCGGTTGTCTTTTTCAGTCAGCTTATGTGGATCAAAATTCCAGCGCCCTTGATCGAATGGCACGGTATCACTATGGCCAGCAAGTAAAAGGCCGCCTTCACCCTCTCCCATACGTGCGATCATATTGTGCTTGCCTGGCTCGACTTCGATCACTTCAACGCTAAAACCCAGATCTTTAAACCAAGATGCGAGTTTTTCGATGACTTTTGCATTGCCCTGATCCCAGCTCGGATCCGTGGAGCTGATAGAAGAGGTGCTGATGAGTCCTTCATAGACCTCTAGAAAAGTTGGTAATTGCATGGATTCTTCAAATCTCCTGTTGACAGACAGACCACAAAAATGTAAAACACATATTAAATCATATTTAATGAATAAAAAATCAAAATAAAGCAAAAATTAAATATGAATAGTCATTTGAGCCTTTAAGTATATGGATGTCACACAATGCTAAAAACCACGATTATTGGAGCCAGCGGTTACACCGGCGCAGAGTTAGCGTTAATGGTTAATAAACACCCACAACTCACGCTATCAGGTTTATACGTTTCCGCCAACAGTGTTGATGCAGGAAAGAATATTGCGCAGCTGCACGGTAAGTTAGCAGGCATCATTGATATGCCGGTCTCGCCACTAACGGATCCACTGCAAATCGCTCAAGAATCGGATGTGGTGTTTTTAGCAACGGCTCATGAGGTGAGCCACGATCTAGCCCCAACTTTCTTGGAGGCAGGCTGTCAGGTATTCGATTTATCGGGGGCATTCCGCGTCCAAAGTGAAGGTTTTTACAACACCTTTTATGGCTTCGAGCATCAACATAATAACTGGCTAGATAAAGCTGCATACGGCTTAGCAGAGTGGAACCAGGAATCAATTAAAACTGCTCCCTTAGTTGCTGTAGCAGGTTGCTACCCGACTGCTTCGCAGTTAGCCATCAAACCTCTACTCGAAAATGCATTAGTGGATACCAATCAATGGCCTGTCATTAACGCGACCAGCGGTGTGTCCGGAGCTGGGCGTAAAGCTTCTATGGTGAACAGTTTCTGTGAAGTGAGCTTGCAACCTTATGGTGTATTTACTCATCGTCACCAACCAGAAATTGCTCAGCACTTAGGTTGCGATGTGATTTTTACTCCGCACCTAGGCAACTTTAAACGCGGCATTCTTGCCACGATCACCATGAAGCTAGCATCAGGCGTTACAGAGCAACAAGTCGCTCAAGCATTTGAACAAGCTTATCTAGGAAAGCCAGCCGTGCGTTTAAAAGGCGATGGTATTCCACGTATTCAGGATGTCGAAAATACCCCTTTCTGCGATATCGGCTGGAAGGTACAAGGCGAACATATCATTGTGATTTCAGCCATCGACAACCTACTCAAAGGTGCATCAAGTCAAGCGATGCAATGTCTCAATATTCATTATGGTTACCCAGAACTGACAGCGTTGCTGTAGTCGTTGAAAGAGGGAAATGCGATGACGCAAACCAATCAAGCTCCTTTAGTCATTAAGCTAGGCGGTGCTGCTCTATCTTGCACTCAAACCTTAAGCCAACTGTTTGGTGCCATTGCGGCTTACCAAAAATCGGCACAGCGACAAATCGCTATCGTTCATGGCGGTGGCTACCTAGTTGATGAGTTGATGGCAAAGCTTCAGCTTGAAACCGTAAAGAAAAACGGTTTACGCGTAACGCCTTACGATCAAATTCCGGTGATTGCAGGTGCGCTTGCAGGTACCGCAAACAAGTTGCTTCAAGGTCAAGCGATTGCGGACGGTCTTAACGCTGTGGGTCTTAGCCTTGCGGATGGTGGTTTGTGTCTTGTTGAAGAACTTGACCCAGAACTCGGCGCGGTAGGTAAAGCATCACCGGGTGATTCAACGCTATTACAAGAGGTACTAAACACAGGTGCATTGCCGATCATCAGTTCAATTGGCTTAACCACAGATGGCCAGATGATGAATGTGAATGCTGACCAAGCCGCAGTCGCGGTGGCAGGTGCTCTCGATGCTGAATTAGTCCTGTTGTCAGATGTGAGTGGCGTACTCGATGGCAAAGGGCATTTGATCAAAACGCTATCTGAGCAAGAAGCCGATGCATTGATCAAAGGGCAGGTGATCACAGACGGCATGATCGTCAAAGTTAAAGCTGCTTTGGAGGCGGCCAATGATCTTGGTCGTCCTATCGAAGTCGCGACCTGGCGTTATCCAGAAAAATTAGTACAGCTATTCGCTGGTGAAAGTATTGGAACGCAATTTTTGCCTCAATAAGCATCAGCAAAAGAATTCAATATTAGTAAGTAGTAGTTGGCACTGACCGCCGAGCGCAGCGCCAGTTAAGTTTGGAGAAGAAAGATGAGCAAAGTGAACGTAAATAAAGTGGTAGTCGCATACTCAGGCGGTCTAGATACCTCAGTAATTATCCCGTGGCTAAAAGAGAACTACGATTGTGAAGTCGTTGCTTTCGTTGCCGATGTTGGTCAAGGCGCAGAAGAGCTAGAAGGTATTGAAGAGAAAGCAAAAGCTTCAGGTGCTTCTGAGTGTTACATCGCTGATCTGAAAGAAGAGATGGTGGCGGATTACATTTACCCAACGCTAAAAACCGGCGCGTACTACGAAGGTAAGTACCTGCTGGGTACATCAATGGCGCGTCCAATTATTGCTAAAGCACAGGTTGAAGTCGCACGTAAAGTGGGCGCGGACGCATTGTGTCACGGCTGTACAGGTAAAGGTAATGACCAAGTTCGTTTCGAAGGCGCATTCGCAGCACTAGCACCAGATCTACAAGTGATTGCACCTTGGCGTGAATGGGACCTAGTGAGCCGTGAAGAATGTTTAGATTACCTAGCTGAGCGTAACATTCCTTGTTCAGCGTCTCTTACTAAGATCTACTCACGTGATGCAAATGCATGGCACATTTCCACTGAAGGTGGCGTCCTAGAAGATACGTGGAACGCACCAAACGAAGATTGCTGGGTATGGACTGTAGACCCAGAGCAAGCACCAAACGAAGCGGAATACGTCACGCTGAAAGTAGAAAAAGGTGAGGTGGTCGAAGTTGATGGTGAAGCGATGACACCATACAACGCGTTGGTTTATCTAAACGAAAAAGGTTCGAAGCACGGTGTTGGTCGTATCGATATCGTTGAAAACCGTCTAGTAGGAATGAAATCTCGTGGCTGCTACGAAACACCGGGAGGCACCATCATGATGGAAGCGCTACGTGCCGTTGAACAGCTCGTGCTAGATAAATCATCATTCGAATTCCGTGAAGAGCTGGGTCTAAAAGCGTCTCACCTTGTGTACGATGGCCGTTGGTTTACGCCACTATGTAAGTCGATCCTTGCCGCTTCAGAAGAGCTAGCGCAAGACGTGAATGGCGAAGTGGTTGTTAAGCTCTACAAAGGCCAAGCCACGGTAACGCAAAAACGTTCTGACAACAGCTTGTACTCAGAAGAGTTCGCGACTTTTGGTGAAGATGAGGTTTACGACCAAAGCCATGCGGGTGGTTTCATCCGTCTTTACTCGCTATCAAGCCGTATCCGTGCGTTGAACAGCCAGAAGAAATAATCTCTCCACATCTCGGATTGAGTAAAGACCTGCTATTGGATAGCAGGTCTTTTTTGTTGGCTTACGTCTATGAGCACAAAGATGCAAATACATTCTGTTTGAATATATATGTAAAAATATTGAATTTATACTTTATTTTTTGTCGAAATTGCCGTAACGTTGACCCATAAGAAAAAGTGAGCAAATGGCCATCAAATTGGTCACTACTCATTCGAGAACGTTAGAGTAAGCAATAGTCATCAGGAGAAACGCAATGGCATTATGGGGCGGAAGATTTACCCAAGCGGCAGACACTAGATTTAAAGAGTTTAACGATTCGTTGCGTTTTGACTACCGATTGGCTGAGCAAGACATCGTAGGTTCAATCGCATGGTCTAAAGCTCTGCTTTCTGTAGATGTTCTATCGGCAGAAGAACAGCAAAAGCTGGAACTTGCTTTAAACGAGCTGAAGTTAGAAGTGATGGAAGATCCTCATCAAATTCTTCGTTCAGATGCAGAAGATATCCACTCTTGGGTTGAACAGCAGCTGATTAGTAAAGTGGGAGATTTAGGTAAAAAGCTCCACACTGGGCGTTCTCGTAATGACCAAGTAGCGACAGACCTAAAACTTTGGTGTCGTCAGCAAGGCCAGCAACTGTTGATTGCTTTAGATCGTCTGCAAGCACAAATGGTTCATGTTGCTAAGCAGCACCAAGGCACTGTATTGCCTGGCTATACTCATCTTCAGCGCGCTCAACCTGTCACCTTTGCTCACTGGTGTTTGGCTTATGTTGAAATGTTCGAGCGTGACTACTCTCGTCTGAATGATGCCTTACAGCGTCTCGACACTTGTCCACTTGGCTCGGGTGCTTTAGCTGGCACGGCTTATCCGATTGATCGTGAACAGTTAGCTCATAACCTTGGTTTCCACCGCGCTACGCGTAATTCACTCGATTCGGTTTCGGATCGTGATCATGTGATGGAACTGATGTCGGTGGCCTCGATTTCTATGTTGCACCTTTCTCGTCTTGCAGAAGATATGATCTTCTACAACTCAGGGGAGTCTAACTTTATTGAGTTAGCGGATACGGTGACGTCTGGTTCGTCATTAATGCCACAGAAGAAAAATCCGGATGCACTTGAGTTGATCCGTGGTAAGACAGGGCGTGTCTATGGCGCATTATCGAGCATGATGATGACAGTGAAAGCCCTACCATTGGCGTACAACAAAGACATGCAAGAAGATAAAGAAGGGTTGTTTGATGCGTTAGACACATGGAATGATTGCATGGAAATGGCAGCGCTGTGTTTTGATGGCATTAAAGTAAATGGTGAGCGTACGCTTGAAGCTGCGAAGCAAGGGTATGCGAACGCGACTGAGTTAGCTGATTACTTAGTGGCGAAAGGCATCCCATTCCGTGAGGCGCACCATATTGTGGGCGTAGCGGTGGTAGGGGCAATTGATAAAGGCTGTGCGCTGGAAGAATTGTCTCTGCAAGAGCTAAAAACCTTCTCTGAGGTGATTGAAGATGATGTGTATGACATTCTGACAATAGAGTCTTGTTTGGAAAAACGTTGTGCGCTGGGTGGCGTTTCGCCTCACCAAGTCGCTTATGCGGTAGAGCAAGCGGATAAACGTCTGAGCCAGCGTGACAGCTCGGCAGTGAAAGTGCGTCCTGCACGTTTGACGGACATTGAAACACTAGAGGGCATGGTGGCTTATTGGGCGAACCTCGGTGAGAATCTACCCCGCTCTCGTAATGAGCTCGTGAGAGATATTGGCTCCTTCGCGGTGGCAGAGCATCATGGTGAAGTGACAGGTTGCGCTTCTCTATATGTGTATGACTCAGGGTTGGCTGAAATACGCTCTCTTGGTATCGAAGCAGGCTGGCAAGGTCAAGGGCAGGGTAGTGCAATCGTAAATCACTTGGTTGAGAAAGCACGTCAAATGGCGATAAAGAAGGTCTTTGTCCTCACTCGAACGCCAGAGTTCTTTATGAAGCAGAGCTTCTTACCAACATCGAAGTCGCTGTTGCCAGAAAAAGTCTTGAAAGATTGCGATCAGTGTCCACGTCAGCACGCGTGTGATGAAGTGGCGCTAGAGATCAATTTAATGGAGCAAGTGATCCAAAAATCGCATGTGGCATGAGCTGAAATTTCGGAGTGATTTTATTAGCATTCAATGACATAGTTATTTTCTGATTTACTTACATCAGTATTTGCTAAAAAAATCGAAAAAATTTGGAACCTTTGAGAGGAAGCTCGGTCTATTAAAGTACCACTGCTTTTTCTTAGAAGAATCTAAGAGAGCCCCAGAACTGATATTGGTTTTGGGGCTTTTTTCTATCTGCCACTTTACTCTTTTTTATCCGTCTCTTTTCGTCCTCGCCGACGTTGCCACGGCAAGATGACAAAACGCATCCATAAGTGCAAAAACAATAAAATATTGAAAGCGAAACCAGCAAAGATCAAAGCGATCGACTCGATGCTTTGTGGATCATCTTTGAACGCAAACCACCACACAATCCAGCACAGTACCGAAAGCACCGTTAACTGATCCAAGCATCGTTGGCAACGCCCAAGCTTTTTCCAAAACCAATGTTCCTCGCAACGGCGACAAGTCATAGTGTTTTCCAAGGCATCAGTGTTGCTTCAGATTATATACCCAACACAAAGAGAGAAATCGTTTTTTGTCGCGGCTTAGAGCGCAGGAACACAACCAAAAATGGAAAGTTAGCTTTGTAGAGCTTATGTGGCACGTGATTGATGTATGGTGCGCTGTCAGTCTTTAATAGGAAAAATAATCATGTCGACAGAATTGAAATTTGCACTGAGTATCGCTGGTGGTTTTTTTACGATCGGTGTAGTCGCGATCATCATGGTAAGTCGTTACGCAATGATGGCTGTGTAGTACTTATGTAATCGCCTCAAAGTAGTCAGCAGAAAGCCTCGTTAATCACGAGGCTTTCTGTTTTGCTTGGTATGTAAAGACTGGCTCGATTGAGCATGAAAGAGTTAGCAACCAGGCCCACAGTCAAGGCAATGTTTCACCATTTCTGGCCCTAAGTGTAGTTTTGCATTCAAATCACGTAGAGCGGTGCGGACACCCTCTTCGATCACTGGATGATAGAAGGGCATATCTAGCATCTCAGAAACCGTCATTCTATTTTGGTGTGCCCAAGACAAAAGATGCGCGAGGTGTTCTGCGTTCGGCCCCATCATCTCTGCACCTAAAAAGCGTCCAGTACCTTGCTCGCCATAGACATGTAACATCCCTTTGTTTCGTAGCATGACACGCGAACGTCCTTGATTCTCAAACGAGACTTCACCAGTAACAAAACAACCACAGCTTCCTAAGCGAGTTTCCAGTTGTTTGAAAGTTTCACCGACCATAGCTATTTGCGGATCGGAGAATACAGCTGAAATTGGCGAACGACGCAGACCTGCACGAATATCCGGGAAACGACCAGCATTGTCACCAGCAATGCGGCCTTGGTCAGCGGCTTCGTGCAGCAATGGAACTTGGTTACTTGCATCACCCGCAATAAAAATACTCTCTACGGAGGTTTGCAATGTGTAGTGATCTGCGGTTGGTACACCGCGTTCATCTAATGCCACATTGGTGCTCTCGATCGCTAGCTTATCTACGTTTGGACGTCGTCCAGTGGCTGCTAAAACGTAATCAACAATAAAGGTTTCTAATTCACCGTCGTGGTTAATGAATTTGATTTCAACTTTGTCTGCGCCTGCTGCATTCGATGATGGTATGCGCTTCATGCTTTCTACTTTTACATCGGCATCAAGATAGAACTCTTCTTTAAAAGTTTTATCTGCGTAAGCCATCACCTCTGGATCTGTCAGTGGACCAACTTGACCACCAAGACCAAAGAGCTTCACTTTCACCCCTAGGCGGTGCAATGCTTGACCGAGTTCAAGACCGATCACTCCAGGGCCAAATACCGCAACGGACTTAGGCAAATCATCCCAATCAAAGACATCATCATTAATTACGAGACGGTTTCCCAACTCATTCCAAGCTGCTGGATAGGCAGGACGAGAGCCCGTCGCGATCACAATCCGTTTTGCGGTGACCTGAGTATGGCCATCTATGATAAGCGTATGGTCATCGGCAAACTTCGCGTAGCCCGATAGTTTGTCTTCTGCGGGAATATCATCGACGCTTTCAAGCACAAAGCCAACAAAACGATCACGTTCGCGTTTTACACGATCCATGACTTCTTGTCCGTTAATGCGTATTTCACCTTGCGGATGGATCCCAAATCCAGGCGCTTTTTCGATTTGGTGGGCACTTTCTGCGGCCGCAATCAACAGCTTAGAGGGCATGCAACCGACGCGAGCACAGGTTGTTCCGTAAGGGCCGCCTTCAATCATTACTACGCTATTAGTATGAGCTTTTGCTGCTCGATAAGCGCCAAGACCAGCAGTACCACCACCAATAATCGCTACGTCGACATTAACTTGTTTCATCGTGAACTCTCGCTTTTTGTTTTTAAGCCAAGCTAGCTACATTGAGCTTGGAGAGTGAATTGGGTCGTTGAATCTGTATAAGGAGTCACCTTATCGGTAGACGACTACTTATCTAGACTAGTAGAGGAAGTGAGTTAGGGTTGGCCTCCGAGCCAAAGGCACCGGAGACCGAGGGTGTAGGCTATGGACAGCTTAGCCTAGATACGCTTCTAGCTCTTCGCTACCGCCGATGTGCTTGCCACCGATAAAGACTTGTGGAACAGTCGTGCGACCAGATATAGCTCGTAGACTAACTGTCGTTGCGTCTTTACCCAGAATCACTTCTTCATATTGAAGACCGTGGTCAATCAGGTTTTGTTTCGCTTTCATACAGAAAGGGCAGCCTGGCTTAGTGAATACCGTGATGGACTCTTGCGTTTTGTAGTCTGGCGCAATGTAGTTCAGCATGGTGTCTGCGTCTGACACTTTGAATGGGTCGCCTGGTTCGTTTGGCTCAATGAACATTTTTTCCACTACGCCATCTTTTACTAGCATGCTGTAACGCCATGAACGTTTGCCAAAGCCGATGTCGTTTTTATCCACTAACATACCCATGCCATCGGTGAATTCACCATTACCATCCGGGATGAAGGTAATGTTTTCTGCTTCTTGGTCTTGTTTCCATGCATTCATCACGAACGTATCATTGACTGAGACACAAATAATCTCATCCACTCCGTGCTCTTTAAATACAGGGAACAATTCGTTGTAACGAGGTAGATGGCTTGATGAACAGGTTGGAGTAAATGCACCCGGTAAGCTAAATACGATAACGGTCTTACCTTTAAATAGCTCATCAGTCGTTACATTCATCCAAGAGTCACCTTGACGAACTGGAAAAGTAACTTGAGGGACTTGTTGACCTTCTTTAGATACAAACATAATGATTTCCTTTAACTATTTTAAATTATGCGTATAGAGCTTAGCGTTTTTCTTTGCTCTGTTTCGTTCTGTTGAGCCCATTATTGTAAAAATCCTTTGATAGCTCTAATCGTTTGGTGTTATGGTTTTGATAGGTACTAGCTATTGTTAAAAGAAGCGAATTGTGAGTTATGAATATTCGAGATTTTGAGTACTTAGTTGCACTTGCGGAACATAAGCACTTTCGCAAAGCGGCAGAAGCATGTTTTGTTAGCCAACCAACATTGAGTGGACAAATTCGTAAGCTAGAGGATGAACTCGGTACCACGCTTTTAGAGCGAAGCAGCCGTCGCGTTTTGTTTACCGATTCAGGGTTGCAGTTGGTGGAGCAAGCTAAGCGTATCTTAAGTGAAGTGAAAACTTTTAAAGATATGGCGAGTGGTCAGAGCGGAGCAATGACTGGGCCTATGCATATCGGTTTCATCCCGACGGTAGGTCCGTATCTACTACCCAAAATTCTGCCGCAGATAAAAGAAGCATTTCCTGAACTGGAGCTGTTCCTGCACGAAGCTCAAACACATCAGTTGGTGCGTCAATTAGAAGAAGGTAAATTGGACTGCTTGGTCTTGGCTTCGGTTGATGAAACGGCACCTTTTAAAGAAATCGAAGTGTATAACGAGCCGTTAAGCGTTGCGGTGCCATGTGATCATGAGTGGGCCTCTCTCGACCATGTTGATATGTTGGAGTTGAATGGTAAAACCGTTTTAGCGCTAGGAGACGGTCACTGTCTTCGTGATCAAGCGTTAGGTTTCTGTTTTGCTGCCGGAGCGAAAGACGATGAACGCTTTAAGGCAACCAGTTTGGAGACACTGCGGAATATGGTCGCTGCTGGTGCTGGGATTACGTTATTGCCTCAGCTTTCTATCCCCAATGAGAAGCAAAAAGATGGCGTGTGCTATGTACCAGCCGTTAACCCTACGCCTTCGCGCAATATAGTCCTTGTATATCGCCCGGGCTCACCACTGCGTGCAAGGTTTGAAGCTTTGGCGGCGAAGATTAAAGAAGTATTGGCTTCTTATCCTTCATTGAACGCCGCGGCGTAAAAGCCGACATAAAAAAGGGAGAGCGAATGCTCTCCCTTTTGCTTTAGTGATTTAGAACAGCTCTTCTGCGCCAGAGCCGGAAGAATAAATACTGTCTTCCAAACGGTCTCCTGCGTATTCGGTAGGCTCAGTGCCTTTTTCAAAGTATTCGAACATCGATGTGCTGTCTACTTTGTGCGTTAGCATGCCAGTGTTGCGATCAATACGAACACGAATGATGTTATCTGGAATATTTTTACCTTGCTCAGGTGTTTCTTCTAGTGCAACGCGCATAAAGTCAATCCAAGCGGGTTCTGCGGTTTTCGCACCCGATTCGGCACCGGAAATTTGGCCTTTGCCTAGGTTGCTATTAACCGTTGTGCGACCAAGGGCGCGTGAGTGATCATCAAAACCAACCCAAGCAATGGCAACAACACCAGGACCATAGCCGTTGTACCAAGCATCTTTGGAGTCATTCGTTGTACCCGTTTTACCACCGATATCACGACGCCCCAGTTTTTGTGCACGCCAGCCAGTACCGTTCCACCCCGTACCTTCACGCCAGTTACCACCACCCCAAATGTTGCTGTACATCATCTCGCGCATCAAGAATGCGTTTTGCTCAGAGATAACTTGTGGAGCATATTGAGGTTCATCATTTTCCAGTGCGTTGTCTGTTGCCAAACCATCAATCGCGACGTCTTGTTCGCCAAACTCATCGGCATAGCGATTGTCTGGCTCATCGCCCATTTGTGGGCAATCCTTATGACAAACGCTTTTTGGGTTCGCTTTAAACAGCACTTCACCGAATGCATCTTCCACGCGTTCTACGTAGAACGGTTCGACGTAATAACCTCCGTTCGCAAATACAGAGTAGCCTTGTGCCACTTTCATTGGTGTTAAGCTACCAGCACCGAGCGCGATGGTCTCTGAACGTGGTACTTGGTTAATATCAAAACCAAAACGAGTAAGGTACTGACGTGTTTCATCAAGGCCTACTTCACGCAGCGTACGCACTGCCATCACGTTCTTTGACTGAGCTAAGCCGAGGCGAAGGCGAGTTGGACCGCCATAGGTTGGTGGTGAGTTTTTAGGTCGCCAAGCCGAACCCGAACCTGCGTCCCATTTGTTAATTGGCGCATCGTTGATCAGAGTGGCCAGGGTAAGTCCCTTGTCAATTGCGGCTGAGTAGATGAATGGTTTGATACTTGAGCCAACCTGACGCACTGACATAGTGGCACGGTTAAATTTACTATGAACAAAGTTAAAACCACCCACTAACGACAATATCGCACCATTTTCCGGGTTCATCGCGACAAACGCGGTGTTCGCTGTTGGCACTTGGCTCAGTTTCCAGCTTTGTGTCGTGTTGTCATCTTTATTGGGTTCGCTCACTTCGCGAACCCAAACTTGTTGACCCGTCGCTAGAACATCATGCGCTGATTTTGGCGTTGAGCCTTGGCGGTTTTCGGTGATGTATTTACGTGCCCAATGCATTCCAGTCCAAGGAATGCTCTGCTCTTCATGGTTTTTAACCCAAACTTGCGCAGTTTTATCATCGACTTTTGTCACGACGGCAGGGTAAAGGTCACCATAAGTTGGTTGCTTCTTAAGGTGCTTTTCTATTTGCTCGCTGTTCCAAGCGGTTTCACCTTCTTTCCAAAGCACTTTCTCCGCACCGCGGTAGCCGTGACGTTCATCGTATGACAGCAGATTATTTACCACGGATGTATTCGCGGCATCTTGCAGTTTAGAGTCCACTGTCATGTAGATATTCAAGCCAGAGGTGTAGGCTTCTTCTTCACCGTACTCTTTTACGGCCCATGCACGAGCTAGTTCTGCCACATAAGGAGCGGAAAGTTCAATTTCAGCACTGTGGTAACGCGCCACGATAGGTTCGTTGCGTGCTTCGTCATACTGTTCTTGCGTGATGTATTTTTCATCAAGCATTCGCATTAACACGACGTTACGGCGTTTTGTCGCACGCTCAAGAGAGTAAATTGGGTTCATCGTTGATGGCGCTTTTGGCATCCCTGCGAGTGTCGCAAGTTCGCTTAACGTCAATTCATTAAGGCTCTTACCAAAGTAAACTTGAGCGGCCGCACCAAAACCATATGAGCGGTAACCAAGGAAGATTTTATTGACATAAAGTTCCATGATTTCTTGCTTACTCAGAAGCTGCTCAATGTGGATAGCAATGAAAATCTCTTTAATCTTACGCATGATCTTCTTCTCATTAGATAAGAAGAAGTTACGCGCTAGCTGTTGCGTAATGGTACTTGCGCCCTGCTTGGCTGAACCTGAGATCGCAACTACAACGGCTGCACGAGTGATGCCGATAGGATCGATACCTGGGTGTTCGTAAAAACGGCTATCTTCGGTGGCGATTAGCGCATGAATTAAGTCTTGAGGAATTTCATCATAAGTAACAGGAATACGACGCTTTTCACCGAACTGTGCGATCAGCTTCCCGTCTTGACTAAACACCTGCATAGGTGTTTGTAATTCAACGTCTTTTAGAGTTGCAACATCTGGCAATTCAGGCTTCACGTACTGATAGAAGCCAAATATTGTGGTGACTCCAAGAATTATGCAAATCAATGTTAAAAATAATAAACGCTTTATGAACTTCACCGGAGAATCCCTGATTGGTTGAGGCTGTGTAACGGCAAACCCTTGTACTCTTAGGTCAAAAATTTAGCACATAGAGATATTAACTCTTATTTGGGTGCTAATAACAACCTTTGCACGAAGAAATTTCGGAGCGAGAGTAAGAGATGGATAAGCTAATCGTTACCGGCATCGATATAGGCCATAACAGCCTCAAAGCCGTAGTACTTAAACCCACAGGCAACAATTACGCTCTGTTGGGTTACAAAGAAATATTACTAAAGGAAGGTATTGTCGCTGAAAATAACACTATAAATCATCAAGAAATTGTAAAGACCCTAAAGCTGATTAAAAAAGAACTGCCTTTTGGTGCTAAAAAGGTCGCAATTTCAGTGCCTGATAATTCGGTGATCAGTAAAAAATTGCAAATAGAACAAAACCTTGAAGATAGCGAAGTTGAGTTTGCTGTGATTCAGGCATTTTCTCATCAATCGCCATTCCCTGTCGAAGAGCTGAGTTTAGACTTCGTCCGTCTTCGTGCCGAAGATGGGTTGCGTGGGACTGATAACTATCAAGTGTTTGCGACAAGAAAAGATGTGGTCGATAGTCGCGTGGATGCATTACAAAAATCCGGACTAAAACCCGTTTTAGTGGACGTGCATTCACAAAGTCTTGGTCATATCTGGAAGCTTACCGCCGATCGCTTTCCTGACAAAAATAAGTACTGCTTACTCGATATTGGCACCTCATCGAGCTCCTTTACCATGTTTACCGAACAAGGTGAGCTGTTTCACAAGGAGTTTGCTTGCGGCACTCGAGGAGCAAACAGCCCTGTGCAAGATGATTTGATGTCCGATGATGCTCAGGAGAAAACAGAGCTGTTTAATCGCCAAATTGTGGAACGGGTGAAACGTCAGATGCAGCTCTACACTTCAATTAATGGCTCGCAAAATATCAAAGGTATCTGGTTATCAGGGGAAGGAGCTTCGACACCAATGCTCGCGGAAGAGTTATCTCAGCAACTGTCACTAGAGTGTGAATTGCTAAACCCGCTAGGGCTATTTGAGATGAAGGTGTCCAAACGTAAACGTCGTGCCGCGGATTGGCAGCATTTCTCTACAGCCGCAGGACTCGCGATTCGTGGCATTCATTGGCTAGGAGGTGCGCGTGCTTTATCGCATTAATTTACTTCCTTGGCGAGAGAACCAAAGAGAAGAGCACCGACGTCGTTTCATTAGCTTGGTCGCGTTAGGCATGTTGGTCGCCATTGGTATTCAATGGGGTATTGGAAAGTTTTTTGAGTACCAACAAGATCAGCAGCAGGAGCGGCTTGATTACCTTACTCACTACATTGCTGAGCTCGACCAGCGTATTGAAGCAATGAAAATCGCCGAGCAAGAGCACAGCAAAATCCTCGAACGTTTAAAAGTGGTTGAAGGGTTACAAAACGGTAGAAACAAAACGACCGAGTTTATGAACTTGATGCCAGCCGTCATTCCTGAAGGTGTATATGTCGACAAGATCAAAATGAATGATCTGGAAATTGAGATCTCGGGGATCTCTGATAGCACTCCAAAACTTGCCACGATGCTGGACAACATGGAGCGTTCGGCCAAGTTGAATGATGTAGAAATGCACTCCATCGTTCACGGAAAAGCGCGTTTTGGAAAAGAGTTCCAAACGTTCAAAGTGTCTTTCATGTTCAAAGTGCCGGAGAAGAAAGCGGAGGCCCAGCATGGTTGATTGGCAGGATCTCGAAATAGATGAAATGGCAGAGTGGCCATTGTTGCCTCAGCTTGTGGTTATCGCGCTGCTGATTTTCCTCATTCAAGGTTTTGGCTATTGGTTTTACCTTAAGCCAAAAGAAGAGCAATTGAATAACTTGGTCCAGCAGGAGCAGACGCTCAAGGTGGCATTGAAGATCAAAGCGAACAAAGTAGCAGCATTGCCTCAGCTTCAATCTCAATTGGATGAACTCACCACGCGTTACGAATTATTGCTACAACAACTGCCCGCGCAAAAAGAGTTGGCTACGATGCTCGCTTCGGTGAATGAACTCGGTATCGACAATAAGTTGACCTTTACCCGTATCGACTGGGGTGAAAAGCAATCAGAGCATTTCCTCTATCGTCTTCCTTTAAACATTGAGTTAACGGGAGATTTTCATGACATCGGCCATTTTTCTCAGGCGATAGCAACGCTACCTCGAATCATCACGTTTAAAGATGTGACTTGGCAGCGTGTCAGCCAAGAAAGTGAAACTCTGCACTTTAGGGTACGAGCCAATACCTATCAGTTTAAGCCAGAGGAGACGAACAATGACAAGTAAGCATTTGTTACTGGTACTGATGGGGTCTCTGCTACTTGGATGTCAGGCGAATGATGAGTCATTAACGGATTTTATTCGAGGGGTGGAGAGTCAGGCGCGTCGAGATGTCGAGAAACTTAAGCCTGCAGATAAGTATGTTGCCGTCACGTACGCACCTGAAGTACAGCGTGCGCCCTTTGAGTTGCCAAAAGAAGCCACCATCGCCACTCAGCCCGTTGCAAGAAAAGATTGCTGGCAACCGCCTTCAAGAAGGCGCACTGGCAAATTAGAAAAATTCCCATTAAGCCAATTACGTTTGAAAGGAGTTATGGGCATGGGTAATACGGTTTCTGGTCTCGTTCAGGCACCCAATGGAACCGTTTATAAAGTGAAGCCGGGGCAATACCTCGGACGCAACAATGGCAAAGTGACCCACGTCAGCCATTCCTATTTGTTAGTTAATGAAACGTTGCCCGACGGCTTAGGGTGTTGGCAGAAGCGTAAAGTTAAGTTGGCTTTGAGATAGCCCCATTTATTTTTGATATTGAGTAATGAAAATGAGACAAGGATTAACACGTACACCAAGGATACTAACAGGGCTCTTCTCCTTATGGTTGTTTGTATTTTTAGCCCCTTTAGTGGCAGCAGAAGAAGTATCGTCTAATGCCTTAAAGAGTATCGACTTTCGCACTAATAAAGATAAAGACGCCGTTATAGTCGTTGAACTGGCGTCACCTGCCGCGATTGTCGATGTCAAACGCGTACAGGAAGGGTTAAGTATCGATTTGCTTAATACTTCGGTAAAAGACGAGCAACTGTATCTCCTAGACGTAAAAGATTTCTCGACTGTGGTTGAAAGCGTAGAGGTGTTTCGCGATACCTCAACTACTCGCTTGGTTGCGCACATTAATGAAGAATATACGCATGATTATCGTTTAACGGGGCGATTCTTGGAAATCAAAGTGGCTAAGATCAAACCCAATGAGAAAGCCCCGGATAAAAGCATTCTAGAAAAAGAAGGCAAGCTCATTTCAATTAACTTCCAAGATATTCCTGTACGTAACGTGTTACAGCTGATTGCTGACTACAACCAGTTCAACTTGGTTGTTTCAGACTCCGTAGAAGGTAACCTCACACTTCGTCTTGATGGTGTTCCGTGGCAGCAAGTGCTGGATATTATTTTGCAAGTTAAGGGGTTAGATAAGCGTGTTGATGGCAACGTGATTCTGGTTGCTCCAACAGATGAGCTTGATCTGCGCGAAAAACAGCAACTCGAAAAGCAGCAGCTAGAACAAACGATGGGAGAGCTTTCGTCTGAAATCATCAAGGTAAACTTCGCTAAAGCATCAGATATTGCAGAGATGATCAACGGAGAAGGGAACATCAGTATGTTGTCTGAGCGAGGCAGTATGACCATTGATGAGCGGACTAACTCGTTATTGATTCGTGAGCTACCTGAAAACATTGAAGTGATTCGAGAAATTATTGAATCTTTGGATATCCCGGTGAAGCAGGTTCAAATTGAAGCGCGTATTGTGACCATCAACGAAGGCAACATGGATGAGTTGGGAATTCGCTGGGGCTTTACCTCTATTAATGGCAATAACACGGTTGGTGGCTCTATCGAAAACAACCTTGCCACGATCGGTTTATATAACGGAGGTGGTGAAGGAGAAGACGGTGGTGACGGCGATGGAGTAGGTATCGATGACTTCCTAAACGTAAACTTAGCTGCAACCAGTCCAAACGCGACCAGCATTGCTTTTCAGGTTGCAAAATTAGGCTCAGACACCTTGTTAGACCTCGAGCTTTCTGCGCTGCAACAAGAGTCCAAAGCTGAGATTATCTCAAGTCCACGTTTGATCACTACCAATAAGAAGCCTGCCTATATTGAGCAAGGTACCGAGATACCTTATCTAGAGTCCTCATCAAGTGGTGCAACGACGGTAACGTTCAAAAAAGCAGTATTGAGTTTGAAGGTGACGCCACAAATTACACCGGATAACCGTCTTGTGTTGGACTTAAGCGTTACGCAAGATAGACCTGGACAAGTCGTGAAAACAGGAACTGGTGAAGCCGTTGCGATTGATACTCAACGTATCGGGACGCAAGTGTTAGTAAATAACGGTGAAACCGTCGTTCTTGGTGGTATTTTCCAGCACAGCATTACTAACTCGGTGGACAAAGTGCCTTTGTTAGGCGATCTGCCACTATTAGGTGCGCTTTTCCGTCGAAGTTATGAAAATGTTGGCAAAAGTGAGCTGTTAATTTTCGTCACCCCTAAGGTGGTGATTCAGTAGTTCTACCTCGTGAAAAACTGATTAAATCAAAAATAAAGTTGCAATAGTGGCACCATGCTTGGATAATTTCGGGTCTTATCACGAATTATCTGTGAGGAACTGGTGCCACAAGCCTTGTAGAACAGCGATTTAGCTGTGTTTTCTTGTGGCGATCTTATTGAATCAATGTTGTAAATTACTGCTAAACATGGCTGAGAAACGTAATATTTTCCTTGTTGGCCCAATGGGCGCCGGCAAAAGTACAATTGGTAGACATCTAGCACAGCAACTGCATATGGAGTTTGTTGACTCCGATACAGTGATCGAAGAACGCACTGGTGCAGACATCTCTTGGGTTTTTGATGTAGAAGGTGAAGAAGGCTTCCGCAAGCGTGAAGAAGCGGTACTTGAAGACCTAACACAAGAGCAAGGCATCGTGCTTGCGACTGGCGGTGGCTCTGTTAAGAGCAAAGAAAACCGTAATCGTCTTTCGGCACGTGGTGTTGTTGTTTACTTAGAAACGACGATTGAAAAGCAACTTGCGCGCACAAACCGTGACAAGAAGCGTCCTCTACTTCAAACGGACAACCCTCGCGAAGTATTGGAGCAATTAGCTGAAGAACGTAATCCTCTGTATGAAGAAGTAGCGGATTACACTGTTCGCACTGACGATCAGAGTGCAAAAGTGGTAGCCAACCAGATCGTAAAAATGCTAGAAGAGAGATAAGTTTTTATCTTTTTTTTAATTGGAGCAAACCGATGGAACGGATTACGGTCAACCTAGCTGAGCGTAGCTACCCAATCTCTATTGGCGCCGGGTTATTTGAGGACCCGGCGTACCTCTCTCAAGTTCTCTCAAACAAAAATGCAAAACAAAAAGTTGTTGTGATCAGTAATGTCACAGTGGCGCCTTTGTATGCAGACAAAATTTTAAAGCAACTCGAGCAGCTCGGTTGTAGTGCATCCTTGTTAGAATTGCCTGACGGCGAACAGTACAAAAACTTGGATGTGTTTAACCAAGTGATGAACTTCCTCCTCGAGGGGAATTACGCTCGTGATGTTGTGATCATCGCGTTAGGTGGTGGCGTTATTGGCGACCTTGTGGGTTTTGCTTCTGCCTGTTACCAGCGTGGGGTCGACTTTATTCAAATACCAACGACATTACTATCTCAAGTGGACTCTTCGGTGGGTGGAAAAACCGCGGTTAACCATCCGTTGGGTAAGAACATGATAGGTGCGTTTTACCAACCTAAAGCCGTGATCATCGATACCAACTGTTTATCGACGTTGCCTGAGCGTGAATTCGCAGCAGGTATCGCAGAAGTCATTAAGTACGGCATCATTTACGATGTAGACTTTTTTGTATGGTTGGAAGAAAACCTTGAACGCTTGTACGCGTTGGATGAAGAAGCGCTAACTTATGCCATTGCACGTTGCTGTGAAATAAAAGCGGAAGTGGTGGCTCAGGATGAGAAAGAATCGGGCATCCGCGCTCTGCTCAACTTAGGTCACACCTTTGGTCATGCGATTGAAGCTGAGCTTGGCTACGGCAATTGGCTGCATGGTGAAGCGGTTTCTGCTGGCACGGTTATGGCGGCCAAAACTTCGCATCTGCGCGGTCTTATCTCAGCAGAGCAATTTGAGCGTATTGTTGCGATTTTGCGTCGTGCCAAACTGCCTGTTCATACTCCAGAAAGTATGAGCTTCGATGACTTCCTCAAACATATGATGCGAGATAAAAAAGTCCTCTCTGGTCAATTAAGATTAGTTCTACCTACAGGCATTGGTAGTGCCGAGGTCATTGCTGATACGACACAAGACGTACTCAAACAGGCGATAGACTTCGGTCGCGATATTTAACCTTGTAATGGCGCCTTTGGGCGTCATTCTTGTAGTGTATTAAGGTTATTAGATGAGTGTTGCTCACGTTCTGGAATTAGATTCTCAAATCGAGTTGCTTGATAGGTTAGGATTGCTGACTAATTTTGGTTCCAATTTCATTGCGATTAATGGTCATGATGGTTATGGAAAATCTTGGTTAGCGCAGCGATACCTTGAAGTGGGTGCCAGTAACAAGAATCAATGTTTGTTACTTTGTCATTCTAATCAAGATGATGTGCAGCGCCGCATCCTTATTTTGAGTCAACTGGTTTCGGACGCATTGTTTAATCAGCAAGAGCCTTTACTTGATAGCCTCGAAAGACTATTGGGTGATGAGCCTTGTGATATCGCGATTGTGGTTGATGATGCGCATTTATTAAGTGAGACGCTCGTTTCTGAGCTTTGGATGCTGGTTTTAGAGGCGCATCATAAGCCGAATTGGACCATCAATGTCTTATTATTTACGCAGTCTGGGCGCTTAGAAGGATTGCTGTCACGTCTCAGTTACGGACAAGAGATAAAGCCTGTTGAGCTTGATATTGATATGTTGTCCGAAGTGGAAGCCCGTCGTTTCTTTGAATCACTTGTTGCGCGCTATGTTGATGATGAGGCGGAGAAGCGGGTTCGAGATGCATTTAAAAAAGTTGACCCAGTACCGGGTGACATCATGGCGTTAGGAGAGATGAAAGTGGAAAAAAGGATCATTATCCGCTCGATTGTCGGTTCACCGCTGAATATTGCGTTAGTGGTATTAGCATTACTGTTGCTTGCTGCTGGTGGCTATTGGTGGATGTATAATCAACCAAGCCCTGATGATAAAGCGCAGCAAATTGCTGGTAGTTTAGAGCAAACGGCTATTCCAACTTTTGAAGAGTCAGGAATCAGTGCTGCGCAGTCTTCACTACAATCTGTGACTGATGACACTAGCAGTGGCCTTGATGGCTCTGGCGCGATTGATGATTCTGATTCATTACCGCCAGCAGTAACGGAAGAAGTGGCGAGCGTTGGCAGTGATGACAATCAACAGAGAGTGGTGATTGAGTCGAATGTGGTCGATGCATTGCTTGAAGGTAAAGCTGATTCAGCAGACACAAAAGCGATTGATGATGTCGTGGGCGTTGAGAAGCAAGACGCCACTGATGAAACCAGCTCACCCTTAATAAAAGTCGTAAAACCAAATCAAGGTATGACGCAAACTTCTGCTCAGCCAGAAGAAGACGGTGCGAAGCAGTCTGTGGTTAAGTTTTCATTTGCTCGCGAAGAATTAAAAGCACTATCACCAAGAGCCTATACACTGCAGCTTGCTGCTATGACGTCAATGGACGATGTACAAGCCTTCCTCGATGAGCATCAGCTGAATAATCAAGTACGAATTTATCCTACCGTTCGCAATGACACTGAGTGGTATATCATCACATACCAAGATTATCCGACAATTCAAATGGCTCGCGATGCCGTTGCAAGCTTGCCTGATTCGGTTAAGTCGGTGAGTCCTTGGGCAAAATCACTCCGTCAGGTTCATCGCGAAATTGATCGAGTGAAATAAACCTGAGCTTCGCTGAAAAATATGTTACATTCCGCAGCCTTAATTTTTGGTCGATAGATAGAGCAGTAGATGAAAAAGCAACGAGCCTTTCTTAAATGGGCAGGAGGAAAATACGGACTGGTTGAAGACATCCAACGTCATTTACCGCCGGCTCGAAAGCTAGTTGAACCTTTTGTTGGCGCGGGCTCAGTGTTTCTGAATACCGACTATGACCATTACCTACTGGCAGATATCAATCCAGATCTGATCAATCTGTACAACCTACTAAAAGAGCGCCCTGAAGAGTATATCTCTGAAGCGAAGCGTTGGTTTGTCGCCGAGAATAACCGTAAAGAAGCTTACTTACACATTCGCGCTGAGTTTAATAAAACCGATGACGTGATGTACCGCTCTTTAGCGTTTTTGTACATGAACCGCTTTGGTTTTAATGGTCTATGCCGTTACAACAAAAAAGGCGGTTTTAACGTTCCGTTCGGTTCATATAAAAAGCCTTACTTCCCAGAGGCGGAATTGGAGTTTTTTGCCGAAAAAGCCAAGAAAGCCACGTTCGTTTGTGAAGGTTATCCAGAAACTTTTCGCCGAGCACGTAAGGGGAGTGTGGTGTATTGCGATCCTCCTTATGCACCGCTTTCAAACACGGCAAATTTCACCTCATACGCAGGTAATGGTTTCACGTTGGATGATCAGGCTGCATTAGCCGACATTGCTGAAAGAACGGCGACTGAGCGTGGTATTCCGGTTCTGATTTCTAACCACGACACTACGTTGACGCGTCGGTTGTATCACGGTGCAGATCTCAATGTAGTAAAAGTAAAGCGCACCATTAGCCGCAATGGCAGTGGTCGTAATAAAGTCGATGAGCTGCTTGCTCTTTTTCATGCCCCTGAGATGGATCAACCAAGCTCTTAGTTCTCACACTATTAAATCTAAATAGTGGATCTCCCCACTGGCTTCGGTAGAATTGCGCGCAGATTGTTTGCTCATTACTACTGAGGTCAGGTATGAAAGATTTTCTTATTGCTCCATCCATTTTATCGGCAGATTTTGCTCGTCTCGGTGAAGATGTCGAGAAAGTACTCGCAGCGGGTGCGGATGTGGTACATTTCGACGTTATGGATAACCACTATGTACCAAACCTGACTTTTGGTGCACCTGTGTGTAAAGCACTACGCGATTACGGCATCACAGCGCCAATCGATGTTCACCTAATGGTGAAACCGGTTGACCGCATTATTCCTGATTTCGCAAAAGCGGGTGCGTCGATGATTACATTCCATGTGGAAGCTTCCGATCATGTAGACCGTACACTGCAGTTAATTAAAGAGCACGGCTGTCAGGCTGGTGTGGTACTAAACCCAGCAACGCCACTTGCGAGCCTTGAGTTCATCATGGACAAAGTCGACATGATTCTACTGATGTCGGTTAATCCTGGCTTTGGTGGTCAATCATTCATTCCTCACACACTAGATAAACTGCGTGCAGTTCGTAAGATGATCGATGAGTCTGGTCGCGATATCCGTTTAGAAATTGATGGCGGTGTGAAGGTTGACAACATTCGTGAAATCGCAGAAGCGGGCGCAGATATGTTTGTTGCAGGCTCGGCGATTTTCGGTCAGCCAGATTACAAACAAGTGATCGACCAAATGCGCACGGAACTGGCTGAAGTAAAATAAGTCCCTATATACGCGCGATAATGCCCTGATTTTAAAGGCTGTCACTTTATTGGCAGCCTTTGTTATTTCTAGTGTTGGATGAAATAAAATATCCCCTGCGTTGAGCAAATAATCACTTGCCTATTTTGCGCCCTTTCTGTACTATTCGTGCTCCTTAAACTCAGTCAATTATCTTTAGTTCCTTGCTTCCTCTGGACGACTGAGCCATTTGTGGAAGCTGAATAATCCGTAAGGAGCAACCAATGCGTCATTACGAAATCGTATTCATGGTGCACCCAGATCAAAGCGAGCAAGTTGCTGGCATGATCGAGCGTTACACTGGTTCAATCACTGAAGCTGGCGGTAAAATCCACCGTCTAGAAGACTGGGGCCGTCGTCAACTGGCTTACCCAATCAACAAGCTTCACAAAGCTCACTACGTTCTTATGAACGTTGAAGCTGACCAAGCTGTAATTGATGAGCTAGAAACTGCTTTCCGTTTCAACGATGCAGTTCTACGTAACATGATCATGCGTACTAAAGCAGCGATCACTGAGCAATCTATCATGCTTAAGCAAAAAGAAGAGCGTGCTCCACGTCGTGAAGAGCGTTCTGAAGCTAAGCCTGAAGCTAAGTCAGAAGCTGCTGAGTAAGTTTTCTTATGGCCAATCGAATGGAGCTGAGCGGCACCATTGCCAAACCGCCCATTCGTAGTAAAAGCCCTGGTGGCATTGAACACTGTCGGTTTTGGCTGGAGCATCGCTCTACTATTATCGAAGCTGACTTACCTCGACAAGTTTATTGTCGTATGCCGGTAGTCGTCAGCGGGCTTGGGTCACAAGCACTAACTCAGAATTTAGTTCAAGGCAGTAACATTAAGGTAAGTGGTTTTGTCACTTATCAAACCGGCCGAAATGGCGTGGGAAAATTAGTGTTACACGCCGACAACATTACTCAAATTTAAGATCAGGAGATAGCCCATGGCTCGTTTCTTCCGTCGTCGTAAATTCTGCCGTTTCACTGCAGAAGGCGTACAAGAGATTGATTACAAAGACGTAGCAACTCTTAAAAACTACATCACTGAAGCTGGTAAAATCGTACCTAGCCGTATCACTGGTACAAGCGCTAAGTACCAGCGTCAACTAGCACGTGCTATCAAGCGTTCACGCTACCTAGCTCTACTACCGTACACTGACAAGCATCAGTAATCGGTTCATTTTATTAAGAAAGAGGATTAAGCAATGCAAGTTATTCTACTTGATAAAATTGGTAACCTAGGTGGTCTTGGCGATACTGCAAACGTTAAATCTGGCTACGCTCGTAACTTCCTTATCCCACAAGGTAAAGCAGTTATGGCAACTAAAGCTAACGTTGAAATGTTTGAAGCTCGTCGTGCTGAACTAGAAGCTAAAGTTGCTGAGCAACTAGCTGCTGCAGAAGCTCGCGCAGAGAAAGTTAACGCTCTAGAAGCTGTAGTTATCGCTTCTAAAGCTGGTGACGAAGGCAAACTATTCGGTTCTATCGGTACTCGTGACATCGCTGACGCTATCACAGCTGCAGGCGTTGAAGTTGCTAAGAGCGAAGTTCGCCTTCCTGAAGGTGCTCTACGTACAACTGGTGAGTTCGAGATCAGCGTTCAACTTCACTCTGAAGTTTTCGCAACTGTGAACCTACAAGTTGTTGCTGCTGAGTAATTCAGTATCAAGACGAAATACTAAAAAGCACCTCTTCGGAGGTGCTTTTTTTATTTCTAAAACTGGGAGAAAAAACGGGTTAAAAAGCGAAGAGTAAATTAACGGAAAATACGCTATCCGCTTTGCTTAAGCCTTCAGGCACTTTATCGTGATACTGACGAGAGTGTGCCAGTTTCAGTGCAATATCTTCAGTAATATCATTGGTCACGCTTAGCTCACTATCGGCTCGTGTATTACTTTTACCTGTTACCAACGTAATATCAGCCGCGAAACTCAGATTATCTAGTGCGTGCCAAGTCGTATTGATATTCCCTCGAAAAATGCCTTCTCGAACGATATCGGGAAAGACAATGTCGTCATCATCTATCTCATCTAAATTTGGTTCTTGATAACGAAAACCAGGACCGACTTCTACCTCTAAAATGAAGTTTTCAGTGTAGGAAAACTGGTAACCCAAACCACCTGATAAGGTGTAGTCTTTAAAATAGGCACTGTAACGAGAATCCACCCCTTTAAAGCTGCCATACAAATACGTTTTAGGACCTAACTTGTAGTCACTCTGTAGGGCGTAGGTGGATGAGCGTTTGTCTTCTTCACCGTCTTTGTACAAGTTGTAGTACTTCCATTCACCATTAGAACGGTGTCGACCTGACGTATATTCAGCACTCAAACGAGCATTCAGGGAACGAGAGTCCGTGTTACCTGTGTGAGCTTGATAGCCGAACTCCACCTCGGTTTTTAATGGGTCGGGCACATCAATATTTTGCTCTGGCTGTACTGATTCGTCAGCATACGATGCACTAGCGCATAGTAAGCTAAAGCTAAGTAACCAGTATCGGGACACATCAACCTCGAACGTAATTAAAAAGGAGGGGCATGATACTGATACAGATATTTTGTTGGGTCAATGGTAGGTTAATTTTTATTAGAGCTGGGCGGAAGAACCAGGCTATTACTTGTGCGGTTCGCATGTTGATTTCTTAACAAGTAATTGTCGCTTCGGGGAAGCATCTCAGTTAGGTTAAGGTTATAATCGTGGGTCAATAGTAGTTATCGAGCAAAGTCATGGCGGAAAACAGAAATCGCAAACCTTCAGACAGTCAGGTCGACGCAATCAAAGTGCCACCTCACTCACTAGAAGCCGAGCAATCAGTAATTGGTGGTCTTTTACTGGACAATGAACGTTGGGACACCGTTGCCGAACGTGTTGTAAGCAGTGATTTCTATAGTCGTCCGCATCGCCTAATTTTTGAAGGTGTAAAAACCATTCTTGAAGCGGGCAAGCCTCTCGATCTTATTACTTTATCGGAATACCTGGAGCGTCACGAGCAATTAGAAGATGTGGGCGGTTTTGCTTACCTTGCAGATTTGGCGAAAAACACGCCAAGCGCCGCTAACATTAATGCGTACGCTGATATTGTTGCCGAACGTGCGATTGTCCGTGGTTTGATCGGTGTCGCGAATGAGATTGCGGATGCGGGTTACGATCCTCAAGGTCGAAGTTCGGAAGATCTGATTGATATGGCGGAGAGTAAAGTTTTCGCCATCGCTGAGTCACGAACCAGTGAAAACGAAGGGCCACAAAATGTTGATAACATCCTCGAAAAGACGTTAGAACGTATCGAGTTGTTATATAAAACGCCGCAAGATGGTGTGACGGGTGTCGACACAGGTTTCACTGACCTCAATAAGAAAACCGCAGGTTTGCAAGGTTCTGATTTGGTGATTGTCGCGGCGCGTCCATCGATGGGTAAAACGACCTTTGCGATGAACTTGTGTGAAAATGCGGCCATGCAACAAGAGAAGCCTGTGCTTATTTTCTCGCTAGAGATGCCAGCCGAGCAGTTGATGATGCGTATGTTGGCCTCTTTGTCTCGCGTTGACCAAACCAAGATCCGTACGGGTCAGCTGGATGACGAAGACTGGGCGCGTATTTCTTCTACTATGGGTATCTTGATGCAGAAGAAAAACATGTACATTGATGACAGCTCCGGTCTAACTCCGACCGAAGTGCGTTCACGCGCTCGCCGTATCGCACGTGAACATGGCGGTCTGTCGATGATCATGGTCGACTACCTTCAGCTTATGCGCGTGCCTGCACTCTCTGATAACCGTACGCTGGAAATTGCGGAGATTTCGCGCTCTCTGAAAGCGCTGGCAAAAGAGCTGAATGTGCCCGTCGTGGCGCTGTCTCAGCTTAACCGTTCCCTAGAGCAACGTTCAGATAAACGCCCAGTAAACTCGGACTTGCGTGAGTCGGGCTCTATCGAGCAGGATGCCGACTTGATCATGTTCATCTACCGTGACGAGGTGTATCACCCAGATAGCCCATACAAAGGTACGGCAGAAATCATCATTGGTAAGCAACGTAACGGCCCTATCGGCTCTGTACGTCTCACCTTCCAAGGTCAACACTCGCGCTTTGACAACTACGCGGGTCCTGCATTCGATATTGATGATGAGTAACACCATGAGCTATATGAAAGCGGCCAAGGCGTGCATTGATTTGTCTGCGTTGCAGCACAACTTACAGCGCGTGAAAGCGCAAGCGCCCCAAAGTAAAGTGATGGCTGTAGTGAAGGCCAATGGTTATGGTCACGGATTACGTCACGTTGCAAAACATGCCAACCATGCGGATGCCTTTGGTGTTGCGCGCATTGAAGAAGCGTTGCAACTGCGCGCTTGTGGCGTGGTAAAGCCGATTCTATTGCTAGAAGGTTTTTACTCTCCAGGTGACTTACCTGTTCTTGTGACGAACAACATCCAAACCGTGGTGCATTGTGAAGAGCAGCTTATCGCTTTGGAGCAAGCCGACCTTGAAACTCCGGTTGTCGTGTGGCTTAAGATTGACAGTGGGATGCACCGTCTTGGCGTTCGCCCTGAGCAATATGATGAGTTTGTCACGCGGTTGAAAGAGTGTCCAAACGTAGCCAAGCCGTTACGTTACATGAGTCACTTTGGTTGTGCAGATGAGCTGGATAGCCATATTACTCCCCAACAGATTGAGTTGTTTAAGTCGTTGACCTCTGGTTGTCAGGGGGAGCGTTCACTTGCGGCATCTGCGGGGTTGTTGGCATGGCCTCAAAGCCATTTGGATTGGGTTCGTCCGGGCATCATCATGTATGGTGTATCGCCATTTGATGACAAGACCGCACAAGATCTGGGGTATCAACCCGTGATGACACTTAAATCCCATCTTATTGCGGTACGTGAAGTTAAGAAGGGCGAAAGTGTTGGCTACGGCGGTATGTGGACCAGTAAGCGAGATACAAAAGTCGGTGTCATCGCAGTAGGGTATGGCGACGGTTACCCAAGAAGTGCTCCGAACGGCACTCCGGTTTGGGTAAATGGTCGTAAAGTACCTATCGCAGGTCGAGTTTCTATGGATATGCTGACGGTCGATTTGGGACCAGATGCAACGGATAAAGTCAGCGACGAAGCGATTCTTTGGGGGAAAGAGCTCCCAGTAGAAGAAGTGGCGGGTCACATTGGTACCATTGCGTATGAACTCGTGACTAAGCTAACGCCTCGCGTCGAGATGGAGTACTCAAAATAAACAGCGAAAGGCTAACCTAAGGTTAGCCTTTGTTTTATCGACTCACCGTTAATCGTAGCAATAACGCGGCGGCCGCCGCCAAAGTCTCGGTGCTCACCCAAGTAAATGCCCTGCCATGTTCCTAAAGCTAATCGACCATTTTGGATTGGTATCGTCACACTACTACCAAGTAGGGATGCTTTAATGTGTGCTGGCATGTCGTCATCACCTTCATAGGTGTGCTGATAATAAGGAGCACGCTCTGGCACAAACTTATTGAAGTGCGCTTCCATATCCATACGCACGGTTGGATCAGCATTCTCATTTAAGGTCAAACTGGCGGAGGTATGTTGAATAAATAGGTGTAATAAACCTACTGAAAGCTCGTTTATTTGTGGTAATTGTTGTTCAATTTCATCAGTTATTAGGTGAAAACCGCGGCTTCTCGCTTTTAATTGCAGTGTTTTTTGTGCCCACATACGTGTTCCTTTGGAAATTTATAAATTGGCGTCTATCCTATTCCAATTAGAGCCTGTCATTAGTAAGTGATATGATTCTTGTCATCGTAAATGAATTGTTCATTTTCAGGGCAGGGAACGTGACCTAACTCAATGTGAGTGTAAATACTCTCAGTCATAATTGGCACCTGAAAAAAAATTACAAAGACTTGTTTTGTGGCAATTCGCCCAAACATCTAATTAATATTCTATTTGCTAAATCGGGGATTCCACAGTTTTCGCTAGACTGTAAGGAATGGAACCTACTGTAACATCGGGATAAAGACCATGTTGAAAAATATCAATCCAACGCAAACACAAGCTTGGAAAGCGCTAACTGCGCATTTCGAATCTGCACAAGATATGGATCTTAAAGAGTTATTTGCTCAAGACGCAGCGCGTTTCGACAAATACTCTGCACGTTTCGGCTCAGACATCCTAGTCGATTACTCAAAGAACCTCATCAATGAGGAAACTCTGAAGCACCTGTTCGCTCTTGCGAACGAGACTGAGCTGAAATCTGCAATTGAAGCGATGTTCAGTGGCGAAGCGATCAACCAAACAGAAGGTCGCGCTGTTCTTCACACTGCACTACGTAACCGCGCGAATACACCAGTAATGGTAGACGGCGAAGACGTAATGCCAGCAGTGAACGCGGTTCTAGAAAAAATGAAATCATTCACTGAACGCGTTATCGGCGGTGAGTGGAAAGGTTACACAGGTAAAGCAATTACAGATATCGTGAACATCGGTATCGGTGGTTCTGACCTTGGTCCTTACATGGTGACGGAAGCTCTAGCACCATACAAAAATCATCTAAACCTTCACTTCGTATCTAACGTTGATGGTACTCACATTGTTGAAACGTTGAAGAAAGTTAACCCAGAAACGACGTTATTCTTGATCGCGTCTAAGACGTTCACAACGCAAGAAACCATGACTAACGCGCACACAGCACGTGATTGGTTCCTAGAGTCAGCTGGCGATCAAGCGCACGTGGCTAAGCACTTTGCTGCGCTTTCAACGAACGCGACAGCCGTGTCTGAGTTCGGTATCGATACCGCGAACATGTTCGAATTCTGGGACTGGGTTGGTGGCCGTTACTCACTATGGTCTGCAATCGGTTTATCAATCGCATTAGCGGTAGGTTACGACAACTTCGTTGAGCTGCTTGAAGGTGCTCACGAGATGGACAAGCACTTCGTATCAACAGACCTAGAAAGCAACATCCCTGTGATCCTTGCGCTTATCGGTATTTGGTACAACAACTTCCACGGTGCGGAATCAGAAGCTATCTTACCTTACGATCAGTACATGCACCGTTTCGCGGCATACTTCCAGCAAGGTAACATGGAGTCAAACGGTAAATACGTTGACCGTCAAGGCAATGCTGTGACTTACCAAACAGGCCCAATCATTTGGGGTGAACCAGGTACCAACGGTCAGCACGCGTTCTACCAACTGATTCACCAAGGCACTAAGCTGATCCCATGTGACTTCATTGCACCTGCAATTAGCCACAACCCAGCTAGCGATCATCACCAAAAACTGATGTCCAACTTCTTTGCACAAACTGAAGCACTAGCGTTTGGTAAGAGTGAAGAAACAGTGAAAGAAGAGTTGGTGAAAGCAGGTAAGAACACTGAAGAAGTGGCAGCGATTGCGCCATTCAAAGTGTTTGAAGGTAACCGTCCAACAAACTCTATCCTAGTGAAGCAAATCACGCCTCGTACGCTAGGTAACTTGATCGCAATGTACGAACACAAAATTTTCGTACAAGGTGTTATCTGGAATATCTTCAGCTTTGACCAATGGGGCGTGGAGCTAGGTAAACAACTGGCTAACCAAATCCTACCTGAGCTTGCAGACGAGTCTCAAATCAGCTCGCATGACAGCTCAACAAATGGTCTAATCAACGCATTTAAAGCGTTCAAAGCTTAATGTTTGGTTTGAATAGATAAAGAAAAGGTCAGCAAATGCTGACCTTTTTTATTGCCTGAGGCAAAAACAAAATAGGTTGGCCAGTGCCAACCTATTTTTTCTCTTTTATTCGAAGCAAATTTCGATAAAGGCATTTCCCCATTGGGAAGAGAAAGGCATGATGATGATTGAGCCCTCACACTTGTGGCGAATCGTATGGCCTCGGCCAGAAACCACTACGGGTGTTGCCATATCAAAATCAAAACCACTTTCCGCCAGAATGCGTTTCGCACCACCAGTAACCATGTTGGTGATCTCACCCACCATATCGGTGACCTCTTCATTGAGTCCATTTGGACGCTCACCAAGCATGTTCTGCATGATTTCTAGAGCTAGCGCTTCATCAAAGGTAATCGACATTGAACCACGAGTTTGTGGACCTACCATGCCAATCAGACCAGAAACGTCACCTCGTGCGATCTCATCTTTTTTGATTCGCGGTTTTTGTGGCTTCAGCTCAAGAGAAGCCATGGTTTTTAGCACGTTCATTAAAGAAGCTAAAAACGGGTTTACAAATTCAGCGCGCATAACGTTCTTCTATACTTTTTCTTTCGTCTCGGAGGAACAGGCCTGGCATTCACCATGAGTTTCAATAACTTGGTTGGTCAGTTTGAATCCATGCTTCTCGGCGTTTTCGGCTAACAAGGATATCAGCGTCTCATCTTCGAGTTCAACGACATCACCACATTTATCGCAAATTAGTAATTGGAAAAAGTGCTGCTGAGTATTGAAAGAACAACAAGTAATAAAGCTATTTGTCGATTCCACTCGGTGGATGAAGCCTTGCTCTAGGAGAAAATCTAATGCTCGATAAACAGTGGGAGGCTTAGCCTGAGGCTCACTCTCTTTTAGTTGCTCCAATAGCTCATACGCACTTGAGGCGCGGCGATTAGAACAAATGAGTTCAAATACGCGTCGGCGTTGCGGAGTCAATCGTACTCCACGCTCTGCGCAGATACTTTCAATTTGTTCAATGATTGTTGGGTTCAAACCTTTCACCATAACTATCGGACGTGCTCTATGATAAATCATTTCTATACGAAGTTCGTTTAGAAATGCTTCATTTTACCCACTATCAGAACGAAAATCATGAATTAAAGCAAGTCGGTGGTGGTGTGAAGTCGGAATAGTCATCACAGAATGAATCAACGAGTGACGAATTCGTATTACTGCTGCATATTCCTAAGCATTTGGCTAGCCAGCCAACCAAATCATTCTCGCTGAAACTAGCACCTAGAGGTGCTTGGGTATACAATACCCGACTTATTTTTTGAGCGTACTGCTGCGCTCGACCTTGGCAACATAAAAACGGGTATTTATATCATGACTCATTCTTGCAGGCTCTCCGTAGCACCAATGCTCGATTGGACCGATCGTCATTGTCGCTACTTCCATCGCTTAATGACCAAAGAAACCCTGCTGTACACTGAAATGGTGACGACAGGTGCGATCATTCATGGAAAAGGAGATTTCCTCGCTTACAACGAAGAAGAGCATCCGTTGGCCCTTCAGTTGGGTGGTTCAAACCCAGAAGACTTGGCAAAGTGTGCCAAACTGGCTCAAGAGCGTGGCTACGATGAGGTTAACCTCAATGTGGGTTGCCCGTCTGACCGTGTACAAAACGGTCGCTTTGGTGCTTGCCTAATGGCGGAACCACAGTTGGTTGCGGATTGTGTCGCTGCAATGAAGGGTGTGGTTGATATTCCTGTGACAGTCAAGACTCGTATTGGTATTGATGATCAAGATTCTTACGAGTTCCTAACGGATTTTGTTTCTATTGTCTCAGAAAAGGGGGGCTGTGAGCAGTTCACTATCCACGCGCGTAAAGCTTGGTTAAGTGGTCTTAGTCCGAAAGAAAACCGTGAGATCCCACCATTGGATTACCCACGAGCTTACCAATTGAAGCAAGATTTTTCTCACTTAACCATTGCTATTAACGGTGGTGTAAAGTCACTAGAAGAAGCCAAAGCACATCTTCAGCATCTTGATGGTGTGATGATTGGTCGTGAGGCTTACCAAAGCCCATATCTACTGGCATCGGTAGATCAAGAGTTATTTGGCTCTAATGCTCCAGTGAAGAAACGCAGCGAAATTGTTGAAGAAATGTACCCATACATTGAAGCGCAATTAGCGAAAGGTGCGTACCTTGGTCATATTACCCGTCATATGTTAGGTTTATTCCAAAGCATGCCCGGTGCTCGTCAATGGCGTCGTCATATCAGTGAAAATGCGCACAAGCCGGGTTCTGGTTTAGAAGTGCTGCAAGACGCGTTAGCGAAGATTCCAAAAGAATTGAATGTGTAAAATTAACTAGTGGTTGGCTAAAATTACCAACTAAAGAACAAGTAAGCCAGAGTGCAGAAATGCCTCTGGCTTTATTTTTGAATAAAAATCATTGTGTTATCGTCATCTTGGTAAGTTGGTATGGAAACTGCTCTGTTTATTAAAAACAAATGGAGAAGTGATTATGTTGGAGCTAATCTTTATTTTAGTCTTTGCGGCGACCCTATTGGTTACCGGTATCACAATGATGACCGTATTCGCAGCAACCGGTATCGCGTTAGTTGTGATGTTTTTACTGGGAATGGTCGGAGCGGTACTCAAACTATTGCCATGGTTAATCGTGATTGCATTGGGTGTTTGGTTCTTCAAGAATTACGTTGCCCAGCCCCGCTATAAATAACGAGTGACATGATTTAGTTGATAGAGAGACGTGAGAGTATGGTATATTTCCTCTCACGTCTTCAACGTGAACATCAGCTATCTCGGAGTACACACTACATGACAAATAAAGCGACCATCGCTTTAACAGCATTATCGTTGGCAGTATCTTTTCCTGCTTTTGCAGAATATTCTGTATCGACGAAAGTCGGCGCAGAGATCTGGGCTGCTGACACTAAAGTAAATGAAGTAAGACGAGATAGCAGCACAACAGGCGCATTTTACGCGGCGATTGAGCATGATGTGAAATACGTTCCTAATGCGCGTCTTCGTTACTCGAGCATTGATGCTGATTACATGGGGTTCGATAAGCTCGATTTCACCATGTACTACCAAGTTCTGGAGCATGATTTATTGCATTTTGATGCGGGTGTTACATTCAGTAATTTAAGTGACATTAAATACATTGATGCTGGCTCAAACAAGCGTATAGAAGAGTTTGATGAGCTGATTTGGGCTTGGTACGGTTACGCAGAGATTCAAGTTCCGGACACAAATTTTGATGTGATTGGTGAGATAAACTTTGGTGACAACAAAGGTATCAAAAGCACTGATTTCATGGCAGGTGTTCAATACCATGTACCGCTCGAAAAAGCTCAACTGGCTTTTCGTGGTGGTTACCGCGTGATTGATTTGGAGTCCGAGAAATTCATGTCGGATCTAGGGAAAGAGTTTATTTTTGCTAACGGCTTTTTTGTGAGTGCAGAATACGCATTCTAAATGCAGCCAGATTAGATACTCGATTTTTTAAAACGTCGCTTTATAAGCGGCGTTTTTTTATATCACTTCATTATATCCAATCGAATTTTCTGCCTATTTTGCTGACTTAGACCATGCTTACCTAGGAGCAATGTGAAAGTTAAAGCAGGGATAGCGATGACAATAAACGAACTAAGACATCTATTCCGTGAAAACCAGCTTGTCGAAGCGATTATTGAACCTGCAATCCAAGAGGGTGGCTGGGTTGTGGAGTTCAGACATGCGCGCGGTGGTTTTGTTTTTCTGACGGACAGTCATGGTGAAGAATGTCTTTATGAAGATTTGGATGCAGCGTCAAAATCGGCAATGGCAGTAGGCTTTCAACAAGTCCGCATTGAAGATCGATGAGCAAAAAGTAAGCCGTTCTTACTTCCAAAAAGTTATAAAACATTCACTTCTATTCTTTCTTGTTATTAAGGAGAGTGGGTACTCTATCGTCACGCAATGAATAGGGATGTCGTGATAATGTCTTTTCAAAAGAATGAGTATTCTCACAAGAATGTGTCTGAAGATAATAATGGGCAAGGAGGAAATCCTCCAATCGCAAGCCCTCTGAATGACCAACAAATTAGCTCACTCCAACAAACTGTCTCTGAGTTGTCTTCACAGCAACTTGCTTGGGTCAGTGGGTATTTTTGGGGATTAGCTCAAAATCAACCAAATACAGCGGTAACGCCAATTGCACAAGCGACGGCAGCCGTATCAGCGAAGCCTGCAGGTAAGTTGAGTATTATTTTTGCTTCCCAAACTGGCAACGCTAAAGGCGTTGCTGAAGCTCTAGAACAGGAAGCAAAAGCAGAAGGAATTGCTGTCGAACTTTTTGATGCAAGTGATTACAAAGGTAAAAACTTAGCCAAAGAAACACATGTCATTATTGTGGCATCGACGAATGGCGAAGGCGAAGCACCAGATAACGCTATAGAGCTACACGAGTTTTTGCAATCTAAGAAAGCTCCTAAGCTGTCAAACCTTCAATATGGCGTTATTGCTCTGGGTGACTCGAGCTACGAATTCTTCTGCCAAACCGGTAAAGACTTCGACGCTTACCTATCAAAGTTAGGCGCGACCCCATTTATCGATCGTCTTGATTGCGATGTGGATTATGAAGCACCAGCAGCTGAATGGCGTAAGAATGCGTTAGGTAAGGTAAAAGATACGCTTTCTTCTGGCACTGAAGCGGATGTGGTTCAACTTCCTGTGGGTCAGGCGGCGACTGCGCACTCTCCTTACAATAAACAAAACCCATACACAGCGATATTACTGACCAGTCAAAAAATCACGGGTCGTGATTCTGGAAAGGATGTTCGTCATATAGAAATTGACTTGGAAGGTTCGGGGTTAACGTATCAGCCTGGTGATGCGCTAGGTGTGTGGTTTGAAAATAGTTCAGAACTTGCTAATGCCATTCTTGGTAAGGTCGGTTTGTCTGGGGTTGAAACCGTTGATGTTGATGGCGAAAGCTTGTCAATCCATAGTGCTCTCGTGAGTAAATATGAAATCACAACATCTAACCCTCAGCTCATTACAAAGTTTGCCGAGTTATCCGGTAGCAAGAAGCTACAAAAGCTGGTTGACGATAAAGATAAACTTCGCGAGTACTCTGCAAATACTCAAATTGTTGATGTATTGGCAGAGAAGAAAACCAAGTTAACCGCAGATGAGTTGATTAGTTTGCTTCGTCGTCTTACTCCTCGCCTTTACTCTATTGCATCAAGCCAAGAAGAGGTCGATGAAGAAGTACACCTAACGGTTGCTTTGGTTGAGTACGAACAAAACGACGAAAAACGATATGGTGGTGCGTCGAGCTTCTTAGCACAGCGTCTCGAAGAGGGAGATGAAGTTAAAGTATTTGTTGAGCATAACAACAACTTTAAACTGCCGGAAGATGATAGCACTCCAATTATCATGGTTGGTCCAGGCACAGGGATCGCACCATTCCGTAGCTTTATTCAGGAACGTGAAAACCGCGATGCTGAAGGCAAAAACTGGTTGTTCTTTGGTGATCGTACTTTCACTCAAGACTTCTTATACCAAGTTGAATGGCAAAAGTACCTCAAGTCAGGAGTACTAAGCCGATTGGATGTTGCTTTTAGTCGTGACCAAGTAGAAAAAGTTTACGTACAACATCGCATCTTAGAAAACGCCGCTCAAGTGTGGCAGTGGATCCAAGAAGGCGCTTATATCTATGTCTGCGGTGATGCCACTCGTATGGCAAAAGATGTGCACAACGCACTGGTTATCGTTGCTGAACAAGAAGGCAAGATGCCGCGTGACGATGCGGAACAATTTATTAATGACCTACGTAAAGCGAAACGTTATCAGAGGGATGTGTACTAATGACTTTTTCTACGGACAATAATAAGCAGGTTGTATTAGGTGAAGAGTTAGGGCCGCTATCTGATAACGAGCGCCTGAAGCGAGAAAGTAACTTATTACGTGGCACCATTGAGCAAGATTTACAGGACCGTATTACTGGTGGCTTTACTGCCGACAATTTCCAGTTAATTCGTTTCCACGGTATGTATCAGCAAGACGATCGTGATATCCGCAATGAACGCACAAAGCAAAAGCTAGAGCCATTGCATAACGTGATGCTTCGTGCTCGTATGCCTGGAGGCATCATCACGCCAACGCAATGGTTAGCGATCGACAAGTTCGCAACGGAGCACTCTTTATATGGAAGTATTCGTCTGACAACTCGCCAAACGTTCCAGTTTCATGGGGTATTAAAACCGAATATTAAGTTGATGCATCAAACGCTCAACAGTATTGGCATTGATTCGATTGCAACCGCGGGTGATGTAAACCGAAACGTGTTGTGTACCACTAACCCAGTGGAGTCAGAGTTACACCAAGAAGCTTACGAATGGGCGAAGAAGATCAGTGAGCATCTATTACCAAAGACGCGCGCTTATGCAGAGATTTGGCTGGACGGTGAGAAAGTAGAAAGCACTGAAGAAGATGAACCGATTCTAGGCAAGAACTACTTACCACGTAAGTTTAAAACGACGGTGGTGATCCCACCGCAAAATGACGTAGACGTTCATGCCAATGATCTTAACTTCGTAGCAATTGCGGATAACGGCAAGTTGGTAGGCTTTAACGTTTTAGTTGGCGGCGGCCTAGCGATGACACATGGTGATACGTCAACTTATCCGCGCCGCGCTGACGACTTAGGTTTCATCCCATTAGAGAAAACGCTTGATGTTGCAGCGGCGGTGGTTACCACTCAGCGTGATTGGGGTAATCGCTCAAACCGTAAGAATGCCAAAACCAAATACACACTTGACCGTGTAGGTACTGATGTCTTTAAAGCCGAAGTCGAAAAGCGAGCAGGCATTCAGTTTGAAGCAAGCCGCCCGTACGAGTTTACTGAGCGTGGTGACCGTATTGGTTGGGTAGAAGGAATTGATGGTAAATATCATTTAGCGCTTTTCATCGAAAACGGTCGCTTATTAGACTTTCCAGGTAAACCACTTAAGACGGGTGTTGCTGAAATTGCCAAAATCCATAAAGGCGATTTCCGTATGACTGCCAACCAGAACTTAATTGTTGCGGGGGTACCTAAAAGCGAAAAAGCGAAGATCGAAAAGATCGCTCGTGAACATGGCTTGATGGATGACAATATCAGTGAGCAGCGCAAAAATTCAATGGCGTGTGTTGCCTTTCCAACGTGTCCGTTAGCAATGGCAGAGGCAGAGCGTTTTCTTCCTCAGTTTGTTACTGATGTGGAGGGGATTTTGGAAAAGCACAACCTACCAGAAAATGACAACATCATTTTGCGTGTAACTGGATGTCCAAACGGTTGTGGTCGCGCCATGTTGGCTGAAATTGGTTTAGTTGGTAAAGCGCCAGGTCGTTACAACCTACATTTAGGTGGTAACCGTGCTGGTACTCGAGTACCAAAAATGTACAAAGAGAACATCACGGATAAGCAAATCTTAGAAGAGATTGATCTGCTGGTGGCTCGATGGTCGAAAGAGCGTGAAGAAGGCGAAGCCTTCGGCGATTTCACAATTCGTGCTGGTATTATCCAAGAAGTGCTCGTATCAAAGAGGGACTTTCATGCTTGATTCTGTAGCATCCAGGCTTGAGCTTACAGAGTTATTGACATTAACAAAGACGGAGCAAATCCTCCGTCTTGCTCAAATTAATGTCGAGCTCGAAAAGCTTTCGGCACAAGATAGAGTAAAGTGGGCTTTAGAAAATCTAGAGGGCGAGTTTGCGGTTTCTTCTAGTTTTGGTATTCAAGCCGCGGTTATGCTTCATTTAGTGACTCAAGTCAAAGCGGATATCCCCGTCATTCTAACCGATACAGGATACCTGTTTGCTGAAACCTATCAATTCATTGATGAGCTGACAGATGCTCTCAACCTAAACTTAAAAGTTTATCGAGCGAAAGAAAGTGCGAATTGGCAAGAGGCTCGATATGGAAAGTTATGGGAGCAGGGTGTAGAGGGAATTGAAAAATACAACAAGCTCAATAAAGTGGAGCCAATGCGTCGAGCGCTAAAAGAGCTTAATGTTGGAACGTGGTTCTCTGGACTGCGTCGAGAGCAAAGTAAATCTCGTGCAGGTTTACCGATTCTATCAATTCAGAACGGTGTGTTTAAATTTCTACCAGTAATTGATTGGACTAATAAAGACGTTCATTACTACTTAGAACAACACGGCCTTAAATACCACCCATTGTGGGATGAAGGTTACCTTTCAGTTGGTGATACACATACCACTCGTAAATGGGAGCCGGGAATGTCAGAGGAAGAAACTCGATTCTTTGGCTTAAAGCGAGAATGTGGCCTACACGAAGATGATGGTTCTGAACAAGATGGGTCTGGCATATAGCCATAATGCTCTTTAAATAGAGTTTAGGTTAAGTTTAATAAAGATAGCTGCAATAAAGCAGCTTTCTTTATTTATGGTACTTGAAAAACACGTCTCAAAGAACAACTCTGTGGATAAGTTGTGTGAGAGTTTGGGGTAAAGTTGAATAAATAAAGGTTTGATCGAAAACTCATCGTTTAACCATTATTTTTGCAATTTTTGAAAAATAACACTTGCCAATGTGAGCGCGATCTCTATAATGCCTCCTCGTCGACAGGGCAAGGCCTCACAAGGGTTTAAGCGAAGTTGATAAGGCTGAAAAGAAAAACGAAATAATTTGAAGAAAGTGTTTGACACAATAAATTATCTCGCTAGAATGGCCGCCTCTTCCGAAGTGATGTCAATCACAAAGAAGAGTTGCTCTTTAACAATATAGACCTATCAATCTGTGTGGGCACTCGTTGATGATAATCCAATTAGAAGCTTCGGCTTCAAATTAGGTTTCAATGAAACGAAGTGACCATTGAATCTTCGGATTCAGCACAGTCAATTCAAACATTACTTTATGTAATGTTCAGTATTCATTGAGCCGAACAAAATCTTAAATTGAAGAGTTTGATCATGGCTCAGATTGAACGCTGGCGGCAGGCCTAACACATGCAAGTCGAGCGGAAACGAGTTATCTGAACCTTCGGGGAACGATAACGGCGTCGAGCGGCGGACGGGTGAGTAATGCCTAGGAAATTGCCCTGATGTGGGGGATAACCATTGGAAACGATGGCTAATACCGCATGATGCCTACGGGCCAAAGAGGGGGACCTTCGGGCCTCTCGCGTCAGGATATGCCTAGGTGGGATTAGCTAGTTGGTGAGGTAAGGGCTCACCAAGGCGACGATCCCTAGCTGGTCTGAGAGGATGATCAGCCACACTGGAACTGAGACACGGTCCAGACTCCTACGGGAGGCAGCAGTGGGGAATATTGCACAATGGGCGCAAGCCTGATGCAGCCATGCCGCGTGTGTGAAGAAGGCCTTCGGGTTGTAAAGCACTTTCAGTCGTGAGGAAGGCGGCGTCGTTAATAGCGGCGTTGTTTGACGTTAGCGACAGAAGAAGCACCGGCTAACTCCGTGCCAGCAGCCGCGGTAATACGGAGGGTGCGAGCGTTAATCGGAATTACTGGGCGTAAAGCGCATGCAGGTGGTTTGTTAAGTCAGATGTGAAAGCCCGGGGCTCAACCTCGGAATAGCATTTGAAACTGGCAGACTAGAGTACTGTAGAGGGGGGTAGAATTTCAGGTGTAGCGGTGAAATGCGTAGAGATCTGAAGGAATACCGGTGGCGAAGGCGGCCCCCTGGACAGATACTGACACTCAGATGCGAAAGCGTGGGGAGCAAACAGGATTAGATACCCTGGTAGTCCACGCCGTAAACGATGTCTACTTGGAGGTTGTGGCCTTGAGCCGTGGCTTTCGGAGCTAACGCGTTAAGTAGACCGCCTGGGGAGTACGGTCGCAAGATTAAAACTCAAATGAATTGACGGGGGCCCGCACAAGCGGTGGAGCATGTGGTTTAATTCGATGCAACGCGAAGAACCTTACCTACTCTTGACATCCAGAGAACTTTCCAGAGATGGATTGGTGCCTTCGGGAACTCTGAGACAGGTGCTGCATGGCTGTCGTCAGCTCGTGTTGTGAAATGTTGGGTTAAGTCCCGCAACGAGCGCAACCCTTATCCTTGTTTGCCAGCGAGTAATGTCGGGAACTCCAGGGAGACTGCCGGTGATAAACCGGAGGAAGGTGGGGACGACGTCAAGTCATCATGGCCCTTACGAGTAGGGCTACACACGTGCTACAATGGCGCATACAGAGGGCAGCCAACTTGCGAAAGTGAGCGAATCCCAAAAAGTGCGTCGTAGTCCGGATTGGAGTCTGCAACTCGACTCCATGAAGTCGGAATCGCTAGTAATCGTGGATCAGAATGCCACGGTGAATACGTTCCCGGGCCTTGTACACACCGCCCGTCACACCATGGGAGTGGGCTGCAAAAGAAGTAGGTAGTTTAACCTTCGGGGGGACGCTTACCACTTTGTGGTTCATGACTGGGGTGAAGTCGTAACAAGGTAGCGCTAGGGGAACCTGGCGCTGGATCACCTCCTTAAACGATGATTATTCACGATGAGTGTCCACACAGATTGATACGGTTTATAAAGTAAAGAGAAGAAGAGTTCCCAAACTCTTCAATCCAGTGTCCCGTTCGTCTAGAGGCCTAGGACACCGCCCTTTCACGGCGGTAACAGGGGTTCGACTCCCCTACGGGATACCATCTTTAAGCGCATTCAATGAGTGCTTTTAAAAATGGTTACTTCTTTGAAGTGATTAGCTCTTTAACAATTTGGAAAGCTGACAAAACAACAATTTATTGTTGTTTGTAAAGTTCTCAAAGTATTCATTTATGAATACAACTAAAAACACATTCAAGTGTTCTTGGAATTTGAGTCCGGCAAAATCGAATGTCTCTCGCTCATTCAAATAATGAGAGACAACTTTGGTGATTTGAACATCAACTCGAAACTCCTTCGGGTTGTATGGTTAAGTGACTAAGCGTACACGGTGGATGCCTTGGCAGTCAGAGGCGATGAAGGACGTATTAACTTGCGATAAGCCCAGATTAGGTAGTAAAAACCACTTAAGTCTGGGATTTCCGAATGGGGAAACCCACTTACATAAGTAAGTATCGTTATGTGAATACATAGCATAACGAGGCGAACCGGGGGAACTGAAACATCTAAGTACCCCGAGGAAAAGAAATCAACCGAGATTCCGAAAGTAGCGGCGAGCGAAATTGGACTAGCCCTTAAGCTTTATACGCGTTAGGTGAACAAGCTGGAAAGCTTGGCGATACAGGGTGATAGCCCCGTAACTGACGACGCATATTCAGTGAAATCGAGTAGGGCGGGACACGTGATATCCTGTCTGAATATGGGGGGACCATCCTCCAAGGCTAAATACTACTGACTGACCGATAGTGAACCAGTACCGTGAGGGAAAGGCGAAAAGAACCCCTGTGAGGGGAGTGAAATAGAACCTGAAACCGTGTACGTACAAGCAGTAGGAGCAGGCTTGTCCTGTGACTGCGTACCTTTTGTATAATGGGTCAGCGACTTATATTCAGTGGCAAGGTTAACCATCTAGGGGAGCCGTAGGGAAACCGAGTCTTAACTGGGCGTTCAGTCTCTGGATATAGACCCGAAACCAGGTGATCTAGCCATGGGCAGGTTGAAGGTTGAGTAACATCAACTGGAGGACCGAACCGACTAATGTTGAAAAATTAGCGGATGACTTGTGGCTAGGGGTGAAAGGCCAATCAAACCTGGAGATAGCTGGTTCTCCCCGAAAGCTATTTAGGTAGCGCCTCGGACGAATACTACTGGGGGTAGAGCACTGTTAAGGCTAGGGGGTCATCCCGACTTACCAACCCTTTGCAAACTCCGAATACCAGTAAGTACTATCCGGGAGACACACGGCGGGTGCTAACGTCCGTCGTGGAGAGGGAAACAACCCAGACCGCCAGCTAAGGTCCCAAATTACTACTAAGTGGGAAACGATGTGGGAAGGCTCAGACAGCCAGGATGTTGGCTTAGAAGCAGCCATCATTTAAAGAAAGCGTAATAGCTCACTGGTCGAGTCGGCCTGCGCGGAAGATGTAACGGGGCTAAGTAGTAAACCGAAGCTGCGGCAATACTCTTTGAGTATTGGGTAGGGGAGCGTTCTGTAAGCGGTTGAAGGTGTGTGGTAACGCATGCTGGACGTATCAGAAGTGCGAATGCTGACATGAGTAACGATAAAGGGGGTGAAAAACCTCCTCGCCGGAAGACCAAGGGTTCCTGTCCAACGTTAATCGGGGCAGGGTAAGTCGACCCCTAAGGCGAGGCCGAAAGGCGTAGTCGATGGGAAACGGGTTAATATTCCCGTACTTCTTACAATTGCGATGGGGGGACGGAGAAGGCTAGGTGGGCCTGGCGACGGTTGTCCAGGTTCAAGTGCGTAGGCTGAAGAGTTAGGTAAATCCGGCTCTTCTTAAGGCTGAGACACGACGTCGAGCATCTACGGATGTGAAGTCATTGATGCCATGCTTCCAGGAAAAGCCTCTAAGCTTCAGATTGTAAGGAATCGTACCCCAAACCGACACAGGTGGTCGGGTAGAGAATACCAAGGCGCTTGAGAGAACTCGGGTGAAGGAACTAGGCAAAATGGTACCGTAACTTCGGGAGAAGGTACGCTCTCGACGGTGAAGTCCCTTGCGGATGGAGCTATTGAGAGTCGCAGATACCAGGTGGCTGCAACTGTTTATTAAAAACACAGCACTGTGCAAAATCGCAAGATGACGTATACGGTGTGACGCCTGCCCGGTGCCGGAAGGTTAATTGATGGGGTTAGACTTCGGTCGAAGCTCTTGATCGAAGCCCCGGTAAACGGCGGCCGTAACTATAACGGTCCTAAGGTAGCGAAATTCCTTGTCGGGTAAGTTCCGACCTGCACGAATGGCGTAATGATGGCCACGCTGTCTCCACCCGAGACTCAGTGAAATTGAAATCGCTGTGAAGATGCAGTGTACCCGCGGCTAGACGGAAAGACCCCGTGAACCTTTACTACAGCTTGGCACTGAACATTGACCCTACATGTGTAGGATAGGTGGGAGGCTTTGAAGCGCAGTCGCTAGATTGCGTGGAGCCGTCCTTGAAATACCACCCTTGTAGTGTTGATGTTCTAACGTCGACCCCTTATCGGGGTTGCGGACAGTGCCTGGTGGGTAGTTTGACTGGGGCGGTCTCCTCCCAAAGCGTAACGGAGGAGCACGAAGGTGGGCTAATCACGGTTGGACATCGTGAGGTTAGTGCAATGGCATAAGCCCGCTTGACTGCGAGAATGACAATTCGAGCAGGTGCGAAAGCAGGTCATAGTGATCCGGTGGTTCTGAATGGAAGGGCCATCGCTCAACGGATAAAAGGTACTCCGGGGATAACAGGCTGATACCGCCCAAGAGTTCATATCGACGGCGGTGTTTGGCACCTCGATGTCGGCTCATCACATCCTGGGGCTGAAGTCGGTCCCAAGGGTATGGCTGTTCGCCATTTAAAGTGGTACGCGAGCTGGGTTTAGAACGTCGTGAGACAGTTCGGTCCCTATCTGCCGTGGGCGTTGGAGAATTGAAAGGGGCTGCTCCTAGTACGAGAGGACCGGAGTGGACGAACCTCTGGTGTTCGGGTTGTGTCGCCAGACGCATTGCCCGGTAGCTAAGTTCGGGATCGATAACCGCTGAAAGCATCTAAGCGGGAAGCGAGCCTTGAGATGAGTTCTCCCTGATACTTTAAGTATCCTAAAGGGTTGTCGTAGACTACGACGTTGATAGGCAGGGTGTGTAAGCGTTGTGAGGCGTTGAGCTAACCTGTACTAATTGCCCGTGAGGCTTAACCATACAACACCCAAGGGGTTTTGATGGACTCAATGAAAGAACGTTGAATGTGTAAGAACGAGAATTAAGAAACAGCTTTCCGAATTAAAGAATTTGCTTGGCGACCATAGCGTTTTGGACCCACCTGACTTCCATGCCGAACTCAGAAGTGAAACGAAATAGCGCCGATGGTAGTGTGGGGCTTCCCCATGTGAGAGTAGGACATCGCCAGGCTTTATTTTGCACTTGCTTAAGATTTAAGCAAGTCACCATAAAGTTCTAATCTTTTTAGAGTTTTATGTTGACTTTCAAAGTGGAAAGCGTATTATACGCACCTCGCTTAAGTGCTAAGGCACTGAAAGCCAAGCTCTTTAACAATATAGACCTATCAATCTGTGTGGGCACTCGTTGATGATAATCCAATTAGAAATTTCTCTTAATAAAGAGCGGTTTCAAATTAGGTTTCAATGAAACGAAGTGACCATTGAATCTTCGGATTCAGCACAGTCAATTCAAACATTACTTTATGTAATGTTCAGTATTCATTGAGCCGAACAAAATCTTAAATTGAAGAGTTTGATCATGGCTCAGATTGAACGCTGGCGGCAGGCCTAACACATGCAAGTCGAGCGGAAACGAGTTATCTGAACCTTCGGGGAACGATAACGGCGTCGAGCGGCGGACGGGTGAGTAATGCCTAGGAAATTGCCCTGATGTGGGGGATAACCATTGGAAACGATGGCTAATACCGCATGATGCCTACGGGCCAAAGAGGGGGACCTTCGGGCCTCTCGCGTCAGGATATGCCTAGGTGGGATTAGCTAGTTGGTGAGGTAAGGGCTCACCAAGGCGACGATCCCTAGCTGGTCTGAGAGGATGATCAGCCACACTGGAACTGAGACACGGTCCAGACTCCTACGGGAGGCAGCAGTGGGGAATATTGCACAATGGGCGCAAGCCTGATGCAGCCATGCCGCGTGTGTGAAGAAGGCCTTCGGGTTGTAAAGCACTTTCAGTCGTGAGGAAGGCGGCGTCGTTAATAGCGGCGTTGTTTGACGTTAGCGACAGAAGAAGCACCGGCTAACTCCGTGCCAGCAGCCGCGGTAATACGGAGGGTGCGAGCGTTAATCGGAATTACTGGGCGTAAAGCGCATGCAGGTGGTTTGTTAAGTCAGATGTGAAAGCCCGGGGCTCAACCTCGGAATAGCATTTGAAACTGGCAGACTAGAGTACTGTAGAGGGGGGTAGAATTTCAGGTGTAGCGGTGAAATGCGTAGAGATCTGAAGGAATACCGGTGGCGAAGGCGGCCCCCTGGACAGATACTGACACTCAGATGCGAAAGCGTGGGGAGCAAACAGGATTAGATACCCTGGTAGTCCACGCCGTAAACGATGTCTACTTGGAGGTTGTGGCCTTGAGCCGTGGCTTTCGGAGCTAACGCGTTAAGTAGACCGCCTGGGGAGTACGGTCGCAAGATTAAAACTCAAATGAATTGACGGGGGCCCGCACAAGCGGTGGAGCATGTGGTTTAATTCGATGCAACGCGAAGAACCTTACCTACTCTTGACATCCAGAGAACTTTCCAGAGATGGATTGGTGCCTTCGGGAACTCTGAGACAGGTGCTGCATGGCTGTCGTCAGCTCGTGTTGTGAAATGTTGGGTTAAGTCCCGCAACGAGCGCAACCCTTATCCTTGTTTGCCAGCGAGTAATGTCGGGAACTCCAGGGAGACTGCCGGTGATAAACCGGAGGAAGGTGGGGACGACGTCAAGTCATCATGGCCCTTACGAGTAGGGCTACACACGTGCTACAATGGCGCATACAGAGGGCGGCCAACTTGCGAAAGTGAGCGAATCCCAAAAAGTGCGTCGTAGTCCGGATTGGAGTCTGCAACTCGACTCCATGAAGTCGGAATCGCTAGTAATCGTGGATCAGAATGCCACGGTGAATACGTTCCCGGGCCTTGTACACACCGCCCGTCACACCATGGGAGTGGGCTGCAAAAGAAGTAGGTAGTTTAACCTTCGGGGGGACGCTTACCACTTTGTGGTTCATGACTGGGGTGAAGTCGTAACAAGGTAGCGCTAGGGGAACCTGGCGCTGGATCACCTCCTTATACGATGATTATTGCGATGAGTGTTCACACAGATTGATACGGTTTATAAAGTAAAGAGACGATACTGGGTCTGTAGCTCAGGTGGTTAGAGCGTTCGCCTGATAAGCGAGAGGTCGGTGGTTCGAGTCCACTCAGACCCACCAATTTCTTTTCCAAGGAATTGGCTACAGTATCGACACACCTTGATGGGGCTATAGCTCAGCTGGGAGAGCGCCTGCCTTGCACGCAGGAGGTCTGCGGTTCGATCCCGCATAGCTCCACCATCTTTAAGTGTTCTTGAAAAAGAATCTTTAAAAATGGTTTTCATCAGAAAATCTAGCTCTTTAACAATTTGGAAAGCTGACAAAACAACAATTTATTGTTGTTTGTAAAGTTCTCAAAGTATTCATTTATGAATACAACTAAAAACACATTCAAGTGTTCTTGGAATTTGAGTCCGGCAAAATCGAATGTCTCTCGCTCATTCAAATAATGAGAGACAACTTTGGTGATTTGATTATCAACTCGAAACTCCTTCGGGTTGTATGGTTAAGTGACTAAGCGTACACGGTGGATGCCTTGGCAGTCAGAGGCGATGAAGGACGTATTAACTTGCGATAAGCCCAGATTAGGTAGTAAAAACCACTTGAGTCTGGGATTTCCGAATGGGGAAACCCACTTACATAAGTAAGTATCGTTATGTGAATACATAGCATAACGAGGCGAACCGGGGGAACTGAAACATCTAAGTACCCCGAGGAAAAGAAATCAACCGAGATTCCGAAAGTAGCGGCGAGCGAAATTGGACTAGCCCTTAAGCTTTATACGCGTTAGGTGAACAAGCTGGAAAGCTTGGCGATACAGGGTGATAGCCCCGTAACTGACGACGCATATTCAGTGAAATCGAGTAGGGCGGGACACGTGATATCCTGTCTGAATATGGGGGGACCATCCTCCAAGGCTAAATACTACTGACTGACCGATAGTGAACCAGTACCGTGAGGGAAAGGCGAAAAGAACCCCTGTGAGGGGAGTGAAATAGAACCTGAAACCGTGTACGTACAAGCAGTAGGAGCAGGCTTGTCCTGTGACTGCGTACCTTTTGTATAATGGGTCAGCGACTTATATTCAGTGGCAAGGTTAACCATCTAGGGGAGCCGTAGGGAAACCGAGTCTTAACTGGGCGTTCAGTCTCTGGATATAGACCCGAAACCAGGTGATCTAGCCATGGGCAGGTTGAAGGTTGAGTAACATCAACTGGAGGACCGAACCGACTAATGTTGAAAAATTAGCGGATGACTTGTGGCTAGGGGTGAAAGGCCAATCAAACCTGGAGATAGCTGGTTCTCCCCGAAAGCTATTTAGGTAGCGCCTCGGACGAATACTACTGGGGGTAGAGCACTGTTAAGGCTAGGGGGTCATCCCGACTTACCAACCCTTTGCAAACTCCGAATACCAGTAAGTACTATCCGGGAGACACACGGCGGGTGCTAACGTCCGTCGTGGAGAGGGAAACAACCCAGACCGCCAGCTAAGGTCCCAAATTACTACTAAGTGGGAAACGATGTGGGAAGGCTCAGACAGCCAGGATGTTGGCTTAGAAGCAGCCATCATTTAAAGAAAGCGTAATAGCTCACTGGTCGAGTCGGCCTGCGCGGAAGATGTAACGGGGCTAAGTAGTAAACCGAAGCTGCGGCAATACTCTTTGAGTATTGGGTAGGGGAGCGTTCTGTAAGCGGTTGAAGGTGTGTGGTAACGCATGCTGGACGTATCAGAAGTGCGAATGCTGACATGAGTAACGATAAAGGGGGTGAAAAACCTCCTCGCCGGAAGACCAAGGGTTCCTGTCCAACGTTAATCGGGGCAGGGTAAGTCGACCCCTAAGGCGAGGCCGAAAGGCGTAGTCGATGGGAAACGGGTTAATATTCCCGTACTTCTTACAATTGCGATGGGGGGACGGAGAAGGCTAGGTGGGCCTGGCGACGGTTGTCCAGGTTCAAGTGCGTAGGCTGAAGAGTTAGGTAAATCCGGCTCTTCTTAAGGCTGAGACACGACGTCGAGCATCTACGGATGTGAAGTCATTGATGCCATGCTTCCAGGAAAAGCCTCTAAGCTTCAGATTGTAAGGAATCGTACCCCAAACCGACACAGGTGGTCGGGTAGAGAATACCAAGGCGCTTGAGAGAACTCGGGTGAAGGAACTAGGCAAAATGGTACCGTAACTTCGGGAGAAGGTACGCTCTCGACGGTGAAGTCCCTTGCGGATGGAGCTATTGAGAGTCGCAGATACCAGGTGGCTGCAACTGTTTATTAAAAACACAGCACTGTGCAAAATCGCAAGATGACGTATACGGTGTGACGCCTGCCCGGTGCCGGAAGGTTAATTGATGGGGTTAGACTTCGGTCGAAGCTCTTGATCGAAGCCCCGGTAAACGGCGGCCGTAACTATAACGGTCCTAAGGTAGCGAAATTCCTTGTCGGGTAAGTTCCGACCTGCACGAATGGCGTAATGATGGCCACGCTGTCTCCACCCGAGACTCAGTGAAATTGAAATCGCTGTGAAGATGCAGTGTACCCGCGGCTAGACGGAAAGACCCCGTGAACCTTTACTACAGCTTGGCACTGAACATTGACCCTACATGTGTAGGATAGGTGGGAGGCTTTGAAGCGCAGTCGCTAGATTGCGTGGAGCCGTCCTTGAAATACCACCCTTGTAGTGTTGATGTTCTAACGTCGACCCCTTATCGGGGTTGCGGACAGTGCCTGGTGGGTAGTTTGACTGGGGCGGTCTCCTCCCAAAGCGTAACGGAGGAGCACGAAGGTGGGCTAATCACGGTTGGACATCGTGAGGTTAGTGCAATGGCATAAGCCCGCTTGACTGCGAGAATGACAATTCGAGCAGGTGCGAAAGCAGGTCATAGTGATCCGGTGGTTCTGAATGGAAGGGCCATCGCTCAACGGATAAAAGGTACTCCGGGGATAACAGGCTGATACCGCCCAAGAGTTCATATCGACGGCGGTGTTTGGCACCTCGATGTCGGCTCATCACATCCTGGGGCTGAAGTCGGTCCCAAGGGTATGGCTGTTCGCCATTTAAAGTGGTACGCGAGCTGGGTTTAGAACGTCGTGAGACAGTTCGGTCCCTATCTGCCGTGGGCGTTGGAGAATTGAAAGGGGCTGCTCCTAGTACGAGAGGACCGGAGTGGACGAACCTCTGGTGTTCGGGTTGTGTCGCCAGACGCATTGCCCGGTAGCTAAGTTCGGGATCGATAACCGCTGAAAGCATCTAAGCGGGAAGCGAGCCTTGAGATGAGTTCTCCCTGATACTTTAAGTATCCTAAAGGGTTGTCGTAGACTACGACGTTGATAGGCAGGGTGTGTAAGCGTTGTGAGGCGTTGAGCTAACCTGTACTAATTGCCCGTGAGGCTTAACCATACAACACCCAAGGGGTTTTGATGGACTCAATGAAAGAACATTGAATGTGTAAGAACGAAAACAGCTTTCCAGATTAAAGAATTTGCTTGGCGACCATAGCGTTTTGGACCCACCTGACTTCCATGCCGAACTCAGAAGTGAAACGAAATAGCGCCGATGGTAGTGTGGGGCTTCCCCATGTGAGAGTAGGACATCGCCAGGCTTTAAATTTTGGACACTTGCTGATTACAAGCAGGTGATACCACTGCGGAGTGGTAGTTCAGTTGGTTAGAATACCGGCCTGTCACGCCGGGGGTCGCGGGTTCGAGTCCCGTCCACTCCGCCACTTATATTAAGCCTCAGTCGAAAGACTGGGGCTTTTTTCGTTTTGGTTACCCGACTTACCTTAACCTCATTTCCATATTGAAATTTTGCATCGAGAGGCAGGCTTCCCTCTTCGCTATGATTTCTAAGCCCTTCCATGAACGAGTTGATGCCAGTCTCGAGCTCTAGCTTTGAGTACCAGCACGTGCTTACCAAAGATTCCTCTATAACATATTAGAAATATCTAGCTATGAACCTAGTTGTTCGAGGTGTCGCTTTGTTTCTATCTCGAAAACAGAACAACTTTGAATATAAGTTCAGTGTCGCTGAGATCAAGTATGAGGACTCTAAACTTCTGCTAAGGGCTTGAACAACCTGAGTGCTAGCTCAGACCTTAGTTTGGTGGGATTTCAAGCCCGTTTGGGGGAGTGATCTCGCAATCATCCTCAATGCTTCTTTCTATATACAAATACAAAGTCGCTCATTGTTAAGTGTTGTGGAAGTTTAGCTGTGGTGTTTACAGGGAGCCTATATCGCCAAGGGAAGAGAAGTGATGATGAAAATGCTTAAACTAAAAGACTCCCTCTATGGATACTATCTATCCCCTTCAAGAACAAAACGCTTGTTACTCTTTGATATACAGTTAAATATCCGAATAATCGTCACGCTACGGTTTCATAGATACTAACTATTGCCGATACCGAAGATTAGATATGAAAAAAGCAGCTAGATAGCTGCTTTTTTATCTATTAAGTTACGTGTCTTTAAGAGTCCACTGGCTCCGTATGCTCCGGAGTGGTTATTGCTTGGTTGTTCTCTTCCATTTTCTTCTCTTCATCTTTTGCTTTTTCAATCATTGGGGTGATTGTTGAGCCTTGAATGAGGATAGAGAAAACAACGACGGAGTAGGTCATTACAAGAATAATCTCTTTTACATCGATTAACTTATCTTGAATCACCCAAATACCTGATGGAATAGAAAGTGCCATCGCTAGTGCCAGGCCTCCGCGTAAACCGCCCCACGTCAAAATACGTACTGACCACGGGTTATATTTTCTGTAACGTTTAAAGCCTATGTAAGAAAGAAATACACTTAGATAGCGAGCTGCTAGTACAAGAGGGACTGATATAGCCATCATGATCCAGTCTTCTTTGTGGAATTCAAATAGCAGCATCGACATACCGATCAGTAGGAATAACACGCCATTCAAGAACTCATCGACGAGCTCCCAAAAGTGGTCAAGGTGGTCTTCACTCTCTTTCGAAAAGCCAATAAAACGTGTCCAGTTGCCAATCATAATACCAGATACAACCATCGCTAATGGTCCTGATACATGGATGTATTCAGCAAATGCGTAACCTGCCGTTGGGACACCAATGGTAAGTAATAACTCCATTGAGTGATCATCGGTGGCACTGATTAAGTAGTGGAATAGCAAACCGAGTACGAAACCATAAGTGATACCACCGATAGCTTCTTGGATGAAGAGTAAGGTGACACTACCTACAGTTGGTGCCTCAGTACCAAATGCAATCGTAAATAGAGTGACAAAGATAACCAAACCGAAGCCGTCATTGAAGAGCGACTCTCCTTCAATCTGGGTGGAGATACGTTTGGGAGCATCGAGCTTTTTAACTATAGCCAATACAGCGATTGGGTCAGTTGGCGATATTAGAGCACCAAATAGTAAGCAGTAGACCAAATCAAATTGGATGCCAATTAACTGACAGAATCCGTAGAGCGCAAACCCGATAAAGAAAGTGGAAAATAGGGTGGCTCCGAGAGCCAAAACGGTAATTTCCCATTTTTGATCTTTAAGGTTTGGAAGTTTGATGCCTAATCCACCCGCAAATAGTAAGAAGCCAAGAATGCCTTTGAGCAAGAAATCTTCGAAGTTGATCCTTGTGACCGTTTCTGTCGCAATTTCGGTGAGGTGGAACCAGTTGTTTTGGCCCGCAATTAAGATTAGAAGTGAAAGCACCATTGAACCTGCGGTAATCGCAATGGTGGTTTGCATCTTTCCTATCTTGCTGTTTACAAAAGCAATTAGCATCGCAGCTGCGGATAGAAAACATAAAGTATGATAGACCGACATAGAGCTCTCTATTTGTAACATTTTATGAATGGGATTCTCGACTGATGCTGCTTAAATAGCAAACATTTTTTCGCGATTATTTTGTAAGTTAAGAAGGAGATAAAATAATCATTAATTCCACGTTTAGACGTCTAGACTCCTGAAGTTTGTGTGATAGGATGGAAAGATAACTAAAGGAATGAGGCTGTACTGTGGGAAGTAACGTAAGACAACAGATTGAAGCTCAATTGAAGCAACGTATTCTTTTGATTGATGGTGGTATGGGAACCATGATTCAGGGATACAAACTTGAAGAGCAAGACTATCGAGGAACGCGCTTTGCGGATTGGCATTGTGATCTAAAAGGTAACAACGACCTGTTGGTTCTAAGTCAGCCTCAACTTATCAAGGAAATTCACGCTGCATATTTAGGAGCGGGTGCAGATATTCTCGAAACCAACACGTTTAACGCAACAACCATTGCGATGGCTGACTACGAGATGGAAAGCCTAAGTGAAGAAATTAACTTTGCTGCTGCCAAGCTTGCACGTGAAGTTGCAGACGAATGGACCGCAAAAACACCCGATAAACCGCGTTATGTCGCAGGGGTTTTAGGGCCGACGAACCGCACTTGTTCTATTTCTCCTGATGTAAATGACCCCGGATATCGAAATGTTTCTTTCGACGAGTTAGTTGAGGCTTACTCTGAATCGACTCGAGCGCTGATTAAAGGTGGTTCTGACCTTATTCTTATCGAGACCATCTTCGATACTCTTAACGCTAAGGCTTGTTCATTTGCTGTTGAAAGTGTGTTTGAAGAGATGGGTATTGAGTTACCTGTGATGATCTCGGGGACTATTACCGATGCTTCCGGTCGGACATTATCCGGTCAAACCACAGAAGCGTTTTACAACTCATTACGTCATGTTAAACCGATTTCGTTTGGTTTGAACTGTGCGCTGGGCCCAGATGAGCTTCGTCCTTATGTTGAAGATCTCTCGCGTATATCAGAATCTTTTGTTTCCGCTCACCCAAATGCTGGGCTTCCGAATGCATTCGGCGAATACGATTTGTCGCCAGAAGATATGGCTAAGCATGTTCAAGAGTGGGCTCAAAGTGGCTTTTTAAACTTGATTGGTGGGTGTTGTGGCACAACTCCAGAGCACATTCGCCAAATGGCACTCGCGGTTGAAAATGTCGCCCCTCGTCAATTGCCTGACCTTCCCGTTGCTTGTCGCTTGTCTGGCTTAGAGCCGCTCGCCATTGATAAAGACTCTTTATTCATCAATGTCGGTGAGCGTACGAATGTAACTGGCTCTGCGCGTTTTAAGCGCTTGATTAAAGAAGAACTGTACGATGAAGCGCTCGATGTGGCTCGTCAACAAGTTGAAAATGGCGCTCAAATTATCGATATCAACATGGACGAAGGCATGTTGGATGCACAAGCTTGTATGGTTCGATTTTTAAATCTTTGTGCGTCAGAACCTGAAATCTCAAAAGTACCAATCATGGTCGACTCTTCAAAGTGGGAGGTTATTGAAGCCGGTCTTAAGTGCATCCAAGGCAAAGGCATTGTTAACTCGATCTCTCTCAAAGAAGGTAAAGAGAAATTCGTTGAACAAGCTAAGTTGATCCGCCGTTACGGTGCGGCTGTGATTGTGATGGCGTTTGATGAGATAGGGCAAGCAGATACACGTGAGCGCAAAGTGGAAATTTGTACCAACGCTTACCGAATTCTCGTTGATGAAGTGGGCTTTCCACCAGAAGACATCATCTTTGACCCAAACATTTTTGCCATTGCTACGGGTATCGAGGAGCATAATAACTACGCGGTGGATTTCATTGAAGCCGTTGGCGATATCAAACGTGATTTACCACACGCGATGATCTCGGGTGGTGTTTCTAACGTTTCCTTCTCATTCCGCGGTAATAACTATGTGCGTGAAGCGATTCACGCGGTGTTCCTCTACCACTGCTTTAAGAATGGCATGGATATGGGGATTGTGAATGCGGGTCAGTTAGAAATCTACGATAACGTGCCTGAAACGCTGCGTGAGGCTGTGGAAGATGTCGTTCTTAACCGTCGCGATGATGCCACTGAGAGGTTGTTAGATATCGCGGCGGAATACGCAGGCAAAGGGGTAGGTAAAGAGGAGGATGCCTCTGCACTTGAGTGGAGAACTTGGCCTGTTGAAAAGCGTTTAGAACACGCGTTAGTGAAAGGAATAACCGAGTTTATCGTTGATGATACCGAAGAGGCACGTGTCAATGCTTCAAAGCCATTAGAGGTGATTGAAGGCCCACTCATGGATGGGATGAACGTCGTCGGAGACTTGTTTGGTGAAGGTAAAATGTTCCTTCCTCAGGTCGTAAAATCTGCCCGAGTGATGAAGCAAGCGGTAGCGCATCTCGAGCCCTACATCAATGCAGAAAAGCAGGTGGGACAAACAAACGGTAAGATCTTGTTAGCGACGGTAAAAGGTGATGTACACGATATCGGGAAAAATATCGTAGGCGTTGTATTGCAGTGCAATAACTATGAAATTATCGATCTTGGTGTCATGGTTCCTTGCGAAAAGATCTTAAAAGTAGCGCAAGAAGAGAACGTCGATATTATTGGTTTGTCAGGGTTGATCACGCCTTCATTAGACGAAATGGTGCATGTTGCAAAAGAGATGGAGCGTCTCGACTTTAACTTACCTCTTCTCATCGGTGGCGCAACAACGTCAAAAGCCCATACAGCAGTTAAGATTGAGCAAAATTACAAGCATCCAGTTGTTTACGTGAATAACGCCTCACGTGCGGTGGGCGTATGTACTTCTCTATTGTCAGATGAACGTCGCCCTGAATTTGTTGAAAAACTTGAAGCTGATTACGAACGAGTACGTGATCAACATAATCGAAAGAAACCGAGAACCAAACCAGTGACATTAGAAGCGGCTCGAGCGAATAAAGTTGCGATCGATTGGGAAGCTTACACTCCTCCAGTGCCTGTTAAGCCTGGTATTCATATCTTCGATGATTTTGATGTGGCTATATTACGTCAATACATCGATTGGACACCATTCTTTATGACTTGGTCACTTGTGGGTAAGTATCCAACAATTTTCCAACATGAAGAAGTTGGTGAAGAAGCAAAACGTTTATTCGAAGATGCCAACGAGTTACTTGATCGAGTTGAGCGAGAAGGCCTGTTAAAAGCGCGTGGAATGTGTGGCTTATTCCCTGCTGCGAGCGTGGGGGACGACATTGAAGTTTATGCTGATGAAACTCGTACCGACGTTGTGAAAGTACTGCGTAACTTGCGTCAACAGACCGAGAAACCAAAAGGATTCAACTATTGTTTATCTGACTACATCGCACCTAAAGAGTCGGGTAAACATGATTGGATAGGGGCATTTGCTGTCACTGGTGGTATTGGTGAACGAGAGCTTGCTGATGAATACAAAGCACAGGGAGATGATTACAACGCAATTATGATTCAAGCGGTGGCGGATCGCCTAGCCGAAGCGTTTGCTGAGTATTTGCATGAGCGTGTCCGTAAAGAAATTTGGGGTTATGCTGCGGATGAAGATTTATCTAACAATGATCTCATTCGTGAAAAATACCAAGGTATTCGCCCTGCGCCGGGTTATCCAGCGTGCCCTGAGCATACTGAAAAAGGACCGCTTTGGGAGCTACTTAATGTGGAAGAGAATATTGGCATGACTCTAACCTCCAGCTATGCAATGTATCCGGGCGCGTCAGTCTCTGGTTGGTATTTCTCTCATCCTGACTCACGTTACTTTGCGATCGCACAGATCCAAGAAGATCAGCTAGAGAGCTACGCCGATCGTAAGGGGTGGGATAGGATCGAGGCTGAAAAATGGTTAGGGCCAAACATTAACGGTTAAATTGATGTTTACCTCGTTCAAATGTAACAACTATTGAAACAACAAAGGGCTGCAGATACGCAGCCCTTTGTTTTATTGAGTTGAACTTACTTCTCAAACAACTCGGTGTGGAGTTTTTGTATGGCTTGTTTCGATACCGATTCATGGAGCAAGAAGCATAAGTTGTGAGGACTAGCGCCATAACAAATCATGCGTAGGTTAAAATCTTCTAGCGTGCCAAAAACCTGTTTCGCGTAGCCTTTACTCTCACTCATGTTGTTACCAATGAGAGCAACGAGGCATAGGTCATGTTCAACTTCTACCTTACATAACTCTTCTAACTCTTCTCGTACAGCTTGCGGCAGCTGTGGTGCTCCGCCAGATGTATCGGTTTGATCAAGTGTTAACGATACACTGATTTCAGATGTCGTGATTAAATCGACCGAGATCTTATGCTTTGCAAGGATCTCAAAGACCTTTGCTAAGAAGCCGTATGCGTGGAACATGTTGGCGCTGCGTAGCGTTACCATGGTTTGGTTACAACGCAAAGCTAGCGCACGGAACAACGGTGAGCTTTCGACTTGGTGGCGAATCCAAGTTCCCCCTTTTTCTGGCTCTTTCGATGACCCTACAAATACCGGAATGTCGTGGCGCAATGCGGGTACTAGCGTAGAAGGGTGAAGGATTTTAGCGCCAAAGTTAGCCATTTCTGAAGCTTCACTAAAGCTGATCTCGGGAATTGGTGAGGCTTTTGGCGCAATTCGCGGGTCTGTTGTGTAGATGCCCGGAACATCAGTCCAGATTTCTAACCCTGCCGCTTTGACGCTCTCAGCAATTAAGGCGGCGCTATAATCGCTGCCTCCTCGACCTAGTGTTGTTGTATTACCGGCTTCGTCAGATCCTATGAAGCCTTGAGTAACAACAACGGATTGTTGGCAAAGTGGTATGAGTTTATCTTGCGCAAGCGTCGAAATTGCTTCAATGTTTGGCTCCGCGCGACCAAAGTTGTCATCAGTACGCAGCACATCGCGGATATCAAAGCGCACAGCTTGAATGCCTCGCTCACACATTAACTGAGTTAGAATATGCGTCGACATGAGTTCGCCACATGCGACCAAATGATCGGTTAACTTCGCACTAGCTTGGATAGATGCAGCCTCGGCCAGGCTGGTTACGGTATCTAATATGCCATACACCTCGGCAGCAGTTTTCGTGCTGTCTTCGAGCTGAGTTAAAATGGCGTCATGAATGTTGGCCAGATTTTGCAGCAGCTCAGTACGGTGCGTTTGATCCTGAACACCGTTGGCGAGTTCTACCAATAGGTTGGTGACGCCAGAGCAAGCGCTGCTCACGACCAAGCGAGTATTTGGATTGTTTTCGATAATGGTGGCACAACGACTCATTGCCTCAAAGTTGGCAACACTGGTTCCACCGAATTTAGCTACGTTAAATGCGCTCACTGCGTTCTCCCACGACTTCCTAAAAAATTGTACATCCAATGTTTAGTGAGAAAAGGAACAGAGCAAAAAGAGAGGTATTTAGAATGCTATTTGAAAAATTTACCCTCAGAAGCCCTTCATCAGACTGCGCTGATGACAGTTGATGGGATTCAGCCCAATTCAACCGACAAGTCAAACCCTGCAACTTTGACTTACCTCGGCACTACTCCCCCTCAATGATTGGTGTTGGAATTGCGGTTCCACAAATCATCTACCTGGGTAGCGCTCCTCTTCTACATAAAGCTCAAACATTGAACGGTTTTGAGGCCTTAATGTCAATCAATATTTCAACCTTTATGGTGTTTTTTATTAACGATTTTGTGACACTGGTTTGACCTCCATACTTACGGCTAATTGCTGATAGAGGAAAAATCTATTAGGGTGAAGAACCCTACACCTGAGCCATGTTATTGAATAGAACTTTTAGAATGCTCAGGATAAAAGATAATCAAGGAGCTGACATGTCGATCCAAAGCTTTATTCCACCTCACCGTATTTTAATGGGACCTGGTCCTTCTGATATTTATCCTCAAGTGTTACAAGCGCTAAGCCGTCCTACCGTAGGTCACCTTGATCCTCTGTTTATCGGTATGATGGATGAGCTCAAGCAGCTATTGAAGTATGCCTTTCAAACTGACAATGAGTTCACTATTGCGGTTTCAGCGCCAGGTAGTGCAGGGATGGAAACCTGCTTTGTAAACTTGATCGAGAAAGGCGACAAAGTGATCGTCTGCCGTAACGGTGTATTTGGTGAACGCATGCGCGAAAATGTCGTCCGTGCTGGTGGTGAAGTTGTTATCGTCGATGATGAATGGGGGACGCCTGTTTCCATTGATAAAGTCGAGCAAGCACTCGAACAGCACCCAGATACAAAAATTCTTGCTTTTGTGCATGCGGAAACCTCAACTGGTGCAGTCAGTGATGCTCAAGCATTGGGTAAGCTGGCGAAACAGCATAATGCATTATCTATTGTTGATGCGGTGACATCGCTTGGTGGTGTGCCGTTAAAAGTGGATGAATGGCAACTGGATGCGGTTTACTCTGGTAGTCAAAAATGTTTGTCATGTGTACCTGGGCTCTCACCAGTGACGTTTTCTCCTGCCGCGATTGAAAAGATTCAAGCAAGAACAACACCAGTACAGAGTTGGTTCCTCGATCAGAGTTTAGTTTTGGGGTATTGGAGTGGAGAAGGCAAGCGTAGTTACCATCATACGGCGCCAGTTAATAGCTTGTATGCGCTTCATGAAGCTTTATTGATACTGAAAAATGAAGGATTAGAAAACGCTTGGGCTCGTCATCAACTGATGCATGAAAAACTCAAAAATGGCCTACAAAAGCTAGGTTTTGAATTTGTTGTGGACGAAGCCCATCGTTTGCCGCAATTAAATGCGATTTACGTGCCTGAAGGAATTGATGAAGCAAAAGTTCGTGCTCACTTGCTAGAAACCTATAACCTAGAAATTGGTGCAGGCCTCGGGGCATTAGCTGGTAAAGCGTGGCGTATTGGCTTAATGGGTTACGGCGCTCGACCTGAAAACGTTGCACTGTGCTTAAAAGCGTTAGAAGAGTCACTCACTGAATAAAGCTATACCGCAATGAGATAAAGAAAAGCGAAGGTCATCCCTTCGCTTTTTTGTACTTATTACTCTGCACCTGAAGTGGGTGCTGGTGAGGCAGAGATTGCTTGAGAAGGTGGTCGGTAATTGACGTCACTGAAATCAATCTTCGGGAACAAAAACTGCGCTTCAGCTCTGATTTGCTCCGCTTTACTTGAGTCATCTAAGCCTTGGTAGGCCAAAATCAAATTATTATAAAATGCAGGGCGAGGCTTATCTTTGATGATTTTTAGCGACCAATCGATATAAGGCTGAATCAAGGTTGCGTCTTGTTGGTACAGCCCAATGTTTAAAAACGTGCTATAGACATCCCAATCAAACCTGTCTTTCCAAACTACAGGGTTACTGACTTGATTCAGAATATCAGGGTTAGTTGGCCTAGTGGCCTCAAACTTCGTCAATACATAGTTCGTATGCAATGCGCTTACCATGTAAAACGTAAACGTAACGGGAAGTACCAAACTAAAGACTCGCAGCAAGCTTTTGGTCACATTACTAAAGCCGACTTGTCGATAACGAGAGACGCGCTGATCGACCCAGTACAGCAGGATAACGAAGATCAACCAATGTACGAGAGAGTGGTAGAAAGGGTATTCCAGTTGTGAGTGCAATACGATAGGTATAAACAAGGCCAGCAACGCAAGACGAGTTCCGCGTTTGGCTTGATAGATTCGATACAGTACCAGTGCCATCGCTAAGAAGATGCCGAGTATTGGCAGCAAACCACCTTCTACTCCCCAGTAAAGTAGCTCGTTATGCGGATGATCCATGGCTGGCAAACCAGCTGGGTAATTCTCATTTAGGGCATGTTGACGAGCCGTATACAGCATGTACTCAGATTCAAACTTGCCATATCCATAGCCAGTAAAAGGCTTTTCAATCACCATGTCTAATGTTTGCGGAAAAGTATACGCTCGAGGAGACTCCATGTTTACTTTTTCTGCGGCTAACCCACTTCCATCAGGAAAGGCAAGATACATGACAACGACTGAGAGTGCGAGCCCAGTGACAAGCGACGTAACCCAGCGGATAAAGCGCCCTTTGGTCGCAAAACGATACATGTATGGGATGACCAACAACACGGCGATGATCGATGCTAACCAACCAGTGCGTGAAGCCAACGCCACAATCAATGGTAAGGTTAAAACTGGCACTGCATAGAGAAGATAAACATCGCTTAACTTACGGTCGTATTTGTAGGGCTGACGTGCAAGTAAATAGCTGGCAATCACCAATCCTGTCGCAAGAAAACTGGCCATTACATTAGGCTGTTGGAAAATACCATAAGGACGATTGGCCATCGTGTCGTAGCCAAACGGATTGCCTGGTTTGAGATACAGATATTGTGTCAGACCAAAAATGGCTTCGATAACAACCGCAAGGACAATGAACCATAACAGGCGTTGGCGATGTTTATTACTGAAATGAAATTGTTGTAAGACAATAAAAAACAGGACGCCACACCACAGACCAATGAGCTTGTTGGCTGCCAAACTGCTATTCGCATTTGGGTACAGAATGGGTACCGTCATGATAAGAGCACTAATGAACAAGCCGATGGTTAATTTTGAGTAACGTAGCGCTCGATTATTCGCGAGTTGGTAGCACCCAATGCCTAATGCAAAGCTAAAAGCAATCCAAGTTGTCGCATTGAAGGAAAGTGAAAGTCCTGAACCGCCGGGGTTGGGCATGAAAAAGTGCATTGCCAACACAAATAGTGTTGCCAAGGCAATGAGAAACTTGCGATTGAGGGGAACCTGTACTTTTTCGGGAGAAAGCTTTGTTCCACTTACATGTATAGTAGCCATAGTTATTGCGTTGTTTTGAATGAAAAAAGACCAGCACTTGCTGGTCTCGGTACTTTACCTGTTTTTTCTACTTCAATATAGGCTTAAGGAAGTGAGCTGTGTGCGAACCCTCGATTTGCGACACATCTTCAGGTGTGCCTTGAGCGATTATCTCGCCGCCACCCTGTCCCCCTTCAGGCCCTAGATCGATAATCCAGTCCGCAGTCTTAATGACATCTAGGTTATGCTCGATCACCACGACAGTATTTCCGTGGTCGCGAAGTCTGTGCAATACAGTGAGCAACTGCTGGATATCATGGAAGTGCAGGCCGGTTGTTGGTTCATCCAAAATGTACAAGGTTTTTCCTGTATCACGCTTGGATAGCTCTCTCGCTAGTTTCACACGCTGAGCTTCACCACCGGAGAGTGTCGTTGCCGCTTGACCTAGGCGAATGTAAGACAAGCCAACATCCATTAGAGTCTGTAGCTTACGTGCTATAGCAGGTACGGGTTCAAAGAACGTTCGGGCGTCTTCGACCGTCATTTCTAGCACTTCATCAATGGTTTTGCCTTTGTAACGTACTTCAAGTGTTTCACGGTTGTAGCGCTTACCTTTACATACATCACATGGCACATAAACATCTGGTAGGAAATGCATTTCAACTTTAATGACACCATCACCCTGACAGGCCTCACAACGACCACCGCGTACGTTAAAGCTAAAACGTCCAGGCTTGTAACCGCGAGAACGCGACTCTTGTGTGCCTGCAAACAGTTCACGGATTGGGGTAAAGATCCCCGTATAGGTTGCAGGGTTAGAGCGAGGTGTACGACCAATTGGGCTTTGATCGATATCGATAACCTTGTCGAAGTGCTCTAGGCCTTTAATCGATTTATAAGGTGAAGGTTGAGCCGTTGTTGCTCCGTTGAGTTGGGTGTGAGCAATTTTAAAGAAAGTATCATTAATCAGCGTTGATTTACCTGAGCCAGATACCCCTGTAATACAGCTGAATAACCCAACAGGAATAGAGAGATTAACGTTCTTAAGGTTATTACCTGTTGCGCCTAAGAGCTCAACCGTTTTTTTCGGATCACGCGGCGTGCGATCTTTCGGTACTGCGATTTCTTTAACGCCACTTAAGTACTGACCTGTCAGAGAATTCGGATTTGCGATGATCTCTTCCATGGTGCCTTCCGCGACAACATTACCACCGTGTACGCCAGCGCCAGGACCGATATCTATGACATGATCCGCACAGCGAATCGCATCTTCATCGTGCTCTACTACAAGTACGGTGTTACCTAAATCACGCAAATGAGTGAGCGTTCTTAATAAGCGTTCATTATCACGCTGGTGGAGACCAATCGACGGTTCGTCCAGAACATACATCACACCAACAAGACCCGCCCCAATTTGGCTGGCTAAGCGAATACGTTGAGCTTCACCACCAGAGAGCGTTTCGGCGCTGCGAGACAGGTTCAGATAGTTCAAACCGACGTTAACTAAGAATTGCAGGCGGTCGTTGATTTCCTTCATCACTTTTTCAGCGATTTGGGCTCGTTGACCTTCCAGTTTCAAGGAATGGAAGAATTCCAATGCATCAGCAATGCTAAGTTCAACAATCTCAGGCAGTGTCGTATCAGCAATAAACACGTTACGTGCTTCAAGGCGCAGACGAGTACCACCACAGCTTGAACAAGATTTAGTGGAGATGTATTTCGCAAGCTCTTCACGGACAGAGTTGGATTCTGTATCACGATAACGACGTTCTAGGGTATTCAGAATACCTTCAAATGGATGGCGCTTAACGCGAATATCGCCACGATCGTTGATGTATTTAAACTCAATCTCAGTACGACCAGAGCCCTTTAGAATGACATCTTGCGTTTTCTTTGGCAGAGAATTAAAAGGGGCATGGAGATCGAAACCATAATGATCGGCCAATGAGGTGAGCATTTGGAAGTAGTAGTAGTTCTTTTGATCCCAACCGCGAATCGCACCTTGTGCCAAGCTTAATGAATCATCTTGAATTACTCGGCTTGGATCGAAGTATTGCTGCACACCCAAACCATCACAAGTGCCACATGCACCAGCAGGGTTGTTGAATGAGAAAAGTCGCGGCTCTAACTCTTGCATGCTGTAACCACATTGTGGACAAGCGAAGTTGGCGGAGAAAATAATCTCTTCACCGTCTCCATCCATTGGCGCGACAACCGCAATTCCGCCTGATAACTCGAGCGTGGTCTCGAAAGATTCCGCTAAGCGCTGTTGCAGATCGGGACGAACTTTAAAGCGGTCGACCACGACTTCAATGGTGTGCTTTTTATGTAGCTCTAGCGTTGGAGGATCAGATAGATCGCATGTCTCTCCATCAATACGCGCACGAATAAAGCCCTGAGCTGCCAGGTTCTCAAGCGTTTTAACATGCTCACCTTTACGCTCTTTGACAATAGGGGCCAACAGCATCATTTTGCTGCCTTCTGGCATCTCTAGAACTTTGTCCACCATTTGACTGATGGTTTGTGCGGCAAGAGGGGCATGGTGCGTTGGACAGCGTGGTTCGCCTACACGAGCATACAACAGACGTAAGTAGTCGTAGACTTCGGTAATTGTACCGACGGTTGAACGCGGATTATGAGAAGTAGACTTCTGTTCAATAGAAATCGCGGGTGATAACCCTTCAATATGGTCGACATCGGGTTTTTCCATCAGAGACAAAAACTGACGAGCGTAGGCAGAGAGAGACTCTACGTAGCGTCGTTGGCCTTCTGCATACAATGTATCGAAAGCGAGAGAGGATTTACCGGAGCCACTTAGTCCAGTAATGACAATCAGTTTATCGCGAGGGATTGTAAGATTAATGTCTTTGAGGTTATGGGTTCGGGCACCGCGAACTTCTATTTTATCCATCGTTTTTGCTCTATGTATAACCAAGTGGGGCAAGTATTACATAGTGTGAGAAATGTGCAAAGAAAATTACTGGATAAAAAAACAGTAAAAATAAAAGCCCAACATAATGCTGGGCTTTAGAAACAATAATTTCGTACTACGACGATGCTTTATACCGCTTTTTGTGTTGCGTGTTTACCTAACTCTGAAGCTTTTTCATCTTTTAGATAAAGGTTTTCAAAACAGTAGTTGGTTGCTTCGATGTAACCTTCAACACTACCACAGTCAAAGCGTTTGCCTTTGAATTTGTAAGCCAAGACACAGCCCGCTTTTGCTTGTTTAAGTAGCGCGTCAGTGATTTGAATTTCACCACCTTTACCTGGCTCTGTATTTTCAATCAGTTCGAAAATATCAGGGGTCAGAATGTAGCGACCAATGATCGCAAGGTTGCTTGGTGCCGTGCCTTTCTCAGGTTTTTCTACCATGTCGTCTACGCGGTAGATGTCATCTTTGATCATTTCACCAGAGATAACGCCGTATTTGTGAGTCTCATCTTCTGGGACTTCTTGTACGGCAACGATAGAACAACGGAACTGTTTAAATAGCGCCACCATTTGAGCTAGCACGCCTTCTTCTTCGTTGACACAAAGGTCATCAGCAAGAACGACGGCAAATGGTTCGTCACCCACCAGTTCACGCCCGGTCAGAATCGCGTGGCCTAAGCCTTTCATCTCGCGTTGACGGATGTAAGTGAAGTTTGCAGATTCAATGATTTCACGGATATCTACCAATAGCTCTTCTTTATTGGTACCGCTAATCTGGTGTTCCAGTTCGTAGTTCTTATCAAAGTGGTCCATGATAGAGTGTTTGCCACGACCCGTCACAATACACATGCCGTTCATACCAGCTTGAATTGCTTCTTCAACGCCGTATTCAATAAGCGGTTTATTCACGACTGGCATCATCTCTTTTGGCATAGATTTCGTTGCTGGTAAGAAGCGTGTGCCATAGCCTGCAGCAGGGAACAGACATTTTTTAATCATTGGGGGAATATCCTATCTCGTTATTATCAAGAATCTGCGCATAACTTTAACACGAGAGTCGTCAATGAATCATGAATAAAGTAGGAAAAAGTGTGAGACTCAGTGCGGAAAAAAGATGAGCGACTCGTCATTTCAGTCATTAGAGTCGCGGCATCGCATCATGACATTAAGTTTTGATCTGCCCACGCGATAGCCTGAACGCGATTCTTCACTGATAGCTTTTTGAATATCTGATACAAGTGCGATTTGATGGTGAATTCACTGACAAATAATTCCTCGGCCATTTGGCTGTTCGATGCGCCAGCTTGCAAGCAACGCAGTACTTGCAGCTCGCGAATGGTTAGGTCTACCGTGGCTGGGGCAGTATGAGTATTAATGACGTTACGGTAATAGTGTAAAAGTTGACTGGTTACATTACGCGGCAGCCAGTTTTGACCGTTAACAATGCCTTTTAATCCTTCTCCAATTTGCTCTAGCTTATCTTCGGAATAGAACAGCCCCTTTAATTGACCAAATGAAAGAAGCTCATCCGTGGTCAGCCTTTTAGGGACATTGAACACAACGGTTTCAAAGTTCTTCCATACCAGCGGTAAGTTTTTGATCGATTGAACGAATGATTTATGTTCACTGAAGTCGATCAGTAGGATTTTATTACGATGCTGTGGCTTAGCTTCCATGAGTGCTTCGGTTGAAATCACCGGGATGCTCATATCAATGTACTTTTCGAGTGCTGCCACCTTTTTTTGCGCATTATCTTCCATACTGATCAGAAATAGCTTTCTTGCGTAAGCCGACTTTCTCACGAGTTCAAATCTCCCAGTGTTCAATAAAGGCCATAAGTTGGCATTAAAGAGAGGTTATAACCATAGCTTTACTGAATAAATGCGTTCGAATTCAAAGCTTCACGAAACGATGTCTGCAACGCGAATCAAAAGTGCTACATGCGTAAGTTGAAATGCGATTTGGGTTCTAGTAGGTGACTCATTAGATCACAATGGTATTAGACTTTAATCAAAACATTAAAGCGTGCTATTCTAATGCGCTAAAATTTTATATATCCAGAGTGAAACGGAGCACATCATGGCCAGCCGTGGAATTAACAAAGTTATTTTGGTGGGGAATCTAGGTAACGACCCTGAAATTCGTTACATGCCGAACGGCGGTGCAGTAGCAAACATTACTATTGCGACTTCTGATTCATGGCGTGATAAAGCGACTGGCGAACAGCGCGAAAAAACGGAATGGCACCGTGTTGTGTTGTTCGGCAAACTTGCGGAAGTAGCAGGTGAGTACTTGCGTAAAGGTTCTCAAGTATACATTGAAGGCCAACTGCAAACTCGTAAATGGCAAGACCAAAGCGGTCAAGATCGCTACTCAACTGAAGTCGTTGTTCAAGGCTTCAACGGCGTGATGCAAATGCTTGGCGGTCGTGGTCAAGGTGGCGGCGCACCAATGGGCGGTCAACAGCAGCAGCAAGGTGGATGGGGTCAGCCTCAACAACCAGCTCAGCAGCAGTACAATGCGCCTCAGCAACAGCAACAACAGCAGGCTCCGCAGCAACCACAGCAGCAGTACAATGAGCCACCAATGGATTTTGACGACGATATCCCGTTCTAAATTCTGCTTATGCTTGAATCGAAAAGGCCGCGAATATCGCGGTCTTTTTTATTGTCGCTATCTAATGATCTCAAAGGCTTATCTCAGCAAGGTTAGGCGTAACAATAAAACTTATCAATGAGTGTGATGTTCTTTATGCTCCAGCCTCTCACTATCAGACGAATCCGATTGTTTGATGAACTCTTATCAAGTATAAATATTTCAATAAGGTATATGATGAATAAAAAAGGAATTTGGTATTCATGAGGTATACCCCAACTCTTAAGTTAAGCACACGGCTGGTGGCTTTTGTCACCATGATCGTCATCTGCGCCATGTTTATCTTGTTTGTCGGTGGCACCCTCTCTTTTAAGCGTCTTGGGCAGGAATATCTCACCCATTATTTAGAAGGGATCGTAGAGGTGGTCGACAAGGAGATGGAAGATCCTGACGCTGCTTATTCTATGCAGCGCTGGATGCCGAAAATGCTGCAGGCTTCCAATATTGTCGAAATGACATTGTCGACCAACAATGCGGTTGTTTATCGCTTCAAAGATACTTCTCATCAAATGGAAGCGTCAGTCTTGTTTGAGACAGAATACCAACTGACTCACAATCAAGATTACACGATTCATTTTAAAGCGATCCCGCCTTACTTAGGTTACAGCTACTCAATGCAGGCGCTTTGGTCGATCACGCTTGCCGTTATCTTGATCATCTTCTGTTTAATGCGTGGCGTTGCGTGGCTTAAGGAGCAATTAGAAGGCTCTGAAATGCTCGAAGAGCGAGGCAGGATGATCCTTGCTGGTCGGGTAGAGCAGTATGCAAAAGGTGACAAAAAAGAATGGCCTTATACTGCCAGTGAAGCGCTCGATGTATTAATTGAAGAGTTACAAGATGCGCGTCAAGAGCGAAGTCGATTTGATACCTTTATTCGCACTCAAACCTTCCTTGATAAGTTAACAGGTACCGCCAATCGAGTGCTATTTGATAGCAAACTGGAATCGGCGTTACTAGAAAGTGGGGCTCGCGGCGCCGTGTTGCTAGTACGTATTCAAGACTGGAAACTGGTTGAAGAAGAGCAAGATAAGCAAATTACGGATGAGTTTATTGTTGAAGTTGGGAGTTTATTATCCAACTTAGTTCAGCGATATCCTGATGTTGTATTTTCTCGTTATTACGATGCTGATTTTGCGTTATTTCTGCCGCATCAAAGTGCCAAAGATGTGGCTAATTTGGCATCACAATGCATTCGCCAGTTAGAAAAATTAATTCCGCCAGAGCCACTCGACCCAGATAACTGGTGTCATATCGGCATCACTACTTATAAAGAGGGTGAGCGACACAGCCAAATCATCGATGAGGCAGAGACAGCTTTGCGTAGTGCGCAACTACAAAATAACAATAATTGGAGTCGCTTCAAAAAATGGAACCACGATGAAGAAGCTCGCGGAAGTGTGAGGTGGAGAACGTTATTTGACACAGCACTTACACCAGAAAATGTGATACTCTACGCACAATCTGTGCACCCAATAAGTGATGCGACGCATAAAAAATCATTATATGAAGAGTTAACATGTCGGATTCGCGATCCTGAGAATGGCATTGTTAAAGCGTCTCGGTTTATTTCTGCGATCAGACAGGTTGGTTATGAAGCGCAAATGGATAAGTCAGTTATTAATAAATTCTTAAGAGACTTTAAGGATAATTTTGATAACTCAAGATCGTATGCGCTCAATTTGAATGTAACGCCTTTTTCTAACCGAGAGTACTTTAAATGGTTTCGTGATGAACTCTTACAGTTGTCACGTGAACAGAGAAAGTGTCTCAGTTTTGAGTTTGTTGAAGCACAATTTGTAAGACACTTAGACTTTATGCGACCAGTCGCTAAAATGCTGGCCGGTTTAGGGTGCCACTTAATGGTTGGGCAGGCTGGACGAACCATCGTCAGCACTCACTATTTAAAAGAAGTGGATATTCGTTACCTTAAACTTCATCGCAGTTTAGTAGCAAAAATCGACCAGCGACATGAGAACCAGCTATTTGTCCGCAGCATGCTAGGTGCCGCGGCAAACAGTAAAACTAAAATCATAGCAGTGGGAATTGAGAATCAACACGAGCTCAACACGTTAATTGAGCTCGGGGTTTATGGTGGGCAAGGGCGCTACTTCTCTGCAGAGCAGCAGTTTCTTCCTCGTCCACAAGCATTGCCAAGTTCTCAATCAGAATCCCAAGTGAAATTGGGAAGACGAAATCGCTGGCGTAAAAAATAAAGATAATAATCATGGATTTCAAAGCACTACTCGACAAGCTCAAACGATCATCTGGTGGTGGTCGTTCCTGCTTTTTGGTTATTCAGCCAGACGCCGTTTATTTATCATCTTCAATAAAAAGTGGCCGCCCATACCAATTTGATATTTCTGAATCCAATTGGGAGAAAGCCGTAGAGCAAGCATTGAGCGTTGCTGCTAGTGCGTATGATTCTCTAACGGTTGTCCTTTCTCATAACTATTATCAGATGTATCAAATTGACAAACCTGTCATGCCGCGCCAAGAATGGCCTGCAGCATTACCGTTTTTGTTGAAAGAACTGATCTCTGAGCGTGCCGTCGACATCATTGCCGATGCGGTAGAGCTACCCAATTCAACCAAAGTGCAAGCTTACGTCTTATCACGAAAAATGTTGGATAAGATCGTGTTACTGGCCAGTCGCGCCCAGTTGCCATTAGAAGCTATTCTTCCTGAAGACGACATTTGGGGAGAGACCGCAGGTGAACTAGGTAACTTCCTATTATTACAACGCAGTGTGCGTGGTCACTTCCGTATTAGCGCTTTTGTCGAACATACTATCGCGTTCCATCGTTCGATTCGCAGTGTGACGCCACCGTTAACGGGTGTTCCGTCTAGCGAGTTACAGATGGATAGCCTCTCGTTAGAACTGCAACGTTCGATTGATTATCTTTCTTCTCAGTTGCGCCATGTGCAGCTGCATCAATTGAAAGTGTGTTGTGATGAGGAGGATGAGAGTGAGCTTGTTCAGTCTCTGAACTATCGTTTAAGCACTAAAGTTTCTCCGTTATTACTACCAGAACATGAGTTATCAGGACACGTTTTAGCAGATGCTGCTGCGGCTTCTAATACTCGACGCGTTAACTTATACCCTGATTACTTAAAGCCGAAAAAAGAGCTCCTGACACTAAAAAATATCGCGTTATCTTGGGGTGTCGCGGCTGCGGCCATTCTACTCTCTTACGGCTATGTGACTTGGCAGAGCAGCGGTTTAGAAGATGAAATTGCTATTGTAAAAAGCAAAGGCGATATCATGAATTCAGAGCTTGAACGCTATCAAGTCAAGCTACGTAAACATCAACCCGACAATAATAAGCTGGCAGCTAAAGCCCGCTTAGAGCGTGAAGTCAAGGCGAAGCGAGACTCGCTTAAAGCCGTCGGGAAATACGATGACTCGCAGCGCACGGGTTACTCTGGCGTTATGCAATCATTAGCTAAGCTAGGAAACCAAGAAATTTCTTTGTCCGAAATTCGAATCAATAACCATACCTTAGATCTGAAGGGACTGGCGAAAAAGCCGAGCTCAGTACCAAGTTGGGTTAACCAATTTAAAAATGAAATTAGCTTGGTTGGCCGGACATTTGACGACGTCAAAATTGGCCGAAATGATAAGGATATTGTGACGTTTGAACTAAAAACGCGCGAGGATAAAGAGAAATGAACGAATTCTGGATCTCATTAGAAGAGCGCTTTGGCGAAATGAGCGCGCGTGAAAAAGTGCTTATCGCGCTGTGTGGTTTAGTTGTCGTGATCATGTTGCTTTTTACGCTGGTACTGGAACCAAAGCTTAACGAGATCATCAGTAATGAGAGGCAACTAAGCAATTTAAAGCAAGCCAATCAAAAGATTGAAATCGACACGCTACGTATTCAAGCGCAGCTGAAGAAAGATCCAAACGCTGAGATTGATCGCGCGATATCTAACCTGCTAACAGAAAGTCAGCACCTTTCGATGCAGCTAGCGGAGATCATCGAACACCTTATTACACCTTCGCAAATGGCTGAGCTGCTGGAAAATGTATTAGAGCAGCAAAGTGGCATTCACCTTTTGTCTTTGCAAACTTTGCCATCTGAGCCAATTACGGAAGATAAAGAAGCATCGCAATACTCTGGTTACTACGTGCACCCTGTACGCATGGAGCTGATTGGCGACTACTTTTCTATTGCCAATTATCTAAATAAGTTGGAGAGCCTTCCTGCCAGTTATTATTGGCGCAGCTTTAGTTACAAAGTCGAAGAGTACCCGAAAGCGAAGCTTGTGTTGGAAGTCTACACACTAGGATCTCGAGAGGAGTTTATTGGTGGTTAAAAAACTCATCATCTCATTGCTTGTCATGGCTGCGACAGGAACCGCTTGGGCGAACCAAGATCCAACGGCACCACTTGGCTGGGAAAAGCCTGCGGTTGAAACGTCAGCGAAACCAAAAGCAAAACAGTACCGACTGCCTACGCTCAACAGTATTGTGTGTAAGCCAAGTACTGCTTGTGTCGCGATTATGGATAACAAGCTTGTTGAAAAAGGCGAGCTATTTAAGGGTTATCGCGTCGCGAGCATTAATAGTGAATTTGTAACTTTAAAGCGTGGTAACCGTCAGTGGGACCTAGAGCTTTTTGGTTTAAACGTAAAAAAATAATAACCAGAGCCTGATCAGATATGCGCAAATTAGTTGTAGGAATAACGATTGCTTCTTTAATGGGATGTTCAATGGGTCACCGTGACCCCGTGGAAGTCAAAGAAGCACTCAATGAATCTATCAATCAAGCGAACAGCCGCACGTTAGAAGAAATTCCTTCTTCTGTCGAAGCGGACCTGATGCCTAACTTAGACTCGAATGTTGCTTCAGAGCAAGGCACCTCGAAGCGTTTCCGTATTCAAGCGAATGCGGTCGATGCACGAAGCTTTTTTGCCTCTCTAGTCAAAGGCACTGAGTACAGCGTGGCGATTCATCCAGCGGTACAAGGTAATATCACCGTCAACTTGTCAGATGTTACGTTGGATGAAGTCCTGAACGTTGTACAGAACATGTATGGCTATGATGTGGTGAAGTCTGGCAAAGTTATTCAAATCTACCCTGCTGGTATGCGTACGGTAACCATTCCTGTTGATTACCTCCAGTTCAAACGCTCTGGTCGATCATTGACGAGCATTGTCACGGGCTCAGTGACCTCGGCTGGTACGTCTAATTCTGGCGGTAGCTCAGACAGTTCTGACTCATCAGACTCTGACAATGGAAGTAACAACGGCGATAGCTCGACCACATCTACGGGCGGTACGCGCATCGAAACCATCACTGAAAGTGACTTCTGGCCGATGCTGCAGCAAGCCGTTGCGAATCTAATTGGTTCAGGCAAAGGACAAAGCGTTGTCGTAACACCACAAGCTGGAGTGATTACGGTTCGAGCGTTTCCAGATGATATTCGAGAAGTCCGTGAGTTCTTAGGTGTATCGCAGGAGCGCATGCAGCGTCAGGTCATTCTTGAAGCTAAAATTCTAGAAGTGACGTTGAATGATGGCTACCAACAAGGCATCAACTGGTCGAACTTATCGGCGTCAATTGGTAACTCGGGTAGTGTCGTAGTGAACCGCCCTGCGTCGGCATTACCACCGTTGGATGCGATTGGCACGCTATTGGGCGGTCAAACCAACGTGACTATCTCTGATGGCAACTTCAATGCTGTGTTGAGTTTTATGTCTACACAAGGTGACTTGAACGTTCTTTCGAGCCCTCGTATTACCGCTGCCAACAACCAAAAGTCGGTCATCAAAGTGGGTACCGATGAGTACTTTGTTACCGAGCTATCGAGCAATGCAGGCAACGGTGAAAACTCAAATGCCGTTCCAGAAGTGGAATTAACACCATTCTTCTCAGGTATCTCTCTCGATGTGACTCCGCAAATTGATAACAAAGGCAATGTGTTCCTGCATGTTCACCCTGCGGTTATTGAAGTCTCGGAAGAAGTGAAGAAATTGAACTTGGGCGGTGAGTTCCAAAACATCCAATTGCCACTGGCAAAAAGCTCTATTCGTGAATCAGACTCGGTTATTCGTGCTAAAGATGGCGATGTTGTGGTTATCGGCGGTTTGATGAAACAGCAAAATCGTGAGCTTGTTTCTAAAGTCCCATTCTTGGGCGATGTGCCCGCATTGGGGCATTTGTTCCGCAACGTAAATAACGTGACTGAGAAAACAGAATTGGTCATCTTGCTAAAACCGACCGTAGTTGGTGTGAACTCTTGGCAGAAAGAGCTAGAGCGCTCTCGTGATCTGCTGCAAGAGTGGTTCCCAGATGCGCAATAAGCGCGGGGAAAGGTTCCGTTTTTCAATGAGTTTGTGATTCGAGTATGTACTTGTCACATTTTGGATTTCGAGTTCAGCCTTTTTCGTTAACCCCAAACACAGAAATGTTCTTGGGGTTAGTCCCTCACTATGAGGCGATCCAAACCATTTTAGCCGCTGTGCAAATGGGAGAAGGGGTGATTAAGGTGACAGGAGAAGTCGGCACCGGAAAAACCATGGTGTGTCGTAAGTTAATTGAGCAGATTGAATCTGAAGTCGAGCTGATTTACTTACCCAATCCAGTTTTGAATGGAGAGCAGTTGCAGTTTGCTGTCGCCAGAGAGTTAGGCATCGAGAACGATGACCCGCTACGTATTGTTTCTCTCATTCAAGAACACCTGATTCAAGTGCATTCTACGGGAAAGAAAACCGTCTTGATCGTCGATGAAGCACAAGCTCTTTCTCCACAAGCTTTAGAAACATTGCGTCTGTTCGGTAACCTAGAAACGGAACAAGATAAACTCATTCAACTGGTGTTATTCGGACAACCTGAGTTGGATGAGCGGTTAGCCAGCCACGAGCTAAGGCAGTTTCGTCAACGTATTACGTTTAGTTGTCAGTTGCGTCCTCTTTCTATCGATGAAGGCGTGGCTTACATCAGTAATCGTTTAGACAAGGCAGGCAATGGAGCGCACATTTTTTCTATTGAGCAGAAAAAAGCAATTTGGCGTTCATCCATGGGGATTCCACGTTTGATCAACCAAATTAGCCACAAGTCGTTGCTTGCGGCATTTAATGATCGTTGCACACTATTAAAAAATCATCACGTTTACGCAGCTATGCACGATACGTTTGATGCCCGTAAACCTAAGTTTAAAACACCCGTATTTTGGGGATGGAGTCAACCTTGAGTGCCATCAATAAAGCATTATCAGAACTCGCTGAAAAAACATCACCGTCAGAGCTTACTCGTGCGGACATTCCCAACGTTTCACGCAGTAAACCTTGGCTTTGGCTCGTTGCTGGTTTCTCGTTAAGCCTTGCGGTGGGCGGCTGGGCGGTCTCTCGCGGTCCTATCCCTTCAGGCGAGCTTTCATCTGCTCAAACAGAAACCATGCCATTGTCGTCAGTGAATGCTTCGTCAATCACATCATCAGAGCGTACTCATTCGCCAACGAGTAAAATGACGCCCGAGACAGCCCATGTGGTTTACACGAAGCCAGTGACACAACCGGCTGCGCAACAGCTTCATATGCCTGAGACTGATAGGTTCACGCCAAGAGCGGAGGTAAATGCGGTCTCTGAAGATGCAGTGCTACTCGCGCAAGTGGCAACGATGCCAAGCGATGAGCAATCTAATCACGTAACCCGCACGACAGCAGAAAACAGTTCAATGCGTATTGAGCAGGTTGAGCTGACGCACCGCCAGTTATCTCTTAAAGCGGTTAGCCGAGCGGAAAAAGCACTGGATGCTAACGATATGCAAACGGCGTTGTCGGCTTATGCTGAGGCGTTACGTTATGAGCCAATGAATGCAGACACGCGTCAAAAATTATCGGCGTTGTACTTTGGCAAAGGCGACACGCGTAAAGCGTATGAGATTATCCAAGAAGGGATCAACCTTGACACGAACAACCAAGTACTTCGTTTGGCCTTGTCTAAGTTGTTAGTGAAAGCTAATCAACCTGAAGCGGCGCTGAGTCCGCTTGTGCATTTGCCTCCAATACCAAGTCGAGATTACTTGGCGATGCGTGCGGCATTGGCACAAAAACACAAGCAGAATGATATTGCGCTTGAGAGTTATCAACTCCTTACTCAACGTGAGCCGGAAAATGCGCGCTGGTGGCTAGGTTTAGCGATTCAACAAGAGCGCGCGCTGACGTTTACCGCCGCGATCAACTCTTACAACCAAGCTCTGGGTAAAGTTGGAATTTCGAATCAATCGCAAGCGTTTATTCGTGACCGTTTGAGCATCTTGAAACAGCTGGAGAATGCACAATGAAAATTCAGTTGAGAAAACGCTTAGGCGATCTTCTGGTTGAAGAAGGCATCGTCTCTGAAGAACAAATCCAGCAAGCACTAAACGCACAGCGTAGCACCGGGCAGAAGCTAGGCGATGCGTTAATTGATCTCGGCTTTATTACTGAGAAGCAAATGTTGGACTTCTTGTCCCAACAACTTGGTTTGCCATTGATCGATCTTGGTCGCGCCCCTGTGGATGCGGAAGCGGTACAGATTCTACCTGAGGTACACGCACGTCGCTTACGTGCGATGGTGGTTGCTCGAAATGGGGACACGTTGCGCGTTGCCATGAGTGACCCTGCGGACTTGTTCATCCAAGAATCACTGATGAATTTGCTAGGTGAATACAACCTTGAGTTCATCGTGGCTTCAGAGCGCCAACTCATTTCAAGCTTTGACCGTTATTATCGCCGCACCAAAGAAATCGCATCTTTCGCGGAACAGTTGCATGAAGAGCATAAAGATGAGCAAAGCTTCGATTATGGTATTGATGGAACCGACAGCGAGGAAGTTACCGTTGTAAAGCTGGTTAATTCCATGTTTGAAGATGCGGTACAAGTCGGGGCATCGGATATTCATATTGAGCCAGACGATCAGGTTTTGCGCTTACGCCAGCGTATTGATGGTGTACTTCATGAAACCATCCTGAATGAAGTGAATATCGCATCGGCTTTGGTTCTTCGATTGAAGTTGATGGCGCACCTGGACATCTCTGAGAAGCGCTTGCCACAAGATGGCCGATTCAATATCAAAGTGCGTGGTCAATCAATCGATATTCGTATGTCGACGCTACCAACGCAATACGGGGAGTCCGTAGTAATGCGTCTGCTTAACCAGTCTGCTGGTTTGCGTCCATTAGAAGAATCAGGATTGCCGCCAGATTTGCTTGCTCGTTTACGTCGACAGCTGGCTCGTCCGCACGGCATGATCTTGGTGACGGGGCCGACAGGTTCAGGTAAAACCACCACGCTTTACGGCGCATTAAGTGAGCTCAACGAGCCAGGGAAAAAGATCATTACAGCAGAGGACCCGGTCGAATACCGTCTGCCTCGTATCACTCAGGTACAGGTAAACAGTAAGATCGATCTGACTTTCTCGCGTGTGCTTCGAACCTTTTTACGTCAAGACCCAGACATTATTCTCGTCGGTGAGATGCGTGACCAAGAAACGGTAGAAATTGGTCTACGGGCTGCACTAACGGGTCACTTAGTATTGAGCACTCTTCACACCAACGACGCGGTTGACAGTGCGTTACGCATGATTGATATGGGTGCGCCGGGTTACTTGGTTGCCAGTGCGGTCAGAGCTGTGGTGGCGCAGCGTCTTGTTCGCCGTGTTTGTCCAGATTGCAAAACAGAAGACCATCTAGACGAGTCACGCCAACAGTGGTTAGCTGGGCGTTTTCCAAACCAAGTGGGCACCACTTTTTATAAAGGTGCAGGCTGTCAAAACTGTAACTTGACTGGCTATCGAGGCCGAATTGGTGTGTTTGAAATGCTCGAACTGGAGCAAGAAATGATGGATAAACTGCGCGCCAATGATGCGGTTGGCTTTGCCCAAGCCGCGCGTCGCTCAGAAAACTATAAGCCACTGCTTGCTTCTGCAATGGAACTGGCGCTACAAGGCACCGTCAGTTTGGATGAAGTGATGACCCTAGGTGAGGGTGATGCTTCTGGTAAGACTGATCCCATTTTCATATAGGTAAGTGAATGCCAACTTTTCGTTATCAAGGCCGCACGCTAGACGGCTCATCCACTAACGGCAAAATCGAAGCAGTGAACTCAGAGGCTGCGGCGGAAGCATTGATGAACAAAGGGGTCATCCCGCTCAATGTACGGTTAGAGAAAGAGTCGGCAAAAAGCCAAGTGAGCTTGTCTAAGCTATTTGTGCCAGCCATTCCATTGGAAGTGATCATTCTTTTCTCTCGCCAGTTGTTTAGCTTAACTAAAGCGGGCGTACCGTTGCTGCGTTCTATGCGTGGCCTGCTGCAAAATTGTGAAAACAAACAGCTCAAAGAGGCACTGGAAGATGTCGTTTCTGAACTGAGTAATGGCCGAGGTTTGTCTTCTGCGATGCAGCAACACAGCAAAGTATTCAGCCCACTGTTCGTTTCTATGATCAATGTAGGCGAGAATACGGGTCGACTCGATCAAGCGCTATTGCAACTGGCAAATTACTACGAGCAGGAACTCGAGACTCGCAAACGCATCAAAGCGGCGATGCGTTATCCGACGTTTGTGATTATCTTTATTACCATCGCTATGTTTATATTGAACATCTTGGTGATCCCTGAGTTTGCTTCCATGTTCACGCGCTTTGGTGTTGAGCTGCCATTGCCGACGCGTATTTTGATCGCTACTTCTAATTTCTTTGTTAATTATTGGGTGTTGTTGATTGTGGCAATGATTGGCGCGTTTGCGGTTTTCAGAGCCTGGGTGGCGACGGCTGATGGTCGGGAAAAGTTCGATAAGTTTCGGCTTCGGCTTCCAATTGTGGGCGATATCGTTAATCGCGCGCAGCTTTCCCGTTTTGCCAGAACCTTCTCGTTGATGCTGAAGTCAGGCGTTCCACTTAACCAGTCTTTAGCTTTAGCCGGGGAAGCTCTGGGGAACCGCTTTTTAGAAAATCGAATTCTTGAGATGAAATCCGCGATTGAAGCGGGTAGCACCATCTCGGTTACCGCTATCAACAGTAAAATCTTTACCCCCTTGGTGATTCAGATGATTGCAGTAGGGGAAGAAACCGGTCGTATTGATGAGCTGCTGCTAGAAGTGTCGGATTTTTACGATAGAGAAGTTGATTACGATCTAAAAACACTAACCGCAAGAATAGAACCGCTACTTTTGGTGATTGTCGCCGGCATGGTCATGGTGCTAGCACTGGGTATCTTCCTGCCAATGTGGGGAATGCTAGACATCATCAAAGGCGGCTAATAGGTGGTTGAAAATCAAAGTCGAGCGACGCTAATCGTTTTTGGGGTAATTGCTACCATCATTGCTGTTGGCTTGGCGGTCAAATTACGTCCTGTTACTGAGCAGGCGCAAGTGACCGGAGCGAAGTTGGCGAGAGTTTGGATGCAAGATAGTGTTCAGCGTTATCGTCAAGCTTGGTTAGTACAAGGCGAGCCAAAACATATGCTGATGGATGGTTTTAATCTCACCATGACTGAGGGCGGGCTAGTGTCTCCCTTTACTCAACAAGGTGTTTTAGATTGTGGTTATTGGCTAGCAGTGCATTATCCACAACGTAAAATAATGACTAATAAGTTAATAGATATCAGTGGAGCCATCAAAACTGATCGTTATGTCTGTCAGTATACTTATGAAAATGGTCAGTCGATTGTAGTTATTTCAACAGCTAATCAACTGAAAATAGACGTCGAAATGTCGGCGGAGTGAATTTTTTGACACCTAATCACTATAATTGGTATTGAAAGTCGGTATAATGCAATCATTACCATAAGTAAGACGTTGTAATAGAGGGTAAACAATAATGTGTTTTTCTCATTGCAGCGTGAACTGAATAATGGCGAATCGTCATTCTGCTCAAGCGGTAGATACAGTATCCACTTCACGGTCAGTTTTAGTGAACGTTGCTGCCCCAAACCGTTTTGACAATATCCAAAATGGTCGCGTGACCTAAACGAAACTTTGCAGTTGTACTGCATGCTTACATAGAGAGAGTAAACAATGAAAAGACAAGGTGGTTTCACCCTTATCGAATTGGTAGTGGTAATTGTAATCCTAGGTATTCTAGCGGTAACTGCAGCACCACGTTTCCTTAACCTGCAATCTGATGCACGTGAATCAGCTCTTCAAGGTTTGAAAGGGGCTATGGATGGTGCTGCCGGTATTGTATTTGGTAAAGCGGCTATTGAAGGAAAAGAAGCCACATTTGGTCAAACGTTAGAAAATGGTATCCAGACGGACTTTGGTTATCCAAAACCTGATGCTAACGGCCTAGTTAAGGCAGTTTCTGGTCTGAATGAAGATTGGGCATGGGCATCAACAGCAAGTGCTTCGGGTGCAGTGGGTACATTAGTTGCTACTTTCCCAACTTCTACACTGAAAGCAGGCGGCACTGACAATACTGTAGATAAGATTAAAGAGACAGAATGTTACGTTACTTATACCTCTGCGTCAGGTAAAGGTATCGATGAGGGTGCTAAAACAACAGTAACTGACACTAAATGTTAATCAGTTAAGAAGTTCCTTTAAAGGTCAGCTAGTCTGACCTTTATCTCTTTATTTTGGTTAATCTCGGAATAGTTCATATGCGTAAATCATCGGGTCTAAGTGCAATCGAGTTTGTGGTTGTGCTGATTATCTTAGGTGTGATCGGTTATGTGGTATTACCAAGATTTATCAGCTTCGAGCCAGAAACTTATGAAGCGAAGTGGGAGCAAACCAAGCAAACCGCTGAGCATGTTTCTGAGACGCTAAGCAACAAAGAAACTTACGATCGAATTGAAGAAGAGATCGATAGATCGAAAAACTAACCTAGAGCAATCTTGTTTGCTACGTAAAAGAAGTGTGATTTTAGTCCAAAATTACCATGCTTTTTTGCTTGTAATTTAATCGCTTGTTGTAAGCCGAAGGTTCCTAAGTATGAAGTCGCGCTCAACGATATCAGGTTTTACTCTCATTGAGCTGATCATGGTAATCGTCATCCTTTCAATATTATCGCTTTACGCGTCCAGTCGATTTATGCGCACTGGAATTTCTGCCGCAGCAATTCAAGATCAAGTCATTTCTGTTGTTCGCCAAGTCCAGGTGAATCGCATGCAATCAAATGTCAGTAGTGCGGTAGGAAATAACGATTTTATTCTATCCATAGCAACCAATTGTATCGGTTCAAAAGCCTCTTGCTCATCTCAGTCCAGTAGTCGTAGTGATTGGGTCGAAGACAGCAGTGTTACTTTTTCTCCTGTTCAAGAGGTTAAATTTGATCTTCTAGGAAATCCAACCCCTTCTTCGGTCACTATCTCTATTAGCGAAAACAATAGCTCTCAAACTTGTACGGTCACAATTAATGAGCAAGGCTACGTAAGTAAAGGTGGCTGTTTATGACGATGAAATGCAAAAAAACGCCTCGAGGAATGACGCTTATTGAGATGATTATTGCGATCGTCTTAATGGGAATCGCAATGGTGATGTTTTCGACAGCATTGATACCACAAATTAAAGATGCTTCCACCTCCCATTATCAAAGTCGAGCCATTTCTTTAGGGCATAGTATGATGTCGCAAATTTTGGCCCGTAATTTTGACCATTATTATGATGACAACGGTGGCATGCTCCGCTGCGGCGAAAGCGGGGCAGACGCTTGCTCACCTCTTGGAAGAGATGGAGAGACTTCGCCCTCTGCTTTTAATGACGTTGATGATTATATTGGTTGTTGGTACACCGAAAATACTCAGAATAGTTGTCCGTCAGGTAGCGAAAAATACCAACTCTCAGATGTTGTAGGTAATAGTGCAGACAGTAGTTATATCAATTTTCGTGTAGAGGTTGCGGTAGAAACGACAGAGCTCGAAGGAAGTGTCCCTAAAATGAAACAAGTGAAGCTAGATGTATTTGCTGGTTCCGCGTTAGCGATTTCATTGGTTGGTTACAGAGGTAATTATTAATGAGTCAAAGAGGCTTCACTCTCATAGAGCTCGTGCTGACCATTGTTATTGGTAGCATCATCATGCTGGGGGTTGCAGGTTATGTTCAAGTTGGGATGAAAGGGTATGTTGATGCTAGTTCAAGACAAAGAATTCAGACCCAAGCTCAATTTGTGCTAGAAAAAATGGCGCGTGAAATTAGACACGCCGTTCCCAATAGTTTTGCAATGACAAACACGGTTGACGAATCCTGCCTGTCGTTTGTTCCAACTTTAAATTCCGGTTATTATTTTCAAGAACCAACCAGCAACGATCTGCTTTTTATCACTGGGGAAAACGTTTCAGGAAATACATTAAAAGCTTCCGACGGGATACGCTTTGTTATTAATCCTACACGCTATGACGATTTGATATCTGGCGCTGTGAGTAATCACTTAATTGATAGCGATCTTGCTTTAAATGGTGATGATAGCAATGGTAATGCCGACTTTTATCGCTATAGCTTAACGGCGTCTCTACCTAGCGATTCGATCGCTCATCGTATTTATCTATATCAGTTAGCAACCAAAGTTGAATACTGCATTGTCAAAACAGGTGTGCGTAGTAACCACTTAACTCGCAATGGCACTGTTGTTGAAAATATCGTGGCAGATGAAAGTCAATTTGATTACACGAATGTGAGTTTACAGACTGGTGGGATTGTTTATCTCAAATTTGCTTTTGAACAAAATGGTGAAGTTAGTACCTACCAACAAGATGTGCAGGTGTTAAATGTCCCATAAACAGAAAAACAGTGGAAATGTACTTATTGTATGCCTGTTCGTGATTATTGTGATGGGATATCTAGGTGCAACGCTCACAAAGACTAACTGGTCTAATCAAAACTCAATGACTCGTGAGTTTTTAGGGACACAAGCATGGTTTTACGCTCAATCTTCAACAGAGTGGGCGCTCACTGAAATATACCCACTTAACGATGAAAACCCAGATGTGGGAAGCAATTGCAGTAATAAAATCAATGGTAAAGCGCCAAGCTCAGAGAGCATTGATTACGGAAGCTGCCGATTAGTTTCGCTTGTGTGTGACGGGGGCGATAAAAAGTTGGATAGTCAAACATTTTATCGTATCGAAGCTGCAGTCCAGTGTGGTTCTGGATTGAGCTTGGTTGAACGCAGACAAGAGATTTGGATTAAGGATTAGAATAATGAGAAAAATACTATTTGCCTTAGCTTTGTTGTCTTCAAGTAATTTGTCTTATGCGGATGAATGGGAAGGTACGGAGACTTGCTCTGTTAAAATGGACGCCCCATTTTTTGTCGAAGCCAATTACTATGATGATGATTGGTTCGACTGGCTGTCTCGAGACTCAGACATTGAAGACGAAGTGATCTATCTCAAAAAACAAGGTCAAGGCAACGTTTCCTTATACCCACTATGGTCTGCTGACGATGATGTTGACGGGATATTTAACGAACATTCGCTTTCCAACAGAACGTTATACTCTATTCGTTTGGAATACAGCAACGTAAGAAAGCAAGGCAATAGTTATACTGGGGATTTGAACTACTACCTACGCTCTTCTAGTGGTTCATTGATACGTCAAGAAACTGTATTCGATAATGTTTTCTCTAAAATGTCGAATAGTGCTGATGTTTTGATTGAGAAAGGCGAAGAACTCAAAACTCTGCGATGTGGTGAACTTGAGGGACCATCACCAACACCTGAACCAGAAATTACTGTACCAGAACAAGTTTGTGAAGTCTTTCCTGAGCCTATTCAAGGTTGGAAAAATGAAGTCAGCCAGTTAATTGTTACTAACTCAACTGTAGGCACTTTGGGGTGGTCTCCAGAGTATATTGCTGATAGACAGAATATTTATGAGTACTCTAATTCTAATGGTCAATCTTGGAACACGTTACGAGTGGGCTTTGATAAGGGAGAAGGGGCATGGCAGCTATATGAAAACTCAAGCTCAACCATCTGTGATGATCGGATGGGATGTTATCCTGGTGATGCCCAGCCTGATGGAAATGACGGTTTAATTGAAAAGCGTAAAGCCCAAACTCCGGCTTCAGTTAACGCTTTATTTGACTCATCTCAAGACCTAATTATTCGTACACAAGATACGGATTCAAACTATTACGGTAAGGTTTGTTCTTCTAATTCGACTCTATGTGAGTACAGCAACCTGACCGACAAAGTCGTTATTCGACTGAAAAGCGATTTGAACTCTCTCGACATTAACGGATATGGTTCAGAAAAAAGTGTTGAGCTTCAAATTGATGGTACTAGGGAAATTAAAAGCTTTGCCTATGATGCTGGTAATAACCTCTCCCTGTATTTTAGTGATGACGCCAAGCTGACGGTGAAGACGTTTAGAAATACTGGCTCTGATCCGAAATTGATTTTTGGTAGTGACGTAATCTTCAATGTTGTGGGAACGAATCAGCCTGTTGGCCCTGTGACATCTGCAGACTTTAAATTAGAGGATGCCCATTTTGATTATCGTACTTTTAAAGATGACCTTGTTTTGCCAATTATTTATGGTCCAGAAGCCAGCGTACATTTCAAAACCGACTCTGGTCAGGTGTTCAAAGGATTTGTTCTAGCTAAAAGCATTATGCTTGATACTAGCGAGCATATTTATGGGGCAATTACGAGTCTCAGACTTGATATGCGTGGCTCAACAAAAATTGAGAAACCAAAATACCCAGAATCCTGTTGGGTTCCACCAGAGCCTCAACAGTGTACTTATCTACCCAAAGAGACGTTTGACAATGGCAGCGTACTAACCAACTGGTCTGTTATGGGGTTTGGTGACAGTGTTGACCCTAAAATTCACGGTGGCAAGTTCCGTCTGAATGATGATAGAACGCGTCAAGCTACAGCATCTGCTTATAACTACATTTTCCCTTCGGATCAAAACTATCTTGAAATCGAGTTTGAGCATTATGCATACGGTATTAATCGTGGTGGCGGTGATGGCATTGCTTTAGTTATCTCTGATGCGAACGTACCGCCTAAAACGGGTGCTTTTGGAGGCCCTCTTGGCTATGGGATGAAACTAAAGAAAAACCATGGTGGTGAGGTTAGTAGTGATGTTGAAGGATTTGCTGGTGGTTGGCTGGGTATAGGCATTGATGAGTACGGCAATTTCTATCGCGAAGGTGGAGAAACTATCTCAAATCGAAATGGTAGACCAGATAGTGTAGGTATTCGTGGGTCGGGTGCTCAAGATAACCAAGGAAAATGGTTAAAAGGATACGCATATGTTGATGGCACGCAGTTTTCGAGCTCCATCGACAACCATCACGATTTACATCGCTATAAGATCACTCTGAATTCAAGAGATGGTCAGCATATGATGTTGAAAGTTGAAAGAAGTATTAATGGTGGAGAATGGAATACTGTTATTTCAGATTTTGATGTGCGAACAGAAGGGCACTTTAGCCAAGCTCCAACAAACTTCCGTTTGTCAGTAACGGCATCAACAGGTGCTGCAACGAACTTTCATGAAGTGGATAACTTCCAAGTCTGTGCGGACAAGTACTCGCGATTAACAGATGGTATTCATCATTTCGAGTTTGACTACTCTGGCTCGGGCAGTACGTGTCAGGCTTCTGATGTGACACTTAGAGCTTGTATGAATGAAAGTTGTTCTGAGCAATATCCTAGAGATGCATACGATGATGGCAGCTTAACGCCTCTCTCTGTCACTTTACTTCCATCTGTTGGCAATAATGTTGCCAACTGGGTTGGCGGTACAAATGTACAGTTTGAGAATGAAACTCAGCTTGAGCTGCAAGGTTCAAGAGCTGGCGATGTTACTTTAGGTATCGACCAAAGTTCCGTACCACAGTTTGGCTTTGAAGGGGCGCGATGTCGAATTAATGGCGGTCCACTATCTGCTAACAACTGTAATGTAACCTTCGCTTCAAATGTGCTCGCGGTGAATGTTAATGATGTAGTTGCTAGTCGCGAAACTACGGGTGAGGATTACCTATCGTTTTGCTCAACTCGAACAGAAGACGGCGGTGAATCTCGCGGTGTTAATATGTCGATTGATTATGAAGTGGCACCGGTCGATAGCTCTCAACCTGTCGTGATTTCTTACAAGAAAAAAGTGAAAGATCAGGCTGTGGAATGGAGTTCAGATGTCGAGCTAACCAAGGCTAATAAATACCTGCCTAATGTTTATTTTGATGATGAAGGCAAGGCATTCTTTAAGTTGAGATACGCTGAAGCTGGAAAGGTCAAACTTAAAGCCAGTGTTGAAGGCGTTGATGACTCGGATGGATTCGGCAGCTTCGTTAGTTTTCCTTCAAAACTGAAAGTGACTGCAAAGAGTGGTGATAAGAGCGGAGAGTGCACCAACAGTGAAAATGGCTGTTCTTCGGGGTTTGTTGCTGCTGGTGAAGTTTTTGAACTAACTATTTCTGCGCTGCAGGATGACGGTTCAGTTGCTGAGAACTATCAAGAGAAGACTATTACGGTTAGTAATAAAGTGAAGTACCCGTCTAATGGTTCATTAGCCAAACTTCTGAATGAGAGATTACCAGAATCAAGTAAATGGTCTGGCGGTAATGTGAAGTTTGACCAATCGGTTTCAGAAGTCGGTGTTTTCGAGCTTATTGCTGAGGCACCAGTTGCTAAAGATGAAAATGGCGATGATATTGGGACATCTCTGTATCTTGGCAGCAAAGCTTTTAAAATTGCAGATGGCAAGTCAACAATTGGTCGCTTCTATCCTGATTATTTTAAAGTAACAGGAACCGAGTGGACTTATCCTGATAATCAGAATGACTCTGTTTATATGGGGCAAAACTTTGCGTCAGTTAAGTTTGAAGTCACCGCATATAACGCTGATGGGTATGCTACGCAGAACTATGGTAGTTTTGCCGATTCTTTGAAAGCAGACTTGTATTTAGCTGGAAGCTTTTCTGACCGACTGAGTATCTTGGACTCTGATCTAACGAGTAAAAACTGGTCTGGTGCGATTTGGAGTAAAACCTGGGTTAATTCTGTTGATTGGAGCAAAGCTGCTAATTTAGATGGTCCATTTAACTCCAAAGTATCAACAGATAGTTCTACTGAGTCATCAATTGCGTTGTCTCTTAATAAGACAGCGAGTACGAAGACAGCACATATTGACCCAACTCTATTTCTGACAGAAGGTAATGATGGCAAACAATCTCGTACCGTAGAGCAACAACTGTTATCTCAACCTGATGTTAGGTATGGGCGTATGGTTTTAGATGATATTGGCGGAAGACAAGGGGATACACTCAGCATTCCTCTTAAAGTTGAGTACTGGAATAAGAACCGATTTGTTGTCAATTCTGAGGACAACCGAACGGCCGTTTCTGCTGTAGAACAAGGCGATGATAAACTGATTTGGAGCAGTCCAGATGGTGTTACTGCCTGTGATATCAATATTCAAGTTCTTGATTCAGCAGACAGTGAAACATCCAGTGCTAAAGTTACCGGGGGCATATTACCAAATGCAAATAGAGAGCGTTTAACCGCTGTACAAGGTTGTGATAATGAAGTTCGACAGCAATCACAAGTTTGGTTAGATCTTGATGACTCTGAAAATGGCTTACCTTGGCTCAAATATGATTGGGACAATGATGGCTCCGAAGAAAACCCATCCACCGTCGTCACCTTCGGTATTCACCGTGGTAATGACCGTGTGATTTACCGTGGTGAGCCTGGGTTAACCGGACAGTAACAACTTAGGTTTTTGCCCTTAAGTTAGGAAACTGCAAGAAATTGAGGCTTTCTGCTCATGTTTGTGTACCAATACCTTGCTGTGACAGCGAGGCATTGGTACATTTAGAGCAATTTTTGTCTTCTATATTTTTGCAGGATGAGCGAAGAGTATGTTTAAGAAACTTCGTGGCATGTTTTCTAACGATCTATCTATCGATTTAGGTACAGCCAACACTCTAATTTACGTAAAAGGGCAAGGAATTGTCCTTGATGAACCTTCTGTAGTTGCTATTCGTCAAGATCGTGTAGGTTCTGCAAAAAGCGTTGCTGCAGTCGGTCACGCAGCAAAACAGATGCTTGGTCGTACACCTGGCAACATTTCCGCTATCCGCCCAATGAAAGACGGCGTAATCGCTGATTTCTACGTAACCGAAAAAATGCTTCAGCACTTTATCAAACAAGTGCATGACAACAGCATCCTAAAGCCAAGCCCACGTGTTCTTGTTTGTGTTCCTTGTGGTTCTACCCAAGTTGAGCGTCGCGCAATTCGTGAATCAGCTCTCGGTGCTGGCGCGCGTGAAGTTTACCTAATCGACGAGCCAATGGCGGCAGCAATTGGTGCAGGCCTGCGCGTGTCTGAGCCGACTGGTTCAATGGTGGTAGATATCGGTGGTGGTACAACTGAAGTTGCCGTTATCTCTCTAAACGGTGTGGTTTACTCATCGTCTGTACGTATCGGTGGTGACCGCTTTGATGAAGCGGTAATTAACTACGTACGTCGTAACTACGGCAGCTTGATTGGTGAAGCCACGGCTGAAAAGATCAAACACGAAATCGGTTCTGCTTACCCTGGTGATGAAGTTCAAGAGATTGAAGTTCGCGGTCGTAACCTTGCAGAGGGTGTACCACGCAGCTTTAGCTTGAACTCAAACGAGATCTTAGAAGCGCTTCAAGAGCCGTTATCTGGCATTGTATCAGCAGTCATGGTTGCACTAGAACAGTGTCCACCGGAGCTTGCTTCAGACATTTCTGAAAATGGTATGGTTCTAACCGGTGGCGGTGCGCTACTGAAAGATCTCGATCGACTATTAATGGAAGAAACCGGTATCCCTGTGGTTATCGCGGAAGACCCACTAACGTGTGTTGCGCGTGGTGGCGGTAAAGCACTAGAAATGATCGACATGCACGGTGGCGATCTGTTCTCTGAAGAATAAAGGTTTAGGTGAAGCTCATGTCGGGCTTCACCTTCATTTCTGCTCTCTCTGTAATTCAAACATGCTCCATACCTAAAAGTATTTATTTAAGTATTTTTAGGTTGCCAAGTAAGGCTCAATAATCATGGAAGCAATCAGGTCAAAAACAAGATGAAACCGATTTTTGGCAGAGGTCCGTCTCTGCAATTACGTCTGTTTTTTGCTGTCATCGTGTCGGCGAGCTTAATGCTGGCTGATAGTCGTCTAGATACGTTTTCCAACGTCCGATACTTATTGAACAGTATGGTTGCGCCCATTCAATACGCAGCCAATTTGCCTCGCAGCATGTTCGATGGCGTATTTGAACGTTTTAATACTCGTCAGGCATTAGTTGAAGGCAATCGCAACTTAAAGCGAGAAGTGCTACGCCTGAAAAGCGAGCTGATCTTGCTCGAACAATATAAAGAAGAAAACCAACGTCTACGCAAGTTGTTAGGCTCTTCATTTGTCCGGGATGAAAAGAAAGTCGTAACAGAAGTGATGGCGGTTGATACCTCACCTTATCGTCATCAAGTGGTGATTGATAAAGGACAAATAGACGGTGTGTACGTCGGACAGCCAGTGATCAACGAAAAAGGCATTGTTGGTCAAGTCACGTTTGTCGCAGCGCACAACGCACGTGTTCTGTTGCTAACGGATGCGAAAAATGCGATTCCTGTCCAAGTGATCCGTAACGATATTCGAGTGATCGCGTCGGGCAATGGTGAAATGGATGAAATCCAACTGGAGCACATTCCAACCAGTACTGATATTCAGGTTGGCGATCTATTGGTGACATCCGGCCTAGGTGGGATTTACCCAGAAGGGTACCCAGTCGCGACGGTTACCAATGTGGATCACGATACGCGCCAAGAATTTGCGTCAATCAAGGCTGAGCCAGTTGTAGAGTTTGATCGCTTACGTTACCTACTGCTGATTTGGCCGAATGAAGATCGTCAACACAAAGTGCTGCGATCCAATGTGGATGAAGGGTTAGAGCAAGAAGAACAAGAGGTAACTGATGGCCAATAATGTAGTGAGTAGCCGAATGGTGATTGGTGTCAGTTTCTTCGTTGCGCTGGTATTGCAAACCATTCCGTGGCCAGGTGTGTTAGATGTTTTACGTCCATCATGGTTGTTCCTTGTCACGTGTTATTGGGTGTTGGCACTGCCGCACCGAGTGAACGTTGGAACCGCGCTAGTGCTGGGCTTATTATGGGATATCTTGATCGGCTCAACGCTTGGAATTCGCGGCATGATGATGTCGATTGTCATCTATCTGGTGGCGTTGAATTTCCTATTGATTCGTAACATGGCATTGTGGCAACAGTCGATTTTAATTGCCTTTTTTACTGCGTTATTGGAAGTTTTGATATTCTGTGGGGAATATTTGAACCAGGACGTAGTATTTAATCCATTATCTCTGTGGACGGCAGCAATAAACTGTATACTTTGGCCATGGATGTTTTTATTAATGCGACGAGTTCGTCGTGCATGGCACGTAAGGTAAAGCGGTGAAGAAAAGCTTATCTCTCGTTCTCGCTTCGGGTTCTCCGAGAAGAAAAGAGCTGCTTGCTCAACTAGGTTATGACTTTGAGATCGTATTGCCTGATATTGAGGAAGCTAAACAGGCTCATGAGCAGGCACGAGAGTACGTGCTGCGTCTTTCTTTGGAAAAAGCTCAGGCAGGCTTAGCATTAGCTAAGCCTGATTCCGTTGTATTGGGCTCTGACACGGTCGTAGTATGCGATGACCGTGTGCTAGAAAAACCAAAAAGTTTTGAAGATTCAAAGCGTATGCTTACTGACTTATCCGGTCGTCGTCATCAAGTGATGACTGCGGTGAGCGTCGTATCATCGGAACAACAACATTCAGTGGTCGTCACCACTGACGTGTGGTTCAAACCACTGACTCACGAAGAAATCGAACAATATTGGCAGTCAGGAGAGCCATGCGATAAAGCTGGAAGTTATGGTATTCAGGGACTCGGAGGGCGATTTGTCACCCGAATCGAAGGCAGTTATCACGCTGTAGTAGGCTTACCTTTGTTCGAAACCGATCAGCTAATTCAAGAATTTTTATAATTGTTTTGAGGTGTGCACATGAGTGCAGAATTGCTGCTTAACGTGACCCCGAGTGAAACTCGTGTGGCCATGATTGAAGGTGGAGTACTACAAGAAATACATATCGAGCGCGAATCGCGTCGTGGCATTGTGGGCAATATATACAAAGGCAAAGTCAGCCGAGTACTGCCAGGTATGCAAGCGGCTTTCGTCGATATCGGTTTAGATAAAGCGGCGTTTTTACATGCGTCAGATATTGTCCCGCATACCGAATGTGTGGCAGAGAACGAAAAACAGCAGTTTCAAGTCCGTGATATCTCTGAGCTGGTACGTCAGGGGCAAGACATTGTTGTACAAGTGGTCAAAGATCCGCTCGGTACGAAAGGCGCGCGTTTAACGACGGATATCACCTTACCTTCGCGTTATCTTGTTTTTATGCCGGGGGCCAGTCATGTCGGTGTTTCGCAGCGTATTGAGAGTGAGAAAGAGCGCGAGCGTCTGAAAAAAGTGGTGAATCATTACTGTGATGAGCACGGTGGTTTTATCATTCGTACCGCAGCGGAAGGCGCAGATGAAAAAGAGCTTTCTCAAGACGCGGCATTTCTTAAGCGCTTGTGGCTAAAAGTCATGGAGCGTCGTTCAAAATACAAAACACGTTCAACGCTTTACGGTGAACTTGGTTTAGCCCAGCGCATTCTACGTGATTTTGTCGGCACAGAGCTAGATAAAATCATGGTCGACTCCCGCCTCGAATATGAAAACCTGAAAGAATTCACTTCTGAGTATGTACCTGAGTTAACAGACAAGCTTGAGCTTTACGAAGGTGACAAGCCAATCTTTGACATGTACGACACCGAGAATGAAATTCAGCGCTCCTTAGAGCGCAAGGTTGAGCTAAAGTCGGGTGGCTATTTGATCATTGATCAAACTGAAGCTATGACAACTATCGACATCAACACTGGTGCATTTGTTGGTCGTCGTAATCTTGAAGAGACCATCTTTAATACCAACATTGAGGCAACGCAAGCTATTGCTCGTCAGCTGCGTTTGCGCAATCTCGGCGGCATCATCATTATCGACTTTATCGATATGGCGTCTGAAGAGCACCGTCAGCGAGTGCTCACCTCATTGGAAACCGCACTGGCTAAAGATCGAGTAAAAACCAACATCAACGGCTTTACTCAGCTCGGCTTAGTCGAGATGACGCGTAAGCGCACACGAGAAAGTATTGAACATATCTTGTGTTCTGGCTGTCCTACTTGTGAGGGCCGTGGCAGTGTGAAAACGGTTGAAACCGTGTGCTTTGAGATATTACGCGAGATTACTCGTGTAAACCGTGCTTACGACGCCGATAATTTTGTTGTGTACGCATCGCCGTTTGTCGCTGAAGCGCTGTTGGGTGATGAGTCTCATGCATTGGCTGAGCTCGAAGTATTTATTGGCAAGCAAGTGCGAGTTCAGGCTGAGCCCCTGTACATTCAGGAACAGTTTGACGTCGTAATGATGTAATTTGGAACATTTGTGAATTCTGGTGTTAACCGTTTTGGGCGTTTTTGTGCGTGGAGTTTAGTTACTGTACTGGTGTTATTGGCCATATTAGTAACCACACTGCGCGTCACATTGCCACAACTTAACCACTTCCAAGATGAGATCAAAACCTGGGTCAAGCAGGACACAGGTTTTGACTTTTCTATCGCCAACGTCGCAGGGACGTGGCGCAATAATCACCCCTCCATCGCGCTACTCGGTTTAGAAGCGAACCTGCCGAATATTCAGGATGCACGCTTTGCCGTTGAAGAAATCCAAATTGAATTCGATCTCATTCAATCTCTTTTGCAACTCAAACCGGTGGTCGCAGACCTCACCATCCATAACCTCGCTCTGGATATTCACACCGTAGACATTCTGCCGACCTCTAGTCGTCAAGAGCAGGAACCGAGTGTGGACAAGAGCGAAGTGAAGCTCATCGACCAACTCGACTCACTTCTTTTACGTCAGTTTGAAGACTTCACCATTACCGACTCACGGATTTGGTATAAATCGGTATCTGGTGAGACTCGCCGTTTAGATATCGAGCAGCTCCGTTGGAGCAACCAAGGCAAGCACCACTTAGCAGAAGGCACCGTGAACATTGCCGATGTTCGTCTGAATTCATTGTTAGTGAGCGCTAACTTTAAAGACCATGGTTCGCTGCGTGATGTGTCTGGTGAGTTTTACGTGAGTGCCCAAGATGTCTCAGTGACGCCTTGGTTAACCACTTACATGCAAGAAGAGTCGGGTGCTGAGTCGGGTAAGGTCAGTTTAAACACTTGGCTGACGCTGAAACACAGCCAACCGAATGATGCGTATGTTGAACTATTACCTTCTGAGCTGGTGTGGAATGAAAACGGTCGTCATGAGCTGTTTATCGAGTCAGGTATTTTCAATCTTCGACCAGATAAACAAGGTTGGAAAGTAAATGGTCACTCACTTCGGATCCGAACCGACAACACCCCTTGGCCGGAATTAGACGCAGCGTTTGATTGGCAACCGAATGGTTGGACGCTCAACCTTTCTCAACTCGATATCGAAGCACTTATTCCGCTCATCAAATTGGCTCCAGAGTCAGAATCGACCAGTGACCTTATCAACAAGTTGGCACCGAAAGGCCGAGTTGAAGATGTTCGCTTGTCCATGAACGGTGGTTTAGACACGTTACGCTACTCCGCGGAACTGGATGAACTCGCGATGACGCAATGGGAACTGCTACCAGGATTCCATCATGTACAGGGCAGTGTATCTGGTAATTTAGATCAGGCAAAAGCGAAAGTAACCGTCATTGATGATGTATTTCCGTACGGTGATGTATTTCAAGCTCCGCTGAATATCAAACAAGGTGAAGTCGATATTATCTGGCAGCAAGATGAGAGCGGCTGGCGCTTGTGGTCTGATAAAGTGACGGCTGCGACACCGGATCTTCAAGTACTAGGTGCATTCCGTCTTGATTTTCCAAAAGAACAAAGCCCATTTTTATCGTTTTATGCTGAAGCAGATCTCTATAACGCAGGTGAAACATGGCGTTACCTGCCGACTCTGGCACTCGGACAAGACTTAACGGATTACCTATCGACTGCGATTCAAGGTGGTAAAGTTAATACGGCTAAGCTGCTGTGGTATGGCGAGTTAGGGGATTTTCCTTATAAAGATCATAATGGCATGTTTCAGGCGTGGGTCGGTTTAAAAGACGCTAAATTTAGCTTTGATACGGCGTGGCCAACCATCACGGATCTGCAGCTGGACTTGCTGTTTGAAAATGATGCCATGTATTTGGATTCAAAGTCCGCCACGTTAAATGGTGTCCATGCAAAGCGTATTACCGGGCGAATTCCTGAGTTGGCGGAAGGTGGACACATTGAGATTGAAGCCAAAGCGAGCGCGCCGGGCAATGAAGTTCGTGACTACATGATGGCGACGCCATTGGTGGACTCGGTCGGGGCAGCGTTGACGGCGCTGCAAGTGAGTGGTCCGGTTTACTCTGAGTTCCAGCTCAACATTCCGTTTGATTTTGAAAAAGAGTCCCGTGCTTGGGGTTATGCCGATTTAACAGAAAACCGTGTCGATATTGAAGCGCCGCCAATGACGCTGGAGAAAGCCACAGGGCGTATCCACTTCGATAATGATGTGGTCACCACATCGGGTTTGTCTGCAGAGTTGCTTACCCAGCCTATCTCCCTCGATTTTCGTGGTGAGAGTGCGGAACAGGGCTACAATGAGAGTGCGGAACAGGGCTACAATGTGACGATTAACACATTAGGGGATTGGGACGTTGAGCCTCTCAAACCTTATGTTGGCGAGCGTTGGCTAAAGCTTGTTTCTGGGCATGCGCCGTGGCAAATGGACATTGACTTACAACTTAATGATGTAGGCTTCACCTATCAACTTGATGTGTTGGCGCAGCTAAATCGTTTAGCGAGTCAATATCCCTATCCGCTAGCGAAACAAGTTGGCGAGTCCGGGCAAGCAAAACTACAGGCATCCGGCAACCAAGAAAGTATTTCAGCAAGACTACAGATACCAAATGTTAAGTATCAAACCGAGATAGATATAACTGGCGATGTACCTGTTCTGACGGCGACTCATTTAATGGTCGGCAAAGGTGGTTTCAGGATCAGCCCTATTGTCGGACACGATGCATCAGTGCGTGTCGGTGAGCTTAATTTAGACCAGTGGGCAGAGCTGGTTCAGGGCTCAGAAAGCAAGCCGTCATCGTCTGTTTTGGCAAGCATGAAGACGCCGAGTATTCCATTGCCTACACGGATTGATGTTGAAACGCCTAACTTGCAGCTTGGTGGGATTGAGTTTCATGATGTGGACTTCTCCGCAAGCAAAAAGAATTTGAGCTGGCAACTCGATGTGGACAGTCAAGAGGTTAAAGGTAAGGCTAACTATCTGAAGCCGTATGACTTATCGGTCTCTTTGGAGCACTTGCACCTGTATATTCCAGGGTTTGAAGAGATGACCAAAGAGCGCAGCTCGCTCTTTGCCAGTGAAGACCAAAACGCGCCTTTGATTACCAATTTTGACCGCCAGTTTCACGCTGAGATGCCAAACTTAACTTTGAACATCGATGATTTTTGGTTGCAAGGTTACAAAGTGGGGAAGGTGAATGTTGATTTGCAGCGTCGCGAGAACCGTTTGGAGTGGAAAAATATCACCTTTAGCAGCGGCAAAAACCGCATTGATATGAGCGGTTGGTGGGATCTGACAAAAGAGAATAGCCATTCCAACTTAACCATGAAAATGAAAGGTGATAACAACACTGATCTTATGGAGCGCTTTGGTATCACATCGGGTATTCAGCAGGCACCATTTGAGATCAATGCCAATATGGAATGGGACGGCGCGCCTTGGTCGATGAAGACACAAACCTTGCAAGGGAATGTCTCAACGGAATTTGGTAAAGGCGTGATCAGTGAAGTCAGTGGTGCGGCACGCTTGTTAGGCTTGTTCAGTTTGGATTCTATCATCCGTAAGATGCAGCTCGACTTTACCGACGTATTCGACAAAGGCATGGCGTTTAACTCGATCACAGGCACGGGCAAAATCCAAGATGGCGTATTTATCACCAACGATATCGTGATGGATGCGTTAGCAGGGGAAATGCAGATCCGCGGCATCGCCAATATGAACAGCAGAATGGTCGATGCGGAAGTGAAGTTCACCCCAGACATCACATCAGGCCTACCAATGCTGACCGCGTTTGCAGTAGCGCCACAAACCGCGTTGTATGTTTTAGCCATCTCAACAGTTATTTCTCCGGTGGTTGAGGTCTTCACTCAAGTCAATTATGAAGTGAAAGGCCCACTAGATTCACCAACGGTGAAAGAAATTTCGCGAAGTAAAGGTGAATACAAACTGCCAGAAAAGCTGCGTGAACAGGCCAAATAACTCACCGATTAAAATGGAATAAGGAGGAAACACATGGAACGTGTTGGCATTATTCAAATGACATCGGGTCCAGATATCACCGCGAATCTGGACTTTATTGAAAAACAGTGTGCTTTGGCGAGTAAGCAAGGTGCCAAGCTTGTCCTTACCCCTGAAAATACGGTGCTGTTTGCCAACCGCGAAGCGTACCATCAACATGCAGAGCCACTTGGGAGTGGCGTGATTCAACAGCGGCTCTCTGAAATCGCAAGAAAGAACCAGTTAACACTGATTGTCGGAAGCATGCCCATTCAAACCGCAAAAGGTGTCACGACCACAACGCTTGTATTGCCGCCGCACGGTAAATGCATGGCTCACTATGACAAACTGCATATGTTTGATGTCGACGTAGCCGATGGTTATGGTAGTTATCGTGAGTCGGATACGTTTATGGCGGGTAATCAAATAGTCGTGGCGGAAACCGATATCGGCAGCGTTGGATTGAGCATTTGTTACGATCTTCGTTTTCCTGAGCTTTATAAAGTATTACGCCAAGAAGGCGCGGATATCATTGTGGTGCCTGCTGCGTTTACCGCTGTGACGGGGCAAGCTCACTGGGAAGTATTATTGCGAGCTAGAGCGATTGAGACACAATGTTGGATTTTGGCGAGCGGACAAACTGGAACGCATCCATGTGGACGAAAAACATGGGGACACTCAATGGTCGTTGACCCTTGGGGACGTATTCATAAACAGCTTCAGGATGAAGTAGGCTTATTGGTGACAGAGATAGATTTGTCACAAAGCCAACAAGTAAGGCAGAATATGCCGCTGACTCAACACAGTCGCTTTCAAAATGAATTGAGACGGAAATAAAAGAGCTAACTATGAGCACAAACCAAATAGAACAGGCACTCCTTGCCCCAAATGGTCTGACAGAACAAGACATTGCTGACACGCTTGCCAGCATTGCGACACGCCAGATCGATTATGCGGACATTTACTTTCAGTCCAGCTGGCATGAGTCTCTGGTTCTAGAAGACAGCATCATCAAAGATGGCTCTTTTAACATTGATTGTGGTGTTGGTGTCCGTGCGGTAACTGGTGAAAAAACCGGCTTTGCCTACTCTGATCAAATCCAGCCTGAAGGTCTGAAGCAGAGTGCAATGGCGGCGCGCGGTATTGCTCAGCAAGGGCAAAATGGCAAAGTTCAAGCGTTTAAACGCACCGAAAACCAAGCGTATTACGCGGCTGTGAATCCACTAGCTGAATGGGAAAAGCAGCAAAAAACAGAATTACTCAAGTCTCTAGATGCTTACATCCGCACTAAAGAACCATTGATTAAAGAAGTCTCGATCAGCATCAGCGGTGTGCATGAGCAGATGCTTGTTGCGGCAACAGACGGTACTTATGCAGGCGATATTCGTCCTTTGGTACGTTTGTCTATTAGCGTGCTCGCTCAAAAAGGTGAACGACGTGAACGCGGTAGCGCTGGTGGCGGTGGCCGTTTCGGTTACGATTTCTTTTTAACGGAAAGCAATGGTGTGAAACAAGCTTTCCATTATGCAGATGAAGCGATTCGCATGGCGTTGGTAAACCTTGAAGCAGAAGCCGCACCAGCAGGCATGATGCCAGTGGTATTGGGCTCAGGTTGGCCAGGCGTATTGCTACATGAGGCGGTAGGTCATGGCCTAGAAGGTGACTTTAACCGCAAAGAGTCGTCAGTGTTCTCTGGAAAAATGGGTCAACAAGTGACGTCTTCACTGTGTACCATCGTCGATGACGGCACGTTAAAAGACCTTCGTGGTTCACTGAATGTGGATGATGAAGGGGTAAACGGCCAGTACAACACGCTTATCGAAAATGGTGTGCTGAAAGGTTACATGCAAGACAAGCTAAACGCGCGGTTAATGGGTGTGAACCCAACAGGTAACGGTCGTCGTGAGTCGTATGCACATTTGCCAATGCCTCGTATGACCAACACCTACATGCTTCCAGGTGAACATACGCCAGAAGAAATTATCTCGACGGTCGAGAAAGGGTTGTATGCGCCAAACTTTGGTGGCGGCCAGGTGGACATTACTTCGGGTAAGTTTGTGTTCTCTGCATCCGAAGCATACTTGATTGAAAACGGTAAAATTACGCGCCCTGTTAAAGGTGCGACGTTGATTGGCTCAGGTATCGAAGCAATGCAGCAAGTGTCTATGGTCGGTAACGACCTAAGTATCGACAAGGGCGTTGGCGTATGTGGTAAAGCAGGTCAAAGTGTACCTGTTGGTGTTGGTCAGCCGACCTTGAAGCTGGACTCACTGACGGTGGGTGGCACTGAGTAACTCATTCGAATCGTTATAACAAGAGCGCTCATTAGAGCGCTCTTTTGTTTTTGTGAGTCGATGTCGACTACAGGTTCTCTTCGGCAAACTCTGCCAAGCGGCTACGAACCACGCCGTTAAGGTGAATATTCGCGCTGCCTTCAAAGTTCTTGAAGCGTTCAACCATGTAGGTCAAACCTGAGGTCACAGGGGTGAGGTAATGGGAGTCAATCTGCGCCAAGTTACCGGAGCAGACGATTTTGGTTCCTTCGCCGCAGCGGGTGATGATGGTTTTGATTTGTGAAGCGGTGAGGTTTTGACACTCATCAAGCAGCACAAACGCATTTTGAATCGAACGGCCACGCATAAAGTTGATCGATTTAAACTGAATATTGGCTTTATCGCAGATGTACTTCAATGAGCCTTCAGTGCAGTGATCGTGTTTATGTAACGCTTCCAAGGTATCGGTCACCGCCGCTAACCACGGCATCATCTTCTCCTCTTCTGAGCCGGGTAGGAAGCCGATGGATTCACCGATATCTGGCGTGTTACGCGTCACGATAATTTTATCGAACATGCCTTTTTCAATGGTTTGCTCCAGTGCTGCTGCCATGGCTAATAGCGTTTTACCACTACCAGCGGCACCGGTTAAAATCACCAGGTCAATATCCGGGTCAAGTAAGGCATCCAACGCCATTCCTTGGTAGATGTTTTTTGGTGTGATGTCCCAAGCCTTACGGTGCATCATGCGTTCGCGGCTCAGGTCGAGTAGCGTTAATTTGTCTTCATTGATGGTTTCTACGCGGCCAGCAAAGTCGCTGTCTTCATCAATCACATATTGGTTAATAAAGGTTGGTTCAAAAGGCTCACGACTGAGCTTGTGATAGGTTTTTCCGCCCAGCGCATAACTTTCTACTTCCTCAATATCACTCCAGAAGTCCCCCTCACGCAGTTGAAAGCCTTTGGTGAGGTATTGAATGTCGTCAATCAGTTGATCGGTTCGGTAGTCTTCAACAAAGCGTACGCCAGCGCCTTTGGCGCGCAGACGCATGTTAATGTCTTTCGTGATCAGTACCACTTCACGCGGTGCTCGTTTGTTTTGCAGATAAAGCACCGCATTGAGTATGCGGTTGTCACCGGCTTTGTCGGCGAAGGCTTTGACGGTTTCCTGCAGTTCAAAATCCGCCAAAATGGAAATGGTGCCTTGGTCGGGGCTGTCTTTAGAAACAGGAATACCTTCAGAAATTTCATCGGGCGTTGCTTCTTTAAACAAATCTTCCAAAGCGCGAATAGCCACGCGAGCGTCTCTTGCGACATCGCGTTTGCTGTCTTTGATTCGGTCGAGTTCTTCCAACACGGTCATGGGGATAACGACATCGTGTTCTTGGAAAGAGAAGATGGCAAAGGGTTCATGAAGAAGAATGTTGGTATCAAGTACAAACAGTTTCCGATCGGTATCGCCCATAGCGTCTCCTTGCCGTAATACGGCTCTGCATGCGAGTGGTTAGGTCGTTCTCAAATAGGTGTGAAGCGGCCTAACTCTGATTGCTTGCAATAGAGGTTGTCGGGCTGATGTCGGTTAGTGTGCAACCGAGTAGCAAGACAACTTACTGCAAACCCGTGTTGATCCTAATCGTGTACTAACGCGCTTAAATCATATGCAATGGTTTTAAACGCCCCTCACTAGAAGTATACGTAATATTTACGTTCTACAACTTAATAATTGGCATGAGTATTTTACAATTTGATTGCATTTATAGTTTGGGAAAAAAAGTTTCCGCTTGATGCGGTTTCGGCGTGACCTAAATCACAGCTTCAAGTAAGATTAGCGACCTTTTTCTGCGTATAGGCTACGTCCGATTTATCATGTTGAGCTGGCTTAAAAATACTCAGTTCATACTGGAATGACGAATGCTATCGGCATAGCAGAAGCCAGAATCAGATCTAAACTATTATCCATGCCTACGGGCATGAGTAGACCAACAAGAAACACGAATCAAGAACTAATAACGAGGTAGTCAATTCATGACATTTGCTTTGGGGCAGCGCTGGATTAGCGATACGGAAAGCGATTTAGGTTTAGGTACCGTTGTAGCAATGGATGCTCGTACTGTGACATTGATGTTTGCAGCGTCAGAGGAAAACCGAGTTTACGCACGTAACGATGCACCTGTTACCCGAGTCACTTTTAACGTTGGTGATGTCATCGACTGCCAAGAAGGTTGGTCTCTAAAAGTTGAAGAAGTACTGGAAGATGAAGGCCTATACACCTATTTCGGTACTCGTGAAGACACGCAAGAAACCGCCGTTGTTCTGCGTGAGATTTTTCTGAGCAACCAAATTCGTTTTAACAAACCTCAAGATAAGTTGTACGCCGGTCAAATCGACCGTATGGACAACTTTGTTCTGCGTTACCGTGCGCTAACCAACCAGTTTGAGCAGCATAAGAGCCCAATGCGTGGCCTATGTGGTATGCGTGCAGGTTTGATCCCTCATCAGCTTTACATCGCGCACGAAGTTGGCCGTCGCCACGCGCCACGCGTATTACTGGCGGATGAAGTGGGTTTGGGTAAAACCATCGAAGCGGGCATGATCATCCACCAACAAGTTCTGTCTGGTCGTGCCGAACGCATTTTGATTGTGGTGCCTGAAACACTGCAGCATCAATGGCTGGTTGAGATGATGCGTCGTTTCAATCTGCATTTCTCTATCTTTGATGAAGAGCGCTGTATCGAAGCTTTTGCGGATGCAGAAAACCCATTTGATACTCAGCAATATGTGCTGTGTTCTTTGGACTTCCTACGCAAGAGCCGCAAGCGTTTTGAACAAGCACTGGAAGGCGAATGGGACCTATTAGTTGTCGATGAAGCGCATCACCTTGAGTGGAGCCAAGATAAACCGAGCCGTGAATATCAAGTGGTAGAAGGTTTAGCTGAACGCACTCCGGGCGTACTGCTATTGACGGCAACGCCAGAACAGCTTGGTCGTGAGAGCCACTTTGCTCGTCTGCGTTTGCTGGATCCTGACCGTTTCTACGATTACGAAGCGTTCGTCGAGGAAGAAGAACAATACGCGCCTGTAGCGGATGCGATTACTTCACTCTTCTCTGGTGAAAAACTGCCTGATGAAGCGAAAAACCAGATCACTGAGTTGCTGTCTGAACAAGACGTAGAACCACTTTTCCGCATTATCGAAAGTGAAGCGGACGAAGAAGCTAAAGCGTCAGCGCGCCAAGAGTTGATCGACAACTTGATGGATCGTCACGGTACGGGACGTGTTCTGTTCCGTAACACACGTGCGGCTATCAAAGGTTTCCCTGCGCGTAACGTGCATCTGATGCCAATGGATATTCCACCGCAATACACCACGTCAATGCGTGTTGCTGGGATGATCGGCGGTAAGATGAGTTCTGAAGCACGTGCGATGAAGAACCTTTACCCGGAAGAAATTTTCCAAGAATTTGAAGGCGATGACGCAAGCTGGTGGCAGTTTGACTCGCGCGTGAATTGGTTACTTGAAAAGGTAAAGGAGAAGCGCAGCGAGAAAATTCTGGTGATTGCCTCTCGTGCAAGTACGGCTCTGCAATTGGAGCAAGCACTGCGTGAGCGTGAAGGCATTCGTGCGACCGTCTTCCATGAAGGTATGTCGATTCTTGAGCGTGACAAAGCAGCCGCTTACTTTGCGCAAGAAGAAGGTGGTGCACAGGTTCTTATCTGTAGTGAAATCGGCTCTGAAGGCCGTAACTTCCAGTTTGCCAACCAATTAGTCATGTTTGACTTGCCGTTCAACCCTGACTTGCTTGAGCAACGTATTGGTCGTTTGGACCGTATCGGCCAAAACCGTGACATCGACATTCATATTCCTTACCTGAAAGGTACCTCGCAAGCCATTCTTGCTCGCTGGTTTGATGAAGGTTTAAACGCTTTTGCAGAAACTTGCCCAACAGGCCGTGCCGTTTACGATAAGTATTCTGATGACTTGATTGAAATCCTTGCTTCTGGTGACACCAGCACGCTAGATGAGATCATTGAAGCGTCAGCAAAAATGAATAAAGAGCTGAAATCCCAATTGGAGCAAGGCCGTGATCGCCTATTAGAAATGCATTCAAATGGCGGAGAAAAGGCACAACAAATCGTTGAGAAAATTGAATCAACCGACGGTGATACCAATCTGGTCACCTTCGCACTTTCTCTTTTTGATACGATTGGCTTGAACCAAGACGATAAAGGTGAAAACGCACTGATTGTGACCCCATCTGAGCACATGATGGTACCAAGCTACCCAGGTCTGCCATACGAAGGAGCGACGATCACGTTTGATCGTGATACGGCTTTATCTCGTGAAGATATGCACTTTATCAGTTGGGAGCATCCAATGATCCAGGGGGGTATCGATCTTCTGATGAGTGAAGGGGTGGGGACGTCTGCGGTATCTCTACTGAAAAACAAAGCGTTACCAGTTGGGACCATTCTTCTTGAGTTGATTTACGCGGTAGATGCGCAAGCGCCAAAACGCAGTGGTATCGCGCGCTTCTTACCGAAAACGCCAATCCGTTTGATGATGGACTCGCGTGGTAATGATTTGTCTGCTCAAGTGGAATTTGAAAGCTTTAACCGCCAGCTCAGCCCTGTAAACCGTCACTTAGGCAGCAAGTTGGTCACGTCGGTACAGAAAGACGTACACCGCTTAATTGAAGCGGGGGACAATCTTATCGAAGCGAAGGTTGAGGAAGTACGCAAGCAAGCTCATCAAGATATGCAGCATAGCTTGAATGCAGAACTTGAGCGTTTGCAAGCACTGAAAGCGGTAAACCCAAATATTCGTGATGAAGAAATTGAAGCCATTGATGCACAAATTAAGGAGCTCACTGGTTACATCAACCAAGCTCAAGTGCAGCTCGACTCGCTACGTTTGATTGTGGTGAGCCACAACTAAGTAAGCATTTATTGTTCATTAAAAAAAGGTCTTCAGTTGAAGACCTTTTTCTTTATTTGCGGTTTAGTTTCTTTATGCGGAATGCATTAATCACTGATAGCTAAGTAATTTACATCAACCACTTCCACCAGATAAATACAGCCAAGAAGCCAAACAAGTAAATCAAACCTGCAATCGACAACCACTTCAATTTAGGTCCAACAGCCAAAGGTTCAGGTAACTCGGTTTTGCTCACTAATGTGTAATTTAGCAGAGCAAAGAATGGCGTGGTCATAAAGGCGAGGATCATCGCAAAGTTCAGCATAGGCAATAACGCAGAAGCCCAGAAAACCACAATACCTAATGCAAGTAAGGAGACTACCAGCATGATCGCTGAAGTGGTTTTAGGGTTAGTGTCTGGTTGCGAGCGCAGTAGGCGTTGAGAGTCAGAAATAACGCGTGAGTAGCCATCAATAACGGTAATCGTGCTGCCAAAGATACAGAAAAACGCAATTACCGCGATTAAGTAACGAGACCATTCGCCAATTGTTGCCGCATATAAGCCAACCAATTGGTGGGAGAAGCCAACGCCTGAGTTTTCAAGTGCAACGCCAGAACCATAGAGCATCAAAGAACCTAACGATACAAAGATAATGGCAAGAAAAGCCGTGCCAATATAACCGACATTAAAGTCAAATAGAGCAGAGCGGTATGTTACTTCTTGCTGGCTTGATTGGCGTTTTAACCACGCAGAGGTCAAGCAGGAGATCTCTATCGGTGCAGGCATCCACCCCATTGTTACGACGATAAAGCCAATTGCCGCAATAGACCAAGGTGACGGTGGATCGAAGTTGGTCACTTGCTCAACAGGGTTACCAAAAGCGATAGAAACGGCAAGTAAAGTCGCGATGGTTAACACCGACATGATCACCTTAGATAACGTATCGAGCGCTTTGTAATGGCCCGCAAATAATATGATCAGGCAGGTGACAATCACAATGATACTGAGTGATGCCATTGATAGTGAAAACGGAATGAAGTAGCCCAGCAAGCTAGCGCTAAACATCAACAAAGCGGCGGTATTGATGACGGCTGAGACCACGCTCAGAAATAGAAATAGCCATAGATAAGACCGACCTAATTTCGCGTAGCCCTCAACCAAGGTGAGCCCTGTCCCCATGGTGTACTGTACGCCCGCTCGGAAAAAAGGGTATTTAAACAGGTTTACGAGCAGAATCAGCGCCGCCAATTGCCAGCCATAAATCGCACCAGCTTTGGTTGAGGCGACGAGGTGAGAGCCACCCACCGCAGCAGATGCCATTAATATGCCGGGGCCTAGCGAACGAAAAAATAAGGAAAGTTTGGATTGGGATTTATCTATAACGGCGGAGTCCATTGCTTATTGTCCTTTTTATCTTATGTATCTTTCTAAAGAGATACATACCGCAGTACATGACAAGCTGAGCGCTCGCCCTATACTGCGCAACGGTAATGTCTTTTAAATGCTGTGTTTTGATGTATTTATTTTAAGTATTCTTTGCGAATATCATGTTGTGTGCATCTAGCACTCTATTCAGTTATGCGTCTTGTTGTCAAACTAAATTTACAACGTGCTATTTTTAGTTTTTATGCTAAAGGATTGACTTTGTTTTATTGGTTTGAACTTTTTTTCAGAACCCTGCATTTGGGTGCTATTTGGGTATATAATCGCGGCGTTTTTATTTTGTAGAGATCTCCCATGGCAATGCTTGAATATACCCCTCCCACCGATCCTTGGGTCGATATCGTTTTTGAGGATGACGACATTCTGGCAGTGAATAAGCCATCAGGGTTGCTGTCTGTTCCTGGTCGCCTTGCAGAGCATTACGACAGCATGTGGAGCCGCCTCAAGGAAGTGCATCCAGAAATCCAAGTAGTGCATCGCTTGGATATGTCGACATCAGGGCTGATGCTGCTGGCGAAAAACAAACCTTCGGAGCGAGCATTAAAAAAGCAGTTCCAATATCGTCTCACCCACAAGGTGTATTACGCACGTGTTTGGGGGCATGTTGAGCCGCAAGAAGGGAATATTGACCTTCCATTAATTTGTGATTGGCCAAATCGTCCGCGACAAAAAGTATGCTTCGACGACGGCAAGCCATCTCAAACTTTATTCCAAGTGGTGAAGCGTGAAGTGCACTCTGATGGCACCCATACGACCGTTGTGCGACTACTGCCCATTACTGGTCGATCGCATCAGTTACGCGTGCATTTGATGGCGATTGGTCATGCGATTGTGGGTGATGAGTTTTATGCAACTGAAGAGGCGTATCAGTTTTCAGAACGTTTAGAGTTGCACGCTGCGGAGCTAAGTTTTTATCACCCAGCCACGGATCAGCTGAGCAGTATTTTTGTACCCTGTGACTTTTATCCTGAAGCTGAGGCGATGATCTTTAACTATTTTTCGCCAGAACGTACATTGCCTGATTATAAAACGTTGCCACACCCTTAACGCCAATTGCACTCAACAACGGTTCTTTCTAGTTCGCTATTTCGTTACTGTGGTTGATGTATCCTGTCTTTCAGCCGTGAACAAGGAGTTGTTATGTCTTTGCCGACCATCGTATTTTTGGACCGAGCGACCATCCCAGAACATATTGAGATCCCACGACCTAGCTTTCAGCACCACTGGCGTGAGTACGACTTAACCGCGCCAGAGCAGGTAATAGAAAGGTTAGCAGATGCAGATATCGTGATTAGCAATAAAGTCCTGCTTGACCAAAATATATTAGAGCAACTACCACAATTGCGGATGATCGCGGTTGCCGCGACTGGTTTTAATAACGTCGATGTGGACTACTGTGCTAAGCATGATATTGCGGTTGCCAATGTACGTGGTTACGCGACGCGTTCGGTGCCTGAGCACGTGATTGCGATGCTGTTTGCTTTACGCCGAAATTTATTTGGTTACCATCAAGATATTGCCGCTGGCGAATGGCAGCGTAATAAGCAGTTCTGCTTTTTTACGCACCCAATCGGGGATATAGGTGGTAGCACGTTAGGTGTTGTTGGTAGTGGGGCGCTGGGGCAAGCGACGGCGAATCTAGCTCAAGCGTTAGGAATGACCGTGTTGTTTTCTGAGCGTAAAGGGGCGGCAGAATGTCGACCTGGTTATGTGCCGTTTGAGGAAGTGTTAAAACGTTCTGATGCGTTGACTTTGCACTGTCCGCTCAACGAGCATACTCAGAATTTAATTGGTCAAGCAGAGTTGCAACAAATGAAGCCCAACGCCATTCTAATTAATACGGGGCGTGGAGGCTTGGTGAATGAGGAAGCGCTGGTGGATGCCCTAAAACAGGGAGAAATTGCTGCGGCTGGCTTTGATGTTTTTACACAAGAACCAGCAGATGAGAGCAATCCGCTGATTGCCAATATGGGTTTACCTAATTTGTTACTTACACCGCATGTTGCATGGGGCAGCGACTCATCGATTCAACGTTTAGTGGAAATCTTGATTGAGAACATTAACGCTTTCGAGCGCGGAGAGCGTATTAATCGCTTGGTGTAACGCTGACATTTAAGTAAAAGATAAAAAAGCAGACATCATGTCTGCTTTTTTCGTTAATTGAATGCTCGTTGGAATCGAACCGTCTAATTAAAACTCTTCTTCGTTCAGACCTTTTAGGATCTGGAAGATTTCGCGGTACGCTTTTGCTGGTTTCCCAGCCTTTTTCTCTTTCGCTGCTTGGCGAGCCAATTGGCGTAGACGCTGACGATCCGCCTCTGGGTACATTTCCATTACGTCATCAATGGCTTTGTCGCCTTCTTCTACCACGCGATCACGCAGAGCTTCAAGCTTGTGGAATACCGCCGTTAATTGAGAGTGCTTGTTACGAATCTTATCCAACGCCGCTTGGATTGGCTCTGGATCTTCATAACGCATCAACTTACCAATACGTTGTAATTGGCGACGACGTGCTTCGTTTTTAAAGCGTTGTGCGTCTGCAATTGCTTCTCGCAGGTCTTCGCTCAATGGAAACTTTTCGAGAACTGCAGGTTTGAGGCCGACAAGCTCCTCACCTAGCTTTTGCAGTTCTTCCATGTCTCGCTTCATCTCGGATTTGCTTACCCAGATGATCTCTTCTTCTGGTTCCCATGGCGCTTTTTGATTCTTACGTGCCATTTCAGTTGCCTGTGTTTTGATTAATATTATGACTATTTTAACAAGAATCGTGGGGAGAAAGCGAAATTCTTGTTATCCTATTGTTCATCAAAGACAAGATGTGAAAGACAATGGATATTAAACAGCAGGTTGCTGAGCAACGTACCGAGCTAGAGCAAGCCGTCGCAAGAGCCTTAAAGCTTGCATCGGCAAAATCTGACGCCGCCGAAGTCGCAATTACCAAAAGCACTGGTTTAAGTGTATCTACTCGCATGGGCGAGGTAGAAAATGTCGAGTTCAACAGCGATGGTGCGCTGGGCATTACCGTTTACCGAGGTCAACGTAAAGGCAGTGCTTCCACGTCTGATTTAAGTGAAGCTGCTATCGAGCAAACCGTTATTGCGGCGCTGGATATTGCGCATTACACATCTGAAGATCCATTTGCAGGGCCCGCAGCCAAAGAATACATGGTGCAAGAGATCCCTGAGCTTGATCTTTTCCACCCAGACGCCCCTGATCCCGATTATGCTGCCGATGTGGCGATCGCCGCTGAGAAAGAAGCGTTAAGTTATAACAGTGCAATCAAGCAAAGTGATGGCGCGAGTTATGATAGCCACTACGGTGTAAAAGTGTATGGTAACAGCCATGGCTTATTAGCAAGCTATGCGTCTAGCCGCCACAGTACCAGCTGTTGTGTGATTGGCGTTGGTCAAAATGGCGAAATGGAGCGTGATTACAGCTACACAGTGGCACGTCATCGCGATGACTTATGGACACCAGAAACAGTGGGTCGTAAGGCGGCAGAGAATACGATTAACCGCTTAGATGCGCAGCGCTTAAAGACAGGTAAATACCCAATCATGTTTGCCGCTGATGTTGCAACTGGCTTGATTGGCCATCTCGTTATGGCGATCAGCGGTGGTAACCTGTACCGAAAATCTTCTTTCTTACTTGACCATCTAGGCAAACAAGTGCTTCCTGAATGGTTCAATATCTCAGAACGTCCGCATGTATTGCGTGGTTTGGCGTCAAGCCCATTCGATAGCGAAGGCGTATATACTCAAGACCGTGAGATCATTACTGACGGTGTGCTAGCAACTTATCTGTTAACCAGTTATGCCGCACGTAAAATGAAGATGGCGCCGACAGGTCACGCTGGTGGCATCCATAACTGGTACGTGAAATCGACGGGTCAAAACTTCGAACAAATGCTTAAAGAGCTCGGCACTGGTTTGTTAGTGACAGAAGTGATGGGGCAAGGCGTGAACGTGGTAACAGGTGATTACTCTCGCGGTGCTGCAGGCTTCTGGGTTGAGAACGGTGAAATCCAATACCCAGTATCGGAAATTACCATCGCTGGTAATCTGAAGGACATGTTCAATAAGATTGTTGCCGTAGGTAGCGACGTTGAAACGCGCTCGCAAATTCAAACGGGTTCAATCTTACTGGATGCGATGAAAGTTGCAGGTGAGTAAGCTTTCCTAATTCAGAATTAAAAAAGCCTGATGTGTTCATCAGGCTTTTTAGTTTTTGCAGTTAGGTAATCAGTATTGTGGCAAGCCCTAAGAATACTGATAAACCAATTACATCCGTTACGGTCGTTAACGCCATACCACCAGCTAAAGCTGGGTCGATGTTCATTTTCTTTAAGAGGATTGGAATCGTTACTCCGGCAACCCCAGCGACCAATAAGTTAGTCAGCATCGCGGCGGAAATGATTCCTCCTAGCATCCAGTTACCTTTCCAAGCGACAACAATGCCGCCAATAATCAGCGCCCACATGATGCCGTTGAGTAAACCGATCGAGGCTTCTTTCATCAACAGTTCTCGTTTGTTCGAGTCACCGATATGACCAAGAGCAAGACCACGAATCACTAGTGCGACGGTTTGGTTACCAGCGACACCACCCATGGAAGGAACAATCGTCATCAATACGGCAATGGCCGCCATCTGGTCTAGCGTGGCTTCAAACATGTTAGAAACAGAAGCGGCAGCTAGTGCGGCCAACACGTTGGCCCCAAGCCAGATACTGCGTTTGCGAGCTGATTTTACAACGGGTGCGAAGGTATCTTCGTCATCGTCCATACCTGCCATACTCATCATCGAGTGTTCGGCATCTTCACGGATAACGTCAACTACGTCATCGATAGTGATACGGCCAACGAGATGCTGATTCTCGTCTACGACAGGAGCAGAGACCCAGTTACGACGTTCGAACAGACTAGCAACATCTGAATCACTGGTATCGACAGTGATCGCTTCGTCAGCATCTTCCATGATGTCGACAATTTTGACATCAGGCTGGGTCGTGATCAGCAGAGTAATGGGTAGTTCACCAATCAGTTTGCTTTCTTCATCAATGACATAAAGTGCATCCGTTGCTTCTGGTAGTTCACCTTTCATACGCAGATAACGTAAAACCACGTCCACATCTACGTCACCACGAATCGTGATAACGTCGGTGTTCATCAGTCCACCTGCAGTGTCTTCTGGGTAGGACAGGGCGGTTTCGACACGCAGACGGTCAGAGGAGTCCATTTGCGACAGGACTTCGCGTGACAGGTTGTCTGGCAAGCTACGCAGTACATAAGCCACGTCATCGGTATCCATGCCTTCTGTCGCTTCTGCAAGCGCTTCTGGTGCCATTTTGGATACGAGACTATCTTTGACGTCTTCGTTCAGTTCGTCGAGGATTTCACCGTAGTCTTCAGGGTCGGTGAGTTGCCAGAGAACTTCACGGCTTTTGCGTGGAGAGGCTTCTAAAAGGTGAGCGATATCCTCAGGTTCCATGTCCTGTAACTGACGACGAACATGGACGAAGCGGCCATTTTCTAGCGCTTCTGTGACTTCTTGGAGGGCTTGGTGAGCTTGGTCGAATTCAATTTGCTCTGCCATTCATTCCTCCCAATTCCTGATATTTACAATGCGTTGAATAATAACTTAATTCTAGGCGCCTTTTAATAACAACTTATGATACTAAGCAAATTTATTTATTGGAGCAGTGAGGGGAAGGAGAGTGAGAGGTAATAAAAAAGCGAGTAAATTACTCGCCTTCATCAAATTTATCTTCGATTAAGTGGCAAACGGCATCCAGTGCTTCTTCTGCTTGCTCACCCGCAGCGTGGATTGTGACGTACTGTCCTTGAGCAGACTCAAGCATTAATAAACCCATTACGCTGTCTGCTGTGGCGGTTTTGTCTTCTTCATTGTCGATAGTGATGACCGCTTCAAAGCTCTGGGCCAGTTCGACCAGTTTGACGGCTGCGCGAGCATGTAAGCCAAGGCGATTTTGAATCAATACTTTACGACTTAACTCCACAGCTACTCCTTAGTGTTTTTCTCTAGTGAGGTATGACGAATTTGCACTTGGTGTCCTTTATTGGCGAAGTACTCACCGATTTGCTGAGTTAAGTACACCGAACGATGTTTACCTCCGGTACAACCTATTGCAACGGTCAAATAGCTGCGGTTATTTTTCTCGAGCAGAGGTAACCAATTCTCTATAAAGTTTTCAATTTGGTATTTCAAACTTAACACCGATTGGTGCTGCTCCAAAAATGCGGCGATAGGGGCATCCAAACCCGTAAGTGGGCGCAACGCTGGTTCCCAATGTGGGTTGGGCAAGAAGCGAACGTCGAATACGTAATCGGCATCGGAAGGCAGGCCATATTTGAAGCCAAAAGACTCAAATACCATAACAAGCCCTTTGCGATCTCTGCCTTCAACACGCATACGCACGGTTTCACTCAACTCATGCAAAGATTGTCCGCTGCTGTTCAGTACAAGATCGGCATGCGCTTTAAGTGGTGTTAAAATTTCTTTCTCACGCTCGATGGCTTGGTCAAGGGAGAGAGAGGTGCCACCTAAAGATAAAGGGTGGATTCGGCGTGTTTCGCTGTAGCGTTTGAGTAGCGTTTCCTTATTGGCGTCCAAGAAAAGCACGGTCACATCAAGCTCTGTTTTCAACTGCTCCAGTGTACCAGTCAGTTCTTTTAGCTTTTTAGGGATATTGCGAATATCAATGCTTACCGCAACATTCTGCTTGCTGTCAGCAACAGAGTGAACAAATGCGTCCAGCAAATTCACTGGGAGGTTATCAACACAGTAATAACCTAAGTCTTCCAGTACGCGCAGCGCAATACTCTTACCGGCACCTGAGTGCCCGCTAACCACGATTAGTCGCATGATGTCCGTCCTGCTTATTGGTGAATCATGATGTCGTAAAGTTCTTCATCACTCTGAGCATTGCGCAGTAGTTTCAATACTTGCTTATCGCTCAGACGTTCTGCCATAGAGGATAGAGTCTTGAGGTGCTCTTTGCACTGTTCTTCTGGTACAAGGAGCGCAAAAAGAAGGTCGACAGGTCGATTATCAATCGCATCGAATTCAATTGCTTCATCACATTGCAGCAAGACAGCAATAGCCTTGTCGCTCGATTGCATTCTAGCGTGTGGGATCGCAATACCGTTTCCGATACCAGTACTGCCCATTTTCTCTCTGTTGAGCATGCACTCGAACAGTTCGGTAGAATCTTGGCCCGTTTGATCAGCCACGATGCGGCTGATCATTTCAAGGGCGCGTTTTTTACTCGTGCAGTGGACCGCACTCTTGGTGCAGTCCAATGACAGTATTTCGCTCAGTTGCATGATTAATGACTGTTTAGTTTTTCTTTGTGCTTATTGAGTTGGCGAACCAATTTATCTACCAGCGAATCGATCGCGGCATACATATTTTCGTCATCAGCTGATGCGTGGATTTCGCCTTGATTTATATGAAGCGTAGCTTCCGCGATTTGAGTGATTTTTTCAACTTTTAGTACAACATGTACTTGATTGATATGGTCGAAGAACCTTTCGAGCTTCTGAAACTTAGAATTTACATAGTCTTGCATTGAATCGGTAAGATCAACGTGATGGCCTTGAATATTGATTTGCATAGACTTTCCTTTTCAGTTAGTGCCTTATAATAGGCGTTTACGCTGACTTGAAGGGGCAATTCCCAAGGATTCTCGATATTTGGCTATCGTACGTCTTGCGACCTGAATCCCTTGGTCAGCCAGAAGAGCAGCAATCTTGCTATCACTCAATGGCTTAGCAGTATTCTCTGCTGCGACCAGTTTTTTAATGAGTGCGCGAATTGCTGTTGACGAACATTCTCCGCCGTTGTCAGTACTAACATGGCTAGAGAAGAAGTACTTCAATTCAAAAATGCCACGTGGTGTATGCATGAATTTTTGTGTTGTTACACGAGAAATCGTGGATTCATGCATGTCCACTGCCAAGGCTACATCATTTAGTACCATTGGCTTCATGGCTTCCTCACCATACTCGAAGAAATCTTGTTGATGTTCAACAATACATCTTGCAACTTTGAGTAGCGTCTCGTTTCTACTCTCTAAGCTCTTAATTAACCATTTTGCCTCTTGCAAATTGCTGCGGATGTACTGGCTATCCGCGCTATTGCCTTTGCCTAATTGAGCATATTGTTGATTAACTTTTAATTTTGGAACGCTATCTGGGTTGATAGAAACAGTCCATTTGCCGTTGTCTTTAAAAACGGACACATCTGGAATTACGTACTCGGTATCATCCGGTGTGATACGGCTACCGGGACGAGGATCTAACTGCTGGATAAGTTTGAGGACTTCACGGAGATCGGCTTCTTTCAGCTTAGTCTCTTTGATGACGAGCTTGTAATCACGGTTCCCCAGGTGATCAATATGATCCGCAAGAATCATTTTGGCTTCAGCAAGCCATGGCGTGTCTTCTGGGAAAGTCGCCAGCTGTAGCAGTAGGCACTCTTGTAAGTTGCGTGATGCCACACCGAGCGGATCGAACTGCTGAATACGTTTACGAACGGCTTCTACTTCGTCTAACTCAATCTCTTCGTTATCGAAGCTCTCATGAATTTCTTCAGGAGATAGGGTTAGGTAACCGTAGTCGTCAACAGCGTCAATAATCGCTAATGCAATCGTACGATCGGTTTCACTGAATGGTGTCAGGTCAAGCTGCCACATTAGGTAGTCATGCAATGATTCCGTGGTTTCGCCTTGGTAGACGGGCATATCATCGTCAAGAGCTAAGCCAGTGCTACCGGTATTCGCGCTGTAGACGTCATCCCAAGTGGTATCGATTTCAAGTTCAGAGCTGATCTCTGACTTCTCAATTACGTCTGAACTGTCTGGAACGTCAATGTCTGCTGGTTCGTTAGCACTGTTGCTATCAGCAGCCTCGACCGCTGATTTATCTTCACCGTTTGCTACAGGCTCATCTTGGCCTTCTTCAACTTCCAATAATGGGTTTGAATCCAAGGCTTCTTGGATTTCCTGTTGAAGATCGAGTGTCGACAGTTGCAGTAAGCGAATCGCTTGTTGCAACTGTGGCGTCATGGCTAACTGTTGACCTAGCTTGAGTTGTAATGAAGGTTTCATTCAGTGTTACTTACCTTGTAATGCTCAGAATCTTACCGTTCCTAATATAATCATAGACGGAATTGTTCGCCGAGATAAACTTGTTTCACCTGTTCATTATTGAGAACTTCTGCCGGAGTTCCCGATGCAATTAGGTGCCCTTGGCTTACGATATAGGCTTTTTCGCATACGTCCAGTGTTTCACGCACGTTATGGTCAGTGATTAACACTCCGAGGCCGCGATCGCGTAGATGCTCGATGATTTTCTTGATGTCATTAACCGAGATTGGGTCAACACCAGCGAAAGGTTCATCCAACAAAATGAATTGAGGGTTGGCTGCTAAAGCGCGAGCGATCTCCACTCTGCGTCGCTCACCCCCTGATAGTGCCATACCTGCACTGGTTCTGATGTGCTGAATGTGGAATTCTTCCAACAAATCTTCCAGCTTATCTTGGCGCTCTTCACGTGTCATTTCTTGACGAGTTTCGAGTACGGCCATGATGTTATCTTCCACCGACAGCTTACGGAAAATCGACGCTTCTTGCGGAAGGTAGCCAATCCCGAGACGCGAACGACTGTGCATCGGCAGAATACTGATGTCTTTATCATCAATGGTGATGGTGCCTTCATCTCGTGGCACCAAGCCGACAATCATATAAAACGAGGTGGTTTTACCTGCGCCGTTTGGGCCTAGCAGCCCAACAATCTGACCAGATTCAACTTCCAAGCTAACATCGGTTACGACTTTGCGCTTTTTGTAGCTTTTCGCCAAGTTTTTCGCACTCAGTACTGCCATATTAGTTCTCTATCTGATTGGGTTGCAAAATGGTCGTAACGCGCTCTTCCTTAGAGCTATCAGCGACTAGCTTTTGTTTACCAATTTGGTAACGAATCGAAGAACCTTTGATGGTGTTGTTGTCTTGTGCCAGTTGCGCTTGACCTTTCATGGTCAATTCGTCTGTAGAAATACGGTAATCCAGCTCCACAGCTTGACCACTCAGTGTCTTACCATCGTCCATCAGCTGAGAAAACTTCGCAGGTTTACCAAATGCTTGAATCTGTTTGATGGCTTCGGTTTTAGGATCGCGCGTTACCACGATTCTATCAGCATCGATATTGATGCTACCTTGCTTAAGAGATACATCGCCTTTAAAGATAACCTGGTTACTCTTCATATCCACCTGTTGGGTGTCAGAGTTAATGTAAACCGGTTGTTGAGTATCCGACTTAAGTGCCAGCGCTTGAGGCGCCGCCAATACCAGTGCCAGTAGGCTAAGGTGTAACGGTTTCATATCGACCTTGAACTTCGTCTGTCAGAGTTGCGGTATGCTGCTTTAAGTTGCCTTGCATTGCGCCTCCAGTAGTTTCAAATTGTGGCCCAACCAACATGACCTGTTGATCGGCTTTAAAATCACGATTGGTTAGATTAATGACTAACTTGTCTGTTGCCATGGTATCAAAGCTCGCACCAGGCAGAAGATTTTGCATTAAGACCTTGTCATATAACGTTAAGACTTGGTCTTCATCTAACACGGCTCTTGTGGCCGTCACCTTCCATTCAATGACGCTACCTTCACGGTAAACCATCAAAGTCGGGTTATTAAAAATGGTATCTCCACTCTTAGCATAATGGTCTAAGTTCGTGGAGCGGATGATGTAACTGCGGACACCATCTTCACCATAGGTGATGTTTTCCAGTCCAGTACCACTGAACATGGGCAGTTCAGAATCTGGTGCTACTTGAATTGCGTCGTTGCCTTTTGGGGTCAGTAGGTAATAACCGCACCATGCGACAACGAAGATCAAGAGCAAATAAATAAGGCGAGTAAAACTCATATAATGAAGGCCTATCGTTTAGCTCAGTACTTCCCTGACCATTGCCTTTATTTGTGTAATAAATGATTTAAATGTTTGTGCTGATATTACATCACGCCAGCTTTTAGTAAATCGTGCATGTTCAGTGCACCCACAATTTTTTCGTCTTTACATAAAATCAGAGCGTTAATATTTTTATTCTGCATCAAGTTCAAACCTTCAACCGCTAGCATATCAGGGTGCGCTGTGGTTGGATTTGTCGTCATGACTTCGCCAATCGCGGTCGTATGAATATCAATGCGTTTGTCTAAGGTGCGACGTAAATCACCATCGGTGAATATACCAAGCATAGCATCGTGTTCATCGACGATAGCGGTCATGCCTAGCCCTTTTTCTGAAATTTCAAGCAGGGCATCACGAATCAATGCGTTTGGAGAAACTTTAGGTAACGCTTCTCCAAAGTGCATAATATCAGACAACTTAAGCAGCAGTTTTCTCCCTAACGCGCCACCTGGATGAGACAGGGCAAAATCTTCGGCAGAAAAACCACGCGCTTGAAGTAGGGCTACGGCTAATGCGTCTCCCATTACTAATGTGGCCGTGGTACTGCTGGTCGGTGCCAACCCTAGTGGGCAAGCTTCTTGAGGTACCGTGATTTGCAGGTGCAAGTCAGACAGTTTTGCCATATTGGATTCTGGCTTGCCTGTCATGCTAATTATCTTGATGTTCAGGCGTTTTAATACCGGAAATAGAGACAGAATTTCGTTTGACTCACCAGAGTTAGAAATTGCGAGCACAATATCTCCAGGGCTGATCATGCCCAAGTCGCCATGTGCTGCTTCGCCAGGGTGAACGAAAAACGCAGAAGTCCCCGTGCTTGCCAGAGTCGCAGCAATCTTGTTACCAATGTGGCCTGACTTGCCAATACCCATAACGACTACTTTGCCGCTGTTGGAAAGGATCAGTTCGCACGCTTTCTCAAATTGATCATCAAAGTAGGTATCCAGCTCTTGCAGAGCAGCAACTTCGATATCAAGAACTTGTTTAGCAGCAGCGCGAAAATCAAATTGATTGGACATATCAGTTCTCTACTTATTTATCGTGGTAATTAAGCGGCCATGTTTGCGAATAAGTACACTTGATAACCTAGGAAGCATGCAAACAAGATTGCACCTTCAATACGGTTAATACTGCGTGATTTACCCAAACACATCGCGACAAGTAATAGTGAAACGCCTAACATGACCCAGAAGTCACGTCCCATCGCGTACTCACTCAGCACCGATGGATTAATGATGCCAGGAATGCCCATTACGGCCAGAATATTAAACACATTCGAGCCAATAATGTTACCGACGGCCATGTCGTCTTCACCTTTTAAAACACCAGCAAGCGATGCTGCGAGCTCAGGTAGACTAGTACCGATGGCAATGATAGTCAGACCGATGACAAGATCGCTCATGCCAAAATACTTTGCAATAATCACCGCGTTATCCACTAGCATGCTTGCTGCCAAAGGAAGCAGTATCAGGCCAATAACCACCCACATGATCGCTTTAGGGTTGCTGACGCCTTCTGGGATCTCTGACTCTTGGTCATCAAGAAAAACATCACCTGATTTTTGTTCTTTGCGGCTGATCTGCAACATAGCAAATAAAAATGCCCCAAAGAGTACAAACAATAAGACACCTTCATAAAAACCGAGATGGCTATTCCAAAGCAGAATACCGGCGAGTACTGTTACAGCAATCATTAATGGCAGTTCCCGGCGGATGACCGCGGAGCTAATCGACAGAGGCTTGATGAGTGCTGTAATACCTAGGATTAACGCGATGTTCGCGATGTTTGAGCCTAAAACGTTACCCACTGCAGTATCGGTTTTTCCGTCCCAGGCTGCGGTTGCAGAAACCATCATCTCTGGCGCAGAAGAGCCCATCGCAAGGATTGTCATGCCGATGACAAGAGGTGAAATACCGACGTTGCGGGCTATCGCTGCAGAACCAAAAACAAGTTTATCTGCACTCCATACGAGCAAAACAAGACCGACTATAAGCAACGCTACGGCTTCGAGCATGAGAATTCCTAAGTATTAAATAAGTAAAATGAATAACCGCTAATTTTGACCTTTTGCGGCCTAAAATGGAAGATAAACGACGAATAAATTAAAGGTTAGTAACGAAAATGTATGCAAATGTCGTTCACTTAAATCAGCAATTCTTGTCTAGGATTTAAACACTTTGCGCTGATTTGATCGTAATCCATAAAAAATTGCAGGTATATACTCGACTTTATTTAATTGAACAGTGCTTTAAATTCAAAGCCAATGTGCTTATGATTGCAGCCTAATAAATGTACCGACGTTACTTTATTAAACGTGAAATTCAACTCCGTTGTGTGTCAGGTTGATGATGCCGTGAGTTGCAACGCTCCGACAGTAGAAGAGATGATATGTCGAACAACGATTTAGTCACCGTGAACAACCTCACTTTTTCACGGGGAGAGCGCAAGATCTTTGATGGTATTGATCTGCATGTTCCTGAGGGCAAAGTGACGGCCATTATGGGACCATCGGGAATTGGTAAAACAACACTGCTGCGTTTAATTGGTGGTCAGTTGTATCCCGAGCAAGGAGAGATCTGGTTTGATGGCGACAATATTCCCTCTCTCTCGCGTAAAAAACTCTACCATGCTCGAAAGAAAATGAGCATGTTGTTTCAATCAGGAGCTTTATTCACTGATTTGAATGTCTTTGATAACGTCGCCTTCCCATTGCGAGAGCATACGAATTTATCTGAAGAGCTGATTCGTACCATGGTATTGCTTAAGCTTGAAGCCGTCGGTCTACGCGGCGCGGCACAACTGATGCCGAGCGAGCTATCGGGTGGCATGGCAAGACGCGCTGCGTTGGCGCGTGCGATCGCCCTGGATCCTGATTTAATCATGTATGATGAACCATTTGTCGGACAAGACCCAATCACCATGGGTGTCTTGGTTGAGCTCATTAGTAATCTAAATCAAGCGTTAGGTTTAACTTCTATAGTCGTTTCTCACGACGTGCCTGAAGTAATGAGTATTGCCGATTGGGTTTATCTGATGGCCGATGGCAAAATTATCGCTTTTGGCACACCAGAAGAGCTTAATCAGAATCCTGACCCTCGCGTTCAGCAGTTCTTACAAGGTGATGCAGATGGTCCTGTACCGTTTCGCTTCCCTTCTCAAAGTATCGAAAAGGACTTATTTGATGGTCGATAACTTTATGCATTTTGTCGCCTCACTAGGTAGACGAACGCTCTCCATCTGCGGAGCATTTGGTCGTGCGACTTTCATGCTGATTGGGGCACTGTTTACTAAGCCACAACCGCTCAAAAGCTTTCCTCTGCTCGTTAAACAACTTTATTCCGTAGGCGTCCAGTCTCTGGCGATTATCGTCGTATCTGGGTTGTTCATTGGTATGGTCTTGAGCCTACAAGGCTATGTTGTGCTGGTGGATTACGGCGCAGAGGGCAGTTTGGGGCAAATGGTGGCGCTCTCATTGCTACGTGAATTAGGGCCCGTTGTCACTGCACTTCTGTTTGCTGGTCGTGCAGGCTCTGCGTTAACTGCAGAGATAGGTTTGATGAAAGCGACGGAGCAACTTTCTAGCCTTGAAATGATGGCGGTAGATCCGCTGAAAAGAGTGATCGCGCCACGTTTTTGGGCTGGTGCTATTTCAATGCCATTACTGGCTATGATTTTCATGGCAGTGGGTATTTGGGGCGCTCAGCTTGTTGGTGTTGACTGGAAAGGTGTTGACCATGGCAGTTTTTGGTCAGCGATGCAGTCCTCAGTTGAACTAGGACAGGATATTGGTAACAGTATGATCAAATGCTTTGCGTTTGCAATTACGGTTACTTGGGTCGCTCTATTTAACGGTTATGATGCTATTCCAACTTCGGAAGGGATCAGCCGAGCAACTACGCGCACTGTTGTGCATTCTTCTTTAGCAGTACTAGGACTAGACTTTGTACTGACCGCATTGATGTTTGGGAATTAATCATGCAACAAACACGTAAAACTGAATTATGGGTTGGCAGCTTTGTATTAGCGGGAATTTGCGCGATTCTTGTGATGATTTTTCAAGTTGCTGACGTAAAAAGCATTGGCTCTGGTGATACTTACACCCTCAAAGCTGAGTTCGATAATATTGGTAGTTTAAAAGTTCGCTCGCCAGTAAAAGTGGGTGGGGTTGTGATTGGCCGGGTAAGCAATATTTCGCTTAACCCAGATAACTTATTACCTGTTGTAACTCTATCGATCAATAGCAAATACAATCAATTCCCAGAAACGTCGAGCGTACAAATTTTGACGTCTGGCTTGATTGGTGAGCAATACATTGGTTTAGTACCAGGCTTTGTTTTTGACGATGAAGTCATGCTGGTCGATGGCGATACCATCGAAGACACCAAATCAGCGCTCGTGCTTGAAGACTTAATTGGTCAAGTGCTTTACAGCGTAGGTGGTTCAGACGATTCAAGTAAGGAATAACTATGTTAGCGAGATTATTACTTTCAGTTTGTGCTGTGTTTAGCGCGTTTGGTACAAGTGCAGCAGAAGTGGATAAAACTGAACCTTATAAGATGATGAAGCAAGTGGCTGAAGTCACGTTCGAAAGATTAAAAGCCGAGCAGCCGAAAATCAAACAAGACCCAGATTTACTCAAGGTGATTGTTGAAGAAGAGCTAATGCCTTACGTCAACTACCGCTATGCTGGGTTAAAGCTCCTAGGTCCAAACCTAAAAGGAGCGAAACGTGAAGACGTACTTGAGTTTATCGATGCATTTCGCGCGTATTTAATTGCTTCATATGCCCAAGTGCTAACGCAATACAGTGACCAGAAAATTGAATTTGGTCCTGAGCCTAGTATTGATGACTCTAAGCGTATCACCAGCATTAAAGTTGATATCATCGATACGCCGCGTCCAAACATCAAGCTAGAGTTCAAATTGCGTAAAGACAACAAATCTGGTGAGTGGGAAGCGTTCGATATGATTGCGGAAGGTATCAGTTTACTCTCTAGCAAACAGTCAGAATGGAATAGCAAAATTCGTCAAGAAGGCATTTTATCTGTCGCGAAAGATCTAGAAAAATTAGCTGCGGAGCCGGTTCGCTTTGAGGCGAAGAAATAATGGCCCAGACTCCCGCTCAGTGGCAATTAGATCAAAACATTCTTAAGCTAACAGGGGCACTTGATAGAGATACAGTGCCCTCATTGTGGGCGTATGCTCAGCAATGGCAACCAGCTCAAGCTGAGCTGGAATGCTCGTTAAAAGAGATAGAGCGCGTCGACTCTGCAGGAATGGTGATGTTAATCCACTTATTAGAGAATGCAAAAAAGCAAAACTGTCATATAATGCTCAGTTTCGTGCCGGCGCAACTGCGCACTTTGTTTCAACTGAGCAATGTTGAATCTTTAGTGGCCAAACACATACAGAATTATCAGGGGTAAATTGTGGATAGCGCAAAAGTACAACAGTTATTAGAAGAAGCACTAAACCTTCAAGAAGTGCATGTAAAAGGTGAAGGTAGCCACTATGAGGTGGTTGCTGTTGATGCTTGTTTCGATGGAATGAGCCGCGTTAAGAAGCAGCAGTTAATTTATGGTCCTCTGATGGAATACATCCAGCGTAACGACATTCACGCATTATCAATTAAAGCGTTCACACCAGAAGAGTGGGCTCGTGATAAGAAACTGATGTCGCTTTAAGGTTTATTGATGGAAAAGTTTCGAGTTATTGGGTCAGATAAACCACTCGTTGGTGAAGTGACCATTTCCGGTGCAAAAAACGCAGCACTGCCGATTTTATTTGCGTCTATCTTGGCGGAAGAGCCTGTAGAAGTGGCAAACGTGCCACACCTTCGTGATATCGATACAACCATGGAACTGCTTAAGCGTTTAGGCGCGAAAGTAAGCCGTAATGGTTCTGTTCACGTCGATCCAAGTCGCATTACTGAATACTGCGCACCGTATGATTTGGTGAAAACCATGCGTGCTTCTATTTGGGCTTTGGGCCCGCTCGTAGCGCGATTTGGTCAAGGTCAGGTTTCTCTACCTGGCGGTTGTGCTATCGGTGCTCGTCCTGTTGATCTGCATATTTCTGGCCTAGAGCAGCTTGGCGCAACGATTACGCTTGAAGATGGTTACGTTAAAGCTGAGGTTGATGGTCGTCTAAAAGGTGCGCACATCGTGATGGATAAAGTCAGCGTAGGCGCGACGATCACCATCATGTGTGCTGCAGCACTTGCTGAAGGCACTACAACGCTAGACAACGCGGCGCGTGAACCTGAAATTGTAGACACCGCGGATTTCCTAAATAAGCTTGGTGCAAAAATTTCTGGTGCAGGTACAGATACGATCACGATTGAAGGTGTTGAGCGCCTAGGTGGTTGTAAACACAACGTAGTTGCCGACCGTATTGAGACAGGAACATTCCTTGTCGCTGCCGCGGTATCTGGTGGTAAAGTAGTATGTCGTAACACTAACGCTCATTTGCTTGAAGCGGTTTTAGCCAAGCTAGAAGAAGCTGGCGCGCTTGTCGAAACGGGTGAAGATTGGATTTCAGTTGATATGACTGCTCGCGAGCTGAAAGCAGTGAGTGTACGTACAGCGCCGCATCCAGGCTTCCCGACCGATATGCAAGCGCAATTTACGCTACTAAACATGATGGCGAAAGGCGGCGGCGTGATCACTGAGACTATCTTTGAAAACCGCTTTATGCACGTACCAGAACTCATGCGTATGGGCGCGAAAGCCGAGATTGAAGGCAACACCGTTATCTGTGGTGATGTTGAGTCATTAAGTGGTGCGCAAGTGATGGCAACCGACCTACGAGCTTCGGCTAGTTTGGTAATTGCGGGCTGTATTGCTAAAGGCGAAACCATCGTTGATCGTATTTACCATATCGACCGCGGTTACGACAAAATCGAAAATAAACTGGCTGCACTTGGCGCAAATATTGAGCGAGTGAGCGAGGCAAGTTAAACTGCACCGCAGGTAACTTGGATATCAAGAGAGCCGAAACCTGAGTTTCGGCTTTTTTATATCACTCTCATGACCATAGTTATCCTTTATGGAAAGAGAGAAATTAATAGCTGTATCTGGCAAAAGCCGGTTCCTGGAGAACAAGAATGATTGCACTGTTACGTGTATTTGCTGTCGCTATCTTTGCGATTGTTATGTTTATTGGTGGTTGTGGTTACTGCCTGTTAAGCCCCCGAAACCCTAAGCACGTTTTCACTTTTGGCCGCTTGTTTGCCAAGATGTCTCGTGTATTTGGGATTAAGTTAGAGCTGCGTATCCCTGAAGATGCGTATTCACGCGGACAACATGTTTACATTGCTAACCACCAGAACAACTGGGACATGTTTACTGTTTCTGCTGCTGTGACCCCGAAAGTTGTGACAGTAGGTAAAAAGAGCTTGGCTTGGATGCCACTGTTTGGTCAGCTTTACTGGCTTACGGGTAACATCCTGATTGACAGAGCGAATCGCTCGAAAGCAAAAGGTACTATCGATCAGGTAGTGAGCAGCATGAAAGAAAGTGATGTTTCGGTGTGGATGTTCCCTGAAGGCACGCGTTCTCGTGGACGTGGTTTGCTGCCATTCAAAACAGGTGCTTTTCATGCGGCAATTGGTGCAGGTGTGCCAATCATTCCTATCGTATGTAGCTCGACGAATAAAATTAAGCTGAACCGTTGGAACAATGGTCATGTGATTGTTGAAATGCTACCTCCAATCAGCACTGAAGGCTATGGTAAAGAGGGCATTCGCGAGTTAGCGAATATCTGTCGTGAACAGATGAAAGAGAAGCTTGAATCGTTAGATGAAGAAGTCAAACAGCGCAACGCTGCTTAAGTTTTACTGCGATATCATCACGAAAAGACAATAAAAAACGGGTAGCCTGAGCTACCCGTTTTTTTATGTTTGTCAGCAAGTGCAATTATTTGCGAACAGCGATTGCTTCAATCTCGATGCCAACATCTTTTGGTAGGCGAGCCACTTCTACACAAGAGCGTGCAGGGTAGTTTGCTACGCCGTGCTCATCAAAGAACTTGCCGTAAACTTCGTTCACTGTGCCAAAGTCATTTAGGTCTTTAACAAAAACCGTTAGCTTTACAATATCAGATACTTTAAGACCTGAAGATTCAACTACAGCCTTTACGTTTTCTAGAGACTGACGAGCTTGTTCTGCGATATCAGCAGACACTTCACCTGTCGCTGGGTTTACTGGGATTTGGCCTGAAGTAAGAACCATGTTACCTAGATCTACGCCTTGAACGTAAGGACCGATTGCTGCTGGTGCAGATTCAGTGTGAAGTACTTTCGTCATTTGATTTTTCCATCAGTTGTAGGGAATAGAGATTCTCAGTTTGCCTCTAAACCCGTGGTAGGTAAAGAGTAAAATACCCCGGCATTGCGGGGTATTTTAAACGTATCACGCCCAGTCGTACGGTGTGTTTATCGTTCGGTTACGATCTCACGTGAGAACACTTTCTCGCAGTACTTACACTTTAGGCGGATTTCTTGTTTCTTTTCGAATACGCTAAAGCTGCTTTCTACTGGCTCATTGTGAGAAATACAGTTTGAATTTGGGCATTCGAAGACATCATTGATGCGCTCTGGAAGCTCTAACGCGAGCTTTTTCACCACTTCATAGTTTTCGATTTGGTTCACGGTCGCGTGAGGAGCATACAGCGCCAACTTGCTCGCTTGCTCTTCATTAATAAACACATTTTCTATTTTCAGTAGATCTTTATGACCGAGTGCCGATGATGGCAAGTTCAGACCAATCGTAACGCGCTGTGATGAATTGTGCATATCGAACAGTCTTAATACTTTGATGCCGATTTGCGCAGGGATGTGGTCGATGACTGTGCCATTTTTGATTGCTTCTACCTGCAATTGAGTTTCTTTAGCCATGGGTTTTCTCCTCGATTACAGTGTTTCGTTTAGAACAAGCGCCAACAGTGCTTGGCGAGCGTATACGCCATTTTGAGCTTGCTGGAAGAAGTAAGCATGAGGCGTTTTATCAACATCGGTTGTGATTTCATCCACGCGAGGGAGGGGGTGGAGTACTTTTAGGTTCTCGCGCGCCCCTTCTAGTAGTGCCGCCGTTAGGATGTAAGCCGACTTAATATGTGCGTATTCCGATTCGTCAAAACGTTCTTTCTGTACGCGTGTCATGTACAGAATATCCAGCTCAGGAATCACACTCTCCATGTCCGTGTGCAGGCTATATTGAATGCCAGCTTCGTCTAGCTCTTCGCAGATGTAATCTGGCATTGCCAATGCTTCTGGTGCAACAAAGAAGAAGCGGATGTTATTAAACTTCGCTAAGGCTTGAGTCAGTGAGTGCACTGTGCGGCCATATTTTAGGTCACCTACGAATGCGACGTTCAGGTTGTCTAGACGCCCTTGTGTTTCTGCGATGGTGTATAGGTCGAGTAGCGTTTGAGTTGGGTGTTGGTTTGCACCGTCACCAGCGTTGATCACTGGCACGCCATTTGAGAATTCAGAGGCCAAGCGAGCGGCGCCTTCTTGTGGATGGCGCATTACAAAGGCATCGACGTAAGAAGAGATGACCTGTACTGAATCTGCGAGTGTTTCGCCTTTTTTCGCCAGAGAGGTATTACCATCATTATCAAAGCCAATCACGTCACCACCAATGCGTTGAATCGCTGTTTCAAACGATAAACGTGTACGTGTTGATGGTTCAAAGAAACAACTGGCAACGACTTTGTTTTTAATCAGTTCTGGTCGAGGTGCTTTTTTAAGGCTGCCTGCTGTTTCTACGATAAGTTCCAGCTCTTCACGTGAAAGCTCTGGAATAGAGATGATGTGCTTCTGGTAAAGCGAGTTCGCCATGATCTTCTTCCCTATAACATTGATGACTATATCCAAATTGCCGAAAGGAATTTTGGACATAAAAAAACCTCCCCAAATGGGGAGGTTTTAAAATTCAATAGAATTAACGAAAATAACACCACGTAAGCGTAGTCGCTTAGCGAGAGCAAATCGCGTTTTCATGTTGGCAATTAGCTTGGTCATTTCTTAATCCTCAGACAAATTGCCGAGCATTATACGCTTAACTTTCGTGAGCGCAAGCGATTACATCATGGTTTTTGGCAGCTGTTTTTGCGCGCTGGTTTAGCTTCCTAGCGTCGCAACCATCACGGCTTTGATGGTGTGCATACGGTTTTCAGCTTCGTCGAATACGATGGAGTATTCCGATTCAAATACCTCTTCTGTTACTTCAAGGCCTTTCATGCCGTATTTTTCAGCGACTTCTTTGCCGACGGTGGTTTCATCATTGTGGAAAGCAGGAAGGCAGTGCATGAATTTCACATGTGGATTACCCGTTTGCTTAATCACGTCCATATTGATTTGATATGGTGTCATTAACGCTACACGTTCATCCCATGCCTCGGCAGACTCACCCATAGATACCCAAACATCGGTGTAAAGGAAGTCACAACCCTTCACGCCTTCCTCCACGCTTTCAGTTAATGTGATTTTTGCACCAGTTTGCTGCGCGATAGTTTGGCAAGTCGCCACGAGATCTTCTTCAGGCCAGAACGCTTTTGGCGCGACAAGGCGAATATCCATGCCCATTTTAGCGGCCCCCACCATGAGCGAGTTGCCCATATTGTTGCGTGCATCGCCTAGGTAAGCGAAGGTCATTTCATGCAGCTGTTTACCACGGCCGTGCTCTTGCATGGTAAGGAAATCGGCAAGGATTTGGGTTGGGTGGAACTCATCAGTCAAACCATTCCACACTGGAACACCAGCATAAGTGCCAAGCTCTTCAACAATGGATTGGCCAAAACCGCGGTATTCGATGCCATCATACATGCGGCCAAGTACGCGCGCGGTGTCTTTCATTGATTCTTTATGGCCAATCTGAGAACCAGAAGGGCCGATGTAAGAGACTTGAGCGCCTTGATCAAAAGCTGCGACTTCAAACGCACATCGGGTACGAGTCGAAGATTTCTCAAAGATGAGTGCAATGTTTTTACCTTGAAGTGTCTTCTGCTCTGTTCCTGCATATTTTGCTTTTTTTAGCTCTGCAGACAGTTCGAGCAAGAACTGGATTTCTTTGGTTGAGAAATCCAATAGCTTCAAAAAGTTGCGGTTACGTAAATTGAAAGCCATAGCTCGTCCCTTAGTACGTGTGATTGAATTAATAGAATGCATTAAAACATATAAATGCTTTATTTGTGAATAATTATTTTTACATAAAACTAAAAAAGGTTGATGCATTCACATCAACCTTAGTTTTTATTCATTTAATGTAAAAGGACGAATTGGTTATATATCGTCTCGCTCTATCGGACAACTCATGCAGCGGGCGCCACCACGGCCACGGCCAAGCTCGTTACCTGGGACTGTCAGTACTTTGATACCAGCTTTGTCGTATTTTTCGTTGGTGTATACATTGCGTTCGTAACCAATCACAACGCCCGGTTTTACGGTAAGAACGTTATTGGCGTCATTCCATTGTTCGCGCTCAGCTTCATAACTGTCACCACCCGTGGTGATGATTTTCAGCTGATCTAAGCCAAGAGCAGATTCAATCGCATGTAGGTAGTTATGAGATGCTTCAACATGCATTTCACCATTGCCTTTTGGTGTTAAGCGCCATGTGTCGAGATCTTTGCGCATGATCTCTGGGTAAACAGAGAACGTGTCCACATCCATATGGGTCATAACGGTGTCTAAATGCATGCATGAACGGTGTTTAGGCAGATCAATCGCAATCACTTCGGTTGCTTGTCCTGCCTTAAACAGGCTCGCTGCAAGGTTCTCTACGCCTTGCGCGGTCGTACGCTCAGACATACCGATCAGAACTGCACCTTTACCAATAACCAACACATCACCGCCTTCGACATTCGCATTATCATAATGCAGATCATCATCACCGAAGTATTTGATAAAGTCTTGGCCAGCAAAAATTGGGTGCCAACGATAAATCGCACGTAAGTGGTTTGTCTCACGTTGGCGTGCAGGCATCATCATTGGGTTGAGCGATACACCACCATAAACCCAGCATGAGGTATCACGCGTAAATAGGTGGTTAGGTAGTGGCTCAATAACAAAATCCAGCGGACGCTTCATTTTTGGCAGCATAGAAGATGAGGTGATCGGCAGCTCTGAGTAAGCTAAGCCACCTAAAAAGATGCTGGCAAGGTGTTCATCATCCATTTCTGAAAAATATTGGCGTAGGTCTCGCGCAAAGGTTGGCCCGTAACGAAAGTCAGAAATCTGAGTATCTAGCAGCCACTGTTTTGCTTCTGGAACGGCGAGGGTTTCGACCAGTAAATCGTGGAGGAGAAGCACTTCTACATCTTGATCGCGTAGCGTGCGTGCGAACGCATCGTGCTCTTCACCGGCCGCTTCTACAGCAAGAACATCATCAAACAGTAACTCATGACAGTTTGATGGAGTTAAGTGGGTTAGGGCGCGCTCTGGGCGATTTAATAGAACTCGTCGAAGTTGACCAACTTCTGATCCAACGTACAGCTTGCTCATTTTGTATCCTTACAAATTTTCCAGCCATTAGTTATGACAAGCTTCCTAGAAAGATGCAAGTTATCAAGCTTTGTTTATATTCTGGTGTTTCTGGTTTTGTGAGTTTTTTATTTTCATTTTGATTCTTATGAAATTTATTATTAGATATAAATGCTATTTTATTAAAATTAGAGTGCGTGCGTTTTTATTCTAATTTTCCCGTTGAGAAAGAATACACGCACAGTGCATAAAACGTGCATTTTTATTCTAAATTATGCATTATTAAAGTGAATTTATTCGTTATGCTTCTTCGTTTTACACGTGAGTGTATTCAAGAAAGCGCCATAAACACGCATAGAAAGAGAAAATAACCACATTAAGTGTCAATTAGGATGTTCTGAATATTAAAAAATGCCATTCTTTGTTAATTTTTTGTTTCTTTGTGTGGTCGGTTTAATATTTAGATTCAAATAACCGATAAGAATCGCAGTGGTATGATGTTTGTTTGTGGCTTTTCATCGCAATCCATGCCATATTTCACCGGATCAGCATACTCAGTATCGGGTATTGTGTTTCCATCAAGTAACTAATCTGGAGCCAAAACATGTCTCACGAAGATGAATATCTATCAGTAGAAGAATTAATTGAGATTCAAAAGGAAGAGACTCGCGATATCATTGCAGCATTGCTAGAAGATGGCAGCGATCCAGATTCGCTATACGAAATTGAGCACCACCTGTTTGCAGAAGATTTTGACACGCTAGAAAAAGCGGTAGTTGAAGCATTCAAGATGGGCTTTGAAGTGCTTGAAGCAGAAGAAACTGAAGATGAAGATGGTAACAAGTTGCTTTGCTGTGATGCGACTATGGAGTCCGCACTAGACGCAGAAGCGATTGATGCGCAAGTTGAAAAATTGATTCACTTGGCAGAAAAATACGACATCATCTATGACGGTTGGGGTACGTACTACGAAGGCGAAGATGCGCTTTACCCTGAAGAAGATGAAGACGACGAGTAATCAAAGCTCACCTTTTTTAGAAAAACCAGCGTTTAACGCTGGTTTTTTTATACCTTGAAAATGGCATCCAACAACAGATGTATGTGGAGGTGATAAATAATTCACATTGAGTTTATAGGGGATTTCTCCCTATAATGCGTGAAAATTGATCTAGCGCAAGGTGTATATGCAACTCTCACTCGCCGGTTTATGGCAAGTCTCTCCACTGACGGACCTCTCGATTCCACAGGATGACATCACTTTTCCCGCCCCTTTAAGTCTGGTCCTGCCTGATGAATTGACGGAGGAAGCGATCCGTCAACAAGAATGGCACCTGATGCATGACATTGAAGTGGATGAGGCGATGATGGCATTTCCTGCAGTGGAAATGGTAATGGGTGGTGTTGATTACCATGCGGAGGTACGTTTGAACGGCGTGGCTGTGTTTGATTGTGATGGCTCGCAAAGTGTGTATAAGAAAGACATTCGCCCATACATGCAAATGGGGCGTAATCGCTTTGAGATATTGTTCCTAGAGGAAGAAGAAGATCTTTTATTCGATGAGGATAAGCCAGAGCTGTGCCCGCTTTCTGAACATCAATATAAGAAAAGTGATGAGCGACTGGGCGTGTGGCAAGAACCGTACTTGCAGTTTATTCGCAACGTGCGTTTAGATCGCGTGGCAACCGAGCAGATTTGGCACCATGGTGGCGGGTGTGAATTTAAGGTCGATTTGTATTACCAGACATTTGCGCCAGGACTAGTGTCAGCAGCGGTAAAGTTTAATGGCATGACTTACCATATCCCAATTGACGTTCGTGCAGATCACGCCAGTGCACTCTTTCAGATTGAAGCGCCAAAGTATGCTGATCTTAATGACCCTGATCCAAATGATCTCTATCAGTTGTCTGTTGAATTGGATGGGCAACGCCAAAACTTCACTGTTGCATTGAGCCAGGAGCTTTGCGTTACCCATGTTGTGCTTTAACGTCTGATAATATTTTTTATTACAGTACCTTAAGCATTACGACTTCACATGCATCATGCCCTGTTTGTCCAAGCGGGGCATCGAGATGCTCAAAGCCTAGCTTTTCATACAAGCCTACCGCCTCTCTTAGACATTCGGTTGTCTCTAAATAGCACTGCTGATACCCAAGCTGTTTCGCCAGTTGTAAGCTCAATGCGACGATGCGTTTGGCTAAACCGTGTCCTCGTGTTTGAGGTAAGAAGTACATCTTTTGCAGCTCACACACATTTGGCTCACCAGCTAAAGGGGCAAAGCCACCGCCACCAACGATCTCTCCGCGATGTTCAATGACCCAATAGGCGGCCCCGTTTTGATTATACACCGAATACATATCATCAAGCGTTGGATCGGCCACACCATAACCTCTGTCTGCGGTTAAGCCGTATTCTGCGGAGACTTTACGAATTACGTCTGCCACTTGCGGATTGTCTGCTTTGGTAAGAGGTCGAAGGGTGTATTCCTCTGCCTGACACACTTTTGTTAGCCCTTTTAGGTAAGTCTCTAGACCAAGTTTGAGTTGTTCTTGCTCACAGTCATCAAGTTGTGTAAGCAACTGCTCAAAAAAGCTGTTTTGCTGCTGGTCTAGTTGCGCTAACGCCTGCTGTCCTTGAATTGTGAGCACTACGAGTTGGCTTCGTTTATCTTTCGGGTTTTCGATGCTCTCAACCAAACCTAATTTAATCAAACCAGTAATGGTGCGGCTTGCATTGGACTTGTCGACACTAAGCTGCTGCGCCAGTTGGTTGATGGTCAATGGCTGCAATTGGATTTCACCTAATGCGTGCGCTTGTACCGGGGTAAGAGCGACATCGCCGCATTGTTTATCGAGCATACCAAGCAATCGGACGGCTTGACGGGAGTAGTGTCGGAGTTGACGAGCGTTCATTATCACTTACCTCTAAAAATAAAGTTGCGCACCGCAATTAAATTAATTGCGGTGCGCAACTTTGTCAATGATAAATGTCATTTGGCTCGTTAGGAGACGTAGTGAGCCTCCATGTTTAAGCGTGGTGATGTAAACAAAACTGCGGTGCTGATGATTTACGCATCCATACTTTCTCGTGGAAGTAGTAAGCCACCGTATTCAAACTCGGCTCTAGCATCGCCATTACGCCGCCGACAAATGCATCACCTGTTAGTAAGTAAACCACGGTAAAAGCGACGCTGAAGTGCACGGTCGCAAAGCTTGCGGTTTTTAATTTGGTCATCCACTGACGAGCTTTAAGTGCTGGGACTTTTGCCCATGCCTTTTCATGAAAGTAGAAGGCTACGGTGTTCACTGAAGGCTCAATCATGGCAATTAAACTACCAATTAAAACGTCGCCTGTGAGTACGTAAGCGACACTAAATGCGATAGTAAAATGCAGTGCTGCGAAAGTTAGTGTCTTTTTCATGATAATTACTCAATCGTGTTTGTTTCGATGAGTTTATTATCGATAATAATTCTCATTAATACTAATGGATGATGAGTATTGTTGCGATAGGGGAAAGCTATTGATGATGGTTTTTGGTGAAAGATATACAAAAAAGGTTGACCATGATGGCCAACCTTTGGATTCAAAGTGAGAAGTGTTAGTTCTTCTCTTTCACTGAGGCTTAAAGTGCGGCGATCGTTGTCTTCTGCTCTTCTAGCTTAGCTAGTGTCTCTTTGTAGCCTTCAAGCTTCTCACGCTCTTTAGCAACAACCGCTTCAGGTGCTTTCGCTACAAAGCCTTCGTTGCCCAGTTTGCCTTCGATACGCTTGATTTCGCCGTGCGTCTTCTTGATTTCGCCATCTAGACGAGCAAGCTCTGCATCTTTGTCGATCAAACCCGCCATTGGGATCATCAGCTCAGACTTGCCAACCAGTGCCGTTGCACACGCTGGGGTTTCTTCGCCAGCTTCAAGCACGCGTACTGCTTCTAGCTTCGCTAGAGACATCAATACTTGTTTGCTTGCTTCTAGACGAGAGGCGTCTTTCTCATTCGCTGCTTTCAGCATAACGTCTAGAGGCTTGCCTGGGTTGATGTCGTACTCAGCACGTAGGTTGCGGATGCTAGTGATGAACGCTTTCACCCACTCGATGTCGTCTAGCGCTTCTTGGTGGAAGTTCGCTTCGTCAAACTGAGGCAGAGTTTGTAGCATGATTGTCTCGCCCTCAACACCGTCAACTAGTGGCTTGATGCTTTGCCAGATAGTTTCTGTGATGTAAGGAATCACAGGGTGAGCTAGACGTAGCGTCTTCTCAAGTACCGTGATTAGTGTACGGCGAGTACCACGCTGTTGCGCTTCAGTACCTTTCCATAGAACGGGTTTAGTTAGCTCTAGGTACCAGTCACAGAATTGGTTCCAGATGAATTCGTAAAGTGTGTTTGCAGCCATATCTAGACGGAAGTTGTCGATATGGTTGTTGAACGCTTTCGCTGCGAGTTCAAACTGAGACTCGATCCACTTGTCTGCTAGTGAGTACTCGATCTCACCTTCACCAAAACCACAATCTTGCTCTTCTGTGTTCATCATTACGTAACGGCTTGCGTTCCATAGTTTGTTACAGAAGTTACGGTAACCTTCAAGACGCTTCATATCCCAGTTGATATCGCGACCTGTTGATGCCATTGCTGCAAGAGTGAAACGCAGTGCGTCTGTACCGTATGCTTCGATACCGTTTTCAAACGTCTTACGCGTGTTCTTCTCGATCTTCTTCGCTAGCTGAGGCTGCATCATGTTGCCACAACGCTTCTCTACTAGAGACTCTAGGTCGATACCATCGATCATGTCGATTGGGTCAAGTACGTTACCTTTCGACTTCGACATTTTGTCGCCGTTTTCGTCACGGATTAGGCCGGTAACGTAAACTGTCTTAAATGGTACTTGTGGTTTGCCATTTTCGTCTTTCACGAAGTGCATGGTCATCATGATCATGCGCGCAACCCAGAAGAAGATGATGTCGAAACCAGTTACTAGAACGTCTGAAGGGTGGAATACTTTCAGATCGTCAGTTTGCTCTGGCCAACCTTGAGTACCGAACGTCCATAGCGCAGAAGAGAACCATGTATCCAGTACGTCTTCGTCTTGGTGCAGCTCAATTACTGACTCTAGGTTGTTGTTCTTGCGAACTTCTTCTTCAGTGCGACCTACGTAAACATTACCTTGGTTGTCGTACCAAGCTGGGATGCGGTGACCCCACCATAGCTGACGAGAGATACACCAGTCTTGAACGTCACGCATCCAAGAGAAGTACATGTTTTCGTATTGCTTAGGAACGAATTGGATGTCGCCGTTTTCTACTGCTTCAACTGCTGTTTTCGCTAGAGGCGCAGTACGTACGTACCATTGGTCAGTTAGCATTGGTTCGATAACCACGCCACCACGGTCGCCGTAAGGAACTTGTAGATCGTGATCTTTTACTTCTTCAAGTAGGCCTAGCTCGTCGAATTCAGCAACGATAGCTTTACGAGCGGCAAAACGCTCCATACCGTGGTATTTAGCTGGTAGCTCAGTGCTGTAAGCGTCGCTTGCTTCGCCGTTAGTGTTGAATACTTCTGCTGCGTCGCGGATGTTCGCGTCGAAAGTCAGAATGTTGATCATTGGTAGCTGGTGGCGCTTACCAACTTCGTAGTCGTTGAAGTCGTGCGCAGGTGTGATTTTCACACAGCCAGTACCTTTTTCCATATCTGCGTGCTCATCGCCCACGATTGGGATGCGACGATCAACGATAGGAAGGATGATTTCTTTACCGATAAGATCTTTGTAACGTGGATCTTCTGGGTTAACTGCAACACCCGTATCGCCTAGCATGGTCTCTGGACGAGTCGTTGCAACAACGATGTAGTCTTTGCCATCCGCTGTTTTAGCGCCATCTGCTAGTGGGTAGCGGAAGTGCCACATGTTGCCTTTAGTGTCTTTGTTCTCTACTTCTAGATCTGAAATCGCTGTGTGTAGCTTTGGATCCCAGTTAACCAGACGCTTACCGCGGTAGATTAGATCGTCTTCGTATAGACGTATGAATACTTCTTGAACGGCGTTAGATAGACCATCGTCCATCGTAAAGCGCTCACGATCCCAGTCTACAGATGCGCCAAGACGACGAAGCTGCTTAGTGATAGTGCCGCCAGATTCGCCTTTCCATTCCCAGATTTTGTCGATGAAAGCTTCACGACCGTAATCGTGTTTTGTTTTGCCTTCTTCTGCAGCGATCTTACGCTCAACAACCATCTGAGTTGCGATACCAGCGTGGTCAGTACCTACTTGCCAAAGGGTGTTTTTACCCTTCATACGTTCACAACGGATAAGCGTATCCATGATCGTATCTTGGAACGCGTGGCCCATGTGTAGGCTACCAGTGACGTTCGGTGGCGGGATCATGATGCTGTATGATTCTTTAGTAGTGTCACCGTGTGGCTTAAAGTAGCCTTTCTCTTCCCAAGTCTGATACAGAGCTTGTTCGATTGAAGTTGGGTTGTATGTCTTTTCCATAGCGCTCTTTTAATGGATACGTTGATGGTTGAATCTTAGTCAATCTTTATAAGTGAGGGATCTTAACAAGATCGCCTTAACTATAAGGATTGACCGTTAAGGATATTGAATTTCGATCGTTTGCAGCTGGTAACCTGCTTGACGGTAAATTTTATATCTTTCTCTTGCGAGTTGTTTAGCTTTTTTTTCGCAGGGCACGAAGTCTACCACTTGAGCAAACTTGTTCGCAAAGGTTGTCTCATTTTCCGCCAAATTAATTACCAATTGACGATTCCAAGACGGCTTTACACCGTTATGGCCGATCTCAATATTGGTGGCGTATTTCGGTCCCTCGCCTACGAGGTTATGTGCCATGAACTTGTCTGCATCAACTTGCCAAAAGGCTTCAGCGAGCTGCTCGGCGTGTGGTTTGTCTTGGCAGTTTAAATACACTTTAGCGCCTTGGCGGGCAAAGTGCTGCGCCAAAAACACAATGTACTCTTCAAAGCCAGCCACCGTTGCTTGCGGGCTCTCTTCGTTAATGATGTAGAAGGTTGCAGTTTGCATCATTCTCTCACTTGCCTTGGGTCTCTTCCTAAGACCATCTTAAATCCCATTTTCATTTTAGAAAATTAGGATAATAAAAAAGGGCCTTGCGGCCCTTTTAGATTTTGTTCAGAAATTACTCTTCTGTCTCTTGGCCGCTGCGGTTCAAAAGGAATTGGACAAGCATTGAGACAGGACGGCCCGTTGAGCCTTTCGCTGCGCCTGATTTCCACGCGGTACCTGCGATATCGACGTGAGCCCAGTTGTACTTTTTAGCAAACTTAGACAGGAAGCAACCTGCAGTGATAGTACCAGCAGGACGGCCACCAATGTTTGCCATATCCGCAAACGGGCTCTTCAACTGCTCGTGGTACTCATCTGCCATTGGTAGACGCCATGCACGGTCACTTGCTTGCTCTGAAGCGTTAACTAGCTCATGAGAAAGAGGGTTGTGGTTAGAGATAACGCCACTGATGTGGTGACCTAGTGCGATAACACAAGCACCAGTTAGGGTTGCAACGTCAACCACGCAGTCTGGTTCGAAACGCTCTACGTAAGTCAGTGCGTCACAAAGAACAAGACGACCTTCCGCATCCGTGTTCAGAACTTCTACAGTTTGACCAGACATTGTCGTTAGGATGTCACCTGGACGGTACGCGTTGCTGCCAGGCATGTTTTCACAGCCAGCTAGAACACCAATAACGTTGATTGGTAGGTTCAGCTTCGCTAGCGCTTTCATTGTACCGAATACCGATGCCGCACCACACATGTCGTACTTCATCTCATCCATACCTTCGCCCGGTTTTAGAGAGATACCGCCTGAATCGAAGGTTAGACCTTTACCTACTAGCACAATAGGTTTTGCATCTGAGTCAGGGTTACCTTTGTACTCGATGATAGACATCATAGATTCGTTTTTAGAACCACGGCCTACTGCTAGGTAAGAGGTCATACCCAGTTTTTCCATCTCTTGCTCACCAATGATTTTGGTGGTTACGGTTTCGTAATCGTCCGCTAGACGACGAGCTTGAGAAGCAAGGTAAGCTGGATTAGCTACGTTTGGCGGCATGTTGCCAAGGTCTTTTGAGGCTTTGACACCAGATGCGATAGCGAGACCATGAGTGATTGCTTTTTCACCCAAGTTTAATTCACGACGCGTTGGTACGTTGAAAACAAGCTTACGCAGTGGGCGGCGAGTCTCAGGTTTAACGCTCTTGAATTGATTAAATGTGTATAGACCATCTTTAGTCGCTTCTACAGCCTGGCGTACTTTCCAGTATGTATCGCGACCCTTAACATGCAGTTCAGTTAGGAAACATACCGCTTCCATTGAGCCTGTCTCGTTAAGTGTGCTGATCGTCTTTTGAATGATTTCCTTGTACTGGCGCTCGCCAAGTTCACGCTCTTTGCCGCAACCGACAAGTAAAACGCGCTCTGACAAAACACCTGGTACTTGATGCAGTAGCAGCATCTGACCAGGTTTACCCTCTAGATCACCACGGCGAAGTAGTGAACTGATGTAACCGTCACTGATTTTATCAAGTTGTTCGGCTACTGGAGAAAGGCGACGTGGTTCAAACACACCAACAACGATACATGCGCTACGTTGTTTCTCTGGACTGCCACTTTTTACACTGAACTCCATGCGTACTCCTACATCCTGAAGACAAATTGCTCTAAATGTTAGATAATGATCGCTTACTTGTTGAATTTTAGCTCCAGGCTTACATGCAGAGCTGATTAAGCGACTAACATCTAGTTTATAATTTTTAAAAAAATAAATGGTTCAACGGGAAACTATAGTGATTCGACCAAAAAAACAAGTTTTGTATAGGTAATTTCAGCGTGATTATTGTTAGATATTTGATCCGCGAAACACTCAAGAGCCAATTTGCGATTTTTTTCGTACTTTTTTTGGTGTTTGTAAGCCAGAAATTCATAAGTGTTCTTGCTGATGCTTCTGATGGGGATATTCCTGCTGGATTGATTTTCTCGATTGTTGGTTTGAATATGCCAGCAATGGGTCTATTAATGCTGCCTTTAAGTCTGTATATCGGCATATTGATCACGTTTGGTCGCCTGTATGCAGAGAGCGAAATTGTCGTGATGAACGCGACAGGTATTGGTAACAAATTCCTGGTACAAGCGGCCTTGTACTTAGCACTGATTACTTCTGCTGTGGCGGCTTTCAATGCATTGTGGTTATCGCCGTGGTCTCAAGACCGTGTTGAGCAACTTTATGAACAAGTGGCGGCAGAAAACAGCGTTGACTTGCTAAAGAAAGGGCAATTCCAAGGCACGCCAGATGGTTCATCGGTTGTCTTCATTGATGACATTAAAGACAATACATTGAGCAACGTTTTTGTCGCGCAGATGCGCCCGAGAGATTCAGTATTGCCGAGTGTGATGTTCTCGTCTTCTGGTGAAGTAAAAGAGCTGTCGGACGGCCGTCAGGTCATCACCATGAAAGAAGGCACGCGTTATGAAGGTGTGCCTACTCGCGTTGAATATATGATCACAAAATTCGATGAATACGAAGGCGTTATCGGCCAGCGTGAGGTCAAAAAGAAAGGGCGAGATTGGGAAGCGTACCCAACGGTCGATTTGATTGGACACCCAGACCCAGAAGCGCAAGCAGAGCTGCAATGGCGCATTTCGTTATTTGTGTGTATTCCACTCTTAACGATGTTGGTTATTCCATTGTCGGCGGTGAATCCGCGTCAGGGACGATTTGCCAAAATGGGGCCCGCGATTCTTATTTATCTAGCGTATTTCCTGGCGATTAGTGCAACAAAATCTGCATTAGAAGATGGTGACATTCCGGCGGCAATCGGCATGTGGCCAATTAATGCGATGTTACTGATTGTCGCAATCATGGCCAATATGATGGACAGCGTTGCTGCTCGACGAATAAAAGACAAATTCCGTAAAAAGAGGCTCGCGTAAGCTGTGTTCAAAATCTTAGACCTTTACATCGGTAGAACCATCATCTCTACCACTGCCTTGGTTTTAGCGACGTTTGTTGGCTTATCGGGCATCATCAAATACGTAGAACAGTTACGTAAAGTAGGGCGAGGCGTGTATGACCTAACTCATGCGTTGTACTTTGTGTTGCTCAGTGTGCCGCGTGATATCGAAATGTTCTTCCCAATGGCGGCATTACTCGGTGCCCTTATTGGTTTGGGTATGTTGGCGTCAAGCTCTGAGCTGGTGGTGATGCAAGCTGCTGGTTTCTCAAAGTTGGATATCGGGTTATCCGTGCTCAAAACGGCGGTGCCACTTATGCTTATCGTTATGACGTTAGGGCAATGGGGCGCTCCAGAAGCACAAAAGATGGCTCGTGACCTACGATCCTTTGCGATATCTGGAGGTAGTATTGTCTCAGTTCGTTCTGGAGTTTGGGCTCGTGACGCAAACGACTTTATCTTTATAGGTAAAGTCGAAGACGACAAGCTTTATGCTTTAAATATGTGGCGTTTTGATGATGATAAGAATCTACAAAAGGTTATCTTTGCTGAAGAGGTCGACTATCAACAAGATAACAATTGGTTGATGCGAGACGTACAAATCACGGATATGAAAAATGAAAACGTGATTTCGAAGCAAGACATCGAACAGATGGAATGGCATACGTCATTGGCTCCAGATAAGCTAGCTGTGGTGACGGTAAAGCCTGAAGAGTTATCACTGAGCGGTTTGTATGATTACGTGACCTATCTGAAAGCATCTGAGCAAGATGCGTCTCGCTATGAATTGGCGTTTTGGCGTAAGTTGACACAGCCGCTTTCAATTGCCGTGATGATGTTGATGGCGCTATCGTTTGTTTTCGGTCCACTCAGAAGTGTGACCATGGGGGCAAGGGTATTATCGGGCGTGGTTGCCGGGTTTACTTTTTATATATCCAGTGAGTTCTTTGGCCCATTAAGCTTGGTATATGGCATATCCCCTGTGTTTGGTGCATTGGCCCCGAGCCTGGTGTTCTTAGCCATTGCGATTGCGCTGCTGAGAAGAAAGCTGTAGCTGAAGTATCACCGAATAAACCATGTTTCATTGGACTAAATGTAAAAGGAAGGCATTATGCCTTCCTTTTTTGTATCCCCGGATAAGTTAGTTTGCCTTAGGCAACACAACAACCTCTGTTTTTGCCCAAATGTCGTGGAACCCACGTTTCTTGGGATCAATCGGTACAGTCAGGTTTGCCAAACCAAAGCCAGATGTTGCAATACGAATCAGGGCTTGAGTGACTGTAATCGGCGCGCCGTCTTTGGCATTGCGAACTCGAAGTTTCCAAGCGCGCATCCCAAGTGTTTGTCCTGCTCGCGTCCAGAAGAAGACAAAGAAGTATATCCACACAACCGCAAGATACAGTGTAAACAGAGGGCTTAATACAGGGTGCTTTCCGAGCATATCAGCGGCATCTGCGTACTCGCCATAGCTCAACAGCCCTGCTGCATTTAGTGCAAATACAACGGCCATAACAATACCTGCGGCCATCATTTCGATTGCGATAATAATCAATGTGTCGTAAATCAACGCTGCAAGTCGACGAAAGAGACCTGCAGGTGGAAGAGTTGTAGACGTCGTCATTATTCCATCACTTACCTTAAAAATTGTGCGTCAGAATATAGATTCCCTCACCAAGAGAAAAGAGACCTAACGCACAGAGTCTTTAATTATGCATAAACGAAGTGACTTTTCTGCTGTGTGTTATGAACACATATCATGATGTACAAGGCCTTTCGGTAACCCATTTCAACTGAATTTTACTTGCCTAACAATTAGCTTTTTGGTCTGTAACTAGATTAGACAGATGAGAGAGTTGGTGTTTCTCATCTTCGGTATAATGCTGGCTCAAGGAGAGCTCTAAAGCTTTTTCTGATAGCTTGGTTGCAGGTGATAAAAACAACTTGGGGTGCATACTAGAAAGAGCCAGCAAGGCTTTTTGTAGGCGAATCTGTATTTGGAGTTGCGCTGCACCATCGTGCGCGATTGGCAAAAAGACATCATCAAATAAATCTTGGCAGCTTAATGCGGGCACAAATAGCCTAGGGTATCGAGTCTTGGTAGGCGGCTCACTGAGTAGGTCTCCCCATAATGAAAGTGCTCGTACAGAACGCCCAAGAACGTCAATCGCGGTACCGTTATCATTCACTGCAGGGGAGAGAGCTCGTGAGGCGATCTCCGCCATAACGACTAATCCAAAACGAGGATCTTGATCATAGGAACGCTCCGTTCGAATCGTGAAGGCCGCCGTTACTTCGCTTTCGTCTGGCAACGCTCCACAAACCCAAGCCAATGGTTGACTCACATACACAAAGCTTCCTGGTTGTCGTTCAAGATAGATAGTGCATTGGTTTGCTTCAGCAATACTATCGAGATGATGCATATCAACATGCTGTAAGTAGCCAATTTCTTGGCTGAAAATAGGCTTGCTTCCTCTGGGTTTATGTTCTGGATGGCTCCATGGGTGAGCGCCTAGCCAACGCTCTTTGCCCCGTTTTCTTATCGCATCTAACAAAGCTTGTTCCACGTAGGAGGTAGTTTCACTGACTCTCCCTAGTACGGAAAGGTGCTGAATCCAACGTAGCAAGGTGAGTATGATCATCACGATCACGGCGATGGTTACGATGAATAGGTAAATTTGTGCTTGTTGATGATAGGCGCCAATGCCTAGCGCGATAATGCCTACCAAACTAAATAGAAAAGAGCCAAGAAAGGTCGCCAAAGCATTTTGTGTTGTGCTGTCTTCCATCAACAGTTTTGTCGCTCGCGGCGTTACCCCTGCACTAGCGGCACTGTACGCTGAGACCATTATATTGAGCGAGAATGTGGTCACCGCAAGCATAGAAGTCGCGAGGATATTTAATATGTTGTTAAGCAAATCCTTACTGACGTTGATTGCAGGAGGCAGAGTAATGAACTGGTTTAAAACAATGGATATTAGGGCAGTAGCGACAGCAAGTAAGGCATAAAGTGACGTGCGAACCCACAGTTTACGCGTCATTTGCTTCAGTAACCATTGCCATTTTGACCCAGTCATTCGTATGCTCCTATGAGGTTCTTACTCGAAAGTCGATAGAAAATTCAGAAAGTTATTCTTGCTTAAGCATAGGTTAAATCTTCCTCATTCTACGTGGAATTTCATGCATCATGAGAGTAAGAAAGCCGCTTGCTTCAAAGAATGGTGTTCTTGAGGTGTGAATTACCAAGATTCTGTTACCTTAATTGATAGATGCATTAAAAGTATGTGATTGAAAAGAGGTAGCCATGATTGTAATTACAGGTGCAAGTAGCGGTTTAGGGGCAGAGCTGGCAAAGCGTTATGATGCGGAAGACAAAGAGACGTATATCATAGGAAGAAACACAGAAAAACTATCCGCACTAGCTAAACAACTCTCTCATAACGTCGGCTATCAAGCTTGCAACCTCTCATTACATCAAGATGTGAAACACCTATTTGATGGGATGAAACAGCCGCCTGAAATGGTCATTCATAGTGCAGGAAGTGGTTATTTTGGCGAACTGGAAGAGCAGGAGCCGGAAGAGATTCAAAAACTGATTGATAATAACCTGAATTCTGCCATTCATGTATTAAGAGAGTTAGTAAAGCGTTACAAAGATCAACCGATAAAAGTGGTCATGGTTATGTCTACTGCTGCGCAACAGCCTAAAGCGCAAGAGTCTACGTATTGCGCTGTGAAGTGGGCTGTCAAAGGATTAATCGAGTCGGTTCGTTTGGAGTTAAAAGGAAAGCCAATGAAAATTATCGCGGTTTATCCTGGTGGAATGGATACGGAATTCTGGAAGACAAGCGGCAACACGATGGACACGAGTCACTTCATGCAAGCGGAAGATGCTGCCGAGATGGTCCATACGGCTTTGTCGAGCATTGGGAATGGTTATGTTTCTGATATTACAGTGAATAGAGTTTAAAAAAGAGTTACGTATACCCATTTTTATCTGGATCAGTAGTAGGAAATGGAGTGTACGTTTCTTATGAGTACAGCTTTGTCACACTTTGTGGCGAAATTATCAGCAAACGATAGTTATTTAAGGTATTTCTGCTTGCGCAGGTCAAAAGCTTCCGTATAATGCCAACCATCAAAGGGCAATAGCCCAAAGATGCCGGTGTGGTGAAATTGGTATACACGACGGATTCAAAATCCGTTGCCTTCGGGCGTGGCGGTTCAAGTCCGCCCACCGGTACCATAATTCATATGATAAAGCCTCGACGTAAGTCGGGGCTTTGTTGTATCTAGGGTTTGTGAATTCAAATCCAGCGTGGCGTCAGGAATGCCAGGCCCAGTCAGTCCACTCTTTACTGCTTTCCATTTTTACTTTTCTAAAAATAAAAAAGCGCGAGGGATTACCTCGCGCAAGCTACTACATGATAATAGTAGGGAACAGCTTATAGAGCTGTGAACAAGGTGTTCTGTGAGTCAGGTGTCCAATCGGCTTGAGAGACGTGTGGGACGTTGACGAGATAACGTTTGCCAGAGTACGTCACAACATCTCCCTCTTTATATGAAACATTCACTTCCCAATTTGTTGCCGGATCAGCATTGGTCCAAAGGCTAGAGGTTGGGGAAGGTGCCCAGTCCTGCTGTGCGTTATGGCTGGCCACTGCTTGGTAAACGGTGCCTAAATGTAGGACGTAGTCGCCAGCGTTGTAGCTATGACCAACTTGCCAGTTTGGTGTGTAGTTATCCATCGTATCGAATACATAGCCAGCTTGTTTTGCTAGTCGGATAAATTCCGCTAATTTAGGTAAATTCTTGGTTGCGCCCATTCCTCGCTTACCGTCTTCAAACAAAAACTCATGCGTTAGAATAATGACCTTGTCTGCGTGTAGTGGTGTACCACATGGAAACTCTTGTGCTTTTGAATTGATAGGGTTGATGGTGGTAGGAGCACAGTTGTTCAATGCTGCATCTACGTAACCTAGGAAAGGTTCTGCCTCTGTTAGACTGTTGGCTGGCATTGCTATCCCCCAGTTTTCAGGTGCCCAATCCACATCCCAACCATGTGTTTGATAGCCTTTATTAGCCAGAATGTTTTGTACCGCAATTGAGGCTTTCACACTGTTTGATGGGTCGTTGATATCACAAACGTAGCCTGGTTCCCAAGGTTTAAAGTCATCAGATGTTGCACATAATCCATCTGCTTTGAAGTCTTTAGTCACGCGCCAACCATTGGTGTAGGGCAGTCTAGCAAACTCTGTTGCCTTATAATTCGGGTAGCTTGTAATGTTAGGCAAATACTTCTCTAACACAGATAAGTTTTCCGTAAACATTGAGGCATCGTAAACAGGATCTTGGTACGAGTTAAGCTGGTGGTCGCCGGTAGCATTGCATTCTGCTGCGCTATTAGGTCCAAACTCATCAACGCAGTTATGAACCATATGATCGTAACTATGGTTCGCGACAATATGACCAGTGTCTAATGCGAGCTTTAAGGCTTCTAGCGAACGGTCTTCATTCTCATCACCAATTCCGTCTAAGTGCCAAGCATTAAAGTAAAACGTCGCTTTGATATCTTCTTGGTTAAGTACTTGAATAACGTCAATAGAAGCATTGATTGGTCCATCATCAAACGTTAAATAAATGGTGCCTTTAGAGTCGGTTTGAGCAAATGAGTATTGTGATAGTGCGGCACTTACAAGCGTTGCAATAGCCAATTTATTAAATTTCATTCTCTATTCCTTTTTAGAAATTAATAACGACGTTGTCAGTAGTAATATATTGATAATTTGAAACCTAATGTGGTGTCTTAATTTATTTCCTGACTTTTATCCTAGACCTAAATAATTACTAAAAAACAGGTCGTATTTTCTAAATTGGGATTATGTTCACGAATAATGCAACCGGTTGCGCTTTTTTGTCTTGGTTATTTTTGCTACAGTTTTTGCAGGTTGAAATTTACACAACGGGAGTAAGGCTATGAAAAAGATCCTTTTATGCTGTAGCGCAGGGATGTCAACTAGTATGCTTGTTAAAAAAATGGAGCAAGCTGCTGAAAGTAAAGGAATTGAGTGCAAAATTGATGCGATGTCAGTGAATGCATTTGAAGATGCAATTAAAGAGTACGATGTTTGTCTTCTCGGGCCTCAAGTACGTTTTCAGCTAGAAGAGCTAAGAAAAACGGCGCAAGAGCATGGTAAAAACATTGATGCGATTTCTCCTCAGCATTATGGAATGATGAAGGGAGAAGAAGTACTAGAGCAAGCATTAGAATTAATTAACTAAACCATAGTTTTAAATTTAAAAAAGATAACTGTACATCAAATATAAATATTTGATGCGGGATTCTTTTGCCTAAAATAAGGATGGATTCTATGAAGCTTTATGACGCAATTATAGGCGCAGTCGAAAAGCATATAGCCCCTATAGCAGCAAAAGTGGGGAATCAGCCCCATGTTCGAGCAATGAGAGACGGTTTTATAGTTGCAATGCCGTTTATTATTGTCGGTAGTTTCATTTTGATTTTTGCATTCCCACCATTTGCCGAAGACACGACCTTTACTTTTGGTCGAATTTGGCTCGATTTCGCCACCACACATTTTGATACCATAATGATGCCCTACAACATGTCGATGGGGATCATGACCATTTTTGTTTCGCTCGGCGTTGCTTATAGCTTAGCTAAGGCTTACAAGATGGATGGGATCACGAGTGCTGTATTGTCGCTGATGTCTTTTTTACTCATCGCGGCCCCTGCTAAAGATGGCGCGTTGTCTATGTCACACATGGGAGGAACCGGGATCTTCACCGCAGTGATGTGTGCATTCTTCTCGGTAGAGCTCTACCGTTTTATGAAAAAGCACAATATTACGATTCGTATGCCAGAGCAGGTGCCACCGGCGATTGCACGATCATTTGAAGTACTGTTACCAGTCTTAGCGATATTTATTACCTTATATCCACTTAGCCTTTTCGTGCAAACCCAGTATGACATGCTGATTCCTGATGCGGTCATGGCTGTCTTTAAGCCTTTAATTAGTGCGTCTAACTCATTGCCTGCCATTATTGGCGCTCTATTGCTTTGCCAACTACTTTGGTTTGCGGGTATCCATGGTGCTGCAATTGTTGTGGGGCTGCTTTCTCCAATTTTCTTGACCAACATTGGTGCCAACATCGAAGCCTTTGTTGCAGGTGAACCGATTCCAAACGTATTTACTCAGCCTTTCTGGGATTTTTACATCTTTATCGGTGGCTCTGGTGCAACACTTGCTCTTGTTATGCTGATGTCATTTAGCCGTTCTGTTCACCTTAAGAGTATTGGTCGAATGAGTGCGGTGCCTGGCTTCTTCCAAATCAATGAACCTGTGATCTTCGGTAGCCCAGTTGTGATGAACCCGACCTTGTTTATCCCGTTCGTCTTCGCTCCAGTCATCAACGCTACGATAGCGTACTTTGCTGTGCATGTCGGCTTTGTGGGTATGGGGGTCGCTACAACGCCTTGGACAACACCAGCACTGATAGGTGCTTCGTGGGGTAGCGGTTGGACCTTTGCTCCAGTATTGCTCGTCATTGGTTTATTGATTCTTGATCTAATTATCTACTTCCCATTCTTCAAAATGTTTGAGAAGCAAATGTTGGAGCAAGAACTACCAACGACGAAAGAAACTAAGGATGAGGCGCAACCTTCAGGTGAAGGTGTTACTGCTTAACGGTGCTTAATGGGCCGCAATTACCGCGGCCCGATTTTCGGAGAGAAAATGATGGAACAAGAATTGGTTGTGATGGAGATCATCTGTAATGCTGGCGAAGCCAGAAGTTTGAGCTACGAGGCGTTGCGTTTATCTAGAGAACAAGATTTTGATGCGGCTGAGGAGAAGCTCTCTCAAGCAAGAGAGTGCATTAACAAAGCCCACTTAATTCAGACTCAGTTGATTGAGGAAGATCAGGGGGAAGGGAAAGTCCCGATGACGTTAGTGATGGTACATGCTCAAGATCACTTAATGACCACGATTTTGGCTCAAGAAATGGCTGTAGAAATCGTTGCACTGAACAAAAAAATCTCGAACAAATAAGGGGAGAAAAATGTCTAGAGAGGCGATCAAACTTGCCATTATTGGCGGTGGTAGTAGTTATACCCCTGAACTGGTTGAAGGGGTTATTAAGCGCTTAGAATATTTACCCGTTAAGAAGATTCATTTTGTGGACATTGAGTCAGGAGCTGAGAAGCTTGAGATTATCAAAGGTCTAGCGCAGCGAATGGTTGATAAAGCAGGTGCAAAGATTGAGATAAAAGCAGACTTTGATCGTCGTGCTGCGATAAAAGATGCGGACTTTGTGATGACGCAGTTCCGTGTGGGTGGTCTTGCTGCTCGTGCTAATGACGAGCGAATTCCAATTAAATACGACGTCATCGGCCAAGAAACAACAGGCCCTGGTGGGTTTGCTAAAGCACTGCGAACCATCCCGGTTATTCTTGATATATGTAAAGATATTGAAGAGTTGGCACCCAATGCATGGATGCTCAATTTCACCAACCCTGCGGGTTTGGTCTCTGAAGCCGTCAGTAAGTACACCAAAGTAAAGAGTATTGGTTTATGTAATGTGCCGGTTTCGATGGAAATGATGATCGCAGAAATGATGGAGTGCGAGCCAAAAGAGCTACAACTGGAGTTTGCCGGATTAAACCATCTCGTTTGGGTGCACAAAGCATGGCTCAATGGAGAAGATATTACTCAAACGGTATTAGAGAAAGTCGGTGATGGTGCTAACTTCAGCATGAAGAACATCTGGGAAGAACCGTGGGATCCAGCATTTTTAAAAGCGCTGGGGGCGATACCATGTCCTTACCATCGTTATTTCTATCAAACCGATGCTATGCTCGCTGAAGAGAAACAAAGCGCGGGTGAAAAGGGCACTCGTGCTGAGCAGGTAATGGAAACAGAAAATGCGCTATTCAAGCTCTATCAAGATCCTAATCTCGATCATAAGCCGAAAGAGTTAGAAGAGCGGGGTGGGGCTTATTATTCAGATGCATCACTAAACTTGGTTGATTCAATTTATAACAATCGTAATAGTATTCATGTTGTTAACGTCTTAAATAACGGAGCGATTAACGGCCTCCCCGACGATGCTGTGATTGAGTGTAGCGCGGTGATTGGTAGTTGGGGCGCGAAACCTCTTGCGGTTGGTGAGCTGTCAAACAATATCAAAGGATTACTCTATCAAGTCAAAGCATATGAACAGTTGACAATAGACGCTGCTGTTGAAGGTAATTATGACAAAGCGCTCATGGCATTAACCAACAACCCATTGGTGCCAGACATTGGTCGTGCCAAGTCAATTCTGGATGATATCCTAGCGGTGAACGCTCCGTATTTACCTCAATTTAAACTAACGACGTTGTAGTACTAAGGAAGGGCGCCAATGAAAGTCATTTTTAATGCTGATGATTTTGGTTTAACGAGAGGTGTAAATAACGGCATCGTAAAAGCTCATCAGCAAGGTGTTGTTCATTCAACCACCATGATGGTCGGTATGGATGCTGAGAAACATGCTTTAGAGTTGGCTCGCCATAATCCAGACTTGAGAATTGGCGTTCATCTTAGGTTTACAGCGGGAGTGCCTCTAACTGGACACCCTAATTTGACCAACGGTCGAGCGCATTTTATCAAATACGACGAACTGTGGGGTAAGCAGGACTTCGAAACTCAGGTCATTTATGACGAAGCAAAAGCTCAGGTGGAACATTTTTTATCGCTTGGGTTAGAGCTAAGCCACTTAGATAGCCATCATCACGCGCATACTCACCCTCAAATTTTGCCCGTTATTAAAGAGGTAGCGAGTGAATACCGAGTGCCACTGCGGGGCACTGGCTTGTGTCAAGAATCGATGACAACAAGGTATGTCTTTACTGACGAGTTTTACGATCAAAAAGTAAGTTTAGATGGTTTGATGGCGCATTTATTGAGTCTAAAGACAAACTATGATTTGGTTGAGGTGATGTGCCACCCGGCAGAGGCCGATCAAGCGCTGATTTTAAAGAGTGGTTATGCGCTTCAGCGAGAGCTAGAGTTACAAGTTCTAACCTCTCCCATTTTAAAAGAACAGTTAGCTCAACATGGTATAGCTGTCACGGATTACTCTGAGCTCGTTTCTACCAATCAAATGGTCGGTGTATGATTAAAGGCTGCCAGCTTCGCCCCCTATAAGCACCTTACGAATTGCTGGCAGCCGTTCTACACAAACGGATATTTAATAACAATTGCAGTTGGACCCAATAGCATTATGGCAAGGATTAAAGATGTCGCCGAACTCGCCGGTGTAAATCGCTCTACCGTTTCTCGAATCATTAATGGGGAGGGGAAGTTTCGCGAAGAAACTCGAAAAAAAGTAGAGCAAGCTATGGCGCAACTGAATTATCGCCCGAGTGCGATTGCTCGTTCACTCGCAACCTCATCCAGTAATATGGTTGGCTTATTGGTGACTTACTATACGGGGGGCTTCTTTGGAGAGATGATGGAGCAGGTTCAGACTGAGCTGGATATTCATAAAAAGTTTCTGATTACCGCTCAAGGACATCATTCTGCAGAAGGTGAAAAGGAAGCCATTCAGCGTTTTAATGATCTGCGTTGTGATGGCTATGTCCTCCATAGTCGTTATTTGTCAGATGATGATTTACGTGAATTAGCAAAACAGCCTACGCCTTTCGTTCTTCTGGATCGCTATGTTGAAGGAATAGAAGAGCGTTGCGTTACTTTTAATCATCATCATGCAAGCCGTATTGCCGTCGAGCATCTTTTAGCTGGTGGTCATAGAAAAATCGCCTGTATTACCGGTCCATCCCAACGTCATAATAGTTTATTAAGAAAGCTTGGGTACGTTGATGCGATGAAGGACGCAGGTATCGATATTGACGAAAGCTGGTGTGAAGAAGGGAATTATGGTCGGCAAAGTGGTTATGATGCAATGGCTGCAATTTTACAACGACACCCTGAAGTTACTGCAGTCTTTTCTTGCAGTGAGGAAATGACGGTCGGTGCAATGCAGTACTTACACGAGCACAATATTTCAGTACCGGAGCAAATCTCTTTAACTAGCTTTGACAGTGTCGACCTTTGTGAAAGCCTTTATCCTACAGTGTCGGCAGTGCACTTTCCTATCAGTGATATGGCCCGTGTAGCGGTACAAACATTAATGGGATTAGTCAAAGGTCAAGAAATAATAGATAAGCCAACGTTCGAGGCTCAGCTTAAAATACGCAAAGCAGATCGAACCTTAAAGTAGCTTGCTTTTGCTCATTAAATGAGTAATTAGAAATGACCATCTGATGTTTTGATACTTACTGATGAATTTATTCACAAAATTTACTAGTATTCTAACTCTCTTAGGCAACGTAAATCAGTAGTGAATAAGTGGCAGCCATTAAACTTACGGTCGATCGTATTCAACCCGGATTACATATCCGTCTTCCGCTAAAGTGGAACGATCACCCTTTTCTACTCAATAGTTTTAAGATTAAAGATCAAGAACAAGTCGAGATGATCCGTCACCTCGGTGTAAAGTTCGTTTACTTTAATCCAGAGCAAAGTGATGCCGCACCACTTCCAGTCGACCAGATACAAGCTGATAGAGTAACGAATGAAGCGTCGCTAGATCATGAAACTCAAAAACTTTGGCAAGAAAAACAAAACCGCATAGAAAAGTTAAGTGCGTATCGTCGACGCGTTATCCAGTGCGAAAAAGAGTTTGAGCGCTCTCTTGCGCGTATGCGCTCGGTCATGACGAAAATTCGTAATCGTCCAACAGCTGCCGTTGATGAAGCGAAGCTTCTTATTGAAGATATCGTCGAGAAGTTAATGTGTGATGATAATGTCACTCTACACCTGATGAACGGTAAAAATGAGTTTGAAGATATTTATTTCCATTCGTTGAACGTTGCTGTTATCGCCATGATGATTGGCCGTGCTAAGGGGTACTCAGCTGCGCAGTTGAAAGAGCTTTCATTCTCAGCGCTATTCCACGATATCGGGAAAATAAAAATTCCTACCGCAATATTAAGAAAGCAAGCACCGCTGACGGAACCAGAAACTAACTACTTAAAGTTGCACACCAAATATGGAGTAGACCTTGCGAGCCAAATAGAAGGTTTTCCCGAAGTTGCAAGAGTTGTGATTGCACAGCACCATGAACTAAGAGATGGGTCTGGCTATCCCAAAGGTCTGAAAGGAGATGAGATCAACGAGTTTGCTCAAATTATTGCTGTAGCTAACGCATTTGATAACTTGTGTCATACACCTATAGTCTCAGAGCAAAAAATTCCTTATACCGCACTCTCTCATTTATATAAGAACTGTAAACACCTATATAAAGAAGAAAACCTGAATATCCTGATTAAGTTTATGGGCGTGTTTCCTCCAGGCACTGTGGTTCAGCTTTCCAATAATATGGTGGGCTTGGTTATCTCAGTGAATGCATCGCATCTATTATTCCCAAATGTATTGGTTTACGACCCATCAGTGCCAAGGACGCAGGCGCCAATCATTGATCTTGCATCAAAGGATATAAAGATAGTTAACGCGATTCATCCGTCTAAATTGCCGGAGAAAATCAAAGAGTATCTTAATCCGCGTTCACGCATTTCTTACTTCTTCGATAGTGATGAGTAGTTACCCACAGATTTTTGTGGGTAAGCTGTAGAAATCTTGAGTGTTATTTTGGGGTAATTTTTAGGTTGGATGGAAAGTATCCACTTGGCATGTTTTTTTAGAAAAAATGCATTTTTAGTATTGCCAAAGAAAATCTTATCCCTATAATGCGCATCCATCGACACGGCAGACGCCACAAGGCTTCAGTAGGGTCGAAGAGGTAAAAAGGTTCTACGAAAAATTAGTTGAAAAAAGTGTTTGACACTAACAACCAAATCGCTAGAATGCACCTCCGCTTTGAGAGAAAACTTCTCGAAAAGCAAGCTCTTTAACAATATAGACCTATCAATCTGTGTGGGCACTCGTTGATGATAATCCAATTAGAGACTTCGGTTTCAAATTAGGTTTCAATGAAACGAAGTGACCATTGAATCTTCGGATTCAGCACAGTCAATTCAAACATTACTTTATGTAATGTTCAGTATTCATTGAGCCGAACAAAATCTTAAATTGAAGAGTTTGATCATGGCTCAGATTGAACGCTGGCGGCAGGCCTAACACATGCAAGTCGAGCGGAAACGAGTTATCTGAACCTTCGGGGAACGATAGCGGCGTCGAGCGGCGGACGGGTGAGTAATGCCTAGGAAATTGCCCTGATGTGGGGGATAACCATTGGAAACGATGGCTAATACCGCATGATGCCTACGGGCCAAAGAGGGGGACCTTCGGGCCTCTCGCGTCAGGATATGCCTAGGTGGGATTAGCTAGTTGGTGAGGTAAGGGCTCACCAAGGCGACGATCCCTAGCTGGTCTGAGAGGATGATCAGCCACACTGGAACTGAGACACGGTCCAGACTCCTACGGGAGGCAGCAGTGGGGAATATTGCACAATGGGCGCAAGCCTGATGCAGCCATGCCGCGTGTATGAAGAAGGCCTTCGGGTTGTAAAGTACTTTCAGCAGTGAGGAAGGCGGGTACGTTAATAGCGTGCTCGTTTGACGTTAGCTGCAGAAGAAGCACCGGCTAACTCCGTGCCAGCAGCCGCGGTAATACGGAGGGTGCGAGCGTTAATCGGAATTACTGGGCGTAAAGCGCATGCAGGTGGTTTGTTAAGTCAGATGTGAAAGCCCGGGGCTCAACCTCGGAATTGCATTTGAAACTGGCAGACTAGAGTACTGTAGAGGGGGGTAGAATTTCAGGTGTAGCGGTGAAATGCGTAGAGATCTGAAGGAATACCGGTGGCGAAGGCGGCCCCCTGGACAGATACTGACACTCAGATGCGAAAGCGTGGGGAGCAAACAGGATTAGATACCCTGGTAGTCCACGCCGTAAACGATGTCTACTTGGAGGTTGTGGCCTTGAGCCGTGGCTTTCGGAGCTAACGCGTTAAGTAGACCGCCTGGGGAGTACGGTCGCAAGATTAAAACTCAAATGAATTGACGGGGGCCCGCACAAGCGGTGGAGCATGTGGTTTAATTCGATGCAACGCGAAGAACCTTACCTACTCTTGACATCCAGAGAACTTTCCAGAGATGGATTGGTGCCTTCGGGAACTCTGAGACAGGTGCTGCATGGCTGTCGTCAGCTCGTGTTGTGAAATGTTGGGTTAAGTCCCGCAACGAGCGCAACCCTTATCCTTGTTTGCCAGCGAGTAATGTCGGGAACTCCAGGGAGACTGCCGGTGATAAACCGGAGGAAGGTGGGGACGACGTCAAGTCATCATGGCCCTTACGAGTAGGGCTACACACGTGCTACAATGGCGCATACAGAGGGCGGCCAACTTGCGAAAGTGAGCGAATCCCAAAAAGTGCGTCGTAGTCCGGATTGGAGTCTGCAACTCGACTCCATGAAGTCGGAATCGCTAGTAATCGTGGATCAGAATGCCACGGTGAATACGTTCCCGGGCCTTGTACACACCGCCCGTCACACCATGGGAGTGGGCTGCAAAAGAAGTAGGTAGTTTAACCTTCGGGGGGACGCTTACCACTTTGTGGTTCATGACTGGGGTGAAGTCGTAACAAGGTAGCGCTAGGGGAACCTGGCGCTGGATCACCTCCTTATACGATGATTATTGCGATGAGTGTTCACACAGATTGATACGGTTTAGATTTCAGAGCAAAATTGGTTCTGCGTAAAATGCTGAAGCAATTTATGTGGGGCTATAGCTCAGCTGGGAGAGCGCTTCGCTGGCAGCGAAGAGGTCATCGGTTCGATCCCGATTAGCTCCACCACATACTTCTGTGTCCCGTTCGTCTAGAGGCCTAGGACACCGCCCTTTCACGGCGGTAACAGGGGTTCGACTCCCCTACGGGATACCATCTTTAAGGGCATTCAATGAGTGCTTTTAAAAATGGTTACTTCTTTGAAGTAATTAGCTCTTTAACAATTTGGAAAGCTGACAAAACAACAATTTATTGTTGTTTGTAAAGTTCTCAAAGTATTCATTTATGAATACAACTAATAACACATTCAAGTGTTCTTGGAATTTGAGTCCGGCAAAATCGAATGTCTCTCGCTCATTCAAATAATGAGAGACAACTTTGGTGATTTGAACATCAACTCGAAACTCCTTCGGGTTGTATGGTTAAGTGACTAAGCGTACACGGTGGATGCCTTGGCAGTCAGAGGCGATGAAGGACGTATTAACTTGCGATAAGCCCAGATTAGGTAGTAAAAACCACTTGAGTCTGGGATTTCCGAATGGGGAAACCCACTTACATAAGTAAGTATCGTTATGTGAATACATAGCATAACGAGGCGAACCGGGGGAACTGAAACATCTAAGTACCCCGAGGAAAAGAAATCAACCGAGATTCCGAAAGTAGCGGCGAGCGAAATTGGACTAGCCCTTAAGCTTTATACGCGTTAGGTGAACAAGCTGGAAAGCTTGGCGATACAGGGTGATAGCCCCGTAACTGACGACGCATATTCAGTGAAATCGAGTAGGGCGGGACACGTGATATCCTGTCTGAATATGGGGGGACCATCCTCCAAGGCTAAATACTACTGACTGACCGATAGTGAACCAGTACCGTGAGGGAAAGGCGAAAAGAACCCCTGTGAGGGGAGTGAAATAGAACCTGAAACCGTGTACGTACAAGCAGTAGGAGCAGGCTTGTCCTGTGACTGCGTACCTTTTGTATAATGGGTCAGCGACTTATATTCAGTGGCAAGGTTAACCATCTAGGGGAGCCGTAGGGAAACCGAGTCTTAACTGGGCGTTCAGTCTCTGGATATAGACCCGAAACCAGGTGATCTAGCCATGGGCAGGTTGAAGGTTGAGTAACATCAACTGGAGGACCGAACCGACTAATGTTGAAAAATTAGCGGATGACTTGTGGCTAGGGGTGAAAGGCCAATCAAACCTGGAGATAGCTGGTTCTCCCCGAAAGCTATTTAGGTAGCGCCTCGGACGAATACTACTGGGGGTAGAGCACTGTTAAGGCTAGGGGGTCATCCCGACTTACCAACCCTTTGCAAACTCCGAATACCAGTAAGTACTATCCGGGAGACACACGGCGGGTGCTAACGTCCGTCGTGGAGAGGGAAACAACCCAGACCGCCAGCTAAGGTCCCAAATTACTACTAAGTGGGAAACGATGTGGGAAGGCTCAGACAGCCAGGATGTTGGCTTAGAAGCAGCCATCATTTAAAGAAAGCGTAATAGCTCACTGGTCGAGTCGGCCTGCGCGGAAGATGTAACGGGGCTAAGTAGTAAACCGAAGCTGCGGCAATACTCTTTGAGTATTGGGTAGGGGAGCGTTCTGTAAGCGGTTGAAGGTGTGTGGTAACGCATGCTGGACGTATCAGAAGTGCGAATGCTGACATGAGTAACGATAAAGGGGGTGAAAAACCTCCTCGCCGGAAGACCAAGGGTTCCTGTCCAACGTTAATCGGGGCAGGGTAAGTCGACCCCTAAGGCGAGGCCGAAAGGCGTAGTCGATGGGAAACGGGTTAATATTCCCGTACTTCTTACAATTGCGATGGGGGGACGGAGAAGGCTAGGTGGGCCTGGCGACGGTTGTCCAGGTTCAAGTGCGTAGGCTGAAGAGTTAGGTAAATCCGGCTCTTCTTAAGGCTGAGACACGACGTCGAGCATCTACGGATGTGAAGTCATTGATGCCATGCTTCCAGGAAAAGCCTCTAAGCTTCAGATTGTAAGGAATCGTACCCCAAACCGACACAGGTGGTCGGGTAGAGAATACCAAGGCGCTTGAGAGAACTCGGGTGAAGGAACTAGGCAAAATGGTACCGTAACTTCGGGAGAAGGTACGCTCTCGACGGTGAAGTCCCTCGCGGATGGAGCTATTGAGAGTCGCAGATACCAGGTGGCTGCAACTGTTTATTAAAAACACAGCACTGTGCAAAATCGCAAGATGACGTATACGGTGTGACGCCTGCCCGGTGCCGGAAGGTTAATTGATGGGGTTAGACTTCGGTCGAAGCTCTTGATCGAAGCCCCGGTAAACGGCGGCCGTAACTATAACGGTCCTAAGGTAGCGAAATTCCTTGTCGGGTAAGTTCCGACCTGCACGAATGGCGTAATGATGGCCACGCTGTCTCCACCCGAGACTCAGTGAAATTGAAATCGCTGTGAAGATGCAGTGTACCCGCGGCTAGACGGAAAGACCCCGTGAACCTTTACTACAGCTTGGCACTGAACATTGACCCTACATGTGTAGGATAGGTGGGAGGCTTTGAAGCGCAGTCGCTAGATTGCGTGGAGCCGTCCTTGAAATACCACCCTTGTAGTGTTGATGTTCTAACGTCGACCCCTTATCGGGGTTGCGGACAGTGCCTGGTGGGTAGTTTGACTGGGGCGGTCTCCTCCCAAAGCGTAACGGAGGAGCACGAAGGTGGGCTAATCACGGTTGGACATCGTGAGGTTAGTGCAATGGCATAAGCCCGCTTGACTGCGAGAATGACAATTCGAGCAGGTGCGAAAGCAGGTCATAGTGATCCGGTGGTTCTGAATGGAAGGGCCATCGCTCAACGGATAAAAGGTACTCCGGGGATAACAGGCTGATACCGCCCAAGAGTTCATATCGACGGCGGTGTTTGGCACCTCGATGTCGGCTCATCACATCCTGGGGCTGAAGTCGGTCCCAAGGGTATGGCTGTTCGCCATTTAAAGTGGTACGCGAGCTGGGTTTAGAACGTCGTGAGACAGTTCGGTCCCTATCTGCCGTGGGCGTTGGAGAATTGAAAGGGGCTGCTCCTAGTACGAGAGGACCGGAGTGGACGAACCTCTGGTGTTCGGGTTGTGTCGCCAGACGCATTGCCCGGTAGCTAAGTTCGGGATCGATAACCGCTGAAAGCATCTAAGCGGGAAGCGAGCCTTGAGATGAGTTCTCCCTGATACTTTAAGTATCCTAAAGGGTTGTCGTAGACTACGACGTTGATAGGCAGGGTGTGTAAGCGTTGTGAGGCGTTGAGCTAACCTGTACTAATTGCCCGTGAGGCTTAACCATACAACACCCAAGGGGTTTTGATGGACTCAATGAAAGAACGTTGAATGTGTAAGAACGAGAATTAAGAAACAGCTTTCCGAATTAAAGAATTTGCTTGGCGACCATAGCGTTTTGGACCCACCTGATTTCCATGCCGAACTCAGAAGTGAAACGAAATAGCGCCGATGGTAGTGTGGGGCTTCCCCATGTGAGAGTAGGACATCGCCAGGCTTTAAATTTAGTGTTCTCCTTTTTTAAAAGGTGAAGACAAAAGTTAAGAGAGCCCGTTTGTAAAAGCGGGCTTTTTTAGTCCTTACGGACACAAATAATGTGCTGATATGGCTCAGTCGGTAGAGCGCATCCTTGGTAAGGATGAGGTCCCCAGTTCGATTCTGGGTATCAGCACCATTTATTGTTTGTTTTAGACTTTAAATTAAAGCCTAAAACAAAACGTAAAGAATTTGCTTGGCGACCATAGCGTTTTGGACCCACCTGATTTCCATGCCGAACTCAGAAGTGAAACGAAATAGCGCCGATGGTAGTGTGGGGTTTCCCCATGTGAGAGTAGGACATCGCCAGGCTTTAAATTTTGGACACTTGCTGATTACAAGCGAGTGATACCACTGCGGAGTGGTAGTTCAGTTGGTTAGAATACCGGCCTGTCACGCCGGGGGTCGCGGGTTCGAGTCCCGTCCACTCCGCCATTTATATTAAGCCCCAGTCGAAAGACTGGGGCTTTTTCGTTAATGCAAGTATATTTCTCCCTTCGTTCGAATGACTCCCGCAGAAGGCCTACTCGTAGCCCGGATCCGCTGCCACTTTTGAAAGACTAAGACTTTTGGTATCTGTAGTGCCAGCTTTCTCTGTAACCGAGTTACACAATTCTAGTTGAATGTAATCTTGCCCATTTCTCTACAGATTCGAGCCTATAGTAAATGCTGGAGACCGATGAATCCGCATGAGCTAGCTCGTAGTTTGTATCCTTGTCACTGCGTATTTCGTTAACGCTCCTCTCTAATAAGAGTTTTCTACTGCTACTTCGCAAATATTCATCGTTCTAGTGTTCTGGATAGTCCCTAGGAGAATGGATTGCTGGAGTTTGTTACCGCTAGTCTGATTTAGTCATTGGAAGAGAATGAGCGTCTAGACTGTTAAGAGAGTAAAGTCATTCGAACATTCATGTCTTTTAGAAAACTGTGTTTTCTTTGCTGATCTTGCTAGTAACGATTAACCTAAGAGGAGTTCTCGTAGGAGTAAGTTTGATGATGCAACAAATAAAAAATGAAACCTTGAAATCCGTATTTAAGCAATGGTCTTCCGAAGAGGGAATTGTGGTCATCAACCCTGCAACTGAGCAAGAGTTAGTTCGGTTAAAGCCTAGTAGTCTAGAGGAGTTAGATACTCTCATTGGTCAGTGCAAAACTGAGCAAGTTCGTTGGGCAAAGTTAAGTGCCAAAGAGCGCTCTCGTCGCTTGAAAAAGTGGTATCAATTACTCCTTGATAATGCAGAAGACATTGCCACAATTATTACCTTAGAGCAGGGGAAACCATTAACCGAGAGTAAAGGGGAGGTGATGTATGGCGCCTCTTTTGTCGAGTGGTTCTCAGAAGAAGCCAAACGTGCTTATGGCGAAGTTATACCTGCCCCCACGACAGATCGACGTCTGTCTGCTATTCGCCAGCCTGTAGGGGTATGCGCTGCAATTACGCCGTGGAACTTCCCTATTGCGATGATTACAAGAAAAGCAGCACCAGCCCTGGCGGCAGGCTGTGGCATGTTGATCAAGCCCTCTGAGCTTACTCCTCTTACTGCAATTGCTGTTGTTGAATTAGCTTATCAGGCAGGAATCCCAAAAGAACTGCTTCCTGTGGTGGTATCAGAGCAGGCAGCTGAGTTTGGCCAAGTACTAAGTACTGATCCTAGGATTAAGAAAGTTTCTTTTACGGGCTCTACGCGAGTCGGGAAGATTTTGATGAAACAAGCCAGTGACTCTGTCAAAGCGGTTTCGATGGAGTTAGGTGGTAATGCACCTTTTATTGTTTTTGACGATGCAGATTTAGATGCGGCTGCGGAAGGGCTTGTCGCTTCGAAGTTCCGTAATGCAGGGCAAACATGTGTTTGTACCAATCGGCTGTATGTCCATGAAGATGTAAAACAAGCTTTTATTGAAAAAGTATTGTCGAAGTTAAACAAATTACAGCTTGGTAATGGTTTAGAGAAAGGTGTCACATTAGGTCCTGTTATTACGATGGCTTCTAAACATCGCCTAGAGGCAGTGATCGATCAAGCCGTACAAGAAGGAGCTTCTATTGCCAACTCCCCGCAGAGACGCTCTGGGCGCTTTATGGAGCCCGTTCTTTTGGATAGCGTCAAGCAGTATATGTCGATTGTTCAGCAAGAGCTATTCGGGCCTGTGTTACCTATTATTACCTTTGAGAATGATGAACAAGTTCTCGGAATGGCGAATGACACAGAGTATGGTTTGGCTTGTTACTTCTACACGAATAACTTCAAGCGTATTGTTGCTTTCAGCGAAGGTCTGGAATACGGCATGGTTGGTGTCAATGAGGGGATTATTTCTACTGAGGTGGCCCCGTTTGGTGGAGTGAAAGAGTCAGGAGTTGGCCGAGAAGGTGCGAAACAAGGGCTCGATGAATATTTGGAGACAAAGTATATTTGTCTCGGTGGTTTAAGCTGAGTTGGTTGATTTAAGCAAAAAGCTGGGTTTTACCTGGCTTTTTTGATCTGGGAGATGTGTGCCACCCACTATGATTATTATTTATTGGTGAACATTGCTTATGGTGGGACTATCGATAGAAAGCAGAGTTGTTGGTGAGCAGATATTCCACTTTAAGTTAAGCGATGCCTTCAAGGTAATGATCTAAACTCTGACTTTCTTTCCTGAGTGACATGAGTAGAAAAGAGTTTGACTTTAAACCAATGCAAAAAAGCCGTATCAAGAGATACGGCTTTTTCTAATATGGCTCCTCCTACTGGACTCGAACCAGTGACCTGCGGATTAACAGTCCGTCGCTCTACCAACTGAGCTAAGGAGGAACAAATTTTAATAAGTGGTGCCGACTACCGGAATCGAACTGGTGACCTACTGATTACAAGTCAGTTGCTCTACCTACTGAGCTAAGTCGGCACATTTTCGTTAATAAGTAATCGACTTACTAACTGAAAAATGGCTCCTCCTACTGGACTCGAACCAGTGACCTGCGGATTAACAGTCCGTCGCTCTACCAACTGAGCTAAGGAGGAACAAATTTTAATAAGTGGTGCCGACTACCGGAATCGAACTGGTGACCTACTGATTACAAGTCAGTTGCTCTACCTACTGAGCTAAGTCGGCACACTATATTCTTTAACTATTGTTCGTGCTAAGCACCAACAATTAATAAATTGTGGTGCCCGGAGGCGGAATCGAACCACCGACACGAGGATTTTCAATCCTCTGCTCTACCGACTGAGCTATCCGGGCGACGAGGTGTATTAAACGGTTTTTCGGCTCTTAGGTCAACCATAAAATTAAAATAAAATATCGTTTGATGAAAATGTGCTCGGAGTGGGCTGTTTTTATGCATTTTTGATACAAATACACCATTAACTAAGCTTTCTTTAATGGAGAGATAGGAGTTTGAAAGTAGAGTAAATGGATAAAAACAAAAAAAGCACGCTTGAAAACGTGCTTTATACTAAACAATTGACTTTAACCTAGTGCTTTACAGAGAACTTGTTTACCCAGCCTTCTAGCTCATCCGCCAGCGAAGCTAAACTTTGAGTGCTTGATTGACTCTCCGTTACCACAGAGTTGAGCTGGCTTCCGCTTTCCTCGATAAGATTGACGCGCAGCGCAATATCATCACTAACCTGAGTTTGTTCGGCTGCTGCGGTCGCGATCTGCTGGCTCATTGCGGTGATAGATTCTAACGCCGTTACAATTTGCTGCAGAGCTTCAGAGGCATTCTTAGACTCTGTTACTGTGCCCTCACTGGTTTCTGCACACACTTCCATTGTGTGAATAGCGTTACGGGAACCTTCTTGCAGGTTGGAGATCATATGCTGAATCTCTTTAGTGCTATCTTGTGTTCGGCCTGCCAGGTTACGCACTTCGTCGGCAACAACGGCAAAGCCTCGACCTTGCTCTCCGGCACGTGCTGCTTCAATGGCAGCATTGAGTGCGAGTAAGTTTGTTTGCTCTGCAATATCGCCAATTACATCGAGCACTTTCACTATACTATTTACATCCTGATCTAGATCGGCGACCGCTTTACTTGCAGTATTTAATTGAGAAGCCAAACCTTGAATGTTTTCAACAGTACTGTGAATCAGCTTCTGAGTATGCTGACTTTGTTTATCGGCTTCGTCTGTGTTGTTTGCTGTATCACTTGCCGAGTTGGCAACATGGTTGGCTGAAGATGCCATTTCAGTCATCGCAGTGGCAATCATTGCTGTTGACTGCTGCTGGGATACGGTGAGATCGGCAATCGTATTTGAGCGAGATTCTACGGCAGATAACTCAGCGCGCAGTGCGTGCATGGATTTCTCAAGGTTTGTCACCATAGTGGCTAGTGATTGACTCATATCTTGCACCGCACGATAGATACTTCCTCTCGGCGCCACTGCATCAAAACTGGTCTGAATGTCGCCTTGTGCGACAGCTTGAACGGCTTTGCGCACATCGTTTGGCTCTCCACCAAGTAGATTGAGCATCTTGCGAATCGAGATTATCAGGCCACCGAGAATACTCCCCGCGATAACTAAACACAGTACAAGCTGCCATTGAGCGGTAGCCCAGAAGCGAGCATTTACCTCATTAAAGCCGATCCCTGTACCTACAACCCAGCCCCAATGTGGTGTTTTCTCGACAATAGAGTGTTTTTCTTCAATGCTTCCGTCGGCCTGCTTTTGACTCCAGGTATATTCGACGATTTGACCTGTTTTGCGCCCCAAAACATCTAAGATAAGTTGGCCGACGCTGTTGCCATCTCCATCACGAAAGTCGTGAAAGCTTGTGCCATGTAATTGAGGGTCAAGCGGAGCTGCAACAAAAATCATGTTCTCATCTGCGACATAAACGTATTCGTTGTCTTTGTAGATATTATTACGAAGTAGGCGAGTGGCTAATGATTTCGCTTCGTCCTCTGGCATTTTGCCTTCGATAGCCATTTTTTCTACTTCGGTAAGAATGCTGTACGCACTTTTGAATAGCTCAGTAACCCGAGCTTTGTTATCAAGGTTACTTGCGACGCGAAGTGTCCATAAGCCCGTTGCGGTCAGTGCTAGGAGTGCTAGCAATATGATCGCAGATAATAAATAGGCTTGAGTTTTTAGTTTCATATTTGGCTCACAAATAAAGTGTCATCACTATGCAAGGCATAGCTAAAAGAAGAAATGTAATAACTCGGGCATCTTAGTGAAGATGAATATTCGCGCATACTAATGCGTATTGAAATTATGATGAGGATTAAATTTTTAGCGTAAAATAAGTATTTTTTAGAGATTGGGCTTAATATTTTGCGATGCTAGAAACAGAGAAACAGAGAAACAGAGAAACAGAGAAACAGAGAAACAGAGAAACAGGGGGAATGAAATGAACGTAGGGCAGATGCCAAAAAGCCGCATCAAAAGATGCGGCTTTTAAAAATGGCTCCTCCTACTGGACTCGAACCAGTGACCTGCGGATTAACAGTCCGTCGCTCTACCAACTGAGCTAAGGAGGAATTATTCGTGTATCGTGTTTAGCAATGACACCAAATAATGGTGCCTCGAGGCGGAATCGAACCACCGACACGAGGATTTTCAATCCTCTGCTCTACCGACTGAGCTATCGAGGCAAAAGAATGGTGCCGACTACCGGAATCGAACTGGTGACCTACTGATTACAAGTCAGTTGCTCTACCTACTGAGCTAAGTCGGCACACTTTATTCTTTTTAGAAGAGATGAACTCTTCGTTTTAAGAATCTCATTTTCATGAAATTCTTGAATTTGGCTCCTCCTACTGGACTCGAACCAGTGACCTGCGGATTAACAGTCCGTCGCTCTACCAACTGAGCTAAGGAGGAACTATCCTGTTTTGTGTCTTGCCAATGATTTAAATTAAGCAAGCGCACCAAATATGGTGCCTCGAGGCGGAATCGAACCACCGACACGAGGATTTTCAATCCTCTGCTCTACCGACTGAGCTATCGAGGCAAAAGAATGGTGCCGACTACCGGAATCGAACTGGTGACCTACTGATTACAAGTCAGTTGCTCTACCTACTGAGCTAAGTCGGCACGCTTTATTCTTTGTGCTTTTGTCCGTGTTATAACATTTCGTTAAGACACCAACAAATCAAATTGTGGTGCCCGGAGGCGGAATCGAACCACCGACACGAGGATTTTCAATCCTCTGCTCTACCGACTGAGCTATCCGGGCGACGGAGCGCTATTAAACGGATTTTCCCGCTTTGCGTCAACCACTTTTTTTAAATAATTTCAAAAAAGTGCTTGTTCGAACGCTTTTTATTCAACTGTCACTACAAAGTTTGCTTTGAGTTAATTCCTTTTTGAATTTGTAACTTTTTCTAGGTAACGACGTGCTTCTGCGTTCGGATGTTTCTTAGTTAGTGCCCAATAAACTTGGTTGGGTTGCAACGAATTAAGATCTTGCATTGCGCGTTTGCGATCGCTGCGATGGAATGTGTTTAAAACACCTCCAGTACCACCATTGTAAGCTGAAATCATACTGTACTCGAGAGAGGTTGGGTGATGGACTTCTCTTAAATAACGATTTTTTAAGATGTAGAAATACGCAGTACCGGTATCGATGTTGTTTTCTGGATTAAACAAATATTCCGGGCTTGGTTGGCCTGAGCGCTTTTTCACGAGCTTGAATACGTCTCGACCGGCGGTTTTAGGTACAACTTGCATTAAGCCATACGCATTTGCCCAACTTACCGCGTACGGGTTGAAGCTGCTCTCGGTTTTAATTATGGCGTATATCAAATCTTCTGGAATATCGTATTTCTTGGAAGCTCGGCGCACGATGTCGGCGTATTGGTAGCTGCGTGTTGAAAAATGGTCTTCAACCATGGGGATTTCGACGTAATACGCTTTCTTGAAATCAACGTCTTTGGTTTTGATTTTGTTTGCGATGAGATACTCCGCAAATCGGTTTGCCCGCCAAGACCACTGAATTGGCTTATTGTCTTGATCGACAACTTGTTTATACAGAAATGGTTGCCCTTCTAACGTGATTCCTTTTGAGGAGAACAAGTCGACGTGAGCTGGGTCGTCTGGCGTGAGTAAGGTAGTGACAATCGCCTCTTTGAGGTGCTTTTGGGGCTCGGTCGGTGATACGGTTTCAATCGTGATCACGCCTTTGCGAAAGTCGACTTCGGCACGGCTAAGGTAGTTATCGATATATTTGACGTAATTACTTTTGCCTGCGTACTTAATTTCTTTTTTACCCCAGCGCTTTTGAATATTACCAGAGAAACTATTGATCAGGGCATCCAACGCGGCGGTATCTTTTTCAAATTGTCCAGGTAGCTCAGCTAAGTTATTGGCAAAACGGTTTGTGGGCTCGTAGTTGACGTCATAAATCTTTTCGACGAATTCACGGCTACAGCCAGCCATTAAAAGTGCGGCAGCAATAAAGACAATTTTTTTCATAAGTATCAGGGCTATTGAAGGTAATAGAAAAATGACACCACAAGTGGTTGTGATGTCATTGTTTTAACTCAAGCGACTTTATTCGCTCGGCGGTGTGTAACCTTCGATATGAACGTCTTTTCCTTCAAAGAGGAAGTTTACCATTTCTGTTTCGATCAGTTTTCGGTGCTCTGGATCCATCATGTTGAGTTTCTTTTCGTTGATCAACATGGTTTGTTTGTGTTGCCACTGAGCCCACGCTTCTTTCGAGATGTTGTCGAAAATGCGTTTACCTAGTTCACCAGGGTAAAGTTGAAAGTCTAGACCTTCGCCTTCTTTTTTTAGTCGAGCACAAAATACAGTGCGGCTCATAATGACTCCTTGTATTCAATTAACGAAGTTCGTGGGGTAGCGCTTCCAGCAATAGTTTTACTGGCGCGGCTAAACCGACTTCTTCAGGTTTAGATAAGTTATACCAAAGACCTTTGTTGCCTTCCATTATCACGTCCGGTTGCTTTGATAAATCAATCAAAATTGGCGTGATATCGAGGTGGTAATGGCTAAAGGTATGGCGAAAGGTAATCAGTGTTTGCTGCTGCTTGATATTGCTGGCTTGAATGCCACGTTGATCCAGTAGCAATTCAATGTCGCTTTCTACATCCACATGTTCGGTTTGTGGGAAGCAAAATAAGCCACCCCAAATGCCTGTTTGTGGTCTTTGTTCTAACCACACTTCATGACCACTTTCGGTGTTGTGGTGAAGCATTACAAAACGAGTTTGCTTGATTGGCTTGTCTTTTTTCGGTTTTTTACCCGGGTAGTCGAGCACATTGCCTTGTTGTTTTGCCACACACAGATCCGCCACAGGGCAGAGGCTACATTTGGGTTTGCTGCGAGTGCAGACCATTGCGCCCATGTCCATCATTGCCTGGTTATACTTATCTACGTCCGTTTGTGGGGTATGCGTTTCGGCAATTTCCCACAGCTGGTTTTCAACCTTTTTTTGTCCTGGCCATCCTTCGACTGCGAAACAGCGGGATAGGGTGCGCTTCACGTTGCCATCAAGAATCGCATGTGGTTGTTTATACACAGACGATAAAACGGCGGCTGCGGTAGAGCGGCCAATCCCCGGTAAGGCGTTCATTTTCTCTATATCAAGAGGAAACTCACCATTGTATGTAGAGGCGACCTCTTGTGCTGCTTTGTGAAGGTTACGGGCTCGGGCGTAATACCCTAAGCCAGTCCAAAGGTGCAGGACTTCATCTTGCTCAGCATTGGCAAGATCGATAACGGTTGGAAAACGCTCCAAGAAACGTTGGTAATACGGAATAACCGTAGTGACCTGAGTTTGCTGAAGCATGATTTCAGACAACCAGACACTGTATGCGGTCTTATTTTGTTGCCACGGAAGATCTTTTCTTCCATATGCGTCATACCATTCTAGGATGGCACTGGCGAAAGGTGTCACGACTTGCTCTGTATTCTATTATTGGTTAGGTGCAAAATTGCACCACATAATGGGCAAGAAGTACAACGGATAAACAGTAGGGATATAAAGAGGTGTGCTATTGCTTTTGGGCTGCCATAGGCCAAGAGCTCAACAAATACTTGCACCTCAGTAAATTCTTTGGATAATCCCCGCTTTGATTAATCAATGTGCAGGCAAAATCAATGAGTGAAGTAACCACTAACGAATACAACGAAGACGGAAAGCTGATCCGCAAAATCCGCAGCTTTGTGCGCCGTGAAGGGCGTTTGACTAAAGGTCAAGAGAGCGCGATGAATGAATGCTGGCCAACGATGGGTATTGACTTCAAAGCTGAACTTCTCGATTGGAAAGAAGTGTTTGGCAACGATAACCCAGTAGTGCTTGAGATCGGTTTTGGTATGGGTGCTTCACTGGTTGAAATGGCAAAGAATGCACCAGAGAAGAACTTTATTGGTATCGAAGTACACAGCCCGGGTGTTGGTGCTTGTCTTGCGGATGCGCGTGAGGCGGGAGTTACTAACCTGCGTGTGATGTGCCATGACGCAGTGGAAGTGTTTGAGCATATGATTCCAAACGGCAGCCTATCGACACTGCAGTTGTTCTTCCCAGACCCTTGGCACAAGAAACGTCACCACAAGCGTCGCATCGTTCAATTAGGTTTTGCTGAAATGGTTCGTGAGAAGCTGATCCCTAATGAAGGTATTTTCCACATGGCGACAGACTGGGAAAACTACGCAGAGCACATGATTGAAGTTATGAACCAAGCACCAGGTTTCGAAAACATTGCTAAAGATGGTGATTTCGTTCCTCGTCCAGACGACCGTCCTTTAACGAAGTTTGAAGCTCGTGGTCACCGTCTTGGTCACGGTGTGTGGGATATCAAATATAAGCGTATCGCGTAACTAGAGGAGTTCATGGGATGTACCATTACGCGATATTAGCGAATCCGGGTCATAACCGAATTTACTTTGATAGCGCAATGACCATTGCCTGTTCAGAGCTAAAAGCAATTTTAGCTTCACAAGGCGTGGATGTGACAGAAATTGGTAGTAAAGAGGTTGGCTTACCTGCTGCGTTGGTGTTTTCTTGTCAGGAAGCTCTAAGCGATGAGCAGACGCGAAGAATCGCAGCCTCTTCGATTTACTATGCACTATTTGAAGTGTGCGAAGATGGTTTACTTCGACCAATTCAAGCGCCAGCGTTCAATACTTTCCCGGAAAGCATGAGTCAGATTCTGCGTTATACCGGTAAAACAAACGAGCAGTTTACTCGCTTGATGGTGAATATCGGCATTAGTGCATCCAATACGGGAAGTGAGCAGCTGACCTTAATGGATCCAATGTGTGGTAAAGGTACAACCTTATTTGAAGGCTTGATCCACGGTTTGAACGTGGTAGGGGTAGAGATCAATGCCAAGTGGGTGCAAGAGATCCAGACCTTTATCGTTAAGTTCATGAAGAATGGCCGCTTTAAGCACAAAGTGAGCAAAGAAAAGCGCACTGCGGGTGGCAAGAAAGTGGCGGATGGTTTCGTGGTTGAAGCTGCAGCAAATAAAGAAGATTACAACCAAGGCAACCTTCAGTTTATGAAGCTGTATTCGGCTGATACACGTATCGCTGATCAAGTCGTGAAAAAGAACTCAGTTGATGTGATGGTGTCTGACTTGCCTTACGGCGTGCAGCACGGCAGCAAAAATGCCAAGGACAGCAAACTGAACCGGAGCCCACTAGAGCTTTTAAACGAGGCTCTGCCTGCATGGAAAGTGGTATTGAAAAAACAAGGTTCAGTGGTGTTGTCTTTTAATGAATTTACGTTGAAATGGAAAGACGTCGCGGCATTATTTGAAGAGCAAGGTTGGAAGGTACTTTCAGAAGAGCCTTACATCGGTTATCTTCACCGTGTTGATCAATCTATCAACCGCAATATTATTGTGGCAGTAAAACCATAATCGACTTGAGTCGAACGAACCCTATGGAAAAGCCAACGACACGTTGGCTTTTTTTACCTCTGAGCTCAACGAGTTCTCTTGTAAATAGAAGGTAGAGAATGAAACCGACAGTGGAAATTTTGACAGATATTTTGGCGGAAGTGCGCCCTTTAATCGGCCAAGGCAAAGTGGCTGATTACATTCCTGCTCTGGCAAAAGTACCCAGCAACAAGTTAGGTATTGCGGTATACACCAACGAAGGTGAGGTTATTAAGGCGGGCGATGCCGATGAACCTTTCTCTATACAATCTATTTCAAAAGCATTGAGCTTGACGTTAGCGATGTGCTTGTACAAGCAAGAAGAAATTTGGTCTCGAGTGGGAAAAGAGCCTTCGGGGCAGGCATTTAACTCGCTAATCCAGCTAGAAATGGAGCAAGGTATTCCTCGCAATCCTTTTATTAATGCTGGAGCGATAGTTGTGGCGGATCTGTTGCAAACTCGCTTATCTGCACCTCGTCAGCGCCTATTGGAATTTGTACGTCAGCTTTCTGGTGATACTCATATTGTGTATGACAAAGTCGTCGCGGCATCCGAAATGATGCATGGTGATAGGAATGCGGCGATTGCTTATCTCATGCGCTCGTTTGGTAACTTCGAAAATGAAGTAATCCCAGTGCTGCAAAACTACTTCCACGCTTGTGCACTGAAGATGAGCTGTGTCGACTTGGCTAAAACGTTTAGCTATTTGGCAAATAAGGGCACATCGGTACAAACGGGTAAGCCCGTTGTTTCTCCCGTGCAAACCAAACAACTTAATGCGCTGTTAGCAACGTGTGGCCTGTATGATGGCGCGGGCGAGTTTGCTTATCGTGTTGGCATGCCTGGTAAGTCTGGTGTCGGTGGTGGCATTATCGCGGTAGTACCTGGCGAAATGACCATTGCAGTATGGTCTCCAGAGCTTGATCCTTCAGGTAACTCGCTTGCTGGTACTAAGGCGCTTGAGCTGCTCTCTGAGCGAATTGGCCGTTCAATTTTCTAATGTTGGAAGTGTGTCAACCTTATTTAGGATGGTACTGTTTCTAAATAAAAAGCCTCTCAATTGAGAGGCTTTTTTTGTTTTTGGGTTGCGTTACTCTTCGCTTTCTTCGGCCATAAAGGCTTCGAGCAAGTCATTAAGGAAGAGCTTCCCTTTTTCAGTAATTTGCCAATGAGTGGCGGTTTCACTCAAGTAGCCCATTTCTAACGCCCAATCAATAGTTTCTTGAATCGTACTGAGCGGTAAGCCTGTTGTGTCCACGTAATCTTGCTTCGGGCATGCTTCCATTAAGCGGAATCGGTTCATAAAGAACTCGAATGGACGATCTTCATCCGCGACGACATGTTCTGTATGCAGATAAGGTTTGACCATATTTTGATAAGCCGCTAAATAGCCACGCGGGTGTTTTACCTTTGTCGTTCGAATAATACGCCCGTCGGTAAAACTGAGTTTGCCATGAGAGCCACAACCAATACCAAGGTAATCGCCAAAGCGCCAGTAGTTGAGGTTGTGCTGACACTGATAGCCCGGCTTGCTGTAACCCGAGATTTCATATTGCACATAACCCGCGGCTGCAAGTTTTTGGTGTCCGAGCTCGAAAATATCCCACAAATCATCATCATCAGGTAGCGTTGGTGGCTTGTAGTAAAACATGGTGTTTGGCTCGATGGTCAGCTGATACCAAGACAAGTGCGGCGGTGCCAACTCAATCGCTTTGTCCAAATCTGCCAAGGCTTGTTCGATGCTTTGATCAGGTAAGCCGTGCATGAGATCGAGGTTAAAGCTGTTCAAACCGATTTGGTGCGCCAGCTTAGCAGCATTGACGGCTTCGTCTTGGCCGTGAATGCGCCCCAAACGCTCAAGCTTCTGCTGCTCAAAGCTTTGCACACCGATAGAGATACGCGTTACACCAGCTTTGCGGTAGCCAACAAAACGCCCTGCTTCGATAGTGCCTGGGTTCGCTTCCATGGTGATTTCGATTTCAGGCTTGAACGGAATACGCGCTTCAATGCCCTTAAGTAGACGCTCGATGCCTTCTGCCGAAATCAAACTCGGCGTACCACCACCAATGAAGATTGAATGCAGTGGACGTGGCGCTTCGTTAAGGCGGTATTTCTCAATGTCAGTATCCAAATCTTCTAGAAGGGCACTGATGTACTCTTCTTCTGGAATCTCGGTTTTGAGCGCGTGAGAGTTAAAGTCGCAATACGGGCACTTTTGTACACACCAAGGGATGTGTACATACAAGCTGAGTGCTGGGGGCGTTAACATGGTCTAATTCGCTCGTGATTACTGAGACACTTGCTCAGATAGTTGAGCAAACAACGACTGGAGCGCTTTACCGCGGTGAGACAGTTGTTTCTTACGTGCAGGTTCAAGTTCGGCTGACGCACAGTTGTCTTCAGGAACAAAGAAGATTGGGTCGTAGCCAAAGCCATTTTCACCGTGCGCTTCAGTTAGAATGCGGCCTTCCCATTTTCCGTGGCAGACGATAGGCGTTGGGTCGTTCTCGTGACGCATGAGGACTAATACACAGTGGAAACGTGCTGTACGCTCTGCTTCTGGTACGCCTTCCATTGCCGCTAGCAATTTTTCTAGATTCTCTTGATCAGATGCGCTCTCGCCTGCGTAACGTGCAGAGTAAATGCCCGGAGCGCCTTTTAAGAAATCGACTTCTAAGCCAGAGTCATCTGCAATCGCAGGAAGCCCTGTTTCTTGTGCGGCATGGCGAGCTTTGATGATCGCGTTTTCAATGAAGGTTGTACCCGTTTCTGCTACTTCCGATACATTGAATTCACTTTGCGCTAATACTTCAAAACCGAAGTCAGACAATAAATCTGCCATTTCACGAACTTTGCCTTGGTTACCGGTTGCTAGCACAATTTTTTTCATGGGAATCTCTTTTAATAGTGATAGAGGAGAACAAATCGTTCTCCTCTAGATATTCTTTAACTAATAAGTGGTTTTTAGCCTGCTTAGATCCAAAAGCTTTTGGATCATCACAACCCAATTACTCTTCAACATAAAACTTCTGGGTGAATTTAAGCTTACCTGAGCCTTTGTTTCCAGCTTTTACGTCAATATCGAAAGTAAAAGTTTCTTCGTGGGTAATTGGCAGTTCGGCTAAATAGTATATCGCATTGCCTTCTTTGACTTCACGAAAGGACAAGGTCTGAGTTTGGCCGATGAGGTTTTTCGCGCGTCCAGCAATTTTTGCTTCTAATGCAGGTTTACCCAATGAAGCTCTATCTAGCACGCTAATATTAACCACAGCGAGGTATCCATTACGCTTGATATCGTAGCTACGTGCGACTTTCGGTGTTAAGAATGTCGAGTTAAACGCGACATAGTGTACTTCGATATCTTTCATATTTTTAAACTGATCGGCGAAGCTTGGTAACGACAATAGGCTGATCAGTAATGCGGTAATCCATTTGCTCATTGTTACTTCCTCAAAGCACTTGTTATAAAACAACCATAGCCGCAATTTTACCTTGGTCAGGGGGTAAAAAATGCGTACTCAGTCGTTGGTATTAGTAAGTGTGGTACAAAATTGTAAATAAAAAGCCATCATAAGATGGCTTTAATTTCTGTCGGTATCTGGGTAGGTGATTCTATCCGAATTTGTTTGTGCCGTCCTAATTCACCTTTTTCTATGTGAACCAAACCCTTAGCGATTTTAAACTGCTTGGCTAAGAACTTAGTTAGGTGCGCATTAGCTTTGCCATCGACAGGTGGAGCAGTAATGGCGATTTTGAGCTCTTCACCATGCAAGCCAACAATTTTATCGCGGCTTGCTTTAGGTTGAATATAGAGCTTTAGGATGATGTCCTCGCCATCTTGCCAAACTGCGGCTGACATTATAACTGGAACCAAATTGGACCAATGATATCACCCATCAAGAAGTTCGCGAACTGCAAGCCGATAAACAGTACCAGTACGCTCAAATCAAGACCACCAATAGCCGGAATAATACGACGGATTGGTGCGCACATTGGCTCGGTTAATTGATGGAATACGTACTCGATAGGGCTGCGACCTTGGCTTACCCAGCTCAAAATTGCACGGATCAATAGTACCCAGAACAGCAGACCTCCAGCGGCTTTGATTAATGATAACAAGCCCAAGAACAAGAAATCAGCGCTGAAAGAGACGGAACCGTTCGAAGCTATCAGGATCAGAACGACAAATTTAAGCACACACAACACGTAGGCAAACAACACTGTTGCTAGGTCAATATTCCCCACGGAAGGGATAATGCGGCGCAGTGGACCAATGACCGGCTGAGTCGCTTTTACTATGAATTGCGAGAATGGGTTGTAGAAGTCTGCGCGTGCAGCTTGCAACCAAATTCGCAAAATTACGACCATGATGTACAGGTCAAATAGGGTTGAGATGAGAAAACTCATTGAATTCATAAGGTACCCTTAACAAGTGATGGATGATACTAAACGGAGTTCATCCAAATAATTAAAACAGTTTTTCCATTTCTTCCGCGCGAGCCACAGCAGCTTGCATGGCTTTAGCAACAATATCTGAAAGTTGATGTTCGTTGAATGTACGCAGTGCTTCAGCCGTTGTCCCACCTTTCGATGTCACGTTCTCACGCAGGGTCGATAGCTCAGTTTCTGGGTTGCTAACCACCATACTGGCCGCGCCCAATGCAGCTTGCTGAACCAATAGTCGAGCGGTGTCTTTATCAAAGCCTTGAGCAATCGCTTCTGCTTGCATCGCCTCCATAAACAGGAAGAAGTATGCCGGAGCACTGCCAGCTGCGGCAATCACATTATTGATGCCAGACTCTTGCTCAACCCAACATACTTTACCGACCGCTTCCATTAACTCTGCAGCAAAAGCTTTGTCTTGCTCAGTTACATGGGCTGGTGCGAATAAACCACTCATGCCCAACCCAAGTTGTGATGGCGTATTTGGCATAACACGAACCAAGTTCAATTTGGTGTCTAGCATATCATCCAATCGTGAACAGTTGATGCCAGCGGCAATAGAAATCACCAGTTTATTAGTGAAATCGATCGCTTGCAGTGGTTTACAAACATCAGCCATCATTTGCGGTTTCACAGACAATACCACCACATCCGCCTCGGTCGCAGCTTGGATGTTATCGCTGGTGGTACGGATGCCAAAATCTTGTTCTAGCGGAAGACGGCGTGCCTCTGAAGGCGCTGTCGCGGTAATGTTTTGCGCTGGGTATCCGTTAGCAACCAAGCCAGAAACAATGGCTCTCACCATGTTGCCAGCACCAATGAAGGCGATTTTTTTATGTTCCATTTGTCTGATTTCCATCATGATATTTAGAGTTTGTTGTGCGCTCAGGTGTATAATGGCGCCGCTGTTACTTACTGCTCCTATTGGCGAGTAAGATGATTGCGCGATTTACTCTTTAATTTAACGACGAATTTATGTCGCTAGTGAGCGTTTTGTTGATTTAGCTGTAGTCTCGCGCGCCGAAAATAGCGGTTCCAATACGAACCATTGTACTACCAGCTTCGATTGCAGCGGTCATATCACCACTCATTCCCATTGATAATGTATCGATTTCTGGGAACTGAGCTTCGAGTGTTTGCTTCAATGTGGCCAACTTCTGAAACTCATGAAGTTGTGATTCGTAGTCAGACACGTTGGCAGGAATCGACATCAACCCTCTTAAAGTGAGGTTGGGTAGGCGAGAAATCAACTCCGCCAGCTCGAATACTTCCGCTTCGGTGACACCAGACTTAGATGCTTCACCACTGGTGTTAACCTGAATCAGAACTTGTAGCGGTTTAAGTTCGCTTGGACGCTGATCATTCAGGCGTTGAGCAATCTTGGTTCGATCGATGGTGTGAACCCAATCGAAATGTTCGGCAACAAGTCGCGATTTATTCGACTGAATCGGGCCAATGAAGTGCCATTCGATTCGATTATCTGGATAATGCTCGGCAAAGTGCTGAACTTTACTGACGCCCTCTTGGACGTAGTTTTCACCAAAGGCGGTTTGTCCCGCTTGGTGGGCTTCGAGAATTGCCTCGACAGGTTTAGTTTTGCTTACCGCTAGAAGTTGCACTGACTCTGGAGTTCGACCAAATTTTTGTTCGTCATATCGAATTTGAGAGGTGATATGTTCAATATTTTGTTGAATACTACTCATAGCTGTACTTTAGACTTAAGGATTTTAAATGGATATCACTGAGTTACTGGATTTTAGTGTAAAACATAATGCCTCGGATCTACATCTTTCTGCAGGTGTCCCACCAATGGTTCGTATTGATGGGGATGTGAGAAAACTAGGCATTCCAGCGTTTACACACCAAGAAGTGCATCGTTTGGTTTTCGAAATCATGAACGATGCCCAACGCAGTGAGTTCGAAGAAAAACTCGAAGTCGACTTCTCTTTTGAGTTGCATAACGTTGGTCGTTTCCGTGTCAACGCTTTCAACCAATCTCGTGGCTGTGCGGCAGTATTCCGTACCATTCCAAGTAGCATTCCAACTTTGGAAGAGCTGGAAGCTCCCGAGATCTTCAAAAAAATTGCGAACGCTGAAAAAGGCTTAGTTCTGGTTACTGGCCCAACAGGTTCTGGTAAATCGACGACCTTAGCAGCCATTGTTGACTACATTAATCGTAATCACAACAAGCACGTACTCACAATTGAAGATCCGATTGAATTTGTTCACAACAACAATAAATGTTTGATCAACCAGCGTGAAGTACACCGTGATACGCATAGTTTCCAAAACGCACTGCGCAGCGCATTACGTGAAGACCCAGATGTCATTCTGGTTGGTGAGATGCGTGACAAAGAAACCATCAGCCTTGCGTTAACGGCGGCGGAAACGGGGCACTTAGTGTTCGGAACGTTACACACCAGCTCGGCGGCAAAAACCATTGACCGTATTATCGATGTGTTCCCTGGCAGCGATAAAGACATGGTGCGCTCGATGCTTTCTGAATCCCTTCGTTCGGTTATCGCGCAAAAGTTATTGAAACGTAATGGTGGTGGCCGTATTGCATGCCATGAAATCATGATGGCAACGCCTGCGATTCGTAACTTGATCCGCGAAGACAAAGTCGCGCAGATGTATTCGATCATTCAAACTGGTGCGGCTCACGGCATGCAAACCATGGAGCAAAATGCTCGTCAGTTAATGGCACAAGGTATGGTCGCTCGTGAAGAGGTCGATAGTAAGATCGGGTTAGAAGTGCAGCAATTCTCGTAATACGTAGGTGAACACGGAAGATGGATCTAAATAAATTTCTCGAAGGTATGCTGGCGCTGAAAGCGTCGGATCTGTACATCACGGTTGGTGCGCCAATTTTGTTTCGCGTGGATGGCGAATTGCGACCTCAAGGTGAAAAACTCACCGAGAGTGATGTGGCGGCATTACTCGACAGTGCTATGGAGCCAGATCGGCGTCAGGAATTTCGTAAAAGTCGTGAATCGAATTTTGCCATTGTGAGAGATTGTGGCCGCTTCCGTGTTAGTGCTTTTTTTCAACGGGAATTACCAGGCGCAGTGATTCGTCGTATTGAAACCAATATTCCCACTTTTGAGCAGTTAAAGTTACCGTTAGTGTTGCAAGATTTGGCAATAGCTAAGCGTGGTTTGGTGCTGGTGGTCGGTGCTACTGGGTCAGGTAAATCCACCACAATGGCGGCAATGACGGGCTATCGAAACAGCAACAAGACGGGACACATTTTGACGGTCGAAGATCCGATCGAATTCGTGCATGAGCACAAGCGCTGTATCGTGACTCAACGCGAAGTTGGGTTAGATACGGAAAGCTATGAAGTTGCGCTTAAAAACTCGCTGCGTCAAGCGCCAGATATGATTTTGATTGGCGAGATCCGTAGCCGTGAAACAATGGAATACGCGATGACCTTCGCCGAAACGGGCCATTTGTGTATGGCAACGTTGCACGCCAACAATGCCAACCAAGCTTTAGAGCGCATTCTTCACTTGGTACCGAAAGATCAAAAAGAACAATTCTTGTTCGACTTGTCGATGAACCTAAAAGGCGTGGTTGGTCAGCAGCTGATCCGAGATAAAAATGGGCAGGGGCGTCATGGTGTGTTTGAGATCTTGCTAAATAGCCCACGTGTGTCGGATTTGATCCGTCGCGGAGATTTGCATGAGTTGAAGTCAACCATGGCTCGCTCAAATGAGTTTGGTATGCTGACGTTCGATCAATCTCTTTATAAGTTGGTGATGCAAGGTAAGATCAGCGAAGAGGACGCGCTGCACAGTGCCGATTCGGCGAATGATTTGCGCTTGATGTTGAAAACACAGCGTGGCGAAGCATTCTCTACGGGCAGTCTTGCTAACGTTAAGATCGATATGGATTAAGCGTGTTTAGACGAAAAAAGGTTGGCACTTGCCAACCTTTTCTTGTTTTGAGTATTGTGTTTTATTCACCCCAGAGGGCTTCAAACCAGCTTTCTAGAATCACCACCGCTGACTGGCAGTCCACATTCCCTTTCGATAGGGCTTTGTAGCCGCCCATGCTGAACAACTCCGCACGAGCTTCTGCTGTAGATAATCGCTCATCATGCAGTTCAACAGGTAAGCCGTATCGGCCTTGCAGACGCTTAGCAAATTTTCGTGCACGAGGGGTTATGGTCTCAAGGTCTTTGCCATGAAGATCAGTTGGTAAACCGACCACTAGCAAATCTGGCTGCCACTCTTTGATTTGCTTTTCGATATCGTCCCAATTTGGAATACCGTCATTGGCTTTAAAGGCTTTTAATGGGGAAGCCGTACCAGTAATTTCTTGGCCAATAGCGCTACCAATGCTTTTGGTTCCAAAGTCAAAAGCCATAATTGTGCGTGACATAAGGTGTCTCTATCTAATGTAACTGTATTTCGGACTAAGCATGTCCAGAGTCTGCTGAAAGATGACTTGGGTCGATGCCCAGCTTTTCGACCGCTTTCTTCCAACGCTCGTTGATTGGTGTATTAAAGATAATTTCAGGCGTCGCTTCAATGGTGAGCCAAGAGTTTTCGACCAGCTCATTTTCTAATTGGCCTGCACTCCAACCTGAATAGCCAAGTGCCACTAAGTAATCACTTGGTTCTGCTTCTGTTCCTAACACCGAAAGAATATCACGTGAAGTGGTTACCGCGAGATCATCAGTCATTTGGACGCTGGACTCGTAGTAATCTTTAGGTTTATGCAGAATAAAACCACGATCTTCCGAGATTGGGCCGCCATTGTAGACTGGTCTATCTAGGCTGGCTTCAAATAGGCGCGGGTGTACTGGCTGAACTTCCACCTGCTTGAGCATGTTGCCGACGGTGATATCAACAGGAGCATTGATCATCAATCCCATAGCGCCGTCTTCGTTGTGCTCACAAACGTAGATCACGCTGTTTTGAAAGTACGGATCTTTCATCCCAGGCATGGCAACTAAAAAGTGATTTGTGAGATTCATACTCATATTGACCCTTAACTCTCGTAAATGCCCTTAAGCAAACATCATACAGTTTACCATCTAGGTATGTGCATGAGTTTGCTTAAGTTAATGTACTACGCTCTCTATTAACTGTAATACAGTTTGAGTTATTCGCCTTTTACTCGACGCTCAATCGCATCCATCAGTTTGCCTGTGATTGAGATATCAAAAGCCGCTTCAATTTCGCGAATACAGGTTGGGCTGGTGACGTTGATTTCTGTTAGCTTGTCGCCAATTACGTCAAGGCCAACAAAGATAAGGCCTTTTTCTTTCAGTGTAGGAGCCACAGTTTGAGCAATCTTAATATCGGTCTCGCTTAGTGGTCGAGCCTCACCTGTGCCACCAGCCGCAAGGTTGCCGCGCGTTTCACCTTTTGCAGGAATACGAGCTAGACAGTAAGGCATTGGTTCACCATCTACGACTAAGATACGTTTGTCACCGTTGCTGATATCTGGCACGAAGGTTTGCGCCATTGCGTAGTTTTGACCGTGGTTGGTCAGTGTCTCGATGATTACAGAGACATTAGGGTCGTTTTCTTTTACGCGGAAGATAGATGCGCCGCCCATACCATCAAGCGGTTTTAGGATGACATCACCATGTTTTTCACGAAACTCTTTAATTTTCTCTGCTTTTCGCGTCACGATTGTCGTTGGTGTCAGCTCAGGGAACCACGCTGTAAACAGTTTTTCATTACAATCACGTAGACTTTGAGGTTTGTTAACGATCAGTGCACCTTGTTCTTCTGCACGCTCAAGGATGTAAGTCGCGTAGATGTATTCTGTGTCAAACGGAGGATCTTTACGCATTAGTACAGCGTCTAGCTCAGACAGTTCGATCGTTTGCTCTGATTTGAACTCGTACCAACCGTTTGGATCTTCTTTTAGCTCCACCACTTTAGTATCTGCAATGGCAACGCCTTGATCGAGATGCAGATCATTCATTTCCATGTAGTGGATTTCATAGCCGCGTCGTTGCGCTTCAAGCATCATGGCAAAGCTAGAGTCTTTTTTGATGTTAATGGACGAAATTGGGTCCATCACAATGCCGAGTTTGATCATTATTTTTCTCCGTTTAACCAAGATCGCCGAAACGAACTTGTAAGGCTGTAATTGCTGTCAGAGCCGCTGTTTCGGTGCGCAGAACGCGAGGGCCGAGTAGCGTTTCTTCAAATTGATATTCTCGAGTCATCTCGATCTCTTCAGACGATAAACCGCCTTCAGGGCCGATCAGTAGGCGCACTTTCTCAACAGGTGTTGGCAGTGTGTTGATTGAGTAGTTAGCACGAGGATGAAGATTGAGCTTTAAGCCATCGTACTCTTCTTTACACCACTCTTCCAAGCTCATAATTGGACGAATTTCTGGAACGACATTGCGTCCACACTGCTCACAGGCACTGATGGCGATTTTTTGCCATTGCGCGAGTTTTTTCTCAAAGCGCTTTTGGTCAAGCTTGACGCCACAACGTTCGGAAATCAAAGGTGTGATGGTATTGACGCCAAGTTCCACTGACTTTTGGATAGTGAACTCCATCTTATCGCCACGTGAAATAACTTGACCAAGGTGCAGGTCTAAAGGGGATTCAATACTGTTTTCTACACGCTCGGTAATGTTAACCAAAACCGTCTTTTTGCTGACTTCACTGATAACCGCTGGGAATTCTGCGCCGCTGCCGTCAAATAGGAGAACGTCTTGGCCTTCTTTCATGCGCAGAACACGGCCGATATGGCCTGCTGCGTCGTCACTTAAAGCAAGTGAGCCAAGTTGATGAATGGTTTCTGGATGATAAATTCGAGGGATACGCATGAGATTTCCAGCAAGAGAATAAACTTAAACCCTAACATGGATGCTTTCCACCGAAAAAACAAGGGGCAAGAAGCGTTTCAATATCAGTTATTGAAACGCTTCAAGGTAGAGGAGTACTAGAGTGCGCGACAGGCTTTTTGAACAAATGGGTTATGATTGCCTTGTACTTTGGCAATGCGCTCGTCACGCTCACATTCCCATTTATCGACTGGGTAGGTTTTGTTCCAAGCACTCATCAACTGCGTTTGCTGTTTTGATAATTTAAAGCCGTACTCTTTGCTCATGTATAGGTAGGTACGAGCAATCGAACCTCGAGCACGGTCTGGTGGCATGACTTTACGCTGCTTAAAGTTCACTTGCATCTCACAGCGACCATAACTCACGCCATCGATACCGTTCCATTGGCTAAAGTTGTAGTTCGAACGGTCACCGTTTACTTCACCAATGGCAGGGGTTAGGTTGTGCAGGTCTGCTTCCATCAAGCGAAAGGTTTTGTCTTTTTTCTTGCAGTTTTTACGTCCGCCATCTTGCCAGCATTGACGCTGGTGGCCAAATTGCCACGCAGGTACCACATGCTCCCATTCGATTCGTGCGGCCCGCTTTTCCTGTTTACGGACTTGGTAACCGCAAGAGGCTAAATCTGGGGAGCCTTTTTTGTCTTGCCATTGAATGTTGCAGCCACAGTAAAAGCTTGTTGGATGGTCTTGATAAATTTTTACCGCCTCACGTTTGGCGGCAGAGAATGAGCTTGGTGGCGCGGCAACCGCAGTGCTAGAAAGCGCGATAAGTAACAAAGAGAATAGGTATTTCATGATTAAAGTCTTTATAAAGTATGACTTTATTCATGATAACACGCATAAAATAGCTTTAGTGATGAGTAAGTTAACAATAAATGGCGAAGGGAAGGTTTTGATAAACTCGATCTTTATTTTGGGAACGCAAGTAACACTATGAGATATAGATTACGATAATTGAACGCCTGTGAAGTTAAGTGGTTGGCGGCATTTTTGACAAGAGTACGTCGCCTCTTTGCGCAGCACTTTATTATGACGGCGAATCGATAGAGGGTAGGTCATACAGCCACAACGATACTCAAAGGTTTTACCTTGAACGGATTTTACTTCAAAGCTGTGAGTGGTTTTGGCGGGCACTTTAAATACGGCTTCCATGACACCTTGCCATTCTTTGCCGTGAGGTCTAACTCGTCCGTAAACCTGATAAGTAATCAGGTGAGCCACCTCGTGAGGAATGACTTCATCTAAGAATGCTTGGGTGTTTTCGCGAAATAAAACGGGGTTTAGGCGAACTTGATTTAATTGAAGGTAGGCTTTTCCTGCCGCTTTTCCGCGGACGTTGAAGGTGACCGTTGGAATAGGAAAAGAACGTTTGAAAGCTTGCTCTGCCATCGCGATGCAGTCCGCCATCACTTGCTTGGCTTTATAGCTTAGTTCTATATCCACAACTCACCTCGATAAATCAAATAAAAAAGCCCCCGCATTCGCGAGGGCCAGATCATAGCATCAGTTAATTACGGAGTGTGTTTTTTCTTGATGGTGGCATGGTAAGCGTGCCATGTACCGTAGCCTAGAATTGGCATGGTAAACAACATTCCGATCCCGTACGTTGCAAAGCCGATAAGAATACCGCCGCAGATGATCGCCGCCCAAACAATCATCGCTGGAATGTTGGATTTCACCGCATTAAAGCTAGTAAATACAGCGGTCATCATGTCTACGCGACGCTCCATCATGAGCGGAATAGAAAAGGCTGAAATGCTAAACACCACACAAGCCAAAACAAAGCCAACTAGAGAGCCGATGACAAGGAAGGGGAGGAACTCACTTAAAGATGCCCCTTGAACAGAAGGGTAAAGCGCATGAAGTAGAGCGGCAATACGCATCCAAAATATCATACACACTGCGAGTAACACGGCGAATGCCCATTGAGATGTTGAATTACGACCGATCGCTTTCATTGAATGGAACAAGCTTGCTTTGTGTCCGCGCTCTCTCTCCCAACTGGCATCATACAAGCCGAGCGCGAGAAACGGACCGATTAACATGTAAACAATCAAACTGGGCATGACGACCAAGTGTGTGCCTTGCCACTGAACGAGCAAAACAATGCCTATGGCAGCCGCCATAAAACAGATGCCATAGAAAGCACTGATGAGGGGCATTCGCACGAAATCATGCAGACCTAATGCGAGCCAATGAAAAGGTGCAGAAAGATTGACCGTATTGCACGGTATGGTTCTGGCGTATTCGTTATCTGGCACTTCCTTTCTCTTGTTGTGGAAGTCCGATGGATTAACAGTTCGAGGCATAACTCCTCCTTGATTTATTCCCACATTATCCGCTTATACCAACTGACAGCGGTTTTTGTTCAGTCAAACTTGAAGCGACTTTTTCAAGTTTACATCTGAGCATTGGCTTAGTTTGGTATCGGCCATAAAGATGCCTGACTCGTGTCTTTATTAAGTGTTGCTGCCACATCGCCAGCATCCGACGTCTCTATTTAAATTGGAATTAACAATATTTTAACTATTGGCGGAGATGGGATAATTTACAAATAATTGCTGAAAATTTATTCGGTATAAAAGTGAGGGAAAAACACGACTACTTCGTGAGGCGGGGCGGTATTAGTCGAAATGGCTGGATAAAAGTTGCTGAAAATAAAAAGCCCCCGCCAGAGGCGAGGGCTTGATTAATTCTTGCTTGGCTTGATTATTTGATGCCAGCGAAATCACGTAGAAGTGCAGCTTTGTCTGTCGCTTCCCACGGGAATTCTTCACGACCGAAGTGACCGTAAGCCGCTGTCTTCTTGTAGATAGGTTGAAGAAGGTTAAGCATTTCTTGTAGACCGTATGGACGTAGGTCGAAGAATTGACGAACCGCTTCAATGATGATGTCGTGAGATACTTTCTCAGTACCGAACGTTTCCACCATGATAGACGTTGGATCAGCAACACCGATTGCGTAAGAAAGTTGGATCTCACAACGGTCAGCCATGCCAGCCGCTACGATGTTTTTCGCTACGTAACGTGCTGCGTATGCTGCACTACGGTCAACTTTTGATGGATCTTTACCAGAGAACGCACCGCCACCGTGACGAGCTGCGCCGCCGTAAGTATCTACGATGATCTTACGGCCTGTTAGACCACAGTCACCCATAGGACCACCGATTACGAAGCGACCAGTTGGGTTGATGAAGAAGTTTGTTTCTTTGTTGATCCACTCAGAAGGTAGCACTGGTTTAATGATCTCTTCCATTACCGCTTCACGCAGGTCTGAAGTTGAGATTGAATCACAGTGTTGAGTTGAAAGAACAACCGCGTCGATACCAACGATGTTACCTTGATCGTATTGGAACGTTACCTGAGATTTTGCATCAGGACGCAACCAAGGTAGTGTGCCGTTTTTACGAACTTCTGCTTGCTTTTGAACAAGACGGTGAGAGTAAGTAATTGGCGCTGGCATTAGTACTTCAGTTTCGTTACAAGCGTAACCAAACATAATGCCTTGGTCGCCTGCACCTTGTTCTTTAGGGTCAGCTTTATCAACACCTTGGTTGATATCTGGCGACTGTTTACCGATTGTGTTTAGTACCGCACAAGAATCTGCGTCAAAGCCCATATCTGAATGTACGTAGCCGATTTCACGAACGGTTTCACGAGTTAACTCTTCGATGTCTACCCATGCTGAAGTCGTGATTTCACCACCCACCATTACCATACCGGTTTTAACGTAAGTCTCACATGCAACACGAGCCTTTGGATCTTGCTCTAGAATCGCGTCAAGAACCGCATCAGAAATCTGGTCTGCAATTTTATCTGGATGACCTTCTGATACTGACTCAGAAGTAAACAGGTGCTTAGCCATGTTAGCTCCACTATATCTGGTTTAAAACTGGGGAATGATAAACTCTCCAGCGCAAATTAATACTAATTTTTGTAGGTGTATCTACATCTAGACGTCTATTCTAAATTTGATTGCTCGAATTACAAGCTCTTTTTTGGTTTTTGTTATAACCAAACGTTTGCCTGATTTATTGACAATTTTAAGAACTTCGAACGATTTGGCGCGAAAGGTGCAATATTTGTGAGGTTTTGGACTGGAAAACGTTTGCACACCCAACAGGGCTTTGAGAGAATTATGACCTACTTTTCGTTTCGCTTAATGTACTCAGGAGCAGACATGTCGTCTCGTAAACATCTTGCCAATGCAATTCGTGCTCTAAGCATGGATGGTGTTCAACAAGCTAACTCAGGCCACCCAGGCGCACCAATGGGTATGGCTGATATCGCTGAAGTTCTTTGGCGCTCTCACCTAAACCACAACCCATCAAACCCAGAGTGGGCCGACCGCGACCGCTTCGTGCTATCAAACGGTCACGGCTCAATGCTTATTTACTCTCTACTGCACTTAAGCGGTTATGAGCTATCTATTGACGATCTGAAAAACTTCCGTCAATTGCACTCAAAAACCCCAGGTCACCCAGAGTACGGTTACGCGCCTGGTATCGAGACAACAACGGGTCCTCTTGGCCAAGGCATCACTAATGCTGTTGGTATGGCTATCGCAGAGAAAGCACTAGCGGCACAGTTCAACAAAGAAGGCCACGACATCGTTGACCACTTTACGTATGTGTTCATGGGTGACGGCTGTCTAATGGAAGGCATCTCGCACGAAGCATGCTCTCTAGCAGGTACGCTAGGTCTAGGCAAACTGATCGCGTTTTGGGATGACAACGGTATCTCTATCGACGGTCACGTTGAAGGTTGGTTCTCTGACGATACACCTAAGCGTTTCGAAGCTTACGGCTGGCACGTAATCCCAGCGGTAGACGGTCACGATCCTGAAGCAATCAACGCAGCGATTGAAGCGGCTAAAGCGGATCCTCGCCCGACTCTAATCTGTACTAAAACAATTATCGGTTTCGGTTCTCCTAACAAGTCTGGCTCGCACGACTGTCACGGTGCGCCATTAGGTCACGATGAGATTCAAGCGGCTCGCGAATACCTAGGTTGGGAGTACGGTCCATTTGAAATCCCTGCAGATGTTTACGCTGAGTGGGACGCAAAAGAAGCAGGTGCAGCGAAAGAAGCGGCTTGGAATGAAAAGTTCGAAGCATACGCAGCAGCTTACCCTGCAGAAGCAGCAGAGCTTAAACGTCGTCTAAACGGCGAACTTCCAGCGGAATGGGAAGAAAAAGCGAACCAAATCATTGCTGATCTTCAAGCAAACCCAGCGAACATTGCATCACGTAAAGCATCGCAAAATGCACTAGAAGCGTTTGGTCAAATGCTTCCTGAGTTTATGGGTGGTTCTGCTGACCTAGCGCCTTCTAACCTGACCATGTGGTCTGGTTCTAAGTCTCTAGAAACGGATGACTTCTCTGGCAACTACATCCACTACGGTGTACGTGAATTCGGTATGACCGCTATCATCAACGGTATCGCATTGCACGGTGGTTTCGTTCCCTACGGTGCGACATTCCTAATGTTCATGGAATACGCTCGTAACGCAATGCGTATGGCTGCGCTGATGAAAATTCAGAATATCCAAGTGTACACGCACGATTCGATCGGTCTTGGCGAAGATGGCCCAACTCACCAACCTGTTGAGCAAATGGCATCTCTACGCGTAACGCCAAACATGAGCACATGGCGTCCATGTGACCAGGTTGAGTCTGCCGTAGCATGGAAACTAGCGATTGAACGTAAAGATGCACCAACAGCACTTATCTTCTCTCGTCAAAACTTAGCGCAACAAGATCGTACAGCTGAGCAAGTAGCGAACATCGCGAAAGGTGCTTACATCCTGAAAGATTGTGAAGGCAAGCCAGAGCTTATCCTTATCGCAACAGGCTCTGAAGTTGAGCTAGCAGTAGAAGCTGCGACTCAACTAACAGCAGAAGGTAAGAAAGTGCGCGTGGTTTCAATGCCATCAACAGATGCATTCGACAAACAAGACGCCGCTTACCGTGAAGCAGTATTGCCATCAGACGTAACGGCACGCATCGCTATCGAAGCGGGCATCGCAGACTTCTGGTACAAGTACGTTGGTTTCGACGGTCGCATCATCGGCATGACGACATTTGGTGAATCTGCACCTGCTGGTCAACTATTCGAGATGTTTGGCTTCACGACTGAAAACGTAGTGAACACAGCAAAAGAATTGCTAGCGTAACTGCTAGATTGTCTCAATAGTCCGAACGTAAAGGACGACTGTTAGATACTAAAGTTGAAAAGGCCATCATTGCGATGGCCTTTTTTGTTTTTTGTCAGGTTTTCCAACCTTGTGGAATGCTTTGGTGAATACAGTCTAAAAGTACGGATAAGCGCAGTGGTGGTCTTCCTGCAGGCGTATAGCAGTTAATGGAGATGGGCTCTGAAAGCCAACCTTCTAAGCAAGGTGTGATTCGACCCGGATGATGTTTCTCGTAGCCGCTTGCTGTCCAAGTTGGCAACAGTCCAATACCATGACCATTCGCGATGCTGTCGATCTGCATTGCGATGTTGTCGCTGTATAAGCGACTCACAAATGGCTCTAAAAAGAACTCACCGTGTTGAGGGTGTGTGAGCATCAATCCATTTTCTTGTACCGAGCCAAAATCGATCCACGGATGCGCTTCAAGCTCTTTGGGGTGCAGGATCGAACCGTGTTGTTCAAGATAAGCTGGAGAGGCAAAGGGCGTGTAACGAAATGAGCCTAATACCTCTTTGCGCCAATCGAGATCTTTACGCTCACCGAGCCAGATGAACAAATCTGGGTCATGGTGCGCTTCAGAAAAGTCACTGGTAAGTTGAACCCTAACGTCAGGATTATCGGCAAGAAAGCCGTTGAGCACACCTCCTAGCCAACTTCTAACTAATGCTGTGTGACAAACAATATGCAGCGGCCCTGAAACTTGGTTTGTTAAACCTTGAAGTGCGTCATAACTCTCTTCACTTAGCTCAAGAATCTGGCGACTGTAGTGGGCAAAAATTTCTCCCGCCCTTGTCAGAACTAATCGGTTACCTTGTCTTGCGGTGAGAGCCTGACCGAAATCTTCTTCTAATTGTGCTAAGCGACGACTCAGCGTTGATTTAGGCTGGTTAAGGGCCTTGGCAGCGGCGGTCAAACTCTTATGCTGATTGAGCGCATCAAAGGCTCGAATTGATGCTAAGTCGTGCATATTTCATTAACTCCTTACTGCGTTATGCACGGGTTCCATAAATGGGAAGAACCGTTCCATAACTCTCACTATGCATCTCATTCTATTTGTGAATAATTCACTTTCGAAAATAATAATCATTATCAATTATGGAGATGTAGATGTCTACTCTTAGACTGCCAGTTATTACTGCAACTGGTATTTTAGCCTTCGTCAGTGTCCCTCATGTGTTTGCCAATGATGCGGTTTCTAAAATGGAAACAGTGGTTGTAACTGCATCAAGTTATGAGCAATCTCAAGCGGACGCGCCTGCAAGTATTAGTGTGATTTCGCGTGAGGAGTTGGACTCTCGTTATTACCGCGATGTGACTGATGCACTAAAAAGTGTGCCTGGTGTCGTCGTAACAGGTGGTGGTGACACTACCGATATCAGTATCCGTGGTATGGGTTCTAAATACACTTTGATACTGGTCGATGGTAAACGTCAAAGCACACGTGAAACTCGCCCAAATAGTGACGGCCCTGGTATCGAACAAGGCTGGTTACCCCCTCTTCAAGCGATTGAGCGAATTGAAGTTATCCGTGGTCCAATGTCGACGCTTTATGGCTCTGATGCGATTGGTGGTGTAATTAACGTGATCACGCGAAAAGACGCGATGGAGTGGACAGGTAATGTTCAGTTAGGCACGGTTCTGCAAGAAAACAGTCGCTCGGGCGGAGAGCAGAGCGCGAATTTCTTCGTCAATGGGCCGCTAGCCGAAAATCTATCTCTCCAAGTATACGGTCAGTATACCGCAAGAGAAGAAGACGATATTGAGTACGGTTATGAAGATAAAGATATGCAAAGTATCTCTTCAAAACTGACCTACCAGATTAGTGACCGCCATTCTGTGCAACTAGAGGGTGGCACATCGGCACAAAGTCGTCGCGGTAACGTTGGCCTTTCCGTACCAACGACGGGTTGCCGAAGAGGTTGTGAGGATTCACTCAACGAATATCGTCGTAATTATGTAACGCTAAGTCACAATGGCGACTGGGACTCGGTTGGCATCTCAGATACTTACTTACAACGTGAAGAGAGCGAGAACAAATCTCGCGAGATGACGATCACCAACACCACGTTCAAATCGAGCTTGGTGACTGGTATTGGAAACCATACGTTGACGACTGGTGTGGACGCCACTCATGCAGAGCTTGAGGATTTCACCTCCAACAAAGCGTCATCGAAGAGCGAAACATCGAATACGCAGTGGGCTGTTTTCATTGAAGATGAATGGAGAATCGCCGATCCGTTTAGCGTTACGCTTGGTGGTCGTCTAGATCATGACGAAAACTATGGCGCGCACTTTAGTCCGCGTGTCTATGGTGTATGGCGAGTTGACCCGTCTTGGACTGTGAAAGGTGGCGTGGCAACAGGTTTCCGTTCTCCGCAATTACGTGAAATTACTCCTGGTTGGGCGCAAGTCAGTGGCGGCGGTAATATCTACGGTAACCCAGACCTTGACCCTGAAACGTCGCTAAACAAAGAAATCAGTGTCTTGTATCAAGGTGACTCTGGTTTAGATGTCTCTTTGACTGCGTTCCATAATGAGTTCAAAGACAAGATCACACGTGTTGTTTGTCCAGATACCATCTGTACAGATGGACCAAACCAATGGGGGGCAGATCCAACGTACCGCATTAACGTGGACGAAGCGGTTACACAAGGTATTGAAGCGACCTTAGCATCGCCATTAACGGAAACCATTTACCTCAGCTCTAGCTACACATTTACCGACTCAGAGCAAAAAACAGGTGAATACAAAGGCATGCCGCTGCAGCAGTTACCAAAGCATTTGTTTAATGTGGATGTAACTTGGCAAACAACAACAGATCTAGAAAGCTGGGCTAAAGTCACTTACCGAGGTAAAGAAATGGATCCGGTTACTGGCCCATCAAGAAACAGTATTGTAGAGCCTGCTTATACCTTTGTGGACGCTGGTGTGACATACCAGTTAACCGACAATACTCGTATTAAAGGCGCGATCTATAACTTGCTGGATGAGGAAATCAGTTACGAAGAATACGGATATGTCGAAGATGGTCGTCGCTACTGGTTAGGTTTAGACGTCGCATTTTAATTATTGTTGTAATAAGGCCGAGCATTGTCTCGGCCTTTTTTAATCCTGCTTTACTATGATTCAACAGGTGCGTTTTTCAGCCTGATCAGGTAGTATCTGTGACACGAAATTTTTGGTAGGGCGAAGGATAAATGCTAAAGGTTGCGATCAATGGATTTGGACGTATAGGTCGTAATGTTCTGCGAGCCGTATATGAAAGCGGAAAACATCAGCAGATCAAGGTTGTGGCGGTTAACGAATTAGCGCAGCCAGAAGCGATGGCGCACCTACTGCAATATGACACTAGTCATGGTCGCTTCGGTAAAAAAATCTCCCACGACCAAGAACACTTGCATGTTCATCATGACAGCGGCGAATATGACTCTATTCGCATTCTTCACCTCTCTGAACTCGAACTACTTCCTTGGCGCGATTTAGAAGTCGATATTGTCTTGGATTGCACTGGCGTGTTTGGTTCGCAAGCCGATGGGCAAGCGCATATAGAAGCTGGCGCGAAGAAAGTGCTGTTTTCACACCCGGGCGCAAACGACATAGATAATACGATTATCTATGGTGTGAACCACGAAACTCTGAAAGACGAGCACCGTGTTGTCTCCAATGGCTCTTGTACTACCAACTGTATCGTTCCCATCATTAAAGTGTTAGACGAAGCCTTCGGTATTGAGTCCGGTACCATTACCACGATTCACTCTTCCATGAACGATCAGCAAGTAATCGATGCGTACCATAACGATCTACGCCGTACCCGCGCTGCTAGCCAATCTATTATTCCGGTTGACACCAAGTTGCATAAGGGGATTGAAAGAATCTTCCCGAAATTTTCCAACAAATTCGAAGCAATTTCTGTTCGTGTCCCAACCGTTAACGTCACCGCAATGGATTTAAGTGTCACAATTAATACAAATGTGAAAGTTAATGACGTAAATCAAACCATTGTTAACGCATCTCAGTGTACATTACGTAACATTGTTGACTATACTGAATCGCCACTCGTTTCCATCGACTTTAACCACGACCCCCATAGTGCGATTGTAGATGGAAGCCAGACTAGAGTGAGTAACGGGCAACTCGTAAAAATGCTCGTTTGGTGCGACAACGAATGGGGCTTTGCTAACCGGATGCTGGATACTGCCTTAGCAATGCAAGCTTCTTCTCAAGTGGAGCAGTAATGACGAAGAAGTGATGGAGAATTTTTATTTCAAGCCTTGAAATAAATCCATGATATCTCCATATCATCTATAACCAGTTTGAAGAATTAACAGGCTTGGCAGGGTTGCCGAGTTTTCAAAAACTTTAATTATCAATATTTGAGAGGACACATCATGTCTGTAATCAAGATGACTGACCTGGATCTTGCAGGTAAACGTGTATTTATCCGTGCTGACCTAAACGTGCCAGTAAAAGACGGTAAAGTAACTTCAGATGCACGTATCATCGCATCTCTTCCAACTATTAAGCACTGCCTAGAAGCAGGCGCTAAAGTAATGGTTACGTCTCACCTAGGTCGCCCAACTGAAGGTGAATACGCTGAAGAGTTCTCTCTACAACCAGTTGTTAACTACCTAAACGACGCACTAGATTGTGAAGTTAAGCTAGCAAAAGACTACCTAGATGGCCTAGAGCTAAACGCTGGTGAACTTGTTGTTCTAGAAAACGTTCGCTTTAACAAAGGCGAAAAGAAAAACGACGAAGAGCTATCTAAGAAATACGCAGCACTATGTGACGTATTCGTAATGGATGCATTCGGTACGGCTCACCGCGCTCAAGCGTCAACTCATGGTGTTGGTATGCACGCACCTATCGCTTGTGCTGGCCCTCTTCTAGCAAACGAGCTTGAAGCGCTAGGTAAAGCAATGGACAACCCAGCTCGCCCAATGGTTGCTATCGTAGGTGGTTCAAAAGTTTCTACTAAGCTAACTGTACTTGAGTCTCTATCTAAAATCGCTGACCAACTAGTTGTTGGTGGTGGTATTGCTAACACATTCATCGCAGCTGCTGGCCACAACGTTGGTAAGTCTCTATACGAAGCGGATCTAGTAGACACTGCTAAGAAGCTAATGGATGAGTGTGCAATTCCAGTAGCAACTGACGTTGCATGTGCGAAAGCATTCGACGAAAACGCAGAAGCAGAAATTAAGCACGTTTCTGAAGTACAAGACGACGACATGATCTTCGACCTTGGCCCAGATTCAACAGCTGAACTAGCAGAAATCCTTAAGAACGCGAAGACTATCCTATGGAACGGTCCAGTAGGCGTATTCGAATTCAAGAACTTCGAAGCAGGTACTAAAGGTATCTCAGAAGCTATCGCAGCATCTGAAGGCTTCTCTGTTGCAGGTGGTGGTGACACGCTAGCAGCTATCGACAAGTTCGGTATCAAAGCTGACGTTTCTTACATCTCTACAGGTGGTGGCGCTTTCCTTGAGTTCGTAGAAGGTAAAGTTCTTCCAGCAGTAGAAATGCTAGAAGCACGCGCTAAGTAATTAAAGCAAAGCGGGGGAGTGATTCTCCCGCTTTCTTGTTTGCTGCAACGTGTGAGGAACTCTGCTAGAATAGCCTCAGTTGTGAGCAAACGTTTGCAAGATTTTCAACTTAACAAGTTTTGTTTAAAAACGACAGATAAATAGGATTACATCCATGTCTAAGATCTTCGACTTCGTAAAACCAGGTGTTATCTCTGGCGATGACGTTCAGAAAGTATTTGAAGTTGCAAAAGAAAACAGCTTTGCACTTCCAGCAGTAAACTGTGTGGGTACTGACTCTGTAAACGCAGTACTTGAAGCAGCTGCAAAAGTTAAAGCTCCAGTTATCGTTCAATTCTCTAACGGTGGCGCTGCTTTCTTTGCTGGTAAAGGTCTAAAACTTGAAGGTCAAGAAGCTCAAATCCTAGGTGCTGTTGCTGGTGCGAAATACGTTCACGCTGTCGCTGAAGCTTACGGTGTACCAGTAATCCTACACACTGACCACGCTGCTAAGAAACTACTTCCTTGGATCGACGGTCTACTAGACGCTGGTGAAGAGTACTTCGCGCAAACTGGTAAGCCACTATTCTCTTCTCACATGATCGACCTTTCTGAAGAGTCTCTAGAAGAGAACATCGAGATTTCTGCTAAGTACCTAGAGCGCATGGCTAAAATGAACATGACTCTAGAAATCGAACTAGGTTGTACTGGTGGTGAAGAAGACGGCGTAGACAACTCTGATATGGATGCGTCTGAGCTATACACTTCTCCAGAAGACGTTGCATACGCATACGAGAAACTAAGCGCAATCAGCCACCGTTTCACTATCGCAGCATCTTTCGGTAACGTACACGGCGTGTACAAGCCAGGTAACGTTGTTCTAACTCCAACTATCCTACGTGATTCTCAAGCGCACGTTTCTGAGAAATTCGGTCTTCCAGCGAACTCTCTAAACTTCGTATTCCACGGTGGTTCAGGTTCTTCTCTAGAAGAAATCCGTGAGTCTATCGGTTACGGTGTTATCAAAATGAACATCGATACTGATACACAGTGGGCAACTTGGGATGGTATCCGTAAGTTCGAAGCTGAAAACCACGATTACCTACAAGGTCAAATCGGTAACCCAACTGGTGAAGATGCACCAAACAAGAAGTACTACGATCCACGCGTATGGCTACGTGCTGGTCAAGCTTCAATGGTAGCTCGTCTAGAGCAAGCATTTGCTGACCTAAACGCAGTTGACGTACTATAATCGTTACTGATTAAGTTACTTAAAAACCCGCTTTTTGAGCGGGTTTTTTTATGTCTATCATTTTGCCCCTATGTTTCTTTCCCTGTTTTCCTATTGATATCTTTATGCGTCAGGTTGTATTTTCTGGTGGGATGTTCCCCCTTTAACGTTTTTAAATAAAAACATAGGAATATCAGTCATAGGAGTGGCGAAATAAGAGTGCATTGCGTAACCTGTAACAAGCCAATATCAGAAAACTCTGATAAAGTCTTGTTTTGCATATCTTTGCGAAACTCTGACTTTGAAAAAAGTCAAAGTTGGGATATTGTGCCAAAAATCTGACACTGTTCAGTGGGGCAATAGGGATGTTGTTTTAGAAAAGAGCCTTTAAAAAACAAGGTTCATAAATTAACGGCAATTGGATTTATATATCTTTATTTTTGAGGATAAGAATTATGGCAGGTGAATCGGTGGGTATCGATACCACTTTAACGGATGGTCTAACTCAGGCTGAAACTTGGCTGACAAACAACTCAGATCTACTGGTTCAGTACGGTGTGAACATTATCTCTGCGCTGCTTATTCTGTTTATCGGTAATATTATCGTTAAAGCAGTCGCTGGTAGTGTTTCTAAAGTACTAGAAAAGAAAAACATGGATAAGGCTGTCGTTGAATTTATTCACGGTCTTGTTCGTTACTTGCTATTTGTAATCGTACTTATCGCAGCTCTTGGTCGATTAGGCGTTCAAACCGCTTCAGTCGTGGCTGTAATCGGTGCGGCAGGTCTTGCTGTTGGTCTTGCGCTACAAGGTTCACTATCAAACTTTGCAGCTGGTGTACTCATTGTTGCGTTCCGTCCATTCAAATCTGGCGACTACGTAGAAATTGGCGGTGTAGCGGGTAGTGTTGAAGCAATTCAAATCTTCCAAACTGTTCTAAAAACACCAGACAACAAGATGGTTGTTGTGCCTAACTCGTCAGTAATCGGTGGTGCAATTACTAACTACTCTCGTCATGCAACGCGACGTGTCGACTTAGTGATTGGTGTGTCATACAAAGCGGATCTTAAACTAACGAAGAAAGTAATTCGCGAGACGCTAGAAAAAGATCCGCGTATCTTGAAAGATCCTGATATCACAATCGGCGTACTTACGCTGGCAGACTCTTCAGTAAACTTTGTGGTTCGCCCATGGGTGAAAACTGCAGATTACTGGGGCGTATACTTTGATGCAATGCAAGGTATTAAAGAAGCATTGGATGAAAATGGTATCGAAATTCCATTCCCACAAATGGATGTTCATCTGAACAAAATCGACGCTTAATACAAGCGGTAGATATTCGAAAGCGAGGCCAATTGGCCTCGCTTTTTTATATCTCATAAAGAATGTGATTACCGGCAAGCAATAGACGTTTTAGATGTTTACCGGCAAAGCCAAAGGTGAATTCAGGCAACCCTGGCGTATAGAGCAACTCTTCGTGTTGATACAGGGCTGTATCAACAATGAGCGTGACATATTCAGGTAAGCCAATCGGACATACCGCTCCAGGCAAACAACCTAACACTTCGACCATTTCATCGTCGTCACAAATTGAGGGGCGTTTGCCTGTGACGGCTTTTATTTGTTTGGCATCGAGGCGAGAGTCTTTTTCTGTTAGATAAATTGCGTAGCCTTGTCCTTTGAGTTTTAAGAAGAGGCTTTTGGTGTGCGTGCCTGTCCATCCAAGCTCGGACGCAACTCTTATATCCGTGTCAAAGTCTAAGATGGCTTCATGCTGCCATTCCCGAAAAGGAATAGAGAGCGCGTTGAGTCGCTCTCTATTGATATCATAGATACGCTTTAGTGACTCCATGTCTATGTTGTCCTGTTGATTACCAGTACTTTTCAATAAGTTCGCTAGCTAAAATATACGCTATCGTGAACATCATTACTGCGACCGCGATGTCGATGCCTTTTTTCACTCTTGGCTTTGATAGGGTAGGGCCTAGTTTTGCGGCTCCTATCGACAAGGTATAGAACCAAACAAAGGAAGCCATCATCGTACCTAGTGCAAAAGCAATTCGGTCATGGCCTTCAAACTGCCCACCAATAGAGCCCAGAATGACGACTGTATCTAAGTACAAGTGTGGGTTAAGTACTGTGACGGCTAACGCACCTAATATGACCGTTCGACGACCACGAGCGACGACTTCACCTTTTGATTCTGACTCACTGTCTGACTTAAACGCACTCTTAAGTGACAGTAATCCATAAAAGCTCAGGAAGGCAATACCACCAAGCGTCACCGATGTTAGTAAGATTTCATTTTGAGACAAAATCGCACCACCACCAAAGATACCTAGAGAAATGAAGATCATATCTAGGATGCTACAAATAGTGGCAGTCGTCAGGTGATGATTGCGCTTTATGCCTTGATTTAAGACATACGCATTTTGTGCGCCGATCGGAATGATCATTGATGCCCCTAAACCAAACCCTTGCAATAGAACCCACAAGCTCACACTTCACCTCACTTCAAGATAACCAATAAATGCTCAGAAGGGTGAAAGATAAAGAGTTTATCTAAATAAGTATAATTAATGATTTTAATATTATATTAGCTAAGCTAATTTAAGGGTTGATGTTTTATCAGGAGAGGAAGAGCAGGATGAGAGGGTTGGACTATAAATGGATTGAGGCATTAGATGCAGTGGTTTATCAGGGGAGCTTTGAGCGTGCAGCCGAACATTTATTTGTCTCGCAATCAGCGATTTCTCAACGTATTAAACAATTAGAGAAGTTTCTCGCACAACCCGTTTTGGTTCGTAGTCAACCACCCAAGCCAACGCCGATTGGTAAAAAGTTATTAGGCCTTTATCGTCGAGTGCGCTTACTCGAGCATGAAATTCTGCCCGAAATCAAGAATGATACCAGTACTCGACATGTACAACTCTCTTTGGCGACCAATGCTGATAGCCTTGCTACTTGGCTACTGCCTGCACTGCAAGATGTCATGAAGCAGCGTCAGGTTGAACTCAAACTCACTATCTATGGTGAATCTCGTTCCATCGAAAAGCTAAAAAGTGGCGAAGTGACGGGGGCGATCAGCTTAGAATCCCAGCCGATACCTGGCTGTAGAGCGGATTACTTGGGACGTGTTGATTACGTTTGTGTCGCGAGTCCGGAGTTTTATCAGCGTTACTTTGCTCAAGGCGTCAATAACCAGACTTTGGCCAAGGCGCCGGCCGTTTCGTATGATCAATATGATGACCTACATAAAACCTTTCTTACCGAGCATTTCAATGTCAGCCCTGATAGCGTCATTCACCATAACATCAGCAGCTCTGAAGCGTTTCTAAAAGTGGCGTTAGCTGGTGTAGCCTATTGCTTAATCCCTCGTTTGCAAATTACCGACGAGCTAGAGCGTGGCGCGTTGGTTGATGTTACTCCCGGTTTTTTAATGTCCCATCGGATTTATTGGCATCATTGGCAACTGGAAACGGGGGTTCTACAAGAAATCTCACACGCGATAGTCGGGTATGCTCAGCGACACTTACCTCAATAAGTTCATTGTCGCAGCGATGGGTTCATTGCCGATAGAGTGTTTCGTTGAAAAATTACGCCAATGTTACATAGTCAAAGTTGTGTTAGAAGTCATTCTGAGTGCTTGGATAATCGACAGAAGTTTCTATTATGAAACCATACACTTTCTCAGTAGTGATAGTTTTGTCTGAATCTTGAGCCTTTCTGCTGAGAGTAAGTACTTTATTTTTGTATGGATGGATTTATTGAATGAGACTGTATTCATTTTTGCTGGCTTCTGCACTCAGCCTTACTAGTGCTTCAGTGTTGGCGAACTCGCCTGAATTTGCTCACGTAACGACGACAGGTTATGGTGAAGTTATTGCTACACCAGATATGGCGACGTTTTCTGTGAAAGTGGTAGACACGACAATGACTGCTGAACAGGCCAAGCAGTCAGTTGACAAAACCGTTGAGCAATTTCTGAAAAATCTGTCCGATGCTGGCTTATCAAAAGACAATGTTACCAGCTCGAATTTATACCTTGCGCCTCAATACCACTACCCTAAATCTGGTAAAGCAGAGCTCGTTGGTTATCGCGCTTCTCGTAGCATTGATGTGACGGTTACGGATCTAAAAAACCTAAACCAGTACCTAGATATGGCGTTAGAAGCAGGGATTAATCAGGTTGATAATATTCAACTTAAGGTAAGCAACCAGGCTGAGTATCAGCAAAAGGCACGCATGGTGGCTATCCAAGATGCGCGAGAAAAAGCAGCGTCACTGGCTACTGGCTTTGAGAAAAAATTGGGTGATGTCTGGCAGATCAATTACAGACAGATGCACGTTCAGCCTGTTCTAATGCGCTCGATGGCGATGGACAGTAAAGAAGGGGCAAACAGCTACCAGGATTCTACCATGATTATTCGCGATCAAGTTGACGTGATTTACAAGCTGAAGTAATACTGGGTGCAAAAAGAAAAGGCAGGGTATTCCCTGCCTTTGTTATTTCTGCTTCACAAATTAGTGATTAGTGATTAGTGATTAGTGAAGGATACGAGCACGGATAGTGCCTTCAATACTTTTCAGTTTCGCTAGTGCTTCTTCTGAGCGCTCGGTTTCAACATCGATCACTACGTAGCCGATTTCAGCGGCTGTTTGTAGGTACTGTGCGGCAATGTTAATGCCGTCTTCCGCGAAGATGGTGTTGATCTGAGTAAGAATACCAGGACGGTTTTTATGGATGTGAAGCAAGCGAGAGCATTCACCACCGTGCTCTGGCAGTGACACCTCTGGGAAGTTTACGCTTGAAAGCGTAGAGCCGTTGTCAGAGTACTTCGCCAGTTTTCCTGCGACCTCAACACCGATGTTCTCTTGTGCTTCTTGCGTTGAACCACCAACGTGTGGAGTGAGGATGACATTATCGAACTTCTGCAAAGGAGATTCGAACGGGTCGGCATTCGTTTTTGGTTCTGTTGGGAATACATCAATCGCAGCGCCCGCAATGTGACCCGCTTCTAAACTATGGCAAAGTGCTGGAATATGCACGACAGTGCCGCGTGCTGCATTAATAAAGATTGAGCCTGGCTTCATGCGAGCAAACTCAGCTTCACCCATCATATTTTTTGTTTCTGGCGTTTCAGGAACGTGCAGAGAAATTACGTCACACTTGTTTAGTAGTTCACTCATGGTATGTACTTGCGTCGCATTACCAAGGGACAATTTGTTCTCGATGTCGTAGTAGTAAACGCGCATACCTAAGTTTTCGGCAATAATACCTAGCTGCGTACCAATGTGGCCGTATCCGATAATGCCAAGACGTTTGCCACGTGCTTCGTAAGAGTTGTCAGCACTTTTCTTCCAAATACCGCGATGTGCAAGCGCATTCTTTTCAGGAATGCCACGCAGAAGTAGTAGGATTTGACCAAGCACTAGCTCAGCCACACTGCGTGTGTTAGAGAACGGTGCATTAAACACAGGAATGCCGCGTTTTGCTGCTGCGTCTAGGTTTACTTGGTTAGTACCGATACAAAAACAGCCAATTGCAACCAGTTTATTCGCCGCATTGATTACCTCTTCGGATAGGTTCGTACGGGAGCGAATACCGATGAAGTGCACGTCTTTAACCGCTTCAATCAATTCTTCTTCCGGAAGGGAACCTTTATGGTACTCAATGTTGGTATAACCAGCTGCTTGAAGAACTTCAACTGAAGAAGGGTGGAGTCCCTCTAACAAGAGGATCTTAATCTTTTCTTTTTCCAGTGAAACTTTGGCCATTTTTCTCGTCCTTAAAATGGAAAGGTGGGCTAATGTGGCGCACATTGGGCAAAACTATTAAAAAGGGGATAATTGATAGTTTTGTAGGAGGACAAACGTTTCCTTGTGCGTCTTCTGTTCAATAAAGTAACAAAAAAAAATTGCTTTGGGTAAGAAAATTACGGAATAAGAGATAATTTTCTTAGAGAAAGGAATAAAAAACGGTGCCTTGCAGCACCGTATGTAATGAAATAACAGAAAAGTGAACCAGATAGGTCGATTTGAGCTGTTATTTATTCTTCAATTTTTGCGCCTTCTGGTGTACCTGTGATTACGACGTCAGCACCACGGTGAGCAAAAAGACCCACAGTCACCACACCCGCGATACCGTTGATCTTGTCTTCCATTTCTTTCGGGTTAGTAATCTGCATGTTGTGTACATCCAAAATTACGTTGCCGTTGTCAGTCACAACGCCTTCACGGTAAGCCGGGTCACCGCCCAGTTTTACTAATTCGCGCGCAACGTAAGAGCGTGCCATTGGGATCACTTCTACAGGTAGTGGGAACTGACCTAGTACGTCAACTGCTTTGGTGCCGTCAACAATACATACAAACTTATCAGAGATTGCTGCGACAATTTTCTCACGAGTCAGAGCCGCGCCGCCGCCTTTGATCATTTCACGTGCTGGGTTAATTTCGTCTGCGCCATCAACATACACATCCAGCTTCATTACGTCGTTACACTCGTATACTTCAATACCAAGCTCTTTAAGGCGCTCAGTTGAAGCGACAGAGCTAGACACTGCACCTTTAATATCGTCTTTGATAGTGCCTAGTGCATCGATGAAGTGATTCACGGTAGAGCCAGTACCAACACCGACAATGCTGCCTTTCTCAACATATTTTAGTGCTGCCCAACCAGCCGCTTTTTTCATTTCATCTTGAGTCATGCCAATCTCCTGAATAGATGTTCGTTAACGTTTGCGGGCGTGATTATAGCGGCTTACTTGCCACTTTCCCATTGCCATATTCGGCTTGGGGTCACGATCTTAGGTAATGGAATGTCCCAGCTTTCAATTGGTAAGCGTTCTACATGTTGGCAGTCGTGAGCGATACCAACAGGCTTGGCACCTTCTCCGGTTATAAACCAATGAGACAGGGTACGGTCATAATACCCTCCGCCCATGCCTAAGCGGTGGCCGATGCTGTCGAATCCAACCAAAGGTGTACAAATGATATCAATTTGACGAACGGGCTTGAGATGGCGGATGTCCAGTTTGGGCTCTAAGATGCCGTATTTGTTGTAGACCAATTGATCATCACTTACGTACAGAAGAAACAGTAACTGACCTTTGGAAAACGGATGGATGACAGGTAGATAAACCGATTTTCCCTGTTGCCACAACCATTCAATGAGCGGCTTGGTATCAAGTTCACCGTCAGCAGAAAGATAAATAGCAATATGCTGCGCTTGCTGGATTTCAGGAAGTTGAGAGAACTGAGTGACAAGGTCGATCCCCGCTTGGAATTGCGTATCGCTACACAATGCGTTGCGCTTTTCACGAATCAGTTTGCGGAAGTCTTGTCGAGAGAGGTCTGACATAGAGAGAATACCCCAGGGTGCCGTTGAGGATTGTGGCCCTTGAACCAGCTGGTTCAAGGCGGATCAGCAATGACAACCGTAGGCTTCTCGGTACATGCCGAGCTTGCTCAATAGTTACCAAATACTAACCCTTAGGTATTGCTTATCGGCTCAGGGACTTAAATCCTGCTGACGCACACCCCAGGGTAAATTTTGTATTTACTGCTGTCCTTGCGTAACTTTACTTAGTGCGTTCTCAAGAGACGCAGTGAGCTTTTCCATTCGCTCAGTAATTTCTTGCTGTTGACCGTTTGATTCGTATGACTTGGTGTGCAACTCATAACAAATATTCAATGCAGCGAAGGTCAGCAGTTGGATTTCATTGGTTACCTTAGTACGTTCGCTCATTTCTTTCAATCGGCGATCCAGATCTTTTGCCGCTGCAACAAGAGACTCTTCTTGTCCTGTCGGACAATTCACTCGTGTAACTTTGCCTAATATTTCAACGTCGATCGCTTGATTGCTCATGATGAATAAACTCTATATTCGCGCTATCTAAGGTGTTGCTTCATACAACTACCGAGGAGCAAACTATAGGAAAACCGCTATTAAGATTCAAGCATTTCCCATCACAGAAAGAGAAATGATGACGAGATCACACAGGAATTGGGCAAATTGAGCAAATGCTGTTCAAAATTGAATTTGATAGCCGTTTCAGACCACTAACCTTGATGGTAGGATATACCAATACATTATTATGCAAGAATGAGCCAAGTTATGAGTGAAATCACCCTTCCTGAATACCAATCTATTGCTGCTGAACTGCAATCTGCAAGCCTAGCAGTAACACCTGCGGAATTACATGGCTTATTTGTCGGCATGTTAAGTGGTGGATTGGCGATTAATGATCAAACTTGGCAGCCTATTCTGTTTGACTACACCAATGATGGTATGGGTTGGCCTTCTACCGCGCTAGCTTTTGCTCAAAGCGTATTCACCGTTACTGTCAATGAACTCACGGGCACGTCGATGGAGCTGTCTTTATTATTGCCAGATGAGCCGGGAGAAGAAGGCTTATTCGCGTTGGCTGACAGCGTGTCCGATTTCGTAAACCACTTTATTTCTGGGTTAGGTCTAGCAGGTATTGCGCTAAATAAAGCGTCAGATGACGCTAAAGAAGCATTGGCTGACCTAGAAGAGATTGCCAAATTAGGCATTGATGAAGATGACGACCTCGGTGAACAAGCGCAATTGCTAGAACAAGTGATTGAACACATCAAAGCTTGCGTACTAACGATTCATGCTGAGTTTGGTGTTCGCCCTGAAAGTAGCGATAAAAAGCCTACTATTCATTAATCGTAGATGGTCCAGAGGTTAGCATGAAGCAATATGATGTAGTCATTGCTGGTGGTGCCATGGCTGGTGCAACGTTGGCATTAGCGATTGACCATTTGTCCCAGGGAAAGCTCCGCATTGCCGTCGTTGAGCCTTTTAAAGCTCAGTCAGATATGCACCCTGGTTTTGACTCTCGCTCAATCGCATTGTCTTACGGTACTGTCAATCTGTTGCGTCAACTACAGCTCTGGACTTCAGTAGAACCGTTTGTCACACCCATTGAACATATTCACGTTTCTGATCGCTCTCATGTTGGGATGACGGAAATTACCAAGCAAGAGATTGGCGTTGAAGCACTAGGGTATGTTGTCGAATTAGCCGATGTTGGTCGCGTATATCAAGAATTATTAGATAGCAGCGCATCTATTACGCTGTTTTGCCCTGACTCTGTTACCGATATCGAGCGCGAGCAAGACTGTACCCATATTACGTTGAAAAGCGGTGGGAAGCTTGAAGCAAAACTGCTGGTGGCAGCCGATGGTGCTGTTTCGACTTGTTGTCAGAAAATTGGTTTAGAGCTTTCTGAGCAAGATTTTGAACAAGTGGCTGTCATTGCCAATATTGTTACTCAAGAACCTCATCAAGGTAGAGCCTTTGAACGTTTTACTGAAAATGGCCCTGTTGCTTTATTGCCAATGAGTGACAATAGAATGTCTTTAGTTTGGTGTCTGCACCCTGAGGAAGCCCAAGCAGTTCTTGAGTTATCTGACCAAGCATTTCTCCAACGTTTACAACAAGATTTTGGCTGGCGTTTGGGCGCGATGAAAAAAGTGGGACGACGTGCGAGTTACCCATTGCTTCTTCGCCATCGAAAGCAAAATATCTCTCATCGTTTTGCGATTGTTGGGAATGCGGCGCAAACGCTGCATCCGATAGCTGGACAAGGTTTTAATCTTGGTATTCGCGACGTTGTCTCGCTAGCAGAAGAAATCGTGCAGCAAAGCGATGATGTTGGTCTATATCAAGGCTTGATGCGCTTTAGTCAGCGTAGAGAGGCAGATCGAAGCGAAACGATCTGGCTAACCAGTGCCTTAGTGCATATTTTTTCAAATGATTTACCCGCGATGCGAATTGGGCGAAATACGGCCTTAGCAGCGATGGATAACCTTTCTATTTTTAAGCAGCCGCTACTGCGCCATACGCTTGGTTTGGTAAAACGATGAACGGCCGCACTGAATTAGGTAATAAAAAGCAATGATGCAAAGTGTAGATATCGCCATCATCGGCGGAGGGATGGTTGGGTTGGCACTTGCTGCCGCGTTCAAGGACAGCGATCTGCGTGTCGCCGTAATAGAAGGCAAGGTGCCAGATGAGTCGTTGAAAGAGTTACCTGATGTGCGTGTGTCTGCGTTGAGCCGTTCTAGTGAGACTATCTTGCGTAAGCTTGGCGCTTGGCAGGGGATAGAGCAACGCCGCGCTTCACCATACTACGGTATGGAAGTGTGGGAGCAAGATAGCTTCGCTAGTATTGAGTTCAATGCACAAAGCATGGCACAACCTGATTTAGGGCATATTGTTGAGAATCGAGTGATTCAACTCGCACTGCTCGAACAAGTCCAAAAGCTCGATAACGTCACTATGTTTATGCCTGCACGTTGCGCGACCTTAGCGGTGGGCGAACAAGAAAGTTGGTTGACGCTCGACAATGGTCAAGCCATGACGGCTAAGTTAGTGGTCGGAGCCGATGGGGCAAACTCGTGGCTTCGTCATCAAATGGATATTCCGTTAACGCATTGGGATTATGGACATCATGCTCTGGTCGCGAATGTTAAAACCGCTGCTCCGCACAATAGCATTGCACGACAGATTTTTACTCCTCAAGGGCCATTGGCGTTTTTGCCAATGTCCCAACCAGATATGTGCTCTATTGTTTGGTCCACTGAGCCAAATCGTGCAGAGCAGCTATTGGCAATGAGTGAGCATGATTTCAACAAAGCGTTGACGAGCGAATTTGATACACGACTTGGTCTATGTGAAGTCGTGGGAGAGCGTGCCGCGTTTCCTTTGAAAATGCGCTATGCGCGAGATTTTGTTGTGGAACGAGTCGCATTGGTTGGTGATGCGGCCCATACCATTCATCCTCTAGCGGGTCAGGGGGTAAATTTAGGTCTATTAGATGCAGCCAGCCTCGCTCAAGAGGTGTTAGCGCTATGGAAGCAAGGCCAAGATATTGGCAGCAAACGCAACCTAAGAGGTTATGAGCGTTGGCGCAAAGCGGAAGCAGCAAAGATGATCGCTGCAATGCAAGGGTTCCGAGACCTGTTCTCTGGAGAGAATCCTGCTAAGAAGCTGGTTCGTGGCATTGGTTTGAGTTTAGCGGGTCAATTGCCGGGAGCGAAAGATGAGATCATGAAGCGTGCGCTTGGTCTAAAAGGTCATCTGCCTGATCTGGCACGTCAGTAGGTGTAAAGCGAACTTCAAATACACAAAAGGCTGGTTAATCCAGCCTTTGTTTTATCAACGTTTTGCTAAGCATATGCGCATCGGAGTTTCATTATTTCTTGGTTGATCTCTTTGACCGCTCGGAAATGGCGTTGTTCTGCTTTCTCCGGCAGTATTAACTTGCCGTTATCAAACTCGAATCTACCGACCCCGTAAATATAAATTCTTCCTTTAAAAAGACGACTTATATGTTTAGCAATCATACTTGGTGTATAGCGCTTAAACAGTCTCATATTTACTTTCCTTTTATCTAACCTAGCCTAGGTATTCTACGTTTTGGACGCGAAAATTATTGTGACAGCCATAGTATTAAATACAGATGTAGGGTGTTACGTCAGAGATTTGTGTTGTCTTAGACAATTTGACAGTGTCATCTCTTAAATAGCGTGAGGATTACCCCAAAAAATCACCGTTCAAGGAACCCTTACGGACAATACACTCTTTTTACGTGACGCATTAAGCAATAGTTTTGTTACAGAATTAAGAATAGAACGAAAATGATTGTTTGCTAATTGTTTCTATTAAGGTGGTATCCAACAGAACAAACTTTACGTCCTAACGGTTAGAGAAAGAGGAAGAGAAAAAAGTTCCATACAAAAAAAAGCCCGCTTCAGCGGGCGAATAGTCACAGATGCATTACACAAAAGTGGACAGCTGACGGCATGAATACTGTCATTCAGTCAGCTGATTCACTTTATGCTGGTTAAGTGCTTGTTTGAAACTTAACCAACAAATTCAGCATATACGAGTTTTATCTTTGTGACTATTTATGTTTTATATGTGATTAAAAATTCTCTCGTCTATTTTTATAGATATGAGCGAGATCACGTGATGATAGAAACACTACGTGTTATTACATTATTTTTAGACGATTAACGACAGATCTCAGCTACGGTCGGCTGACACAATTGGATAAGATCTTGGATAGAAAGCGCCAGTCCAGCCATGCGATCGCCACTGCTGATCGTGACTTCCTGTTCTTCTAGTAAGCTAGGATCGAACACGATCGGAATGTGTCGTTTGAGTAATAGTGGAGTGACAGTACCAATTTTGTAACCCGTGATGGCCTCAACGTCGGCTTGATCAACGCAAGTCATCCGGCGGCATTGCAGTAATGAGCGCACTTTTTTGGGATCGACACTACGATCACCAGGCGCACAGGCGAGAGCATATTGATTACCCATGTCTCGTAGCAAGATTGCTTTCACCATTTGAGAAGGGCGAATGCCGCGTTGTTGAGCGGCATCCTCAATAGTGGTTGCTGGTCTTTGATGCGGTAACAGACGAAACGGAATGTGTTGGTCTGTGAGAAATTGCATCAAAGGAGTATTGATTGTATTACTCATCATCAAGACTGTAAGGCAGTGATTCGATTGTCCACTCACATTCTGGTTGAGCAACCAAACGAAGACGAGTGTCTTCATCGAGATTATTGGGCAGTACGATCAGGCCAATCGCTTGATTGTCGCTGAACTGGTAGTGGTTTAATAAAGCACCCACTGAACGCCAGTTTTCACCCACGCTGCGTTCGAGCTCAATTGGCTCGTCACTGAATGGAGCAGAAGTTGCCCCTTTTACGATGTACATCGCACGTTTATTTGTACCGCGATACTTAGCTCGTGCTACCGTTTCTTGTCCTGTGTAGCAGCCCTTTGTGAAGCTAATGCCTCCTAAAGCTTGCACGTTGAGTGCTTGTGGAATGTGAGCATTCTGCGCGGATGCAGAGACAAATGGTAAACCAGCTTCAATGTCGAAACGATTCCAAAGCTCATTTGTCGTAAGGGCAGCATCTGTATTTTCAATGAATTGTTGCGCAGCTGACGCACTTAATATCAGTAGCCAGCGGCTTTGTGAAACTTGTACCGCGGTGCCGCCTTCAACAGGGCGAACGCTGCCAGTCGTTTTGCTCATTGAAGAAATAAGCTCGTCGGCTTTGACGCCGGCAACACCTAAGATAACTTCATCAGAAGCTTCAATCGTTACTTTAGAGAAAATGGCGTATTTTTTTATTTCGCTAAGTTCTACGTCAATCGCCGATTTTGGTTGGACCATGCCGTAGCCATCGTGGTGATGGAAAAGGCGGAACACACTCCACACTTTACCTTTCGCATCACAATGTGCGCCTAACGTTGATTGGTCTTGTTCTAAAGAAACGACATCGCAGGTAACCTGACCTTGTAAGTATGATTTTTTATCGTCACCGACCATGGTGATCATGCCGAAATTGTCCAGCAGCGAGATAGATAACTCTGGAAGTGCGTCTTGAGTTGAGAGAGGTAGTGCTGAAAAACGAGTTTGCCATTCCATAATTACAATGCCTTTTGAAGATATTTTTCCGCTATGTTATACCCAAATAACCTTGAGATACTAGGGGAGCGATTTACGAATCAACATTTGTCTGCTTTCACTATCGTATTGTGACCCGCACACTAGTGACGTAGCACATCCCTTGTTACACTCCGCACTAACAACAAGACATCTATGAAGGAATAGTGAATGTACACTCCGGAAGAAAAAGCGCGTATTAAATGGGCTTGTCGTCGAGGCATGCTTGAGCTTGACGTAGTAATTATGCCGTTTTTTGAAGAGTGCTTTGATACTCTGAGTGAACAAGAGCAGCGTGACTTTGTTTCTTTACTTGAATGCGATGATCCTGATCTGTTTACTTGGATAATGGGGCATGGCCGCAGCGAAAACTTAGGTCATGCTGCAATGGTTGATAAAATTGTCGCCCATAACCTCAGCAAAGTTCGTTAATTTTACCGCTTCTCCCTCTCTGACTGCCCGAGTTCTCAATGTAATACTTTTCTTACTGATGACTTGGGCCGTTACCCTCTCTAGCATCCCTCTCGTATTATCGATTTATTTGTTATTAATGATTGTTAAGGCACTACTGAGCCAAGGCTTTGTTAAACCGACAAGTCAGGGTTATTGGTATGTGCATTGCGATGGCTCGGTTAGGTTTGAGGCCCTTGAGTATAGTGAATGTTCGGCGGCTCTTGAGTCTGAAAAGGATCAGTTACAACGAGTCGATACATCGACATTGCCATTCAAGATAACATTTCGATTGCAGTCTGGCCGTAGCGTCATGATTTGGCGTGATAGCTGTGACGATCAGCATTACCGTCAATTATCTTTGGTATTACGCCAGTGGGAAATGAAACAGGGAGCCAATGCTCCCTGTTGATGTAATAGTTTATTTTGTCGAATTAAAGCTGTTTAGCTGGAACCAAAATCGTTGGTCCGCTGTTTTCCAGTTGGTTCGGATAATCAAGCGTGTAGTGCAAACCTCGACTCTCTTTACGCTGCATCGCACAACGAACCATCAGCTCTGCTACCTGTAAAAGGTTACGCAGTTCTAATAAGTTGTTCGAGACACGGAAATTGCTGTAGTACTCATGCGTTTCTTGTTGCAACAGTTGGATACGGCGCAAGGCGCGTTCTAAACGCTTGTCAGTTCGTACAATGCCCATGTAGTCCCACATAAACAGACGAAGCTCGTGCCAGTTGTGCTGAATGATCACTTCTTCATCACTGTTGGTCACTTTACTTTCATCCCAACATGGCACCTGTGAAGGAAGCTCCACGTTAGTGTGATGTTTTAGAATATCTTTCGCCGCAGACCAAGCATAAACCACGCATTCGAGAAGTGAATTTGATGCCATGCGGTTAGCCCCATGCAGCCCTGTATAGCTGACTTCGCCAATCGCATACAAGTTTTTAAGATCGGTGCAGCCATTTCTATCCACCATGACACCGCCACAAGTGTAGTGCGCAGCAGGTACGATTGGGATTGGCTCTTTGGTCATATCAATGCCCAAGTCCATCAAGCGTGAGTAAATGGTTGGGAAGTGTTTCGTAATAAAGTCCGCAGGTTTGTGACTGATGTCGAGGTACATACAGTCGGCACCCAAACGCTTCATTTCGAAGTCGATAGCACGAGCCACGACGTCACGCGGAGCAAGCTCTTTACGCTCATCGAAATCTGGCATAAAGCGAGAACCATCGGGACGACGCAGGTAAGCACCTTCGCCACGTAACGCTTCAGTCAACAAGAAGTTACGTGCTTCTGGGTGATATAAACACGTCGGGTGGAACTGGTTAAACTCCATATTTGCCACACGGCACCCTGCACGCCAAGCAATGGCAATACCATCACCAGACGAAACATCTGGGTTAGAGGTGTATTGATAAACTTTTGAAGCGCCACCTGTAGCGAGAACCACAAATTTGGCCCGCACGGTTTCGACATGCTCTTCGTTGCGGTTCCAAATATAAGCACCGATAACTTTGTTTTTATCACCGCCAATTTTGTCTTCGGTGATTAAGTCCAGCGCATTGTGACGTTCGAGAACATGAATATTTGGATGGTTGTGAGCGTTATCTTGCAGAGAGGTTTGCATCGCCATACCTGTTGCATCTGCCGCGTGAAGAATACGACGACGGCTATGGCCACCTTCACGAGTTAAGTGGTAACGAGGCTCATCGTCAGAGTCATCCTCTTCACGATCAAATGGGACACCACCGTCGATCAACCACTGTACGCACTCTTTTGAATGTTCAGCAATGAACCTCACAGTATCTTCGTCACAAATACCATCGCCGGCGATTTGTGTATCTTCAACGTGTGACTCAATGGTGTCTGACTCATCAAATACAGCAGCAATACCACCCTGGGCATAATAGGTCGCCCCTTCGCTGCGTGGCCCTTTACTCAGCACCATCACTTTACAGTGGTTAGCAACGCGCAAAGCCAACGACAAACCAGCCGCGCCACTCCCTACCACTAACACATCACACTCATGTTCACGATTTGTGTTCATATAACTTTTATAATCCCAAGCTAAGGTAACAAAGTCACCTTGTGTATTATTTGCACACCATGTGCATTCCATTATCGCGACACCTGTCGCTAAGGGCTAAGTTGGGAGACCTATCGACATCCGTGTTACTGCGGTGACTGAGCCACTCTTCTTTTTCATGCAGAGCATGAGCATGCTTCCTAAGTTATATTTGTAACGCGGTGTTCAGATAGCCATTAGCCATGCAAATGAAAAGTAATAGTTTGTCAATGCCATTGCTTTTCCATGCTCGACCCAGCACAATCTGGGACAGAGATCATTCATTATACCCAATTCCCCTCAAGATGCTCGCTTGTCAAACTTAGACTAAAGTCAGGCAACGGTGGTCATTTGGGTATAGACATCACACTGTGAAAAAACAATGACAAAAAACTTGAGAAACCATGGAACTTTCTCATTCACGTTAGGGTCACAATAGTGCTCAAGTAAGCAGTGGTGTCAATACTACGTTTTGCATAATTAGTACCCATATCTGAGAAGAGTAGGGGCATAACAAATAGGAGTATCCGCTCGAATGAACGAGCAGCTGACCGATCAAGTATTGATTGAGCGAGTTCAGAATGGCGATAAGCAAGCATTCAACCTGCTGGTAACGAAGTACCAGAACAAGGTATGTAATCTTATTTCCAGATACGTTAGTAATCCTGGCGATGTACCAGATGTAGCACAAGAAGCGTTTATTAAAGCTTACCGAGCTATTCCCAGCTTTCGTGGGGAGAGTGCGTTTTATACGTGGCTGTATCGCATTGCAGTGAATACTGCGAAAAATCACATTGTTGCTCAAGGGCGTAGACCTCCAGCGACAGATGTCGATGCTGAAGATGCTGAATTTTACGAAACAGGTAGTGCACTTAAAGAAATATCGAACCCTGAGAACTTAACGTTGTCCAAAGAATTGCAACGGGTGGTGTTCAGTGCAATCGAAGCTTTACCTGAAGATTTAAAAACCGCAATGACATTACGAGAGCTCGATGGCTTGAGTTATGAAGAAATTGCAGAAGTGATGGATTGCCCGGTAGGAACGGTACGATCGCGTATCTTCCGTGCTCGTGAGGCGGTGGAAAAGAAAATCAGACCTCTTTTGCAACGCTAGTACAAGTAATAACTATGGTGAAAATAATGGCTGACAAAGAAAAACTTTCAGCTCTCATGGATGGAGAATTGGTCGATAAGGCTTTAATTCAAGAGTTAGAGCAAGACCAAGAGAGCCGTGATGCTTGGCAGAACTATCACCTGATAGGTGATGTGATGCGAGGCGAAGCGCCAGCAAAACCTGAGTGGAATATTGCTGAAAGCGTGGCGTTAGCGTTAGAAGATGAACCTGCACACCGTGCGTTTGATGCGCACAGTGCAAATGTTATCTCAATCGCTGATACGCCAAAAGAGTCGCAACCAGAACCGCAAAAAGCAAAACGTCAGTTGCCAGGTTGGTTGACACAGTTTGGTCAAGTTGCTGTTGCTGCATGTGTATCGCTTGTCGTTATTTTAGGTGTACAGCAGTACGGTGGTAGCGATTCAATGTCGCCGCAAACAGATCAATTACCTGTGTTGCAGACAGTTCCGTTTGCTGGCAGCGCAGAGCCTGTGAGTTTAACTCGTGAGTCTGTTGAGCGTTCTGTAGGTGAAGCAAATATGCAAGAGCAACGTAAGCGTGTTCATGCTATGCTGCGAGACTACGAATTGCAGTTACGAATTAACAGTGATGCATCTCAACAAGATGCAAATCTGAATCCGGATATTGAATGAAAAAATTTCTGATCAGCGCTTGCGCTCTGTTCAGTATGATGTCTTCTCAAGCCTTTGCTGGTGATAAGCCAGCGGAGGCTTTATTGCATCAAATGAGCGAGGCGAGTAAGAATTTAAGTTACGAACTCTCTTATATCCTTATCAAAAAGAACAGCATTGAGCCGTTGCTGTATCGTCATGCCACGCATGGTGACGATCAATATGCTCATCTTGTTTATTTAAGTGGCCCTGTGCGCGAAGTGATTCGTCGCGGCACAGAAGTAAGCTATATCGAAACGGGTTTAGAACCATTCACCATCGAGTCAGGTAAAATGGTCGCTCCGACCATGCCTATGCTCAACACCAATATCGATGAGCTAAACTTGTATTACGACTATGTAAAAGTGGGTAGAGCTCGTGAAGCAGGTGTAGCAACACAAGTGCTGCGTGTCGTCCCTAAAGACGGTCTGCGCTATTCATACGTACTATGGATCGATGAAAAGAGTAAATTGCCGTTACGTGCCGACCTTGTGGACCGTGATGGTGAGATGCTTGAACAATATCGCACTATTTCTTACACGGTGAATCCAAAAATCGCAGAGTTAATGAGTGGCCTACAAGATGTTCAATTACCAGCTGTTCTCACCATGCCAAAAGGCGATATTGGAACCAGCAATTGGCAGGTAGGTTGGATCCCTGAAGGTTTCGAACCGAACGAGCTCAACCGTTATCGTATGGCTGTTACTAATCAAATGGTGGAGAGTCAGCTGTACTCTGACGGTCTGTTTAGCTTCTCTGTTTACGTAGCAAACAAAGATGAGCATTCGTTAAAAGGGCAGTTGGTTCGCCAAGGCAGAAGAACGCTACACAGTTTTGTGAGCGGTCAACATGAAATCTCCGTTGTAGGAGACATTCCGCCGACCACAGCACAACGTATCGCCCAATCTGTCACATTTAATGTAACAAAGAGTAAACAACAATGATGACCGCGTTGGCTACTGTGACAGACGTACATCGTCGCGGTAAACAATACGAAATTGATTTAAGCTGCGAACAGCAGACCAGTTGCAGTAGTTGCTCTTCACAGAAAAGCTGTGGAACGGGCGTTGTGACTAAAGCCATTGGTAACAAGAGTTTATCTTGGCACCTGCGCACGGATAAATCAGTGAAGATAGGTCAAGTCGTCGAGATAGGCTTTCCTGAGTCGAGCCTGATAAAATCAGCAATGGCGGTTTATTTACTGCCGTTGTTTGGTTTGATTATCGGTGCGATGTTTGGTCACTTCCTATTAGCGCCGCTGACCGCGGGCGGGGAAGGTATCATCATATTGGCATCAGTACTATTTGCAGCTGGTGGAATGTGGATCGCAAAACGTGTTTCTCGTCCGTTAGAGGATGAATCCAAGCGCCAAGTTACCCTCGTTCGGGTACTTGGAGAGCCAATCCAGTAAGTGTTGTCCCCCTCCACTAAAGGTTATTGGGGTATGTACTTTAAATTACGTGCGCCCGTTAACGAAATTCGGTAGAATCTGCCAACTTGATTGAAATGCCGTCAGTAGATGGCGTTTCTTACTGTCCCTATTTGTAAAGAGTTAGTCACCCTAAATCTATGAAGCACATTCGTAACTTTTCGATTATCGCCCACATCGACCATGGTAGTCGACCCTATCAGACCGTCTAATCCAAGTTTGTGGCGGGTTAACCGATCGTGAAATGGCCGCACAGGTTCTGGATTCTATGGATCTTGAACGTGAGCGTGGTATCACCATTAAATCTCAGAGTGTGACGCTAAACTACACCGCTAAAAACGGTGAAACGTATCAGCTGAACTTCATCGATACTCCGGGGCACGTTGACTTTGCATATGAAGTATCACGTTCTCTAGCGGCTTGTGAAGGTGCGCTATTGGTTGTAGATGCGGGTCAAGGTGTTGAAGCTCAAACACTGGCTAACTGTTACACCGCGATTGAGATGGATCTAGAGGTTGTGCCAATCTTGAACAAGATTGACCTACCAGCAGCCGATCCTGAGCGCGTGGCAGAAGAAATTGAAGAAATCGTTGGTATCGATGCAATGGAAGCAACCCGCTGTTCTGCGAAGACAGGCATCGGTGTTGATGACGTTCTAGAGAACATCGTATCAGCGATTCCAGCACCGGAAGGTGACCCAGATGCGCCATTACAAGCGCTGATCATTGACTCATGGTTTGATAACTATCTTGGCGTTGTTTCTCTAGTTCGTATTAAAAACGGCGAACTGAAGAAGAACGACAAGATCAAAGTGATGAGCACGGGTCAAGTTTGGGGTGTAGACCGTCTTGGTATTTTTACGCCAAAACAAGTAGATACCGATATCCTTCGTACTGGTGAAGTAGGTTGGGTGGTTTGTGGTATTAAAGACATCCTTGGTGCACCAGTTGGTGATACGCTGACTATGGCTAAGAATGGCTGTGAAAAACCGCTACCAGGCTTTAAGAAAGTAAAACCTCAGGTTTACGCAGGTCTGTTCCCGGTATCTTCTGACGATTACGAGAACTTCCGTGATGCGCTGGGCAAATTAAGCCTAAACGACGCATCGCTATTCTACGAGCCAGAAAACTCAGCGGCACTTGGCTTTGGTTTCCGTTGTGGTTTCCTTGGCATGCTGCACATGGAAATTATCCAAGAGCGTCTAGAGCGTGAATACGACTTAGATCTTATCACCACGGCACCAACGGTAGTTTACGAAGTTGAAAAGACCGATGGTGAACTGCTGTACGTTGATAGCCCTGCCAAACTACCAGCGATCAATGATATTGAAGAAATTCGTGAACCGATCGCTCGTTGTAATATCCTGGTACCTTCAGAGTACCTAGGTAACGTGATCACGCTGTGTGTTGAAAAGCGTGGTACTCAGGTCGATATGGTTTACCACGGTAACCAGGTTGCCGTGACTTACGATATTCCAATGGCAGAAGTGGTACTGGATTTCTTCGACCGTCTGAAATCGACATCTCGTGGTTATGCGTCTTTGGATTACAACTTCCAGCGTTTTGAAGCTTCGAATATGGTACGTGTAGACGTTCTTCTGAACGGTGACACCGTTGATGCATTGGCGATGATCACACACAAAGACCAGTCTCAGACTCGCGGTCGTCAGCTGGTAGAGAAGATGAAAGAATTTATCCCTCGCCAAATGTTTGATATCGCAATCCAAGCAGCGATTGGTAACCACATTATCGCACGTTCAACTGTAAAACAGCTGCGTAAGAACGTAATCGCGAAATGTTACGGCGGTGACGTAAGTCGTAAGAAGAAACTTCTGAAGAAACAGAAAGAAGGTAAGAAGCGCATGAAGCAGATCGGTAACGTTGAGCTGCCTCAAGAAGCGTTCCTAGCCATCCTTCACGTAGGTAAAGACTAAAGTTGAACTTTGTCTCACACTTGTCGGTCTTAAGACGTTAGATATTAAAATAAGTGAAAGGGTTTCGGCTCTTTCACTTTCGTATTTTTAGATAAGGGAATTTAATGGCGAATACATTCTCACTGATGTTGGTTATTGCGACTTTGGTAACTGGCGTAGTTTGGCTACTGGAAAAGCTGGTTTTCGCGAAAAAGCGTCAGGAAAAACTGGCTGAGATTCAAGCTCAGACGTCTAATGGTTTGGATGCAGTGACTTTGCAAAAAGTTGAGCGTCAGCCTTGGTGGGTTGAAAATAGCGTCTCAATTTTTCCTGTGATTGCGTTCGTTTTAGTATTACGTTCTTTTATCTACGAACCATTTCAAATCCCATCAGGCTCAATGATGCCGACTTTGTTGGTGGGTGACTTTATCTTGGTAGAAAAATACGCCTATGGCTTGAAAGATCCGGTATGGCGCACGCAGTTAGTTGAAACAGGTAAACCTGAGCGTGGTGATATCGTGGTATTCAAATACCCGCCACAACCAAGTGTGGATTACATTAAGCGTGTTGTTGGTTTGCCTGGTGATATCGTGCGTTATTCAAGTGATAAGCAGCTTTGCGTGCAAAGCCAAGGCGAATCGGCGTGTAAACCAGTTAAACTGAGCAATGTTGAAGAAAGTCAGTTTAGCTCGAACGGTATTCCAATGATCCAACTGGATGAAAAATTGGGTAACGTGGAGCACAATATTTTGGTTAACCCTCTTGTTCGTAACCGTGTGGAGCAATACTTCCCACGTAGCGGCACGACAGAGTGGGTTGTACCACAAGGTCAGTACTTTGTGATGGGTGATAACCGTGACAACAGTGCTGACAGCCGTTACTGGGGCTTCGTTCCTGAAGCAAACTTAGTCGGCAAAGCTGTCGCCATTTGGATCAGCTTCGAGTTTGATCGTGGCGCAGATAGCGTTCTACCTTCATGGATTCCAACTGGTGTGCGTTTTAACCGCATCGGTGGTATTCACTAACCATTTTATATCGAGAGAGTATGAATTCTCCAATTGATAAACTAGAGAGAAAGCTCGGCTACCAGTTTCAAGATGCCGGGCTTATCAACTTGGCGCTGACTCACCGCAGCGCCAACAGTAAGCATAATGAACGTCTTGAGTTTCTGGGCGATTCAATTTTAAGTTTTGTCATCGCTGATGATCTGTACCATCGTTTCCCGAAAGTGAACGAGGGTGACATGAGCCGTATGCGTGCTACTTTGGTTCGCGGACATACATTGGCGGAACTGGGTCGTGAATTCGATCTAGGAGATTATTTAAAATTAGGTCCAGGTGAATTGAAGAGTGGCGGTTTCCGCCGAGACTCTATTTTAGCCGATGCGGTTGAAGCCATTATTGGCGCAATTTACCTAGACAGCGATCTTGAAGTCGTGCGAGGCATTGTATTGAGTTGGTACAACTCACGCCTTGAAGCCATTAAACCTGGCGTCTCACAAAAAGATCCGAAAACTCGCCTACAAGAGTTCCTACAAGGCAGAAGAAAACCGCTGCCTGTGTACACAGTGACTAATATTAAAGGTGAAGCGCACAACCAAGAGTTTACGGTTGAGTGTGAAGTAGCAGGTGTGGACAAGCCTGTAATCGGGAAAGGCACCAGCCGCCGCAAGGCAGAACAAGCGGCTGCTGAAACAGCACTTGAGCAATTAACAAATGGCTGATAACGAATTCGATATCGATGCGTTTTTCGCATCACAAGGTGAGCCAAGCTCGCCAGAAAACCAGCACTGTGGCTTCATTGCTATTGTTGGTCGCCCAAACGTAGGTAAGTCGACACTTCTGAACAAAATCTTGGGTCAGAAGATTTCGATCACCTCACGTAAGCCGCAAACAACACGCCACCGCATTATGGGTGTGGACACGGATGGCGATTACCAAGCGATTTACGTCGACACGCCAGGACTTCACATTGAAGAAAAGCGTGCGATTAACCGCCTGATGAACCGTGCGGCTAACTCATCTCTAAGTGATGTAAACCTAGTGTTCTTCTTAGTCGATGGTACGCATTGGACCAAAGACGATGAGATGGTGCTAACTAAGCTTCAAAAATCGAACTTCCCAGTTGTGCTTTGTGTCAATAAAGTCGACAACGTGCAAGATCGTAACGAGGTGATGCTACACATGGCTGAGATGTCTAAGAAGATGGACTTCGTGGACGTTGTGCCAATCTCTGCGAAGCAAGGGAAGAACATTGATGTACTGCGTAAGCACGTGCGTAATCACTTACCTAAAGCAACGCACCACTTCCCAGAAGAATACGTGACTGATCGCTCCCAGCGCTTTATGGCATCTGAAATTGTGCGTGAAAAGTTAATGCGTTTCACGGGTGAAGAATTGCCATACTCGGTAACGGTCGAGATTGAACGTTTTGATTACAACCCAGAAACCGACGGTTTCCACATCAATGCCTTGATTCTTGTTGAGCGTAATGGCCAGAAGAAAATGGTGATTGGTAAAGGTGGCGAGAAGATCAAGACCATTGGTCGTGAAGCGCGTTTAGATATGGAAGAGTTGTTCGGTCGTAAGGTTTACCTAGAAACCTGGGTAAAAGTGAAATCTGGCTGGGCTGACGATGAACGAGCACTGCGCTCGTTGGGCTATATCGACGACTTATAATCTTGGCTGCGAAGATGCTTCGCTCCAACATCGATGAAAACTCAGTATCGATTAAAATAAGGAGCCGCTCGGCTCCTTATTTTTTATTTCACACTTTTTAGGCACAATGACTTAGATGAGTAATCTGTCTTCCGAAGGTTTACAGCGCTGTTTTGTTTTACATCGCCGCCCTTACAGTGAATCGAGCTTAATCCTTGATGTATTTAGTGAGGAATATGGCCGAATGACTTTAATGGCCAAAGGCGCGCGCAGTAAGCGTTCGAACTTAAAAGGCGCATTGCAACCTTTTACTCCGCTGTTACTTAAATGGTCGGGAAAAGGTTCAATGAAGACTTTGCGTCAAGCTGAGCCGATAAGCCTAGGCTTACCGTTAACGGGCATTAATCTCTACTCAGCCATGTACGTCAATGAACTGATTGGCCGTATCTTGATGGCTGAAGTGCCAATGCCAGCGCTATTTCATGATTATTTGCATGCGTTAACAGAGTTGGCACACAACGAGAACCCTGAGCCAGCACTGCGTCGTTTTGAGTTAGCATTGCTCTCTTCTATGGGGTATGGCGTGGATTTCTTGCACTGTGCAGGTACTGGCGAGCCCGTCGACCCAGAGATGACGTATCGTTACCGGGAACAAAAAGGCTTCATAGCTTCGGTTAGGCGCGATAACCTTACGTTTTTAGGGAATGAGCTGATTGCTATCAGTGAGCGGCGGTTCGTCACTAAAGAGCAGCTAAAAGCGGCAAAACGCTTTACACGTATAGCCTTAAAGCCGTATCTTGGCGGCAAACCTTTAAAAAGTCGTGAATTTTTCATTCAGACCCCCAGAGCACGGAGTAACGGAAAATGAGCTCAATTTATTTAGGCGTCAATATCGACCATATTGCCACTCTACGTAATGCACGTGGTACAAAATACCCTGATCCTGTTCACGCTGCAGAAATTGCTGAGCGTGCAGGCGCGGATGGTATCACAATTCACTTACGTGAAGACCGTCGCCATATTTTGGACCGTGATGTACGTATTCTGCGTGAAACCATTCAAACGCGTATGAATCTAGAGATGGCAGTGACTGACGAAATGGTTGAGATTGCGCTGCAAACTCAACCAGAGTTTGTGTGTTTAGTGCCTGAAAAGCGTGAAGAACTGACGACGGAAGGTGGCTTAGATGTAGTAGGGCAGCTTGAAAAAATTAAAGCTGCGACGAAAAAGCTGACAGATGCAGGCATTAAAGTTTCACTCTTTATTGATGCTGACCGTCAACAGATTGAAGCTGCGAAAAAGTGTGGTGCTCCGTTTATTGAGCTACACACGGGTCATTATGCTGATGCGACGACAGAAGACGAACAACAAGCTGAACTGAAGAAGATTGCCGCTGGTGCGAGTTATGCTCATGACCTAGGTATTATTGTTAATGCCGGGCATGGCCTGACTTATCACAATGTCGCGCCAATTGCTGCATTACCAGAAATTTACGAACTCAACATTGGTCACTCAATCATTGGTCGCGCGGTATTTGATGGTTTGAATAAAGCGGTTGCGGACATGAAAGCACTGATGATTGAGGCACGCCAGTAATAGGGCTATCTAGATGGCGATTATAGGGTTAGGGACCGACATTGCAGAAATTGAGCGTATTGAAAAAGCGTTAGCTCGTAGTGGTGAGCCTTTTGCTCAGCGTATTCTTTCAGAAGAAGAAATGGCTAAATTTTCACAGCTTAAGCTGCAAGGCCGTTATCTTGCTAAGCGCTTTGCGGTCAAAGAAGCGGCCTCAAAAGCATTGGGGACAGGGATCGCAAAAGGGGTCACGTTTCACGATTTTTCCATCTCGAACGATGCGCTTGGAAAGCCAGTGCTCGCATTGACGGGCACAGCAAAGCAAATAGCGGATGCGATGGGCGTTAACCACATTCACCTGTCCATTTCCGATGAGCGTCATTACGCTGTGGCGACGGTCATTTTTGAATCCTAGCTTGTAAGTCTTAAACAAAATACTAAAAAGCCAGAGCAGATGCTCTGGCTTTCTTGTCTCTCGAGCAGATTACTGTTCAAGGTATAATTTTGCAGTCGTTGTGACTTTAATCATTTCATCTTGCAGCTCGAACATTTCAGGCTCAACCTCCTCAAGACTGATCCCTGAGCGCAGTGCTTGCTCAAGCGTCGCACAGAGTGATTTCAGCCTAGGCACTCCGCAATATGAGCTACTGCCGTGCAGCTTATGGATGACATGAATTAGGTCATCACGGGAGATATCTTCTTGCTCCAGAGCTTGGTCAACGACTGCTTCTACTTCAGGGATGAACTCAATCAACATGCGCAGCATGTCTTTGGCTAGATCCTCTTTATTCGCGCTCTGTTTTAAGGCAGCTTGCCAATCAATAATCACATCCTGCTGAGGCGAAGAAACGGATTGTGGTGCGCTCCCTTCAGGCTCATCAACGTATGAAGGGGCGACTTTGCCAATGCTCTCAGTACAAGCATTTGGGTTCCAGTGAACCAAAACCTGTTGTAGCACATGCTCTTCAATAGGTTTGGTTAAGTAATCATCCATTCCAGCCGAGAGCAAGCGGTCTCTTTCTCCCGCCATGGCATGCGCCGTTACCGCAATCACTGGCGTATCTTTGTTTAACTCCAACTCTTTAATGTGCTGACAAGCGGTCACACCATCCATTTGCGGCATTTGGATATCCATGAAGATTAAGTCGTACTTTTTCTCCGTCGCCAGGTTCACCGCTTGCTGGCCATTGCTACAGGCGGTGACGGTTTCTACTCGTTCGCGGAGCAGAGCGGAAATCAGCTTCAAGTTCGCTGGGTTATCATCCACCGCTAACACCGTCAGAGGTAAACGCTCCCCTTCGCTTGGCGTAATTGGAGCACTCAATGTTGGTGGTGATTCGACATGTTCGCTAATTAGGCTTTGTAGCAGTTTACGGCGAGACAACGGCTTCGTCAGGCATTGGACGTGATGCTCTGTCATAATTTGGTCGGCAAGTGCCAGTTCGGTACTCGGCGTCCCTAGGATCACACTCGGAGCCATGCGTTTCGCTTGTTCTATCCAAGGTGTAATGACGTCTGCATCATGCGTTTGATTTGCCGCTAAATTCAGTAATACATAGTCATATTGTTCTTCGTTTTTCGGTAGCGAAGAGCGGTAGGTTACTAAGATACCTTCTTGACTTAGAATCTGTTGGGTTACGGATGCGGCTTGCATGTTTGGTTCAATCAATAGCAACTGTTTGCCAGTCAGAAGTTCCACTTCAATCAGTTCGCTCATCGGCATTTCGGTTGAGTGCAAGCGCACCGTAAACCAGAACGTCGAACCTTGGTGTAGGCGGCTGGTTAAGCTGATCTCGCCACCCATCTGGCTTACCAATTTCTGCGTGATAACCAAACCTAACCCAGTGCCGCCGTAGCGACGTGAAATGCTGGCATCCGCTTGGCTAAATGCTTGGAATAATTGCGCTTGCTGACGTTCAGAAATACCAATGCCGGTATCACGCACCATGAATTGCAGTTCGACGGAGTCCCCTGATTGAGAGCGCATTTCAACGCTAACATCAATGTTGCCTCGCTCGGTAAACTTGATTGAGTTACCGACTAAGTTCGTCAAAATTTGCTGGATACGTAGTGGGTCCCCAACTAAACCCGGTGGAATTTTAGGGTCCACTTTTAGGGTGATTTCTAACCCTTTCTCATGTGCACTTGTGGCTTGTAGGTTAATCACTTCTTCTAAACTTTCTCGGAAATCAAACGGAATGTTTTCCAGCGCCAGCTTACCCGCCTCAAGTTTCGAGAAGTCGAGAATGTCATTGATGATGTTCAGTAGATTGTTCGCCGATTTCTCAATCGTCTGTAGGTAATCAGTTTGGCTGTTAGAAAGCTGCGTTTTAAGCATTTGACGAGTAAAGCCAATAACCCCATTGAGCGGAGTACGCAGTTCGTGCGACATGTTCGCCAAGAACTCAGATTTAACCCTGGCCGCTTCTTGCGCACGTTTCTTCGCGATATCTAACTCAACGTTCTGAATCTCTAGCTGCTCAAGCGTTTCACGCAAGTCTGATGTAGCTTGGTCTATACTGTGCTGCATCTCCACGTGATATTCCGATAGAGATACCGCCATGGCGTTAATACCGTTTTTCAGTTGGTCTAACTCACCATGCATTTTACCTTCGATACGCACGTCTAGGTGACCACGGCGGATGCGGTCAACGACATTCTTCATGTGGGTGATAGGCTGGGTAACATCGTGCATCAGACGTGAAGCAAACACACTTGCCAAGCCAAGACCGAGTATAAGAACTAAAAAAGCAGAGAAAACTTCTTGATACTGTTGCAGCCTTAAAGAGGAGAGATCTAACTCAACGGCAATATAACCAATTGCTTTGGTTCCTTGGCTTTCGTTCGACAGCTCAGCTAAATAGTGACCCTCGGACAAAATAGGTACGCGCAATATCAGTGAGTTTTCGTAGATTTCCGAATTGCCCAGTTGCGGGATCGGTTTATCTTTAGGGAACATCAAGGCTTCGAAATTAGGGTGAAAGTTAGATGTCACGAAGAGCTCATGATGTTCATCAAACACCGCGATACTACGAACCAGTTTAGAGTTTTTGCGATGGGCGTAGCTTATCAAGCGACGTACCGCCTCTCGGCTTTCTGATAGTAGATGAGTTTCACTGGCAATTGCTAACGGCTCAATGATGCTGTTACCAGTGGTGATAACTTGTTTCTCAAGATCTTGGTAGCGGTTGAAAGAGAAAAAACCGCTCAGTAATAAACCAATGATGAGAGTGGGAGCGAGAGTCAGTGTAATTACACGTGCTCGTAAGCCATATCTGGTCATGTTATCTAATTACATCGGAGTCTGGATATGGGAAAATAACGCATTATTTCTCAAGCGCACGATAAGGCGTTGAGCAAAGAAGTGACGTCACCTAATAAACGGTAAGCATAATCAAGTCACTCGAATCACACAACGGCTGCAATCAAGAATAGTGAAGCCGAAGAGCAATTAGACATAAATCAGGCATAGAGCATGGCACGCATCTTTCAACCGAAAAAGAAAACCCAACTCAATACTCGTCATCAAGCGGTGCAAGTGGAGCGTTTAGATCACCACGGCGCAGGTATTGCTTACCTAAAGAAAAAACCGCTGTTTATTGATGGCGCATTGCCGGGAGAAGAAGTCGTCACACAATTAGTGGAAGAAAAAAGTAAATTTGCTCGCGGTAAACTGATTAAGATTCTCAAGCCGAGTGACACTCGCGTGGAGCCATTTTGTCCGCATTACCACGAGTGTGGTGGCTGTGATTTGCAACATCTAGATTATGACCAACAATTGACGTACAAACAGCAAACACTGCGTCAGCTGATGCGAAAATTTTCAGGCAATGATATCGAGCTTGATGCGCCATTATTAGGGGATTCACTGGCCTATCGTCGTCGTGCGCGAGTGAGCTTATTTGTCGATAAAAAAACACGTCAGCTACATTTTGGTTTCCGTAAAAAGCAGAGTAAGCAAATCGCGCAAGTGACCGACTGCCCAGTGCTGGCGCCGGAACTGAACGTTCTGCTTCCAGAGATTTATTCAGCACTAAAAGCGTTTAAAAAGCCGGAGCAATTGGGCCATGTAGAGCTGGTTCTTGGTGATAATGGGCCGTGTATTACGTTGCGTCACTTGAGTGCTCTGACAACGGTTGAAACTAACGCTCTAACGGAGCTGGCAAAACGTCATCATGCATCGCTGTACTTAATGCCAGCAACAGATCAGCTAAACCTTGTTGAAGGTGATATGCCTTTTTATCAAGAGGTTGGCGTGAAAATTCCTTTTGCGCCAAATAATTTCATTCAAGTGAACCAAGCCGTAAACAAAAAAATGGTCAAGCAAGCGGTTGAGTGGTTAGACCCGCAAAAGAGTGACCGAGTGTTAGATTTGTTCTGCGGCGTAGGCAACTTCAGTTTACCGATTGCGAAGTTAGCTAAGCACGTAGTTGGGGTCGAGGGTGTTGCAGAGATGGTCGAAAAAGCTACAAATAATGCATCCTTGAACCAAATCAATAATGCGCAATTTTATCACGCTAACCTTGAGCAAGATTTTGAAGGGCAGGTCTGGGCGGCAGAACGGTTTGATAAAGTGCTGTTAGACCCAGCACGCGCGGGGGCAAGTGGGATCATCGATCAAGTTTCTGAGCTTGGCGCACAGCGTGTAGTTTATGTTTCTTGTAATCCTGCTACCCTTGCTAGGGACAGCCAAAGCTTGATGGAGCAAGGCTATAAATTAACTAAATTAGGTATGCTGGACATGTTCCCTCATACCAGTCATCTAGAATCGATGGCATTGTTTGAAAAGTCCTAACTTTAGGACTTTGGCCCCTTATTTGTGGTGGGTGGTCATAAAGCCAGCGTTTACGCGCAGGTAAAAGAACTAACCTGGACGGTGTTAGTCAAACCACACGAATATAATAATTAGGATGATGAGATGGTTGCGGTAAGAAGCGCGCATTTAAACCAAGATGAACAGTTTGAACTCGAAAACTGGGTGGCTAGCCTAGGACAAGAGAAAAACACAGCCTCACGCTTAATCGAAGTATATCGAGATTGCCAGACGGTATTAGCCGATAACGAGCAAGCGGAACTGTTGTTGTGGCGTGGACGAGAAATGATCGAAATTTTGATCACCTTGTCTATGGATCAGGCCACCTTAGTGGCTGCACAACTGTTTCCTTTGGTTTCAAGTGGTGCTTTTAACAGAGAAATTCTGGAAGAGAAATACAGCAAAGAAATCATAAAATTAATCGATGGCGTTGAAGAGATGGCGGCTATTGGCCAACTCAATGTCAACATGGAAGGCAGTGCGGCGTCATCTCAGGTAGATAACGTACGCCGCATGCTGCTTGCCATGGTGGATGACTTCCGCTGTGTGGTTATCAAGCTCGCGGAACGAATTTGTAATCTTATTGAAGTTAAAAAAGCGCCTGATGAGGTTCGACGTGCGGCGGCAAAAGAGTGTGCCAACATCTATGCGCCGCTAGCAAACCGATTAGGCATCGGTCAGCTGAAATGGGAAATTGAAGATTACGCTTTCCGCTACCAACAGCCGGAAACTTACAAACAAATTGCCAAGCAGCTTTCTGAGCGACGCATCGTTCGTGAACAGTACATCAAAGACTTTGTTGAAGACCTCACGCACGAAATGGAAGTGTCAGGTATTAACGCCGAAGTGAGTGGTCGACCTAAGCACATCTACAGCATTTGGCGAAAAATGCAGAAGAAGAGTTTGGCATTCGATGAGCTGTTTGATGTTCGAGCAGTACGTATCATCGCAGACAAACTGCAAGACTGTTACGCGGCTTTGGGTGTAGTTCACACCAAATACAAGCACCTACCGAGCGAGTTTGATGACTACGTTGCTAACCCTAAACCAAACGGTTATCAATCGATCCACACCGTAATTCTAGGGCCAGAAGGCAAAACCATCGAGATCCAGATTCGTACCAAGCAAATGCATGAAGAGTCGGAGCTGGGTGTTGCCGCGCACTGGAAATATAAAGAAGGGGCAAGCAGCCGAAGCGGTTATGATGAGAAGATTACGTGGCTGCGTAAGCTACTGGATTGGCAAGAAGAAATGTCAGATTCTGGCGAAATGCTTGATGAGCTACGTAGCCAAGTCTTTGATGACCGCGTCTATGCGTTTACGCCTCGTGGCGATGTTGTCGATTTACCTATGGGGGCAACGCCGCTAGATTTTGCCTACCATATTCACTCCGAAGTGGGACACCGTTGTATTGGCGCCAAAGTCGGAGGCCGCATAGTACCGTTTACTCATAAACTACATATGGGTGATCAGGTTGAGATTATCACTCAGAAAGAGCCTAACCCATCGCGAGACTGGTTAAACCCATCATTAGGCTTCGTTCATTCTGGCCGCGCGCGTGCCAAAATTAACGCCTGGTTCCGAAAGCAAAGCCGTGAGAAGAACCTCGAAGCGGGTCGTGAAATTCTTGAACATGAGTTAGCAAAAATTGGCGCAACGTTAAAAGATGCTGAGCATTACGCTCTCAAACGGTTTAACGTCAAAACACCAGATGAGCTTTACGTTGGTGTTGGTAGCGGTGATTTGCGTATCAACCAAATCATTAACCATATTAATGCGCTCGTTAACAAGCCAACGGCAGAAGAAGAAGACCAGCAAGCACTGGAAAAACTGCAAGAAGCAGAGCACAAATCACCAGCGCAAAGCCGACCGAAAAAAGACGCCGTCGTTGTAGAAGGCGTTGATAACCTAATGACGCACCTAGCGCGTTGCTGTCAGCCAATTCCAGGTGACGATATCTGTGGTTACATCACGCAAGGCCGAGGGATTTCAGTACACCGTAGTGACTGTGAACAGCTAGAAGAACTGCGCCATCACGCGCCAGAGCGTATCATCGATACTGTCTGGGGCAGCGGCTTCGTCGGGTCATACATCCTCACCGTCCGTGTTGAAGCGATGGAGCGAGGTGGTCTACTCAAAGACATTACGACACTGTTCGCCAACGAAAAGATCAAAGTGACCAGTATGAAGAACCGAGTCGATTACAGACGTCAACTTGCCATCATGGATTTTGATCTAGAAGTCACCAATATTGAGGTGCTTTCTCGTGTTTCGAAACGGGTAGAACAAATAAAGGATGTCATGACGGTGAAACGCCTCGGCTAACTTTCACGTCGTATTTGTCACTTTTACTGCGTTAGCTGCACTTATTCGCTCCATCACATGGTGAACCATGCTCAGGAGTCTCATAAGTTTGCTGCCTTGCTAAAAGAGCCAACTGTTTAGTAAAAACCGACCAATGAAATAACTTAAGGTGAGTGGTTTTGACTGCTCACCTTTTTCTTTAGTAGAAAGGTTTAAAGGAACAAAAAATGAGTCATCCAATTGAACAATTAGAACAAATCATGGCGAAGTTGCGTGACCCAGAAAGCGGTTGCCCTTGGGACTTAAAACAAACCTTTGACACCATCGTTCCGCACACCATCGAAGAAACCTACGAAGTGGTGGATGCGATTCAGAATCGTGATTGGCTAAATCTGAAAGAAGAGCTAGGGGATTTGTTGTTTCAGGTGATTTTTTACAGTCAGCTAGCGAAAGAGCAAGAGCTGTTCGACTTTTCGGATGTCGTCGAAACCGTGAATGAAAAACTGACTCGCCGTCATCCTCATGTTTTTTCAGATGTTGAGTTTGAATCGGACGAGGAAATCAACGCCAACTGGGAAGCGGAAAAAGCAAAAGAAAAAGCGCAGGTAGGCAAAGCGGAAGAAAGTATCCTAGACTCAATACCAAACTCTTTGCCGGCACTTTCTCGTGCTACAAAGATACAGAAAAAATGTGCGAAATATGGATTTGACTGGGACTCTCTTGGCCCGGTCGTCGATAAGGTGCGAGAAGAAATTGATGAAGTCATGGAAGAAGCACTACAAGTTCAGCCTGATGAAGAAAAAGTGGAGTTGGAACTCGGCGATTTGCTATTTGCGACCGTCAATTTGGCACGCCATCTTGATAAAAATCCAGAAGTCGCACTAGGTAAAGCAAACTTAAAGTTTGCGAGACGTTTTAAGCAAGTTGAAGGAAAGGTCCAGCAGTCAGGCAAAGCGCTTACAGATTGTTCTTTATCAGAGCTCGACGATTTCTGGGATGAAGTAAAGCGAGAAGAGTCTAGATAGGGGGAAATAAGCGGAATATACAATATGAGGCCAGTTTACCTCTTAACACGAAAACGGACTTTGGTTTGTCTTTGCTCACTTTGATTTGAAGCAAAAAATAAAAAATTACGGTGTGATAGATTTCACGTTGTGGCGGTAAGGAGCTTCTGGTATATTTATCTCCCGTCCAGAAGCACTCCATTTCCCTCATTCAACCAATTTCAGGTTAAACATGACGACAAATTACATTTTTGTTACTGGCGGGGTTGTATCCTCTCTAGGTAAAGGTATTGCAGCAGCATCTCTTGCGGCTATTCTAGAAGCTCGTGGTCTTAAAGTGACTATGATGAAGCTTGACCCTTACATCAACGTTGATCCGGGCACAATGAGCCCTACTCAGCACGGTGAAGTGTTCGTTACAGAAGATGGCGCAGAGACTGACCTTGACCTTGGTCACTACGAGCGTTTCATCCGTACCAAGATGACCAAGCGTAACAACTTCACTGCAGGTCGTGTTTATGCCGACGTACTTCGTAAAGAACGTCGTGGTGACTACCTAGGCGCAACTATTCAAGTTATCCCTCACATCACTAACGCGATCAAAGACCGTGTAATTGCTGGCTCTGAAGGCCATGATGTGGCTATCGTTGAAGTTGGCGGTACCGTTGGTGATATCGAATCACTACCATTTATGGAAGCGATTCGTCAGCTAGCCGTTGAACTAGGCCGTGAGCGCGCAATGTTCATGCACCTAACACTTGTTCCTTACCTAGCGGCAGCGGGCGAAGTGAAAACTAAGCCAACTCAACACTCTGTAAAAGAACTTCTATCTATCGGTATTCAGCCAGATATCCTAGTTTGCCGTAGCGACCGCGTTATTCCAGCGAATGAACGTAAGAAAATCGCACTATTCTGTAATGTTCCAGAAAAAGCAGTAATTTCAATGAAGGACGTAGATTCTATCTACAAGATTCCTCAATTGATCAAGTCTCAAGGTCTAGATGATCTTGTGTGTGCTCGCTTTGGCATCACAGCTCCTGAAGCTGATCTTTCTGAGTGGGAACAGGTTATTTACGAAGAAGCAAATCCTACTGGTGAAGTAACCATCGGTATGGTTGGTAAATACACTGAATTGCCAGATGCATACAAGTCTGTGAACGAAGCGCTTAAACACGCTGGCTTGAAAAACCGTCTAAGTGTCACAATTAAGTATGTAGACTCACAAGATATCGAAACAAAAGGCGTTGAGCTGCTAGAAGGCTTAGACGCGATCCTAGTTCCAGGTGGCTTCGGCGATCGTGGTATTGAAGGCAAGATCCGTGCGGCTCAATATGCACGCGAAAACAATGTGCCTTACCTAGGTATTTGTTTGGGTATGCAAGTTGCACTAATTGAATACGCGCGTAACGTTGCGGGTATGGAAGGTGCACATTCAACAGAATTTAACAAAGAGACTAAGTACCCTGTGGTAGGTTTGATCACAGAGTGGGTAGACGAGTCAGGTAACGTAGAAGAGCGTACTGAAAAGTCTGACCTAGGTGGTACGATGCGTCTTGGTTCACAGCTATGTCACCTAGAGAAAGGGACGAAAGCTCGTGAACTGTACGGTAGCGCGACGATCCATGAACGTCACCGTCACCGTTACGAAGTGAATAATGTGCTTCGTCCGCAAATCGAAAAAGCAGGTCTGAAAGTTTCTGGCCTATCAGCGGACAAGAAGTTAGTGGAAATGATTGAGAACCCAGCTCACCCATGGTTTGTAGCGGCTCAGTTCCACCCAGAATTCACATCGACTCCTCGCGATGGCCACCCATTGTTTGCAGGTTTCGTTAAGGCTGCGGGCCAAAACGCACGCGGCGAATTCGAGAAGTAAAAGGATACGGGCGGCGGCGAAGGTTGTGCTGCTGCCCTTTAAAATTGACATTTATATTTGAAACGAGAGGAAACATTAATGTCTAAGATCGTTAAAGTTCTAGGTCGTGAAATCATCGACTCACGTGGTAACCCAACTGTAGAAGCTGAAGTACACCTAGAAGGCGGTTTCGTAGGTATGGCGGCAGCTCCATCTGGCGCATCTACTGGTTCTCGCGAAGCTCTTGAGCTACGTGACGGTGACAAAGCACGTTTCCTAGGTAAAGGTGTTCTTAAAGCAGTTGAAGCTGTAAACGGCCCAATCGCTGAAGCTCTAGTTGGCAAAGACGCTAAAGACCAAGCTGCAATCGACGCAGTAATGATCGAACTAGACGGCACTGAAAACAAATCTAAATTCGGTGCTAACGCTATCCTAGCTGTTTCTCTAGCAAACGCTAAAGCTGCTGCTGCAGCTAAAGGCATGCCTCTATACGAGCACATCGCTGAACTAAACGGTACAGCTGGTCAGTTCTCTATGCCTCTACCAATGATGAACATCATCAACGGTGGTGAGCACGCAGACAACAACGTTGACATCCAAGAGTTCATGATCCAACCAGTTGGTGCTAAGACTCTTAAAGAAGGTCTACGTATCGGTGCAGAAGTATTCCACAACCTAGCTAAAGTTCTTAAGTCTAAAGGCTACAGCACTGCAGTTGGTGACGAAGGTGGTTTCGCTCCTAACCTTAAATCTAACGCTGAAGCTCTAGAAGTTATCGCAGAAGCTGTTGCAGCTGCTGGTTACGAACTAGGTAAAGACGTTACTCTAGCTATGGACTGTGCAGCATCTGAGTTCTTCGACAAAGAAGCTGGCATCTACAACATGAAAGGCGAAGGTAAAACTTTCACTTCTGAAGAGTTCAACCACTACCTAGCTGAGCTAGCTAACCAATTCCCAATCGTTTCTATCGAAGACGGTCTAGACGAGTCTGACTGGGATGGCTTCAAGCACCAAACTGAACTACTAGGTGACAAGCTTCAACTAGTAGGTGACGACCTATTCGTTACTAACACTAAGATCCTTGCTGAAGGTATCGAGAAAGGCGTAGCTAACTCTATCCTTATCAAGTTCAACCAAATCGGTTCTCTAACTGAGACTCTAGCTGCAATCAAGATGGCTAAAGACGCAGGTTACACAGCAGTAATCTCTCACCGTTCTGGCGAAACTGAAGATGCAACTATCGCTGATCTAGCGGTAGGTACTGCTGCAGGTCAAATCAAAACTGGTTCTATGAGCCGTTCTGACCGTGTTGCTAAGTACAACCAACTAATCCGTATCGAGGAAGCTCTAGGTGAGCGCGCTCCTTTCAACGGTCTTAAAGAAGTTAAAGGTCAAGCTTAATTCTTAATTGAATGAGTTTAGCTAAATAGCTTTCTAGAAACGCTCCACTTCGGTGGGGCGTTTTTTATTTAAGAGCGATGAGCCGTTCTGGCCGTGTTGCTGCCATACCTAAAGAAAGCAACCCATTTATCTGCATCGAGGAAGCTCTAGATGAGCACGCTCCTCCATGTTTCAAAGAAGCGGTCTTAAAGAAGTTCAAGCTTAGTTCTTCATTGGATTAACCGCTTAGATTGAAGCTTTGAAAACACCCTGATTTTGCGGGGTGTTTTTGTATCTATAGGCTTGTATTTCTTAGTCTTACTTTGGTGAGTGCTAAGAATAGCTTAATATGTCTTTGTTTCATTTTGCTGCTTATTTCTTGTAAGGAGCGTGTGAGTCTCCCTTTCTCCCCTAGAGGCGACCTCGCATTTATGCTATATATGTCACCTTATCTAATTCCTTCCGGTACAGAATGTTAGCAGCGATATGCGAATCTTTGTTATAGCCCTTACGCTACTGTTTGGCTTGCTTCAATACACTCTATGGTTTGGTAAAAACGGAGTGTCTGACTACTACACAGTAAAAGATGAAATTGAAGTTCAGCAACAAGTGAACAGCAAGCTACAAGCTCGCAATAATGAAATGTTTGCTGAGATTGATGACTTAAGGCAAGGTCTTGATGCGATTGAAGAACGTGCGCGTCATGAGCTTGGTTTAGTTAAAGATGGCGAGACTTTCTACCGCATTATAGGTGAGGAAAATCATTAAAATGTTGGATGTGAACTCATCGCATGTCGCAATTGTTCCTGCTGCCGGTGTCGGTAGTCGAATGAAGGCTGACCGCCCTAAGCAATATTTATTGATCGACGGAAAAGCGGTGCTGGAACACACTGTAGAAAAGTTGCTGTCGCACCCACGAATTTCGAAAGTGGTTGTCGCCATTACCGAAGGTGACCCTTATTTCCCTGAGTTAACCATCGCGAACCATCCCGATGTAATTCAAGTCGCGGGTGGTAAAGAGCGCGCTGATTCCGTACTTTCAGGGCTAAACTATGTCAATGAACATCTGGAAAGCGAGTGGGTATTGGTCCACGACGCTGCAAGGCCATGTGTATTAACATCCGACATTGACCGTTTGATTGATATTTGCTGCGCTCACCCAACGGGTGGCATCCTTGCATCTCCAGTGAGAGACACAATGAAGCGAGCGAATGCAGCACAAGATATAGGTCATACGGTAGAGAGAGAAGCATTGTGGCATGCACTGACTCCACAAATGTTTAAAACTCAACAACTGACTCGAGCACTGGCTGACGCATTAGAACAAGGCGTAGCCATCACGGATGAAGCATCGGCTTTAGAGTGGTTGGGCGAAGCGCCTGCTTTAGTCCAGGGTAATGCGAACAACATAAAAATTACTCAGCCAGAAGATCTCGCGTTAGCCGAGTTTTATCTGAGCCGTGAGCGCGGCTAAAAAAGAAAGGATAAAAAATGATTCGAATTGGTCACGGTTTTGACGTGCATAAATTTGGTGGTGAAGGCCCGGTCATTATCGGTGGTGTTGCTATCCCTTACGAGCAGGGCTTAGTAGCCCACTCAGATGGTGATGTTGCTCTTCATGCTTTGACTGATGCGCTGCTTGGCGCGATTGCTGCGGGTGATATTGGTCGTCACTTCCCAGACACGGATGACAAATGGAAAGGCGCAGATAGCCGCGAATTGTTGAAAGACGTTTATCGTCGTGTCAAAGAGCAAGGCTACCGCCTTGGTAATGCCGATGTCACCATCATGGCACAAGCACCTAAGATGGCACCTCATATTGACGCGATGTGTGCGGCGATTGCGGAAGACCTAGAAACCGATATTAGTAACATTAACGTAAAAGCGACGACGACAGAGCGTCTCGGTTTTACTGGACGCAAAGAAGGCATTGCAACGGAAGCCGTGGTGCTTCTGTTCAAGCAATAATTAACCAACTTGCTCCTTAATGCTGTGTAAACAGCGGAAAAACATCATGTCAGATATTTTATCTTCATTGGCTTATCTAACGGGTAAGCCTGTTGCATCGGCAAAAATCAAAGCGCAACCAGAACATTTTCAGGTTCGTGAGGATTTAGGTTTTGCCTTTACGGGCGAAGGCGAGCACCTAATGGTGCGCATTCGAAAAACTGGAGAAAATACCAGTTTTGTTGCGAATGAGTTGGCGAAAGCTTGTGGCGTAAAGTCGAAAGACGTTAGCTGGGCAGGCCTTAAAGACCGCCATGCGGTGACGGAACAGTGGCTGAGTGTCCATTTACCGAAAGGGGAAACGCCGGATTTCTCGGCATTCCTAGCTCAATATCCGAGTATTGAGATCTTAGCGACTGATCGACACAACAAAAAACTGCGTCCTGGAGACTTAATAGGGAACGAGTTTGTTGTCACTTTGTCTGAAGTGACTGACGTTGAAGATGTAGAGCAACGCCTTGAAAAAGTGAAACAAGTTGGTGTGCCAAACTACTTTGGTAGTCAGCGTTTTGGCAATGATGGCAACAACCTTGAAGAAGCACGTCGATGGGGACGTGAAAACGTTCGTACCCGTAATCAAAATAAGCGCAGCATGTATTTATCAGCGGCGCGTTCGTGGATCTTCAACCGTATCGTTTCTGCTCGTCTAGAAAGTGGTGTGTTTGATAAATTCATCGATGGTGATATTGCACAGACAAGTTCTGGCACTCAGTTGATTGATGCAAGCAATATCGCAGATCTACAAGCACAATTTGCTGCAGGTGAAGTGGCAATTACCGCGGCCCTAGCAGGTGATAATGCGCTTCCAACTCAAGCGGATGCGCTTACTTTAGAACAACCGTTCTTAGATGAAGAGCCTGATCTCATGGCGCTGATTCGTGGTAATCGCATGCGCCACGACCGTCGCGATATTGCGCTGAAGCCACAAGATTTAGCTTGGACGGTTGAAGGTAACAACATTACGCTGACTTTCTCACTGGATGCGGGATCTTTTGCAACCTCTATCGTTCGTGAGTTAGTTAATGAGGTTGAAGTAGAAAGAGAATACTAATGGAACAGGATTCACTAAACGCGAAGCCCCTAAGAGTCTTAATCAGCAACGACGATGGCGTACATGCGCAAGGGATTCATGCACTTGCTGATGAGTTGCGAGATATCGCTGAAGTGACCATTGTCGCACCCGACCGAAATCGTTCAGGTGCTTCGAATTCACTGACACTAGAGCAACCATTGCGCGTAACTGAAATTGCCCCAAATATCTATTCAGTGCAAGGAACGCCTACAGATTGTGTACATTTCGCGCTGAATGAGCTGATGAAAGATGATTTGCCCGATCTTGTTTTATCAGGTATCAACCACGGTGCAAATTTGGGTGATGACGTTCTTTACTCAGGAACGGTAGCTGCAGCAATGGAAGGGCATTTCCTTGGTGTTCAGTCGGTTGCTTTTTCGCTGGTGGGTAAGCGTCATTTCGAATCTGCCGCAAAAATTGCACGTCAAATTGTGCAACAGCATTTAGCGTCTCCGATTCCAACGAATCGGTTATTGAACGTAAACGTGCCTGACTTACCAGCAGAAAACCTGGGCGAAATCGAAGTCACGCGTTTAGGTGCGCGTCATCACGCAGAGAATATGATTAAGCAGAAAGATCCGAGAGGCCATGATATTTATTGGTTAGGGCCTCCAGGAAAAGAGCAAGATGCGGGTGAGGGCACCGACTTTTATGCGATTGAACATGGTCGAGTTTCAATGACGCCTCTGCAAGTTGATCTCACTGCTCATGAGTCGCTGCGTGCAATGGATAGTTGGTTAAAGGAAGAGAAGTAATGAGTAACCCACATGCTGACAGGTTGATAGCGTTTCTTATCTCCAGTGGCATCAAAGACCAAAGAGTTCTGGATGCTATCCAACGCTTACCACGAGAAAGCTTTGTCTCTCAAGCGATGATGCACCAAGCCTACGATAACAATGCGTTACCGATTGGTCAGGGACAAACTATTTCTCAACCTTATATTGTTGCTCGTATGACCGAGTTACTCGAACTAGAGCCAACGAGTCACGTACTGGAAATCGGAACGGGTTCCGGTTATCAAACCGCAGTACTGGCGCAAATTGTTGACCATGTATACTCCGTTGAGCGAATTAAATCGTTGCAATGGGAAGCAAAACGCCGTCTGAAACAATTGGATATCTACAATGTTTCAACCAAGCATGCTGATGGATGGCAAGGCTGGGAAGCTCGGGGTCCTTTCGATGCCATCATTGTTACTGCAGCTGCAGAAGTGATCCCCCAAGCACTTCTCGCACAATTAAAAGATGGCGGTAAGATGGTGATTCCTGTTGGAGACACGGAGCAACAGTTACTAAAAATTGAACGTAAGGGAGATGAATATCTCTCTACTGTTGTGGAAATGGTTCGATTTGTACCTCTGGTTGCGGGTGATTTAGCTTAAGGGTTAGGGATAGGTGAGTAAGTTATTACGTCATATTGGTATTAGCTTTGTGTTTGCTGCAGGACTAGTTGGTTGTGCAGCGCATTCTCCTGCACCTGTCTCTAGCTTAAAGAAAGACTATTCAAGCCTTGAAAGAGGAAGTTACAGGGGGAGTTATTATGAGGTAAAAAAAGGCGATACACTTTACTTCATAGCTTATGTCACAGATAAAGATGTAAATGATCTTGTCCGTTACAATGAGTTAACTCAGCCTTACACCATCTACCCTGGACAGAGGCTAAAACTTTGGGCTCCGAAATATGTCGCCCCTAAATATGGCCAAAAAGTTGAACCCGTTGTGGTTCCTGTTGTTACGACGCCACCAGCCCCAGTGACGAAAACATCAACAGCCTCTAAACCGAAAACTTCAAGTAAAAACTCTAGTCAAAAACCTACAGAGACTAAGCCTAAAGTCGTACAAAAACAGCCTCCAAAGAAGGTTGAACAATCGAAAACAAAGGAGTATGTTGGTTCAAAAGATAACCAAAAAGTGAAGCAAAAAGCGCCAGTTACCACGGCGAAGAGTGATAAAGTTTCTAAGTGGTTGTGGCCAACAAAAGGGAGAGTAATCAAGAACTTTTCGGCGGGAGAACAGGGAAATAAAGGTATCGACATCGCAGGACAGCGTGGTCAACCTATCGTTTCAACCGCAGCCGGCACCGTTGTTTATTCAGGCAATGCGCTACGAGGTTATGGCAACTTAATTATAGTAAAGCATAACGACAATTATTTAAGCGCCTATGCACATAATGACAAACTGCTGGTATCAGAAGGACAAAGTGTAAAAAGCGGACAGAAAATCGCCACCATGGGTAGTTCAGGTGCAAAATCAGTCAAGCTACACTTTGAAATTCGCTATCAAGGTAAATCGGTGAATCCAAAACGCTATTTGCCTTAAAACTTTGAAAAACAACTTGCGACATCATTTAGCGACATATTGAGTTGTCATGTCTTGCTAACTCGCCAGGGGGAGGCGTTATGAGTATCAGCAACACAGTAACCAAAGTTGAAGAGTTTGCATTTGACAATGCGTCAGTGAAGACCATTGATAACGAACTCGAAAAATCATCATCCACAGAAAGCAAAACGGCTGCGCGTGAAGAATTTGACGCGAGCAGTAAAAGCTTAGACGCAACTCAGTTGTATCTAGGTGAAATTGGCTTCTCACCTCTACTTACTGCCGAAGAAGAAGTGCTTTATGCTCGACGAGCTCTGCGTGGCGACGAAGCGGCACGTAAACGTATGATCGAAAGTAACCTACGTTTGGTGGTCAAGATCTCTCGTCGATACAGTAATCGCGGCCTAGCACTACTCGATCTGATTGAAGAAGGTAACCTTGGTTTGATCCGTGCGGTCGAGAAGTTCGATCCAGAGCGTGGTTTCCGCTTCTCTACTTATGCGACCTGGTGGATCCGACAAACGATCGAACGTGCGTTGATGAACCAAACTCGTACGATCCGTCTACCTATTCATGTCGTGAAAGAGCTAAACATTTATCTGCGTACTGCGCGTGAACTTTCTCAGAAGCTCGATCACGAACCTACCGCAGAAGAAATTGCTGCTCAGTTAGATATTCCAGTCGAAGATGTAAGCAAAATGCTACGTCTCAATGAGCGTATCAGTTCTGTCGACACACCAATCGGTGGTGACGGTGAAAAAGCGCTGTTGGATATTATTCCCGACGCAAACAACTCCGATCCAGAAGTCTCGACTCAAGATGACGATATCAAATCATCGCTGATTCATTGGTTAGAAGAGTTGAACCCAAAACAGAAAGAAGTACTTGCACGACGTTTTGGTCTTCTAGGCTATGAGCCTTCGACGCTTGAAGAAGTTGGTCGAGAGATTGGTTTGACACGTGAGCGCGTACGTCAAATCCAAGTAGAAGGTTTACGTCGTCTTCGTGAGGTTTTAATCAAGCAAGGTTTGAATATGGAAAACTTATTTAACGTCGAAGATGATTAAATAATCCGTATTTCACTAGATACGCAAAAGGCTATGGGGAACCATAGCCTTTTTTCTTTGCGCTCACTTACGTGAATCGATTTAAAGCATCTTCTTCAAACGATACAACTCTTCAAGTGCTTGGCGTGGAGTCAAATCATCAGGATCAATACCAGATAAGGCTTGTTCGATCTCGCTAGGTTCTGGAATTAGACTCAATTGGTTAGCCACATCTACTGCACTTGGACGTGGTGCGTCACTGTTTTGCCCTAGTTGCTCTAGCTGAGATAGCTTGTTACGCGCATTTTTGATGACCGTTTTGGGTACGCCGGCTAAGCCCGCAACAGCTAGGCCGTAAGACTTACTTGCCGCACCTTCTTGAACTGCGTGCATAAAGGCAATGCTGTCTCCATGCTCTACCGCATCCAAGTGAACGTTCGCTAAGTTTGGCAGTTGGTTTGGCAACTCTGTCAATTCGAAGTAGTGAGTTGCAAATAGTGTCATCGCACCAATTTGTGTTGCGAGCCATTCCGCACTTGCCCAAGCTAAAGAGAGGCCATCGTAAGTACTGGTACCACGACCGATTTCATCCATTAGCACTAAACTGTTTTTAGTCGCATTGTGCAGAATATTAGCGGTTTCCGTCATTTCTACCATGAAGGTCGAACGACCAGATGCAAGATCATCTGACGCACCAATACGAGTAAATATACGATCTAAAGAACCAATTTGTGCAGATTCTGCAGGTACATAAGAGCCGATATGTGCCATCAATGCAATCAGCGCAGTTTGACGCATGTAGGTGGATTTACCACCCATGTTTGGACCGGTGATGATCAACATCTTACGAGCTGGGTTAAGCTCTATTGGGTTAGCAATGAACGGTTCTGTTGTTACTTGCTCTACGACTGGGTGACGACCCGCTTGAATGTGAATGCCAGCGTCTTTCACAAGCGTTGGTCGGCAGTAATCCAAGGAATCTGCACGTTCTGCTAGGTTTTGTAGTACATCCAGTTGAGACAGAGCAGAAGCTAAATTCTGCAACTTCTCCAAGTTTGGCATCAATAGATCAAACAGTTCTTCCCACAGCTGCTTTTCAAGTGCCAGCGCTTTCGATTTCGAATTAAGTACTTTGTCTTCGTGCTCTTTGAGCTCTGGGATGATATAGCGTTCGGCATTTTTGAGTGTTTGGCGACGCACATAGTGCGGTGGAACCAAATGGCTCTGGCCACGGCTCACTTGAATAAAGAAGCCATGTACGTTGTTGTAGCCGACTTTAAGCGTATCGATGCCGTGTCGTTCACGCTCATCTCGCTCAAGCTGCTCAAGGTATTCTGTTGCACCGTCTGCTAATTTGCGCCATTCATCGAGCTCGGCATTATAGCCTTCAGCGATCACACCACCATCACGAATAACAACCGGCGGATTTTCTTTAATCGCACGCTCTAACAGATCACATACTTCGTCAATCGGAGCTGCGTATTGCGCCAGTTTTGCTAGATATGGATGGGTCAAAGAAGCGGTTACAGATTCTAGCTCTGGTAGCTGCTGCATGGCATTGCGAAGTCTAGCCATATCGCGAGGGCGAGCAGAGCGCAGTGCAAGGCGTGCTAAGATACGTTCAATATCACCAATTTGTTTTAACGTTGGTTGAAGATCGGCAAACAGCGCTTGTTCTTTAATCTCACCAATCGCATCAAGACGATTGTTTAACGTTTCAATGCAACGCATAGGTTGATGCAACCAACGCTTCAGCATTCGGCTGCCCATCGGCGTCGCACAATGGTCGAGTACCGCAGCGAGCGTGTTATCGGTTCCGCCTGCTAGATTTTGAGTAATTTCCAGGTTGCGTCGGGTAGCGGCATCAAGGATGACGGATTGGTCCTGATGATCAAACGTTAAAGAGCGAATATGAGGTAAAGCCGTGCGTTGCGTATCTTTCACATACTGGATCAAACAACCAGCAGCACATAACCCTAAGGACGCATGTTCTACGCCAAAACCAACCAGATCTTTGGTGCCAAACTGTTGATTGAGTTGTTGCTTAGCCGTATCAAGCTCAAATTCCCATACTGGGCGACGACGGTTACCGTTGCGGCTCGCCATTAAATGTACAGGTTCAAAGTCTTCTGGGAATAGTAGCTCACGTGGTGCGGTACGCTGAAGCTCGGCTGTCATCGCTTCTTCGGTTTCTGGTTCTGTCAGTTGGAAGCGACCAGAAGTGACATCCAGCGTAGCATAACCGAACTTACCGTTGTGATGGTAAATGGCTGCGATTAAGTTATCGACACGCTCAGAAAGCAATGCTTCATCAGTAACAGTGCCTGGTGTCACGATACGCACAACTTTACGTTCTACCGGACCTTTGCTGGTGGCTGGATCGCCAATTTGTTCACAGATTGCGACTGATTCACCAAGCTGAACAAGTTTTGCTAGATAGCCTTCTACTGCGTGAAATGGCACTCCCGCCATAGGAATAGGCTCTCCAGCTGACGAACCGCGCTTAGTTAGCGAAATATCAAGCAGTTGGGATGCTCGCTTTGCATCATCGTAAAAGAGTTCGTAGAAATCGCCCATGCGGTAGAACAGCAAAATCTCAGGGTTCTCAGCTTTTAGCTTGAGGTATTGCTGCATCATCGGAGTGTGTTTTTGTTCAGCTTTCACAGGTAAGTTCTTTTGTTTATTTCCGTAGCGGCTTAGGATACGTGAATCCCTATCAAGTAAAAAGAGACAAAGGGCATTTTGGCTATGGAAAAAACAACAAAATTGAGCGCAAATTTAGGCGCATTATTGGCAAAGTATGGTCATGTTTTAACGACGGCAGAATCGTGCACGGGTGGCGGTGTTGCGACCGCTATTACTGATATTGCAGGCAGCTCAGGTTGGTTAGATAGAGCTTTTGTCACTTACAGCAACGAAGCCAAAATGGAAATGCTGAGTGTGAGAGCGGAAACCTTAGAGGAACATGGTGCCGTGAGTGAGCCCGTTGTGATTGAAATGGTGCAAGGTGCGCTTCAACACTCGAATGCCACTATTGGGGTTTCCATCAGTGGTGTTGCTGGACCGGGAGGAGGCAGTGATGAAAAGCCGGTTGGAACCGTCTGCTTTGCTTTTGCGGATAAGCACGACTGGCTCTTTGTTGAGACCATGCATTTTTCTGGTGACAGGGCGGAAGTTCGTCAACAAGCGGTGATGCATGCATTGACTCGATTGTATCAACATTTAATTTAGAATTTCTTACACTGTCTTAGCCCAGAATTGATAAGGGTTAGAGCCAATCCTTAGAAGCAGTGAACTAAATTTTTTCTATACAGGTATAGACACTGTATGAATCAACAGTATAATAACTTTCATTGCTGAGCAGGTTAGCTGCTTAAGAAAAATGAATTACTATTCGTCGCCCAAAGAAGATGAATAAATCGGAGAAAGTAATGGACGAGAACAAACAGAAAGCGCTCGCCGCTGCGCTAGGTCAAATTGAAAAGCAATTCGGTAAAGGCTCTATCATGCGCCTTGGTGATAACCGAGCAATGGACGTAGAAACCATCTCAACAGGCTCTCTTTCTCTTGATATCGCTTTGGGTGCAGGTGGTCTGCCAATGGGTCGTATCGTAGAAGTCTACGGTCCAGAATCTTCAGGTAAAACAACACTAACGCTTGAGCTTATCGCTGCTGCGCAACGTGAAGGTAAAACTTGTGCGTTTATCGATGCAGAGCACGCTCTGGATCCTGTCTACGCGAAGAAACTTGGTGTTGATATCGATGCGCTCTTGGTTTCTCAGCCAGACACTGGTGAGCAAGCACTAGAGATTTGTGATGCACTAGCTCGCTCTGGCGCTATCGACGTAATGGTTGTTGACTCAGTTGCGGCGCTAACACCAAAAGCAGAAATTGAAGGCGAAATGGGCGACAGCCACATGGGTCTGCAAGCACGTATGCTTTCTCAAGCGATGCGTAAGCTAACAGGTAACCTAAAACAGTCTAACTGTATGTGTATCTTCATTAACCAAATCCGTATGAAGATTGGTGTGATGTTCGGTAACCCAGAAACGACCACGGGTGGTAACGCACTTAAATTCTACGCTTCTGTTCGTCTTGATATTCGTCGTACTGGCGCAATCAAAGAAGGTGACGAAGTCGTTGGTAACGAAACTCGCATCAAAGTAGTTAAGAACAAGATTGCTGCACCGTTTAAAGAAGCCAATACGCAAATCATGTACGGCCAAGGCTTTAACCGCGAAGGTGAGCTGGTAGATCTAGGTGTGAAGCACAAGCTGGTTGAAAAGGCTGGTGCTTGGTACAGCTACCAAGGCGATAAGATTGGTCAAGGTAAAGCGAACGCGTGCAACTACCTACGTGAGCATCCTGAAGTGGCTAAAACTATCGATACTAAATTGCGTGAAATGTTGTTAGCGCCAGCCCTTGCGGAAGCTCCTGAAGCAGGCGAGGCGCCTGAGCAAGCTGAAGAGTTTTAATCCCTTCACAGATTAAAAAGTGATAAAGCCCTGCAATGCGGGGCTTTGTTGTATCTATTGACATCAAAAATCGAATCATCACAAAGGCCATTGAGAGTCTGTACAGCAAAAATACCTTTAGGATCACCATGTACCAAAAGCGCCAGACACCAACATTATCGAGCAAAGAGGCGGCTATCCAACTGCTTAGCCGTCGCGATCATGGTCAGTATGAGCTGTACCAAAAACTGTCGATGAAAGGCTATGAAGCATCAGACATTGAAATCGCGATTAATTTTTGCTTAGACCATAACTATTTAGATGATTTACGTTATGCGAAGAGCCAAATTAGGCAGCATGTATACAAAGGACATGGAGAGCGTCGAATTCGCCAAGAGTTAAACCAGAAACGTGTTGCGGAATCGGTGATTGAGCAAGCCATGGCTGAAGAACCACAAGACTGGTTTGAACTTGCTAAGCAGGCGGCAGAAAAGAAATTCAAAGGCGTCAAAGCCAAGGACCAAAAAGAATATGCAAAACAAGTCCGTTTTCTACAATACCGAGGCTACAGTTTCGACCAAATTAGCTATGCGCTTGCCTTTGAAGACCAAGATTAGCGTTGATCCAATTGCGCTGATTTTTGTTTTGCTTCAAATTTTTTCTTCTACTCCCTCTTTTCCTCAAGAAAACTAGTCTCAGCTGTTTGCATGATCTACAATACGGCAAAATTCTAACTCGACTATTTTCAGGAAGAGCTGCATGTACATGAGCACTGACGAGGTTCGTAACGCGTTCCTCAAGTTCTTTGAAAGCAAAGGACACCAAATCGTAGAAAGTTCATCGTTAGTTCCACATAACGACCCAACCCTGCTGTTCACAAACGCAGGTATGAACCAATTTAAAGATTGTTTCTTAGGCTTAGAAAAACGAGCCTATACTCGAGCGACTACGGCTCAACGTTGTGTACGTGCTGGTGGTAAACACAACGACCTGGAAAATGTTGGCTTTACCGCTCGTCACCACACATTCTTTGAAATGCTAGGCAACTTCAGCTTTGGCGACTACTTCAAAGAAGATGCGATTTCATTTGCTTGGGAATTCCTAACCGAAGTTCTTAAACTGCCTGCGGATCGTCTATTGGTAACCGTTTACGAAACCGATGACGAAGCATTCGACATCTGGAACAAAAAAGTTGGCGTGCCTGCTGATCGTATCGTGCGCATTGGTGACAAAGAAGGTGGCAAGCCTTACGAGTCTGATAACTTCTGGCAAATGGGCGACACTGGTCCTTGTGGTCCATGTACTGAAATCTTCTACGATCACGGTGAACATATCTGGGGTGGTCGTCCTGGCACGCCTGAAGAAGATGGTGACCGTTTCATCGAGATCTGGAACAACGTATTCATGCAGTTCAACCGTCACGCAGACGGCACTATGGAACCGCTACCAAAACCATCGGTAGATACTGGTATGGGTATCGAGCGTATCTCTGCAATCATGCAAGGGGTTCACTCAAACTACGAAATCGATGTATTCCAAACTCTTATCAAAGCAGCAGCTGAAGTCATTGGTTATGAAGATCTATCGAACCAATCGCTACGCGTTATTGCTGACCACATCCGTTCATGTTCATTCTTGATTGTTGATGGTGTGATGCCTTCAAACGAAGGTCGTGGTTACGTACTACGTCGTATCATTCGTCGTGCCGTACGTCATGGTAACAAGCTAGGTGCACAAGGTGCATTCTTCTATAAGCTTGTTGGCGTATTAGCAGAAGTAATGGGTACAGCAGGCGAAGAGCTGAAGCGTCAACAAGCAGTGGTTGAAAAAGTGCTGCGTATCGAAGAAGAAAACTTCGGTCGTACACTTGAGCGCGGTATGGTAATTCTTAACGAAGCATTAGATAACCTAGATGGCAAAGTGCTAGACGGCGAAACGGTATTCAAGCTTTACGATACTTACGGCTTCCCAGCAGACCTCACTAACGACGTTGCACGTGAGCGTGAGTTCGCGATCGACGAAGAGGGTTTCGAAAAAGCGATGGAAGAGCAGCGTCAACGTGCGCGTGAAGCTGGTCAATTCGGTACAGATTATAACGCAGCAATCAAAGTTGATACGCAAACAGAATTCTGTGGTTACACAGGTACTAAAGGTTCTAGTTCAGTCGCTGCGATGTTTGTTGAAGGCAACGAAGTAGATTCACTATCTGCAGGCGATAAAGCCATCATCGTGCTTGGTGAAACGCCATTCTACGCAGAGTCAGGCGGTCAGTGTGGTGACGCGGGTGAAATCCGTACTGAGTCTGGTGTATTCCGCGTTGAAGACACTCAAAAACTCGGCAACGCAATCGCACACCACGGTGTAATGGCAGAAGGCGTGCTAGCGAAAGGTGACGAAGTGGCAACTATCGTTGACGCAGAGCGTCGCGCAGCTATCTCTCTTAACCACTCAGCGACGCACTTGCTACACGCAGCACTACGCCAAGTTCTTGGTGAGCACGTAACGCAGAAAGGCTCACTAGTGAAAGCTGACAGCCTACGTTTCGACTTCTCACACCTAGAGGCAGTAACTGCAGCAGAACTGAAAGAAGTTGAGCGTCTAGTAAACGCACAAATTCGTCGTAACCACACGATTGAAACCAATGTGATGGATATTGAGTCTGCTAAGAAGAAAGGCGCAATGGCATTGTTTGGTGAGAAGTACGATGACGAAGTTCGCGTGTTGTCTATGGGTGACTTCTCTACTGAGCTTTGTGGTGGTATTCACGCATCAAGCACGGGTGATATTGGTCTATTCAAAATCACATCAGAAAGCGGTATTGCAGCTGGTATTCGTCGTATTGAAGCGGTAACAGGCGAGGCGGCATTAGACGCTATTGAAGCTCAAAATGCGAAGTACGAAGAGAAACTGGCAGAGTCTGCACAGAAAGCAAAAGCACTAGAAAAAGAAGTGCAGAAGCTAAAAGATAAGATGGCAGCCGCAGAAAGCGCTAACATCATGGGCAAAGCGGTTGAAGTAAATGGCACAAAAGTTCTAGTTGCGGCCCTTGAAGGTGCTGATAGCAAGAACCTACGTACCATGGTTGATGACATCAAGAATCAAATGGGTTCTGGTGTTGTACTGCTTGCAAACGTAACGGGTGACAAGGTTGGCTTGATTGCTGGTGTGACTAAAGATCTCACTGGTAAAGTAAAAGCAGGTGATCTGGTTAAAATGGTTGCAGAGCAAGTCGGTGGTAAGGGCGGTGGTCGTCCAGACATGGCTCAAGCCGGTGGTACTGATGTTTCAGCACTACCAGAGGCAATCAAAACAGTTCAGCCTTGGCTAGAAGAGCGTTTATAAGCTCTTAACTAATAAAATTACGCTCAATCAAGTTTCTTTGATTGAGCGTAATTTTTTTTAGCAACCAAGTGGTTTAATTGACCAAAAGTTAACCGAGTCATTTAAGCTGCTTGGTTTTTGTTGTAACTACTGCTTATATAATTTTTCTCAAAGGAAATATTTAAGATGTAAGCAGTTCTAAAGAGACTTCGGTCTTGGGAAGGTGAAGACTGGTGAAAAAGCCCCTTATCGTGCAAAAGTTTGGCGGAACCTCTGTGGGTTCAATTGAAAGAATCCACCAAGTCGCTGAACACATCATTAAGGCGAAAAATGATGGCAATCAAGTTGTTGTTGTCGTGTCTGCAATGTCAGGCGAAACAAACAGACTGATGGATCTCGCTAAACAGATAGATAGCGTACCTACAGCTCGAGAACTTGATGTTTTGCTCTCTGCTGGTGAGCAAGTGTCAATGGCACTGTTAGCCATGACTTTGAATAAAATGGGTCATGCTGCGCGCTCGCTTACCGGAGCACAGGCGAATATTGTGACGGATAATCAACACAATGACGCAACGATTAAACACATTGATACCACGACAATTATGGGATTGCTTGAGCAAGACCAAATCGTGATTGTTGCGGGATTTCAAGGTGTGAATGAGAACGGGGATATCACCACATTAGGTCGAGGTGGCTCAGATACGAGCGCTGTGGCACTGGCGGGCGCATTGCGCGCTAACGAGTGTCAAATCTTTACCGACGTTGATGGTATTTATACTTGTGACCCACGTGTAGTGAAAAATGCGCGCAAATTGGCGGTTATCGATTTTCCTTCAATGGAAGCGATGGCAAGCCGAGGCGCAAAAGTATTACATTTACCTTCAGTGCAATTTGCATGGAAGAATAATGTGCCACTACGCGTGCTTTCGACATTTGATGTTAATGAAGGCAGTTTGGTAAAGGGGGAGTCAGGCAATCAAGCCGTCTCTGGTATAGCCATTCAACGTGACCTTGCCATTATCGAAGTCGATAAAGAACATTTATCTAGTGCTACAAAACAATGTCAGATGCTGGGTATAGACATTTGGAATGTGATCGAGGAAGCAGAACGGGCAGGTATCATGATAAAACAAGATGCATGTGCCAAGTTCGATCTGGTGTTCAGCGACAAAATCCGTAATAGTGAAGTAGTAAGCCTGTTGACCGCAGTGGGGCTTGAGGCCAATGGAATGGTAGAGCACGCATGCGATTTGTTGGCAAAGCGAGATATTGAGATCAATTTCAGCGCAACGAATGCACTCACTATGATGCTAGTTTTAGCACCCGAATGTGTGGATACAGCAGCAAACATTCTGCATGATGCTTACATTACGTCTAGTGAAGCATTAAACATTCAACAAAAACATGCCTTTTTAGGCTGATTTTCGCTAACAAGGTAGTTTACGAAAATATAACTTTTGTTGGATAATAGCTTTGTAGCAAGAAAATTTAGAGATTACTCAAGGAGCAAAGAATGCTAATTTTGACTCGCCGCGTAGGCGAAACACTGATGATTGGTGATGAAGTGACTGTAACTGTACTAGGTGTGAAAGGTAACCAAGTACGTATCGGCGTTAACGCTCCGAAAGAGGTTTCAGTTCACCGTGAAGAAATCTACATGCGCATTCAAGCTGAAAAAGGCAATGGCAACGTTGCTTCAGGTAACTACTAAGTCGCTCCTGTTTACAGAGCTTAGTTTGAATGAAAAAGGCTAACCGAAGGGTTGGCCTTTTTAGTCTTTAATGTTTTTGAAGATTTGCGGAAACCATTGTGTTGAGTGTGGCCGTGAATCCGTCAATATTGTTGAATCGAACACCAGGAAGTCGTTTGAAAATAAATGTCTTTTTTTCAGAGAAGACTCTCTTTTTTTCATCATAATAGAGTGGTAAAGTTCGTTTAATAGTCACTTTGATTAAATCAGCAACGGTTAAGTCAGTTTCGTGGATTTTTTCAAAGAAAGTGTTTGACATATTTTCGGTAAAACGTAATATGTGCCTCCGCAAGACGGTGAGGTGGCCGAGAGGCTGAAGGCGCTCCCCTGCTAAGGGAGTATACGGTTTATCCCGTATCGAGGGTTCGAATCCCTCCCTCACCGCCATTCTTGCAACGTTGAGACATCAACAAGAAAGTGCGTCCTTAGCTCAGCTGGATAGAGTACCTGGCTACGAACCAGGCGGTCGGAGGTTCGAATCCTCCAGGACGCGCCATATCTCTTCTGAGATATAACAATGAAAACGGTGAGGTGGCCGAGAGGCTGAAGGCGCTCCCCTGCTAAGGGAGTATACGGTTTATCCCGTATCGAGGGTTCGAATCCCTCCTTCACCGCCATTCATTGACTGGCCCGATGGCCTTTTTTTTGTTTCGTAAGAAATGAATGTGATTTGCTTCACAACTTCCTAGCAAGAAGATCTGCGCGTCCTTAGCTCAGCTGGATAGAGTACCTGGCTACGAACCAGGCGGTCGGAGGTTCGAATCCTCCAGGACGCGCCACTATTTAATAATTCGTTTGATAAACGGGTTATACAAAGTAAAATAAGATTATTGCGCGTCCTTAGCTCAGCTGGATAGAGTACCTGGCTACGAACCAGGCGGTCGGAGGTTCGAATCCTCCAGGACGCGCCACTTATTAAAGGGTATTGCCCTGATGTTGACGAAAGTTGATATCGAAAATTGCGCGTCCTTAGCTCAGCTGGATAGAGTACCTGGCTACGAACCAGGCGGTCGGAGGTTCGAATCCTCCAGGACGCGCCACTTATTGAAGGGTAATGCCCTGATATTGATGAAAGTCGATATCGAAAACTTGCGCGTCCTTAGCTCAGCTGGATAGAGTACCTGGCTACGAACCAGGCGGTCGGAGGTTCGAATCCTCCAGGACGCGCCACTTATTAAAGGGTATTGCCCTGATATTGACGAAAGTCGATATCGAAAACTGCGCGTCCTTAGCTCAGCTGGATAGAGTACCTGGCTACGAACCAGGCGGTCGGAGGTTCGAATCCTCCAGGACGCGCCACTTATTAAAGGGTAATGCCCTGATGTTGACGAAAGTTGATATCGAAAACTGCGCGTCCTTAGCTCAGCTGGATAGAGTACCTGGCTACGAACCAGGCGGTCGGAGGTTCGAATCCTCCAGGACGCGCCACTTATTAAAGGGTATTGCCCTGATATTGATGAAAGTTGATATCGAAAACTGCGCGTCCTTAGCTCAGCTGGATAGAGTACCTGGCTACGAACCAGGCGGTCGGAGGTTCGAATCCTCCAGGACGCGCCACTTACAAAAAAGCCTCGCAATTGCGAGGCTTTTTTTGTATCTGGACATCAGGAACTATAGCCTAGAGTTGTTAGAGGCGAGGTCCTTCTTTTCCAAAAGCGAATATGTGCTTATCTAAGCAATTTGGAATAAAGTTTCTGCTGTAGTTTGTGAATCCATCCTTACTATCTCTCCTGTATATTGATTTCCGTTTCTTTAACTTCAATTGTTTAAATGTAACTTCTTTGTTTTTTATTTGTTTATTAATTGTTATTAAATGGCATCCTTTTGTTTTTATTAGCTTTTATGTGTAAATCTCGATTTGGTTTTGAAATCCAAATCGCAGTTTTTATTTATGTCCTCCTTTACTCTGTTCGTAAGGAGATAGCAGATTCGCAGTAATTATTTTGTCATGAACTGTGATCTGGGTAGTGAATAAATAATCATTTATCAGGATTATTACAAACCTTCCTTAAACAAAATTGACAAAATTTAACCAATCGAGATAATCCATTGGTCGGGATTTGACGCTATTAAAGTCCTGCACGTTGTCAGGATGACAAAGAAAGGAAGCAACATGACTAATATAGGAAGCCTGCTAGTAGATGCGGCCACCCTGATGCTAACGGGGATGGCGGTCGTATTTATTTTCCTCACTATTCTTGTTTATCTCGTTCGGCTAATGTCGAAATTGGTACCAGAAGAAGTACCAGAGCCGATCGCAGCACCAAAAACAAATACTAATATTCAATCAACCTCTTCAGCTGTTAGTCCACAAGTAGTGGCGGCGATCTCGGCTGCGATTCATAAACATCGCGCCTCATTCGCGAAGTAGCCGAACCAGGATTAAAAAGGAGTTTAAGAGCATGTCTAAACCACTAGCTATTACAGATGTGGTCCTTCGTGATGCCCATCAATCACTATTTGCCACGCGTATGCGTATTGAGGATATGCTGCCTATCGCAGCTGAGTTGGATAAGGTTGGTTACTGGTCTCTAGAGACTTGGGGTGGCGCAACGTTTGATTCTTGTATTCGATTCTTAGGGGAAGACCCTTGGGAGCGTTTACGTGAGCTGAAAAAAGCGATGCCTAATACGCCAATGCAAATGCTACTGCGTGGTCAAAACCTTTTAGGATACCGCCATTATGCCGACGACGTAGTAGAGAAGTTCGTTGAACGCGCACATGCTAACGGTATGGACGTATTCCGTATCTTTGATGCAATGAATGACGTGCGAAACTTCCAGAAGGCTGTTAAAGCAACGGTCGATGTTGGCGCACATGCTCAAGGTACGCTGTCTTACACAACAAGCCCTGTGCATAACGCAGACACTTGGGTTGACTTGGCAAAACGCCTAGAGGATTTAGGTTGTCATTCACTGTGTATTAAAGATATGTCTGGCTTACTCAAGCCTTATGAAGCGGAAGAGCTTATCACGCGTATCAAAGCGTCTTGTGATGTGCCATTAGCACTTCATTGTCACGCGACGACAGGCTTGTCTACTGCGACAGCGGTAAAAGCAGTTGAAGCTGGTATTGATATTCTCGATACAGCGATTTCTTCAATGAGTTGTACCTATGGCCACACGCCGACGGAAACGGTAGTCGCGATGCTAGAAGGAACCGAGCGAGATACGAATTTGAAGCTCAAGCAACTAGAACCTATCGCCGCGTATTTCCGTGAAGTACGTAAGAAGTACGCGAAGTGGGAAGGTCAGTTGAAAGGTGTAGACTCTCGCATCCTGATTGCTCAAGTGCCTGGCGGCATGCTGACCAACATGGAAGGCCAGCTGAAAGAACAGGGCGCGGCGGATCGCATTGATGAAGTCTTAGAAGAGATCCCTCGTGTACGCGAAGATCTTGGTTTCATTCCATTGGTGACTCCAACTTCGCAGATCGTCGGAACGCAAGCGGTGATTAACGTGCTTACTGGCGAACGCTATAAGAGCATCACTAAGGAAACCGCTGGTCTATTGAAAGGCGAATACGGTCAAGCGCCAGCCGAGTTAAATACAGAGCTGCAAGCTAAAGTACTTGATGGCAAAGAGCCTATTACTTGTCGTCCTGCCGATTTGCTTGAGCCTGAAATGGAGACGCTTACTGTTGATCTGATGGAGAAAGCGAAATCAGAAGGTATTAAGCTAGCAAGTGAGCGTGTTGATGATGTACTTACTTATGCGCTTTTCCCTCAAGTTGGTCTCAAGTTCCTTAAGAATCGTGAAAACCCAGAAGCATTTGAACCTGCACCAACGCTAGAAGCCGCGAAGCCTGCCGTACCTGCGGCGCAACCAGCAACTGGCGGCGTAGAAACTTATAGCGTACGTGTTGACGGACAGGTGTATGAGGTGGAAGTTGGTCCTCAAGGCGAGCTAACCTCTGTCGCTCCTTCTGCGGCGCCTGCAAAATCGACGGCACCTAGCGCTCCTTCTAGCGCTTCTGCTGAAGCGGTGCCTGCTCCTCTTGCCGGTAACATCTTTAAAGTGAATGTTCAGCCTGGTGCTGAAGTGGCTGAAGGCGATGTACTACTCATCCTTGAAGCAATGAAGATGGAAACAGAAGTGCGTGCGGCGCGTGGTGGTGTTGTCCAAGAGTTGAACGTTAAAGAAGGCGATGCTGTCACAGTAGGTGCGCCTCTGCTGAGCCTGGCGTAAGGGAGTATCATGGACGGATTGTTAACCCTTTGGGCAGAAACTGGGATCGCTAACTTCGAGTTCGGCCAAATCTGTATGATGCTGGTTGGTTGTACCTTGCTGTTTTTGGCAATCAAAAAAGGCTTTGAACCTTTACTGTTATTGCCGATTGGTTTTGGTGCTATCTTGGCGAATATTCCAAATGCTGGCTTTACTGAGCCTGGCGGCTTGCTCTACTACGTTTACTACATTGGGATTGAATCGGGTGTGTTCCCGTTGTTGATCTTCATGGGTGTGGGGGCGATGACCGACTTTGGTGCTTTGATCGCAAACCCAAAAACGTTGTGGCTAGGTGCGGCAGCTCAGTTTGGTATTTTTGCGACGCTGTTTGGCGCTATTTTGCTCAACTATGTACCTGGCATGGAGTTCTCCATGGCGGATGCATCGTCTATCGCTATCATCGGTGGTGCGGATGGCCCAACGGCGATTTTCTTAGCAAGTAAGTTATCACCAGATTTGCTTGGTGCGATTGCTGTAGCCGCGTATAGCTACATGGCTTTAGTGCCAATCATTCAGCCGCCAATCATGAAGGCGCTAACCACTAAGGAAGAACGTGAGATTCAAATGGCGCAACTGCGTCACGTGGGTAAATGGGAAAAGGTATTGTTCCCGATGGCAGTATTACTCATGACGATTCTTTTCCTACCTTCAGCAACGCCTCTTGTCGGTATGTTCTGTCTTGGTAACTTAATGCGTGAAGCGGGTGTGGTCGATCGTCTATCGAAAACCGCACAAAATGAGCTGATCAACATCGTGACGATCTTCTTGGGCTTAGGGGTTGGCTCGAAGCTGCAAGCGGATCAATTCCTGAACTTAGAAACATTAGGCATTCTAGGTCTTGGTGCGGTTGCGTTTAGTATTGGTACGGGTGCTGGTGTGCTAATGGCTAAGTTGCTTAACAAGTTTTCGAAAGAAGACATCAACCCACTTATCGGTGCGGCTGGCGTTTCTGCGGTACCAATGGCCGCGCGTGTGGTGAACAAAGTCGGCTTACAAGCTAACCCGCAAAACTTCTTGTTGATGCATGCGATGGGACCAAACGTTGCAGGTGTATTGGGATCAGCGGTTGCCGCTGGTATCTTGCTAGCACTTGTCGGCTAGTCATTACCGAAAATGGAATGATCAACCAATTTACAAAATCACGATTAACTTCGGTTAACAAAATGGTTTATAGTCAAAGGGATGCTTTCGCATCCCTTTTTGTTTTCTTGCAGGGAATGGTTTATGGAACACAAACAGATCGTTATCACTGAATTTGGTGATGCCAACGTACTCGCGATTCAACATGCTTCTACACCATCACCACAGCCTGGTGAAGTCTTAGTAAAAGTCGCTTTTTCAGGCGTAAATCCTATTGATGTTAAAACTCGAGCCGGACTCGGTTGGGCAGCTGCGCAGAACAAGGATAATTTACCTTGGGTACCAGGTTACGACATCTCAGGAAAAGTCGTGTCCTGTGGAGACGGGGCGTCGCGTTTTAATGATGGTGATGAGGTGGCTGGATTTATCGGTTTCCCAGTCCGAGGCGGTGGGTACAGTCAGTACATATGTGTTCCAGAAGCTGAGTTAAGTCATGTTCCCAGTTCAGTTACTTTGGAGGCTGCAGCAGCATTACCGTTGGCTGGCCAAACTGCGGCACAAGCACTCAGCAAAGCCAATGTGACAGAAAACGATCGCGTACTTATCCTCGCTGGAGCCGGTGGCGTTGGACACCTAGCGGTACAAATCGCGGTCGCGACTAAAGCGGAAGTCTTTACAACCTGCAGTGAACGAAATTTAGACTACCTGGCTACCCTTGGCGCTCACGCAGTGAACTATCAATTTGCACCAGTGTCAGAACGTGTTGAAGACGTTGATGTTTTGATTGATTTAGTAGGTGGAGATGCCGCGTTAGATGCGCTTAAATGCCTGAAAGACGGTGCGAGAGTCATAACCGTTCCAACCATCACGGCTGAGCTGATTTGTGAAAAAGCCAAACTCCTAGGCTTTGAGGCTAACGGCATGTTGGTTGAGCCAGATCCAGCGCAATTAGATACCTTGTTGTACATGGTTGGCGTTGGTTTACTGAAGACTGAAATTCAACAGGTTTATCCGATGAGTGATGTGATTGCTGCTCACCAGCAAGTTGAATCAGGAAGAACCAGAGGCAAGGTGTTGCTTGATATGACATGCTAGAAGCATTTAATACGAGCTTTGAAAGTTTAGCGCTTTGGTTTTCAGATTCAGCATTATGGGTGCTTTTCATGACCGGTTTTCTCAGTGCCACTTTGTTACCTGGTGGTTCTGAGGCGGGCTTAGTTGCCACTCTCTCATTAAATCAATATTCCGTTTCGTCAATTATTATGGTCGCCACTATCGGCAATACGCTTGGTGGCTTAACAAATTATTGGCTTGGCTTGTGGATTCCCAACAAAGCGCAAGAAGAAAAGCACGGTCATACCGCATTAAAGTGGCTGTCAAAGTATGGCTATTGGGGATTGTTTTTTAGCTGGTTACCTGTGATTGGAGACCCGCTGTGTTTAGCCGCAGGGTGGCTGAGAATGAAGTTTCTGCCTTGCGTGATTTTAATATTTTTAGGAAAGGCTGCTAGGTATAGCTTACTTGCGGCCATCTATCTCGGATTATTTTAAGGAAAGTACATGAAGATGTTTTGGGTTGGCGCGTGCTCACTGTTAGTGATCACGGGCTGTGTATCAAATACGCCAGTTTCATCACTGCCGGAGGGGGTAACTTTCGTCGAGTCATCGAAAGCGGAAGAAGGCAAAGTTAAGATTCCATACCAAAAGTATAAACTTGATAATGGCTTAACGGTGATCTTAGCTCCTGAAGATTCCGACCCATTGGTCCATGTGGATGTGACTTACCATGTTGGTTCGGCTCGTGAAGAAGTGGGTAAGTCTGGTTTTGCGCATTTCTTTGAGCACATGATGTTCCAAGGTTCAGAGAACGTTGGTGACCAAGAGCACTTCAGAATCATCACAGAGGCTGGAGGTACGTTAAATGGTACGACAAACCGCGATCGCACTAACTATTTTGAAACTGTCCCGGCTAACCAGCTAGAGAAAATGTTGTGGTTAGAGTCTGACCGTATGGGCTTTCTGTTGGATGCGGTTTCTCAACGCAAATTTGAAATTCAGCGTTCTACTGTAAAAAATGAGCGAGCTCAGCGTTACGATAATCGTCCTTATGGCTTAATTTGGGAGCGCATGTCTGAAGCGCTATATCCTGAAGGTCATCCGTATTCGTGGCAAACCATTGGTTATGTTGAAGATCTTGACCGTGTTGATGTGAACGATCTCAAAGCGTTTTTCTTACGTTGGTATGGCCCAAACAATGCGACTATCACGATCGGTGGTGACTTAGACGTTGAACAAACTCTTGAGTGGGTAAATAAGTACTTCGGTTCGATTCCTCGTGGGCCAGAGGTTGAAAATGCGCCGAAACAACCTGCCAAACTGCAAGAAGACAAATACATCACGCTAGAGGATCGTATTCAACAACCTATGGTGATGATCGCGTGGCCAACAACCTACAACGGCGAAGAAAGCCAAGCGTCTCTCGACACGCTATCTGAAGTGCTAGGTGGCGGTACAAACAGCGTGCTCTACCAAGACTTAGTCAAGACTCAAAAAGCCGTCGATGCGGGCTCATTCCATGACTGTGCAGAACTGGCGTGTAACTTTTACGTTTATGCAATGGGTGACTCTGGGGACAAAGGCGACCTATCAAAACTGTACGACGAGCTTTTACAGTCACTCAATCAGTTTGCTGAAAAAGGCGTGACAGAAGATCGCCTTGAACAATTGAAGGGTAAGGCGGAAGCGGATGCTATCTTTGCATTAGAAAGCGTTAAAGGCAAAGTAACGCAGTTGGCTTCCAACGAGACATTTTTCGGCGATCCTGATCGTCTTGAGCAACAGCTTGAGCAGATCCGCGCAGTGACACCTGCATCGGTAGAAAAAGCGTATACGGATTTTATCCAAGGTAAGAATAAAGTGACCCTAAGCGTGGTACCAAAAGGAAAAACTGACCTTGTCGTAAAACCAGCGACCTTTGTGACGCCAAAACGTACGCTACCAGAATACGAGAAGATCACTGATGATCAATTGGCGTATCGTCGTGCGACCGATAACTTCGATCGCTCTGTGCAACCGCCTGTAGGGGAGCCAGTGAAAGCGACGATGCCTGAGTTGTACGAGCTTCATTTTAATAATGGCTCGGAGTTGCTTGGCGCGGTTAGCGATGAAACACCAACGGTCATGATGCAGTTTAGTTTACCTGCGGGAACACGTTTTGTTGAAAAGGGCAAAGAAGGTCTTGCCCAATTGACCGCCGCGATGTTGCAAGAAGGCACAACGAAACGTAGTGTCGAAGAGATTCAAGCTGAGCTCGATAAACTAGGTAGTGCCATCTCCGTGAATGCAACAGGCTACACAACAAACATCAGCGTTTCTGCTTTAGAAAAGAACTTAGAGCCGACGTTGAAAATTGTCGAAGAGATGTTGCTGTCTCCTGCATTCAAGCAAGCAGACTTTGAGCGTGTGAAGATGCAAGCGCTAGAAGGTCTTGTGTATGAGCACCAAAATCCAAGCTGGATGGCATCACAAGCGAGTCGCCAAGTGCTCTATGGAGACTCTGTTTTTGCTCGACCAAAAGACGGCACGCAAGCAGGGGTAAGTGCACTAACGTTGGATGATGTCCGTGAATTCTACTCGAAGCATTACACGCCACAAAGTGCGCAAATCGTCGTTGTTGGTGACATTGAACAACAGGAAATTGAACAGCAGCTGACGTTCTGGAAAAACTGGCAGGATGAAGCTGCGCCATTGTATGCGCCGCAAAGCATCGCTGCATTAGGTGAGCAAAAGATCCATCTTGTTGATAAACCAGGAGCCCCGCAAAGTGTGGTCATGATGGTTCGTCAGGGTATGCCTTACGATGCAACGGGCGATTTTTACCTAAGCCAACTGGCAAACTTCAACTTAGCAGGGAACTTCAATAGCCGCATTAACCAAAACCTACGTGAAGACAAGGGTTACACATACGGCGCTTACGGTTACTTCTCTGGAAATCCAGAAACTGGCTCGGTTGTTTTCACCGCGCAAGTACGAGCGGATGCAACGGTTGCTTCTATCATTGAGATGGAAAATGAGCTAAATGAATACTCGCAGTCAGGAATTACTGATGAAGAGATGAAATTTATGCGTCAAGCGGTCGGTCAAAAAGATGCACTGAAATATGAAACGCCAACACAAAAAGCGGAACTCATTAGTGATATTCTTAAGTACAACCTCGATCAAGATTACTTGCAGCAAAGAAACGCTATCGTAGAAAAAGTTGATAAGCAGACTTTGAATGCACTGGCTCAAAAGTGGTTTGATCCAAATGACTATCAAATTATCGTCGTTGGTGATGCTAAATCACTGCGTCCTCAATTAGAAAAGTTGGGGAAAGACGTAGAAGAGCTTGAAATCATTCGATAGAGTACACATTTAATAGCGGAGAAACGTTTCTCCGCTATTCATCTAGATAAGCGACTTTTCGTGGGTTATTTATCTAGATGCATTAAATATCAATAACTTAGCTTACGCTTGTCCTTTGTGACAAGTGTCCTGCTCCCAATATAAGCGAACCTCATTTTGACTGATTTTGCTGCGCGACTAAAAAAAGTTGCATCAAACCCCGAAGTATTTAAGCAGTTTGGACGCGGTGTTGAGCGAGAAACTTTGCGCTATCGTCAGGATGGACATCTAGCAACAACACCTCATCCAGAGGGGTTAGGCTCAGCGTTCACAAACCAATGGATCACGACTGATTTTTCTGAATCATTGTTAGAGTTCATTACTCCTGTGTCACATGAAATTCCAGAACTGATGGCACAACTGAAAGATATCCATCACTTCACGCAGACAAAAATGGGTGAAGAAAAGATGTGGCCTCTTTCTATGCCATGTTATGTTGGCTCGGAAGAGGATATTCAGCTTGCTCAGTACGGCTCTTCGAATGCAGCAAAAATGAAAACCCTGTACCGAGAAGGTCTAAAACGCCGCTATGGCAGCCTGATGCAAATCATTTCAGGTGTGCATTTTAACTTCTCGTTCCCTGAGACATTTTGGGATGCGCTATACGGCGAGCAAGATGAACAAGCCCGCCAAGATGCTAAGTCTGATGCCTACTTTGCGCTGATCCGTAACTACTACCGTTTTGGTTGGATGATTCCGTATTTCTTCGGTGCATCGCCAGCGTTATGCGGCTCTTTTATTCAAGGTCGTGAAACCGATCTGCCATTCGAGAAAATTGGCGGCACTTTGTATTTGCCGAAATCGACGTCTTTGCGTTTGAGCGATCTGGGCTACACCAATAGTGCGCAAAGTGTACTGAAAATTGGCTTTAACAGCATTGATCAGTATCTGGATGGTTTGAGCGATGCGATTCGTCACCCATCAGAAGAGTTTGCGAAAATAGGCGTCAAAGTGGACGGTGAATACCGCCAGCTTAATTCCAATATTTTACAAATTGAGAACGAGCTATACGCTCCAATTCGCCCGAAACGCGTGTCGAAAAGTGGTGAGAAACCTTCAGATGCGTTACGACGCGGTGGGGTTGAGTACATTGAAGTTCGCTCTCTAGACGTTAACCCATTCAGCGCAGTGGGGTTGGATGAAGAGCAAGTACGATTCCTTGATCTCTTCCTGACTTGGGCGGCCTTGTCAGACTCGGATCCAATGGACAACTGTGAATTAGAGTGTTGGCGCGACAACTGGAACAAAGTCATTGTTTCTGGTCGTGAAAAAGGGCTAATGCTGCAAATTGGTTGCCAAGGTGAACGTCTATCTCTGCAAGATTGGGCGCATCGAGTTTTTGTCGAGCTGCGTCAGATAGCACAGCAAATGGATATGGCTGCTGGTGGCAGTGCATACCAAGATGTGTGTAATAAACTCGAGACATGGGTTGATAACCCAGAACTAACGATTTCAGGTCAACTATTAGAGCTGACGAAAGAGCTTGGTGGGTTAGGTAAAGTCGGCTGTGCGCTTGGCATGAAGTACCGCGAGGAAAATCTAGCTCACGGTTATCAGTACTACTCGCAAGATACGATGGAAACGGAAGTGGCGTCGTCAGTAGAAAAGCAAAAGCAAGCGGAACAAAGTGACACGCTATCTTTTGATGATTTTTTGGAAGATTACTTTGCTTATCTGAAGCAGTAGTGAATAGGTAAAGGTTGGGTGGGATTGAACATTAAACCGTTAGTAGTATCGGTACTCGGAAGCATGTTACTTGCAGGTTGTGCCACGGCACCGCCAAAGCAGCAGAATAATTTATGTGAGATATTTCGAGAGAAATCCGGCTGGTATGATGATGCCAAAGATATGGAAGAAAAGTGGGGAACCCCCATTCATGTCGCTATGGCTATCATTAAACAAGAAAGCAGCTTTCGGCACGATGCGAAACCACCCAAAGACTATTTATTGGGATTTATCCCTTGGGGACGAGTCAGCAGTGCGTATGGTTACGCTCAAGCTCAAGATCCTGCTTGGGAAGATTTCCAAGATGCGACGGGTCAGGGCGGTTCTCGTACCAACTTTGATGATTCAATGATGTTTGTCGGTTGGTATACTCACGAAACGAGGCGCCAACTAGGGATTTCGTTATGGGACCCATACAGTCAATATCTGGCTTATCATGAAGGTCGAGGTGGGTACAAGCGAGGTACTTATAAGCGAAAGCCCAGCTTGCTCAAAGTCGCTCGACGTGTTGAACAAACTGCAAAAACTTATGGCTGGCAGCTGAAGCAATGTCGTCAGGAATTGGAAGACAACAGCAGCTGGTTCTTTTAACCTACAGCCTGTTTATGTGCTGTAGGGATGAATGACATTTATCCAGTACCGAGAGGTATTGGAGTTACAATCAGGAGAGATGTAATGCCTTTACTCGATAGTTTTACCGTGGACCACACTCGCATGAATGCACCGGCAGTGCGAGTGGCGAAGACCATGCAGACCCCAAAAGGGGACACGATTACTGTCTTCGATTTACGCTTTACCGCGCCAAACAAAGACATCCTTTCTGAAAAAGGTATTCATACACTAGAGCACCTTTATGCAGGCTTTATGCGCAATCATCTAAACAGCGATTCTGTTGAGATCATCGATATTTCGCCTATGGGTTGCCGCACGGGCTTTTACATGAGCCTGATTGGCACTCCATCAGAGCAGCAAGTAGCGGATGCTTGGATTGCGGCCATGGAAGACGTACTAAAGGTAGAAAGCCAGAACAAGATCCCTGAACTCAACGAATACCAATGTGGTACGGCAGCGATGCACTCTTTAGAAGAAGCACAACAAATCGCGAAGAGCATTTTGGATGCTGGTGTATCGGTGAACAAAAATGATGAACTTGCTTTGCCTGAATCGATGCTAAAAGAGCTGCGCATCGACTAGTTGCTAAAAACTTATCAAGAAGCATATTTATCCAGAACTAAAAAGAGCCTGACATGATCAGGCTCTTTTCTTTTTATTTCTTATCGTGAGTTGTAGATAGGGGCTATTTTTTCTTTTTAGGATAAACACGAACGAGCTTGATGCGGTTTTCTTCAATCTCAACAAGCTCCATTGGATGACCCGCCACTCTCACGCTTAAATGGCTCTCTGGAATATCTTCCAGGTGCTCTAAAATAAGACCGTTTAACGTTCTTGGGCCATCCGTTGGTAAATCCCATTTCAGGCCTTTATTGATATCTCGGATATTGGTGCTGCCTTCAATGAGGAAGCTTCCGTCACCTTGAGGACTGATTTCATCAGAAAGGCTTGGAGAAATCGAGGTCGTGAATTCGCCAATGATCTCTTCCAGAATATCTTCCAATGTCACCAAGCCAATAATGTCGCCATACTCATCAACAATCAGACCAATACGCTGTTTGTTGCGTTGGAACTTTAACATTTGCACGTTCAGTGGCGTACCTTCCGGGATGTAATAGACTTCATCCGCAGCACGTAATAGCGTCTCTTTATTGAACTCGTTTTTTTCCAGCATCAGGCGGTAAGCTTCACGCAGGCGCAGCATGCCAACCACTTCATCAATTTGGTCACGATAAAAAACAATGCGTCCATGTGGTGAGTGGGTAAGCTGACGAACGATGGATTTCCAGTCATCATTAATATCGATACCGGTAATCTCATTACGTGGCACCATGATGTCGTTCACAGTGACGTGCTCAAGATCCAAAATAGACACCAACATGTCTTGGTGTCGGCGAGGGATCAAGCCGCCAGCTTCGTTTACTACGGTACGCAGCTCATCGGAACTAAGATGGTCTTCTACTGAGTGATCCGCTTTTACGCCAAGTAAACGAATAAAGCCATTCGTAATAAAGTTAACGAGCATCACCAAAGGCGATAGTAACTTCATCAATATGGTCAGTAGGATACTGCTCGCGTAAGACACGCGTTCAGGGTACAGCGCTGCAATTGTTTTTGGGGTAACTTCAGCAAAAACCAATACAACCATAGTCAGTGCACCGGTTGCGATAGCGACACCTAAATCACCATACAAACGCATACCAATAATGGTCGCGATGGCGGACGCGAGAATATTAACGAGGTTGTTGCCGATAAGAATAAGACCAATCAAACGATCTGGACGGTCTAATAGCCTTTCGACTCGCTTAGCGCCTTTATGCCCATTTTTGGCTAAGTGCTTTAAGCGATAACGGTTCAGAGACATCATCCCTGTTTCTGAGCCGGAAAAGTAACCTGATATGACGATAAGACACGCGAGTAGCGCAAACAAGATACCCGTAGAGATGTCGTCCAAAACGTTGCTGTTCCTTGTAAGTATTGGGTTATATAACGGTTGAGTAAGTCCGTTAAGTCAAAGGGTTAAGGCGTACTGTATTTTATCTAGCCTAAAATATAAAGGATAGGAGCCCTAGAGCTCCTTAATTCAAGATGATTTCTTTCACAAAGCGACTGCCAAAATACGCCAGAGTTAACAGCGTTGCCCCTGCGACAGCGAACCAAGTAACTTTTCTACCACGCCAACCTTTTTGATAATGACCCCAAAGCAGTATTGAGTACACAATCCAAGCGATGAAAGAAAGAATGCCTTTATGCGCTTTACCTTGAGCAAACATATCCTGCACAAAGACAAAGCCAGTAATGAGCGTGCCAGTTAACAATAAATTACCGATCAAAATAATTTTGAATAGCTGACGCTCTACCATTAATAAAGGCGGCAGGTTTGGGTTAATCGCCAAAGATTTTTTTGTTTTCAGTTTGTGATCTAACCAAGCCAGCTGAAGTGCGTAGAGTGCACCGATAGTTAAAGTTGCGTATGAGAACAGCGCAAAAGAAATATGAATGAGTAGCTTAGGGTCATTCTCTAGGTGCTTGATAAACGTGCTTGGCAAAAATGTGGCAGCAGATAAATTGATGGCAGCAAAGCTATAAACGACAGGCAATAAAAACCACAACCGATTTTTCAACATAGCAAGGCTCATGACCAGAGAAATAATAAAACTGATCAAAGAGGCTACGTTTAGAATACTAAGGTTTTGACCTGAACCATCAAAAATCAGATCACTCAAAATCCACGCATGAAAAACAAGCGCACAGGCAGCACTAGCAAACACTGTTTTTGCTTTGATTCCTGACTGCTGTGAGAGTCCGGGTATGATGGTCGCAATCGCCAAAACATAAAGTATGGCGGCCGCGATGGCTATTAAGCTATCCATGAATCCTAAATATTATTGTGCACAATGAGGAAATTATACCTTGCATTACACTTTGGGGCTACGTTATATCCGACATCAATCGTGAGAGATGAGATATTGAAATTAATAAGTTACCGCACCATATAGAAATAGAGACAAGAATAGAGCAGCGGTACGGGTATGACTCAGACCTTGGCTAATGTATACTCACACTAATTAATCGCCATTTTAGCGAAGAGACAAAGATGTTTGAGAATTTAACGGATCGATTATCCAAAACGCTGAAAAATATCAGTGGCAAAGGTCGTCTGACCGAAGACAACATTAAAGAGACCCTACGTGAAGTACGAATGGCCTTACTTGAAGCTGACGTTGCGCTTCCGGTTGTTCGTGAATTTGTTAACCGCGTTAAAGAAAAAGCGGTAGGTGTAGAAGTTTCTAAATCTCTGACTCCAGGTCAGGAATTTATCAAGATCGTTCAAACAGAACTTGAAGCCGTAATGGGTGAGTCGAATGAGGCGCTAAACCTTGCCGCTCAACCACCTGCTGTGCTTCTTATGGCGGGTCTACAAGGTGCGGGTAAAACCACATCGGTAGGTAAGCTATCTAAGCTTTTAAAAGAACGTGACAAGAAGAAAGTCTTGGTTGTGTCTGCCGACGTTTACCGCCCTGCGGCAATCAAGCAGCTTGAAACGCTGGCATCAGACATCGGTGTTGACTTCTTCCCTTCATCACCAGATCAGAAGCCTATTGATATCGCCAATGCAGCGATTGACCATGCGAAGAAAAAATTCTACGACGTATTGATTGTCGATACCGCAGGTCGCTTGGCGATTGATGAAGAGATGATGGGGGAGATCAAAGATCTTCACGCAGCTATCAACCCAGTAGAAACGCTATTTGTTGTTGACGCTATGACGGGTCAAGATGCAGCAAATACAGCAAAAGCCTTTGGCGATGCGCTACCTCTTACTGGTGTGGTTCTAACTAAAGTTGATGGTGATGCTCGTGGTGGTGCGGCACTGTCAGTACGCCATGTAACGGGCAAACCAATCAAATTCTTGGGTGTCGGTGAAAAAACTGACGCGCTAGAACCGTTCCATCCAGATCGTGTTGCTTCACGTATTCTTGGTATGGGTGACGTTCTGTCTTTAATTGAAGACCTACAACGCAACGTTGACCAAGAAAAAGCAGAAAAGCTGGCGAAGAAGTTCAAAGAGAAGAAAGGTTTCGACCTTGAAGATTTCCGTGAACAGCTAGGCCAGATGCAAAACATGGGCGGCATGATGGGCATGATGGATAAGCTTCCTGGCATGTCTCAGCTACCAGACAATGTGAAAGACAAAGTCGATGACAAGATGTTCAAACAGATGGAAGCGATCATCAGCTCCATGACAATGAAAGAACGTCAACGCCCAGAGATTATCAAAGGCTCGCGCAAGAAGCGTATTGCGGCTGGTTCTGGTGTGCAGGTTCAAGACGTAAACCGCTTACTAAAACAGTTCACCCAAATGCAGAAGATGATGAAAAAGATGCAAAAAGGTGGCATGAAAGGCATGATGCGCAACATGCAAGGCATGATGGGCGGCATGGGTGGAGGCGGTGGCTTTAACCCATTTGGTCGTTAATTAATCGATCGCGTATAGATTCAGGGTGTTAGGTACGTCACAAACTTTAAATTCAATTTATGTTGGTGAAAAAGTAACTAAACTCCTTGCATTGCTCCGGGAGAAGAGTAAAATTCCGGAGCTTTATTTTGGCACGAGACCCCAAACTGTTTAATTTCTTGAATGGTTTTTGGGGTTAATTTTATTTTTGAGAAAGCAAAGAGGACGACATGGTAACCATTCGTTTGGCACGTCACGGCGCTAAAAAGCGTCCATTTTATCAAATCGTAGTAGCGGACAGCCGCAACGCTGCAACTGGCCGTTTCATCGAGAAAGTTGGTTTCTTCAACCCAACTGCTAAAGGTCAAGAAGAAGGTCTACGTCTAGACCTAGACCGCGTTAACCACTGGGTTGGTCAAGGCGCGTCTGTATCTGACCGCGTTGCTAAGCTAGTTAAAGACGCTCAAAAAGCGGCTTAATTTTTTACTTGAAAAGTAGAAACTAGTTTATGTCGATGAAAGGTAAAGAAACAATGAGCAACGAAAAGATTGTTGTAGGCAAGTTTGGTGCTACTTACGGCATTCGAGGTTGGCTTAAGGTTTTTTCCTACACAGACAATGCTGAAAGCATTTTCGATTACAGCCCTTGGTATATTAACCAAAAGGGCAAGTGGGTTGAGTACAAAGTAGAAAGCTGGAAGCGCCATAACAAAGGTATGGTGGCTAAGCTGGAAGGCATGGATGTTCGTGAAGACGCGCATCTAATGACGAACTTTGAAATTGCTATTGACCCTGCGGTACTTCCTGAATTGTCAGAAGATGAGTTCTACTGGCGCGAATTGTTTGGGATGCAAGTTGTAACCACTAAAGGTTACGATCTAGGTGTCGTTACTGACATGCTAGAAACTGGCTCAAACGATGTTCTGGTTGTTAAAGCAAATCTTAAAGATGCTTTCGGGCAGAAGGAACGATTAATCCCGTTCCTTGAAGAGCAAGTGATCATTAATGTTGATCGCGAAGCTCAACGGATCGAAGTTGACTGGGATCCTGGATTCTAATCTCCAAAATTACAGAGCGAGATAAACATGTGGGTTGGCGTTATTAGCCTTTTTCCAGAAATGTTCCGTTCTGTTACTGATTTTGGAGTAACAGGTCAAGCGGTTAAAAAAGGTCTTTTGTCGATTGAGACTTGGAATCCTAGAGATTTTACTCACGACAAACATCGCACTGTCGATGACCGACCTTACGGTGGTGGCCCTGGTATGTTAATGATGGTTCAGCCTTTGCGCGATGCCATTCATACCGCGAAAGCAGCCTCACCGGGCAAGACGAAAGTCATCTACCTTTCTCCTCAAGGTCGCAAGCTCGACCAGAAAGGAGTGGAAGAACTGGCAACGAATGAGAACTTGCTTCTGATTTGTGGTCGTTATGAAGGGGTAGATGAGCGCATCATTCAATCTGAAGTCGACGAAGAATGGTCGATTGGTGATTTTGTGATGACGGGTGGTGAGATACCAGCCATGACGTTAATCGACTCTGTCTCTCGGTTTGTTCCGGGTGTACTAGGGGATTTCGCGTCAGCAGAAGAAGACTCTTTTGCAAATGGCTTGTTAGATTGCCCTCACTATACGCGTCCAGAAGTATTGGATGACAAAGAGGTACCAGCGGTACTGATGTCAGGCAATCACAAGGACATTCGTCAATGGCGACTAAAACAGTCGCTGGGCCGAACTTGGCTAAGAAGACCAGAGCTCCTGGAAAACCTAGCTCTGACTGACGAACAGGAACAATTACTTGCTGAGTTCATTAGTGAACATAACGCAAAGTAACCTAATTTATTTAGTATCAGTTTATTCTAGGAATTTAAAAAATGAGTAACATCATCAAAGCTCTTGAAGAAGAGCAAATGAAATCAGACCTACCTAAATTTGCACCAGGTGACACTGTTGTAGTTCAAGTTAAGGTAAAAGAAGGTGACCGTGAGCGTCTACAGGCTTTCGAAGGCGTTGTAATCGCAATCCGTAACCGTGGTCTACACTCTGCTTTCACTGTACGTAAAATCTCTAACGGTGAAGGTGTTGAGCGTACGTTCCAAACACACTCTCCAATCGTTGATAGCATCGAAGTTAAACGCCGTGGTGCAGTACGTCGTGCCAAGTTGTACTACCTACGTGAGCGTTCTGGTAAGTCTGCTCGTATCAAAGAGAAACTTGCTAAGAAGTAATGCTATAACTAGCGTTCTCATCTTAAACGGAGTCCTTTTAGGGCTCCGTTTTTTTATTTGTGTAATTAGCTTGCTCGTTTTCTTTTCATCCGACCTGAACTGCCGATGCTCATGCACTGGCATATACTCCGCGCCTCTGCCTTGCTCGAATAAAAATAGCTTTGCTAGGTCATCAAAATAGTCAGAGTTGAAAAGGGGTGAATGAATACCGATTGCAGACCGCAATGGTTAAAATTCATCATTCTGGATAGCGAAGAAGTAGCGGGATTCAGAATCTACTAGCCGAAAGCACTAGTGTTTAAGTCGTCAACTTCAGAAGTGTCCTTACTGTGAGTGGATTCCTGATGTCGCTATGGTTCCTCGGAATGATGGCAAATGATGACCAAAGATTACAGGGCTCTGCGGTTACAAATTCGTCATTCTGGACAGCGACGAAGGAGCGTGATTTAGAATCTACTAGTCGAAAATGCATGTGTTTAAGTTGTTAGCTTCATCCTTGCTGTGAGTAGATTCCTGATGTCGCTATGGCTCCTCGGAATGACGGCAAATGATGACCAAAGATTACAGGGCTCCGCGGTTAAAATTCGTCACTCTGGACAGCGACGAAAGAGCGTGATTCAGACTCCCCAAGAAGGAGCCTAGGATATTCCTTTACCCTAGTGCCTCAATTAATACTGGTCTTCAGACCAGCCATCACTGTCGGACATATCGGGGGCGCCTGGGATGGTGTTTTCTTCATCTGCCCATTCACCAAAATCAATCATTTGGCATTGTTTACTGCAGAAAGGGCGATGAGGACTTTGTTCTCCCCATTCTACGTCGGCGCCACATTGTGGGCATTGAACGATGGTAATTTTAGACATAGTTGAGCGTCCCATTACTAATTGGTGTTAAAGGGTAGTATACCTAAATGAATTCAAGATGGCTTATTCAACGCGCTATTGCTGCTACGAAATTTTATCCAATATACGCACAATAAAGCGTTGAATTTTAGATTGTGGGGGTGAGTCTTAGCTGCACACAGCAAGTTCAAACTCAATATCTTGTGTGCACGCTTGACCGTTTTCAAACGACATAAACTTTATCGCAAAGCGGTTTTTATGGCCAGAAATCATAGGATAAACGCCATATTCCATTGGGATGTGAAGTCTTAGAATATTAGCTTCATCAGCGTCACTTTGGAAGAAACCCGCACGACCGATTTGAGCTTTGAAATGTCCGGTCTCTCTGGTGAGTTTCAACCATAGCGAAAGCGCATCAGATAAGGGCTTTAAGCTTACTTGCCACTGCTGTGCATCATGCTTTTTACGTTCAATGGGTAGGTGAAGCCAGTAATGTAACGCTGGCAAATCAAAACAGCATGAACCACCCGGTAGATTAAAGCGTTGGCGGATAGAGCTTAAGAAGCGATCTTCTTTTAGTGCTTGACCAAAACGCTCTGCACCCATCAGTTGGCTATGAACGACATCTATCTCTTGTAGTAGGGTATTTAATGCGTCTTGATCGACGCCATCAACATTTAGCCAATGGCGGTACGACAGTCGTTGTTTCTCTAAATCTTTGGCCAGTTCACTTTTCAGCTGGATCTGTTCGAAGATTTCAACCATATCGAATAACGCACGGAAAAACAGTTGGTACTGGTGATTTTCGCTAAACCCAGAGGCCAAGTGAGCCTGACGCAGCAGAGACTCCACTCTTAGATAAATACGAGTTTTCTCATTTAACGGATGTTCAAATTTGTGCGTGGTCATCGACATAAGCCTTTGTGAGTTTCGTTCCTATTTTCGCAGATTTTTCTTACACATGGCTAGGTACTTTTCGTGCAAATCTGTGATTTGAAGCAAAAGATCTGGGTCACTTGGATTATTCTTAACCACATCGTCTGCAAGCGCGAGTCTTTGCTCTCTTGATGCTTGAGAGGCAAGGATAGCGCGTGCTTGTTCTTCACTCACATTGTCTCGTTTCATCGTGCGAGATATCTGCGTATTCGGTTCTACATCGACGACAAGAACTCGATCACACAAACTGTCTAGCTTGTTTTCTACGAGCAACGGCACCACAAGTAACGCATAATCTGAGGTGACTTGCTGCAAATCTTCGATCATCTTTTCACGAATTATCGGGTGCAACAGTGCGTTGAGCCATGCTTTTTCATCTGAGTTTGAAAAGATTTTCTCTCTCAGCTTTGCGCGATCTAAAGTTTGGTCTTCACGAACGATATCGTGACCAAAATGTTCAATAATCGCGTTTAGGCCGGGAGTGCCTGGCTCGACAACTTCTCTTGCTACAATGTCGGCATCGACGATATCGATTTTAAATTGTTGTTTGAACAGATTCGCGACGGTTGTTTTACCGCTAGCGATGCCACCTGTTAAACCAATAACCAAAGCCATTTACACTCCTAAAACTGAAGTAAAGTACCAGTTTAAAATCTGGTCGCCCCAAATTAAGCTTATCCAACCAGCAATTGCTAAGTAAGGACCGAAAGGGAAAGCTTTTTCAATTCCCTGTTTTTGCAAGCGTAGTTGAATGATGCCAAATACGATGCCAACCACAGAAGAAAGTAGAATGATCATCGGCAGTGACTGCCAGCCCAGCCAAGCCCCTAGTGCTGCTAGTAATTTAAAATCACCATATCCCATTCCTTCTTTACCAGTAAGTAGCTTAAAGCCCCAGTAAACGGACCAGAGACATAGGTAACCAGCAATAGCACCAATGACAGAATCTTGTAGAGTAACAGGACTTATTTCGACTAATGCTAAGGCAATGCCAGCCCAAGTTAATGGTAATGTTAATTGGTCTGGTAGCAACATAGTATCGAGATCGATAAATGTTGCGGCGATTAAGATAAAAGTGAAAAAGAGTAGCGCAACGGTAAAGTAACTAAAACCAAAGTGGTAAGCGACAAAGCCTGAGCAGAACGCAGTGAGCAGTTCAATCAGTGGATAGCGTGCGCTAATAGCTGTCTGACAGTTGTGGCATTTGCCTTTTAAAAGCAGCCAGCTAATCACAGGGATGTTGTCTCGAATACGTATCGGCGTTGCGCACTTCTGACAGGAGGAGCGTGGGACGCTCAAGGTCAGCACTTCTTTAGGAGGTTCTATTTTGTATTCAGGAAATGACTCGGCACATTCGCGTCGCCATTCTAGTTCCATGATTTTAGGTAGTCGATAAATAACCACGTTGAGGAAGCTACCCACGATAAGACCGAAGATGGTGGCAAACACAACGAATAGCCAAGGGTAGTACTGGAATACTTCCATATTTGTCTCTTGAGCGATGAGTGAAATCAGCAAGATGCTGTTTTAAAGGAGTTAACAGCTCATTCTAGCCCAATACACTCATTAAGTTAAAGATTGGCAAGTACATTGCTGTCACTAATCCGCCAACAACGATGCCTAAAAAAACGATAATTAGCGGCTCTAGAATTTTACTAAGGTTGTCGACGGTGTTATCGACTTCAAACTCGTAGATCGTTGCAACTTTATTGAGCATATCGTCAAGTCGACCAGACTCTTCACCGATCATGACCATTTGTAACACTAATTCAGGGAACACATTACAGTTACGCATGGCAACATACATTGGCATACCTGCGGCGGTATCACGGTAAACTTCTTCTATGGCGAGTTGATAGTGTAAGTTTCCTGAGGTTTTTGATGTGGTTTTTAAACTGGTTAGAATTGGAATACCCGCTGTAAAGCTTGTGGCGAGTGTTCGACTAAATTTGGCGATAGCGGCTTTTGATAATACAGGGCCCAGAACAGGAAATTTAAGCACAGAGCGGTTGAGCATTAAGCGAAAAGAATCTGAACGCTTAGAGAGGACTCTCGCCGAGATGAATAAACTAATGGAGCCTAGTGCGATAAACGGACTCCAGTTTTGTGTCCAGGCGGAAAGATCTAATACTTGCCTGGTAAACCAAGGTAAGTCAGCACCAAAACCAACAAACATTTTTTCAAACTCGGGAATGACTTTGGTGAGCATGATAAACGACACGCCTAACGCTACTAGCACTACCATCGCTGGGTAAATCAGTGCTTTGATCACTTTCGCACGAAGCTGCTCATTTTTTTCTCGGTAGGTGGCTAAGCGCTCGAATACTTCCGCTAAGTTACCGGATTGCTCACCTGTTGCGATAAGGTCGGTATAGAGTGGGTCAAAGTGTTCACTTGCAGTGCGCATGGCTTTTGACATGGGTGTACCTGCCTCAACGGCGCGTGTCACGCTCATCAAAATGGATTTCATCTCTGCTTTTTTATGGTTTTCTGAGACCAATTTTAAAGCCTGAACTAAGGGTACACCGGTTATCAACATCGTCGAAATTTGACGGGTAAACACCGTGATGTCTCTGCCTTTTACGCGATGGCTGAGTTTAGTGAGAAACGAGATACTGCTTTTCTTTAACTTCTTGATCTTGATGTGCTGTGCGTCTAGACGCTCGCGTACTTCAATTTCTGTCATCGCGAGGGTTTGTCCAGACGTCTTTTTGCCAGAACTGTTGATGCCTTTCCAGCGGAAGTTTTTAAGTTGTGGTGTAGTGCTTTTCATAGAGGTGACTGCTGATTAAAGGATTAAAAATAAAGTACGCGCTGTAGTTCACTAAAACTTGTGATCCCTTGTTTGAGTTTTTCTATGCCCGACATTTGTAACGTGCTCATACCATTTGCGATGGCGAGTTTTTCTAGTTCATGTACCGACGCGCCTTTAATAAGCGCTTCGGAAAGAAATTCATCAAAGCGCATCACTTCATAAATCCCCGTTCGGCCGGAGTAACCATGAGTACATTCATTGCATCCGTCGGGATTGGCTTTAAAAATGTTGTCGCTTGCTTGAATACCGAGATGTTGCAACTGAACGGTAAGCTCTTGTGGTTGCTTGCAGACCGAGCACAGTTTACGGGCTAAGCGCTGGGCAATAATCAAACTAAGAGAGGAGGCCAAGTTAAAGCTTTCTACTCCCATGTTTGATAAACGAATCACCGTTTCAGCCGCAGAATTGGTATGTAAGGTTGAAAGTACTAAGTGACCGGTTTGCGATGCTTTTATGGCGATTTCCGCAGTGTCTAAGTCACGAATCTCACCGACCATTACCACATCGGGGTCTTGACGAAGAAAAGAGCGCAATGCCTCTGCGAAGCCAAAGCCGATCTTGGGTTGTACTTGTACTTGGTTAATGCCCGATAAGTTAATTTCTACCGGATCTTCTGCTGTGGAAATGTTGATTTCTGGCTTATTGAGAATACTCAGCCCAGTGTACAGAGAAACGGTTTTTCCGCTCCCGGTAGGGCCTGTCATCAGAATCATGCCTTGTGGGCGACGCAGCGCATCCAAGTACAATTGTTTTTGTTGTTCGCTATAACCAAGCTTGTCGATATCCAGTGACGCAGAGCTGCTGTCGAGCAGTCGTAATACAATTTTCTCTCCGAATAGAGTCGGTAGCGTGGATACACGCATATCAATCGCGGTGTCTTGATTCAACTTGAGCTTAATACGCCCATCTTGTGGTAAACGTCGCTCTGCAATATCAAGCTTAGAGAGGATTTTGATACGAGCGGATAAGCGGCGACTTAAGTGGCTTGGTGGCTGCTGTGTTTCAATTAAGATGCCATCACAGCGTAGGCGAACGCGGTACATCTTTTCATAAGGTTCAAAGTGGATATCGGATGCGCCTTTGCGCACAGCGTCCAACAGAATTTGGTTTATGTAACGGCTAACAGGAGACTCATCTTGGCTCAAGTCTTCAATGTTATCGATTTCATCTGCGCCCACGTCAACCAGATTGGCTAACTCTTCTTGGTTGATCTCTTTTAATCCAGACTTCTCATGACTCAATGAACGACCATACAAGCGTCGAATTGCCGCGCTGAGTTGACGAAAATCCGCCAAGACTAGTTCAACCTGTAACCCTGTCGCAAAACGAAAGTCATCTTCTGTTTGTTGGTTCGTCGGGTCGGCAACGGCTAATAACAAAGTTGAAGGCGTACGCTGGAGTGGGAGTGCGTTATGTCGAGTGATTAATTCACGTAGACCGAGTTGTTGACAAAGCGAAGCGTACTCATACTGAGATAACTCGGGCTGACTCAAACTAAAGAGAGAACTTAAGTGCTCAGCGAGTTCGCTTGATGTCAATAATCCAGAACTGAGTAAAGCCTCTGGCATCGAAATGCCAGAAGCTTTGACTTGCTCTATTAACGATTCTTCTTGGGAAAAGGTCAGTAACCCTTTTTGGCGAAGAGCCGTGGATAGGTTGGTCAACATTTAAGTTAGTTTGGGCAGTAGTCTGTTTGTGCTTTACCGCCAGCTTTACATGAAGCCCCCCACTCTAAGCCTTGAGTTTTATATGATGCAGCCATGATATATTGCTCGCCTTTAGCAATAGGTCCCTTAACTTTATCAGCTGCGGCAATAACTGCTATCGCACCAGAAACGCTAGCATCTGTGGCTTTAACAACGCTAATTTCTATATTATTCAAAACGAATTTAGCGGGAATTCCATTTTCTTCCTTTACACATTCACTAATAAATGTTGTTTCATTTGAGGCATTCTCATGGGCACATAATTCTACTGCTAATTTGGCTGCCGCAGCTGCTTTTGGAAATTCTGACAATGTCGCTTTCTTAGTATAATTTTGGTAAGCAGGAACTGCGAAAGCAGATAAGATGCCAATAATCGCCACCACAATCATTAATTCAATCAGAGTAAAACCCTGTTGTTTTTTTTGTTTACTGTTTTTCATTTTTAACCCTTTCCTAAAAATTAATAATGCTCTTGCATTAGCGAAAGATTATGGAGAGTTAAGGTGGGTTGAAAATGGGGAAGAGATGGGCTCTCGAGTGAGATAAAACTCTTTGGTGAAAAGTTGCATATCGCATGCAGAGTTTTGCGAGTAGTACTATTTTTTAGTGGATAAAAAGAAAGGGCCAATTGGCCCTTTTTAATGATGAATTACTCACAACCCACTGAGTTATTTGAAGTAATTTGAGATTTGTTGCTTTTGTTATTTGAAGCGCATCGAAAGATCCATCGCTTTTAGATGCTTAGTCAACGCGCCTACCGAAATGTAATCGACACCGGTTTCTGCGTATTCTGCGATGGTCTCTAGCGTAATATTGCCGGAGTTTTCTAAAGCGGCACGACCTGCATTAATCGCTACGGCTTCACGCATCATTTCTTTCGTGAAGTTATCGAGCATGATGATGTCGGCACCAGCGTCTATCGCTTGTTTCAACTCTTCTAAGCTTTCCGTTTCTACTTCTACCGGTTTGCCAGGGTTAAGCTCTTTCGCTTTTTGGATGGCTTGAGTGATGCCACCACAAGCAATAATGTGGTTTTCTTTAATAAGGTAAGCGTCGAACACACCGATGCGATGGTTAAAGCCACCACCGCACGTCACGGCGTATTTTAGTGCGCTACGCAGACCAGGAATGGTTTTGCGTGTGTCTAGTAGACGACACTCAGTATGCGCGATTTTTTCAGCGTACTCTGCGGTAACTGTTGCGCAGCCAGACAGCGTTTGGATGAAGTTCATTGCGTTACGCTCACCAGTTAACAAGTCACGAGCAGGGCCTGTCAGCGTACAAAGGGTTTGGTTAGGTTCGACTTTATCGCCGTCCTTTACGTGCCATTCAATGCTGACCTTACCACCGAGCTGTTTAAAAACTTCATCAGCCCATGCTTGACCACAGAACACACCATGCTCGCGAGTAATAATCGTTGCGGTATTAACTGCCTCGGCAGGGATCAAAGATGCAGTAATGTCGTTATCTACGTCGACACTGCCACCTAGATCTTCTTTTAAGGTATCAGCGACAGAGCGAGTGATCTCTAAAGGGAGTTGTTGTTTAAGGTATTCTAGGCGTTTTTGAATGTTGTGTGTGTTCTTCATCGCAAATCTTGTCTTGAAAGGGAGATGGCAACGGATGATACTCTCCGGTGTCAATAATTTCAGCAGTTAATTTGCAAAGAAGAGAGGTTGATATGCGCCCAATTATCGAGAATGGCTGGCTGACACAGGCAAAGCATGTTCCGTCACCATTTTTTGATGCCCGCTCTGATATAAACGACATCTCTCTGCTGGTGGTACACAACATCAGTTTGCCTCCTGGGCAGTTTGGTGGACCATATATAGAGGACTTCTTCACTGGCAAGCTAGACCCAAACGCACATCCATTTTTTGAAGTTATTCACAAAATGGGCGTTTCTGCACATTGCTTGATTAAGAGAAACGGCGAGGTTGTTCAATTTGTTTCTTTTCTCGATAGAGCATGGCATGCCGGTCAATCCAGTTTCGCGGGCAGGGAGCGTTGTAATGACTATTCCATTGGTATCGAGCTTGAAGGGACAGAATTTACTGCCTACACAGATGCGCAATATCAATCACTTGCAGAGATCACTGAGGTGATTATGCAGTCTTATCCCCACATCACCCTGCCACGAATTACCGGTCATCAATATATTGCGCCCTTGAGAAAAAGCGATCCTGGTCTAAGCTTTGATTGGGTGAAATATAGACAGCTTATACAGCGTTGATTTGTAGCGAAAGTGTAAATTCAAAAAAGCGAAATAAATAAGGCATACGATCAGGTATGCCTTTTTTTGATACCAGAAATATTAATGATTGTTAAAAGTTAACTACATTTTTACGCTCGTATACGCCGTTTTGGTGAAGAAATAGACTGATAATTTTGTCATTTTCTGTATTTCTTTTCCAAAATTGCTAGCACGTCGACTTCCCATTTGTATGCTTTATGTAATTGGTCATACCAATTCTATTGCTGTTTTAACAGTCGATTGTTATCAGAGTGTTGGAAGTAAGCTCGTTCTATGATTTAGGTCAATTTTCGGCTGGACAGTGGCGTTTTAATTATGTTAATTTCTGCACCAACTTAAAATTGGTATTACCAATTACCTGCAAGAGTAGAAGAACAATAAATTATGGCTTATCAAAGGATTCGTCAGCCAAAACTCTCTGATGTTATAGAACAAGAGTTAGAAAGGTTGATAGTGGAAGGAACATTGTCTCCGGGGCAACAACTGCCTCCAGAGCGTGAACTGGCAAGACAGTTCGATGTGTCTCGTCCTTCAGTCCGAGAAGCCATTCAACGCTTAGAAGCGAAGCGTTTGTTAACTCGTCGCCAAGGTGGCGGAACATTCGTAAGTGAGAATATCTGGAAGAGCTTTTCAGATCCCTTGTTGAATTTGTTGTCTAGTCATTCTGAAACCCAGCTTGATGTGCTTGAGTCTCGTCATGCAATGGAAGGAATTTCAGCTTACTTTGCAGCTTTACGTGGTACCGAAGAAGATTTTGCGCGTATTCAAGGTTGCCTTGAGCGCATTAGCCAAGAGCAAGCAAACAACGATATCGAAGCTGAATCTGCGGAAGTGATGCAATTTTTGATCGCTTTGACAGAAGCCGCGCACAACGTGGTTTTGTTGCACATTGTTCGAAGCTTAGCACCTTTGCTTGAGCAAAATATTCTACAAAATTTTAAATTACTACGTCGCCGCCCAGAAGCGGTCGAGAAAGTCAGTAAACACCGAGCCAATATCGTGGATGCGATTGTTTCTGGTCAGCCTGAAAAGGCGCGAGAAATGTCCCACTCGCACTTGGCTTACATCGAAGAAACATTGTTGGATTTGACTCGAGAAGAGTCTCGACGAGAGCGTTCTCTACGTCGAATTCAGCAGGGTAATGACTCGTAAGAGCGTTACTTAAATAAGTAGATCCAACCAACAGAAGGATAGATCGCCATGTCTGATATGAAGCATGACGTAGATGCACTGGAAACTCAAGAATGGCTACAAGCGCTTGAGTCAGTTGTACGTGAAGAAGGTCTAGAGCGTGCTCAATTCCTATTAGAGCAAGTTCTAGATAAAGCACGTCTAGACGGTGTTGATATGCCAACAGGTATCACAACTAACTACATCAACACGATTCCTGCAGACCAAGAACCAGCATACCCAGGTGACACAACACTTGAGCGTCGTATTCGCTCAATTATTCGTTGGAACGCTATCATGATCGTTCTACGTGCATCTAAGAAAGACCTAGAGCTAGGCGGCCACATGGCGTCTTTCCAGTCTTCTGCTGCGTTCTACGAGACATGTTTCAACCACTTCTTCCGTGCGCCAAACGAGAAGGACGGTGGCGACCTAGTTTACTACCAAGGTCACATTTCACCAGGTATCTACTCACGTGCATTCGTTGAAGGTCGTCTAACTGAAGAGCAGCTAGACAACTTCCGTCAAGAAGTAGACGGCAAAGGTATTCCTTCATACCCGCACCCTAAACTGATGCCTGAATTCTGGCAGTTCCCGACAGTATCGATGGGCCTAGGTCCAATCGCTTCTATCTACCAAGCTCGTTTCCTTAAGTACCTAGAAGGCCGTGGTCTTAAAGATACTTCAGAGCAGCGCGTTTACGCGTTCCTAGGTGACGGTGAGATGGATGAGCCAGAATCACGTGGTGCTATCTCTTTCGCTGCGCGTGAGAAACTAGACAACCTATGTTTCCTAATCAACTGTAACCTACAGCGTCTAGATGGCCCTGTAATGGGTAACGGTAAGATCATTCAAGAACTTGAAGGTCTGTTCAAAGGTGCTGGTTGGAACGTAGTGAAGGTAATCTGGGGTAACAACTGGGATTCACTACTAGCTAAAGATACTTCTGGTAAGCTTCTACAGCTTATGAACGAAACGATCGATGGCGACTACCAAACATTCAAATCTAAAGATGGCGCGTACGTACGTGAGCACTTCTTTGGTAAATATCCAGAGACAGCGGCACTTGTTGCTGACATGACTGATGACGAAATCTTCGCACTTAAGCGTGGTGGTCACGAGTCTTCTAAGCTATACGCGGCATACAAAAACGCGGCAGAAACTAAAGGTCGTCCAACAGTAATCCTAGCTAAGACTGTTAAAGGTTACGGCATGGGTGAAGCGGCTGAAGGTAAGAACATCGCGCACCAAGTTAAGAAGATGGACATGACTCACGTACTACACCTACGTGATCGTCTAGGTCTTCAAGACATCCTAACTGACGAAGCAGTGAAAGAGCTTCCGTACCTGAAACTTGAAGAAGGTTCAAAAGAGTACGAATACCTACACGCTCGTCGTAAAGCGCTACACGGCTACACACCACAGCGTCTACCAAAATTCACTCAAGAATTCATCGTTCCTGAGCTAGAAGAATTCAAGCCACTACTAGAAGAACAGAAGCGTGATATCTCTTCTACTATGGCATTCGTACGTGCACTAAACGTTCTACTTAAGAACAAGAACATTGGTAAGAACATCGTTCCTATCATTGCTGACGAAGCGCGTACATTCGGTATGGAAGGTCTGTTCCGTCAAATCGGTATCTACAACCCGCACGGCCAAACTTACACACCAGAAGACCGTGGCGTTGTTTCTTACTACAAAGAAGCGACTTCAGGTCAGGTTCTACAAGAAGGTATCAACGAGCTAGGTGCTATGTCTTCATGGGTTGCTGCAGCGACTTCATACTCGACAAACGACCTACCAATGATTCCGTTCTACATTTACTACTCAATGTTCGGCTTCCAACGTGTTGGCGACATGGCGTGGATGGCTGGTGACCAACAAGCACGTGGTTTCCTACTAGGTGCAACTGCGGGTCGTACAACGTTGAACGGTGAAGGTCTACAGCACGAAGACGGTCACTCGCACATTTTGGCGGGTACGGTTCCTAACTGTATTTCTTACGACCCAACATTCGCGTACGAAGTAGCAGTAATCATGCAAGACGGTATCCGTCGCATGTACGGTCCAGAACAAGAAAACGTGTTCTACTACCTAACGCTAATGAACGAAAACTACGCAATGCCAGCAATGCCAGAAGGCGCTGAAGAAGGCATCCGCAAAGGTATCTACAAGCTAGAAACTTACACGGGCGACAAAGCTAAAGTTCAGCTAATGAGCTCTGGTACTATCATGAATGAAGTACGTAAAGCAGCTCAAATCCTAAGCGAAGATTACGGTGTTGCTTCTGATGTTTACTCTGTAACGTCATTCAACGAACTAACTCGTGATGGTCAAGATGCAGAGCGTTTCAACATGCTTCACCCAGAAGCGGAAGCGAAAGTACCTTACATCCAAACAGTAATGGGTACGGAACCTGCTATCGCAGCAACTGACTACATGAAGAACTACGCAGAGCAGGTTCGTGCATACATTCCTGCTGAGTCTTTCAAAGTTCTTGGTACTGATGGCTTTGGTCGTTCAGACAGCCGTGAAAACCTACGTCGTCACTTCGAAGTGAACGCAGGTTACGTAGTAGTAGCAGCGCTAACTGAACTAGCGAAACGTGGCGAAGTTGAGAAATCTGTAGTTGCAGAAGCAATTAAGAAATTCGACATCGACACAGAGAAAACAAACCCGCTATACGCTTAATTAAGAAGGTAGATAAGAAATGGCAATCGAAATTAATGTACCAGACATCGGTGCGGATGAGGTTGAAGTTACTGAGATTCTTGTAAGCGTTGGCGACAAGGTTGAAGAAGAGCAGTCTCTGATCACAGTTGAAGGCGATAAAGCTTCTATGGAAGTTCCTGCTTCTCAAGCGGGTATCGTTAAAGAAATCAAAGTTGCAGAAGGCGACAAGGTTTCTACTGGTTCTCTAATCATGATTTTCGAAGCCGAGGGTGCAGCTGACGCTGCACCTGCTCCTGCGGCAGAAGCAGCTCCAGCAGCAGCTCCAGCTCCAGCAGCAGCGGCAGCAGAACTAAAAGAAGTTCACGTACCAGACATCGGTGGTGATGAAGTTGAAGTTACTGAAATCATGGTTGCCGTTGGCGACAGCATCGAAGAAGAGCAATCTCTTCTAACTGTTGAAGGCGACAAAGCTTCTATGGAAGTTCCAGCGCCATTCGCAGGTACGCTAAAAGAGATCAAAGTTGCAGCTGGCGATAAAGTATCGACTGGCTCACTTATCATGGTATTCGAAACAGCAGGTTCAGGCGCTCCAGTGGCACCAGCGGCAGCTGAAGCTCCTGCGACAGCAGCTCCAGCAGCGTCTGCGGCAAAAGAAGTGAACGTTCCAGATATCGGCGGCGACGAAGTTGAAGTTACTGAGATCATGGTTGCCGTTGGCGACACAGTGGAAGAAGAGCAATCTCTAATCACTGTTGAAGGTGACAAAGCTTCTATGGAAGTTCCTGCACCATTCGCTGGTACAGTGAAAGAAATCAAGATTGCAGCTGGCGACAAAGTGTCTACTGGCTCACTAATCATGGTATTCGAAGTGGCGGGCGCAGCTCCAGCTCCTGCAGCGGCTCCAGCTCAAGCAGCAGCACCTGCGGCTCCGGCTCCTAAAGCAGAAGCTCCAGCGGCAGCAGCTCCAGCAGCGACTGGCGATTTCAAAGAAAACGATGAGTACGCTCACGCGTCTCCAGTTGTTCGTCGTCTAGCACGTGAATTTGGCGTTAACCTTTCTAAGGTTAAAGGTTCTGGTCGTAAGAGCCGTATCCTAAAAGAAGACGTTCAAGCTTACGTGAAAGATGCACTTAAGCGTCTTGAGTCTGGCGCAGGTGCAGCAGCATCTGGTAAAGGCGACGGCGCGGCTCTTGGTCTACTACCATGGCCAAAAGTGGACTTCAGCAAGTTTGGTGAGACAGAAGTTCAACCGCTATCTCGCATTAAGAAGATCTCTGGTGCAAACCTACACCGTAACTGGGTAATGATCCCGCACGTTACACAGTGGGATAACGCAGACATCACGGCTCTTGAAGCATTCCGTAAAGAGCAAAACGCGATTGAAGCGAAGAAAGACACTGGCATGAAGATCACGCCACTAGTGTTCATCATGAAAGCGGTAGCTAAAGCGCTTGAAGCGTTCCCAGCGTTCAACTCTTCTCTATCAGAAGACGGTGAGAGCCTAATTCTGAAGAAATACGTGAATGTTGGTATTGCGGTAGATACACCAAACGGTCTAGTTGTTCCTGTATTTAAAGATGTGAACAAGAAAGGCATCTACGAGCTATCTGAAGAGCTAATGGCTGTTTCTAAGAAAGCACGTGCTGGTAAGCTAACTGCGGCTGACATGCAAGGTGGCTGTTTCACTATCTCTAGCCTAGGCGGTATCGGCGGTACGGCGTTTACTCCAATCGTAAACGCGCCAGAAGTTGGTATCCTAGGTGTGTCTAAGTCAGAAATGAAACCGGTATGGAACGGTAAAGAGTTCGAACCGCGTCTACAACTTCCACTATCTCTATCATACGACCACCGTGTGATCGATGGTGCTGAAGGTGCGCGCTTCATCACTTACCTAAACTCATGTCTATCTGACATTCGTCGTCTAGTTCTGTAATAGAAATTAGATGAATGAGAGGCGGCAACTTAGCCGCCTCTGCTAATCATAATTACCGACAATTTGGTTATCAGCCTTGCTTCGTTCAGGGTTTTCACAATCGAATTGTTGTCTAGCTCACAGGCTAAATTGATTTACTTTTCACACCATTAACATCTCTGTAAACTGTTAGCGGTCTGAAAATAACTGTTTAAAACAAATCTCTCTTAAACATAAAAAATCGATACCCACTCAGCCTGTTAGGGATAATGACTACAAGAGGTCAAAATGAGCAAAGAAATTAAAGCCCAAGTTGTTGTACTTGGTTCTGGTCCTGCTGGTTACTCCGCTGCATTCCGTTGTGCGGATTTAGGTCTTGAAACTGTACTAGTTGAACGTTACAGCACGCTTGGCGGTGTATGTCTGAACGTGGGTTGTATCCCATCTAAAGCACTGCTTCACGTTTCTAAAGTAATTGAAGAAGCGAAAGCGATGGCTGACCACGGCGTTGTGTTCGGTGAGCCTCAAACAGACATCAGCAAAATCCGCATCTGGAAAGAAAAAGTTGTTAACCAACTAACTGGTGGCCTAAGCGGCATGGCTAAGATGCGTAACGTTACAGTAGTTAACGGTTACGGTAAGTTCACTGGCCCTAACTCTATCCTTGTAGAAGGCGAAGGTGAGCCAACAGTTGTTAACTTTGACAACGCAATCGTTGCGGCTGGTTCTCGTCCAATCAAACTGCCATTTATCCCGCATGAAGACCCACGTATTTGGGACTCTACTGACGCTCTTGAACTAAAAGAAGTGCCAGAAAAACTGCTTATCATGGGGGGTGGTATCATCGGTCTAGAAATGGGTACGGTTTACCACTCTCTAGGTTCTAAAGTTGAAGTTGTTGAAATGTTTGACCAGGTAATTCCTGCAGCAGACAAAGATATCGTGAAAGTATTTACTAAGCGTATCAAAGACAAGTTCAAGCTAATGCTAGAAACGAAAGTAACAGCAGTTGAAGCAAAAGAAGACGGTATCTACGTTTCAATGGAAGGCAAGAAAGCGCCAGCTGAAGCTGAGCGTTACGATGCGGTTCTAGTTGCTATCGGTCGTGTACCAAATGGTAAGCTAATCGACGGTGAAAAAGCGGGTCTAGAAATTGACGAGCGTGGCTTCATCAACGTTGATAAGCAAATGCGTACTAACGTTCCTCACATCTTCGCGATCGGTGATATCGTTGGTCAACCAATGCTTGCTCACAAAGGTGTGCATGAAGGTCACGTAGCTGCTGAAGTTATCTCTGGTAAGAAGCACTACTTCGACCCTAAAGTTATCCCTTCAATTGCGTACACTGAGCCAGAAGTAGCTTGGGTTGGTAAGACTGAAAAAGAAGCGAAAGAAGAAGGCATCAAGTACGAAGTGGCGACATTCCCATGGGCAGCATCAGGTCGTGCAATCGCATCTGACTGTACAGACGGTATGACTAAGCTAATCTTCGACAAAGAAACTCACCGCGTAATCGGTGGTGCTATCGTTGGTACTAACGGTGGTGAACTACTTGGTGAAATTGGCCTTGCAATTGAGATGGGCTGTGATGCAGAAGATATCGCTCTGACTATCCACGCTCACCCAACTCTACACGAGTCTGTAGGTCTAGCTGCTGAAGTATTTGAAGGTTCAATCACTGACCTGCCAAACAAAAAAGCAGTTAAGAAGAAGTAAGCTTTGTCTGACTTAATGATAGAAACCGCTGCATTGCAGCGGTTTTTTTATGTTTGTTAGGTAGGAATATAAACGTGTGCTCGGCTGACAGCAGACAATAAAAAGCCCACCAAACGGTGGGCTGACATATATTGCGAGTTAAGCTTTAGTGTTCACGGTTGTAAATGCAAAGCATGTCTAAGTATGAACTAACAAGGTGCTTAAGTTCCGCTTCACTTTTTGCACGGTTCGCTTGGACAAACAGTGAGTAACAAATACCGTGGAACAAGTTTGCCAAGTGTTCTGAATCGTGCTGGTCACACACTTCGCCGCGTTCAATCGCTTTAATGAACATGTTTTGTACCAGCAACTGGTTAGTACGGTTAGTTGAAACAAACAATGGCCATACTTCATCACGTGTTGAAGCACTCCACTCGAACCAAACTTTTAGCCAGTGACAATCTTGGCTGACAAGCTCAATCATCGCGTTAGTGATATTGGCGATGTTTTCACGCGCGTGTAAGTCTAAGTCAATGTTATCCGATAGGAAGTTCGAGAACTGACGTACGACGTGGTTGAGTACTTCATCCACTAAGTCTTCACGAGTCGGGAAGTAGTTAAAAACGGTCGCCACAGAAACTTGAGCAATTTCTGCGATATCTGCGTGACCACCACGACCGATGCCGCGACGCGCAAATACTTCCAATGCGATTTCCATTAACTGTTGCTTACGTTTGATCGGGGAAAGCCTAGTTCTAGGTCTCTTTGCAATTGAGTCCATATCCATTTTCCTTGCCATTTGAGTTGATATTGGGGGTAACCCCCTAATTGATTATTTTAATAGTTGCTTAAAGCAATGATGAGTGTAATGGTGCATATCAACAAGGTCAACATCTGTAGAACAATTTATATACAGTAATGTCATTATAATTGATAAATTTAGCTATGAACTTTATAAAACTAAGACCTTCTTCCAAGATTTTTTGGCAACAGGATGTGACTTTCAACCCAATGAACGTGGTGATACACTACACGCCGTAAGATTAGGTGATCGTTTGCGTGCGACTTACCTCAACCCACAAATTAGATTGAGCACAGTATGAAACATACAATAGAAGTCATGATTTCTGAGCAAGAAGTTCAGGAACGAGTTCGTGAATTAGGCAAACAAATTACAGAGCGTTATCAAGGTAGTGAAGATCTTGTGTTGGTAGGCTTATTGCGTGGCTCATTTGTATTTATGGCAGACTTGGCACGTGCTATCGAACTGACTCACCAAGTGGATTTTATGACAGCGTCAAGCTACGGCAACACAATGGAAAGTTCACGTGACGTTCGTATCTTGAAAGATTTGGATGATGACATCAAAGGCAAAGACATTTTGCTTGTTGAAGACATCATTGATACAGGTAACACACTAAATAAAATCCGTGAGATCTTATCACTGCGTGAGCCGAAGTCTATCGCGATTTGTACGCTCCTAGATAAACCATCTCGTCGTGAAGTGAATGTTCCAGTGGATTGGATTGGTTTCGAAATCCCAGATGAGTTTGTCGTTGGTGTGGGTATTGATTACGCGCAGAAATACCGCCACTTACCATACATCGGTAAAGTTGTACCTCAAGAATAATCATTGAGAGCAGCATTAAAAATATAAAAAAACGCCCATCTCAGATGGGCGTTTTTTGTTCAACTTTTAGATGTAGCTTAGCGACAAAGCAGCTTATTGTCTGTATTTAGAATCGTCGAAAGGGCTTTCTGATAAGACGCTTCTACGGTTTCCTTAGAGTTAGAACGAATGCCTAAGTACTCTAAACGACCATCTTCAATTCCGTATACCACGCCATGAATTTCAACATCTTGCCCACGCTCCCAAGCGTTTTGCAGGATGGTTGAGTTACCCAAGTTGTACACTTGCTCTGCGACATTAAGCTCGCCTAGTTTATCTGCTCGATCTTGCTGCGGCATTTGATCTAGGTAAGTGCGGTGTTTGAAATAGATATCTCTGATATGTAACAGCCAATTATTAATAAGACCTAGCTTAGGGTTATCAATGGCTGCGTTTACGCCACCACAGCCATAGTGTCCACAGACAATGATGTGCTTAACCTTAAGAACGTCTACGGCGTATTGAACGACGGACAGACAGTTGAGATCAGTATGGATGACTTGGTTTGCAACATTCCGATGAACGAATAGTTCACCCGAGTATAGTCCGGTTAGTCGCTCGGCAGGGACACGGCTATCAGAACAGCCAATCCAAAGAAAATCGGGCTTTTGACCCTCTGCGAGTTTTGCGAAGTATTCAGGTCGATCAGATTTGATCTCTTGAGACCATTTTGAATTGTTTTCAAATAACTGTTTAATTTCCGGCATCTTGCAAACTACTTCCCTTAAAAGACAAAAGCGCTGCCGCTTATATGAACATGCAAGCGATCAGTGTTGTAACTATACACAATGTTACAATTTCGATCTCGTTAAATATTCGTCAGACAGGACTCATCTGACTAGTTTTCATCAATAAAAACGTAAAATTAGGCCTAATTATTTGTGGTGTGAATTTAGCCTTAATCTATTTATGGTTTAAATTTTCGCCTGGCTCGTTAAAGTAATGACATTTTACTTTTTAAAATTGAATGCAGGGAAATCAGCAGTGTTCGGTAGTCGTTTTGAAGATATTAATTTCAAAGGGGATGTATTTGGCGGGGTAACCACAGCGATTATCTCTCTTCCTTTGGCGTTAGCGTTCGGTGTTGCATCCGGTGCAGGGGCAGAAGCAGGCCTCTGGGGCGCAATAATGGTCGGTTTGTTTGCTTCGTTGTTTGGTGGTTCTAATACGTTAATATCAGAACCAACAGGGCCAATGACGGTAATCATGACCGCTGTGTTAACCAGTATGATGGCGAAGTATCCAGAAACGGGCATGGCCATGACCTTCACGGTTGTTATGATGGCTGGTGCGTTCCAAATCCTATTAGGGACGTTAAAACTGGGTAAATACGTTACCTTGATGCCTTATAGCGTGATTTCGGGCTTTATGTCAGGGATTGGCGTGATTCTTATCATTTTGCAGCTATCACCTTTGATGGGGCATGCCGCGCCTTCTGGAGGAGTGCTCGGAACATTATCTGCTTTGCCGGATACCATTTCTAACCTTAAGTTCAGTGAACTGTTTTTAGGTCTACTGACTTTGGGTATTCTCTTTTTCTTCCCTAAGCAATATCGAAAATATGTACCAGCGCAACTCGTGGCGTTGGTTGCGGTGACTTTGTTGTCTGTGATGCTCTTCGATACGGAAGACATTCGTCGTATCGGTGAAATCCCGGCAGGATTGCCTTCTCTCGTTGCGCCTCATATTGATCCAGATATGTTTGTTGAGATGGTTATTGATGCGTTGGTGCTCGGCACCTTAGGTTGTATCGATACTTTGTTGACGGCGGTTATCGGTGACTCCTTGACTCGTAAAGAGCACGACTCAGACAAAGAACTGCGAGGCCAAGGTCTTGCCAACATGATCTCAGGCTTGTTCGGTGCACTACCTGGCGCGGGCGCAACGATGGGCACTGTGACTAACATTCAAGTTGGGGCTCGTTCGCCATTGTCCGGTGTGATTCGTGCACTTATGCTTGCATTGGTCGTATTGGTTGCTGGTGGATTAACGGAGCCGATCCCAATGGCTGTGTTGGCTGGCATTGCAGTATATGTCGGCTTTAACATTTTGGATTGGAGTTTTATTCAACGAGCACACAAGGTTAGCTTTTCCGGAATGGCGGTAATGTATGGCGTTATGTTGCTCACAGTGTTTGTTGATCTTATCGTTGCCGTGGGCTTGGGCGTCTTTATTTCCAACATTATTATCATTGAGCGTCTGAGCCGAGAACAGGCGAGGCAAGTGAAAGCGATCAGTGACGCGGATGAAGACGATGTGCCGCTAACTGACAGCGAGCGTGGCTTGCTTGATCGCGCCAATGGCAAAGTACTGTTCTTTTATCTTTCGGGTCCAATGATCTTCAGTGTTTCTAAGGCAATTTCACGCCAGCACTCCAGTATTTCGGATTATGATGTGATGATTCTCGATCTTACCGATGTACCTATGATTGATGTTACTGTCGGTTTAGCGTTAGAAAACGCGATTAAAGATGCGCTCGATGCTAATTGTGCCGTGTATTTGTTGTGTCCAAATGAGCGCACGCGAGAACAGCTAGAAAAGTTCCACGTTATTGATCTTGTCCCGAATGACAATATGTACCAATTCCGTTATGAAGCATTAAATGCGGCGGTAGCTCATGTCGAGGCGGACCAGTATCAGCGTATAACGGCGTAATCACTCTGATCGTTAAAAACGCAACAGCGCTCTGTTGCGTTTTTTATTCCCTAACTTTTCCTTACTTGCAGATAACCTTTACGTTGATAAGGACTATATTTCCAATATTATCGAAAGGTTTAATTGTAATCATCGTTATTCAACGATAAACTGATGGACCTCCAGTACAATACCCAAGGCGATTTCGTAGTAAACCGCTGATAAACATCGAGTCGGTATTAGTAATCACAAACAAACGGCAATCACGACCTTATGTACGCATTAGAAATTGAACAGCTGCGCAAGACGTATGCAGGTGGCTTTGAGGCGTTAAAAGGTATTAGTCTCCAAGTGAAAAAGGGTGACTTCTACGCGCTTCTGGGTCCCAATGGTGCAGGAAAATCGACCACGATTGGCATCATCTCCTCCTTAGTGAACAAAACTTCTGGGACGACGAAAGTTTTCGGTTATGACATTGATACCGACCTTGAGTTGGCCAAACAGAATTTAGGCTTGGTGCCACAAGAGTTCAACTTCAATCAGTTTGAAACTGTTGAACAAATCGTGATGCAGCAAGCGGGCTATTACGGTGTGTCTAAAGTATTAGCCAAAGAACGAGCTGAAAAGTACCTGAAAAAACTCGATTTATGGGAAAAACGTAAAGAGCGTGCCCGTAATTTATCTGGCGGAATGAAGCGCCGGTTGATGATCGCCCGAGCTTTGATGCACGAGCCGCAGTTGCTCATTTTGGATGAACCAACGGCTGGGGTGGACATTGAACTACGCCGCTCAATGTGGGAATTTCTGAAAGAGATCAACCAAGAGCAAGGGATTACGATTATTTTGACGACGCACTACCTAGAAGAAGCGGAGATGCTGTGTCGAAATATCGGCATTATCAACCGGGGTGAGTTGATTGAAAACACCACCATGAAGGCGTTGCTAGGTAAGTTAAGCGTCGAGACATTTATCCTAGACATTGAATCTGAAGGCGAGGTGCCTGAGCTTGAAGGCGTCAATCGACAAAGTATTGTTGATGGCTCTTTAGAGATAGAGCTAGATAAAAGCCAAGGATTGAATTCAGTGTTCAGTCAGTTAACAGAGCATGGTACTAAAGTTCTTTCAATGCGTAACAAAGCCAACCGACTGGAAGAGTTGTTTGTCAGCATTGTAAGAGAAGGGAGTAAGTAAATGTACGGTTTATATTGGACGGCATTTCGTAGCTTGCTGAGCAAAGAGATCACCCGTTTTACGCGCATTTGGGTGCAAACTTTAGTTCCGCCTGCAATCACAATGACACTGTATTTCATCATTTTCGGTAATCTAATTGGCTCTCGAATCGGTGAGATGAGCGGCTTTAGCTACATGGAGTACATAGTTCCAGGTTTGATCATGATGTCGGTGATCACCAATTCATACTCGAATGTGGCGTCTTCGTTCTTTAGTGCAAAACTACAGAAGAACATTGAAGAGCTGCTGGTGGCACCGGTGCCAAATTACGTGATTATTGCTGGATACGTAATGGGCGGTGTGACTCGAGGTTTGTTAGTAGGCGCTATTGTTACCTGTGTGTCTTTATTGTTTGTGGATCTGCAAGTTGAACACTGGGGCATTATTGTTGCGACCGTCTTCATGACATCCGTTGTATTTGCTCTAGGCGGGCTGATCAATGCGGTCTATGCAAAAACGTTTGATGATATTTCGATCATTCCTACATTTGTGTTGACCCCGTTAACCTACTTGGGTGGTGTTTTTTATTCCATCAGCTTACTGCCTGAATTTTGGCAAGGTGTCTCTAAGATTAACCCAATCGTCTACATGGTGAATGCGTTCCGTTATGGTTTTTTAGGCGTATCGGATGTGGGTATTGTCACCTCATTCAGTGTGCTTGCGGTGTTTGTGATAGCGCTGTATGCCGTTGCTCATTACTTAGTAACGAAAGGTATTGGGCTAAGAAGCTAAGACTCTCCCACACAACAAAGAGCAGCGAATCATGCTGCTCTTTGGCATGCATAACAATACATAACCATACAATCTTTCAGTTTTTATCATGATAGGTTTCAATCATTTGTAATAAATGAGTGATCCTATGAATATTGTCCCGCCGCCGCCTTTCTCCTATCAGTTACTTAAGCCCAAATATTGGTCTGTATGGCTGGCATTTGGATCTTTAGCGATTCTTGTTAATGTACTGCCATACATAGTATTGCGAATCTTAGGTAGAAGCATCGGTTGTGTTGCGATGCATGTAATGAAGCGCCGACACAAGATCGCTCTGCGTAATCTCCAGCTGTGTTTCCCTGATTTTACGGACTGGCAATGTAAGGACGTAGTACGAAAAAACTTTCAATATACGGGAATGGCGATCATCGAAACGGGGATCGCCTGGTTTTGGCCAGATTGGCGGATACGTCGGATAACCTCTATTGTTGGAAAAGATCGTTTACTCGCTGAGGAAAAGAATGGCCGTGGTGTGTTGGTGGTGTGCAGTCACCATTTAAACTTGGAGATAACCGCTCGTATTTTTAGCCAGTTTGCCAAAGGTTATGGCGTTTATCGCCCAAATTCGAACCCTGCTTATGAGTTTATTCAACATCGAGGTCGAACTCGTTTTGGGCATCAAATGATTGATCGAAAAGACGTTAAATCAATGCTCAAAGTTCTGAAAAATGGTCATCGACTGTGGTATTTGCCCGACCATGATTATGGCGTCAGCCATTCTGTTTTTGCGCCGTTCTTTGCTGTTGAACAAGCCGCGAGTACCGTGGGCTCTAGTGTGCTTATAGACGCAACAAAGTGTGCGGTCATATCTGGCGTCACAGTGAGCAAGAATCACCATTACACGTTATATATTGGAAAAGATATCAGTGAGCGTTTCGAGAGGCGTAATGCGATTAAAGCGGCAAGTATCTTGAACCAAGAGCTTGAGAAAATGATAAAACGTGATATTCCAGCGTGGATGTGGCTGCACAAGCGGTTTAAAACACGCCCTGAAGGGTTAGATTGCGTCTATACGTAGAAAATAAAAAAGGTCGACTAAGAGTCGACCTTTTTACGTCTTGATGGCTCAGAGCTTACTCTGCGCTCTCTGAGTTTGTATTACTAGACTCTGCTTCTTCCTTCGCTTCGACAACCATATCTACCGTTTGGTTATCGATAAGACGAGCTTTGCCTAAGAACGCAGACATCAGAATGACGGCTTGTGTCGTTTCTGGTGTGATCACTTGTAATGTACGAGCATCACGAATGAAGATCTCATCAGGGTGCAAACCTGCAGCTCGCAGTTGGTCGCTCGCATCTTCGATGATCGATGCGTAGTCATCACGGCCGCCACGAATGGCACTGCTGATCCAACGCATTGTACGAGCAAGTACTGGCGCACGTTGACGTTCGTCAAGTGTAAGCAGACCATTACGTGAGCTCATTGCTAAACCGTCCATTTCACGTACGGTTGGTACACCGATGATTTCAATGTCCATCGCAAGATCGACAACCATCTTGCGGATAACAGCAAGTTGTTGAAAATCTTTCTCACCAAAACAGGCCACATCTGGCTGAACGATGTTAAATAGCTTGTTTACGATGGTTGTGACGCCACGGAAATGACCAGGGCGTGAAGCCCCTTCTAAAATAGTCGATAGACCCGGAACATCAACAAACGTTTGTTTATCAAGCCCTTCAGGATAGATAACTTCTGGTGTCGGCGTAAATACCACATCGACCCCTTCAGAGGTTAATTTGCTTAAATCTTCCTCTAGCGTACGCGGGTAATTATTTAAATCGTCTGCACGATCAAACTGCATCGGATTAACAAAGATGCTTACGACAACGATATCAGCGTATTCGCGTGCTTTACGCACTAAAGTTAAGTGACCTTCGTGAAGGTTGCCCATGGTTGGGACAAACGCAATTTTACGACCTTCACGTTTAAAGGTTTTAAGGTGTTCACGAACTGCTGAGATTTCCGCAAAAGTTTGCATGCATTTATCCTCTAGGCAATGGTATGAGCGTCGTCTGGGAATACACCGTTGGCTACATCTTCAATGTATTTAGCAACGGCTTTGCGCATATCACCTGTTTCAGCAAGAAAGTTTTTGGAGAATTTCGGCATGTAGTTGGCAGAGATACCGAACATATCATGCATCACGAGAATTTGACCATCTGTCACGTTACCAGCTCCAATACCGATAACAGGCACGTCGAGCACTTGCGTAATACGCTCAGCAAGCTCAGCAGGCACGCACTCTAGTAAGACGATTTGAGCGCCTGCTTCTTGCAGTGCTAACGCATCTTTCACCATGCGGTCCGCTTTTTCTTGATCGCGACCTTGAACTTTGTAACCACCAAAAATATTCACGGCTTGAGGAGTTAAACCAAGGTGAGCACAAACTGGAACCGAGCGTTCAGTGAGCATTTTTACAGTGTCGACTAGCCAGTCACCACCTTCAATTTTCACCATATTGGCACCAGCACGCATCAGTGTAGCCGCATTTTCGCAAGCTTGCTCTGGCGTGGTGTAGCTCATGAATGGCATGTCAGCCATCAACAAACAATTTGGGCTACCTGCGCGTACGCAACGAGTATGGTAAGCGATATCATCGACCGTTACTGGCAGAGTATCGTTGTGACCTTGCAAAACCATACCTAGAGAATCACCAACAAGAAGTACTGGCATTTCTTGGCTTTCAAACAGTTGGGCAAAGCTCGCATCATAAGCGGTTGAAGTAGCAAATTTACGACCTTCTTGCTTCCACTTGATTAGGTCGTTGATGGTCATTTTTTTCATGGTTTTATCCTTACTAGGAGTTGGCTATGACTGCCAGATACTGAGGCCGTTTCTATCTACTTGTTCCAGTAGTTTAGAGACCTCGGTCCCATCGGGGAGTTGTAAACTTGGTGCAATTTCCGCAAGAGGGTAGAGTACGAATTCACGCTCTTTCATTCCATAATGAGGAACGATCAGCCTCTCGGAATTAATCACCTCATTGCCATAAAGAACAATGTCGAGGTCCAAGGTTCTTGGTCCCCAACGTTCGTCTTTACGGACACGCCCTTGTTCTTGCTCAATGGCTTGTGTGCAATCGAGCAACTCAAGAGGCGTCAAACTGGTGTTAATCGACACAACCGCATTGATGTAATCCGGTTGGTTTTGTGGTCCCATTGGCGTGCTGCTGTATAGCGAAGAAGCCTGAACAAATTCTGATTTAGGCAGCGTTTTTAACGCTTCAATCGCTTGCTTCGCTTGGCTGACAGGATCAGCCAAGTTACTGCCTACCGCAATGTACGCTGTGATCATGACTTAGGCTTACTCTTTTTCTTGCGATAGGTTTTACGGCGGCGCTGACCACTCTTCGGTGATTGACCGTCTAGGTCGGCAGCCATTGCTTGACGCATTTCTCGGCCTGCATTTTGGAAAGTTTCCCACCACTTGGCAAGCTTCTGAGTGTCACCACCTTCAATTTCACCGCGCATTTCAAGAAAATCAAAGCCAGCTCTAAATTTATTGAGCTCCATAAGACGGAATGCACGTTTACCGTTGCGTCGTGGAAGACGAAGCTGTAACTGCCAAATCTCGCGAATGGTTGCGGTGTGGCGTCTTGGAATGGCAATTGTACGAACTTGTTCATCAAGAATGATGTTACTCGCTTCCATAATAGCGTCGTAATGGCCTAGGTTGCGCTCTTCCATCAGTTCATCGGCTTTCGCACACAGTGGGTACCACAGCATTGCAGCAAACATAAATGCTGGATTGATGCGTTTCCCATCTTCGATGCGCATGTCAGTAGAATCCAACACGAGATCCAACATTTGCTCTGTGTAAGAGGAGTAATCTTCCGTGAAGTGCGCTGCAATCGTCGGGAAGAGTTGCTGGAATAGGTTGTACTCACGCAGTAGGTGGTAGGTTTCTAAGCCATGACCGGATTGCAATAACTTGAGTGACTCTTCAAAAAGACGCGCTGACGGAATGTCACCGAGCAACGGTGCCATGTGTTCGATTGGTGCCGCGGTGTCTTCTTCAATATCAAAGTCCAGTTTTACTGCGAAGCGAACTGCACGCAACATACGTACTGGATCTTCACGGTAGCGTGTTTCTGGATCGCCAATCAGTCGAATGAGGCGATCTTCTAAATCCTCAATACCACGTGCGTAGTCGTGAATCGAGTAATCCGCGATGTTGTAGTACATCGAGTTAATCGTGAAATCACGGCGCTCAGCATCTTCATCGATGGTGCCGTAGACATTGTCCCGCAGCAGCATTCCTTCTTTAGATTGTTGAGAGATGCTCTTGTTCTTTTGCTCTTGGTGGTGACCACGGAATGTCGCAACCTCAATGATGTCTCGGCCAAACATAATGTGAGCCAAGCGAAAGCGGCGACCAATCAAACGGCAGTTACGAAATAGCTGTTTGATCTGTTCCGGCGTTGCGTTGGTCGCAATGTCAAAATCTTTTGGTTTCTGTCCAAGCAGTAAGTCTCGAACCCCGCCACCCACAAGAAAAGCATCGAAACCAGCACCATTTAGGCGGTACAGTACCTTCAGTGCATTATCACTGATCTGCTTACGCGAAATGTTGTGCTCTTCACGAGTTATTACATTGAGAGCGAGCTCTGGAATAGTGGCAGGTTCGCTTGGTGTATAGTCGTTTGTATTCATGTGCATCTGGCAATAACTGGGTTTAGTCCAATCTTGCTTTGGTTAGTTTTTGCGCCTCTAGGGCCTAATTTGCGGCTAATGATAGCCTACACAATGCCATTTGAGAATCACGGTGTGATCTCGATCTCTGTTGGAAGCTGTTCCAAGCGCCAGTTTTCGCAGCCCCAACGAAGAATCTTTTCTATGTTGGCCGCTTTTATGGCTTCCGGTATCTCGAAGCCCAAAAATGTCATGGCGCGTAATAGAGTAGGCTTTGGTGTCTCTATATCAATAGCCGTCGCGTGATTTTGTTTCGACAGTTTATTGCCGTTGTTGTCCATCGCCAATGGTAAATGCAAGTAGCTGACTTCAGGCTGCCCAAGTATCTGGTACAGACTGATTTGACGCCCTGTTGGCTCGATTAAGTCTGCACCACGCACGACTTCTGTGACGCCTTGGTCGATGTCGTCCAATACTACCGCAAGATTATAAGCAAATAATCCATCTCGACGTTTAATAATGAAATCTTCATTAACGAGTTGCTCTGGAATCTTAATTGTTCCACGCTTCTGATCGAAGAAATGAGCGACAGGCTTGGTCATTTTTAGGCGAATCGCGCCGTCTTTCAAGTTTTTATCGCGGCAAGTGCCAGGATAAAACCCGCCATGCTCTTTAATTTGCTTTCGAGTACATTGGCAATAATAGGCCTCACCATTTTCGAGCCATGTGTTTATTTGGGCTTGGTAAAGGTCATGACGTTCACTCTGGTATACCACCTCTCCATCCCAATGCAGCTGGTAGGCTTTGAGCGCATCTAGGATAAGTTGCGCCGCACCTGGCATTTCTCTTGGTGGGTCCAAGTCCTCAATACGTACTAACCAGGTTCCGTTGTGTGCTTTCGCTTGAAAATAGCTGCCAAGAGCGGCAATCAGTGAACCAAAATGTAAAGGACCAGAAGGAGATGGGGCGAATCGACCTACATAGCGTGTCATGCGTGTATCTCGAATTTAGTAAACAAATGGGATGCAAAGGTAGTCAAAACAAAAAGGGAGCCTGAGCTCCCTTCAATAATCATAATGCTTGGTTGATTAACCTTGCATTTGCTTCTCTTTGATTTCTGCAAGTGTTTTACAGTCAATACATAGGTCAGCGGTTGGACGTGCTTCAAGACGGCGAACGCCAATCTCTACGCCACAAGACTCACAGAAGCCAAAATCGTCTTCTTTGATTTTATCCAAAGTCTTTTCAATCTTCTTGATCAAACGGCGTTCGCGGTCGCGGTTACGCAGTTCTAGGCTGAACTCTTCCTCTTGAGAGGCGCGGTCAACTGGATCTGGGAAGTTTGCTGCTTCGTCCTGCATGTGGTGAACGGTACGATCCACTTCAGCTCTCAGCTGGTCGCGCCAAGCTGTTAAGATTTTCGTAAAGTGTTCAACCTGCTCTGGTGACATGTACTCTTCACCAGGTTTTTCCTGATATGGCTCCACGCCGGCAATGGCTAGGATGCCTATCGTTTTCTTCTTTGATTCTGGCATACAGCATCTCCTACTTACACCTAGTCAACTGCTACGCAGTCAATTTAAGGCGGGTATCTATAGCAAAAAGAGGCGGTGCAAGCAAATACTGAATCGCAAAGTTATCGTCAATGTGAAGACGACATCATTTTTTCTCTTAATTGATAAAATCAATAGCGGAAATCAGCTTCATTCCAGTATCGCTCAGTTCAGCTTTGTAGCAGAGAACTTCCACTCCAGCGTCTTGTGCTTGTTTGAGTAATAGTGAATATTTCGCGTCTATATGGTGCGCCGCGGATACTTTTTCAATACCTGAATGTAAAACAGTGAATAAAAGTATGGCTCTACTTCCATTTTGTGCCATTTCTGTGAGCTCTCTCAGGTGCTTTTGTCCCCGAGTCGTGACCGCATCTGGGAAGTATCCTTGTCCAGTAGAGTCGGTCTCATCAAGAAGAGTGACGCTTTTCACTTCTATATAGCACTTTGGCTTGTTGTCTGCGCTGAGCAAGATATCAATTCGGCTATTTTCATTACCGTATTTCACCTCAGTTTGAAGTGTGTCATAACCACAAAGCTCTGAAATGACATTATTTTCAATAGCCTCAACGGCTAATTGGTTGGCGCGCGCGGTATTGATACAAATGCGGTGGCCTTGTTCGGTTTCACTCAACTCCCAACTATTGGGATATTTTCGTTTCGGGTTGTCGGAAGTGGAAAACCAAACTTTGTTTCCGGGTGTCGCACAACCTGTCATAGCGCCAGTGTTTGCGCAGTGGATAGTACGAACTTCACCGGTATCGAGTTCGATATCGGCAAGAAAGCGTTTATAGCGTTTGAGTAGAGTGGCGGACTCTAAAGCGGGTGTGAAATGCATTTGCTTATTTAGACAAAAATTTTTTTATGTACAATGTTGCCACCATTACACCACAAGGTATTTCCTTTGTCACAATTGCCGATTGAAGCCGTGATGCCTGAGTTGCTGACGGCGGTCAAAAATCAACATCAAGTGATCTTAAAAGCGGCGCCTGGTGCCGGTAAGTCGACTTACTTCCCTTTGCAGTTACTCTTAAATCATTCGGTTGCTGGCAAAATTATTATGCTTGAGCCAAGACGACTCGCGGCGCGTAATATTGCCCGTTATCTTGCTGCTCAATTGGGAGAGCAAGTAGGGCAACGCGTGGGTTATCGAGTTCGTGGCGAGGCAAAGGTAAGTACTGCAACGCAGTTGGAGATCGTGACTGAAGGGATCATGACTAGGATGATTCAAACTGCCCCTGAACTGGATGGTGTTGATCTGCTGATCTTTGATGAGTTTCATGAACGCAGCATTCATGCCGATACCGCTTTGGCATTCAGTTTAGAAGTTCAAGAGGCATTGCGAGACGATCTCAAGCTGGTGGTAATGTCGGCAACGCTTGATCAACAAGCCTTACAGTCGTTGTTGCCGGAAGCCAGTTACATTGAATCAGAAGGACGCAGTTTCGACGTAGAAATGCGTTACCAACCGTTAGGTGTGAATGATCATTTACCTACGAGTATGGCAAAAACAATAGAAAGTCTTATGAACAAAGAGTCCGGCTCTTTGTTGGCTTTCCTACCGGGCGTTGGGGCCATTAAACAAGTCGAAGAACGTTTATCTCATTTGGCGGATGATATTGAAGTGTGTCCGCTTTACGGGCAACTGAGCTTTACTGAGCAACAAAAAGCCATCACGCCGGCAGAACACGGCAAGCGTAAAGTCGTACTCGCGACCAACATCGCAGAAACTTCACTGACGATTGAAGGCATTCGCCTTGTGGTTGATTCTGGGTTAGAGCGTATTGCCCGGTTTGATTTGAAAAACGGTTTAACACGCTTAGAGCAAACACGCATTGCACAGTCTTCAGCGATTCAGCGTGCAGGACGAGCGGGACGAATAGAAGAGGGCATTTGTGTTCGTCTTTATTCTGAAAGCCAGTTCAAGCAGCAACCGCTTGTTCCCCAACCCGAAATTTTGCATTCCGATTTGGCTAGTTTAGTTATGGAGCTTGCCTTTTGGGGAGCGAGTGATATCCACGATCTAAAGTGGCTTGATGTTCCCGCTAATGCGTCATTGGAACAAGCGAAGCAGCTATTGGTGTCATTGGGGCTACTGACGGAAAAAGGTCAATTAACATCCGAAGGAAAACAGGCACATGAACTAGGCGTCGAACCTCGTGCGGCTGCGATGCTAATCAAAGCGCAATCTTACAGTGATAAGATGTTAAATGCTGCTTTGGCGGCGGTCGCACTGATTGAAGAGCCAGAAAGAAACGTCACCAATATCGCTCATAGTTTGCATCGTTGGCTTGTTGGTACTCATCCAAAAAAGTCGATGTTGTTCAAGCGTGCTCAATCTCTGGCGTACAAATTAGATACGGTATTTGACCTGAAAGGCGTGGATGAAGAGGTATTACCGCTGGTGTTAAGTTTGGCATTTCCAGATCGCATTGCGCAGCAGCGCACAAATCAATTTGGGCGATTTACTTTGGCTAATGGTCATGGTGCAGAATGTCGTCAGGAAGACATGCTAGGCGGCTGTGAGTATTTGGTTGCCGTTGACTTAATGCGTTCTCATTCTAACTCCAGTCAAATTCATTCGGCATGTGAATTGGATGTCAATATATTGCGAGCGACCTTTGAAGCGCTATTTTCGTCTGAAGAAGTCGTAGACTGGGATGAAAAAAGAGGGCGTCTAATGGCTGAGCGACAAACAAAACTCGGTCAGCTGGTGGTTGAACGCGAGCCTTTGCCAAGCCCTGGCAAAGAAAAAATGACACAAGCTTTACTCACGTATGTCCGCCGCCAGGGCTTACAGAGTCTAAACTGGACACCGGCAGCGGAGAGCTTGTTGGCTCGGATTCGTTGTGCGGTGGAATGGTTACCCGAGCAATCATGGCCAATGTTTGATGAAGCCAGTTTGTTGGATTCATTAGAAGAGTGGTTAGAGCCGTACATGACGTCCGTCAGTTCGGTTAACGATTTGAGCAAGATAAACTTGGTCGAAGCGCTGAACGCTCGATTAGGATGGCCACTCAATCAACAACTGGATGAATGGTTACCAGAGCATTACCAACTGCCGACAGGTTCAAAGAAGCGTATCCGTTACCAGTATGGCCATGAGCCGAAATTATCGGTGCGTATGCAAGAGGTATTTGGTGAGAGTGGCTCCCCTACGGTAGCGCTTGGTCGCAAGCGTTTAGTGCTTGAACTGCTTTCACCGGCACAACGTCCGCTGCAAGTGACGTCTGACTTGGCGGCTTTCTGGAATGGAAGCTATAAAGACGTCCAAAAAGAGATGAAAGGGCGCTACCCAAAACACGTTTGGCCAGATGATCCTGCCAATCATGTAGCAACTACGAAAACAAAAAGACAATTGAATAATGACTAACAGCAAGAAGCCTAGCGCGAAAAAAGCGCCAGCGAAGAAAAGTACAACCAATAAAGGAACGACAAAACCGACTCGACGCACACCGAGTAAAAAGCCGGCTAACGAGAAACGTTCGTGGCTGAAAGTTTTGTGGTCATTTAGCTGGAAAGCCGGTGTTGCGCTTGCCGCTGTTTTGCTGTTTGTAGGTATTTATTTAGACAGTGTCGTGAAAGAGCGCTTTGAAGGTCAGCTGTTTGAACTGCCAACGGTGGTTTATGCTCGCATCTTGAACTTAAATCCGGGTGAAAATATCACCATTCAAGAACTTCGTAACGAGCTGGATGTACTGAATTACCGTAAGGTAAGTCAGCCTCGCTATCCTGGTGAGTACTCATCTTCTTACACTCGTATTGAGCTGATCCGTCGTCCATTTGAATTTGCCGATGGTCCTGAACCGGATCGTCACGTGATGCTCCATTTTTCAGATTCTGGCTTACAGCGTATTCAGTCTTTAGAGTCCCGAGGTGATCTTGGTTACTTACGCTTAGAGCCTAAGATGTTGGGTATGCTGGAGAAAGATCAAGATGAGCAGCGTCTGTTCTTGCGTCGTGATCAGTTCCCAGAAATTTTAGTTGATGCACTGCTTGCGACCGAAGACCGGGATTTTTATCAACACGATGGGGTGTCTCCACTCGCGATTGCACGAGCAATGGTTGCAAACATTAAAGCGGGTCGTACTGTTCAAGGCGGTAGTACGCTAACTCAGCAGTTGGCGAAAAACCTGTTTTTGACCCGTGATAAGACGCTGTGGCGCAAAGTTAGAGAAGCGTATATTGCGTTAATTTTGGATTACCGTTACAGCAAAGATCGTATTTTGGAAGCCTACCTTAACGAAGTGTATCTAGGGCAAAGTGGTGGTGAAGCGATCCACGGGTTTGGCTTGGCATCGCGTTATTACTTTGGACAACCGATCCAAGAGCTGCGAATCGATCAACTGGCGATGTTAGTTGGGATGGTAAAAGGACCGTCTTACTACAACCCAATTCGTTACCCCGAGCGCACGAAAGAGCGCCGCGATCTTGTATTACGTTTGTTGATGCAGCAAAACATGCTGACTTCAGAGCAGTATGAGCAAGCCGTCAGTCGTTCGCTTGATACGCAGAGCAAACCACGTATCGCGAGCCGTCAGCCCGCTTATTTCCAGCAATTGAGCATTGAATTGAAAGAAAAAGTGGGGGAGCGATTTAAAGCGGAAACCGGGCTGCGCGTGTTTACGTCTCTGGATCCGGTATCGCAAAGCAAAATGGAGCAAGCCATCGCGAAAAAGATCCCGGAGCTAGCTAAACGAGGCGGTAAAGAATTGGAAGCTGCCGCTGTTGCGGTTGATCGTCATAGTGGTGAAATCCGTGCCATGGTTGGCGGTAAACGTGTTGGTTATGAAGGTTTTAACCGCGCGCTCAATGCCAGTCGTCCAATTGGTTCTCTAGTTAAACCAGCGATTTACTTGACGGCTTTAGAACAACCGGAAAAATATAACCTAGGCACGACGCTGCACGACACGCCGCTAAGCCTGAAAAGCAGTAAAGGTAATGTATGGACACCGCGTAACTACGACCGAAAATACCGTGGTGATGTGCCACTCTACATTGCTTTAGCGAAGTCACTCAACGTGCCAACGGTGCGCTTAGGCATGGCGCTTGGTATCCCAGAAGTATCCGATACTTTAGAGCGTTTGGGCGTCAACAAAGACGAAATCCGCCCAGTGCCTTCGATGTTTTTGGGCTCGTTTTCTTTGACGCCGTTTGAAGTCGCGCAGATGTATCAGACACTGACGAACTCAGGCAAACGTGCGAAACTGACCGCTCTGCGTTCAGTGATGGATATGGAAGGTAATGTGCTTTATCAATCCTTGCCTCGTTCATCAAGAGCCGTGGATGAGCAAGCAGCATGGCTAACGACCTACGCGATGAAACAGGGGGTTGCTCAAGGTACAGGCCGCTTCTTACAAAGCCAGTTTGGTTGGGCTGCACTGGCAGGAAAAACGGGTACCAGTAACGATAACCGCGATAGCTGGTTTGTCGGTGTTGATGGCCGTGAAGTGACGACAATTTGGCTAGGTCGCGACGATAACAAACCGGTTCATCTAACGGGATCGAGCGGTGCATTACGAGTGTACGCAGAGTATTTGAAGCAACGCATTCCTGAGCGTTTAGAGCTTCCATGGCCAAGAGAGATCACCACGTTAGGATTTAAGCCGACATCAGATGGTGGTTTAGAAATGAACTGTCGTAGTGATTATAAACTGCCAGTTTGGGATAAAACGGGTCAAATAAAGCAGCAGTGTGAGAAGAAATCAAACTGGCTTAACAGCTTATTTGATTGGTAGCATCGCCAAATCAACAACATTAGCTTGTCTCTCTGGTCAATTCTTAGTACATATTAGGGCGTGTTAGTGCGGTGCTGCTAGCACGCCCTACTTGATAAGAAATTCAACAAAGGAAGAAGTGAATGTTCAAAAAGCTGTTATCAAGCCCGTCGACTCGCCATTTCGCGCTTTGGGTTAGTGCCTTTTTGATCACCACTCCTTCAGTTTCCCTCGCCAACTCTCTAGCAAAAACGGATGACGTGGAGCCTCGTCCAAAGGTGGCAGTTGTGCTCGCCGGTGGCGGAGCAAAAGGCGCTGCGCATATCGGCGTCCTCAAAGCGTTAGAAGAGATGCAGATCCCGGTCGATATCGTAACGGGCACCAGTATGGGCGCTTATGTTGGTGGTCTCTATGCAACGGGGATGAGCGCTGATGAAATTGAAAGTTTTATCTACACCGTCGATTGGAGCAGTGGCTATCGAGATCGTGTCGACCGTAGTCAACGCCGAGTTCGTGATAAAGAGTATGAAGACCGCTATCAAATTAACACTGACCTCGGCTTAAGATTTGGTGAGGTTCGTGCCCCAACGGGTGTGGTGCAAGGCCAGAACATGTTGCGCGTATTGCGCGAGACTACTGGGAATTTGGGACGATTCGATTCTTTTGATGATCTTGCCATTCCTTATCGCTCTGTGGCGACAGATATTCTTGCGCTAGAGGAAGTGGTTCTTGGCAATGGCTACCTCGTGGACGCCATGATGGCTAGCATGTCTGTACCAGGAGCGCTCCCTCCCTATAAGCTCAATGGCCATATGCTTGTCGATGGTGGTGTCGTTAATAATATGCCTGTCGATGTGGCTCGCGCCATGGGGGCAGATGTTGTTATTGCTGTCGATATTAGCACCGACTACAAAACCGAAGATGAATTTACCGGGCTGTTTACTGTCGCGGACCAACTCTCTAACTATCTCGTTCGTCGTAGTACACAACAGCAAGTGGACGAGCTTGAACCACAAGATATTTATATTCGTCCCAATGTAGGCACCATGGAAACGGTCGAGTTCGACAAAATGCCTTGGGCTTTTCAAGCGGGCTACGATATTACCAAGCAGCTTGAAGATAAGCTGCAAGGTCTAAGTTTATCGAACGCAGAATACCAAAAGTACATTGATCACAAGCAAGAGGTACGTAAGACGCTGGTTTACGGTGATAAACGCATTGTTGATGACATTGTGATAGTGAATAACACGCACTACAGTGATGTATTACTTACTAACCGTATTCAATTGAAAACAGGTCGTCGTATTTCAACGGCTGAAATAGAAAAAGCCGTTGAAAATCTCTATGCGCTGGATCGTTTTGAGTTAATCACTTATCACTTTGAAGATGTTGATGGTAAGACATTGTTGGTTTTTGATGTTAACGAAAAGTCGTGGGGGCCGAATTACGTTAACTTTCGATTTTTCCTTGAAGATGACTTCGATACGGATAGCCAATACGGCATCGGTATGTCGACCAATTTTACTAATTTAAACTCGCATGGTGCAGAGTTGGCGTTCAACGTAGAAATGGGCACGGATAAGCTGATAGAAGCTGAGTTGTATTCGCCTGTTTTATCTAGTCAAACGCTTTTTGTTGCTGGCCGTGTTGGATACAGCAGTGAAGATAGAAACTTACCTTTTAGCGAATTTGAAAATCCGGACCTCAGCTCAGTTAACGACTTCTTACCTGTTTCCTATAATGACTTTGCTTCAGAACTGGCGATTGGCATTCAACCTACGTTATGGCAAGAGTTGCGCCTTGGTGCTCGTTACTCTACAGGAGATATTGAGCTGTCTACCTTGGCCTCGGCAGGGCAGCTAGACTTCGAGCGCAAAGGTATATTTGCGAGCTATCGACTCGATACGCTTGATGATTTTGCATTTCCTACTCGCGGACTGCTGGTCGATCTTGAATATTTCGTATCTCATGACAAGAGTCCGGAAGGCATCACTCTGCTCGACACGGAAAAGATGATTGAAGATACTGTGTATGAAATCTCCGCGCGATTCAAAGGTGCGGTCAGTCATCAGCGTCATACTTTAGTCGGACATGCAGAATATAGTTTTGTAGAAAGTAAAAATTCATCGGTTCCACTTGATCCGAGAGAGTTAGGCGGCTTTTTAAACCTATCTGGCATCCCAAGAAATAGCTTGATTGGACAGAACCTGTTTTTTAGTAGCTTGGTGTACCGATACAAATGGTTCGACAACGACTTTGGACTATTTGAAGCGCCAGTCTACCTAGGTGCATCAGTGGAATACGGTGGAGTGTGGTCAGATAATGATCTGAAGCTGAATGAAGCGCCACTTTACAATGCTGGCTCTATTTTCTTTGGTGTTGACTCACCAATCGGGCCAATTATGTTGGCTTATGGTCGTACTGAGCAGGATATGGATGCTGTGTATTTGATCGTAGGAACGTCGTTTAATTAACCGGGTATAAGAAAGCAAAAACTTGGCATATTTGGTCAAAATTAGCAGAACTTTAGTCGTAAGTTGCTATGTTGGTCAAAATGATAAGATTTTAATTTAAGGTTAAATTTGCTATTATTTTGCCCACAGTTTGGCCTCTACGGCGCTGTTTCTCAATCATAATTGAATGAAAACAAGGGCAATGGAGAGCCAAGTTTCCAAGGATGTTCACTCCTTTACTTTAACAATAGTAATAATAGAGGAGGAACCGCAATGAGAGGAAAAAGTCGTGCTTGAAGCCTACCGTAAACACGTCGAAGAGCGTGCTGCTGAAGGAGTTGTTCCTAAACCGCTAGACGCAGAACAAGTTGCTGGACTTGTAGAACTTCTGAAAAATCCCCCGCAAGGTGAAGAAGAGTTCATTCTTGACCTACTTGAAAACCGCATCCCACCAGGTGTAGATGAAGCCGCTTATGTTAAAGCGGGTTTCCTAACAGCAGTAGCAAAAGGTGAAGTTAAATCACCATTAGTGAGTCGTGAAAAAGCGGCTGAACTGCTAGGCACTATGCAAGGTGGTTACAACATCGAGCCGCTAGTTGAGCTACTTGATGACGAAGCACTGGCAGAGATTGCTGTAGAAGCATTGTCTCATACACTTCTGATGTTTGATGCTTTCTATGATGTAGAAGAGAAAGCAAAAGCAGGCAATGCGCATGCACAGAAAGTACTTCAGTCATGGGCTGATGCTGAGTGGTTCCTTTCTAAGCCTAAGCTTGAAGAAAAAGTCACTCTAACTGTATTTAAAGTAACAGGTGAAACGAACACGGATGACCTTTCACCTGCACCTGATGCTTGGTCTCGTCCTGATATCCCAGTGCACGCACTTGCGATGCTGAAGAACGAGCGTGAAGGCATCAATCCTGATCAACCGGGCAATATTGGTCCGATCAAGCAAATTGAAGAATTGAAAGAAAAAGGCCACCAATTGGTTTACGTTGGTGATGTTGTTGGTACTGGTTCTTCACGTAAATCTGCAACCAACTCAGTACTTTGGTTTATGGGAGATGATATCCCTTACGTTCCAAACAAACGTGCTGGTGGTTATGTGCTTGGTGGTAAAATTGCACCTATCTTCTTCAACACAATGGAAGATGCGGGCGCACTACCAATCGAAGTCGACGTGACTAAGCTCAACATGGGCGATGTTATCGATGTTTACCCATATGAAGGTAAAGTTTGTAATCACGAAACAGGTGAAGTTTTAGCTGAGTTCTCGCTGAAAACGGAAGTACTGATTGATGAAGTTCGTGCTGGCGGTCGTATCCCATTGATCATCGGTCGTGGTTTGACAGACAAAGCGCGTCAATCGCTAGGTCTTGAGCCTTCGGATGTATTCCGTAAACCTGGTGAAATTGCAGATTCTGGCAAGGGTTACACGCTTGCACAGAAAATGGTTGGTAAAGCGTGTGGCGTAGAAGGCATTCGCCCTGGTACTTACTGTGAGCCGAAGATGACGACAGTAGGCTCGCAAGATACTACCGGCCCTATGACTCGTGATGAACTTAAAGACTTGGCGTGTTTGGGCTTCTCTGCTGACCTTGTCATGCAGTCTTTCTGTCACACCTCTGCGTACCCAAAACCAGTAGACGTAAACACGCACCACACACTTCCGGACTTTATCATGAACCGCGGTGGCGTATCTCTTCGCCCGGGTGACGGTATTATCCACTCATGGCTAAACCGTATGCTACTACCGGATACAGTTGGTACTGGTGGTGACTCACATACTCGTTTCCCGCTAGGTATTTCATTCCCAGCAGGTTCGGGTTTGGTTGCCTTTGCTGCTGCGACAGGCGTTATGCCACTAGATATGCCTGAGTCAATCTTGGTTCGCTTTAAAGGTGAAATGCAACCGGGTATCACACTACGTGACCTTGTTCATGCCATCCCTTACTACGCGATTCAGCAAGGTCTACTAACGGTAGAAAAAGCGGGCAAGATCAACGAATTCTCTGGCCGTATCCTTGAGATTGAAGGCCTAGAAACGCTAACAGTTGAGCAAGCATTTGAGCTTTCTGATGCTTCTGCTGAGCGTTCTGCGGCAGGTTGTACTGTGAAACTGTCGCAAGAGTCGATCGAAGAGTACCTAAACTCTAACATTGTAATGCTGAAGTGGATGATCTCTGAAGGTTACGGTGACCGCCGTACTATCGAACGTCGTATTACAGCGATGGAAGAGTGGCTGGCAAATCCTGAGCTAATGCAAGCGGATAAAGATGCTGAATACGCACATGTGATTGAAATCGATATGGCTGAAATCAATGAGCCAGTACTATGTGCACCGAATGATCCGGATGATGCTCGCTTGTTGTCTGAAGTACAAGGCACAGCGATTGATGAAGTGTTCATCGGTTCTTGTATGACGAACATCGGTCACTTCCGCGCTGCTGGTAAGCTGCTAGATAAGTTCAATGGACAGCTTGCAACTCGTCTATGGATCGCTCCGCCAACGAAGATGGACAAGGATCAGCTAACGGAAGAGGGTTATTACGGTATCTTTGGCCGTGCTGGGGTTCGAATCGAAACACCAGGATGTTCACTGTGTATGGGTAACCAAGCGCGTGTTGCAGACAAATCAACAGTGATGTCTACCTCAACGCGTAACTTCCCGAACCGTCTAGGTACTGGTGCGAATGTTTACCTGTCGTCTGCGGAACTAGCTGCCGTAGGTGCAATCCTTGGTAAGATTCCAACTAAAGAAGAGTACTTGGAGTATGCGAAGCAAATTGATGCAACCGCTACAGATACTTACCGCTACTTGAACTTCCATAAAATGGATCAGTACACCAAGAAAGCGGATGAAGTGATCTTCCAAGAGCCTGCATAAGTTTAACTGCACAATTAAAAAGCACCTCAAACGAGGTGCTTTTTTTATGAGCGCAATTCGCTATACTCCGCACCAAATTGATACGAAAAGGCAATCTCGATGGAATTTGAATTCATCCGTAACACGTTGATGGGCGAGTACTACGTAAAGTGCAGCATGGGGCATGAGATTGTTGGGCGCTGGCTACAAGAAGAAATTGGCAAAGACCCTATGAAGATTGCTCAGGTTGAAAAGCTAATTGAGCAGTCATTTTCAGCGCCTTCTCAAGAGCATAACCTAACAGGTACAGAAATTAGCTTGATGATTCAGGGCGATGAAGTCCTAGTGCAAGAAAACGCATTGGCCCATGACCATGATGTTGAGATGGAAAGTGAATTCGATTTCTACAATGCAGAAAGTACAGCAAGCTGTGGAATAGAGGACTTCATGATTCTTATCGAGCGATGGAAAGACTTTTTGAACATTTAGTGCACAGTTTTGGGTAACTTTCCTTCTGTTGCTTTAAATTTGTGAAAAGGGCGCACCGATATGGTGCGCCCTTTTTGTTTATAGATATGTAAATTGACGTTAGTTTTTATTATTCAATGACTTAAAAACTTGGCACGTAGATTGGATTATTAGAAGTGTTTCAGGATGAAAGCTTCGGAGAGAATTGAATGAAAATAATCAATGCCATTATTAAGCCGTTTAAATTAGACGATGTGCGAGAAGCATTGGCTAACGTCGGTATCGAAGGGATGACGGTATCAGAAGTTAAAGGGTTTGGTCGTCAAAAAGGCCACACGGAACTGTATCGCGGCGCTGAGTATCAGGTCGATTTCCTACCAAAAGTGAAAATTGAAATCGCTACTCACGCGGATAATGTTGAGCGAGTGGTTGAAGCGATTACAAAAGCTGCGCAAACAGGAAAGATTGGTGACGGTAAAATTTTTGTCTACGACCTGAACCAAGCGGTGCGTATCCGAACGGGCGAAATGGACGCAGAAGCACTTTAAGAATTCAAGGGATTGGAGAAACTTATTATGGAATTAACAACAACAGTAACCGAGTTACGTTACGCACTTGACACCTTTTTCTTCCTCATTTCCGGTGCGTTGGTAATGTGGATGGCAGCTGGTTTTGCGATGCTAGAGGCTGGTCTTGTGCGCTCTAAGAACACAACAGAAATTCTTACGAAGAACATCTGTTTGTACGCAATTGCATGTACGATGTTTCTGATCGTTGGTTACAACATCATGTATGTCGACAACGGAGAAGGAGGCTGGTTACCTTCATTTGGTGCGTTGATTGGTACCCAAGGAGAAGGGGCTGATCACTCTCTAGAATCTGACTTCTTCTTCCAAGTCGTCTTCGTTGCAACGGCAATGTCCGTCGTTTCTGGTGCGGTGGCTGAACGTATGAAGCTTTGGTCTTTCTTGGTTTTCTCTGCAATTTTGACCGCATTTATCTACCCAATGGAAGGTTATTGGACATGGGGCGGTGGCTTCCTAGCAGAAGCTGGATTTAGCGACTTTGCAGGTTCAGGTATCGTACATATGGCTGGTGCTTCTGCAGCTCTTGCTGGTGTATTGCTTCTTGGTGCTCGCAAAGGTAAATATGGCAAAAACGGTGAAATCTACCCGATTCCAGGTTCAAACATGCCTTTGGCAACACTAGGTACTTTCATCCTTTGGTTTGGTTGGTTTGGGTTTAACGGTGGTTCTCAGTTGATGGTTTCAGATTTTGAGAACGCAACAGCGGTAGGTCAGATCTTCCTAAACACCAACGCAGCTGCTGCTGCAGGTGCTATTGCGGCGCTATTTGTATGTAAAACAACTTGGGGCAAAGCGGACTTAACGATGATTCTCAATGGTGCGCTAGCTGGCTTGGTTGCCATCACTGCAGATCCTCTATCACCATCGCCATTATATGCGGTTGCTATCGGTGCAGTATCTGGCGTGCTAGTCGTATTCAGCATCATTGGCCTAGATAAACTGAAAATTGATGACCCAGTCGGTGCGATTTCAGTACACGGTGTTTGTGGCTTCTTTGGTTTGATGGTTGTGCCACTAAGTAACGGCGATGCTACATTCGGTGCACAGCTTTTAGGTGCTGTCGTTATCTTTGCTTGGGTATTTGGTGCTAGCCTAGTGGTGTGGGCTATCTTGAAAGCAACCGTTGGAATTCGCGTCACGGAAGATGAAGAAATGGAAGGTATGGACATGCATGATTGTGGTGTCGGTGCGTACCCAGAATTTGTCACTGTGAAGTAATCAATAGCCTGTAATAAATAGTTACACTCTCAACCTATAAAAACCTGCTCCGATGAGCAGGTTTTTTAATATTTGTCATTGTCTTCTTATTGAACATACATATAATAACGCAACTGATAAACGTTATCATTAGCATGGTAAAGGATTAAACAATGAAAAAACTGCTAACTCTTTCAGCATTAACTTGCGCAACCTTAGCTCCAACAGCAATGGCTGCTGAAGAAGTGAACGTCTACTCTTACCGTCAACCTTTCCTAGTTGAACCTATGTTCAACGAGTTCACTAAAGAAACTGGCATCAAAGTAAACGTAAAATTTGCTAAAAAAGGCTTAGCAGAAAAGCTAGCTCAAGAAGGCGAGTACAGCCCAGCTGACGTTATCCTTACGACAGACATCAGTCGTCTAGCTGAACTGACAAACAAAGGTTTAGTTCAGAAAGTAGATAGCAAAATCATTGAAGAAAACGTACCTGCTCAATACCAAGATAAAGAGAATGAGTGGTTTGCTCTAACTCTACGTTCACGTAGTGTTTACTCTTCACGTGATCGCGTAGGTAAACTAGGCGCAGATTTCAACTATGCAGATCTAGCTAAGCCAGAGTTCAAAGGTAAAATCTGTACTCGTAGCGGTAAGCACCCGTACAACGTTTCTCTAGTTTCAGCAATGATTGCTCACAATGGCGAAGCAGACACCAAAGAGTGGTTGGAAGGCGTGAAAGCAAACCTTGCTCGCAAACCACAAGGTAACGATCGTGCACAAGTTAAAGCGATCAAAGAAGGTCTATGTGATGTTTCTCTAGGTAACAGCTACTACCTAGGTAAAATGGTTAATGACAAAGAGCAAAAAGCTTGGGCAGATGCAGTTTACATCAACTTCCCTAACCAAGAGACTACAGGTACTCACGTAAACATCTCTGGTATGGCGATGGCGAAGTACTCTCCAAACAAAGACAATGCTGTGAAGCTAATGGAATTCCTAACGGGTGACAAAGCGCAGCAGATGTACGCAGAAGTTAACTACGAGTACCCTGTTAAAGAAGGCGTGAAGCGTTCTGAACTTGTGGAATCTTGGGGTGACTTTAAAGCAGACAAGCTTTCTCTAGACGATATTGCAGCCAACCACGAAGCGGCAATTAAGCTATTAGACGAAGTGAAATTTGACCTTTAATTCCTTGTGGGGGTATAACAGTACCCCCATTTGATTAAAGGATATGAGATGTATTTGCAACAGCATTTGTATTTCATACAGCCTTGCAGTAATTAGGCGATGAAAGATAAACACTCTTTATGGAAAACCAGTAGTGGGGTAATAACTCTGTTACTGGTTTTGCCGATCTTAGCGATCTTCTACACCGCAATTGGTGAAACGGATGATTTGTTTGCCCATTTAATGGCGACAGTCATGCCGACTTATATTTTTAACACGGTTGCGCTCACTATTGGCGTAATGGTGTTGTCCTTAATTCTTGGTATACCAAGCGCTTGGATAATGGCCATGTGTAAACTGCCGACCGAAAAATGGTTGCAGTGGGCATTGGTGCTACCTCTTGCGATGCCAGGTTATATCATTGGTTATATTTTTACTGATTGGTTTGATTTTGCAGGACCGATTCAGATCTTTTTGCGTGATGTAACCGGATGGGGACCTGGCGAGTATTGGTTCCCTGATATTCGCACCTTGCCTGGCGCGACCTTTGTGTTGGCTTTAGTGCTGTACCCTTATGTGTATTTGCTGTGTCGAGCTGCATTTATGGAGCAAAATGTCTCTTTGTTGCAAAGCGCGCGTTTGCTCAAATGCTCTCCATGGGAAAGCTTTTGGCGCATCTCGATGCCATTAGTGCGACCTTCTATCGCTGTGGGTTTGTCGCTGGTCGCAATGGAGACTATCGGTGACTTTGGTACTGTAAGTTACTTCGCTGTGAATACGTTAACCACAGCGGTCTACGATACTTGGTTGGGGTACTCTAATCTTAATGCTGCAGCCAAGATTTCTGCCATGATGCTCGTCATTGTAGTACTGCTTCTCAGTGCCGAACGCTACAGTCGTCGTAAACAAAAGCTTTTTCAAAGCCAATTTAACAGTCACGAAGATTTTCGTTATGAGTTGACGGGCTGGAAAAAGTGGACCGCGCTGGTTTGGTGTTGGGGCTTGGTTTCGGTCGCGTTTATTTTGCCATTACTACAGCTGATTGATTATGCGATAACTTACTTTGCGCAGAGTTGGACCCCCGAGTTTCGTGAATACGCATGGAATAGTTTGGTCGTGTCGGTTATTGCCGCCATTATTGGTGTTGCTGTAGCACTGATCGTTAACTTTACCCATCGCGTCAATGGCAAGCGCGAAAGCTTGGCATTTATGCGTCTTTCTTCGATGGGGTATGCAGTGCCAGGAACCGTATTAGCGATTGGTGTGATGGTCGCAGTACTGTTTATGGATCACCGCGTCAACGACCTTGCTAAAGCCATGGAGTGGGGCAGACCGGGACTTATTTTTTCTGGCTCCATGTTCGCCCTGGTTTTTGCCATGGTTGTGCGCTTTTCAGCGGTGGCGATTGGTAGTATCGAAAGTAACTTAAATAAAATTTCGCCTTCGTTAGATATGGCGTCTCGCACCATGGGTTGTAAGCCTAATGCCATGCTGTGGCGTGTGCACTTTCCGCTGGTTAAACGTGGTGCACTGATTGCGGCTCTGTTAGTGTTTATCGAGTCGATGAAAGAGCTCAATGCGGCCCTATTACTTCGTCCGTTTAACTTTGAAACACTAGCCACATACGTTTATAACTTCGCCTCGGATGAGCATTTGGAATTGGCCGCTTTGCCTGCGGTTTTGTTGGTTCTTGTTGGGTTGATCCCGCTTGTTGTTGTTAACCGTTCACTGGAGCAAAATCACTGATGAGCTGCGCATTATCAATTAAAAACCTAACCTGCCAATATGATGATCAAACCGTACTGGAATCATTGTCTCTTGAGGTGGAACAAGGGCAAATTGTCTGTTTACTAGGTGCAAGTGGTTGCGGAAAAACAACACTATTAAAAGCCGTTGCGGGATTATTGCCGTTAACGTCAGGCGAAATGAGCTTAAATTGCGTCACGATTGATGATGGGGAGAACTGGTTGCCACCAGAACAGCGTAATATCGGGATGATTTTCCAAGATTATGCGCTTTTTCCTCACCTGACGGTGGAGCAAAATATTGCCTTTGGCTTAAAGCATTACTCGACAAAAGAGAAAAATGGCAAAGTCCAAGAGATGCTCGAGCTCGTGCATTTGCAAGGCTATGGCGATCGTTATCCTCATCAATTGTCTGGTGGACAGCAGCAGCGTGTTGCGATTGCTCGCTCATTAGCTTACAGCCCAGACTTATTGTTGTTGGATGAGCCGTTCTCCAATATTGATACGCAAGTTCGCCATGAGTTGATAAGTGAGATCCGTAAGATTTTTAAGGCGCAAGGCGTGACTGCCATTTTTGTTACGCATAGCCGTGAAGAGGCTTTTGCCTTCGCGGATAAAATGGCAGTGATGAACAATGGTGTTATCGAGCAGTATGGCACGGCATCTGAGCTTTACTACCAGCCTTCAAGTAAGTTTGTTGCGGATTTCTTAGGTGGTGGTAGCTATCTGGCCGCTAAACGAGTTTCGGATTCAGAATATGAAACCCACTTGGGTGTGGTTGAAGCCACAGCCCAACAAGAGATCCCAGTGCAGTCTGAATGCTCTTTGTTGCTAAGGCCGCAACATGTGCAAATTCAATCTGATGAAGAGAGCTCAGTAACGGTGCTGGAGCAGCACTTTATGGGCGACCATTGCCGTTACGTGATTGATGCGAATGGCGACCGTTTGTTGGCTACAGCATCGCAGGCATTAAATATTGGTGAGTCTGTTGCTGTGAAAATTGAAACGCAGGGCGTGCTGGCATTCGCATAACGTTACTGGGTACCTTTACTATTCTCTTATGCCTGCCTACACACAATAAAAAAGCCCGGCAGTGATGCCGGGCAAGTATTCTTCCCCTTAGCGACAGCTTGAATTACATGACAAGCGTAGCCGAAGTGCTCGAAGCGGGCACAAGGTCAGTTATAGAGACAAGAACTCTTTAAACTGTTGAAGAACACGTTCCGCAGTGTCCTTATCTTGCATTTCTGCAAAAATACGTAGTAATGGCTCAGTACCAGAAAAGCGCGCGATGATCCAACCGCCGTTCTTGAAGTAGACTTTCGCGCCATCTTCGTAGCTGACTTTTTCAATATCGAACTCAAACTCAGGCAGTTGTTTTTCAACATATATCTTGTTGAATAGGACTTCTTTTTGCGCTGGTTTGAATTTGCAATCACCTTCTGCCATGTACGCGTAGCCGTACTTGCCATAGATTTCATCCAGTAGCTCAGACAGCTTTTTGCCCGTTACCGAGATCATTTCAACCAGTAAGCTTGATGCGAACACACCATCTTTACCTTTGATATGACCGCGAATAGTTAAACCACCAGAGCTTTCTCCCCCAATCAGTGAGTCATCTGCTTCCATTTGCGAGCTGATGTGTTTGAAGCCCACTGGAACCTCAAAACATTTCTCACCGTGATCTTCGGCGATTTTGTCTAATAGGTGTGTTGTCGCGATGTTACGTACGACTGAGCCTTTCCAACCTTTGTATTTCAATAGGTAGTAATACAGAAGAATCAGCACTTCATTTGGATGAATGAAGTTGCCTTTCTCATCGATGATACCAAGACGGTCTGCATCGCCGTCAGTCCCAATACCGATGTCGTAGCCTTCTTGCTCGACAAGGTGCATCAAGCGGTACAGGGTCGCAGCACTTGGAGAAGGCATTAAACCGCCGAAGTCTGGGTTTTTTCCGTCGTTGATCACGTCTACTTCACAGCGGCCGTTGATTAGGACGGTTTGTAGTGCGTTTTTCGCGACACCAAACATCGGGTCAATCAGCACACGAAGGTTGGCTTTTTTGATTGCTTCAATGTCGATAAAGTCGATGATTGAATCAACAAACTCGTTCATCGGGTTGATGATTTCAATCAACTTGTCTTCAACCGCTTGATCAAAATCGACACTTTTCACATCTTGTGCGGTAAGTGTAGAAATTTGAGTTTCAATTTTCTCGGTAATGATTTCATCTGCATCACGACCACTTTCAATGAAGACTTTGATGCCATTGTAATCGGCAGGGTTATGCGATGCGGTGATGCACGCTGAGTATGCACAGCCCATCTCTTTTGCTTTGAACATCACGATTGGCGTTGGAACAAACTTATCGATAAAGCTAACTACAATGCCATTTGCCGCTAAAACTTCGGCAAACCAACGGCCCGCTTTATCAGACAGAAAACGTCGGTCATAGCCAATGATAAAGCCACGATCTGCCACTGATTCTCTGTTAGTGATGTTTGCTACTGCCTGAGCAACCAAACGAACATTATCTTTAGTGAATTCTTCACCGATGAATGCGCGCCAACCGCCTGTACCAAATTTGATCATGATTCGAACCTCAATAAGGGCGGCAATACACCGCGCCTTAAAATTTTGCTAGCGAACCCAATGCACAAGCTAAAGAGCAAAAGTGCATTGGGGCATTTTTCAGCGATTAACCTAGTGTTACGATCACTTCGTTCACGGAGCCTTCCGCTTGAACTGGTACTGATGCGCCAGTGATAGCTTCGCCGTTCAGAGTGATAGATTTCACGCCTTTGCTGACTGAATCAGGGTTAACAACTTTGATGTTGTAAGTCGCGCCTAGCCACTGACGAGTGACTTCAAATCCAGGCCAGTTAGTTGGAATACATGGATCGATAGTTAGACCATCAAAACCTGTGCGCACACCAAGGATAAAGTTGGTCACTGCGAAGTAAGCCCAACCAGATGTGCCAGTTAGCCATGGGTGGTTTGCACGACCGTGATCTTGGTGGTCTCGACCCATAATGAACTGCACGTAGGAGTACGGTTCTGCGATACGTTTTTCGATGATGTCGTTTTGGTTGTATGGGTTGAGTGCATCGTAGAACTTCATCGCACGGTCACCGCGCCCCAATTTTGCTTCAGCAACCCAAGCCCATGGGTTTGGATGTGAGAAGATCGCACCGTTTTCTTTTACGCCTTGGTAAACGCGCGTTACAAAGCCGATATCATCATTTGGTGTTGCGAATGATGGTGAGTTCAGATGTAGGCCGTATTCAGAGAATAGATTCTCGTCGACTGCGTCCATTGCCTTTTCACCGCGCTCTTGAGATACCGCACCAGACAGCACCGCAAGAGTGTTTGACTCAAGGTGCACACGACCTTCTTTTTGTTGCGCTGTACCAATCTTGTCGCCGTTTTTCGTTAGACCACGAATGTACCAGCCGCCTTCTTCGTCCCAAAGGTGTGTTTCACACGCTTCGCGAACGTTTGCCGCCATCTCGGTGTATTTCTCAACGTCAGCTTCTTTGCCTAGGTATTTTGCAAGGTCGATGAACTCTTGTAGCGCCCAGAAGTGTAGGAAAGACACCATTGAAGACTCGCCGCCACCTAGGTTTAGACAGTCGTTCCAGTCGGCACGTAGACCTTTACAGATGCCCGTTTGACCCACGTATTCAGCTGAGAAGTCTAGCGCAGCTTTCATGTGGTCATACACGGTTGCATCACCGCCATCCGCGTAAGGAATCACTTCGTCGAAGAAGCTGTGCTCACCGGTTTCCATCACGTATTTACAGATGGTTGGTACTAGCCATAGGTGATCATCAGAGCAAGTGTCTTCAATACCGTGGATCTTATCTTCATCGGACGGAGTAGGAACAACCGTTGGAGACTTAGATGGTTTAACATCTGCTTTTTCAGGATCGAACCAATCAGGATCGAATAGGTGTAGGCCATAACCCGCTTTTACTTGACCACGCAGTAGATCAACGATGCGCTTACGAGTCATTTTCGGGTTCGCGTGAGGAACGGAAATTGCGTCTTGCGCCGTATCGCGGTAACCAAGACCAGTACGACCACCCACTTCGATGAACGAAGCAAAGCGAGACCAAACCACACATGTTTCTGCTTGGTATAGCGTCCAAGCATTGATCATGGTGTCTAGGCCTTCGTTTGGCGATTTCACTTGGAACTTGCCACAACGCTCATCCCAGTGTGCTTTGATGCCAGCAAATGCATTGTCGACTTCTGCAAGGTCTTGGTACTTAGCACGTAGACGCTCACCGTTGCCTTTACCGATACCTAGAATGTAAGCAAAGCGAACTTCTTCTCCTGGTTGGATAGTAAATTGCTTGTGCAGAGAGCCACAGTGGTTGTAACACGTTTGTGCGGTGTTAAAACACTTACCTTGTTCTACTGCTAGTGGGTTTGCTTCGTCGCGGTATAGACCTAGGAAGCTATCACGTTGACCGTCGTATGAATCTGGATCAAACGTTGACGCTAGGTAGTAGAAGCCTTCGAAATCGTTAGTGTTGTAGTACAGGTCGTATTCAATCACGCCTTCGTTGTATGACGTACCAGCAGAGTAGAGAGACATCTGGTGGTTTTGGTTATCAGATTGAATGTGGCTGAACGAGAACTCAACAAATGAGAATACGCTGATCGTACGCGGTTTGTCTGAGGTGTTCTTGATTACTACATCCCAAATTTCTGCATCTTCGCCTTTTGGTACAAAGAGCGTTTTGGTTGCGCTAATGCCGCTGTATTCACACTTGAATTTAGAGTACGACAAACCATGACGAACTTCGTAGTTCGCTTCGTCTAGGCTTTTGGTAACTGGTTGCCAAGAGATTGACCAGTAATCTCCCGTCTCATCATCACGTAGGTAAACGTAGTGTCCTGGGCGATCGAATGTCGCATTTGGACGGAACTTAGTAACACGGTTGTATTCTGGAGAGTTGTAGAACGAATAGCCACCTGCGTTATGCGAGATAACGGTACAGAATTTTTCTGTACCTAGGTAGTTGGTCCAAGGAGCAGGTACATCAGGGCGAGTAATGACGTATTCACGATTCTCGTTATCGAAATAGCCGTATTTCATTTGTGTCTTTCCTTTTTACAAAGCTGCGTCTGCAGCCAAAATTTAAAAACTCTTCAAGCGTGATGCTTCTACATCAGCTCTGTATTACTTCCACGGTTTACGGTAATTCACTCCCTGCAAATCAAGCAGCGGTAGGTGTCCTTTCAAACGTGATAAATAGTCGGTCCAATCTCGGTGTTGTTTGTCTGTCCAACATGCTTCTGCCATTGCGGTTAAGCGCGGGAAGACCATGTAGTCCATACGAGACTGGTTGTTGATGATTTCACACCACAATGCTGTTTGAATGCCCCAAATGCGTTTACGTATTGGATCGTCGGCTGGCACTTCAGCGAGTGGTTCATAGTTGTAAGCTTTTTCTAGCGGCAACGGGTTAGCCCAATCCACGCCCGGTTCTTCTGGTGCGTAATCTTGGGTCATATCTAGGTAGGTGGTTTGTGCAGGTTGTAGCACCACATCGAAACCTTGGCGCGCGCAGTTCAACGCCGCTTCTTCGCTTAACCACGAATAGATCACTGTGTCTTTGCTGACTTTGTCGCCATGCTGTGCTTCTTCCCAACCCAGCATGCGCTTGCCAAGTTTGCGCAGTTTGTCTTCGGCATGACGCAAGAAGTGCCCTTGTAACTCTTTGTAGTCGCTGTAACCCAGTTGTTCCATTAGTGCTTGGCATGCAGGGCTTTTTGACCATACGCCGTTAGGTACTTCATCCGCACCGATATGAACATAAGGGGCTGGGAACAACGCGGATACTTCTTCCAACACTTTATCGATAAACTCATAGCTCCCCGGCAGAGCTGGGTTAATGACGTTGTCGTTGTAATGCTGAATACTGCGGTATTCGGTGGTATCTTCTGTTTCTACCAATAGGTGTGGTAACGACTTGATGGCAGCTCGGCAGTGGCCTGGTACATCGATTTCAGGGATAACAGTGATGCCTCGTTTCGAAGCAAAGGCAACCACGTCTTTGATGTCTTCTTGAGTGTAAAAACCGCCGTAACGCTCAGCAAGGTGCGTGTACTGTGGCTCATTGGTTTCATCCAACCCACGCCATGCGCCAATATCGGTTAGTTGAGGCAATGATTTGATCTCAATTCGCCAACCTTCATCATCGGTAAGGTGCCAATGGAATGTATTGAACTTGTAGTGAGCCAACTGGTTGATCAAACGTTTGACTTGCTCAACGGAGTGAAAATGGCGAGCACAATCTAGCATCATACCGCGGTAACGAAAACGTGGTCGGTCTTTGATCGAACAGCAAACCACTTCCATTGAGGCTGGTTGATCGCCAACTTTGATTAGTTGCAATAACGTTGCACAAGCATGGGTAAAACCAGACGAAGAGCCTGCTTCAATTTTGATCGACTCTTCTGCTACCTTCAGCTTGTAAGCGCCTTCATCCAAGGTTGGGTTGCCTTTGAAGATGATCTGACTGCCATTGTCTGATGCGAACTCAAATTGATGAATGCGCTTAAGCTCTTCAAGTAACCACTCTTTAGCTGCATTGGCTAGGTTTGAATAAACCGCAACGCCAGCTTGATGATTAAAGCTAAAGCAGTGATCGCTGACTTCTATATGGTTTGGTTTTGGCAATAAAGGCTGTGCATGCGTCAAGCTGGAAGGGATCTCACTACGTTCACGGTACGGTGAAGCCAATACGATCGGCGTGACATCGACTGGAGCTCGTTGAAGGTTGCCGTTGACTTCAAAGTTGACCAAGGCTTCATTGAATCCATCAGAATAGTAACGGAATGGGTTCGAACCAATACTGAACTCGCAGTAAAAATGATGGTTAGCTGCCAACACCAACCCTTCTGGTTTGAGGGTGCAGTAGCTGCCAATTTGCTTGAGCTGGCCATTCGAAATACTATCCGGCAGAATGTAGCGATCAAAAGCAAAAATCAGGCTCCAATTGTGGAGATCTTGATCGCTCAAATTATGGAAAGTCAGTCCGAAACGGCAGTTTTGCTTTTGCTCTGATAGGACGACGAGATCAACACGATATTCCATATCTACTCCTACGCCGCACTGAGCGAGTAAAGGTTATGTTCAGGTTTACCTGCAAACATAATTGCGCCTTCAATCGCGTCAAACTGTGGCTCAACAACCCATTGCTGAACGGGTGGCGAAAGCCAACGTAAAATACGTTCAGCAATGCTGCCCATTAAACAAATACGCGTTGCGCCGCACTTGTTTAATGCCACGAGAAACATTTCTATATCAGCTGCAGTTTGCTTCAGCATCTCAATTGCTAGTGCATCACCTTGTTCTGCATGTTGGAAAATTGCAGGAGAAAACTGGCCATAATCACGAGGAAGCGCTTGTTTAGACCAAGCCACCACGTTATCGACGTCATTTTCGAAATGCGCCATGACGTGTTGTGCTAGAGGCGTTTTCTCTCTGATGCCATCTTCTGCTAACAACACTTGTTGAACTAGGCGAAGCCCCATCACTGCGCCGCCACCTTGATCCGAAATAGGGAATTCGCGACCACCGACAACGTGCTGCTCCAATCCTTTAAGATAGATGCCACAAGAACCCGTTCCTGCGATCATGATTGCGCCATCTTCGCCATTGTGTGCACCAACGCACGCGCCGTAAGCATCAGTATTAAGAGTCATACTGGCAAACGGATGAGGAAGAGACATAAAGGCTTGCCAAGATGCTTTGTGCTCAGCACCTGCAAGGGCTAAGCCGACATGCATCGATGTAAAATCTTGTTGTGTCAGGCCACCTTGCTCGGCAGCCGAAGTGATGGATTCAAGAATCGAAGCCATTGCAACTTCAGCACCTAGCATGATGTTGGCGCTGCCGCTTTTGGCCTCGCCAAGAAAATTACCTTGTGAATTTTTGATCCTGGCTCGACATGACGTGCCGCCACCATCGATACCGACAAAATACATCCCCATGATTATTGTTCCTTAATATTTTTAGAGGTTGCCAACTGAGAAATATGCTGAGCTTGACTCATTATCGCGAGTAAGTACCAAGCGCCATGTGGGATCCATTGTTCGCCCCAGCGCCAGTTTTGTAACATGTCGTCTTTTTGTGCTGGTGGGTTAAATGCGATGTCTTCCTCGTCTTCAAAGCCGCCAGTGATTCCGTTACACACACCGCCTTTAGCGTTGAAGAAACCATATTGAGGAAGGTAATCAGGGTTGTTACGACCGTGGCCATCAAGCATGCACATGTCGTATGGGTTTAAGCCTACAATCCAGTTCAATGCATCTTGAGCAAACACGGAAAGTTGTTGCTGTATTTCTTGCGACGCTATATGCGGTTGAGCGAGATACGCCATGGTCGCGAGTGAGCCCAATCGAGCATTCTCGCCTTGCCACCAATAGCCGGATTCATTGTTGTGTGCGACAAAAAATGCATCGCGTTTTGACTCATTTACGCCTTTAACATACTGGCGAGGGTAACCGAATGGGTTGGTCACTTTATTCGATATATTGATCTCAAACTCACACGCTCGGTTAACGATGCGTTTTACCGATTCTGTCTGTACGGAGTCGTCTTCAATTGCTAGATATTCGCACAAGGCAATAACAGGTAGGCCAGCTTCAGCTGCGTGAAAGTATGGACGACTGCCGTCTTGGTTTGCTGACCAAAAGTGTTGAATCTGCTCATCGCTCATTTGGCGGGCAATTAAGCGTTGTGCCCACAAACGGCTCTCTTCCAAGTAGCGAGTTTCTTTGGTGGCTGTAAACAGTTCTACACTGGCTAGTAGCGCACAATATTCGTCGATAATGTTTTCTTCACCATCATTGAGGTACTGCGTATTGTGCTCTTTTAAGTGCCAGTAACCATTTTCAGCAGCATTGCGGTACTTTTGTTGATCGTATTCGCCGTGAATACCTAAACGCGACGCCGCGGCCAGCGCTGCGATGGCGACACCGCCACCTTGTCGAAAGCCTGCTTGGTAGTCGTCAAATTTGTGACCAAGTTGCGTTTCGTAGGCACAAATTTCTCGTTGCGCAGTATCTTTGCTCCACTTATCAAAGACCGTCATGTAGAAGAAGCCTTTTTCGTTTTGCATACGAACAAGGAAGTCTGCACCGAACAGGGCTTCTTCAATAAGACGTGTACGTGTGAAGGCTGCAATGTCTTCGCTTCCTTCAAGCAATGAAAGCCCTTTTAGGATGTTCCAAACCACCATTGGAGTTTGTTGAGGGTTCAAATAATTAGCGTATGAAAGATGACTTAAATACTTGCTAACGTCTCCAGATGCGTCGTACCAGCCTCCGTGTACATCAACCGTTTGGTTGGCGTTGAGCACTGGAACTTGTCGATCTTGTTGATCGAAAATTCCACCACAACGTTGTGATTTGAAGTAGTGGATCACATCCGACAAAGTTTGATCCAACAGAATATGTTCGCCAATGGTGAAAGAGGAAGAGCGCGTATCTTCCACTTGCAGGAAATAGTCGCCTGAATCTGTGAAAGATGAAAAGTCGATAAGGTAGAAATAGCCCTGATGCCAGTTCGCCACTTTACCCTGTTCTTCAACCGCAAAAGTTGCCACGGTTTGCTCGGTAGTGGCACAAATCAATTGGGCAGTGTAAGAAGACAAGTGTGGTTGTTCGGTCTGGACAATGGCTTTCTTTGGGCCCAGATGTTCATAACCAATGTGGTTAGTCAGTAGCAGCATTCAATGTCTCCGGGAAACGATAAAACAGGAATGGGTCAGGCTGAACCTGACCCTCGTTATAATTAATCTTCAAATAAGTAACAGCGAACAAAGTGGTTCTCAGAAAGCTGAGTGACTCCTGGTAGTCGTTCGCGACATTTATCGGTTGCGTGTACGCAGCGTCCTGCAAATGGGCAGCCGACTGAATCCGGTGTCCAAAGTGGGATTTCCCCTTTGTTGCCTTTCAGCTTCTCGTGGATAGACTTCGATGGATCAGGCACAGCAGATACCAACAGTTGCGTATATGGGTGTTGAGGATCGTGAATGATTTCCTCAGTATCCCCCCATTCAACCATGTGACCTACGTACATAACCGCGAGATCCTCAGCAATGTAGCGCGCCGTTGCGATGTCGTGAGTGATGTAAAGCAGAGACATTTGTTTCTCGAACTTCATCTCTTCCATCAAGTTCAAAACACCAGCACGAATTGACACGTCCAGCATTGATGTTGGCTCATCTGCCAATACCACTTCTGCACCTACAGCGATGTTACGGGCTAGGTTTACACGTTGACGCTGACCGCCAGATAGCTGGTGCGGGAACTTTTGCGCGGTTTCTTTTGGCGGAATCAGACCAACTTGTTCTAGTAGGTCATACACACGCTCTTCCAGTTCCTTTTTGTTGCCTGGTGCAATCTTTTTATGGATCAGCAACGGGCGAGCAATGTGGTGAAAGATATTGTGTGTAGGGTTTAGTGAGCCAAATGGGTCCTGCCATACCATTTGTACGCCTTCACGGTATGTCATCAAGTCATGTCGAGAGGTAATATCTTGGATATCACGACCTCTGTATTCGATCACACCCTCTGTAGGGGCGTACATTTTAGCTATCATTTTAGCGGTAGTAGATTTACCAGAGCCTGATTCACCTACTACTGACAAACCGCGGCTCTTGTACATCTTGAATGACACGTCGTTGATCGCGCGCATTTTTGACTGCTTGATTGAGTTACTATTTAAAGGGAAGTCCTTAACGACATGTTTACCCTCAATCAGCAGTTCGCCGAGTTGTTTGCTCATAATTCTCTCCAGTGTAATTTTGTTCTTAGCTAGCGTTATTTTTTGTTGTTAAACCTTAGCTTGAGCAATCGTGTCGCCGTATAAGTGGCAATTTGAAAAACGACCAGGTTCAATTTGACGCAGCTGAGTTGGTACTCGTGTACAAGCTTCGTGGACGCGGTCGCAGCGAGCTTGGAAGCGGCAGCCTTGAGGAATCTCTAATAGGTTCAAAGGGTTGCCTGGAATACCAGTTAATTTGGTTTTAGGACCAGTTAGTGGAGGGAAAGAGCTACCCAAACCTTTGGTGTAAGGGTGGTAAGGACTTTCCAGAATTTGCTTAGAAGGGGCGACTTCAATCAACTCACCGGAGTACATAATGCCGATTCGATCCGAGAACTCGACCATGAGTGACAAGTCGTGGGTAATGAAAAGGATCGAGAAGCCGAACTCTTCTTTCAGTGCATAGATTTTTTGTAAGATCTCACGCTGAACCACAACATCGAGTGCCGTCGTTGGCTCATCCATGATGATCATCTTTGGGTTGAGAGCCAGAGCAATCGCAATGACTAAGCGCTGGCGCATACCACCAGAAAATTGGTGTGGGTAGTCATTCAAGCGGCTTGGGTGAATATCAACGATTTCCAACAATCCTTCGGCGCGCTTTTTCGCTTGTTCACGTGTCATGTTGGTGTGGCGCATGATGACATCGCAAAACTGCTCTTCCATCGTAAGCACCGGATTTAATGCGTTCATAGCACTTTGGAACACCATCGACATCTCGCTCCAGCGGAATGATTGCATACGTTCATCGCTGTACTTGATGATGTCTTCTCCGTTGAAGATGACCTCACCACCAGTGATGAATGCTGGCGGCTTATGAAGACGCATGAGCGAGAAAGCAACAGTGGATTTACCACAGCCAGATTCACCTGCCAGGCCAAAGACTTCACCTGGCGCAATGTCAAAGCTAACGTTGTTACAGGCGCGGACATCGCCCGCATCTGTGATGTAATCTACGCATAGGTTACGGATAGAAATTAGTGGTGCAGTCATGATTATTTATCTCCGCTCCATAGTGCATTTTGTGGTGCCATTTCAGGCGCGCGCTCTTTCTTGTCTTTCTCTGCCAGTTTCTTCCAGCGTTTCATGCCTTTGTGAGAACGAAGCTGTGGGTTAGCAATTTCATCAACGGCAAAGTTAAGTAGAGCAAGACCAGTCACCAAAAGAGTTAAGGCGATACAAGGTGCTAATACTTCCCACCATGCGCCAATCAACATTGCTGATGAGGTTTGCACGTTGTAAAGCATGATGCCCCAACTGATGGTGTTGGCATCGCCCAGGCCCAAGAACGAGATTACAGCCTCAGTATTGATAGCGAGCATTACTGAGCCGATGAAGCTTGCACCGACAATCGGGATTAGGTTTGGTAAAATTTCAACGAAGATGATGCGGAATGAAGACTCGCCCAATACTTCAGCGGCTTTCACAAACTCTTTCTCGCGCAGAGCCATGGTTTGAGAACGGACAACACGTGCGCCCCACGCCCAAGAGGTACCAGCGATAATCAAGGCAATGGTGAGTGGACCTGCTTCGCCAATAAAGGCTGCCAGTACAAAGAGCAATGGGTATTGAGGGATTACCAGCATGATGTTCATCGCTGCACTCAATATGTCATCCACTTTGCCGCCGAAGTAACCTGCCGAGATACCAATGACCGTTGCTAGGAAACATACGATGATGCCAGCACCAAAGCCGACACCCAGCGATACGCGAGCACCATAAGCCACTTGTGACCAAATATCACGACCCATACGTGAAGTCCCCAGAACGTGATCAGCCTTTTTCGACATAATCAGCGTACGACGATCATCTGCTAGATTTTTAGCTACCCAGCCATCAGGATTATTTTGCGCTTGTTTTACGACAAAGCTTGGGTATTCGTGTGGATTACCGGTGCGCTTGTCTGGCGCATGTTTCGTAAGTAAAGGAGCTGCGATCGCAACGAATACGAATACGGTAACAATACCAAGACCGATTCGAGCGAATGAGTTACCTAAAATAAGTTTGAATAGTTCTTTCATGATTATTTGCCTCCCGTACGTAGGCGAGGGTCTAGAATCATGTACAGCATGTCAGCCATTAAGTTGAAGCACAGCATGAACATCGTCATGATAATTAACTGACCTTGAAGTACTTGGTAGTCACGAGCGTGAATTGCGTTAAGTAGCACGGTGCCTAAACCTGGGTAGTTGAAAATCATCTCGATGATCAATTGACCACCAATGGCCATACCCAAAGACATAGATAGCGCGGTTACACTTGGAAGTAGCGCGTTACGTGCGGCGTAATTGAAGACGACACGGTTCTCGCTCAGCCCTTTGCCTTTCGCCATCGTGATGTAGTCTTCGGCGAGAAGGTTGATCATGTTGTTACGCATATTGACGAGGAAGCCGCCGATCTGAACGATGGTTGCACAGAATAGCGGGAGTACTGCGTGGTAACCCACGTTTTTGATGAACTCCCAGCTTGACCAATCAGGGATAGTACCTGGCGTGTAAGCATAGCCAGATGGGAACCATTTTAGGCCAATCGCAAAGGTAAACAGCGCTAACATTGCGATAACCATCTGTGGGATAGCTTGAATGATCAATGTACCAGGCGTTACGAATGCATCGTACTTACTACCACGCTTCCAAGCGGCAAAAATACCGAGTACAGAAGCGATTGAGAAAGAAAGTACAACCGCAGTACCAGCTAGGAAGAGAGACCAGCCAAATGCACTACCTAGTAAAGAGTTAACTGAAAGAGGGTAGAACTGGATTGATGTACCTAGCTCCCAACTTAGAATGTTTTTAATGTACGAAAAGTACTGAATGTAAATCGGCCCATCAACGAAACCGAGCAGTTCTTTCATTGCTGCGATTCGTTCTGGCGTCACCTGTACAGAAGCGTTAGCAAACATCATGGTAACTGGGTCACCAGGCATTGCTCGCGGAATAATAAAGTTTAACGTCGCTGCAACTAAGAGCGCGACAAGATAGAACGACAAACGTCTTAAAAAATAACCCATAACTCACACCTTACTCACCCAGATTTTTTCCCTGTTTCTGGTTTCAGGTCGCTCCTAGCGAAATTTAGAGCGAAAAATCCCCTGACGACGAGCGCCACATATTGGTTTCGTTAACAAGGGATTTTTATAGGCGGCACACGGGATGTATGCCGCTTGAAATGAACTTCTACTTATTTAACTGGTTTTAGGTCCAGCACGTGAAGTAGACGCTCTGGGATACCAGCCCAAATGTTTGGACGGCCCTTAGGATTTTCTTCGTTCCACCAACCAGTGAAGCGAGTTGTGTTGTATTGATACATGTACGCGCCAGATAGCACAGGAATGGTTACTTGGTCCTGAGCAATGATCTTCTGGATACCATGAGCGATTTCTAGCTGTTCTTGCTTATCAGCGGTTTTGTAGAAGCTGTTAAGAAGACCGTCTAACTTATCGTTCTTGTAGAAGTGCATTGCAAAGCGAGGCATACCGTCACCAGACTGTAGCTTCGAGTTGTAGCCGCTGTCCCAGTACAAGTGTGGATCCGCACCGTGGAAGTAGTTGGTGTAAGCAACGTCGTATGTACCTTCTAGCATTGCTTGGTTGTATACCGAGAAATCTGGAGTACGAGCACGTGCTTTAATGCCTACTTCTGCTAGTTGCTCAACAGCTAGTTGTACAGTGTTGTTAAAGTCAGTCCAACCGTTTGGCGATTGAATGAGAAGCTCGAAAGACTTGCCAGATGGTGTATCTACAAAGCCATCTTTGTTTACATCTTTGAAGCCTGCTTTAGCAAGAAGCTTTTTCGCACCTTCGGCGTTGTATGTGTTGTAACCTTTGTACTTGTTGTGCGTCTCTTCGTCAGACCAAGCTTCGAATGCGTAGCCTAGACCCGAAGCGAAGTCATTTACTGTACCGCCACCGTAGAATGCAATGTCGATAATCGTTTGACGGTCTAGCGCCATAGAGAACGCACGACGGAAGTCAACGTTAGTAAGTGCTTCGTTTTTCGCCGCGTCTGGGTTTTTGAAGTTCACTACAAACGCTTGAGTACCCGCTGGTGGGTACCAGTAGTGGTGATTCGGACTTGCAGCAGCGTAAGTGCGGTCGATGTCTGGTACGAATGAAGATGTCCAGTCCATTTCGCCGTTAACGATTTTGCCCAAGAATTGGTCGTTGTTCGCGATTTGTGGCACTCGTAGACAGTCTACATCTAGGTTATCAGCATCCCAGTAATTCGGGTTCTCACACTGAATGTATAGTTGCGGTGTAAAAGTGTCGATTTCGGTAAATGGACCACTACCTACAGGATTTTCGTTTGTGAATGTTGCTGGATCTTTCACTTTGCTCCATACGTGCTTAGGTACAACTGGTACTTTCGCAATTTCGTAAGGAACGTTTGAGTTTGCTTCGCTTAGACGGAATTTAACTTTGTAGTCGTTAACTTTCTCTACGCCAGTAACCCAAGAGTTGATACCAGATTGGTCTAGCTCTGGCTTCTCTTTAACTAGGTTGAAAGAATAAACTACGTCATCAGCGGTAAACGCTTTGCCGTCAGACCATTTTACGCCCTTACGAATATCGAAGGTCACGCTCATTAGGTCATCAGCCATGGTGAAGTTTTCTGCTAGACGAAATACTGGCGTGTTACCGTGCATTTCGTTAAAAACAACGAGCGGCTCGTAAATAAAGTCGGTTGTTGTGTGCAGGTTAGTTGCACCCAAGAAAGGGTTAAAGTTACGAACGAAAGTTGTAAACTCTTTAGGGTGGATAGTCAGTTCACTGCGTTCAGCCGCAGTAGCTACCGATGCAAAACCTGTAGTAGCCGTTGCAATAATTGCTGTTGCTAGTGCTGTTTTTTTAATATTGGCAAGCATAGCTGTTCCTTACTATTTGCTTTCATTTCACTAAATGGAATTGAATGTCATCAATTGATAAACACTCTCCAAGACCTACCTCTTGTTTATGCATTACTCATTACAACATTGAGTTTCGCCAAGAGTGGCCTGTAGGCCTTAGGCAGGAGTAAGAAAACACCTTATCCATAAAATAATCAAACTCGATTCTCGTTAAAAACGTTAAAATATCGTCACTCTCCGTTATAAACGTTATTTTGGCTAAATTTGACTAGAGATAGACCAAAAAATAAACGTTGATATGCGTCGCAGTTTATATCCTTATTAATAGTGAGTGTTAGTAATTGCTAACCTATAATCTATTTAAAATAAAAGCCTTATGATTCTCTTCCTGGTTCGGAGATCTCGCTCACATGCAGAAAATGTGTTAATTAATTAGCTAAAAATTAATCTGCCGTTCTGTTGTGATTGAGTTCGCAATCTCTGTCAATTGTTGGTTAAAAACCGTTTGTTATCTGAAAAATAGTCTCTTTTATCGACAGTTTTCTCTCATTTATTGCTCTTTTTTTATTGTGAAAATGAAGTGTTTTATTCGCTCGACTCAACCTAACTTGGGCAGGTTAGAGTGATAGAAGCGTATGTTTGGAGTGCCTACCATGGACAACTTCGTCCAGAGGCTTATTCGGCATTTTAATGTGGTAACGGTAGAGAGTCGCTGTCTTGTTCGTCTTTAGAGAAAGAGAAGGCTTGGATAATAAAAAGCCCAGCGTATGCGCTGGGCTAGTTTTTTGATAGGTATTAGCTGGTCAACAGTCGCTGTAGTTTATCTCGTTGAGCTTCGATGTACGCACGCTCAGGACTCTGTTCTTTACAGTGTTCAAGGATGAATTCTATCGAGCTCAATACCGTTCTCCAACGTGGCGTTTTTGGCAGCGTTTCTATACGCATGTATTTATCCAAAGTGCGTGTTTGCAGAGTGCTACGGTCAAGATAAACGCGCCATAAGCCACTTTGTTCGGCAAATGCGAATTTACTTTCACCAGTAACTGACTCCCAATACTCTAAGGCATGTGTCATTGCGTCGACCAGAATTTCTCGCATTAGCTCTTGTTTGTCTTTTTTGTTACCAAGCGCTTTGTCTGCAAGGCGTGTAAACTCTCCACCGAGTTCTTTCAGCTTCTGCAGCTGGTCTTTATCGCCATCAAAAGCATAACTTGAAAGCACCTCTACTGCGGTTTCTAGGTTGTGTATGCGAGCGGCATTGGCTCCTCCGCCAACATTAAAGATATACATGACATCTAAGCCTGAGCCTTCAGGTAGTTTAAGAATGTCTGCTTCGATGTTTTGACGAATATCTTCAATATAGATATCAATCTTGCCACAGTAATGAGGTTGTTTGACGGTCAGATACTTAGGTGCAATCAACTCATCGGCAGATGAACGTTTTAATTGTTCTAAGTTACGCTTGAATAGCTTGCAAGCAGCTTCATTAGCAAACCGGATACGTTTATCTTCACGCAAACAGATAATCGCTTCAGGAGCCGATTCCAGTTGTTCCAACAATCGCCCTTGAGTTTCTAATAAGCTTGCCTCTACAGCCGCTCGTTGGCGAAGTTCAGATTCAAGTATCTTATTCTCCATGTGGCGCATTTCAGCTTGGCTTGCCGTTAAGTGCGCTTGGATGCGCGCAGCTAGCTCTTGTTTATTGAATGGCTTAGACAAATAGTCGTTGGCTCCTGCTTCAAAGCCTCGTACACGATCTTCTGTTTGACTAAGCGCGGTTAGCATAATGATAGGTAGCTCGGCATGGTCATAAGTTTCACGTAATTCACTGCAGACTTGATAGCCGCTCATGCCTGGCATCATGATATCCAATAACAGGAGTTCCGGTTTTTCCTGCTCAACGAGTGCTAATGTTTCTGGTCCATCAGAGACGGTACGTATGCGATAGCCCTCTAAACGTAAGAAACTCTCAAGCACACGCAGGTTTACTGGCTCATCGTCAGCGACATACAGTAACGGGCCGTCTGGATTCTCTGGCAGTGATAAGTCTTCATTGTTCTCTACATCGATTTCAGGAATCTGGAAGTGTCCGTGCGCTGCAAGGGTTTGAGTTGTTTGGATCTCTTCTTCACTGGCAAGTGGTAACGTGAAACTGAAGGTGGTGCCGACCATAGGCTGGCTGCTGACGTATAACGAGCCACCCATCAACTCAATCAATTGACGGCTAATCGAAAGCCCGAGCCCCGCACCTTGACGATAGCGACTTGCGTCTTGTCCTGCTTGGATAAGTGGTTCGAAAATATGTTCAAGATGTTCTGCGGGAATACCTTGCCCAGTATCCACAACTTGCACACGAACATGATCATCAACCACATTGGCGGAGATAACGATTTTACCTTCTGAGGTGTACTTAATCGCATTACCGATCAGGTTATATAACACTTGTTCAAGGCGTTGAGGATCGGCAGACACCACTTTCAAATCCGCTGGTACTTGGTTGATGATACGGATGGTTTTATTTCCGAGTAAATGGCTGGAAAGCTCTAGTACCAGTCGCGTTGCACTGGCTAAACTCACCGCTGACTTCTGGATATCCATGCTTCCGTAACGCATTTTATGATAATCCAATAAGTCATCAACAAGGTTTGCGAGACGTTGCCCACTTTTAATGATGATATCAAGCTGATATTTTTGGCTAGCAGGAATAGCACCGTTAGCGCCGGACGCTAAAGTCTCAGCGATTCCGACCATGCCGTGCAATGGTGTGCGAAGTTCATGAGAAGTGGTGGCTAAGAACTCATCTTTAAGTTTGTCGGCCAATTGCAATTCATCATTTTGTTTTTGAATGATCTGGATGTTGCTCTCGAGCTCTTCATTTTGCTTCTTAATGGTTTGAATTTTCTCTCGAATAGAGCGTTGCATTCGTTCAAAACTCAGCGCAAGACGGCCAATTTCATCTTTGCGAACCGTATTAAAGGTAGTGTCATCAAGATCTCCGGCAGACACTTTTTCGGCAGCCCAAGTTAACTTCAGCAACGGAGAAGTAATAAAGTTTGATAAATAATGGGAAGCGATTACCACTAGAATGATGGCGATCAGCATGGCGATAACAAACAGTTTTTCTAGTTGATGAATACGAGCGAAAGCTTCGTTTTCTGGTAATTGCACGACGAGTGCCCAAATAACACCACGCGTTTCAATCGGTGCATAAGCAGCGATGATCTCTTCACCTAAACCGTTCGTGTAAGTGCCGACGCCAAATGCACCAGAGAGTGCTTTATCGATCACTTCTAAGCTGTTCTTAATGTCATCTTGCTTGGTGTTAATTGTGCGAGGTTGGTGATCATTTCCAACCAGTAAGGTGTTAATGGATGACTCTCGGTTGGCGTCTGCGGCTAACTTCGTGATGCCATTATTTGGTAAGCGGAACATAGCATAGCTGTGTAGGTAGCCTTGCTGAACAATTGGAGCACCTAACCAAGCGACTTGTTTACCACCTTCCAGTTCGAAATCAGACACAATCACAGGGGTGTAGTCTTCATTCACCTTACGGCGTTCAGTGACGTCATCAGCTAGACGCTTGAAGGTTTTGCCAAGTGCTGAGTCTTTGTAGGGGCCTGATAATAAGTTTGTTCCGTAGTTATCGTCTTTGTTGATCGAGTAGGTGACATTACCGTTGATATCGACCAGCAAAATATCATTAAAATCAGAGCGCTTGAGGAGCTCCAAGTAGGCCCAGTGGTAACGTTTATGTAAGAGTCGGTAACGTTCACTTCCGACATAGTTGGAAGACTCGGGTAACGTTGACGTTTTGATTTGATCTCCGCTGCCTTCAATGTAGCGCTGTTGGGCATTTTTACGAGATTCTTCAATGTCATTGCCTAAACGACTAAAAGCATTGACGAGACCGTAGAATCGACCACCACTGGCGTAAGCCAGTTCAGAGCGCACAAAGCCCATGACTTCAGTTTCCCGCGCCTCAAAGTAGTCGATAATTTGCTGTTGTTTTGTATCTCTAACAGACAACAAGTGTGAGGTGCTTTGCTCTTGCAGATCTTTACTGTGGGACTGTAGGAAAAAGATCGCAGTAATAGTAAGAGGTGTGATACTGAGCACCAGAAATGCGGTCATCAGTGTACTCTGAAGGCGCTTAAATTTCTGTTTTTTGTAGAATTTAAACATGGATAAGGTTACAACTCATAAAGGGCAGTTCTAAAATGTACTTCGCTGCCGAGGTTCTCGTTAAAAACGGATAAGAAGTTCAACTAGATAGAATTAACAAAATTAACGAGTTTTTTTTCTTTGACAAGAAAGTTAGTTGTAAAGCGTGCAGGGTGACGCAGTTTTTCTTATGAGTATTGAGTTTTTGAGAAAAAATCGCGCAGGTTTGTACCTGCGCGAGGGAAGATTATGACTTTTTCGCGTAGTAGATAGAAAACTTATTGGTCTTATTTAGCGTCTCGCAATTATTAAACGCTCGCTCAATAATTGGTGGATATTTTAAGAAGCTATTCGCGACAATGATCATTTCACCATGGCTATCTAGATACTTTGGAGCCTGACCCAATAGTGTTTCTGCTGCGTTGTAGTTCGTATCTAAACCACTGTGGAAAGGTGGGTTACTAATGATAAAACGATAATCGTCGGCAGTGTCTGAGTAAATATCAGAGGCGAATACATGGCCGGTTAATCCATTGGCTTTTAGTGTGGCTTGACTCGATGTGATGGCATACGCGTTAATGTCACACATCTCAATCGCAATTTCTGGATTGGCTTTTGCCATGAAAGCACCTAATACCCCAGCACCACATCCAAAGTCGAGGACTTTACCTGATAGAGTAGGTAGGGTTTCGAGTAATAGGCGGCTACCTAAATCGAATTCGCCATGACTGAATACTCCAGGCAAACTCTTAACAGTCAGTGATTGCTCACCAAGTGTGACCGTATAGGTTTTAAACCAGTCTGCTTGATTGAACGGCTTTGGTTCATTGAGGCAAGTGCCCCAGTAAAATGAACAGCGACGAGCGGAATCGTATTTATTGACCGGGCCATACTCTTTGAACATCTTCTCGATGCTTTTAACACCTGAGCGGTTTTCGCCAACCACTACAATTTCAGTGTTCACACCTAGTTTCGCCATCAACATCGCCAGAAGGTATTCGGCTTCGGCTTTGGCTTTAGGCCAGTACAAAAGCACCATGTCTGCTTGTGTCTCAGTATTAAACTCAGAACCAAAATGGCTTTTAACCTTGTTATGAGTGCGAATTTGACGGTAGAAGCTGTAGTTTGATGTGAAGACTTCTACAGATTCACAGTGTTTGGTCAGTTCAAGTGTAAAGAGATCTTCGACTTCACCTGCAACTAAAACATGTTTTCCGTTGAAGTACTCGAGCTGACGCTGAGCTATTTGGCTAGGAGCGATATAAGCAGACATAAATTGGGTTCATCAGAAATAATTTGGGGCAGATTTTCGCACAATCTGCCCCAAGCTTGAAGTGATTAAGCTGTGACTAGCTGTTGTCTTGCTGGTTGAGGAAGTCTTTGAATTCTTCTTCGTAGATATTAAACAGTACCATTGTCACGGCAAAAATAAGTGGACCGTAAATCAGGCCGATCAATCCGAATAGATGCAGACCACCCAGTAACGAGAAGAAAATCATTAGGGTATTCATGCCTGCGCTGCCTTGCATTAGCAGCGGACGCAATAGGTTATCAATAGAACCAACGACGACCACACTCCACACCGTCAAGAAGATAGCCCAAGTCATATCGCCTGTTAAGAACAAGTACGCCGCTGCAGGAATCCAGATTAGTGCGGTTCCGACCACTGGAATGAATGATGCAAAGCCCATCATCGTTCCCCAAAATAACCCAGGGAAGCCAGCGAGCCACATACCGATACCGCCAGCCAGACCCTGAGCAATAGCCGTTAGGAATGAGCCCATCACGGCTGATTTAGAAACCTGCTCTATCTCTGTCAATATACGGTCTTCCTGGCTACGTGAGAGTGGCAGAATATGACGAATCGCAGAGATAATTTTGTCGTGATCACGAAGTAGAAAAAACAGCACAAACAGCATCAGGAAAAAATTCATTAGGAAGTTGGTGGCGTCTCCTAAAATTTTGGCACTGATAGCAACTAAGTTAGAGCCAAACGATGTAGCAAATTGACCAATTTTCTCAGCAATGGCTTTGGGCTCGATTTTATCGAAAGGTAAGTACTCATTAACTATAGCTAAACCTTTGATAACAAAAGGGTGTTGAAATATATCTTGGATGCCGCCATTAGTGACCCAGTTGTACGTATTTTGTGAAAAAACAGAGCCTTGTTGAACAATGGCTGCAAACACAAATAGCAGTGGTATAACGATAATAAACGTCAAGACGACACATGACAGCAGTGCGGCCATATTGGGGTGCTTGGGAATTTTTCGCTCAAACCATTCGTGTACCGGAAACATGAGCAAAGAAATGATAAAAGCCATCACAATGGAATTGATGTATGGCTCAACCAATAAGTAGCAAGCAAAAGCAGCGGCGAGTAAAGCGACCATTAGCACTCGGTGACTCGACGTTATTTTTACATTATTTGGCATGAGATTAGTCCAACTTACAGGTGACGTTTACGGTTTGCGCCTTCAAAGATGGCGTTGAACCTTTATTACTTTGCACTCTTAACTCTTTCAAGCTTATGACAATGCCGAATTAGAGCAGAGCAATATACCTTGTTATAATGACCACAAATCAGTCGGTTATCAATCAAGAGATGAACTATGGGTTGTTGCAACGGTGATAAAAAGTGTCAAACCGAGAAAAAAGCCAAACGAATACCGTGGTTTGGCATTGTTATTGGTGTTTTAGCAGTATTGGTTATATTGAATTGGCAATAAAAAAGGACCGTGATGGTCCTTTTTTAAATTAGTTATCGCAGCTTTTAAGCGATTATTTTGCTTCTTCTGCAAGAGTTGCAAAACAGCGGTCAGCCGCTTCTAGCGTGGCATCGATTTCTTTTGAACCGTGAGCAAGGGAAGTAAAGCTCGCTTCGAACGCTGAAGGCGCTAGGTAGACACCGTGTTTGAGCATTAAGTGGAAGAAGCGCTTGAAGCGTTCCACATCGCACTTCGTTACGTCTTCGTAGCAAGTCACTTTTTCTTGGTCAGTGAAGAAGAAGCCGAACATGCCGCCCACTTGGTTCACAACCAGAGGAATACCGTGTTTCTCTGCTAGAGACTTAAAGCCATCTGCTAGTTGTTTGGTTTTTGAAGCTAGGCGTTTTTCGTTGCCTTCTTCTTTAAGAAGGTTCAAACATGCATAGCCTGCAGCCATTGCGACAGGGTTGCCAGAAAGCGTACCCGCTTGGTAAACCGGACCCGTTGGCGCAACGTATTGCATTACTTCTTTACGACCACCGAAAGCACCCACTGGCATACCACCACCGATCACTTTACCCAGTGTCGTTAGGTCTGGCTTGATGTTGTAGTGCGCTTGTGCGCCACCAAGTGCCACACGGAAGCCTGTCATAACTTCATCAAAAATTAGTAGCGCGCCTTCTTGATCACAGATTTCACGTAGACCTTCGTGGAAGCCTTCCACTGGTGGAATACAGTTCATGTTGCCTGCAACTGGCTCAACGATGATACAAGCGATTTCGCCTTTGTTAGCAGCGAATAGCTCGCGTACAGAATCTAGGTCGTTGAATGTTGCTGTTAGCGTGTGCTTAGCAAAATCTGCAGGAACGCCAGGAGAGCTAGGTTGACCAAGGGTCAGTGCACCAGAGCCCGCTTTGACTAGCAAGCTGTCTGCGTGACCATGGTAACAACCTTCAAACTTCATGATCTTGTCGCGACCAGTGAAGCCACGTGCAAGGCGAATCGCGCTCATAGTCGCTTCTGTACCAGAACTTACCATGCGAATTTGCTCCATTGATGGAACAAGTTCAGACACTAACTCTGCCATCGCGATTTCAAGTTCTGTTGGCGCACCGAAGCTGAGGCCACGTTGTGCTGCGTCAATGACGGCTTCGCGGATAACCGCGTGGTTGTGGCCAAGAATCATTGGACCCCAAGAGCCAACGTAATCAATGTACGCTTTACCATCGGCATCAAAAATCAGTGGACCGTCTGCTCGTTCGATAAATAGCGGAGAGCCGCCAACGCCGTTGAATGCACGAACTGGTGAATTGACACCGCCAGGGATGGTTTGCTGAGCTTTTTGATACAGCTCTGATGATTTGGTCATGGGGTTATCCTCTTTTGATTGCTCGGACCAAGTGGAGCGCATTGTACCTAGCTATAATCAAGTTAGAAACGTTTTGCTTAATTTATGTGTTGTTTCGCAGTGTAATCTTATATATCCGCATCTGTTATAAAGAATCGGCGGTGAATACTTGAACGAGTTTGTCAGGTATTGGATAATCGTCTCAATTAGCACAAATTTGACGTCTTGCTTCAGGCTTGACGCATTACACGAGTGAGAGAGGTCTTCGTGAGCGAAGTAAACGTACCATTATCTTTTTCTGACGCAGCAGCATCTCGCGTTAAAGCATTGATTGCTGAAGAAGAAAACCCAGCATTGAAACTGCGCGTATACATTACTGGTGGCGGCTGTAGCGGCTTCCAATACGGCTTTACTTTTGATGAAAATGTAAACGAAGGCGATACGACAATCGTAAACAGTGGTGTAACACTGGTTGTAGACCCTATGAGTCTGCAATATCTCGTTGGCGGCATTGTTGACTACACAGAAGGGTTAGAAGGAGCGCGCTTCTTTGTAAACAACCCAAATGCAACGACAACATGTGGTTGTGGTGCATCGTTCAGTGTGTAATTAACACCAATCAGGCAGCCAGTGGCTGCCTGAACTTTACGTAGAAGGATGTCACGTAAAGTCGCTCTCGCAGAATATGCAGAGAAATAATAAAAAGGACTTTATATGTCTGGATCGTCTTTCGGACGTCGCATTGTCGAGCGCCCGTGGCTAGTATCTCTTATCCTCATATTGCTTCTTGTTGCATGGTTGGCAATCGGTCAACTGAAAGCACAAGATGATAATCTCAATTCTTCATCCTCTTCAACGAACACCACGCCACTTGCAAAGGTGATGTTCGACACCTTTATTGCTGAACCCACAAGTAAAACCATCGAACTGTATGGGCGGACTGCACCCAATCGTCAAGCGCGCCTTGGCGCTGAAGTCGCCGGTAAAATAGTCAGCCTCAGTATAGAAAAAGGTCAAACAGTCAAGCAGGGGCAAGTGATTGCAAGCATCGACAAGCGCGATCTTGGTATTCAGCTCAAGCGGGCTCAGGCGATGCTGTTGGTTAAAGAGAAAGAGTTTAATGCAGCTAAATCGCTAAAAAGTCGCGGACTACAGGGCGAAGTTGCGTTTGCGACAGCACAAGCGGCATTGGTGGATGCACGTGCGAATTTGAGTAACGTGCAAACGGCTTTAAGAAATACTGAGGTGAAAGCGCCATTCGATGGCATTGTAGATCACCACTTTGTTGAGTTAGGTGATTTTGTCGGGATTGGCGATCCTATTGCGACGGTCATTGATTTGGATACTTTAGTGATTGAAGCTGATGTCAGTGAACGGCATATACAATACCTTAAGGAAGGCCTAGAAGCCGACGTAAGAACCATTAACCAACAGCATCATCAAGGTCATGTGCGCTACATTGGACGTGTTTCTTCTGCTTCTACTAATACATTTCCAATTGAAATCGAAATTGATAATCAAGACGCAAGAATTCCGGCCGGTATGAGCGCTGAAGTACAGTTGCCGTTGAGTAAAGTGTTAGCGGTAAAGATTACGGCTGCAATGCTAGCACTCGATGAAGAAGGTAATTTAGGTGTTAAAACACTGCGTAATGAGCATGTGGAATTTGTTCCGATTCAGCTTGTTAAGGCCGAGGATGATGGCGTTTGGCTCTCTGGGTTAGGAGAGCGAGCCGATATTATCGTGCTGGGGCAAGGGTTTGTTCGCGATGGCGATCAAGTACTGGCCAACAAAGTTGATGACGTAGTTGTTGAAGCGGCTAGTGAGCAGTAAGGAGCACTTATGTACACTCTGATTGATGCTGCGTTATTCCGCGCTCGCACCATGCTGACATTATTGGTGATGATCTTAATTGCCGGTGTCATTACTTACGTCACAATCCCCAAGGAATCGAGCCCTGATATTACCATTCCTATTATCTACGTTTCTGTTGGGCATCAAGGCATTTCTCCCGTCGATGCCGAGCGTTTATTAGTTCGCCCAATAGAGCAAGAGTTGCGCTCTATTGAAGGCGTAAAAGAGATGACCTCTGTGGCATCAGAAGGTCATGCTTCGGTGACGCTGGAATTTAGTGTTGGAGTGGATCTTGATAAAGCGATGGCAGATGTCCGAGACGCCGTTGACCTTGCGAAGCCAAAATTACCAGAGGACAGTGATGAGCCAACGGTAAATGAAGTCACGTTTGCATCTGAAGAGCCTGTTTTGACTGTTGTTCTATATGGCACCGTACCAGAGCGGACCATTGTACAGATTGCCAGAACGCTACGTGATCGTTTGGAGAGTTTCCGTCAGGTTCTTGAGGTTGAAATCGCAGGGGATCGCGAAGACATCGTGGAAATAGTTGTCGATCCGCTATTGATGGAAAGCTACGGTCTCGATCAAGCGGATATTTATAATTTAATCGCCTTGAATAACCGAGTGGTTGCAGCGGGATTTGTCGATACTGGGTATGGACGCTTTTCGGTAAAAGTCCCATCGGTGTTTGATTCACTGAAAGATGTGCTTGAACTGCCAATCAAAGTGAATGGCAAAGAGGTGATCACCTTTGGCGATGTGGCGACAGTACGACGTGCATTTCGCGACCCTGAAAGTTTTGCTCGTTTAGATGGTGAATCTGCCATCGTTTTGGACGTAAAAAAACGGGCAGGGGAAAACATCATTGAAACGGTCGAGCTGGTAAAAGAAGTACTGGCTCAGGGACAACAGCGAGCCGAGTGGCCCGACAATTTGCAAGTCAAATACACTTGGGATCAATCCGACGATGTCAAATTGATGCTCAGTGATCTACAAAACAATATCTTATCCGCAATTATCCTCGTCGTGATCGTCATTATTGCTATATTGGGGGTTAGGACCGCGCTTCTCGTAGGTATTTCTATTCCGGGATCGTTCTTGACTGGGTTGTTGGTGTTATCGGTATTTGGGTTGACGGTCAATATCGTCGTACTGTTTGCCTTAATTATGGCGGTGGGCATGTTGGTGGATGGTGCCATTGTGGTGACAGAGTTTGCTGACAGGCGCATGCAAGAAGGTACGCCACGTAAAGAAGCCTATCGAGATGCAGCAAAGCGGATGGCATGGCCAATTACCGCATCCACTGCAACCACATTGGCTGCGTTTGCTCCGTTACTTTTCTGGCCAGACATCACAGGTGAGTTCATGAAGTACTTACCACTTACTTTAATTGCTACCTTGGCCGCTTCGCTGATGATGGCTTTACTGTTCGTTCCTGTCATCGGTGGGATCATTGGCAAGCCTCAAGTAGTCAATCAGAAAGCTCAGCGAGAAATGGTTGAGCTGCATAACGGCAATTTTGAAAAAGCGACAGGCATTACCAAGCTTTATTACCAGACTCTGTCGGTAGCGATTCGTCATCCATGGAAAGTCTTATTCAGCGCGATACTGCTAGCGGCAGGTGTCGGTTTTACCTACAACAAAGCCGGCTTGGGCGCCGAGTTTTTCCCTGAAGTGGACCCCGCCTTTTTTACCGTTAAAGTTCGCTCTTATGGTGACCTGTCTATTCACGAAAAAGATGTTGTTATGCGCGAAATAGAGAAGGTGATGCTCGGTCATGACGAGTTTGAAAGTGTCTATACGCGTACAGGCTCCAGTGATAATGGGGATGAAATCGGACAGATTCAGATAACACCTGTGGATTGGCAGTATCGACGCAAAGTGAAAACCATTATTGAAGAGCTAAAAGAGACCACAGATCGCTTTTATGGTGTTGAACTTGAGTATAAATTCCCGGACGCAGGACCGCCTGTTGAGCATGATCTCGTGATTGAAGTTTCATCGCGAAACTTGAGTGTTAGTGCGTTAGATGAAGCGGCCAAAAAAGTCCGACACTGGGCTGATGGTAATCCTGCACTGACCAATTTGAGTGATACCACTAATAAGGAAGGGATTGATTGGCAAATTGATATCCAGCGAGATGACGCCTCTCGCTTTGCAGCGGATGCGACCTTAGTCGGGAATACTGTTCAGTTTGTTACAAACGGTTTGAAAATAGGCGATTATTTGCCCGATGATGCGGATGAAGAAGTCGATATTTTGGTACGCTATCCACAAGATAAGCGCGATATTGGTCGATTTGACCAACTGAGAGTGAAAACGGCAGCTGGTCTGGTACCGATTACGAATTTTGCTCAAATCAAACCAGATCATAAGCAAGACACCATTCGTCGGGTCGACGGTCATCGAGTTATCAATATTAAAGCGGATATGGTGGAAGGTTACAATTTGGCTCTTGAGCTACCGAAGATTGCCGCTGGAATGGAACAGCTCGACTTACCGGAAGGCATTGAATATAAGATTCGGGGTCAAAATGAAGAGCAGGAAAACTCATCAGCATTCTTGCAAAATGCTTTTATTGTCGCGCTTGGTGTGATGGCTCTGATTTTAATTACGCAGTTTAATAGCTTTTATCAAGCTTTCTTAATCCTCAGTGCTGTGTTGTTTTCTACCGTTGGGGTCTTTGCTGGATTGCTTATTTTCCAAAAGCCATTTGGCATCATCATGTCGGGAATAGGGGTGATTGCGCTTGCAGGTATTGTTGTGAATAACAACATCGTATTAATCGATACTTATAATCAGATGCGTAAACGTGGCTTAGAGAAATCTGAGGCGATCTTGCGCACAGGTGTGCAGCGTTTAAGGCCCGTTTTACTCACGACGGTGACCACCATACTAGGCTTATTACCAATGGTGCTAGAAATGAACATCGACTTAGTTAACCAAAAAGTGGAATTTGGCGCGCCAAGCACTCAATGGTGGTCTCAACTTGCGACGGCTGTCGCGGGTGGGTTGGCGTTTGCGACTTTGTTAACGCTGGTTCTGACACCATGCTTGCTCATGCTCGGGAGAGAGCATCACTCCGAAAAGTAAGCTTCATCGTGATGATATTAAAGAAACAAAAAGGGCAGCTGAGCTGCCCTTTTCAATGCATCAATTTACTTCATTGCTAACAGTTTGCTGTAGCGCTCAAGTTTGTCCATGCTAATTTTTGCGTTTGCCATGAAAGTTTGTCTCGCTTTGCCTGTTAGGGATTTAGACTGTGGCAAATTCACCGTACGCGGGTTTTTGTGGACACCATTCACAAGGAACTCATAGTGCAAGTGAGGGCCTGTTACACGACCTGTTCCGCCAAGCGTACCAATGGTTTGACCTTGTTTAACGCGTTGACCCGCTCGTACCGTACGTTTGGTTAAGTGCAGGTACTTGGTAATGTAAGTATTGCTATGTTTAATGAAAACGTAGTTACCATTAAATTTGTTGTAAGACGATTTTTGAACGACACCATCGCCAGCCGCCCAAATCGGGGTGCCCACAGGTGCCGCATAATCTGTGCCTCGGTGAGGACGAACGCGTCCCGTTACAGGGTGTAAGCGGCGTGGGTTGAAGTTAGACGATACTCGACGGAAATCCAACGGCGCGCGTAAGAATGCTTTTTTCATTGCACGCCCATTTTCGTCATAATACTTGCCACTTTTCTGATCCAGTATTGCGGTGAAAGTATCGCCTTGGTTTTTAAATATCGCAGCAATGATTTTTCCGCGTCCAATCACTTCACCTTCTACCACTTCCTCTTGGTAAAGCACTCGGAAGCTGTCGTTTTTACGAATATCTAAAGCAAAGTCGATATCCCAGCCAAATATGCCGGCCAGTTCCATGATTTGGTTGCCATTTAATCCTGAAGAGATTCCCGCATTCCAAAAGTTTGATTTGATGGTGGCTTCAGCGTAGTTGTACTGGAAGTCGACTTCTTTTTTATCGACTTCTGAGACGTATTTGCCGTCTTTTAACGTGATACGAAAAGTTTCGAATGCGCTTAATGTTCTTCTTAACTGTACTAAGTCGTTGTTTTCATCAAAACCGAATTGCAATCGATCGCCAGGTCGAAGCCGGGTTAATTGCTTTTCCACTTCTTTGTCTGATGAGACAAGATCATGCAATAGGCGGGCAGAAAGCCCCACGCGACTAAACAAGATGGCGGCACTCTCACCATTTTTCACTTTGTACGTTTCCCAACGCAGTACAGCGGGGGACGCTGGAGACGCTGGAGACGAACTGTTTAGTGCACTGAGTTCTAGGGAAACTGGCACAGGATAATGTTGACCAACTTTTAATCGGCTCTGCTGCGGGTCTAGGTCTTGCGGATCAGGTAAAAAGAAGAGCGCGAAGATAATCAGCGCACTAAAAAAACCGATCAATACTTTGTGCAAGAGTGGAAGTCGGACAAAAATCGAATGCATGAGGTACTTGATTGCTAAATTAAACGGAAAAATTGACAACTACCTAGTCTAACGTGTTTCAAAATGCATCGCTATTCAAGTAATATGTTCAGCTATTATATTTTTGCCAAATCTGTGGGAGTGAACAAGAATGGCGAGCATTGAAGCTGCACTAGCCGAGATTAAGCGCGGTGTTGAAGAGCTGATTCCAGAAGAAGAGCTTATCGCAAAACTAAAAGAAGACCGTCCTCTACGTATTAAATTGGGTGCGGATCCTACGGCTCCAGATATTCACCTAGGTCATACGGTTATTTTCAATAAGCTTCGCTTGTTCCAAGAGCTAGGTCATGAGGTGACGTTCCTAATTGGTGACTTCACTGCAATGGTTGGTGACCCAACAGGTAAAAACACAACACGTCCACCGCTAAGCCGCGAAGACGTATTGCGTAATGCAGAAACTTACAAAGAGCAGGTATTCAAAATTCTAGACCCTGCAAAAACTAAGATTCAGTTCAACTCTGAGTGGTTATCTGAGCTTGGTGCAGAAGGTATGATTCGTCTTGCTGCAAACCAAACCGTTGCTCGTATGCTAGAGCGTGATGACTTTAAAAAGCGTTACGCGGGTGGTCAGCCAATTGCTATTCATGAGTTCATGTACCCACTTCTACAAGGTTGGGACTCAGTAGCAATGGAAACTGACGTTGAGCTTGGTGGTACTGACCAGAAGTTCAACCTGCTAATGGGGCGTGAACTGCAAAAGTCTCACGGTCAAAAACCACAGGTTGTACTGATGATGCCTCTTCTAGTGGGCCTTGATGGCGAGAAGAAGATGTCTAAGTCAGCAAACAACTACATCGGTATCAGCGAAGCGCCAAGCGAAATGTTTGGTAAAATCATGTCTATTTCTGATGACCTAATGTGGAGCTACTACGAGCTGCTATCTTTCCGCCCTCTGGAAGAGATTGCTCAATTCAAAGCTGATGTAGAAGCGGGCAAAAACCCTCGTGACATCAAAGTATTGCTAGCAAAAGAAATTATTGCTCGTTTCCACAGTGAAGCTGATGCAGATGCGGCAGAGCAAGAATTCGTAAACCGTTTTGCGAAGAACCAAATTCCTGATGAAATGCCAGAATTTGATTTTGATGCAGGTCGCCCAGTGAGCAATCTGTTGAAAGAAGCTGGCTTATGCCCATCATCGTCAGATGCGATGCGTATGGTTAAGCAGGGCGCTGTGAAGATGGATGGTGAAAAAATTGCGGACAGCAAATTTGCTCCAGAAGCGGGTACTTACGTGTTCCAAGTAGGCAAACGTAAATTTGCACGTATTACTATTCAGTAATCAATAACCGCTGCAAATGAAAGCGCCTTATGGGCGCTTTTTTGTATAAAAATTTAGCGAAAAAGACAAAGTAAACCTTCCAAACATGTTGAACTTTGCTACTATACTCGCGCTGCCAATAATGGCAGCGTTATCGGAGATTTACATGAACAATACCGACCATCCTCCCAGTCGTTGGGTGAGTAAGAGCAAGGGAGCGAAATAACCCGCTTCGGTATTGGCGATCTCCGCCTTACCTAAGTGGTGAGGCATCTTTTCTAATTTTCTTCTCGTTATTTCCTTCATACATTCTGAATAGACAGTGCATCCGCATTGGTTTTCTCTGTGCATCTTAATTGTTGTGTGACTTTAAGTATGCAAGATTGACTTTGCGTGCCTTGTCGATGGTCGTTACCAATGCCAATCGGGAGATTCGCCATGACGGTAATGAACAACACTTTTATTGAAACAACACCAAACTTTTCTGAAGTAGAAATTGGTGCAGCTCGCAATGCATTTTTGCAGTATGAGCAAGAGCAACAAGTCCATTTGCTTACGATCATGCCGATTGATGAGGCAGTAGGTATTTTACAGCATTGCTCTGTCGGTTATGTGAATAGTCTTATTGCTCAACTTGAGCAAGCAGGCCATGACAAACGCGCACGTCATTATGCTCACCAATTGGGTTTGCATATGTCTGAAGTTGATACACCTGATGGTTATTTATCGACTAGTGTTTTGGGGCACGTGAAGCAGCGTATTGGGTGGATCATTGCACTGGCACTTTTAGGGATTGTGTCGGGTTTGATCATTGCTCAGTATGAGGACACTCTTAGCCAGCTCGTTTTGCTTGCGGTGTACATGCCTGTGATCGCTGCGGCTGGTGGTAATACAGGAACACAAGCTGCAACTTTGGTGATTCGTGCTCTTGCAACTGGAGAGCTAAAAAAACGCCAATGGTTAGAAGTTTTGTGGAAAGAGAGCCGCGTTGCTCTATTTATTGCGTTAGCTATCGCTATCGTGATGATTGGACGCATTATGTTATTTAGTGCCGGTCAATCAACAGGGGGCTTTGAACTTACCGATATCGCATTGGCAATAGCGGTTGCGTTATTCATCCAAGTAACAATTTCTACAACATTAGGTGGACTGCTACCAATTATTGCACGAGCTTGCAAGATGGACCCAGCGGTATTGGTGAGTCCAGTGCTTGCATCTATCGTCGATATTTCAGGGATGTGGATATACTTTAATGTGGTGAACTATTTCTTGGGTATCGCCTGACTAAAGTTCACAATATCACTATAAAAAAGCTGCTCAAAATGTGTAATAGGGGCGATGACAGGTTTGTTATCGTCCCTTTTTTCTGGGAAGTAGTCTGAAACAAACTGAACAAAAACGGTATTAGGTTGACCATTTTTATCCAAGCCATATCCGGCCATGTTGTAAGTTCCGTAGAGGGAGCCGCTTTTGGCGATCAATTGTCCTTTAATTGGCAACTTTCGCATACTTTGTCGGTACTTTAGTGTGCCTGACTCACCTGACTTCGGCATGATGGCGATCAGTTTAAGCTCGTCTTCGTGCTGCCAAATATAACGAAGAATTTCCGCCATTTTGGTGGCGGAGATACGATTGTTTCGTGAAAGTCCTGAGCCGTCTTCTAGGCGCGCATTACGAATATCAATACCAGTATTGGCGAAAATGATCTGTTTGATCGCCTCTGTACCGTTGGCAAAGCTACCTGACTGAACAAAAAACTTAGCGCCAAGTGTTTTGGTTAATGTATCTGCAATCAAGTTATCAGAGTTTTTAAGCATCTCTTCCAGAATGTCTGTTAATGCCTCTGATTGATGCATGGCGATTAGCTTGCGCTGTTTTTCCGGAGCCGAACCGATCCTAATCTTTCCTGACAACTCAATATTGAGCTGCTTAAGCAAAGCTGCCAATCTATGGCTGGTATAAAGTTCGGGATCTTGAACGGCAAATTTCAGTGGCAATGGTTTGTCTCTTTCAACCAAGCACCCTGTTAGCTTGTAGTTGTTATCGGGATTTGCAACTAAACCTAAGTCACAATGACGACTTTTCTTAATGGTTTTAGAAACTGTTTCTACGGTACTTGTGACACGAATAGGTTGATGCTCAGGTACGTAGACTCGAGTCCCACCGTCCTTTTGCGTATAGATAGAAGCCTGTACACAGTTGTTATTGAGTGTGATGGTCGATGCCGGAGCGCTGTAGCAAACTCCCAAGATATCCCACGGCCAGCCCACTGCACGGTTGTAACCAGTGAATGCGCTGTTATCGAGCCATAAGTCACCGTCAATACGTTTTAAACCATTTTTCTTGGCTAGGGTAAGAAGTGATTTTAAATCGTTGGTTTGGAGCGTTGGATCGCCGACAAAGTAAATCACTGCGTCTGAGCTCGACGCTTCTAGCTTGGTTCGAAAGCGGAAGTTATCACCCAGCTCTAACTTCGCCGCTAATGCTGTGACGATTTTTAATGTACTGGCTGGTGGGAATAATTGTTCGGTAGGATGAACACCGTCAAGTTCAGCATTCTCACTGAGTTTTTCCGCGACTAAACTGATGCGAGAGCCTTCCGGCAACACTTCTTGATGAGGGTACGCTTGTGAAAAAGCAGAAAGTAATGAAGAGAATATGAGCAAGGGCCAACGTAAACGCATAATGATACTTTCTAAGGTGAGTTATGTGATTGAGTATACGCAAGTCCTTTCAATATGCTAGGTAACTAAAGAAATGCTTTATATGTCATCAGGAATGAGACATGAGAGAAAGGCGCGCGGCTTAAAATGGAGTATAAAAAATGCCCGCTTGAAGCGGGCATTCGATATTCTAGTCAAAGACCGGAATTAGAAGTCGTAACGTAGACCTAGAGCTAGCTCGTCTTCAGCATCGATCTTGTTCGCAACTGTCTTACCGCTAGTTGAGCCGAACTTATCGCCAGCGTCAATTAGGTTGAAGTTGTAAGAAACGTAACCGCGGAAGTTAGGTTTGAAGTAGTAAGAAGCATCAACAGCGAAGTTGTTTGCAGAAGTCTCGTTGTCAGTTTCTGCATTGTTGTACGTCGTTGTGAATACTGTTTGACCTAGCGTGTAAGCACCCGCTAGTTCGTAACCAGTGTAATCAACAGTGTTGTTGAATGTGTCAGTCATTTTTTCGCCATCTGTGAAGATACCAGCGAAGTAAAGATCAGACATTGTGTAAGATGCAGCTAGCATGTACTCGTTTGCATCGTATTGGTCTGCGTAACCAGCACCAAGCTCAAGACCAGTGTCTGCTACAGCGTAGATAGCTGATAGAGAGTAGCCGTCTTGTTTGTTATCAGAGTATTCACCGTTTTGTTCTACACGGTCAGCGAAGCGGTAGCTTGCTTTAACACTTAGGTTTTCGAATTGACCTTTGTAAGCCATCATGTTGTCTGTACGGTCTGCTACAGCTAGTTTGTCTGCTGCAGAGTTACCGTGGTAAGCCATGATATCTGTGAAGTCAGTGATAACGCCTAGTGCACCTTCAGTTTTACCGTATGCGAACTCACCGTAAGCACCGCCAAGACCAGCGTAAGCAAGACGAGTTTCTAGATCGCTCTTGTCGTCGCCGTCTACAGTACCGTTTTGAGCAGTCTCAAATTCACCTTCCCAGAAACCAACACCGTATAGGTTGTCATTGATCTCTTGTTTACCAAGGAAGTTTAGACGGATGCGAGATTTGTCTTGAGCGTCGCCATCTTTCATAGATAGACGTGCTTCAGCACGGCCGCCCATTTCTAGAGAAGTGCCGTCTTGGTTGTAAAGTTCAGCTGCGTTTACGCCAGTTGCCATAGCTGCTGCAGATACAGAAAGAGCAATTAGAGTCTTTTTCATCTTATTTGTCCTAGTTAGCTGTCCATAATCATTGTTGTATGGGGGAGAGGTAATCTCTCACAAGTTGTTGGTCTATAATCGGCCAATGAGCGGTATAATTCGCCCTTGTAAGCCTTTGATCTAACAACTCGCTGGACATGTTTTACTGCTAAAGTTTCCGTATGAGTTAGTAAAATGATATAAATCGTATCGATGAACACTGTTCGATTGGTCTGGTTTTTGATTTAACTTTTTGTTTTAAATGGGATTTTGTGGCTATAACATTCGTCTGACATTGATTAGTTTTTATCTTTTTTGATGTTTTTGGTGTAATGAACAGTGTTGTTTTTCAACAAATTGCGACAGTGATGCACTCTACAATCGTTCTAAAAGTGACTTATATCATTATGCCGAAAGGGCATAGTCTTACAGCGTTTCGAATTAAGATGATTTCGTCCGGGAGTTTGTTTACACTAAATGAAATACATCTTTAAGCGCACTACCCAGCCCTATGGCAGGGTGGGCTTTTTTTTGTCCAAAGACCCATTTGGGCTTGAGGTTATAAAATGGAAAAAGTTCCAATGACACTACGTGGCGAGCAAAAGCTACGTGCAGAACTCGATCGTCTACTTAAACTACGTCCTCAAATTTCAGAGGCAATCGCTGAAGCTCGTGAGTTAGGTGATTTAAAAGAGAACGCAGAATATCACGCCGCTCGAGAAGAGCAGGGTATCTGTGAAGCACAAATCCGTGACATTGAATACAAACTGTCAGTTGCTCAAGTAATTGATGTAACGAAGATGGAGAACACGGGTAAAGTTATTTTTGGTTCAACCGTAACCTTGATTGACATCGACACCGAAGAAGAAAAAACATACCAAATTGTTGGTGATGACGAAGCAGACATTAAAGCTGGCCGTATTTCAGTAAGCTCACCAATTGCTCGTGGCTTGATCGGTAAGATGGAAGGCGATGAGGTTGCTATTCAAACTCCGGGTGGCGCGAAAGACTTCGAAATCGATCGAGTAGAATACATCTAAGTCGTTGAGAGTAGTCTGTTACTCCAATAAAACGCAAAAAGGTCGCCAATGGCGACCTTTTTTCTTCAGCAACGTAAGTAGAATTACTTACGAGGGATTTCGATTTTACGCTCTTCAGACTGGCGGTATAGCACAAGCACTTTACCAATAGTCTGAACTTTTTCTGCGCCCGTCTCACGTACGATAGCGTCGATGATTAGCTGTTTTGTTTCACGATCTTCTGAAGCAACTTTTACTTTGATCAGTTCGTGATGGTTAAGAGCGATTTCAATTTCTGCTAGCACGGCTTCTGTAAGTCCATTTGCGCCCATTAGCACGACAGGTTTTAAACTGTGAGCTAGGCCTTTAAGGTGCTGCTTTTGTTTGGTGCTTAGGTTCATTACGCGGCCAATTTTCTTTAAAATAAGGGTTGAAAAAAGCTATTTTAACGCCATCTATTGCTGAAGACTATAATTTATTGAGTAATAGGTAGCGCCTATTAAAACAATAGCTCCAATTTGCGCCTGTTGGGATTAAAATGAGTAAACAAAAACATTCGGCTAGTTCTGGTCGTTGGTTGAAAGAACACTTTGATGATAAATACGCGAATGAGGCTCGTAAAAAAGGCTATCGCTCACGTGCTTATTTCAAGATCGATGAGATTCAAACGAAAGATAAATTGTTAAAGCCTGGGATGACAGTCGTCGATTTGGGTGCGGCACCGGGCGGGTGGTCTCAATATGCTGCTAAGATAGTAGGAGACAGTGGTCAGATCATTGCGTGTGATTTGCTTCCTATGGACCCGATTGCGGGTGTCAGCTTTTTACAAGGCGACTTTCGCGATGATGCTGTATTGGAAGCTTTGTTAGAAAGAATCCAACCTTCAATGGTAGACGTAGTAATGTCTGACATGGCACCTAATATTGCGGGAAATAACTCTGTTGACCAACCTCGTGCTATGTATTTAGTTGAATTGGCTTTAGATATGTGTCGACAAGTTCTAGCGCCTAATGGTAGCTTTGTCGTAAAGGTTTTCCAGGGGGAAGGCTTCGATCAGTATGTGAAAGAAGTCCGAGACATGTTTAAAGCCGTAAAAATTAGAAAACCAGACTCATCGCGAGCTCGCTCTCGAGAAGTCTTTGTTGTAGCCACTGGTTACAAAGGTTAACCATTTTGCTCTCTTGAGAGCGTGTTAACACTATAGCTACAGTGAATGAACTGTAGTACCCTACCTTTAATTACAATTAGTTATCGAGAGGCTTACACCTTGAGTGACATGGCAAAAAATTTAATTCTGTGGCTTGTTATCGCCGTCGTATTGATGTCGGTATTCCAGAGCTTTGGCCCTGGAGAAAGCAATGGCAGAACCGTGGATTACACCACGTTTGTACAGGAAGTTGGCCAAGGCCAGATTCAAGAAGCAACTTTTAAAGACGGTGAAATTAGCTTTGTTCGTCGTGGCGGCGGTGCCAAAATGGTCACTTACATGCCAGTGTATGACCAAAAGCTTCTAGATGACCTAATTAACCAAAACGTGAAAGTACAGGGCACGCCTCCAGAAGAGCAAAGCTTGCTTGGTACTATTTTCATTTCTTGGTTCCCAATGATCTTACTGATTGGTGTATGGATTTTCTTCATGCGTCAAATGCAAGGCGGCGGCGGTAAAGGCGCTATGTCTTTTGGTAAGAGCAAAGCTCGAATGATGAGCGAAGAACAAATCAAGACAACTTTTGCTGACGTCGCTGGTTGTGACGAAGCAAAAGAAGACGTGAAAGAGCTGGTGGACTACTTGCGTGATCCAAGCCGCTTCCAAAAACTGGGCGGTAAGATTCCTACTGGTGTGTTAATGGTTGGTCCTCCTGGTACTGGTAAAACGCTTCTAGCGAAAGCCATTGCTGGTGAAGCAAAAGTACCATTTTTTACCATCTCGGGTTCAGATTTCGTAGAAATGTTTGTGGGTGTCGGTGCATCTCGTGTACGTGACATGTTCGAACAAGCTAAGAAAGCAGCGCCTTGTATTATCTTCATCGATGAAATCGATGCGGTAGGTCGTCAGCGTGGTGCTGGTGTTGGTGGTGGTCACGATGAACGTGAGCAAACACTAAACCAAATGCTAGTAGAGATGGATGGTTTCGAAGGTAACGAAGGTATCATCGTAATCGCTGCAACTAACCGTCCAGACGTTCTTGATCCAGCGTTGCTACGTCCTGGTCGTTTTGACCGCCAAGTAGTGGTTGGATTGCCAGATGTACGTGGTCGTGAGCAGATTCTAAAAGTACACATGCGTAAAGTCCCTCTAGCAGGTGACGTAGAGCCTTCTCTAATCGCTCGTGGTACACCAGGCTTCTCTGGTGCTGATTTAGCAAACCTAGTCAACGAAGCGGCGCTATTTGCTGCGCGTGGTAACAAGCGTAACGTTTCTATGGTTGAATTCGAATTAGCGAAAGATAAAATCATGATGGGTGCCGAGCGCCGTTCAATGGTGATGTCTGAAGAGACAAAAGAGTCAACGGCTTATCACGAAGCAGGTCACGCAATTGTTGGTCGTTTAGTACCTGAGCACGATCCAGTGTACAAAGTGTCGATCATTCCACGCGGTCGCGCGTTGGGTGTGACGATGTACCTACCAGAGCAAGACCGTGTCAGCATGTCTCGCCAGCATCTAGAGTCTATGATCTCTAGCTTGTACGGTGGTCGTCTAGCGGAAGAGCTTATCTACGGTGCTGATAAAGTCTCAACAGGCGCGTCAAACGATATTGAACGTGCAACTGATATTGCTCGTAAGATGGTTACTCAATGGGGTTTCTCTGAAAAGCTTGGTCCTCTACTGTATGCAGAAGATGAAGGTGAGGTGTTCCTTGGTCGTAGCGTGACTCAGACCAAGCATGTATCTGATGATACGGCGAAGCTGATTGATGATGAAGTTCGTCAAATCATTGACCGCAACTATGACCGTGCGAAGAAGATTCTTCAAGAAAACATGGATATCATGCATGCGATGAAAGATGCGCTGATGAAGTATGAAACCATTGATGCTCGTCAAATTGATGATTTAATGGAGCGCAAAGCTGAAATTCGTGAGCCTGCGGGTTGGAGTGATAACTCAACTAGCAAACCTGAAGACAGCGAGAAGCCTCAAGCAAAGCCAGAAGTTAAAGAAGAAGCTACGGACGCTGCGAAAGATGCAGAAAAGTCTAGCTCTCCAGAAGCGACTTCTAGCGAAGCGCCTGAAAAGAAAGACTCTGAATAAAGAGTGTTGATAATAATAAACCCCGAGTTATCTCGGGGTTTTTGTGTTTATGATGATGATTACAGCAAATAACAAATCTTTAGATCTTTCCCGTCCACATGTTATGGCCATTCTAAATGTGACTCCGGATTCCTTTTCGGATGGTGGTAAATACAACTCGATTGAACTCGCCCTTGCTCAAGTTGATAAAATGATAAAGGCTGGGGTAAGCATTGTTGATGTTGGTGGGGAGTCGACAAGGCCTGGCGCGCCAGATGTGTCTTTAGAAGAAGAACTTCGACGTGTTGTCCCAGTAATCAAGGCCATTCGTGAAAAGTACGATGTGTGGATTTCGATCGATACCAGTAAAGCGGAAGTTATGCGTCAAGCTATTGATGCTGGTGCAGATTTGATCAATGACATTCGATCTTTGCAAGAACCTGGTGCTCTCGAAGTCGCAGCAGAAGCAAAGCTTCCAATTTGTCTGATGCATATGAAAGGTCAACCTAGAACCATGCAAATTGCACCTCATTATGATGATGTGATGAGCGACGTATCTGCCTTTCTAGAAGAACGTATCGCGGCATGTGAAGCAGCAGGGATTGATAAATCTCAACTGATTCTCGATCCTGGATTTGGCTTTGGCAAAACGATAGAACACAATTATCATATGCTCGCTCATCTTGAAAAGTTTCATGAATTCGGCCTGCCAATTTTGGCTGGCATGTCTCGTAAATCAATGATTTTTAAATTGTTGGATAAGCCTGCGGCTGAATGTACAAATGCGAGTGTCGTTTGCGCTACGATTGCAGCAATGAAAGGCGCGCAGATCATTCGTGTGCATGACTTTGAAGAGACAATCGAAGCAATGAAAGTTGTTGAGATGACGAAAAACAATATTTAAAAATAATAAAGGAAAGTTTATGTCGAATAAAAGACGTTACTTTGGTACTGACGGTGTGCGCGGTAAAGTAGGGCAATACCCAATCACTCCGGACTTCGTACTTAAGCTTGGCTGGGCTGCTGGTCGTGTACTAGCAAAACAAGGCACAAAGAAAGTTATTATAGGTAAAGATACGCGTATCTCCGGTTATATGCTTGAATCTGCATTAGAAGCAGGCCTTGCTGCAGCGGGACTTAAAGCAACATTTACTGGTCCAATGCCAACCCCAGCAGTGGCATATTTAACTCAAACTTTCCGCGCAGAGGCGGGGATTGTGATTTCTGCATCGCATAACCCATATTACGACAACGGCATTAAATTCTTTTCTTCTGAAGGTACTAAGCTACCTGACGATATCGAGTTGGCGATTGAAGCTGAGCTGGATAAAGACATTGAATGTGTTGAGTCTGCAGAACTTGGTAAAGCCACTCGTCTAAATGACGCTGCAGGCCGTTACATCGAATTCTGTAAGAGTACTTTCCCATCTGAATTGAGTCTTGCAAACTTTAAAATCGTGGTAGATTGTGCGCACGGTGCAACGTACCACATTGCTCCAAATGTCTTCAAAGAGCTTGGCGCAGAAGTTATTGCAATGGGCGTAGAGCCTAACGGCATCAACATTAATGAAAAAGTGGGCGCAACAGATGTTCGTGCGCTTCAAAAGCGTGTCGTTGAAGAGCAAGCGCACCTTGGTTTAGCATTTGATGGTGATGGTGACCGTATCATTATGGTCGATCACCTTGGCAACAAAGTCGATGGCGACCAAATTGCTTACATTATTGCTCGTGATGCTCTTCGTCGTGGCGAGCTAAAGGGTGGTGTAGTTGGTACGTTGATGACTAACTTGGGCATGGAAAATGGCTTAAAGCAGCTAGGCATTCCATTCGTACGTGCCGCTGTTGGTGACCGTTATGTCATGGAACAACTGCTAGAAAAAGGCTGGAAAATTGGTGCTGAAAACTCAGGCCATGTGATCTTATTAGATAAAGTCACCACGGGCGATGCGATTGTTGCAGCACTGCAAGTACTTGCTTCTGTAGTTGGCAGTGATATGTCTTTGCATGAGCTATCGCAAGGCATGACGTTGTATCCTCAGGTTCTAGAAAATGTCCGCTTTGCAGGGGAAAGTAATCCTCTTGAAGCTCAAGCAGTACTAAACGCCGTCGCCGAAGTAGAAGCGACGCTGGGTGATAAAGGACGTGTATTGCTGCGTAAATCTGGCACAGAGCCTTTGATTCGCGTTATGGTGGAAGGTGAGGATGGCGAGCTAGTTCAAAGCTCTGCATTGAAAATTGCCGAAGCTGTAAAAGCAAGTTGTTAATCATTGCGTTAAAGTGTGCGGTGAATGAAAAGGGCATCTTTTGCCCTTTTTTTGAGCGCTTAGCGCATTGGCATTGATTTTTTACTAATTTTCCCTTGTCAGCGTTACCGGCTTTCGCTAGTATTGCTCCGCCTCCCGTTAGGAGGTCGCTAGCCTTGTTCAATTATGATTTATTCTCTTGAACGGCGCTGGCTCAACAATTTGGAACATAGGTGGAAAAAATGTTTTCAGTTCTACTTGTGATTTACCTGTTGGCAGCGCTTGGTGTGATTGGCCTTGTGTTGATTCAACAAGGTAAAGGCGCAGATATGGGAGCCTCGTTCGGTGCTGGTGCTTCAAACACAGTGTTTGGTGCTGGCGGCTCAGGTAATTTCTTAACCCGAACAACTGCTATTTTAGCAACCGTATTCTTTATCGTTAGCTTGTTGCTTGGTCGTATGTCTACGCACAAGATTGAATCACAATGGGTAGACCCAACATTAGGTCAACCAGTTGTTGAACAAGTTAAGGATGCAGCGAGTGAAGTTCCAGCCCCTGCGGGTGATGAAATTCCTCAATAAGCTGTAAGGTTTTGATGCCGAGATGGTGAAATTGGTAGACACGCTAGCATGAGGTGCTAGTGCCTTAGGTGTGAGGGTTCGAGTCCCTCTCTCGGCACCATGTATTTACAAACTTGTAAATCACTTGTTTGCGAGTATAATGCTCAGCAAGTCGGACGCGGGGTGGAGCAGCTTGGTAGCTCGTCGGGCTCATAACCCGAAGGTCGTCGGTTCAAATCCGGCCCCCGCAACCAATCTCTTTCTTTAAGAAGAAATCGTAGATTGGCAAGTTTGCGTAGTGCTAACCACACTACGAGTTAAGAGAAGCATTTGTTGGCTATTCTTAACGTATCAGGGTCCAGCAGCATAAAACCCCGACTATCGGGGTTTTTTGTTATCTGAGCTTTTTGAAATAGCTCAGAGACTGCTTGGTTTTTTGATTGGGCTCTGAGCCCTTTTTTTGTTTCTGGAGTGGTTAAATGACTGGTTTAGAAAGACAACTTACTGAAATGCTTGAAGCACCAGTAGAGGCATCAGGCTATGAGTTGGTTGGATTAGAATTCATTCGTGCAGGCGCGCACTCAACGTTACGCATCTACATTGACCATGAAAATGGTATTAACGTGGACGACTGTGCAGAAGTTAGCCACCAAGTTAGTGCGGTTTTAGACGTTGAAGATCCAATTTCTGTTGCTTACAGCCTAGAAGTGTCTTCTCCAGGTTTAGAAAGACCACTTTTTAAAGCAGCACATTACGAGCAATTTATTGGTCACGAGGTCAGCATCGTATTGAAAATGGCTGTAGCAAACCGTCGTAAGTGGAAAGGTATTATCCACGGCGTTGATGGCGAAACAGTGACAATTACTGTAGACGGTCAGCAAGAAGAGTTTGCTCTAAGTAACATTTCCAAAGCTAACCTGATCCCTAAATTTTAGTTCCCTAAAAAAGTTTAAGCTTAGAGGCTAAATACAATGAGTAAAGAAATTTTAGCGGTAGCAGAAGCGGTATCGAACGAAAAAGCGGTACCTCGTGAGCGTATCTTTGAGGCTCTTGAGATTGCTCTAGCAACTTCTACAAAGAAAAAATACGAAATCGAAATCGACGTACGTGTTGCCATTGACCGTAAAACTGGTGAGTTTGTGACTTACCGTCGTTGGTTAGTTGTTGATGATGTTGAGAACCCTACAAAAGAGATCTCACTAGAAGCAGCACAGTACGAAGATGACTCAATCGAGCTTGGCGACTACGTAGAAGACGAAATCGAATCAGTAACGTTTGACCGTATTACGACTCAAACGGCTAAGCAAGTTATCGTACAAAAAGTTCGTGAAGCTGAACGTGCACAAATCGTTGAGCAGTTCATCGACAATGAAGGTGATCTAATCACTGGCGTAGTGAAAAAAGTAAACCGCGACACAATCGTACTTGACCTTGGTAACAACGCTGAAGCGGTAATCCTACGTGATGACCAACTTCCTCGTGAAAACTTCCGTCCAGGCGACCGCGTTCGTGGTCTTCTTTACAAAGTCGCGCCAGAAGCACGTGGTTTCCAACTGTTCATCACTCGTTCTAAGCCTGAAATGCTGGCAGAACTATTCCGTGTTGAAGTGCCTGAAATCGCTGAAGATATTATCGAGTTGAAAGGCGCGGCACGTGATCCTGGTTCTCGCGCTAAGATCGCTGTCAAAACAAATGACAAACGTATCGACCCTGTAGGTGCGTGTGTTGGTATGCGTGGTGCACGTGTACAAGCTGTTTCTGGCGAACTTGGTGGTGAGCGTATCGATATTGTGCTTTGGGATGATAACCCAGCTCAATTCGTTATCAACGCAATGGCGCCAGCTGATGTTGCTTCTATCATCGTTGATGAGGATGCACACTCAATGGACATCGCAGTTGAAGCTGACAACCTAGCGCAAGCTATCGGTCGTAATGGTCAAAACGTGCGTCTAGCATCTCAACTAACAGGTTGGGAACTGAATGTTATGACAGTTGCTGATCTTCAGAAGAAACACGCTGAAGAATCACAAGCATCTATTGAAAACTTCATGAAGTACCTAGATATTGAAGAAGACTTCGCTCAACTTCTTGTTGAAGAAGGTTTCTCAACGCTAGAAGAAATCGCATACGTGCCAGTTAACGAGCTACTAGAAATCGATGGTTTGAATGAAGAGCTAATCGAAGAGCTTCGTGGACGTGCAAAAGATGCACTAACGACGATCGCACTAGCACAAGAAGAGTCTTTTGAAGGTCTAGAACCAGCTGAAGATCTGCTTGCACTTGAAGGTCTTGAGCGTGAGATGGCATTTAAATTGGCAGCGAAAGGTGTAGCGACACTGGAAGATCTTGCTGACCAAGGTATTGACGATTTAGAAGGTATCGAAGGCCTGACCGAAGAACGTGCAGGTGAGCTAATTATGGCCGCACGTAACATCTGTTGGTTCGGCGAAGAAGCATAATTTTCGGCAAGGAGGAAGCGGCATGACACAATTAACAGTTAAAGCACTGAGTGATGAGATTGGTACGCCAGTCGACCGCTTGATTGAACAACTTGCTGACGCTGGCATTAAAAAGGCGAGCTCTGACAATGTTACTGATGAAGAGAAGCAGAAGCTTCTCTCTCATCTAAAGAAAGAACACGGTGATAAATCAGGTGATTCAGAGCCGACTCGCCTTACGCTTCAGCGTAAAACTCGTAGTACACTTAGTGTGAACGCGGGTGGTGGTAAGAGTAAGAATGTTCAGGTTGAGGTGCGCAAAAAACGTACATACGTGAAGCGCAGCACAATTGAAGATGAAGCGAAACGTGAAGCTGAAGAAGCAGCACAACGTGAAGCAGAAGAAGCAGCAAAACGTGCAGCAGAAGAAGCTGCAAAACGTGAAGCTGAAGAAGCTGCAAAACGTGAAGCTGAAGAAGCTGCAAAACGTGAAGCGGAAGAAAAAGCGAAACGTGAAGCTGAAGAAAAAGCGAAGCGAGACGTAGATACGAATGCACAACGCAATGCTGAAGAAAAAGCAAAGCGTGATGCTGAAGAGAAAATTAAGCAAGAAGCAGCGCGAAAAGAGGCCGACGAGCTTAAACGTCGTCAGGAAGAAGAAGCTAAGCGTAAGGCTGAAGAGGAAAGTCAGCGCAAGCTTGAAGAAGCTCGCGAATTGGCTGAAAAGAATAAAGAGCGTTGGTCTGCTGCAGAAGAGAAAAAGGGTGATATGGAAGATACAGATTACCATGTAACGACTTCACAATACGCACGTGAAGCCGAAGATGAAGCAGATCGCAAAGTAGAGAGCGGTCGTCGTAAGAAGAAAAAAGCTTCAGGTAAAGACGACCAAGCTCGCGGTGGCCGTAACAACCAACGTGGCGGTAGAGGTCGTAAAGGCAAACTTGCTAAACCGACTTCAATGCAGCATGGCTTTGATAAGTCAGCAACGGTTGCTAAGCAAGACGTTGTAATTGGCGAAACGATCGTTCTATCAGAACTTGCTAACAAGATGTCGGTTAAAGCGACAGAAGTTATCAAAGTAATGATGAAGATGGGCGCTATGGCGACTATCAACCAAGTGATCGACCAAGAAACAGCACAACTTGTTGCTGAAGAAATGGGCCATAAAGTAGTTCTTCGTAAAGAGAACGAACTGGAAGAAGCGGTACTATCTGACCGTGACACTAACGCGGAAGCAGTTCCACGTGCTCCAGTTGTTACTATCATGGGTCACGTTGACCACGGTAAAACGTCAACACTTGACTACATCCGTCGCACACACGTTGCTTCTGGCGAAGCGGGTGGTATTACTCAGCACATTGGTGCGTACCACGTTGAAACAGACAACGGCATGATCACGTTCCTTGATACTCCTGGACACGCAGCGTTTACTGCAATGCGTGCTCGTGGTGCTCAAGCGACAGATATCGTTGTTCTTGTAGTTGCAGCAGACGATGGCGTAATGCCACAAACAGTAGAAGCGATTCAGCACGCGAAAGCGGCAGGCGTTCCTCTAATTGTTGCTGTGAACAAGATCGATAAAGAAGATGCGAACCCAGATAACGTTAAGAACGAGCTTGCTCAATACGACGTTATTCCTGAAGAGTGGGGCGGTGAGAACATGTTCGTTCACATCTCTGCTAAACAGGGTACAAACATCGATGGTCTTCTAGAAGCAATCCTTCTTCAGTCTGAAGTTCTTGAACTTACAGCTGTAGCTGAAGGCATGGCATCTGGTGTTGTTGTTGAATCTCGCCTAGATAAAGGTCGTGGTCCAGTTGCAACAGTACTTGTTCAATCAGGTACACTAAACAAAGGCGACATCGTTCTTTGTGGTCAAGAATACGGCCGTGTTCGTGCAATGCGTGATGAGCTAGGTAAAGAAATTACTTCGGCTGGCCCATCTATCCCTGTAGAGATCCTAGGTCTTTCAGGTGTACCATCTTCAGGTGATGAAGCAACAGTAGTTCGTGACGAGCGTAAAGCGCGTGAAGTAGCTAACTACCGTGCTGGTAAGTTCCGTGAAGTGAAACTTGCTCGTCAGCAGAAATCTAAACTAGAGAACATGTTCTCTAACATGACTGCTGGTGAAGTTGCTGAACTTAACGTTGTACTTAAAGCAGACGTTCAAGGTTCTGTAGAAGCAATCGCAGACTCACTAGTTAAGCTATCTACTGACGAAGTTAAAGTGAACATCGTTGGTTCTGGTGTTGGTGGTATTACGGAAACTGACGTAGTACTAGCGGAAGCTTCAAACGCAATCATCCTTGGCTTTAACGTTCGTGCAGATGCTTCTGCTCGCCGTGCTGTAGAAGCCGCAGCTGTTGACTTACGTTACTACTCAATCATTTACCAATTGATTGACGAAGTTAAACAGGCAATGGGCGGTATGCTTGCTCCAGAATTCAAGCAAGAGATCATTGGTCTTGCTGAAGTTCGTGACGTGTTTAAGTCACCGAAACTGGGCGCTATCGCTGGTTGTATGGTTACAGAAGGTGTGATCAAGCGTAACAACCCAATCCGTGTACTGCGTGATAACGTTGTTATTTACGAAGGTGAACTAGAGTCACTACGTCGTTTCAAAGATGACGTTCAAGAAGTTAAGAATGGCTACGAATGTGGTATCGGCGTTAAGAACTACAATGATGTTCGCGTTGGTGACCAAATCGAAGTCTTCGAAATCGTTGAAATTAAACGTACTCTAGACTAATTGACTAAAATTACTAATATTGTCTTTGAAAGATAAGTAGTAATTGGTTGTTGAATACACCATGGGGGGCTGGCTTTGACCAACCCCCCATTCTTTCTATATAAGAGTAAAGATATGTCAAAAGAATTTAGCCGCACGCAGCGCGTTGCACAGCAGCTGCAAAAAGAACTAGCGATGATCCTTCAACGTGAAGTTCGTGACTCTCGCCTTGGCATGGTGACGATCTCAGACGTAGAAGTTTCTCGTGACCTTGCTTACGCAAAAGTATTTGTAACCTTCCTATGTGTGGGTGAGCAAACACCAGAATCATGTCTAGCTGCACTACGCGAGCACGAAGTGCACATTCGCATGATGTTAGGTAAGCGCATTCGCCTACGTCTAACGCCAGAAATCCGCTTCCATTATGACAATACGCTTGTTGAAGGTATGCGTATGTCTAACCTAGTGTCTGAAGTGGTAAGCTCAGACAAGAAAAAGCAAAAAGACTCTGGTCGTGAGGACGAAGAATAATGGCTCGTCGTCGTAAAGGTCGTCCAATTAATGGCGTTATACTGTTGGACAAACCAACAGGCATCTCTTCCAATGATGCACTGCAAAAAGTAAAGCGAATCTACTTTGCTGAGAAAGCAGGCCACACTGGTGCCTTGGACCCATTAGCGACAGGCATGCTGCCAATTTGCTTGGGTGAAGCGACGAAGTTTTCTCAGTTTCTTCTAGATTCTGATAAACGCTACCGTGTGATCGCAAAGCTTGGTGAACGTACCAACACGTCTGACTCGGATGGTGAAGTCGTAGAGACACGTCCAATCGATGTTACGTTAGACAAGCTAGAAGCGTGCATTGAGAAGTTCCGTGGCGAATCTGATCAAGTACCTTCCATGTTTTCAGCGTTGAAATATCAAGGGAAACCCTTGTATGAATACGCTCGAAAAGGCATCGAAGTTCCGCGTGAATCTCGTAAGATCACGGTATATGAGATTGTTCTTCACCGTTTTGAAGGCGATGAAGTCGAGATGGAAGTTCATTGCTCAAAAGGCACCTACATTCGTACCATCGTGGATGACCTAGGCGAAATGTTAGGTTGTGGTGCGCACGTAACTATGCTTCGACGCACTGGTGTTGCGAAATACCCTTACGAGAAGATGGTGACACTTGAGCAACTGAATGAGTTACTAGAGCAAGCACACCGTGAAGAACGCGCTCCTCGAGAACTACTGGACCCATTGCTGTTACCAATGGATACAGCGGTAGAAGACTTACCAGAAGTCAACTTAGTGCCTGAACTGGCGGATATGGTTCAGCATGGGCAACCTGTTCAAGTATTTGGTGCGCCTACCGAAGGCTCACTTCGCCTTACCATGGGTGAAGAGCGTTTGTTTATTGGCGTTGGCGAAATGAACGAAGATGGCAAAATCGCTCCTAAGCGATTGGTTGTGTTCCGAGATGACGTCGCATCCAAGTAAATGATTGAAAATACCGACCTGAGTGTCGGTATTTTTATATTGCACGAGATAGGAAATTTCCCTATAATCCGCGCTTCGCGTAGCGGCTGAATCAGAGATTGGCTGCTACAACTTTAAACCTACTCTTATTAGGAGAGAATTATGTCTCTGAATGCAGAAACTAAAGCAGCAATCGTTGCAGAATACGCACAAGGCGAAGGCGACACTGGTTCACCAGAAGTTCAAGTAGCTCTACTTACAGCTTCTATCAACCACCTACAAGGTCACTTCAAAGCGCACAAAGGCGATCACCACAGCCGTCGTGGTCTTCTACGCATGGTTTCTCGTCGTCGTAAGCTTCTAGATTACCTAAAAGGTAAAAACCTAGCTCGCTACCAAGACCTAATCAAACGTCTAGGCCTACGTCGCTAATCAGCGACTGCATAGCAGTTTGTCTAAAAAGGGGCTTTATGCCCCTTTTTTGTTGCCTAAATTTAGCCAAATTAGACTTATGCCGTTATAATACTGGCGGCTAAACCTCGTAAGAGGTTTTCTCAAAAGCTCATAGCATTACAGTCAACCACGTCGACCAAAAGGTCGCGACTATTCAAAAGGAATTTCCGAGTTTCTTTTTACTAGTCGCGATTCGTAATGTCTTGAGTGTCAATTAACACATCTAAGATTTCTTTAAGCACTAAAGGAAGATTAGAAACAAGGAATAACAATGTTCGAAAAACCAGTTGTTAAAACGTTCCAGTACGGTAACCACACAGTTACTTTAGAAACTGGCGTTATTGCACGTCAAGCTACAGCAGCAGTTATGGTCACAATGGATGATACGTCTGTATTCGTATCTGTTGTAGGTAAAAAAGAAGCCGTTGCAGGTCAAGACTTCTTCCCACTAACGGTTAACTACCAAGAGCGTACTTACGCTGCGGGTAAAATCCCAGGCGGTTTCTTCAAGCGTGAAGGTCGTCCTTCTGAAGGCGAAACGCTAACAGCTCGTCTAATCGACCGTCCAATCCGTCCGCTATTCCCAGACGCGTTTAAAAACGAAGTTCAGGTTATCGCGACAGTAATGTCTGTAAACCCAGATGTTCAGCCAGATATCGTTACAATGATCGGTACTTCTGCTGCTCTTGCTATCTCTGGCATTCCATTCAACGGCCCTATCGGTGCGGCGCGTGTTGGTCATATCGATGGTCAGCTTGTACTTAACCCTAGCCAAACTGAACTAGAAACTTCTAAGCTTGATCTTGTTGTTGCTGGTACAGAATCAGCCGTACTGATGGTTGAATCAGAAGCGGACAACCTAACTGAAGAAGAAATGCTAGCAGCGGTTGTTTACGGTCATGATCAACAACAAGTTGCTATCAAAGCTATCAACGAATTCAAAGCAGAAGTGGCAACTCCTGCTTGGGATTGGGTAGCTCCTGAAGAAAACACAGCGCTTAAAGATAAGATTGCTGAGCTAGCAGAAGCGAAGCTTGTTGAGGCTTACAAAATCACTGAGAAGATGGCTCGTTACGACCGTATCAATGAGATCGCTGCGGAAGTAAATGAAGTTCTTCTTGCTGAAGATCCTGAAGCGGATACAAAAGAAATCCACACTATCTTCCATGATCTAGAGAAAACAGTTGTACGTCGTAGCATTATCGCGGGTAACCCTCGTATTGATGGCCGTGAAAAAGACATGGTTCGTGCACTAGATGTACGCACTGGTGTTCTTCCTCGCACACACGGTAGCGCACTATTCACTCGTGGTGAAACTCAGGCTATCGTGACGGCAACTCTAGGTACTCAGCGTGATGCTCAAATCATTGATGAGCTAACAGGCGAGCGTAAAGATCACTTCCTACTACACTACAACTTCCCTCCATACTGTGTAGGTGAGACTGGTTTTGTAGGTTCTCCTAAGCGTCGTGAAATCGGCCATGGTAAACTGGCTAAACGTGGTATCGCAGCAGTAATGCCATCAGTAGATGAGTTCCCATACACAGTACGTGTTGTATCGGAAATCACTGAATCTAACGGTTCTTCTTCAATGGCTTCTGTATGTGGTACTTCTCTTGCTCTTATGGATGCAGGTGTGCCAATCAAGTCTTCTGTTGCGGGTATCGCAATGGGTCTTGTTAAAGAAGGCGACGACTTCGTTGTTCTTTCTGACATCCTTGGTGACGAAGACCACCTAGGTGACATGGACTTTAAAGTAGCGGGTACTAACACTGGTATCACAGCACTTCAAATGGACATCAAGATCGAAGGTATCACTAAAGAGATCATGCAAATTGCGCTTAACCAAGCTCAAGGTGCACGTAAGCACATCCTATCTGTAATGGATGAAGCTATCTCTGGTGCTCGTGAAGACATCTCTGAATTTGCTCCTCGTATTCACACAATGAAGATCAGCGCAGAGAAGATCAAAGACGTTATCGGTAAAGGTGGTGCAGTTATCCGTGCTCTAACTGAAGAGACTGGTACAACTATCGAAATCGAAGACGACGGTACTATCAAGATTGCTGCAACTGAAGGCACTGCTGCGAAAGAAGCTATCCGCCGTATCGAAGAGATCACTGCTGAAGTTGAAGTTGGCCGTATCTACACGGGTAAAGTTGCACGTCTAGCTGACTTCGGTGCATTCGTAACGGTTCTTCCAGGCAAAGATGGTCTTGTACACATTTCTCAAATCGCAGAAAAACGCGTTGAGAAAGTGTCTGACTACCTAGCTGAAGGCCAAGAAGTTCAAGTTAAAGTTCTTGAAATCGACCGCCAAGGCCGTGTACGTCTAAGCATGAAAGAAGCGGTAGAAAAGCCAGCTGAAGAAGCTGCTGCTGAAGCACCAGCTGCGAAAGACGAGTAAGACAAAATGAGACTTTCAGCCTTTTATTAGATTAAGGGCCTGAAAGCATGTTATAAAAGGGGAGCATTTTCGCTCCCCTTTTTTTGGTTTATTTCGACGCATTAACCTCAAACGAGGTTATCGCCTATATTGCATTAAGAGAAATAAATTTTGAGCGGTCCAAACAGGAGTATCAATTAGTGAAATGGTTTCAAACCGCAAGTTTATGTGTTGCTATCGCGCTGACCGGTTGTGCAAATACTTCTCAGCAATCAGCACAAAAGTGGCTATATCCACCGATGGCGGTGCCACTTCAGCCTAGCGTTCAACAAGAAGTACAAATCGCGCGTTTATCGCAGTTGCTACAACGTCCTGATCTTAGTGATGAAGTACGCGCTAAAATGCATTATGAGCGCGGTAGCTACTACGATAGCGTTGGTTTGCGTGATCTTGCCCGTTTGGACTTTAACCAGTCTTTGCAGTTGAATCCTGCTCAACCGGATATCTTCAATCTTTTGGGGGTGTATTTCACCCAAGTAGGGGAGTTTGACGCGGCTTATGAAGCGTTTGACTCGACCATAGAGTTGGCTCCGGATAATACCTATGCTGAACGCAACCGTGCGATTGCACTGTATTATGGTGGCCGAATCGATCTCGCTTTAGAAGATATGACCAAGCACTATCAAGAAATGCCAACGGATCCTTTTCGTTCATTATGGCTGTACATCATCGAAGCTGAGCAAAATCCAGAGCAAGCAAAAGCCAATCTTCAACAGCGTTATTTACGAGATCGTAGTGAAGAGTGGGGATGGGTTCTTGTTGCCATCATGCTGCGAGACGTCTCGGACGAAGACGCTCTTAAAGCAATTATGGATGGAACGAGAGAGAACTATCGCCTAGCTGAACGATTGACGGAAACGTATTTCTACCTTGGAAAGCGTAATCAGCTTGAAGGTGACATCGCAAGTGCCATCTCACTTTATAAGCTCGCGATTTCGTTCAACGTTTATGATTATGTTGAGCACCGGTATTCCTTCTTAGAACTGGCACAAATCTACGATCAATTACAGCAAGACAGATTGGCCAAGCTAAAGGCCGCTAAGAAGCAGGAAATTGAATGATTTAGAGCCGCTCGATGAGAGCGGCTTTTTTATGATTGAACTTGATGAGTGACTCATTTAAAATAGTTAGCCTTGCTAACTAAGTAGTGGTGGATTTTGTGGCACTAGAAGAAAGCTTGATTGATTTAGAGCGTTTTTGCGCCAAAGCTTGGCGTGTTTATGCCAAAGAAGATCCGTTATCACATCTAAGCTTTAATGAGTTCGACTATTTACGTGTGATTCAGGTTTACCCTGAGGGTGTACGAATAACCGATCTTGCAGAAGAGTTGCAAGTGACTAAGCCTTCCGCATCGACAATGGTTGTTCGTTTGGAAAAAAAGGGTTTAGTGAAACGCATCGCATGTAATGAGGATGCCCGTGCTAAGCGTGTATTGCTGACAGAAGAAGTCGCAGAAAAAATGTCTTTGGAGCAGGTGGTTTACAAAGATATCTCTGAACAAATGATGCAACAATTAAATCAGCAAGAAGCTGAGCAGTTACAAGCTTTACTGAATAAAGCATTGAGCAATAAGTCATTTTAAATTAAACCAAAGGCCTCCGCTGTACGCATTAGCCTTTGGTGTTTCATTTTTCTTTTATTTAATTTAACTATTTAGTTAGTCTTGCTAATTAAATGGTTAGCTTTGCTAACTACTGGTGGCAGTCATGCAAAACTCAATTTATAGACAGTTTTGGAAATATACGATTCCAACCGTCGCAGCAATGCTCGTGAACGGTTTATATCAAATAGTTGATGGCATTTTTATTGGCCGTTATGTTGGTGCTGACGGATTAGCAGGGATCAATGTTGCGTGGCCGATCATCGGTTCCATCCTTGGTATAGGGATGATGATTGGCGTGGGGACTGGTGCGCTAACGTCGATTAAGCAAGGAGAAAACGATCATGAAGGCGCGAAGCGTATTTTAACAACCGGATTGGGGTTGTTAACGATATTGATGCCGGTCGTTGCTACCATATTGTTCTATTTTGCCGATGAATTTATTCGCTGGCAGGGGGCGGAAGGGCGAGTGTTTGAACTCGCGCTGCAATATCTGCATATTCTGATTGTCGCGTGCGTATTTACGCTAGGCTCTATCGCGGTTCCATTTCTTTTACGCAATGACGACAGCCCGAACTTAGCAACGATGCTGATGGTCATCGGTGCTGTCATTAATATTGTATTAGACTACGTATTTATTGCTTGGTTGGGGTGGGAGTTAACCGGAGCGGCCATTGCTACAGCGCTGGCACAATTGGTGGTAACCGTGCTTGGTATTGGTTACTTCTTTACTTCAAAAGCGACCTTACGCCTTCGAATCAGTGACTTTAAGGTTCAAGTTGATGTTGCACCAAAGATTATAATGATCGGTACATCTAGCTTCTTTATGTACGCGTACGGCTCTGTGATGGTGGCAATGCACAACGCATTATTTGCTCAGTACGGAAGTGCAATGTTGATCGGAGCGTACGCCATTTTGGGGTACATCGTGACGGTTTACTATCTAATTGCAGAGGGAATCGCGAACGGTATGCAACCTCTAGTGAGTTTCAATCACGGGGCGCGCAACCAGGCGAACGTCAGAAAATTACTGCAAGTCGCAATGGGGACATCTGTGCTTGGTGGTGTAGCGTTTGTTGGTTTGATGAACCTTTTCCCGTACGAGTTGGTCTCGGTGTTTAACAATGCTGATCAACAGTTGATTGATAGCACGGTGATCGGGATTCGTTTACACATGTTTGCGTTGTTCCTAGATGGCTTTTTAGTCGTGGCGGCTGCGTACTACCAATCGGTAAACAAAGGCAGCAAAGCCATGTTTGTGACATTAGGCAACATGTTGGTTCAACTGCCGTTTTTATTCGTTATGCCGAAACTGTTTGGCGTGACAGGTATTTGGCTGGCTTTCCCATTGTCCAATATTGCGCTGAGTTTAGTCGTGGTCAGTATGTTGTGGCGGGACGTGAAAAAGCTGCTAAACGAAACTTCGGCTGAGCCAACAGTGCAAGCCTGTTAACAATGGCTGATAGAGAAAAGCGAGGTTGGGCCTCGCTTTTCTTTTTTGGAGAGCTAAATGTTTTTTACTTCTAAGCCAGCTAGCTGATGCCAATAGCCATTGCATTGGCGGCTTTCGAGTTTTTCAGGGTTGTCGCCATGCTCGTTTGAGCGAAAATGCTCTAACTCAGAAAGTGTACTCACACCGAGAGGGCTTAAGCGGACCACATCAACCAGCCCTTGCATGCTTGGTAAGTCATTGATCAGGTTATAACAATACCCTGATTGTGTTTGAATACCGTTAAGGTTAAAGACTTCTTGCCCTTCTTGGCTACTGACCTGGATTCCTGTTGGGTATTTGATACAGCAGGTTTCGCAATCGTCTTTCGCTCGGTTTTCAGCTCGGGCTGTGAAACAGCGAGCGGAATACGCTAAAGGTAAATAACCGTGGCTAAATACCTCAACTTCAAACTTGTTACGAATACCAAGCTCGTCACACTGAACTAAAGTATCGTTTAACCATTCGCGAGAGAGCTCGACAGGCATACACCAGCGAACCATACCTTGCTTCAAAAATAAGTTGAGCGTGTGTGCGTTATAAGTATTGATTGCAGGACCAACGACGAAAGGCACTTTATGCTCTGATGCTAATTGAACCGCCGATACGTCATTAGCCTCAATGGCGAAGTCACCGTTATTGATGTACTTCTTCATGATGTTTACTTCACTCGGTGCTTCCAGTAGCGCCATCGTAGAGATAACGACTTGCTTGCCAGAAGCAGATAAGTCTTTAGCGATTTCCAACCAGTGGGCTGATTTCATTTCTCTGCGTTTAGAGCAAACCGATTCACCCAGGTAAATAATGTCTGCAGAGCTTTGTTTTGCTTGTTGGTAGAAGGCTTCTACATCTTGTTTTGGCCAAAAATAGAGTAGTGGGCCAAGTGCGTATTTCATTGAGTTATCCATCTTAACCTCTACTGCCATTTACGGTGGTAAGCACCTAGGGTGGTTTGCGTTCCTTCCGACACATTTGCGAGCGTCGCATCCCATGCGGCTTCAACTTGGTAAGCTTCCGGGTTGGCTTGGTAGCGATCAATCGCGGCTCGCCATGTTCGAGTGACTTGCTCTACGTATGCTGGGCTGCGTTGGCGCCCTTCAATTTTTACAGACGCGACATTAGCGGCAAACAGTTCTGGCAGCATCGAAAGGGTGTTCAAACTGGTTGGCTCTTCCAGAGCATGATAGCGTTTTTTCTCACCATCAATTTCTGTTTCAAAACGACCTTTACAGAGTGTAGGGTAGCCCGCGTTTTCTCCTGCGCAGTAGCGGTCAATTAGGATGTTGTTCAGACGAGACTCAAGGCCTTGATCAGTTTCTTGCCAACGAACGTATTTGGCAGGAGAACAGGCACCCACAGTGTTTGGGGACTCACCCGTCATGTATGATGACAAATAACAACGGCCTTCGGACATAATACAAAGGCTACCAAAAGCAAAGACTTCTAGCTCGACATCGCTAGTGATGTTGCGCGAAAGCTGCTTCACCTGATGAATCGATAAGACGCGAGGCAGCACCACACGTTTTACGTTGAAGTTCTGTTTATAAAAATCAATGGCTGCGATGTTGGTCGCTGATGCTTGCACTGAAAGATGTAGTTCCAGATCGGGATATTTGCGAGCTGCATACTCCAGAACTGCAATGTCTGCAACAATCAGCGCGTCCACACCCAATGCCGCTGCATTGTCTACCGCGTTCGTCCAGCGCTCAAAGCCATTGGGATGAGCGAAGGTATTCAACGCGACATGAATTTTTTTGTCGCGGTCGTGAACGTATTGCACCGCTTTTTCTAACTTTTTGCCGTTAAAGTTGAGGCCAGCAAAGTGACGGGCGTTGGTATCATCTTTGAAGCCAATGTAGACGGCATCGGCACCGCAATCAATCGCAGTTTTTAACGCAGGCAGGTTACCCGCGGGACACAAGAGTTCCATATGCTCACAATCATTGAGAATAAAAAGGTGTCCGCATTTTATGAAGAATTATGAATAGCGAAATTGACCTAAGTTAGGTTTAGCTCAATAAAGTCGATATTTACCCCTTGAGAGTAAGGGTATCGAGTCGGGGTTAGTTCTTGTGACGACGATTCTGTACAAACAGCTCTTCAATTTCATGTTTTGGCTGTGGGCGATAAAAATGGAATCCTTGAATCGCATTACATTGAAGGTTAGAGAGCAAAGTAGCTTGCTGGTGGGTTTCCACCCCCTCGGCAACGACCGTCAAGTCGAGTGACTTACCCAGATTAATGATGTTTTCAATCACAGTGACCTGTTTGGGTAGCGTGTCGATATCGTTAATAAACGCGCGGTCGATTTTCAGCTCGTCGATAGGGAAGCGCGCTAAGTAGGAAAGGGAAGAGTAACCAGTACCAAAGTCATCGATAGAGAGGGCGAAGCCCAGTTTCTTAATCGCATTCAGCATTTGCAGTGTATGTTCGCTATCACTCATCACGGCACTTTCGGTTAGCTCGAAGGTAATGCAGCTTGGATCAAGCTCGGTAGTGCGAAGCAACTTTTCCATAAAGTCGATCAGCTGTGGGTTACCAAATTGCTCGGGAGAGAGGTTGATAGCGACACGACCTGGCAGTATGCCTTGTTGTTTCCAACGTTTTACCGTATTGAAAACATCACGCATCACGACGCGTCCAAGATGTTCGATTAACCCTGCACGCTCGGCGACAGGAATGAATGAACCTGGGCTAATGTAACCTTCGACAGGGTGTTTCCAACGAACGAGCGCTTCGGCACCATTAATGCTGAAGTCACGCGCGTTAACCTTTGGTTGATACCACACCTCCAAACCGTTCTGCTGCAATGCTTTTTGCAGTTCGATTTCAAGCCACAAACGCATGCGCGCTTCTTTGTTCATCTGGTCGTTAAATTTGATCAGGCGATTTCGGCCACGATCTTTGGCTTCATACATCGCAGTATCAGCATTTTGTAGCAGGATTCGCGCATCTTGCCCGTCTTCAGGGTAACGAACGCTACCAATTGAGCACGCAAGGCGTTTACTGAAGTGGTGCAAGTCGAAAGGCTGGTTGATCAACGAGATAATGCGATCTGACAAAATTTCAGCCATGCGGGTATTTTCTGGTTCTGGCAGAATGACGCCAAACTCATCGCCACCCAAATGACCAATAATCGCTTGATTTGGCAATAATCGTTTAAGACGGGCCGATACCTCTTGAATCACTTTATCGCCAATGTGGTGACCAAGTGAGTCATTAATATTTTTGAAGTTATCGATATCCAAATAGAACACCAGAAGCGGTGTTTGCTTTTTGATCAGCTGTTCCAAACGTTTGGTGAAGCCAAAGCGGTTGTAGAGTTTGGTGAGCGAATCAATGTGTATGTCTTCATTCGATGCAGAAGACAAATTCTTGGGTGTATCGTCAGCGTCTTGGATCAAGATGATTTGAGACTCGCTGCCTAATATCGCCGTAGAATCTGCGTGTAACTGAACTTTTCGTTCAAAGCCACATCTCGCGCTGGTTAAGCAAACAAACGGCTTGTCAGAAATTAATGCACTCAAACGATGACTAAACACTTTCTTGCTGTTTTCATCGATGAATAGACGGCTGAGCTCCTCGCCTAGCAACTCATGGGGAGAGTTCAGTCCCAGAAGGCGTGCTGATGCAGGGTTGGCAGAGATGATAATGTCATCTTCGATAAGCAGCAGACCGTCAGGCAGTAGTTGTGTCAATTTCGCAAATTTACTTTCGGACTCCTCTAAGGAGCGTACGAGGATCTGCTTTTCTGAAGTATCCACAGCGTGAAAAACGACAAAGCGAATTTCGTTACCTTCAAAAACCGGTGACAGACTAAAGTGCAGGCTGGTTTCAAGGTCGGTTTCATCGAGGGTGATTTCGGCTTCGACATGCGTTCCTTTGAATGCACGCTGATAGTAAGGGGCCAGCTTTTTATAAAACTGCTCACCCAGTACCTGGCAATCGTTTAAGCCGATGATTTCCTCATGACTTAAACCTGCGATATCGCAGTAACGGTCACTTACCATTCGATAATTGTGTTTTTTATCAAGAATGGCAAAGAAGAAAGGGCTATTTGAGGTTAGCGTGGCAAACCAATGTTTTAATTGCTGGGAAGGCATTAGGGTATTACCGATCTCCAATGAGCCAGATTATTCGTCCGTGTATAAAAAGCGACACCCTGATAAGCCTGCGGCGGTCTACTATCAAGTCCAGTATCGCTTGCCATTAAAGGGCTCGCGGTTTTAACTTTACAGTCGACAATCACATGGATACGCTCAGATAACTATAACTTTGAAAATACGGTTGTAAAAGTGTTTATCCACCTGTTCGCATCAATAATACACGTAACTTCAAAAAAAGAAGCGTTAGTGAACAATAATCCACCAATCTAAAATAAGCACTTTATTGATACATAACAGTAATCTCATTGCCACGATTGCTTAATATAGGCAACCTAATGACAAAGTAACGGATAATGAACGTGTTAAACAAGATTCGCAGTCAACTAGTAAAGAACGCAGCTAACATTTTGCGTTCTCCAGTCCAGTTATTACCACAGCCAATTCAGCAAAAAGCATTGCTGGAGGGGCTAAAAATGGTGTTTAAAGAAGCCTTGGAAGATGGTGACTTTGAGTTCCTTGAAGACAAGTGGTTAAAAGTTGCGATTAAAGACTTGAACTTAGCATGGTACATCAGCTATCAAGACGAAAAATTAGTGGTAGCTGAAAAACCAGTTCAGGAAGATGTGAGTTTTAGTGGTAATCTAAACGACCTAGTACTGATTGCTGGTCGTAAAGAAGACCCTGACACACTGTTCTTCCAACGTCGCCTTTCAATTGAAGGCGATACTGAGCTTGGCTTAGAAGTGAAAAACTTAATGGACAGTGTCGACTTAGAGCAGTTACCGAAAGCAATGCAAGTCGCTTTGAATCAATTGGCTGATTTTGTTCAGAAAGGGGTTCAAGCGCCAGCACAACCAACCGGAGTAGCGAATGCTTATTCGAACTGAAGCCCCTGCGGACATTCTTACCATTGACCGCTTATTGAAACACGCCTTCCCGACGGAAGCTGAAGCTAAGCTTGTGATGCGTTTGCGCGAAAACAGCAAATTCACACTTTCCTTAGTCGCGTGTACAGATGAGGGAGAGGTGATAGGCCATGCTTTATTTAGCCCAGTGACCTTAAATGGTGAAGATTTGTCGTGGCAAGGGCTGGCGCCATTGGCTGTTCATGAAGATTACCGTCGCCAAGGCATCGCTGCAGAGTTGATCAAAGAAGGTTTTGATTCACTGCGTGATTTTGGCTATCCAGTGTGTGTGGTGTTGGGCGATCCTGATTATTACGCGCGCCAGGGCTTTCAATCATGCGACGAGATGGGATTCGAATGCGCTTGGGATGTTCCTAAAGGTGCATTTCGTATCGCAGAGTTGGTTGAAGGTCAATGTGCCGGACGCTCCGGACGCATAGATTACGCGCCAGAGTTCTCTGAACTGTAAATGAAAGAAGCCCACTAACTCAGTGGGCTTCTTTCTTAGTTCATTGAAAACTGAGATAGGGAGATTAGGATGACTGGTCACTTTTCTTCTTACCCCAAACCTCTATTTTTGCTTTCTTACTTAGCCCTAAAACATTAAGTTTTCTGCTGCCCCAACTGCTGTAAGTCATTTCAATCTGTTTTAGCTTCGCTTCTTTTGAGCCGGGAAGGCTCCATGCACGAGTCGATAATCCACTTGTTAGCACACCCATAGAGGTTAGCTTTTTCTCACTACCGTCCGTCATCACGACTTTTAAGTCGTTAATGTCTACCGTGCCCTGCACACATTTCAGTTTAATTTTACTGAAGCTGCGATTTCGGAATAGACTATTTGGTGTCACGGTATCCGTTTCTGTTTGGAATTTGACGGTTTTCGTTGCAATCAGCTCCCACTCATCGCTGCTATTAGCAAAAACACTCATGCTGGTGGTGGCTACCAGTGCGCAAAGCAGCAGTGTAGGTAAGAATTTCATAATGTACCTCATATGTTATACCTACGGTGTGGCCATTGTCATAGGCAGAACAGTTCAATCATTCCAATGTATTGAGGTGTTCCTTGAAGTCCTTTAGGTATAATCACGATTATTTGTTAGGATTGCCCTCGTTCAAATAGGTGACGGAAAATGTCAATTAACGAGAAACAGTATTTACACGAAATGGGCATCAGCACATGGGAGCTGGTACACCCAGATAGATTGGCAGGTTACCAATCGCCAAAAATCGATTTGCAAAGTTCTTGCAAACTCCTGTTGATCTCTCCGGTATGTCCAGAGAATGAGACGGCGGTTTTGTTTGAAAACATCCTAAAGAGTATGAAGTTAACGCTTGACCAAGCGTTACATATTGAGCCAGAGCGATTTCCATTACTTGGCCAGCACGAGCTTGAGTGGGTTTGGTTTGCAGGGTGTGAAGCCGAAGTATTGCCTGACACTAAACCGCTGACATCGCCATTGTTGCAAGATGTGGATGGGAATACCCAACAAAAACGTGCACTTTGGCAACAGATTTGTTCTTACAACAATTCGAGCAAATAAGCATTAATTCCCGTTTTACTGCAATTGGTATTGCACATGAACCCCTAGGTAAATAATGACAACTAAAATCTTACCAATGTGCGCTGAGCACTTAGATCAAGTTTGGCAAATTGAGCAGCAAGCACACTCGCATCCGTGGGCAGAGTCTTTGGTACGTGATTTATCCAGCCGTGGAGCATGTCATCATGTGATGTTCGATGGCGAGATGGTGATTGGCTACTTCTATGCGCAGAATATTGTCGGTGAAGTTACGTTGCTGAATATTGCTATCGCGCCGCATCTTCAGGGTAAAGGCTATGGTCAAAAACTGTTGGATGCGTTCTTAGAGCATTGTGAGCAATCAAAAGCGGAGAGTGCTTGGCTTGAGGTGCGAGAGAGTAATAAGCCTGCTATTTATATTTATGAACAAGCTGGATTCAATGAAGTTGATCGACGTCATAACTATTACCCTGCGAAAACTGGCACGGGAAAAGAAGATGCGATCATCATGAGTTATCTCTTCTTTCACTAACGTTAACGCATCCCATAAGGGAAGTCGCCCCTAAAGCGATCAGTTGCCCCTGAGGCAATAATAAGCGAGAATACCGCGCAATATTGAATCTAAAAAGCGTGTTTGCTTTTCGAGCAAGCATTCAGACATCAAAGAAGACCAGTTTCATGTCAAATACACCTTTTCTAAGCGAAGTGTCTAAACGTAGAACGTTCGCTATTATTTCTCACCCGGATGCGGGTAAAACCACCATTACTGAAAAAGTCCTTTTATTCGGAAACGCGATTCAAAAAGCAGGTACGGTTAAAGGTCGTGGTAATGCACAGCACGCAAAATCAGACTGGATGGAAATGGAAAAGGAACGTGGTATCTCGGTAACCACGTCGGTGATGCAGTTCCCTTACAATGATTGCCTGGTAAACCTACTTGATACTCCTGGACACGAAGACTTCTCGGAAGATACATATCGTACTCTAACGGCAGTCGACTCGTGTTTGATGGTTATCGATGCTGCGAAAGGTGTCGAGGATCGTACTCGTAAGTTGATGGAAGTAACCCGTCTACGTGATACGCCAATCGTGACCTTTATGAACAAACTTGACCGTGACGTTCGTGATCCAATGGAAGTATTGGACGAAGTAGAAAACGAATTGGGCATGATGTGTGCGCCTATCACGTGGCCAATCGGCTGTGGTAAAGAGTTTAAAGGTGTGTACCACATTCACCGTGATGAAACGATTTTATACGAATCTGGTCACGGTCATGAGATTCAAGAAGTTCGAATCATCAAAGGTCTAGATAACCCAGAGCTTGATGAAAAAGTCGGTGCAGGCCTTGCGGAAAGTGTTCGAGAAGAGCTTGAGCTTGTTATGGGTGCTTGCCCTGAGTTTGATTTGGAAATGTTCTTAACAGGTGACCTGACGCCAGTTTACTTCGGTACCGCATTAGGTAACTTCGGTGTAGACCACATGCTAGACGGTCTAACAGAGTGGGCACCAGCACCGAAAACGCGTCAAGCGGTTGAGCGTGAAGTTGAAGCGACAGAAGAGAAGTTCTCTGGTTTCGTATTCAAGATCCAAGCAAACATGGACCCGAAACACCGTGACCGTATCGCATTCATGCGTATTGTATCGGGTACTTACACGCAGGGTATGAAGATGAACCACGTTCGTCTTGGCAAGCAGGTAAGTATCTCTGATGCAGTAACCTTTATGGCTGGTGACCGTTCACGTGCAGAACACGCTTACGCGGGTGATATCATTGGTCTGCATAACCACGGTACTATCCAGATTGGTGATACCTTTACTCAAGGTGAGTCACTGAAGTTCTCTGGTATTCCGAACTTTGCCCCGGAACTGTTCCGTCGTATTCGCCTGAAAGATCCATTAAAGCAGAAACAGCTACTAAAAGGCTTGGTGCAACTATCAGAAGAAGGTGCGGTACAGGTATTCCGTCCACTACAAAACAACGATCTGATCGTTGGTGCCGTTGGTGTACTTCAGTTCGATGTTGTTGTGGCTCGTTTGAAGTCTGAATATAACGTTGAAGCGATTTATGAAGGCATTAACGTTGCAACTGCGCGTTGGGTTGAGTGTGATGATGCGAAGAAACTGGATGAGTTCCAACGTAAGAACCAAGCAAACTTAGCATTGGATGGTGGTGATAACCTAACGTATATTGCACCAACAATGGTTAACTTAAACTTGGCGAAAGAGCGTTTCCCTGATATTGATTTCCGTGCGACGCGTGAGCACTAATCAAAAAGCGGTTTGGGTAAGCTTTAACGCAAACTAGATTTTAAAACGCCCTTGGCTATAAACTTAGCCAAGGGCGTTTTTTATAAGGATGAGGTATGAACTGGTTTAAACGAGGATTGAAGCGTTACGACGACTGGTGCAAGGAGATGGGGTTAACCCCTGATCAAAAACGCAGCTGCGTTCCGTATCGAAAAGATCCTGCCCATCAAAATGAAGAGACCAGTGAAGCTCTGCTATTTTCTGATTCTCAGTTTGTCGGTACAGATAAAAAGTCTCAAGATGAAGCTCTTTGATACCCATTGTCACTTTGACTTTGATGTATTCCAAGGTGACTTTGCACATCAACTTCAGCTAGCTCAAACGCAAGGTGTGACAAGAATTCTGATTCCTTCAGTGGGACCTCAAAACTGGGCTCGTATTCAAACCTTGGCAGATCAACATGCCAATTTGTATTACGCCCTTGGGTTTCATCCGTATTTTCTTGAAGATAACGTCGAGCAGCACGTTGCTGAATTGGAACATTATCTAAAACAAAATGTTCCCCAGTGCGTGGCAATAGGAGAGTGTGGGCTAGATTTTGCCATTGATGTTGACCCACAGTTGCAAGAAAAGACACTTGAAGTTCAATTTGAACTGGCTAGACGCTTCGAACTCCCAGTTATTTTACATAGCCGAAAAGCGCACAATCGCCTTATTCAAATGGTTAAAGCGGCGAAGCTCCCTCGGGGAGGTGTGCTACATGCTTTCTCTGGGAGTTATCAGCAAGCAATGGAGTGGGTCAAATTAGGTTTTTTTATCGGTGTAGGAGGAACCATCACCTACCCAAGAGCGAAAAAAACGCGCGACGCAATTCAAAAATTACCACTCAAACATCTCGTGATCGAAACAGATGCACCGGATATGCCTATACTTGGATATCAAGGGGAGTCGAATCACCCAGCCAAACTCATTCACGTCTTTAATGAGCTCGTAGAGTTGCATAACGGCTCAAAGCAATCGATTGCCTCTCAGTTATGGAAAAATAGCAATTTTGCTTTCTTGATATGTGAATAAAATCTAAAGATGTGGTTTGAAATAGAAAACGTTTTCCTGCTTATTGTGAATTAACTCACAAAGCTGGCTGAATCAATCATGAATCTTATAGGAAAGTGTGAGGCTGGCATTACTTTAATTGATTCTGCATGAGTATAATTGCTCCCGCTTTATAGCTCCATTTTGTAACACGCCAATAAATAACTTATAAGGAAGTCATAAACTATGAGCCTGTTTATGAGCCTAATCGGTATGGTAGTGCTTCTTGCGATTGCAGTGGCATTTTCTAATAACCGAAAAGCTATCAATCTAAGAACTGTGGGTGGCGCATTCGCTATCCAATTCGCATTAGGTGCATTTGTTCTGTATGTACCTTGGGGCCGTGATCTACTAAACGGTTTCTCTTCAGGTGTTTCTAACGTTATCAACTACGGTAACGATGGTTCATCATTCCTGTTCGGTGGTCTTGTTTCTGACAAGATGTTCGAAGTATTCGGCGGCGGCGGTTTCATCTTCGCATTCCGTGTTCTTCCTACACTGATCTTCTTCTCTGCACTGATTTCAGTTCTTTACTACATTGGCGTTATGCAATGGGTTATCAAGATTCTTGGTGGCGCACTACAAAAAGCGCTGGGCACTTCACGTGCGGAATCAATGTCAGCAGCAGCAAACATTTTCGTAGGTCAAACAGAAGCACCTCTAGTTGTTCGTCCATTCGTTCCAAAAATGACTCAATCAGAGCTATTCGCGGTAATGTGTGGTGGTCTAGCTTCTGTTGCTGGTGGTGTACTAGCGGGCTACGCTTCAATGGGTGTTCCACTAGAGTACCTAGTAGCAGCATCATTCATGGCGGCACCAGGTGGTCTACTATTCGCTAAAATCCTTCACCCAGAGACTGACCAGCCTCACGAAAGTATCGAAGAAGCGATGGACGGCGGCGACGACAAACCAGTAAACGTAATCGACGCAGCAGCGGGCGGTGCGGCTTCTGGTCTACAACTTGCGCTTAACGTAGGTGCAATGCTAATCGCATTCGTTGGTCTAATCGCGCTGATCAACGGTATGCTAGGTGGCATCGGTGGTTGGTTCGGCATGCCAGAACTAACGCTAGAGCTAATCCTAGGTTACGCATTCTCTCCACTAGCATTCCTAATCGGTGTTCCATGGGCTGAAGCAGTAACTGCTGGTTCATTCATCGGTCAGAAAATCGTAGTGAACGAATTCGTTGCTTACTTGAACTTCACACCATACCTAGGTGAAAACGCTCAAGTAATCGCGGCAACTGGTGAAGTAATGTCTGAGAAGACAACAGCTATCATCTCATTCGCACTATGTGGTTTCGCGAACCTTTCTTCTATCGCGATTCTACTTGGTGGTCTAGGTAGCCTTGCACCAAACCGTCGTAGTGACATCGCTCGCATGGGTGTTAAAGCTGTTCTTGCAGGTACGTTGTCTAACCTTATGGCAGCGACAATTGCAGGCTTCTGCTTAAGCCTTGCAGCACTATAATTAGAATCGGTTCTTAATATATAGACGCCGTTTTACATCATGCCCTGTAGCAAGAGATTGCTGCGGGGCATTTTTCGTTTTTCGGGCTCTAAAATTTCACCGGGTGCCGGACTCAGTCTATGAGTTACGCAGCCGATGGAATAGGGGCTAGGAAATTTTGAGATACAAACCGTTTGCGCTCTATTTGGTGCTACAGTTTTGCGGTGAAACTCTATAATGTATTAATCACAGGATAGTGGTTAAGGTTGATACTTAATCACGTAATGAATATTACATAATCGATGGGCAAATGACTTGCCCAGCAATATCAGATCTAATAGGCGTTTTGCTGTGTGATGTGATATTAAAGACACCGCAATCATAGATTGTTGTGCCATAGGCCAAACTGGTACTGTGCGGTGACAAGGATAGCAATTGGCATATGAAATTTTCGCTGTATATGCCGAGTCTTCAGGGAACCAAGTCCGTTCATTAATAGACTGTTTAGCCATTTACTCACATTGTCTCGACTTGTTGATTATAGTTAGAGACGTGATGTAAGGCTGAGTAGTGAATTTTTTGAATATTGATCGGAGATAGAAATGAGCGATTTAAAAGCAGCAGCGCTACGTGCACTTAAACTTATGGACCTAACTACGTTGAATGACGATGACACTGATGCAAAAGTGATTTCATTATGTCATGACGCGAAAACAGCAGTAGGCAACACAGCTGCAATTTGTATTTACCCTCGCTTTATTCCTATTGCTAAGAAGACACTTCGTGAGCAAGGTACGCCAGAGGTTCGCATTGCAACAGTAACGAACTTCCCACACGGTAACGACGACATCGAAATCGCTGTTGCTGAAACAAAAGCGGCGGTTGCTTACGGTGCAGACGAAGTTGACGTTGTTTTCCCATACCGCGCTCTAATGGCGGGTGATGAGAAAGTAGGCTTCGAACTAGTTAAGCAATGTAAAGAGGCTTGTGGTGATATTCTTCTTAAAGTCATCATCGAAACGGGTGAACTAAAAGAAGAAGCACTAATCAAGAAAGCATCTCAAATCTGTATTGAAGCAGGTGCTGACTTCATTAAAACTTCAACTGGTAAAGTGCCAGTAAACGCAACACCAGAATACGCACGCATGATGCTTGAAGTGATTCGCGACATGGGTGTTGCAGAAACTGTTGGTTTCAAACCAGCAGGTGGTGTGCGCACTGCTGAAGACGCAGCTGCATACCTAGCAATGGCTGACGAAATCCTAGGTGACAACTGGGTTGATGCTCGTCACTACCGTTTCGGTGCGTCTAGCCTGCTAACTAACCTACTAAATACATTAGAAGTGACAGACGAAACTGCTGATCCAGCAGCGTACTAATCCCAATAATATGTCTGAACGGTAGCACCTAAACGGGTGCTACCAAACCTCTTCTATCCTACTTAACCATGGCTCACTGAGAGCATGGGAGGCACTAATGTATTTACCACAAGAAATCATTCGTAAAAAACGTGACGGTGAAGTACTTACCGCAGACGAAATCAACTTCTTTATTCAAGGCGTAGCAAATAACACCGTATCTGAAGGTCAGATCGCGGCGTTTGCTATGACGATTTTCTTCAATGAAATGACCATGGATGAGCGCATCGCCCTAACGTGTGCAATGCGTGATTCGGGCATGGTTATCGACTGGAGCCACATGAACTTTGGTGGCCCAATTGTCGACAAACACTCTACCGGCGGTGTGGGTGACGTAACGTCTTTGATGCTTGGCCCTATGGTGGCAGCATGCGGCGGTTTCGTACCAATGATCTCTGGCCGTGGTCTTGGCCACACAGGCGGTACGCTAGATAAGCTTGAGTCTATTCCAGGCTACAACATCACACCAAGCAACGATGTGTTTGGGCAAGTAACTAAAGATGCAGGTGTGGCGATCATCGGTCAAACTGGTGACCTTGCTCCAGCGGATAAGCGTGTTTACGCGACTCGTGATATTACCGCAACCGTAGACAACATTTCTCTGATCACGGCTTCCATTCTTTCTAAGAAATTGGCGGCGGGTCTGGAGTCGCTAGTGATGGACGTTAAAGTCGGCTCTGGTGCATTCATGCCAACTTACGAAGCGTCTGAAGAGCTAGCAAAATCAATCGTTGCAGTAGCAAACGGTGCGGGTACTAAGACCACTGCAATCCTGACAGACATGAACCAAGTATTGGCCTCTTCGGCAGGTAATGCGGTGGAAGTTCGTGAAGCAGTTCGTTTCCTAACGGGTGAATACCGTAACCCACGCCTACTTGAAGTCACCATGGCTTCTTGTGCAGAAATGCTGGTACTTGGCAAACTGGCTGAGAACACAGAAGACGCACGTGCGAAATTGATGGAAGCACTAGACAACGGCAAAGCAGCAGCATGCTTCGGTAAGATGGTTGCGGGTCTTGGCGGCCCAGCAGACTTCGTAGAAAACTACGATAACTACCTAGAAAAAGCGGAAGTCATCAAGCCTGTTTACGCGACTGAAACGGGCATTGTTTCAGCAATGGACACGCGTGCGATTGGCATGGCTGTCGTTGCTATGGGTGGTGGTCGCCGTGTTGCTACTGATGAAATCGACTATGCCGTAGGTTTCGACGAGTTCATCCGCTTGGGTGAAGTTGCAGATAGCGATAAACCTCTTGCCGTTATCCACGCTCGCAGTGAAGAGCAGTGGGAAGAAGCGGCAAAAGCACTGCGCAGTGCAATCAAAGTAGGTGGTGAGTACACACCAACTCCAGAGGTTTACCGCCAAATTCGTGCAGAAGATATTTAATAGAACAAGTAATTACACAAGGCCTACTCAACCATAATAAAAAGCCGAGTGGGCCTAAGGAACGAGCAATGAAAAGAGCATTTATTTTAGTACTAGACTCATTCGGTATTGGTGCAACCGCTGACGCTGAGAAATTTGGTGATGTAGGTTCAGACACACTAGGCCACATCGCAGAACAATGCGAAAAAGGCTTAGCAGATAACGACCAACGTCAAGGCGCACTACGCCTTCCAAACCTATCTAAGTTAGGTTTGGCAATGGCACATAAAGAGTCAACAGGTCGCTTCGCACCTTGCCTAGACGCAGATGCCGAAATCATTGGTGCGTACGGTCACGCCGCAGAGCTTTCTTCTGGTAAAGATACGCCGTCTGGTCACTGGGAAATCGCAGGTGTTCCTGTTCTGTTTGACTGGGGTTACTTCACAGACAAATCAAACAGCTTCCCTAAAGAGCTGACGGATCGCATTCTTGAGCGCGCGGGTCTTGACGGTTTCCTAGGTAACTGCCACGCATCTGGTACTCAAGTTCTTGATGACTTGGGTGAAGAGCATATGAAGACTGGGCAGCCAATCTTCTACACCTCTGCGGACTCTGTATTCCAAATCGCCTGTCACGAAGAGACATTCGGCCTGGATCGTCTACTAGAGCTTTGCCAAATTGCGCGTGAAGAACTAGAAGATTACAACATCGGCCGTGTAATCGCGCGCCCATTCATTGGCCCGGGTAAAGGTCAATTTGAGCGTACGGGTAACCGTCGTGACCTATCTGTAGAGCCACCATCAGCGACTATCTTACAAAAGTTAGTTGATGAGAAGGGCGGTCAGGTTCATTCCATCGGTAAGATTTCAGATATTTATGCAGGTTGTGGGATCACTAAGAAAACCAAAGCAACAGGCATTCCAGCACTATTTGAAGCAACGAAAGAAGCGATCAAAGAAGCGGGTGATAACACCATCGTATTCACTAACTTCGTTGACTTCGATTCAGCTTACGGCCACCGCCGTGATGTAGCGGGTTACGCTGCGGCGCTTGAGTACTTTGATGGTCGCATCAATGAAGTGCTTGAACTGATGGGTGAAGATGACGTGCTTATCCTAACAGCAGACCACGGCTGTGACCCAACATGGCCAGGTACTGACCATACTCGTGAGCACATCCCAGTATTGGTTTACGGTCAAAAAGTGCCAGCAGGCTCTCTTGGCCGCCGCGAAACATTCGCAGACATTGGCCAAACATTGGCGAGCTACTTCGGTACTTCTCCAATGGATTACGGTAAGAATTTCCTATAATTAGGATATTGAAAACTAGGAGCTGAATGCTCCTAGTTTTATGTTTGCAGTATGCAAGTACTGCTTGTCGGAAATGAGAATACTCTGGCTTATATCGCCTTAAGCGCGGAGCGCTAGAGAAAGGTTAAGGAAAAGAAAATGGCAACTCCACATATCAATGCTGAAATGGGTGCATTCGCAGACGTCGTACTGATGCCGGGTGACCCGCTACGTGCAAAATACATCGCAGAAACCTTCCTTGAAGACGTTGTGCAAGTGTGTGATGTGCGTAATATGTTCGGTTACACAGGCACATACAAAGGTCGTAAGATCTCGGTTATGGGCCACGGTATGGGTATCCCATCATGCTCGATTTACGCAACGGAGCTAATTAAAGACTTCGGCGTGAAGAAAATTATCCGTGTTGGTAGCTGTGGCGCAGTAAACGAAGACATCAAAGTGCGTGATGTTGTGATCGGCATGGGCGCGTGTACGGATTCTAAAGTGAACCGTATCCGTTTTAAAGGTCATGACTTTGCAGCAATCGCAGACTACAAAATGGTTCGCGCGGCAGAAGACGCAGCAAAAGCACGTGGCATTGATGTGAAAGTCGGTAACCTATTTTCAGCGGAGCTTTTCTACACGCCAGATCCAGAAATGTTCGACGTAATGGACAAGTACGGCATTGTTGGTGTTGAAATGGAAGCGGCGGGTATTTACGGCGTAGCGGCAGAATACGGTGCAAAAGCTCTGACAATCTGTACGGTTTCAGATCACATCAAAACGGGTGAGCAAACAACTTCTGATGAGCGTCAAACAACATTCAACGACATGATGCTAATCGCACTAGATTCAGTATTGCTAGGCGACGAAGAATAAGCGACAAAGAGTCATCTTAGTTTCTTGACATTAAGAACTAAAAGAACAGCCCGCACAATGCGGGCTGTTTTTGTATTAGATGTTGATTACCGACTGACTATTTGGTTAGCAGTAGGTTTTGCGCTTTTTTACGGCGGATAGGCTGTCTACGTAAAATCATAATGAATAACATGCCGCACACAAAACTCATTAGCACCATCATGTACATGTAGCGATCACTCTTACGATAGTGGTGGTCAGAAATCGCGGTTACACGACCTGTCTCAAAGGTAACGCGAACAAAACCGATGAGTGCTTCATCGGCAAATACTGGTTCAACCAACTGCTGGCGGCCAATGGAAGCTGTTGCCAAGGGCGTGTCTAAGCCTAAAACTTCGCGTACCGATAGCGCATCTTCACTAGACGCTAAACGTACGCCTTGTGCATCATATATTGTCGCATCAAACACCAAACGGTCTTGTGCTAGCTGGTTTGTCAGCTTAAGTAAGCGTTCTTGATCTTTGGTCAAAATCATTTCACTGGCAGAAAGAGACGCCTGTGAAATCAAAACTTTGGTGAGTGTCTCAAGCTGCTGTGCTTGAATTTTCTCGTTGCCCTTACTGATCACAACACTGTTTTTGATCGTGATAAACAACATCACACACAGTAGGATTAGTGCCAGAATTCTTAGGGCATTCCTTACTGAGAACAAGGATTCACTCATGCTCTTTACTCATCCATTTAAAATAAAACAAAGACTTGCCTTTTTAGTTTGTTGAGGTAACGTTTTAGCAAAGTCATAAGGGATTATATACATGGACGCGTCAAAAAGCTTGCCTATCAGAAAACATACGACACTTTTAAAACGATTACCCGAGACTCGATTTGCCTCCCAACTAGATAAAGCAAAAGCAAACTGGATAGTGTTTGCAGAATACCTTTCGCCACGTCATTTTGAAGACATTGATTTCTTCACAGGTGTCTACAACCCCGTGTTAGAAACGTGGAAAGTTGGCCAATATGAAGTCGCCTTGATGGCAGGAGAGTTGACCCCTCAACACGAAACGATCTTACAAAGCCTCAACTTGGATTACGCCTCGCTTAATGAAGTTCCAGATCTCTCAACCCAAGGTTTGATTGTATTTGACATGGACTCAACGGCAATCCAGATAGAGTGTATTGATGAAATCGCAAAATTGGCCGGAGTCGGGGATGAGGTGGCAGAAGTTACTGAACGTGCGATGCAAGGAGAACTGGATTTTGAGCAAAGTTTGCGTCAACGCGTAGGCAAGCTCAAAGGTGCGGATGAATCAATTCTTGAACAAGTTCGTTCCCAATTGCCATTTATGCCGGACTTTGAAGCGTTAATCGCAACGTTAAAAGCACTAGGCTGGAAAACAGCGATTGCTTCCGGTGGTTTTACTTACTTCTCGGACTATATCAAAGATAAAGTCGATTTAGATTTTGCTCGCTCTAATCAGTTGGAAATCATTAATGGTAAGCTCACGGGGAACGTACTTGGCGATGTGGTTACCGCGCAGATGAAGTCAGATATCCTGGTGGAGTTGGCGGATGAATACGAAATTGAGCAGCACAACACGGTTGCTGTCGGTGATGGCGCTAACGATCTTGTGATGATGTCGGTGGCGGGCTTAGGTATCGCGTACCACGCAAAACCTAAAGTGGAAGCTCAAGCGCAATCTGCGATTCGCTTTGCAGGCTTAGGCGGTGTGCTCTGTATTTTATCTGGTGCACTGGTGAAGCAGCAAAAGGTCAGCTGGAAAGCAAAACCTTAATTTATCCATTCAAAAACACCGCCTTTCTGGCGGTGTTTTTCGTTGACTTAGTATGGCTCTAAATTTACTCGGTTAACTCCAATCTAATTACAACCTCTTCCGTAATGTCTTCAAACTCACTGTAACCGACCAAAGCGGTCAGCTCCTTTTCTAATTTGCTCGCTTGATGTACACCAAATTGGGTTAAGTCACTTAAATCTTGTTGCAGCAACGATGTCATCGGATCGAAAATTGGGGCTGTAGATAAGCGAATTACGTAGAAGTCACCCATCATTCGCGCTTTCTTTATAAATTGAATCCGTTCTTTTACGCTGTTGAACTCTTGATGAAGCTTAGACTCAATGCCTGTAATTTTATTGCCGACTTTGGCTGCGCTAATGTAGATATCCTGATGCCTTGCTTGAGCTCCCTCTACACGCTTTATCGGCTCTGCGATTAATGTGCTTGTTCGACCTTTAAAGATAGGTTCAAGTGACAACAATTGATCGTGCCCAAGGCGTGCAAAAAGCTCAATGTGCTTAGGTAGCGGCAAATTCACCCCAATAACGGGGGTTTTGATTGAAGACGACGCTGTTTTACTGATAAAAATGGGTGTGCTCAGAGTTCGAGAGAGCAACATGCTGTGCAGTCTTTCAAGTAACGCATTACTCGGTAGCATCTCTTTTTGCGGGATCAACTTATCTTGATTGTGCTCGATAATGCTGTTGAAAAAGGCGATCACTTTAATGGTGTGGCTGCTTTCATCAATAACTAACTGTACGCTACAGCCATCTGGGCTAACACGAATTACCCGGTATGGCACCGACGTTAAAGGCAGCTTTTTGTCGTAGAGCTGTAACTCTCGGAAGTTGATCTGAACCTCTTGCCCAGAGCGCAACATGGTAGGTTCGTCCAGTTTAATGCCGAGCCCTCGCTTTGAAATATCGACAGTGCTGCCGCTCGCTGTGACAGGCCCAGAACGTAGTTCTATTGGGGTCTTAAATCGGTAACGTGGCTCTTTACGACGAGACTTGGCATCAAAATAAATGCCTTTCGGGTTGCCTATAATTCTTCTCGGATGGCGAAATGCATTTAACGTATTTGCGGGTAAGCGCGGCTTTTCAGTGAGCAGATAATCCTGCCCTGATTTTTCGTCAGCAATTTCTTGCAAGATGCCTATGTGAGTCAATGATTGGGACGTTTCAGCTAACTCCGGAGAGAAAGCGGCTAAGTCTTCCTGTTCTTGCTCTGACAGTTCAAATATCGAAATTCTAAACGCGCGCCAACTTTCACGTTTAGCACCTAAATGCCAAAATAGCTGGCGTTGTTCACGAGTGGCCTCAGGACGAAGCATCGAATAGAAATAGGTTCGGTTTTCGTGCTCGTGAGTAAATGAATAAAGGACGTTTGTGGTGCCTTTAACGCCAGGTTTAATGAGTGACGCGACTCGCTTCTCATTAAATAAGGATCCAAACATTTGCTGGTTCCTTTCATCATGCCAGTACTGCCAAAGCTTTTGATTGTTTGGCGTCAACATAGCGAGTTTCAGCTCACTGCCATCAAAGAATAGAGGTAAGCTGCTGGTGTGCTTAAGCGCGATGTGCTCATAACCACGAGTTCGAGCTCGAATGATCTTATCTTGATTATCGTGACGAGCTCTTTTAGCTGCGCTGTTGAGCGCTTCATCGATCACTCGAGTAACGACATTGGTTTCAGTTAAACGTATGGTTCTGAGATATCGAACTGAGTCATTCTCGTAACAGTCATCAACCGCAAGTATGCGGTACGCCAGCGGTTTCTCTATACCGGCAACCTGAGATTTGCTGGCAAATTCAGTAAACGTGACCTGAATAATCTCCCCAAGGTTATATTTAAACGCACTTGGGACTTTGAACTTTGCGCCAGAGCAGGATAAGTCAATGCTTAACCCATGCAGAAGTTGCCCTTTAGATCGGCAAATCTCGACTTGAGATTGGACTTTCAAGCGCTTTTCTTGGCGCTTTAAGTCATAGCCGAGGTGAACGGGCTCCGCTAAGAAAGGGCTTTTAGGATCCGTTAACGATTGCGTTTTTTGTTGAGTAAGACGTTTGCTCATTACGCGAAAGTTATTCCGTGTGTTGACCAAAGCTTCCCACATTCCCTCAGTGTAGCCGCCAAACTTTTTGATGTTTTTATGGTAAGCGTTGAAAGCAACGTCATCTAACCAATGTGGAATACCATCCAAAATATACTCGCGACATTCACCTTGGACGCGACCGCGCAGATCGATGCTTTTTTTGCACGGAGCCATCAAGCGATTAAGTTCCATCTTCACTAAGATTTTGGCCGAAGGCGGCTCTTCCTCGGTCAATTGGCCAAGGACAAAGTCAAAGTCATCCGAACCGTAAACGGGAATGAGTCGTTCTGCGATCGAGAGAATTTCAGATTGCTGCATTATTTCTGTTAGAGTATGTCGTTACTTTAAATTGTATCGGCTAAGCGAAGTAAAACTTAAGTATATCAATAGTTCATTTCAGTTAAGGTCTGACTTGGCTGTGCTTAGTCACATTTGTAGAAAAAATCGAGGCATCATGGCGAAAGCAAAACGAGCGTATGTTTGTAATGATTGTGGCGCGGATTTTCCCCGTTGGCAGGGGCAGTGTAACGCATGTGGTTCGTGGAATACGATAACAGAAGTCCGTATCGCTGCATCGCCAACGGTTGCTCGTAATGAACGTTTATCCGGCTACGCTGGCTCCGCAACAGAAGCAACAGTTCAAACGTTATCTGAAATTGATCTGCAGGAAGTGCCACGCTTCACCAGTGGGTTTAAAGAGCTTGACCGCGTATTAGGTGGGGGCGTTGTACCCGGCGCCGCTATTTTGATTGGTGGTAACCCTGGTGCGGGTAAATCCACCTTGCTGCTGCAAACCATGTGTAGTTTGTCTGCGCAAATGCCAACGCTCTATGTAACAGGTGAAGAATCGTTGCAGCAGGTGGCGATGCGTGCTTCTCGACTAGGGTTGCCGAAAGATCATTTAAAAATGCTATCGGAAACGAACGTCGACAAAATTTGCCAAATTGCTGAAAAAGAGCAACCTCGCATTATGGTGATTGACTCGATTCAGGTAATGCACGTTTCAGATGTTCAATCGTCACCGGGCAGTGTTGCTCAAGTACGTGAATCTGCGACAGCTCTGACACGATACGCAAAACAGAATAACGTCGCGGTATTTATTGTTGGTCACGTAACAAAAGATGGTACCCTTGCGGGCCCTAAAGTTCTTGAGCACATTATAGACTGTTCAGTGCTGCTTGATGGTGGTACTGATAGCCGCTTTCGCACATTGCGTAGTCATAAAAACCGCTTTGGCGCTGTGAATGAGCTCGGTGTTTTTGCAATGACAGGCCAAGGGTTGAAAGAAGTGAGTAACCCATCCGCGATTTTCCTTTCTCGTGGTGAAGAAGAAACATCAGGTTCTTCTGTTATGGTGGTTTGGGAAGGTACGCGTCCTCTATTAGTAGAGATTCAAGCGTTGGTGGATTACTCGCAATTGGCAAACCCTCGCCGTGTTGCGGTCGGTTTGGAGCAGAACCGCTTATCACTTTTGCTCGCTGTGTTGCATAAGCATGGTGGCTTACAAATGGCAGACCAAGATGTCTTTGTTAATGTGGTTGGCGGTGTTAAGGTGACGGAGACGAGTGCCGATCTTGCGTTAGTTATGGCGCTTTTATCGAGTTTTCGTGACCGTCCACTACCCAAAGATGTGGTTATTTTTGGTGAGGTCGGGCTTGCAGGCGAAATCCGTCCTGTGCCAAGTGGGCAAGAACGTTTGAATGAAGCGTTCAAACATGGTTTCAAGAAAGCCATTGTGCCTGCAGCCAACATGCCGAAAGGCGGCATTCCTGGCATGCAAATTCACGGCGTTAAGAAATTGTCGGAAGCCATAGAGGCTTTTGACGAGCTGTAATGCTCATAAGAATGGTATTTGTGGAATCACAAACTGTTCTATCCGTCCTCAATAAAATGCGAATAAAGTACATAAATTGCTGTGTTTGACTATGCTTTGGGGACGGAAATTTCACGTTAAAATTTTTTTTCTTCCATCCGCACGCAAGGGTATCAGTATTGACAGAATGTGATATACTCTGCGCGCACTTTATACCTTATTAACAGAGTAAGACAATGACTGATTTATCAAAATACAGAAACATTGGTATTTTTGCTCACGTAGACGCGGGTAAAACTACCTCTACAGAGCGTATCCTAAAGCTAACTGGTAAGATCCATAAGATCGGTGATACACACGACGGTTCAACTACAACTGACTTCATGGAGCAGGAAGCTGAACGTGGTATCACAATCCAGTCTGCAGCAACAACTTGTTTCTGGAACGATCACCGTCTAAACATCATCGATACTCCTGGACACGTTGACTTCACTATCGAAGTTTACCGTTCTCTAAAAGTACTTGACGGTGGTATCGGTGTATTCTGTGGTTCTGGTGGTGTTGAGCCTCAGTCAGAAACTAACTGGCGTTACGCTGACGAATCACACGTATCACGTCTGATCTTCGTTAACAAACTAGACCGTATGGGCGCAGATTTCTACAAAGTTGTAGATCAAGTACAAAACGTACTAGGTGCTACACCTCTAGTTATGACTCTACCTATCGGTATCGAAGAAGATTTCGTAGGTGTTGTAGACGTACTAAGCCAACAAGCTTACGTATGGGATGAGTCTGGCCAGCCAGAGAACTACGAAGTTCAAGATATTCCAGCAGACATGGTAGAAAAAGCTGCTGAATACCGTGAAATGCTAATCGAAACTGCTCTAGAGCAAGACGAAGATCTAATGATGGCTTACCTAGAAGAAGGCGAAGAGCCATCTCTAGAAGACATCAAACGTTGTATCCGTAAAGGTACTCGTGATCTAGCATTCTTCCCAACTTACTGTGGTTCAGCGTACAAGAACAAAGGTATCCAACTTATTCTTGACGCGGTAATTGATTACCTACCATCTCCAACAGAAGTTGATCCACAGCCTCTAACTGATTCAGAGACTGGTGAGCCAACTGGTGAAGTTGCGACTGTATCTGCAGACGAGCCACTACGTGCGCTTGCATTTAAGATCATGGACGATCGTTTTGGTGCTCTAACCTTTATCCGCATCTACTCTGGTAAGATGAAGAAAGGTGACACAGTACTTAACTCTGCAACTGGTAAAACAGAGCGTATCGGCCGTATGGTTGAGATGCACGCAGACGAGCGTAACGAGATCGATTCAGCACAAGCTGGTGACATCATCGCTGTAGTTGGTATGAAGAACGTTCAAACTGGTCACACTCTATGTGATCCTAAGCACGAATGTACTCTTGAGCCAATGATCTTCCCAGATCCAGTAATTTCTATCGCAGTTAAGCCTAAAGATAAAGGCGGTTCTGAGAAGATGGGTATCGCGATCGGTAAAATGGTTGCAGAAGATCCATCATTCCAAGTTGAGACTGATGAAGATTCAGGCGAAACTATCCTGAAAGGTATGGGTGAACTTCACCTAGACATCAAGGTAGATATCCTTAAGCGTACTTACGGCGTTGAGCTAGAAGTTGGTGCTCCACAGGTTGCTTACCGTGAAACTATCACTCAAGCAATCGAAGACAGCTACACGCACAAGAAACAGTCTGGTGGTTCTGGTCAGTTCGGTAAGATCGATTACCGCATCAAACCAGGTGAGCCAAACTCTGGCTTCACGTTCAAGTCAACAGTTGTTGGTGGTAACGTACCTAAAGAATTCTGGCCTGCAGTTGAGAAAGGCTTTGCGTCAATGATGGAGCACGGTGTTCTAGCTGGCTTCCCAACTCTAGACGTTGAAGTTGAACTATTCGACGGTGGTTTCCACGCAGTTGACTCTTCAGCAATCGCTTACGAAATCGCTGCTAAAGGCGCATTCCGTCAGTCTATGCCTAAAGCTGGCGCGCAACTTCTTGAGCCAATCATGAAAGTTGACGTGTTCACTCCAGAAGATCACGTTGGTGACGTAATCGGTGACCTTAACCGTCGTCGTGGTATGATCAAAGACCAACAAGCTGCGTCTACTGGCGTACGTATCAAGGGTGATGTACCTCTATCAGAAATGTTTGGTTACATCGGTACTCTACGTACAATGACTTCTGGTCGTGGTCAGTTCTCTATGGAGTTCTCACACTACGCACCATGTCCAGCAAACGTTGCTGAGCAAGTAATTGCTGACGTTAAAGAGCGTAACGCTAAGAAGTAATTCTTAAGTTAACTCTATAACTTGAAAGCCCCGCCTAGTGCGGGGCTTTTTGTATCTAACCGCTTATACACAGCGCGTTTTTGTTTCGCTGATATACGTCTTTGGTGTTGTTTACCGACTATTCTGAAGCTGAGCCAGTATTACTAACATTGAGGTCGATGGTTTTAAAATCTGGTATCACTGACTTTTCAAATGTTTCTATTTCTTCTCTCAACCATTGTGCAAACAATTGGGCTTTAGGTCGCTTTAAGTAGCCTTTTGGAGCGCACAGGTAATACGCAAATTTGGGTTTAATGGCTATATCACCAATTCGGACCAGTTTGCCTGAACGGAAATATTGATGAGCTAAACTGTGTTTGACGAGCGCTACGCCTTGTAGTGATAACGCAGCTTCTAACACTAAGTGTGAGCCACTGTATTTTAAAGCAGGCTTTGCCGCTGAATGACCAAGTCTCGCTAACCACATGTTCCAGTCCAGATCTGGCCAAACGTCTTCGATGAGCTCTGCTTTGCTTAAATCTTCAATGCGATAGATGCCGTGCTCTTTCTGATATACCGGATGACAGGCAGGATAAAAAGCTTCATCCATCAGCCATTGTGATTCTAAATTAGGGTATTTTCCTAAACCGTAACGGACACACAAATCGATCTGACTATCTTGAAAAGACACCAAATCATTGGTTGGTTCTAATAGTAAGGCGATATCAGGGTGACGCTGACGAAAAGCCGTAATTTTCGGGACTAACCAATGGTGAGCGAAAGAGGGGAGTGTTGATATCGAAAGGTGGTTAGGATTAGGATCTAGATTAACCAATCTCACCCCTTGCTGCAAATGAGCAAACCCTCTTTCTGCCTGAGTAAACAGCAGCTCTCCCTCAGGTGTGAGCACTATTTTTCTGTGCTGGCGAACAAATAAGTCCGTTCCTAAAAACTCTTCAAGATGACGAATTTGCTGACTGATGGCAGCTGGCGTAACAAACAATTCTTTTGCCGCTGTTTTAAAGCTACCTTCCTTTGCTGCAACGAAGAAGTAATACAAGCCCTGTAAAGGAGGCATTCGATCTTTCACATTAGTTTTCCTTAACTCAATGGCAGATTCTATCGTTTGAGGATATCAGCGTAGTCGCTGATTATTAAGTGGTCAACATTGTTATAGGAGTTGGTTACATGGAAAACATGACACACACTTGTGAGCGCACTTTACCAGCTGACCATCAGACCGGATTACAGTTAATTTATTCTAAACTTGCTAGTTGGAGAAGAAACTACAAGACACGTCGTCACTTGAGAGAGTTACCAGAACATCTTTGGGACGATATTGGATTAGATGAAAAGGAAATTAATAGTGAAGTGAGGAAGCCTTTTTGGAGAGAGTAGTTTATGAGTTTGATTCAAGCTCAGAATTAAACTGCACTCCCCAATGATATTGAGGAGTGCAGACAAGGCTATAAGTCTTCTTCCCACACAACCAATTCACCTTTCGGCCAGTTGTGACCAATTTCATGATACTTTTGCTCAAGCACATGACGTTTAATTTTGAGTGTTGGCGTCAATACGCCATTTTCAATGCTCCAAGGCTCTTTAATCATTAATACGCCTTTGATTTGCTCATGAGAGGCGAGTTCTTGATTCATTTTTGCAATGACTTTGCGGGTGGTTCGTGCGTACCGTTCCCGATCAAAGTTAGGAAAATCATGTGGCACAACCAAAAGAATCGGGGCTGGTAGCCCTAAACCGATGAGGCACATCATCTCTACGCGACTGTATTCGAAAAGTTTTTTCTCGATAGGAACTGGAGAGACAAACTTACCTTTGGCGGTTTTAAAGTTATCTTTTTTACGGCCTTGAATGGTTAGGTAACCATCTGAGTCGATAGAGCCGATGTCGCCTGTGTGTAGCCAGCCCTCTGAATCAAAAGACTCTTGGGTGGCAATGTCATTTTTGTAGTAGCCAGAAAATAGCCCTTTGCCACGCACCATGATTTCATCATCGTCAGCGATTTTTAACTCAATACCTGGTCCAGCATTACCGACACTACCAATTTTGTCAGCTCTAAATGGGTAGTTGAGCGTGCTATAAGCAAATGATTCTGTCATGCCCCAAGCTTCAGTAATATTGAGTCCTACAGAGTGGTACCATTCCAGCAGTGCTGGTGATACCGGGGCAGAGCCACAGCCTAATACTCGAGCCTGATCCAACCCCAATCCTTCTGCGAGCTTTTTCTTGATCAGAGAATTGACGAATGGGATTTTCAATAGAATGTTGAGCTTCTTCTGTGGAAGTTTGTCTTGAATACGTTGTTGGAATAGCGTCCATAATCGCGGGACTGAGATAAACAGAGTCGGGCGGTGCATTTTTACATCTTCGATAAAGGTATCCAATGATTCTGGAAATGCTGTTGGTACACCACCCATGATGGATGAGCCAAAAATGTAGACGCGCTCTGTAATATGAGCCAAAGGTAAGTAAGAAAATAGACGATCATTTTCTTGAATACCGATATGGTTTATCAGTTGTTGTACGGACCAGTTAAACGCTCCGTAGGTCAGCATCGCACCTTTCGGTAATCCTGACGTACCTGAGGTATACACCAAAGACATTAGCTTATCGTCGTAGTGCTGTGGACGCTCTTCACTTGGCATTGCATCAGCGATGAGCGCTTGGTATTCGTACTGACATTTTGGCGCAGTATCGTAGGGGAGCGCGATACTAATGAGTTCCGGCATTGCATCAATGACTTGCTGGGTTGCTTTAGGATCATCAAGTTTTCCGCCAATGAGCGCTTTACTTTCACTATGAGTCACACAGTATTCGATGGTGTCCGCGCCGGCGGTAGGAAAGATTGGCACACTGACATAATCGCCAAGCATCATCGCAAGATCGCAAATAAACCACTCTGCACAGTTTTTAGACACTAACGCCACTTTGTCGCCAGGCTGTACTCCGAGGTTGCGTAGTGCACTGACGAGTTTTAAGGCTTGATCGGCAACATCAGCGAACGTGTATTCAACAAATTGTCGGTTAATAATTTGCTTTAGGTAGACCTCATTTGGGCGCTCTTGAGCCCATTTGAGAATCATTTCATTTGGTGGTGGGAGAGCGCAACCAGCAGCGCTGTTTAGATTCGGCTGATTCATTTTTAGTGACTCCATGTCTTCTCGTTGTATTTATAATTGTTAACGCATTGTTAACTTTAGCATGTTAAATAACGACACGGGAATGCATTTTGATGAAATATGTGGGGAGGATAGCGTTAGTTACCCCTAAAGTCGGTACTAATAGCGCCTAAAACTGTTGCCGGTAATTCGCTGGGGACAGGCCTGTTTTTTTCTTAAAAATTCGAGAAAAGTAAGAGACATCTCGGTATCCACATTGATAAGCAATATAGGCAATTTTCATGGATTCATTTTCAACGAGCATTTTCTTTGCTAATGAAATGCGTTTCGCAGTGACATAATCACGAAAGCACATACCAACTTTGCGATGAAATACTTTGGAAAAGTAGTTCGGTGAGTAGTGACAAAGCGCAGCAGCTTCCTCTTCCCTTAGGTCTTTATGGACGTTATTGGCGATGTAATGAACCACGTCAGAAAAATTCGACTTTCCGCTTCGAGAAAAGAGTTTATCGACCGAAATTTGTTCTTCGTCGACCTTGCTGTGCAAAAAGTATTTCAATTTTATCTGTGATAGCCAAATCGGGAGGGTGATTTCATTCAACGTATAATATTCCGCACAAATATGCTTTGGCGGTAAGTGAGGCTCGATATCGGTTGGATGTATAACGATCAGTTTTTTGTCGAGATTTTCACAGAGCGTGATGACGCCTTTCAGGTGCTCTCGATGATCGCAAGTCATGTAGTAGAAGAAATAGCTGTGTTCTTTATCGCTAAGCACAGAGATATCTTTGCTACAGTCCATAATCTCAAAGCTCTTATCAAACTCACAGCGAAGTGATTCCGGCAGCGAGCAAAGAGTCTCTCCAATCCAATAAGCTTTGGTCAGTCTATCCATATGAATCCCGCTCAGTACGTACTACACCAACGTTAGTATGTATTGAGGTCAGTCGAGCCTCATTCCTTGAGCTTCAGACCTCACCCTTTCGTTTATTAAGCTTAGGCTTATATAGTCATACTGCAAGTGTGAAAGGTGTCACATAGTTGGTGGTGATGTGTCTCGTTATTGATACATTTTGATTCTGAAGCGCAGGTAGGCAAGAAAGTACCAACCTTTGGCAAAAAAGTCCTAACCCCCCTAATTCTCGGTGACTAATGTTTAAGCATGATTCAGGTGCACATGAGACCTGTATCATTAATAGCGAGATACGTTAAAGGGGATAATCATATGGATAACTTTCGCAATCTAATCAAGGACTTCATGGAAGATGAAGAGGGGCTAACACTTTTAGAGTACATTCTAGGTGCGGCATTAATTGTTACAGCGTTCTTGACTTCAGGCTTCTGGACGACTTTGTCTAACAAGTTTACTTCAGTAGCTGGTCGTATCAGCAGCTCGTAATGGTTAGCGAGTTAGTTATTTGGTCATTGCTTATTGCGATTGGAGTATCAGACGCTCAGAAACACAGAATACCAAACAAAGCGGTGCTTATGCTTTTGGTTGCTGTTACTGCAAACGTAATTTACAACCCAGCAACAAGTGGCTTGGATCATTTATATGGTGGGTTGGTTGCGTTTGCAGTGTGTTTCGCGCTGTATCTGTTCAAAGTAATGGCTGGAGGAGACGTTAAGTTGCTCGCCGTCATAGGGGCATGGCTGGGTCTGAGTAACCTTGGGGAAGCGTCTACTGGAATAATACTTGCTGGAGGCATCGTGGGCATTTTTTATCTAATGTTACACGTGTCATCGACTAGTGTTGCTCTATCACACCAGATAAAAGGGTATTGCTTAGAAAAAGTAACACCAGGCTTTAGGTCTAATAAGCCGTTAGTCATTCCTTTCGCGCCGATAATCGTAATTGGATTAGCTTATTTCTCCTACACCCATTAAATAATAATAAAAAATGGCATGCAGCATCAGTTGACTAGGCAACTTCAAGAGGGGAAGTGTGATGGGCTCTGTGTATTGGGAAAAACTCGTGCCACAAATAAATCCACCAAAGGTGCCTTCGTCTGTCGAGGGTCTTGGCGTGCCGTCTTCAGTTGTTGAAAACCTAGTGTTGAAACATCTGTCTGCCTATCCCAAATGTGACTTAATTGAATTAACGCAACGGCTTTGTATTGTTTCGAATATTGTCGAGCTTGCTTTGGCGCAGTTAAGAAAGCGAAGTTGGGTAGAAGTTTATCAGCCAGCATCAGACAAGTTGAGTACATCGTATTCCAACGTACGCTACAGTTTAACCGAGCTTGGGCTTGCAGAAGCAGACATTGCGTATAGAAAAGATCCGTATATCGGTCCTGTTCCCGTCTCTTTGGAAGAATATTGGACGGTTGTTGAGGGACAAGATCTTCGCAAGCATCCTATTAATCGCAATGATGTTGAGCGAGCGCTGTCTGACGTGTTTGGTTCGGATCATTTGATACCCGTTTTAGGGCCGGCCATTAACTCGGGGCGTGCTTTGTTGCTGTATGGTCATGCGGGTACCGGTAAAAGTTACGTCGCATCAAGAGTGCTCAATGCAATGAACACTTCGGTATTCATTCCTTATGCCGTATATGCCGATGGCAACATCATTAAAGTGTTCTCAGAGCATCATCACCGTCGCTTAGACAACTCCCATTCTCAGGTTTTCGTTAAGTTGGAAACGCATTACGACAAACGCTGGGTTCTTTGTGAAAGACCAAACATTCAAGTTGGCGGTGAGCTGACATTGGATATGCTTGAGGTAAACCACAGCGAGCATAATCGTGTATGGATTGCGCCACTGCAAATGATGGCTAACAACGGAATCTTGGTGATTGATGACCTTGGTCGTCAGTCAATGCCTGTTGATGCCCTGCTAAATAGATGGATCGTTCCAATGGAATACTTATTTGACCATCTAGCTTTGCCAAATGGTCAACAAGTCACGGTGCCGTTTATGCTCACTCTGGCATTCTCCTCCAACTTTGCACCAAGCAAAATTGCAGACCCCGCTTTTTTACGTCGTTTGGGTTACAAGATCGAGTTTACACCGCTTGGTTTGACAGATTATCAAGCGCTTTGGGTTTCGCTTGCTAAAGATTACCAAATGACGCTTGTGCCTGAGTTTTTCGATACGTTAAGTCAGTTACATCGCGACAATGATGTCGCCAACTACCCTTGTTTACCAAAAGACTTACTCGGTATTAGCCGCGATATTTTGGTGTTCGAAGGGAAAGAGAAGGTCGTCTCATCAGACATTTTAACCCGTGCCTGGGGACTGTACTTCACAGTGGATGAATAGGGAGATCTAAATTATGAGTCGGACTCAAGTCATCATGTTGCTGTTGCTCTCCATTGTTTTCGGCCTTGCCGCCGTTTTGATCGCTAAACAATGGATGGATGGCAGAAACCAACCAACTGTCGAGTTAGAAGAGGTCGAAAGACACCCAGTTTTAGTTGCCGCCATGGAACTAGAGCCAGGAACGATTCTATCTGAGAAACATTTGTCTACTAAGCTCATGGAAGTGGATTGGATAGACGATGAAACGCTAAAAGTACAAGAACAGGCATTGGGAAGAATTGTTGCCAATACCATTTATGCGGGCGAGCTGGTTAATTCGAATCGTCTTGCATTGCCCGGTGAGGGCGCGACACTTGCTGCTTTAATTCCTGAAAACAAACGAGCAATCACCATTCGTGTTAATGACGTTATCGGTGTGGCCGGGTTCTTGTTGCCGGGCAATAAGGTCGATGTATTGAATACCGTGAGTTATGGACAAGGTAAAAACGCCACAACAAAAACGGTGCTTAAAAACATCAACGTTCTTGCGGTCGACCAAACAGCCAAAACCAATGATAACAAACCCGTTATTGTGCGTGCGGTGACTTTAGAAGTAACACCGAAAGAGGCAGAAAAGCTCCTATCGGCGAACAGCAAAGGCGACATTCAACTTGCTCTACGCAACCCTCATGAAGTGGATAAACCTGTTGTAGCAAGAAAATACACGCCACGACCTAGTGTGACCATTATTAAGGGATCTCAGGCATCCAGTGTCCGAGTCAGCAATTAGGTGAATTATGAAAACAATAATATTACTCGTTAGCCAGTTACTTTTTGTCAGCTTGTCTGTTAACGCAGCCACGGTGCAGTCAGGAAAAGTCGTGACCGTTGCGCATCACCAATCAACCCAATTGATGATATCCGGCCAAGCGAAGAAAGTGACGTTAGGGGATCCAGAAGTCTTGGATATTTTAGTGCTCAGATCGAACGAGCTGTTTCTTATTGGTAAGAAGTTAGGTACCACGAATGTGTCGGTGTGGGATCGCCGAGGCCGGTTAATTGAGCAGTTTAACGTGGAAGTCACGCATGATCTAAACACTCTTAAATCAAAGCTTTATCAGTTCTTGCCGGATGAAAATATCGAAGTGCACAGTGCGCAAGAAAAAGTGGTACTTAGGGGCTTGGTCAGCAGTCAGCAAAACATGGACACTGCGGTTAAAATTGCTGAAACCTTCGCTTTGGGTGAAGCGGCAGATGAAGAAGATGACAGCTCTAAAGATGATGACAGCATGGTGATCAATCTACTTTCTATTGGCGGGGCTCAACAGGTGACACTAGAAGTGACCGTTGCCGAAGTGCAGCGCACACTAGTAAGACGCTTTGACTCAAACTTCCACTTTTTCCAAAGAAGTGGAGACTTTACCTGGGGTGGTACGACTGCTGGTGGCGGTATTGATGGCATTGGACCGATTTTGAACGTCCCAACAGTCGAAGATTTCGGTTTTCTTGGGTCGTTTATCGACAGCAATACCTTGTTTACCTTCGCACTTGATGTGGCGAAACAAAATGGTGTGGCGAAAGTGTTGGCAGAGCCTAGCCTTACCGCATTAAGTGGTACGCAAGCCGAGTTTGTCGCTGGTGGTGAGTTCCCAATTCCAGTACCAAATGAAGATGGTATTACCATCGATTATAAAGAGTACGGTGTTCAACTCGACTTCGTTCCGTTTATTTTGAGTGATAAGAGAATCAACCTCAAATTGAACGTCAATGTGAGTGAAATCTCCAACTCAGGTGTGCTGACGTTTAATCCAAACGAAGTGAATGCCACGTTCTTTATTCCGCCAATCACCAAACGAAGTGCTGGCACCACGATTGAGCTGGCTGATGGCCAAACCATTGGTATTGCAGGCTTATTGAGTGAAAACGCACGTAATGTCGCGGATGGCATACCTGGAGCGAGTGATTTACCTGTTTTGGGGCGCTTGTTCAAGAGTGAAGAGTTTACCTCAGGGGAAACAGAACTTGTCATTCTGGTCACCCCTCGATTAGCAACCCCAATCGATCGACGTCGAATCACACTGCCAACGGATGGCTTTGTGGCTCCGAACGATGTGGAGTTCTATTTGCTTGGTAAAGGTGCTGAGTTGGATTTTGATAGATACCAGCTAAACGACATCAGCGAAGAAGATACTAACAACAACTTTATTCAATACGGTTCGTCAGAAGGTGGCTCTGAGGGCAAGTTTGGGCACAGTCTATAAGTGGGAGAGCAAGATGAAAAGCATAATGATAATGACCATTTGTTTCACATCATTCGGCTTGTTTGGCTGTGCGAATGACCCCGAGCTTGGTATCTCGGTTAGCCAGTTGCGCGCTGAACAAACTCTTAATCCAGAAGCGTGGTATGAGAATTTGGGTTATTTACCGGAAGGTAGTGGTGAGCGTACACAAGTTAGCTTAGAGGTATATAACAACAACGGGGTGGCCAAAGATGAGTAAGTGATATGTTCACTTAGGAGGGGCTATGCGAAGGAATATGCATATAGCACCAAGGCGAACCCAGAAAGGGATTACCTTAGTGTTGATAAGCTTGGTTTTGTTGATTCTGCTAGGCGTTGCGGCGTTTGGTATTGATTTAAACCACCAAGTTCTTAATAAAACACGTTTACAGAATGCGGTCGATACTGCGGCCCTTGCAGGTGCTGTCGTTGCCGATAAGACAGAGGATGTGAATCAGGCTGAAACCGCAGTGAGAACAACGCTTGGTGGAATATCAACCGAACCTGGAAATTCTGAGCTGACGTTTAGTGACAGTAATACAGCGGTGACATTCTCGCATGATATGCAGACGTTTGTAAGTGCAGCAAGTTTTACACCGCCATTGGGGGAGTACGATATTTATGTCCGCGTAGCGGTCACCGATATTAGCCTAACGCAGTATCTGAGTGGTTTGTTTGGGATTGATAAAGAGGTCTCTGCGAGTGCGGTTGCAGGGCGGAGTGCGGCTATTGCATATACGTGTAATTTAACGCCAATCGCCATGTGTGGTGATCCTGCTGGTGATGTGAGTGATGCATGGGGGTATCGTCCGCCGGGTTACGACCCTAATGTAGATATGGATCCTTCTCTAGTGCATGAGCTGAAAGTCGGGGATCAGAATAACACCGATATGGGGCCCGGGAACTTTCAGTTACTCGATTTTGGGCAAGGAACGGGTAATAGTGGTGCAGCCTTAGTTCGTGATGCATTGTCTGGTGCTTACAACGGTTGCGCCTCAATTGGCGATACCGTTACGACTAAACCAGGTAATAGTGCAGGTCCAGTTGCACAGGGACTGAATGTGAGGCTCAACGACTTTTCGGGACCGATTAAAAATGACGGAACGGTTTTACCAGACAAATACGTGAGAGAGCCCGATGTTTTGGCTGAGACCGATGCGGAGTACGCAGGCGACCTGTATTACGCCAACTATCGTCAGGAGCTAAGCTCTTGTGAAAGCGGTGGTGCTTGTGATGGCAGTAGTTATACCGGTGATGGTGGTCTGAACGGACGCCGGATTTTGCGTATCCCTATCGTAGATTGTACGGCTTCTACAGGTAAGTCTGATTTTGATGTTTTGGGCTTTGGTTGCTTCTTTTTACTACAAAAAGTCAGTAACTCAGGTCAATCATCAGTGTTTGGGCAATTTCTTTATGATTGTTTAATTAATAACGGTTCGACTGGCACGGATCCGACAGATAAAGGCTTCTACCGTATCCAGCTGTACAAAGATCCGTTTAGCGGGGCCTCTTGATATGTTGTATTCAAATAGAAAGCATCAAAGGCCAAATATTTGCAGTCAACAAGGGCTGGCAATCATAGAGTTTATTCTCGCCTTGCCAGTGCTATTGATGCTAACCGTTTTAGTGATCGATGTGAGCCGAGCTTTTATTCAGTATACCGAGGTCAATAAAGCGCTGCAGAATGGGGCAAGGTATGCCGTCGTTGATACGTACGGCACGTTGAACTTTGAGTCAATTGCTGACGAAACCAGTATCAAGAATGTCGTTGTGTATGGAAGCCCAATAGCCTCTACTACACCTGTGATAGACCATATCAGTGTGGATGATATTGTCATTACCCAACCAACGAGTACCAATAAGGTGGTCACTCTATCGGCGACTTACAATTACGTGCCGATATTCTCGACCTTACCTTTTTCGAGCACTTCTTTGCAATTTAGCATTGGGGCGACCACGTCTATGAGGACAGGCCCATGAAACGATTGATAACGAAACAAAAAGGAGTGACGCAGCTTGAGTTCTCGGTAATCGCTTTGGCCGTTATATTAGTCCTGTTTTTGATCATCGAGTTTGCGATCTATTTCTTTTCGGTGCAAATGGTCAATGAGGTAACACGAAGAGCTGCGAGGCTTGCTACCGTGTGCTATATCGCTGATAGGGATGACATTCCTAACTTACCAGCTGTATCAGATCTCTATCCATCAGGCTTTTCTGCGAGTAATTTACAGATAGATTATCTTGATGAAGCTGGTGCAAGTGTTGATGTATCAGGCTTTCTTTCTACCCCTCCAGCGTCTAATGACGTATTAAATGCGCAGTTTTCTCAAATTAAATATGTTCGAGCAAGAGCGGTAAATTATACTTTTCAGTTTTTTGTTTTAGCTGCTTTAATTAATGCAGTAGGGAGTACTCCAGCTTTTGAAACTATATTGCCTGCAGAGAGTTTAGGAATACTTAGACCCGAAGGGACCAATGTCATTACGGATTGCTAATGGAGTAGCTTTATGTTGAAACCAGTTAAAATAAATGAAGAAACATATAAAAGTTTAAAAACTAACTTGATTGTTTGGATAGTTTATTCTACGTCAAACTTTAAAATTCATATTGCTGATGAATTATCCGAATGTGTCAATCTAAATATTGATTGGATAGAGCTAGAGTCTTTTAATTTAGACTTTGTTAAAAATAAGCAAATTCCCGATCTTATTTATATTGAAACCGGTGAAAGTTGGGCGCAGAAAGTGGCTCATGTGTACTCTAGTGACAGTAGCTTACAGCATAATCACACCGCTTTGATTGTCTTTGGTGATGAAAACGATACGGCATCTCTCAAAATGGCATTGAGGCTTGGCGCAACAGACTATTTGTCGCGTTCTGTTGATCTTGGTGAGCTTTATCCGCTATTAAAATCGACCGCGGATGAAAAGATTGCCAATAAACAAATGGGCGATTTAACTTTATTTATCAATACAAAAGGTGGTTCGGGTGCAACAACACTGGCGATCAACACCGCGATAGAACTGTCAAGTTACGCGAAGAGTAAAGTATTGCTCATTGACTTAGATATGCAGTTTAGTGATGCGGCCGATTATTTAAACTGTAAGCCAAAATACAATATTAATGATGTGATTGATTCTGTTAATGATTTGGATGAGTTATCACTAGAAGGTCTCGTATATCAACATCCTTCAGGTTTGAATTATTTATGTTTTAACCAAAATGATACCAAGGATAATCATAAACACGCAGTTCAAGTCAGTAAGTTATTACCTATTCTGAGACAGTTTTACTCACATATTATTGTGGATTTGTCTCATGGTGTTGAGCATGTTTATCAACAAATTGTTTCTCCGGCTACGCATATCTTTTTAATTATGCAGCAGAATGTTACTTCGGTTAAGCATGCTGTCAGCTACATACGTTCTTTAGAATTAGACTATGGTTTAAGTAGTCATCAGGTTGAACTGATTGTTAATCGTTTTGAAAAGAAATCAACAATATCTTTGAAAGACATTGAAAATGCAGTTAGTGGACATGCGATACATTTAGTACCTAATAATTTTGCTATTGCTATCGAGAGCGCTAATTTGGGTAACCCAATTGTTCAATCTAAGAAAAATAGTGCGCTGAAAGCTTCTTTGGCTGAAATATCGCACTTATTAGAAAGTCCGACCAAAGAGAATCAAAGTTGGATCAAAAAACTATTTTCTTAGTAAGGGGGAGTTATGTTTTTCAAACGGAAAGGCGTCGGGAGTTCTTTCAATTCCGTAGATGAAACAAAAGAATCCAAAGTTGTGAATGTCGAGTTGGCAAAATCTGACGAAGATACGTCAGATGAGCAAAGGGCTTTATCGCCTGTTGAAGCCAAGATGAAAGCGATCGAGGAGCAGAAAAAACAGCTAGAACAAGATCTCTCGATCAAACACTACTATCACAAAAAGCTACTGGATACCTTGGATCTCGGGCTTCTATCGCACTTGCAAGAAGATCGCGCGAAAGAGGAGTTACGCGAAGCGGTCGTTCAGCTCATTGCTGAAGATCAAACACACCCGTTGAGCTCTGAAGCTCGCAATCGCGTGATACATCAAATTGAAGATGAAGTGTTTGGTCTAGGGCCGCTGGAACCGCTGCTTGAAGACCCAACGATTTCAGATATCTTGGTCAATGGTCCGAAAAATATCTTTGTCGAACGTTTTGGTAAGCTCGAGAAAACGCCACATACCTTCTTAGATGAGCGCCATCTGCGCAACATCATTGATCGCATTGTTAGCCAGGTTGGACGAAGAATCGATGAAGCATCACCAATGGTGGATGCTCGACTCAAAGACGGTTCGCGTTTCAATGCGATTATTCCTCCTCTTGCCATTGATGGCCCTTCCGTTTCTATTCGACGTTTTGCGGTTGAACGTTTGAATATGGATAACCTATTAGAGCTTGGTTCGTTATCTCCAGAGATGGCGAAGTTTCTCAATGCTGCGGTCGTGGGGGAAATGAATATCCTGATATCTGGTGGTACAGGCTCTGGTAAAACAACCACGCTGAATATTTTGTCGGGCTTCATTCCAAGTGATCAACGTATTGTGACCATTGAGGATTCGGCAGAGTTACAACTCCAACAACCACATATTATTCGCTTAGAAACACGTCCTTCTAACATCGAGGGTAAAGGCGAAATATCTCAGCGCGATTTAGTGAAAAACTCGCTACGTATGCGTCCTGACCGGATAGTTGTTGGTGAGGTTCGTGGCTCAGAAGCGGTGGATATGTTATCGGCAATGAACACGGGTCATGATGGGTCGCTGGCCACCATTCACGCGAACACACCAAGGGATGCGTTGAGCCGTATTGAGAATATGTTCTCGATGGCGGGTTGGAATGTGTCGACCAAAAACTTGAGAGCGCAGATTGCCTCCGCCATCAATATTGTCGTGCAAATGGATCGCCAAGAAGACGGTAAACGCCGCATGGTCAGCGTACAAGAAATCAATGGCATGGAAGGCGACGTTATCACCATGTCGGAGATCTTCACCTTCCAAAGAAGAGGGGTCGATCAAGAAGGTAATGTGTTAGGTGATTACATGGCAACAGGGATTGTACCAAGCTGTCATGACCAATTAGTAAAACGAGGCTTAGACGTACCATTTGAAATATTCAATGAAAAAGCCCGTTAGGAGATTGCTATGGATAGTCAATTCCCCCTTTTTCTTGTGCTGCTTTTTTTGTCCGTATTCTTTATTAGCCAGGCGTTAATTCTGCCTTCTGCGGGTAAAAAGGTTAAGCATAAGCAGTTAATTAAGCGGATACACGAAAGTCATAAACACATCGATCAAGAGAGTATTTCCCTACTAAGGGAAAACTCGCTCAAAAACCTTTCTCCATTAGAGCGATGGCTTGTGAGGTTCAGCCTATTCGATAACTTTAAGAAGAAGTTGGAATTGGCTGGGATACACATGGGGTTCAGTCGGTTTATTTTTCTCACCTTCCTCGGTGGGGTTGCGGTTGGGCTATTTCTGTTCTTATTCGGGCAAGTTTGGTACCTCTGTGCCGGTGTTGCTGTCGCTTGTTGGGTGTCGGTTTACTTCTACCTACAGAAAAGAATTGCAGATCGTTTAATGAAGTTCGAAGAGCAACTGCCAGAGGCGCTCGATATCATTAAACGAGTCCTACAGGCCGGTCAGCCAATTACACAAGCGTTTGGGGAAGTAGGCAGAGAGGTCAGTGCGCCGCTTGGCCCTGAGTTCATGAATACCTTTAACTTGCTCAACTATGGTTATGACCTCCGCTTGGCGATTATGCAAATGTCGGAAAGAACCCCTACGGTATCCATGCTTGCTTTCTCGAGTGCGGTGTTACTGCAAAAAGAAACGGGTGGTAACTTAGTCGAAAACATTGAAAAGCTCTCTCATATCCTACGTGCTCGTTTCAAACTCGCTCGAAAAATCAAAACCATTTCTGCGGAATCTCGAATGTCGGCATGGGTATTAGTATTAGCGCCTTTTGGGTTGTACGTCATCATTTCACTCGTTCGGCCTGAGTATATTGAGCTGCTTCATACGCACCCAATGGGGATCAAAATGGTGATTGGTGGGATGGTGGCCTTATTTATCGGCACGCTGTGGATTCGTAAAATCGTCAATATTGAGGTGTAGCTATGGAAAGCATTCAAGGATGGTTAAACGGTTTTGCTGTCGGCCAAGAGACGTTACTCATGGGGTTGATCCTCATCACCACCGTGTTAGTGGTGATGACGCTGGGCTCGGTAATTATCGGGGTTAACTCGCCAATTAAAAGAAAGTTAGCCGAACTGTCTGGTGATAAAAAAGAAGTCTCTCACCACAACAAAAAAATGGCTGACACATTGGAGTCGTTAGCGCCTTTAACTTCGCCAACCAGTGAAAAAGAGCGCCAAACGACACGCAATAAACTGATGCATGCTGGGTTTCATGAAAGCAATGCATTGTCGATGTTCTATGCCATTAAATCGGTCACAACAATACTAGGTGTGATGGTGGCGGCACTGGTGTATTTCTCGATTCCGGAATCTAAATATCTGTACACCTACATGGCGTTATCCGTATTTATTGGGCTTCTGATTCCTGATTTTATTTTGCGCCGAATGGTCAACAAGCGTCAGCAAGCGATTCGTGCAGGTGTGCCTGACATGCTCGATTTGCTGGTGGTTTGTACCGAGTCAGGGCTTGGCTTTAATGCGGCTTTGCGTCGCGTTGCAGATGAGTTGGTTATCTCGCACCCAGAGCTTGCCGATGAAATAGACACGGTGTGCAATAAAATTAAAGCGGGTAAACCAATGCCTGAAGCCTTAAGAGAGCTAGTATTAAGGACAGGGTTAGAAGAATTGATGGGGCTGGTGAGCATGCTTAGTCACGCCTCTCGAATAGGTGGGAGCTTAGTCAACTCCTTGCGTGAGTATACCGAAGACTATAGGGATAAGCGTCAACAAGCAGCAGAAGAAATTGCTGCAAAAATCCCAGTCAAAATGATGTTTCCAATGGTGCTGTTTATTTGGCCATGTTTTTTCATCGTGGCTATTGGACCTGCGTTAATTTCATTGGCTGAGGCATTTTCTAATTAAAAAGCAAAATAGGGATCGTTATGTGGATTAAGAAATACGTCATCATCTCGTTGTTGGTGCTTACCGCATGTTCAACAACTGAACAGTCATCAGACTTCGATTCAACGCTGTACTCAGGTAAGCCCGTTGAGTCACTCACCAATGATGAACCTCCAAAAACAGAGGAAGAGGCAATCTCTCGAGGGGATATTGCATTAAGCAATAAAAATGTCGACTTAGCGTTGTATGAATACATTCGCTCGCTCTCTTTCCCGAATGCGGTCCATAAAGACAAAACGTTATACACCGTGGGGCGTATCCATTTGGCAAGAGAGAATTCAGAACTTGCGGATAAATCATTTCGAGCATCTTTAGCAGAGAACCCTGATCACATTGGTTCCCTCACAGAACTTGGCACTCTGTATACGAAACGTGGCGAAAAGGACGTCGGGAAGAGTTACTACATCCGCGCTTTGAATGCTGATCAAATTCGTATGGATGGCGATCCGATTATCACCAAAGACAACATTACAGCTGAGAGCGTTGCAACGTATCGCTATGATGATAAATCACCGGTTTCTGCTTACTCTGGTCTAGGTGTACTTTACGACATTCGTGGCGACCACGATATTGCGCAGGCATTAATTCGAAAAGCGTTGGATATTGATTCAAGAAACGTCAATGCTTTAGTCAGCCTAGGCTATTCCTACTACATGGAAAAAGCTTATTCAAAAGCGGCGCACTTTACTCAAGCTGCGCTGAGCATTAAGCCGGGGGATGAAAAGGGAATCAATAACTTGGGTCTCATTGCACTGGCAAAAGATCAACCACGACAAGCTCTGAGTATTTTTAGTCGACACATGACAGAGCCGGAAGCACTCAATAATGTTGGTTACTTCTTGATCCTTCAAGGCAAACCAGGCGAGGCGATTCCTTATCTACAACAGGCTATTGATAAGAATCCTGCCTACTATGAACTGGCAAATAAAAACTTAGAGCGAGCATTAGCAATGGTCAGAGAGCGAGGGGATACCTCTACCGCGCTTCTCCAATAGCTTCACAGCCTCTTTAAAAAGAAAGCCACTCAGCAAGATGGAGTGGCTTTTTCATTTTTAGGGACTTTTTCATTTTTGGGGACTTTTTCATTTATGGAGAGTAGTCCGTTGCAAAGGTGTTTGTTCAATTAGCCGTTCATTCGCTTCTTTCAGGGTAAGAAACATAGCGCCGCAAAGCCCAACCAACTATCTTCCATAACATCACCGTCAAGAGTGTTGCGAGGTAGCCATCAATCGCATAATGCCACGCTAAATGTACCGAACCGATTTGAATGATGACGGCGAAAGCGTAAGCAAAGTAGCCGATGGTTTTGTTGAGTCTATAAATTGATAGCGCCATCAAAACAGCAATGGAAACGTGCAAACTCGGCATTGCCGAAATGCCAGAGCCAATACCATTGGCATTCGCGATGTACTCATCCCAAAGATATTGCTGTGTAGGCAATGCCCACAATTGCCCAGCGTCCACATTGGTAAGATATTGGCTTTGGGCTTCGAGCGTTTTCATCAGAGGAACAAACTGTTCATCTCCAGTGATAAGCTCCACGTAGCAAGGACCTGCTGAAGAGAGTAACGTGGCGAAGAAGACACCAAGAATCATCCAAGACAATGCGAACGTGAGTAAAAATTGTTGCCTTACCAACGGGTATTTTTTGTAGATAAGGAAAAAGATGAGTATACCCCACATACAAAAAAACCATGCGTTGTAGGCTACGTTTAGCACCAGTGAGGCCCAAGCATTGGAGAACAATGCATGGGTCAATTCCCAAGGTGCAACGCCGAAGTGCAACAGCGTATCAATATTCGCAAAGGTTAGATCCCATTTAAAAGGATTGATGATTGGAATAAGCGATTTCAAAAACGTGTGGTTAGAGAAAATCAGGTTAAGTGCCATCATCGAAACAAACACTGATACAGGGCGGTGCAGTGGAAAAATAAGATGCTTCAGTTTTCGTATGAAGCGCTTTGCTGGCTGTTTTTCTTTGCGCAGTATGAGATAGAAATAATAGTAGATACACCAGCTTAAACCTGTGACATACAAAGCTTGTATGAGCGTTTCAAGGTAAGTGGTAAAAGAGTAATCAATAGGGAAATCGAGATATAAAGAACAAAGATAAATGACAGCAGTCGAGATAAAGCAATAGGTGTAGAAAATCTTATCGATCAATAACTCGTTCTTCATAGACTGGAGCCAAGTCGCTGCTTTTTGCTGCCAACTTACGTTGATCTGGTAATTGTTGTCTTGTTCCATCGACGATCCATCATCTCTATCCTTCCAATGTCATTAAGCTTAGTTGAGAAAACGGGCACTTGTATTTAAGTGCCCGCTAAGAGTTTGTCGTTTAAGATTTTTACATCATGCCCGTGACAAGGCCTGCCGCCACAAAAAACACGATCATCCACAGCACCGAAAGGTTGAGCTTTTTGTGTATATAAAAACCTGCAATCACTAACGCCATGTCGATGGGAGCAACAACTGCGCTGCTAAATACTGGCTGGTAAAGTGCCGCGAGTAACAATCCTACTACCGAGGCGTTTACACCGTTGATGGCACCAGAGACCAACGGTTTGCCTGCCAGTGCTTGCCAGTTCTTAAGAACGCCAAGCAGTAAAAGAAACCCTGGGAGGAATACGCCAAGCGTTGCGATCAGAGCGCCTAAAATTGGCGTATCCGAAAGCTCATAACCGATAAAAGTCGCAAAGGTGAACATTGGCCCCGGTACAGCTTGTGCAGCGGCGTAGCCTGTTAAAAATGCATCTTGGCTGAGCTGGTCGCCAACAATGTTTTGTAGAAGCGGCAGCACCACATGACCGCCACCAAACACTAAACTACCAGCTTGGAAAAAATCACTAAACAGTCCAAGCAAAGGTAACGTATGAGCCACTAACGGTAAGCCGAGCAAAAGCACCGTAAATAGAGCCAATGGTGCGATAGACGGTTTAAACGGCTCGGCTGATGGCGCGGAGTCTTTCTTCAGATATCGCATGCCGACAAAACCTGCTGCGAGCAACACGAGCATTTGCGTCATGATGCTTGGTGCCACCAGCAACGCAATCGCAGTCGCGACGCACAAACCCGCGGTCAGTTTGCCTTGGCAGAAGTTTTTGTACATGCCCCAAGCCGCATCCGCCACGACGACGACAGCGAGCAGTTTTAGGCCGTGAACGATGTTTTGGAACACTGCGGTGTCGGTGATTTGGCTGCTCACCATCGCCAGCGACAACATGATGATCACCGAAGGAAGCGTGAATCCGACAAATGCTGCGCATGCGCCACCTAAACCGCCGCGTTTATAACCCAATGCAAAGCCGACTTGGCTTGAGCCGGGTCCCGGCAAAAACTGACTGAGCGCGACAATTTGCGCGTACTCGCTGTCATCAAGCCATTTCAGTTTCTCAACAAAGGTTTGGCGAAAATAACCGATATGAGCCGCAGGGCCGCCGAAGCTGAACCAACCCAGCCAGAAAAAAGTTTTGAAGATGGTGAACATGTCGAGCCTGTTTATCTAAAAAGCATTGTTGCTAATTTATCGGATGCTCTAAAATGACTCAAATTGATAAATTTAATTTCATTTATGAATGAAATGGGATAAGGGTGCTGAGGTGAAAGAGGACATTCAATGGCGCAACATTGACTTGAACTTATTGGTGACGTTTTCCTACTTGTATCGCTATCGAAGCGTTAGCGTTGCGGCAGAGAAAAGTTACGTTAGCCAGTCGGCGATGAGTCATAGTTTGTCTCGTTTAAGGTTGTTGTTTGACGACCCGCTTTTTGAGCGAAAAGGGCACAAGATGGAGCCCACCGAGCACGCTCACCACATCGCGCCAACCGTGCATCATTTGCTGGACTCTATCGCCAAAGACTTGCTCACTAAGTCTGCCTTCCAACCTGAAAATTACGCGGGTATATGTCGCATTGGGTTAACGGATTATGCCGAGTTTATTTTTGCTCCTCGGCTTTATGACGAAATACGCCAGCGCGCACCAGAGGCCCAGATCAGTTTTATTAACGTCAATCGCAGCAACTACGTGGCATTAACTGAGCACGAAAAGCTCGATGTCATTATTGGCAGCATGCCAGTGTTGGATGACAACTTTGAGAGCTTGTACTTGTACACGGAAAAGCACGTGTGCATGTGTGATAAACAGGTATTGAAAGGGGAAACACAGCTGTCTCTGGAAGCGTTCGCTAACATAGAGCAAGCTCTGGTAAGTCCCGATGGGAGCTTGAAGACACAAGTAGACCAAAAGCTCGCAGAACATGGCTTAAGCCGTAAAGTCACCGTGGCGTCGCGCAACTTTCTCACCATTCGGCATTTATTGAAAAAGCGCGATCTCATTGCCATCGTGCCAGAAAAAATGGCGTTGGCGGAGGGCTTTTCGGACGATCTCATTACTGTTAATCCGCCGATCGCCGTTGCGGATTTTGATATTGCCATGCTGTGGCATTCCAGCCGAAACAATGAAGACAAAGGCATTTGGCTACGCGAATTAGTTTCTTCGACCATTACCTCTCACATATAAAAAGGGCACCAAAGGGTGCCCAGAATGTTTGTCATTGAGAGTCTGTGTTATACCGCTTGCGAAGCTGGCGCGGCTTCTTTTATACGCTCTTCCTGATTCAATGATTTTTCGTATTGGCTGTACTTCCACCAAGCAAAGCCAAGGAAAATCACGATACCGCCAACGTTGTAGAAAATGATGGTCATGATGTCGGCCCCCGTAGGGAAGGTCGATGCTAAGAAACCAACAGTAAAGATAGCGATCAGTACCGATACGGTAGCGATGCCCATTTTGCGTGAGCCCATTTTGAAATCACGCTCGACGTGATCCAGTTTCAAGCGCAGATTCAGGTAAGCCAGCATGATGAACAGCGGTGGCAGCATGGATGCCGCCGCGGTCATGTTGATCACGGTGTTCATCAGATCTTGAGCGGTGTTAGAACCTAATGTTGGGATGATCATCAATGGGATAACGATAAGGAACTGATACCAAGCTGCGCGAGCTGGCACGCCGTTTTCGTTCAGCTCTACGGTTTTCTTACCAAAAATGCCTTCTGGAATCTCAGAGAAGAAGATTTTCACTGGCGTTGCTGTCCACATCAGTAGAGAGCCAAACATAGCGGTAAAGGATACCAAGCCTACGAAGCGGTTCATCAATACTTCTGGCAAACCAAAGTACGCAGCCAAACCTTCAAATACTTGAACCGAGCCTCCCGTGTATTTTAGGGTTTCGCTAGGAACAAATACGTTAATCAAAACAGACGCAACTGAGTAAAGCACGCCGATAAAGATACCTGCGATGATGATGACTTTAACGAACGATTTCGAGCCGCCTTTCACATCGTTTACGTAAACCGCGACCGATTCCGCACCGCCTGCCGCCATAAAGATCCATGTAGTAATGCCTAAAAATGCCCAGCTGAAATCAGGGATCATCGCTTCTACAGTAATTGGGTCAGCTGGTTCTACGCCGCCGATCAACGCTGCGCCAGCCAGTAAAATGTACGACATTGTCAGTAGCAGCATGAGGGAGGAGGTCACCGACGTAATTGGCCCCAACATTTTCGCGCCGTTCGTCGATACGTAGGTCGCAAACGCAAACAAAATCATACTGAGTACGGTAGTGGTGAATGGCGTCAGAATGTATTCATAGCCCAAGAACGCGTAAGACGCATAAGCGATAACACGCGGCAGCAAGGACGTGAAGAAGAATAGGTTAACGAACCAATAAGTGTAGGCAGAGATAAACGCCCAGCGACCGCCGAGTGAGCTTTTTACCCATGCGTAGACACCCGCTTCAGAATCTTTATTCAGAGATACGAATTCTGCGATGATCAAACAGAAAGGGATGAAATAAAAAATGGTCGCCAGAAAGAACATTGGCGCAGACGCTAGACCGATCTCGATGTTGTTATTGATTACGTTATTAAAGCTAAATACTGCAGCAAAGGTGAGGGACAACAACCCGAATTTGCCTATCGTATTACGTTTGGATTCAGACATGTTCTATCTCCGGTGAATCACGTTGGAATTGTAGGGAGGAAGGGCTTGTAATGCTGTGACCACAGCCCTTCTCTTGTTTTATTTATTTAGGAAGTAGCCATCTTCGATGGTCACTTTGAGCACCACTTTTCTTACGCGGTTGTCTCCGTGGAAGCGGTACGCTTCACTGTTTTCAAAAATCGCCACTTGGCCTTCGCAAAGCTCACGTGTTTCACCCTGACCAGAAAAAAATTCGCGGTCAGTTTCATCACGATAAGCTTGTTCTAGGGTTAACGTGGTTTTATCCGCGAACTCAACGGTTTCTCGGCCTTCGAGGTAGTAATGCACATCGAAGTAACGACGGTTACCGATGAACGTTTCGGTTTGTTTCGCGATGCCATCTTCAACCATGTAAACCAGTGAATCGCCAATCGAGTGCATCACGCCATCTTTGATGTTGCCGATGTTGCCAATGGCTTCCACACAGCGGTTCCATTTACGACCGTTGCGATATACCTGTTTGAATTGCTCTAAGCTGTCTAACACGATCATGGGTTACGCCTCGTTGACTGATTGAGTATTGGTTTGAGTGAAAAACGCGTTGTCGAAATCATGGTTTGCCATCACTTGTGCGTTGCAATCGCCTGCTTGCAGTGGCATCAGCGTCAAACCGTAACGGAACTCGTCCATGTACACGCGGTAAGAGTCGAACACTTCGCTGCCCCATGAGTTCGAGCCCAATCCCATCACTTGATGGTCAAGGTTAAGGGTGATGTAGCCACTCTTTTCTAGCTCGATCGTATGTTGCGCTTCATGCAGATTTTGGTTGGTGTAGAACCACGCGCTGAAGTTGATTTCTTGCTGAGGTTTCACCAATAACCCTGTGCCATGACGGTTGGTGAGTGAGGCCCAGCGCACGTGTTGGCGGTTGCCGTTGTTTTGCGGGAGCGGGTAGTTCTCGAACATGTCCGCCACATTGGTGTGGTAAACATCAATGAGGTTAGCTTGGCGGCTGTCTTGATAGTTCTCTTCAGGGCCGCGACCGTAGTAACTCACTTGATCAAAGCTGCCGTTGATGCCCAAATCCAAGCCGATGACCGGAATCACGTGAGGATAGTCGCCGTAGCGCTCGCCACTCAGTTCCACGTTCAAATGGCCTTGAGCATTGATTTGATAGCGATAGGTACAACGCATGCCAAAATCAAAGACCGGCGGCGCAATGATGCTGGTGGTCGTAATCAAGACGGAATCATAAGTTGCTTCCACAGCAAGTGTGCGGAAGTGCTCCTGTATGATTTGCAGATGCGCTGGGTGCCACAAACCTTCATACTCTTGTTTGTGGTTATCAATCATCGGTTTGAAGAAGTTCAGTCTCGGCTCTGATTGAATGATCTCTTCGCCATTTACGCGCCAAGAAGTCAGCTTGCCGTTTACTTTCGAGAAAGTAAGCGCGAAGTTATGACCTGTGATCACGTGCTCTAGGCGGCTTTCTTCAAGCACCAAGGGTTGAATATTGTGGTTGACCAGCGCAGGCAACGTCGCGGTGTTTTCTTTCAGTTGGAACTGATACACCGCAATTTCATGGTTGGCTTCGCTGTAAAGCGTGCGACTGTCTTTGCGTACGGTGAAGTTAACAAAGGCTTCGCGTTCATCCAATTCTGGCAAGTCGATGGTCACTTCACGTTCGCTGTTGGCGACCAAAGCTTTGACTTTGAATTGCACGCTATGCAGGGTTTCACCTTCGGCACGCACGTCAGCAGTAATGGTGTAATCATCGAGGTTGGTGAACCACAATTTGTTCTCAACGATGAAGCGGTCATGGCAACCTTCAACGGCGCGGATTTTCACCGGTGCAATGACTTGTTTGTACTCTTTCAGGCCTGGGCCCGGGGTTTGATCTGGGTAAATCAGACCATCCATACAGAAGTTGTAGTTGTTTGGGTAGTCACCGTAATCGCCGCCGTATTTGTAGAACTCTTGGCCGTGTTCATCACGCGCTAGAATGCCGTGATCACACCATTCCCAAACGTAGTGACCTTGAATGTGGTCGTGCGCATAGAACACATTTTGATATTCGGTTAAACCACCTGGTCCATTGCCCATCGCGTGTGCGTATTCGCAGATAATGCGTGGCTTCTCGTGTGGGTGCTCGCCAAAGTAATTCATCAGTTGAGCGCGTGAGTACATCGTCGAAATCACATCGACGACTTCAGCGTCGCGGTCTTCTTCGTAGTGAACTAAACGGGTGTTATCAATTGCTTTGGTCGCGGTATACATCGCTCGGATGTTACAGCCATAACCCGATTCGTTACCGAGTGACCACATGATGATCGATGGGTGGTTTTTCTGTGCGTGCACATGGCGCACTGCGCGATCAACAAACACCGCTTCCCATGCTGGATCATTGGTGATACGGCTCAGGTCGCCAACGTTGGCAAAGCCGTGGGTTTCCACATCGGTTTCTGCCATCACAAACAGGCCGTAAATATCACACAACTCGTAGAAGCGTGGGTCGTTCGGGTAGTGTGCGGTGCGAACTGAGTTGATGTTGTGTTGCTTCATCAAAATCAGATCTTTTTCCACTCGGTCCATGCCCACTGCGCGACCTTTTAGGTGGTCGTTGTCATGACGGTTGACACCATGCAGCATCACGTATTGATTGTTGATGTAAAACAGGCCATCACGCACCTTGATATCACGGAAACCCACGCGTTGTGGGATCACTTCCACTACGTTGCCTTGGTGATCTTTTAAGGTAATGAACAAGTGGTAAAGGTAAGGATTTTCAGCCGTCCAATGCGTTGGGCTCACCATATCAATCGCAAAGCTTGTTGAGTGGTGGTTTTGGATAGTCAGTGAATCGCATTGACCACTGGCTACGACAGTGCCTTTGTCATGCAGCGCGTATTCCAGCGTATAGCCAGACGCGATAGCGGTGGAAAGGTTTTCCAATTCGATTTGAGCACTGAGCGTCGCACTTTGGTAATCGTCGGCGAAATCGGTGCGAATTGTTAGGTCTTGGACGTGAATGTTCTCTTTTCCGATTAGGTAAACATCACGGAATATCCCCGCCGTCCACCACATGTCTTGGTCTTCAATGTAAGTGGAATCGGCCCACTGCATCACGCGTACAGAGAGTAAGTTTTCGCCTTGTTGGACGAACTTGGAAATGTCGAATTCCGCTGTGAGTCGGCTGCCTTTACTAAAGCCGACGTACTCGCCGTTTATGTACACTTCAAAGTAGGTTTCCACGCCGTCGAACTTGATGATGGTTTGTTGGTTACCCCACTGTGGACCAAGTGTAAATGTGCGTTGATAAGCGCCCGTTGGGTTGTCGGTTGGTACAAACGGGACGTCGATCGGGAATGGGAAGCCCTCATCGGTGTATTGCAGATCGCCGTGGCCTTCCATTTGCCACATGTTTGGGACGGTAATGTGTCCCCAGCCGTTCATTGTTTGTGAGTAAAACTCATCAGGTACCAACATTGGGTTGGTGAAATAACGGAATGTCCATTGGCCGCTGAGCAACATAAAGCGGCGACTCAGTTCACGTTGAAAGGTTTGTGCGCTCTGAACAGAGTCGTAGGAGAAAAAGTACGCACGCGGTGCCATACGATTCTCGTGTAAGTGTTGGAAGTTTTCCCAATTGTTCACGTTTTGATCTCCCCTCGGCTTGGTGCGCTTATGTTGGAGTGCGGATTGGTTTCATCGCGGCTCAACATCAGTGCAAAAACAACGGCCGATGTATTGTGAAAAATGCTTATGAATAATCTGAGAAAGATATTAGTAAAAGTTTTACTAAAATAAATCAGTGAAAACGTTTTACTTTAACTTGGTCACGTTTTAAATGACCAATGTTGAGCAAGATGTGATCAGAGTAAAGGAATGCGTTCTAGATTGTTTTGGAAAGTAAAAACAGTAAAAATTCGGTAGAAAATAAAAGAAGAAATAAAAAGCACTGAAAATTCAGTGCTTTATTTGAGCAGTTTTGAGGGTGTTTTTATCGAGTTGTGCCGCGTAGCTTGAGCTTGCTTGGAACGTACACTTGAAGGGGCAGTGCGCGTCCGTCACGGTATTTTTCTACTAACAAGTTCACGCCTTGAATCCCCATCATTTCAGAATGAATACGAACGGTAGATAGAGGAGGGAAGGTAAAGCGCGCGGTAGGAATGTCGTTCACGCTGATCAGCGCAATATCATCAGGAATGTTTAAACCAAACTCATGCACTGCTCGTAACACACCGATCGCAATGGAGTCCGAAGCAATGAACATCGCTTTTGGGAAATCGCCTTTGGCCAGCATCTCTTTCGCTAAGTCATAACCGGACAAGCTAGAGAAATCGCCACGATAAATGTCGTCTTCAGAAACCACACCTTTTAGACTGCCGTAGTCCACAAACGCATTTTCACGAATGTCTGCGGTGTTGGGTTCGTCTTGTCCACCAATAAATCCGATACGCTCGTAGCCTTGTTGTACAAAGAAATCAACCACTTGCTTGCTGATTCTTACAAGGTCGATATCAACGCAATCGTAAGGACTAGTTGGATCTGAAAAGTCGATGTAACAGATGCTATCGGCTAGGCGTTTAGGTAACTTATTGACCACCTTTTGGTCGACTTTCCCGACTAAAAGGACACCCGTGATCTTCTGCGTTTCAATATCAATTTCGCTGTTGTAGCAATTGGTTAGCGTAATGCCGAGTTTGTCGCACTGAGTTTCAATCCCATGACGAATCGACAAGTAGTACGGGTCGTTCACTTCTGCTTCTTGTTTGTAATTGTACAAGGCCAAAAAGTGATGTTTTTGCTTGGCTTCTTTGGTGGCTTTCTTCGAGCTGCTGGTGCGGTACTCCAGCTTTTCTGCGATTTCTAAAATGCGGCGTTTGGTTTCTTCTTTAACGCTCAACGTCGGATCGTCATTCAAAACTCGCGATACAGTTGCAAGTGAGACGCCCGCTTCAGTGGCGATATCTTTTAGTGTTGCCATGTACATTTCCCGTTGGCATTGCTCACAGTCCAAGTGAGAACTCAATAATCTGGCTATTGTAAACAGCTACTTAGGGATGCACAAACTTTTAGTAAAATCGTGCGATCCACGAAAGAGAGCGGTATCTGTTCGACTCATCTTCACTGCTCATCATCTTCCTGGTTTAATTTAACTAAAGTCAGCATCTAAAATAAGGCTTTTGTGTAATTTTGTGGAAACGTTTACACAATTTGAATTCGATCACGGATCTGGATCGAGATTGGTTGCTAGACTTTTAGCCAGTTAAGAAATGGGCGTACTGATTCGATGCAATAGCGATTGGCTTTTAGCGCATCAGAGTGAGGTATGAACAGAAAGCAGCAAACGTGGAGAAGCAAAAGTGAAAGTTCTTGTCACAGGCGGTATGGGATATATCGGTAGTCACACTTGCGTTCAGATGATTGAAGCGGGAATAGAACCTATCATCGTCGACAACTTGTGTAACGCCAAACTGGAAGTGTTAAACCGTATTGAAGCGCTGACTGGCAAACAGCCTGCGTTCCACCAAGGTGACGTCCGTGACGAAGCCTTTTTGGATACGGTATTCGCGCAGCACGACATCCAAGCCGTGATCCACTTTGCTGGCCTCAAAGCAGTTGGCGAATCGGTGGCAAAACCACTTGAGTACTACGACAACAACGTCAATGGCTCATTGGTGTTAGCGCGCAGCATGCGTAAAGCGGGCGTGAAAAGCATCGTATTCAGCTCATCGGCAACGGTTTACGGTGACCCTGAAATAGTGCCGATTACGGAAGATTCACCAACAGGCGCAACCACCAATCCATACGGACGCAGCAAATATATGGTGGAGCAGTGCTTAAGCGATCTGTTCCATGCTGAAAACGACTGGAGCATCACCTTACTGCGTTACTTCAACCCAGTTGGCGCGCACCCATCGGGCTGCATGGGGGAAGACCCACAAGGCATTCCCAATAACCTGATGCCATTTATCGCCCAAGTCGCTGTTGGCCGCCGAGAAAAACTCGCGGTATTCGGTAGCGACTACCCAACCCCTGACGGCACTGGCGTGCGTGATTACATCCATGTGATGGATCTGGCCGACGGCCATATTGCGGCTTTGAAATCGGTGGGGGAAACATCGGGTTTGCACATTTACAACTTAGGTACAGGTAAAGGCTCGAGCGTACTTGAGATGGTGGATGCGTTCGCGGCCGCTTGCGGTAAACCAGTGCCTTACGAGTTTTGCCCGCGTCGTCCTGGGGATATTGCTGAATGTTGGGCAAGCACGGAAAAAGCCGAGCGTGAACTAGGCTGGAAAGCAACACGCACGGTAGCTGAAATGACCGCCGATACGTGGAACTGGCAGTCAAACAACCCTAGTGGCTATTCCCCGGAGTAATTGCAGTCGCCGCGTGGCCATCTGCGCTTCTCACGGTTTTGGGAAGCTGAGTTTGAAGAATTTTAAAGAGTTGAGTAAGTAACATGTCGAATGTCGAATTTAACCCAGTGGATCATCCACACCGCCGTTACAACCCTCTGACTGGGCAATGGATTTTGGTTTCACCTCACCGTGCAAAACGCCCTTGGAGCGGCGCAGATGAAAAGCCCGCATTGGATGAGCTACCAAGCTATGACGGTAAATGTTTCCTTTGTCCAACCAACGAACGTATCTCTGGCGATGTTAATCCAGATTACGAAGGCACCTATGTGTTCAATAACGATTTTGCTGCGCTGATGGTGGATTCACCAGATGCACCAGAGTCAAACAACCCGCTATTCAAAACGCAAGGCGTGCGTGGTTTGAGCCGAGTGATTTGCTTCTCGCCAGATCACAGCAAAACCTTACCGGAGCTGCCAGTGGATAAAATTCGTGGCGTGATTGATACATGGAATGAGCAAATTGAAGAGCTCGGCAAGGAATACATTTGGGTTCAGGCGTTCGAAAACAAAGGCGAAACCATGGGCTGTTCTCAGCCTCATCCGCACGGTCAAATCTGGGCGAACAGCTTCTTACCAAATGAAATCGAGCGTAAAGAGCACAACCTAAAAGTCTACTACCAAGGACACGGCAGCAACTTGCTGGTGGATTACGTACAAGCGGAACTCAAAGACGGTTCACGCATTGTGGTGGAAACCGAACACTGGCTGGCGGTGGTGCCTTACTGGGCTGCTTGGCCGTTCGAAACCATGTTGTTGCCGAAAACGCGCATTCGTCGCATGAGCGAACTCAGCGATGAGCAACGAGACGATTTAGCGCTAGCGATCAAGAAGCTGACCAGCCGTTACGACAATTTATTCCAATGCTCATTCCCATATTCAATGGGCTGGCACTACGCGCCGTTTTTTGACCAAGGCACAGACATCGACCATTGGCAGCTTCATGCACTTTTTTATCCGCCACTACTGCGCAGTGCCACGGTTCGTAAGTTCATGGTGGGCTACGAAATGCTGGCAGAAAGCCAACGCGATCTCACCGCAGAGCAAGCCGCGCAACGTCTGCGTGATGTGAGTGATGTCCACTACAAAGAATGCTAAGTCTTTAAATTGGACTGATTACGAATAACGGGATAGCGCGACTTTACAGATAGAAAGTTAGGCTCAACGCGCTATCCCACACAAATTACTATTTTAAGAGAACGTCCCTATGTCTGAACTTATCCAAAATGTGAAAGCGTCATTTGAGCAAGTGTTGGGCTACGCACCTAGCCATATTATCCAAGCGCCTGGTCGTGTGAACTTGATTGGTGAGCACACCGATTACAACGATGGTTTTGTCCTACCGTGTGCCATTAACTACCAAACGGTCGTGGCGGCGGCAAAGCGTGAAGACAATATCGTGCGTGTGGTGTCGGTCGATTACGGTAACGTAGTGGACGAATTCGATATCATACAAGCCATTACTTTCCAGCAAGATAAAATGTGGGCGAACTACATTCGCGGCGTGGTGAAGTGTCTTCTGGCGCGTGGCTACCAGTTTACTGGGGCGGATATTTCAGTCAGCGGCAACGTACCTCAAGGCGCGGGTTTGAGCTCATCGGCGGCATTGGAAGTGGTGATCGGTCAAACGTTTAAAGTGCTGTTTAACCTTGAAATCAGCCAAGCCGAAATCGCCTTAAACGGTCAGCAAGCAGAGAACGAATTCGTCGGTTGCAACTGCGGCATCATGGATCAAATGATTTCAGCGGAAGGGCGTGAAAATCATGCGATGCTATTAGATTGCCGTAGTCTTGAAACAGAAGCGGTCTCTATGCCAGAAGACATGGCAGTCGTGATCATCAACTCGAATAAAAAACGTGGTTTGGTCGACAGCGAATACAACACTCGTCGTCAGCAATGTGAAGAAGCAGCGCGCATTTTCGGTGTGAAAGCGCTGCGCGATGTGACGATTGAGCAGTTCAACGAGAAAGTCGCTGAGCTGGATGAAATGGTGGCAAAACGTGCCCGTCATGTCATCACAGAAAACGATCGTACTGTGGAAGCGGCGCAAGCGCTGCGAGCACACGACATGAAGCGTATGGGCGAGCTGATGGCCGAGTCTCATGCCTCGATGCGCGATGATTTCGAAATCACGGTAAAAGAAATCGATACGCTGATGGAGATAGTCAAAGAGGTGATCGGCGATCAAGGCGGCGTGCGCATGACCGGCGGTGGCTTTGGTGGTTGCATCGTGGCACTTGTACCGCCAGCACTGGTTGATGACGTGAAAGCGGCAGTTGAAGCGAAGTACCAAGCGGCTACGGGCTTAAAAGAGTCGATTTATGTTTGCCAAGCCAAAAATGGTGCGGGTTTGGTTGAAGTGCTGTAAGGAATGATGATGAAAGCCTATTTTCAACAACTAGAACAAGCGATGGCGCAAACGCCGTCGTTTGATGGCCAAACTGCGAATCTGATTCATTTGACCAACGCGAATGGTATGACGGCGTCGTTTATGGATATCGGTGCGACGTGGTTGAGTTGCACATTACCGGTAAATGGTGAAAACCGTGAAGTGTTGTTGCGCTCACCAAATATGGCTGAACACATGAAGCAAGACGCTTACTTCGGTTCCATTGTTGGCCGCTTTGCTAACCGAATTGCGAAGGGGCAGTTTGAGATAGACGGAGAGAAGTATCAACTTGGTATCAATAACGGTGAAAACTCACTGCACGGTGGGCTGGAAGGGTTTGATAAGCGCCGCTGGAAGGTTGAAAAGCAAAATGATCAACAGGTCACTTTTTCACTTCGCTCCCCGGACGGTGATCAAGGCTATCCGGGAAATCTCGATGTGAAGGTGACGTACACGATCACTGACGAGAATGAACTAGCTATCGCCTATGATGCTAAGACCGACAAAACATCACCAGTGAATTTAACCAATCACGCCTACTTTAACTTGGCTGGTGAGGCGAGCCGCGCAAAAAGTTTGGATCATACTTTACAGCTCAATGCTGGGCATTACTTGCCAACGGATGCGGGGTTAATTCCTACCGGTGAACAAAAACCAGTTTCGGGTACCAGTTTCGACTTCACCGAGCCAAAATCGATTGGCCAAGAATTTCTTGCTGAGCAAGATCAGAAAACTGCTGGTGGCTACGATCACGCCTTTGTATTCATGCCTGAAGTGACCGATGGCGTGTCTGTCACTGCGGTTGTAATTGCACCAAAAGAAGATGTGGTGATGAAGGTGAAAACCACCAAGCCTGCCATCCAGTTTTATTCAGGTAATTTCTTAGCCGGTACGCCCGGTGCAAGTAAAACTTACGAACGCTATGACGGCCTAGCATTGGAAACGCAGTACTTTCCAGACGGGCCAAACAAACCAGAATGGGGACTCAACAATGGGGTGTTGAGCTCTGGGGATTGCTATCAGCATCAAACTACTTATCAGTTTGAATTTTAGATAGCACTTCTGCCCTTTGAACTTGCAGCGGCAGCGATGCAACTCCAACGACTTTGGGTGTTATGGTGGGCTACATGCCCACCTTTTTTGTTTTTGTCGAAGAGGTTCGAACGATGAGCTCACCCTCTACTTTGCGTTTGTTAGAAAGCAACGGTTGCCCTTCAATCAGTGCCATCAACGATTCGATTGCGAGTTTACCCATGTCTGAGTAGGGCAGTTCAACCGACGTTAATGCTGGAAAGCTTTCAGAGGCGATTTGCTGATTATCGTAACCGACAACGGCAACATCCTGAGGAATCTTCAACCCCAACTCTGCTATCGCTTGGTAGCACCCCATTGCCATATAGTCGCTGCCACAGAAAATCGCTTCTGGCGGCTGCTCCATATTCAGTAGTGCCAGTGTTTGCTGGTGCGCTTCTTTTAGCGACCAGTTTGCATCGACTAAATACTCTGAGTTAGGAATGATGTCTGCATCAATGAGAGCCTGACGATAACCATCGGCACGTTGCTTACTGGCTAGCATCCAACTTTCACCAGACAGCATGGCAATGCGACGATAGCCTTGCGCTGTGAGGTGTGAAACTGCTTTGTAAGCTCCAATCATATCGGCCGGCAAAATACTTGGCGTTTCGGTGTGTTCTTCGTTGGTGCAGTTCAGCAGCACAGTCGGTAAGGAAGTTGTGACGCGTTGCTGCTCCAACTCTCGCGTCATACTGGATGCATAAACCAAACCTGCGTAATCACCGCCGTTGATCTCCGACTCAATCTTGCTTGCCAACACTTCATCATGGCTGTAATTGAACGTCACCAATATGTAGTCGTTCGACCACGCTTCTTCTCTCGCTGCATTGATGGCATCGATAAATGGGTCATAACTGGTTAAGCCGTTGATCACCAATGCGATCTTTTTAGGGCGTCCCAAAGCATGGGCAACCTTTTTGTTTTTGTAGCCAAGTGATTCTGCGGTTTCGAGCACTTTACGTTTGGTCGCTTCCGCGATTTTTACGGAAGTTGAGCCATTCAATACCAGCGATACGGTCGACTGAGAGACGCCAGCCGCCGCCGCAATGTCACTCATGGTGATTTTTTTAGCCATTCTGCTCTTTTACGTAATTTCGTTAGCTAAAGATATTAGCTAAAGATTAAGTTCGGATCATCCTTTAAAGATTAAGATCACAAAAGTAAGTCAGAGTAACTTAAAAGCTGTGATTTTTACCACGTTTATTCTTTGAACATCTAGTCATTAAATTACTAATTAATATATTAGCTAATATTATTAGTTAATAATTTAGTTTTAAGGTGAGTAAGATGAAAAGATGGTCGGAAGAGAAAGCGTGGCAATGGCAAAAAGAGCATGGCTGGCTACGTGGCTTTAACTATTTACCGCGCACAGCGGTTAACTGGAATGAGATGTGGCAAGCGGAATCCTTTGCACCTGAGGTGATGGAACAAGAGTTAGCTTGGGCGCATGATGTGGGTTACAACACTTTACGTACCAACTTACCATTTATAGTTTGGCAAGCGGATCGCGATGGTTTACATGCGCGAATTGAGCGCTTTCTGGATATTTGCGAACGCAATCAAATCAAAGTGATGCTCACGCCGATGGATGACTGCGGTTTTTCGGGCGACCATCCTTATCTTGGTGAACAAAAAGCGCCAGTACCGGATTTGCACAATAGCCAAGCAGCAGCAAGTCCTGGTCGCAATGTGGTGATGGACAAATCTATGTGGGGTGAGGTCGAAGCGTATATTCGCGACATCATCTCTACCTACAAAAATGACCCTCGAATCGTTATTTGGGATCTCTATAACGAGCCAACCAACCGCATGATTTTCACCACTACGGGTGAGATCGCTTACGACGAAGAAATGGAAATCTTTAGTCATGAGCTGATGGAACAAGCGTTTGAGTGGGCACGTGAAGAAAACCCAACTCAGCCTCTCACAGTTGGCGCTTGGCATGCGCCAAGCATTCTTGACCGAAGCCTGCCGATTTATGAACACCCAACCGATCGCAAAGCGATGGAGCTATCGGACATCATTACTTTCCACGCTTACTTACCACTCGATCTGTTCCATAAAGCCGTTGAAATTGTAGAAAGCTACAACCGACCAATGATGTGTACTGAGTGGCTTGCTCGTCATGCGCAATCGTACATGCACGAACAGCTTCCGGTCTTTAAACAGAAAAACATTGGCTGCTACCAGTGGGGATTAGTGAAAGGAAAAACACAAACGCATCTGCCTTGGCCAGAGATAAAACGTAGCGATGCAAACTATGCGAGTCAATGGTTCCACGATCTGCTTGATGAGCAAGGACAGCCGTATGACGCAAGCGAAGTGCAATTGATCAAAACACTCGCAGAAGTGGATTAATTGCCTGTGAGCCGACTCTGAGAAGTGGGTCGGTTTATTATTTACAATAAAATCAATTGAGACGTGAACAATGACTACTCTACAAAACAAACTCACCAATAAGGAGCTGATGTCTTACTTCGGCTATGGGGTAGGCCAGTGCTTTAGCTTTGGTCTAGTCGGCTCTTTTATTCTTTATTTCTATACCGATATTTTGGGCATTTCTCCAATTGCGGCGAGTACGATTTTTTTGATTGCTCGTGTGTGGGATGCGGTGAACGATCCGCTCATTGCCGGATACATGGACACGCTAGACTCTCGCTTTGGTAAATTCCGCCCTTACATGCTGTTTACGCCGATTCTGATTGTTCTGGTCACGGTTGCCGCGTTCTATAACATTGATGCTGATACGTCGACAAAAGTGATGTATGCCGGTATCACTTACATTCTTTGGGGTACGCTTTACACCATTTCTGATGTGCCGTTTTGGTCTATGTCTTCTGTTATGACGGATGAACCGCAAGAGCGAGCAAAAGCGGCAACTTGTGCCATGTTAGGGGTGAATGCAGGTATTGGTGCAACTTTGGTTGTGTTCCCGAAACTGAGCGCTTACTTCGCTGATGGCCGAGCAGATCAGGGTTACTTACCAGCTGTGATTGTGTTGATGATCGCGGGTTTGTTCTTCATGCTGAACGGTTTTTATAACACCAAAGAACGCATCTCGACGAAGAGCTGCGAAAAAGTCACGCTAAAACAAACCTTTCAAGCCGTTCGTAAAAACAAGCCGTTGTTTTTTATTCTGGCAGCGTTTTTCATGAATGTGTTCTTCAATCTGGTGAATGGCTTATACATTTTCTTCTTCACATACAACATGGGTGACGCAGGTTTAGTCTCTCTGATTGGTACCATCACTTTGGTAAGTGCGATTGCGTGTTTAGCTACGCCTGTGCTGACAAAGCGTTTCAAAAAACGTGACATCTTTATTGCGCTGTGCGTTTTAGAGATCATCGCTCGCATTGGGTTCTATTTTACTGGCTATGATAATCCAACGGTCGTGATGGCGTGGTTAGCGGTGATTACAGGCATCTTTATGATGACCAACCCTCTTATCTCGGCCATGATTGCAGACACAGTAGAGTACTCTTACTACCACAGCGGCAAACGTACCGCGGCGATCACGTTCTCGGGACAGACCTTTACAGGCAAACTCTCTGTTGCAGTAGCGGGCGGCTTAACGGGGGTTATCTTGACGATGATTGGCTATGTACCAAATGCGGCGCAAACGGAAACCGCGCTCAGTGGTATGTTCTTCTGTATTGCGTTGCTACCGGCATTGGGAGCTCTAGTGCGCATTTTCATTATGTCTCGCTACACATTTACCGAAGACCAACACGCGATTTTACGAGAAAAATTACAGCGTGGTGAGTTTGCGGAAGGCGTTGACGTGAAGTCTGCAAAACCGAACGAAGCCTTGAGCTAGAATCCATATCGTCTCGACAAGTGCTCAAAGAAAAAGCCCGCTCAATAACCTGAGCGGGCTTTTCGTTTTCAATTTACAGGTTATCCACCATCAACAACGCTCGACAGAGTTTCTTCGTACTAAAGTTGGGCTAAAAATAATGGTTTCGTCTTCAATTTTTTCGTCACGAGATAGCGCCAAAGCCAGACGGGCGGCTCGTTCTGCCATCATCTCGATTGGGTAGCGAATAGTAGTCAAGCTAGGGTGAACAAAGCGGGCGATTAAGCCATCATCGAACCCGACCATAGAAACCTTACTTGGTACGTCAATGCCATTTTGATTCAACGCTGCCAGTGCGCCAGCGGCCATGTAGTCGTTGTAGGCCACCACTCCAGTAATCTCCAAAGATTTGGTTAACAGGTTGGTCATCGCAACTTCGCCACCATCACTGTTGGGTTCACCGTATTCGATGTAGCTTTTGGAGAGTTCAATACCATGTTCTTTCAATGCGGCTTGGTAACCTTGCAATCGCTCATCTGTATCTTCGATATCGTGGGATGAGGCAATGCAAGCGATTTTGCGATGCCCGTGACGAATTAAATATTCTGTCGCGAGGAATGCTCCTTTGCGGTTATCAAGGGAAATACAGCGTTCAGCCAGCTCTGGGATATGACGATTGATAAGCACCATACCTTTTACTTCTTGGGCGTAGCCAATTAGATCCTCATCAGATAAGCCTTTCGAGTGGATGACTATTGCATCGCAACGGCTGTTGATCAGCAATTCTAGGGCTTGACGCTCATCATCTGGATTGTGATACCCGTTGCCAATCAAGATATGTTTGCCATTTTCGCGCGCGATATTATCGACGGATTTGACCAGCGTGCCGAAGAAAGGATCGGACACATCACTCACCAACACACCCATGGTATTTGTGCTTTGACTCACCAGTGCGCGAGCTGCGGCATTGGGTCTGTAACCCAATTTGCTCATTGCTTTGGTGACCGACTCTACCGATGATTGACTGGCTTTTGGGGACTTGTTGATCACGCGAGAAACCGTTGCGACCGAAACACCGGCTTCTTTCGCGACATCCTTGATCGTTGCCATATAGAACCTTTAGTGGCTAAAAATTTTGACTGGAAGTATTAAACACCCATTGTGTAATAAGTGCAATTTGATAGGGGATTTGCTTTCGGAAATGAGATCTTTACCACTTGTATTTATTAAGCTTACTGATAGTGTAAACGTTATCTTTTTAGTAAAACTTTACTGAGGTTTTAATTATGGAAACTATCGCTTACTCAGATTTTGCCAAACTGGAAATTCGTACCGGAAAAATCATTGAAGTGGCTCGTCATCAAAATGCAGACAAGCTGTACATTGTGCAAATTGATATTGGTGAAAAAACACTGCAAACCGTAACCAGCCTAGTACCTTATTACACCGAGGAAGAGTTGATGGGCAAACAAGTGGTCGTGTTGTGTAATCTTGCCAAAGCCAAAATGCGCGGTGAAACCTCAGAATGTATGTTGTTATGCGCAGAAACGGATGATGAGTCCGAAAGTGTGTTGCTTACGCCAGAAAGAGCGATGCCGACTGGGGTGAGAATTGTTTAGAGTTTAATCAAGCAAACGTTTTATTGTTCGTGTTTATGTTTTGTGTCTCATTTTATAAATAAATCAATAGGAATATATTCAACTCTATTTATAATCTCCGCGCTTTTAAAAACTGTTTAACAGTATGAAAAACATAGGAAATTATAATGAAAAAAGTATTGCCATTATTGGCTTTAGGTGCAGTGGTTGCTTCAGCGTCAGTTCAAGCAAAAGGTAACTGGTATGTTGGCGCAGATATTCTTAACTCTGATCTTGAAGTTGAAGGTCACTCTTACAGCTCTTCAGCTACAGGTTTGGGTATTGCGGTAGGTAAAGAGCTGCAATATTCAGAAAACTTCAAATTGGCTTTAGAAGGTGAGTACATTTACTACGGTAGCTTCGAAGAAAAAGCATCGGGCGCGGGTAATTGGTTAGAAGCTACTGTTGAAGGTTATTCATTCAACCTTAATGCTAAACCTAAGTACCAATTCTCTGGCACTGGTTTTTATGTTGGTGCTGTTGTTGGTCTAGGTGTAACTGGGGTTGATTTAGAGGCAAAATCAAACCTTTCTGGTTTCACTGGTAAGACTGATGGTAGCGATGCTGGCTTTAACTATGGTGCTGAAGTGGGTTATGAATTTGCTTCAGGTCTGGTTGTTTCTGGTGGCTACCGTGCTTCTACAGTAACCATCGATGTTGAAGGTGGTGGCGATCTTGAATTTGATTTTGACAGCCTGTACGTTGGCGTTGATTACAAGTTTTAAGCTCGCATAAGCAAAACATAGATACTAAAAAGGAGCCGTTAGGCTCCTTTTTTTATTAGATTATCAATCAACTCGTAATGATGCTCTTGCACGCCTGCTAGGTTGCCATATTTAGGTTGATGGCGGTCATTTTCTTTTGCGTGTTGCCAGCCAATGGTGTGACGCACAAAATGCTCTGCAAACGCATGAGATACTTCTAAGCAACCTGCTAGCACGGTATCGACATAGCTTTGCATGATTGGGTTTTTTACGCACGGTGGTAATGGCTCGTCTTTTACGTAAACCCAGATGCTATGTTCTTGGTTAAAGTTCGCGTCCGTTTCGATTTGATCTGGCTGAATTTGAATACGATGATAACCACGCTCACGGCGATCGAATTCTGCGAGAGCTTCTTCATTCACTTCGAGTAAAACGCCGTTGACCTGCCCATCGCCTTGGTTCACAACCAGAGGAGACAGAGTGTAGCTGTCATCAATCTTTCCCCAGTAGCGCACCAGTCCATGAGCAATGACGGGAATGGCTTCTCCCGTTTGTCCGGTTAACTTACGTGACGCAGAATTAATCAAACTGCCATAGCCAAATATGTACATCTTCGTTGCATCCCTTAACTGATGGTTGTGTCTCTCACCGTTTATACCTAACCCGCCTCTGAAGCACAACTTTACCTCTTAAGTATAATCCTAACTAATAACATGTATTTTTTATGCATGTTTATGGTAGCATCAATATTGTAGTTGAGTTAACCAGCATCGAGAGACGCTTGAGGGCAAGATAATGCTGAATATCACCGATAAAAAAGTGGAAGAAAAAATCCCCGCATGGCTGCGGTTAGGCTTTCGGCCGTTTTTTCTGTTTGGGTCGATTTACGCCATTGTTGCGATCGCGTTGTGGGTGTGGATGTTCCAGAGCGGACAGCCAAACGCATTAACTGTACCGGCATTATGGTGGCACGTTCATGAAATGTTGTTCGGCTTTTCGATGGCGATTGTGGTTGGTTTTGTATTGACCGCGGTACAAAACTGGACTGGCATTAATGGCACCAAGCATTACACGCTTTTGGTCTTATTTGGCTTATGGCTCGCGCCCCGAATATTGCTTTGGACGTCAGCGCCGTTATGGTTAACCAGCAGCATTGAAGCGGTATTTTTGTTGTTTGTTGCCTATGAGGTAGGCATTCGTGTTTATCGAGCCAAAGGTTGGCGTAATCTGTTTTTTGTACCGCTGTTTCTTTTGGCCATTTTTGCGAACTTTGCAAGCTACGCAACAATAAAAGGCATGCCGTCGTTTAGCTCTTCTGCTGTATGGCAGGCGATGTTGTGGTGGTTTACGCTGTTATTGTCGGTCATGGGCGGACGTGTGATTCCATTCTTTACTGCGCGTCGATTTAATTTCGAAAAAGCGCAACCACTGGCTTGGTTAGAATGGTTCGCGAACTTGCCGTTGGTAATGCTATTTGTGCTGAGCTTTTTCCCTGTGACGTTTGCAGAATTAGGCAATCCGTTGATGCTGTTTGCAGGAGTTGCTCAGTTGGTGCGTTTTGTTCGCTGGAAACCTTGGTTAACCCTGAGCGAGCCTTTAGTGTGGTCGCTGCATGCTGCGTATTTGTGTTTGCCACTAAGCTTAATTTTACGAGGTGCTTGGGGAGACGCATTTGCTAGCCATAACCTGATTCACCTGTTTGCGATAGGTGCATTAGGCGGTTTGATTTTGGCGATGATCGCGCGCGTGACGATGGGACATACTGGTCGCATGATCTACAAAGGTCCGAACATGAGCTTTGCGTTTGCGGCGATTACCGCGGCAGCTTTGGTTCGCAGTTTTGCCGTGATATTTGATCCTGCCAATATGATGCTGTGGATTGATATCAGCGGCGGGTTATGGATTGTCGCATTTGGCCTGTTTGTGTGGCGCTTTGGCGTGATGCTTATTACACCTCGCGTTGATGGTCATCCCGGATAGGGCTCTAATGTGAGTAGAGAAAGAGGAGCCGCGCGCTCCTCTTTTGATTTTTGTTCTTTATAGGATTAGCGCTTATTCGTCTTCGTCGTCCGTTTTATTCGTGAACCCCAAACGTTTGAATAGCCACCACTCTAGAGCAAAGATGACAATTAAAGCGATACAGAACCAGGTGAACGCCATGGCGGATTCCACGCCTGGCATACCGCCAATGTTGATGCCAAGCAAACCTGTTAGGAAGCTGGTTGGCAAGAAAATAGTCGCCACCAAGGTAAATAGATAACTGTTTTTATTAGTTTTCTCGTCACGATGATGTTTGATTTCTTCTTGAAAGAGAGCGACTTCTCCAAGATAAAACTCAAGTGTTTCATTTATGCGCGTAATATTATTGTGGGCGAAGCGATATTGATGGGGCCTTAAAGCCACCAGCTCGGACTCTGATTCAACGAGATCACGAATAGCATATTGCTGAGGGCGAATAAAACGTTTGATGGAGATAAGCGCTTTTTGAGTCGCCATATGCTTGTACGTCGATTCATCATTCACATCAAACTGGTTTAACGTCTCTTCAATCGTATCGAGGTAAACGTCTATTTTGCTATTTAATCCTTCAATAATCTGATGAAGTAAACCAGCAAGGCTTTTCGGACCTTTGTGTTCCGCCAATGCTTGACGAATTTCCATGATGGCACGCGATGGGATCTTACGTGTTGAAATCAGTGCCCCTTGAAAATAGAGAATTCGAATACTGAGCATGTCTTCTGGTGAAGCATCGCCATTCATATTGACGCCTCGTAAAATCAACATGAAGTTCTCGTCATCCAAAGGGTGGAAAGACGGTCGGCTCTCGTCGGCTAACAGGTGATCAACAGTGGCACGTGGCACTTGGTTTTGTTCTAGCCAGCCCCGAATATCGGGATGCAGCCGCTCACAATGGTACCAATGTTTGGCTTGAATCTGCTCCGCCGTTGTGGATTGCTGAGTTGCTTCTGGGGTTGAAAAATCCCAATGTTCAATCATAAAACCCATTTTCTTTTCCTTGTCTGAGCCTTTCCCCAAATAACTTGGAAAGAGCCTGTTCTTCCACTGCATTATTTTCCGGGAAGTGCATCAGTGATAACGTTCTGAACCTAGCGCCATGAAGTGATTCAGGGGTAATTATTTAAATGAGTATGATTGCATTTAACGCTAAATGTCTATGAATAGTTGCTCTTATTTGTAATCAAGCGAAGCAAGCCAAAGTGTGGTGTAAAAACAGCAAAATAAAAAAGCCTGCAACGAGGCAGGCTTTCTAGTGGGGAGGGGAGGAGCAGTTAGCCAACTTGAGAAAGATTAACCACTTTCTGCTGTAGCTTTTCTTTTAAATAGTCCGATAAAGCCAGCTTTTCTTCGTCGTTCATGTACAGACCAAGCTTGGTACGACGCCACAAAATGTCTTCATCGGTCATTGCCATTTCATGGTTCATTAAGTAGTCGATCTCACGTTGGTAAACACCGCCGGCTTGCGATGAGAACGCGTGTCCAAGGTCAGCTTCGCTTGCTGTGCCTTCCATTAAGTTCCACGTTTGGGTACCAAATTGTGTCACGTAACGAAGAATCAATGCTTCTGGCGCCCAAGCGTATTTAGCATGAATTTGTTTAGCTAATTGTTCACGACTACAGCTGAAGTTACCACCAGGTAGGGTTTGATTTGCCGTCCAGTCGCTTCCCATCTCTGGTAGGAAAGGAGCCAGCTTTTTCATTGCCGCTTCACCCAGTTTACGGTAGGTCGTCAGCTTACCACCAAAGACAGAAAGCAGAGGTGCATGGTCGTATTCCGCATCGAGTTCTAGCGTGTAGTCTCGTGTGATCGCTTGCGGAGAGTCAGATTCATCGTCACATAAAGGACGAACACCGCTGTATGTCCAAACCACATCTTCGCGAGTCAGCTGGTGGACAAAGTGTTGGTTTACGATGTCGATGAGGTAATCGACTTCGTCATCTGAGATTGCCACTTCGCGTGGGTCACCTTTGTATTCCACATCTGTTGTACCAATGATTGAGAACTTATCTAAGTAAGGAATCATAAATACGATGCGGTTGTCTTTGTTTTGAAGAATGTAGGCTTGCGGTTCGTTGTGGATACGAGGAACAACGATGTGCGAGCCTTTGATTAAGCGAATGTTACGAGGAGAGGCTTGCTCTAATCCATCATCAAAGAACTGTTTTACCCAAGGGCCAGCTGCGTTTACTAGTGCTTTTGCTTTGCGTTCGAAACGTTGGTCTGTCATCACGTCATGAATTGTGACATGCCAGATACCACCTTCACGGTGTGCTTTTTCTACGCGGCAGTAGTTACGTACTTCTGCATGGTTTTCACGAGCAGCCAGAACGTTAAGTAATACTAAACGCGCGTCATCAACCCAACAGTCAGAGTATTCGAAACCGGTTTTCATTTCTGGTTTTAGCAAGCCCGATTTCGCTAAGTTGACTGTTTTGCTGCCTGGCAGAGTCGTACGTTTACCCAAGTTATCGTAAAGGAACAGACCACAGCGAATCATCCAAGCTGGACGTAGGAATGGGCGATGAGGCAAACGGAAACGCATTGGTAGGGCAACGTGAGGCGCTTTGCGAAGAATAACTTCACGCTCTGCGAGCGCTTCCGAAACCAAACGAAACTCGTAGTGTTCAAGGTAGCGTAAACCGCCGTGGATCAGTTTAGAACTTGCCGAAGAAGTAGCGGACGCAAAGTCACTTGCTTCGTATAAGCCAACACTCAAACCGCGGCCAGCTGCGTCTGCCGCAATACCAGCCCCGTTAATGCCGCCACCAATTACGATCAAGTCTAAGGTAGTGGATGAGCTAGTAGTGGAAGCATTTTTTTGTATACTCATAAATTTGACCTCTTGGTGAGCGAACGAGCATTTTAGAACATGATCTAATCCTAGCTTAGGTTTCGTTTGTGATCATCTATTATTTTCGTTTGTGAGCGTTTTGTGTGATTTAGGCACAAAAAAACCTCTGCCTAATTAAGACAGAGGTCATTTGAGAGGCAAATTAATGATTGAAACTACTCGTTTTCGAAGTTTGTCTCGTTCGCTTCAACGACTTCAAGTGGAATTGAAGCTTCTTTTAAAATCGACAAGATTTCTTCTGGTGGCTGCTTGTTGGTAAAGATCATGTTGAGCTGAGCGATATTGCCTAGCTTCACCATGGCATTGCGCCCGAACTTGGTGTGGTCGACGGCAAGAAATACACTGCGGCTGTTGTCGATGATCGCTTGTTTGACTCTTACTTCGTGATAATCAAAATCCAGCAGTGAACCATCAAAGTCGATACCACTGATGCCAAGAATGCCAAAGTCGAGACGGAACTGTTTAACGAAGTCGAGAGTGGCTTCTCCAACAATGCCGCCATCGCGACTTCGAACTTCACCGCCAGCTAAGATGACTTTGATCTCTGGGTTGGGGAAGAGAATGGTTGCCACGTTGATATTGTTGGTAACCACGCGTAGCTGTTTATGGTTTTTATTGAGCGCTCGCGCAACCGCTTCTGGTGTGGTGCCGATATCAATAAATAGAGTCGCGCCATCAGGAATGTGCTTGACCACCTCGTCTGCAATGACATCTTTTTCATTGAAGTTGAGCGCTTTACGCGTGTTGTAAGATGTGTTTTCAGAACTGAGAGGGATGGTTGCACCACCGTGATAACGACGAATTTTGTTGTCGTCGGCGAGTTCATTAAGATCGCGTCGGATGGTTTGTGGGCTGACATTGAATCTTTCTACCAACTCATCCGTGCTGACATAGCCTTGTTTTTTCACCAACTCAACAATCTGTTGGTGTCGAGGTATTTGCTTCACTTACCACTCCCTTGTGCATTGGTAACGGCCAATGCTTCAAATTCGAAGCTCTATTGTGCTCGAATTTGCGCGTTGTGAGAAGTAAGCGAGTTCAGGAATCAGGGGCAAAGCGCAAAAAAGAGCGCACAAATGGCGCTCTTTTTTCGTATGGAGGTGAGATTAATCTTCTTCGTCGTGAAGCTCAGACCAGGTTTGCGCACATTTCACCGCGCGTTTCCAACCCTTGTAACGACGATTGCGCTTTTCTTCATCATCGTGCGGCTCAAACGTGCGATCAAGCACCGCTTTATTCTGCAACTCATCAATGCTATCCCAGTAACCCACGGCAAGGCCTGCAAGGTAGGCTGCACCAAGAGCGGTAACCTCTGTTACTTGAGGGCGGTGTACTTCTGTATTCAATACATCGGATTGGAACTGCATTAGGAAGTTGTTCGCTACCGCACCGCCATCGACGCGAAGATTCGCAAGTTTAATACCTGAGTCGGCTTGCATCGCATCCAGTACGTCACGAGTTTGGTAAGCAATACCTTCCAAAGTCGCACGGATAATGTGGTTTGAGTTCACGCCGCGAGTAAGGCCGACAATCGTGCCACGTGCGTAGGCATCCCAGTATGGTGCGCCTAAACCAGTAAAGGCAGGCACGACATAAACGCCGTTTGAGGTATCCACTTTGGTTGCGAAGTATTCAGAGTCTTCTGCACCGTTTAGGATTTTTAATTCATCGCGTAGCCATTGGATAGAAGCACCACCCATGAATACGGCACCCTCAAGTGCATAAGCAGGCTCACCTTTAGGACCACAAGCCAAAGTTGTCAGTAGGCCGTGCGTCGAAGTGACTTTTTCTTGGCCCGTATTCATTAGCAAGAAACAACCCGTGCCGTAAGTGTTTTTCGCCTGACCCGCTTCAACACACATTTGGCCGTAAAGCGCAGCTTGTTGGTCACCAGCAATACCAGAAATAGGAATACGAGTACCGCCTTTACCACCAATGTTGGTCTTACCGTAAACTTCCGATGAACGTTTTACTTCTGGCATCATAGATGCTGGGATACCAAGCTCATCTAACATTTTCTGATCCCAACATAGATCGTTGATGTTAAATAGCATTGTACGCGATGCGTTAGTGTAGTCGGTCACGTGAACGCGGCCTTGAGTCATCTTCCAAACTAACCAAGTATCGACGGTACCGAACAACAGCTTGCCTGCTTCTGCGTCTTCGCGCGCGCCTTCAACATTGTCCAGAATCCATTTCACTTTGGTACCTGAGAAGTAAGGGTCAAGCACCAAACCTGTGTTGTCACGTACGTAGTTTTCTAGACCACGCGCTTTTAAATCTTCACAGATGTCAGCAGTACGGCGACATTGCCATACGATCGCATTGTAAACGGGTTTGCCTGTTTCTTTATTCCAGACGATGGTAGTTTCACGCTGGTTAGTAATACCGATAGCCGCCAATTGGTCGCTACGGATGCCAGACTTAGCTAGAGCTTCTACCAACGTAGAGCTTTGTGTTGCCCAGATTTCCATTGGGTCATGTTCTACCCAACCTGCCTCTGGATAAATCTGAGTAAATTCGCGCTGTGCGACGCTTACGATGTTCGCGTCATGATCAAGAATTACTGCGCGAGAGCTTGTCGTACCTTGGTCTAGGGCAACAATGTATTTTTGCTCAGTCATGGTAAGAATCCTTTTGTTTCGTTATTTATATTTTAGTAAATGTTCGAGTTGCGTCAGTTTTAAGCTCTAGCTTCTTCTGTTTCTTCTTCCGTCTCACATTGGTTTGGAATTGTACAGCCGTGGCCTTGTTGTGGAAGGTAAGCCGCAATCGCTTTTGGATACAACCAACCACCAAAGCACGCACCTGCAATCGGAGCAAGTAAAGGCACGATAAAGTAAGGAATGTCTTTAGCACCTGTCAGAGCGTAATCCCAGCCTGCGAAGTAAGCGAACAGTTTCGGTCCAAAGTCGCGCGCAGGGTTCATCGCGAAGCCAGTTAGTGGACCAAGAGAACCACCGATCACGGCAATCAAAATACCGATTAACAGCGGGTTCATTGCACCTCGTGCAGCGCCGTTATTTTCATCGCCCAAAGCCAAAATCGCAAACATCAGCACGGCAGTGATAACGAATTCCACAGCAAAAGCGCCAAAGAAAGAGAGGGAAGCATGTGGATAGGTTGAGAAGATACCAGCGGTTGCTAGTGCATCTTGGCTACTGCGGACGAAGTTATGTGCGATTTCGTAGTCGGTGAAAAGGTTGCTGTATAAGCTGTAAACCAACGCAGCAGAGCAGAATGCGCCAAGCATTTGGGCGATGATGTATGGCATCACTTTCGCCTTATCAAAACCATGGAACATAGCGAGTGCGATGGTTACCGCTGGGTTGATGTGCGCGCCTGAAACGCCGGCAGTACAGTAAATAGCGATGGCGACACCTAGGCCCCATACAATACTGATTTCCCATTGTCCAAATGATGCGCCTGTTAGAACTAAGGCTGCGACACAGCCTACGCCGAAGAAGATAAGTAGTCCTGTACCGATAAACTCGGCCAAACATTCTCCGAGCAGAGAGGGGTGTTTGTTCGTTGTCATGTTAAAAGTCCTTTGATCATTTTTGCCTGTCTAGCACGATACTATTGTGCACATATAAACGTTTGCGAAAACAAACGCGCGTTAAAAATGAGCGTTTGAGCATAAAATTGTTAATCAAAGTCTTCGTTTTTGTTAAATGGCGCATCTTTTAATCGAAAAAGAAAACAACGAAAAGAACTTCTTTGCTACGAAGTGTGTTTTGGAAGCGCTCAAATTACCGATGTGAAAAAGAATGCACAACTGGTAAGAGGAGTTTTGTGAAGCTGCTACGTGCTTGGAGATTTATTACTCAGATTTTGCGTAGTAATTAACCCTAAAGAGGTAAGGCGAGGTCAAGTACATCAAGGACTAGCGGTGATATCAGAAAATGCGTTGCAATGTTTATATCTCGAGAGGAACTTGTTATCCAAATTAGTGTTAATTATGAAAATGGAGAGGAAAATAAACGCGGTTTATGTCTTGTGTTCGTGAATCACTGTCTAGGTTTGAGTTCAGATAACATTAGTTTTGTTATTTCGTTTGATACTAAGCGCGAACATTTTTCATCTTTTTAGTTATTTAGTGGTTTCGCGTAACAAGGATGGATGTGAAACACCCTTTTTACGGTTAATTTGTGTTCTTATTCGAGCCTTTGTTTCATTGGTTTCGAATTAGAATGCTCAAATGAGAGGTTGAAACATCAGTTTCATATTAACTAATTATGAGTAAAGTTGAACTATGGTCTAATTAATGCGCTCTAATTTACTGTATTTACTTATATTTAATTCATGTGCAACATTTGTCACAGAAATAAAATCCTAACTCAATACAATTCATGAACTTTCGAACGAAGATTTTTTTTGTTTCGTTCGCTCCTTTTGTGTTTTTTACCATCGCATACAAAATAATGAGGTTCCTATGTTTGGAATATTCAAACCTAAGGCGCATATTGATCGTCTGTCCCCAGGCAGTATCGATAGCACCTACTCTCGCCTCCGTTGGCAACTCTTTATCGGTATATTTGTTGGTTACGCCGGTTACTATTTGGTTCGTAAAAACTTCAGTTTGGCGATGCCTTATCTTATCGAGCAAGGCTTTAGCCGCGGTGACTTAGGTGTCGCGCTGGCAGCTGTTTCCATTGCATATGGTCTCTCTAAATTTCTAATGGGCAGCGTTTCTGACCGCTCCAACCCTCGCTATTTCCTTAGTGGCGGCCTACTGATGTCTGCATTAGTGATGTTTTGCTTTGGCTTTATGCCATGGGCGACTGGCAGCGTCACTGCGATGTTCATTTTGCTTTTTTTGAACGGTTGGTTCCAAGGCATGGGGTGGCCCGCATGTGGACGAACCATGGTGCACTGGTGGTCACGTAAAGAGCGTGGTGAGATCGTTTCGGTTTGGAACGTGGCACACAACGTGGGTGGCGGTTTGATTGGTCCACTATTTATTCTTGGCCTGTGGGCATTTAACGATGATTGGCGCACTGCATTTTATGTTCCTGCATTTTTCGCCACGTTGGTTGCTGTGTTTGTTTGGATGACGGTTCGCGATACGCCTCAATCTTGTGGTTTGCCACCGATCGAAGAGTATAAAGACGATTATCCTGATGACTATGACAAGTCGCACGAACAAGAAATGACAGCCAAGGAAATCTTCTTTAAGTATGTATTCAACAACAAGCTGCTTTGGTCGATTGCAATTGCAAACGCATTTGTTTACCTAATTCGCTACGGCGTACTGGACTGGGCACCTGTTTACCTAAAAGAAGCGAAGGATTTCTCGGTAGATAAATCGTCATGGGCTTACTTCTTGTACGAATGGGCCGGCATTCCAGGCACGTTATTGTGTGGTTGGATTTCAGACAAATTGTTCAAAGGTCGTCGTGCACCTGCTGGCATCTTATTTATGGTGCTAGTGACCGTTGCAGTGATGGTTTACTGGTTTAACCCTGCTGGTAACCCAATGGTGGACATGATGGCGCTGATTGCAATTGGCTTCCTAATCTATGGTCCGGTTATGCTGATTGGCTTGTACGCACTTGAACTCGCTCCGAAGAAAGCCGCTGGTACTGCTGCTGGTCTTACTGGTTTATTTGGGTACTTAGGTGGGGCAGTTGCCGCAAACGCGATTCTGGGCTACACGGTAGACCACTTTGGCTGGGATGGTGGCTTTATCATCTTAGTGGGTTCTTGTATTACTTCTATTGTGTGTTTGATGTACGCCTTCTTAGGTGAGCGTGCGCACCACGAGCAAAAAGAGCGCGAAAAGGAAGCGCTAGCGTAATATTTATTTAAAGAGGCAGTGGAATACTGCCTCTTCGCTTTATCAAGGAAATAACAATGAAAACAAAGTCAGTATGTCTTACTTTTTTAGCACTTAGCCTATCTGCTGGTGCGATTGCGAAACCGCTTGTAATTGCACACCGTGGCGCATCGGGTTACTTGCCTGAGCACACGCTAGAAGCCAAAGCGCTTGCTTACGCAATGAAACCTGACTACATAGAGCAAGATGTGGTAATGACGAAAGACGACCAGTTGGTCGTGTTGCATGACCATTATCTCGATCGTGTAACGGATGTTGCGGAGCGTTTTCCTGATCGCGCACGCAAAGACGGTCGCTACTACGCGATTGATTTCACACTGGCGGAAATCAAATCGCTGCGAGTAACTGAAGGCTTTAATATCGATGACAAAGGTAATAAGGTCGCTGGTTATCCGACACGATTCCCAATGTGGAAATCGGATTTTACCGTGCCGACGTTTGCTGAAGAGATTGAGCTGATCCAAGGACTTAACAAGACGTTGGGTTACGACATCGGTATTTACCCAGAAATTAAAGCGCCTTGGTTCCATCGTCATGAAGGTAAGGACATTTCTAAAGCAGTACTTAAAGTCTTGAAGCAGTACGGTTACGGCTCTCAAGACGACAAAGTCTACCTTCAGTGTTTTGATGCGAATGAACTTCAACGCATCAACAGTGAACTCATGCCTGCAATGGATATGGACTTAAAGCTCGTTCAGCTTATGGCTTACACCGATTGGAACGAAACTATGGTGTACAAAGGCGATACAGCAACACCATACAGTTATGACTGGATGTTCGAAGCCGACGGCATGAAGAAAGTAGCGAGTTACGCGGAAGGAATTGGACCTTGGAAGCCGATGCTGGTGGATGATAAGTCAACCAAAGACAACATCATCATTAAGCCGTTGATGAAGGCTGCAAAAGACGCTGGTTTACAAGTTCACCCATACACGTTCCGTGCCGATCCTGGACGTATTCCTGCGTACACGGACAGTTTTGAAGGCATGATGGATGTGTACTACAACCAAGTGAAAGTGGATGGTTTGTTTACTGATTTCCCAGATAAAGCAGTCAGCTTTTTAAATCAGTAATCACGCATTTTGCTGTAAGCTAAAAAATCCCCCAACAGTTTCCTGCTGGGGGATTTTTCTTAACTATTTATTAGTTGTTTTTATGCAATTCGCTGTTCAGTTCAACTGCGCTCTTGTTTGCAAGACACTCGATTTGACCTGTTACAGAGTTACGACGGAACAGTAGGTCAGAAACACCGGCAAGATCGCGTGCTTTCACCACTTCGACTTCTTGGCCAGCAGAATCTAGCATGCGCACTTTTGAACCAGCAGTTACGTATAGACCTGATTCGATAGTACAACGGTCACCCATTGGGAAGCCAAGACCTGCGTTTGCGCCTAGTAGAGAGTTTTCACCGATGGAAACCACCACTTTTCCGCCGCCAGATAGTGTACCCATGATAGATGCACCGCCACCGATGTCTGAACCGTTACCAACAACCACACCCGCAGAAATACGGCCTTCAACCATGCTCACGCCAGTAGTACCCGCGTTGAAGTTGATGAAGCCTTCGTGCATTACCGTTGTGCCTTCGCCAACGTGTGCACCAAGACGTACGCGAGAAGTATCTGCGATACGAACGCCAGTTGGAACCACGTAGTCCACCATTTTAGGGAACTTGTCTACGCAATCTACGCTTAGCGTACGGCCAGCTAGGCGAGCTTCGATTTGACGCTCAGCCAGCTCAGGTAGGTCGATTGGGCCTTCGTTAGTCCATGCGATGTTGTGTAGTAGACCGAAGATGCCATCCAGTACTGTGCCGTGTGGCTTAACTAGACGGTTAGAGATAAGTTGAAGTTTTAGGAAGCCTTCAGCAACAGATTGTGGCTGTTCATCCGTAGCTAGAATAACCAGTACAAGCGGCTGTGCTGATTCTGCTGCTTTGGTTGCGAAAGATGCGTTTGCTGCATCGCCGTTTGCTTCGAAAGCCGCCGCAAGTTCTGCGCTTTGTGCTGCAGAGATCTCGATAGCTTGGTTGCCTTGTTCGTAACCTGCTACTGCTGCTAGTGCGTTAACAAGCTCTTCATTTGGGTTAAGAACTGGGTTTGGAAAAAACGCTTCAATGATTTTACCATCGCGGTTTTTAGTCGCTGTACCAAAGGCTAGAGAAAAGAAAGCCATAGTTGATCTCCATGTGTTGAGTCTTGTGTCTCGTCTGTTCACTGACAAGAAATAATTAAGTTGTCAGCCATCATAATGAGAGTGCTAGGGAGTTTAAAGAGGGGAAATAGATAAAGTCTGTAGATGGATACCTTTTGTCTTTTGGGAGATATGTCTGTCTGATGAGAAATGTGGTTGTGAGGTGGTCAATTAGCAGGTGTTTGTTGAAATGAAAGAAGGCGATTTGTCGTATCTGTGCTCGAAAGAAAGGGCGAGCTTTCTATGATGATGTGTGCCTTCAGATATAAAAAACGCCACATGATGCGGCGTTTCTTTAACAAATGAGAGGCTTATGCAGCGTCTTCTTGCTTGTCTTCTTCTACAGATTCAAGCTTTTTTGCTTTCTTTGGTGCCGGTTTGCGTTTTGCACCCAGTGCGTAAAGCACTTCTTCTTTGTTTTGAGCGAGGTACATCGCAAGATCTTCTTGCTTACCTTCGTCTTCTAGAAGTTCACTTTTACCTAGCAGCGTGAATAGTTCGTCTGCCATGTCTAGCATTTTATCGTATGCGTCAGCTTCCGCTTTAGAGGTAAAAGTCATTTTCTCTTCTCCATTGCGTTCTACCACGTACTTGACGATTACAGCCATGGTTGGTCCCCTAACTTGGTGTATTGATACTGGCTTTTTATACAGTTTTTGACCAGTTAAGTCTAGCGACAAGCCTAAGAATGAGAGACACGTACAACTAACTGACCAGCATTTAAACTATCTCCGTTTTACTTGGAGGGCGTATTCTCTAGATAAAGGTTATTTGGTCGTTCCCAATCTTGGCAAAATTCGATAAACGTTCTGAGTAGTGGGCTTTGGTATTTCTCTTTGTGAACCAGTAGCCAGAAGCGACGTTTCATATCCAAAGGCATGTCGAGCAGTTGCACGCGACCGTCACGAATAGCAGGTTCAGCAGACAAGCGTGACAAGCAGCCCAAGCCTAACCCCGCCGATACTGAGTTGATCAACGCTTCGGTGGTATTGAGCTGAAAAGCTTCATGCCAATGTTCCAAGCGCGGCGCGACAACGCGCATAAAAAATTCGCGTGAACCAGATCCTGCCTCTCGCAATATCCATTCGCTGTTTTCTAGCTCGGTTAAGTTTATTGGCCCTTCGTGCGCGGCTGGGTAATCGGGCGCGCAAATCACGCACATTTCATCTTCGCTAAACTGGGTAGACTGCAATTCAGGGTGAAGTGTTTTGCCTTCAATGAGGGCGATGTCTAACTCGTAATCGGTCAGCATGTCGCAGATTTGTGCAGAGTTAGAAATGAACAGACTTTGAGAACGATGGTTCGTTTGCTGACGAAATTCGCTAAGCAAATAGGGTGCGACTTGGTTACCAATGGTGTCGCTGGCACCAATGCGAAGTTGGCCCGATACCGCTTGGTCACCATCGAAAATGCTCTCGATGTCTTTGGCTCGGTTGAGTAACTCATCCGCCAGTGGCAGCAGTTTTTGACCTTCTTGGTTCAAAATCAGCCGGTTATTAACACGATCAAACAAGTGATGGCCGATCTGTTTTTCTAATTCTGAGAGTGCCATGCTCACTGCGGCTTTCGATAAAAAGAGACTATCAGAAGCTGCTGTGAGCGTTTTGTGCTGCGTGATCGTCGTAAACACTTTCAGTTGTTTAAGAGAAATGTGACTTGCCATACCCCACCGTTAAGTAATTTTGAACGTTTGTTTTAAATAATTAGATATATCGGAACGAAGTGCAAGCGTATTATACGCTCCATCAAGAGTGAGTCTGGTTGAGGTCATCATGATTCAAAGAACAAAAGCGAAAGTAATGGGAGCCCCAACTCCGATGGCGGGTTTGGCTCTTGGTATTGCAAGCTTAGGCTGGAGCTGGGAAAACTTCGCCGAATTACATGGCTACGGACAGTGGATTAGTGCGGGTATCGCGAGCGTATTGTTGGCTATATTGGCAACCAAGTTTTTGCTACATAACCATTTATTGAGAGAAGATCTGGCTCATCCGGTTGTGGGCAGCGTGGTTCCGACATTTGCGATGGGCACTATGGTGGTATCGAACTCTCTCGGCCATTTTTACCCATTGGCTGGTGATGTGCTTTGGCTGATTGCAGTGGTTCTGCACATCGTGTTCTTGGTGAGCTTTGTTTACCATCGCGCCAAAGATTTTGAATTGCACCACATGGTTCCTAGTTGGTTTGTACCGCCAGTGGGTATCATCGTTGCGGATGTGTCTTTCTCTGGAAACCCGATGTTAGCACCAGTAGCACAAGGTGCATTGATGTTTGGGATGGTGGCGTACGCGATCATGTTGCCGATGATGATTTACCGTTTCATGTTTACCCATGAAATTCCGGATGCAGCGAAACCAACAATGGCAATCATGGCAGCGCCAGCAAGTCTATCATTGGCAGGGTACTTAACGGTCACTGCGACACCATCACCAGTGATCATCGCTATGCTATTTGGTATCGCGGTATTGATGACAGCCATCATTTACCTCGCATTCTTTAAATTGCTTAGACTGCCATTTAGCCCAGGCTATGCGGCGTTCACTTTCCCGATGGTGATCGGTGCGACGGCGCTGTTTAAAATGGCGAATTGGATGGAGTTGCAAGGATTGGCTGCGCACTATGTTCAACAAGTGCGAGGCTTAGCTGGTCTTGAGTTGATTGTGGCAACATTTGTTGTCTCTTATGTGGCTTTACAATACATCAACAACTTATTGATTCAGCCACGCTTGATGAGCGTGCATCACGCTTAAATAGCAGATAGGGAAAAGCCTCTTGGTCTTACTGCCAAGAGGCTTTTTTATTTCAATCGGCGTCGATGTTGGACACTAGCCTTTTTTGTAAAATCGCGACATCTCATCCAGAGAATGACGAATGATATCGACAGGAACTTTCTGTTCTTTCTCGACTTTTAACTGGCGATTCAGTTGCTGAGAGTGCCCGCCAGGATTGACCACAAGCATCAGTTCTTTGCCGACCAATGCATAGTTGTAGTAGCTGCCAGCAATATACCAATCGCGAGGGGCAGAACTATCAAACAAGTTATGACCAACACTGTATGAACTCGTTGTGCCTTGAACGTCAAACAGCGTATTCATCATGGTTGGCACGACGTCAAAATGGGTCGTGCGGTAATCAATTTGCTCTGGTTGACGATTTGGTATGTACACGTAAAGAGGCACATGCACTTGTACGTCACTGTAGTTACCCGTGTGGCCCCAATAGTTCATCTTATGGTCATTAAACTCTTCACCATGATCAGATGAAATCACCACAATGGTATTGTCTAAGTCGACGTTTTTCAGCACATCACCAATCAAGCTATCGATGTAGTACAACGAGTTCTTGTATCGATTGTGGTAAAGCGAAGCGTCAAAATCGTTGTTGAGCAAAATGTGGTCAACGCGTTCCCAGTATGGTTTGAATTTCGCAAATTCAGGTTCAGGAAACACCGTGCCGTGGGCGGCATCGTAGAACAGAAAACCAAAGTACGGCTTGTCGCTGTCCTGCTTTTGGAACTCGATGAACTTGTCTGTGATCTGCTGATCGCGCTCGACGGCCGTTTCCCCACTTTGTTTCAAGGTCAAGTCCGACACTTTTTTGAATACCGTGCGAGAAAGTGGCGGGCTGGTGAGCGGTGCCGAGCCAAAAATGCCCATGCGGTAGCCTTCTGCTTGCAGCGTATCCATAAAAACAGGAGAGCGTTGGCTTGCGTAAAAGCTTTCCCAGTAGGTCGCGGGCAAGCTGTAAAACAGGCTGAAAATACCCGCTTGAGTTGAGTTGCCGCCGCTCATATGTTGTGTGAAATTCACTGTTTTTTCGGCGAACTTGCTGACATTTGGCATGACTTCCGGCGTCGCATCACTGTAGCGCCACGCGTCAACCAAGATAAACAAAACATTGGGCTGTTTCTCTTTGCTTTGCACTTGAATCGGCGCAAGCGGGTAGTTGAGTGAGCTCCGTTCAATGTTGGTTAACTCTACGCGGTTCTTCGATGCAATGTTCTCATCCACTAGGTCGTGTTTGTAAATAAATTTACGAGCCGTCAGCGGGTAGTAAAGTGGCCAGTTATTCGAAAACTGACTGACTTCATCGTCGTAAAGCGCGTTTTTGTACGCATGAATCATCTGTGTGCTGAGCAATACAGCAAACCAGACGCTGATCAAAACGAACTTAGCTCGGCTTTGTGCCAGTTTATTACTTACCCAAACGGTACAGGCGAGCCCGATCACCAGAACGGCAACTTCACTGATGAAGATTAGCCAACTCATCCAAGAAATATCGAAGACATCACCGCCACCTTCGAAAAACATACGGATTAATAGGGCGTTGATGTGAAGTTTGTATTGCTGAAAAACGAGGATATCGACTTTAAACATGATCAATAGACAGATCGCGATAGCGATCACGATACCTTTGAATGCTCGAGTCGGTAGAAAAGAGAGCAATAAACTCAACAACATAAATGGAAGAGCGATCAAGCCCAGCCAGCCATATTGAGTCGAAACCAAATAGTAACCTTGCAACAAGGTTAGCGGTTCATTCTGATTGTTAGACAACACAAAAGGATAACAAGCGATCGACAGGTACACTGCAAAGCAAGCAAAAAAAGCAATCAGCCAAGCGCTGTTGGAAGACAGTTTGCGAAACATACTTTTTGTTTGTTTATAAATTATGGGTAGAGAGAGTATAAAACAGTGTTTTTTATTATGGAATAGTTGCGACGAATGTCACATTTTGTATGGAAGTGTCAGACTTGATTGACATGTGAAAATTCAGAAGATTCATACTCTATTTGAGTGATATATAACCTTTTGTTTTTTCCGAACGCGAGATCACTGCGGGTTTAAATGGGGCTGTGCTAAGCTAGCTAACAGTTTCAATCGGCGCTCGGTATTCCCAATTTGTTTACTGTTTATCACTCCAACCAAGTTGACGTTCTTAAATCACTCCTTGTCGAACTGATTCGAATCGGTCCGCTGGAAAACCCGTTCGAAAAAGAACAAATTCTGGTTCAAAGTCCGGGCATGTCCCAGTGGCTAAAAATGGAATTGGCCAAAGAGTTTGGTGTTGCCGCGAACATTGATTTTCCGCTTCCTGCTACCTTCATTTGGGAAATGTTTACGCAGGTGTTGCCAGACGTGCCAAAACGCAGTGCGTTTAACAAAGAAGCGATGACTTGGAAGTTGATGCATCTGCTGCCGGGGCTTCTCAACCAAGACGTGTTTTCGCCGTTAGCGCAGTACCTCAAAGATGACAGTGATCACTCTAAGCTGTATCAGCTGGCTGAGAAAATTGCCGATATTTTCGATGGTTACTTGGTGTATCGTCCGGAGTGGATCGCAAGTTGGGAAGCTGGGCATAGTGTGCCAGAGCTGGAAGATGAGCATCCGTGGCAGCCGATCTTATGGCAAGCGTTGTATGATCACACTGTGTCATTAGGACAGTCTCCATATCACCGTGCCAACCTTTATGAGCACTTTATCGACACGTTAGAGAGTTTTAACGGCAATTTTGACCATTTACCCAAGCGTTTGTTTGTTTTTGGCATTTCTTCGTTGCCGCCTCGCTATATGGATGCGCTAAAAGCAATTGGTGAACACATCGACGTGCATCTGATGTTCACCAACCCGTGTCGTTATTACTGGGGTGAAGTTCGAGATCGCAAATATCTGGCTCGTTTGGCGGCGAAACATCGTCAGCACGTTGTGTGGCATGACGATCACTCGGAAGTGCAAGGTGAAACTGAGCAACTGAAAGGATCACTGGAAGATAATGTGATCGATGAGCTGCACACCGATGTGGTCGGAAACAGTCTGTTGGCGTCCATGGGTAAACTCGGGCGTGACAATATGTATCTGTTGTCTCAGCTGGAGTCTCATGAAATTGAAGCGTTTGTTGATGTTGAGCGCGACAGTCTGCTCCATCAATTGCAAGCGGATATTCTCAATCTTGAAGAACATCAAGATGACCAACAGATTGAAAACAGTCATCACAAACAAGTGGTTCGCTTGGGTGATAAATCACTCAGCCTGCACGCTTGCCACAGCCCGATGCGTGAAGTGGAAGTGCTGCATGATCAACTATTGGCGATGTTCGATGCTGACCCAACGTTAAAACCGCGCGATATTATCGTGATGGTCGCGGACATCAACGCTTACAGCCCTGCGATTCAGGCGGTCTTTGGTAACGCACCGGGTGAGCGTTTTATTCCCTATTCGATTTCTGACCGAACCGCCGATCAAGAGAGCCCAATTCTGGCCGCATTTATGCAGTTGGTGAACTTACCCAATACGCGCTGTTTGGCATCAGAACTACTCGAACTTCTGGAAACTCCAGCGATATTAAAGCGTTTTGAACTCAGCGAAGATGATTTCTTACAAGCCAAACAATGGGTTGAAGAATCGGGAATTCGCTGGGGGTTGGATGCCAATACCGGACGCGAATTTGAACTGCCGGAAACCCGTCAAAACACATGGCAATTTGGTATTCAACGCATGTTGCTTGGCTACGCGATGCCAGAATCCGCAGGTTTGTTTGAAACCGAGCAAGGCAGTTTGTCTCCGTACAACGAAGTGCAAGGCATGGGCGCAGAGCTGGCGGGCAAGTTGGCACACTTTATCCAACAAATTAGCACTTATCGAAGCAAACTTTCTCATGTTCAGACTATTGATAGTTGGCGAGAGACATTAGTTTCACTGCTGGATGACTTCTTCTCGGTTGAGTTAGAAGGTGAAATGGCGCTCAAATCCATTCGAGATACGCTCAGCCAACTCAAAGAGCAATTAGCTGATGCCGCATTTGATGATGCGTTATCGCCGTCGATCATCAGCCAATACCTTCAAAACAAATTATCTGGCACACGAGTCAGCCAGCGCTTCCTGGCTGGTCAAGTGAACTTTTGTACCCTGATGCCGATGCGATCTATTCCGTTTAGAACCGTATGTCTACTGGGGATGAATGACGGCGTGTACCCGCGTTCTATGCCGCCAGAAGGCTTTGACTTGATGACGGGAAGAACCAAGCCGGGCGACCGTTCGCGCCGAGATGATGACCGTTACCTATTCCTCGAAGCGATGTTGTCTGCACAGCAAACGCTCTACATCAGTTATGTTGGCCGTTCAATCCAAGACAACACCGAGCGAGTGCCTTCGGTTCTGGTTTCTGAGCTGATGGAATACTGCCACCAAAACTATTGTTTAAGTGGTGATGAAGCGTTGCCCGTTGATGAGTCTGGCGACAATTTATTAAATGCGTTGGTGAATACCCACGCCATGGTGCCGTTTAGCCCAAGTGCGTTCCAAGGCACGCACGCCAGCTACGCGAAAGAGTGGATTCCAGCGGCATTGACTCAAAGTAGTCAATCGCAAGGCTATGTTCGTCGTGATTTTAATCGGGCATTAGACGACTATCTGTTAGGAGCGACGTTCCCACTTGAGCTCGACTTAGTCGAGTTGCAACGTTTCTGGCGCTTACCTGTGCAGTATTTTTTCAATCGTCGCTTAAAAGTAATCTTTGAACCGCCACTGCCGGTGATGGAAGACGACGAACCCTTTGTTTTAGGTGGTTTGGAAAGTTATCAAATGCGTGATGAGCTGTTAGAAGCCTTGCTTGAAACGACATTGATGCAGCCAGAGAAAAAAACAGAGGTGCTTAAACACTTTATGAGTCAACAGCGTGCGCAAGGCAAACTGCCGGTGGGGGCGTTTGGTGATATCGAATTTGAAACCAACCGAGTTCAGGCGGAAGAGCTGGTGGATAAACTGGCGTTTTTATCTGGTGCGCCTCAAGACGATTTGGAAATCGACCTGACGTTTGACTCCTTATTTGAGCGAAATGAAGGCGAAGAGAAAAACGTTCGCCTAACAGGTTGGCTAACCCAGTGTTACCAATCTGGGTTGATTCGCTATCGAAGCGGTAAGATTCGATCGCAGGATTACCTTGCAGCGTGGATCGATCACCTTGCCATGTCGGCGTCGGGTTATGCCAAGAAAACTCACCTGATTGGCTACGATCGTAAAGAAGGCGCGCTGCATTTGATCTACTCAGAAATTGCCGATGCGCAGTATGCCAAACAGCTACTGACTGAATTAGTTCGCTTATTCTTCGAAGGCATGACTAAGCCTTTGCCTTATTTCCCGAAAACGGCGTTGGCTTGTGTTGAAGCGGGCTTTAGCCGCGGTCAGTGGGTCGATGACGAAGAGAAATCTTTGAAGAAAATGGCTGACGCATTCAATGATGGCTTCATGAGCCCGGGTGAAGGCAATAATGCGTACATCTCTCGAATTTGGCCTGCTTGGAATGATGAGTTGGCCTCAGAAGTTCGTTTGCTGACAGCATTAGTTTTGCAAGGTGCGCGCTTAGCGGTTCAAGACGCTGATGACGTAAAAGCGTAATAAAGACAGTTGGATAAAGAGAAGGAAGAGTAGGGTGGCCGCCAGAAAATCATTATTTTTTGTAGGGCGTTCGCTGTACGGCCACAAGGTCAGAGGGACCATGATACTTTTGTTTAATTCATTTGAGTTGTGCCGCCAAAAAGGTTTGGCTTATCTCGTGGGGCGCATACTAACGGTACGTCTTATGGATAACCGTGAGAAAGATCTCACAAAGCTCTAAATTATCCAACTTGTTAAACATATTAATAGAATTTTTAACTATAGATCACATTTATTAGGTGATACGTCCTAGTAAATAATCCGGAGAGATTCAGCGTTATGGATCAAATGTCAGGTGCAGAGTGTCCTCTACATACGTTAGACCGCACAGAGCAACCTCAACCAACGCCACTAGAACCGATGACGTTTCCTCTGCATGGTGCGAGGTTAATCGAGGCATCAGCAGGTACAGGTAAAACCTTCACTATTGCAGGTTTATATCTGCGTCTTTTGCTTGGTCATGGCAGCGCGGAAACTCGACATCGCGTACCGCTTACGGTCGACCAAATTCTGGTTGTAACCTTTACCGAAGCGGCAACTGCGGAATTGCGCGATCGTATCAGGGCAAGAATCCATGATGCGCGAATCGCGTTTGCGCGTGGACAGAGTTCCGACCCGGTGATCCAACCTTTGCTTAATGAGTTTGACGATCACAAGCAAGCCGCAGAAATTTTATTGCAGGCAGAGCGTCAGATGGACGAGGCGGCGGTCTACACCATTCACGGTTTTTGCCAACGCATGCTAACGCAAAATGCGTTTGAATCTGGCAGCCGATTTAATAACGAGTTTGTGACCGATGAAAGTCACCTAAAATCGCAAGTTGTAGCCGATTACTGGCGCCGCAACTTTTACCCGTTGCCATTTACCTTGGCTGGAGAAATTCGCCAGCTATGGGGCTCTCCATCTGCGTTGTTGTCTGACATCAGCAATTACTTAACCGGTGCGCCGTTAAGCCTTTCTGTTCCTGCAATGAAAGGCAGTTTGGCTGATCTTCATACTGAAAATTTGAAAAAAATTGATGAATTAAAAGCACAGTGGCGAGAAAGCCAAGATGACTTCTTAACGCTGATTTCAGATTCAGATATTAACAAGCGCAGCTACACCAAAAAGTCTCTGCCGACGTGGTTGGAGGCGGTAAACGCTTGGGCGGCAACGGAAACTACAGGTTACGATTATCCAGACAAGCTGGAGAAATTCGCGCAAAACGTCTTGTTGGAAAAAACACCGAAAGGCAGTGCGCCGCAGCACGCGGTATTTGAAGCCATTGAAACATTTCTTGCCAATCCAATCAGCTTAAAAGCGCCACTGCTTGCGCATGCGATTGAGCATTGTCGTGTGATGCTGGCCAATGCGAAAAATCAAAAACAGTGGCTCTCTTTCGATGATTTGCTGACGCAACTTTCTGCTTCTATCGATACGGACGAAAGCGAGCTTTTAGCGGCGCGTATTCGTACTTTGTACCCTGTCGCAATGATTGACGAGTTCCAAGATACTGACCCGCTTCAATACAGTATTTTCAGCCGTATTTATCTGAACAACCCGGAATGTGGTTTGTTTATGATCGGTGACCCCAAGCAGGCGATTTATGGCTTTCGTGGAGCAGACATTTTCACTTACATCAAAGCGCGTAACCAAGTAAGTGCCCACTACACGTTAGGAACCAACTGGCGTTCAAGTGCCGATATGGTGCAGGCGGTAAACCAAGTATTTGCTTTGCCAGACAGTCCATTTATCTATGATTCGGATATTCCGTTCTTACCCGTTAAGTACAGTCCCAATGCCGAAAAACGCATTTGGACTATGGGTGGCCAAAAGCAACCCGCGCTGACTTATTGGTTGCAAGAAGCGGACGATAAACCGCTACCAAAAGGCGAGTATTTGACTCGAATGGCAGAGGCGACCGCAAGCCAAATCCAAACTATTTTGACGCAGGCTCAACAGGGGCAAGCGTGTCTGGTGAATGGCGAAAAACAGAAAGCGGTTCAAGCGGGCGATATCGCGGTGTTGGTTCGAACAGGTAGTGAAGGTCGAATGATCAAACAAGCGCTAGCAGACCAAGGCATTGCCAGTGTGTACCTGTCTAACCGAGACAGTGTGTTTACCAGTTCGGTGGCGCAGGATCTACAGCGTTTGCTGCAAGCGGTGCTGACTCCAGAAAATGACCGTGCGCTGCGTGCAAGTCTTGCCTCTGAGCTGTTTGCCCTCGATGCAGCAAGTTTGGATGCGCTTAATAACGATGAAGTGGTGTGGGAAAATGCCGTAAACGAATTCAAAGAATATCGCAAACTTTGGGTTCAGCGTGGTGTGCTGCCGATGTTACGCGCGGTGATCAGCAAACGCCATATTGCCGAGCGATTACTAGAAGAAGGTGCGAGTTCACAGGGTGAGAATGGTGAGCGAGTACTTACCGATTTAATGCACATCGGTGAACTGCTTCAACAAGCCAGTAATGAACTGGATAGCGACCACGGTCTGCTGCGTTGGCTCGCTCAGTCTATCAGTGATGCGGAAAACGGTTTGGGTGGCAGTGATGACCAAATCCAACGTTTAGAATCGGAACGTAACTTAGTGCAGATCGTAACTATTCACAAATCAAAAGGCTTGGAGTATGACCTCGTATTTCTGCCGTTTGTGTTCAGCTATCGAGAAGCCAGTGAAGCCAAATATTACGATGCAGCCAATGACCGCACGGTACTGGATATCACTGGCAACGATGCGTCCATGAAGCAAGCGGATAAAGAGCGTTTGGCGGAAGACTTACGCTTGATATACGTGGCACTAACGCGTGCTGTGTATGCGTGTTTTATTGGAGCCTCGCCTTTGCGCAATGGTCGTTCGACCAAAGAGCCAACTGGCGTACACCGCAGTGCGATTGGCTATTTGATTCAGAATGGTCAAGAAGGTGGCATTAACGATTTGCACCAAGGTTTAACACAGCAACAAGACGAGCTTGATTGTGTCGTTGTGGCCGATCCGCCGCAGCAACTCGAAGAGAAGTACGTAGCGCCACAAGAAGAAATACACGATCTTAGCGCGAAAGAACTGCAAAACCCTATCGACAGAAACTGGCGCATCACCAGTTATTCTGGCTTGGTCAAGCAAGGCTCTCATCACGCCGAGCATGATGCCACGATTGAGATTACGGGTTTTGATATCGACTCATCTGAAGAACAAGACGAAGCGGATTTACTGGAGCCAGAGCGTTCGATTTTTACCTTTCCACGTGGTGCGCGTCCGGGTACGTTCCTGCACAGCCTGTTTGAGGAAATTGAGTTTACTCAGCCAGCCACGACGGAAGAGAATACACAAATCATCCTTGGTTTGATGGAAAGCGAACAGCTCGATGAAGAGTGGTTGCCCATTTTACAACAATTGATTGATACCGTACTCGCAACGCCGTTGGATGGTAAGTCTTTGCTGCTGAATCAAAAAGCACCGTCGCAACGTTTGGTGGAGATGGAATTTTTGTTGCCGATTGAAGTGTTGTCTGCACCGGCGTTAAACCGAGTCATTCAACGTCACGATCCGTTGTCGGCGAAAGCGGGGGATTTAGGTTTCCAAACCGTGCAAGGCATGCTCAAAGGTTTTATCGACTTGGTGTTTGAACATCAAGGTAAATACTACGTGCTTGACTGGAAATCGAATCATCTTGGCGACGATGTAACGAGCTACCATGGTGAGGCTCTGAAATCGGCCATGGCGGATCACCGCTACGATTTGCAGTATCAGATTTATGCGTTAGCACTGCATCGTTTCCTACGCAGCCGATTGGCGAATTATCAATATGAGCAGCACTTCGGTGGCGTGTATTACTTGTTCTTGCGCGGCATGGATGGGCAGAGTGACCACGGCATTTTTGCCGCGAAACCAACCTTAGAGTTCTTACAAGAGATGGATCGTTTGATTGATGGTCAAGTACTTGAAACGCGCTCAACTCAAGCCGGGCAGATGGAGCTACTTTAATGACGACAAATCACAATCTTCATTCTGACCAAGATAGCCTATTGGTAGTGTTGGAACGCTTGGCGCACAAAGGCGCGCTTCGTCAGCTCGACTACCAATTCGCCTGCTTTATTGATTCTCAAACTAATGATGAACAGCCTGACAACCAAGCATTGGCGTTTATCGCGGGTGTTGTCAGTAGTGAGCTTGGCAAAGGACATATCTGTCTGTCTCTGTTCGATGCACAAGGGCAATCTACGGATTTAGCCAGTAAGCTAGGGCTGTTTGGTGAGTCGGCATTGGCGCTCAACACACAGTTGCAAGGCATAGACTGGATTGAAGTATTACAAAATTCCAGCGTGGTCGGCGCGCAAGGAGAAGCCTTGCCTTTAATGTTCGATGGTGAGCGTCTGTATCTGCACCGCTATTGGCATTATGAAGTGACACTGGCGGAAAAGCTCAATCAGTTGGGCGCCGCAGTTAACTTGCAACCACAAGAGTTTGTGCGATTATCCGAGTTGCTCAACCATCTGTTTGCGCGCCAATACCATTTTCTATTTAACGCGTTAGGCAAAGCAGTAGAAGCGGGAAGCAGCAATCAAGTGTTGCGTCAGCAATTGGTGTGTGACCACCTTGATGTGGTCGCAAGCGAATCGTTGGATTGGCACGCCATTGATTCCGTGCTTAGCAATGCGCGCAAGGTTCAGGATTTGCAAACACTGGATGAACTCGTACCACTCTCAGCTTGTGTGAACTGGCAAAAAGTCGCGGCGGCGGTTGCGTTAACTCGTCGATTTGCTGTGATTTCTGGTGGTCCTGGTACGGGTAAAACGACGACAGTAACCAAATTGCTTGCTGCTTTGATTGAACAGGCGACGCACGAGAAAAATCTAACCATCAAGCTGGTGGCCCCGACGGGGAAAGCGGCGGCGCGATTAACCGAGTCCATTGGTAAAGCAGTGCAAGAACTGCCAGTTTCTCCGGAGCTAAAAGCCAAAATTCCGACTGAATCGAGCACCTTGCATCGATTACTTGGCGCGATTCCTAATAGCGCAGAATTTCGTCACAACAAGCAAAATCCACTGCATTTGGATATTTTAGTTATCGACGAAGCGTCGATGGTCGATTTACCGATGATGTACAAAGTGGTCGATGCCTTACCGAAACATGCGCGGCTGATTTTGTTAGGTGATAAAGACCAACTTGCCTCAGTTGAAGCAGGGGCAGTGTTGGGTGATATCTGTTCGTTCCATGCATTGGGTTATGGCAAAGAGCAGGCGTCAGCCATCGCAAAACTGACGGGGTTCGATACTTTAGCCCATACGGGTAACAGTGCATCTAGCATTGCTGATAGTTTATGTATGCTGCAAAAGAGCTACCGATTTGACGCTCGCTCAGGCATTGGTCAGTTGGCAAAAGCGGTTAATTCCGGTTCTGCTGCGAGCGTAGATAACGTCTGGGCGCGTGACTTTTCTGACATCGAACATTTCGCGCTAAGTAGTCAGCATTACAACCAAATGATGCAGACGTTGGTGCAGGAATACGGTCGTTACCTCAAACGAATTGGACAACAGGAAACTGATCCTAAAACCGGAGAGCCAGAGTCGCTAACGCACAAAGCCAAAGCGGTGTTAGATACCTTCAACCAATGCCGACTGCTGTGCGCGATCCGTGAAGGTGACTTCGGTGTGGCTGGGCTAAACCAACGCATCGAGAAAGCGCTCGCGGCGCGCAAGTTAATTCAGGTTCAGGATGAAATTTGGTATCACGGCAGACCCGTCATGGTTACGCGTAATGATCACGGTTTAGGTTTGTATAACGGTGATATTGGTATTTGTATGCGAGATGACAGTGAAGAAGAACCGCGTTTGAAAGTCTTTTTCGAGTTACCTGACGGCAGTGTGAAATCGGTCTTGCCAAGCCGAGTGCCTGAACATGAAACGGCTTACGCCATGACCATCCATAAATCGCAAGGCAGTGAATTTGATTACACCCTGATGATTTTGCCACCAGACTTTAGCCCGATATTAACTCGTGAGTTGATTTACACAGGCATTACCCGCGCGAAAAAGCGTTTAGCTCTTTACGCCGAACTCAATGTTCTGAAGCGAGGTATTAAAGTGAAAACCACTCGTGCGAGTGGATTAGTACAGCGGCTTACTAACTAAAACAAGAAGACCGAGCTTATGGCTCGGTCTTCCTTTATGCATGTTTTGCAAACGCGTTGGTAAAAGACACGCTGCGTATTTTGTATTGCTGTTGATAAGCAAGAATAAAATCTCGGATAGCGTCATTTACGGGGAAAACACAGTGGACGTCTAGGCCTTCTAAAAACTGATTGTCAGCCATATCCCAGAAGCTTTGAAGCGAATTACAAATGATTGTTCTCATAACAGTGCTCGTCTCGGCTTATTTAAAGTCAGATTAACAACTGTCCTTGGTGTGCAATACAGAGCTAACTAGTTTTTCAATTGCCCAGTATTTTAGGGTGAAGGCTACATTACATCACCTAGATCCATTCGTATTGGTTAAAAACCAATCACTAGCGAGCAGAGTATAGCCAACCAAATGTATATTTAAAAGATAAAATTGGAACGAAAATTAAGCAATGGTTTGCGCATTTCTAAGTTGGTGTTTACATGATGACTCACTAGCTCGAAGCAGGATTTATGTGAGGCTTTACTCCAAAACAAACTTGATGTGTGGGATTGAGCGTCAATGAGCTGAATCCCGCACCTTGAGGTGTTGGTATAGCGGAACCTTAAATTTCTCTTCCTGATTTAAGGTTAAGCTACAAATCTAGCGCTAAGATTTTTGACTTACGCTGGAAGTTATATAACCCTTGTTTGGCTCCAGGTAAATAGTCGACACTGACTTCGTAAAAACCTTGTTCTCTGAACCAATGCAGACTGTGTGTCGTGAGGACAAAGATTTGATCAATGGTTTCGGATTTAGAACGATGTTTCATGTAGTTGAGCAGTAACAAACCTCGGTTTCCATCACGATAGTCAGGGTGAATCGCTACGCAAGCCATCTCAGCTTTGCGCTCTTCTGGATACGGATAAAGAGCTGCGCAGCCAATAATCAAGCCGTCTTTCTCGATGATGGTAAATTTTCCAATCTCTTGCTCAAGCTGCTCTCGAGAGCGCCTAACGAGTACACCTTGTTCTTCTAAAGGACGAATGAGGTCTAAGATACCGCCAATATCGTCAATATTGGCTTGCCTCACTTGTTCAGCGCTCGCCATAACAACTTGGGTTCCGATGCCGTCGAAAGAGAACAACTCCTGAATTAAGGCGCCATCTACTTTATAACTGATCAAGTGGCTACGAGGTACTCCGGCACGGCAAGCGGCAATAGAGCCTTTAAGAAAGCGCAGTGTCCCAGTGTTGTAATCTAGGTCAGGAGACGTATTTTCAGAGAGCGTTTTGATAACATGCTCCGCCTCAATTGGCAGCAACTCGGCGACAGCATTACCGTTGTCATCAATGACACCTTGTTCTGAACAGAAACCAATCAGTTTGTCTGCGCCTAATTTGATCGCCAGTTGTGTCGCAACTTCTTCAGAAAGTAAGTTAAAACACTCGCCAGTCACAGAGCTCGCAATGGGGCCAAGTAGCACAATAGAGCCTTGGTCGAGCGTGCGATTAATCGCGTCGGTGTCAATGCGGCGAATGCGTCCACTATGGCAATAGTCCACACCATCATCAACGCCAAGTGGCTGAGCAATGATGTAGTTTCCGCTAACGACATTGAGCTGGGTGCCTGCCATCGGAGTGTTGTTGAGGCTCATTGATAGGCGCGCAGTAATCGCAAGTTGAAGTTGTCCGGCAGCTTGCATAACAACAGATAAAGCCGATTCATCCGTAATGCGGATATTTTTGTGGTAAGGCGTAGTGAGGTCTTGTTTTTCTAGCAGCTGATTAATTTGAGGACGTGCACCATACACCACCACGACTTTAATTCCGAGGCTGTGCATGAGTGCGATATCATTAATAATATTGCCAAAATTTTTGTGTGCGACGGCTTCTCCGCCCAGCATGATCACCATGGTTTTTCCGCGGTGAGCATTGACATAAGGTGTTGATTGACGGAATCCTTTTACGAGAGCAGTACTACGAATTTTCACTACAGCCATTCCTTTGTTTAATTATGTCAAAATAATGCCTTTTTATTCACTTGGTGGCAAGGTGAAATTTTGGAATAAAGCACAAACATATTGAGGTAGGTTCTTGGTCCCGTTGAGGGGGAGAGTTACAATGAGCGCGTCTTTTCTCAATACGTGAACCTCATGTCTTCTGCTGTTAATAAGAATGCTGCGATCACTGCTTCAAATCTGTCAAAAACGTCATCTAAATCAATGCTTCGTAAGTGGCTAGAGCGTTCTCTTATGCTTATAGCGATAGTTGGAACCGTTGTCGTGTGCATGCTGTATAGTGATTTGATTACTCGAACCATTAATCCGCCTATTCCTAAATCGACTATTTATGGCCGCTGGGTTGAGCAAGATGTTGCGCCTTATGCTCGTGAAGAATTTGTGTTGAGTGAGCACGGTGTTACTGTAAATGGTTCTACAGTGGCTACCAGTTTTGAATTCGATGGGGATTCGTTTTCGTATCGAGTGGGTTCAAATGAGCGGCACTTCAATTTTGTGGGTAAGCAGCATGCAGAAATGAAGCTGGATGCCAATGCACATTATCTACCTGTATTCCGTTTAGAGGGGCGTGCAAGGATTGCGGTAAGATAGTCGTTTTATCATTGTCTTTTAAGCAGAGATCTCTTGCGTCTGTGAGTCACATGGATGATCACAATTTCATCTCTCAATAGGTAAATCTTACTTTCAAACATAATCCGGACAATTCCGTAATTCTTCCGCTGTTATCATGTTGCATTAACTGAATGAATTCACAACGAGTAAACGGATTGGCTTAGCGTTGAAACATTTTGTCGTTGCTTTTCAATTGCGTCGTATGCATTTGTTTGCCATCCTTTTGCTATTCTCTTTTACGGAAAAGACACGTGTTAAAAAAACTCCTTCCTATTATCTCTTTGAGCCTACTCTTTGGCTGTGCTCAACAAAATGATCGTGCTCAGCAATATCTTGATGGTGAGTTTCCTCAGATCCTCAATCAAGTGGATGTGGTTGAGTCTAACAAACCACGCGATTTTACTGAATTTAACAAGCAAGCTGAGCAAGTGGTGATAAAGTCACCATCCATGGCGAAGATGTACCAACCGCTATATCAACGATTAAGTGAGTGGGCGCAACAGAGCGGAGATACCAGTGCGTTGAGTGCGTTTGGCATTCAAGCCGCGCAATTGGGAGGTGGTGATAAAAAAGGTAATGTGTTGTTTACCGGATACTTTTCTCCCGTGATGGAACTGCGTCATACACCAAACGACATTTTTAAGTACCCAGTTTATGGCAAACCAAACTGCTCATCAGATTGTCCGACTCGCGCGGAGATCTACAATGGAGCACTAGATGGACAAGGTTTGGTGCTAGGTTACGCGCCTAATCGTATCGACCCATTTATGATGGAAGTGCAAGGCAGTGGCTACGTGCATTTTGAAGATGATGATACGTTGGAGTACTTTGCGTACGCGGGTAAAAACAATAAAGCTTACGTCAGCATTGGCCGCATTTTGATTGAGCGTGGTGAAGTCCCGCGTGAAAAAATGTCCCTCAAAGCAATCAAAGAGTGGGTGATGGACAACGACGATGCAACAGTACGCGAGTTGTTGGAGCAAAACCCTTCTTACGTTTTCTTTGCGCCAAAAGCGGAAGCGCCAGTAACGGGGTCGGCTGGTATTCCTTTGTTGCCAATGGCTGCCGTCGCAGGCGATCGTTCTATCTTACCAATGGGCACACCAATCTTGGCGGAAGTGCCGCTGTTGAATGCCGATGGTACGTGGAGCGGTGCGCATCAACTGCGAATGCTGATCGTTTTAGACACTGGTGGTGCGGTAAAACAGAACCATTTGGATCTGTATCATGGCATTGGTGCGAGAGCAGGAACGGAAGCAGGGCACTACAAGCATTTTGGTCGAGTGTGGAAGCTTGGGTTAGAAAACTCACCAACTCAAGCGCCTTGGGCTTTACCGCCAGAAAAGCTACAATAGTCGTCCAAGAGAGAGGAACACTCTCTTATCTAGACATTTCATCAAAGAGTGCGTATAAATCGCACTCTTTGTTTTTCTATCGATCATCTGGACTTCAATATGCGTGAACTCGATACCCCAGCATCTGACAGCTATAATCAACGCTTTGGCGGCACTCGTCGTCTTTATGGCAACAGCGAAGTGGACATTCTTCGCGCTGCACACGTTTGTGTGATTGGTATTGGTGGCGTAGGTTCATGGGCGGTGGAAGCGCTGGCTCGTACGGGGATCGGTGAGCTAACTCTGATTGATATGGACGATGTTTGTGTCACGAACATTAACCGCCAAATTCATGCGATGACGGGCACCGTTGGCCAAAGCAAGATTGAAGTGATGGCCGAGCGTGTCAAATTGATCAACCCAGAGTGTAAAGTCAATCTGATTGATGATTTCATCACGCCAGACAATCAACATGAGTACTTAAGCAAAGAGTTTGATTACGTGTTGGATGCCATTGACAGCGTAAAAGCGAAGGCGTCTTTGTTGGCGTATTGCCGCAGCAACAAGATCAAAGTGATCACTACGGGGGGCGCTGGTGGTCAGGTTGACCCAACGCAGATCATGGTCGCTGATTTAACGAAAACGATCCAAGATCCTCTAGCGAAGAAAATCAAAGACACCCTGCGTCGTCATCATAACTTCCCTAAGAACCCGGCTCGTAAGTTTGGTATTGATTGCGTGTTTTCAACCGAGCAACTGAAGTACCCTCAAGCAGACGGTTCAGTGTGTGGTGTGAAGTCGACAGCGGAAGGCCCAAAACGTATGGATTGCGCTAGCGGTTTTGGTGCGGCGACTGTCGTAACTGCAACGTTTGGCTTTGTCGCGGTATCGCGAATCGTTGAGAAGTTGATTTCAAAATATAAGAAGTAAACTAGAAGAAGAGCGCATCATGACAGATTTTCCCGTTTCTCCATTTGGTACAGATATCACCAGCGAAGACATTGTAGCGACTATGCAGCAATTTAAAGGCTGGGAAGATCGTTACCGTCAGGTTATTCAGTGGGGTAAAAAGCTGCCACAAATGCCAGAAGAGCTGAAATCAGAACAAGTTACCGTTTCGGGCTGTGAAAGCTTGGTGTGGCTAGTGAGCCAAGAGCAAGATGGCGTTTGGCATTTTTGTGCAGATTCCGATGCGCGCATTGTGCGCGGATTAATTGCGTTGGTGATGGCGGCTTATGACGGTAAAACGGCCGATCAAATTCGAGCGTTTGACATTGATGCTTATTTTGAGCAACTGGGACTCATCGCGCATTTAAGCCCATCACGTGGTAATGGCCTGAAAGCTATTGTTGAGCAGATTAAGCACACTGTCGTGTAATGAGCCATTTCCCCAATTTTTAAAAAACGCCGAATAGCTAGCTGTTTGGCGTTTTTTGTATCTGAGTTGAGACGTTTTTTGCGTGTGAATAAAAAATATGCAAATAGTCGACTATTTTGGCTTTAATTGACCTTTCTATTGATCCAGATTCATTATATTGCCCACTTGGTTTTTATAGACTCAATTGTATTTAAAATTTGTCTATATTAGATAATAGACATATGCCCCATTCGCTTCTATTCCCCAATGTTGAAACACATTTGGAAGCGATTGGGTTACTTAGATACAAACGCTAGGAACCTCCCTGTATGCAATTCACCTTGGAACATGCGCAAGACGTGTTATCCGGAATGCCTGACCCCACTTTTATTTTGAGTGAAGATGGTATCTATATTGATGTTTTTGGAGGAACAGACAAAAAAGCCTATCACGATGGAAGCAATTTGATAGGTAAGACGCTGCACAGCGTACTTGAGAAAGAGCAAGCCGACTGGTTTATCGAACAGATCAATCGGTCACTCAATCAAGACAGTATTGTGACGATCGAGTACAAGATGTGCGCCGACAGCATTCAGGGAATAGATGCGAACAGTGGGCCAAAAGGCGACCTCTATTACGAAGGGAAAATCTGTCCGCTCACTATAAACTATCAAGGTCGCCGCGTTGTTCTCATTCTTACCCGCAACATTTCCAACCGCCACCGAGTCGAAACCCTTCTTCGCCACCAAAGCCAAATTGACGCTCTCACAAACATCTACAATCGACGTGTTTTTTTCGAAAAGCTCACAGAAGAAGTCATTAAATCCCAAACTCCTGACTACCAATCTGCTCTATTATTGTTTGATTTGGATTTTTTTAAAGTTATCAATGATAAACGTGGCCATGATGCGGGAGATTATGTCTTAGAAACATTAGCCGATTTGGTTTCACACTTGTTGGTTAAAGACGAGATTTTTGCAAGAGTCGGAGGGGAGGAGTTTGCGATTATCCTGCCAGAAACCTCTCTATCGGCGGCGAAAGAAGTGGGAGAGGAAGTACGTTCCCATATTCAAAATTGCCAGTTTGAATTTGAAAAGATTGAAATTCCGGTCACGGTGAGCGTAGGCGTGGTCAAAATAGGCAGAAATGAAACCACCAAACGCTTGTATGCGCATGCAGATAAAGCGCTTTATGCTGCGAAAAGAAATGGCAGAAATTGCGTGGCGACTCTGGATAGGCAGATGGAGTAACCTTGTTGGTTACTCCAAGTCGAAAGGTGGGCGTTATAACATGTCGACGGCTTTCTCTACGGCGGCGATGAGCCTATCCACATCTTCTGCCGTGTTATAAATACCAAAAGAAACGCGTACCGTTCCTTTGACGTTTAGCGCATCCATCAATGGGTGAGCGCAATGGTGTCCTGCTCGTACCGCAATGCCTTGTTGATCGAGCAGCGTCGCCATGTCTTGGTGATGAACGCCGTCCATTACGAACGTCAGTACAGAGGCATTCGGTTGATAGCCTAGAATATGGATGTCATCCAACGCGTTTAGTGCTCGGTAGGCCTTATCCTGAAGCACATGGAGATGATCCTCGACTTCGTGATAGTCAAAGCCTTGGTACCACTCAATGGCTTTCGCTAAAGCAATCGCGCCCGCTACGTTTGGTGTGCCCGCTTCAAATTTGCCAGGAAGTGCTGAAAAGGTCGTTTTCTCGAAAGAAACGCGCTCAACCATTTTACCGCCGCCGTGCCATGGTGGCATAGCTTCTAATAACTCTAGTTTGCCGTATAGGACGCCAATACCTGTTGGCGCATAAAGCTTGTGACCTGAGAAAACGTAAAAATCGATATCTGATACCGATAAATCAAGCTGCTCATGGACGATGCCTTGAGCGCCATCAATCACAACAACCGCGCCAACGCTGTGCGCTAGTTCAGTGATTTTTTCGATAGGTTGTCGTGTGCCCGTGACGTTGGTGATTTGCGCACAAGCAACAATTTTACAGCGGTCAGACAGAAGCGCCTTAAATGCACTGATGTCGAACTGGCAATCTGATGTCATTGGAACTTTTATGACTTTGGCGCCCGTTTGCTCTGCCACGATTTGCCAAGGCACGATGTTAGCGTGGTGCTCCATCTCGCTAATCAAGATCTCATCACCCGGTTGTAACGTGCTGCGGGCGTAAGTCTGAGCAATTAAGTTCAGTGCTTCGGTTGCGCCCCGTGTCCAAATGATCTCTTTAGAGCTGTTTGCACCAATAAAGTTTGCCACTCGTTCTCGTGCCGCTTCAAATTGGCTGGTGGCATTAGCCGTTAAACTATGACTGCCACGGTGAACATTGGCATTTTGCGCACTGTAGTAATGACTGATGACATCAATCACACATTGCGGTTTTTGCGTTGTGGCTGCGCTATCTAGATACACTAAGGGCGTATCGTTGACGGATTGATTTAGAGCGGGAAATTGCTCACGTACAGAATTTACGTCAAACATTATTCTTCACCAAGCTTATGGTAATGCAGAGTAGGCAGAGGGATCATTGGTTCAGCAACTGACCATGCGTGTTTTTTACCTGAGAGTTGAATGATTACTTCCATTGCGAACTCTAAAGCAGTGCCCGGACCTTGACTGGTGATCAGGTTGTGGTTGATATCAAAGGTCACGCGTTTGCTGCGCCACTTCTCTTCCGGGATATGTGACTGAAAGCTCGGGTGACAGGTCATCAGTGATTGTGGGAAAAGATCATGGTGTTGCAATACCAACGCCGGTGCTGCGCAGATAGCAGCGACCAACTTTCCCTCGTAGATGTGCTGCTTAAGGATTTCTATCATCACCGTGCTATCACGGAAAATTTCTGCACCACCAACACCACCAGAAAGCGCTATGGCGTCAAACTCATCATCAGCGATATCGACCAGCTTACAATCGGCTGTTAATGTGACTCCGCGAGAAGCTTTCATCGTCAATGAGCCATCAAAAGCAGCACTCGCTACCGTAACGTCATAACCCGCGCGAACCATCATGTCGATAACGGTGACGGCTTCCATTTCTTCGGTGCCCGGAGCGATTGGCACTAAGATTTTCTTACTCATTGTTCTGTCCAGCTTTGTTCTATTTGTTTGATGCGTTGGTAAAGTTTTAAATTCTCAGGCGTATTGATGCGATGTTTCTCGGCTGCCTTTAACAAGTATCCGGTTATAAAATCAATTTCCGTTCGACGCTGATGGAATACGTCTTGTCTCATTGAAGAATAGTTCTCAGCTGTGGCGTTCACCACTTGCATTACCGTATCGAAAAGAGAGCGAAACTCTATAGCAATACCTTCTTTACTCATTACTTCAACCAATTCTTGAGTGATGCTTTCGAGTTGTATCTTAAACTCGGGCTGCGCAAGCTCACCATTCTTACACTGGTGAATCGCAGTCAGTGGGTTAATCGCGCAGTTAATTGCTAACTTAGTCCATAACGCAGATTGGATGTGTGGATTCCAAATGGCCTCTGGAAGGGCATGATGCATAACATCTTGCAGAAAAGCGCACTGCATTCCCTTGTCATTATAACCACCCACTTGCGTTGTTCCGTGACCGGTATGCAGTACGTGTTGGTTATCTGGTTTGTATGCGCCGTGCGTCGTTGTGGCGAGCACTATCGGATTGTTTGGCACAACCGTCTCCACGCCAGAGGCGGTACCCATACCATTGTGCATCAGCATGATAATCGTGTCTGCGTTGATATGAGGCAGTAAAGGCTGAATGGCGTCTTCCACTTGCCAAGCTTTTACCGTGATCAAAATGAGATCCGCTTGATTTACGGAGGAAATATCTTGATTACTGAATACGATTGCGGGTGTGTCATCCAACTGAAGTGATTGTTGGCTCTCTGAACTTCTTCCCCACAATGAAACATTGTGCCCGGCAAGCTGAAATTTTGTTGCCCAGAGTGAGCCCACCGCACCTGGACCGAGGATAAGGATATTCACCAAACGCTCTCATTAAAAAGGTTTGCTGCAAGGATAATGAGGGAAAAAAGGAAAGCAAATAAATATGGCGCCGAAAGGCGCCATTTTTGATGAAACTTAGTGGTTCAATTAGAACTTGTAAGTTACAGCTACATAGTGACCTACACCAGAAGACTCTGGCTTATGACCCCATGGTAGAGCTTCGCCATCTTTAAAGCCGTATACGTCTTTGTATAGCTTCAGACCGTAGCCAACAGCAAAGCGGTCAGAGTGCCAGTAGATGCCGTTGAACATAGCACCGCCGTTAGATGCTGTAGTGTTGAACTTATTGCCTTTGTCGTCATCCATACCGAATTGGTAATCAATGTAACCTTGGTAAGAAATGAATGAGCCGTTCTCGAAGAAGTAGAATGGTTTGAACCAGTTAGTAGAAACTTGGAAACCGTTCCAGTCTTTTTTGTTGCCATCGTATGTACCGTAAAGGTTTAGGCCAACTTTGCCGAACCAAGGTACCATTACGTCAGAACCTAGACCGATTTTTTGAGAGTTAACATCAGAGTTACCACCCCACTCGATTAGAGTTGCAACGTATAGCTCTTGAACTGGACCGAAAGATAGGTCTTTACCAGTTACTGCATCTAGAGACATACGTGGAGCAAATTTCATGAAGATTTTCTCGCCACCAGCTTTGTCGCTGCCTGGATCAGAAGCTAGGTTGAATACGTCAACGTAGCCGTATAGATCGAAAATACCAGAGCGACCGCCAAATTCCATCTCTAGGTAATCATGAGAAGATTCAGCATAACCTTTCTCGTTGAATGCACCCATTAGGTTAAATTGCATCCACTTGTAATCGTTTTTGTGGATATCGCCGTCAGAGTAATCTGCCGCCATAACTGGAGCTGAAGTAGCCGCTAGAAGGCTAAGAGCTAAAAGTGATTTACGCATAAGGGGACTCTCTATGTTTGTAATGATTCAGAACACGCAATCTGTGCTGCGCTTTCCAATTGGCGGGAATAATAGCGATAAAAATCCCAAATGAAAGTGATAAAGGGTGCAAAATTGAACGTTTTTGGTGAGTTGCGTCACGAAATTATCTTTATTTACGGAACTTTTTGTTTGTTGCATTTAATTGCAATAAATATGTGATTTGGATCGTTTGCGTAAGCGATTTTATGACTTTTTAAGCCAGTCGATTAACCAACATAAATCGTTAGTGATCGGAGTGATAAGGGATTCGTATGTATCGGTGAATCAAAGAGGACGTTTGAATGAAAGAAGTCATGTTATTCCCACTCACTTCAGTTGTACTCCCTGAAGGTAAAATGAATCTGCGCATTTTTGAGCCACGATATAAGCGAATGGTAAAGGAATGCAGCCTACAAAATGTGGGTTTTGGAGTTTGCCTAGTAGGTAGTGAAGGTGACCCTAAAGACGTGGGAAATGTTTCATCTATCGGAACTTTGGTCAGGATCGTTGATTTTGAAACACTCAGTGATGGTCTTCTTGGTATTACAGTCGCTGGTGAGAAACGCTTTGTTGTCAAACGAGTTCGTGCAGATGCGGACGGCTTACGCCATGCAGAGGTCGAATGGTTAGACAATTGGCAACATCCAGACAACTCACCAGATTTCTTCTATTTAAGCCAGCAGTTATCCCATGTTTATGAAGAGTTTCCTCAACTTGGAAACCTCTACCAGCATCGTTTTTACGATGACTCAGCTTGGGTGACCCAGCGCTGGCTTGAATTACTTCCTTTAGACTGCAATCTGTTCGAACAGCTCGTTGGCGCAGAGAACTGCATTCCTGCGTTGCAATTTCTGACAGAAGCCATAGAAGCCCCGACTAACAAAGAGGCAAGGATATGAAAGGATTTAGCAGAGCTGCGCTAACTATGGTGGCGGCATTAGGACTGGCGGCGTGTGGCTCCGACAGCGACACCATCGAGTATTCCAATTTGCAAGCAGTACATGCGTCTTCTGATGCGCCGCTTGCAAATGTGTGGATAAACGATAAATCATCATTGACAGGTGTTGATTATGGTATGGGTTCTGGTTACATGAAGTTACGTGAGGGCATGAACTCCATTCAAGTTGATGTTCAACTTCCAGGCGATGAAACCGCGACCGTAATACCTAAAACAGAACTAGACCTTGATTCAGACCTCAATTACAACGTGTTCGTTGTTGGTGATGCCAATGGTTCACCAAACCCAGTAGAACCTTTAGTTGTGACTCGCAGCGCCGATTCAATGGCTGATGCCAATAGTTTAGATGTTCAAGTTGTTCATGCAGCGTCTGGCGTTCCTGCCGTTGATCTCTACGTCACTGAGCCAGGGGCTGATCTTGCTAGCGCGACACCGCTTATGAATCTTGCATATAAAGCATCTACAGACGTATTGAACATCCCCGCTGGTGAGTACCAAGTTCGACTTGCTGTTGGGGATAGCGTTGCTTTTGACTCGGGCACAATATCTCTTGCTGCTAATTCAAACTTGACGATTGCCGCTATCAGTACCGGAGATTCAAATAGCACGTCACCGGTTAAGCTGTTGGTATTGGATGGTTCAGGATCTTCTATAATCGAGGATATGGGCAGCCAAGCTGAAGTCAGAGTCGGACATCTTGTCGATGGAGCGCCGATCGTCGATGTCAACGTTAACGGGGCGGCCTTCGGTCCTCTTGCCGACTTAGCGTTCAAAGAGATTCGTGGTTATTTGGATCTCGATGCTGGCGCTTACGATATTGACGTTTACGTGGATGGCACAACAACCAATCCTATTATCGATGTTGACGGATTAATGGTTGCGGGCGGAATGGATTACAGTGTTTACGCAGTCGGTGTTGTTAGCCCAGCGATTGATATCGAACCTCTAGTTGTTGAAGACATGAGACGTGCAGTGGCAACTAGCGCGACGCTGAATGTGACACATGCGGCGGCGAATCCCGTAGCGGAAATGGTGGATATTTATCTCACTACAAGTGCTGGAATAGATGGAAGTGATCCAACTATTGCTAATTTTGCGTACAAAGATAGCGTTCAGGGATTATATGTCGCTGAAGGTACCTATTATGTAACCGTGACAGTGGCAGGCGATCCAAGTACGGTTGCTATTGATTCAGCACCAGTCAATGTGATGAATGGTGTTGTGTATCAAGTGGTTGCCATTGATGATGGGAACAACGGTGGCTTCAACTTGTTGGTTGATGACGTTACCGATTAGGACGAATGGGAGGAGATGACTCCTCCCTAAAATTAAGGCCGATTATGATGAGTGATAGCCCAAAAAAACTGGGGCGCAGTGATTGGAACGATTACATGGACAAAGTGAAAGCTCGAGATAAAGACGCGTTCGCTTTTGTATTCCGTTTTTACGCACCCAAGCTGAAGCAATTCGCTTACAAACATGTTGGTAATGAGCAAGTTGCTATGGAGATGGTGCAAGAGACCATGGCGACAGTTTGGCAGAAAGCGCACCTCTATGATGGGGAAAAGAGCGCGTTATCGACTTGGATATACACCATAATCCGAAACCTATGCTTTGATCTGTTGAGAAAGCAGAAAGGTAAGGAGTTACACATTCATTCTGATGACATTTGGCCGTCAGAATATTATCCACCAGATCTTGTTGATCACTATTCACCAGAGCAAGACATGTTGAAAGAACAGGTGGTTAAATTTTTAGATATTTTACCGAAAAATCAGAGAGACGTTTTACAAGCGGTGTATCTTGAAGAGCTACCTCATCAACAGGTCGCTGAATTATTTGATATACCCCTCGGTACCGTAAAATCCAGGCTGAGGCTTGCAGTAGAAAAGCTAAGGCATTCAATGCATACGGAGCAACTATGAACAAACACCCAGATAACAGCTTGTTAGAAGCATACGCTTCGGGAAGCATTGATGCAGTTTCTGGTCTTGTGGTCGCAACCCATTTAGAAACATGCACCAAGTGCCGAGCTTATGTGAACCAAGTCGAAGCCAGCCAAGCGAATATCGTGAGCGACATCCCCTCTGAATATGTCCCTGAATTCGACGATATGTTCAATGATATTATCAATGCGGAGCCAGCGACAGATAACATCGTTATCCGAGATCCTGCCGCAGTGAATGTTGCAGGAAAGAGCTTTGAGCTTCCCAAAACCTTAGCGCGTTTCTCTGACCTCGTAGGGTCATGGAGAAGTTACGGAGGCAAGGTTTTCAGTGCTCAGATTGATCTAGGGGAAGATGCTCGTGTTAGCTTAATGTACATCGGAGAAGATGTGCAAATCCCTCAACATACGCACAAAGGCTTAGAATCTACATTGATCCTACATGGTGGGTTTAGTGATGAGGATGGCCAATATGAAGAGGGCGATTTGATGATTCGAGACGCGTCAGTGAAGCACAGCCCTTACACTAAAGTCGGAGAAGATTGCTTGTGTTTAACCGTATTGACCGAGCCGATGATCTTTACTCAAGGTGTGGCACGTATATTTAATATGTTTGGCAAAGGGCTATACCCATAGACCTCTTATCTCATATCTCGCAAAACAAAAACCACCGAATTCGGTGGTTTTTTGATGCGCTTCTTAGTGCTTGTGACGTGCTTTTTCTAATAAAGCATCAAAGTAATGTCGTAGCGAGTACAACATAATCAAGCTTGGCACGACCATAACAGCGGTAAGCACAAAGAACGTGCTCCAGTCATTGAGGTAGTCAACCAGTTCTCCACTGAAAGAAGCAAGAGTCGTTCGTCCGAAGTTCCCCAAAGAGGCAAGCAACGCATACTGAGTTGCCGAGAATGCTTGTCCGGTTAGAATCGTCAAAAATGAAACAAAAGCGACGGTTGAGAAAGCAGTTGTAAAGTTATCGACAATAATGGTTGCTAAATACAGGTGCTCATTTGGGCCTACCGATGCAATCCAAGCAAACATCAAGTTGCTGGCAGACATAGCAATACCGCCGATCATTAATCCACGTACAATACCAAACCTGACGTTGAACATGCTTCCGACAAAGGTAAAGAAGATAGTGGCTCCCCATCCGATCAGTTTGGAGTAATAACCAATTTGTTCGTTACTAAAACCAATATCTTTATAGAACGCGATCGACATCCTGCCCAAAAACGCTTCGCCAATTTTGAATAGGAAAACGAACAGTAAAAGAGTAATCGCGACACGGACGCCATTGCGATTAAAGAAGTCAAGGAAAGGTTCTACAACAGTCACAGTAAACCAAGCCACGACTTTTGAACCAACCACTTCTTTGTGGCGTTGTTCAGCGGCAGACTGAAGTTGTTCGCGTTGAGTCTTAGGCTCTCCGACTAAAATCGTAAAGACCATTAGAATGCCGACTATCACCGCCATCCCGTAATACACGCCATTCCAACCGACACTATCAGCATTAACAAACGCTAAATAACCTGGTAATGAATAACCTGTCCACCAGCCAATAACTGCCATTGCAGAAGCTTGTGGCAGCTTAGATTCTTCTGATTTTGGGAAAGTATCAATACGAAAAGCATCTATCGCGATGTCTTGTGTGGCTGATGCGGTTGCAATACACAAGGCGAGTAGAGACGCAAACACCAAGTTCTCTGCTGGATTCACGCCCGCAATAAATACCGTCGCGACGAGTACAATACTTTGACAGAAGAAAATCCAGCTACGCCTTTGTCCAAGTAGTCGATAGAGCACCGGTAGCTTCACCCGGTCTACGAGTGGCGCCCAGAGAAAGTTAATTGCATAAACCGCAAAGACACTACCAAAGTAGCCTATTGCGGATAGGGTCAAACCAGCGTCTTTTAGCCAGCCAGACATATTTGAACCGATAAGTACCCACGGAAAGCCGCTAGAGCAGCCCAACATGAAAACCCACATGAGTCGTTTATCGAGGTAACTTTTTACCGTTTCCAACCAAGTGATGGAAGGTAATGAAGACATAAATCAATCCAATAAAATGAAGCCGTTGAAAGAGAAAGCCCTTCGATTATTCAAAGGGCTTATCGTTTTGGCTATTTAAGTAGTGTTGCTTTAGTGATGACGATTTGAGTCTCGGGAACATCACGCATACCGCGAGTCGTCGTAGTTGGCTGTTTTGCCATTTTTTGGATAATGTCGAATCCTTCCGTGACCTCGCCAAATACCGCATAACCCGGTGGACGAGCGCCGTAGTTTAGAAAATCATTGTCGACTAAATTGATAAAAAACTGACGAGTAGCAGAGTCAGGCGCGTTGGTGCGTGCCATTGCAATCGTCGCACGGTCGTTATTTAAACCGTTATTACCCTCGTTTTTGATTGGAGCGTAAGTCTTCACCATTTGCATATCTTGGTTAAAGCCACCACCTTGCGCCATAAAGCCTGGAATAACGCGGTGAAAAATAGTGCCTTCATAGCTACCGTCTTCTACATATTTCAGGAAGTTCGCTACCGTAATCGGCGCTTTCTCTTCATTCAGTTCGACAGTAAATGAACCTAACGTTGTTTCAAACGCCACTTTTGGTCCAGCCCAAACGCTGCAGCTGAGTAGCGCGAGAGAAAGAATTGCCTTGCGTAACATTAGAAACGCTCCTGCATGTATTGACGAAGCTCTGGATCATTGGCAATTTCTTTAAGTGTTAATGTCACTACATCATTCAGTGTTTGCTCAATGTCGGCATCAGACGCACTCAATGTGCCAGAACGCTTCGCAGTGCCTGTGTAAGTTTTGACCAGTTTGCCTTCTGGTGTTTCTGCGGTGATTTCAAGCACGACTTTCGCATCCATCTCATTTTCCATCACCGAATGTTTTACGTTAACTAATGCTTCTTGAACGTTTAATTCAATTGCATTGTTGCTGTTTAGATCGGCATGGAAGCCTTGAGATGAAAACTGCTTCTCTAATGCTTCTTCTAACGCAATACGTAAATTCTGTTTAGCATGAAGAGGAAGAATGTTCGAACGGCCGTTATCCACCAACGCCACGTACTGCGCTGCACGTACATCTTTGCTGGTCAAGCTGTAAGTCTTGCCTTGAACAATTGGATTGGTGCTCAGTGTGCTTTCTGGCATCAAATTCAGCTGAGGCTGTTGAGGCGCTGAACACGCAGCAAGCAACGCAACCGAAGCCGCAAGTACCAATTTTCTCATTTTATTATTCCTTTTAACTATTTTGCTAAAGCTTATTTTGCGCTTAATTTAGCAGGATTTTTTGTGGCCTGTAAAATCACAAACTTATTGTTGGAAGCGATAAGTTTCACATTCTTATCGCCAAACAGCCGTTTTAGTTTTGCGTCGTAACCAAGATGACGATTTCCAATCACCAGTAACTTACCACCTTCACTCAATACTTGCTTTGCATCACAGAACATTTGCCAAGCAATATGATCGGTGATTGCCTGCTGTTGGTGAAAGGGTGGGTTACACATAATCATAGAGCAGCTGTTGTGTTTAAAACCGTCCAAACAATTGTTTGCAACACACTGTATGTCTCTATCTTCACCAAGGTTATCTAGCAGGTTCTGCTTCGCGGACTCAAGCGCCATAAAGCTTTCATCAACACATGTTAATCGAGCATTCGGATTCAGCTGACCAAACTTCACAGACAAAACACCATTACCGCAACCGAGATCGATAACATTATCTACCAATGGGTCTTGAGGTAGGTGCTGCAGCATAAAACGCGCACCTAAATCTAAGCTTTCTCCTGAATAGACATTTGGCATGTTCTTGAGTTCGATATCTTCGCCATCAACGCGCCAAGTAGTGAAAGGGCTCACTTCAATTGTTGGTTCAACCGTTGCTTGAGCAAATACCAATCGGTGCTTTTTCCAGGCCAGAGATGTTTTTGTCTCACCCAAATATTTTTCAAACAGTTTTAGCGTTGAAGTATGAATGTCTTTCGCTTTATTAACTGCAATGACGGGGCAGGATGCAGGCAGTGCTTTTCTTAACTGACTGAGTATCCAAACGAGGTGACGGTTACTTTTTGGCAGTTGCAGCAATACGAGATCAGTATTGGAAGGTACGGGGTCCATCGTGGTTGCAAATGCTACCTTATTGCACTGGTTTTGCTCAAGGTTCTGCAGCACACCCTTATGAGAAATGAATGAATCACTCATTAGCGTTACATGGTGCTTTTCTGAAAACCAGCAGGAGAGGGCACCAAAGCTGTCATTAATCACGAGGATGTTTTGATTGTCTGGCAAAGCAAGTTCTTCAACATGATTAATAAGATACTCATCACCGGCATCCCACGCTTGTAGAGTTTCATTGCTGCGTTTTGGGAAACGATGAAGTGTTAAGCTTCGCTCGTGAAGATTCAGTTCGGTTTTCATAGCTAAATGTAAGTTGATTTAGAAATTAAGTGTTATTGTCGCAAATGATGACGTGTCGAGATACAAAAAGCTGTCAAATTTTACGTGTTCAGTGGTGGTCGCTCTCTAGGCATGTTCATGGCGTCAAGCGCTTTGAAATCAGTTGAACGTAAAATGCATCAATAATGAGAGTGATGTTTGAGTGATACACGTCTGCTTTACTTAGGTATATACTTATGGAATTCGCATCAATGAGGAACGAATATGATCCAAGAAATCATAGAGAAGAAACTACACAGTGAGCTGCAACCAAGCTATCTCAAAGTGATTAATGAGAGCTACATGCATAATGTGCCACCAGGCTCGGAGAGTCACTTCAAAGTGATTGTTGTGAGTGATTCGTTCGCGGGACAGCGTTTGATTGGACGCCATCGCCAAGTTCATCAAATTTTGGCAGATGAGCTGGATAACCACATTCATGCACTAGCTATCCATACATACACTGATGAAGAGTGGAAGCGTGAACAAGATGGCGCTCCTGATAGCCCTATGTGTATGGGGGGCGGTCACTAAAGACGCAAAATATAAAGGTGCAGAGAAAAGGTGGCTAAGGCCATCTTTTTTCGTTTTACATTCTTTAGGGGCATTGATGTGGCACAAATTCTGGTTAAAAAATGTGTTAACAGTGTTTCAACAAATGAATGGAAATTGCAGGATATTTCAGGCGATGAATATGACTTTTCCATAAGATATGTATGGAATATGGCATTTGTGCGATCGGTCAAAGTTATGACTATTCTTTGACCTTTTAGACCTGATTCTACCGAAATAACCCCTCTATTCTAATGATTGGTCATGGCATCAAGTTCCTAAAAAATGCTAGACTACGGCACCTGATAAATCTCGCGTATTCCTTGTGACGAGATTTTTAATAGGATGTTGCGATTTTGATGTTTAAAACAACATCAAAACCGGACACTGATGTCGTGTCTAAAAGTTACGCAATCAAAAGAATCTTTTTCCCGATAAAAGTAGTGCAAGTGCGTATGATTACAATAAAGAAGGGCTTGGATCTTCCTATCGCAGGAACTCCATCCCAGGTGATTAATGATGGTAAGACCATCAAAAAAGTCGCCTTGCTTGGCGAAGAGTACGTTGGCATGCGTCCTACCATGCATGTCCGCGTTGGTGATGAAGTGAAAAAAGCGCAAGTTCTTTTTGAAGATAAAAAGAACCCTGGCGTGAAATTTACTGCACCAGCAGCCGGTAAAGTGATCGAAGTTAACCGTGGCGCTAAACGTGTCCTTCAATCTGTAGTGATTGAAGTGGCAGGTGAAGAGCAGGTGACATTTGATAAGTTCGAAGCCGCTCAACTTTCAGGTCTAGATCGTGAAGTGATCAAGACTCAGTTGGTTGACTCTGGCCTATGGACCGCTTTACGTACTCGTCCGTTTAGCAAGGTTCCTGCAATCGAGTCTTCTACTAAGGCTATTTTCGTAACTGCAATGGATACTAATCCATTAGCAGCTAAGCCTGAGTTGATCATTAATGAGCAACAAGAAGCATTCATTGCTGGTCTAGACATTCTTTCAGCCCTGACAGAAGGCAAGGTTTACGTATGTAAATCTGGCACTAGTTTGCCACGCTCTTCACAGTCTAACGTAGAAGAACACGTCTTCGATGGCCCTCACCCAGCAGGTCTTGCTGGCACCCACATGCATTTCCTATACCCAGTGAATGCAGAAAATGTGGCATGGAGCATCAACTACCAAGACGTTATCGCGTTCGGTAAGCTGTTCCTAACTGGTGAGCTATACACAGATCGTGTTGTGTCTCTAGCTGGTCCAGTTGTGAATAACCCTCGTCTAGTTCGTACCGTAATCGGTGCAAGCTTAGATGACCTAACAGATAACGAGCTGATGCCTGGCGAAGTTCGTGTGATTTCTGGTTCTGTACTGACAGGTACACATGCAACTGGTCCACACGCATACCTTGGCCGTTACCATCAACAGGTTTCTGTATTACGTGAAGGCCGTGAGAAAGAACTATTTGGCTGGGCAATGCCTGGTAAGAATAAGTTCTCGGTAACTCGCTCTTTCCTTGGTCACGTATTCAAAGGTCAGTTGTTCAATATGACAACGACGACCAATGGTAGTGATCGTTCAATGGTTCCAATTGGCAACTACGAACGCGTAATGCCTCTAGATATGGAGCCTACTCTGCTGCTTCGTGATCTATGTGCAGGTGATACAGACAGTGCTCAAGCACTGGGTGCGCTTGAACTGGATGAAGAAGATCTAGCATTGTGTACCTTTGTATGTCCAGGTAAGTACGAGTACGGTACGTTACTTCGTGAATGCCTAGATACTATCGAGAAGGAAGGGTAATTTTCATGGCTCTTAAAAAGTTTCTTGAAGACATCGAGCATCATTTTGAGCCTGGTGGTAAACACGAAAAATGGTTTGCCCTGTACGAAGCTGTAGCAACAGTTTTTTACACTCCAGGTATCGTAACAAATAAAAGCTCGCACGTTCGTGATAGCGTTGACCTAAAACGTATCATGATCATGGTTTGGTTTGCGGTATTCCCAGCAATGTTCTGGGGTATGTACAACGCAGGTGGCCAAGCTATTGCAGCGCTTAACCACATGTACGCTGGTGATCAACTAGCGACAGTTATCTCTGGTAACTGGCACTACTGGCTAACTGAAATGCTGGGCGGAACGATTGCCGCTGATGCAGGGGTTGGCAGCAAGATGCTACTAGGTGCGACCTACTTCCTACCTATCTACGCAACAGTATTCCTTGTTGGTGGTTTCTGGGAAGTGCTTTTCTGTATGGTGCGTAAGCACGAAGTAAACGAAGGCTTCTTTGTTACTTCTATCTTGTTCGCACTTATCGTTCCACCAACGCTACCTCTATGGCAAGCGGCACTAGGTATCACATTTGGTGTTGTTGTTGCGAAGGAGATCTTCGGTGGTACAGGTCGTAACTTCCTTAACCCTGCACTTGCAGGTCGTGCATTCCTATTCTTCGCTTACCCAGCGCAAATCTCGGGTGACGTAGTATGGACTGCAGCTGACGGCTTCTCTGGTGCAACTGCTCTTAGCCAATGGGCTCAAGGTGGTAACGGTGCTCTAGTTAACACAGTAACTGGTTCTCCTATCACTTGGATGGACGCTTTCATCGGTAACATCCCTGGCTCTATTGGTGAAGTATCGACTCTAGCTCTAATGATCGGTGCAGCGATGATCGTTTACATGCGAATCGCTTCATGGCGCATCATTGCGGGCGTAATGATCGGTATGATTGCAGTATCGACTCTGTTTAACGTGATCGGTTCTGACACTAACCCAATGTTCAACATGCCATGGCACTGGCACCTAGTTCTAGGTGGTTTTGCATTCGGTATGTTCTTCATGGCAACGGACCCAGTATCAGCGTCATTTACTAACAAAGGTAAATGGTGGTACGGCATCCTGATTGGTGCAATGTGTGTGATGATCCGCGTAGTTAACCCGGCGTACCCAGAAGGTATGATGCTGGCGATTCTATTCGCGAACCTATTCGCACCTCTGTTCGACCATGTAGTGATTGAGAAGAACATCAAGCGGAGACTAGCACGCTATGGCAAGTAATAACGACAGCATTAAAAAGACGCTGGGTGTTGTTATCGGGTTGAGCCTTGTTTGTTCAATCATCGTATCAACAGCAGCAGTAGGTCTGCGTGATAAGCAAAAAGCTAACGCTGTCCTAGATAAGCAATCAAAGATCGTTGAAGTTGCAGGCATTGACGCGAACGGTAAGAAAGTACCAGAGCTATTTGCTGAGTACATCGAACCTCGTCTGGTAGACCTTGAAACAGGTAACTTTACTGAGGGTAATGCATCTACGTACGATCAGCGTGAAGCATCAAAAGATGCAGAACGTTCAATCGCATTGACACCAGAAGAAGATGTCGCTGATATCCGTCGTCGTGCGAATACAGCAGTGGTGTACTTAGTAAAAGACCAAGATGAAGTCCAAAAAGTTATCTTGCCTATGCACGGTAAAGGACTATGGTCGATGATGTATGCCTTTGTAGCCGTTGAAACTGATGGTAACACTGTGTCTGCTATTACTTACTACGAGCAAGGTGAAACTCCTGGACTTGGTGGTGAAGTAGAGAACCCTTCATGGCGCGATCAATTCATTGGCAAGAAATTGTACAATGAAGATCATCAGCCAGCGATTAAGGTCGTGAAAGGCGGCGCACCGCAAGGTTCTGAGCACGGTGTTGATGGTCTATCAGGAGCAACGCTCACTAGTAATGGTGTTCAACACACATTTGACTTCTGGTTAGGTGACAAGGGCTTTGGTCCTTTCCTAGCAAAAGTTCGTGACGGAGAACTTAACTAATGTCTAGTGCACAAAACGTTAAAAAGAGCATTCTAGCGCCAGTATTGGATAACAACCCAATCGCGCTACAAGTTCTTGGTGTATGTTCTGCTCTTGCAGTAACAACTAAACTAGAAACAGCTTTTGTAATGACGCTAGCGGTAACATTTGTAACTGCGTTGTCTAACTTCTCTGTTTCATTGATCCGTAACCACATTCCTAACAGTGTGCGTATCATCGTTCAGATGGCAATTATCGCATCGCTAGTAATCGTGGTAGACCAGGTGCTAAAAGCTTACCTATACGATATCTCTAAACAGCTATCTGTATTCGTTGGTCTGATTATCACTAACTGTATCGTAATGGGTCGTGCTGAAGCATTCGCAATGAAGTCTGCGCCAGTACCATCTCTTATTGACGGTATTGGTAACGGTCTAGGTTACGGTTTCGTTCTTATCACTGTAGGTTTCTTCCGTGAGCTATTTGGCTCAGGCAAACTATTTGGCCTAGAAGTTCTACCTCTAGTGAGCAACGGTGGTTGGTACCAGCCTAACGGCCTAATGCTACTAGCACCATCAGCATTCTTCCTAATCGGCTTCCTTATCTGGGTAATCCGTATTCTGAAACCAGAACAAGTAGAAGCGAAGGAGTAAGGACGTCATGGAACATTACATTAGTCTGTTAGTTAAATCGATTTTCATCGAAAACATGGCTCTGTCTTTCTTCCTAGGTATGTGTACTTTCCTTGCCGTATCTAAGAAGGTTAAGACCTCTTTCGGCCTAGGTGTTGCAGTTGTGGTAGTACTGACTATCGCTGTTCCTGTGAACAACCTAGTATACAACCTAGTTCTGAGAGAGAACGCGTTAGTTGAGGGCGTGGACCTTAGCTTCCTAAACTTCATCACCTTTATCGGTGTAATTGCAGCACTTGTACAGATTCTAGAGATGGTTCTAGACCGTTTCTTCCCACCTTTGTACAACGCGCTAGGCATCTTCCTACCGCTGATCACAGTAAACTGTGCAATCTTCGGTGGTGTATCTTTCATGGTACAACGTGACTACAACTTTGCTGAATCTATCGTTTACGGTTTCGGCTCTGGTGTGGGCTGGATGCTAGCAATCGTTGCTCTTGCAGGTATCCGTGAGAAGATGAAGTACTCTGACGTACCTCCAGGTCTACGTGGTCTTGGTATCACATTTATCACTGTAGGTCTTATGGCGTTAGGCTTTATGTCTTTCTCTGGTGTTCAACTGTAAGTCGGGTAAACCGCAACAATTAAGGAATAGTCAATGGACATTATTCTTGGTGTAGTGATGTTTACTCTGATCGTACTTGCACTAGTACTAGTGATTCTTTTCGCTAAGTCTAAGCTTGTACCAACAGGTGACATTACAATTTCTGTGAACGATGACCCTTCTCTGGCGATCGTTACACAACCAGGTGGTAAGCTACTGAGTGCTCTAGCCGGTGCTGGCGTATTCGTATCTTCTGCTTGTGGTGGCGGTGGCTCATGTGGTCAGTGTCGCGTAAAAGTTAAATCAGGTGGTGGCGACATCCTACCAACCGAGCTTGACCATATTACTAAAGGTGAAGCTCGTGAAGGTGAGCGTCTAGCGTGTCAGGTTGCAATGAAAACTGACATGGACATCGAGCTTCCTGAAGAAATCTTTGGCGTTAAGAAGTGGGAATGTACCGTTATCTCTAACGATAACAAAGCGACATTCATCAAAGAGCTTAAGCTACAAATTCCAGATGGCGAATCAGTACCTTTCCGTGCTGGTGGTTACATCCAGATTGAAGCACCTGCTCACCACGTGAAATACGCAGACTACGATATTCCTGAGGAATACCGTGAAGACTGGGAGAAGTTCAACCTTTTCCGTTACGAGTCTAAAGTTAACGAAGAGACAATCCGTGCATACTCAATGGCTAACTACCCAGAAGAGCACGGTATCATCATGCTTAACGTTCGTATCGCGACTCCGCCGCCGAACAACCCAGACGTACCACCAGGTATCATGTCTTCGTACATCTGGTCTCTAAAAGAAGGCGACAAGTGTACTATTTCTGGTCCATTTGGTGAGTTCTTTGCGAAAGATACAGATGCAGAAATGGTATTCGTTGGTGGTGGTGCTGGTATGGCTCCGATGCGCTCACACATCTTCGACCAACTTAAGCGTCTACACTCTAAGCGTAAGATGTCTTTCTGGTACGGCGCACGTTCTAAGCGTGAAATGTTCTACGTAGAAGACTTCGATATGCTACAAGCTGAGAATGACAACTTCGTATGGCACTGTGCACTGTCTGATCCACTTCCAGAAGATAACTGGGATGGTTACACTGGCTTTATTCACAACGTTCTTTACGAGAACTATCTACGTGATCACGAAGCGCCAGAAGACTGTGAATACTACATGTGTGGTCCACCTATGATGAACGCTGCTGTTATCGGCATGCTAAAAGATCTAGGTGTAGAGGATGAAAACATCCTACTAGATGACTTCGGTGGTTAATCCCTCCAAGTGATTGAATCTATGGCTAGCTCTCTAAGAGCTAGCCATTATTTTTTGTAGAAGTAAAAATAATATTCAACAGTTGATATAGGTAATTGGATTTAAGTAATCGGTCCCATTCCCCATATCAATTCAACAACATTGGGAGTTAACAAGTGAAAACGTGGCTTGTTGCATTCGCTTCTCTATTGATTTTGGCTGGCTGTGAGCAGCCAGCAGATCAAATTCATCTAAGTGGCCCTACCATGGGGACTTCTTATAACATCAAATATATCGAGCAAGATGGTATTCCTACGCCAAAAGCGATGCAGATGGAAATTGATCGCTTACTGGAAGAGGTTAATGACCAAATGTCGACTTACCGTGATGATTCAGAATTAAGTCGCTTTAACCAGCATCAAACGAGTGAGCCATTTACTGTATCGACACAAACAGCAACCGTAGTCAAAGAAGCGATTCGTCTCAACGGTCTTACTTTAGGCGCATTGGATGTGACAGTCGGTCCTTTAGTTAACCTGTGGGGCTTTGGCCCAGAAGCTCGCCCTGATGTCGTTCCTACAGATGAAGAGCTAGCGGCACGCAAAGCCAATACTGGCATTCATCATCTATCTATTGATGGCAATAAATTGTCCAAAGATATTCCTAACTTGTATGTCGATTTATCAACTATTGCTAAAGGTTGGGGGGTTGACGTGGTTGCTGACTACCTTCAATCTGAAGGGGTTCATAACTTCATGGTAGAAGTGGGCGGCGAAATGCGTCTCAAAGGCGTGAATCGTGAAGGCGTGCCGTGGCGCATTGCGATTGAAAAGCCGACTATTGATGAGCGTTCAATTCAAGAAATTATTGAGCCAGGGGATATGGCAATTGCAACAAGTGGTGACTATCGTAATTACTTTGAGAGTAATGGTGTGAGATACTCTCATATTATTAATCCAAGAACAGGCAAACCTATTCATCATAAAGTGGTGTCTGTAACGGTACTAGATAAATCGTCGATGACTGCTGATGGTCTTGCAACTGGCCTTATGGTGCTAGGTGAAGACAAAGGCATGGCAATTGCGAACGAAAATAATATTCCTGTTTTCATGATTGTGAAGACGGAAAATGGTTTTAAAGAGCTGGCTTCGGAAGCATACAAGCCGTTCATGAAGAAATAACAACAGAAGTGAGCATGTTCTTATGAGTACATTTCTAATTACGTTTGCAGTTTTTGTTGCGGTAATCGCAGCGATGGCTGTTGGCTACATCTTCCAGAAGAAAGTAGTGAAGGGTAGCTGTGGCGGTCTTGGTGCAGTAGGTATTGAGAAAGTATGTAACTGTCCAGAACCATGTGACGCGCGTAAGAAACGTGAAGCACGTGAAGCGGCGCGAGCTGAGAAATTGGCTGCATGGGAAAAAGATCGAATTGCTTAAGTATCGATCGTCCAAAGAGTAATACAAAATAACCCAGCTAAAGCTGGGTTTTTTTATATTTCTCGCTCTACTTCTCTGAGAGTTTATACTTTGCTTGCTACGTTTAATCTAGGATGACCGGAGGCTTAAGTCGGTGCAGACTTCACAGCCACGTCATTTCCCTTTAATCACCGTACTTAACTGTTATTTGGTTATATACTCAAACTAAAGCGCGTTAACTTAGGAGGAAATATGGAAATGCATCAACACGGTATGGCTGAATTGTTTCAACAATTAGGCCTCGGCAGCTCTCCTCAAGAGATAAAGGACTTTATTAACGAACATCGACACAAAAGAGCTTCAGCCCCTTTGCATGAAGCCAGCTTTTGGACAAGTTCGCAGGCCACATTTCTCAAACAAGCCATTGAAGAAGACGCAGACTGGGCAGAGTTGGTCGATCAGCTTGATGTGATGTTACGAGATTAAAGCACGTTTACAAACTCTCATTTCTATCAAGGCAGATTTAATTTATACTGTTTTTTTGAACAGTATTTGATGGCTATGTCAGACCTAATTAGAAAAATCATTCACGTCGATATGGATTGTTTTTATGCTGCCGTTGAGATGAGAGATAATCCTAGTTACCGTGGCATTGCACTCGCCGTTGGCGGTCATGAAAAACAGCGTGGCGTGATTAGCACCTGTAATTATGAGGCGCGCAAATATGGCGTTCGTAGTGCAATGTCAACGGCGCGAGCATTGCAACTCTGCCCCCATTTACTAGTCGTTCCCGGTCGAATGCACGTGTACAAACAAGTCTCTCAGCAGATTCGTGCTATTTTTGAGCGTTATACGCCTATCATTGAACCTCTATCATTAGATGAAGCATACCTCGATGTCACGGACTCTACAGCTTGTCGTGGCTCCGCAACGTTGATCGCAGAGTCTATTCGACGCGACATTTGGAATGAGCTTGGGCTGACGGCATCGGCGGGCATTGCACCGATTAAGTTTCTTGCCAAAGTCGCCTCTGATATGAATAAACCCAACGGTCAGTTTGTTATCCCGCCAGATAAGGTTCAGGAAGTTATCGATACACTTCCGCTGGAAAACATTCCTGGAGTAGGGAAGGTGAGTCTTGAGAAATTGCATCAAGCGGGCTTTTATCGATGTGAGGATATTAAAAACAGCGACTATCGTGAATTGCTGAGACAGTTTGGTCGTCAGGGGGCCTCTTTATGGCAGCGTAGCCATGGAATTGATAATCGAGAAGTCGTTGTTGAGCGCGAGAGAAAATCCGTCGGTGTGGAACGGACATTCAGCCAGAATATCTCGAGCTATGATGAATGTTGGCAAGTGATCGAGGATAAACTTTATCCTGAACTCGAGAAACGCTTAGAGCGTGCAAGCCCAGATAAATCGATTATTAAACAAGGTATTAAAGTTAAATTTGCCGACTTTCAACTGACAACAATTGAGCATATCCATCCGCAATTAGAGCTTGAGGACTTCAAGATCTTGCTAAGAGATATTCTTAAGCGCCAAAACGGACGGGAAATACGCCTTTTAGGCTTGAACGTGATGCTCAAGCCCGAGAACCAAGCGCGCCAGTTGAGCTTTTTCTAGGCTCTTACTGCTTCTACCTGAGCTAATACTTGTTCAAAGCTTGTGTTGGCCATCGCACCATAACCCGCCAGTTTTGAAGCTTTTAGCTGGCTAATTAAAGGGGTACTAATTCCGCACAAGAAGCGGGCGACAGCATCATTGCTGATAGCTGAAGGGGAGAGCTGAATAAATTCCTGCACCCACATTGCTACTTGAGGTGGCTCAATATCCTCACCTTGTGGTGTTGGGAACGAAGCGACTTGACCACGACACACGGAGCAGTGACCACATTGCTCTGGTGCATTGTGATCCGCAAAGTAGTTCGCCAATTGTGAGCTCAAACAGTGCTCTGACTGGAACAAGCGCAGCATAGTGTGAATTCTTTCGATATCTTTGCTTTCTTTGGATTGGAACAGTTCATACAGTTGTTGGATTAAAACATCAGAACTCTGTGTGGTTGGCAAAACAGAGTATACGTCGGTCAGTTGTTTGCTCTCTAGCTCTATCCAACCATTCTGGTGAAAATAGTCGAGGGCTGCGACAACTCGGCTGCGTTCCGATTGATAGTTCATCCATAACGCTTCTAGGTCAACTTGGCACCACACTTTGGCTTTTTGCGAGCAGGAGAAAATAGCCTCCACGAATTGACGTCGCTCGCCTTGAAATTGATTCACAATAAATTGCTGATCGTGCAAAAACTTAAAGCGATATTCCGCAAAGTAACTGTATTTTGCTTCAATGAGTTTATGTAGCTCCAAATAAACCAACAAGGTTTTGAGTGGCAATTGGCGGATATTACTTTCACGCGATAAACGCAGTGGCACTACCTCCCATTGTGGAGCATGTTCTTTCGCTTGCTCGACTACATAGTTAATCGAGGTTAGTTCAGGTGTGTCACCATAGACAAAGTTTTCCAACACCGTTAAGCCGGACGTATTGCCCAGCAGAATGCACTCAGAACGTTGCCCGTCCCTGCCTGCACGTCCAATCTCTTGTGCGTAGTTCTCGATCGATTTGGGTAAGTCGAAGTGAATGACGCGGCGGATATCAGATTTATCGACCCCCATACCAAATGCAATCGTGGCAACAATACAGTCAATTTGGCTATCCATAAACTGCTGTTGGATTTGTTCACGGATGTCGCTTTTCATACCTGCATGGTACGCGTGAGCATTAATGCCAATATGGATTAGTGATTTTGCTACTTGCTCTGCTGTCTGCTGTTGTGTCACGTATACGATAGTCGGAAGCTTAGGAGAAGAGGCGATGAGCTCACTTAGCACTTCTTGTTTCGTTGCTTCCTCGCATGGGATCACCGAGATATCCAGATTGGGGCGGTAGAAGCCTGTAACGGTAATATGTTCACTGGCAATATCGAACTTTTGTTTCATGTCTTCAATAACTGCGGGCGTTGCTGTTGCAGTGAGAAGCAAAGATTGTGGAATGTTCAGTTCACGTTGATATTGCGGTAGCTTGAGATAATCAGGGCGGAAGTTATGTCCCCATTCGGAAATACAGTGCGCTTCATCAACCACCATCAAAGAGATCGGTACTTGGCGAATGAACTCACGAAAACGCTCGTTTTTTAGGCGCTCAACAGAAATCATCAATATTTTGATCTGTCCATTTTTTACCCCTGCCATGACGCGTTGTGACTCTTCTCTGCTTTGACTGCTATCGATAGAAGCGGCCGGGATCCCTTTACTTTGCAAAAAGTTCAGCTGATCTTTCATTAGCGCCAACAACGGCGAGATCACCAACGTAAGATTGGGCAATACGGTTGCTGGCAATTGGTAACAGAGAGACTTACCCGAACCTGTAGGAAAGATGGCCGCAGCAGAGTAACCATTCATAACCGCTTCAATAACGGGTTGTTGACCTTGGCGTAATGAGTCAAAACCAAATACGGATTGAAGTGTTTGATGCAGCGAGTCACTTTGCATAATAGGGAAACCTTTCTTTGATGGTAAACTTAGGTACATTAACACACCCTGAGTGCCAAACGCGCGTCCTAAAAGTATGAACAAAGCTGACTTAGTCCAAATTATCATCCAACATCTGGAAGAAAAACTTCAAGTGGCCCATGCATCGGCTCAGCTAGCCATTGATGCCGCGACAGATGAAGAAACTGTTCCCGAGCATAAGTACGATACGTTAGCACTTGAAGCCGCGTATCTTGCTCATGGACAAGCTATGCGAATCCAAGAGAGTGAAGACGAGCTGCGTCAATATCGCGCTCTAGTGACTCGCGACTTTAAAGGAGCACCTGTTGGTGTAGGTGCTTACGTCGTTCTCGCAGATGAGAATTTGCTTGAAAAACACTTCTTTGTAGGCCCTTGTTCTGGTGGTCTGACTGTTAAATATCAGGCTCAGGAAGTCTTTGTCTTAACAGCAAAATCTCCTCTTGGTCGAGCGTTATTCGGGAAAGAAGAAGGCGATGAGATTGATGTGAAAATAGGAGAAAAAACAACTTGTTACGAAGTCGTGACGGTTTGCTGACATCTCATGTATCACTCAGTGTTATGTTTAACACGAGTAATGTTAAATAAAAGAGAATGACATGAAAAAGCTTTTTACACTCTCATTGCTGATGGTCAGTGCTACTGGTTATGCAGCGCAGTGTCGTGTGGACATCAATAATGAAGTCCGTATGGATGGGCAAAGCTTGGAAATTCGCCAAACGACAGGTGATAAAGCTGTCGTGGATGAGGATAACAACCTATTCATCAAAGGTGAGCTAATTGAACTCAATGCCGACCAAAAAGCGGCAATTGAAGACTATCGCGAAAAAATGAACGCGTATATTCCACAAGCAAAGCAGTTGGCGAGTGATGGTTTAGCGCTTGCAAATGACATCATCGATGATGTTGCGGAAAGCCTAGACGCACCTGGCGCGTTTGATAACGTCAAAGTCGCAGTACAGGACTTTTTCGCTGATGTTGAATCACGTTACTACAAAGATGGCGATTTCATTCTACCAGCGGAAAGTTTTGAGTCCATGACACAAGGGTGGACTGAAGACTTTGCAAAAGCACAAGAGATCTTCAATAAAGAGTTTTTAGCCAGTTCGTTGGATGCTTTATCGAAAAAAATGAAGGAAGAGGGAGGGATAAACCTCACTGCATTATCAGAGAGTATGGCTGAGCTCAGCGCGAAAGTAGAAGAGCGTTTAGCTGAGCATTCGAAAGAGGTAGAACAACAAGCAGAAGACTTGTGCGATTCGCTGGATGACATGGCAGGGCAAGAAGACGATCTGTTGAAGAAAATCCCTGAGCTAAAAGATTACCGAGTATTTACGATTTAATTACCCTTCAAAAAGTAGAACTCAACGGTATAAAGAAAGAGAGCACAATTGTGCTCTCTTTTCGTTTTTACATACTTGAACAAGTAATGAAAGCAAGACGATGTTATTCGTTTGCTCATTAACAACTTACTGCGCGTTCATCTGAGTGAGTTTATCGCCGACAGGTTTTGAGAAATTAAAACCATCATGCTGATCCCAGTTGATAGACCACGTCATTACCCCTGCATAATTCGGGTAATTGAACGCTGGTTTAACGGTGCCACATGAAGTGCCTTTGGTTAAACAATCTAGTGCGCTGATAATATTCTGTGTCGGAGCCTGACCTGAATTTGCCGAGCTAGGACCTGAAGGTAAGCCGATTGCGACTTGATCATCACGTAGTGGTGCAAACTGAGTGCCGTCGGCCAATTCAAAGCCTTCGATAAGCATTTTAGATTGCGCTACCATCATATCCACAGAGCCTTCTGGTGCACTGCCTGGCAGATATGGGTTTGGTAAACCACCGTTGTTATATAGCTGGACGTGAAGTAGGTCGAGCGTGCTGCGTGTCTCGTTAATCACAGGAATGTAAGCTCCCCAAATACCGCTGTAAGCCACATAGCCGCCTTGAACATAAGGATGCTCAGGTGCCATGGTTAGGTACATGTCGCCACCCATGTTTTGCTCTATTTGAAGCAAAGCACGACCAAGGCGAGCTTGAATTTGCGAGCCATGAACCAAGTTAGATCCACTCTCTAAATCCACATCAAGACCATCAAAGCCCCACTCAGCGATAAGACCTGTTAGGCTAGAGACAAAGTTGGCTTCATCTTGGTCGGTATTCAGCGTAATCGTGCCTTCTGCGCCGCCAAGAGAGAGAACAAACTTCTTACCTTTAGCTTGAAGCGCTGCCATGTCCTGCTTGAATTGTGTTGGATCGAGTGCTGGACAATCGCTGTAAATATCGCCTGAATATAGATTAAAGTGCACGGTACCATCACTGTTGCGGTCATTTTCGGCAAAGGCAATATCAATCACATCCCACGCATCAGCCATATCCGCTAGACGAATTGGACAGCCAGCCCCATTTACAAAATTGTGCCAGTAACCGATGAGTTTGTGACGTTTCTCTGCTTGCTCAACCACCGTAATTGCTGCCGCGTCAGACAATGCATTGCTTCCTGACAAATCCACAGCTTGGGCGCTAACTGTAAAGTTACCAAGTGCAGTTGGTGTCCAGTTAGCTGTGTAAGGTGCCGTGGTATCGGTTGCAACAATAGAGCCGTTGATCATGAAATCAACGTGTTTAATGCCTGAGGTTAAAGACGTTGCATCGGCACTTAATGCGAGGTTTTTGCCTAAGCCGACGGTTTGACCGCTACTTGGTGAAGTCAGTGAGACGACCAAATCTTTATCGCTGACTTCCACACCAACCAAGGACTCTGACGTGTTGTTATCATTATCGGTTGCGACGGCTTTAAGCTGGTTAGCGCCAATAAGTGTGGCGTTCCAAGTAACGGAATATGGAGCTTGAGTGATGACCCCTAAGCTGGTGTTGTTCGCAAAAAACTCAACTTGCTTGACTGTGCCATCAGCATCGCTTGCGTTAGCCGTGATTTCGTTATTGCTGCCAGCGAGCACGACTTGTCCATCCGTTGGTGCCGTAATGGTAACTTGCGGTGGCGTCGAACAAGCACCTAGGCCACTCCAAGCATCTTGCCAGTATAACCCTTCACCTGGCTCGTAAGCCCATGCCGCATCCGAGGAACACCAACCAGCAACATCACAACGATATTTTTGGTTGAAGTGAGAAACTAGGTCGCCAACTTGATAACTCGTGCCCGCCGCGTAAGGCACTGCATCTGCACATCCGCCCGTCCCTGTTTCTGAATTACTAACAACAAGCGTTACTTCTTGGCTCATGGTTGTGAGGTTTGTGTCATCAGTCGCTTGTGCTTTAAACGAATGTGTACCAGCACTCGCGGTCCATTGATATTCGTAAGGTACACTGGTATCAATCGCGACGGATTGATTGTTCACGAAGAACTCAACTTGTGTGACCACACCATCAATATCGTCAGCTTGAGCGGCTACGGTTAGGTTATCACCTACATTAAGCACTTCTGTGCCTACTGGGCTGGTCAATGAAATGCTTGGTGGTGGTAATTCGACTTGTGGTTGAATTTGGATAGAAATCGTCGTGGTGCTAACGGCTCCCTCATTATCGGTCGCAATTGCGGTCAATTGCGAGATCCCTTCAATAGCGGTCCAAGAAGCTTCGAATGGTGCTTGAGTTACCACAGCAACCGTTTGGTTGCCTGCAACAAACTCAACTTGTGCGATTTGGCCATCTTCGTCGGTTGCGTTGGCTAGCAAGGTGATCGCACTGCCTTCGGGAATTTGTGCGTTGTTTGTTGGAGAGGAGAATGACACTGTTGGCTCTAGGTTGTTGCTTCCACCATCACATTGCCCTAACGCTTTCCATGCCTCCCAAGCCCCTGAATTGGTAACAGGGTCATTGCCTTGCGTCCAATACGCGGCCTCGTAAGCGGCTCCTTGCGTTTTTACTAAAGTGCCCGATGTATAAGTCGCAGTGCTGTCCCAGTCGGGTAGGCTTTGGCAGTTATAGGCTTGAGCTTGGTAGCTGACGCTGAGTGCTGCAACCATCGCTCCGTGAAGTAGAGTGACCTTCATTTTCCTCTCCTTGAGTCATGGATATAAATGAGAACAGAGTAATAACTAGCTGATAAATAGACATAAGGGGGAAAAAGCGAAGCACAATATTCTGCTTTTCGACACAGTATCACGAGGAACTATTCGTTCCTTACACCAAAGCTCATTATTTTTCGGCTCACTTCACGATGGGAGAATCACAAATTCTAGGCGTGTGAAAAAGACAAAAGTCGCCAGGTCTTAGAATGATGAATGTGAGATGTACGTTAAAATTTACAAGCTGAATGACTGTGAATTGTTTCAACTGTCGAGTATTTAACCGGAGTGCTCTTGTTGAATAGTGAATATTGCTATAGTGTACTAGTTAGCTAGTTCAATGATATTTTGTGTGAGTAGTATGACACAGCAAACCTCTTCTCAGCCTCGTGAGCATTTTGGCTCTCGTCTCGGATTCATCTTAGCAGCCGCAGGTGCCGCAGTTGGCCTTGGCAATATTTGGGGCTTTCCAACCCAAGCTGCCAGTAATGGCGGCGGTGCTTTCCTGTTGGTTTATTTGGTGATGATTCTTATCGTCGCATTTCCTATGCTGGTGGTTGAAATGGCGATTGGTCGTCATGGTCAAGCCAACCCGGTAGATAGTATGCGTTCGCTTACCAATCATCCGGTAGGTAAAAAGCTCGGCGGTATTGTGGGCTGGATAGGTTTAAGCGTACCAAGCGCTGTTTTAGCGTTTTACTCTATTGTCGGTGGTTGGTTGATCTGCTTTTTACTGGGTGCAATCACAGATCTAATGGGGTTAGAAGCCGCAACTCAATGGCTAAAGGGCTTTAGCGTTGAACGTAACTTGTTCGGAACCATTACTTTTTATGTGCTAACGATTCTCATCGTACAAGGTGGCGTAAAACAAGGTATTGAGAAGTGGTCCACACGTTTGATGCCAGCATTGTTTGTTTTGTTTGCTCTACTGTTTGCTTACATCATGACGCAAAACGGTGCGATGGAAGGGCTAAAGCATTACTTGGTACCGGATTTCGAAAAGGTATGGGACCGCAAGTTGATTCTTGCTGCAATGGGGCAGGGCTTCTTCTCGCTTACGATCGGTGGCTGTTCAATGCTGATTTATGGCTCTTACTTGAGTAAGAAAGAGAACCTACCAAAGATGGCGATGAACGTGACCATGGTAGATACTGCCGTTGCTTTCATTGCAGGGTTAGTGGTGATGCCAGCGATGTTTGTTGCGATGCAAAAAGGCGTTCAAATCTATGCTGAAGATGGCTCTCTATTAAGCTCTGATACGTTGGTATTTACCGTATTGCCGTTGATGTTTGATAGCTTAGGTTTGCTTGGTCAATTGTTCTCTATTGTGTTCTTTTTATTGCTGACGATTGCGGCGCTAACGTCTTCAATTTCAATGTTAGAGTGTCCAGTGGCGTTAGTGAGTGAGCGTTTCAACACCAAGCGTAGCGCAACGAGCTGGGTTTTAGGTGGTCTCATCGCCTTGTTCAGTGTGGTGATTGTTTATAACTTTGGCGCTCTGTTTGGTATGGTCGCGACGGTTGCTACTCAGTATCTACAACCAACCGCTGCGCTCTTATTCTGCTTATTTGGTGGTTGGGTATGGAATCGCAACTCAAAAATCAAAGAGCTTGAGCAAGGTTGCCCGGAGTTTACGCAAGGTTGGTTTGGTAAGTTATGGCCTGCGTATGTGAAGTTTGTATGTCCAATTCTTGTGGCTACGGTCATATGGGCTTCATTCGGCTAACCGAAACGTCTATTGGACAAAAGAGAAGGGCTTGATGAGTGATCATCAAGCCCTTTTTCATGTTGGTTATTCCCCGTTTCAGTTACCCGCGGTGATTGCTGCGGGTTAACGGAATTGTCCTGCTTCTGGAAGAAAGTCAAAACCAGCAGAAGCCAGTTTTGCTTCTAGTGCTGTGCGATCGATATCGAAGAAAGCTACCAGTTTATCTAAGTCACCACCGAAGTCGTCGCGTAGCTTCATATTTACAATGCTCATGAGCATGACAGGATCCATGGATTCAAAGTTCGCTAGATTCATTACTTATCCTCAAAATCTGAAATCAGTAGGTTTGCCGCAGCAAATGCCGCTTTTTCACGCACTTCTTTAGGCAGAGACTCATCCGCCGCAACATCGTTCAGCGCTTTAACAGCACATGAAATTGCCTGAGGAATGTAAGCTTGATCGCCACTACCAATTTGAGCATAAAGCTCACGAACCAGTTCACAACAGCCGTATACTTGCATGTTTTCTTTCCACTAAATGATAACTTATCTCAATATACACACAGCAGATTTGAAACTCAAAGTGCAGAGTTGTTTTGGCTCAAGTTGAGGAGTTGCTTGAGCGAGATTTAATCACTGCATTTGTACTTCTAACTGCTGAGTGACTTCTGGTGAAAGCTGAAGTTGTTTTGCCAGTTCTTGCAAATACGCTTTTTCCATGAAGTTTTGCTCATCAGCAACAATCAAAGACGCGAGATAAATTTCTGACGCTTGTTGGGGAGAGGTCGCCTGATTAGCAATTTCAGCAGGATCAAGCGGTTTGTTTAGTTCTTGCTGAACGAGTTGACGTACGTGCTCATCTGCGCCCATATCCGTGAGGGCTTGCTCGATGCGGGCCATTTCCTCTTCATCGACATGGCCATCGGCTTTTGCGGCTCCAATCATTGCTTTTAAAATTAGTACACTGTGTTTGCTGTCATCGGGGTCAAAGGTCTCATGAACACCTTGACCGGACTGTTTGGCTTGCCAGTCGTTATAAACTTTGTAGGCTAATGCTCCAAGCGCAGCAGCGCCACCGACTTTTAATGCGCCCGAGCCTATTTTCTTGGTCATTTTTTTACTTTTCTTCGAGCCCATCAGCATACCGATAAGGCCTCCGCCAACGGCGCCTGCTCCTAGCGTTTTCAGGCTACTTGAGTTTGATGAGGATTTGATGTTGTTAGTTTGTTTACCTAACGCATCAGCCCCTTGCTTGAGTAAGTCTGATTTGAGTGCTTGGTTTAGAAGACTTTTTAAATCCATAACTGACCTCCTTTAGATGATGAAATCAGTTTAATAGCAAGAAGCTGAACCAAAGATTAACAAAGTGAATAGATCTAAAGGGGAGTAGTAAGGTTGCACAGTAATAAAAAAGGGCTGACCGAAGTCAACCCTTTCTAATTATTTTGAAATTACTTCAAATGAGAACCGTCGAGCGCTTACTTTAGTTGAGCCTTTACGTGCTCGATAATATCAGTCATTGCGACTGGCGTTTTCTCACCAGTAGCACGGTTCTTGTACTCGAAGTTGCCTTCTTTCATTGAGCGGTCACCGATAATAATGGTATGCGGTACACCAATAAGCTCCATGTCAGAGAACATTACGCCTGGGCGTTCTTTACGGTCGTCAAATAGGACTTCGATGCCCATTGCCGTTAGCTCAGCGTACAACTTCTCAGCGGCTTCTTTTACTTCTTCTGACTTGTGCATGTTCATTGGAACGATCGCAACCTGGAATGGTGCGATTGCATCTGGCCAGATGATGCCGTATTTGTCGTGGTTTTGCTCAATAGCAGCCGCAACGACGCGAGTGATACCGATGCCGTAACAGCCCATTTCTAGGATGACGTTCTTACCATCAGGACCAAGTACACCACAGTTCATCGCTGCGGAGTAAGCGTTGCCAAGTTGGAAGATATGGCCAACTTCGATACCACGCTTAAGCTGGATAATGCCTTTACCACATGGGCTTGGATCGCCTTCAACCACGTTGCGTAGGTCTTCAACTTGACCAAGCTCTGCGTCACGACCCCAGTTAATGCCGAAGTAGTGTTTGCCATCGATGTTCGCGCCCGCACCGAAGTCGCTCATTACCGCAACGCTGCGGTCAACAATGAACGGCAGTTTAAGGCCAACAGGGCCTAGTGAACCAGGGCCTGCACCGATAAGCTCACGAATTTCTTCTTCAGATGCCATTTCCAGTGGAGCTGCAACCTGAGGAAGGTTTTCTGCTTTCACTTCGTTCAGCTCATGATCGCCACGAATGATAAGCGCGATGATTGGTGCATCAACTTCGTCAGACGCTTTCACAAACAAAGTTTTCACTGTTTTTTCAATTGGCAGCTCGAACTGTTCAACCAATTCAGCGATTGTTTTTGCGTTTGGCGTATCTACCAACGTCATTTCTTGCGTTGGTGCCGCTGCTTCAGAGGCTGGAGCTAGTGCTTCTGCTTTTTCGATGTTTGCCGCGTAATCTGACTCGGTAGAGAATGCGATGATGTCTTCGCCACTTTCAGCCAGTACGTGGAACTCTTGAGAGCCGCTACCGCCGATAGCACCGCTATCTGCTAGTACAGGACGGTAATCCAGACCCATGCGATCGAATGCTTTGCAGTAAGCATCGTGCATTGCGTCGTATGACTTTTGTAGGCCGTCTTTATCAATGTCAAAGCTGTACGCATCCATCATTGAGAATTCACGTGAACGCATTACACCGAAGCGTGGACGACGTTCGTCACGGAATTTGGTTTGGATTTGGTACAGGTTTAGCGGAAGCTGTTTGTAAGAGCTCACTTCATTGCGAACAAGGCTAGTGATCACTTCTTCAGCGGTTGGGCTAAGTACAAACGGACGAACATGACGGTCAGTAAAGCGAAGTAGCTCAGGACCCATCTTTTCGCTGCGGCCTGTCTCTTCCCATAGTTCAAACGGCTGAACAACGGGCATCAAAGTTTCGACTGCGCCTGCATTGTCGATTTCTTGACGAACGATGTTTTCGACTTTACGCAGTACACGTAGACCAGTAGGTAGCCAGGTGTATAGACCTGAAGCCAGCTTACGGATCATACCTGCACGTAGCATGAGCTGGTGGCTCACTACTTCTGCGTCGTTTGGAGTCTCCTTCAGAGTAGAAAGAAGATAATTACTGGTACGCATTAAATTTATCCGTTTATTTAAGTTAGATACTCAAGCTTGAATAAGCTGGAGTATAGGAGTTCCCGAAAGGGAAATTTATTAGCCGTCTATAATATCAGCCAATTGCGTTTGTCAAAAGCTTTCAATAGCGGTAACCGTTATTAAGTTGCTTGTTGCTGTGAACTTTACGTTCAAGTCGAACAAATTTACCGCATATTCTTTGTCGTCCGGCTTGCTTTTCTTGTATGCAGGACGAGGATCTTGGGCCAGAACTTGTTCAATGACTGATCTTACATAGTCAGTATCGGATCGATTTTCTATCGTTGCTAATGCTTGAGTAGAAAAGGTGACTTGTGACTTTTCTGGTTCTTGGTCTGCGTATCCGCCTTGTGCTTCCGAAATAGAATCCGAATAGGGGATATAAGGCTTAATATCTACAATCGGTGTCCCATCAACGAGATCAACGCTGCCTAAATCAAGATAGATTTGATCGCCTTGCTTAGTGACTCCGTTTACTTCAACGGCTGACATTCCGATTCCGTTTGGGCGGAAAGTCGAGCGTGAGGCAAAGACACCTATTCGTTCATTGCCGCCCAGTCGTGGTGGACGGACGGTTGGCTTCCAACCTGCTTCCAGATTTTGATCAAACAAAAATAACAGCCAAACGTGAGAGAACTGTTCTAGCCCACGCACTGCTTCAGGGCTATTCGCTGCGCCTAACAGTTTTACGCGTGCTTTCGCTGTTGGTACTAAGCGAGGCTGGCGCGGTACTGCAAACTTTTCTTTGTACGGTGTCTCAATGACGCCGATGGGTTCAATGGAATACATGGTGGACATCTTTAAGAATTCATTGAGATGAAAAGTATCACAAATTTCTCTTGCTTTTCTTGTTGATAATGATTATTAATTAAAACGTTATAACATAACATTTTAATTAAGAGGAAAAGTATTATGAAACCAGGAATCCACCCTGAATATCGTCCAGTGGTGTTCCACGACACCAGCGTAGATGAATACTTCGTTGTTGGTTCTACGTTGAAAACAGAGAGAACCATCGAATGGAAAGATGGCAAAACCTACCCTTACTTTACGTTAGATGTGTCGTCAGCATCCCATCCGTACTACACCGGTAAACAGCGAGTGGTTCAAACAGAAGGTCGTATTGCGAACTTCAACCGTCGTTTTGGTCAATTTAAGAGCGAAAAGGAATAAATCATGAAGGTATTGAAATCATTAAAAAGTGCAAAAAGTCGTCATCCGGATTGCCAGATCGTAAAACGAAGAGGGCGTCTATATGTCATTTGTAAGGCGAATCCGAGGTTTAAAGCAGTGCAGAAGTAATCGTTCTGCATATTTCTGGCTTATGGTTTTGTTTAATTGATAATTTTGACTTAACTGTTTTACATGGATGAAATATCTACGTTTTTGTTTATTATTGGTTATAAAACTCTCTAATGGTCACAGTTTGTAACATTTAGGGCTTTTCTTTAACCTTCTACTCAAGTACCCTTCGCTCGCTTTTTTGACATTTTTGTCACATTTGCACAGGAATAAAAACAAGGAGGGAACAGATGAGTTCATCTGATTCAATTAAACAAAACTCGCCTAAGAAGCCGCTGTTTACGCGCTTTTTGGATACTGTCGAATATTTGGGGAACTTATTACCTCACCCGATCACACTATTTGCCATTTTCTGTTTAGCCATTCTGGTGATGTCGGGCATTGCAGGATACTTCGAAGTTTCCGTTGTAGACCCTCGTCCTGAGGGCGCAAAAGGTCGTGCCGCAGATGGCATGATTCATGTCGTCAGCTTACTTAACGCTGATGGACTCGAACTTATCGTTACTAACTTAGTGAAAAACTTTGTTGGCTTTGCACCTTTAGGCACGGTTTTGGTTGCGATGTTGGGTGTTGCTATTGCTGAGTACTCTGGTTTGCTATCTGCAGCTATGCGTGGCTTGGTCATGGGCGCATCTCAACGCATGGTAACAGTGACTGTTGTTTTCGCTGGTATCATTTCAAATACGGCATCAGAGCTGGGGTATGTGGTACTTATTCCACTGGCAGCAATGCTGTTCCATTCTCTAGGTCGTCACCCACTTGCAGGCCTCGCTGCGGCATTCGCTGGTGTATCTGGTGGTTATTCAGCAAACCTACTTATCGGTACGGTTGACCCGCTACTGTCAGGTATTACTGAAACAGCAGCGCAAATGATTGACCCAACTTACACTGTTGGTCCAGAAGTTAACTGGTACTTCATGTTTGTTTCGACGTTCTTCATTGCAATCACTGGTGCGTTTGTTACTGAAAAAATTGTTGAGCCAAAGCTTGGCAAATACAGTGAAGAAGAAGCCTCAGAAGATTTGTCGAACGACAAAATGGGCGGCTTAACAGACATTGAGAAGAAAGGTCTAAAACTAGCAGGTGTTGCTGTACTGGTTGTTTCCGCGTTGCTTGCTTGGACGGTTGTTCCAGCTGACGGCATCTTACGTTCTGATGCAGGTACAATTGCAGGTTCTCCATTCCTGAAAAGTATCGTGGCATTCATCTTTGTGTTCTTTGCTATCCCAGGCTTTGTGTTTGGTAAAGTTGTTGGCACGATGAAGACGGATCGCGATGTGATTGATGCAATGGCGAAATCTATGTCTTCTATGGGCATGTACATTGTATTGGTTTTCTTTGCTGCTCAGTTCGTTGCTTTCTTTAAATGGACCAACTTCGGTCAGGTATTTGCGGTTGCTGGTGCAAGCTTCCTGCAAGAAATTGGCTTAACTGGCCCAATGTTGTTCTTTGCCTTCATCCTCATGTGTGGCTTTATCAACCTAATGATTGGTTCGGCATCGGCACAGTGGGCAGTGACGGCACCGATTTTTGTTCCTATGTTGATGCTTGTTGGTTATGCACCGGAAACGATTCAGGCTGCTTACCGAATTGGTGACTCGACGACAAACATCATTACTCCAATGATGAGCTACTTTGGTTTGATCCTAGCGGTAGCAACTCGTTACATGAAGAACTTGGGTATCGGTACGCTGATCGCGACCATGCTACCTTACTCAATCTGCTTCATTGTCGGTTGGAGTGTGTTGTTCTATCTATGGGTATTCGTATTTGGTTTACCAGTAGGCCCTGGCGCAGCAACATACTACACACCGTAAAAAACGGTTACCTCACACAGCTCCATTACAAAAGCCTGCGAACGTCGCAGGCTTTTTTTATCGATCCAGATTGTGTGCACGCAGGCTTGTTTGGCTATCGATGTCGTTTTATAGCTGAAAACGCATCAACAAAGGGCGATAAAAGTGCTGAGTGAGCCAGCACAAGCTTTGCCAAATTACGCGTTTGTACCAAGGTAAGTGCGCAATATAAACATAGCTAAATTCAATTTCTGGCTGGGCTTTTCGGTTGCGTTTAAAAGCTGGTGCCCCTGAGCTCATATTAAAGCGACGCTGGCATATCATTGCGTGGCGGATGGTATAAGCAGATATTCTTCTATACAGCGCAAAACTCTGCGGCTTATTGGTATCGTAGCCAAAAATTGGGCAAGTCATGTCGTTATCAATTTCTACTATGCCTAACGTAGCCAGCATCTCGTCTTGATAAAACAGTCCCACTAAATGCACTAAGTTATTCTGGCTAGCCTGCTTTAAATATTGGGTTGAAAACTGGATGTTATTCCGGCTGTATTTATCAAGGTAAAGCATGTCATATAACACTTTGGCGCGCTGAAACTCTTCATCAGTAGCCAGTGGCTTAAACTGCCAATCTTTATCATTAAACAGCTTGAAATCTTTTGTTAAATCTCGGTTGAAGCTGAATGCTTGCCAATCCTCAAGTAAATACACTTGTCGTGTTACCAAGCTTTGCCATTGTTGCTGTTCTAATCGCTGAATTAAGTGTGAGTGCTGAAGTTGGTTGAGGGAGCGAAGCACCAAGGGAAAGGTGGGGTATTGATCGAGTGCCACGCGGCGCAGCTCATCAAGGTTTAAGGATTCCCATTGTTCGCTATACATATTGGTGGACAAGCACTGATTGTTGAGCGTTTGGACTTGATCCAATCCAGCCAATGATAAGATTGGTTTAGTCATATTAATAAGTAGCTTACATACCCATCGAACAGCCACATTTTTGACTTTGTGAAGCTCTTCTTCGGCGTAGCCACTAAGCAGTGTCATAGGGGACACGGCATAACAGTTGTTTGGTATTTTTGGTGTTACGGAGTAGGGAATGGCAACATCATTGATATAGTAGCAACCAAAGCTTGCTGTGCATTCATTAATAGGATTCGATTGCATAAGAGTGATAAAGGTTTTATGCCATTCTTGAGAGGAAAGTGTCATGATGGCAACGCTTCTCCATTCCACTCAATATCAACGGTAGAAGCGGCGCTCCATTTTGCCTTGTTCTGCCTAGCTAACCGGAGTAATTCAAACACACTCCGGATTTGGCTCCCTACCGGCAAGTTATGCTGTTGCATTACATTCACTCCAGACCACCAATCTTGCCAAGTTCGAGCCTTAAATAGGGATAATCCACCTTCAGCGATGAGTGTTATTGGACCTAAATGATGCAATCGCTGCTTGGAAGGACTGGTAAACTCCATATTAGGAAGCAGTTGATTGCATCGAGATGAGAGTAGGTGCAAACCACTTGTGGCTCTTGGGTTGCATTCAATCACGTAGAGATCATTTTGTGATTGGATGAAGTCAAACGACACCTGCCCATGATAAGTATGACGCTCACCAAAAGCTGCGATAAAAGTATCTAGTCGTTCGCATGAGATCGGCTGAAAAGCACTGGCGGCCGATCCGTTTACACAGTATTTCGGCACATAAGCTTGGTGTGCTTTAAGGTCACCATGTTCAAAAATCGCATAGTTACACATTGGCGTTCCGTGGATTTTTTGTTGCTGCACCCAAGGATAAAGGGTCGATATCGTGGCGGCTGAAATAGACTGAGTAGTCACATCTCGTATGACTTGCCCGCCAAACCGAGAGTAAACTGGCTTTAGAACGGTTCTCTTATTAATTTCAATCTCACTTTTATCTGCGACCAAACGAGTTTTTGGAAGTGTAATCTCTGGCAAGCCTTGAAGCTGTTCAAAAACGGTCAACTTGTTGTGCAAGGCATTGAGTAGTCCCACATTGGGCAGAAAAAAATCTACTTCTGGGCATTGCTTGGCAACATGGGCCAAGTAATAAACTTCTTCACAAGTGGGTATCACCATATCAATACGCATCTGAGTAATGATTTTTAGGATCTGCTGTTGATAGGTGGGAAACGCAAATCGAGGTGAAGCGGTGGGTATATAAGACTCGATGCCTCGCAAAAATGATCCCAGAGGCTTTTTTAGCGAATCGGTGAGAATTACTTCATGCCCATGATGCATACACATGGTTGCCCACTCTAGTGCAACTGGTGCTCGGGCTCCGGTGATTAAGACCCGCATATGTTCACCACACGTCGTTGTTTATTCATTGGCGTCCAAATAGGCGTAGGGCGGTAACTAAATCTGACAGGATCAAGCCGTAATTGGTCAAACAACTTTATCAAGGCTTGATGTATAACCCTATGGTGGTGAACATCCGCTTCAATTTGAATGGTTTGTGACCCTGTTTGGGTGATTCGGTAATCCACGCGACCTTGGGCAGATAGTGTTATAGCGCGGTAGATGAGATCTGGTAACACCGTCACTGGGACGTGGTTTGAGTTTAGCGTGAGGCGATCACCACATCGTCCGGCAATTGCGCCAAGAGGTTCAAATACGCCATTATCCTGTTTATTCTCAATAATATCGTCGAGCTGATAACGAATAATTGGCTGAGTTTTACGACGAAAATCGGTAATGATTGGGCTGTAATGAGTACGTTCGGTATTCAGCCAATGTTTTTCGATGTAAACAACATCTTGATTCCAGCGCATTTGTCCATGCTGATCAGTACATGCAAGAAAACCTTCAGTACATTGATAGACTTCATGGAGTTCGCTGTCGAACCGTTGAGAAATATAGTGACGGTCACTCTCGGTTAGAACCTCTGCCCCAGAAATGATCCGCTGTGGTTGAATTGCGGGTTGACCAAATTGACCGCTGAACTGGGCGCAGAGCTGAAGAGCTTGCGCACTACCAACCAAAAGCGTGGGTTGGAACTCATCCAGCTCTTTTATCCATTCTTGGTAAGGTTTGGTTAAATCGGCATAAAAGAATGTGACAGGCCCTTTCGCGACGGATTTATACAGTGGGCTGTTGGCTCGCAAGGCTAGTGCAATTCGGTGCTTTTGCCATAGGTTGGGCAAAAGGCGAGCCAATATATTGCCGGCCCACAGTTGTGTTTCCTGCTTGTCAGCAAGAAACAACCCACGCATGCCTGATGTGCCCGAAGAAAGCCCAACCGTAACATCGCCAACTTTCGAAGCGGCAAAGTTGCGTGACTGCTCTGCTTTGAGTGCCTGCTGCATTAACTGTTCAGCATCTAAGCCCTTCGTATTTAACTCTGAAAGGTTCTCCACCATGGTTTGCTTATTCATGATAGGGAAATCACTGAGTGGTGCACCTTGAAAAGAGCGGTAATACGGTGAATGACAGCATACCCAATCCAGGTGTTGCGTTAAATGTTGTTGCTGCCACGCTTCGACTTGTTCCCTTGAACCGAAAGGGCGGTAGCGGGTTCGCCAGAATTCTGAGATAAGCGTTCTCACTTCATCCATCCTTCTTTGATTAGCTGCTGGATAGTTTCCTGACAGTGTGAAGGTACGAAGCGAACAACGTGGTGGGTTCGTTGGTAGCAACTTCTCAACTCGGAGAGGGTGTTTTTATAGGCCTTTGTGTCATCGCAAAGCATGTTCGCCAGCCAATGCTGATCGATATTTTCACTCAAGCTCTCGATTAACCAGCATGCATCGGCGAGTAAGAACAGCCAACTTTGGTCTCTTTTAACCAGCAAGCCCACTTGGCCAGCTGCATGGCCTGGCAAGCTAACCATATAAATAAGTCCATCGTCGAACATGTCTTTACAGAGCAAGTTAACCCCTTGGCACTGAGGAAGAATTTGGCTGATTGGCACAGAAAAATCACCATGAATGATGAAGTTAGATTCAAGCTGTGGAGGGAGTAGAGCTTTTAGGTAGCCTTTTCTTACGCCTCCAATTCGACCACTTTTAGTAATTGCATCCACCCCTTTTTGTTGGCAATGCAATTGAGAGTGGGAAAACTCAGACACAGCAGCAATGTGATCGGCATGGAAGTGGGAGAGCACTAAATGCTCAATATCATGAGGTTTGAGATTTTCTTTTGCTAACTGCGCAACAATCCCATGTTCTTGTTGATAGCGGCAAGGTGTTGTCCAAGCATAAAAGCGTTCAGGGAAGGGACGAGTCGCGCTAAAAAAGTGCTCGTGATATCCCGTATCAAACAGGATGTTGCCTTGTGTCGGGTGCTGAATTAACGCAACGGCTGCAGGAAATGCTCTAGGCTTAATACCAGAACCTGGTTTGACAACAAAGCCTGGGTGTACGCAGTGTCCAGCCTCAAAGATTTTTATTTTTAGACCAGTTTGCATACTGCTGTATTCCTTCTTGAATTGAAAAAAGCGGTTGGTAATTCAGGTTTTTTATCGCCTTGCTGATATCCAGAGTTTGATGATAGTTAAACAATCCTGCGCTGTATGAAGTGAGCCTTGGCTCTGGCTGATGTGGTAAGCGCCTTCGTATTTGCTCACTGAGCTTTAATAATGGTGATACCACACCGTATGGTAGTGATTGTAACGTTACTTTTAGGTTCAACCCCACACATAAAGCTTGCAGTACAGTCTCAATTGGCATTGGTTCGTTGTTGGATATATTGAAGACATCACCATGCTGAAGTCGGTCTGCCTGAGTGCAAGCGAGCATCGCCGCATGGGCAACGTTGTCGACATAAGTTAGATCAACCACTGGGTTCCTACCCGATGGCAGAAGCAGAGTGTTGTTTTTTATCGCCTTAAGCACTCTTGGGATAATCGCGCGATCGTTGGGACCAAAAATGCCACGCGGTCTTAAAATGATCGCTTTGCTTTGGCCTTTTATGGCTTCAAGTTCAGATAGGTATTTGGTGTGTGCGTAATCATTACACCAGTGTGAAGCAATGGCGTCGGTTTCTCGAATATTCCAACGGTCTTGATGGTCAAAGTAGACGCTGGTGGAGGAAATATGGATAAAACGCGAGATTTGATGCGTATTAGCCGCATTGACGAGGTTTTTGGTGGCATCTACATTGGCTTGATAAAACGCTTCCCAATTGCCCCATGGGCTTGAGAGAGCGGCACAATGGATGATTGCATCCATGCCGTGGCATACCGCATGAACAGCAGAGTGGTCTCTCAAATCGACTAAATGTGGGATTACATCGAATTGCTCAGCGAGTTGTTTGGCGATGACTGTATTTCGTGCTGTAAAATGCAGTTCATGTTGCTGGTGAAACATTCTTAGAATTGCGCTACCTAACATCCCACTGCCACCAGTGACTAATATTTTCATAGTTTTAGCACTCCCATCCCTAGTGACAACCCTGCGGCGGTGCCAGCTAATAACACATGTTTTCCTGCTGTTTCTGGCTGATTACGCAGCCAGTGTAAGTTAATTGGGAGTGAGGCTGCGACTTGGTTTCCCAAAGTCGAAAAGTGATTAACGGTTTTCTCGGTTGGTAACCCGGTGAGTGATGGAAGTTTTTTTAACCCGTGCGCACTGGCTTGATGCGGAAGAAAATAATCAATATCGCTGAGTGTTACCGGAGAGGCGTCAAAGCCTTTTTTTAGAAACGCCGGTAAGGTTTTACGCACATGTTTAAACAGTGCTTTGCCCTCCATCTCAAACTGGCAGCTTTTTAAATAGGCTTGATGCTCTGAGGTATGAGGGTTGACATGACTACCTCCGCCCTTAATTTGACAAAATGAATACCCGGTATGATGCGTTTCAAAGTGACTGGTGAGCAATCCATCACCGTTGTGTTCTTCGAGCAAAAATGCGGCGGCACCGTCTGCGAATAGGGTTGCAACTTCTGGTTTTAGCGTAAAATTTCGATTCAGTGTGATGCCAGTAGCGAGTTCGCTGGTGACAATGAGAATCCGACGGTACCGTTTTGCGAAGAATAGACTCTGAGCAAGATCAAGCGCAGAGAGAAATGATAAACAGGTGCTGTTCAAATCAAAGCTTTCTAGCCATGTTGGAGCGTCTAACGCGGCGAGAACCGCTGAGGCGTCGTAGGGCAGAGATTGGTGGTGAGTGCCGCTGGCGTAGATAAGGAGATCAATGGAGCCCAAGGTATATATGTTTCCTAAACACTGCTCTATCGCCTGCACCGCCATGTAAATAGCGGTCTCTTTTGTATTGGCTACATGACGATATTCAACGTCGAATTTATTTCGGCAGGTCCCTGGCGCCAATTTTAGGAAGCGATCCATCTCTCGATCTGACCATTGATTCGTTGGCAGGTAGCTTCCACTAGAAACGATGTTAAAGCCCATTATTCTCTATACATTTATTAAAAACGTCGTTCAAAATAAACCACGTTGCATATTGAAGCTATGGTGAGCGAGATGAAAAATAAACAGAACAAAACAAATGGGAGTAAGAGCACGCTTTGGGTGCAATGCTGAAAATGAATTTTCAGGAATGAGCCAGGCTTTGATTCGCTGGCTCAATATGAATAGAGTGAGGATTACTTCCTAAATTTAGCCAAAATACGATCTAAATGGTTCGCAAATTCGCGGCGATCGGTTTGGGAAAGCGCAGCGGGACCACCAGTCTGAATTCCGCTTGAACGCATGGTTTCCATGAAGTCGCGTATATTTAGACGCGCTTTGATGGTGTCTTTCGTATAAAGCTCGCCACGTGAACTGAGGGCTTGAGCGCCTTTAGAGATGACCTCATCTGCAAGCGGAATGTCTGATGTGATCACCAAATCGTTGGCCTCCACACGCTTAACGATTTCGTTGTCAGCGATGTCAAATCCAGCTGGAACTTGCAGCGAGTGGATGTTGTCTCTTTTGGGCACCGGGACAACGTGGTTGGCGACAAACGTACATTCAATCCCTGTGCGTTCGGCTGCACGCACAATGGTTTCGCGGATGACTTTCGGACATGCGTCTGCATCTACCCATAACTTCATGATGACTTCTCACTTAGCTTGGCTTCTAGCTCTTCAATGCGAGCGACTAGTTTTTTCACCGTGCTTTCTAGCGCTGCAAGACGATCATTATCGGTATGCGCTTGCGCTGCGACTTCAACCTTGGGAACACGCTGAGCACTTTTCCAACTTTTTATTGCGGTGATTAATGCAGGCATTGGGACGGGCGTTTTCAAGCGTGCTTTCACTAACGCTACGGTTGGTTCTTTTCCTTGTTGTTGCAGTTGTTCCATTACCGCTTCTAATTCTTTAGTAACGTCTTGAGTTAACATTTTTAATCCTTAACAACGATATATCTATCATCATACGTTGAGTCCCCTAATTTGGCGAATAGCAATTTGGAATGTGTGGTGTGAGAGATCTCTTACATAGGTTGTGAGAGAAAACGATTTCGTGAGCGGAAAAATAGAAATTACAAACATCAAGTTATTGATAAATAATGATTTAACAACTATTTAACCAATGTGGTGTGTAAATATTTATCTAGGATAGATTGTCAATTTTTAGGAAAGGCGTAAATTGAGAGTTGTCAGCAGGAAGCAGACATGGAACAGGAAAGCACCAAGGATTTGGTTATCGTCAGGAAGACGATTTGGTTGGTCAGGATGATTAATCAAGCATGGAGCGTAGGACATTGTAAGGACACTATCATCAATAGGATGTTGATGACTAAGGATAGACAATGGACCCCTCTAGGATAGAGGTCATGGACAGCGTCAGGAAGATGCAAGGGACACCGCTCAAGGAACAAGTGATGTGTGCTAACGGGGAATGTTAGCTATCAGGATGATAAGGACACCGCTAGGACGGCGACGTAAGGAATAAGCTGACGGAATCAGCCACTATTATGGATGATGCATGGAGCACTTTTAGTAGCCGGACTGCTGCGAGTAAGACCATGACCCCGATACTTATGTGTCGGGGTCTTTCTTATATAAAAAAGATACCTAGTCGTTCTCGTTGAATTAGGCACCTTGAGGTGACTTGGGTATATCAATATCACAAAATTTATAAATTCCTAATAACACTTAATAAAAAACAATCCAGATCAATATCCTTTCCAACCAGTTGGTTTAACTTTCGGCTTCTCTACAAGGTGTTATGCCCCGCAGTTATTGAGCATATTCAAGCTCATCGAGTTTGTGATCTGCGGATAAATAAAGTTTGTTGTAATCAAGGAACAGATGTGGCCATAGTAACCAGAAGAATGCTTCTTCTACCCTACAATGAGTCGTTGCAACTAGAGTTCGTCATGCTGAATTGCTGTGCGAAAAACCGTGCTGAAATGAACGGTCCGTATACTGTCGCGTCTGCCAAACAGATGTTTGAGAAAATACTGGATGATGAAAATATTTATAGTATGGCGGTGCTAGAAAGCACCAGTCGTGACTATATGGGGCACGTGTTCATTTCCCATCTCGATTCCGAGCCTGAGTTAGGGTTTATTTTTGATAAATCTTATTGGGGTAAAGGGTTAGCGACAGAAGCTCTAAAAGCGTTTTTCCCCAAGGCGTGCCGTGAGCTGGGGCTACATAAGGTTAAAGCTAACGTGAATAGCAACCATCAAGCTTCTATGGCGGTGCTGAAAAAACTGGGATTTGTTGAAACAAAAGAAAGTAAGGATCTATATGGTCCTTACTTTGAAATGGAATTTACAAGCGATGCGGTGGTAGGTGAAAGTTCTGCGGCCTGAAACCGACCATAGTTAGCTCTCCTTGGTAGCAATCGTCACCAAGCGATGAAAACTCAAATTGATACACCGTATGCCAACGCCAGACTCCGTCTGGCGTTTTTAGTTTATGGGCACCAAAGGCGATGCTGATTAATTGGAGATCCAATTGCTCACATTTACGCGTGATTGCCACTTTTGCGAGTTCGGCTTGACGACGTTGTTGCCAAAACAGATAACAGAAAAAGCATAGCCCTAAAATTGCTAAAAGATCACCAATCATCCCTTAACCTTTATTATCCCTTTGTTGCTTGTTGTAAGCTTACTAGCGCCTTTGCTAGTTCTTCAGATGGATTTGAATGTAACAGGGGCAATAGCACCATTCTTAACTCTGGTAGCATCACTAAATCGGCAAATAACTGATTAAATAGGGCTTGATTACCGGTTTGAGCTAAACGTAGCAAAAACTGTTCTGCTACCTTTTCATTGGCTAGTAAGTGCCAAGCTCGGCCAGCCACGCCAATCAGTACTTCCTGATGGCTTAAACGAGGGCTTTGTAAAATCGCTTCTAACACTGGAGAGGCAATGGCTGTTGGTGCGCCAGCCAAAGCTCGGATAAGCGCTGAAAGTAGGAAGAGATCAGGCTCGCTACTTGCGATTTCTTGTTGTGCTTTGTCGGCGATACGCTCAGCTAAACGCTCTTGTAACTCTACATGCTCAAGCGCACCCAACAGAGCATAAAGTGGTTCATTCGGTAGGTGGTTCAATGCTTTGCGTATCATTACCCCGTTTTGCTCTTTGTCCAAACGAGCGGCCATGTCGGTGATTCCTTGCAGACCTACGGTTTGCCAATTATCCCAGCCTAAGCCACCTGAAAAGTAATGCTGAGTGTGCTCATAATATTGGCTGGTAGGAAGATCGAGATTCGCGCGGACCTGGCTATGGAACACGGCCATTTTGTCTTCGGAAGGTTTGAACGTATATGGGTTATTAGACAGCTTTTGCTGTTGCTCTTCAGTGATATCATCATTGAGGCGTGTTCCCATGGCTTCCACTACGTATTTAATGAAATTGCCGATATCCGCTTGCTTTAACAAACCGCGCTCGTCCAATTCAAACTTTAGAAACCAAATCCAAGGTTGCTTTTGTTCATTCCAATAAGCGATGGCAAGGTGTGCTTTACGCTGCATTGGAAATGGGTACGGTGCTTGACCTTTTTCTACATCGGCAAACTCTTTCTTAGCGATGGTTTTGATACGACGACCAAGATCGAAGATTTGATAATCACAGCGGCTGTTGTTCAACAGTTGAGTGAGGGTTTGAATGTTTTCCATTAAATACGACGTCCTAACGTTCTTTTCACAAGAAATGGTATCATTCTCGGCTAATTCAAGGTTCGAGATAGAATTAATGGTAACAAATACTCAATTGGTCGACTTACTTCACCAACTTGAAACGCAGCTTAAAGAACATAAGTTGTGGCAACACACTAGGCCTTCAGAGCAAGCCTTACAAAGCGTGGAGCCATTTGCGATTGATACGTTGCATCCTCATGAGTGGTTGCAGTGGATCTTTATAGACAGAATGCACGTGCTAGTGGAAAACAACCAACCATTGCCAAGAGGGTTTTCTCTCGAGCCCTATTTTTCAGAAGCGTGGAAGCAGGAACCGCAGTTCGCAGAGCTGCTTGTTACAATCCGAACCATTGACGAACTGTGTAAGTAAACGAATGCTAGAACAAGAAATAGCGCGATCTTCAGAACCAGTGGAACTGGAGATCGTTTATCAGGATGAATATTTTGTAGCGGTTAACAAGCCTGCCGGCATGCTGGTGCACCGCAGTTGGTTAGATAAACACGAAACTCAGTTTGTCATGCAAACTTTGCGCGACCAAATTGGTCAGCATGTGTTCCCATTACATCGTCTGGATCGTCCAACATCTGGTGTGCTCGTGTTTGCGTTGTCGAGTGAAGTCGCGTCACAAGTCATGCCGATGTTTGCTGAACATAAAATGGAAAAGACGTACCACGCGATAGTACGTGGTTGGATTGAGGAAGAGGGCGTCTTGGATTACGCACTTAAAGTCGAGTTAGACAAGATTGCGGATAAGTTTGCTTCACAAGAAAAAGAAGCGCAAGAAGCGGTGACGGAATATAAACCGTTGGCTAAAGTGGAAGTTCCCTATTCGACGGGTAAATTTCCTACAACGCGTTATTGCTTAGTTGAGATGAAACCTAAAACGGGGCGTAAGCACCAACTTCGTCGTCATATGGCGCATCTACGCCATCCGATCGTGGGTGATACAACGCACGGAGATGGCAAGCACAACAAGCTATATCGCACAGAGTTTGATTCTCATCGTTTGCTACTGCACGCTTCAGAGTTACGGTTTGTCCATCCATTTACCGATCAAGATATTGTCATGACGGCCAATCTTGATGAGACTTGGCAGCAATTGTTTACTCGATTTGAGTGGGATGAATCGATGATCAACCGATAATCGGCGCAGTTAGATCTAGATAATGATTGAGTACAAATAAAAAGGGTTAGTATCAATGCTAACCCTTTTTTAATATTTAAGACTTAACGTTTTACTTCAGTTTTTCGAGATCTGCTTCGATCTCTGCGATCTTGCTCGAAACAACTTTTTCTAAATGACGAAGGTCTGAGAGAATTTTCTCTTTGATATCAACCTCAGGTTGTTTCGTTGGCTTAGTGATTTTATTCAGTTCATCAATGACCAATGTGAGGTTACGGTTGATTTCCGTTACTTCTTTATATTTGTGACTGCCACTGTCCACAAGAACATTTTTGATTTGGCGCGGGTATTTGAATTTAACGCTTTTGGCGAACAGCTCGCCTTTTTGCTTGTGGAAATAGATCTTGAGCACGTCTTTGTGTGCTTCTTGGCGTAGGGAATAACGTTCAATCTGCTTAGGGTCGTGAATACCCAAACCAGTGAGGTGGGGATACATAGGCTACCTCTATTACATCGAATTGATATTGATATAACTGTAGCAGCCTATGTATGAGCTAGATAGCTGATATTTAGCCAAAATGCTTAACTTGTGGGCAAGATCGCTCTCGCCCTGAACCGAAAAGATTGGCAGGTTTGATCTAAGCAGCGACCTCATCAGATAACTTTTCGATCAATCTCTCTCTTAGCTCATCCTGTTGTTCTTCACTTAATCTTCCCCCTGCATCACTGGTTAAAATAAACAAGTCTTCTGCTCGTTCACCAATGGTGGTGATTTTGGCACCATGAAGGTTGATATTTAAATCAGCAAACGTACGGCCTACTTTGGCCAACAGCCCTGGTGTGTCTAGCGCGACAAACTCCATTAAAGTATGCTTTTTACCTTTGGTTGGTAAGAAGTCGACTTTGGTTTTCACATTAAAGTGCTGAAGTTTGTTCGGAGTACGGCGTGTTTTAATCTTGGTTGGTCGGCCCGCCTCTAGTACATGGGTGAGGTGCTTAATCACCGCGGCGTGACGAGACTCATCGATCGCTTCGCCATGTTGATCGAGTACCATAAAGGTATCAATCACGTGCCCATCTTTGCTGGTCATTATTTGTGCGTCGTGTACATTAAAATTACGCCTATCTAACTCCGCCACGACCGTCGCAAATAAAGCAGGCTGGTCTTTCGTATATACAAACACCTCAGTGCCGCCACGAGTGGCTTTTTTACTGATCAAGACCAAAGGCTTAGTCGGATCTTCCATGCGAAGTAAGTGTTCGCAGTGCCACGCGATTTGCGTATGGGTATGACGAAGGAAATAGTCAGCTTTGAAGCGTTGCCACAATACTTCAATTTCGCGCGCGGCAAACCCCTCTTTGCGCAGCATTGCAGAGGCCATTTGTTGGTTGTGGCGAATTCGCTCACGCACATCGACAGGATTCTCTAACCCTCTACGTAAAGCACGTTGTGTGGAGTAATACAGCTCTGCCAGTAAGGTTCGTTTCCAAGCATTCCAAAGTTCTGGGTTGGTTGCACAAATATCTGCAACTGTCAGGCACACAAGATAATCGAGAGATTCTTCGTCTCTGACTTTTTTGGCAAATTCGGTAATCACATCGGGATCATAAATGTCTCGGCGCTGTGCGGTGACGGACATTAATAGATGATGCCTTACCAACCAAGCGACAAGTTTGGCCTCGGGCTTTGATAAGCCATGCTCAATACAGAAGTCGTAAGCCTCACCTTCGCCTATAACAGAGTGATCGCCGCCACGTCCTTTACCGATATCGTGGAAAATAGCGGCAATAATCAGCAGTTCTTTCTTTTGCATCCGAGGGTAGACGTCACAGCAAATAGGGTGCTTCGCATGATTTTCTGGGTCACTAAAGGTGTTGATGTGTTTCAGTAAGCGAATACTGTGTTCATCAACGGTGTAGGCGTGGAATAAGTCAAACTGCATTTGACCAACAATTTGACTCCATTGTGGTAAATAGGCCGCCATAACCCCTAATCGGTGCATTAGGCTGAATGCTTTATGCAGAGCATTAGGGTGACGACATAACGCCATGAACTTTTCACGCGCAGCAGGAATGGTGTGCAAAAATTTGTTGAGTCGACGGCGCGCGGTGCGCAGCTGACGTAGTGTTGGTGGGCTCACCCCTTCAATGGTTGAGTCGTTCGCGATATGTAAGAACATATCCAGAATAGTTTCTGGGCGAGCTTGAAACAATGCGGGTTTCCGCGCTTCAATCAAAGAGCCACGACGTTGGAAGTCGGCATCGAGAATCTCGGCACTTTCTGTCGCCCCACCATTAATGATCGCTTGATCAAAAAGTTTGAGTAACATTTTATTGAGCTCTGCCACACGACGAAGTGTGCGATAGAACTCTTTCATCATCATTTCTACGCCTCGGTTGCCTTCACCGACGTAGCCTAGATTTTCCGCAACTTGTGCTTGATGGGCAAAGGTCAAGCGGTTGTCATAGCGGCGAAGCTCCATGTGCAGAGCAAAACGCACTCGCCAAAGGAAGTCCTGACATTCAACCAATTCTCGGTATTCTGCGTCAGTTAAAAATCCGTATCGGCTCATTTCCAGCAATGACGTGGCACCAAAGTGACGTCGGGCGACCCAGCTTAATGTATGAATATCGCGCAGCCCGCCAGGGGTCGACTTAATGTCTGGTTCTAAGTTGTAGGTTGTATCATGGTAACGGGCATGGCGTTCTCTCTGCTCTTGAATTTTAGCGCGATAAAACGTTTCACTTGGCCAAAAGGAGTCTGATAATACGACTTTCTTCAGTGCCTGAAAGGTATCCTCGCTGCCACACAGTAGACGCGCTTCTTGAAGGTTTGTCGCGACGGTCAGATCGGCTTTACCAATTTCCGCACATTCGTTAACGGTGCGAACAGCGTGTCCGACCTCGAGTTTTAAATCCCACAACAGCGTAATGAATTCGCTGATTTTTGCTTCTAGCGCGGTCGGCAGCTTATTGTTCGACAGAATCAAAATATCGATATCGGAGAGCGGATGCAGCTCGCCACGCCCATAGCCACCCACGGCAACTAGGGAAATGTTGTAAATATCTTTGAAGCCAAAATGTTGCCACAAACGATTCAGAAGCAGATCCATGTATTCTGCCCTGGCTAAAACCAAGCTTGTTACCGGATGATGATTGAGAAACTCTTGGTTTTGATCGGAGCTAAATTTCTCTAACTCTTGTTTGAGCTCTCCGATATTGATTTGTTCATCGGAAAAGGTAAGAGGGGACTGAAGTGTCATATTTGCCATCCGTGCAAGCTAATCTAGTTACAATCTAACAAATTTGTGGCAGATAAAAAATATCCCCGCCGAAGCAGGGATATAGTAAACAACGAGTGGTCGTCAGCTTTACGCGTTTTTCATTAGGCGAGGAATCGTATCGTCGCTACGAAGCGTCAGTACTTCACAACCTTCTTTTGTTACAACAATGGTATGTTCCCATTGAGCAGAGTTCTTGCCGTCGCCTGTGTAAACGGTCCAATCGTCTTGAGCGTCAACAGAGCAACCAAATTTACCTGCGTTAATCATTGGCTCAATAGTAAAGCACATGCCTTCTTTTAGTACGCGGCGGTCTTTGTTCTTGTAATGAACCACTTGTGGTTCTTCATGGAACTCATCGCCGATACCGTGGCCACAGAAGTCTTTCACAATAGAAAACTTGTTGCGAGGGTTGTTTTTGTTGTTCTCTTTGATGTATTTCTCGATAGCTGTGCCGATGTCACCAACCGTTGAACCTGGCTTTACGGTACGCATACCAACATACAGTGCTTCTTGAGCAACCATGCATAGACGTTTGTTTGCAGGTGAAACATCACCGACTAGGAACATCTTAGAAGTGTCACCATGGTAACCTTGAGGACGCACGCTCAGATCCGCATTTTCGTCATTTGGAACGATTACGGTAATATCAACGTTTAAGATGTCGCCATCTTTTAGTACCGCTGGCTTCATTTGACCGTTGCTACCGATTTCGTCTTTTTCTGCTGGAATACCGTGGCATACGATATGGTTGATTGAAGTACAAATCGACTTAGGGAAACCATGGTAATCAAGCGGAGCAGAGTATGCGCCTTTTTCTAGAGCGTACTCATGACAGATTTTGTTCAACTCTTCTGTCGTCACACCAACTTTGATGTGTGGTTCGATCATTTCTAGAATCTCTGCGGCCAGCTTGCCCGCAATGCGCATGCGTTCTATTTCTTCAGCAGTTTTAATCTTGATTGACATTGGCTTTCTCTACTTATTCCTAAGCACGTAAACGTGCGAATGGCCGCATTCTATCAGACATCGGGGCGTTAACCCAAGTTAGATAGGAATATGCATCATTCTTAATTCGATCGTATGTTTAAAGTTTTGCTTATAAATAGGAGAAAGTGGCACGGTGAAGAAATAATTTTTACTAGCCACAGTGAGCTAAAATATGGTATAAAGCGCGCCGGAATAGAGGACTGTTCTCTTCGCTCAGCAAAGCTAAGCGGCGAAGCAAGCTTCATCCGAATAACCTTTTATCTTTAAATCACACACATTCCGTCACATATTCCGGGGTGCTGAGCAGAAGCTTGGTCGGAGTTATGGGGAATGTGGAGGCCTAACCCCATAGAGGAATTTAAAATGGCAACTGTATCAATGCGCGATATGCTAAAAGCTGGTGTTCACTTCGGTCACCAGACTCGTTACTGGAACCCAAAAATGAAGCCATTCATCTTTGGCGCTCGTAACAAAGTTCATATCATCAACCTAGAAAAAACTGTACCAATGTTCAACGACGCTCTAGCTGAACTAGCTAAAGTTGGCGAGAAGAAAGGTAAAGTTCTATTCGTAGGTACTAAGCGCGCTGCATCTGAAGCTGTTAAAGAAGCTGCAATCGCAAGCAACCAGTTTTACGTAAACAACCGCTGGTTAGGCGGTATGCTTACAAACTACAAAACAGTTCGTCAGTCTATCAAGCGTCTAAAAGATCTAGAGACTCAATCTCAAGACGGTACTTTTGACAAACTAACTAAGAAAGAAGCTCTAATGCGTACTCGCGAAATGGAGAAGCTAGAGAAATCTCTTGGTGGTATCAAAGACATGGGCGGCCTACCAGACGCTCTATTCGTAATCGACGCTGATCACGAACACATTGCAATTAAAGAAGCTAACAACCTAGGTATTCCAGTATACGCTGTGGTAGATACTAACTCTAACCCAGACGGCGTTGACTACGTAATCCCAGGTAACGACGACGCGATCCGCGCTGTACAGCTATACCTGAACGCTGCTGCTTCAGCAGTATCTGAAGGTCGTAACAAAGACGTAGCTGCAGTTGCTGAAAAAGACGGTTTCGTAGAAGCTGAATAATAGCGGCTCTGTGTCACACTTGGTCTATGTGAAACCTTTGTGTAGCATAAACTAAGTTATAGTTAGCAATGGGGGCCGACAATGTTAGGCCCCTGTTTTTTACCTTATTTCGAATCAAACGAGGAATACAGAATGGCAACTGTAACTGCTGCTCTAGTTAAAGAACTTCGCGAGCGTACTGGCGCTGGCATGATGGAATGTAAGAAAGCGCTTGTAGAAGCAAACGCTGACATCGAACTAGCAATTGAAAACATGCGTAAATCTGGCGCAGCGAAAGCAGCTAAGAAAGCTGGTAACGTTGCAGCTGAAGGCGCAATCATCATCAAAGAAGAAAACGGCGTTGCTGTTCTTCTTGAAGTTAACTGCCAAACTGACTTCGTTGCTAAAGACGGTAACTTCACTGCATTCGCAGAAGAAGTTGCAGCTGCAGCTCTAGCTTCAAAAGCGACTGTTGAAGAGCTACAAGCACAATTCGAAGACGCACGTGTAGCTCTTGTAGCTAAAATCGGTGAAAACATCACTATCCGTCGCGTAGAATACGTTCAAGGCACTGCAATTGCTTCTTACCGTCACGGTGAGAAAATCGGTGTTGTTGTTGCTGGTGAAGGCGACGCAGAAACTCTTAAGCACGTTGCAATGCACGTTGCTGCTTCTAAGCCTGAGTTCGTTAACCCAGAAGACGTACCAGCTGACGTAGTAGAAAAAGAGAAAGCGGTTCAAGTTGAAATCGCAATGAACGAAGGCAAGCCTGCTGAAATCGCTGAGAAGATGGTTGTTGGCCGCATGAAGAAATTCACTGGCGAGATCTCTCTAACAGGTCAAGCTTTCATCATGGAACCTAAGAAAACTGTAGGTGAAATGCTGAAAGAAAAAGGCGCTTCAGTTTCTACATTCGTTCGCCTAGAAGTAGGTGAAGGTATCGAGAAGAAAGAAGAAATGAGCTTCGCTGAAGAAGTTGCTGCAGCTCAAAAAGGTTAATCCTTAGAGACTGTATAAAGATTAGACCGTAGCCTTGGCTGCGGTCTTTTTATGAGCAGTGAACGATTAGCCGTGATGAATAGCCATAACTGAATTTGTGTCTATTCATGACTGTTAATCAACAACTCTCTTTGGAAGGTAAACTCCATGACTACGAACCCTAAACCAGCGTATCAACGTATTCTATTAAAACTGAGTGGTGAAGCTCTTCAAGGTGAAGACGGTTTTGGTATTGATCCTGCGGTCCTTGATCGCATGGCACAAGAAGTTAAAGAACTGGTTGAACTGGGTGTTCAGGTTGGTGTAGTTATCGGTGGCGGTAACTTGTTCCGTGGTGCAGGCCTTGCTGAAGCTGGTATGAACCGCGTAGTTGGTGACCACATGGGTATGCTTGCTACAGTAATGAATGGCCTAGCGATGCGCGATGCTCTTCACCGCGCATACGTGAATGCGCGCGTTATGTCTGCCATTCCTCTAAAAGGCGTATGTGACGACTATAATTGGGCTGATGCGATCCGTGAGCTTCGCCAAGGCCGTGTTGTCATCTTCTCTGCTGGTACGGGTAACCCGTTCTTTACAACGGATTCTGCTGCTTGCCTACGTGGTATTGAAATCGAAGCGGATGTTGTACTAAAAGCGACGAAAGTTGATGGTGTATTTACTGCTGACCCTGTAGCAAACCCAGACGCAGAGCTGTATGATAAGCTATCTTACGCAGAAGTTCTGGATAAAGAGCTGAAAGTGATGGACTTGGCGGCGTTTACGCTAGCTCGTGACCACAAAATGCCAATCCGCGTATTTAACATGAACAAGCCAGGCGCACTACGTCGCGTGGTTATGGGCGAAGCAGAAGGCACGCTAATCAACGAATAAGCTTGTCCCAAGGTGCCACCCAAAGCGTTAGGGTGGCGTTTGCTTTGCTCAACCGTTTTAGGCTTTCTTCAGGAAAGATGACATTTTTAAGGTGAAACTGTGATTAACGAAATCAAAAAAGACGCGCAAGAGCGCATGGATAAAAGCGTTGAAGCGCTTAAGAACAACCTTTCTAAAATTCGTACAGGTCGTGCACACCCAAGCCTACTATCTGGTATTTCTGTAGAATACTACGGTGCAGCAACACCTCTAAACCAAGTAGCAAACGTTATTGCTGAAGATGCACGTACACTTGCAATCACGGTTTTCGATAAAGAGCTGACTCCGAAAGTAGAAAAAGCGATCATGACGTCTGATCTTGGTCTAAATCCTATGTCTGCTGGTACTATCATCCGTGTTCCACTTCCACCACTAACGGAAGAGCGTCGTAAAGACCTAGTTAAGATTGTTCGTGGTGAAGCTGAAGGTGGTCGTGTTGCTGTTCGTAACATCCGTCGTGACGCAAACAACGATCTAAAAGCGCTTCTAAAAGATAAAGAAATCTCTGAAGATGAAGATCGTAAAGCACAAGACGAAATTCAAAAACTAACTGACGTTGCAGTTAAGAAGATCGATGAAGTTCTTGCTGCAAAAGAAAAAGAGTTGATGGAAGTTTAATACTCCCACACACATCACTGTTGGAAAACGCTGTGCTCACAGCTCAGCGTTTTTTTATGTTAGTCTATCCAACTGATGGAACTCAATTAACTCCCTATGCAAAATTCTCAAGCCTTCTCTGATTCCCTTCCTAAGCATATTGCCATCATTATGGACGGTAATGGCCGTTGGGCTAAGTCCAAAGGAAAACCTCGCGTATTTGGTCACAAAAAAGGCGTTAATGCCGTTCGTAAGACCGTGGCTGCTGCTTCAAAGCTTGGCATTAAAGCCATGACGCTATTTGCTTTTAGTAGTGAAAACTGGCGTCGTCCGGAGGAAGAAGTGGGTCTTTTGATGGAACTGTTTATCACGGTCCTGTCTAGTGAAGTAAAAAAACTACACAAAAATAATTTACGGTTGCGCGTGATCGGTGATACCAGTCGATTTAGTGAGCGTCTACAAAAGAAGATTGTAGAAGCTGAAAATCTAACGGCAGGTAACACGGGGATGGTGATCAACATTGCAGCCAATTATGGCGGTAAGTGGGACATCACAGAAGCGGCCAAAACGTTAGCGTTAAAAGCACGTAACGGTGAGATTCGTGTAGAGGATATCAATGAGCAGCTAATCACTGAGCATTTGACCATGGCAGACTTACCTGAAGTGGATCTTTTGATTCGTACCAGTGGAGAGTGTCGCATCAGCAACTTTATGTTGTGGCAAATGGCTTATGCAGAAATGTACTTTACCCCCGAGTATTGGCCGGAATTCGACGAAGACAGCTTAGTTGAAGCTGTAACTTGGTTTATCAATCGAGAGCGTCGTTTTGGCTGTACAGGGGAACAAATAAAGGCATTGATGGCAGCTCAATAAGGACTAGTTAGTTTGAAACAGAGAATAATAACAGCACTAATTTTAGCTCCCCTGGTTATTTTAGGCATTTTTAAATTACCCCTAATGGGCTTTATTGCCGCTTTAACTGCAATTACCCTATTAGGTTTTTGGGAGTGGACTCAATTTACAGGAAGCAACTCTCGCTTTGCTGCCCTCGTTCCGGCAGTCATTGTTACCGGACTTAGTTTTCTATATATTTCGCCTGACGCACATAGCCTCAACCATTTAGCAACGCCTCATTATGTTGTGCTGGGCCTTGGTTTTGTTTGGTGGATTGTTGCTAGCTTAATGGCGATTACTTATCCCAAAACGACGAAATCTTGGCAAAATAATTTTGTTTTACGCCATGTGTTTGGTTTTCTGACATTAATTCCATTCCTTTGGAGTGTAGTTATTCTTAGAGCTCATGACATTACGGTAGATCCATACCACGGAGCAAAGCTCGTGTTATACGTTTGTTTCTTGGTATGGGCTGCAGATAGCGGTGCTTACTTTGCAGGCAAAAGCTTAGGCAAACGTAAAATGGCGCCACATGTCAGTCCGAATAAAACCATTGAAGGGCTTATTGGCGGCATTATCACGGCATTGATCGTGGCGTGGGCATTTGCTGATTGGTTTGATATTCAGTTCTCCAGTCCTGTCCATATGGTGTTGATTACGTTGGTTACTGTTGTTATATCAGTGCTCGGCGATCTGGTGGAAAGTATGTTCAAGCGTGTCTCAGGCATTAAAGACAGCAGCAACATTATCCCAGGACATGGCGGTGTGCTCGATCGTATTGACAGCCTAACCGCAGCATTCCCAGTTTTTGCTCTTCTTTACTACGTATTCTAATTTATCAGGAGCGGCATTGTCGCTCCTGAGCTTTCTAACGGTCTTACAACATGCAAAAGTTAACGATTCTTGGTGCTACTGGATCCATTGGTGCAAGCACGCTTAAAGTGGTCGAACAAAACCCAGAGCTGTTTTCTGTCGTTGCCTTAGCGGCAAGCACCAACGTTGAAAAGATGATCGGGCTATGTCGTCAGTGGCAACCTAAATACGCGGTAATGGCGGACAAAGCCGCAGCGATTCAACTCCAATCTGAGTTACATTTGGTTTCGCCAAACACCGAAGTATTAGGTGGTGTGGATGCTCTATGCCATATTTCTTCATTGGACGAAGTTGACAGTGTGATGGCTGCTATTGTCGGAGCGGCTGGTCTACTGCCTACCATGGCTGCTGTGAAAGCTGGTAAGCGAGTATTGTTGGCAAATAAAGAAGCGCTGGTAATGTCAGGACAGTTATTTATTGATGCCGTAGAAGAGTTTGGTGCGGAGCTACTTCCCGTCGATAGTGAACACAATGCTATTTTCCAGTGCTTACCACAGCAAGTACAAACCAATTTAGGTCGTTGTAATTTACAAGAACATGGCATTTCTCATATTTTGCTGACTGGTTCTGGTGGTCCTTTCCGTTACACTGACATCGCAGAACTGGAAAAGGTGACTCCTGAGCAGGCGATCGCCCATCCAAACTGGTCGATGGGACCAAAGATTTCCGTTGACTCAGCCACGATGATGAACAAAGGCTTAGAGTATATCGAAGCTAAATGGTTGTTTAATGCGGCTCGCGAGCAGCTAAAGGTTATTATTCATCCGCAGTCTGTTATTCATTCAATGGTTCAATACCGCGATGGTTCGGTTTTGGCACAAATGGGTGAGCCGGATATGGCGACCCCTATTGCACTGACTATGTCATACCCATCAAGAGTTGAAGCTGGGGTTAAGCCACTAGACTTCACGCAAATTGGCGAATTGACGTTTTTGCAACCTGATTTTGCTCGTTACCCATGTTTAAAACTAGCAATTGATGCTTGTTATGAAGGTCAACATGCAACAACGGCACTGAATGCAGCGAATGAAGTCGCTGTTGATGCATTTTTAAATAACAGCCTAGGTTTTACGGATATCGCTCGCATCAATGAGTCTGTGTTGAATAAAATCAATGCAAGCTGCAAAGCTGAGAATGCGAATAGCTTGGAAAGCTTGTTAGAGCTAGATAGAATGGCACGAACTATTGCCCTAGAAACCATACGCGAGCGTAGCTGATGACAGGTATATTGTGGAATCTCATTTCTTTTATCGTCGCACTGGGCATTCTTGTCGCTGTGCACGAGTTTGGGCACTTTTGGGTTGCTCGCCGTTGCGGCGTGAAAGTTGAAAAGTTTTCAATCGGTTTCGGCAAGTCTATCTGGAGTAAGGTAGGCAAAGACGGAACGGAGTACAGCATCTCAATGATACCTCTCGGCGGCTATGTAAAAATGGTTGATAGCCGTGTTGATGAGGTGCCAGAACATGAGAAGCATTTAGCGTTTGATAAGAAGCCGCTATGGAAGCGAACGTCTATTGTTGCGGCAGGCCCTATCTTTAATTTCCTTTTCGCAATTTTCGCCTACTGGCTCGTATTTCTTATTGGTATCCCAGCAGTTAAGCCAGTAATTGGTGAAGTTACGCCCAATTCGATCGTCGCAGAAGCCGGAATTGAATCTGGAATGGAACTTAAATCGATATCTGGTATCAAAACTCCGGATTGGGAATCGGTAAATATGGGATTGATTTCTCATATTGGCGATGATTTGATGACAGTAACACTGACGTCAGCGAATGAAGTTGGTTCAGAAGTAACGAAAACGCTCGATCTGCGCGAATGGGAGTTCGACCCTGAAACTCAGTCTGCGATGCAGTCCTTGGGTTTTGCGCCGTATACACCGGAGGTGTATCGCGTTATCGAACAGGTTTCGCAAGGTGGAGCGGCGGAAAAAGCAGGTGTGCTTCCAGGTGATGAGATTGTCGCTATTGATGAACAACGCGTCACGGAGTGGAAGCAGGTTGTTGAAGCGGTTCGCTCTAATCCTGATACACCGATTGAATTAACGGTATTGCGTCAGGGCTATGAGCAAACATTAACGCTGACGCCTGGTAGCCGTGAGCTAGCTAACAAAGAAGTCGTTGGTTTTGCAGGTATTGCACCTAAAGTCGCAGAATGGCCAGAAAGTTATCGCTTCGACCTTCAGTTTGGTGTATTCGAGTCAGTAGGTAAGGCGGTAGACAAAACCGGCCAAGTCATTGGCTTGACAATCAGCATGCTTAAGAAACTGATTGTTGGTGACGTTGGTCTGAATAATCTGAGTGGTCCAATATCAATAGCCAAAGGCGCAGGTGCGACGGCTGATTATGGCTTGGTCTACTTTTTAGGTTTTCTCGCTCTAATTAGTGTTAACCTAGGTATTATTAATCTCGTTCCTTTACCAATGTTGGATGGCGGTCATTTGTTGTTTTTTGCAATTGAAGCAGTCATTCGACGTCCCGTTCCTGAGAGAGTGCAGGAAATGGGTTTTAGAATTGGTGGTGCGATCATCTTCTCGCTCATGGCGTTAGCGCTATTTAATGATTTTACTCGTCTGTGATAGTTCAGAGACAAAAGCAGTAGCAAGGAATAATTAGAACAAGTATGGCGATTAAGCGAATTCTATTTGCAAGTTTACTGGCGACCAGTGTATCTGCAAATGGAGCAGAGAACTTCGTAGTTCAAGATATTGAAATCGATGGATTGCAGCGTGTAGCACTGGGTGCTGCGTTGTTGAAAATGCCTGTACGTGTCGGTGATACCATTGGCCAAGGCGATGTTGCAGAGATTATCCGTGCACTGTATGCATCTGGTAACTTTGAAGATGTGAAAGTGTTACGTGACGGCGGCGTTCTGATGGTTCAAGTCAAAGAACGTCCTACCATTGCCAGCATCTCATTTTCTGGTAACAAAGCAATCAAGGACGAGCAGCTACAAGAAAACCTGAACGCATCTGGTGTTCGTGAAGGCGAAGCGCTTGACCGCACCACGCTAAGCAACATTGAAAAAGGCTTAGAAGACTTTTACTACAGCGTAGGTAAATACAACGCAACAGTAAAAGCGGTGGTGACTCCACTGCCACGTAACCGTTCTGACCTAAAGTTTGTCTTTACTGAAGGCGTGTCGGCAAAAATTCAGCAAATCAATTTTATCGGCAATGAAGTTTTCAGCGATGAGGACCTTCTTTCTCGTTTTAACTTGAATGTTGATGTGCCGTGGTGGAATTTTCTGTCTGACGAAAAGTACCAAAAACAAGTGCTTGCAGGTGATATTGAAGCGCTCAAATCATTCTATCTGGACCGCGGTTACCTAAAATTTAACGTTGATTCGACACAAGTTGCAATCTCTCCTGACAAGAAAGGGGTATACATTACTCTTGGCTTAGAAGAGGGCGAGGTTTACACCGTCAAGGACGTAAAGTTCCGTGGTGATTTGATTGGTGAGGAAGCGACGTTCGAACGACTTGTACCATTTGAAGACAATGAGACGTACAACGGCTCGTTGGTCACTTCAATGGAAGAGGGTATTAAACGTGTGCTTGGTGAGTCCGGCTACGCTTATCCTCAAGTGAATACCATTCCTGAGTTTGACGACGAGAATCAAGAAGTTTCTTTGGTCGTTAACGTCGATCCAGGTAACCGAATTTACGTTCGTGATATCCGCTTCACGGGTAACAACTCAACCAAAGATGAAGTACTTCGCCGTGAAATGCGTCAGATGGAAGGCAGTTGGTTAAACTCGAAATCGATTGAAACGGGTAAAACTCGTCTAAACCGTTTGGGTTACTTTGAAAACGTTGAAGTACAAACCGTTCGAGTGCCAGGTAGTGATGATCAAGTCGACCTAGTTTACTCTGTCAAAGAAGCGAACTCTGGTAGCGTTAACTTCGGTGTTGGCTACGGTACCGAATCAGGCGTGAGCTTCCAGGTCGGTCTGCAACAAGATAACTTCATTGGTAGCGGTAACCGTGTTGGTATCAACGCGATGATGAATGACTACCAGAAAAACATCAGTCTAGATTACCGAGACCCGTACTGGAACTTAGACGGTGTTAGCTTAGGTGGTAAGGTCTTCTACAACGAATTTGAAGCGAAAGAAGCCAATATCGTTGACTATACCAACGAAAGCTATGGTGCGAGCTTAACGTGGGGCTTCCCATTCGATGAGCTGAACCGTTTTGAATTCGGTGTCGGTTATACGCACAACAAGATCGGTAACTTATCGCCTTACTTGCAGGTAGAGCAATTCTTACGAGCACAAGCAGACAACATTGATTCTAGTGGAGCGTTGAACACGAACGACTTCGACTTCAATATCTCTTGGACACGTAATAACTTAAACCGTGGTTACTTCCCAACGGCAGGTAACCACCAACGTGCGTTCTATAAAATGACCGTACCTGGCTCTGACGTTCAATACTTCAAAATGCAGTACGATGTTCGCCAGTATGTGCCATTGACTAAGAAGCACGAGTTTACCCTCTTGTTCCGTGGTCGCTTAGGTTACGGCAATGGTTACGGCCAAACAGATGGTAACGATAACTTGTTCCCATTCTATGAAAACTACTACGCCGGTGGCTTTACGTCGCTTCGTGGTTTTGGTTCAAACTCTGTTGGCCCTAAAGCGGTTTACCGTGATACATCAGGCTCAAACAATGGTGCAGATACAGCAACAGATGACTCTGTCGGTGGTAACGCCGTGGCGCTAGCGAGTGTCGAGTTGATTGTTCCAACGCCGTTCGCATCAGAGGAAGTACAAAACCAAATTCGTACCAGTATCTTCTTTGATATGGCAAGTGTTTGGGATACCGAGTTTGACTATCGCGATTCAGGTGCGGAATATGGTGACCGTTACTATTACGATTACTCAGATCCAACCAACTACCGCTCTTCTTACGGTGCGGCGTTGCAGTGGATGTCTCCAATGGGGCCACTAGTATTCTCACTAGCGAAACCAATTAAGAAATTTGATGGCGATGATGAAGAGTTCTTCACATTCACTATCGGTAGAACTTTCTAAAGAGGAAAATATTTTGAATAAAATGATCAAAGCGGCTGGGATTGGCCTTCTTGTACTGAGCTCTTCAATGTTTGCAAATGCGGCAGAAGCTGCACAGAAAATTGCTTACGTAAATACAGCTCAAGTTTTTCAAGCTCTTCCTCAACGTGAAGTTGTACTACAAAAAATGCAGAAAGACTTCAAAAGCAAAGCTGATGAACTGAAGTCAATCCAAGCGCAAGCTAAAACAAAGATCGAAAAGCTACAACGTGACGGCGAGCTTTTGGGTCAAGACGAAGTTGAAAAGCTACGTATCGATATCGCGAAGCTAGACAGCGAGTACAAAGTGAAAGCACAAGCACTTGAAAAAGCAAGTGCGCGTCGTGAAGCTGAAGAAAAAGCGAAGCTTTTCAAAACGATTCAAGATGCAGTTAAGAAAGTCGCAGACAAAAATGGTTACGATCTTGTGATTGATATCTCTGCTTTGCAGTACGGCAAGCCAGAATACAATATCTCTGAAGACGTAATTAAAGCTCTAAAATAAGAAGTTATGAAGACATTAACATTAGCCGAATTGGCGACAATTACCGGGGGTGAGCTGTTTGGTGACGAGTCTCTCGTTGTAAGCCGTGTTGCCCCAATGGATAAAGCACAAGAAGGTGACGTAACCTTCTTGTCTAACCCAAAATACGCAAAACACCTTTCTGAGTGCCAAGCTACCGTTGTTATGGTAAAGGCTGAGCATAAAGATCAATGCGCTGGAAACGCGCTAGTGGTTTCAGACCCTTATGTCGCATTTGCTCGTGTGGTCCAAGCGATGGATACCACACCAAAACCGGCAGACGATATTGCACCAAGTGCTGTGATTGCCGCTGACGTTAAGATGGGTGAGAACGTTACAATCGGCGCTAACGCCGTGATTGAAACGGGCGTGGAACTCGGCGACAACGTAAGCATTGGCGCTGGTTGTTTTATCGGTAAGAACGCCAAGCTAGGGAATAACACCAAGCTTTGGGCTAATGTCACTATCTATCATGAAGTGTCATTGGGTGATGACTGTCTCGTTCAATCGGGTACCGTCATTGGCTCTGATGGCTTCGGTTATGCGAATGACAAAGGTGAGTGGATCAAAATCCCTCAGCTTGGTTCAGTGCGTATCGGTAACCGCGTTGAGATTGGTGCTTGTACTACGATTGACCGCGGTGCACTCGAAGATACTATCATTGAAGACAATGTCATTCTGGATAACCAACTTCAAATCGCGCACAACGTGCAGATCGGATATGGTACCGTGATGCCTGGTGGTACTATTGTCGCGGGCAGTACAAAAATTGGTAAGTACTGCCAGATTGGCGGCGCGTCTGTTCTGAATGGCCATATCACTATCGCAGATGGTGTGGCGATTACAGGTATGGGCATGGTAATGCGCAGTATCGAAGAAAAAGGCCTTTACTCATCAGGTATTCCACTACAAACGAACAGAGAGTGGCGTAAGACCGCAACTCGAGTTCACCGTATTGATGAGATGAATAAGCGCCTAAAAGCGGTTGAAAAACAGCTGGAACAGAAAGAAGAAATTTAGAGCCAGTTATCTTTCGCTCTGTATTTAACACGAAGGCTAATAAGCTCTAGTTCCATATTCTGTAAGAAGACTCGCGAAATGCGGGTCTTTTTCTTCTATAATGACGCGCTCTAAGTAGATTTAACTCCAAGATGGTGCGTATTTTGCTAGTATATTGCAAAGCGATTCGGCTTTACGACCTGTTGCCACGTTTGCCATCTTGGCGGCAAAAAATTGATATAGGAAGACGACTTTGACTACTGAAAAGAAAACGATGAACATCTCTGAAATTCAAGAGCTACTACCTCATCGCTACCCATTCTTATTGATCGACCGAGTGATAGACTTCCAAGAAGAGAAGTACCTTCACGCGATTAAAAACGTGTCGGTTAACGAACCTCAGTTCACAGGTCACTTTCCTCAACTACCAGTATTCCCAGGTGTTTTGATTTTAGAAGCAATGGCTCAGGCAACAGGCTTACTTGCATTTAAATCATTTGGTGCACCAACAGAAAATGAACTGTACTACTTTGCAAGCGTAGACGGCGCGAAATTCCGTAAACCAGTGGTTCCGGGCGACCAATTGGTTATTGAGGTAGAATTTCTGAAAGAACGTCGCGGCATTGCTGCATTTAGCGGTGTAGCAAAAGTTGACGGCGAAGTGGTATGTTCTGCAGAACTGAAGTGTGCTCGTCGAGAGTTTTAATATGATTCATGAAACCGCTAAAATCCACCCGGCAGCGGTGGTAGAAGAGGGCGCCAAAATTGGTGCTAACGTAACGGTAGGTCCTTTTACGTACATCACCTCTACGGTTGAAATTGGTGAAGGCACAGAAGTGATGTCTCACGTTGTGATCAAAGGTCACACGACTATTGGCAAAGATAACCGTATTTTCCCGCATGCTGTCATTGGCGAAGAAAACCAAGACAAAAAATACGGTGGTGAAGACACAACTGTGGTTATCGGTGATCGTAACGTCATTCGTGAAGCGGTCCAAGTTCACCGCGGCACAGTGCAGGACAAAGCAACCACGATCATTGGTGATGATAACTTATTGTGTGTTAATGCACACGTTGCGCATGATGTTGTTATTGGTAACCACACTCATATCGGTAATAACTCGATTCTTGGTGGTCACGTTACTGTTGATGATTATGCTGGTGTGATGGCACTGTCTGCGATTCACCCGTTTTGTACAGTGGGCGCTTACGCGTACATTGGCGGCTGCTCAGCAGTGGTGCAAGATGTCCCTGCTTACGTACTCGCGCAAGGCAACCACGCGACTCCTTTCGGCTTGAACCTTGTTGGCTTGAAGCGTAACGGCTTTGAGAAACCAGAGATTCGTGCGCTGCAAAAAGCGTATAAAGAAATCTATCGTTCAGGTAAGACGCTAGAAGAAGTGAAGCCTATTCTGGCTGAAATGGCTCAAGAGTGGCCGGCTGTGAAGCGTTTCTCAGATATTCTGGAAACGACGGAACGTGGCATTATTCGTTAATTGGCGAATGAAGCAATAAATAAAAAGATCGTGACCGAATTTGAGGTTACGATCTTTTTGTGTTTTATGGATAAGGCAAACCGTTATCCATAGCGCACAGGAAAAATAGCGAAGTAGATATGGAAAGACCATTACGTATTGGCATCATTGCCGGAGAATTGTCTGGCGATACGCTAGGTGAAGGCTTTATCAAAGCAGTAAAGCAGCAATATCCAGACGCAGAGTTCGTAGGTATTGGCGGTCCGAAAATGATAGCCCAAGGTTGCGAGTCTCTGTTTGATATGGAAGAGCTTGCGGTGATGGGGTTAGTCGAGGTTTTAGGCCGCTTACCGAGACTTCTTAAAGTGAAAGCTGAGCTCGTTCAGTATTTTACTCAGAATCCGCCTGATGTTTTCATCGGGATCGATGCTCCTGACTTCAACTTACGCCTAGAGCTTGACCTCAAGCAAGCGGGCATTAAAACCGTTCATTACGTGAGTCCGTCTGTTTGGGCTTGGCGTCAGAAGCGCATCTTTAAAATAGAAGCGGCAACGAACTTGGTGCTAGCATTTCTTCCGTTTGAGAAAGCGTTCTACGACAAATTTAATGTACCTTGCGAGTTCATTGGTCATACCTTGGCTGATTCCATCCCACTAGAATCAGAACAAGCGCCTGCACGTGAGTTGCTTGGTTTAGAACAAGATAAAAAGTGGCTTGCTGTCCTGCCAGGCAGTCGTGGTAGCGAGTTAAAAATGCTCTCTGAGCCATTTATTGAAACCTGCAAGTTACTCCATAAAAAATTTCCAGAACTGGGGTTTGTTGTCGCGCTTGTTAATCAAAAACGCCGTGAGCAGTTTGAACAAGCCTGGAAAGAACTCGCACCAGAGTTGGACTTCAAGTTAGTTGATGACACCGCACGCAACGTCATCACCGCATCCGATGCCGTGATGCTGGCCTCTGGTACCGTAGCGTTGGAGTGTATGCTTCTCAAGCGTCCAATGGTGGTGGGTTATCGTGTGAATGCATTTACTGCTTTCTTAGCTAAACGTCTATTGAAAACGAAGTATGTGTCATTGCCGAATATCTTAGCGGATGATGAGCTCGTCAAAGAATATCTACAAGATGAGTGCACACCAGACAATTTGTTTACTGAGGTTTCTCGCTTATTGGAAAGCGACAATAAACCGATGTTAGATAAGTTTACGGAAATGCATCATTGGATCCGTAAAGATGCGGATCAACAAGCCGCAAACGCGGTTCTAAAATTGATTGAGAAATAGAGATTTATCATGGCTGTTAAACCAAAAGCGACCAAAACCAAAGTTGAACTCCCTCCGTTTGAATATCCACAAGGTTATCAGTTTGTGGCCGGAGTCGACGAGGTAGGACGTGGCCCTTTGGTGGGAGACGTCGTCACCGCTGCGGTTATCCTTGATCCTAACAATCCTATTGAAGGTTTGAACGATTCGAAAAAATTGACCGAAAAGAAACGCATGGCGCTGCTTCCTGAAATTAAAGAAAAAGCATTGGCTTGGGCGGTCGGGCGCTGTTCTCCTGAAGAAATCGATCAACTGAATATTTTGCAGGCGACTATGGTTGCGATGCAGCGTGCAGTGGCGGGGTTAAAGGTTCAACCTGATTTGGTGTTGATTGATGGTAACCGTTGTCCAGAGCTGCCAATGGATGCTCAAGCTGTAGTAAAAGGCGATCTACGCGTTGCCGAAATCAGTGCGGCTTCCATTATTGCCAAAGTCGTGCGTGACCAAGAGATGGAAGAGTTGGATAAACTTCATCCACAATTTGGCTTCGCCAAGCACAAAGGTTATCCAACTAAAGCGCACTTTGAAGCGATTGAGCAACACGGAGTGATCAGTGAACACCGCAAGAGTTTCAAGCCAGTAAAAAAAGCGTTAGGCATAGAATAATCAAACGATCTAATTGGTGTTATAAACCCAACCTCTTTAGGTTAGAATCCCCAACAAAATAGAGTTACACGGTACCTGTTAATGTCAGATCCCAAATTCATCCACCTGCGTGTTCATAGTGACTTCTCGATGGTGGATGGCCTCAACAAAGTTCCGCCAATCGTAAAGAAAGTTGCTGAACTCGGTATGCCCGCAATGGCGTTGACCGACTTTACCAACCTATGTGGTTTGGTGAAGTTTTACGGTACAGCACATGGCAGTGGTGTTAAACCGATCATTGGTGCTGACTTTAAAATGCAGTCGGACGAGTTTGGTGAAGAGTTGACTCAAGTGACTTTGCTTGCGGCGGATAATGTGGGTTATAAGAACCTGACGTTATTGATATCAAAAGCGTACTTACGTGGACATGTCCAACACCACCCTGTGATTGATAAAGCCTGGTTGGCTGAAATGTCTGAAGGCTTGATTGTATTATCCGGCGGTAAAAGCGGGGAAATTGGTCGCGGCCTTTTGAAAGGCAACCGTCAAATAGTGCAAGGGTGTGTTGATTTTTATAAACAGCATTTTCCAGATCGCTTTTATCTTGAGTTACTTCGTACCGGTCGTCCAGATGAAGAGACTTATCTTCACTTTGCAGTTGAATTGGCAGAGCAGCAAGACTTGCCAGTAGTGGCGACCAATGAAGTTGTATTCCTGAGTCCAGACCTATTTGATGCTCATGAAATACGCGTAGCGATTCACGATGGTTACACATTAGAAGATCCGCGTAGGCCAAAAAACTACAGTCCGCAGCAATATCTTCGTACAGAAGAAGAAATGTGCGAGCTGTTTGCTGATATTCCTGAAGCGTTAGAAAACAGTGTCGAGATAGCGAAGCGTTGTAACGTGACTGTGCGCTTAGGGGAGTACTTCCTACCAGCCTTCCCAACTGAAGGGATGAAAGAGACTGAGTTCTTAGTCATGAAATCCCGAGAGGGCTTGGAAGAGCGTTTAGAGTTCCTATTTCCAGATGAGGAAGAGAGGAAACGTCGTCGCCCTGAATATGATGAACGTCTTCAGATAGAGCTAGATGTTATCAACCAAATGGGATTCCCTGGTTACTTCTTGATCGTAATGGAGTTCATCCAGTGGTCAAAAGATAATGGAATTCCTGTAGGTCCTGGACGTGGTTCCGGTGCCGGCTCTTTGGTGGCTTACGCATTAAAAATCACCGACCTGGATCCATTAGAATACGACTTGCTGTTCGAACGTTTCTTGAACCCAGAACGTGTCTCGATGCCCGATTTCGACGTCGATTTCTGTATGGATAAACGTGACCAGGTTATTGACCACGTTGCGGAAATGTACGGTCGCGACGCGGTGTCTCAGATCATCACGTTTGGTACCATGGCGGCAAAAGCGGTAATCCGTGACGTTGGCCGCGTATTGGGTCATCCATTTGGTTTTGTTGATCGTATTTCAAAGCTGATCCCGCCTGATCCAGGCATGACGCTAGATAAGGCGTTTAAAGCTGAACCTGCGCTACCTGAATTGTATGAGGCCGATGAGGAAGTTAAAGAACTCATCGACATGTGTCATATTTTGGAAGGCTGTACGCGAAACGCCGGTAAACACGCTGGTGGCGTTGTAATTTCACCTACAACAATTACCGATTTTGCACCAATTTATGCAGACGCTGAAGGTCACTTTCCGGTTACTCAATTTGATAAAAACGATGTTGAGACCGCTGGCCTAGTTAAGTTTGACTTCTTGGGTTTACGTACCTTAACCATTATTGACTGGGCGTTAGGGCTGATTAACCCACGTCTAGAGCGAGAAGGTAAAGAACCGGTTCAAATTGAATCCATACCGTTAGAAGACCCAGCCTCTTTCCGTTTGTTGCAAAACTCTGAAACGACAGCAGTATTCCAGCTTGAATCTCGAGGCATGAAAGAGCTGATCAAACGACTTCAGCCCGACTGTTTCGAAGACATTATTGCTTTGGTAGCACTCTTCCGTCCGGGTCCTTTGCAATCGGGCATGGTAGATAACTTTATCGACCGTAAACATGGCCGAGAGGCGATCTCTTATCCAGATGAAAAGTGGCAACACGAGTCGCTAAAAGAGACGCTTGATCCAACCTACGGCATCATCTTGTACCAAGAGCAGGTTATGCAGATTGCGCAGATCTTAGCGGGTTACACGCTAGGTGGTGCGGACATGCTCCGTCGTGCAATGGGTAAGAAAAAGCCAGAAGAGATGGCAAAACAACGTGCTATCTTTGAAGAAGGTGCGATAAAGAACGGTATCGATGGCGAGTTGGCGATGAAAATCTTCGACTTGGTAGAGAAGTTCGCTGGTTATGGTTTTAACAAATCGCACTCTGCTGCTTATGCATTGGTTTCTTATCAGACTCTTTGGCTGAAAACCCATTATCCTGCCGAGTTTATGGCCGCGGTAATGACAGCTGATATGGATAACACGGAAAAAGTCGTTGGCTTGGTCGATGAGTGTTTCCGTATGAAGCTCACCGTGCTGCCACCAGACATCAACTCTGGCCTATATCGCTTTAATGTTGATGAAAATGGCGCAATTGTTTACGGTATTGGTGCGATAAAAGGGGTAGGTGAAGGCCCTATCGATGCGATTCTTGAGGCGAGAAATAAAGGTGGTCACTTTAAAGACCTATTTGATTTCTGTGCTCGAGTTGATCTAAAACGCGTCAATAAACGAGTGATAGAGAAGCTGATCTACGCGGGCGCGTTAGATCGACTAGGTCCACACCGCGCGGCGATGATGGCATCACTCAATGATGCGGTAAAAGCGGCAAGTCAACATCACCAAGCCGAGGCGTTTGGCCAAACGGATATGTTTGGTGTGCTAACGGATGCGCCTGAAGAAGTAGAGCACAAGTATACGCAAGTTCCGCCTTGGCCAGAAAAAGTGTGGTTAGAGGGCGAGCGTGATACCCTAGGCCTATATTTGACAGGGCACCCAATTAACGCCTACGTAAAGGAACTAAACAAATACACCAGTTGTCGACTAAAAGACGCAACGCCTACGCGTCGCGACCAATCTGTCACGGTGGCTGGTTTGGTTATTGCCGCTCGTGTAATGACGACCAAGCGTGGTACACGAATTGGCATTATGACACTGGATGACCGAAGTGGTCGTATGGAAGTGATGTTGTTCTCAGATGCACTGGATCGATACGCTGAACTTCTCGAAAAAGACAGAATTTTGGTCGTTTCCGGACAGGTCAGCTTTGATGACTTCAACGGTGGCCTTAAAATGTCGGCGCGTGAAGTTATGGATCTCGGCAGTGCGCGCGAGAAATACGCTCGTGGTTTGTCGGTATCGATAGATGCAACTCAGATCAACGATCAGTTTTTTGAGCAGTTCAGCCGTATTTTAGAACCGCACAAAGCCGGAACCGTACCCGTCAATGTATACTACCAGCGTGCCGACGCCAGAGCGCGGTTAACATTGGGCACCGAGTGGCGAGTAACGCCAAGTGATACATTACTCGACGATTTAAAACAGTTACTTGGCAAAAGCCAGGTAGAACTCGAATTTAACTAAAAATTCAGCGCAATATGTTAGACGCTGAGTAAACAAGGATTCATAGATGAGCCTAAACTTTCTTGAATTTGAAAAGCCAATTGCAGAACTAGAAGCGAAAATTGAAGCACTACGTGATGTCTCTCGTCACGGTGGTGATTCTGCGATTGACCTGGATAAAGAAATCGAACAGCTTGAGAAGAAAAGCTTAGAGCTGAAGAAAAAAACCTTCAGCGACCTAGGCGCATGGGAAACAGCTCAACTGGCTCGTCACCCACTACGTCCTTACACGCTGGATTACATCCAACACGCTTTTGAGGAGTTTGATGAATTAGCGGGTGACCGCGCGTTTGCAGACGACAAAGCGATTGTGGGTGGCATGGCTCGCCTTGAAGGCCGTCCAGTGATGATCATCGGTCATCAAAAAGGTCGTGAAACCAAAGAGAAAGTGAAACGTAACTTTGGTATGCCAAAACCAGAAGGTTACCGTAAAGCGCTACGTTTGATGGAAATGGCTGAGCGTTTCAACATGCCGATCATCACATTTATCGATACGGCTGGCGCGTACCCAGGTGTGGGCGCAGAAGAGCGTGGTCAATCTGAAGCTATCGCGAAAAACCTAAAAGTGATGTCTGGTCTTAAAGTGCCAGTAATCTGTAACGTTGTTGGTGAAGGTGGTTCAGGCGGCGCACTAGCAATTGGTGTAGGCGACTACGTGAACATGCTTCAGTACTCTACATACTCAGTAATCTCTCCTGAAGGTTGTGCTTCAATCCTATGGCGTGATTCTGACAAAGCGCCGCAAGCGGCAGAAGCGATGGGTCTAACTGCTCCTCGTCTTAAAGAGCTTGAACTGATCGACGAAATCATTGAAGAGCCACTAGGCGGCGCTCATCGCGATCATGTTCAAATGGCAGCGAATATGAAAGCGACACTACTTCGTCAACTAGAAGATCTAGAGCAATTGGATGAAGAGACGCTACGTGAACGTCGTTACCAGCGCCTAATGAGCTACGGTTACTGTTAATTTCGGTGATTGCTATTAAGCGTTAGCTGATATCTCAAGTGATAACAGTTAAAATAGAAAGGGTTGGATGAGAGTCCAGCCCTTTTTTGTACCTATCGGATCGCTTATGGAATCGCTGTACCCGCATTTTGCTCAAGTTCTCGGCCGCTACTATCAATCAGGCACTAAGGTTGTCTTGGCGTTTAGCGGAGGAGTGGATTCACGTCTTTTACTCGAATTACTCAGTCGCTATCAACAAGCGCATTCGATAGAGTGTCACGCTGTGTATGTGCACCATGGTTTGAGCTCGAATGCCGATGATTGGGCCGATAAATGCTTACTTTGGGCAAAACAAGTGGGCATATCATGCTCGATTGAGCTAGTGAGCTTAGACATCAGCAATGGTGAAAGTATTGAACTTCTTGCTCGTGAAGCTCGCTATCAAGCCTTAACTAAGTACATTCAAGAAGGTGATATACTGTTGACCGGCCAACATGCTGATGATCAACTAGAGACTTTTCTCCTTGCTCTTAAGCGAGGCAGCGGGCCAAAAGGGTTATCTTCGATGGCGGAGAGTATGCCGTTTTCTAGTGGATCCCTAGTTCGACCATTGCTTACTATCAAGCGGAAGACCATCGAAGACGCGGCTACTAAATTAGGCTTGGAGTGGGTGGAAGACGAAAGCAACCAAGATACCCGTTATGATCGTAACTTTCTTCGTCATTGTGTTATTCCTGAATTGTCTGGTCGCTGGCCGAGTATCCATCAAGCGGTTCAGCGCAGTGCAAGCTTATGTGCTCAACAAGAAGCGCTATTGGATGAACTATTGAGCGCGGTGTTTGAACGCGCTTTACAAACGGATCTAAGTTTGAGTATTGAAGAACTGGCTAAGCACAGTGAATTAGCGCGTGCGCGCTTGATTCGTATGTGGCTGGCTAAGCTTAATACTAGTATGCCGACTCAGGTACAACTCAATCTTATCTGGAATGAAGTCGCATTAGCTCAGCAAGATGCCAACCCCAAACTACAACTTAAACAAGGTGAAGTGCGCCGTTTTCGAAATCGTCTCTATTGGGTAACGGAAATCGCTGACGTCACTGAGTGGCAAAGTACGATTCAAGTCGATACCGTTTTATCGCTTCCAGAGCGGCTAGGGGAGCTGACCTTAACGACGAGTTCTAGCAACGCAACGATTGCGCTTCCGAGTCAGCCAGAATTGCTTCGCGTGACCTTCAATCCGGAAGGCTTATCAGCGCATCCAACCACGCGTAATCACAGTCGAAAACTGAAGAAGTTGTTCCAAGAATACAACGTGCCAAGCTGGCTGCGTCGTCAAATTCCGATTTTGATGTATCAAGACCGAGTCGTTGCAGTGGCAGATCTGTTCGTTGATCAGGCGTTTAATGGTCAAGATTGTGAACTTATTTGGCGCAGGTAATGAAAATTCATGCCACAATGTCGATTATAAAATATAAAAATCCTTAAATAATAATTGATTAGGTGAAGCAATGAAGAAAACAATCATGGGCGCAATGGTGGCGCTAACCATGCTCAGTGGGCAGGCTCTAGCTGCGGGAGATGCCACAGCAGGTCAAGCAAAGGCAGGAGTATGCGCTGCGTGTCATGGCGCCGACGGCATTGCTGTCATTCCGGGTTACCCAAACCTGAAAGGGCAAAACGAGCAATACATTATCAGTTCAATTAAAGCCTATAAAAACAAAGAGCGAACAGGTGGTCTTGCTGCTGTTATGCAAGCTCAAGCTTCACTGTTGTCTGATGAAGATATCGCAAATCTAGCGGCTTACTACGCAAGTTTGAAGTAAACGCGAGTCTGAAAAAGCTTGGACGATTGGGCATTGAGCAGTCCTCATTGGGGTTTTATCAACTCACGATATTCGTCATGTTAATTTGCTCAATCTGGATTTTCGCTGGTGGAGCAGAGACAAACATTGAATGTTGCGAAACGCTAAACGATAATAAGCGCAATCGATTGAAGCTTAAGGGATGAACATGAAAAAAATTGAAGCGATTATCAAGCCATTTAAATTGGATGATGTTCGAGAAGCGCTAGCTGAAGTTGGCATTACAGGGATGACCGTCTCTGAAGTGAAAGGCTTTGGTCGCCAAAAAGGTCACACCGAGCTTTACCGTGGTGCAGAGTACATGGTGGACTTTCTGCCTAAAGTGAAGCTCGAAATCGTTGTAACGGAAGATGTGGCTGATAAATGCGTAGAGACGATCATTGAAACCGCGCAAACCGGCAAAATTGGTGATGGTAAAATCTTTGTTACTGATGTTGAGCGTGTGGTTCGTATCCGTACTGGTGAAGAAGACGAAGACGCGATCTAAGGTTTCTTGTTACCTGTCTCGTATTTATTATGCTAAAAGGGAGCCAAGTGGCTCCTTTTTTGTTTTTTACTTTCAGTGAAATCAAATAACCCGAGGTTGGTTGTTCCAGTTTTAGGGTGCGTATATTCAGGTTTGTCGTATGTTTAAGCGTTTTTTTCTGGCGTTAGCTTTTCTTATTATGGCGGTATTGGTCGGCTTCCAGGTTATTTTCACCGTACCAGATCAGCCGCAAATCATTACTCAAACAGGTTCAGAGCTGACGCAGGATATTAGGTGTATCGAATTTAGCGGCTCAAAAGCTCTGGATCAGGGCGGTGAAATCAATGTACTTGTCTGGAATATCTACAAACAGAACCGGAATAATTGGCAAAGCGCACTCAATGAATTCTCTGCTGATAAGCAGCTGCTGTTATTGCAAGAAGCCAGCATGACACCATCTTTTAAGCAATGGTTGGTGGATGGCAACTGGGTCAGCAACCAAGTGAGTGCCTTTAAGGCGCTGGGCAGCGGTGCGGGTGTGATTAGTATCGCTCAAGGGCAACCAGAAAAAGCCTGTGCTTATACGTCTAAAGAGCCTTGGCTGCGTTTACCCAAGTCTGCACTATACAGCCAATATCAATTAAGCAATGGCGAGAGACTCGCTGTGGTGAATGTACATGCAATTAACTTCACGGTTGGCACGCAAGAGTATGTCTCTCAGTTAACGGCTCTTGAAATGCTTTTAAAGCATCATACAGGGCCGATCCTATTCGCTGGAGACTTCAATAGTTGGAGTGAATCTCGCGTTAATGCGATGCGACAGGCCTTAAAAGCCGCGGACTTGCAAGAAGTGACGTTCTCGCCTGATCATCGAGTCCAATTTATAACGGGATTACCGTTGGATCACGTATTTTACCGAGGGCTGACCCTCAAATACGCGAAAGCGCCGCAGAGCGACGCTTCCGATCATAACCCATTGTTACTGTCATTTACGTTAGATGACTAGCTTAGGTCACTACAATATAAAGCGCCCAAATAACGTAGAAGAATACCCATGGCAGGCTTGCAATCACCAAGGCTTGCCCACGTTCAAACTCCGTCCACGTCAGTACAACGCCGTAGCCGAGCACAATGTACCAAGGTAGAAGCAAAGGCAATGAGCTAGCGAACTGAGACCACTCACTGGTAAGCGGCAGTTTTAACAAACCATTTAGGCTGTTTAAATCTGCTGCGTAAGTCATCACCTGACCATGCTTGAGTAACAGGCTCGCGTAGCTTGCGATATCGCCCAATACTGCTGGGAATAAGATTGCACACGACGCGGCAAACCACTTCCAGTAACCATATTGTTGCTTGCTTGCCTTCGTTGCAAGAAAGAACCAAAGCGCAAGCAACAGTAAGGTGGCAAAGCGGTTGAATACATCATTAATGATCGCACTTGCCATTAGCGTGTTTGGCTCTAATAGCTCAACCTGCTTTGGGTCGATTTGCTGAAACTGCGCGGCAAGTTGGTCACTGAGCCACGTGAAATCGACATTCGAAAAGTAAGCGCCCCAGAATAAAAACGGACTAAGCATCAAGAAGATGAACGGTTGCCATCCCCATCCGCCGCGTTGGTAAAGCGCTAGAAAACAAGATGTTGGAGAACGAAAAATGTCCAACAGCATCACAAGTGGGTTGCTTGATGGGTTCATACACTTACCTTCGTTACGTCAACGTACAACTTAAGTTTTTGACCTGGTTGTAAGTATTTTTTCTTGTGTAGCGAGTTCCATTTTACGATGTCGTTTGTTTTTACTTTGAACTTGCTTGCAATGCCGCTAATGGTGTCACCGGAGCGAACGTTGTAGAAAACGGTACGGATCACAGCACCTTTGTCTGAGTCCTTCCAAATCACGAGCTTTTGACCCACACGCAATGGATCTTTAGGGCCCATGCCATTCCATTTTGCTAACGATTTATACGACACTTTATTTTCACGTGCGATTGACCACAAACTTTCTCCAGACTGAACGACATGAGTGAGCTTGAGTTGTCCACGAGCACGTGATTGAGTCTTGCTTAATCGATTTTGTGCCGTTAGTGCGTATTTCGCATCGTCTTTTGTTGACGTCGGAATCAGTAGGTACTGGCCAATACGAATATTGTTATTCGACAGGCCGTTTGCACGTCGAATCACTTTTGTGGTTGTGCCGTATTTATTAGCTAGCACACTTAAAGAGTCACCAGACTTCACCTTGTAGCGAGCGACCTTCATCCCTTTACCACGGTTTTTCTCCACCTTAGAGAGAAAAGTCTCTTTTTTCTCTACCGGAATCAAAAGTTTGTGCGGACCTTCAGGCGCAGTCGACCATTGGTTGTATGCAGGGTTGTAACTTTGTAACTCTTTCACACCAATGCCGGCATAATCTGCAGCAATGGCTAGATCAAGCTGTTCTTTCGGATCGACAAGCGTTAGAACAGGCTTGTTTGGAATCGCAGGAATATTAAGTCCGTACTTATCTTGGTTTGCGATGACGTCAGCCAAGGCTAGCAGCTTAGGTACGTAACTGCTGGTCTCTTTTGGTAAGTCCAATGAGAAGAAATCGGTAGGTTTACCGAGCTTTTTATTCTTACGAATTGCGCTAGAAACACGGCCACCACCACTGTTGTAAGCAGCAATTGCATGCTCCCAGCTACCATCAAAACGCTCGTTTAGTTGTACAAGGTAGTCCAGTGCGGCATCCGTTGCTGCTGCCACATCTCGGCGACCGTCATACCAGTAGTTTTGCTCTAGTCCCATCATCTTTCCGGTGCCAGGGACAAATTGCCACAATCCAGCCGCGCTACCGTGTGAGTAGGCAAAGGCATCGAATGAGCTTTCCACCACAGGAAGCAAAGCAAGCTCCATTGGGAGTCCACGTTCTTCGATACGTTTTGTGATCATGTATAGAAAAGGAGTCGCACGCTTAGACACTGTGTAAAGGTGATTCGGGTGCTTTAGATACCACGTACGGTAGTAGTCCACTTTCTTATGGTTTGGAATATCCATTTCAAGTTGCATGGCGATACGTTGCCATACATCTTCTTGTTCCTGAGGGGAAAGAACTTTAGGCGCGTCGTTAGCGGATTTTTTTGCTAAAGACGATGTGTTGCCCGGTTGAGTCTTCGCTGCATTTTGTTTTGCAGTCTGCTCAGATTTATTGGTTTCTGGTGTAGAAGACGTTGAGTCTGACTGAGTCAATTGACAGCCAGATAATAACAACGCCAACGCCCAGGTATACTTCAAACGCATGGATTCAGCCTATTTAGGGCCTTTTTATCTTCACCTGCCTGTCGCGCAACACAATGTGCGTGGCAGTCGCAAGATAATAGACATCTTTTAAACACTAACTAATTAATAGAGGCAAAGAGCTTCTAAATTATGCAATGGGGAGAAATTCAAATAGATTTATATCAACCCCAAACGTAAGAGAAGCGCCAGTGGCGCTTCTCGAAAAATCAGCCCCTGATAATACTGGGGTCTTGCAAACTTACAAGCAGAAAATGGTTAAAATTCGTTCTTCCACTCACGCAAAGCAGTAAAAACCGAGCATGGATCGCTATTTTTAATGCGACTAGCAACAGATTGAACCACGTCAGGGTTGGTGGTTCGCAAGAACGGATTAATCCACTTTTCTTTGCGTATTGTTGTTGGAAGTGTCGGAATGTTTAGGGCTCGCAGTCGGTTTACATCATCGCGATATTGACGGAGCTGCTCATTATCAGGCTCAACCGCTAAAGCAAACGCCACGTTACTCGCGGTGTATTCATGCGCGCAGAAAACTTGAGTTTCTTCTGGTAGAGACGTTAGTTTGTTAAGTGACTCAAACATTTGCTCTGGCGTACCTTCAAAAATACGACCGCAGCCTGCGGAAAACAACACGTCACCGCAAAACAGTTTTCCGTCTCCAACGTAACCGATATGACCTAAGGTATGGCCTGGTAAACCTAGCACCAAAAAGATTTCGCCAAATAACTCCAGTTTGTCGCCTTCTTCCATGGGGGTGGTTAGGGTTGGAATTGGCTCAGATTTCGGGCCCACAACGGCGACTTCAGGAAAGGCACGCACTAAGTCTGGAACGCCACCAATGTGATCGTTGTGGTGGTGCGTAATTAAAATCGCTTCTAAAGTTAATTCGTTAGCCTGCAAGTATTCTAACACTGGCTTCGCATCGCCCGGATCAACGACTGCGCAACGCTTATCGCTATTTTGTATCAGCCAGATGTAATTATCATTAAATGCGGGTATGCTTTTGATCTCTAACACGATTCGTTCTCCGTCACCCATTTTAGTCAGGTGGTTAATGAAACCAGCACTCAGCAACAAAACTATACCACACCCGTCGACTTGGTCAGCAATGAACAACGGTCCGTGGGTGCTTGAGTCAATCCAGACCCGACTTGATGAATGGTGTCCGAAACTCTTCGGTTACCATATGCTCAAACTGGGCGGGTTGAGCTGTGAGCTAACCAGCTGTAATTGTAACATTCAACACCAAGTCAACGTAGATATCCAGAACCCGTTGCATAATGTGATTGCAGATGGTTACGAATTGCCCTTTTTGGAAAAAAGCTTTGATGTTGTGATACTCGCTCATCAGCTCGACTATGCAAGCGATCCACACCGTTTGCTACGGGAAGTCGATAGAGTGATGATGGATGATGGTTATTTGATAATCACTGGATTTAACCCACTAAGTTTGACTGGATTAGCGAGTTTGCTTCCATGGCGTAAACATAATTTGCCTTGGAGTGGACGAATGTTTACGTCGAACCGCATCAACGACTGGTTAGGGTTACTTAATTATCAAGTGATTCATTGCGATCGTTACGCGCTGTTTCCGATGAAGCGTTACCGCACGATGTGGACATGGTTGGAAAACAGTCTCGGTGATTGGGCGTCACCTGCAGGGAGTTTGTATTACATTGTGGCAAGGAAACGAACATACCCTCTCAAGCCTATCAAACCGCATTGGCGTTTGAAGAAAAAGCTCACACCACTAGGGGTGATGAATCGAGAGGGCAATACTATGAGGAAAGAATCTCGTTAAGAGGGTTGGTAACCAGTATCTTCCTCGGTTGGGTTTTCTGCGGCGGTACGGGCTAGCTCATCACAAATTTCATTCTCACGATGACCAGCGTGGCCTTTTACCCAGTGCCATTCAACTTGATGGCGTGCAGTTTCTTTGTCTAGAGCTTGCCATAGATCGGCATTCTTCACGGGTTTTTTATCCGCTGTTTTCCAGCCACGCTTCTTCCAGTTATGGATCCACTGAGTAATACCTTGGCGCACATATTGGCTGTCAGTCGTTAAAGTGACTTTGCAAGGTTGTTTTAACGTCTGCAGCGCGACGACAGCCGCCAACATTTCCATACGGTTGTTGGTGGTTAACGTGTAGCCTTTGGAAAGCGTCTTTTCTACGTCTTTGTAACGCAATACAATGCCGTAACCACCTGGTCCTGGGTTACCTAAACAAGAACCGTCAGTGAAAATCTCAACGTGTTTGGTCATATTTTTTGGTACTATTAGCCGAAACATTTAATAAAGCATAGTCTGACATACATAACCTTATGAATACCAGCAGCAATTCTGAATATAACCGCATTGTCGTTCTCGATACCGAAACCACAGGTATGAACCGCGAGGGTGGTCCTCACTACATGGGACACCGCATTATTGAAATCGGTGCCGTGGAGATCATCAACCGTAAGCTGACTGGTCGTCACTTCCACGTTTATTTAAAACCCGATCGTGAAATCCAACCAGAAGCGGTTGAAGTTCACGGTATTACGGATGAATTCTTGGTTGATAAACCGGAATACGCGAGCGTGCACCAAGAGTTTCTTGAGTTTATTAAAGGCGCCGAACTTGTTGCCCACAATGCGCCCTTCGATACGGGCTTTATGGATTACGAGTTTGGCATGCTCGATCCTAACATCGGCAAAACGGACGACTACTGCAAGGTGACCGACACCCTTGCTATGGCGAAGAAAATCTTCCCAGGTAAGCGAAACAACCTTGATATCTTATGTGAACGTTACGGTATTGATAACTCGCACCGTACACTCCACGGAGCTTTGCTCGATGCGGAGATTCTAGCCGACGTTTACCTCTTTATGACGGGTGGTCAAACGAGTCTAGAGTTTAACGCGAATAAACAAGAGGGTGGGGTAGAAACCATTCGCCGTATTGAAGGAAGAAAAGCGCTAAAGGTTTTGCGCGCAAGTGCCGATGAACTAGAAGCTCACCAAAAAAGATTAGAGTTGGTGAACGACTGTATTTGGCATCAATAGGAGAAGCTATGCTGAGGGCTTTGTTGGTCGCGTTTTTAGCGATATGGAGTAGTCTCTCGAGTGCATCGAGTGAATCTGCTATGTCTTTGTTAGACAATCGCTTTCGAGTGGATCCAACCATCGAGCAGATCACTTTTTTAGTTTATCGTGAGCAAAGTTCTCAGCCAGTTGTTTTAGTCCGCCCTGACGGTAAAAAGTACTATGCTTGGGACGCCTACGACAATGTACGTTGGTACCAAGAAGCCTCACTCGATATTATCTCCGTTGACAACCCTATGCCAGGCCCATGGCAGGCTGTGGGGAAAGTCACTCCTAAAAATAACATCCGCTTAATTTCTCACTTAAAGCTCAGCACGGATGTGTTCCCAAACCGATTATATAATGGGGAAGCGCTTAAGTTTACAGCTCGCCTAACCTCCGACGACAAACCTCTTGTACTGCGTGACTTCCTTGACCGCGTGAATCTGCGCGTGACATTTACCAAGTTTGTCGAAAATGAAGATGAGTTGATCAAAGAAGCACGTCCAGTGCCGATGGTTGTGGGTGAGTTTGCTGATGATGGCCGCGGCTTGGATGAAAAAGCAGGGGATGGTGTGTTCACTGTCCAACTACCAATAGACGTTGAGCCCGGTAAGTACCGTGCGCGAATCACCTCTGGTAATGGCGTATTCTTACGAGCGCAAGAGCAAGTCATCTTGGTTTATCCGAACCCCATTTCTCGTACTTTTATTCAGGCGCGTAATCCTGACAAACCACACCAATTGGTGGTGAGTGGTGAGCAAGGTATGATCGCGCCAGGCTCAATCGCAGTCACGGTGGAACAAGATGCACCCGATGGCTTCGTTAGCTACAGCCAAGGGCAGGTGTCTGAAGATGGAATGAGAACCACGCTGAACCTCAATAACGATGCTGAGCTAGGTAAGTACGCATGGCGTGGCGAGATCTTTGCCACTGATTTTGCGACTCAACGTCCACTGGTGTTTCCTATTCCAGAGCAAACCTTCAGTGTTGTTGATGAAGTTGATCTAGAAGCCGCTCGAATTGCAAAAGAAGCTGAATTAGCCGAGCAGCGCCGTATTGAAATGGAAAAGCAAATTATCGCTGAGCGGGAGGCTGAGCGTAAGCGCAGCATGATTATTATCGCGGTGGGTAACGTGATAATGCTGCTGATTGTGATCATTGCATGGATAGTCTGGCGCAAAATTAAAGCGAAGCGCGATGCCATGCCAGAGATGCAGTTAGAAGTGCCAAAGAAATAGTAGTAACACATGAAGCGAGAAACGGAGCCAATCGGCTCCGTTTTTTTTTCAAGTTACCAAATTGGAAGAAGAAAAATGGATAAATTATGAATATTTAAGTTTACTGTACTCAAATATATGTTTGGGATTTTATATAAATAATATATCATTTTTACTTTCTAAATTGGTTGCATTTTTAATGTGACTAACTTTCAAAATAATCAATTAAAGATAAAGAAATAATGAATAAAATTTTAGCTTTTTTTTGTGCAGTGATAATTGTAGGTTGCTCTTCTATTGATAATGGTATTAATAATACAGATGCGGGAAGTAATAATTTAAAATCACTTGATACCTTCACTTTTGATCCCTTAAGTAAAATCCAAAAAGTAGAAATACCAACTTATTATGATGGCTTGTTTGATACAGCAAGACCCTATTTAGATGAAAAGTACCCTTACACTTATGTCAGTAAACCTCAAGCATACATAATTGATGACGAGATTATTTCTTTTGCTCCCTGGTTTCCTGTCGAAGGAAGGTTTACGGTTTTTCCAACCGCTCACTATATAGTTATAACTCAAGAAACCGAGAGTGGCTTAGTCTCCGCACGATTTAATCATGAACAAGTAATTAAGCTGTTAAGTGAAGAGTATAAAATTACTGAGCATACAAGTCCGTTTTTTCATTATGTTCTAGAGGTTTCTCCAAGTGAACAAGCCAATTTTGTAGAAGATATCCATAAAAAATTGAGTAGACTTCCTTCAGAATAAGGATTTCTGGTTAAATTTTGATCAATAAAGTCAGGGGTTCTGGCTTTATTGATTGCATGGAGTTCTATTTATATTGATTTGGGCTTTGTAATAGGTAGTACGCCATAATAACAAGAGCCGATCTTGTAGGGTTTCTGGATAAATATTCAGCTGTGCGTGATAAATAAGAATAAGTAAACGCGAGGTCTCTGATGAAATACAAAAAGCGTCAGAAGTATAAATACACTCTCCATTCTGAAGAAAAGATTGAGACTCACATTTCAGTGAGTCAGGCGTATGACAGCCCTTTTCTTAGTTTGTCCAAACAAGGCATGTTAACGATTAAAAAGGGCTATGCTTGGGATGGAGCGAGTGGGCCAGCATTAGACACAAAAAACATTATGAAAGCTTCTTTAGTGCATGATGCTCTTTACCAACTCATGAGGGAAGAGGTGTTGCCTCAAAGTGCTCGAAAGCATGCGGATATGTTGCTGAGAGAAACATGTTTAGAAAAAGGAATGTCTAGATTCAGAGCGACTTATATCTATTATGGCGTCAGAGTTGTCGGTGGCTTCTTTTCCAGACCCGACACTTTGTGTGCTTAATGGGAACATCTTTCCAATTTTAACTGGTTATTTATACAGTTTGGTTATGTAAGCTCCAAGGTGATACAAAGGAGTCGTACATAATGACAATAAGATATGAAGAACACGTGCCAAGCCCGAAAGAATACTGTGATATGCGCGTCAAAGCCGGGCTATCACCCAAATCGTTGAAAGCTGCTGAAATTGGTCTACCCAATTCGTTATATGGTGTATCTGTTCGGGATGAGGGAAAGCTCATTGCAATGGGTCGGGTTGTTGGTGACGGGGCGTGTAACTTCGAAATTGTCGACGTTGCCGTTGATTCTGATTATCAAGGTAACGGTTTAGGTAGAAAAGTCATGGAATACATCGACGGCTATCTTTCTTCTGTTGCACTTGAAGGCTCTTACGTTTCTATGATTGCTGATGAGCCGGTCTTTTACGAAAAGCTTGGTTATAGGCTGGTGGCTCCTAAAAGCCAAGGGATGACAAAAAAGTTTAAGCCGAAGGGGTAACACGTATTCAGCTGTGAAGATAAGTACTTGAAAACAGGAGTTTAATCTCCTGTTTTCTATATTAAATTTCCATTTAAGCCACTTCTGGAATTGGTTTGGGTGGCTGCTCTAAATCAGGCTCTTTTTGAACAGTAGGAATTTGTCCCTCACCCACAGCACTGATGTAACAGCCACTAAGTTTAATGGCAAGGTACATATCGGCTCGCAGTAAGATGCCTCCTTCACTGGTGCTGATACCAGTAAGCTCACACCATTGACGTAAGCGTCGTTTCCTTCCTGCGAGGATTAAGCGTACGCCTCTCTTTTTTAAAGTATTGTGAATATCTGACAGTGTTGCCATCACACTGAGATCTAAGTGAGTAAAGCTCGATACGGCGTCGATGACAACGCAACTTGCGTCTTTGTGATGTTCTACTTGCTCTAACACTCGGCGTTTAAAGTACGGTGCGTTGAAGTAAGTCAGCGGCGAGTTAAAGCGGTAAATCACCATTCCAGGAATAGGCGAAGCTTTTCCTGAGTCGTCGATGGTCCGAATGGTGCCTTTTTCATCCAAGCCAAGTAGCTGATCACTCGGTCGCATGACAATACGTAAAAATTGAAACAGCCCTAGCAGTACCGCCAAAGTGATCCCCGGTATTACGCCTACGATCAAAACAGAAATAAAAGTGATGATTGCTAGATAGAACGCATCTTTGTCACGAGATTTTAATTTCCAAATGGCTTTGAGATCGAGCAGCGACAGGGATGCGATGATCAACACGACACCAAGTGATGCGATGGGAATAAACTGTAAAGGCTCATAAATAAATACCGCAATAATGGCAATGGTGATTGCGGCGACAATCGAAACTAATTGAGATTTACCGCCATTTGCATCATTTACCGCTGTGCGTGAGTCAGCGCCGCTTATCGCGAAACCTTGCGAAAACGCTGAGGCAATGTTGGCAAAGCCTAACGCCTGAAACTCTTTATTTGCATCAATATCATAACCGTTTTTAGCGGCGAAACTGCGCGCGGTGAGCATCATGCTAACAAAGCTGACAATCGCAAGGTTGAGCGCCGGGACCACTAGCTCACGAACTTCACCTAGCTCAAACTCCGGCGTTTGAAACTGAGGGAAACCACCTTGAGTGAGCCCAACTACGGATACGCCCATCTCTTGTAAATGGAAAAACCAAACTGACGCGGTAGTCACGAGTATCGCCAGCATGGCAGCAGGCCAAGTTGGTCGGTAGCGTTTGGTGAGTAAATAAACGACAACCGTCACGATACTCAGAGTTACGGTAGGCCAATGAAGCTCGGTTAATCGTTGTGGAGCCTCCCATAAGCGTTCCAGCAAATAACGTTGTTCGTATTTCAAACCGACCACTTTGGCAAACTGACCAACGATAATTGTGAGAGCGACACCGTTGAGTAGACCCAAAAGAATCGGGCGAGAAAGGAAGTCTGCAAACACCCCTAACTTGAAACGACTGGCCAGTACACACCAAATACCAGTCATCGCTGTCATGGTCATGACTAACTGCCAATGTTTTGTAGGATCACCCGCGGCAAGCGGCGTAACAACGGCGGCAATCACTGCACAAGTTGCTGCATCGGGTCCGACAATCAGTTGTCGAGATGTGCCCATCATGGCGTACACCAACATTGGCAGTACACACGAGTACAGACCGACAATTGCGGATACACCGGTTAGCTGTGCATAAGCTATGGCAACTGGCAGGGCAACCGCGACAACAGAAAAGGCGGCTCTAAAGTCGTTAACAAACCATTCTTTTTGATAATGCTTAAGCTGAACAAGCCCAGGGAACCACTGTGCGAATAATATTTTAGCCAACGGATTTACCATATATGTGAGTGAGTTACTTAAAAGTATACACCGCTTGCTTGGAACGTCTGTGAGTTAGTTATCACTGGAAATCGGGGGGAAGGTTCGGAGTGCGTGGATTTTATTGCGCTTGCGCAGAGGTTCTTCGTGGTGTGAGGTGTTATGAACGCTATTCTGGTAGCAATAAAAAACGGGAGTTGTCACTCCCGTTTTATGGTTTCAGATTAGAGAGTTAGGCAACGCTATCCATCTGAGGGTATAGCGGCTTTGCTGCGAGCAATTCCGGCTCAAAGTCGTCAACGTTGATTGTATCCAGACGATGCTGTTCAGCTTCTCTTAGTAGGTCGGCTTCTTCTTGCGTGATCAAGCCTTGCTCTAGCCCTTCCTGAGCAATCATATCCAAACGTAGGAATGGACGACGTTTGCCTTGAGCTTTACATACTTTGTCGAACACTGGCTCAGCTTGAAGAATGACTGACAGGGCAAGCTCAATCTTACCTGCTGCGTTGTGCTCGGTTGGTTCAAGGTACTGACCGCGACCAATGCGTGAGCGCGTTGCACTAGGCGTTTGTAGAATGCGCGCCACTTTGCTGTCTAGTTTATCGCTTGGCGCTTTGCGTACACGACCGAATGGCATGATTAACACGCGCAGTGCACGACCAATCACTTTGTTCGGGAAGTTTGCTAAGAATTCGTCTACCGCCACTTCCGCTTGTTTCAAACTGTCTTGTAGACCCCAGTGTACTAATGGTAAATCTTCGACTGGGCGGCCATCTTGCTCAAAACGTTTCAACGTCGCAGAGCTTAAATATAGCTGGCTTAGAATGTCACCAAGACGCGCTGATAGACGCTCTTTACGCTTCAAAGAGCCACCTAGCACTGCCATCGAGATATCCGATAGCAAGGCAAGGTTTGCACTGTAGCGGTTCAACTGTTGGTAGTAACGCTTGGTTGCATCTTTGGTTGGTGATGAAGAACCTAAACCGTCGCTCAAACCAAACCAGATACTGCGAACGAGGTTACTCATGGTAAAGCTCACGTGACCAGCAAGCGCTTTATCAAACTTCTCTACAGAGTCACTGGCATCAGAGTACGCGGCGTTCATTTCTTCAAGAACGTATGGATGACAGCGAATCGCACCTTGACCAAAGATGATCATTGAGCGTGTTAAAATGTTTGCACCCTCAACCGTTACCGCGATTGGTGCACCTTGGTAACCACGGGCTAGGAAGTTAGAAGGTCCCATACAGATCCCTTTACCGCCCACGATGTCCATTGCGTCGATGATGCTTTGCTGACCGCGATGAGTACAGTGGTACTTCACGATAGCTGAGATAACCGAAGGTTTTTCACCTAGGTCGATACCTGCCACGGTTAAGTTGCTTGCCGCGTCCATTACGTAAGCGTTACCACCCAGACGTGCCAATGGCTCTTCTACGCCTTCCATGTGACCGATAGGTTGTTTGAACTGGCGACGAATGCGTGAGTAAGCGCCCGTTGCCATTGCCGCAGTTTTGATGCCACCTGTTGAGTTTGAAGGTAGCGTGATACCACGACCAACCGATAGACACTCAACCAGCATACGCCAACCTTGGCCCGCCATTTTTTCACCACCGATAATGAAATCGATAGGAACAAAGATGTCTTTACCGCGCGTTGGACCATTTTGGAATGGCACATTGAGCGGGAAGTGTCGGTTACCAATCTCAACACCTTTGACATCAGTTGGGATAAGCGCACAAGTGATGCCAAGATCTTCTTTGTCGCCTAGCAAACCTTCAGGATCGCGAAGTTTAAATGCTAAGCCTAGTACCGTTGCGACTGGCGCTAGGGTGATGTAGCGCTTGTTCCAAGTCAGGCGCATACCCAGTACTTCTTTTCCTTCCCATTCGCCTTTACAAACCACACCGTAATCTGGAATAGAGCCAGCGTCAGAGCCTGCTTCTGGACTCGTTAAGGCGAAACAAGGGATTTCCTTACCTTCAGCTAGGCGCGGTAAGTAATGATTTTTCTGATCTTCAGTACCGTAGTGTTGCAGTAGCTCACCAGGGCCCAAAGAGTTAGGAACACCAACGGTAGACGATAGAACGCCAGAAACACCCGTTAGTTTTTGTAGTACTAGTGATTGAGCGTATGCTGAGAACTCAAGACCACCGTACTTTTTCTTAATGATCATGGCGAAGAATTTGTGATCTTTCAGGTATTGCCAAACTTCTGGCGGTAAGTCCGCGAGTTCATGGGTCACTTGGAAATCACTCACCATGGCGCACACTTCATTCACAGGGCCGTCTAAAAAGGCTTGTTCTTCCGCACTTAACTTAGGTGCTTGAATCGCGTGTAGCTTTTGCCATTCTGGTTTGCCTTTAAATAGTTCGGCTTCCCACCAGACGGTACCTGCGTCTAACGCTTCTTTTTCGGTTTGAGACATAGCTGGCAGCACTTTCTTGAAAAGCGCTAATGCTTTGCGACTTATCAAAGACTGACGTACGCCAGGAACCGCGAATACAGCGGCAGCAAGAACGTAAATCGTCCAACCAGTAACGCCAACCGCGCCTGTTACTGTAAGCGCTAACATAGCTGCTGTGAGTAAACTAATAGATTTCACGAGAGACATGCGGTGGTAGAGCGTAATGCCTAACACGACCGTCATCGTGATGATTGAGAGCAAGATGTCCATATGTATTTTCCTTTTCAGACTTTATAAGTGTTGTACGTCTGTATGTTAGGTAAGAGGTCTAACCAGTTGGTTTAAGTGTAATCAAAATATTAAGGAAATGTAAAACATAAGATTGGATAAAAAGTGATCTAAGTAGAGTTAAAGTTCTAAAGTTGCGATTTGAGTGATGGTTTCATGAGCAAGTTGACAAGTTTATTACCATCACCAATCTAAATCTGTTGGTTCACTATCGACACTAATTCTCGTTTGTGGGTAAACTCAGAGTAATCAAACCCGAGTTCAGGTTTATGAAATGTCCGATACCAAATTGGTATCAGAACAATTTGCTCAGTGAATCTAGGACTGACTGAAGCCGAAATAATAAAGAGAACGTCTTATGTACCATGATCTGATTAGAAGTGAATTAAACGAAGCTGCTGAAGTGCTCAACAAATTTTTAAGCGATGACCATAACATTGCGCAAATCGAAGCAGCGGCGAAAATGATTGCTGACTCATTCAAGCAAGATGGTAAAGTACTGTCATGTGGTAACGGTGGTTCTCACTGTGATTCGATGCACTTTGCCGAAGAGTTAACAGGCCGTTACCGAGAAAACCGTCCTGGCTATGCTGGTATTGCTATTTCAGATCCAAGCCACCTTTCTTGCGTGAGTAATGACTTTGGTTATGACTTCGTGTTTTCCCGTTATGTAGAAGCGGTTGGCCGAAAAGGTGACGTCCTGTTTGGTCTGTCGACTTCAGGTAACTCAGGTAACATCCTTAAAGCGATTGAAGCGGCGCAAGCGAAAGGCATGAAGACGATTGCGCTAACAGGCAAAGATGGCGGCAAAATGGCAGGGCTTGCCGATATTGAAATCCGCGTGCCACACTTTGGTTATGCAGACCGTATTCAGGAAATTCATATTAAGATTATTCATATCATCATTCAGTTGATTGAAAAAGAGATGGAATAGTCGTTTCACGGCCACCTTTTCGAGCTGTGTTGTTAGGGAGTTTTTTTAATCATGTGTGAATTGCTCGGTATGAGCGCTAATGTTCCGACGGATATTTGTTTCAGTTTTACCGGGCTCATGCAGCGTGGAGGTCGAACTGGCCCACACCGTGACGGATGGGGAATTACCTTCTACGAAGGGAAAGGTTTTCGAACTTTCAAAGATCCCAAGCCAAGTTGTGAGTCGCAAATTGCAGAGTTAGTGCAAAATTATCCTATCAAGAGTCGTGCTGTCGTTAGTCATATCCGGCAGGCGAATCGTGGTGGTGTTAATTTAGAAAATACTCATCCCTTTACACGTGAGTTATGGGGTAGGTATTGGACGTTTGCGCACAACGGTCAGCTCTCAGGCTATCAAGACTTACATACGGGTCGACACCGACCTGTCGGCGAGACAGATAGCGAACTGGCCTTTTGTTGGTTGCTGAAGCAAATGGAAGATCGATATCCTGAGCCGCCAAAGGATATGGAATCGGTATTCTTATATGTTGCTAAATGTTGTGATGAGCTAAGAGAGAAGGGTGTATTTAACATGCTTCTGAGTGATGGTGAGTATGTAATGACGTATTGCACCAATCATTTGTATTGGATCACGAGACGCGCACCGTTTGGTAAAGCCGCTTTGCTTGATGAAGATGTGGAAATTAACTTCCAAGAAGAAACAACGCCACATGACATTGTTTCTGTGATCGCGACTCAACCTTTAACGGGTAACGAAGCTTGGCAGCGGATGAAACCTGGCGAGTACGGCTTGTTTCACCTAGGTGAACTAGTGAAAAACAATGCCTCTGAACTGGTGAATGTGCCGTTTGCAGCGGCGAAACCGGGCAATCAGGCGCCAACTGAGCCGTTAGAATAGCGGTTAATTCGGAACAACTCGTAAAGCTCGCTTAATCGCGAGCTTTATTTTTATGCGTTTAAACCGAGGGCGGATACTGGTGAACTCTCATACTTTCTAGCCTCCAAGTCTCGCTAAGGCTTGCTGGAAAGACGTAACTGATAGAAATTTCTCATGAAACACCACGTTATTCTGAACGGTGAGGAACGAACCAGATTCAGAATCTACTTTCCGAGTGTTGTGTTACTCAAGTGGTTATGGGATTTTTTAGAATGTTGGGTTTTAGGTTTCTAGTCGCACTGCGGCTTTCTTGAATCAAGTTTATAAGTTTCAAAACAACAAAAGGCAGCTCTCAGGCTGCTCTTTTGTGTTTGGAGTTTAGTATTCAGGAATACTCATCGGAGGCGTAGCCGTGTGCGCCAAGTTCTGCGCCATCTAAATAGGCTTTACCATCCTTCATGATCAACCGCTCGTCTACCAGCCACTTAGCCACCATAGGGTAGATTCGGTGCTCCTGAGCCTGAACACGTGCTGCAAGTACACTAGCATTATCGTCTTCGAACACCGGAACTTTTGCTTGCAGTATGACAGGGCCACCATCAAGCTCTTCCGTTACAAAGTGCACACTCGTACCATGTTCTTTGTCGCCAGCATCAATTGCTCTCTGGTGTGTGTGTAGCCCAGGATATTTTGGTAGAAGAGAAGGGTGGATATTGATCATCTTACCCATGTAATGAGAAACAAACTCGCTGCTCAGAATACGCATGTAGCCCGCCAGAATAATCACGTCTGGTTGGTATTCATCGATTTGACTCATTAGCTCTGCATCAAAGCTTTCACGCGAGTCGAATGCTTTAGGGTCGACAAAGTGACCGTCTACATCAAAGTTTTTTGCACGTTCTAAACCAAAAGCATCAGCTTTGTTAGAGAACACGGCTGCTACTCGTGCGTTTGGCATGCTGTCTTCGCAAGCTTCCAAGATAGCTTGCAGGTTACTTCCGTTACCCGAGATGAGGACCACAATGTTTTTTAGGGTATGGTTTTTCATGATGTCGAGAGTGCCTTGGTATTGTAGGTTGGAGTTATGTAGCTTCTAAACTACCTACTAATAGAATGGTTTTTATTGTTCTAGATAGCAAAATGAGGACCTAGTCATCTAGTGTCCTCATTCTTTTTATCTTGTGGGCTCGATTTGCAAATTATTGGATTTCAACTTGCTCTTCGTTCGCTTCTGCTTGTGCGATTTGACCAATCACCCACGCGTTTTCGCCTTCTTCTTTAAGAAGAGCAACTGCTGCGTCTGCCTGGTCTTTCGGTAGTGCGACGATTAGACCCACACCACAGTTGAATGTGCGGTACATTTCGTGTGTGTCGACATTGCCTTTCTCTTGTAGCCACTTGAAGATCACTGGCCATTCCCAGCTGTTACCATCGATAACTGCTTTTGTGCCTTCAGGCAGCACACGTGGTATGTTTTCCCAGAAACCACCACCAGTGATATGAGAAATCGCATGGATGTCGTGTTTCTCAATCATCTTAAGTGCTGATTTGATGTAAATCTTAGTTGGTTCTAGTAGGTGCTCACCGATAGTGCGACCTGCTAGTTCTTCGTTCTTATCTGCACCTGATACTTCTAGGATTTTACGGATAAGGGAGTAACCGTTTGAGTGTGGGCCGCTTGAGCCAACAGCGATAAGTGCATCACCAGCAGCGACTTTCGTGCCGTCGATCACGTCTTCTTTTTCGACTACGCCAACACAGAAACCAGCAACGTCGTAGTCTTCGCCTTCATACATGCCAGGCATCTCCGCAGTTTCGCCACCAATTAGGGCGCAACCTGCTTGAACACACCCTTCAGCGATACCTGAAACAACATCCGCTGCGGTATCAACGTCTAGTTTGCCTGTTGCGTAATAATCTAGGAAGAACAGTGGCTCTGCGCCTTGCACGATAAGATCATTTACACACATCGCAACAAGGTCGATGCCGATAGTGTCGTGCTTGTTCATATCCAGTGCTAGGCGAAGCTTAGTACCTACGCCATCAGTACCAGAAACCAGTACAGGTTGTTTGTATTTGGTTGGCAATTCGCATAGCGCGCCAAAACCACCGATACCACCCATAACTTCAGGGCGACGAGTACGTTTTACCGCACCCTTAATACGATCCACAAGCGCGTTGCCTGCATCAATATCTACACCAGCGTCTTTATAGCTAAGAGAAGAGTTGTTACCACTCACAGGGAAGTCCTCGGTATTAAGTTGGATATGAAAACGGCGCTATTCTAACAGTGCTTAAACATAGATAGCAAACGTTTGCGTCTGTTTTTTTCTTTAGTGATTTATCCTGATATCCCTGTCAAAATCATGTATAATCTGAAGGTTTGTTTAAATATTGCCAACTATAGCCGGAGATGGACATGAAAGTTGTTGAAGTAAAGCACCCTCTAGTAAAACATAAAATTGGTCTAATGAGAGAAGGTGACATCAGCACAAAACGTTTTCGTGAGTTAGCGACTGAGGTCGGTAGCCTACTTACTTACGAAGCAACGTCAGACTTTGAAACAGAAAAAGTGACCATTGATGGTTGGAACGGTCCGGTAGAAGTAGACCAAATTAAAGGTAAAAAAGTAACCGTAGTACCAATCCTACGTGCAGGTCTAGGTATGATGGACGGTGTTCTTGAGCACATGCCAAGCGCACGTATCAGTGTTGTTGGTATTTACCGTGATGAAGAAACACTTGAGCCAGTTCCTTACTTCAACAAGCTTGCTTCTAACATCGATGAGCGTATTGCGCTTGTTGTTGACCCAATGCTTGCAACGGGTGGTTCTATGATTGCTACGATTGATCTTCTAAAAGAGAAAGGTTGTAACCAAATCAAAGTGTTGGTACTTGTTGCTGCACCAGAAGGTATTGAAGCGCTAGAAAAAGCACACCCAGATGTGGAGTTATACACTGCGGCAATCGATGAGAAGCTAAATGACAAAGGCTACATCGTACCGGGTCTAGGTGATGCAGGTGATAAGATCTTCGGTACTAAGTAATTCTTTAATGTATTACTACGACTGAACAGAAAAAACAAAGGCTTGGTGAAAACCAAGCCTTTTTTATATCTATAATACGAGAAGAATAAAATGCGCCATTCAGTAAAGCAGCGCAGACGCACTATTTCGCGTTCTCTTCTTCCATTTGTGCGTTATCTACAACGTGGTTTTCACCTAAATCGTTTGGTAGCACAAGGTTAAGAATAATTGCCACGATACCGCATAGGCTCACACCTTGTAGGCTGAACTCGCCAATACCGAAAGCCATACCGCCAATACCAAATACAAGTGTTACGGCAACGATCACTAGGTTGCGAGACTTATGTAAATCAACGTTATTCTTGATCAGTGTGTTGAGGCCTACTGTGGCGATAGAGCCGAACAGCAGAATCATGATACCGCCCATGACAGGTACTGGAATCGTTTGAAGAACCGCGCCTAGCTTACCTACCAATGCAAGTACGATTGCAGTGATCGCAGCCCAAGTCATGATCACAGGGTTAAATGCTTTGGTTAGCATTACCGCTCCTGTAACTTCACTGTAAGTGGTGTTTGGTGGAGCACCCACCATTGAGGCTGCGATAGTTGCCACCCCGTCACCTGCGATTGTGCGATGAAGGCCAGGTTTTTTTAGGTAGTTTTTACCTGTAACGTTTGAGATAGCAAGCATGTCACCTACATGCTCTACCGCAGGTGCGATAGCGACAGGAATCATAAACAAGATTGCGTTTATGTTGAACTCTGGCGCGGTGAAGTTTGGCATAGCTAGCCAAGCCGCTTGTGTTACTGGAGTGAAATCAACCACCCCATAGAATAGAGAAACAGAGTAACCAGCAAGAATACCACCAACAATAGGAACGAGCTTCAAGAAGCCTTTTGCAAACACGCTTAGTACAATGGTTGTGAGCAGTGAGACCGCCGAGATGATGATCGCAGCATCACCATTAACAAGCTGTGCAACACCATCACCGGTTTTACCTACCGCCATGTTCACTGCTGTTGGAGCAAGGCCAAGACCAATCACCATGATCACAGGACCAACGACAACAGGCGGGAGAATTTTATGGATAAATCCAACACCACGCACTTTGATCATCGCCCCTAGAGCCACATAAACCAGGCCCGCTGCCATTAAGCCGCCCATCGTTGCGCCGATACCCCAAGTTTGGATACCGAACATAATAGGAGCAATAAACGCAAAAGAAGAGGCAAGGAAGATGGGAACAGAACGTTTAGTCATTAATTGGAAGAGGAGAGTACCGACACCGGCACCAAAGAGGGCGACATTTGGATCAAGGCCAGTTAACAGCGGCACAAGCACCAAAGCACCAAAAGCGACAAAGAGCATTTGAGCGCCTTGTAACGCGTTTTTCATAATAATTCCCTATTTTCAAGATACGCAGACAAATCCGGCGAATACTATCATCCTGCAATCGTTTGCAACGTTGCATGGATCAAACTTTCGATTGAATCTTTCCCATAAATAGCGTTTTTGAGAGTTAGTTGCTTGCAAATTGGCCTCTTTTACGAGTCTTGCGTGACGATGAAAAATGAACTGTCTAACTTGTTGGGATAGTTGGATAAGCAATGAGTTTATTATGAAAAACAACACTAGAGTGCTCGTTGAGACCCGAGTTAACAAAGCTGCTCATAATACAGACAATTTACTCAGTACTTACCTTGCTCAAGATTTGATAGTTGCTTATTATTCGGGTTCTTGTTCAGAGGATTATAAAAACTATGCGCTATTTAGCTCTCTTACTGATAGGTTGGTTGTCCCTACCAGTATATGCATTAACTCAGGTGGATATCTATCGTGCCGAAGTGGTTATCGACAGTGAGCAGAACGACGGTGAGTCTCTGGCTCGTCAACAAGGTATGCAGGATGTGATTGTTCGAGCGACCGGTTCTCAATCCTCTTTAAGCAATCCAGTGATAAAAAAGGCACTTGGTTCAAGTGCGCGTTACATTTCCCAACTGAGCTATGGGCAGGTTGATGGAAAGGCGAGCTTAAAAATGTTGTTTAACAGTGACCAAATCAGCTCGCTTTTAACACAAGCACAATTGCCATCTTGGTCGCCAAATCGCGCCAATATTTTGGTTTGGATGGTGGAAGAGCAGAGCTACGATCGTAATATTGCTTGGGAGCATTCCGACTCTTCAAACGTTGTAGCACTTCGCAGTGCTGCGAAATCGAGAGGCTTGCCGATCACGATCCCGGTTGGTGATTTTGATGATGTAACTGGTGTGAATGTTTCTGATCTTTGGGGCGGCTTTATTGAACCTATTGGCCAAGCGAGCCAGCGCTACCCAGCGGATGCCGTTTTAGTTGTGCGCGCTCAAGGTGAACAAATTCGCTGGACGTTATACGATCAATCACCAATGAGAATTGTTGAAGCACAACGCTCTCCGCGTAACGGTTCCGCATCAGGCGCCAATGCCATTGCTGAGATGGTTGATGGCATCGCTGACTATTACGCGAGTAAGAGCGCAGTGGTAGTATCTGGAAAATCTTCAAAAGCGTTGGCGGTGAAAGTCCTTAATGTAACGTCTGCCACGGACTTCTTCCGTTTAGAGAATGCGTTAAAACAACTTAATTCGGTTGCGGGTACGGAAATTAAGCGTGTCCAAGGTGATGAGCTGACGCTCAACATCCATCTTTTGGCATCTCAACAAGCTTTTGAGAAAGAAGCTTCTTCTATTTCTCAATTAATGGTTTTTGAAGATCCTTTGGGTGAAGTTGATGCCCCAGCTTTAACTCAAGAAGCAGAGCCAATTGCTCCGATGAATGAAGCTAAAGATACAGCTATGGTAGAAAAAGTGCAGTCTGAAGTGCCTGCGGATATCGCGGCGGAAGCAAAGGACGAAACGCAACCAACTCAGCCGATGATTGTGGAGCCTGTCCGAGAACAGTATGACTTGATCTACGAGTGGCGCTCGGCATCGTAATCGCATTGATAGCTTTCCAGGCGTGAAGCGCAAGGATCAAACACCAATGTGGTAAGCGTAAAAAAGAGTCGCAATAGCGACTCTTTTTGTTTTCTAAATTCGTATTCGAACCAATGATCAGTGATTGACTGCGATTGGCGTTATTTATTGAATTTCGCTTTTTCTTCTTTTTCTACTTGAGAGAGACGCTTCAACTTAAGACCTAGCTCTTTGCCTCTCGCTCTAGCAAACAAAATATTGCCAGCGAAACCGAGTGAAGTCAGGAGCAACTCTACTGCCGCAAGCCAACGTTCTCCGCCATCCACATAAAGGATGGTCAGCGCATGCAAGAAATACAGCATAAGAACAAAGTTAGCCCAAGCATGAGTGTAAGGCTTGCCGGCCAAAATACCAGGCAACGGAAGTAATAGCGGAATACACCAAGCAATAGCAAGTGTTGTGCTGCTGAGGTGAGGGTGAGGGGACAACGCAAGCTGCCAAATAGCGACCCAGGCCAATAAGGCTAAGTTGCCAAATAAAGCCAGGTAACGATAGGTTTTAGCCTGTGTACCGAGTGGTGTTTGGTCTAAAGAGTCAGACATCGATTAACTATCCTTGATTTTACTAACAGACTTTTAGTTTTAACGCTGCAGTTGCCAGCCTTTTGCCTAATTGTTGTGCCAGACGAATCTCTTCACTGCTGAGGGTTGCCTCATGGCCTACACTGCTGGCGCCATACGGAGTGCCTCCGGACTGCGTAGTGTGTAGCTCTGGTTCGGCATAAGGAATGCCCAAAACCATCATCCCGTGATGCAATAAAGGGGTCATCATGCTTTGTAACGTTGTTTCTTGACCACCATGCATCGAAGAGGAAGAGGTAAAGACACAAGCTGGCTTATCGATTAAGTCACCACTGACCCATAAAGATGTAGTCTGATCCCAGAAGTGCTTTAAAGGCGCAGCCATGTTGCCAAACCAGACGGGACTGCCAAACGCTAGACCGTCGCACGTTTTCAGTTCCTCTAGAGTAACAATTGGATCAGAAGGGGAGTGTGAGTGAGGTGACAATTCTTCAACTGTACGCAAAATTGCTTGGCATTGAGGAGTCGATTCGACTCCTCTTGCTATCTGTCTTGCCAGTTGTTTTGTCGAGCCGTGACGGCTGAAATACAAAATAAGGATCTGGCAATCCATTTATAGAATATCCAACACTTGCTCTGGTGGTCGACCAATTTTCGCTTTGCCGTTGGCAACTACCACCGGACGCTCAAATAATTTTGGATTTTTCGCCATTGCTTCGAACAATTGCTCATCGCTAACAGAGTCTTCGCCTAGGCCAAGTTCTTTGTATTCGCTTTCTTTGGTGCGCATCATTTCACGTACAGATGAAAAGCCAAGCTGTGCGTACAGCGCTTTTAGCTCATCTACGTTAAGTGGTGTGTCTAGGTATTTGACGACTTCCGGTGTAACACCATTTTGCTCAAGCAGTTCAAGAGTTTGACGACTCTTTGAGCAACGAGGGTTGTGATAAATCACGACTGACATGGTTTTCTCCATTTCGTTATTGTAATGCCATGAATCGATCTCTTTGGATCATGAGTTGGTCAATACGGGCATCGTATCGAGCTTGCTCTAAGCTGCCCAACTTGGCCATTTTACTTGCTTCACTATAATATTGAATCGCTTTATTCCAGTTTGCTCGCAACGCCAAAATTTCCGCTCGCGCAGCCAACTCTTCATCACTACGTCCTAGCGCGTGGTAGCTCTTCGATATTAGGTGCCAGCCATTTGTATCTTCAGGATAATCATGAGTGTATCTTTGAAGAACTCGCGTGGCTTGATCGTTTTTATTGTCCTCAAGTAGCGCATTGGCATAGTTAATGGTCAATACTTTATTTTGAGGGTTCCGAGATAACGCTTTACGGAGCATCTCGGTTGCTTTTTCTGGCTGCTTCTTCTCGATATACAAATCCGTCATAGCATCCAGGTAGAACGGGTTACTTGGGTCCTGCTCCAGCAACTTTTTCAAAATAGGTTCCGCTTGAGACAAGCGTTTGCTGTCTAAATGTACGAGTGCTCGCCCATAGTCAAAAGCAGGTGTAATGTCCGCAGAGGCTTTCTTTTGAGTTCGCTCAAACCAGCCTAAAGCAGCTTGTCCGTCAATGCCGGCGTACCGCGCTACAATGCGCGCACGCGCTAGGTGATAGTCTATTGAAGGCACTACTCGCATTGGTGGATAGGTCCTTGCTCGCGCACGGCTATCGGTAATTCGATCTTCAGGTAGTGGGTGAGTCAGTAGCATTGGCGGCGGTTTACTCGCATAACGATATTCATCTGCAAGACGGCCAAAAAAACGTGGCATTGCTTGAACATCAAAACCAGCTTTTGCCAGTGTTGAAATACCAAAGCGATCCGCTTCTTTTTCATTCGCGCGAGTGTAGTTGATTTGGCTTTGCATGTTACCTGCGGTTGCCGCCGTAATTGCAGCCATCCCCGCTTCTGGTGAGGCAATCGAAAGCAGTAATGCGCCAGCGAGTGCAGCTAATGTGGCCGGAGAGCGACGTGCTTGCTCTTCCATGCTGCGCGCAAGGTGGCGTTGTGTGACGTGCGCAATCTCGTGAGCAACAACAGAGGCCAACTCACTTTCTGAACGCGCATGAAGAAACAACCCAGAGTGCAACGCTACGTAACCACCAAAAAACGCGAACGCGTTAATATTGCGGTCGCGAATCATAAAGAAGTGAAACGGCGTTTTCACATCGTTCGCATTGGCTACTAGTCTGTGCCCGAGAGCGTCAATATATTCATTGATAACAGGATCATTAACGATAGGTTTACTGGCTCTGAGCATACGCATATAGGCGTCGCCGTAAATCAACTCTTGGTCTATTGAGAGCGTGCCACCAGCAGCCGTGCCAATGTCTGGCAAGTCAATGCTATTGGCATAAGTTGTCGGCGAACTGATTGCAGCTGCAAGACATAAGCAAACTAGCGAGCGAGTGCGTTTTAACATACGTTTAAAAGGTTCTCCAAAATACATAAGCATGTGGTTAGAGGCTGAGAACCTCTCAACAGCGCCACATGCGTTTTGGTTATCCGCGAGGATATAAGCTAGCAATAAGACCGGAAATAAATGAATTGGTTTCGTAAATTATTTTATATCCGAGTCATTTCAGCATGTGGTTAAATCATGTCAGAAGTGCTAGCACCAGCTCAAAAAGCCGTTACAATACAACCCTATCATAAGTGCAGAGCAATACAATGGAATCCATGTTACTTGATTTGCGTGAACAACGTTGCCCTATGGCACTGTTACTTGCAAAGCGTCACGTTGCTGAAGTCTTTCAAGGAGAAACGCAGCAGTATCATCAACTTGTTATTCAAGTGGTGGATAACAGCTCTAAACGAGACATTGTGAACTATCTCAGTGCCCAAGGGTACTTAGTGGATTGCCAATCTACATCAGAGCACTACACATTGACTGTATTCAATAAGGAATCCGCATAAGATGTTTGAAATGGTTAGTCGTTGGTATAAACGACGTTTCTCAGACCCTCATGCAGTAAGTCTCGTCGCGATCTTGCTGTTTGGTTTTATCACCATTTACTTCTTTGGGCATTTGATTGCGCCATTGCTTGTCGCGATCGTTTTGGCTTATTTACTTGAATGGCCAGTCGTAAAAATGTGTCGCATGGGCGTGCCGCGCACTTTGTCGGTCATCATCGTGATCTTAATGTTCGTCGGATTGATGTTGATCGCTTTGTTTGGTTTGGTTCCGACGATTTGGACTCAGGTCGGTAATCTAATTAACGATATTCCAAATATGTACAACGGGTTACAAAAGTTTATTGTCACGCTACCAGAACGTCACCCTGAGTTAGCAAACTTAGAAATTGTAGAAACCGTGGTGACAAATGCCAAAAACCAAGCGTTGGGACTTGGTGAGAGTGTAGTAAAAGGCTCACTTGCGTCATTAGTCAGTATTGCGACGCTAGCGGTATACTTGATTTTAGTGCCACTACTTATCTTCTTCTTACTGAAGGACAAAGAAGAGATGCTAAGAATCGCGAGTGGTGTTTTGCCGAAAAACCGTAAACTCGCGAATAAAGTTTGGCATGAAATGAACGAGCAGATCTCCAATTACATTCGCGGTAAAGTGCTCGAGATTTTAATAGTGGGTGGCGTGAGTTACGTGACTTTTGCCATTTTAGATCTTCGCTATTCGGCGCTGCTTGCCGTAGCTGTCGGTCTATCTGTGTTAATTCCTTATATCGGCGCGGCAGCTGTAACTGTGCCTGTCGCCATCGTTGGTCTGTTCCAATGGGGTCTTGCGCCTCCGTTTTATTGGTTGCTGCTTGCCTACGGTATTATCCAAGCGCTGGATGGTAATGTGTTGGTTCCTGTTCTGTTTTCTGAGGCGGTAAATCTACACCCAGTTGCCATCATTGTGGCAGTGTTAGTCTTCGGTGGCTTGTGGGGTTTTTGGGGCGTATTCTTCGCCATTCCGTTGGCGACACTAGTTAAAGCCGTATGGCATGCTTTACCAAGTACGGAAGAAAACGAACCAGTCGAACAAGAGTAGGCGTTACCAAAGTACAATGCTCAAAAGAAAGCCCAGCAGTTTGCTGGGCTTTTTGTTATTTGAAGAACGGATCGCGCTTATGCGTTTTCGTTGAGGTAATTTAATACGACTTCGTGGTGATCTTTGGTTTTGAACTTGTTGAACACGTGTTCGATCACGCCTTCTTCATTGATCAGGAAGCTAATGCGGTGAAGACCATCGTATACTTTACCCATGAATTTCTTTTCGCCCCAAACGCCAAATTGGTCTGCAACGGCATGATCTTCGTCAGAAAGCAGGGTGAAGTTTAAATCATCACGCTCGATGAATTTGCCTAGGCGTTTTACAGGGTCGATGCTTACGCCAAGTACCACCACGTTGTGTGCATCGAGTTCAGCTTTGATGTCACGAAGACCTTTTGCTTGTGTAGTACAACCCGGAGTCATCGCCTTAGGGTAAAAGTAGAAAAGTACTTTCTTGCCTTTAAAGTCTTCAAGAGAAACGGTATTTCCGTCTTGGTCGAGCAAAGAGAAGGCTGGCGCTGGCGAGCCTGCTGTCAGCGTATTCATGGTGATTTCCTTTACTTTATAGTGTGTTTTTAATGAAATTCAGAGAACCTTGTACGTTGAGCGACTGACAAAGTTCATCGAAATCTTCTTGTAATTGCATTAAGTTACAATCCGCACTTACTGATGCGGTAATCGCAATGTGGAATTGGTCCGCATCAAGTTGAATTTTCGACTTACTGATAGTTTGGGCGCTAAGAGAGTCCAAACCAATCTGTTGATCCGCGAAGAACTTAGTAAACTTTTCAGTCAGACCTGGGCGGTCTTCAGACTCAATAAACACTTCCATTGTGTAGCTGTTGTCGAGCAATTCGTGCGCCGACGTACGCTTCATAATCGTAATCAGGTCATGCTCTTGGCCAAGTAGAGGCAATTGCGTTTCTACCCGAGTCACGCTACTGGCGTTCCCAGTTAGGAGCATGATCAGCGTAAATTCACTTCCAAAGATAGCGATACGGCTATCGACTATGTTACAACCGGCTTGAGTAACGAGGTGTACGACTTGGTTACAAATGCCTGGACGGTCCGTTCCAACTGCTGTAAGTACCAGATGTTGCTTCATAAATGAGCTTCTTGTCCTTTCTTCAATAGAGAGATGTTAGCACAGATATTGCGGAGAAATATCGAGTCAGTTCTTTTTTTAGTTTACAAAAAAGTAGGTTGGCTCTCGAGGTGAACGATTGGAGGCAAGCAGTAAACGAGGGAGTTGAGGGAATAAAACGTTTGCATGATGTGCTTGCGTGTTGTTTGGTCTTTTTATTCACTCAGGTCTGACTTGGTGAGCACGACCAAAGAGTATATTTTCCTGGCTTGTGCACTTCAGTATTTTCCAAATCACTGATAGATTCTAAAGTCACTCGAAAGCCCAACACGATTATCAATATTGCCGCTAATCAAACCAAATAGAGCAATTAAGTTGCTAGACCTCTAACAACTGATAATTATTCATTCATTTGTACTTTGTAAGCGAGTTTACGCTCTTGTGTTTTTCAATCGCATTACAGTACCATGCAGAAAGAGTTAAATGAGGGAGATAAACATGTTTTCAGGAAGTATCGTAGCGCTGATTACGCCATTCAAAGCAGATGGCGAAGTAGACTTTGACAGTCTGCAAAAGCTAGTAGAGTACCACGTTGAAGCGGGTACAGACGGTATTGTGGCGGTAGGCACAACAGGTGAGTCAGCGACACTGACCATTGAAGAGCATGTAAAGGTCGTTAATAAAACTGTTGAGTTTGCCGACGGTCGCATCCCTGTGATTGCTGGCACGGGTGCAAATGCAACCCACGAGGCAGTAACATTTAGCAAATTACTGGCTGATTCTGGTATTGCTGGCTTCCTGAGTGTGACACCGTATTACAACAAACCAACTCAAGAAGGTTTGTTCTTGCACTACAAGGCAATTGCTGAAGCGAGTGATGTGCCTCTAATTTTATACAACGTACCAGGCCGTACTGCTGTTGATATGCAGCCAGAAACAGTGGCACGCTTGTCAAAGCTTGATAATATCGTGGCTTTAAAAGATGCAACGGGCGATTTGGACCGAATTGCAATTCACCGTGAACTTTGTGGCGAAGATTTTATCTTACTAAGTGGCGATGATGCGACGGGTCTCGATTTTGTGAAACTTGGCGGCAATGGTGTTATCTCGGTAACGAACAATATTGCAGCTAAAGACATGGCTGACATGTTCCATTTGGCAAGTGAAGGTAAGTACGAAGAAGCAGAAGCGATTAACCAACGCTTGATGACTCTACACAAAAACCTTTTCATTGAAGCAAGCCCTATCCCAGTAAAATGGGCAGCGCAAAAGCTTGGTTTGATTGAAGAAGGTGGTTTGCGTCTTCCTTTAACCACACTTTCTGAAAAATCGCAGCCGATCGTTGAACAGGCGTTAACCGACGCCGGTATTTATTAAAATTGAGCTATTAAGATTGAGTTACTAGGATTGAAGTTCATACTGGGGGCCAAAGCGCCCTCGGTGTTTTAGGAGTATAGATGAAGCTTTCAAGCCAGTTAGTGTTAAGTTCATTAGCTGTATTCGTATTGACTGCCTGTTCAGGTGGTGCCAATCAACGTCGTCAAGCAAAAGATGACTTCGAGTATTTGAACTCCCCCAATTTGGGTGAGTGGAATGTCCCACAAGGCGCACAGCCACAGTTTTATCCGAACTATGAGATCCCTCAGGGTAACTATGCTGGTGGTGTAGGTAAAGATGTCGACATTCGTCCACCTCAACAAGTCCTAGAGCTTATTCCTGGTGCACGTCTGGACCGCAGTAGTGATGGTGAAGTGACACTTTGGCTACTTCGTAAAGATGAACTAGATAAAGTTTGGCAAACGGTACAAAACATGGTCGCGGCCAACGAGATTCCAGTTGAAAGCCAAACAGATTCTCGTATCGAGACAGGTTGGGTGACGTGGGATTCGCCAGATGAAGAGCTAGAAATTGGCAGCCGATATGAGATCGTACGTGCTGAAGCAAATGGTCGACACGGCTTTAAAGTGAGTCTTATTGACTGGCGTGAAGGCAATCAAGTGAAAGAAGTAACGGCGACCAACCGTGAGCGCTACAATGTGTTCATGACGAACTTGGTAACCGCTCGCTACGATCAAGAAGTACGTGAAGAAGCACAACGTAAAGCGCAAGAGTTGGTTAAACAGATCCCAATTACAATGGGTAAAGACCGCAGCGGGCTTCCTGTGATTGTCGCGCGTGCGCAATACAACATGCTTTGGCAACGTCTGCCTAATATTCTACCTAAGATGGGCTTTAAGATTGAAGAGCGTAGCCAGTCTCAGGGCACAATCACTGCGAAATATGCGTCTCCGGATGATGAATTCTGGAACGATATCGGTGTTAAACCAGTGGAGTTAGACGCTGGTAAGTACACATTCTTACTTGGTGATTTAGGCAACCGTACGTCTATCAATATTACGGACTCCTCTGGTAAGCCAGTAGAAGAAGAGTTTTTGAAATCACTAGCGCCTGTATTGGCTGCGACGGTGAAGCAGTAACCAAAGCGAACTTAACGCGATACGTTTACACAATAATTAAAAAGGGACCCAGTGGTCCCTTTTTTGATGCTTATATTCGGCGTGTCGAGATAAAGTCGGTGTGTAACTAACGAGGCTCGTCTTTGTTGCTCTCCTCGTCAGCGGAGCGCTGTTTATCCAACGTGTTCAGCTTATCTAAATCGTTCTTACGGCTTTTATCCATCTGACCAAACTTCATTTTTGCGGTGTATTTGAGTGCGGCAATGTTACCAATGACCACGCTCAACACTACAATGATAATGACCCAAGGATTGGTGAGTATTTCTATCATAGAGCCTCCGGCGGCGTGATATTGTGAATAAATTTGGCAACGACGTTATCCAAATTATTCAGTATGACGTCAATCCCTGCAATGTTGTCGGTCTGATTTTGCTGAATCAGCTGGTTTCTGAGCACATCAGGTGTCAATTGCGCGAGGCACTGTTGCCCGACAGTGCGGTGGCTAATGTGCCAAGGCTCAATCGAAACGCCACCTAAATCTTGCTGATAAGGGAAGAAGAAGCCGAATCGACCAAGGTTGGCTTTTAACCATTGGTAGAACGCTTGCTGGTGGCCTTCAAGATACTCCCAAGGCTCCAGCTTGAGTTTGGTGTCAGTAGGCAATAAATTGCGCGCATAGACATCAAAATCACAACCCCAATGATGACGACTTCCTCCAGGCAGTGCCGACCAGCGCAAAATGGCCATCAACTTCTCTTCGTCATTTAACTCTGCTTTGTTTAAAGGGTGGGAGTTGACGTCGAGAATTGGCAACTCACCAGAAAACTTCCCGTTCCAGATCGCTTTTTGGCGGTTGAAGTCACGAAAACCACTGGCGATTTCCATTTTAAAACCTGCTTCTGTTGCCGCTTCAATCATCTTTAGCAGATCGTCAGCTACTTCAGGGTGGAGTAGAAACGCTTTTTGACCCACTAAAGTGGATTGTAGATGAGAATCTGTGGTGCCGGTGAGTTGCTCTGGTGTCATGGTGTTCTCGCTGATTACTTCGCTAACAGGTGTTTCAACGTGTTCTCGTACATGTCAGTCAACTTTTCTAGATCGTCCACTTTCACGCATTCGTTCACTTTATGAATCGTAGCGTTAACAGGGCCTAACTCTACGACTTGACCACCCATTCGAGCGATAAAGCGACCATCAGACGTACCGCCAGTTGTAAGTAGTGCTGGCTTCGTATCATTGACTTCGGCCACAGCAGCTACAACCGCGTCTAGCAGCGCGCCTGTATCGGTCAGGAATGGGTCGCCGTTGAATGTCCATTTTAGATCGTAGTCCAGCTCATGCTTGTCCAATGTTTCGGTAACACGCTGAACAATTGCGTCATTGTTAAGCTCAGTACTAAAACGTAGGTTGAACTGAACATGGAACTCGCCAGGAATGACGTTAGACGCACCAGTGCCAGCCGATACGTTCGGGATCTGGAAGCTGGTTGGTGGGAAATAATCATTTCCTTTGTCCCACTCTGTTGTTGCGAGTTCATGAATCGCGAGTAGAGACTCGTGCACAGGGTTATTGGCTAGGTGAGGATATGCCACGTGGCCTTGTGTTCCTTTTACCGTTAAATCGCCCGTGATAGAACCGCGACGTCCATTTTTCACCACATCGCCAACCACTTCGGTGCTGGATGGTTCACCGACGATACACATGTCGATATTTTCGCCACGTGCCATCAACGTTTCTACAACACGAACGGTACCATTGATAAATGGTCCTTCTTCATCCGACGTAATTAGAAAGCCGATTGAGCCTTTGTGGTCTGGGTTTTCTGCAATGAAGCGTTCGACAGCAACGACCATAGCAGCTAGCGACCCTTTCATGTCCGCTGCACCGCGACCGTGTAGGTAACCATCAATAATAGTTGGTTCAAACGGATGTGTATCCCAGTGCTCCAGTTTGCCAGCAGGTACCACATCGGTGTGGCCAGCGAACGCAAATAGTGGCGCTTCTGAACCACGGCGAGCCCAGAAGTTCGTGGTGTCTTCAAATACCATCACTTCAATTTCAAACCCGAGTGCTTTTAAGCGCTCGATCATCAAATCCTGACAACCTGCGTCTTCCGGCGTTACAGATTGTCTACTGATCAGATCTTTAGCAAGTGCCAATACTGGACTGTCTGTCATCCTTGAGTATTCCTTTATTTAAGAGTTGAAAATGGTAGCGTATTGATCAGCTTTAAAACCGATATGAAGTTGATCATTCACTTTTAAAATTGGGCGCTTGATCATCGCCGGATTTTCTACCAAAAGAGCGATCGCGTTTTCTTCGTTAAGCGTGTCTTTCTGTTCTTGTGTCAGTTGGCGGTAGGTCGTGCCACGTTTGTTGAGCACCTGTTCCCAACCTAAAGCGCGACAAAATTCGCTTACCATAGCTACATCAACGCCTTGCTTACTACGGTAGTCATGGAAGTCGTAAGCAATATCCTCAGCTTCTAACCATTTTTTGGCTTTTTTGATCGTATCGCAGTTGGGAATACCAAACATGGTAATCGACATAGTGTTTCCTTTTTTCTTTGTTCTATTTTTCACTGGCGCGGTTAAGACGCACTTAAGTGATTTGGGCTGCTATAGCATCCTATCAAGAAGCAATCAAACTGACAAAATGCGGTGGAAAATATTTTCAGATAGATTGAGATAACTGATGTTACGTAACTTATTTACGATGAATGCACTATAAATCGAATAAAAAATCGTCTAAATCAAATGGAAAAGTCGAGTTATTGATCAAACGCAACATCTCGCTGAGCAAAAACGAAATAATGAATCAGCACAATTTTAGGAGGTGTCAATGGAATTGAGTCCTGTTTTTGCAAGGCGGCTATATTTGGCCTTGTTGGTGGAAAACCTAGAAAGGCCGAATGTGCCAAAGTTGATCGAAAAAACGGGGTGGCCTCGTCGTACAATTCAAGATGTACTCAAGGCGTTACCTGGGATCGGCATTGAACTCATATTCGTTCAAGATGGCCGACGTCATAATGACGGCTATTATCAACTTTCAGATTGGGGGCCTTTTGATAGCCAATGGGTTCTAGAGCGGGAGAGAGATATCGCTAGCAGTCTTGGATTTCGTGCATAAGCCAGCAATTGCTGGCTTTTTTCATATTCAGGCGTCACCCATTACAGCGGTAAGCGGAGCCCAGTACGCTAAATGAGGTGATAAAATCTTGTGGGGAGACCATAAAAACGGTATCCGCATCGATAGCCGCTGCATTGTTTTTTAAATCATTCATCGCACCTTGCATCATCGCGTCATTAGTCATAAAAATGTAGTTATACCAATGACCCTCGCTTCCGGTGACTTCGCCTTTGTATTCGCATCGATCAGGGTTGAACTGAGCGTCAATGCGAATATGAACATCTTGGCTTTGAGCATGAGTAAGGTGAGAAGGCATCGTGCAACCAGAGAGAAGTACGACAAAAAGTCCAAGTAACAGGCGTCTCATCAGCTATTTCCCCAATACTATGTAAGCAGCAAAGCCAATCCAGCTCAGAGCGAGCAGTATCCAAGGCAGTTTGCTTGATGCATGGTTTGGCGCATCGTCGGTGATGTTGTCTTGTTCGATAGTCTCTTCATGCTGACGTTGCTTTTCACGTTGCTGTTTTTTCTTTGCTTTATCGGCTTGACGATTGCGCTCTTTCTGCTGCTTCTTATATTGAGCGATGCCTTTTTCGATACCTTGAGCGATAAGCTTGGTTTGCTCTTTGGTTTGCCCCGGTTTCTGCGTGGATTTGGCAATTCTCATCGCTTCGGCTTGAGTTTCTTGAGAAGGCGCTGGGGTAGCTGGAGTTCTTTTTTTCATGTTTCTCATCAACGTCATTGTAAATCTTTGTTTAGTTTACCTGTGTAAGATGATGAAATGAACTTTAGTTCTCATCTTTGCTGGCTTGCAACTCTGAAATGATAGGTTAAAGTGGCGTTTTATCACATTAAGAAGAAGATGTTGTGCGCTACTCGTTTGACCAATATGACGCCCATGGATTTTTAAAAGCGCCGATTATTTTATGGTTTGGATGGATGTTTCTTGTGCGTTCATGGGTTGTATTTGCGATGGCAGGCGTAAGTCGTGATAGTGGCAGTAAGCTACTCGCTATTGTTTACCCAGACTCAAGTACGCTGTATTTGGGGTTGGCTATGGGCATTCCAAGCCTGCTTCTCATGTGGTTGATGGGGCTCCGTCACCCCGATAGAGGATGGGTAAACAGAATTACTCGCTATGGTCGAGAGATCACTTTGATCTTGTGCGGTATCCAACTGGCTCAGACCATGTATCATGTGTATCTGGAACATGGTGTATTCAACTGGGCAAACGCCCTTACCATTACCTTATTAGCTTGGTTTATGATCTATCTTCTAAATGGAAGATGGGTAAAAGACTGTTTTCATGTGCCACAATTGGAGCGCAATGAAGAGCAGCCTTCGAAGAATTAAAAACAATAACTTCCCACACCGGGGCAAAGTATAGAGGAAACCTCAATGTCACAAGCTCAAACGGCGATCGTGCCAGAAGCAGGGCCATTTGCACTGTACACTCAACTTAAAGTGAACCAAAACCGTGAAAACGTATTGGATAAGCTGAAAGCACTACCAAAGTTAGTGGAAGAGTTAAATATTACCCAGCCAGGCGCGGCGCTGACCCTTTCTATCGCATTCACAAAATCGTTTTGGCAACACCTCAATGTAGACGCGCCAGAAGAGCTTATTGATTTTACTCAACTTGGCGAAGGGGACATCGTAGCGCCTGCAACGGATGTTGATGTGCTGATTCACTGTCACTCTACTCGTCACGACTTGCACTTTTATGTTCTGCGTAAGTTCCTAGAAGAGACGGCAGAAGATGTCACCATTGTGGACGAAACGTATGGGTACCGTTACCTTGATGCTCGCGATATGACAGACTTTATTGATGGGACAGAAAACCCGAAAGGGGAGGCTCGCACTGATGTGGCTCTAGTAAAAGAGGGCCCATTTGCTGGAGGTAGTTATGTCATGGCTCAACGCTTCGAACATAACCTTGCCGCTTGGAATCGCTTGAATGTCAAAGCGCAAGAAAAAGTGATTGGTCGTACCAAACCAGACTCTATCGAGCTAGAAGACGTTCCTGCTGCATCACACGTTGGTCGCGTTGATATTAAAGAAGAAGGAAAAGGTCTCAAGATTGTTCGTCATAGCTTGCCATACGGGACGGTAACAGGGCCTCATGGCCTGCTGTTTATCTCTTACTGTAATACACTTCATAACATTAAAGTGATGCTAGAAAGTATGTACGGCGTGACAGATGGTAAAACAGACCAAATGCTTCGTTTCACAAAAGCGGTAACTGGTGCGTACTTCTTCGCTCCTTCACAAGAAATGCTCGCAGAGCTAGCCATCAAGTAAGTTCTCAGACTTTATTTCTTAAGCCCTCCAATTGGAGGGCTTTTGTTTTCTATTTCTATTCCAATCTCTTTTCAAAAAACACTAAACTTTTCTGTTACTTGGTCGATAAGTACTCAAAGCCTTAATTTTAGGACTCTTTATTCGTGGCGATCACCGTTAATACCAATGTTGCAGCACTTGTTGCACAACGTCATTTGACCAGTGCAACTGACATGCTGAACCAATCCATGGAGCGTTTGTCTTCAGGGAAGCGTATTAACAGCGCAAAAGATGACGCGGCAGGTCTGCAAATCTCCAACCGTCTGCAATCGCAAATGCGCGGTTTGGATGTCGCGGTACGTAACGCGAATGACGGTATTTCCATCATGCAAACCGCCGAAGGGGCGATGAATGAGGTGACCAATATCATGCAACGTATGCGTGATTTGTCGCTTCAATCTGCTAACGGTTCAAACAGCAAAGCGGAACGCACTGCACTGCAAGAAGAAGTGACGGCACTTAACGATGAGCTAAACCGCATTGCCGAAACGACCTCCTTTGGTGGGCGTAAACTGCTCAATGGCAGCTTTGGTAAGTCGGCATTTCAAATCGGTGCAGCGTCAGGTGAAGCTGTGCAAGTTGAATTAAAGTCGATGCGCAGTGATGGCATTGATATGGGCGGCTTTAGTTACATTGCAAACGGACGTGCAAGCTCTGATTGGAAAGTAAAAGACGGTGCGAATGATCTTAGTATGTCATTTACGAATCGTTTTGGTGAGACGGAAACCATTCAAATTAATGCCAAAGCTGGCGATGATATCGAAGAGCTTGCGACTTATATCAATGGTCAAACTGACAAAGTCACGGCATCGGTGAATGAAGAAGGTCAGTTACAGCTATTTATGGCTGGAGAAGAAACTTCAGGCACTTTATCGTTTTCAGGTGACTTAGCGAGTGAACTGGGGTTACAGCTAAAAGGTTACGATGCGGTTGATAACATCGACATTACGTCTGTTGGTGGTGCGCAACAAGCCGTGGCCGTCCTAGATACTGCGATGAAGTACGTTGATAGCCATCGTGCTGAGTTAGGCGCGTATCAAACCCGCTTTAATCACGCGATCAATAATCTCGATAACATCCACGAAAACTTAGCCGCTTCCAACAGTCGTATCCAAGACACTGACTACGCGAAAGAAACCACGCAAATGGTGAAGCAGCAGATCTTGCAGCAGGTCAGTACTTCTATTCTTGCACAAGCAAAACAAGCGCCCAACCTAGCATTAACCTTACTTGGCTAATGATCGACCTCGCTCGAATTTAACGTAAAACCTGCCTTTATCGACAGCTCGAAAAGAAGCTTTAGCGAAAATTTGACGTTTTTTCGCTTTTTTATCTGCTTCATCACGATTCCTTCTCCAAATGAACTTTTTTCAAAAAAATCCAAAGAATTCCCTAAAGAAATCAGTTTGAGCGCCGTTAATAAAAGTAACTTTGAGAGAACTACTTGGTTTTCCGAGACGTCGGAAACCGCTATACCGGAAAATCAATTGGAGAAATCACCATGGCAGTGAATGTAAACACTAACGTATCAGCGATGACCGCTCAGCGTTACCTAAACAACGCAAACTCAGCTCAACAAACTTCTATGGAGCGTTTGTCTTCGGGTTTCAAAATCAACAGCGCAAAAGATGACGCTGCGGGTCTTCAAATTTCGAACCGTTTGAACGTACAAAGCCGTGGTTTGGATGTGGCGGTTCGCAACGCGAACGACGGTATCTCAATTGCACAAACCGCTGAAGGTGCAATGAACGAGACCACTAACATTCTTCAACGTATGCGTGATTTGTCTCTACAATCAGCAAACGGCTCAAACTCGAAATCAGAGCGTGTGGCGATTCAAGAAGAAGTGACCGCGCTAAATGACGAACTAAACCGTATCGCAGAAACCACGTCTTTCGGTGGTAACAAGCTACTAAACGGCACACACGGTGCGAAATCGTTCCAAATCGGTGCGGATAACGGTGAAGCAGTGATGCTTGAGCTAAAAGACATGCGTTCAGACAACAAAATGATGGGCGGTGTGAGCTACCAAGCTGAAAGTGGTAAAGGTAAAGACTGGAACGTTGCTGAAGGTAAGAACGACCTAAAAATCAACCTAACGGACAGCTACGGTCAAGAGCAAGAAATCAACATCAGCGCAAAAGCAGGTGACGATATCGAAGAGCTTGCGACTTACATTAACGGTCAAACTGACCTAGTGAAAGCCTCAGTAGATCAAGACGGTAAACTGCAAATCTTTGCTGGCAACAACAAAGTCGAAGGCGAAGTCGAGTTTTCAGGCGGCCTATCTGGCGAGCTGGGTTTGGGCGAAGGTAAAAAAGTAACGGTAGATACTATCGACGTAACCTCAGTTGGTGGCGCACAGGAATCTGTTGCTATCATCGATGCGGCACTGAAATACGTAGACAGCCACCGCGCAGAGCTGGGTGCTTTCCAAAACCGTTTCAACCATGCAATCAGCAACTTGGACAACATTAACGAGAATGTGAACGCGTCGAAGAGCCGTATCAAAGATACTGACTTCGCGAAAGAAACGACTCAAATGACCAAGTCACAAATTCTATCGCAAGCGTCAAGCTCAATCCTTGCGCAAGCGAAACAAGCGCCAAACTCAGCGCTAAGTCTGCTAGGTTAATTTCAAACCTAAGACGAGAACCTCATTGGCTCGTGGTGAGAGATGAGCGAGTAAACCCAGCTTCGGCTGGGTTTTTTTCTGTCTTTTGGGGACTCAGGATTTCTGCGAATCACGACATTAGAGCTTCATCACATTTCAGTAAGCCAAAGAAAATAATCGCAAAAAATTGAAAATTTCTTCTAAAGGATATTCATCGGTCGCCGTTAAAGGGACTGAGAGAAATGAGATGTACCTAAGTGAGGTGAGAGACACGACGGTACATTCACTAAAGCCTTAAGGAGATCAATTATGGCGATTAACGTTAATACTAACGTTTCTGCGATGACTGCACAGCGTTACCTAAACCAGGCAGCTGACGGTCAACAAAAATCAATGGAGCGTTTGTCTTCGGGTTATAAAATCAATAGCGCGAAAGACGATGCTGCAGGTCTACAGATTTCAAACCGCTTGAATGCACAAAGCCGTGGCCTAGACATGGCGGTGAAAAACGCAAACGACGGTATTTCTATTGCACAGGTTGCTGAAGGTGCAATGAATGAATCTACCAACATCCTACAACGTATGCGTGACCTATCGCTTCAATCTGCGAACGGTTCTAACTCAAAAGCAGAACGTGTTGCGATCCAAGAAGAAGTAACAGCGCTAAATGACGAGCTAAACCGTATTGCTGAAACTACCTCTTTCGGTGGTAACAAGTTGCTAAACGGTACATACGGTACGCAATCTTTCCAAATCGGTGCAGACTCAGGTGAAGCAGTGATGCTTTCTATGGGTAGCTTGCGCTCAGACACTTCTGCAATGGGTGGCAAGAGCTACGCAGCAGAAGAGGGTAAAGATGCATCTTGGACTGTTGGTGAGAAAACTGAGTTCAAAATGAGCTACACCAACAAACAAGGTGAAGAGAAAGAGCTATCGATCAGCGCAAAACAAGGCGACGACATTGAGCAGCTAGCAACGTACATCAACGGTCAAAACGATGATGTAAAAGCGTCTGTTGGTGAAGATGGTAAACTACAAGTATTTGCTTCTTCTCAAAAAGTTCAAGGTGATGTTGAGTTCTCTGGCAACCTAGCGGACGAGATCGGCTTTGGTGGCCCGAAAGACGTAACAGTGAAAGACATCGACGTAACAACAGTAGCAGGCTCTCAAGAAGCCGTGGCTGTTATCGACGGTGCGCTTAAGTCAGTAGACAGCCAACGTGCGTCACTTGGTGCTTTCCAAAACCGCTTCAACCACGCAATCAGCAACCTAGACAACATTAACGAGAACGTTAATGCGTCTAACAGCCGTATTAAAGATACTGATTACGCGAAAGAAACCACTGCGATGACTAAGTCGCAAATTCTTCAGCAAGCAAGTACTTCAATCCTGGCTCAAGCGAAGCAGTCTCCATCTGCAGCGCTAAGCTTGTTGGGCTAAGTGGTTGACCCAGCCTGAGGTAATTACCTTAGTGCTGGGGCACCAAAGCGATAGGTTCTATCGTTAGCCCATAAGGTGGAAGGGAGATTGTAATGGATATATCCTCCTACGCATCGAACATCCAGCCTTACGGCACGCCAAGTGGCACAAAGTTTGCAAATAAAAATGGCAATGATATAGGCACGTCTAGCCCAGCAAATTCAAATGGTGAGGTTTCGCCGCAAAAAGCGAACGACACCGAATACGACTTCTCTGTTCAAGCTGCGATCGAGATGGCGGAAAGCCGTCAAGAGCTGAACAAAGAAGAACGTGAAAAATTGGTCGCGCAAATGAATGAGTTTGTGACGTCCATAAACAAAGGAGTCGCGTTTCGAGTGGATGAGGAATCCGGGAGAGATGTGGTGACGATTTACGAAGCCAAAACGGGCGACGTGATTCGTCAAATTCCTGATGAAGAGATGCTAGTGGTATTGCGTCGCCTAGCTGAGCACACAGCCAACAGCGGGTTGTTGACTGAAAAAGTGTAAGTCGTTTTTAGAGGTGATTTGATGAGTTTAGGCCCTTTGGGGATGTCTGGCGGCATGGATATCAATTCCATGGTCAGCAAAATTGTGGATGCCGAACGCGTACCAAAGCAGCAACGCATTGACAACGAGCGCACGACAATTAATGCCAGTATCAGTGCCTATGGGCGACTCAGAGAATCACTGGATACGATGAAAAATCTTATGGCGAACTTTCGTCAAGAGAAAGCGTTTGCCGTTCGTACTGTTGAAACGACAGACGACAATATCGTATCTGCTACGGCAACCACAGATGCTATCGCTGGCAAATATGCTATCGATGTGTTGCAGCTTGCCCAGAGCCACAAAGTCGCTTCTGACGTACTGCCAGAAGACGCAAAGTTTGGCCCTGGTAAGCTGCAGATTTCGCTTGGTGATGACACCTTCAACGTGAACGTTCGTTCGAGCTCCAAGCTCGCAGACGTCGTACGCGGCATCAACGGCTCAAAAGACAACCCCGGTGTTCGAGCATCTCTCATTAACGACGTTGAAGGACCACGCCTTATCCTTGCCTCAAATCTCTCTGGTAAGGATCATCAAATCAGAGTCAGTGTGGAGGCCGACAAAGGCAACCCTCTAAAATATTTCGAATATCAAACACTTGAAGACCGTGTTAACGCGCTTGAAGAAGCTCGTTCAGCGGCGGAAGAAGTGTTAGGTCCTCTTCAATTCCCCGAGCAACCAGTGGAACTGGATGCAAACGGCAATCCTCTACCTCCAGAAGAGCAAAAAGCGGCAGAAAATGGACAAGATGATGGCTCCCAAGAGCCAATCTCTGCTGCGGGTGCGGAAGCTGCTAAAGCTGGGCAGGAAGCGATTGATGAAGCCAACCGACGTGCGAGTTTGCGCCCTGAAGACCGAATTCCAGGGTGGACAGAAACTGCGTCAGGCACTTTGCTGGATTCTTATGAAGAACCAGAGCTCGAACTCGACGAGAAAGCAATAGAGAAGGCACCAGATGTACCGGGTTGGAGTAATGCCGCATCAGGTACATTAACCGACTCTTACGTTACGACGAAAGAGGCCAAGCAGCTTCTTGAGCAAGAAAAAGCTGAAATTGAGCAAAAAATTGCGAGTGAAAAACAAGCGCTAGACGCAAAAGTTGAACGTGGTGAATTGACCGAAGAGCAAGCGAAACAAATTCATCGCGCTAAGCTGGATCCTCAAGAACGCGAACGTTTAGAAAAAATTGATGAAGCAGAAGCGAAAATCGCAAAAGCGCAATCTGCTTTTGAAGAATACCTTGGTATGACAGAGGTACAAGCAGGGCAAGATTCAGAAGTTCTGCTTGATGGAGTAGCAAAGCTTTCTAGTCACAACAATGTGATTGAAGATGCCATAGAAGGTGTTGATTTAACACTTAAAGGCAAATCAGAACCGAACAAGCCACCTGCTGAAATTGGCGTCGAATACGACCGTCAGAGTGTGCGTAACGACATCGAAAACTTTGTTGCGGCGTACAACTCGTTTTATCAAACGTCTCAAGCGTTGGCGAGTGTGGATCCGGTTACTGGTCAAAAAGGCCCGTTGTCGGGTGACAGTACCGTACGCAGCGCAGACTCACGATTAAAATCGGTATTTTCCACTCAAATTGATAAAGCGCCTGAAAACCTAAAGTCATTAACTGAATTTGGCATTACTACCACGCGTCAAGGCACCCTAGAAATCAACTATGACATGTTGGATCGTCAGTTGAACAACAACTTCAACGAGCTAGAAAAGTTCTTCGGTGGCAACACAGGTTTTGCTAAACGAGTCGAAGACGCGATTCATGGTATTACAGGCATTACAGGCAGCATTCGTACTCGAGAAAAAAGTCTCACAGAACAAAATTATCGTTTGAGTGATGATCAAGCGGCATTAGATCGCCGCATGGAAAGCCTAGAAAAGCGCACTCACGCGAAGTTTACCGCCATGCAAGATGCGACTGGCAAAATGCAAGGTCAGTTAGGTGCCTTAATGAGTGCGTTGGGTTAATAAATGCAAAAAGAACTCATAGATATTAGTGATATAGATCAACTAATTACGCAAGAATTGGAAAAAGTCGACTTTAGTACTGAAGAAATTCTTCGCTTGGTCGATATCAGGGAACGGTTATTGCAAAACCTGTTACCAATTATTCATCAAAATCCTTTGGTTAAGCAGGATGCAGAGTGGCAAGCGTTGCTTACTCGTACCAAAAGAATTGTCGAGCTGATGCAATCGGAAACGTCAAAGGTCGGAAAAGAACTTCATAAGTTTCGTTATGGCCAGCGTTCGCTTCAGCAGTACAAAAAGTTTATTTAAAAGAGGATTACTATGCGCGGTTCTTTGCAAGCATACAAAAAGGTATCAGTCGACAGCCAGCTAAGCGCGGCTTCTCCGCACAAAGTCATTCAAATGCTTATGGCTGGTGCGATTGAGCGTCTTATTCAAGGTAAAGCGGCCATGCAAGCAGGCAACATTCCAGCAAAAGGTGAGCGTTTAGGTAAAGCGCTAGACATCATTATTGCGCTACGTAGCTGTCTATCGATGGATGACGGTGGTGATATTGCTTCAAACTTAGATTCACTCTATGAGTTTATGATCACGCAAATTTCAGCTGCTAACCATCAAAATGATCCTCAACTGATCGACGACGTTATCGACATTATCCGTGAGATCAAATCCGCTTGGGACCAAATCCCTACAGAGTTTCATAATCTTACAGCAGCTGAAGTCGGTATTTAATAACCAAAACAACGCGTTAAGATATCAGAGGAATATATTTGTCAATTGCGCAACGAGTTGTGTAGCAAAGTTTCTATCAAGCTCACACCTCTTTATTGCTTGGTTGCCTTATTTTTATATTCAAATAAAATAGAAGCCATTAGTAGCCCTAATGGCTTTTTTTGTTGCTGATTTTCCTATTTTGTCTATCGTAAATTGAGTGTGGTGGTTCTGCCTTCTTTTAGCACCCAATTGCGCAAATCAAGGTTTGGCCGCAACGCACCTAAAATAAAGGCAATCATTCTTACTTATGCAAGGTTTGGCAAAGCTGCTTGTAATTGATGATGACGCATCAAGTCGTTTAAATTTAAGCAATATATTGGAATTTGTTGGAGAAAATTGCGAAGCGGTCAGTTCTGATCAGCTCAGCGATGTTGATTGGTCTAGCGTATGGTCGTGCTGTATTGTTGGTAACATTCCAGCAGGTCAAGCGGCGAATACGGTTATCTCTCATTTAAACAGCGCCTACCACATCCCACTTTTAGTCATGGGCCGATTTCCGTTGCCCGTGGATGATCTTCCAAATTTTGTAGGTGAGCTAGAACTACCTCTTAATTACCCACAGCTTAGTGAGGCGTTACGCCACTGCAAAGACTTTCTGGGTCGAAAAGGGGTCAATGTCGTTGCCAGTGCACGAAAAAACACGCTTTTTCGCAGCTTAGTTGGTCAAAGCAGAGGTATTCAAGAAGTTCGTCACCTGATCGAGCAAGTCTCAGACACTGAGGCAAACGTGTTGATCTTGGGTGAATCTGGTACTGGTAAAGAAGTCGTTGCGCGTAACATTCACTATCATTCGTCGTACAGCAGTGGTGCCTTTGTGCCCATTAACTGTGGTGCCATTCCACCGGAGCTTCTAGAAAGTGAATTGTTTGGCCACGAAAAAGGCGCGTTTACTGGTGCGTTAACGGCACGTAAAGGTCGATTTGAGCTCGCAGACGGTGGCACGATCTTTCTTGATGAGATTGGCGATATGCCGATGTCGATGCAAGTGAAGCTACTTCGCGTATTACAAGAGCGCTGTTTCGAACGTGTGGGTGGCAATAGCACCATCAAGGTCAATGTTCGAGTTGTCGCGGCAACACACCGTAATCTAGAAAGTATGATTGAAGAAGGCACGTTCCGAGAAGACTTGTTCTATCGTTTGAACGTGTTTCCAATCGAGATGCCTGCGCTGAAAGAGCGCAAACAAGATATTCCATTGCTGCTGCAAGAGTTGATGACGCGTCTGGAAGCGGAGGGTGGCCAGCCTATCTGTTTTACCCCTCGTGCGATCAATTCATTGATGGAGCACAACTGGCCGGGTAACGTGCGTGAGTTAGCGAACCTTGTTGAGCGAATGATCATTCTGTACCCAAATAGCTTGGTCGATGTAAACCACTTACCAACCAAATATCGCTACAGTGATATCCCGGAGTTCCAACCAGAAAGTAATCCGTTTATTTCGGTTGAAGAACAAGAGCGTGATGTGTTCCAAGACATCTTCTCAGAAGACTTTAGCTTTGATGATCAAGACGATCTTGACCACAGCATGAACGCTCCGCAAGCGCTGCCGCCTGAAGGTGTAAATCTGAAAGAGCTGTTGGCTGATTTAGAAGTTAATATGATCAGCCAAGCGTTAGAAGCACAAGGTGGAGTCGTGGCACGAGCCGCTGATATGCTGGGTATGCGACGCACAACGTTGGTGGAAAAAATGCGTAAGTACAACTTACAACGCTAGGCAACGTTGAGATTTAAGACGATATCTAAATCATTTGGGCTATTTAGCATCGTTTTTCTGACACCAAAAACCGTTATCTGAGGGTGTCAACTTATTGTCGATGACTTAACGTCATGATAAATATAAAAAATAGCTTGGTACGCTAATTGCTTACCAAGCTATTTTAGTTTTAGCGGCGATATTTCGACAGGCAGTAATGGATAACAACACCAACCAATCCCATTTAGATTCCGTAGAAAATCAGGTTGAGCGCTATAAGCAGGTGCTTGATGTGATGCCTGCCGGAGTGATTCTGCTCGACACGTTCGGCATAGTGCGTGAAGCAAACCCAGAGGCGCACCGAATTCTTGAGATTCCACTGGTTAATGAAAAATGGTTCAACATTATTCAGGCGGTGTTTGATCCTCGTGAGGATGATGGTCACGAAGTTTCCCTGCGGAATGGTCGTAAAGTTCGATTAGCCATTTCGGCTTCTACGACAGGTCAATTGATCCTGATTACCGATTTAACCGAAACTCGCTTACTTCAAGCTCGTGTGAGTGATTTACAACGCTTGTCGTCGTTAGGGCGTATGGTAGCGTCACTTGCTCATCAAGTAAGAACGCCGCTATCGAGCGCCATGCTATATGCATCCAATTTGGGAGCGCCAAACCTTCCACCAGCGACAAGGGATCGCTTTCAAACCAAATTAATGGATCGACTGCACGATTTGGAAAAGCAGGTTAATGATATGCTGCTTTTTGCTAAAGGTGGTGATAATAAAGTCATTAAGCCATTTACGATTGCTCAGTTGGTGGCGGAATATCAGCCGATGGTCGAAACCGCGCTAAAAAATAACGGTATTGATTACTGCCTAGAAGTGGAAGAAGAACAAACTGAGTTGCTAGGCAATGCGAATGCGATTGCATCCGCGTTGAGCAACCTTGTCATGAATGCGATTCAGATGTCTGGTAAAGAGTCGCAAGTCGATATTTTTTTCCGCCCGGTAAATGGCGAGTTGCGCATTTCAGTGCAAGACAGTGGACCGGGTGTACCTGAAGAACTACAAGCCAAAATTATGGAGCCATTTTTTACCACGCGTTCTCAAGGAACCGGGTTAGGGCTGGCTGTTGTTCAGATGGTTTGCCGTGCCCATGACGGTCGATTGGAACTTATTTCAGAGCAGGGTGATGGAGCCTGCTTTACCATGTGCATTCCGCTAGAGCGAGTGCAACCAGAAGCGCAGTAAGCAGCTTCTGGTAATAACAATTACTGGAGAATCAGAATGGCGCAAAGCAAAGTGCTGATCGTAGAAGACGATGAAGGTCTTCGTGAAGCCCTAGTGGATACTCTGGCTCTGGCAGGGTATGAGTGGTTAGAAGCTGACTGTGCGGAAGACGCACTACTAAAACTCAAATCGAATACTGTCGATATCGTCGTTTCTGACGTGCAAATGGCAGGTATGGGCGGATTGGCTCTGCTCAAAAACATCAAGCAGAATTGGCCTAACTTACCAGTACTGTTAATGACGGCGTACGCCAACATTGAAGATGCCGTGTCGGCAATGAAAGACGGCGCGATTGACTACATGGCGAAACCATTTGCACCAGAAGTATTGCTGAACATGGTCAGTCGATATGCACCGATCAAAAGCGATGACAATGGTGACGCGGTCGTTGCAGATGAAAAAAGTCTGCGCCTACTTGCATTGGCCGATAAAGTGGCACGTACAGATGCGAATGTTATGGTGCTAGGTCCGAGTGGCTCAGGTAAAGAAGTGATGTCGCGTTATATTCACAACGCATCAAACCGTAAAGATGGTCCATTCGTTGCGATCAACTGTGCGGCGATTCCAGACAACATGCTGGAAGCGACGCTATTTGGTTACGAGAAAGGCGCGTTCACTGGTGCGGTTCAAGCGTGTCCGGGTAAGTTTGAACAAGCGCAAGGCGGCACCATTTTGCTAGATGAAATCAGCGAAATGGACTTAAACCTGCAAGCGAAACTATTACGTGTTTTGCAAGAGCGTGAAGTGGAGCGCCTTGGCAGTCGTAAGAGTATCAAGCTGGATGTACGCGTGCTCGCTACCAGTAACCGTGATCTCAAGCAGTATGTCTCAGAAGGCAACTTCCGTGAAGATTTATACTACCGCCTGAATGTGTTCCCAATTGCGTGGCCAGCACTGAACGAACGCAAAGGCGATATTGCGCCACTCGCCAAGCATCTTGCTGAGCGTCATTGCAGCAAGATGGGGATGCCATTGCCTCAATTTTCAGCCGTTGCGGTAGAAAAGCTGCTGCAATACCCTTGGCCAGGTAACGTTCGTGAGCTGGATAACGTGGTGCAACGAGCTCTTATCTTAAGTGAGAATGGTGATATCGACGCTGAGCACATCTTACTAGAAGGGGTGGATTGGCAAGATGCCAACAGCTTGCAACATGTGGTGCAAAATGCAGAGATGGTGGTACCTAATGTTAAGCCAGTCGCTCAACCTGAGAGTGTGAACCGTCCGGTATCTGGCGGGGAAGGCTTGGGCAGCGAGCTGCGTGACCAAGAATACGCCATTATTTTGGAAACCTTGGTGGAGTGTAACGGCCGACGCAAAGAAATGGCGGAGAAACTGGGCATAAGCCCACGAACCTTGCGCTACAAACTTGCCAAAATGCGTGATGCTGGTATAGATATCCCAAATTAACATGTGCAATCGCCATAAGACAAAAAGTGTAAGCAAACCGCTAACTAATGTCTTATGGCACGTTAATTGCTGTGTTAATAATCAGTTTTGTTAATAGTCAATCTTTTGGCTTAGAGGTGCTAATGAAAGTTGATGGTATTCAGGCAGAAATGCGCGCCATGATGGTAGAAGCAACCAATACTGCTCCTACTGCAAGTGGGGCGAAAGTTGGAGCAGATTTTAATGATCTCCTAACTAAAGCCATCAATAACGTGAACACACTTCAAAAAGCATCCGGTGACTTACAAACCCGTTTTGATCGTGGTGATGCCGATGTTTCCCTTTCTGACGTTATGATTGCTCGTAACAAGTCTAGTGTCGCTTTTGATGCGACGGTTCAAATTCGCAATAAACTCGTTGAGGCGTATAAAGACCTCATGAACATGCCAGTGTAATTTAGGTAATAAGTGTGGCAGACAAGTCTACAGATTTAACCGTCACTGAAGGCGGCTCAGATGGTGCACTGGTAGCAAGTTCCGACGTAGATGTGGAGAGTCAAAATCCAGATCTAGAGGAGCGCAGTGCGTCAAAATTTGATATGGCAGTGGGTGACCTTGATTTACTTCGTCAAGTTGTACTTGTGCTGTCAATCTCCATCTGTGTTGCATTGATCGTGATGCTGTTCTTTTGGGTCAAAGAGCCGGAGATGCGCCCGCTTGGAGCGTATGAGACCGAAGAGTTGATCCCCGTTTTGGATTATCTGGACCAGCAAAAAATCAATTACAAGCTTGATGGTAATACCATTTCTGTTGAATCGAGCGAATACAACTCGATCAAACTTGGCATGGTTCGCTCGGGCGTAAACCAAGCCACAGAGGCGGGCGATGATATTTTGCTGCAAGATATGGGCTTTGGCGTATCACAACGTTTAGAGCAAGAGCGCCTTAAACTCAGTCGAGAACGTCAGTTGGCTCAAGCGATTGAGGAAATGAAGCAAGTTCGTAAAGCGCGAGTCTTATTGGCGCTACCAAAGCACAGTGTTTTTGTGCGTCATAACCAAGAAGCATCAGCGTCCGTATTTTTGACACTGTCGACTGGTACGAACCTCAAACAGCAAGAAGTTGATTCTATCGTCGACATGGTGGCGAGTGCCGTTCCGGGAATGAAAACTTCCCGCATTACCGTCACAGATCAGCATGGTCGTTTGCTCAGTTCAGGCTCTCAAGACCCTGCTTCTGCTGCGCGACGCAAAGAGCAAGAATTAGAGCGTAGCCAGGAACAAGCGCTGCGTGAAAAAATTGATTCAGTGCTATTACCTATTTTAGGTTATGGCAACTACACGGCGCAGGTCGATATCCAAATGGATTTCAGCGCGGTTGAACAAACTCGCAAACGCTTTGATCCCAATACCCCTGCAACCCGCAGTGAGTACGCATTAGAAGATTACAATAACGGCAATATGGTAGCGGGTATTCCGGGGGCGTTAAGTAATCAGCCTCCAGCGGATGCCTCTATTCCGCAAGATGTGGCTCAGATGAAAGACGGTTCTGTCATGGGACAGGGTTCGGTGCGTAAAGAATCCACGCGTAACTTTGAGCTTGATACCACCATCAGCCATGAGCGTAAGCAGACGGGGACGGTTGCTCGTCAGACGGTTTCTGTTGCGATTAAGGACCGTCGTCAGGTCAACCCAGATACGGGAGAAGTGACCTATACCCCGATGTCCGAATCGGAAATTAATGCTATTCGCCAAGTCTTAATTGGTACGGTCGGTTTTGACCAAGGCCGTGGTGATTTGTTGAATGTACTGAGTGTGAAGTTTGCAGAGCCTGAGGCTGAACAGCTGGAAGAACCACCAATTTGGGAGCACCCTAACTTCAGTGACTGGGTTCGTTGGTTCGCAAGTGCATTAGTGATCATCGTTGTTGTGTTGGTTCTGGTTCGCCCAGCAATGAAGAAATTGCTTAACCCTACCAGTGATGACGAAGACGAAATGTACGGACCAGACGGCTTGCCGATTGGTGCAGATGGTGAAACTAGCCTGATTGGCAGCGACATTGAAAGCAGCGAACTGTTTGAGTTTGGTTCAAGTATTGATTTGCCAAACCTTCATAAAGATGAAGATGTATTGAAAGCGGTTCGCGCTCTGGTTGCGAATGAACCTGAACTTGCTGCTCAAGTAGTGAAAAACTGGATGAATGACAATGGCTAACGATATCGTACCTCAAGATGACAACGCCGCGGGAATGCCAGTTGAGCTGGATGTCTCAACCATTACTGGCGAAGAAAAAGCAGCAATTTTGCTACTGAGTCTCAATGAACAAGATGCCGCTGGCATTATTCGTCACCTAGAGCCAAAACAGGTCCAGCGTGTGGGTAGTGCGATGGCTAAGGCGAAAGACCTCAGCCAAGACAAGGTTTCGGCCGTTCACCGTGCGTTTTTGGAGGACATCCAGAAATACACCAACATCGGCATGGGCAGCGAAGACTTCATGCGTAATGCGCTGGTGGCAGCTCTTGGTGAAGACAAAGCCAACAACTTGGTTGACCAGATCCTGCTTGGTACGGGTTCAAAAGGCTTGGATTCGCTGAAATGGATGGACCCACGACAAGTGGCGAGCATCATTGTCAACGAACACCCGCAGATCCAAACCATCGTATTGTCTTATTTAGAAGCAGACCAATCCGCGGAGATTTTGTCTCAGTTCCCTGAGCGCGTGCGTTTGGATCTGATGATGCGTATTGCCAACCTTGAAGAAGTTCAGCCATCGGCACTGGCAGAGCTGAACGAAATCATGGAGAAACAGTTCGCGGGTCAAGCTGGCGCTCAAGCAGCCAAGATTGGCGGCCTGAAAGCGGCAGCGGAGATCATGAACTATCTAGACAACAACGTCGAAGGTTTATTGATGGAACAGATTCGCGATCAAGACGAAGACATGGCGACGCAAATTCAAGACTTGATGTTTGTCTTCGAAAACTTAGTCGAAGTGGACGATCAAGGTATTCAGAAATTGCTGCGTGATGTACCACAAGACGTGTTGCAAAAAGCACTTAAAGGTGCCGACGATTCTCTGCGTGAGAAGGTATTTAAGAACATGTCGAAACGAGCGGCTGAGATGATGCGTGATGACATCGAAGCGATGCCGCCAGTTCGCGTGGCGGATGTCGAAGCAGCACAGAAAGAAATCCTGGCGATCGCTCGTCGCATGGCCGATGCAGGCGAACTCATGTTGTCTGGCGGTGCGGACGAATTCTTATAATCTCTATTGCTCCGTGATTATCCTATTGCGGAGCGCCCTCACTTCTTAATCGAATACATAATAGGTAACCCATGGCTGGCGAAAGAAAACGTGGATTTATCCGTCCTGATGAAGATGATTCGATGATCGAACCACAACGTTGGGGGTTGCCTGATTACGGCGAGCCCAAAGCCAAGCAAGCAAAACAAACCGCGTTTAACTATGACCCGGGTTGGGTACCGAATCTTGAAGAGCCAGAAGAAGAGCAAGCACTTGAGCTAACCGAAGAGCAGATAGAGCTGATCAAGCAAGGCGCTTATCAGGAAGGTTTGTATCAAGGTCAAGAAGCCGGCTTTAAGCAAGGTTACGACAAAGGCAAAGAAGAAGGCCTGCAAGCGGGCCATGCTGAAGGGCTGGAGCTTGGAAAAGCCGAAGGCGTGACCGCAGGCCAAGAATATATTCAGCAGCAAGTCGAAACCTTTATGAACTTAGCGAACCAGTTTGCTCAGCCGTTAGAGCTAATGAATGCTCAGGTTGAAAAGCAGCTGGTGGACATGGTGCTCTGTTTAGTTAAAGAAGTCGTGCATGTCGAAGTGCAAACCAACCCTCAAATTATTTTAGACACGGTTAAGCAGTCGGTTGAAGCGCTGCCAATATCAGGTCACCCCATTACCTTGCACCTGAATCCAGAAGACGTTGCGATTATTCGTTCAGCCTACGGCGAAGAAGACCTTGATTGCCGCAACTGGACGTTGGTTGCTGAGCCATCACTCAATCGAGGCGACGTCCAAATTGAAGCGGGTGAATCAAGCATTAACTACCGTATGGAAGAGCGCGTCAAAAGCGTGTTGCACAGTTTTTGTGGTGCAAACCGTCATCAAGAGGGTGAGTAATCCATGCAAGCATTGGCTGACCGTTTAAGAAACTACAAAGTTGAAGGCTTAACGACGCGCCCAGTTGCCTCTGGCAAACTGGTTCGAGTGGTTGGGTTAACGTTGGAAGCGACAGGCTGTCGCGCGCCAATTGGCAGTTTATGCTTAGTGGAAACTATGTCCGGTCAGATGGAAGCCGAGGTCGTCGGTTTTTCAGGTGATAACCTATTTTTGATGCCAAGCGAGCAAATTACGGGCATTTTGCCTGGCGCTAGAGTGACGCCATTAACCAGTGACGCTGGCTTGCCTGTTGGCATGGAGTTACTTGGTCGAGTGATTGACGGGGTTGGTAATCCGCTTGATGGACTTGGCCCGCTGTATACCGATCATCGCGCCTCTTTTAATGCTGAGCCAATCAACCCGCTGGCTCGAAAGCCAATTTCAGAGCCACTTGATGTGGGCTTGAAAGCGATTAACGGATTATTGACGGTTGGTAAAGGTCAGCGTATCGGTCTGTTTGCCGGCTCTGGTGTGGGTAAATCGGTCACGCTTGGCATGATGACGCGAGGTACAACCGCACAAGTTGTTGTGGTCGGTCTGATAGGTGAGCGTGGACGCGAAGTTAAAGAGTTTATCGAAGAGATTTTAGGTGAGGATGGACGACGTCGCTCTGTCGTTGTGGCTGCGCCTGCCGATGCTTCACCATTGATGCGTTTGAAAGGCTGTCAAACCGCCTTAACCATTGCCGAGTACTTTCGCGATCAAGGTTTGGACGTTCTGTTATTGATGGATTCCTTGACGCGTTTTGCGCAAGCACAGCGTGAAATCGCCCTTTCTGTTGGTGAGCCGCCAGCGACAAAAGGCTATCCGCCATCTGTGTTCGCCAAGCTACCTGCTTTGGTTGAGCGTGCGGGTAACGGAAGCGCCGAACAAGGCTCAATTACGGCGTTCTTTACCGTGTTGACCGAGGGCGATGATTTACAAGACCCGATTGCGGATGCATCGCGGGCAATTCTTGATGGTCACATTGTGCTGTCCCGTGAAATGGCGGATGCAGGTCATTATCCTGCGATTGACGTCGAAAAGTCGGTGAGCCGTGTTATGCCGCAAATCACCACTGAAGAACATGTTCTGATGTCGAAAGCCGTACGTCAGGTCTTGTCGATTTGCCGCAAGAACCAAGATTTGGTCTCGATTGGGGCGTACAAGCCGGGCACCGATCCTGCTATCGATGGTGCGTTTACATTGAAGCCGAAGTTAGACGAATACTTACAGCAGAGCATGAAAGAATCGGTGCCATACGATATGTGCGTCAACATGCTTAGAAACATTTTGGGCGGGTGATAGCGCATGAACAATGCGATGGAGTTCCTACTTGAGCAGACTAAAGAGCGTGAAGATCAAGCCGTACTTGCGCTGAACAAAGCGCGCTCTGAACTTGAAGATTATTACCGTCAGGTTGAGCAAATCGAAAAGTATCGCCTTGATTATTGCCAACAGCTTATCGACCGTGGGCAGGCGGGCTTAACGGCAAGCGAATATGGGCATTTAAATCGCTTTCTCACCCAGCTAGACGAAACGTTATCTAAGCAGAAACAAGCGGAAAGTCATTTCAAAGAACAGGTAGAAAACTGTCAAGAATACTGGTTAACAGTACGCAAAGAACGCAAATCCTATGAGTGGATGATCGAAAAGCGAGAGAAAGAGAAGCAGCTTGCGGAAGCCAAACGGGAACAAAAGCAAATGGATGAGTTTTCAACGTTGCTTTACAGCCGTCGAGCGAAGCCTTTTTAATGTTTAAAAGTTGATGTTGCTTCCACTTATAGCGCTCGATTTGTCACTGCGGCAATGAGCTTGTTATTGGCGTAATTTTTGCAGATAACTTTGTAGATGATCATCCCAATAACCTAAATTTGCCACCGTGTGCAATTTAGCAGCGGCCTAGCGCTCGAAGCTGCTGATAATGAGAATTTCTATATGAATGTGAATTTGTCCAATGTTTCTGCGACGAGCAAGACGTCAGTTTCTGACTCTGCCGCACAAGCACCTACAGAAAACGCGGAGAACAAGGGATTTTTGGAAACCTTGACGGATGCATTTTCAGGTTCACAAAAGTCAGAAAAAGTAGCAACGAAATCACAAAACGGTGAAGAACAAAACAGTGCCGAGGTTAACAAGCTTTCGTCTGGCAAAGCTGATAGTCAAGAAGCGGTCACAGATGTGGCTCAAGCGAGCAGTAACGACGCCAAAGAGTTGCTGGCGGATACTGCTATTCAAGAGCAAAGCCGCTCTGGCGACATGCTGACAGAGCATGCGAACACCATTCAAAGTGATGAAGCAAGCCTACTGGAAGCCAAACAAGGCGCGCACTCGCAAAATGATGCTGATGTCTCTGAGAAAGTAGGTTCACTCTCTAACACCCCTTCAGTTGCTAATGGCGCAAAAAGCGCGATGGGTGAAGGACAACAGCTGCTTGGTCGTATTGAACAAGCGAATCAAACCTTGAAAGCGAATAATGCATCCATCGATAGTGGCAAAGTTTTGCCTCAACGAGCGGGTTTAGAACACTCGTTCAACGGGCAAGCAACAGACATTGATGAACTTGCTTTGAATGACATGCCATTAGCTCAATCGCTTGAACAAGTGCAGGCAATGGCTGGGCAAGGCTTAGAGCCAATTTTAGATAAGAATGGTCAACCTATCGATGTCGATAAGCTCTCGTCTGAGTTTGCTACTTGGCAAGGTCTGGCTAAACAAGTCAGTCACCCAACCGAGAAGGGCATGGTCAGTGGTGACGTTGCCAATGAACTATCGCCACTGGAGATGGGTTTGGATGGCTCTAAAATTGATGGGCTTCAGCGTGTTTCTTTGGATGAACTCGAACTCATAGATACCAAACTGGCGCAGGGAAAACCACTGACTCAGCAAGAAACAGAGATCATAGAAGGGTTGAAAAAAGGGACGGTCATTGCCGATATTCCTGAGCAAGATCTTGCCCAGTTTGTTGCGCTTCCTACTGACGTTAAACAGGTTCTCGCCGAGCAGCAAGTACAACATCATTTGGCTCGCCAGGCTGCGCCTATGGGGATGTCTCAGCAAGCCCTTAATTTTGCGCCTCAATCAGCTCAGCCACAAGCTGTTCAGAGTACAGATAAAGTCGCATTATCTCCGATGACAGATGCGTTGGCCGCAGCTCATTTTCCGACGGCGCTTCAAGGCGTAAAGGACGGAGAGGTTAACCAGAAAGTTGTGAATGCCGCATTGGCTGCTGGTGCACTTAAAGCGACAGCGGATAAGCAAGATAAACCAGAACTTCAACATGGTTTAGCTGGGCAGCTTCAGGCGATGGCGGGTCAACAAGGAACAAACGTGCAGCAACAAGCGCGTATTGATGCCGCGCAGCAAGCTCAGCTTCCGTTGCAACTGACCAAAGAGTTGGCCAATGAGCAAGTGGCGGAAAAAGTGCAAATGATGATGTCGAAGAACCTAAAAAACCTCGATATTCGTCTTGATCCACCAGAATTAGGTCGTATGCAAATTCGTATGACGATGAACAACGATGTGGCTAATGTGCATTTTACGGTGAACAACCCGCAAGCGCGTGACATCATTGAACAGACACTTCCTCGCTTGAGAGAGATGTTGGCGCAGCAGGGCATGCAACTGGCTGATTCTTCTGTTCAGCAACAAAACAGCGGGCAGCAGCAAGGTAGGTATACTGCTGAGCAACATGGTCAAAGCGCTCAAGGCAGCGGTTTTTCTGGACAACCAGAAGAGAGCTTTGATGCTGACGTCAATCTGGATTTGAATGTGGCTTCAAAGCGTGATGGAATTAGCTTTTACGCATAACAGGCCGTTTAAAGGCAATAATACAAGGTTACCAAACGACTTCCTTAAGCATCTCGGTAACCTAAAAGAATAATAAGAGACAACAATGGCAGAAGAACAGTTACAAGGGGCCGATGCGCCGAAAGGAAAAGGTAAGTTACTTATCATCATAATCGCTGTTGTGGTATTGCTACTTGGCGGTGGTGCAGCAGCGTTCTTTCTCATGGGCTCTGATGAACCAGCTCAGGCTGAAGCGTCTCAACAGGTTCAAGCGAAGGCATCAGATGCCTCGCCCATTGCCTACGTGAATCTTCCTCAGGCATTTGTATTTAACGTTACTGGGGACCGTCGCGACAGACTGGTACAAATTAAAGCGCAGTTAATGGTTCGCGGCGCAGAGAATGAAGAGTTGGCGCGGTACCATTCGCCACTGATTGAGAGCTCTTTGTTATCAACGTTTGCTTCGGCGACGGTTGATCAGTTGCGTTCTCCAACGGGACGAGTGGAATTGCGCGATCGTGCTTCCGAAGATATCAAAGCAGCGCTAAACGCTGCGGTCGGTAAGCCAGTGATTGAAAAAGTACTGTTTACAGATTTTGTTATTCAATAGGTAAAACGTGACCGATCTATTAAGCCAAGACGAAATTGATGCGCTATTGCACGGGGTTGACGATGTTGATGACGTCGATGAACCGATAGAAAACGACAACGAAGGTGCCGTCAATTTTGATTTCTCGTCGCAAGACAGGATTGTACGTGGTCGAATGCCGACGCTCGAACTTATCAACGAGCGCTTTGCACGACACATGCGTATTAGTCTGTTTAATATGCTGCGTAAAACGGCAGAAGTGTCGATCAATGGCGTGCAGATGATGAAGTTTGGCGAATACCAAAACACATTGTACGTGCCAACCAGTTTGAACATGGTGCGTTTTCGTCCGTTAAAAGGTACAGCGTTGATCACCATGGAGGCTCGCTTAGTCTTTATTCTGGTAGAAAACTTCTTTGGTGGGGATGGTCGATTCCATGCCAAAATCGAAGGGCGCGAATTTACCCCAACGGAACGCCGCATCATTCAGCTGCTGCTGAAGATTGTATTTGAAGACTACAAAGAAGCGTGGTCGCCAGTGATGGGGGTGGAGTTCGAATATCTCGACTCTGAAGTAAACCCAAGTATGGCTAACATTGTCAGCCCGACAGAAGTGATTGTCGTGAGTTCATTCCATATAGAAGTTGACGGCGGTGGCGGCGATTTTCATGTCGTTATGCCTTACTCCATGGTTGAACCTATCCGTGAACTGTTGGATGCAGGTGTTCAGTCCGACAAGATGGAGACTGACGTCCGTTGGAGCTCAGCATTGCGTGAAGAGATTATGGATTGTCCGGTTAACTTCCGCGTTAACTTGCTTGAAAAAGACATCTCTTTGCGTGACCTCATGGAATTGCAACCGGGTGACATCATCCCGATTGAAATGCCAGAACATGCGACAATGTTTGTGGAAGACCTGCCGACCTATCGCGTAAAAATGGGCCGTTCGGAAGACAAATTAGCGGTGCAAATTTCTGAGGAAATTGAGCGCCCACATGTAGTCAAAACAGATTTAGCTTTCTTGGGCAAAGACATCATGTCTGAGCTTGAGAATGAAGACGATATAGACGATTAAGATACCTTATTGAACAGACATGCTTTGGCATTAAATAAGGCTTAACACAGGATAGAAAAATGGAACCAAGTGACGATCAAAAGCTAGCAGATGAATGGGCAGCCGCTCTTGGCGAAGACCCGTCTGCACCTTCTGTTGATGTAGATGAAGTATTGGCCGCGCCACTGGAAGAGCTAAAAGACACTTCAAGCCCAATTACCGAAGATGAGCGTCGTAAACTCGACACCATCATGGATATTCCGGTGACGATTTCGATGGAAGTCGGTCGTTCACAAATCAGCATTCGGAACTTATTGCAGTTGAACCAAGGTTCGGTTGTTGAGTTGGATCGTCTAGCGGGCGAGTCATTGGACGTATTAGTCAACGGTACACTGATTGCGCATGGCGAAGTCGTGGTCGTGAACGATAAGTTTGGTATCCGTTTGACGGATGTGATCAGCCAAACTGAACGAATTAAGAAGCTACGTTAAGATGAGCCGCTCAATCAAAACGCGATTGAAGCAAATCACTGGAGCACTGAGCTTAATGCTGAGTGCTCCTTATGCATTTGCTGCCGCACCAAATAATCTGGATCTTGCGACGACACTGGGCTCGCTTGTGCTTGTGATCGGTGTGATTCTTTTGTTGGCTTGGCTACTTAAACGTATGCAAGTGCCTGCGATGGGACAACAAAAAGGCTTGCGTATTGTGAGTCAGTTGCCAGTGGGCACCAAAGAAAGAATCGCCGTAGTTCAAGTGGGTGAAGAGCAGTTTTTGGTTGGAATTACTAGCCAATCAATCCAAACGTTAGCCAAGTTAGATAAGCCACTGAAAGAGGAAGAGTTGGCGACCAATGCTTTTGCGACTCAATTTAGCCAACTGATCAAAAAACATGACAAAGGGTAACCCGATTCGTTTGCTCCTGAGCACGTTGTTGCTTTTCGTCGGCGTGCTGTTTTCTTCATTTTCGTTTGCTGAGGCAGAGGAGTCTGCTCTGCCTGACAACTTGGCTGATGGAAGTAGCGTCACTGTTCAGGCGATGCAAAGTGATACTGGCGCCAGTCGTGCTATGTCCGTTTCTAGTGGCGGTGGTATTCCAGCATTCACCATGACCACGAACCCAGATGGCAGTGAAGATTACTCGGTTACGCTACAAATCCTAGCGTTAATGACCATGCTTGGCTTCTTGCCTGCCATGGTGATTCTAATGACGTCGTTTACTCGAATTGTTGTGGTGATGTCGATATTGCGTCAGGCAATGGGTTTGCAACAAACGCCGTCTAATCAGGTCATCATTGGTATAGCGCTGTTTTTGACCTTCTTTGTTATGTCTCCCGTCCTGAACGAAATCAACGATAAAGCCGTTCAGCCTTATTTGAACGAGCAAGTCACGGCTCGAGAAGCATTTGATGCTGCACAAGCGCCAATGAAAGCGTTCATGCTTAAACAGACCCGAATCAAAGACTTGGAGACGTTTGTAACCATGTCAGGAGAGCAAGTTGAGAACCCAGAAGATGTGTCGATGGCGGTGTTGATTCCGGCTTTCATCACCTCGGAGCTAAAAACTGCATTCCAGATTGGCTTTATGCTCTTCTTGCCGTTTTTGATTATTGACCTCGTGGTAGCGTCGGTACTGATGGCAATGGGTATGATGATGTTGTCACCAATGATTGTTTCGTTGCCGTTCAAGTTGATGCTGTTTGTATTGGTCGATGGCTGGAACTTGATACTTTCGACACTCGCGGGCAGTTTTGCCCTTTAGATAAGCGCAGATAGAGGATAAGACATGACACCAGAAATGTTTGTCGAGCTTTTCCGTGAAGCACTTTGGATGGTGCTTATCATGGTCTGCGCCATTATCATCCCAAGTTTGCTTATTGGCCTTATTGTTGCGATTTTCCAAGCTGCGACTTCCATCAACGAACAAACATTGAGCTTCTTGCCGCGTTTGATTGTCACGCTTTTGGCTCTAATGCTATTTGGTCACTGGATGACGCAAATGTTGATGGAATATTTCTATGGCTTGATTGAGCGCTTACCTCAGGTGCTTTATTAGAGGCGCCTATGGAGTACCCCACTAGCGTTGTCTTAGATTGGATCGCAAACTATTTCTGGCCCTACGTTCGTATCTCTTCCATGCTGATGGTGATGACGGTAACTGGGGCTCGATTTGTCTCACCACGAATCCGCCTTTACCTCGGGTTAGCCATCACTTTTGCCGTCATGCCGGCGATCCCTGCAGTGCCTCAAGACATTGAGTTGCTCTCGTTTCGGGGTTTTATGACCATTGCCGAGCAAATGATCATCGGTATTGCGATGGGTATGGTCACTCAATTTATGATTCAAACCTTTGTCTTGTTGGGACAAATATTGGGTATGCAATCAAGTTTGGGTTTCGCTTCTATGGTTGATCCCGCAAATGGTCAGAACACGCCATTGCTTGGTCAGTTATTCATGTTTTTGACGACAATGTTTTTCCTTGCCACCGATGGGCACTTGAAAATGCTGCAATTGGTGGTGTTCAGCTTTAAAACCTTGCCGATTGGCTCCGGCTCGCTCAACGCGGTTGATTTCCGTGAAATGGCAGGCTGGCTTGGTATTATGTTCCAAACGGCACTGAGTATGTCTCTATCTGGCATTATTGCACTACTTACCATTAACTTGTCGTTTGGTGTAATGACCCGTGCCGCACCACAGCTGAATATCTTCTCGCTTGGTTTTGCTTTTGCGTTGATGGTGGGCCTATTACTTTGTTGGTACATACTGGCTGGCCTTTATAGTCATTATGAAATGTTCTGGACAGTGGGTGAGGCGCAGATTTGTCGACTCATTCGCTTGGAGTGCTAAGAATTGGCAGAATCAGACGGTCAGGAACGCACCGAAGAAGCCACGCCCCGACGGTTACAACAAGCCAGAGAAAAGGGGCAGGTTGCTCGGTCTAAAGAACTTGCATCAGCATCTGTACTGATCGTTGGCGCCATTTCACTGATGTGGTTTGGCGAGGCGTTAGCACGTTCATTGTTTTCCATCATGAGCCGTTTATTTGATCTTCAACGAGAAGAGATTTTTGATACGGCAAAGCTATTTGACATTGCTTTAGGGGCGATGACCGATTTGTTGTTCCCTCTATTTTTGGTGCTAGCTACGTTGTTTACTGCCGCCATGATTGGTGCTGCGGGTGTGGGAGGAATCAGTTTTTCTGCTCAAGCCGCTATGCCAAAGCTGTCGAAAATGAATCCGCTTAGCGGTTTAAAGCGGATGGTCGGAATGCAAAGCTGGGTGGAGTTGATCAAATCAATACTCAAAGTGGTTTTGGTTACTGGTGTGGCGATCTATTTGATCCAAGCATCGCAGGCGGATCTGATTCAATTAAGTATGGATGTGTATCCGCAAAACATCTTCCATGCTTTAGATATTCTGCTGAACTTTATCTTGTTGATCAGCTGTTCGCTGTTGATCGTGGTTGCCATCGATATTCCATTTCAAATCTGGCAGCACGCTGATCAGTTAAAAATGACCAAGCAAGAAGTCAAAGACGAATATAAAGAAACCGAGGGTAAGCCAGAGGTCAAAGGACGCATTCGTATGCTGCAAAGGGAAGCGGCTCAACGTCGTATGATGGCAGACGTTCCTCAGGCTGATGTTATTGTTACCAACCCAGAGCACTTTTCGGTTGCGCTTCGTTATAAACAGAAGACAGACCGTGCGCCGGTAGTGATCGCTAAAGGCACCGATCACATGGCAATGAAGATTCGAGAAGTCGCCCGAGAGCATGACATCACAATTGTACCTGCTCCGCCACTTGCTCGTGCGCTGTACCATACTACCGAGCTTGAACAAGAGATCCCCGATGGATTATTTACTGCGGTGGCTCAGGTTTTGGCATTTGTATTCCAGTTGAAACAATACCGAAAACGAGGTGGACAGCGCCCCAAAATTCAGGATTACGATTTGCCAATCCCGCCAGAACACCGGCACTAATACTAAAAGAAGCCTAATTCTAAAAAGGCTAATTTAATCAGATATTAAGCTCTACTTGAGTGTTTAGTCATTATTTTGGCGTTAATTATGGTACATAGCTTGCTTAAAACGCCTTAATTATCAACCATACCTAAACTTTTAGGCCAAAGCGGTCGCGTATTAATAGTAAGAGCTAACGTGACGCTTCAATCGATTGAGATCTCTCGTAGTATGAAGTTAAGCCTGCCATTTGCAGATAAATTGCCACGAATCCCTCAGCGTGAAATGCCAGCTATTGGCGCGCCGGTGATGGTTTTGGCCACCTTAGCGATGGTGGTGCTGCCTATTCCAGCCTTTTTGCTGGATATGTTCTTCACCTTTAACATCGCGTTGTCGATGGTGGTGTTGTTAGTGACCGTTTACACACGTCGTCCGTTGGACTTTGCCGCTTTTCCGACGGTACTGCTGATCGCGACCTTGTTGCGCTTAGCGCTGAACGTTGCTTCGACACGTGTCGTCTTACTGCATGGTCACGAAGGCGGCAACGCGGCAGGTAACGTAATTGAAGCGTTTGGTAATGTCGTTATTGGTGGTAACTACGCGGTCGGCTTAGTGGTTTTCCTTATCTTAATGATCATCAACTTTATGGTGGTGACCAAAGGTGCGGGTCGTATCTCTGAGGTAAGTGCTCGCTTCACCCTTGATGCGTTGCCAGGTAAGCAGATGGCGATTGATGCGGACTTAAATGCTGGATTGATAGACCAAGAACAGGCAAGAGTTCGTCGTTTTGAAGTGACCAAAGAAGCGGATTTCTACGGCTCGATGGATGGTGCCTCGAAGTTCGTAAAAGGTGACGCGATTGCCGGTATTTTGATTCTGTTTATCAACATCATCGGCGGTCTGTCGATCGGTATGGCGCAGTATGGATTGGGTTTCGGTGAGGCAATTGAAATCTATACTTTGCTGACGATTGGTGACGGCCTAGTTGCACAGATTCCATCGCTATTGCTGTCGATTGCAGCGGCGATGATGGTGACGCGTCAAAACACCGATGAAGACATGGGTGAACAGCTGGTCTTCCAGATGTTCGACAACCCAAAAGCACTGATGATTACCGCAGCTATTCTCGGTGTGATGGGCATCGTACCGGGCATGCCACACTTTGCGTTTTTGAGTCTGGCGGTCGCGGCTGGCGCGGCGGCGTATTTCATCGATAAACGCCAAAAGCAGAAAGCGAAAGAACCGGCTTTACCAGCGAAAGCCGACGAAGGTGCAGAGCCTTCATCACAACGCGAACTGTCTTGGGACGACGTCCAGCCAGTCGATATTATTGGCCTAGAAGTGGGTTACCGCTTGATTCCGTTAGTGGACCGAGACCAAGGTGGAGAACTGTTAGAGCGCGTAAAAGGTGTGCGTAAAAAGCTATCGCAAGATTTTGGGTTTTTAATCCCTGCGGTTCACATACGTGACAACCTTGAACTGACGCCAAACAGCTATCGAATCACATTAATGGGGGTTGCGGTGGGCGAAGCTGAGATTCGTCCGGATCAAGAGCTAGCGATTAACCCAGGTCAGGTGTATGGCATGATTGATGGCGAGCCAACCATTGACCCTGCATTTGGATTGGAAGCCGTATGGATTCGCGAAGATCAGCGTGAGCATGCTCAGGCGTTAGGTTATACGGTTGTTGACTCATCGACAGTATTAGCGACGCACCTGAGCCAGTTATTGACTAATAACGCATCGCAGTTGATTGGTCATGAAGAAGTAGAGAATTTATTAGAAATGTTAGGACGCAGCGCGCCTAAGTTGGTTGAGAACTTTGTTCCTGACCAATTACCATTAGGTGTGGTGGTGAAAGTCCTACAAAACTTGTTAAACGAGGCCATTCCAATCCGCGATATTCGCACGATTGTTCAAACTTTGGCTGAGTACTCAAGTAAGAGTCAAGAAGCTGACATATTGACGGCAGCAGTTCGAATTAGTCTTAAACGCCTAATTGTTCAAGAAATCAATGGTATAGAGCCTGAGCTGCCAGTGATTACTTTGATACCTGAACTGGAACAAATATTGCATCAAACTATGCAAGCATCAGGAGGCGAATCCGCGGGGATTGAACCGGGGCTCGCTGAACGATTGCAGTCTTCACTAAGCCAAGCGACACAGGAACAAGAATTGAAAGGCGAGCCAGCCGTTCTGCTTACTTCCGGTGTATTACGCTCGACGTTGGCGAAATTTGTGAAGAACACAATACCTAATCTCCGGGTACTGTCTTACCAAGAAATCCCGGATGAAAAACAGATCAGAATTGTGCAAGCCGTGGGTAACTGATCTCACGCATCATTAATGGATTCATAGTTTGAAAATAAAGCGATTTTTTGCCAAAGACATGAGAACGGCGCTGCTCCAAGTGAAAGAGGAGTTAGGCGCGGAAGCGGTGATCATGTCAAACAAGAAAGTGGCTGGTGGGGTGGCGATTGTTGCGGCGATAGATAGTGAATCTAACCCGTCTCAAGCAAGCGCAGCGTCACAACAAAATCGCGGTGCTTCTCAATCGAATCGCTACAACGAACATCGTCAAATGTCATCGTCTTCTGCAGATCGTTATCAAGATCGTCATTTAGATGAAGATAAAATTAGCCTGAACAGTAATAACAGTAACAACGAAAAAACAGGCTCGATGACGCAGCGATTCGCTAATATGCTTAAGCAATATAGTGGTGGTGCAGCAGATGCTGACGATCATGTAGCGGAAAATGAAGATTCGCTCTCTGCTTTATTGCAACGCCAGAATAAGCATCGCGACGGCTACAACCAAGAAAAGCCAGCGCCATATCAACCAGATTCACCTTTGGCGAAGTTAATCGCACAAGATAATCGATTTGAGCGTCCAACGCCGAAGTTGGATCCGACACGCTATGATCGCCGCCGTCCAAGTGATGAGCGAGAAGAGTCTGCAGATGAGCTGGAGAGTATGCGCGAAGAGATGACGTCAATTCGTCGTCTTTTAGAGCATCAAGTATCTGGCCTGATGTGGCAGGAAGTGGAACGTCGAGAGCCGCTCAGAGCAATGCTGATTAAGCGTTTAGAGCGTATGGGCGTTTCTCCGGAGTTAGCAGACCAAATGGCGTGCTATATCCCGGAAGATACAAAACCAGCGCGAGCGTGGAAAGCGTTGTTGTCGCTTGTGGCGGATCAAATCAATATTCCTAAACAGGACATTTTAAAACGTGGTGGTGTGGTTGCACTGTTAGGTCCGACGGGGGTGGGAAAAACAACCACCGTTGCGAAGCTCGCAGCACGTGCCGCCATGGAATACGGTGCCGATAATGTGGCCCTTGTGACAACAGATACATATCGCATAGGTGCACATGAGCAGCTCTCAATTTACGGAAGAATCATGGGTTGTCCCGTAAGAGTTGCTAAAGATTCTAACGAGTTAGCCGATGTTATATATCAGCTAAGAAACAGAAGACTGATTTTGGTCGATACGGCAGGGATGGGGCAACGAGATGTCAGGCTTTCTGAGCAGCTCGATACTCTAATGCAAGAGAGCGGAGAAGTGATTCACAGCTACCTTGTTTTGCCAGCTACCGCACAACGTCGCGTTCTACAAGAAACGCTGGATCACTTCCGACGCATACCACTTTCGGGTTGTATTATGACGAAGCTTGATGAGTCATTAAGTCTAGGCGAATTCATCAGTGTAGTGATTCAAAACGCAATGCCAGTGGCTTACATCGCTAATGGTCAGCGCGTGCCAGAAGACATTGTGATAGCGCAACCAAAATATATGCTTGCGAAAGCAAATGAACTGTTAGAGAAGTCGACAGAGAACGAACCTCACTTTTGGAACAGTGACAGTGAAGGACTCTAAGGCGGCGGACTACTATGACTGAGAATATGATACACGATCAAGCAAGCGGCCTCCGTCGCTTAACACAACCATCGTTGACCAAAGTGATTGCAGTTACTGGCGGCAAAGGTGGTGTGGGGAAATCAAACGTAACACTGGGTCTGGCGATTTGTATGGCTCGCCAAGGCAAGAAGGTGATGGTTCTCGACGCTGATTTAGGTCTGGCCAATGTGGACGTGATGCTCGGAATTCGTGCAAAACGTAATCTAGGACATGTCTTAGCGGGTGAATGTGAGCTAAAAGATGCGATTGTCGAAGGGCCTTATGGTATAAAGATAATCCCTGCAACTTCTGGCACACAGAGCATGACTGAGCTTTCTCACGCTCAACATGCTGGACTCATTCGAGCATTTGGTAGTCTTGAAGACGAAATGGACGTCCTGCTGATAGATACCGCCGCAGGCATTTCTGACATGGTAATCAGTTTTTCGCGAGCAGCTCAAGATGTCGTTGTGGTTGTGTGTGATGAACCAACTTCAATCACCGATGCATATGCGTTAATTAAGCTGTTAAGTAAAGAACACCAGGTCCAACGCTTTAAAGTTGTAGCAAATATGGTCAGAAGCTACCGTGAAGGGCGAGAATTGTTTGCAAAGTTGACGCTAGTCACAGAGCGATTCTTGAATGTCAGCCTTGAACTCGTAGCATGTATTCCATTAGATGATAAAGTACGACAGGCTGTAAAAAGACAAAAAATTGTCGTTGATGCGTTCCCTCGCTCACCTGCCGCTTTAGCTATTAGCTCACTAGCAAACAAAGCGTTAACGTGGCCACTACCTAAAACACCAAGTGGACACTTGGAATTTTTTGTGGAAAGGTTGCTAAATCGTACCGAATTCGCAGAGGACCCTTTTGGTGAATAAAGCGATAACCTATGACCAACATGGCAAGTTTAATAGCCAGCAAGCGTTTATAGAGCGCTACTCAGTGTTGGTTAAGCGCATTGCTCACCACCTATTAGGCCGTTTACCGCCGAGTGTTCAGGTAGAGGATTTAATTCAGGCCGGCATGATCGGTCTTATCGAAGCTCAGCAGAATTATGATGGTTCTAAAGGTGCGAGCTTTGAAACTTATGCAGGTATCCGTATTCGTGGCGCAATGTTAGATGACATGCGCAAAGGCGATTGGGTACCGCGTTCTGTTCATAAAAATAATCGAGAGATTAACCAAGCGATTGCGGAACTGGAAGGCGAATTAAATAGAGATCCTACTGATTCTGAAGTAGCCACGCATCTCGGTATGACACTGGATCAATATCATAGTGCTCTGACCGATATCAACTGCTCAAAATTAGTCGGTATTGAAGATTTAGGCGTTTCTGATGATGTGATTTCACCTGCAGATGAAACTGATGACAGTAACCCATTCAAAGGGGTTGCCGATGAATCATTTCGAAAAGCACTGGTTGAATCAATAAAACAGATTCCAGAGCGTGAAGCTTTGGTTCTTTCGCTTTATTATGATGAAGAACTCAATTTGAAAGAAATTGGCGATGTGTTAGGCGTAAGCGAATCTCGCGTAAGTCAAATACTGAGTCAAGCGATGCAACGTTTGCGCACCAAGCTCAGTGCGTGGACACAAAATGACTAAAAACACTGATTTTACGATTCAGTGGAGGCAATTTTGAATAAAAACATGAAGATCCTTATTGTTGATGATTTCTCAACAATGCGCCGTATTGTTAAAAACCTGCTTCGTGACTTGGGTTTCAATAACACTCAAGAAGCGGACGATGGTTTAACCGCATTACCAATGCTGAAAAAAGGTGACTTCGATTTTGTTGTAACTGACTGGAACATGCCAGGTATGCAAGGCATCGATTTGCTTAAACACATCCGCGCGGATGCAGAACTTAAGCATTTGCCAGTTCTAATGATCACGGCTGAAGCGAAGCGTGAGCAGATCATTGAAGCTGCTCAAGCAGGCGTAAACGGCTACATTGTTAAGCCATTTACTGCTGCAACATTAAAAGAAAAATTAGATAAAATTTTCGAGCGTTTATAACTCTCTCTTTTTCTCTTTGTTATTCGAGTCATTCATACCAATTATTAAATACCTATTAAATGACTCGTTTAGCGTTTTTAAAGTGATAAGAAGAACTAAACGTAAAAGGGTCTATTCAGAATGATCTCACTAGAGCAGGCGAAGTCACTCGTTCAAATGCTAGAAAACGGGGAACAAGACCAAGCCAATATGCTTGTTGCCTCGATCTACGAAGGTGCCGAGAATCCAATGCTGCAAGAAATTGGAGCCTTAACTCGAGACCTTCACGAATCACTCAAGCAGTTCAGTCTCGATCAGCGCATGACCGAAATTGCGAAAGACGAAATCCCTAACGCAAGGGATCGTCTTAATTATGTGATCGAGAAGACAGAGCTAGCAGCCAACAAAACGATGGATGCAGTCGACTGCTGCCTTCCTATCGCTGACAACCTGCATGATTGCCTTCAGAAAGTTCGTCCTCAATGGAATGAACTCATGCACGGGCGCATCGAATTAAGCGAATTCAAAGCACTTTGTCACCGAATCGACGAGCTATTAGTTCAAGTCGAAGGTGACAGCACTGAGTTGCGTGGTCAATTGACCGAAATTCTCATGGCGCAAGACTTCCAAGACCTAACTGGCCAGATTATTCGCCGCGTAATTACGTTGGTAAATGAAGTAGAAGGCCGCTTAGTGGAAATCCTAACCGTATTCTCTGGAAATAAACCTGAAGAACACATTCAAGTTTTGTCAGAACCGGCAGATAAAAAGAATACACAAACAAGCGAAGCCGAAGGCCCGATTCTTCATCCAGAACTGAGAGAAGATGCGGTTTCATCGCAGGACGAAGTCGATGACTTGTTGTCCAGTCTTGGATTTTAAAGGTAACGTATGAGCTACGATTTAGACGAAGATATTCTTCAGGACTTTCTCATTGAGGCTGGGGAAATTCTCGAACTGCTTTCTGAGCAGTTGGTTGAATTGGAAAATAACCCAGAAGACAAAGACTTACTTAATGCAATTTTCCGCGGGTTTCACACCGTAAAAGGCGGTGCTGGCTTCCTGTCTTTGGCAGAGCTAGTCGATACTTGTCATGGTGCGGAGAACGTGTTCGACGTTTTACGAAACGGCCAACGCACGGTCACGCAAAACTTAATGGATACGATGCTAAAAGCGTTGGATACGGTCAATACCCAGTTCCAAGCTGTTCAAGATCGTGAGCCATTGGAAGCTGCGGATCCTGCCCTTCTTGAAGAACTTCATCGTCTATGTAAACCTGAATCAGAAGATGAAGTCGCTGCAACCGTGGTTGAAGAACCAGTGGTTACTCCTGAACCTGTCATTCCTGAACCTGTTATTGAAGAACCTGCCGCACCAGCGTCAAGTGTCGGCTCTGTCGATGAAATTACCCAAGACGAATTCGAAAAGCTGCTGGATGAACTTCATGGTAAAGGCTCAGCTCCAGGCGCTTCAGAACCTGCGACACCAACAGCGCCATCAGAGCCCCCTCAATCAAGTGCGCCATCAGTTGAAAGTGGCGATATCACTGACGATGAATTTGAACGTCTACTTGACGAACTTCACGGCGTTGGCAAAAGTCCATCAGCGGCAGAGGCTGCAGCATCTGCACCAGCAGAACCTCCTAAAGCGGCAGAACCAGTTGCGCCAGTTGCATCGTCAGCAAATCAAGATAGTGACTTAATGACGGACGAAGAGTTCGAAAAGTTACTCGACGAGCTACATGGTGCGGGCAAAGGTCCCACGTTGGAAGAGCTGGATATGGCAACGAAGCCGGCATCAGCAAACGTAGAGGAAAGCCCTGCGAAACCTGAGCCTGCGGTTAAGCCAGCATCAGCAGCTCCAACTCCGGCTCCAGCACCAAAACCAGAATCTAAACCTGTCGCGGTGAAAGAAGAGGCGAAAGCGCCAGCGGTTAAAAAGCCTCAGGCCGAGGCAACCGTTCGTGTCGATACCTCGACGCTTGATACCATCATGAACATGGTTGGTGAGCTTGTATTGGTCCGAAACCGTCTATTAAGCCTTGGTTTGAACAGCGACAATGAAGAAATGTCCAAAGCGGTCGCCAACCTTGATGTCGTAACGGCGGATCTGCAAGGCGCGGTAATGAAAACGCGTATGCAGCCAATCAAGAAAGTATTTGGCCGTTTCCCACGCGTTGTCCGTGACTTGGCGCGTAACTTAAATAAAGACATCGTGCTGGAAATGCGCGGTGAAGAAACCGATCTCGATAAAAACCTTGTAGAAGCATTGGCCGATCCATTGATTCACTTGGTTCGTAACTCGGTTGACCACGGTATTGAAATGCCAGACGATCGCGCGAAAGCAGGTAAATCACGCACAGGTAAAGTGATTTTGTCTGCATCACAAGAAGGGGATCACATTGAGCTATCCATCGTAGATGATGGCGGCGGTATGGACCCGAACAAACTGCGTGGTATCGCGGTTAAGCGCGGCATGATGGACGAAGATGCGGCGGCCCGTTTAACAGACAAAGAGTGCTTCAACCTTATCTTTGCGCCAGGTTTCTCAAGTAAAGATAAAATTTCTGACATCTCTGGCCGTGGCGTTGGCATGGATGTGGTTAAGACGGCGATCAACACCTTAAATGGTTCAATCGATATCGATTCTGAGCTAGGGAAAGGCACTAAGATCACCATCAAAGTACCACTGACGCTTGCGATCCTACCAACACTGATGGTTGGTGTTGGCGGTCATCCGTTTGCGCTGCCACTGGCATCTGTGAGCGAAATTTTCCACTTGGATCTGAGTCGCACAAACGTGGTAGATGGTCAGTTGACGATCATTGTGCGTGAAAAATCTATCCCGCTATTTTACTTACAGAACTGGTTAGCATCCAAATCACAAAACGTCGAAGAGCGTACCGGTCACGGTCATGTGGTTATTGTACAGATCGGTAACCAGCGCGTTGGTTTTGTTGTGGATACGCTTATTGGTCAAGAAGAAGTGGTTATTAAGCCACTCGATAATCTATTGCAAGGCACTCCGGGCATGGCTGGTGCAACAATCACTAGCGATGGCCATATTGCATTAATTCTAGATGTGCCTGATTTACTTAAGCGATATGCTGCGGCTTCACGCCTTTAAGCAAAGCTGACGTTATTAAAAGGAATAAGATGGCGATTAAAGTACTAGTCGTTGATGATTCGAGTTTTTTTCGACGTCGCGTGAGCGAAATCATCAACTCAGAATCGCGCCTAGAAGTGATTGACGTTGCGGTAAATGGCAGAGAGGCGGTTGAGAAAGCCAAATCTCTTAAACCGGACGTCATCACGATGGATATTGAAATGCCAGTGATGGATGGCATTACCGCTGTACGTGAAATCATGGCAGCGGCTCCAACGCCAATCCTAATGTTTTCGTCCCTGACTCATGACGGGGCGAAAGCCACGCTTGATGCGCTTGATGCGGGCGCATTGGATTTCTTACCGAAAAAGTTTGAAGACATCGCACGTAACCGCGAAGAAGCGGTGTCACTGCTTCAGCAACGAGTTATTCAGATTGCTTCGAAGCGCGCTTTTATGCGTCGACCAATCACTCGCGTTGCTGCGAGTACCAATGCGGCATCTCGTCCACTAGGTTCAAGAACGGCTTCGCCAGCGACTCCAGCTCCAGCTCGACCGGCTGCGGCAAAGTTCCGAGCCTCCGGTAAGAAGTATCAACTGACCGCAATTGGCACGTCGACTGGTGGTCCGGTTGCTTTGCAAAAAATTCTGACGCGTTTACCGATGAACTACCCGCATCCGATCGTATTGATCCAACATATGCCAGCAACCTTTACTGCTGCATTTGCCAGCCGTTTGAATACCTTGTGTAAGATTCAAGTGAAAGAAGCCCAAGACGGCGATGTCTTACAGCCTGGTGTGGCATACCTTGCTCCAGGTGGTAAGCAAATGATGGTGGATGGTCGAGCGGGGGCTGCTCGTCTTCGTATCATTGATGGCGGCGACCGCATGAACTACAAACCATGTGTGGATGTGACTTTTGGTTCTGCAGCCAAAGTATACGGTGACAAAGTACTCTCTTTAGTGCTGACTGGCATGGGTGCAGACGGTCGTGAAGGCGCTCGTATGTTGAAGTCTGCAGGCTCAACTATTTGGGCTCAAGATGAAGAAAGTTGTGTTGTTTATGGTATGCCCCAAGCTGTTGCTAAAGCAGGCATTTCTTCAGAAGATTTACCGCTTGACCGCATTGCAGAACGCATGTTGGTGGAAGTTGGCCTAGCGTAGGATTCATCATGATTGTTTGGAGTGTAGCTAACCAGAAAGGTGGCGTGGGTAAAACCACCTCAACAGTGACATTAGCGGGTTTGCTGAGTCAAAAAGGTCATCGCGTACTGATGGTCGATACTGACCCTCACGCATCACTGACTACCTATCTTGGTTATGATCCTGACGCAGTAACTTCGAGCCTGTTTGATTTATTCCAGTTGAAGACATTCTCTCGTGAAACGGTGAGGCCGTTAATCCTAGAGACAAAACTGGAAGGGATGGATATCATTCCCGCGCATATGTCCCTTGCGACGCTTGATCGTGTCATGGGGAATCGCAGTGGGATGGGATTGATCTTAAAACGAGCTCTACAAGCGGTCTCACAAGACTATGATTATGTGTTGATTGACTGCCCGCCAATTCTTGGTGTGATGATGGTCAACGCACTGGCCGCCAGTGACCGAATTTTGATTCCCGTTCAAACCGAGTTTTTGGCGATGAAAGGCTTGGAACGCATGATGCGCACGTTAACCATTATGCAAAAGTCTCGTCCGGGTGGTTTCAAAGTGACTATCGTTCCAACGATGTATGACAAGCGCACCAAAGCGTCTTTGCAGACATTGATGCAACTGAAGAAAGATTACCCAAATCAAGTATGGACCTCTGCGGTGCCGATTGATACCAAGTTCCGTGATGCTAGTTTAAAGCATTTGCCAGCATCGCATTTTGCATCTGGTAGTCGCGGTGTGTTTGCGTATAAACAGTTATTGATTTACCTGGAGAGGTTAGCGTTCGATGAGCAGTAACGACGTGCTTTCCAGTGAACAAGCGCTTGATGACTACTTTAATGCGCTATTGGGTGAGGCTGAAGCAACGACTCTTGAGGAAGAGCTTGACTTGCTGGCTCAAGAAATATCATCTGCAGAGCCAGAGCCAGAGCCAGAGCCAGAGCCAGAGCCAGAGCCAGAGCCAGAGCCAGAGCCAGAGCCAGAGCCAGAGCCAGAGCCAGAATTGCAGTTTCAATACTCGGAGCCGGAAACTTACCAGTTTCAAGAAGCGTACCCGCCAGAATTGGAAGCCCCAAATCTGGAAGATGTGCAAAGGTTATTAAGTCAGCTTGAAGCAAGCAACCCTGTAGCCGAGTTAGATATTGATAGTATTCTTGAACAAAATACGATTGATATTGCAGCAGAAATAAAAGCGGCTGAGCCAGACGTACAAACCGTTAGTGAGGCGCCCGAGTTACAAACAGTTGAAGAGATACAAGACTGGGTGATTGATGCGCCAGTTTTTGAGGAAACTCAGCCAGAACTGGTTGAACCTCAATCGGTGATTGAGCATGATGTCAATATAGAATCGAACGTTGATACCGAGCTCGAGACACAAACAGGTTCCGAAATACCAACTGACTGGGAAAGCACGAAGCGAAGTGAAGATTTTCAAGTGCTTTACTTTGATGTGAATGATGTCACGTTTGCCGTACCGCTTGATGAGTTAGGTGGTATTCATCGCATCAGCGAGCTTAACCATTTGATAGGAAAGCCCGCCTGGTATTTGGGGCTACAAACAAATCGTGAGCAACAGTTTGATGTCGTCGATACCGCGAAATGGGTGATGGCAGATAAGCTTCGCGATGACAGTTACAAAGATAATTACCAATACGTTGTCATGCTTGGAGAGAGCATGTGGGGGCTGGCCAGTAACCAACTAATGGGGACGGAAACGCTCAATATCGACAAGGTTCGCTGGCGTGAACAGGCGGGTAAACGCCCTTGGCTAGCGGGCATGGTAAAAGAAAAAATGTGCGCCTTAATTCATGTCCAGGCGCTCATTGACATGCTAAACGCCGGTTTAGATGTCAAATCACTGAATTAGATTTAAGTCGGGAACGACATTAACGAGGATTAACTATGTCTCAAGCTTTTGAAGTAGAAGTGAAGAAAGATGCATCGAATGACGAAGTTCTTCAGTGGGTGACGTTCCAGCTAGAAGAAGAAACGTACGGCATCAACGTAATGCAAGTTCGTGAAGTACTTCGTTATACTGAAATTGCACCCGTTCCAGGTGCGCCAGATTATGTTCTGGGTATCATCAACCTGCGTGGTAACGTGGTTACTGTTATCGACACGCGTTCGCGTTTCGGCCTGATGGAAGGCGAAGTTACAGATAATACTCGTATTATTGTGATCGAGTCAGAGCGTCAAGTGATTGGTATTTTGGTAGATAGTGTGGCAGAAGTGGTTTACCTACGTTCTTCTGAAATTGACACGACGCCTTCTGTTGGTACTGATGAAAGCGCGAAGTTCATCCAAGGTGTGAGCAACCGTGACGGCAAACTTCTTATCCTTGTGGATTTGAACAAGCTCCTAACGGATGACGAATGGGACGAGATGGCTCACCTATAATGGGCTGAATGATGATGGCTGAAGAGACTCTTTTATCTGTTCCATTCCTTGCGGGTGGCGTCGCTTTTATCGTGTTGGTGTTGGTTGTTTTGCAACTGCGCATTCGCTCGGGGTTGCAAAAGCAAGTAGACCAGCAACGAGCACAGTCTCGACATGTAGATAAAGAAGTACAAAAGTTGAGTAAGCAGTTACTCGAAGTGCGTTCGGTTGTCGTTGGTCTTGGACAAAAAGTAACTGAACAACAAGACATTATTCAGCACCTAAACGAGAGAATTCGTGAACTCGAACACGCTGATACTGATGGTCGCTTGTACAGTCGAGCTTCTAAAATGGTACAGCTTGGTGCAGATATCAATGAGCTCATTGAAGAGTGTGAACTGCCAAAAGCTGAAGCGGAATTGATGCTTTCACTACAGAAAAAACTGGCGGGAAAAGAGAAAATTCCACCACTAAGCGGTCAGCCATCAGATGATGCAGAATACCCGGCGCGTGGACGTCGTCGACGCTAAAGGTTTTAAAGCGATAAAAAGAGGCGATAAGCCTCTTTTTTTGTGTTCGGTTACTAATTATCTTTTTGCAATACAGCCCTAGATTACCTTAAGCTCTTTTCATTCTTAGCACTCGCTCCCCAAGTTAAAATGAGAGCTTATAACTACTTATAGTTAATTTTATTAAAGTGTGACGATTAATTAACAAAAATACATGAACTTACATACATCCCAGCCCTCTTATCCTGTTTTGTCATAACTAAGCTGTGCTAATATAGCGCTTCGTTCATTTTTTAGTTGAAGCTCTATGTTAGAAGTATCTAACCTGACAGCGATCCGTGATGAGAGGGTCCTGTTTGAAAACCTGCAGTTTGAAATTAAGCCTGGTGAATTGGTCCAGATAGAAGGGCGCAATGGTACTGGCAAAACTACGTTACTACGTATTGTGACAGGTTTAGGTGATAGAGAAGAAGGCATCATTAAGTGGAAAGGAGAAGAGGTTGAAAAATCTCGTGATGTTTTCCATCAAGATCTGCTGTTCTTAGGGCATCAAACTGGAGTGAAACGAGAGCTTACCGCACTAGAAAACTTACGTTTTTACCAATCTATTCAAAATAACCGCTCTTCTGACGAAGAAATCTTCACTGCTTTAACTCAAGTTGGTTTAGCCGGTCGAGAAGATGTGCCTGTAGCACAGCTTTCCGCAGGTCAGCAACGACGAGTGGCACTAGCAAGGTTATGGCTCAGTAAGCAAATTTTATGGATTTTAGATGAACCGTTGACCGCCATCGATAAGCAAGGCGTCAAAGTGCTTGAATCTTTGTTCGCAAGTCACGCTGATAATGGCGGTATTGTCGTGTTGACGACGCATCAAGATATGTTTTCGGACAGCCCGAAACTTAGAAAAATAAAGTTGGGTGATTGATATGATTCCATCTATGACCACCATCATTCGCCGCGAGCTATTGATAGCATTTCGCCGTCAGGCAGACATTCTGAACCCGCTTTGGTTCTTTATTATTGTTATTACTCTGTTTCCTCTTAGTATCGGGCCTGAACCAAATTTGTTAGCACGTATTGCAGCGGGCATTGTTTGGGTTGCCGCATTGCTATCCGCCTTATTATCATTAGAGCGTCTATTTCGTGATGATTTTCAAGACGGTGCATTGGAACAAATGATGCTAATGCCGATTCCATTGCAACTTGTAGTGGTTTCAAAGGTCATAGCACATTGGTTGTTAACAGGGTTACCTCTGATCCTAATTAGCCCATTATTGGCGGTTTTACTTTCGCTTGATTTCAATACTTGGTTATCTGTTGTACTAACCTTGATGATCGGTACACCGACACTAAGTTTTATTGGAGCTATTGGTGTGGCTTTGACGGTTGGGTTGCAAAAGGGGGGCGTTCTTTTGAGTTTGCTTATTCTTCCGCTCTACATCCCAATTTTGATTTTCGCAACATCAGCAATTGATGCCGCCGCGCTTGGTATGGCGTATAACGGTCAACTAGCAATTTTAGGTGCGATGCTAATGGGAGCGATGACGTTAACGCCTTTTGCCATTAGTGCCGCATTGAGAGTTAGTGTTAACTAACTCAATAAAGTGCCAATGAAGCGGCGCTTGATCAAAGAATTATTATTAAAGCACTGCTACGGTCTCAACCCTTTAGACAGTGTCCCTGAAGTAAGAGTGAGAACAAAACATGTGGAAATGGCTACATCCTTATGCCAAGCCAGAAACCGCTTACCGTTTGAGTGGTAAGTTTCTGCCTTGGTTTTCTGTATTGGCCCTCGTATGCTTATCGGTTGGTACGGTTTGGGGGCTTGCATTTGCGCCTTCAGATTACCAACAAGGTGACAGTTTCCGAATCATCTACATTCATGTCCCATCAGCTATTTGGTCTATGGGCGTTTATATGTCGATGGCGATTGCGGCATTTATTGGCTTAGTATGGCAAGTACGTCTATCTGATATGGCGGCGCTTGCGATGGCGCCGATTGGTGCGGTATTTACCTTCATTGCTCTACTTACTGGTGCCGTTTGGGGTAAGCCAATGTGGGGCACTTGGTGGGTATGGGACGCCCGTCTTACTTCAGAATTGATTCTTCTATTTCTCTACCTTGGTGTTATTGCGCTTTATCACGCGTTTGACGATCAGAAAACAGCCGCAAAAGCGGCGGGTATTTTAGCGATCGTAGGCGTCGTGAACCTACCTATCATTCACTTTTCCGTAGAGTGGTGGAACACGCTTCACCAAGGCGCGACGATCACGAAATTTGAACAACCTTCTATTTCATCCGACATGCTTTGGCCGTTATTGCTAAACATCTTTGGCTTTGCGTTCTTCTTTGGTGCAGTGACGATGGTACGTTTTCGTAACGAAATCATCAGTAAAGAAAGTCACCGCCCTTGGGTGCGCAAACTCGCAACAGAACAAACTCAGTGAGGTAATTGATTATGCATTTTGAATCTCTGAGCGACTTTTTTGCCATGGGTGGCTACGCATCATACGTATGGAGTGCGTTTGGTATTACTTTCTTATCCATGCTGATTCTTCTGATCACTAGCCTTCGCCGCGGTGATGCATTATTGAAAGAAGTGAAAGCAAAAATTGACCGTCAAGCTCGTATCGACGCAGCGAAGAACATGGAGAACACCTTATGAACCCGAGACGTAAAAAGAGGCTAGGTATCGTACTAGCGATCTTTATCGGTATTAGTGCCACCATTGGTTTGATACTTTATGCGCTTAACCAAAATATGGACCTTTTCTACACTCCAACGGAATTGGTTAATGGTAAGCCAGATGGCACCAAGCCAGAAGTAGGCCAGCGTCTGCGTATTGGTGGTATGGTGGTTGTGGGCTCGGTTCGTCGAGATCCTAATTCTTTGAAAGTGAGTTTTGACCTGCACGATGTCGGTCCTAAAGTGACGATTACTTATGACGGTATTCTTCCTGACTTGTTCCGTGAAGGGCAGGGTATTGTGGCTCAAGGTGTACTGAAAGATGCCACGACAGTTGAGGCATTTGAGGTCCTAGCGAAGCACGATGAAGAATACATGCCACCAGAAATTGCAGAAGCGATGAAGAAAACGCATGAACCGCTTCAATACAGCACCGAACAGAAACAAGGAAGCGGCCAATGATTGCTGAAATCGGTCACTTTGCTCTCATTCTTTCGCTTGCAATGGCTGTGCTGCTGAGCGTATTGCCATTGTGGGGAGCATCGAATAATAACACCATGCTCATGAACACAGCGCGACCGCTATCTTGGTCTATGTTCCTGATGCTGTTGTTCTCTTTCGCCATTTTATGTTGGGGATTTTATACCAACGACTTCACGTTACAGTATGTAGCGAGCAACTCGAATAGTCAGCTTCCTTGGTACTACCGTTTAACCGCAGTATGGGGTGCACACGAAGGTTCACTGTTGCTATGGGTTTTAATCCAAGCTGCTTGGACTGTCGCTGTAGCGACATTCAGTCGTGGTATGCCGCAAGAGTCGGTTGCACGTGTACTTGCCGTAATGGGCATGATCTCAGTGGGTTTCCTACTGTTTATCATCTTAACGTCAAACCCATTCTTACGTACGTTGCCTTTCTTCCCGGTTGACGGGCGTGACTTGAACCCTCTGCTTCAAGACCCTGGTTTGATTGTTCACCCGCCAATGCTTTACATGGGCTACGTTGGTTTCTCGGTTGCCTTCTCTTTTGCGATCGCATCCCTAATGACTGGACGCCTTGATACGGCTTGGGCCCGTTGGTCTCGTCCTTGGACAACCGCTGCATGGGTATTTTTAACACTCGGTATCGCACTAGGCTCTTGGTGGGCTTACTACGAACTTGGCTGGGGTGGCTGGTGGTTCTGGGACCCAGTAGAAAACGCATCATTCATGCCTTGGTTAGCGGGTACCGCATTGATGCACTCTCTTGCCGTGACAGAAAAACGCGGCACATTTAAAGCGTGGACGGTACTATTGGCAATCTCTGCATTTTCGTTGAGTTTGTTGGGCACATTCTTAGTCCGTTCCGGTATTTTAGTATCGGTGCATGCGTTCGCGTCTGACCCGTCGCGCGGTATGTTTATTCTAGGTTTCTTAGTTTTCGTTATCGGTGGTTCTTTACTGCTGTTTGCCGTGAAAGGGGCGGCAGTGCGTGTACGAGGTAACTTCGACTTAGTCTCTCGTGAAAACGCGCTCCTAGCCAATAACGTATTACTTATCGCAGCACTTGTTGTGGTGTTAGTGGGGACATTATTGCCGCTCGTACATAAGCAGCTTGGTTTGGGGTCGGTTTCTATCGGTGCTCCATTCTTCGACATGCTGTTTGCGTGGTTGATGATGCCATTTGCTTTCCTACTTGGTATTGGTCCACTTATCCGTTGGAAGCGAGACAATTTATCTAAACTTGTGAAACCAATGCTCGTTTCAGGTGTGCTTGCTTTTGCTTTGGCCGCGGTATGCGTATACCTGTTTGCCGACTTCTTCTCAACTATGGCTTACATTGGCTGGGTAATGGCGATTTGGATTATTGCAATGCATGGCTTTGAACTATATGAGCGTGCAACGCACCGTCATAGCTTTAGTGAAGGCGTTCGCAAGCTGCAGCGTAGCCATTGGGCGATGATGTTGGGTCATGTTGGTCTGGCGGTATCTGTTATCGGTATTGCGATGGTACAGAACTACAGCATCGAGCGTGATGTACGTTTAGCACCTGGCGAACACTTCCAAATTCAAGGTTATGATTTCTACTTCTCAGGCCTGCGTGATAAAGATGGTCCAAACTACGATGGCTACATCGCGGATTTTGAGATCACACATGATGGCAAATACGTGAATACGCTTCACGCTGAGAAGCGCTTCTACCGTACGGCTAAGTCTATGATGACCGAAGCTGCCATTGACCGTGGAATTAGTCGTGACTTATACATTGCAATGGGTGAACGTTTAGACGACAACCGATCTTGGGCTGTTCGTATTTACTATAAACCGTTCGTTCGTTGGATTTGGGCTGGCTCTTTGATTATGGCGTTAGGCGGTGCACTAGCGATTTCAGATAAGCGTTATCGCTTCCGTAAATCTTCAAAGAAAAACGCGAAGTCAAAAGAGCAGGAGGCATAACATGAATAAGAAAATCTTATTTATTCCGCTCGTCGCTTTCATGATTTTGGCGGGCATTTTCGCAACCCAGTTAATGCGCAACCAAGAGGGCGATGATCCAACGAAATTGGAGTCGGTTTTGGTTGGTAAGCCAGTTCCTGAGTTTCACTTAGAAGACTTAGCTGAACCTGGAAAACAATACGACCAGTCAATTTTTAAAGGTGAGCCGTTGCTCTTGAACGTTTGGGCAACGTGGTGTCCAACATGTTATGCAGAGCATAAATACCTAAACGAATTGGCGGGTAAGGGCGTTAAGATCATCGGTATGAATTACAAAGATGATCGTAACAAAGCGGTAGGCTGGTTGAATGATCTCGGCAACCCGTACTTAATTAGCCTATTTGATGGTAGTGGTATGCTTGGTCTTGACCTTGGCGTTTATGGAGCACCAGAAACATTCATTATTGATGCAAATGGTGTGATTCGTTATCGCCATGTGGGGGATGTAAACCCACGTAATTGGTCGGAAACACTGGAGCCGCTTTACAACAAATTGGTTGAGGAGGCGAAGCAATGAGAAAGCTGATCCTTGCAGTTTTTGCTGCCATGACATTATCTCTTGCTGCTCACGCTGCCATTGAAGTATACGAGTTCGATAACTTGGAACAAGAACAGCAGTTCAAAGAGTTAAGCCATACGCTCCGTTGCCCTAAATGTCAGAACAACACGATCTCGGATTCTAACGCTGAACTTGCTCAGGACTTACGCCATAAGGTGTACGAAATGACCAAAGAAGGTAAGTCCAAAGATGAGATTGTTGATTACATGATCGCCCGTTACGGTAACTTCGTGACTTACAACCCACCATTTACGGTCGCGACTGCAATTTTGTGGCTAGGGCCTCTAGCTGTGGTATTGGGTGGTTTTGGTTTGATTGTACTGCGTAGCCGTAAATCTAAAGTTAAGGCAAAAGCGAGCAGTGACGAGCAATGGGATGAGCAAAAAGAGGCTCGTTTAAAAGCATTGCTTGAAGAAGAGAACAACGGAGATAAGAAGTAATGACACTATTTTGGATTTCCACCGTTGCTCTTACGCTTATTGCTTGTGCGCTGGTGGCTTTGCCGTTGCTTAAACAAAAAGCGAACAATGATGATGTGTTACGCGATGAGCTCAACAAGGCTTTCTATAAAGACCGTTTATCTGAACTTGCAGAAGAAACTGACGAAGGTCTGGTGGAGAGCGAAGACGAACTGATTTCTGATCTAAAGCAGTCTCTCCTTGACGATATTCCGGGTGATAAAGCGCAAAAGGAAACCAAGGTTTCACCAATCGCGGTTTTAGTTCCATCGGTAATTCTGACGGTGGCGTTGAGCTATGGCTTGTATTACAAATTTGGCGCGTCAGACGATATTGTTCAATGGCAAGAAGTGTCTGCAAATCTACCTGAGTTATCGAAAAAGCTGATGTCGGCTTCTTCTGATCCGTTGAGTGACGATGAAATGGCGGATTTGACCCTTGCCCTTCGAACTCGCTTACATTACCAGCCGGAAGACTCGACAGGTTGGTTACTGCTAGGTCGTATTGCGTTAGCAAATCGTGATGTCACGACTGCTATCGATGCGATGGAAAAGTCATATCGCCTAGAGCCCAAAGATCCTGATGTGATGTTGGGTTATGCACAAGCTCTGATGCTGTCTCAAGAGGAAATGGATCAAGCGACGGCTCGCTCATTACTCGGCAAGCTGATGCAGCAAGACTATGTCGATCTGCGTGTGTTTTCTTTGTTAGCGTTCGATGCGTTTGAGCGTCAAGACTTCCCGGCAGCCATCAAGTACTGGGGAATCATGCAGCAAATGATTGGTCCAGAAGATAGCCGCTACGAGATGTTGTCACGCAGTATTGAGAGTGCTCGTAAGCAAATGGGCGAAGCGGTTTCACCGGATAAGAGTGTCGCTGTGACAATTAATGTGGCACCAAATGCTCAGTTGGATCCAAACGCAGTTCTGATTGTGTCGGTACATCGTGCAGATGGCTCACCAATGCCTGTTGCGGCAGCTCGCTATCCGCTGGGTACTTTCCCTCGTACAGTCGTATTAGATGATGGTAATGCCATGATGCAGGGGCAAAAACTATCTTCACTCGAAAAGTTAATCGTCCGTGTGCGTGTGGACTCTGACGGTAACGTAGCAACGCGTGACCAAGATTGGCACGGGGAGAGTGACGTCGTTGAATTTGGCACGCCGGTTGAAGTGACCATTGACCAGCAATATTAATCGTTAGCGTCTGTCTCTGAAATATGACAACGGGGTAGAGTCTGTTGCCTTTAGTGGTATGACTCTAAACGATCGAGTAGAATACCGAAGGCCAGCGACTGCTGGCCTTTATTTATTCCCATATCTGAGTCATCTTTACTACGTATACTGCTCAACATACGTACAAATGTTCATTGGGTGACTTAGGTACATTAATAGTCGTTATGGAAAATAAAATGTATAACAAGGGTAAATCTACCTTCTTGTTACTGCTTGCAGTTGGACTGGTTGGCTGTTCAAGTGCGCCTGATGAAGCAGTAACAGGACAAGAAACAAATCAAACGACTTCTGATGTGTATGACCCGTTGGAAGGCTTTAACCGAACCATGTGGGAAATCAACTACGAATATTTAGATCCGTATTTGGTTCGTCCTGTATCGCTTGCGTATGTGGAATACACGCCAGTTCCTATTCGTTCCGGTATCGCTAACTTCTTGTCGAACTTAGATGAGCCAGCCAGCATGGTTAATAACTTAGTCATGGGTAACGGCACGAAAGCCGTGGACCACTTTAACCGTTTTTGGATTAACTCGACGTTTGGTATTTTCGGTTTATTCGATATTGCAAGTGCCGCGGGTATTACGAAATACGACGAGAAAGCGTTCAGTGATGCAGTAGGCCACTATGGTGTTGGAAATGGCCCTTACTTCATGATTCCAGGTTATGGCCCGTATACCTTACGTGAAGTGACAGATACCGTAGATAGTACGTATTTACCCCTCTCTTACCTCAACTTCTGGGCGAGTTTGGGTAAGTGGGCGTTTGAAGGCATGGAGAAGCGTGCTTTATTAGTACCGCAAGAAGCACAGTTAGACTCGTCGCCGGATCCATATATTCTTACTCGCGATGTTTATATTCAGCGTCAAAACTTTAAAGCAGAAGTTGAAACGGTGGAAGAAGTTAACATCGAAGAAGAAGAGTATTTAGACGAATACCTAGAAGACTTTTAAGCGCTGTTCTTTACAATATACAAATAAAAAAAGGCTTAGCTGATGCTAAGCCTTTTTTGTATTTTTGCTGTTTGGTTAGAAACGGTAGTTTGCTTGAACACCGATTAGCCAAACATTACCCGTAGTTTCGCCTACGAATTGGCCGCCGACTTGTTCTGCAGCGTCGTCTGACTTGTAACCACGAGACTCAACGATTGGTGCGTCTTTCGCGAAAATATAGGTGAAGCCAGCGTCTAGGCTGAAGTCTTTTGTCCAATCGTACGTTGCACCAATACTTAGCCAAGTACGGTCAGTTTCTGGAATAGTGATCGTACGGTTTTTGTCGCTTACCGCTGAAGTATCGTATGCAATACCAGTACGTAGCGCTAGCTTAGGATCAAGCTGGTAAGTGGCACCAACAGCAAAGCGGTAGTTATCTTCCCAGTTTTCTACTTTAACCATATGCGTGCCAGCGGTATCTAGGCGTGCTTCCAATTTATCGAAAGAGCTCCAATCCGTCCAGTTAAAGCTTGCGTGTAACGCAAGTTGGTCTGTTACTTGGTGGAAGCTTGCCAACTCAGCCGTTGCAGGCAGGTTTAGGTACATGTAGCCGTTGTCACGTAGTTGTGGAAGCTCAGAAGTACCGAAGCCAAAACCTAGACCTTCAGCATGGCCTTCAAGCTTCAGTTCAACTTCAGATTTGTACGCGAAGCCGATACGGTTATTTTCATTGATCTGCCATGCAGTACCAACTTGCCAGCCCCAAGCGGTATCGTCACCTTCCATGTATTTTAGAGCGGTACCTTGAGGAACACTGATAGGATCGCCAGTTAAAGGGTGCTTTCCTACAACGTTATTCTTAGGAGCTGCTGCGCCAAAGCTGCCTTCGCCGATGATGTAACGGATACCACCACCAACGCTGATTGATTCATTGACTTTGTAAGCTGCGTTTAAGTTCGCTTCCATTGTCGTTACGCTTGCTTCGTTACCGAAGTGTGATGCACCAAAGCCTTTCCCTAAATCGGTTTCCATACCGTAGTTGGTGCCAAATGCCAAACCAATCGCGAATTTCTCATTGTATTGGTGTGATAGGTAGAAGTTTGGAATGATTGCATCATGTGCGAAATCATCTGAAGATGCAGAAGAAGTACTACCGTGGAAGTTTACATCACCTTCAATATCAATATTTGGGTTCACATAGATTGCACCAACGGACACTTGAGTGCCTTCCAAATAAGTTAGCATTGCTGGGTTACGCCATTGTGCACTTGCGTTGTCAGCCATTGCTGCTTCACCAGCATATGCTCGACCTAGGCCTGTTGCAGAATATTCAGCAAGTTGGAAACCTGCTGCGTTAGCCATGCCCGTTGTGCCAAGTAGGCTTAATGCCACTGCTGTTGATAGAAGAGTCTTGTTGGTTTTCATTCGAATGTTCGCTGATTTGTTTATAACGTGGGACGAAAGTTTAAAGGTAGAGTTTTTACTTTAGAAATGAAAATCCAGCACAAGCAGTCATTTGGAATATTATGCTTTCAAGTGTTGCTTGGGTGGTTTAATAATCTAACTGTGAAGGGCTTGTAAATGGAATTCAGCGAACAGCTGTGCGTCCTAATTGTGAGATTTAGATACACGTGTTCACTCAAATTGAGTGGGCAATAAATCGCAGATATGAAAAAAGGCTGGAAATCCAGCCTTTTATATAAAGTATTTTTCTACTAACTAACAGCGAAGCGCTTAGAAGCTACGGCTGTATTGTAAGCCGAATAGAATTGCGTCAGCATGAGTTGTTGCTGTTACACCGGTAGAAAGACCAGGAGCTAATTGAGTATTCTCATTAACTTTTACATCTTCACCTAACAAGTATGTGAAGCCAAAATCGATGTTTGAGCTATTATCAATATGGTAAGAGAAACCTGTTGAGAACCACTGGCGATCTGAATCTGGTACCGAGATAGACGTTACTTTATCTTGAGCGCTTGTGTCGTACATGTAACCAGCACGAAGTGTCCAGTTGTTGTTTAGGTAGTAAGTACCACCAATTGCGTAGTGCCAGCCATCTTGCCATTGATAGTCTTTCGAGTAACCACCTTTAAGTAAACCCTGATTTAGGTTCTCAAAATCAATTTGGTCGAAATCTTTCCAACCGATGTATTGGATGCTGTAGTGTACAGCAAACTTAGTGTCTTGGATTTTGTGGAAACCAGAAAACTCGGCCATATCTGGTAGAGGTAGCGTGATTTCCTGACCTTTGTCGTCTTTTGCTGTAAATTCAGGGCTGTAACGATACGCTAGACCAAAACGGTTGTTTTCATCTAGTTCGTACACAGTACCAACGTTGAAACCAACAGCCCAACCATCAGCTTTATCTACGTCCAGAATTTTTTGACCGCCAACCCGTGGGACTGAAGAGCTAGTTGTACGCTTCATTGTGCCTTGGCCGTAGATTAAATCTAAACCAGCACCAAAGCTCCATTGTTCGTTTAAACGGTAAGAACCCGCAAAGCCAAAGTTGAAGCTTTTTACATCCGTAAGACCACCGTACTCGGTTGCGGTATAGTTATCTGAAAATTCAGTTTTAGTGCCGAAATTAGAGTATGCGTTTACGCCCCATGCAAACTTGTCATTTACTGGAACGATTAGGTGAATGTTTGGAGCTATTGACGTATCACCCACATCATCAGTGTCAGCAACATTTACAGTACTAGAACCCAAAGGAGTATTAACGTTATATTTCGCATCTTTCACTTCAATCATTGAAGTAATGCTTTCGAAACCTAGCGAAAGCTCCATTTTATCAAATAGAGCCATTGCTGCTGGGTTACGAGCCATTACTGCGGCGTTATCTGCGATTACTGCATCACCAGCAAATGCACGGCCGATGCCAGTTGCTGATTGAGCGTTGATTTGGAAACCCGCTGCCATCGATTGACCTGAGGCAAAAGCTACCGTTACTGCTAGGAGAGTCTTTTTAAACAGACGCGTGTTCTGAGTCATTTGTTTTTCCTTATTAGATTCGTCTCTTTGGACGATAAATTGAGCTTTTGCTCAGTGGCGCAGATAGTAGTATCAATAGTTGCTTGGACAAATCCGACCATTGGATAAAATTGAATAAAAATTGCAGAAATGATGTCTAAAAGACGGGAAATTGCACTTAAAATGCATAATTTAGAGTTTAAGCTCTAAATGCTATAGCAAGGGTGAATGTTTTGTGTTCTATTTATACAAAAATGCCGCTAAATGAGATCATTTAGCGGCATTTAACCTTTTGAAGGCTGGAAATCGTCGAAGTTATTACATCGGTTTAATCATTGATGCAAGAGTCGTAGCGATAGCATCAATATTTTCACCTTCTTCTCCGACTAAAATCAGGCTTGAACTCCCGACGGGCTGAACGATTCCGGTCATGCCATCCTTATTAAAGTCGGTACTTTGTTCGCTAGGAATACCAGTAATAAATAACGTTACTTTACCTTTTGGACCTTGGAATACCATATGCACCGCATTGGATTCGCCAAAACCGCAGTGGTTTAGGTAGTAAACGTGATATGGAAAGCTTTCACTAAACTGGTAATGAAATGGCGACATTTTCGCATTAATTTGCGAGCTCGGTACATCCTCATCAAGATAACGAACAAAAGGTTCTTCATGAATAACGTGTTTCATCGCGGTATCAGCTAAACTGGCTTGTGCTGGAGAAACCAAAACATTTCCCCAGTTTACTTGACCAACTAATAATCCTGCGGTGAACGCAATAGAAGCGGCAAGTGCCATTGCTTTGCGCACAAAGTTTGGTCTGACGACCTTCTCTTCATCAAGTGCACTCGACGTCTGACTAAATAAAATCTTATCAGCGAGATCTTCAGGTACATCCACATTCATGGCTTGTTTAATTTTTACGTCGAGATCCAAAACGTCATCAACAAACTTATTGTTGGTGTCGCTACCAGCTAAAGCTTGCAGAATCTCTTCATCCTTTTGTTTTGGATCCGACAAAATACGACGACGAAATTCTAAATCATCCATTCTTTTGTCCTCTCTTAGTATCTTGAGAATCCAACATCTCTTTGAGTTGATTACGAGCGCGAAATAATCGAGTCATCACTGTATTTTTATTTAAATCAAGAATGTCGCCAATCTCTTCTCCGCTGAAACCACCGACAACTTGGAGAAATAAAGGCTCGCGGTATTCAACATCGAGTTTCATGATCTGCGCTTGCAGCCATTCTTGCTGATGATGTGGGTCATCGCTGACTTTAGCATCATTGCCGTAATCATCGATATCAACTAAATCAAATTGTTTACGTTCGAAGCGGCGCGCATTTTCTCGTCTCAATATGGTGATGAGCCAAGACTTGGCTGCTTTTTCATCCTGGAGACTATCGAGTGACTTCCAAGCTCTAAGGCAGGTTTCCTGAACTAGATCTTCCGCTATCGCTTTATCTTTGCACAACCAGTATGCGTAGCGATATAAGTCACGATGGTACCCTCGGACGAGCGCTTCGTATTTTCTTTGCTTGTCCATATCAGAGTTGACCGGACTGTTGGAATTTTTCTTTCCAAACATTTTTAATATGGCCACAGGAGCCTCCATCCTCGCTCTGTGAGTTTCTTATTTGTTCTGAGCATGACTTTACTTTTCAATAGCCTCGCGGTTTCGGTTGAGCGTGTGTCGTAGATAACTTCTGACACAATAAGCTATGTGGTTACTTAAAAGTGTATACGCAAATGCCAAATATCATCGAACATGAATTGGTAAAGATTGTTAACAATATCATCATTAGTAATCAATGGTTTGGATAAGTTCATTCGATGGGACATAAAAAGAGACTGCTAGCGGTGAATTTTTGAATAGGTTTGCATCGCTGAGCCTTTTAGATGTGCTTAAAGCTCGTAAAATCACTATAAAATTGATCTATTTCAAAATATCAAGCAGTGAAGGGGTTATAGTACATCTTGTCATCTCGTTAGTCATTGCGACTAACATGTTGAGCAAGATGACACTTCCTTTTGAAGGCTGACTTTACTTTCTCCTAATCAGGAAACTGATTAATTTTCAATTGGCGTAAGTTAATTGTTTTATAGATATTCCGACCACACAGTTATGTGTGGTTTTTTTTTGCTTCGATTTTACCTTCCATATACCTCTTACCGTTTTAACTCTCTATAGTTAATCATTATTAATCGCATAAGAATCAAAGAAGTAGAGTAATTGATCTACTTGCTTCACGTTTATTTAAACGCACGTTTGATAAATTTAACAAATTCATTACAATGCATCAGGTCAGACCTCTTGTATTTAAGGAGAAACAATGGGCAAGCAGGAAGTAAAAACACGCAATGGTGAGCGTGTCGCTATTGTCGCGGGGCTTCGAACTCCCTTTGCTCGTCAAAGCACGGAATTTAGCCAAGTGCCAGCGGTCGATTTAGGGAAAATGGTAGTAAGCGAAATGCTTGCTCGAACAGATATTGATCCGAAGTTAATCGAACAAGTGGTATTTGGACAAGTAGTACAAATGCCTGAAGCGCCAAACATCGCACGAGAAATCGTGTTAGGCACCGGTATGAACATTCATACTGATGCTTACAGTGTGACTCGTGCGTGTGCAACGAGTTTTCAAGCGGCGGTCAATGTCGCAGAAAGCATCATGGCGGGAACCATCGATATTGGTATTGCTGGTGGTGCAGACTCTTCTTCCGTCCTGCCTATTGGCGTATCTAAGAAACTGGCCGCTAATCTGCTTGCTCTAAGTAAGACAAAAACAATGGGTCAGAAGCTTAGCATCCTCAAAAACTTGAGCTTTAAAGACCTTATGCCAGTGCCTCCTGCAGTAGCCGAGTACTCTACGGGTTTATCCATGGGACAAACTGCGGAGCAAATGGCAAAGACGCATGGTATTTCTCGTGCAGAGCAGGATGCGCTAGCACATCGCTCTCATACGCTGGCTTCCCAAGCTTGGAAAGAAGGCAAGATCCAAGGTGAAGTGATGACGGCTTTTCCCGAACCATACAAAAAATGGATTTCGGAAGACAACAATGTCCGTCACGACTCAACCGTAGAAGGGTACGCGAAACTTCGACCTGCCTTTGATCGCCAGTATGGCAGTGTTACGGCAGCGAACAGTACGCCACTGACTGATGGTGGTGCGGCAGTGATGTTGATGCGCGAAGGTAAAGCGAAAGAGCTTGGCATGGAGATTCTTGGCTACATCCGCGGCTACGCATTTTCAGCGATCGGTGTGGAAAAGGACATGCTGATGGGACCGACTTATGCTACAGCGAAAGTGTTAGAAAATACAGGCTTGGAACTGTCTGATCTGACGTTGATCGACATGCACGAAGCGTTTGCTGCGCAAGCATTGGCGAATGTGAAGATGTTTGCTTCAGATAAGTTTGCTCAAGAAAATCTAGGTCGTTCGAAAGCGATCGGTGAAATTGACATGGATAAGTTCAACGTGCTTGGCGGATCAATTGCTTATGGTCACCCATTTGCTGCGACTGGTGCACGTATGATGACGCAAACCCTACGTGAACTGAAACGCCGTGGTGGCGGTATTGCATTGAATACCGCATGTGCAGCTGGCGGTCTTGGTGCAGCAATGATTCTGGAGGTTGAGTAATGAGCGAGCAAAAAGCATTTAGTCTAAAAGTTGATGAGCAGAATATTGCTTGGTTAGCGATTGACGTAGCTAATGAAAAAATGAATACGCTACAGGCGGCTTTTGCTGATGAAATGAAAGAAATCTTTGCTCAGCTAAAAGACGCCAGTGGCATCAAAGGGATGATCATTCATTCCCTCAAACCGGACAACTTCGTCGCGGGGGCCGATGTTCGCATGCTAGAAGCGTGCACGACCGCAAGTGAAGCAGAAGCATTAGCGAGGCAAGGTCAAGAGCTATTCCAGCAGCTATCGGACTTACCATATCCTGTGGTTGCCGCTATTCACGGTCCATGTTTAGGCGGTGGCTTAGAGCTTGCTCTTGCATGTGATTATCGTGTTTGTACGGATTCAGATAAAACGCGTTTAGGCCTGCCAGAAGTACAGCTTGGATTGCTGCCAGGTTCCGGCGGTACGCAGCGTCTGCCGCGTTTGATTGGCCTGTTACCTTCACTGGACTTGATCTTAACGGGTAAACAGCTTCGCGCAAAGAAAGCAAAAAAGCTGGGTGTGGTCGACGCATGCGTACCTGATACAATTTTGCTCGATGTAGCTAAACAGTTTATCGACAAAGGTAAAAACAAGGGTACGAAAAAGCTATCCACGAAAGAAAAAGTGATGTCGGGTAGCGGGTTAGGGCGCAAGTTTGTGTTTGAACAGGCAGCGAAGAAAACCAACCAGAAAACCCGTGGTAACTATCCTGCAACGGTCGCGATTTTAGACGTTATTCAGCATGGTTTAGAGAAAGGTTTCGCCCAAGGACAAGAGCTTGAAGCGAAACGCTTCGGTGAGCTTGTGATGAGCTCTGAATCAAAAGCGCTCCGTTCTATCTTCTTTGCGACAACGGAAATGAAGAAAGAAAATGGTACGGATGCGAAACCCGCGCCAGCTCATAAAGTTGGCGTGCTTGGCGGTGGCTTGATGGGCGCAGGAATCAGCCATGTGTCTGTTGCAAAAGCGAAGGTGCCTGTCCGCATCAAAGACGTCAGCAACGATGGCGTTCTAAACGCACTCAACTATAACTACAAGTTATTCGAGAAACAGCGTAAACGTCGCATTCTATCAAAAGCCGATCTGCAAGCGAAAATGTTGCAACTGTCTGGCGGTGTCGACTTTACCAGCTTTAATCATATTGATGTCGTAATTGAAGCCGTTTTTGAAGACTTAGATCTTAAACAAAAAATGGTGGCGGATATTGAAGCGAATGCCAAGCCGGAAACCATCTTTGCGACCAATACTTCTTCGTTACCAATCCACAAAATTGCAGAAAAAGCGGAGCGTCCAGAAAACGTAGTGGGTTTGCATTACTTCAGCCCGGTAGAAAAAATGCCGTTGGTGGAAGTGATTCCGCATGAAACGACATCAGATGAAACCATTTCAACAGTCGTTGCACTTGCTAAAAAGCAAGGTAAAACCCCGATCGTAGTGAAAGACAAAGCGGGCTTTTACGTGAACCGCATTCTTGCGCCATACATGAACGAAGCGGCGCATATTCTGCTGGCTAACGAACCGATCGAAAAGATTGATACGGCGTTGCTTGATTTTGGTTTCCCTGTCGGCCCGATTACCTTACTGGATGAAGTCGGTGTCGACATTGGCGCGAAGATCATGCCGATTCTAGTCAACGAGTTAGGTGAGCGATTCAAAGGCCCTGACGTGTTCGATATCTTATTGAATGACGGTCGCAAAGGACGTAAGAGCGGGAAAGGTTTCTACACTTACAAAGGTAAGAAGAAAGAAGTCGATAAATCTATCTACAAGCTGCTTAAGCTCGATCCTGAATCTAAGCTGAGCGATAACGATATTGCGTTGCGCTGTGTACTACCAATGCTGAATGAAGCGGTACGTTGTTTGGATGACGGCATCATTCGCTCGCCACGTGATGGTGATATTGGTGCAATATTTGGCATTGGTTTCCCTCCTTTCTTGGGCGGTCCATTCCGTTATATGGATCAGTTTGGCATTAAAGAACTGGTTGAGAAAATGAATGAGTTTGCATCGAAGTATGGCGATCGTTACGCACCGTGTGATGGTTTGCTTACTCGAGCTGGAGAAGGAACCACATTCTATTAAACGTTGCTTCGGTAAAGAAAAAGGCTTGCCAGTGGCAAGCCTTTTTCATAAATAAGAAATAGTTACTTCTTCTTGTCTTTCTTATCTTTATTGTGGCCTTTACCTGGGTTGTCGTCCCCGTGAACGCTGCTGTTGCCTTTGTTGTCTTTATCTTTCCACTGTTTTGAAGAGCAATCATCTGATTTGATAGAAACATTGTCTCCGCTTAGGCGGACACAGTCGTTACTTAGCTCAAAGCCATCACCTTTCACCGAGATTTCAGCGTGTGCAGATGCCAGTGGCAGTAAAATAGCCGCAAGTAGTAGTGCTTTTTTCATGATTACCTCATTAATTTATTTTTAGTGTGGTAATTAGAGCATAAGCCGCAATGGCGTAATTTCAATTTTCTGCCAATTATGGTGTCGATTCTATTTATGAGACCCACAACCTCATTGGTTTGTAGGTATATACTTACTAATCGATAATTTTATTACTGCGCAATTAGATCATCCTAAGCCGCAATCTTTTGGCCTAAGTTGGAACTCTTCAATCGATCCAATTTCTTGCCCTAAGTGGATGCGCGGAGCGTCCGAATGCGATTGTCCTTGAGAGTGCATGACCAATCGGTTTGCCGTGCGAGGTTTCAACTCATTAACGACAAAGCGAATCATGTCTGCTCGGGTCAATTTCTTCAGTTCAGCAAGTACCTTGTCACGTTGGTTAAACTCGGTGTCTTTGTTTCCTATTGCAACCCAAAGACGCTGAGCACGACCTCGCAGTGTGGTGTCCGGCGTCGCTATTTGATTCCATAAGCCGCGCTTACTGCTATGCCACTGGTAATCGTTCAGTTCTAACAGCACCATATAAAAGGCATTTAAGAACTCATCGATTGAGGTAACCAGCTCGGCAGGCGCTGCATTGGGTGATTGCACATAAAGCACAATACCCGGATGACGATTAAGTGGCATATTGCCAGTGCCCACCATGTAACCTAATTGCTGTTTTGTGCGGATCTCGTGGAAAAATGTTGCCGACATGAGATGGTTCGCCAATGAGTATAGAGCAATGCTACGAGGCTCAATATCCTCACACTGGTGATAAATAACGACCGCCGAATCTTGCTGGTTACAATGTACTTCACGTTGAAAACTGCCGTTTTTTCCCAGCATGATGAGTGGGCGGAGCGCCTCTTCATAACGCTGCTCTTTTACTCTTAGGGCATCCTTTAAGGTTGTCGCCATGTCATGCGCTTGTTGACGCTGCCAATCTCCGTAAACAAACATTTCAACGTGCAGCTCTGCAAGAATTGATTCTACGAATACTGAGAGTTCATCGACTTCGATTTCTTCTAGCGCTTCGACTAAGGTTGCGAAAGGCGGGTTATTGGGTTGAAGTAGCCCTGTAAGTGCGTTAAACAGCTGCGAAATAGGACGATCTTGTGAAGCATTTCTCCAGTTACGTAACAGTTGCTGCTTGATGGTTTCAAAGCGTGCAGGGCTGAAATCTCGAGAAGCAAAACGGTGCAGGATCATTTCCAACAATTGAGGCAGTTTTTGGCTGAACCCTGAGAGGGTTAAGGTAACCCCGCCTTGGTGAGCATACATGTTGTAACCCATCCCTGCGATTTCCGCTTGATAGGTTTCTTTTGCTAGCGAATCGAGGAACATCTCGACACATAGGCGCGTTTTGACAATGTTCTTCGGTGATGCAACAGCATGAGAGCTGTCGATAGCGACATATACAACGCCTTTTGGCACGCGAAATTCATCGTCTTGTAAATGCCAAAGTCGGAAGCCTTCGAGATCTTCAATTAACTCTGGCAGTGAACCACCATTTTCGAACGGCATGGGATCGAGATCGTAGCAAATATAAGGGTTCTTTTCTGGTAAGACGAACTGCCAGCTTGGATCGATTTGTTGATAGAAGCGGCGTTGTTCATCACTAAAAGGCGTGACGGAATACGGAGTAAAGTACCATTCGGCAGTACGGTTGTATTCCAGTCCTTTTGCAATCAGGGTTACGCGGACATTATCGATGGTTAAATATTGCAGCAACGAACGCTGCAGTTGTTCATCATAGCCCGCCATTTTGTAGTCGCCATAAATGGTATCGTCTGGCTGATAATGCTGCATATTGATAACAAGATGGCTAACCAAATCCATTGGTCGAGATGGTTCCTGGAAACGAAACGCCGACTCAAGCACCGCTTGTTTTTCGAGATAGCGCCATTCATCTAGGCCGTCTTGTTTGATCATCGAGAGGTATTGAAAAACCGCTTGGATGATGTCGTCAACGTGGTTGAGACCCTGTGGGGTGAGTGTGCAGCTAACCGTAAAATCTCGATAGTTGCTACCACTTGCGCCGCCTCCCGCAGAAAGCGACGTAATCCAGCCTTCATTTTTTAGCTGGAGCATTAAGCTGCCTTCGCCTTCATAGCCGAGTAAATGCGCGAAGTAAGAGAGTGGTTTCAAGCCGTAGTGCTTATCCATCCCTGGCATTGGGAAGGTGAGAATGAGTTTTCGAAATTCTTTGATTGGTTCAACTTGAACTAAAATCCCGGTACTTTCTTTGGTGCTAATGGGGACATCAATCGATTTTCCACGAAGGTGGTGATTTGGGATATTGGCAAACATGGCTTCTACCCACGCTTGCTGATCATCGAGCGACTGTGGCCCAAAGAGCGTCAACGTCATGAGATCGGCAGAGTATTGAGAGAGGTGAAACTCGACAATTTCGTCGCGGATGGACTTACCCTCTCGGTCACCTAATGTATCTAGGTTGCCGACTGAGAACTTAGAGAAAGGGTGCTCTGGATTGATGACTTCTTTATTGACTTGATACAGGCGGCGAGAATCGTCATTAAGTTTGAGTTTGTATTCGGAGTCGACAGCCTGGCGTTCTTTGTCTAAAGCTTCTTCGTTAAACAATGGTGCGGTAAAGAATTGGCTAAATCGATCTAAGGCATTTTCAAAGGCATTCGGAGTAACATCAAAAAAGAAACAAGTGTGCTCAGTACCCGTCCAAGCGTTATTTGTTCCTCCATGCTGGCTAATATAGCTTTGAAACTCGCCCACTTTAGGGTATTTTTCCGTACCCAAAAAAAGCATATGTTCTAAATAGTGTGCCAGACCTTGGCGATCGTTTGGGTCGTCGAAGTGTCCAACGTTCACTGCTAGAGCAGCTGCTGACTGTTGAGCTGTCTCGGAATGAATCAGCAGTACACGCAGATCATTGCTCAAGGTAATGTAGCGGTATTGATTTGAATCGTTAGGACTTAGATGCACGATGCGTCTCCAGATTTCGCATTACAGTAATTATGAACCCCTAGCTAGGGGGCGCAAAGTTTGCGTTTCGACAAATACTGCTTGCCGTATTTTTGTTATTCGTAGACTTCTGCACAGGCCCATCGCGTTTGCGTATGGGGAAGAACTGTTTGAATGAATGCTCTGAACTCATAGCACAGTTAAATACTGTGATGAACTGAGTACATTCTTTTTAATAGATTGTTAAGAAAGTCGCTATCTTTAGCAAGCGAATTGGTATAATGAACAGATAATTATATCAGTATTTTTGTTTCGTCATTATTAAAGTTAGCCCCGTCTATCTAATAAAGATAGCAGTCAACCTTTTGGTAGCGTTAGCTATCCCTAGGAAATAACATGAAAATATTCATCATGCGTCACGGCGAAGCCGAGCATTTTGCAGATTCAGACGCAGCACGACAATTGACCCCAAGAGGCAGAGTCGAATCAGAAGCGGTTGCGAGAGCCTGTAAAGAACAAGGTTTTGCGCAATTCGATAAAGTGTTGGTGAGTCCGTACATTAGAGCTCAACAAACTTGGCAAGAGATCAGCGAGTATTTTGCTGCAAAAAGCATCGAAACTTGTGAAGATATTACACCTTACGGTCAATCTGAGCATGTATTTGATTTTGCAAGTGCATTGATTGAAGTGGAAAAACTAGACTCGCTTCTGCTTGTCTCTCACTTGCCTTTGGTTGGTTATCTCACTTCAGAGTTTGTAAAAGACATGGCACCACCGATGTTTCCTACATCAGGTCTAGTGTGTATTGAATACGATCTACAAACGCAAAACGGTGAAGTGCTGTGGCATATTACGCCATAAGCGTCGAAACCAAATAAGCATTTAAACATTAGATATAGAATGAAGAAAGGCAGGAAATTTCCTGCCTTTTTGTTTAATTGCTTCTACAGTGAGCTAGTTACTTTTCTGGAATCGAGAGCAAAACTAACAACGCACCATCACCGCCGAATTCTAGTGGCGCTTGGTGGAAAGCCATTACGTCTGGGTGTTGTGCTAACCAAAGTGGCGCTTTCTGTTTCAGGATGTGTTTACCAATGCCATGTTGCACACACGCACAGTGAATCTCATTTTTGACGCAGTAGGCGATCATCGCACCAAGTTCGCGTTTAGCTTCTTGTTGTGTCATGCCGTGCATATCGAGGAATACGTCCGGTACATACACGCCGCGACGTAGACGTTTAACTTCATAAGTGGAGACGTCGTCACGTGCATAACGAGTTGGGCCCTCTTCATTTAAGAGAGGGACAAACTCGTCGGAGAAGTAAAACTCAGAATCACTCGCTTCACGGTTGGAGCGCTTGATTTCTTTTTGCTTAGTATTTTTTTTTGGTTGCTGGATTATGGTATCCTGTCGCAACTTTTTTACGCCCTGTACTGCTTCCTGAAACAAGGCGAAATCGTCATCGTGTTCGGTGTCTTTTTTGCTCATTAGGTAAACAATTTCATTAATAAACTTTTATTGGCAGTATTGTAGCGCTTTTCGGAGGCAATTTTGGATAAGATTTTTGTAGAAGAGGCGGTATCGGAGCTGCATACCCTTCAAGATATGATTCGTTGGACGGTAAGCCGCTTTAACGCAGCGAACCTGTTTTACGGTCATGGTACTGATAATGCGTGGGATGAAGCGGTTCAGCTTATCCTGCCAACCTTATACTTGCCGATTGATGTGCCTCCGCACGTATTAAACTCTCGCCTAACGACCAGCGAGCGTCTGCGTATTGTTGAGCGTGTAGTAAAACGTATCAATGAACGTACACCAACTGCATACCTAACCAACAAAGCTTGGTTCTGCGGTCTTGAGTTCTTCGTTGACGAGCGTGTACTCGTGCCACGTTCTCCAATTGGTGAGTTGATTCAAGCTGAATTCCAACCTTGGTTGGTGGAAGAGCCTACGCGCATCATGGACCTATGTACGGGTTCTGGTTGTATCGCAATTGCATGTGCTCACGCGTTCCCTGAAGCTGAAGTGGATGCGATTGATATCTCTACAGACGCTCTACAAGTCGCGGAGCAAAACGTACAAGATCACGGCATGGAGCAGCAAGTGTTCCCAATTCGCTCTGACTTGTTCCGCGACCTACCAAAAGAGAAGTACAACCTGATCGTGTCTAACCCACCATATGTGGATGAAGAAGACATGAACAGCCTGCCAGACGAGTTCACACACGAACCTGAGCTTGGTTTAGCAGCAGGTACGGATGGCCTAAAACTTGTGCGTCGTATTCTTGCAAATGCACCAGACTACCTAACAGATAACGGCATTCTTATCTGTGAAGTCGGCAACTCAATGATTCATATGATGGAACAGTACCCAGAGATTCCTTTCACTTGGATTGAGTTCGAGAACGGCGGTCACGGCGTATTCATGCTAACGCGTGACCAGCTGGTTGAGTGTGCAGAAGAGTTTAAACTGTACAAAGACTAATAGGGTCTTGCACTAAACGTCAAAACACCGAGCTTTATGCTCGGTGTTTTTTATACATAACTCGCCGATATTAACTCTTTACATCAAAACGTAATAAAGCCACTATGAATCCACGAAGAATTGGAAAGCAGTTGCGCTCTGGTTTGAGAGGGCGTAGCGATAAAAACTTGAGGAAGTAATGGCAGGAAACAGTATCGGACAACATTTCCGAGTGACGACATTCGGGGAAAGTCACGGTATCGCACTGGGATGTATCGTAGACGGATGTCCTCCGGGGTTAGAAATTACAGAAGCAGATCTGCAAATCGATCTCGACCGCCGTCGTCCAGGCACATCACGTTACACCACACAACGTCGTGAACCGGATGAAGTTAAAATTCTTTCTGGTGTTTTTGAAGGCCAAACCACAGGCACATCGATCGGTTTGCTAATTGAAAACACCGATCAGCGCTCAAAAGATTACTCGGACATCAAAGATAAATTCCGTCCGGGTCATGCTGATTATACTTACCACCAAAAGTATGGCATCCGTGACTATCGAGGTGGTGGCCGTTCGTCTGCTCGTGAAACCGCAATGCGTGTGGCGGCGGGTGCAATCGCGAAGAAATACTTGAAAGATGAGTTTGGTGTTGAGATTCGCGCGTACTTGTCACAAATGGGTGATGTTTCTATCGACAAGGTAGATTGGAACGAAATCGAAAACAATGCGTTTTTTTGCCCAGATGTGGACAAAGTAGAAGCGTTTGACAAACTTATCCGTGACCTGAAAAAAGAAGGCGACTCAATTGGCGCGAAAATTCAGGTTGTGGCAACTAACGTGCCTGTTGGTCTTGGTGAACCTGTATTTGACCGTCTGGATGCAGACATCGCACACGCGCTAATGAGCATTAATGCGGTGAAAGGCGTTGAGATCGGTGATGGCTTTGATGTGGTAAACCAAAAAGGCAGTCAACACCGTGATACGCTTGCTCCTGAAGGTTTTGGCAGTAATCACGCGGGCGGTATTCTTGGCGGTATCTCAACTGGTCAAGACATTGTGGCTAACATTGCGCTTAAGCCAACATCAAGCATTACGGTTCCGGGTGAGACCATCACAAAAGAAGGTGAGCCAACTCAATTGATCACCAAAGGCCGTCATGATCCTTGTGTGGGTATTCGTGCCGTACCAATTGCTGAAGCGATGCTAGCGATTGTGGTGATGGATCATTTGCTGCGTCATCGTGGTCAAAACCATGGCGTAACAACTGAAACACCGAAGATTTAAGCTTAAAAATAAGCTTGATAAAGAGACAAAAGGCTGCTCAATGAGCAGCCTTTTTAATGTGTTTTCATTACGCGTTTAGATTTAAATTAATGGAGTGAGCCTTCCGTTTCCAAATTGAAAGAAGGGAGACGCCACTTAAAACGTACCGCGGCCATACGCAGCATATAACCGGTGATCAGTGTAATGATAGTGGCTGTTACATCGGGAACATTAAATTCTAATAGCGCTAAGTACATTCCTGATGCGATAAGAGCGACAGAAGCGTAAAGTTCTTCATGCAGTACCAACGGTGTTTGGCGACAGATTAAGTCGCGGAGTAGCCCACCGAATACACCCGTTACTAGCGCTGAAACCATACAGATCCCAGGGTGTAAGCCCATGCCCATCGCAATCTTAGTTCCGATGATGCTGAATACGATTAGACCTAACGCATCAAGGCGGATGAATAGACCTTTTAGCTTAATCACCCATTTCGCTAAGCCTGTGGTAAGTACACCCGCAATACACGTGATTGCTAGGAACTCTGGGTTTTTTACCCAACCAAGAGGGTAGTGTCCCAGTAAAATGTCACGTACGGTGCCACCACCAATGGCCGTTGCACTGGCCACCAACATAACACCAAACCAGTCCATTTTTCTTCTACCAGCACTCAACGCACCTGTCATGGCTTCAGCCGTGATACCAATGATATACAACACACTTAGCAACATAGGGAGACACTCAACGTAAAAAGTCACTACGTTCTACGTGAATCATCGTAGGCGCAGCAACAACACTTACAAAAGGTTTTATCATTCTTAAAAAGTGATTAAAACCAGCAACATGCCTGTAATCAAACCGCTTAAAAAACAGCAGTTTGAGCAGCATCAAAATAAGGCGAGAGTGTAGTAGCAAATGAGTACGCTGACGAATGAGAAATTATATGGAGAAAGCGATGTTCAGATAAATTCAACTAATAACCAAAACTGTGGGAGCACCTTTACCTTATAGATAAAAACAGCGACAATACGCAGCGCATGTCAAACTGAAGTACAAACTCGACGATGACCCACGAATACCAAGACCTTATCACCATTTTCAATGACACCTTTTTAGACCAATTTAATACGAAATTGGAGTTAGGTGGTGATGAGCCTATTTATCTTCCTGCTGATGATGAGCATCCTCATCATCGGATTATTTTTGCTCGGGGTTTTTATGCCTCCGCATTACACGAAATCTCGCATTGGTGTGTGGCAGGGCCTGAGCGTCGTTTGCTGGAAGATTTTGGCTATTGGTATGAACCTGATGGGCGCACGGCAGAAGTTCAAGCGGAGTTTGAGAAAGTTGAAGTGCGTCCGCAAGCTTATGAATGGATTCTGGCACAAAGTGCTGGCTTCCCTTTTACGGTGAGTTGTGACAATCTACACGGCGATTTTGAACCAGATAGGCTCGGCTTTATGCAGAAAGTGCATAAAGAAGTGTTGGGTATTTTGGAAGCTGGCTTGCCTTTGCGAGTGAAAATGCTTTCGGATGCTCTGCGTGCGTTTTACCAAACCAAGCCGCTGGAAGCGTCAGACTTTTGCGTTAAATAACCTCAAATAACCTCAGAGATACACCATGATTATTGAATTTGAAGAAAAACTACTGGAACTGATTGATGCTCGAATTGAAACAGCATCTGACGATGAATTGTTTGCTGGTGGTTATCTACGTGGTCACATCTCTTTGTCTGCGGCATCTTGTGAAGAAGAAGGCATTAGCGATATTACTGAGCTGAAGTCACGCATTGAGAGCAGTTTGGAAGACGCTCGTACCGAATTAAGCCCAGCTGATCGCGCGATCGTCAGTGACTTGTGGCAAGAACTGCAGGCTCAGGCTTAATCTCTGAACGTCGTTCTCCATTTATTAGTCCAAGTCATTTACTACTTCGAAAAATTCGAACCTCTCCATAAAATTTTTGTGGTTGTAGCGAAACTGTTCAACTTTTATTCTGATCAGCATAAAACGTGAACAAAGGATTACAACCATGAAAATTGTCGCATTTGGTGCATCTACCAGCTCTACCTCAATCAACAAATTACTTGCTACTTACGCAGCAAACCAAGTCGAAGGCGCTCACGTGAACGTTTTAGACTTAAACAATTATCAAGTACCGATGTTTAGCGAAGACAAAGAAAAAGAAATTGGTCAAGCTGAAGGTGCTGTCGCATTTTTACGTGATTTGGCTGAGGCTGACGCTATTGTTGTTTCCTTTGCAGAGCATAACGGTTCATACCCAGCAGCGTATAAAAACCTGTTTGATTGGGCAACGCGCATTGAGCGCAACGTATTCCAAAACAAGCCGGTCGTTTACTTAGCAACTTCTCCTGGCCCGGGTGGCGCACAGAGCGTTCTTGCGGCGGCAACAGGTTCCGCGCAATTTTTCGGAGCAGATGTGAAAGCATCGCTATCTGTGCCGAGCTTCTACGAGAACTTTGACGTGGAGTCTGGTGAGGCGGTAAATCCGGAAGTGGCAGAACAAGTGAAACAGGCAATTGCACAGCTGAAGTAATTTCAACACGGGTGACTTAATGAGTTAGTGATTCCCGACACATATTTGCGTCGGGAATGTAAACGAGAGAATACTCTTACAGCTCAGTAATGGCTTTGCCTTTTCTTAGTTTACGAACCCACATTCGACTTGGATGAAGTTCGGTCAATACATCAACAGGTAATGGCAGCGGGTCCCCACAGATTTGCGAGGCCAACACTTCAGCTAACAACGGTGCAGAGCTCAGCCCACGAGATCCTAAACCTAAGAAGCAGAATAGGTTAGTGAACTGATGAACGGTTTCTACCTCTTCTGCTTTTTGATTTTGTAAGTTGGCGTATTGCGTTTTTATCGTCTCAAAGTCACCCACATTTCCGACAAATGGTAAGTGATCTCGGCTCACGCTGCGAATACCTTGGCGAGATCGATTGCCACTGATATCTACCTCTTTTGGCCATTCTTGGTTCGGTACGCACTTAACTAATTTTTCTGCGTTATCCTTCTGAGCGTTTTCATCAAATTCGTAGTCTAGGTGACAGCGATCGTAGCTTGCGCCTATGCACAGGTGCTGATTGTTTGGGTTAACAGGCGTCATGTAGCCGTCGTAACACAATACCGTTTTCAATTGACTCAGCGTTTCGGTTGCCGGAGCATGACTGACTTGCCCTTTCACCTGTCCCATCGGCAGGGAAGCGGTTTGGCTCAATGTTTGGAACTCATGGCCATTCGCAACCACAACGGTTGAGTGCTCAAATGTTTGACCACTCGCCGTTAGTAGCCAGAGCTGACGCTTTTCATCCCAATTTAATGCTTCAACGTGATGTTCAAACTTCGTTGAGAGTAACGATGTCTGTTCTAATTGTCTGATTAACCCACGCGTTAGCTCGGCAGGGCACAACCATCCTCCCATAGGGTAGTGCACAGACGCCATATCAATAGGTAACCCGATAGTGTTCGCAGTTTCCTCGGCGGACAGCTTTTGAATGAGCTCTGGAGTGAAGTTACCCGCAAGCATTTTCTCCAGTTTGTCTGTGGATTTGTCATCCCACATCAACTGAGTTACGCCACACCAGTCATGATCAAAATCGATCTCTTGTGCTGCTTGTTCAACAAACTGACGTGCGAACAAAAATGCAGGAGCAAACACACGCGAAACACCAGTATGAGGACCGTTCAACAATGGATACACGGCCCCTTGACGATTACCCGACGCTCCCTCAGCTGGTTGAGTGTCTTTGCAGTAAAGCGTGACGTTTTGGCCACGACGAACCAACGTTTTCGCTAACGCCGCGCTGGCAATACCGCCTCCGATTATGGCAATCGAATCAAGATTGCTGGACGCCGTGCGATTGAACCACGGAAGATGGTTCGAGTGTTTTTCGCGTTGTTCCATCGAACCGGCGATCATTTCACGCTTGGTGCCAAAGCCTTTGACTTTTTTCATTGCAAAGCCTGCTTCGTTCAATCCTCGACGCACAAAGCCCGCTGCGGTAAAAGTGGCAACTGTACAGTCTTGCTTGGCTAACTTAGCCATGTTGTTGAACAGATTTTGGTTCCACATCTCTGGGTTTTTGCTTGGCGCGAATCCATCTAAGAACCAAGCGTCAATCAGTCCTTGTTCGTCATAAGGCACTTGCGGCATGCAGTCTTTGATGTCACCAAACCAAAGGTCGAGTGTAATTGCGCCATCTTCAAGCACAATGCGGTGACACTCAGGTACGGCGGCAGGGTAGTGTTTTTGTAACTTTTCCGCGTACTCAGCTAGCTCAGGCCAAGCTTCATGCGCCTTCTTTAAATCCGCTTGGCTTAGCGGGTATTTTTCAAAACTAATAAAATGCAGTTCTTTCAATGTTGCGTCTGGATGCTGACGACGAAACTCACTAAACCACTGGCATACTGCTAAGAAGTTTAATCCCGTGCCAAATCCTGTTTCACCAATGACAAAACGTCTTTGGTCAAATTCCTGCCATCTTTCTGGGAGATGATTTTGTTTTAAGAAAACGTAGCGTGTCTCTTCAAGACCGTTTACGTTAGAGAAGTAAACATCATCAAATTGGTCTGAAACCGGAGTACCAGCTTCGTTCCAACCAAGTTCTGCGTTTTTTATTGAAGTCATAATGGTGCAAATTTGTGATTTGGCGCGGTAAGAATGGGGCGATTGTACGAATTTATGGGAAAGCTGACCACTTTTGTTGACTATCTTAGTTATCATCTAGCGGATTTTTGAATTATAGGAATGTCATAATGAAACGAGTCGTAATCACCGGTATGGGTATTGTTTCAAGTATCGGTAACAACGTCGAAGAAGTTCTAGCGTCTCTTAAAGCGGGCAAATCTGGCATCACTGCATCTGAGCAGTTCAAAGAACACGGTCTTCGTTCGCAAGTATGGGGTGACCTAAAAATCAACCCGGCGGAACACATCGACCGTAAGCAGATGCGCTTTATGGGTGATGCGGCTGCTTATGCATACCTATCAATGGAGCAGGCAATCGCAGACGCTGGTCTTACAGAGGATCAGGTTTCAAACGATCGTACAGGTATCGTTGCGGGTTCTGGCGGTGCTTCTGCATATAACCAAACGGTAGCGACAGACACTATGCGCGCAAAAGGCGTAAAACGAGTTGGCCCTTACATGGTTCCTCGTACTATGTCTTCTACGGTTTCCGCTTGTCTTGCTACGCCATTTAAGATTCGTGGTGTGAACTACTCAATGAGCTCTGCATGTGCAACATCTGCACACTGTATCGGCCATGCTATGGAGCTTATTCAACTTGGTAAACAAGACATTGTTTTTGCTGGTGGCGGTGAAGAGCTTGATTGGTCTCAAACCATGATGTTTGACGCTATGGGTGCGCTGTCAACGAAATACAACGACACTCCAGACAAAGCATCTCGTACGTATGATGCGGACCGTGATGGTTTCGTTATCTCTGGTGGTGGCGGCATGCTGGTTATCGAAGAACTTGAGCACGCTCTAGCACGTGGCGCGAAAATCTACGGTGAGATCGTAGGTTACGGTGCGACATCAGATGGCTACGACATGGTAGCACCATCAGGTGAAGGCGCGATCCGTTGTATGAAGATGGCGATGCAAGACGTTGACGGTGTGGATTACATCAACACGCACGGCACGTCGACACCAGTTGGTGACGTGAAAGAGCTTGGTGCGATCCAACAATTGTTTGGTGAGAACAGCCCAGCAATCTCTGCAACAAAAGCAATGACTGGTCACGCACTAGGCGCCGCTGGTGTGCACGAAGCGATTTACTCAACACTTATGCTAGACAAAAACTTCATTGCTCCAAGCATCAATATTGAAAACTTGGACGAAGCAGCTCAAGGTCTGGACATCGTGACAGAAGCACGTGATGCAGAGTTAACGACCGTAATGTCAAACAGCTTTGGCTTTGGCGGCACAAACGCAACTTTGGTTATTAAAAAGTACCAAGGTTAACTGAATTTGTTGGCGCGCCACGTGAGTGAGAACAGCGTCAACAATCCAGTTTCCAGAGCTTGATCAGTCACACTGATCGAACAGACGCAGACTCTATCCCATGGAGAGCGGGATAGGATCCTTTTGTTCTGGAACTTTGCCCGGCTATTTAGCCGGGCTTTTTCTTTTCTCAATTTCTGCTTTTTACATTGCTTCCCGTTAAACGATTTCTTTGGAACTAATCTCCTTGAGGTTTATTAGGGTTATTTCTTGAGATTTTTCGGGAAAAGGGCACAATCGCTTTAGTTTCGCATCTTGCGAATAAACGAACTCATACAAATGGATGTTAAAACGCTGGCGCTATGAAAATTATTGTTGATGAAAATATGCCGTACGCTGAAGAGCTATTCAGCCAACTCGGTAACGTAATTCTAAAATCAGGTCGTACACTGACGGCTGATGATTTAGTGGATGTTGATGCCCTAATGATTCGCTCAGTCACCAAAGTGAATGCTGACCTGATCAGCAAAGCAAACAAGCTGAAGTTTGTTGGTACGGCAACAGCAGGCATGGATCATGTTGACCAAGCACTCTTAAAAGAGAAAGGCATTTTCTTCACTGCGGCGCCAGGGTGTAACAAAGTGGGTGTGGCGGAATACGCGTTCAGCGTGATGATGGTGCTCGCTCAGCAACAAGGCTTCTCGGTATTTGACAAGACGGTAGGTATTATTGGTGCAGGCCAAGTAGGTAGCTACCTAGAGAAATGTTTGAAAGGCATGGGGATTAAAGTTCTCATCAATGACCCATTCAAACAAGAGGCTGGTGATCCTCGTAGCTTTACTCCGTTGACAGAACTGATTGAAAGCTCAGACATCATTACACTACATACGCCAATCACCAAAGATGGCCTATATCCAACTCATCATTTAATTGATGAAACGGTTTTAAACTCGCTTCGTGGTGATCAGATTTTGATTAACGCCGCGCGAGGTCCAATCGTTGATAATGAGGCATTGAAGCAACGTCTTTTGAAAAACGACGGTTTTACCGCAGCGCTTGACGTATTTGAATTTGAACCAGAGGTTGATATGGAGCTTCTGCCTCTGCTAGCATTCGCAACCCCTCACGTTGCAGGCTACGGCTTGGAAGGGAAAGCTCGCGGTACGACGATGATTTTCAACAGCTACTGTGAGTTCTTAAATAACGAATTACGTGCGCATGCCAGCGATTTACTGCCAACCGCGCCTGTTCCTACTATGGTATTGGACAGAGCTTGGGATGAAGCAACACTGCATAACATCACGCAGTTAATCTATGATGTGCGTAGAGATGACGCTCTTTTCCGTCGTGAGATCAGTAAGCCAGGTGCTTTTGACCTGATGCGTAAAAACTACTGGGATCGCCGTGAATACAGCGCTGTCACGCTAGTGGGTAACAAAACATGTAACCTTGCTCCATTAGCAGAACTAGGTTTTCAGATTGAGGTAAGTCAATGAGCCAGCAATATAATGTTGCCATTTTAGGTGCGACCGGTGCGGTCGGTGAAACAATTTTAGAAGTGCTTCAAGAACGTAAATTCCCAGTGGGTGACATTCACTTATTGGCAAGTGAGCGTAGCGAAGGCAAGACTTATCGCTTTAATGGCAAAACGGTTCGTGTACAGAACGTTGAAGAGTTTGATTGGTCTCAAGCTCATATTGCGTTGTTCTCTGCTGGTGGTGAGCTATCTGAAAAATGGGCGCCAATCGCGGCAGATGAAGGTGTTATCGTTATCGACAACACTTCACACTTCCGTTATGAGTACGACATTCCTCTTGTTGTGCCAGAAGTAAACCCAGAAGCGATTGCAGAGTTTCGTAACCGTAACATCATCGCGAACCCAAACTGTTCGACCATTCAAATGCTGGTGGCACTAAAACCAATTCACGATGCAGTGGGTATTGAGCGTATTAACGTATCTACATACCAATCCGTATCTGGTGCGGGTAAAGCGGGCATTGACGAACTAGCAGGTCAAACGGCTAAGCTTCTAAACGGTCTGCCAGCGGATAAGAAGCAATTCTCTCAACAGATTGCGTTTAACTGTATTCCGCAAATCGATCAGATGATGGAAAATGGCTACACCAAAGAAGAAATGAAAATGGTGTGGGAAACACAGAAGATCTTTAACGATCCATCAATCACAGTAAACCCAACGTGTGTGCGTGTGCCGGTATTCTATGGTCATGCTGAAGCGCTTCACATTGAGACTCGCTCTCCAATCGATGCACAAGAAGTTGTTAACTTGCTTGAGCAAACAGAAGGCATTGAAGTCTTCCACGGTGATGACTTCCCGACACAAGTGCGTGATGCGGGCGGTAAAGATCATGTTATGGTTGGTCGAATCCGCAACGATATCAGCCACCATAGTGGTGTAAACTTGTGGGTTGTGGCGGATAACGTGCGTAAAGGCGCAGCAACTAACGCGGTACAAATCGCTGAAGTTCTGATCCGCGATTACTACTAAGTCACTTACCAGTTCATTTCAAAGCCTCGCACTGTGCGAGGCTTTTTTGTACGAACGGAACAAAATAGTGTGAGATTAGTACGAATATGGCGAGAGCCACACATTTTTTATTCTCAACGCTATAGTTTTGCATGTGATATCCGATATATTTAACCGATCACCATTTCAAATTGTATTTAGCACAAAACTGAGCCTTCTATGCGTCAAAATTATAAGCGTTTGTTAGCAGCCCTTGTGTTGATGAGCGCGACTCAGACATCATCAGTGGTTCAAGCCGAAGGAATTCGTCTTGTTGGACCGTCTGGTGAAGTGCAATCATCTCCGAGCTATGCTGAAGATATTGAGCGAGCATTACCTGCTCCTCCTGCAAACACTCAGCCGTCACGTTTCTTTGGTCCGACTGGTGAAAATCAAACACTATGGTCGATCGCTTCAGAATTACGACCTTCACGCGGTGTTACCGTTCAACAAACGCTTCTTGCCATTTATCGAATTAACCCTCAAGCGTTTGAGAACCAAAACATTCATGAGTTGATCCCAGGGAGTCGACTACGAGTACCGTCTCTAGAGCAAGTGCAAAGCGCGACTACAGAGCAAGCTGTTGCGATTATGAAGGCGCACGAGGCTAAGTTAAAACAGCCGAAGCCGACAAATAGAGCCACGCCAGCGCAACGCGTCACCGAGCAACCAAAGCCACAAATAAAAGTAGAACCCAAGCCTGTTGCTCCTAAACCAGAAACCACTGTAGCTGCGGAACCAAAACCGGTTCAAAAAACAATACCAGTTATTCCTGCGCCACCTGTGAACACCTCTCCGCAGGGTGAAAAGCAGGTCAGTGCGTTAAAAGACAAACTTCAAGGCTCACAAAGTGAATTAGAGTCATTGGAAGAGAAGAACCATCGTCTTCGCTTAATGTTGTCAGAAGTGCAAAGCGAAGTTGAAACCTTGAAAAATGAGCTGAATGACGAAGAACGCATTCGCTCGGAAGTCGAGAAACTGCTTGCTGAAGAGCGCCAGCGCCTTGCTGAGCAACAACGCATGCAGCCAAGTACGATTGACAAGATTTTGTCTAATGGTTGGCTTGTCGGCTTAGCGGCGCTTATTCCAGGTGCATTGCTGGCACTGTTGGTTGTGATGTTGCTTGGTCGCCGTTCTAAAAACAAAGAGGAAGAGTCTGCTGAGCAATCGCCGCAGGAAACCGATCCATTAGCTGCGCCAATTGGTTTAGCGGCGACGGACGAGCTGGATGAAGAACTCACACTTGATGATGAGTTGTTCGCAGATGAAGATATTAATACTCAGGCTACACAAGAAGAGAAGCCAGATTTAGAAGAAGACGTCTTTGCCAACCTTGACGATGAAGAACTGGATTTCAACCTAGAAGGGGACGATGACCCATTTGCGGGTATCGGTGATGACGGCGACCTAGATGTTGGTCTGGATGAGTTTGAGTCATCGAACAATGGTATCCAAGTTAACGGCGAAGAAAAAGCGCTTGGTTTAGAAGAGATGGAGCGAGCCTTAGATGAGGTTGCTCCAGAACTAGAAGTGCTCGATGACGATGAGGCTGGCTTCGATCTTTCAGATGATACGAACGAGAAAGCAGACTCGCTTTCAGACGACGCATTTGCGGAACTACTTGCAGCAGATGAGCCGTCAGAAGAGTTACCAAGTGACACTGTCGATCAGGATATGCTTGATGACTTGTTTGCGGAACTTGGCAATGACGACTTCGACCTAGATACCGATGAACCTGAACTAAAACAGCCCGTATCGGATGATGATTTCAGCGCAGGAGAGGCATCTGATGACGATATCGATAAGCTATTAGCTCAATACGAGCAGCCTGTTACTGAGTCGACAGAAGTTGAAGGTGACGTCAGCGAAGACGCCGTTCTAGATGAAAACAGTACGGACTTACTCGATGAACTGATCGATTTTGACGAAGATGAAACAGACGACGAGTTTGACCCACTGAATGAGCTAGAAGCACTCTCTGGTTTTGAAGGTGATGACTCGATTGAAGAGTTAGATGCAGATAGCACAGATTTACTGGATGAACTCATTGATGACGTCACATCCGAACTGGATGAAGAGACAGGAACTGAGACAGAGTTAGACCCGTTTGATGATCTGATTCGAGAGGACGAAAGCCCTGCACAGAATAAATCGGAAGAGGAAGAGTTACTCGCTTCACTTGGTTTTGGCGAACCAGACGGCGAAGAAAAGCCATCTTCAATAGCTGAGTCAGAGCCAACCCATGAAGAGCCGGAAATTGAGTCTGGTTTGGACATCGATGCTTTATTAAGTGACAGTCAACCAGATCTGCAACAAACAGCGCCAGAGCAACCATTAACCGAGCCAGAAACTGCTTCAGAGCCATTTAGCAGCGATGAGTTTCTTGGTGATTTAGAGGACCTCTCACCAGAGAACGATCCTTTAATGAGCGAGCTAGACGACTTGTTTGAGTCAGACAGTGAAGAGCTTCAGCCTACAGAGCAAGAAAAAGCGGACTTTTCTGCTGAACTGGATGCACTATTTGATACTGAAGATGATTTAACGCAACAACAAGTTGAAGAGCCGCAAGCTGAGATAGAGGAATCTTCGCCACAACAAGAAGAGGATGCCAATTCTAAGTCAACGCAAGATGCATCAGTAGAGCCTGATGCTAAAGTGCCGCCTCAAGTTGATACAGAAGAAGACGCCCCAGCGTTCACTCCGACACCAAATACAGTAGAAAATGAATTTGGTGTTCCACAAGAAGAAGATTGGCTACTGGATGAGCCTGAACTAGAAAGTGAAACTCAACCAGAACAAGAACAAAACTCGGGTAACAAAAGTGAGCCAGAAAGTTCAGAACTAGCATCAGAAACTGATTCGGCCACCAATGCAGAAGAAGAGTTCGATTTTGATGAACTCGATCTACCAGAGTTCAGTGAAGAAGACGCACTGGCGTCCATGGCGGACGAACCTGCGTTTGATGAACCAGAGCCTGTCGAGCCTGAGCGCTCTGAAGCTGATTCGGCCACTGAAGCAGAAGATGAATTCAATTTTGATGAACTCGATCTACCAGAGTTTAGCGAAGAGGACGCATTGGCGTCTATGGCGGGCGAACCTGCGTTAGATGACCCAGAATCTATCGAGCCTGAGCGCTCTGAAGCTGAGTCGGCGACTGAAGCAGAAGAAGAGTTCGATTTCGATGAACTCGAACTGCCAGAGTTTAGTGAAGAGGATGCATTGGCGTCTATGGCGGGCGAACCTGCGTTAGATGACCCAGATCGCTCTGAAGCTGAGTCGGCGACTGAAGCAGAAGAAGAGTTCGATTTCGATGAACTCGAACTGCTAGAGTTTAGTGAAGAGGATGCATTGGCGTCCATGGCAGGCGAACCTACGTTAGATGAACCAGAATCTATCGAACCTGAGCGCTCTGAAGCTGAGTCGGCGACTGAAGCAGAAGAAGAGTTCGATTTCGACGAACTCGAACTGCCAGAGTTCAGCGAAGAGGACGCATTGGCGTCCATGGCAGGCGAACCTACGTTAGATGAACCAGAATCTATCGAGCCTGAGCGCTCTGAAGCTGAGTCGGCGACTGAAGCAGAAGAAGAGTTCGATTTCGATGAACTCGAACTGCCAGAATTCAGTGAAGAAGACGCCTTGGCATCTATGGAAGAAGAGCCAGAATTACCGAGTTCTGAAACCGCAGATATAGAACCAATCTCCGGTGAGGATGAAGAGCTAAGTTTTGACGACCAAGACCTTCCTGAGTTCAATGAGGAAGATGTTCTCGCATCAATGAATGAGAGTGCGCCAGAGACTCCTAATGTTGAAGCTGAGACATCGAGACCAACTCTTCAAGCCGATAACGATCATGATGCTTTGTTTGAAGTTTTTGCGCAGCAAAACGGTTTTGATACTGAACCAGAAGTGCAGCCAACGGCGACAGAGGGTGAGCCGCTAAGTGACTTAGATGATGAATCTTCAATGGCTAACCTTCTTGCTGAAGACGCAAGTTCAGAGGTATTTGAAGGTCAGTTAGACAGTGACACCATCGCAAGCGCAGGTATGGATTTTGAAACCATGCTTGATGTTGGAGATGATTGGGATGGCTTTAAACCAGCTGCCGATAGCGTAAGTTCTACGGAAGATGTGCCTGAGGACCAGCGTGATGTTTGGAATTCGAGTGACGCACTAAGTCAGCCAGAGATCGCGCAAGAAAACTGGGCAGAGCAAAGCAACTTGGATGACTTCGACCCGAAGAAAAATCAATTTATGACGATTGATGAATTGATGGCTCAGGTCGATAAAGAAGGTGGTGAGTTCGAAGAGGAAGATCTGAAGCTTGATGTCGGATTGAACGAGTTTCCAGATGTTATCGGTGAGATCGGCGATGTTGACGTAGATAGCAACGCTGAAGCTGCTGGAAAACTGGACCTTGCTAAAATCTATCTCGAGATGAACGATTCTCAAGGGGCGATAAAATTACTAGAAGAGGCGATTGTTTACGGTGAAGATGATATTCGCCGCGAAGCAAAGAGCTTGATTGATGCCATTAATGGCCGATAAATCGAAAAGGGTAGCGTTGGCTACCCTTTTTGTGTCTCGCTAGTATGATGCTACCTCTACGTCATCCTTGTTGAAACTGGCAACTTGAGGTGACTTGAGTATATACTTCCCGCCCCATTTTAGAGTTCGAAGGTTAAGATGAGAATCGCATTAGGTATCGAGTACAACGGTACAAACTACTTTGGTTGGCAGCGCCAAAGAGAAGTGAAAAGTGTCCAAGAAGAGCTAGAGAAAGCATTGTCCGTTATTGCTAATCACCCAGTTGAAGTGCAGTGTGCTGGTCGGACAGACGCTGGCGTGCATGGCACAGGACAAGTTGTGCACTTTGATACCAACGTTACTCGAAAAATGGTAGCTTGGACCATGGGCGCAAACGCGAACATGCCGAGTGATATAGCGGTTCGTTGGGCTAAGGAAGTCCCAGATGATTTCCATGCACGATTCTCAGCGACAGCGCGCCGTTATCGTTACATTATTTTCAATCATGCTTTACGGCCTGGCATCTTAAACTCTGGTGTGAGCCACTATCATGGTGAGCTCGACGAGAAAAAAATGCATGAGGCAGGGCAGTATCTGCTTGGTGAAAATGATTTTACGTCGTTTCGTGCGGCGCATTGTCAGTCTCGTAGCCCATTTCGAAACTTGATGCATCTGAACGTTACGCGCCATGGGAACTATGTGGTTATTGATATTAAAGCTAATGCGTTCGTGCATCATATGGTTCGTAACATCACGGGTAGCTTGATAAAGGTTGGACGTGGTGAAGAGAGCCCTGAATGGATCAAATGGTTGCTAGAGGCTAAAGATCGCAAACTAGCGGGTGCGACAGCGAAAGCGGAAGGTCTGTACCTGGTAGATGTAGACTATCCAGAAGAATTTGGGTTACCTGAAGTGCCGATAGGTCCACTGTTTTTGCCAGATAATTTGAACTAATTTTACAAACTTATTTCAAAATATCGGTAGTGTTTACATTGAATGTGAGCGGAAAACATACGCTATTTATGATATCAAAAATAGGTACAACCAGTTTTTTATCTACAGTAGCTGCAAGATATGGTTTAATCCGTCGGTATTATGTCGAATTTATATCTTTCGCAATGAAGCGGAAGAGTTGAGAGAAAAGGTCTTCCATGAGTTGGCTTGAAAAGATTTTAGAGAAAAGCAACCTAGTAAGTTCACGCAAAGCTTCTATCCCAGAAGGTGTGTGGACTAAATGTACCTCTTGTGAACAGGTTTTATACCATGCTGAACTAGAGCGTAACCTAGAAGTTTGTCCAAAGTGTAACCATCACATGCGCATGAAAGCGCGTCGTCGTTTGGAAACGTTTTTAGATGAAGGCAATCGAGTTGAATTAGGTACCGAACTTGAGCCACAGGATAAACTGAAATTTAAAGATTCTAAGCGATACAAAGAGCGTATCTCTGCAGCACAAAAAAACAGCGGAGAGAAAGATGCGCTAGTTGTGATGCAAGGTGAACTGCTTGGTCTACCCCTTGTGGCGTGTGCGTTTGAATTCTCCTTTATGGGCGGTTCAATGGGTTCAGTTGTTGGTGCTCGCTTCGTTAAAGCGGTGGATGCAGCAATTGAAAACAATTGTGCACTTGTTTGTTTCTCAGCAAGTGGTGGCGCTCGTATGCAAGAGGCATTGATGTCTCTTATGCAAATGGCAAAAACCAGTGCTGCGCTTGAGCGTCTATCAGAAAAAGGTCTGCCGTTTATTTCGGTTCTAACTGACCCTACAATGGGTGGTGTATCAGCAAGTTTGGCTATGTTGGGTGATATCAACATCGGTGAACCTAAGGCGCTGATTGGCTTTGCTGGTCGTCGTGTTATCGAGCAAACAGTACGTGAAGATCTTCCTGAAGGTTTCCAGCGTAGTGAGTTCCTGCTTGATCACGGTGCGATTGATATGATCGTTGACCGTCGTGAAATGCGTCAGCGTGTGGGTGGTCTAATCGCTAAGATGACTAACCACAAGTCTCCTTTGGTGGTTTCGGTTAACGAATCTCCAAATGAAGAACCATATTCTGTACCAGAAGCGGACGAAAAAGGGTAAAGTATCAACTAACATAAAAACCAAAGAATTTAATGGTTAAAGTTAGATGACCCAAAACCCAATTCCTCAAGCCACATCTTCATTAGAGATGTGGCTTGATTATTTAGCAAATATTCATTCCTCAGCAATTGATCTAGGCTTAGACCGTGTCCAAGCGGTAGCAAACAAAGCCAATCTTACCAAACCAGCTCCAACCGTAATCACTGTTGCCGGCACCAATGGCAAAGGCTCAACGTGTGCGTTAATGGAAGCCATTTTACTCGATGCTGGCTATTCAGTCGGTGTTTACAGCTCTCCGCACCTGATTCGTTACAACGAGCGTGTACGCATTAATGGCGTCGACGTTGTAGATGCAAAGCACTGTGAAGCATTCGACTATGTAGAAAAGCAGCGTGGTGATATCAGCCTTAGCCTCTTTGAATTCGGTACGCTTGCTGCGCTACGTATTTTCCAAGCAGAGAAAGTCGACGTTGTGTTGCTTGAAGTAGGACTTGGCGGCCGTCTAGACGCCACCAACGTTGTTGACCATGATGTTTCTGTTATTACGAGCTTAGCGATCGATCATGTGGATTGGCTTGGTGATGACATCAATGTCATTGGTTTTGAAAAGGCAGGCATTTACCGTCCAGGGAAGCCAGCAATTTGTGGTCAACCAACGCCACCGGCGACTGTGGCAGCTCATGCTGACGATATTGGCTCTGAGTTCTTTCAAGTGGGTATTCAGTATGATTATCAACTAACTAATAATGGTTGGAAGTGGAGCAGTGGTGCATTTGCGTTAGAGGATTTACCTGTCCCATCGTTACCGCTACAAAATGCGGCAACAGCATTGATGGCGTTAGGAGCATCGGAATTGCAAATCACTGACATAAACATTGTTAATGGCTTGAATAATGCTCGCCTGGCAGGGCGTATGCAGGTACTGCATCACGAACCTGAAATAGTCCTTGATGTCGCTCATAACCCGCACTCTGCTGAGTATTTGGTAGAGAGAGTGAAGCACCAATATTTGGGTAAGAATATCCATATTGTGGTCGCGATGCTGCATGACAAAGACATTAAAGCAACCATTGAAGCGCTAACTCCAATTGCAACACAATGGTATCCAGCGTCGCTAACCGGACCGAGAGCGGCGACAGCTGATGAATTGTGCCAATACTTACCTGATGGGCAAGTTCATTTTGAAAACCCTGTTGACGCCTTCGAGAGTGCGAGAAGCCACGCAAAGACAGGAGACGTTATTCTGGTGGTTGGCTCATTCCATACCGTCGGAGAGGTATTGGAACATTGGCAATCAAATAATAAATAAGTAAAGGTATTTTGATGGCAAGTAAATTCCAAAGTCGTTTAGTCGGCACCATCATTCTAGTCGCAGTCGGAGTGATTGTTCTTCCCGATGTGCTAGATGGTAAGAAACTGCACTACAAAGAAGAATTTGCCAGTATTCCTATCAAACCTGAACTTGATAGTGATGTGGAAAACTTCGAAATATTAGAGCCAGTGGAAGACGACATAGCGTTACCGGACTCTCCAGTTGAAGCGGTGGTGCAGGAGCAAGAGGGCGCCCAAGTGGCTGCTTCTGAGCCTGACCCAACGCCGACGCCTAAACCAGAGGTCATCAAACAGCCAGAGCAAGTTGAGGTGGCCGCTCGTCCTGTGCAAGAAAAAAATCAATATGAAGATTCTGCTTGGATCATTCAGTTGATGGCGCTTAAGAATCACGAAAATGCGGTCGCGCTTGTCGCTGATTTGCAAAAGCGTGGCTATCAAGCTCATACAAAGAAAGAAAACGAGTTTACGAGAGTGATTGTTGGTCCTGATGTGTCAAAAAGTAAACTTGAACGACAAGTCAAGGAATTACAAAAAATTACAGGCTCAAAAGGTCAATTGCTTAAATTTAAGCCATTAAATCCATAAGAAAACGTTTGCGTCAGCATTTTTTCTGTTAAAATGCGCGCCAACTTAAGATGAAGAAAACATGAATTGGATAGATTTTATCATTTTAGGTGTGATCGGATTTTCAGCTCTGATCAGTTTAGTTCGCGGTTTTGCTAAAGAAGCTTTGTCTTTGGTGATTTGGTTTGGAGCGTTTTTTATCTCCAGCAACTACTACGCCAAATTGGCGGTGTACTTCACCAACATCGAAGATGACATGTTTCGTAACGGAGCGGCGATTGCGGCTTTATTTGTCGCGACCTTGGTAGTTGGTGCAGTGGTGAATTACGTCATTGGTCAACTGGTACAAAAAACAGGGCTATCAGGTACGGACCGAATTCTTGGGATTGTATTTGGTGGTCTACGCGGAGTCTTAATTGTTTCTGCGGTGCTGTTTTTTATGGATGCGTTTACTGCATTCCCAAGCTCGGATTGGTGGAAAGATTCACAGTTGATCCCTGAGTTCAGCCGTATCATCGCCCCATTCTTCGAGCATTTACAAGCAACATCAAGTTTTCTGTCTGGCACTATCTAGTAGTGCCAGCTACTGTCGCAAATCGAGGATTAGGACATGTGTGGTATTGTTGGAATCGTGGGCACAACGCCTGTAAACCAGTCTATTTATGACGCGTTAACGGTGTTACAGCATCGTGGCCAAGATGCCGCTGGTATTTGTACCATAGAAAGCAATCGTTTTCGTCTGCGCAAGGCGAACGGTTTAGTCAAGGATGTATTTGAAGCAAGACATATGCAGCGCCTGCAAGGCGAGGTCGGAATTGGTCATGTTCGTTACCCAACAGCAGGCAGCTCAAGCGCTTCAGAAGCTCAACCTTTCTACGTAAACTCTCCTTTCGGTATTACACTTGCCCACAATGGCAACTTGACCAACGCTAACGAAGTTCGTCAAAAGCTGTTTGAAAAAGATCGCCGTCATATCAATACCACTTCAGACTCCGAAGTATTACTAAATGTACTGGCACACGAAATTGACTCAGTAAAAGGAAATGTCACGACAGAAGACGTATTCCGCGCAGTCACCAATGTGCATCGCACAATTCGTGGTGCTTACGCTGTGACTGCCATGATCATTGGTCATGGTATGATTGCGTTTCGTGACCCACACGGTATTCGCCCGCTGTGTTTAGGTAAGCGTGAAGTTAATGGCAGAGCGGAGTACATGGTTGCGTCTGAATCGGTAGCATTGGATGCCGTCGGTTTTGATTTTGTCCGTGATGTTGCACCTGGTGAGGCAATCTACGCAACGTTTGATGGTGAACTGTACACGAAGCAGTGTGCAGATAATCCTAAGCTGAACCCTTGTATTTTCGAGTTCGTGTACTTTGCTCGTCCAGACTCGTTCATCGATAAAATTTCGGTATACAGCGCTCGCGTTGAAATGGGTAAAAAGTTAGGCGAACGTATTCGTGAAGACTACGCAAATCTTGATATTGATGTCGTTATTCCTATCCCTGAAACGTCGTGCGACATAGCACTTCAAATCGCTCAAGCGATCGATATCCCTTACCGCCAAGGCTTCGTGAAAAACCGTTACGTGGGACGTACGTTTATCATGCCTGGTCAGCAACAACGTAAGAAATCTGTACGTCGCAAGTTGAATGCAATTCGTTCGGAGTTCAAAGATAAGAATGTGTTGCTGGTGGATGACTCTATCGTTCGTGGTACTACGTCAGAACAAATCATCGAAATGGCACGTGATTCTGGTGCGAAGAAAGTGTACATGGTATCAGCAGCACCAGAAGTTCGATTCCCGAACGTGTACGGCATTGATATGCCAAGTGCTACCGAGCTTATTGCTCATGGCCGCGACAACGATACAATTTGTAAGCAGATTGGTGCTGATGCATTGATTTATCAACGTCTAGAAGACTTAGTTGAGGCTGTCGGCCTTGGAAACCAAGATATTACTCAGTTCGATACATCCGTGTTTAACGGCGAATACGTAACGGGTGATATTGACCAACAATACCTAGACTTCTTAGATGGTCTTCGTAACGATGATGCGAAAACACAACTTGAAATCCAACAGGATTTAGCAAACCTAGAGCTGCATAACGAAGGCGCATAATAGGCGTTTTCTTGAGGCGTAAAAAAACCAGAGCTCCGGCTCTGGTTTTTTGTATTCGCTATCGAATTAGTGAATGTTGTAAGCGATCACAAAGTCGATAAAGAGACGAACTTTCTCTGGCAGGTGATCTTTGTGGTTGTAAAGCATATAAATGTCGCGCGGGTTTGCACTCCAATCTGGCAGTATGCGTACCAAATCGCCGCTTTCGATGTATTCTTTGATCATGACATCTGGCATTAGCGTGATGCCTAAACCTTCGGAACAAGCACTGCGTACTACATTTAGTGCATTCGCCTGAAAGCGACCACGATCAACGTTTACGACAGACTCGCCTTTGCTATTAATTAAGGTCCACTTGATCAGAGGGTAGCCTTTTAGTAATGAATGGTTAGAGAGCTCTTCTGCGTGGTTTGGTGCTGGATTCGAGGCAAGGTAGTCAGGACTTGCGACAAGAATATCCTTCACTTCGCCAATCTTGCGTGCGATCAGGCTAGAATCACGTTGGGGCCCCACTCGAAAAATGACATCCCATTCAGTAGGGTCAAGCTTGTCTGCATTATTTTCTGTCGTTAGTTCGATATTGATGTCCGGATACTGCTTCATAAAGCTGTTGAACATCGGCATCATCATGCGCTTAGTTAAGTTATAAGGCGCCGATATCTTAATCTTGCCTGATGCTCCTCGGCAGTCGTCAGTGATTTCCTCTGCTGCCGTGGTTAGCCTTTGTAGCAAAGGAGAGCACTCATGGTAAAAACGTTCCCCGGCTTCTGTAAGCGAGAGTTTGCGAGCGTGACGGTTCAACAGTCGAAGATTGACAGAGTCTTCTAGCGCTTGAATGCGTCGGGTGATGGTCGCAACCGGGATCATGGTTTTTCGCGAAGTTGCGGTGTAGCTCCCATTTTCGACAACCAGTCGAAACAGGTTTAAGTCATCTAATTTCATATTTCCAGACACATTAAATTACCGATTACGGCTAATTTATAATTAACTTTGTGATCAAAGCTTGCTTTAAGTCAACATGTTGCATCATTTGAACACAGCAACCCTGTTTGAGTAAATACTGTTATACCCCGTAATATTTGTATAAACGCCGTTTTCAAGCTACGTTTTATAACAAGGCGGAACGGCCTCAAGTCTTGCTGCGCAACGTTTCGCCGGATGTAAACACAACAAAAATAATGACTTAATAATAAATCTGTTTTTTGACTTAGCTTTGTGAGGTGTAAAGGTATGTTTAAGACTCACAGTCAAACGGCAATGGTCTCGGCACAGGAAGTGGTTAATCAAAAACTAATTATGTTGGTGGATGATGATCCAATATTTCGTAAAGTAACCAATGCTTATTTAGAAAGTCAGGGTTTTAAAGTAGTAGAAGCTGAAAACGGCCTAGAGGCGCTTCAACAACTCAGGGAATGCCAACCCGATCTTATCTTGTGTGATTTATCGATGCCGGTATTAGATGGCATTGAATTCGTCGAAGAAGTCAGTCTTGAATATCCATACTTGCCGCTTATCGTGGTATCCGGCACGGATGAAATGTCCGATGTCGCGAAAGCGTTGCGATTTGGTATTAAAGATTTTCTTCCTAAACCGATAGGTAATTATGAGCACCTATCTCAGGCGATAGACAATACGCTCGAAGATACCGATAGCCATTTCTCAGAACAGCGAGACTTTTCAAGTCAGTGGTTCCGAGTCGATGACGGTGGCGAAATCCCAGATGAGCAAGAGCTTCACTGGCATCTAGAGTATTTGCAGCAGAACCCGAGTGCTGCAAGAGATTTACTGCATGCTCTATTGCCAGAGAAAGATGCTTCTCAAGGTGATTGGCGCTGCTCATACCGTTTATTGCAATCGACGGACGTTATGCCACTGGTGTTTGATTATCGTTGGTTAATGAACGGGCAATTTGCGTTCTATCTCGTTGACTCTGCTTCCCAGAGTAATGATGGTGTCGCGACGACATTGCTTGTTAGGGCTTTGTTTGACGATTACCTGCGTAATTTGAAGAGTTTCAGTGCTGATCTGAAGGATATGGTAGGGATCATTGAAAAAGGAATCGAGTGTTCAGAGTGCGCTGGTGCGGTTAATGCTGTATTTGGTGTCGCTGATCTGGCTTCGTCCTCCGTTTCTATCCTGCCTGCGGGTTTAGATAGCCATTGGTCTGACGGAAATACTAATCAACATATCGCGGCAGGTAACTGTTTAGGGGCAGGAAGTATGAAAAACTTCATAACCCGAGATTTACCGCTAGGTGTTGCTGGTCAGTTATCCATCGGTTGTTTAGGCTCTTCAAGTTTTAGCTTAAATATTGCCCGGAAATCAAGACTGGTATAATTCTGACTTCATAACACAATAAGCAGCGTCTCGGCGCTGCTTATTGTCTTTTTAGAACCACAAAAAACAACAAATGCCCGAACAATAACCTTACTTTTTGCTGGTGTTTAGATTTAGCTGTTTAAGGTATAGTCAACGCCTAAAACAATAATGACCCATTTGTGCAACGATAATTTAACGCTGTGCCTTGGGAGAAGCAAAGTCAACTAGTGAGAAGATACATCATGGCAGACAAAGATTTTAAAGAGCCTTATAATATTTTTTACTTTTTAGGTTTCATTGCAGTACTTTTAATTCCAACACTACCTGCAACGCTAACCTGGCTTCGTGTAATGAATGGTTACGCAGGCTTTTAATCTAGCTATTTTGTACCGGAGTTCACCATTCGTATTAAGCGTTACTTTTTCAATACCGTTGGTGGACTCTGTATTGTGCTCGGCATTGCCGGCATAGCCCTTCCGCTTTTACCCACCACTCCTTTCATTCTACTTGCTAGTGCATGTTTTATGCGTGGTAGCCCCGCATTTCATCATTGGCTACATAACCACAAAACGTTTGGACCGATTCTCGATAATTGGCATAAGCACCGGGCTGTTACTTCAAAAGTAAAACAGCGTGGCGCCATTTTTATTGCACTTAGTTTCATGGTTTCAATCGTTGTTGTTCCCCTTGTTTGGGTGAAAATTGGTCTTTTAGTGATGCTAATCGTTTTACTCGGCTGGTTTATGCGTCTGCCTGTGATTGAGTTGGTTGCTGACAGAGAAGAAAATCACTAAGATTGTAGAGAATAGTGTGCCCGCTCTTCGAGTGGGCGTTTGTATTTTCAGCGCCTGTGACTCTTACGAAAATAAGCACATAGTGGTGAAAACCTATTGTTCGTTGCCCTCGTGATACTGCGATTAGAGAGGGCGATGAGCCAATCTAAGTAAATCGGTATTATGACTACAGAAACAATTTCACTGATCAAATCTAGCATCAAAAGCATCCAAGACTACCCAAAGCCAGGCATTCTATTTCGTGATGTGACGAGCCTTCTTGAAGACGCAAAAGCATACCAAGCGACGATCAACTTACTTGTTGAACGTTACAAAGATATGGGCTTTACCAAGGTTGTGGGTACGGAAGCTCGTGGCTTTTTATTTGGTGCGCCTTTAGCGCTTGAGCTAGGTGTTGGTTTTGTACCAGTACGTAAACCAGGCAAGCTACCACGTCCTACTGTTGCTCAATCTTATGAGCTTGAATACGGCGTTGATACACTAGAAATCCATACAGATGCCATCGTTGAAGGCGACAAAGTACTGGTTGTCGACGATTTATTGGCAACGGGCGGTACTATTGAAGCGACGACTAAGCTGATTCGCCAACTGGGCGGTGAAGTTGAGCACGCTGCGTTCGTTATCAACCTACCAGAAATCGGTGGTGATAAACGTTTAGAAGCACTAGGTCTAAACGTATACAGCATTTGCGATTTTGAAGGACATTAATACATTCAATGAGTTATTTAGCTTTAGCGCGAAAATGGCGTCCTAATCAGTTTGACCAAGTTGTCGGACAAAAACATGTCCTGACGGCGTTGGAAAACGCACTGGCGCAAAACCGTTTACACCATGCTTATCTGTTCAGCGGGACTCGTGGTGTGGGTAAAACGAGTATCGGTAGGTTGTTTGCCAAAGGCTTGAACTGCGAAACCGGTATTACCGCGACACCTTGTGGTAAGTGCGATACTTGTCGTGAAATTGATGAAGGTCGCTTTGTCGATCTTCTTGAAATCGATGCGGCATCACGTACTAAAGTTGAAGACACTCGCGAACTGTTAGACAACGTTCAATACAAACCTGCTCGTGGACGTTTTAAAGTGTACCTCATCGATGAGGTACACATGCTATCGCGTCACTCTTTCAATGCGTTGTTGAAAACCCTGGAAGAGCCGCCAGAGTATGTGAAGTTCTTACTCGCGACAACCGATCCACAAAAGCTGCCAGTTACTATATTGTCGCGTTGTCTACAGTTCCATCTCAAACCGATCAGCGTTGATGATATTCATCAGCAACTTGACTACATTTTGGGTCAAGAGCAAGTATCGGCAGAACCAAAAGCACTGGGTATGATTTCACATGCTGCAGATGGCAGTATGCGTGATGCTCTCAGCTTGACCGATCAAGCAATTGCTTTAGGTAACGGTGCGGTGCAAACTGATATTGTCAGCCACATGTTGGGGACGATTGATACCGACCAAGCGATTCACTTACTAGAGTCAATCAGCAGCAAGCAACCTCAACAAGCCATGGATAAAATCCAGCAATTAGCAGCAAATGGTGTTGAGTGGGATGGCTTGTTGCAGCAAGTCGCAACACAGCTTCATCGAATTGCGATGTATCAAGCGTTGCCAGCGTCGCTAGACCGAGCGCAGCCAGATGCAGAAAAGATCGAATTATTGAGTAAAGCACTAAGCCCGCAAGATGTGCAGCTTTACTATCAAATTGCATTGAAAGGTCGTGAAGATTTGACTCTCTCGCCAAATGGGCGAGTCGGTTTGGAAATGATTGTGCTGCGTATGATGGCGTTCCGCCCATCAAATAACAGTGGGGCAAATGTTGTTTCTAGTAACTGCGAACCAGCTTCAGCCCCAGCTCAAAGTGCCAGTCAGCCAAAGACTGCACCAGCTCAGACAGTAGTTGCTCCTCGAACTCAGCAGCCGAGTCCAGCGCAAAGCACACCACAAGTGGCGCCTCAACCTTCATCCAATTCACAACCTGAGTATCACGCGAGTGGATATGAGACGGTTCCGCCACAGTATGATATGGCGCCGCCGATGAGCGAAAACCCAGCGCCGCAGCATGAAACGCCACCTCAACAAGTGCAAGAGAGCGTTTCAACACCGGCGCGCGGTGGTCTAAGCGGTTTACGTCACCAATTACGTTCTCAGCGTCAAGGCCTACAACAGAACACTCCTCAAAATGGTGGCTCAAAAAAGCCTAAAGCGGCATCTGCACAACCAGAATCGGTCATCGACCGAGTAGCGCAATTGCATGGCAATTCCGCGCAGGTGTCGCCAAACTCAGCTCCGAAGTCGACGGAGCCACAAGTTGAGGAAGCGTATCGCTGGCGTCCAAGCAAGCCTGTTGAGACAAAAGTGAATACAAAACTGACACCTACGCAGCTCAAGCAGGCACTTGAGCATGAGAAAACGCCTGAAATGGCACAAAAGCTCATCGATGAATCGTTAGAACATAATGAATGGGCGAAGCTAATCAGCTTAATGGAGATCCCTAAGCTGGTAGAGCAACTTGCGCTAAACTCTCATTATAGTAAGGAAGGAACAACCGTTTCGTTACTATTGAGAAGCAGCCAAGCTCATTTGAATACTGATAGAGCTCAAGCCGAATTGCTTAAAGCACTTAATACCGTGTTAGGTGAAGAGTGCCACATGAGCATCGAAATAGGGGAGAGTGGAGAAACACCACTTGAACTTAGAGATAGGCTCTATCAAGAGAAATTACAGCAAGCTCTGAATAGTTTAGAAAACGATCCAAATGTTCAATTTATTGAACGTCGTTTTGCTGCAGAGCTTGATAAAGATAGTGTGCGCCCTATCTAATAATGGAATGGGGTTGAAAACCCAAAGGTATAACCCCATTAATTGATGCAACACCTCATTAAACCAGAGAGATAAACATGTTTGGTAAAGGCGGTATGGGCAACCTAATGAAGCAAGCCCAGCAAATGCAAGATCGCATGCAAAAGCTTCAAGAAGAAATCGCGAATATGGAAGTAACTGGCGAGTCTGGTGCTGGCCTAGTTAAAGTTACTATCACTGGTAGTCACAGCGTACGTCGTGTTGACATCGATGAAAGTTTGATGGAAGACGACAAAGAAATGCTTGAAGATTTGATCGCTGCGGCGTTCAACGATGCGGCTCGTCGTGTTGAAGAAACTCAAAAAGAGAAAATGGCTTCTGTAACTGGCGGTATGCAACTACCACCAGGTATGAAAATGCCATTCTAATCTGCTGATATTTAATTAAGCGGACTTTTAATGCGTACCAGTCATATGCTGGAGCAATTGATGGAGGCCTTACGTTGTCTACCTGGGGTTGGCCCCAAGTCGGCGCAGCGTATGGCCTTTCATTTGTTACAGCGCGATAGAAAAGGCGGTTTGCAACTTGCAGATGCGCTTAGCCAGGCAATGACAGAAATCGGTCATTGTACTGAGTGTCGAACCTTCACCGAAGAAGAAGTCTGTCATATTTGTACTAACCCAAAACGCCAAGAAAATGGTCAAATTTGTGTGGTAGAAAGCCCGGCAGACATTGCTGCAGTCGAAGCAACGGGCCAGTATTCTGGTCGATACTTTGTTCTTATGGGACATTTGTCACCACTAGACGGTATTGGTCCAAGTGATATTGGACTGGATGTGCTTGATTACCGCTTACGTCGCGGTGATATAGCCGAAGTGATTTTAGCAACAAACCCGACGGTTGAAGGAGAAGCCACTGCACATTACATCGCAGAGCTATGTAAAGAACACCAAGTTGATGCCAGCCGCATCGCGCATGGTGTGCCTGTCGGTGGAGAACTTGAGCTTGTCGATGGCACGACGTTGTCACACTCGCTGTTAGGTCGACACAGAATTTAATAAATAGCCGCTGAATTCAGCGGCTTTTTTGATTTTGGGAGTTTGGGGTAAGTTAGTTGCTTAGTATTTCTACACCATGAACGTTCAGTCCCAAAACATTATGACAACTTTTATCAATAAGAAGCATAACCTTTTTGTTTTGAGCTTGAGCAGTTGCTACAGCTGAGAATAAGTCCATAGAGGTCGGTTGGCTATCTGGTAGATAAGTAAACTTCTTCTCGCTATTCGACACTTCACAGGGAGTCTCTGGTGTTTCATTAACATGAACTGACATCTTGTGTCCACCATCCCAGTAACGAGCTACCTTATCAATCGTGAATGGTCCATACCACTTCTGCCCTGAGCCAGCATTAGTTTCAGCAAGTGAGCTAAACGATAATAGAATAGTGAGTATGCCAATTAGTTTTTTTTTCATCTTTCTAGCCATGTTGATATTAGATTTTAGCTATAATATTCACTGAATATTATTAATAAACTTAAATATTAAGATATTAATTTGTTTGTGATGTCTATCACGCATTTTTGTTTTTGATATATGAAGTTTGGTTTTTTTTATTATATTGCCTGGTTTTGTCAATTTAGTGTCATATACATGCCTGTTAAAACCAAGTTATCCTTGTGTGCATTTTTGTTGGTCATAATTATTGCGACTGTTGGCTACGTTTTTAGGCTCAACTTCTCATATAAGAATAATGATGAAAATCTAAAGGAAAATAAGAAGATGGATACTTTGAATGTAACTAGCTTTTCAAAGTATGATAACTCTATAAAAATGCTGAGAACTGAACTGTTAAAGAGTCGGATTTTGGAAGGTGATTCAGAAGAACAGTCCGAAAATATAAATAAAAGAATTACTAATTTAGAAAATCAAATATCAGAACTATCTAATTGAAAGGCAGTTAAATGAAAAATTGGCTAGGTGTAATCTTTGCGGGGTTGTCTATTCCTGCAATAGCACAAACGATCGGTACTTTGCCCGGAGAGCTATCGATCGACAAGGGTGTCGCATATTATCAAATACCGATAACACTACCAGCTGGGAAAGGGGGTATAGCTCCTAATCTAGCGCTAAGCTACTCAAGCTCTGGGCCCGTAAGGTCTGAACTAGGGGGCGGCTTCTCGCTTAGCGGCCTGTCTGCCATAAAAAGGTGTGGTGACCATCAAGCGATTGAAGGGCAAGTAAGCTCAGTGACTTATAGTTTTACTGATAATTTTTGCTTAAATGGCACGCGTTTAATTGGTGAAAAAGGTGTAACTGGCAAAGATGGCTCTGAATACCGTTTACACGTAGATAACCAGTCAAAAATTATTCTGAATGGTGATTCAAATGCAGCATCAAGTTACTTCATTAAGCATGATAAAAGCGGTGCTGTTGAAGAATATCATTATAATAACCTTTCGAAGAGTTGGTTGTTGAGCTCCTATAAAAGCAACCCAAGTTCAGAGAGTATCTCTTATAACTATGATAATTTAGGCCAGATATCATCGATACATTACGATTCTTTCAGTGTTGTCTTTAATTATCTTCCTATCAATAGTGGTATTCCTACAAAACATTATAAGATAGACGGAAATGTTCATAGGTATGAATCAAAGCTGACAAGAATTGATATAAGTATAAACAATAAAATAAAAAATTATTACCGACTGGGTTATAAGGAGGTAATCGAAGGTCTTGGTGCCTCCTTTATTGATAGTATTACATATTGCGATGCGAAGGATGATTGTTTACCTGCCACTCAATTTGATTGGAAGGAACATAAAAGCCCAATGAAAGGCCAGATATTCTTTGATGAGAAAATCGCTAATATTGACTTAGGTCATTGGGGGAAAAACACTATCCCTAGTGATTGGGGAAATGCTAATAGAAGTTGGTGGGTTGATATTGATGGGAATAGCGTAGGTGACTTCTGTAAGACTGATGCCCATGGATTTACTTGCCACATGGATGTGTCTCAATCTAGTGTCGCTCGCACCTACAATATAAGTCAGTGGGGAGACGCTCATAGCCATTGGTGGTTAGATATAAATGGTGATAGTAAAACAGAGTTTTGTCGTATAGATGATGGCAAATTACTTTGTGATGCTTTTCATTCAAATAATACAACGACACAACTTTCTTGGATTGTGTTGAACTCCGGGATGAAGGACTTCCGTTGGTGGAGGGACATGGATGGTAATGGCGTACCAGAGTACTGTCGTCGTATAGGTGATGAACTTTTATGCAGTGAACCCAAAGAAGATGGCGAGTGGTCTGATTCAGTACACGTTCGTGGCATAGAATGGGGGCAAATTAAAGACACTTATTGGACCGATATAAATGGCGATGGTGGTAGTGAACTTTGTTCTGTCGAAGGGCAAACGATTAAGTGCACGTCTTTTTCGGGTAAATATCTAGTTCAAAAAAATATTAGTTTTCCAATTAGTTCTGTAGGTCAGCCAGATTCCCGTTGGTGGGTGGATGTGAATGGCGATAATGCCATCGACTTTTGTCGCATGACGGATAACGATGCTAGCAAAACAGTTAATCTAACTTGTTCTCTTGGCTCTCTTGGTTCGTTGCATAAATTCGAAGACGATATAGAGTTTGTTAAAAGTGATGATTGGACAGGCGAGCTCGGGAGCGTAGATAAACGTTGGTGGCTCGATTTGGATCAGGATGGTGTTATAGATTTCTGCCGTGGCGTCGGTAACAAGGTCCAATGTGTCAACGCTTATAAGTACCAATATGAATTTGATGTTGATAATTGGGGGACTGGTTTTAACTCATTCATTGATTTGAACCAAGATGGTAAGTTTGAGCTCTGTAAGAAGAGATCTAACCGTCTAGAATGTCAAACCACTGCTCAGAGCAACCATTCTCCATTATTGCTTGAAAAAGTGACAAATGGTCTAGGACATATTTCTTCAGTATGGTTTGGCCCATACGGTAATCACACGCCTTCTGACTCTTTTAAGTCTGATGATTCTGGTCTTTTTAACTTACCAGGCTCTTTCCCTGTAGCTTATCGTCTTGAGACCGACAACGGACATGGAAAAAATAACTACTTATTCCAATATGGTCCTGCAAAGCGCTCTAAAGATGGTCTAAAACACAATGGTTTCGAATGGATTCGACAGCGAAGCTTTGTTAATGAAAAAAACACTCTCAACCAAGAGTTTCAATTTAATACAGAATTTCCTTACTCAGGCACATTGAAAAAGCAAACCGACTATTTTGCGAATGGACAAAAGTGGTTAAATGGTTGCGGTGATTGTAGATCGGATGACTTTTGGAACTTTAGAGAGCTTAGTAAAAGTTCCGAATCTGAATTTGAATTTAAGACGCTAAAAAAAGAGTTCAGTGCTACGCAAATCGTTAAAAGTTTCCAACAGCTGTCTTCTGCAGCAGATAAGCATTTAAAGGGTTATAAGCTTATCGAATACAAAGATCAAAAATACGCAGCAAGCGCTGACAAATTTGTTCCTGTTGGCGGTTCAACACTGATGCCAATCATGATTCCTGCCACAGAGTTTTCTTTGGTTGAGGAGCGAACAACGGTACTAGAAGATCAAATACCAGTGTGGCTCATGACGCCAGTATCGGATGATTTGAATCGCGAGCTATCTGCATTATCTGGTCAAGCTCGATTCGTGAAGGCGATCACAGCTACAGAATACGATGAAATCGTCGAATGGGTTGAAACTCCAACAGTCGGTAACACCTTTGCATTTTATACCTCAGAACGAAAGGACTACCAATACTCTGAAAGTGGTGAACTTCTTAGTACAGTTACCGTAGAGCAGAGTGATGTCGATACATTTCTGAATGTTGGTAAAATTACAACGACAACAACCGGACTTAATCCGGTCACCGGTTATAGTGACACGTTTGTTGAAATTACCCAAAACGCGTATGTAAATAAGGTAGATTCTTGGTTAATCGGGTTGCTCGATTCGACTAAAACAACTTACATTCACAGCGATGGTAGCAGGATCTCTCAAGAGGCTACTTTTAAATATGACAATGAAACCGGTTTGTTGCGTGAGCACACGACGCTACCAAATACGCCATATTCCATGGTTACCATCAAAGAGCGAGATGGAAACGGTATTGTTACTAAAGAAAGCGTTACTGCGACTAACGGGGGGAGATTAGAAACTCGCTCTACTTCCTTTAAACATTCCTACGTAGGGAATAGTGTTGTAACCGAGGTGACAAACCCTGCTGGACACGTCTCGTCTCAAACTGTTGATCTATTGTCAGGGCTAATTGTAAAAGTTGATGAAAACGGTCTTTCTACTTCGACAAAACTCGATGGTTTTGGTAGAGAAGCCGAGGTGTCTGTTGTAAACACTTCTGTAAAATCTGAGATCAGTCGCTTTCCTGCGGGAGACAGTCGTTGCTTATTCAATGTTAACAATGCGAGTTACTGTGTTATCAATCAATCGAAAAACTCAGGCAAGAAGATCAGCTTTTTTGACTTTTTAGAAAGAGAAGTGAGAAGAGCCTCTTTATCGGTAAACGGTAAGTGGGTTTTCGTTGATTCTGGCTATGATGCATTTGGCAATTTAGTCTCTGCTTCAAAACCTTATTACCAAGGTGATATTCCTCAGTATATTGTCACTCAGTACGACAAATTAGGAAGAGTCATTTCGATAAAAGAACCTGGTCCTGCAGGTAAAGAAGACAGCTGGATTTCTTATTCTTACGGTCCTTTCACAGTAACCAAAACGGACGCCAAAGGTCGAGTTTCTAAAACTTTTACCAACGTATTAGGTTGGGAGATTGAGAAACAGGAGCCGAATGGTGGCAAAGTTATCTACGACTTCTATGCCAATGGAATGTTGAAATCTGCTATTGCGTCAGAAGGAGAAACAGTTCGTACCGAGTACAATATTCAAGGCAATAAATCTTTAGTAGATGATCCAGATCTAGGTTTGTGGACTTATGAATATGACGGTTTTGGTCAACTCGTTAATCAAACTGATGCTAAAGGTCAAAGTACTCATTTCGCTTACGACAACTTAGGTCGCAAAGTCGCTGAGAAAGTAGAATCCAAAGTTAAGCAAAGTGAGAAAGAAGTAACACACATCACCACAAAGGCATGGTTTTACGACAAAGTGGATGGACGCGTCTGGTTAGGAGGGCTACTAAAAGCAACTGTAGATGGAGAACTGGTTAAGAACTACTTCTACAACGGTCTGGGTTTACTGAGACGCGAAGAGACGATTACTCCAGAGCACACATTCGCACGAGATTTAGAGTATGACTCTAACGGGCAACTAATTCGAGAACATAGACCTAACAAGTTTACTCTAAACTACACCCGAGATGCTTTAACGGGTATTAATACGGAAGTCTGGGGAGATATTTCTCAAGCTCAAGTTAATTACACTGCAGCTGAATATCGCAACGTGATTGAGCCTCTAATCAATGAAGCCCTAAATAAAGCGAAAGATTATTTAGTTAAAGTAAAAGATTTACAAGAGCAGCAATTCTTCTACAAGCGACGCAAGGAAGAGTATCAGAAGCTTAAAGATCAGCTTATCTCATTTGACGGAGTGGCTGAAAATGAGGCATTTGCGCGCCAAATGAGGGCGGAGCTACATACTAGACCATTACATATGTACACAAATGAATATGGCGAGCGTTATTTCAAAGTTTCCCCAAGGACAGTGGTGGTCTCTGGAAATGGTTTGATACCTGTAGTTCAGCAACCTAACTTCCATCTTAAGATTGAAGGTAACTTACTAAGAGAGGTAAGCCTTGATGAATGGGCTGCTTTTGAAGCAGGTTTGATCAATCAAAACCAAACTGCGTACTACGGCAACTATTCTGATGGCGGAAGTATAAGTTTAGCGACATTTGATTTGGAAAGGGACGATCCGCTATATGATCAAAGAATGCGTCAAATGTTTGATGAACTCAATTCACTCTCAAAAGAAGTAGATAGGCTTGAATATGTGCAAGATACAACGGAATTACGTGTAAATAGCTATCTTTTAGCTGCAGAACAACTAGTAAAATTAGTTAAGCAAGTCAAGCTTGTTTCACAGAAGTACAATAACCTAGCTGTGGAATCTGAAAATGAGTCAGATGCACTACGTTCCCTCAAAGATGATAACCCAGCTGATGGACGGATTTCGTACTGGAAGCTCAACGATATGGACGCCGAAGGTCGAATTACATCAGAGGTTTTAGGAAATGGCTTAGTTAATAGTTTCGATTATCATGAGAGTAATGGTCAACTACTCAATATATACACTAGGCAAGGTTCCAAGCTGCTGCGTGGCGTTCATTACACCTACGACAGAATGGATAATGTGCAGAGTCGCCGAGATCTTGTTAATGATATACAAGAAAATTTCTACTACGACGATCAAGACCGACTAACAGACTACCATTTGTCTGGTATTGGTGCAGCACATGCTGAGAATCCGTTATTTAACAAAAAGTATTCCATGTCTTATGCTGCGAATGGCAATATCAAATATAAGTCTGACGTTGGTCATTATATCTACGCAGATCCGTTACACAAGCATGCGGTAACTCAAGCTGGGGATAATACATATCGCTACGATGAAAACGGAAATATGCTATCTGGCGGAGGGAGAACAATTGAATGGACAGGCTTCAACAAGCCTTCACGTATTCAGCAAGAACAAGGCTGGGTTGACTTTAAATATGATGAGTCGAATCAGCGAGTCAGCAAGCGTAGTAGCGATGGAAGCAGAACTTGGTACCTCGGTAAGTCCTACGAGTTAAAAGAGCTAGCATCCGGGGACATTCAACAAACTCAGTACATTTATGCTGGGAATGGTCTGGTCGCTATAAATGTGAACTCATTGAAGACTGATGGACAAGGAAGCTATGCATCTGTAGATCGCCAAATTCGTTATAGCCATACAGATGCGCTTAAATCGGTTGATATGGTAAGTGATATGTGGGGGAATATTGTTGACCGTAAGCTATATGACCCTTGGGGCAAAGAGAGAGCGTTTACTTGGAAAGCTGACAATGTGTTGTTGCCTCAACCTGTATTGTTGAATCGTGCATTTACAGGGCATGAGATGCTTAATGAAGTTGACTTAATCCATATGAACGGTCGTTTATATGATGCAACATTAGCACGATTTATCAGCGCTGACGTTTACATACAAGCTCCTGATAATAGTCAATCATTCAATCGATACAGCTACGTTCTCAATAATCCTCTTAAATACAACGATCCTTCTGGCCATTTCTTTAAGAGAATTAAAAAAGAACTTAAACGTCAATGGAACGACGTACGAGAGTTCACCTCTCGTTACTCGAGAGAAATCGTCGGTATCGTTGTGGGGATCGTCGTCACTGTCGCCAGTGGTGGTACGTACAGTGTGTTGCTAGCCGATGCTGGTGCAAGTTTCTTCTCTGCAGGGTCTCTTACTAATGCCATTGCTGCCGGTGCACTTGGTGGCGCCACTGGTGGGGCTGTAACCGGTGGGATCATTAGTGAAAGCTGGAACGGAGTTGGCAAAGGGGCTGCGATTGGTGCAATTACAGGCGCTATCGGAGGTTACAATAGCTTTAAGCCAACGAGAGGATTTGCACATGCAGCCACGAAAGTAAGTGTCGCAGCAGCTGGTGGTTGTGCTACAGGTGAGATCGCGGGTGGTTCATGTGAAAAAGGTGCAAAATTTGCCGCATTATCACAAGTTGTTGTGCTTAGCTTTGAGTACATGAAAAATGTTACAGATCGCTATAAGATTAGGTCTTGTGAAGTTGCTAACTCAGGCTCAGTCTGTAAGAACAATGTTGATGGTGAGCTATTGACTGACGGTACTCGTGGTAGCAAGCCTATGTGGAACGAGAAACCGACGCAAACTTTGTTCACGGAAGGAGGTATGGCGCGAGAGGCTTCTGGCGCACATCTTTACAATGAGAATGGGCTCATAGGACGTTTCGTTAACAAAGTATCTAAAGTTCATGATTACTTTAACTCTGATGTTTCGAGATTGTTTGGCTTCCATGGATATGACCAGATAACTGGATTTTGGTTAGAAGGAGGGACAATGTATAACCACTTGTTTCAAGCTTATAGTTTCTCTGGGATGCTGCCTGCTGCAATATATACAGGTGGTGCACTAGTCGCACCATATCCTATTTATCCTTATTCGCAGTTAGGGGATTAGGTAAAAGACAAAAGCCGCTGAATTCAGCGGCTTTTTTGACCTTGTGAGTTGGGAACGATTAATCGTTCGATTCTTTACCAAGAAGGTTTTTGTAGATGACTGCACCAAGTACACCACCCAAAATAGGCGCAATCCAGAACAGCCATAATTGAGAAACTGCCCAGTCACCCACATACATTGCGACTGCTGTACTACGAGCCGGGTTTACTGAGGTGTTTGTCACAGGAATGCTGATCAGGTGAATAAGAGTCAGACACAAACCAATCGCTATAGGTGCAAAACCTTGAGGTGCACGTTTGTCTGTCGCCCCCATGATCACGATAAGGAACATCATCGTCATCACGACTTCAGAAACTAGCGCAGCAAGCATGGAGTACTGACCCGGCGAGTGTTCACCATAACCGTTGGCGGCAAAGCCAGAACCCACAACATCGAATCCAGCTTGTCCTGTCGCGATGACATAAAGAATGCCACCAGCGATAAGCCCACCGAGCACTTGTGCGATGATGTAAGGCGCAACGTCTTTTGTCTCAAAACGACCGCCAGCCCAAAGACCAACCGTCACTGCCGGGTTCAAGTGGCAACCTGAAATATGACCGATTGCAAATGCCATGGTTAAAACGGTTAAACCAAAGGCCAGAGCAACGCCTAGCAGACCAATACCCACGTCTGGGAAACCTGCAGCCAACACTGCGCTACCGCAGCCGCCTAATACTAGCCAGAACGTACCAAAAGCCTCTGCCAAATACTTGTTCATGTTATTTCCTAATTTCTACTTAAATGACCCGCTGAACATAGTCGAGAATTGTCAATAAAGTGTGAGGGAGGTCTCGTAAAGACTGCAAATAGGACGGTATGTGGCAAGAGTTCTCAAGGATGAGAGAAAAGCAAGGAGAGGAGAGGTTGAATTTTAAGTTTGCCTTGGCCATCACTACCTGAGTAACAGCCAAGGCAAAGTAGGTTTTAGCTAAATGCGACGAAAGGTGATACGCACAACAAAATACCAGTCGCAATAATCAAGTAAAGCGACGCGCCTTTGTACTTGTGTAAAGAAGGCACTTGGTAGACAAGGTAAGCTGGAATCAAACAGCCAATCAAACCAAAGATAGGGCTACATACTGATGTGAAGCTCAGAACTGGTAGATTCAATACAATTGCACCCCACGCCATGAGAATCGCAAAGAGAATGATTCCCTTGGTGACTAAGTCTTTATTGATCTTATCTTCAGGCATGACCTTTTTTAGAGCCAGCATCGCTAGACCTTGGCAAGAATCGCGGAAACCTAAGTACACGCCAAAAAACGCAGTCATTACTGAGAAAATATTCAGCATCAAACTCATTAGTTTTAGCGTCGTGCCGTCCATACCTTGCGCAACCATCGCAAGAGCAGAGATGTTCTCTTCTGCTGCTTTAACCGCTTGTTCATGTGACATCGCAAGCGTAAAGGAAATCGCGTAGAAGAAGACGGTCACAAACAAGATACCGAAAGCAATTTTCATTGCGCGCATGGCTTTAAAGCGAGCAACCTCAATCGATTTTTCTTTTGAGCGGTATGAGATCACCATTGGGCTCAAGCTTTGAATGAAGAGAATAGACGTTAGAGTAAACGGCAGTAGCTCAATTGCATCTTTCAAACCAGCGCCTGTTTCTGGAATTGCACCGACATTCGCTACATCCCATTTCTCGATCATCATGACGCCAAGTAATGCAACGGTACAAAGTTTAATCAGTACAAGACCAGTACTGACCTTAAATAAAATCTTTTCACCACGAGATGCAATAGCGACCAGCGCGCACACTAAAGCCAGACCATATAGCGGGTTTTCAGACAATAAACCTTCCGTGATGCCAAAACTATGTAGGAAAGATGCCGAGTCATTGTTGATAGCTGTTGAGTAAACAAAGACCCAAATCACCAACATGATGAAGTAGAGCACACCTAATAACGCCCCCCATTTGTTACCAAGGTAACCAGAAATGACGCCAGCGTAATCTTGGCACTTTGGTGAACTTGAGAGAGTGTTGATGAAAAGGCGTTGGAACAAGTACATCGCTGGGTAGCCGATCACGGCAGAGGCCAAGAATACCCAAAGGCCCAATACGCCTACTTTTACTGGTAAAAAGACAATACCGGCACCGATTGCCATGCCGATACTCATGATCACCCATCCCCAGTCTGTGCTATCAAACTTGATCGCGGCTTTCCACTCGTCTAGGGCCATGCCTGCTTTTACGTGCGGTGGCTCTTTACCGATAGGTAAGGTTTGTGTAGGTGCTGTCACGCTCATTTTATTGTTTCTCTTGTTAGTATGAATTTTCTCAAATTTAATTGAGAAAATGCATATCACCAATTTTTTTGTGGAAAATTCAGATAAATTTGAGATCTTGGCGAAGAAGTTCAAATAAATTGGAGTTTTTAACGAGTTTTGTGATCTGATCTAGTTGTTTGATTCATATTTAATTGAAAAAATAACGCTAATACGGAAGTTGAATTAGAAACTTCTTAATAAAAAATAAAATTTATGTGAGGATTTAAAAATGAAAAAATTGATTTCATCTGAACACGCGCCTGCTGCTATCGGACCTTATTCACATGGCACTAGCTATGGTGATTTGATTTTTACTTCTGGCCAATTACCCGTTGATAAGGCAACAGGAAAAGTAGTTGAAGGCGGCATCAGTGCACAAAGTCATCAATCTCTTACTAACTTGAAGCACGTTTTAGAGGCTGGTGGTGGCAGTATCGATACTGTTTTAAAAACAACGTGTTACCTATCGAATATTAATGACTTTGCCGAGTTTAACAAGGTCTACGCAGAGTTTTTCCAACAAGATTGTCCGGCACGCAGTTGCTTCGCAGTGAAAGATTTGCCTCTTGGCGTGTTAATTGAAGTCGAAGCGATTGCTCATAAAAAGTAATACGGAGAACAGAGCATGAACCAGCAATGGACACAATATATCCAAATCATTAAGCAAGTTGTGAAACCTGCATTAGGATGTACAGAACCCATTGCTGCTGCGTACGCGGCAGCAGTTGCTAGAAAAGAGTTAGGCACATCCGATATTGATGCGATAGAGGTGCGTGTTTCAGACAACCTATTTAAAAACTCGATGGGTGTTTTCGTACCCGGAACGGGCAAGATAGGCCTCAAAATTGCCGCCTCAGTTGGTGCATTAGCCGGTGACCCAACAGCAGAACTGGAAGTGTTGGCTCGGATTAATGAGCAGGATGTCGCTGCTGCGCAACAATTGATAGATGAAGAGCGGGTAACTGTAGCGCGCATGGATACGCAAGAATTCATTTATTGCAGCGTAACGCTCACTTCTGGTGACGATGTTGTTTCGGTTACGATCAGTGGCGGTCACACCAACATTATCCAGATCACGCGCAATGGCGACGTGATTTTTGATGCTCCACCACAGCAACGCGTTGCAACCGCTTCCGTTTGTGAAGGTGTGGATATTTCGATCAAACAAATCTATGAGTTTGCCACTCAAGCGCCTTTTGAAGAGATCAAATTTATTCTCCAAGCTGCAGAGCTTAATACCTTGCTGGCTCAAGAGGGTATCGACCGAGGTTACGGCCTAGAAATTGGACGCACGCTAAAAGGCAACATCGAGCAAGGCTTATTGGGCAATGACTTAATGAGTCGTATACAGATGATGACATCAGCGGCGTCTGATGCTCGCATGGGAGGGGCGACGTTGCCAGCCATGAGCAATTTCGGCAGTGGGAACCAAGGTATTGCCGCTACAATGCCAGTTGTAGTTGCCGCAGAAGCATTTCAAAACGACGAAGAACAGCTGGCTCGCGCGTTGATCATGAGTCATTTAGGGGCTATTTACATCAAATCTTATTACCCACCGTTATCCGCATTTTGTGGCAACACTGTTACCAGTGCGGCAGCTTCTATGGCGCTGGTGTATTTAGCTGGTGGTACATTCGAGCAATCATGCTACGCCATTCAAAACGTCATCAGCGACAGTTCAGGTATGGTGTGCGATGGTGCGAAGTCCTCTTGTGCGATGAAAGTGTGTACTTCATCGACAACGGCGGTGCGCTCATATTTGATGGCGATGGGTAACCACAGTGTTAAGAATCAAGGTATAGTAGGCGAAGAAGTTGAGCAAACGATAAGAAATGTTGGCTCAATGGTTCGTTTCGGTATGCCGTATACTGACAAATCTATTATCGATATTATGTCGGCCTAACCTCCAGTTTTTGCTAAGGGAAGTAACATTGCTACTAAAGAAACTCACCAAGAGTGATCTCGATATTTTGAACTCTATGAAAAACGTCGTGGATGGCATTGCACGTATGTATGGTGAACACACTGAAGTGGTTCTCCACAGCTTAGATGCCGAAGCGCCGGAAATCATCAAAATCGCAAATGGGCACGTGACGGAACGCAGTGAAGGTGCCCCAATTACCAACTTAGCGAGAATGAAGTTAAGAGAGGGCAAGGACGTTTCTGATTCGTACTTGACGAAAACGTCGAACGGAAAGACCTTGCACTCCATTACGACCATTGTCAGAAATCCAAAAAACAAACCGATTGGTTTGCTGTGTATCAACGTGGATATGGATGCACCGATGCAGGCATTTTTAAAGGCAATGCTGCCTCAGCAACACACCGAGTGTTGTGTTGGTGGCGCTCGATCACCAGAAACGTTTGCGCGTAATATCGATGAAACCATCATCAGTACGATAGAAACCGTGCAAACAGAAGTGTGGGAAAATGAAGCCATTGCGCCTTCTAAACGTAACCGTGAACTGGTGACGCGACTGCACGGCTTAGGCATTTTTAAATACAAAGATGCTGTTTTAATGGTTGCAAACCATCTTGGCATTTCGCGCGATACCATCTACTTGTACTTACGAGAGCTTGGTAACGACTAAACGGGGGCTCTGAATAGATTAAGTAAGTTGCTCTAGCTCAGTGATGTTGTCGAGCGCTTCTTGGTTGGTTTTGCCACACACAACCGGACACGGTTTAAAATCGTGACAAACGTTAGGGCGCTCAGGCTTACCAAACAGCTTACACAAATTATCATCGTTGAGTTGTACGCAACGAACACCTGCTGGTTTGCCCTTGGGCATTCCAGGTATCGGTGAAGAGATACTTGGCGCAATACAGCAAGCTCCGCATCCTAGTCGACAATCCATAATGTAAACCTCTTAAAAATTGAGGGGCAATTATGGTCATTTTGACGTGGATTGGAAGAGTCGCCTAAGAAAAAAATAAAAAGGAGCACTCAATAGAGTGCTCCTTTTGGCTTCTAAACCGTTGTGATCATCTCAAGAAGCGGTTGTAAACAAACAGCAGAATAAATGCGCCTAGCGTTGCGGTGATTATGCTACCGATATTTACGCCAGTTGCCCCGCCGAAACCCAGAATACCGCCAAGAAAGCCGCCGACAAACGCCCCAGCAATACCGAGTAGCATTGTCGCAATCCAGCCACCCCCATCTTTTCCTGGCATGAGCCATTTTGCGAGTGCACCGGCGATTAAGCCCAAAATAATCCAAGAAATAATACCCATGAAAACTCCTTAATGCCTTCTTGATCAATTGAGTAATGGAAACTCGTTTAAGGATAGAACAGTAAAGCGAAAGTAGTTGAATATCTCTACTGTTATGTGTGAATGATTCGAGATCTTCTCAAAACTTGAACTTTTGCGGCGAGAAGAGTATAAATCGGCCCCTAATTCCCTTGGTGAGACCTGAAGTATGAGCACTCCATTTTGGCAAAGTAAATCGTTAGAGCAGATGACAGAAGAGGAATGGGAATCTCTCTGTGATGGTTGTGGTAAATGTTGCCTGCATAAGCTAATGGACGAAGATACCGATGAAATCTATTACACCAATGTGGCCTGTAGCTGGCTAAATAGCAAAACGTGTTCTTGTAAGGATTACCCAAATCGTTTTACTTCGGGTGAAGAGTGCACCAAGCTGACGCGCGAAGACATCGACGATTTTACTTGGCTGCCGCATACGTGCGCTTACCGCCTGTTGGCTGAAAAGCAACCTTTACCAGAATGGCATCCGTTGATTACGGGCTCGAAATCTGCGATGCACGCGGCGGGCGAAAGTGTCCGCAATAAAGTGGTATACGAGATTGATGTGGTGGATTGGGAAGACCACATTCTGAATCACCCCAATCGCCCGTAGTTAAATGTAAACAAGCCTTTCACCTAATAATGAAAGGCTTGTTTGTTATTGGGTTTCTCAACTTTGACGCCCAACTAACGAAATGCTGCTCAGTTTATTATTTAGTGTTGTAAACTTAGGTATATAATTTCAAGGCTTTACACTTCTATTCTTGGTCGTTTTGATCAGAACTGTTCCCTAAGAGGTAAACATGACGTTTCATTTCCCCCAGAAAATACGCCTGACATCTTGGGTGGCATTATTCGCGCTCATCCTCGGTATGATGGCCCCTATGGTCATCAATGCGAAAGATATTCAGGATACGCCAGAGCCCTCTGCTGCCGAAACTTCTATTGATAACTTGAATCGAGAAATTGTGGATTTATCCCAAGGTCTCTCGCAAGCGAGTGGTGATGAGCGCGACGCGCTTCAACTACAGCTATTCCAAAAAAATGAAGAGTTAAGAAGTCAGTTAGCATCAGCGATTGAACGTGAAACTATCCCTCACGACAAATTGATCTCCTTGGTTAAAAAGCAGGAAAAATACTCTGAGGACGCCACGAACTATCTGTCGGAAAAAATAAAGAAAGTCGTTGAAGATTTAAATAAAGCCAAGGATGAAGAGAAACTTGCTCTTGTTAATGATTACCGAGAGTTACAGCATTACCTCGATGTCAGCTTCGATTCAAGTTGGCAAAACCTTGCTTGGCTGAAAGAGTTAGGGGCTCAAAATGAGCGCGCAGAAGCGGAACTAAAGGATAAAGTTGATAAACGTATGCGTTTGCTGTCTGCCTCAATTGAGTACTTGAGCCAGCAAAGTGAAATCATCGGCTCTCAACTTTCGTCAAGCCCTGAATCGGAAAAAGCGTCACTGCAGCTAAGTCAGCTTATTACTAAACAAAGACTGAATATTGCGACGGAAAGCCTACGCAATTTAATTTCGATTGGCGATAAAGTCGGTTTAGAAACGTCCGAATACAAACGCCAAATTTTCGAAGTGACAGGGAATATCACCCATGACTTGCTGAATACCAAAGTAGTGTGGTCAATACTGAGCCATTGGTCCAACTCGGCACTAGACTGGTTTGCCGAAAATGCGCCGCAGCACATTTTCCAGTTGTTTGTATTTGCGTTGATTTTATTGATCGCTCGTGGGCTCGCGAAGTTAACGCGCAAAGTGGTCAGCAAGGCGGTTTCATCGAAAAACTTAAAACTCTCACACTTGATGCAGGATTTCTTTATCTCAATGTCCGGCAAGTTCGTGTGGGTGATTGGTATCATGGTGGGCCTATCTCAGCTCGGATTGAACCTAGCACCGATCCTAACCGGTTTTGGTATTGCTGGTGTGATTATCGGCTTCGCTTTGCAAGACACCTTGTCCAACTTCGCGGCGGGTATGATGTTGCTTATTTACCGCCCATTTGATGTTGGTGACTTTGTGTATGCTGGTGGCGTGGATGGTAAGGTAAGCCATATGAGTTTGGTGAACACCACAATCCGTACGTTTGATAACCAAATTATTATTGTACCTAACAGTAAAATTTGGGGAGATGTCATTAAGAACGTCACACACGAGCGCATTCGCCGTGTGGATATGGTGTTTGGCATTGGCTATGCGGATGACTTGCTGAAAGCCGAGTCAGTGCTGTCTGATATCATTACTTCTCACCCTGCAGTACTTCGTACACCCGAGCCGATGATCAAAGTGCATACGTTAAACACATCATCTGTAGACTTTATTGTTCGTCCTTGGGTAAAAACTGATGATTATTGGGACGTGTATTGGGATGTGACAAAAGAAGTGAAACTGCGCTTTGACCGAGAAGGCATTTCGATTCCTTTCCCACAACAAGATGTGCATTTGCACATGGTAGAGAAACAAGACGCGTAATCACAGCCAAAACAGTACGAAAAGGCACTCTAGAAAGAGTGCCTTTTTATTTGCATTAAGCGGTGTTTTTACAGTTCGTTAAAGAACACCAATTTCGGTTCGTATTCTAGCAAGTTGTCGATTTGGCTAATCAAAAGAGCAAAGTGTTCTGTTTCACCATGAAGATCGAACGCTTGTTGGTCTTTAAATTGCTCTTGAAAAACGAAGTGGCACGCATTGTCTTTATCTTGGAATAATTGATAACGAACACAACCTTCTTCATTGCGAGTGGGTTCAAGTGCCCGGGTGAGCACTGCTTTCAGTTCCTGTTCTTTTCCCGGTTGTGCGTGAAAGGTAGCAGTCAAGTGAATCATGATGTTTACTCTTTTTGTTATAGGTAACGCCCTTGGCGTTGTAAGAACTCAATTTTGTAACCATCAGGATCAGTCACAAAAAAGAACGTTGCCAAATGCTTTTGTTGGTGATCAAAAGCTTTGATGTCACCCGCTTCAATACCGAGAGATTTAATGCGTTTGTGAGTTTGTTCGATGTCCTCTACGCTGACAGCAAGGTGACCGTAGCCTGAGCCGTGAGTGTAAGGCTCAGTTTGATCGTGATTGTGTGTCAACTCTAATTCAAAGCCAGTTTCTTCGTTGGCTAGATAGGTCAGAGAAAAACCATCAAAGATGTATTGGTCTTTGATTTCTAGCTCTAGTATGTCGCGGTAAAATTGTAGAGAACGGTCCAGATCGCTGACTCGGATCATGGTGTGAATCATTTTTGTCATGGGTACTCCTTGATAGTCCGCATAGGTTAGCTAGTTCAAAAGGAGCTTGGGTAGTACTCTAGTACGACAAATTAGAACATGCTCAATGGCTTACAACTCTGTTGCATAGCTTATGAAGGTTATTGGTAGGCTGGTCAGCGGTTGATTGTTAAGTGTTTAGTTGTGTCAGTGCTTGACGAATCGTCTCTTTAGGTTGGCGAGCGTAAGTGAGACAGGCGCAGCGGAGTAGGGAGGCAAAGTTGTTTACTTCACCATTGTATTCGAGCGCTTCTTGATAGACCGTACTAATAAACTTAGGAACAGTCATGTTTTGAGCGTTAGCAATTTCCTCAAGAATTGTCCAAAAGCTTGCTTCAAGTTTTACACTTGTGGCGTGACCATCAATACGGATAGAGCGGGTGATGAACTGATAGTTGTCTTGGGGCTGCTTAGCAAATATTTCGCACATTTTCTTCATTCATATAATCAAAGACCTATAATTATTGAGGTTTATTGTTTAAAACGTCAACTATTTTCATGCATAAAAAAACGCTCCCTTACGAGAGCGTTTGAACATCACGAGTCGTGAAGTAAGTGCAAGCCGATTATTTGATTTGTTGCTTTAAGTACTCGCCTAACTGAGAGTGGTGCATGATTTTTGATACCGGAAGGATAGTTTCTGCCGGCCCCCAAGCAAATACGTTGACTGGGGTATGCGTATGAGTACCCGTTCCCCATACTGTGTTTTGCTTTGTTGCATGCTCACGCGCTAGCAAGTTGCCACGGTCGTTGTAAGGAAAGAACGCATCAAAGTCATTGATTGTAGGAACGTTCTCTTCGCTTAAGTATTTGTGTCCAGCGAGTCGGTATGGATTTGGTTTACTTGCTAATACGCGTTCTGCTTGCTCTGGTGTAATCGAAAAATCGCTATTTGCGTTCACGATTTCCGCAAACTTCTCTGGTGTTTGAGCTTTCTTATCAAGCGCTTGGAATTCGCTGATCATGCCGTAGTAACTTTTCTTTTGGTTGTATAAACCATCAAGGATCTCGAACTGACCAAAGTTGAAGTTTGGCGCGTAATCTTGATTTTTGAATGCTTCGCCGTCGCGTTTTTGCGGTTTAGGCAAGTTTGCTGATGAGTAACTAAAGCCGAAAGAACCGGTCTCGTGGTCAGCGGTAACAATGATCAGTGTGTCATCACGGCCTTTTGCCCACTCATAAACCGAGTCTACCGCTTCGTCGAATTTGATCATTTCATGCAGCATCGTACCCGCATCGTTACTGTGGCCAGCCCAGTCAATTTGACCGCCTTCAACCATTAAGAAAAAGCCGTCTTTGTCTTTTGAAAGGATGTCGATTGCTTTGGTGGTCATTTCTTCCAGCGATGGCTGCGTACGTTTTGGATCGTTTTTGCTTTGACTGTAGGCAATACCATCGTTCATGCCCGAGTAAGCAAAAAGTCCAAGTAATTTGTCACCTTTAGCTTGTGTGAGCATATCGCGGCTGAAAGCCAGGTTGTAACCTTGGTCTTGCGCCTCAGTAAGTAAGTTGCGCTCATCTTTACGTTTCGACTTTAGGTAGACATTACCTTCAGTGAGCTTTTCAAGTTGCTCGTATGTCTCTCCCTTGTCGTTTGTCGACTTTGGAATCCAATGACGAAGTCCGCCAGACATCATCACGTCTACGCCAGTTTCTAGCATGTCCGCCGCAATACTGTTTTCTAGAGAACGGTGTGGTTGATGAGCGGCAAATGCGGCTGGCGTTGCATGAGTCATACGTGTATCAGAGACGAGACCCGTAGCCTTACCTTTGCTTTTGGCTTTTTCCAAAATGGTTTCAACGTGGTTGCCTTGGCTATCAATGCCAATGACTTCAGAAGCGGTAGGTATTCCTGTTGCTAGCATCGTTGCGGAGCACGCAGAGTCGACGACAATCGCGTCTTCTGGATTGGTCAGTGATGATCCAATCACACCTTCTTGAGCGAGTTTATACAAAGCGGTAGTTTCGCCTTTGTAAATCGAGTTAGGTGCGTGTTTGGCGTAAGTCTCTAGTAGACCAACTTGTTGAGGCCCCATGCCATCGCCGATCATCAAAATAACGTTTTTGATTTCGGCCGAGAGTGCATTAAAAGAGAGGGTTGATGCTGCCACTGCGGTAACGATTGGAGATACTAAGCGCTTCATTATATTTTCCTTGTTCATTGAAAGCGCTGGCATTAAAACAATGATTTATGACGATTTTGTGTCGGTAATAAAAGTTTAACTAAATTGTCGTCTTTGCTTGGGTTTGTAGAAAAAGTGAATCAACCTCTAACGTTTGTGAATTTAGAAAGAAGAAAGCCCACAAACGTGGGCTTGGATTACGCTTAGGAGTTGAAAGCATGGACTAAAGTTATCCATTCAGTGCCTTCACAAGAAACCTAGTTTAGGGAGCAATAAACGAGTATGCGTTCTAAGGTCATAAGAGCGGTCGAATTGAGGAGTATATAACCTACGTTTACGACATATCGTTCTTTGACGTATCAAATTATGGGCTGCAGTTAGTGATTTATTCAAATAGGATTTATTGTCGTAACGATTATTAGACCAACGCTAATATGATGCCACCGACAGTGAGGGCCGCAGAAAGGTATTGACCCGCAGAGTATGAGCCGTCTTCTTCTTCCTCGATTTTGTCAGGGTGATCCATGCCAAGTGCGCCATGTGTAAAGGACTCCACTTTTTCACCAACAGATTTATCTTCTGCTTCTACTTTCTTACTGTCGTGCTCGATTTGCTGCAGAGCGGCAAGGAGCGCTTTGCCCTCCGTAGACAGTGTCACCTTATTGTGTTCGACTTTTAGCGGCGAAGCGTTGCCTTCCTCTTGTGCAATACTTGTTTGCTTAGAGGCGACAGATTGTTTGGCATAGCTATTAACAGAAGTGCTTCCTACTGGATTCATCGAATACTCCTTGGAACATCGACACTCGGTCACTGAGTGCGGGTAAAAAGCAGTTATATTACTATCGGCGGCAAAGTCTATTTCTGAAGCTATTTGGATAAAAACAGGTCTGCTTTTGCCGATTCTGGTTTCTATTCGTGATCATTAGCAAAAAATAGACCAGCAGGAAGCAGACCGTTGTCACTCTATGAACTCGGAGCAGTGTGATGCTATAGCGCAACTAAAAGGCAGTAACTTAAATTGAAGACCAGCTACTTACATTGAAGATCGCTATTGCGCTTAGTGAGGTGTTGATATGCCGCCATGCGGTGAGCATCTTGTACATACCGTACTGGTGGTGCAAGAACCTCTAACTGATAATCAGTATGATCAGCAAGCACATTATCTGTTGGGCTAATTACAACCACTTTTAAGCTCGGGTTGCGGCTTAAGATGGATGCAGCCGTACCTAATCCTTGCTCGGTATGAAACTTACCCGCGACATGAACAACCTGAGCACCTGGTTTGGCGTTTAGGTAGTTAACAATAGACTCTGCCATGGTTTCATCCCAAGTTACTTGAGCTGCAAACTGTTTCTCGGTTTGTTCTGGCTTCCCATGATGCATGGATGCCATAAACTTCTCTTTGTATGGACTACTGGCCGTGTTGATGGATTCTGCAATAAACGTTCGCTGCTCATCATCGAGCTTGTTAACGTAGTCTATCCCCTGACGACCAATACATCGGACAATGCCCTTTGGTGCATTCGCTGCAATCACCGGGAGATTTTTCTGCTTAGCAAACTCAACGAGAGGGCGATAGTCGCTCTCATAATTGGGCCAAGCATTGGCTTGTTTCATCAAGTACTGTTCACCGATTTCCCCACGCAGGTAAGCGTCAACAACAGGTTGTTTGTCGCGGGTAAATTGTTCCATTGATAACGCGAGTGGGCGGTCATAAGATGAAAGTTGTTTGAGCATATCGGTTTGAAAGCGATGAACGCCGGCATGTGTGTGCCATTCACCAATAAGAATAACATCTGCTTGTCGCAGCTCTTTTGGTAGTTCGCTTAGAGCGATGTGCTCACCAGAAGGAGTGTAAAGTTGGTAGTCGTAAAAAGTAGTGACTTCCGCAGAGGTAGGGTGAGAGTTGGTTGATGGAACAGAAGAACAACCAGTAAGTAAGCCAGCAAAGAGCAAGCTTAAAATAGAAAAGCGCATTGAAAAGCCTCCAAAAATGTCCGGATGATATTAATGGAGGCTGAGCAATGAATCAATATAAATGATAACTATTTGCGTTTGTTGGTTGCCACTATTATTACTGAGTGGACTTTTTGCGATATACGCGCAGCATAAAATCAGCCTCACACTGATAGAGTGTAGCGGACTTCAACTCTTCACGAAGTGCATCGGTTGCTTTCCATGCGAATGGCGTCATTTGCAATAAATCGAATGCGGCCCCGTCCTTCAAATTCATAACATAGTTAAGATGTTGTTGATGCTCTAATTCATATCCTTCAATGTGTTCTGGCTCTTCACTGTGAAGACGAACATCTTGATAAATGCGTTCACGTAGTTGGTATAAGTGACGGCTTGCAGGTGTCACCGTGATGACCACACCGTTCTCTTTTACAACGCGCTGAAGCTCTTCTGCTTTGCAAGGGGCATAAATGCGCAAAATAGCATCTAAGGATTCATTCGCGAAAGGAAGCCGATGGCTAGAAGCGACGCTAAAGTGGCACTGTGTGTAGCGCTTCGCCGCATAACGAATCGCAACTTTTGAAATGTCCAATCCATATATCGTCGCATCGTCCGTTTGCGTTTGTATCGTTTTCTGCACTTGATCCGTGTAGTAACCCTCGCCGCAACCAATATCTAATAATTGATGATCGGTTCCCTCTGTGTATTTCGCACACAGCTGCGCAACCTCTTGGCGCATTGGGTTGTAGTAATTCCCCTCAAGGAATCGACGACGAGCTTGCATCATCTCTTTATTGTCACCAGGATCTTTAGAACGTTTGTGGTGCGCTGGCATCAAGTTAACGTAGCCTTCTTTTGCTAAGTCAAACTGATGATTGTTTTCGCACTTAAACGTTTTTTCATTTAACGCTAGAGCTTGGTGGCATAAAGGGCATTGATAGTTCATGACGATCTCGAACAGAAAGTAGGGCGGCAAATTCTATCAAAAAGCGTGGTCTCAAGTGAAACAAAAAGAGCCGATGGAATCGGCTCATATTCACTATTAGTGGAAGAAGTCGACTTGCTCTTTCAAGTTCCGAGCTTGTTGTTGCAGTTCAATGGCACTTTGCGAGGTTTTCGCGCTGGTGTTGCGGCTTTCTCGGTTTAGCTCACTGATAGAATGGGCATTTGCAGCAATTTCTTGGGATACTTGCGCTTGCTCTTCTGAGGTCGCAGCAATGGCGTCGGCTTGAGACGCTATCGACTGGACTTGTACTGCGATGGCCTCTAATGCTGTACCTGCGTCTTGTGCTTTGTCCAAGACCTGATTGGCACTGCGTTGGCTGTCAGTCATCATATTAACTGCATTATGAGTAGAGCCTTTTAGCTTCTCAATAATTTCAACTACATCCTGAACTGAGCTTTGTGTACGGTGCGCAAGTGTGCGCACTTCATCTGCTACAACTGCGAAGCCACGACCTTGCTCACCTGCTCGTGCGGCTTCAATGGCTGCATTCAACGCAAGTAGGTTGGTTTGCTCTGCAATCTCATCAATCATTTTCGTGACGGTTTGAATACTCTCACTATCGCGATTGACTTGCTCGATAGCCGCTGCTGATTGATCTAACTGATCGTTGAGTTGAGCAACATCGATACATACGCCTTCTACAATCGCGAGACCAGATTGACTATCGGTATTCGCTGAGCGTACGTTTTCCGCAATACTTTCGACTTGTTGGGCAACCGATTGAGCAGAAGAGGCCATCTCTTCGATTGCTGTTACCACTTGTTCTACTTCTTCTTGTTGGCGGTCAGCTTGGGTTAAATTGCTATGGGCATCATTGGCAACGCTGGTGGAGTTGCTCTCTACTAAGTCGCTTGTGGAACGGATCTTACCAACAAGTTCATTGAGTTGACTTGCCATACTGGCGACACCCGTATTCAGGTTCGTAATTTCATTTTTTGATGCCTTACGAGACGATGGGACGTTCAAGCTGACCTCGCCGCCCGCCAAGCGAGTCATATAGGAGTTTAGAACGGCCAGAGGTTGTAAGCTGCGATTCAAGAAAAGTGTCAGTACAACAAAAGTAATGATTGCCGCTACCGAAGAAATGATGGCGATAAGTTTGAGTAGTGTATCACTGCCTTTGGTCACTTCTTTGATGAACGTACCACCCAGTAGTTTCCAGTTCCAGCCTGGTACTTCGGTAAACACTAAGTACTTTTCGCCGACTGTTGAGCCGAATTGGTAAGGGTAGAGAATTAATCCGCTCTTTTGTTCAAAAATTTTATGGAAAGGCTTATTACCCTCGTAGTCACGAACTTCTGTGATTGAAGGGTCGGTTGCACTTTTAGTCGGATGGAGTAGGTACTTACCAAGATTGTTGTCGTCGTTGTCGACAATGATGGTATAGCCAGTGTCGCCCCATTTAATCTCTTCTAGCGCATCGAATAGCGTTTGTGTTGCTTGATCTACGGGTAAACCAATAAACGATAACCCTGCAACTTTTCCTGTTGCATCTTTAATTGGAGAGTAATAGGTAATGTAGCGTTCGCCGTACAACTTTATTTGAGCGTAATATGGCTGACCAGCTTTTAGTTGCTGATAACCTGGGTGGTCGAGACCTAGTGTGGTTCCCACTGCTCTTTGACCTTGAGGATCTTTTAGTGAGGTAGATACACGGATAAAGTCATCTCCCAAAGGCGCGAATAAAGTCGCGATAGCACCGGTATCACGTGTGAAGCTATCGACCAGCTTTGTGTCGTTAATTAAGCTTTCACTGTATTGAGTGATGTTTGGTATTTCATGACCCATGAAATCAACGGTATAGTTTTCGACATAAACACCGGCAAGGTAACCATTACGAAAAGTGGACTCGAGCACTTTAGCGGTATGCAGATAAGCATCGAATTGGCCAGCAATGGTTTTAGCCATCGACTCTACTTTAGATTGGTGCTCTTTAAGGGTGCTTTCCAATAGAACATCGGAAGCGTTACGGTAAACAAGCGCAGCAATACTGCTGAAAGCAATGAATAGACACAAAGTGATAACCAGCTTTAACTGGAATCCGACACTTTGATTTCGGTATCTCTCTAACATAGATCAATTCCTGATATTTTTATTATTTATGAGTTTTGTATCGGCATGCTATCGGTTTATATGATCGAATTTTTTGATATTTATTAATGAAATAGTCAAAAGTGACTGATAACCAATAAGTTAGTTGAGAGAGGACCATCTAAGTGAGGCTTTTATTACAAAAAAGGCCGGGTATCCCCGACCTTTGAGCTGGTTACAACTACTGCACTGAAATTACAGTGACAAGTTCATGAGTCTCACCTGGCTGGAGCGTTTTACCTTGCTCGATACTTGGAGCGTGAACAGTAGATTCAACACACAGCATGGTTTGGTAACCATCGTCAGCCATATCAGCCATACCTTGTGCACCTTCTGCCCAAGGGTTCCAAAGTACCGCGGAGTTATGACCATGGTTTTCCACGCTTAATGTACGATTCAGTTCCGGATCTTTTACCAAAATTTTCGCTTCTGGTTGCGTGTAAACGCGATCAATGGTGTCTGTGAGTTGCAGAACATCACCACCTTGGCATACCGCATCAGCTTTCAAGCTATCAATGTACTCGGCACCCATGCCTGTCGTTTGTGCTTGCTTAATGTCTCCAACGTTTAGGTAAGTATGTAACGCGCCAGAGAAGGTCCAAGCTTCGTCATCGATGTTCATGACTTTGAGTGTCACTTTTAGCTCATCGCCAACTTCAACCACCAAACGAGCGTCAAACATATGTGGCCAAATATCGTGGATTTCTTCTGTCGGGAACAGAGCAAGTTCAACAATCACGCCGTTATCGTTCTCGCGATGTTCAACCAGCTCCCATTCAGCAGTACGTGCGAAACCATGAGCCGGTGCTGCAATACGCCCAAACCATGGCCAGCAAACGGGAATGCCGCCTCGCAGGGCTTTTTTCCCGTCGAAAATCGCCTTCTCGCTCATCCAAATCAAATCTTCATGACCAGCAGGAGTGAACGAAACAACGTGACCACCATGTAAGGAGATGCCTGCTGTCGCTTTCTCATGAATAACACGTACTACTTTGACCTGATCAATTTCAACGACAGTAACGTTATCAGATAACACGGTTAGAGCTGGGAGAGTTTTTAAATCCATGTGCTGTTTCCTATCATTGGGGAAAATAGGGTTTCGACATCCGTCGCAAATACAATGCAACAGCGCCGAGGTATTCTCTCAAATTCCAGATACAAAAAAGGCGACTCTAGAGCCGCCTTTTCTTTAACGAAGTTATTCGCTAATTGCTAACTATCTAATTACTTAGAGATGTGAGCGATTAGGTCTAGAACTTTGTTTGAGTAACCGATTTCGTTGTCGTACCAAGATACAACTTTAACGAAGTTATCAGTTAGAGCGATACCAGCTTTAGCATCGAATACAGAAGTTTGAACTTCACCGATGAAGTCTTGAGATACTACTGCATCTTCAGTGTAACCTAGAACACCTTTTAGCTCGCCTTCAGAAGCTTCTTTCATTGCTGCACAGATAGCTTCGTAAGATGCACCTTCTTTTAGGTTAACTGTTAGGTCAACTACAGAAACGTTAGCTGTTGGTACGCGGAAAGCCATACCAGTTAGTTTGCCGTTTAGTTCTGGAAGAACAACGCCTACAGCTTTAGCAGCACCAGTTGAAGATGGGATGATGTTTTGAGAAGCACCACGACCACCGCGCCAGTCTTTAGCAGAAGGACCGTCTACAGTTTTTTGAGTTGCTGTAGTAGCGTGAACTGTAGTCATAAGACCAGATTCGATACCGAACTTGTCGTTAAGAACTTTAGCGATAGGCGCTAGACAGTTAGTAGTACAAGAAGCGTTAGAAACGATGTCTTGACCAGCGTAAGTCGCGTGGTTAACGCCCATTACGAACATTGGAGTAGCGTCTTTTGAAGGACCAGTTAGAACAACTTTCTTCGCGCCAGCTTCGATGTGCTTACGTGCAGTCTCGTCAGTTAGGAAAAGACCAGTTGCTTCTGCAACAACGTCAACACCGATTTCGTCCCACTTAAGGTCCGCTGGGTTGCGCTCTGCAGTAACACGTACAGTTTTACCGTTAACGATTAGGTTACCGCCTTCAACTTCAACAGTACCGTTGAAACGGCCGTGAGTTGAGTCGTACTTAAGCATGTATGCCATGTAATCTACGTCGATAAGGTCGTTGATACCTACAACTTCGATGTCAGCACGCTCTTGCGCTGCACGGAATACGAAACGACCGATACGGCCAAAACCGTTAATACCTACTTTGATAGTCATTATAGTTGCTCCACAACTTAATTTCTGATTAAAGATAACTGGTAGTAAAATTACAGAATCCAGTAAACATCTGCAAGTGATAATCGGACTTAACTTGTTTAAAGTCAAAAAAAAGCGACGCTTTTTTTAACAATTCTTCGCAAATGTTCGTTTTTTAAACTTTTAACTGATTCTTCTGTAGTCCAGTTGGCGTAATATAACTGGTGAGATAAGTGCTCTTATCAAATTAATTACGCATGGTGTCCTGGTGAGAAAGTATGTGCTACAACTGTTAAGAGAAGCAAGTTTTTTGCTAAAAAAGTCAATACCAAAAACAGTAAAGAAGGAGCAGAAAGTCGTGGAACAAAACGGGAAAAAAGTGGCGAAGTCAGATGAGCAGTGGCGTGAGCAACTTTCTGAAGAAGAGTTTCGTGTCTGCCGAGAGCAAGGTACAGAACCGCCTTTCAGCGGTAAACTACTGCATAATAAAGAGACGGGTGTTTATGCTTGTACCTGTTGCCATGCCCCTCTCTTTGTCTCTGATAACAAGTATGACTCTGGCTGTGGTTGGCCAAGTTTTGATGCGCCCATCAATGATCAAGCGGTGCGCTATTTAGAAGATCTGAGTCACGGAATGGTACGTACAGAGATTCGTTGTGCCGCATGTGATAGCCATCTAGGGCACGTTTTTGAAGATGGCCCACAGACCACGGGTGAGCGTTTTTGTGTTAATTCGGTGTCGTTAATTTTCAACAAATCAGAACAATAACGACAAAATTGTGCTCGATAGTGTTTTATCCTTTCAATACGATTTGTTGTAAGTAGAAAACAGAGTGTAGTTTGACCCAACGAAAAACTCCCGCCAATTGCGGGAGTTTTTTCGTTTATATCTCTTTGGGTATCATTGCTGGAGAGTAGTTCCCTCTCTCTATGGCTTTTGCCACCGATTCAGCTAATTCATCTAGCTGCTGATAATGCTCTGCATGACTAAAATTAAACATACGCTTGAGCTGCTTTTCATCAGCAAGCGGGACGTCGAATCTTTTTGCAACCATTGCCCACAGATACGCGCGCTTTTTTTCTCCAAGCCCTTGATGAATGCTTGCCATTGATTTGAGAATGATCGGATTAAGGTTGTCTTCATCCGATAAAGACAACGCTTTATTCAGCAGTATCAACGTTTTCTTAGCATCTCGATTAGTATAGAAAGTAGCTAATGCATATTGCATCTCAGCAGTATTTAACTTGGGTGAGCCTTCCATTTGTAAAAATGCGCGACGAGCTTGGATGTCACCCGTTTGAGACCACAAAAAATACAAAGTAGCGGGGTCTTCTGAGCCTTTTAACTCGTTTACGATGCGTTCTAGCTCATCAATACTGTGTACCAAAGCGTTAAAACGCTGTCTCTTGAGAGCACTTTGAGCAATAGGTGTGATCTGAGAGGCGAGTTCTAAGCATTTCCTATATTCAGCGACCAGACCGTATTCGATAATTTGATTGGCTTCTGATGGATATTTCAGTTGCTCAAACCGATGCCATACTAAGTTTGTTCTGGGAACTCGACATTGCCCGTCATCCATATTGAGCTGTTCGCAGCGCAGCTCTGGTGTTTTTTGGCACAACTCTTCGGTTGTCACGTTACCTTCGAAACAGCCCGTTAGTGCGAGACTTGTGAGGCTGAGAAGTAACCAGTGTGTTCTTTTCATGGTTTTGCTTGTGATCCGTTACACCAATTCATTTTCGTATTCTTGACTCAGTTTCTTAACCCGTTATGTTCTGTAAATAGAATGTAATAAGAAGGTACATTATGGACGCAGAACAACTATTACAAGCGATGACTCCAGAAGTTTATGATCGCTTAGTCTATGCAGTAGAAACGGGAAGATGGCCAGAGGGTACAACACTTTCTAAAGAGCAGCGAGATTCGTGTATGCAAGCTGTGATGTTGTATCAATCAAAACATAATACTGATGCGCAGCATATGACGGTTGCGGCAGGTGGTGAAATCAGCTTTAAATCGAAGCAAGAACTTAAAAAACAATTTAGCGGAGAAGAGAGCGACATTGTTCGTGTCAATCCGAACATTGATTAAGTGTAACCTTTGATTTTACAGAGTGTCGTTTACTACTTTGACTTTAAAAGAAAAAAGCCCAATCTCTATTGGGCTTTTTAGATCGTAGTAAGCTTGAATTTATAGGCTCATCTCACCACGCAGTACTTGCTGCATTCTCTCTTTCACTTCTTCGTAAGAAAGGTTTTGGCTTAGAAGGTAATGCAGTTTTGCTAGTGCCGCTTCTGGCGTCATGTCAAAGCCGCTGATAACTCCAGAGTCTGCCAGTGCACAACCCGTGGCGTAGCCGCCCATATTCACTTTGCCTGCCAAACATTGAGTTAGGTTCACGACAATAACGCCGCGCTCAGAGGCTTCTTTTAGGTGGCCCAGTAGCTCAGGGTTTTGAGGCGCGTTGCCGACACCAAAAGTCAGAAGAATCATAGCATTTACAGGCTGACGAAGCGTATTACGAATAACTTCATGTGATATACCAGGATACATGGTGATCACACCGATTGGTTGTGGCGTGATGTTGTGAACCTTAAACTCACCTTCTGGTTGTGCACCAACGGTTACGCTGTTGCTTACTTGAATATTGATCCCAGCTTCCAGTAGTGGAGGAAGGTTTGGTGAAGTAAAGGCATTAAAACCGTCCGCATGAGATTTTGTGCTGCGGTTACCACGCATCAACTGATTATTGAAGAACAAAGTAACTTCGTTGATCGGGTAGTTTGCGGCAATATGCAGAGCATTCAATAGGTTTGCTTGACCGTCAGAACGCAGCTCCGCAAGAGGGATCTGTGAACCTGTAACAATCACTGGCTTGCCAAGATTTTCAAGCATGAAAGACAATGCAGATGCTGTATATGCCATGGTGTCAGTACCATGTAGGATGACGAAACCATCGTATTTGTCATAGTTGTCACGAATATCATCCGCAATCTGCTGCCAGTCGGCAGGCGTCATATCTGATGAGTCAATCAGAGGGTCGTATTCGTGGATAGTGTAATCCGGCATTTCAGGACGGTGAAACTCTGGCATGCTTGTTAGTTGCTTTTCCATAAAGCCAGCAACAGGCACATAGCCGTGATCCGATTTTTGCATTCCGATGGTGCCACCGGTGTAAGCGATGTAGATGTGTTTTCTAGTCATCGTTTTTTCTTTCATGTAGGGGAACAGAGGCGGGGATTATATACCTAAATAACCTTGAGATGCGAGGCTATGCGCACAGCATCAGAAAGTCATCTGAGGAGATGTTGAGCGTAATAAAAAGGGCACCTCAAGTAGAGATACCCTTTGTAATATTAATGAAAAAGCTACTGCACTTGGCAGTTCAAACAAAATGCGTATTGACCTTTAGGATCGTTAAAGCTTTGTAGCAAGCTTGCGTCTTGTTCGAACTGTTGAGCTACGGGTTGAAGACTTTTTGGTAGCAAGCTGGTTGCATCAATACCTAGAGAGACTTTCACCTGTTTCATGAACTCTTGTAAAAATAGTTCAGTAGGAGAAAGCGGTTCTTCTACCCAGTAAATGCCGTAATCAGTCACATTCGCCAGTTTCGCCGCTAGTTCTACGGCATCATCAAAGTCACCCATTTGGTCAACAAGACCAAAGGATAGGGCGTCTTGTCCAGTCCAAACTCGACCTTGAGCGACGTTGTCGACTTCCTCTAGAGACATATCGCGATTCTCGCCAACCAAAGAAATAAAGCGCTTATAACCGTGCTCGATACCTAATTGGAATACTTGAGACGCGCCGTCAGAAAGGCCAGTGGTAATACCGTCACCAGAGAACGGCGATGTGCCAACGCCATCAGTATTAATGCCTAACTTGCTAAAGCCTTTTTCAAACGTGGTGATGACACTAAAAATACCAATGGAACCCGTCAGTGTTGTTGGCTGAGCAACGATCTTGTCTGCGCTCATTGAAATCCAATAACCACCAGAAGCGGCTAAACTCGACATGGATACAACAACTGGCTTGCCTGCTTGTTTCAGTGCTTCTACTTCGTTGCGAATCACTTCAGAGGCAAAGGCACTACCCCCAGGGCTATCTACTCGCAACACGACCGCTTTCACCTTTTCATCATTGCGTGCTTGACGCAACAAGCTTGCGACGGTGTCACCTCCGACAGTACCACGAGGTTGTTGACCATCCATAATCGCGCCACTGGCTAGAACAACGGCGATATCGTGCTGAGGTAGTGTGTAATCAGGGCGAATCGTTGCAAGGTAGTCGTAGTAACCAATCGCGTTGTAGCTGTCTTTGCCGTCACTACCAAACTGCTTTGCAAATAGAGTGCGAATGTCTTGGCGTGTCGCGAGTTCATCAACCAAGCCTAGTTTAACCGCGAGCTGAGCAAGATCACCATCCACTGACTTCATTTCGTCAATCAGCTCATCCATGGTTGGGTTAAGCACTTTCGCATCAATATTTCTGTTTGTGGTTACGTCATCAACAAAAGCACTCCACAACTGAGTAACCCAGCGTGTTGCAGACTCTTTCGCGGCATCGGACATGTCATCACGAATAAAAGGTTCGATAGCGGATTTATAAGTACCTACGCGAAAAACATGAGTAGAAACATCGAGCTTTTCCAATAACGTTTTGTAGTACATTGAATAGGCACTGTAACCTTTAATCAATACGCCGCCATCAGGTGCCAGGTAAACTTTATCAGCGTAACTTGCCAAGTAATATTGGCTTTGGTTGTAAAAATCACCTACGGCGTAAACGGGTTTACCTGACGCTTTAAATTCGTTCAACGCTTTCGCGATGTAACGTAATTTCGTGAGATTTGTTTCTGGCATGTCTCGCAGTGCTAGCACTAATCCAGACACTTTAGGATCGTCTTTCGCGTAGCGAATAGTATCAACGATATCGAAAAGGACGTTTTCTTTCGGTAACTCATTGCCCAAAAGGGAACCAGCAAAAGAGTCCATTGGATTTACATAGCGTCTTTGTTCGACAATCGGACCTGAAAGGTTCATCACCAATGCCGACTCTTTTTCGACGACGGGTTGACCGTCTCCGGTATAAGTAAAAGCAAAGTAGAAAACGGCAATCATCAGCAAGAAGATCAGGTTTGCCAGTGCGAGTCTGATAAAGGTGATGCTCTTCCATATCCCTTTAAATATCAAACCAATAAATTTGAAGAGTTTTTTCATCTTGTCTCCATAACGAGATAGTTACGCCGAGTCTAACAAAGTATGGGTTCTTATCTCTAAGATCTCAAAAGATAACATTTTTTTAGCTTATCACGACCACTCAACAATTGGCATATTTTCACGCGAGATTGATCGGTGTTACAAAAATGTAAACGCTTGTTTGATTTTTTGGTTGAGCGGGCTTAATCTGGTCAGACCATGATAATAACAATGGATGTTAAGTGATGTCTGCCATGTACCCAAACCTATTAAAGCCACTGGATCTCGGTTTTACACAATTACGAAACCGAGTCCTGATGGGATCAATGCACACGGGCTTAGAAGAGCACAAAGAAGGATTACAGAAGCTCGCCGCTTTCTATGAAGAACGCGTGAAAGGCGGTGTTGGACTGATTGTTACCGGAGGTTTTTCTCCTAACTTACGCGGTCGTTTGCACCCATTGAGTGCTGAGTTCAGCAAGCCAAAGCATGCCAAGGCCCACAAAGTTGTGACAGAAGCGGTGCACAAGCACGGTGGCAAAATTGCCCTACAAATTCTCCATGCTGGGCGTTATGCCATGCATCCATTCTCGCAAAGTGCGTCTGGCATTAAAGCGCCAATTGCAAAGTTTGCTCCGAGTGAAATGAGCGACCGCCAGATAAAGAAAACCATTGATGCCTTTGCAAATAGCGCTGAGTTAGCCCAGCTTGCTGGTTATGATGGCGTCGAGTTAATGGGCTCGGAAGGTTACCTGATAAACCAATTCTTATGTAAGCGCACGAACATGCGTTACGACGAATGGGGTGGCAGTTACAAAAAACGTATGCGTTTTCCGCTAGAAATTGTCAAAGCGGTTCGTAAGGCGGTGGGTGACAAGTTCATCATCATTTTCCGTCTCTCTATGCTGGATCTTGTCGAGCAGGGCAGCACATTTGAAGACGTTATCGAATTGGCGAAAGCGCTTGAAGAGGCTGGCGTCACGATTATCAATACGGGTATCGGTTGGCACGAGGCTCGAGTTCCTACCATTGCGACTCAAGTACCACGCGGTGCGTTTACGTGGGTTACGGAAAAAGTTAAGCCTCACGTTTCGGTTCCTATCATCACTTGTAACCGAATAAATACGCCAGACGAAGCAGAACGTATTCTATCTTCTGGGCATGCCGATATGGTTTCGATGGCGCGCCCATTCTTGGCTGATCCTTACTTTGTTGCTAAAGCCGAACAGGAAAAAGCGCAGCTTATCAATACGTGTATTGGTTGTAATCAGGCGTGTCTAGATAACGTGTTTAAAGGTAAGCGCGCCAGTTGCTTAGTGAATCCACTTGCGTGCTATGAAACCGAAATCGTTGTTGAACCAGCCTTTAAGAAGAAAAACATTGCCGTTGTCGGAGCAGGTCCGGCGGGCTTGGCTTGTGCGACTACACTGGCTGAACGTGGCCATAAGGTTGATTTGTTCGAAAAGAGCGACCGCATCGGTGGTCAGTTCCGTCTTGCGATGCAGATCCCTGGTAAGGAAGAGTTTCGAGAGACGATACGATATTTCGCTAACCGTATTGATGAAACAGGCGTGAATCTGCACTTATCGACGGAAGCGAACTATGACCTACTAACAGAATACGATGAGATCGTGATGGCGTCGGGTGTCGAGCCACGTAAAGTCAATATTGATGGAATTGAGAACCCAGAAAAAGTCGTCGACTATCAAACACTCATTCGAGACAAAACGCCAGTCGGTGAGAAAGTGGCTATCGTTGGTGCAGGTGGTATTGGCGTAGATGTCGCGACCATGCTCACAGAGCCAGTTGGACAAACGTTGGATGACTGGTTGCATGAATGGGGAATCGACAAAGAGATGTCTCAACCGGGTGGTTTATACCCTTACCCTGATGCGGTCAGCGATAAAGAAGTCTGGGTGCTTCAGCGTCGTAAAGGCCGCGTAGGTAAAGGTCCGGGTAAAACGACAGGTTGGATCCATAAACGTACCCTTGAAAAACGGGGCGTACATTTAGTCGGTGGCGTGTCTTACGATAAAATTGATGATCAAGGTTTGCACATTCATGTAGATGGAAAAGAACAGTTATTGAACGCGGACAAAGTCGTCATTTGTGCGGGGCAAGAGTCTGTTCGTCCATTTGAAGATAAATGGTCTGAACTTGGAGAGAAGATTCATATCATTGGCGGAGCTGACCATGCGGGTGAACTTGATGCTGTGCGTGCGATTCGTCAAGGTGTTAAATTGGCGGTAAAACTCTAGCCTTTTAATGTGTGTTTACCATAAAAGCTGCGCTTTGAGCGCAGCTTTTTTTGTATAGAACTAGTCACTAATATCTGGCAGTTGTTTGGCCATTACCACGCCAGCAAAAGTAATAAAAGAGAACACTAACACCACAGCTGAAAGGCTCAAGAAGTTCGACATAACACCAAGAGAACTCATTAGAAGCAGCATTATCCCAACCACTGTGTTACTCACGGCTACATAGCTCGTCCGTTTGTCACCTTCCGCGATATCAACTAAGTAGGTTTTTCGTCCGACTCGTATTCCGTCGTGGGCAATGCACACACAAAAGTAGAGCAGAGGAATCACGAATAGGAAGCTTTGGCTAGCGGTGACCCACGTATCGTAAACAAATAAAACAACGCCAAGTAGCGCACTCATCGTTGCGCCGATGACCATCACACTGCGGCTAGAGCGATCGGACATTCTTCCCCAGAAAGGACCTGACACAAAGGAGGCCAAGCCACTCGCAAACATAAAGAGAGCTAGAACCCAGAGCTGTCCACCCAGAGATTGCTGTGCCAGCACAACGTAGTACGGTGCACTCAGCGCAGAACATAAAAATAGTGTCCGCGTGATAACGAATCGACGAAAGGTCAGGTCTGTTTTAAGTAACGCGAGTTGTTTAAATGCCTCAAGGACGCCATTTCGACCACCGTCTACCTCACCGGCATACTCATTAATTCGTGCATAAACTAATGCCGCAATAAGCCATATGGCGCCCGCTAACCCTAAATTCAGACTGTAAAAGCGCTCCGTCGGCTCTACGTCCCATAACCAGGCTAGTGCCAGAAGGCTAGCAAAAAGTAGTGTAACAAGGCCAGCAGCGCTTGAAGACCAGCCGTTGACTTGACCTCGTTGGTTTTTAGGGATGGTTTTGCCCAACACATCTTTTGATGCGACGGAATTTAAACCGCGTGAGAGACTGAAGATCACAAGACATGCAATTACACCATAACCCGCAGCAGCTCCTGTCAGAGTTAATGCGACCAATCCGATCGCAAATATGGAAAGAGCCTGCAAGATGCTGCCAATTACCCAGACCCATTTTCTTACTGGGAGGCGACGAATATAGTGCGCAATACTAAGTTGTGGGATAAGGGAACCTGACTCACGAATAGGAACGAGCCAACCAATTAAGTAAACCGGTGCCCCAAGACTTTGTAGTATCCACGGCAACGTGACTTTGGGGTTGATTAACGCATCGCCGACCTTCGTTAAAAACTGAGCAAGAATGATTTTAAGAAAGTTGCCGGGAACTTGATGACAAGCTGATTCAGGAATCGCCTTACAGGCACGGGCATCTTCGTCATTAACGATCTTTTCGTAAATGCTGTTTTGTTTATCCTTGTTCATCAACCTGCCTATGTTCAACTTATTCATTTCGCGAATAAATTAACATTAAATCCAGCTTGATGTTAAGTGAAGCACGTTATCAAGCCCATAGAAAACCGGTTGTTATTCGCAGGAGCAGATTGTGCTAAAGTAGCGTAAACAAAATAACAACGATATTCGATAAGGACTCTTTCATGGACGCTCTCGATCTTTTGCTCAATCGCCGATCTATCGCGAAGTTATCTGCGCCTGCACCAGAAGGTAAAGCTCTTGAGAACATCATTCGTGCAGGCCTTCGTGCGCCTGACCATGCGGGATTAACCCCTTGGCGTTTCGTTATCGCACAGGGCGATGGTTTGAAAAAACTGTCAGATATCTTGGTAAAAGCGGCAGAAGCTGAAAATAGTGATGAAGCGGTGGTCGAAAAGGTAAAGAATGCACCATTTCGCGCACCAATGGTGATCACGGTGATTGCTAAAGTAACGGAACATGAGAAAGTGCCAGCACTAGAGCAACACTTATCTGCGGGATGCGCTGTACAAGCGATGCAAATGGCAGCCGTAGCACAAGGCTTTCAAGGTTTTTGGCGCTCAGGTAAGTGGATGTTCCATCCAGAAGTTCATCAAGCGTTTGGTTTAGAAGGCGACGATGAGATTGTTGGTTTCTTGTACCTAGGTACGCCTGGTTGTACACCGATGAAAGTTCCTGAGCGTGACCTCTCTCAGTTTGTTGAATTTCTATAACTGAAAACTTAAACAAACTTGACTGTTTATTTATACAGTTTTTCTTGATTTATTAGGGCTACATTCGTTAATGTGGCCCTAATTATATTTATTTCCAAAACGTTATGTCTCGTCTGTTTATTGCTGAAAAACCAAGCTTAGGCCGTGCGATTGCCGCTGCACTGCCAAACCCTCAAAAGAAAGATCAAGGATTCATCCGCTGTGGGAACGGGGATATCGTTACTTGGTGTATCGGCCATTTGCTCGAACAAGTCGAACCTGACGCTTACGATGAGCGTTATAAAAAGTGGAATATGGCAGATTTACCAATTGTTCCGCAGCAATGGCAGCTCAGACCGAGGAAAAGCGCAAGTAAGCAATTAACAGTGATTCGTAAATTGCTCAAAGAAGCTAACGAAGTCATTCATGCAGGAGACCCAGACCGAGAGGGTCAGCTGTTAGTTGATGAAGTTCTCGACTATTGCAAGTTATCTAAAACCAAGAAGGAATCCACACAGCGTTTGCTGATTTCCGACTTGAACTTACCTGCGGTTAAACGCGCACTCAGTTCTATGCGCGGTAATCGCGAGTTTATCCCACTTTCAGTTTCTGCATTGGCCCGCTCTCGGGCTGATTGGTTGTATGGCATGAACATGTCTCGTGCTTATACCTTGCTTGGTCAAAAGGCAGGGTATCAAGGTGTTCTCTCGGTAGGGCGAGTGCAAACGCCAGTTCTTGGCTTAGTGGTGCGTCGTGATGAAGAAATCGAAAACTTTGTCCCGAAGGACTATTTTACCCTACATGCTCTGATTCCGTATCAAGATGCCAATGGTACATTTGATATTCGTGCTCGTTGGAAGCCAAGTGAGGCATGCAAGCCTTGGCAGGATGAAGAAGGGCGAGTGTTAAACCGTAAGTTAGTGGAAAACGTTGCAAACCGTATTGCAAATCAACCCGCGAAAGTGACGGAGTCGGAACAAAAGCAAACCAAGCAATCAGCACCATTACCTTATTCGTTATCTGCTTTACAGATCGATGCCGCGAAGCGCTATGGTATGAGTGCGCAACAAGTACTAGATACTTGTCAGGCATTGTATGAAAAGCACAAGCTGATCACTTACCCGCGTTCAGATTGTCGCTATTTACCGATGGAACACTACTCACAAGCAGGGACGGTGACAACTGCTATTGCGAATAACGCAAAAGAGTTGCAAGGTGCCGTTCAGGGAGCAGACTTAGCATTAAAGTCCAAAGCCTGGAACGATAAAAAAGTGGATGCGCACCATGCGATTATCCCTACACCGAAGCAAGCTAATGTGAATGCGCTTTCCGGCAATGAGATGAAAGTGTATCAATTGATTGCGCGCCAGTATCTCATGCAGTTTTATCCGGCGGCGGTTTACGCAGAAGCGAAATTGGTTTTCGATATCGCTGGTGGTACGTTTATCGCGAAAGGTCGTCAGTTAGTTTCGCCGGGTTGGAAAGCGCTAATGGGCAAAACTGACAAGGAAGATGAAGGTATTGATGCCGTTCCACCGTTACCCGAAGGCACCGTGTTAACTTGTCGTGAAGGGGAAATAAAAGACCGAAAAACCGAGCCACCAAAGCACTTTACCGAAGCATCGCTGTTGCAAGCGATGACCGGGATCGCCCGTTACGTTGCGGATAAAGAACTAAAAAAAATCCTTCGTGATACTGATGGGCTAGGTACGGAAGCGACTCGCGCTGGTATTTTGGACACGCTGTTCAAACGCCAACTGCTCACGCGTCAAGGTAAATCAATTCTCAGCTCTCCTGCGGGAAGAGGTCTCATTCATGCCTTGCCAGAAGATTCAACGTACCCAGATATGACGGCTCATTGGGAGCACCAGTTACAAGGTATGGCAGAGAGAAATCAGGCATATCAGCCGTTTATGCAAGCACTAGAGCAACGCATTGATGGCTTGATGGCACAAGTAAAAGCAGGGCCGATCCCTGATTCATTGCGTCATCTACCCAAGGTGGAACGTCCTGCGTTTAAACGTAAAAAGCGTAGTTATTCAAAGAGTGGTAGTGCGACTAAATCCCGTGCAACCAAAGGTAAGCGGGCATAGGACAAGCGCGGCGTAATTAAACACCGCGCATGCTTGAAAATAGATTACTCGAACAGGTCGCCGTGGTTTTGGATCGCGCCTCTTACTTCACCTTGAGTTAACACGCGTTTGTCCAGTACCTCTTTCACCTGGTTGCCCAAGTCAACTAATGTATCTCGATTCGCTTGAGTTTGGCGTTTACCAGCACTTCTCAAGCAGTAGTTTAGCTCGTGCTCTTCGCTAAAATTAACCAAATCCCTATCTGCTGCCATCGTGCCTTCTCCTTAATTGTTCTACTTTTTCATAAGTCTGGATTGGATATAGATAAATTCAAGTTAGATTGCGCGAATTATGCTGGTAGATCGCCGATGAACATTATGTTTGCCAACCAAGTCACGATTATGAAGCCTAGCTTAGGTGTTATTTGGTTTATTGATGGTTGTTTCTTAACGCTGCTACCAAGGTAGCTCAGTACCATCGTAGTTAATAAATCGACCTGAAAGTTGCGGTGTACTCAGCTCTATCACGTTCGCTAGGCCCTGCGCGGAGGCTTGCGTATCTATCAATGCATTTGGCCCGCCCATTGCCGTTTTTACCCAACCAGGATGAAGCGCTAAAACGGTAAATCCTTCAGGTGTTAAATCATTGCTCAAGCTTTTAACAACCGAGTTTAGCGCCGCTTTCGATGAACGATAAATATAACCGCCACCGGACGTATTTTCCGTCATGCTCCCCACTTTTGATGAGATACAAGCAATCTTTTTCATCTTGCCTTGTTGTAAGCGAGGGTAACAGTGCTCAACCAGTTTTAACGGTGCAATGGTGTTTACTTCGAAGACTTTACGCCATTCTTCTACGTCAGTGTCTCCAAAGCCATATCCCTTGGGGCCGTAATATCCTGCATTATTGATGAGTAAGTCGATGGCAGGGAGTTTATCGGCAAGCAGAGCGACTTGTTCGTAGTGAGTGACATCCAGTTCGTGCAAAACTAGATTGCTGTAATGTGAGGCTAGAGTTTGTAGTTCTGAACTGTTCTTCAAGGAACGACTGGTAGCGTGTACTTGATGGCCTTGCTTTAGGTACAGCTCAGTTAAGCTAAGGCCAATGCCGCGATTTGCTCCGGTAATAAAGACGGTTTGACTCATACAAACACCTATATTTTTTGATTTCAGTTGAAAGTCATTGTGTTAGCTAAGCGCAATAAAATCAACCAGCCACCACGCACCAACAACGAGAGATGAAAATAGGGACAGAGCACAAAGAGAGCCAAACAGTGCGCCGAGAATAGCAAAGAAAGTAGAATTCATATGTATATTAAATTTAATTGATATTGAAAATCATTATCAATTAAATTGCATTTTATTCAACCCTTGAAGTTGATACTATTTCGTTACCATTGTTATTAAGAATTTCTCATGCTGCCATTTATCTACCACCCGATTTATTCTCAACTTGAGTTGCCAGAGGGGCATCGTTACCCAATTATGAAGTACCAGTACCTCTATGAATCGGTATTGGTACATATGGAGAAAGATAACTGGAAAGAACACGTGCAGTTTTTCCAGCCAGAAGCATTAACTGTTGAGGAAGTAAAACGTGTTCATGACCAGGAATACGTCGACTTACTTGTGAATGGAAACATGCCAGCTGCGAAGATGCGCCGAATAGGTTTTCCTTGGAGTGAGTCTCTCATTACCAGAACGCTAACTTCAGCAGCGGGCACGGCTTTGACCGCAAATAAAGCACTTGAGTATGGTGTTGCCATTCATTTGAGTGGCGGGTATCACCACGCACACAAAGAGTTTGGCAGTGGTTTTTGTTTATTTAATGACTTAGTGATCGCGGCCAGGCAAGCGCTCGAAGTCGAACATGTCGATAAAGTATTGATCATTGATAGTGATGTTCATCATGGGGATGGAACAGCAACTTTGTGTCACGATGAGCCAGATATCATCACGCTTTCTTTTCACTGTGACAAAAACTTCCCGGCTAGAAAGCCTCAGTCTGACCTAGATGTGCCTTTGGTGCGAGGAACAGGTGATGAGGATTTTTTAATGGCGTTTAAGGAAGTGGTCGATATGGCGCTTAATCTTCATCGTCCTGATTTGGTTATCTACGATGCTGGTGTTGATATACATCAAGACGATGAGTTGGGATATTTTGATGTTTCGACGCAAGGGATTTTAGAACGTGATAGATTTTTAATGCAAACAATGAAATCGCGAGGTATCCCTGTCGCAGCTGTCGTCGGAGGTGGATATCGAACGAATCATGCAGACCTTGTCCCAATCCATTTGCAGCTCATTAATGCCGCTAAAGAAGTCTTTGTTGGTAAGTAAATACAACTAGACGTGAGTATCAACCTGATTCAAAACGGGACACTGAAACGAAAAGGTCGTTAATTTCTAAGCGTGCTCTTTCTGAATGTGGCGATTGCTGGGCTTGTATTCAAGGAGGGATTTGTACAAATCTTTTCAAATCTGGATATACGAAAAAGCCCGCTAATTTCTTAGCGGGCTTTTTCTAAATGTGGCGGAGAGATAGGGATTTGAACCCTAGATACGCTATTAACGTATGCCGGTTTTCAAGACCGGTGCTTTCAACCACTCAGCCATCTCTCCGTTGTTGAGGCGCATAATATAAGGCTTTGAAAATGTTGTAAACCCCTAGTTGAACTGATTGGATGTTTACTGCGCAAATTTGTGGTTTGTGTTGTTTAAATAAACAAAAACTCCCCAAAAAGGGGAGTTTGAATAGTATATGGATTGCTAGGTATTAATCGTTTTTAGAATAAAAACGCTGTAACTCAGTTAAACCTTGCATCAAAACTGGCAACTTCGGTGCATCATCTCGAAGTCGTTTGTAATTTCTGTCATACAACTTGTAGTTGCCAAACTTATCGATCACTGTGGTTTGTGAGCTAGTAATTAAGGCAAGCTCACGAGTGTCACCCGCTAGGATCCAACGGCGACGACTTTCGTCAAATAGGTTACGACCACTACTGTAATCATATGGGTTGGAAGATACACCGAGCATATCCTGCAACAACGTGACCGAAAGGTCCAAGTGGCTTGTGCTGTGATTAAATTCACCAGCCAACATTCCTGGCCATTGGATTACCATAGGAACTTGTAACTGATAACGACTGTAGTTGCTGTTTGCGCCCCAGCTGTTCGTATTGGTTTCGTTAAACTCACTACCGTGATTAGAAGTGATAATCACGATGGTGTTTGTCAATAGTCCATTTTTTTCAAGCTCATCAATAATACTAGCGACGGTTTTATCCGCTGATTTCACCGCATATTCATAGGCTTTTTTGAAGCGATCACTTGCGGACATTTCTTCGTCATTATTTGAAGGGATCGATTCAAAATTATCAACGGTGGTGACTTCGATGTAACTAAACCATGGTTGACTCGCTTTCTCTGTTAACCATGTATTCCAGTTCGCGATAGATTGCTTATCGGTATGAGCTTGTGTGCCATCGAGGTCTTCCGCTAGTTTTAAGTCGCGGAAAATAATCTCTGAGTAGAGATCATCTTCAAACCCGCTGCCACTGAATAGGCCGAAGTTGTAACCCTGATCTTTCAGTACATCGAGTAACACTGGCGAAGCACCTTGCGCCTTGATGCTTGAGGCGTAACTGGTTGGTAAGCCGTAGAACAAACCAAAAGCCCCGTAAGTATCATTACTTGAACTGTAATGATTACGGAAGTTCTGATTGTTTTCGGCAAACTCATAGAGGTTAGGCATCTCTTCTGGATTCAGCGCGTCTGCACGCAGGTTGTTTACGCTGATCATCAACACGTTGAGCTTATTGACTCGACGGTTAAACTCTAGCTTTTCCAGAGGGTAATTGACTAACTCTACGTTGCCTTCATTTTCCGCTAAGCGTTTTAGGTATTCCTCACGGTCAAGTAGACCATGTTTTTCCATAAAACTCTTCGCCGTCATCGGATAAGACAATGGGAAGTTTGAACGCTGACTGGTAATTGGATTGTAGAAGTATGCATCTGCCCAAATATAAACCAAATGGCTGGTCATAAAGCTGAGGAAAAATACAGCTGCTAGAGGACGTCCTACGTGCTTATGAGATAGTTTGCGCTGTTTTCGCCATACCCATTCGGATAGAGCGAGCTGAATAAGGAAGATCAGCGGCATTACAACAAACAGATGTTGTAGATCAGTGCTGAGTGCACTTTTATCTTCGCTGAATAGTAACTCCCAAACGACAGGAGTTAAGTGCAAATTGATCGACTGATACGCTTGGGTATCAATCAATAATATGGTTTGCCCAACGGTCGCGAAAATCACTGCCACCAAACGGAACAATTTCCGCGATGGCAGGATAAACGTTAACGGGAATAGAACGAGCAAGTAAAGCGCGAAAACTAGAAAGCCAAAGTGACCAACCCAAGAAACCGCCAGATAAAACTGACCAAGTAACGTCTCGGGCCAAGGAGACTGAACAATGTAGCGTGTGCCTATCAACATCGATGCAACGATATTGAAGAATGCAAACCAGTGACCCCAACCAACCAGTCGAGATACACGTTCGCCGTATGAGTTTCCGCTGTCTACCATGTATGTGTTCTATTGTCCGTTATTAGTGTGTTTTTGGTGTTTCTAAAGAAGACATCAGCGCCTGAGCAAATTTTTCAGCAATCGCTTTGCGTTGTGAAGCAGCAACACGTTGATTTAAGACATTGGTTGCGATATTTCCGGCAATCATTAGCGTCAACTCAGGAGAAGCAGCGTGTTTTTCAAGAACTGTTGCTACTTCAGCAAGAATTTTCTCTACTTGCTCGTCAGTATATTTAGATGTAATCGGCATAAAGACTCTAATAATGATAGTAAAAGCGGCTTATGATAACCTACAATGCCCATCAACTAAAACCTTGTAGCAAGATAAAATCACTATGAGCCTTCATCTTTCAAACGTTATTCTGCATCAACTGTGCAAAAACGATCAGGACGAGCTAGTTGTAAACTTTCGTCCAGCATCATTAGAGAACGATGCATCTACTGAAAACTTAGTCGCTGAGCTTCACCGAGTATTCCATTCTAAAGCTGGTAAAGGTTTTGGCTCTTTCCAGTCAGACAGCGAATTTCAATTTTGGCTTCAAGAAATGCGCAAAGGAGAGCGAGATTTTTACGACTTCTCACAAATTAGTGCAAATCGCTTGAAAGAAGAGTTGATTAAGTACCCATTTGCGGATGAAGGTATTTTGGTTTTCGCTGAGTATCAGAGTTTAGCAACGGACTACTTGTTCATCGGTATCTTACCAATGAACCAAAGTTTAAAAGTGACCGAAGGTTTGGACATCAGTGCGACGGATTACCTAGATATCACCAAAATGGATATTGCGGCACGCATTGACTTGTCGAGCTACGACACTGACAAGAAATCTAATCGTTACTTGCAATACATCAAGGGACGCGTCGGCCGTAAAGTGGCGGATTTCTTCCTAGATTTCCTGCAAGCGGACATCGGCTTAGATACTAAACAACAAAACTTAGTGTTGATGCAGGCAGTGGATGATTTTTGTGCTGACTCGAAGCTAGAAAAGCAAGAAGTGAACGAGTACAAGAAACAAGTTTACGATTACTGCAATGAGCAAATTAAATCCGGTGATGAGGTTCAAATCTCAGAGCTTTCTGGAGAGCTTCCTCCAAGCCAAGATGGCACAAGCTTTATGGATTTCACCAAAGAGCAAGGGTACGAGCTTGAAGAATCTTTCCCTGGTGACCGTGCGACGGTTCGCAAACTGACTAAATTTGTTGGTGCTGGCGGTGGCTTGAATATTAGCTTTGATAGCCTATTGCTTGGCGAGCGTATTTTTTATGACCCAGAGACGGATACCTTAACGATTAAAGGTACGCCTCCAAATCTAAAAGATCAGCTGAGTCGCAACTAAAACCGTATCGTCAAATTAAGAGAGCCAATGGCTCTCTTTTTTATGTGAATAAGAAACATCCATAGTATATGCTTGTAATTAATGGAGATATGTGAGGGGCGAGTGTTGCTGAAGCTAAAAGAAGGAATGAGGCGGTTTGTTTGGTTCTGGTTCGTTTTATGGTGTGTTTTAGCGCTAGGGATTTGGTTGCAAGCCAAACAAACGATTCAAACCATTTCAACGGTGAATGAGCTAGGAAGCAAAGTTGAAGAAGTCAGACATTTTTTTAACTTTGATCTGCCTTATCGTGTTAAGCACGTCGACCAAGTTTCACTAAAACTTCAGTTAGCCTATGCAGTTCGCTTACAGCTTGAAAGTGAGTTTTCTGAAGGAAAAATCACACCAGATATTACTCAATTGCTTTATGCGACCGATCGATTTTTAGAAAGTGCTCGAGCCTTTGTAGGGAGTGACAGTGAGCTTGTATCATTGGCTGAACAGTTGCGAAGGAGCCGTGCCCGAGCTGAAAACTCTGAGCAAATTCAATCAATGTACTATCGCTTAGGCGCACTTGTTTTGGAGTCTATTTTTAGTGACTCAGCAACGAATAGCGATACTTATCGTGATTTAGACCGACTCTTTATCGAGTCGGACACGCTTTCTCCTCAAGAGCGAAGTGCTTTTCAGCGTCAACTTGCCCAGACTTCAAGCGCGCTATCTGCCAAGGCGCAAGGCAGCTATCTAGTTAATCAACTGCTTAATCCTGATTTCCCGAACCAGTTAACTTCGATAAATGACCAGTTGGAACAAAAGTTGATGACCTTTGTTACTTGGTTGTCAGTAATCAGTGGTTTATTTCTTTCTCTTATTTCATGGGGGCTTTTCTCCCAAAGAACCGTTCAGCCGCTAACACCATCAAGAGCAGAAGATAAAGAGTCTGAGCAAGCTGGTGGGTCTTACGTTGTTTTTTCTGCTCAGTCCGAAAGCGCTCAAAACGGCCAAGTTAACGAACAGAGTCATAATGAGCCGAACACATCACAAGTGGCAGTCGTGGAACGTGAGCCGTATATAGATATCAATAAGATGCTGGACTCGCTATCGGGAGATGAAAGCGCGGTGCGAATGTTACTTGAAGTCTTTATTCAGGATCACTCTGGCGATGGTTCAAAAATGCATCGGCTATTAGAAGAGGATAAAGAGCAAGCGCAAAGAGCGGCTCATAGTCTTAAAGGGGTCTCGGGAAGTTTAGGGGCAATGCCATTGCACTGCATTTCGAGTGATATTGAGCTGTTGATTAAACAAGGGCAACAAGTGCCGGAAGAGAAACTGACACGTTTAGATGATGTCCTAAAGCAAACCATACTTTTCGCTAACCACGTTCTCAATAGTGAAAAGATACAAGAAGCGCTAACAGATTGATATTGCTCTGACTTACAATCATCAGAGTTGGGGTATTAAAGGCCCGAACTATATGACTTAGTTCGCTTTATTCCTGTTCCATACAATTTGTTAAGGGTACTTTCATGTCCGTTCGTCGATTGTCTTCAATGATGTTGATAGGGTTGGTTGTGATGCTTTCAGGGTGCTCCCTGTTAGAAGTGAAAATCGAGAGTCAAACCGTCCCTCTTACCAAACAAGAGCTTAATATGCGTCTCCTGACTCGTGAGTATGCGCAACAGTTTTTTGCTCAGGTAGAGCAAGCTGCTGATGCATTGCACGATCAATATGAGCCGCATGATAAAGTCCATCAATCTTATATTTTGCTTTGGAAGATAAATGCTGAAGAAGGTCTTCAAGCCGCAGCATACCAAGTCTCGCCAATGGCAGCACTGATTGATACTTGGACTTTTACGCTACAGATGGATCAATTCTTTACGACTGGTCCTGGTCATGAACTGTTTGCGACAGAGGAGGCAAAGCTAGTTTCTGATCACTTAGCGAAAGAGGTGGATAAACTGGCTCAATCTCTGTTGAAACAAGAAGTGTACATCAAGACACAAGCGTTTGTTGCAGAGTTCGTTAAGCAACATCCATTCGCGGACTTAAGTATGATCAGGACGCCAGCTTACCGTGGGTGGTTAGATGCGAATCAAATTAGCGAGGAAGAGGCAGTGACTACGCTAGGTACAATGCCAGAAGCATTAGGGGATGTCTCGGATCGTCTAAGCCTTGTATCAGAACAGACCCCCAAAATTATGACTTGGAAGGCGCAGTTATTAGCATTAAATAGCTCTGCCAGCATCGAAAAAGTTAATGCCGCGCTAAATAGCTTACAAGTTACGGCAGATTCGATGAAGGACTTTATTGATAACAATCCAGAGTACATGCGCTATTTGGCAGAGAAAATGGCGGTAGAGTTACAACCTTTGGTTGATGATATTGACCAAAAAACGCAAGCGCGTTTATCTCAATTGGGTGAGGAGCGCCAAGCTTTAGAGCTGATGGTAGCCAGAGAGCGCCAAGAAATCGCGCAGATCATTACCCATGAGCGTGAGAAGTTTGCTCAAGATATGGACCGAGTCTCGCAGGAAGTGGTCAGTTTAGCGATGACCAAGCTGATTGAGCTCGTTAAAAGTACCATTATCTACTTCATCTTGTTCATTGCCGTTATATTCTTTGCACCACTTGGCTTGGGCTATTGGTTTGGTAAGCGTGCAGCAGTGAAAACGCAAGTCAAACAAAGTTAACGTTTGGTTGAGATATAAAAAAGAGCGCTAATGCGCTCTTTTTCTTTGTCTTTCACTCGGAAGAGAGATTCTTCCTATCTATGCGAACTCAAGCGGTTTGCTGCTTCAGTTCACCTTCTGCTTGTTCAACTGCTTCCGCTGTTGGTTCGCATTTATCAACAAACCAACCCATGTAGGAGCTGATGATAGTCACGATGATACATACAAAGCTTAGCCACATGAACGGTGCGTAAGATAGTGTCGCAACACCCAGAATACTTGCCATGTAGATACCATTGTCACTCCATGGAACCATACCAGATGTTAATGTGCCGCCGAACTCTGCGTTACGAGACAAATTCTTACGTTTGTAGCCTAGACGGTCGTAGTTCTTCGCACAGATTTTTGGGGTCAGAATAAGTGAAACGTACATCGCTGAACCAAATACGTTGCCCATAAAGGCCGTACCAATTGTGCTTGTTGCCAATGAACCTGCACTTTGAACGCGTTTTTCAAACAGCTTCGCGATAGTCTCTAGCACGCCTACTTTATCTAGTAGACCGCCAAAACCAAGGCCGAATACGATAACCGCTACCGACCCAAGCATTGAAGACATGCCGCCACGGTTAAGGATTGAGTCAATGAAATCTACGCCAGATGAGATTGCAAACGGAGCCCAAGCCGTGTTGAACGCGGTTAGGAAATCGACATCTTGGATCATCACTGCCCAAATAATACCTAGCAGAGAACCAAAACTGATCACTGGGAATGAAGGCATACGCATCGCTAGAAGTGACAATACGATGATCACAGGAACAAATGAGTAAGGGGTGATGTAGAACTGCTGTTCCATCGCCTTAATGACAGAGTCTACCTGGCTCATGTCAACTTGACCTGCGTAGTGGAAGCCAAATGCAGTAAACATAATGCCTGTAATAATGTAGCTAATGAGTGCTATCGGCAACATGCCTTTAATATGTTCCATCACTTCAACGTTAGACATAGATGAAGCAAGGATTACTGAATCCGAGAGAGGCGACATTTTGTCACCAAAGTAACAGCCTGAAAGTACGGCACCTGCAGTGATTGGCGCAGGAACACCAAGGCCTTGGCCAATACCCATCATCGCAATACCAGCAGTACCAGCAGCGCCCCAAGAGGTGCCAGTCGCTAGCGCAGTCAATGAACAGATGATCATGGTTGCGAGCAAAAAGATAGAAGGGTGAATTGCTTTAAGGCCGTAGTAAATGATGGTTGGAACAATACCACCAGAGATCCACGTACCAACAAGCGCGCCAACGGCAAGAAGAATTAAGACGGCTCCAAGTCCATTGGAAATGCCATTTAGTGCAGCTTTTTCCAGATCTTTGTACTGATGACCAAGCTTAATGCCTAATATCATGATAATGAACCAACCGATGTACAGCGCTAGCTGGATCGGTAGGTCTAGCTTGGCAGTGAACGAAAATGCCAGCAGTAGAAATAAACCGAGCGAGATAAATACCTGTATCAAGCTTGGTAGGCGTGGTGTAACTTGCTTCATATGTGCCTCTGTCAATCTTGGAGCAATAGAGGAAGGCGCTCCTTGTTGTAATCGCGCATAACATACATTAACAAAAATTATATTTCGAATATTTGGTGTTTTATCTTGATGTTCGTCGGCAAAAACGTTTGCTTGTGAAATTAACTGTTAGTTTGTTTTAACTTTTTTGGTTTTAAATGTTGTGTAATGTGAAATTATTGTGCTTCATGTGTTATTTTATCACTGAGTGGTAAGACCAATTTGGAGTAACAGGGCTTTCCCTACTTGAAAAATGGCCGAAATCGCAAACCAAACACTAAAAAATCTCGTTTAACACGAATTTTCATAGGAAAAGGTTAAAAAATAGGCTTATTTACAAAATAGGGGTTGAGATTTTGATGCGAAAAATTAACTATGGGGTAGGTTTTTTAATACATGGAGAGTTAATGCGATGAGAGTTGGTTTAGTTGGTTGGCGCGGTATGGTTGGTTCAGTCCTTATGCAGCGTATGGTTGAAGAGAAAGACTTCGACCTAATCGAACCAGTATTCTACAGTACTTCTCAAGTTGGTATTCCTGCTCCTAACTTAGGAAAAGACGCAGGCTTACTGCAAGACGCGTATGATATTGAAAGCTTAAAACAGCTTGATGCGGTAATTACATGTCAAGGTGGTAGCTACACAGAAAAAGTTTACCCAGCACTTCGACAAGCCGGTTGGAAAGGCTACTGGATTGACGCAGCATCTACGTTACGTATGGCGGAAGATTCCATCATCACGCTTGATCCTGTGAACTTAAAGCAAATCCAACAAGGCATCCACGGTGGCACGAACACATTTGTTGGTGGTAACTGTACGGTTAGTTTAATGCTAATGGGTCTAGGTGGCTTATTCGAAAAAGGCCTTGTTGAGTGGACAAGCGCAATGACATACCAAGCCGCTTCTGGTGCTGGCGCGCAAAACATGCGTGAACTGATCTCGCAAATGGGCGTTATCAATGACTCTGTAAGTTCCGAACTTGCAAACCCATCAAGCTCTATCCTAGATATTGATAAAAAAGTTGCAGACACAATGCGCAGCGGTTCTTTCCCTACCGATAAATTCGGTGTACCACTAGCTGGCTCGCTTATTCCGTGGATCGATGTGAAACGTGATAACGGTCAGAGTAAAGAAGAGTGGAAAGCGGGCGCAGAGGCAAACAAAATTTTGGGCTCACAAAGCTCGCCTGTGCCAATCGATGGTACTTGCGTCCGTATTGGTGCGATGCGCTGTCACTCTCAAGCACTCACTATCAAGCTTAAGCAAAATGTCCCAATGGATGAAATCGAAGAAATCATCGCCACTCATAACGACTGGGTTAAAGTGATTCCTAACGATCGTGACATTACTGCGCAAGAACTTACACCTGCAAAAGTAACAGGCACTATGTCCGTACCAGTAGGTCGTCTACGTAAGATGGCAATGGGTGATGACTTCCTAAATGCTTTCACTGTTGGTGACCAACTACTATGGGGCGCAGCAGAACCATTGCGTCGTACGTTACGCATTATTCTTTCTGAGAAAGCATAATCACATCAATCTTTGTTTGATGACAAAATAAAAGAGCTCCCTAGGGAGCTCTTTTTTATGCTTCGTCTTCTCCACGAACAACGCGTTTATCAGGATCGGCCAGTTCACTACCACAGTGTTTACAGTAAGTCGCATCAGAGTCGTGCCCGGCGTGAGAACAGTTCGGACACTTCACTAATACTTTGTGCGATTGCATTTCTTGGTGAAGCTCTGCTGTGAAAATACCAGTAGGGACCGCCAAAATTGAATAACCCAACAACATGGTGAGTGAGGCAAGTCCTTTTCCGAGATCTGTTTGAGGTACCAAGTCACCATATCCAACCGTTGTGATGGTCACAATAGCCCAATAAATACTTTTCGGAATGCTAGTAAATCCGTTTTCAGGCCCCTCAATGACAAAAATCAGTGACCCAAAGATCGTGACCATAATGGCGACAGAGCTAAAGAAGATAAAAATCTTTCTGCGCGCCATCAGTAGAGAGCGTAAGAGGATGTTGGACTCTTGAAGATAGCGGACCAACTTGAGTATGCGGAATATTCGCATGACTCGTAGTGCTCTTATTACGCCCATAAAGGAGGCAGAAGGGAAAAACAGTGCTAAGTAAGTAGGTAAAATCGCGAGTAAATCAACGACGCCATAAAAGCTTTTCGCATAGGCGGCTGGTTTTGGAGAGCAATAAAGCCGGAGAAAATACTCAATAGTGAATAAACCGGTAAAAGTGTACTCCAAGTATTTCAGCTCTTTTGCCCACTCGGCGCGTACGGATGGTATTGAGTCTAATACCAGCACGATTAGAGAACTGATAATCGCGATAATGAGTGCAATATCGAAGGTTCGACCAGCTTTGGTATGAGTACCAAAAATGGTGACATAAAGAGTATGTTTGAGAGAGTCAGTCGTCATGACAAAGCGATCCATTGTTGAATCGCTCTATCATACAATTTTATAGAAACTCAGGCTAATCCTGGAAATAAGTTGCGTAAACCATTGGCGATAAACTCAATACCCAATGCGCCTAATATCAAACCCATGATACGGGTAATGACGTTGATACCAGTTTGGCCCAAAAATCGCACGATCAGTGGGGCAGAGCGGAACAACAGCCACGAGCATAGACAGAACAAGCCAATTGTAATGCTGATGCCTACCGTATCAAACATGCTTGGGTAGCGTGCACCGTAAACAATAGTCGAACTGATTGCGCCTGGTCCTGCCATTAGCGGCATCGCAAGAGGAACAACACCGATCTGCTCGCGACTCACGTATTCTGATTTTTCCTGTTTGTTTTGTTTATCTTCCCCCAGTTTACCGCTCATCATCGAGAACGCGATGCTAAGCAGCAGTAGCCCACCTGCAACACGAAACGAATCCAGAGAAATGCTGAACATATCTAATAGTAACTGGCCAGCAAAGAGCGAAATGATCAGGATGATCGCAACAGCCACGTTCGCTGTGGTTGCCGTATTGCGCTTTTCGTCTGGTGTCATATGTCCGGTTAGTGACACAAACACAGGCATGATACCAACAGGGTTTACTGCGGCGACCAAACCAAGAAAAAACTGCAAGAAGATAGCAAGTTCAAAAGTTTGCATGTTGCGTACTCATTAAAGTTCACATTAGTGAAAAGGAGAAGGGGTAATTTGGGCGTAATGTAAGGCAAAAGTTGGGTTGGAAGAAATGAAAAAAACTAACGCATTTCCTACTGTTTTAGTGAGAAAAACTAATTCTTTAATAAACTGTATCTAATCTGGAAAAGAATTGTTGCGTATAAAGTTGCTGTCAAAGCGCGCTGTTTTACATAAACGTTAACATTCGCACACTTTTGATAAAAACTAAGGTGGTTTGTAGAGAGATGTATTCGGTTCGATATACTCTCAGTAGCACAAGGAATTGGGCCTACATGTAATTTTGTTGGCTAAAAATGAAACTTTTTTACAGGTTGTTGTAGTTTCTTTTATTTATTTGTCTATTTGCTTCTTTTTTGTTCAATAAAAAGTGAAGATTAATTTATTTGTTTATCAGTGAGTTATGTCGTTTTAGTGTGATGGGGCACCACTTTGGTGGTATTTAGGTCGTGAGAACTGATCCAAGTCAATTTTTTTCACACTCTGAAATATTATACTCAGTCCTGAAAGCAATTTACTAAGACGTTTGTTTTCTAAGTGACTGATAAACAGTAAAAACGATAAGTAATAGCCTTAGTAAAAAGTTTTTAATATTTGTTAATTTTAGGAGATTCCCTATGCCTGTAACTAATATGGCTGAACTAGATGCAATGATTGCTCGCGTTAAGAAAGCGCAAGAAGAGTTCGCTACTTACTCTCAAGAGCAAGTAGACAAAATCTTCCGTGCAGCATCGCTTGCAGCTAACCAAGCCCGTATCCCGCTAGCTCAACAAGCGGTTGAAGAATCTGGTATGGGTATTGTTGAAGATAAAGTAATCAAGAACCACTTCGCTTCTGAGTTTATCTACAACAAATACAAAGACGAACAAACGTGTGGCATCCTAGAAGAGGATGACAACCTAGGTACTATGACTATCGCTGAACCTGTAGGTATCATCTGCGGTATCGTACCAACGACTAACCCTACATCTACAGCGATCTTCAAATCTCTAATCTCTCTGAAGACTCGTAACGGTATCATCTTCTCACCACACCCACGTGCGAAAAACTCGACTAACGACGCAGCGAAACTGGTTCTAGACGCAGCAGTAGCAGCGGGTGCACCAAAAGACATCATCGGTTGGATCGACCAACCTTCTGTTGAGCTTTCTAACGCTCTTATGAAACACGATGACATCGCGCTTATCCTTGCAACTGGTGGCCCAGGCATGGTTAAAGCAGCTTACTCTTCTGGTAAACCAGCAATCGGTGTAGGTGCAGGTAACGTTCCTGTTGTTATCGACGAAACTGCTGACATCAAACGTGCAGTGGCTTCTATCCTGATGTCTAAGACTTTCGACAACGGCGTAGTATGTGCTTCTGAGCAGGCTGCAATCGTCGTTGATGAAGTGTACGACGAAGTAAAAGAGCGTTTTGCTTCTCACAAAGCTTACGTACTAAGCAAAGCAGAAGCAGAAAAAGTTCGTAAAGTTCTTCTTATCGATGGCGCGCTAAACGCGAAAATCGTAGGTCAGCCAGCAGCGGCAATCGCTGAAATGGCAGGCGTTAAAGTTCCAGCAGACACGAAAGTCCTTGTTGGTGAAGGTCTAGGTAAAGTGTCTCACGATGACGCATTCGCTCACGAGAAACTATCTCCAACTCTAGGTCTATTCCGTGCTGACAACTTCGAAGACGCGGTTGCTCAAGCGGTAACTATGGTTGAGATTGGTGGTATCGGCCACACATCTGGTCTTTACACTAACCAAGATACTAACGCTGACCGTATCCGTTACTTCGGTGACAAGATGAAGACAGCTCGTATCCTAATCAACATCCCGACTACTCACGGTGGTATCGGTGACTTGTACAACTTCAACGTTGCGCCTTCTCTAACTCTAGGTTGTGGTTCATGGGGTGGTAACTCTATCTCTGAGAACGTAGGTCCTAAACACCTAATCAACAAGAAAACTGTAGCGAAGCGAGCTGAAAACATGTTGTGGCATAAACTACCTAAGTCAATCTACTTCCGTCGTGGTAGCCTTCCAATTGCTCTAGGCGACCTAGAAGGTAAGAAGCGCGCATTCTTAGTAACTGACCGTTTCCTATTCAACAATGGTTACGCAGATGACGTAGTAAGCCTACTTAAAGCTCAAGGCATGGAAGTTCAAACATTCTTCGATGTTGAAGCTGACCCAACGCTTTCTGTAGTAGAGAAAGGTGCGGCTCAAATGGCTAGCTACCAACCAGACGTTATCCTAGCGCTAGGTGGTGGTTCACCAATGGATGCTGCGAAGATCATGTGGGTAATGTACGAGCACCCAGAAACTCACTTCGAAGAACTAGCAATGCGCTTTATGGACATCCGTAAACGTATTTACAAGTTCCCTAAAATGGGTCAAAAAGCTGAGCTTGTATGTATCACCACAACTTCAGGTACTGGTTCAGAAGTTACACCATTTGCGGTTGTTACTGACGACAAGACTGGTGCTAAATACCCACTAGCTGACTACGAAATCACGCCAAACATGGCTATCGTTGATGCTAACCTAGTGATGAACATGCCTAAGTCTCTAACAGCATTTGGTGGTTACGATGCAGTAACTCACGCTCTAGAAGCTTACGTATCTGTTCTTGCGAACGAATACTCAGATGGTCAGGCTCTACAAGCACTTAAGATGCTAAAAGAATACTTACCTTCAAGCTACGCGAACGGCGCTAACGACCCAATCGCTCGTGAGAAAGTACACAACGCCGCAACTATCGCTGGTGTGGCATTTGCTAACGCATTCCTAGGTGTTTGTCACTCAATGGCGCACAAACTAGGTGCTGAGTTCCACATTCCACATGGCCTAGCAAACGCACTACTTATCTCTAACGTTGTACGTTACAACGCGAACGATAACCCAACTAAACAAACAGCGTTCTCTCAATACGACCGCCCACAAGCACGTCGTCGTTACGCTGAAGTTGCTGACCACTTAGGTCTAAGCCAAGCTGGTGACCGTACTGCTCAGAAAATTGAACGTCTACTAGCATGGTTGGATGAGCTAAAAGTGAACCTAGACATCCCAATGTCTATCCAAGCGGCAGGCGTAGCTGAAGCAGACTTTATCGCGAAACTTGATGAGCTAGCAGTTGAAGCGTTCGATGACCAATGTACTGGTGCGAACCCTCGCTACCCACTAATTAGCGAACTTAAAGATGTGTTAATGGCTTCTTACTACGGTAAAGCATTCGTTGAAGGTGAAACTTTCGAAGGTACAACAGTTATCAAGAAGAAAGCAGACCAAGAAGCAGCGAAAGCGGCGCCTAAAGCAAAGAAAGAAAAAGCTGACGCGTAATCAAGAGTCGTGTGAGTAAGGTTTTCGCTAGCACGAAACCTTAACCGGGAAAAAGTAAAAGCCCCAGTCATTTGACTGGGGCTTTTTTGTTGAGAAAGTTGAGTAATAGCGATCCATTGACGCAACAAACACGTTGTCCATTCATACTTCTGTAGCAACCACTCTGCCACTAAAATACTCATTTGATACGATATATGCGGTATTGCGAACCAATTCATCTTGGATCTCGGCCCAGTGTCTTTCGTTAAGTTCTTCTCTTGTATGGTTTACCGAAGGAATGACGCCACCCACCCGAATATTAAATGGAGTGAGCTCTTTTGCCCAGCTGTGAGTAAAACCTGACACCAAAGCAGCCATGCTTTCGACTCCCGTTAAATCTTCATGGCTGTCATGGGAAATGACGTTAACAATTACCCCTTTCTTATTTCTAGCGCGAAATCGTTCGGCTCCCACCTGGCCATAGGTGTAGAGGAAACGTGCTGCAGAAGACAAGTGATCAATGTAAGTACTCATAGGTTCGGGAGCCATCAAGCCTGGCATGGGAGAGCTCGTCCAGCAATTGACTATCACGTCTGGTGTCGCACGCAGCTGCGATTCTATCTGATCAAACAGTAAGTTAATGGACGTTGTGTTATCACTGCACACATTCATCGCATAGACTTTATCTGTGAAGGCACTAATCTGCTCATAGCTCGATTTTAGAGCGCTAGAGTTTTGGTCACAAAGAATCAACGTCGCTCCAAGGTGAGCAAAGTGACTAGCACAAGTCCTTCCTATAACAGAACCTGCAGACGTGACGAGAATAATTGATTCTTTAATATCCATAACACCTTCACTGTATCCCTGTGTGAAAAAAAAATACACCAGTGGTTTGTGCTATTAGCATGGTTGAAATTAGAAAGGCTCAGTGTGAAAGACTTCAAACTAACGCTTTTGGATGAGGACTATTGTGCGGTAATTTGTAAGGCGTCACATTTCTGACTGTGGATACTGCAAGCTGTTGGTTGAACAATGATCTCTATACTTGCAGTTGAATTTGATACTGACGTTGAGCCGTCACTAGTTGATTGTATAGCCCTGCATCTGGGATGAGGTTTTTGTTGCGCTCGCCCAATTTGCGTCGCTCATGACCGGATAGGTTGTGATAAACGTCTTCAGGAAGATTAAACGTATCTTCCGGCAAGTAGGTCAGGGCGTCTGGTTTCAAGTAGTGACTCAGTTTCGCTGAGGGTAGACCTGCACCGTGGAATTGTTTTGCTTGCTGTGCTGCTAGCTCATAGCTGCTGCTATCAGAACGAAGAGCTTGAGGCGTTGACAATTCAAGTTGTTGACGGAGTATATCTTCGCTGGTGGCTACTTCTTTGATTTCCTCTACAGGTACAACGTCGCGTACATCGTTAGAAAACATCGACAAAATCAGTGCAAAATCGGCACGACGTCCTTCGTGGACAGCATGGTTGATACCATTGCCGAACTGAAGTTCGTTAATAATTGCCGCTTTGTCTAAAGTATGAATTTGCATGATGTTCCTCGCTCGATGCCATTTTAACGGCGTGTCTGAGAAGAACTTTAGGAAAAAGAAGAGATTAAATTGGAGTTTTTAAGCGAAAAATAAAAAGCTCGCTGGTTCAGCGAGCTTTTAAAATAAGACTAAATTGAACTTAGGGGGAAGTAAAATTACTTCGCTAGGTTCTCAGCTACGAAGTCCCAGTTTACAAGTGCCCAGAAGCCGTTCATGTAATCAGGACGTACGTTGCGGTAATCGATGTAGTATGCGTGTTCCCACAGGTCAACAGTTAGAAGTGGTGTTGTACCTTCTTCTGTTAGAGGAGTAGCAGCGTTAGAAGTGTTAACGATCTCTAGAGAGCCGTCAGCTTTCTTAACAAGCCAAGTCCATGAAGAACCGAAGTTGTTGATTGCTGAATCAGTAAACTTCGCTTTGAATTCTTCGAAAGAACCGAATGCTGCGTTGATTGCGTCAGCAACTGCGCCAGTTGGTTCGCCGCCCGCGTTTGGAGCAAGACAGTGCCAGTAGAACGTGTGGTTCCAGATTTGCGCTGCGTTGTTGAATACGCCACCAGTAGAAGTCTTGATGATCTCTTCTAGAGTTTTGCCTTCGAACTCAGTGCCAGGGATAAGACCATTTAGCTTAACAACGTAAGTGTTGTGGTGCTTACCGTGGTGGTAGTCTAGAGTCTCTGCTGAGATGTGTGGTTCTAGTGCGTCTTTCGCGTAAGGAAGAGCTGGTAGTTCAAATGCCATTACTCGATTCTCCATTGATTTGAAAGGATGACCTTTCGATTGCTTCCAGTGTTTTTTATAGCTATGTAGCCTTTAAGGCTGACTTGCTAAGTATTTTAGCAAGTTTTTACTTTATTAAAACCCCGATATGAAAATATTTTAAGGGGTTAGCGGCTGTGAAGTGCTGAATTGCTCGCCATCAAGCAACCTGAATTTAAGCCTTATTAATTATATGGTTTTTATTCTGTCGTTATTGAGTAGAATGTGGCAAATAAACAAAGTTCAAACCCATGAATGAGGAAGCGATGGAAACTATCGACAAAATCAAACAGCAGATCTCTGAAAACTCAATCCTGCTGTACATGAAAGGATCACCGAAACTGCCAAGCTGTGGTTTCTCTTCTCAAGCGTCACAGGCTCTAATGGCATGTGGTGAGAAGTTCGCTTACGTAGACATTCTGCAAAACCCAGATATCCGTGCTGAGCTACCAAAGTACGCACAATGGCCAACATTCCCTCAACTATGGGTTGAAGGCGAGCTTATCGGCGGTTGCGATATCATTCTAGAAATGTTCCAAAAAGGTGAACTTCAGCCTCTAATCAAAGAAGCTGCAGCGCGCGCTGAAGATCAAGCTGAGTAATTCGTAAATACTCACATTTAGCGATAGAATACGAAGGAGCCGTACTGGCTCCTTTTTCTTTTTAGGTTAGTGGAATGAACATAAAGCTTTACTACGTGCATGACCCAATGTGCAGTTGGTGTTGGGGTTACAAACCGACGCTTGATAAATTGAAACAGCAACTGCCAGGCGTTATTCAGTTTGAGTATGTGGTGGGTGGTCTTGCGCCAGATACTAGTTTGCCGATGCCACCAGAGATGCAACAAAAACTCGAAGCTATTTGGAAGCAGATTGAGCGTCAGTTGGGCACCAAGTTTAACTACGATTTTTGGAAGCTTTGTACGCCAGTAAGAAGCACTTACCAATCTTGTCGCGCAGTTATCGCAGCGGGCTTTCAAGATTCTTATGAGCAGATGCTAGAAGCGATTCAACATGCGTATTACTTACGTGCGATGCCTCCTCATGAAGAAGCGACTCACTTGCAGCTAGCTAAAGAAATTGGTTTGAATGTTCAGCAGTTCAAGAACGATATGGACGGCTCTTTCTTAGAAGGTGTGTTCCAAGATCAACTGAGTCTTGCAAAGAGCCTAGGCGTGGATTCTTACCCTAGCTTGGTTCTTCAAATTAACGACGCTTATTTCCCGATTGCCGTGGATTATCTGTCAACAGAGCCTACCTTGAAACTGATACGTGAGCGTATTATTGACAATATGCCAGCGCAATAATCGCGATTTCAAATAACAAAAAGCCGCTCAATGAGCGGCTTTTTCGTAACTAAGTATATCCATCAAACAAAGGTACTAAAGCACCATTGCAGCAATCCAACCAAAGATGATCAGTGGAATGTTGTAGTGGATAAAGGTTGGAACAACCGTTTCCCAAATGTGCTCATGCTGACCGTCGGCATTTAGACCAGATGTAGGGCCTAATGTCGAGTCGGACGCTGGAGAACCAGCATCACCCAAAGCGGCAGCAGTACCAACTAGCGCGATTGTTGCCATTGGCGAAAAACCAAATGCCAACGCGAGTGGAACGTAGATTGTCGCCAAGATTGGAATGGTTGAAAACGATGAACCGATACCCATTGTTACCAACAGACCAACAATTAGCATTAATAGCGCAGCAAGCGGCTTATTATCACCAATGCTGGTAGAGAGAGACTGTACTAATGTCTCAACGCCACCTGTTTGCTTCATTACCGCAGCAAAACCTGCGGCAGCGATCATGATGAAACCAATCATAGCCATCATATGCACGCCTTTTGTGAAGACATCGTGTGTTTCTTTCCAAGCAATCACACCGCCAAAAGTAAACACCATAAAGCCAGCTAGAGCACCAATAATCATTGAGCCAGTGTAAAGCTGAACACTCAATGCGGCGACAATACCAAGAGCGGCCACCAAGATGTGCTTTTTATTGATAGCATGATCTGTCTCGTGAACGACAGTCAACTCCGTTTCTTCGTAGATGCGCGGTTTACGGTAGCTAACAAAGATCGCCAGCAATAGACCAAACAACATACCAGCACCTGGCAGTAACATTGCCGTTGGAACTTGGCTTGCAACCACGTTTTCCAAACCGTTGTCATGTAGGTTCTTTAATAGAATGTTGTTTAAGAAAATACCGCCGAAACCAACAGGTAAGATCATGTAAGGTGTGATCAAACCAAAAGTAAGAACACACGCGACCAAACGCCGATCGAGCTTAAGTTTCGCAAATACGCCCAAAAGAGGTGGAATCAAAATTGGAATAAAGGCGATATGGACCGGAATTACGTTCTGAGATGACATAGTGACAAGAACGAGCGCGACTAACACCGCGTACTTTAACCCGGTAGTTGACGCCGAGTTTTCTTTACCGTTTAAGCGCTTGATAACACTTTTTGCCAGTAGATCCGTGATGCCAGATTTAGAGATAGCAACGGCGAAAGTGCCTAACATCGCGTAGCTCAGAGCGATAGTCGCACCGCCCCCTAAACCACTTTCGAACGCGGCAACTGTGTCTCCAAGGCTCATGCCTGCGACAAGGCCACCAACGATGGCACTAAACGTGAGGGCAACCACCACGTTTACGCGCATCAATGCTAACACGAGCATGACGCACACTGATATAACGACAGGATTCATACTTTTCCTAATATGTTGTGTTTACTTATTATTCTTCGTCAACAAGCGGCCAACCGCCGAGGGCCTTCCATTTGTTGACAATGCCGCAGAATAATTCTGCTGTTTTTTGTGTATCGTAAAGCGCTGAGTGTGCTTCACGATTATCGAATTCCATCCCGGCCGTTTTGCATGCTTTCGCGAGAACCGTTTGACCATAAGCAAGGCCGCTCAATGTTGCCGTGTCAAAAGTAGCAAAGGGATGAAAAGGGACTCTTTTTAGTTTACAGCGCTCATTGGCTGCATTTACAAAACCTAAGTCGAATGCTGCGTTATGGGCAACCATAATTGCGCGCGAGCAATCTGCGGCTTTTTGTTCTTTGCGAATAAGTTTATAAATCTCTTTTAACGCTTCTTGCTCAGAAACTGCACCACGAAGAGGGCTATATGGGTCACGAATACCATTGAATTCTAGCGCTTCTTTTTCTAAGTTAGCGCCCTCAAATGGCTCAACATGAAAATGAATGGTGGAGGCTGGATGCAACACGCCATCTTCGTCCATTTTTAACGTAACGGCGCAAATTTCTAAAAGTGCATCAGTTTGAGCATTGAAACCTGCGGTCTCAACGTCTACTACCACAGGGAAATAACCACGAAAGCGTTTTTTCAAGGTCAGAGCTTCATTTTCTATTGTCATGTCGGCTTATTTTTGTGTGACGAAGGCTGCATTATTGCAGATTATACCGACGAGAAAAACCGCAATTTAGGAGAAAAACGGAATTCTATTTTGCATCTCATCAATACGCTCGATCGCATTTCGGGTGATTGAGTTACCATGATTAACGTTAATCGTAATATCACGATATTTCGCACGTTGGCGAGGTTTTTGCATACCAGGTGAAGTGGTTTTATTGATTCAAATTGACGGCAACAGACTGCCGTTTAAGAGACAGTACTTAGATGAAGAAATGGCTGATTACTAGTGGCGTTGTATTTTCGTTGTTTAGCACAAGCAGTTTTGCTGTGATGGGCAAACGTTATGTTGCCACTCCACAGCAATCTCAATGGGAAATGGTGGTCAACACACCGTTAGAATGCCAACTTGTTCACCCGATTCCAAGTTTTGGAGATGCGGTATTTTCATCTCGTGCGAATAAAAAAATCAATTTAGACTTTGAGTTAAAAATGCGCCGTCCGATGGGAGAAACACGTAACGTCAGTCTCATCTCTATGCCGCCACCTTGGCGACCAGGTGAACACGCCGATCGAATTACAAACCTAAAGTTTTTTAAACAGTTTGATGGTTATGTCGGAGGGCAAACAGCATGGGGCATTTTGTCTGAGCTGGAAAAAGGGCGTTATCCGACCTTTAGTTATCAGGATTGGCAGAGCCGAGATCAGAGAATTGAAGTCGCATTGTCATCCGTGCTGTTTCAAAATAAGTACAACGCGTTTAGCGACTGTATTTCCAATTTATTGAAATACAGTTTTGAAGACATTGCCTTTACGATTTTGCACTACGAAAGACAAGGCGATCAGTTAACCAAGGCTTCCAAAAAGCGTTTATCACAAATTGCAGATTATATCCGACATAATCAAGATATCGATCTCGTGCTGGTGGCGACGTACACCGATTCAACTGATGGCAAAAGTGCGAGTCAAAGCTTATCTGAGCGACGTGCAGAGTCACTTCGTGATTATTTTCAGTCTCTAGGGCTACCGGAAGATCGAATTCAAGTGCAAGGATACGGCAAGCGTCGTCCTATTGCTGATAACGGTTCGCCGATAGGAAAAGACAAAAACCGCCGAGTAGTGATATCTCTAGGGCGAACCCAAGTGTAATGCATATAAAAACGCCGAAGCTGAAAGCTTCGGCGTTTTTGATTTACTGACGTCGTTAATAATATTTTAGTGGTATTTTGCCAAGCACCTTTCGGTGAGTCCGGCTGTATAATTTGAATGTTAGTTTAAGCGGAATTTGGCAATGACTTCGCAATTGGTTGCGGTATCTATTTTTTCAACCTGTTTGGCAATAGCCGGATTAGGATGACGTTTCATGAAGTCTATTAATGCTTTAGTGCAACATCCTATTGAGTCGATAAAGCTTGCACATTCTTTATTTGGGCATTGTGGGATGAGTGTTAAGACTTTCTCTGAAGCCAGCTGAAGGTATTTGAGTTCATAGTCAGTGTCTCCGGCCCAACGCCAGAACTGAGCTAAGTTATGACAAGAAATCACAGAAATTAACAATCGCTCGTCTGCTTCAATTTCCACACATTCGCTAATATCTTCACTCAGGCTTAGGGCTTGCTGGTAATGAAGAATGCTGCGAACAGGGTCATCTAGTTGAAGTGCCGTATCGGCTAGAAGTGTGTGTTTTTCCCATTCACTGATCATTATCGTAATCCCGCATATCGAAGTTGCGAACAAATCTAAACGATAATTATTATCAAGTAAAGGGTTTTGTTTATAAAAGGACAGGCAGATCGCAGACCTGCCTGTAATCGATGTTCAACTTGCAGCACAAGTAATTATCAGAAGTGCTACTTAGCCTTCAAGACCTGCTGAAGCTTGCTTGTTTTGGATAAGCTCAATCATATAACCATCTGGGTCTTTTACGAATGCAATGTGCGTGCTTCCGCCTTTTACTGGACCTGGTTCACGCGTCACATTACCGCCCGCCGCTTTGATAGCGTCGCAAGTTGTGTAGATATCATCAACACCAATGGCGATATGACCAAAAGCAGTACCTAGGTCATATTCAGTTTTACCCCAGTTGTAAGTTAGCTCGATCACAGCACCTTGGGATTCGTCACCGTAGCCAAGAAACGCCAGTGTGTATTCGTACTCTTTATTCTCGTTCGTACGAAGCAACTGCATGCCCATAACTTCAGTGTAAAACTTGATGGATTTGTCTAGATCACCTACGCGAAGCATAGTGTGGAGAATTCGACCATTTGACATTTTTTGCTCCTAGCTTTGATTTTCAAATAGCGTTAGCTATCTGGATATACTTTCTCTTTATATTCGCACAAATCTTCAATAATGCAGCTACCGCAGCGAGGCTTTCTCGCCAAGCACGTGTAGCGGCCATGAAGAATGAGCCAGTGGTGCACATCGAGTTTGAACTCTTTTGGCACAACTTTTAATAGCTTTTGCTCGACATCATCAACCGTTTTGCCCATTGCAAACTTAGTACGATTCGACACGCGATAAATGTGCGTATCGACGGCAATGGTTGGCCAACCAAAAGCGGTGTTGAGCACGACGTTTGCGGTCTTGCGACCTACGCCTGGTAGCGCTTCTAACGCTGCACGATCTTCAGGAACTTCACCATTGTGTTTTTCCAACAAGATCTTACAAGTCTTGATAGTGTTTTCTGCTTTTGAGTTAAATAAACCGATGGTCTTTATGTATTCTTTTAAGCCATCAACTCCCAAATCGAGAATACTTTTCGGTGTATTAGCGACAGGGAAAAGCTTGTCGGTGGCTTTATTGACACTTACATCGGTTGCTTGCGCTGATAGTAATACCGCGATTAGCAGCTCAAAAGGGGAGCTCCAGTTAAGCTCAGTTTGAGGATTCGGATTGTTTTCTCGTAATCGCTCAAGAATTTCGATTCTTTTTATTTTGTTCATTGCTGACTTCCAATACCGTCTCTGCGGTTTATGAAAAAGGCTCCTATGACAGAGCCTTATTTTGTTATGCGTTGGTGACGCGAGCACGTTCTATGGTTGGTTTTTCTTCTTTTGGTTGACGTGCCTGGACTGAATTATCGATGACATTTTTAAGCGCTATCAACAGACCAACACCGATAAATGCACCGGGTGGAAGAAGCGCTAGCAGAAAGCTGTTGTCAAATTGGAAAACTTGAATGCGGAGAGCGGATGCCCAGTCTCCTAATAGCAGATCTGCCCCGTCGAATAGTGTGCCATTACCAATTAACTCACGCATGGCACCTAGCACGACCAAAACGCTTGTCATACCAAGCCCCATCCATAAACCGTCTAATGCTGCAGGCGCAACATCATTTTTTGAAGCATATGCTTCAGCTCGACCAATAATGATGCAGTTGGTTACAATCAGAGGAATAAAGATACCAAGAGATAGGTATAAACCATACGCATAGGCATTCATCAATAACTGAACACAGGTAACGAGAGAGGCAATGATCATCACGAACACAGGAATGCGGATCTCTTTTGGTACGTAATTACGAATAAGAGAAACCGTGACGTTGGAGCCGACCAGCACTAATAAGGTTGCAATACCAAGACCTAAGGCATTGGTTATCGTGGAAGAAACCGCTAGTAGTGGACACAGACCCAGCAGCTGTACGAGAGCAGGGTTATTGCTCCACATACCGTTTTTCATCAGCAATTTATTTTCACTCATTACTGCTCTCCTTCACAGCCCAAAGGCTGGCTAAGAATGTCTTCACGAGATTGGTTTACGTAGTTAACGGTATTTCGCACCACTTTTACGACGGCTCTAGGCGTGATCGTTGCACCAGTAAATTGATCGAAATCACCACCATCTTTACGAACTTTCCATGAGTTCCAGTTACTTTCCGTGACTTGTTTGCCCGTAAAGCTCAGGATCCAGTCGGTGACACGAAGATCAATTTTGTCGCCCAGGCCAGGGGTTTCTTGATGGCTTAAGACGCGTGTCCCCAAAATATTGCCCTGATTGTCAATCCCAGTAATAACTTTTATCTCACCATTGTAGCCATCTGGCGCGATGGATTCTATTGCGATTGCTGTCGGTTCACCATTCTTTGTGGCGAGGTAGGCTGGCATCGCACGCAATGTCCCCAGTTCTGGTGACGTGACCATAGTGCAGGCTTGCGTGAGTGCGTTGTCATGCATATTTTCTGGAATGACTTGATTCAAAACAGAAAGCAATTGTTGTTGTTCTTGTATCTTGATTTGGTCTTTTGTTAGGTACTGAGTAAAGGCGACTAATCCGGTTGTTGCACAGGCAAAGATCGCAAGTGTCAGACCATTTTTTCTAATAGCGGTTAACATGTTTACCTCAGTGACCGTAAGTTCTAGGTTTGGTGTAGTAATCGATCAGTGGCACACACATATTTGCAAGTAACACTGCGAATGCAACACCATCAGGGAAGCCGCCCCAACTGCGAATGATAAAGACCAAAGCACCAATAAGCGCGCCAAAGATCAAACGTCCTTTAACGGTGGTAGACGCCGACACGGGATCGGTTGCAATAAAGAATGCGCCAAGCATGGTTGCACCTGATAACAAGTGGAAGATTGGCGACGCAGTTTCCCCTGGGGTCAGCAAGCTGAACACGAGGCTAAATAGCGTCAGGCTCGCTAGGAAGCCTACGGGGATATACCATTGGATGATGCGTTTTTTGATCATCACTAAACCACCAAGTAAGTAGGCAAGATTTACCCATTGCCAACCAATGCCAGCTAATCCATCGAATATTGGCTGCGACAGTACTTCGCTTGGGGTTGCACCTGTATGAATGCCGGTCTTAAATGCATCAAGTGGCGTCGCCATTGTCACACCGTCAACCCCCGTTCGAACTTGCTGAAGCGATAAGCCGTCGTAATCATAGCCCGTAAAAATTAAAGAGAGTGTATCTGCAAAATTTACGTGATCAGGTATGAGTGACGTCGGGGCACTCCAACTCGTCATTTGCACTGGGAATGAGATCAACAAGACCACATAAGCGACCATGGCAGGATTGAATAAGTTTTGACCAAGGCCACCATATAGGTGTTTAGCGATTACAATCGCGAAAATAAGTCCGATCACCATAATCCACCACGGAGACCATGGTGGGATAGCAACGGCTAATAACCAAGCGGTAACGATCGCACTGTTATCACGTAGTGCTCGCATCGGCGAACGTTTACGGAATACCATAACTAAGGCTTCAAGTGATACAGCGACTGCGATGGCAAAAATCAGTTGAATAAGCGTTCCCCACCCAAAGAAGTAGGTCTGAGCCGCTAAACCTGGGAGAGCACAAAGTGCCACCCATTTCATTAAGTCAGGTGTGCTACGACGGCTGTGGGTATGCGGTGAACTGGCAATAAAAAACGACACTACTCGTTCTCCTCAGTATTATTTTTATTAGCTTCTTGCTGCGCTTTGCGAGCCTTCGCGCGCGCAATAGCAGCAGCGACAGCCGCTTTTTTCGGATCTTCAGTTTGTTCAGCAGGCGTTTCAGCTTCTACCGTTTCGGCTGGTTCTTCTTGCTTAGCTTTACGCGCTTTGGCACGCGCAATGGCCGCAGCGACAGCCGCTTTTTTCGGATCTTCAGTTTGTTCAGCAGGCGTTTCAGCTTCTACCGTTTCGGCTGGTTCTTCTTGCTTAGCTTTACGCGCTTTGGCACGCGCAATAGCCGCAGCGACAGCCGCTTTTTTCGGATCTTCAGCTTGTTCAGCAGGCGTTTCAGCTTCTACCGTTTCGGCTGGTTCTTCTTGCCTAGCTTTACGCGCTTTGGCGCGTGCAATGGCAGCAGCAACCGCGGCTTTCTTCGGATCTTCAGCTTTCTCAGCAGGCGCTTCAGTTTCTTCCGTTTCAGTTGAGTCTGCTTGTTTCGCTTTACGCGCTTTGGCACGCGCAATGGCAGCAGCAACCGCGGCTTTTTTCGGATCGTCGGTTGGCTCAGTAGGCGCTTCTGCTTCTACCGTTTCAGCTGAGTCTGCTTGTTTCGCTTTACGAGCCTTAGCGCGAGCAATAGCAGCAGCAACCGCGGCTTTCTTCGGATCTTCGGTTTTCTCAGTAGGCGTTTCAGCTTCTTCAGTTTCAGTTGAGTCTGCTTGTTTCGCTTTACGTGCTTTGGCACGTGCAATGGCAGCAGCAACCGCGGCTTTCTTCGGATCTTCGGTTTTCTCAGTAGGCGTTTCAGCTTCTTCAGTTTCAGTTGAGTCTGCTTGTTTCGCTTTACGTGCTTTGGCACGTGCAATGGCAGCAGCAACCGCGGCTTTCTTCGGATCGTCGGTTTGCTCAGCAGGTGCTTGAGCTTCTAACGTTTCGGTTGGTTCTTCTTGTTGAGCTTTTTTCGCTTTAGCTCGGGCGATGGCTGCTGCAACTGCCGATTTCTTATCATCAGCGTTGTTGTCTGGTGTTTCGCCTTGCTCTTTTTGTGCTTTACGTTCGCGGGCTAGACGTTTGCGTTCTTCGCGCAGTTTTGCCATTTCTGAGTTATCAGGTTCACTAGAGCCTGCTTTAGCGGCTGCGGCCTGTTTTGCCTTCGCTTTGGCAATGGCTGCTGCGACGGCAGGTTTCACGGCTGGCTCTGCTTTTTCTGTTGTTTCTGTCTTCTGAGCTTTCACTCGTGCGATCGCTGCTGCAATCGCATCATCACCACCAGAAGATTTCATGTCTTTACGGCGCTGATCGGCTGCTTTCTTAAAGCGACTTTCACGTTCTGCTTTTTCGCGCTCCATGCGCGCTTTCTTCTCTTCAAAACGCAGCTTCGCTCGCTCAGCAGCTTCCGCTTCTTGTGTTCTGGTGCGAATTTCCGCTTTTGCTTGGCGGTAGTACTGTACGAGAGGAATTTCACTTGGACACACAAACGCACAAGCACCGCACTCGATACAATCCTTTAAGTTTAGTTCTTCGAGTTTGTCATACTCTTCAGCTTTTGCATGCCATTGCAGTTGCTGAGGTAGCAGTGAAGCAGGGCAAGCTTCAGCACATTGGCTACAGCGAATACATTCCATCTCATGTTGGTGTGGAGAGATCTCACGACGAGTCGGGGCAAGGATACAGTTTGCTGTCTTGGTAATCGGCACTTGAGAGTGGGGAAGGGTGAAGCCCATCATTGGTCCACCCATGATTAAACGTTGTAACTTCTTATCGGCTTTATAGCCAAACTCATCCAATAACGCCTGTACTGGTGTACCTAATAATGCCCAAACATTGCGTGGTTGTTTGAATGTTTTACCGGTGAGAGTCACCACGCGTTTTATCATCGGTTCACCATCGATGATTGCGCGTTTGATTGAGTAAAGAGAACCGACATTTTGAACCAAAATACCAATATCGGCTGGAATTGCGCCGCTTGGTACTTCTTTATTGGTCAAAATTTTGATCAGCTGTTTTTCACCACCAGAAGGGTATTTAGTCGGGATAACGCGAATGACGATATCTTTGTTTAGAGCCGCAGCTTCTAACGCTTTAATTGCCTCTGGTTTGTTATCTTCAATACCAATAATCGTGAGCTTTGGTGTCAGGATATGTTCGACAATCTCGATACCTTGGATGAGCTCTTCGGCATGCTCTTGCATGAGCTTGTCATCTGATGTGATGTATGGCTCACACTCAGCTGCGTTGACGATAAGAATCTCTGTGCGAGCAAAACCTGATTGGATTTTTTTTGCGGTAGGGAAACCTGCGCCACCCATACCTGAAATGCCTGCGAGACGAATAATATCGATCAGTGCGTCAGGTGTTTCTTGTTTGTAATCCGCGACGGGTTTTCTGTCACACCATGTATCGTTACCATCAGGGGTAATGACCGCACAGAGTTCACTCAGACCTGAAGGGTGAGCAACGGTTCTAGGCTCAATGGCGGTGATCGTACCCGATGTAGGAGCATGCACTGGAACGGTAAAACCAGTTTCGGATTGCGTTAATGGCTGGCCTTTTAATACGTGGTCACCTTCGGCAACCAATAAGTTACCAGCCTTACCAATGTGCTGTTTTAGCGGTAATACAATTTCTGATGGGATAGCCGCGTGAACGAGCTCAGTTTTGTTGGACTGCTTTTTGTTTTCTGCCGGATGCACACCACCAGGGAAATCCCAAAGCGAGCCTGTACGAATTTGTTCAATCAAAGACAACATGCGAAACCTTACTTAATTGAATCTTTCACGTTCGCTGCATCGTCGGCAGCATCCGTAATGTTGAGTACTGGAATGGAGTTAAGTTGCCACTTCCAGCTTTCCGTGGTGGTTGCCACAGGAATCATTTCAATACAATCAGTTGGACATGGTGCAACACATAAGTCACACCCCGTACATTCGTCTTTAATTACGGTATGAACCGCTTTGGTTCCGCCTACAATTGCATCCACTGGACACGCTTGAATACACTTAGTACAGCCAATGCACATATCTTCATGGATAAACGCAACGGTTGGAATTTTGTTGTCGAGATCGTGCGCAGATTCTTCTGGCTCAACACCCATTAAGTCGGCGAGCTTTTCGATTGTTGCCTGACCGCCTGGCGGACATTTGTTGATGTGGTCGCCATTTGCAATCGCTTCAGCATAAGGGCGGCAACCAGGGTAGCCACATTGACCGCATTGAGTTTGAGGTAAGATTGCGTCGATTTGATCCACAATTGGGTCTGCCTCGACTTTGAAGCGAATAGAAGCAAAACCAAGTATCGCGCCGAAAATCGCAGCAAGAACCGCTAACGCGATGATCGCAATTAAAATCGTACTCATTGTTTACTTCACCAAACCTGTAAAGCCCATAAAGGCTAGTGACATTAAACCCGCTGTAATCATTGCAATCGATGCACCTTTAAAAGGCACTGGTACGTCGGCGGCAGCTATGCGCTCACGCATGGATGCAAAAAGTATCAACACCAATGAGAAACCAACAGCGGCGCCGAAGCCGTAGATAATCGATTCGATAAAGTTATGGTTCTCATTAATATTAAGAAGCGCGACACCTAATACCGCGCAGTTTGTAGTGATCAGCGGTAAGAAAATACCAAGCAAGCGATAAAGTGTTGGACTTGTTTTGTGCACAACCATTTCGGTGAACTGCACCACAACTGCTATCACCAAAATAAAACTCATGGTTCGAAGGTACTCAATACCCAGTGGACGAAGAATGTAGCTTTCCACTAAATACGCACACACTGACGCGAGCGTTAGCACAAAAGTTGTCGCTAAGCCCATACCTATTGCTGTTTCCAGTTTTTTGGACACACCCATAAAAGGACAGAGGCCCAAAAACTTCACCAGTACAAAGTTGTTCACCAGCACAGTGCCGACCAACAACAAAACATATTCGGTCATAGTTATTACGTTCTTAAAATCCGATCTTGATATTATCGTGTTTTGTGACACCAATAACAACCAGTGAACGATGTGGTTTTACATACACGATGGAAAAATAGTCGTCTATGTGAGGTATTTTGATGAATCAATAAGAAATTGAACAGCTTGCTGAATGGATTTTACAAAGACGCTGGTGCTGCCTTTCCTCAAAGAATCTTTTGCTCAGAAGGCGGGAATTACATTTAGCGAGTAATTTTAAGTCGTCACTTGAGATATTGATGGTGAAAGAAGTTTTTTATTTCAAAACGAAAAAAGCCGTGTCTTGCGACACGGCTTTTCTGGAATTTGGCTCCTCCTGCTGGGCTCGAACCAGCGACCTGCGGATTAACAGTCCGTCGCTCTACCAACTGAGCTAAGGAGGAATTGCTTTGCTTGAAAGCGGGACGAATCTTACCGAGCAGCCAAACTACTGTCAACAGTAAAAAAATACATTTTTAGCAAAAAATATTGAGGGAAGGGCTTTACTTTTCTGTACTGCTTGTCAGCAAAGGGGTGAGGTTACTTATCCACTAATTTTGTGGATAACTATGTTGATGAGATCTGAGTAAAGATCTTTTATATGCAACCTGGTTTTTATTTAGTGAATTTTTAATCAGAGTTACACAGAGAATATGCAATTAAAACATAGATTTATTGATGTTAAGCAAAATGTATTCAAGGTGGATAAAAATCTAGCTTTTGGGGATAAAGAGTGTTTAGGCCAATTTTTGGGGAAAAGTTGTGGAAACTGCAATGTGAAGAATGGGTGTGGCTCTTCAGCTAGGGCGAAGTACTATATCAGAGTAGGTTTTGTATGGCTACAGCATTCTAGACAAACAAGAAAATTTATTAACAATGGTGGGTAAATTTTCAATAGACGTAGATTTCATTGGCTAAGGTGTATATATATACAGCCAAAGCGCAGTAAAGTTGAGGAAGGGTATGAGTAAAGTCTATGAATTGGTCTCCGATTATCAGCCATCGGGTGACCAGCCGGGAGCGATCAAGCAGCTGCTTGAGGGGCTCGATGCTGGACTGGCACATCAAACACTATTGGGGGTAACGGGATCGGGTAAAACGTTCACACTAGCGAATGTTATCGCTCAAGCCCAACGACCTGCAATATTACTTGCTCCAAACAAAACGCTCGCAGCGCAATTATATGGCGAGATGAAATCATTCTTTCCCAATAATGCGGTGGAGTACTTTGTTTCCTACTACGATTACTACCAGCCTGAAGCTTATGTCCCGACGACGGATACTTTCATTGAAAAAGACGCATCGGTTAACGCTCACATAGAGCAAATGCGCCTTTCCGCAACGAAAGCACTATTGGAACGTAAAGACGCGATTATCGTTGCGTCTGTTTCTGCTATCTATGGTTTGGGTGACCCAGAATCTTACTTGCAAATGATGTTGCATTTACGTCGTGGTGACGTGATTGATCAACGGGACATGCTACGACGTTTGGCAGAGCTACAATATTCGAGAAATGACGTGGCATTTGAGCGAGGGCAGTTTCGGGTTCGTGGCGAAGTGATTGATATCTTTCCAGCGGAATCTGACCAAGACGCAGTTCGTGTCGAAATGTTTGATGATGAAATTGACTGCATCAGTGTTTTTGACCCATTGACTGGTGTGGTGAAACAGCGAGATTTACCACGCTACACCATTTATCCTAAGACGCACTACGTGACACCAAGAGATCGCATTCTTGAAGCGATTGAAAATATTAAGGTTGAATTAGAAGTACGCAAAAAACAGCTTCTAGACAACAACAAGCTACTGGAAGAACAGCGTATTAGCCAGCGGACTCAATTCGATATCGAGATGATGAATGAGTTAGGTTTTTGCTCAGGTATCGAAAACTATTCTCGCTATCTCAGCGGACGATTGGAAGGCGAGCCGCCACCGACATTGTTTGATTACTTGCCTCATGACGGTTTGTTGATCATCGATGAATCTCACGTGACGGTGCCGCAGATTGGTGCCATGTATAAAGGTGACCGCTCTCGTAAAGAAACACTGGTGGAGTTTGGTTTTCGCTTACCTTCTGCGTTAGATAATCGTCCCCTCAAGTTTGAAGAGTTTGAAGCGTTAGCACCGCAGACGATTTTTGTCTCTGCGACGCCAGGAAATTATGAACTAGAAAAATCGGCTGGTGATGTAGCGGATCAAGTTGTTCGTCCAACAGGCTTGCTTGACCCAGAATTGGAAGTTCGCCCAGTAGCGACCCAAGTAGACGACTTGTTGTCTGAAATTCGTCTCCGTTCTGCTAAAGATGAGCGAGTTCTAGTGACAACATTGACCAAACGGATGGCCGAAGATCTCACTGAGTACTTGCACGAACATGATGTTAGGGTACGTTACTTACACTCAGATATTGATACCGTAGAACGTGTGGAGATCATCCGTGATCTTCGTCTTGGCGAGTTTGACGTGCTGGTGGGAATTAACTTGCTACGAGAAGGCTTGGACATGCCTGAAGTTTCGCTGGTTGCAATATTGGATGCAGATAAAGAGGGCTTCTTGCGCTCCGAGCGTTCACTGATTCAGACCATTGGTCGTGCTGCGCGAAATCTTGAAGGTAAGGCGATTTTGTATGCTGACCGAATCACCAACTCCATGAAAAAGGCGATGGATGAAACCAACCGCCGCCGCGAGAAGCAGAAAGCGTACAACGAAGAAATGGGCATTTCGCCGCAAGCGCTCAAACGAAATATCAAAGATATTATGGAATTGGGCGATATTACCAAGTCTAAACGTCAGCGTAATACTAAACAGGTACCGTTGTCGAAAGTGGCGGAGCCTTCGCAAACATACGAGGTCATGTCTCCTCAACAGTTGGAAAAAGAAATCAGTCGACTTGAGGCGGCAATGTATCAGCACGCGCAAGATTTAGAGTTTGAATTAGCGGCGCAAAAGCGTGACGAGATTGAAAAACTAAGAGCGCAGTTCATCGCAAATAGTTAAGTAAGCTTAATGATCTAGCTTAGCAAAGTGTTTTAGATTGCTTGCAAAAAAAAAGAAGCCAATAGGCAGTCGGGTCTATTGGCTTGTTTTGTGAACATCTCGTTCACTAACAACGTCAGTTGGCTAGGTGACCCGAGGGGTCACTAAACTATCAGCATGGTTTATGCCATTTTTTAAATAATTGATATTATTTTTGAATCCTTTCTCTTACCCATAATTTAGCTAATGTTATTTGCAAAATGCAAAGCGTAATGCGATTATTGTTTAAAACACAACAAAATATTAGCTAGGTTATGCAACAAAAATCTGAAGGTCCTAAATCTCGTTACCTTTTAATGGTTGAGGATACCGCATCTGTTGCGGCACTGTACCGCTCATACCTGACACCGCTTGGTATAGATATCAATATTGTAGGTACAGGTAGGGATGCCATTGAAAGTCTTAACCATAGAATTCCAGATCTTATTCTGCTCGATCTTCGTCTGCCAGATATGACGGGGATGGACGTTTTACACGCTGTAAAAAAGAGTCATCCAGACGTACCTATTATTTTTATGACCGCTCACGGTTCTATCGATACCGCGGTAGAAGCAATGCGTCATGGCTCTCAAGACTTTTTGATCAAACCGTGTGAAGCAGACCGTTTACGTGTCACGGTTAACAATGCGATTCGTAAAGCGACTAAGTTAAAAAACGAGGCGGATAACCCGGGCAATCAAAGTTATCAAGGCTTTATTGGCAGCAGCCAAACTATGCAACAGGTTTACCGTACGATTGATTCAGCAGCGAGCAGTAAAGCGAGCATCTTCATCACTGGTGAAAGTGGTACGGGGAAAGAGGTATGTGCCGAGGCAATCCATGCGGCAAGCAAGCGTGGTGACAAGCCTTTTATTGCGATTAACTGTGCTGCAATTCCAAAAGATTTGATTGAGAGTGAGCTGTTTGGTCACGTGAAAGGTGCTTTTACCGGTGCAGCAAATGATCGTCAGGGTGCAGCGGAATTAGCGGATGGTGGCACACTTTTCCTTGATGAATTGTGTGAGATGGACTTAGATTTGCAAACCAAATTGCTGCGATTTATTCAAACTGGCACGTTCCAAAAAGTGGGCTCATCAAAAATGAAGAGCGTGGATGTTCGCTTTGTTTGTGCAACTAACCGTGACCCATGGAAAGAGGTACAAGAAGGTCGATTTCGTGAAGATTTGTACTATCGTTTGTATGTCATTCCTTTGCATTTGCCACCTTTACGTGAACGAGGTGAAGATGTCATTGAAATTGCATATTCACTGTTAGACTATATGTCGCACGAAGAAGGAAAAAGCTTCGTACGTTTTGCGCCTGATGTAATCGACCGATTTAATAGCTATGAGTGGCCTGGCAACGTTCGTCAGCTACAAAACGTGCTGCGCAATATCGTTGTTCTAAACAACGGTAAAGAAATCACGTTGGATATGTTACCGCCACCACTGAATCAACCGCTTGACCGTCCGTCTTCTGTGGCGAAATTCATTGAGCCGAAAGTGATGACTGCGTCTGAGATTATGCCGTTGTGGATGACAGAAAAAATGGCGATAGAGCAAGCGATTGAAGCGTGTGATGGCAATATTCCCCGAGCGGCGGGATACCTTGATGTCAGTCCGTCGACGATTTACCGCAAGTTACAGGCTTGGAATGGCAAGGAAGAGCGGCAAAAAGTATGAGTGTGAATGTATTAAATCAGCAAAAAATTGATGAACTGTCGATGGAGATTGGCAGTGATAATGTTCCTGTTTTACTCGATATTTTCTTAGGGGAGATGGATACCTACATCGAGAATTTATCTCAGTTTCAAGGGACAGAGCGATTGCGTTACCTAAAAGAAATCAGTCACGCGTTAAAAAGCAGTGCAGCGAGCTTTGGAGCAGACCGTCTTTGTCAATTGGCGATGTCGATAGATAAAAAAGCCAAAGCAGGTGAGTTAGCTGAAGAGTCAGACGAGTTAAAAACGATGTTCGATCTTTTGCACGAAACACGCGACGCTTATCGTGATTGGCAGCAGTAATGCATTGTTCTGATGAGGCTCTTACACAAAACCCTTCACGTACGTGAAGGGTTTTTTCATTGTTGACAGCGAGTAAACTTGAAGCTATCCCCTAGCTTTAGAGGGCGTTTTTTTAAATCGAAAGCCTTAGCTGGCTTTCAATAGCGAGCTTGAGTTTATCTCGGTCGTGACGCCAATCTCGGTTCGACGAAGCTAACGATTCCGTCACTACATTCCACTGGCTCAAGACTTCTTGCTCGGTTTCCTCTGCTAGAACCACGTCTATCTTCCTACCTTGGCAGGCACGCTCACACCATTCTAATTTTTGTGCCATGGTCATTCGTCCGGCTGGGCCGTACTCCGGGCTCAAGTTGGCAACGAAAATGACTTTGGCTTTCTCATTGGCGGCAATGGCTTTGCCGAGCTCAGGCAACAGCAAAGGAGGCATGATGCTGGTTAAAAAGCTGCCAGGACCAAGAATAATAGCGTCTGCTTCTGCCAGTGCAGTCACTGCTTCTTTAGTTGCAGGAACTTCTGGTGATAGATCGAGACGACGTAAATCGGTGTCCATCTCGTCTACATTCGTTTCTCCCGTGACCCACTTTCCATCCACGGATAACGCGGAAAGATCGGAAGGGTGTTCAGACATTGGAAGAATGTTAACGTCGACTTTTAACATGTTTCGAATCAGATTGATGGCATCTAACGGTCTGACCGATAAGTTATCGAGCGCCGTAAGCATCAAGTTACCGAGGTTATGACCATCAAGCTCGCCAGTACCTTTGAAGCGATATTCAAACATCATTGAACTGATCGACGGTTCTGTGATCAGCTGATTAATGCAGTTCCGTGTGTCGCCCCAGGCGATTCCACCTTGGCAGTGACGAATTCTTCCTGTTGAGCCACCATTGTCTGTTGTGGCGACAATGCCAGTTGCATTGCCGCCAAAATCCCGTAGTGCGGCTAACATTCGACCTAAGCCATGACCACCGCCAACAGCGACCACTTTTTTATCCGTGTAGATATTCATTACGTTCTTCTAATAATCTTGTAAAAAACGGCTACAATTTATCTTAAGGAGTGCTCGAAAGGTACTCACTTAGCGGTAAATTGTGTCTCTAGAGAGTTTTTTATCACTCAAGTCTGGATTCCAGTACAAATATTAAGTATTTTACACCGCAAAGCTATCAGAGGTTTCATATCTCTGGTTGCCATAACTCCGAGCTCACTATTGCTAAGTCCGAGGATAAGCGTTTTGAGCCAGTGGCGTACTGTCACAAGGGCATGATTGGAAATGGCCATGCCTCCCGTGTTTGGAAAGGTGTTCCGTGGCGCAACAATTCGAAGACAAATTTCATCGTAAGTTCTATTACTTGCGTCTGTCTGTGACCGACGTATGTAATTTCAAATGTACCTATTGCCTTCCTGATGGCTATAAGCCTTCGGGCAATAAAAACTCGTCTTTTTTATCTCTTCCTGAAATCAAACGGGTCGTAAAAGCGTTTGCTGATTGTGGCACGTCAAAAGTGCGCATCACTGGCGGTGAACCAAGTTTACGCAAAGATTTTACCGACATTATCCACTCAGTGGCGACGACGCCTGGTATCCAAAAAGTTGCAACTACGACCAATGGTTACCGCATGGCAAAGCAAGTCGCAGACTGGCGTGAAGCGGGCTTAACTCACATCAACGTCAGCGTGGACAGCCTTGATCCGCGCATGTTCCATCAAATCACGGGTGAAAATAAGTTTACTGAAGTCATGAATGGTATCGAACGTGCGTTCGAGGTCGGTTATGAGCAAGTCAAAGTTAATGTGGTGTTGATGAAAGATCTGAACCATCACGAGCTGCCAGCGTTTCTTAACTGGATAAAAGATCGTCCAATCCAACTGCGCTTCATCGAATTGATGCAAACGGGTGAGATGGATGATTTATTCAATAAGCATCATGTGTCCGGCGTAGCAATTCGTAATCAGTTGATTGCAAACGGTTGGCTGCTTAAAGTGCGCTCTCATAATGACGGCCCCGCGCAAGTGTTTGTTCATCCAGATTACAAGGGTGAAATTGGTCTAATCATGCCTTATGAAAAAGACTTTTGTGAGAGCTGCAACCGACTACGCGTCTCTGCGATGGGTAAGCTGCATCTGTGTTTGTTTGGAGACCACGGTGTAGAACTGCGTGATCTACTGGAACGTGATGAGCAAGAAAGTGAGCTTATTGAACGCATCCAAGCGCAGTTACAAACTAAGTCGGTGAGCCACTTCTTGCACGATGGTAATACGGGCATGACGCCACATCTGGCGTCTATCGGCGGCTAAATCAACTCAAATTTTGTAGGGAAAGCTTATTTATAGGCTAGCTTTCCCTCGCTTTTCTAGAATCGATACCAAACGTATCAAAGTTAAAAGAGAATAGGTGAACACATGGGTCACGCTGAAAGCAAATTTCAACCTGCAAATATTGCCGTTCTAACGGTATCTGACACTCGTACCGAAGAAAACGATACCTCTGGTCGCTACCTTGTTGAACACGCTCAAGAAGCGGGTCACAATGTTGTCGATAAGCAAATTGTTATTGATGATATGTACAAAATTCGCGCAATTGTTTCTCAGTGGATTGCGGACAACAATGTTCAAGCGATCATTATTACTGGTGGTACAGGGTTCACGTCACGTGACAGCACGCCAGAAGCGCTGAAGCCTCTGTTTGATAAAGAAGTAGAAGGTTTTGGTGAGTTATTCCGCATGGTGTCTTACGAAGAAATTGGTACGTCAACGATCCAATCGCGTGCAATTGCAGGTTTTGCTAACCATACAGTTATCTTCGCAATGCCTGGTTCAACAGGTGCGTGCCGCACTGGCTGGACGAAGATCATCAAGCAGCAGTTAGATGCAAGCCATCGCCCTTGTAACTTCATGCCGCACCTATCTGTATAACCTTTCCTAAAAGCGAAGGAAAAACAATGACTCAATTTACCCATATCAACGCGTCTGGCGAAGCTAACATGGTCGACGTGTCTGCAAAAGCTGAAACGGTTCGTGAAGCACGTGCAGAAGCATTTGTTCACATGGCCCCAGAAACCTTGCAACTGATTGTTTCCGGTCAGCATCATAAAGGTGATGTGTTCGCGACGGCTCGAATTGCTGGTATCCAAGCTGCAAAGAAAACGTGGGATTTGATTCCACTTTGTCATCCTCTGTTGCTTTCTAAAGTCGAAGTTCAGTTGGAGGCTATTGAGTCAGAAAACAAAGTTCGTATTGAATCTGTTTGTAAGCTTGCAGGTAAAACGGGCGTAGAAATGGAAGCGCTCACGGCGGCTTCTGTTGCTGCACTGACGATTTACGATATGTGTAAAGCGGTGCAAAAAGACATGGTTATCGGTCAAGTTCGTCTCCTAGAAAAGACGGGTGGAAAATCTGGACACTTCAAGGCGGAATCATGATTAAAGTACTTTTTTTTGCTCAGACTCGTGAGCTGATTGGTATCGACAGTGTCGAATTAGATGATCAATTTGAAACGGTTGAAGCGATTCGCGCACATCTCGTGGAAGAGGGCGCTGATAAAAATGGTAAGTGGGATTTGGCTTTAGAGCCAGGAAAGCTACTTGCTGCTGTTAATCAATCTATTGTCCCACTTGATACCGAAGTAAAAGCGGGGGATGAAGTTGCATTTTTCCCACCGGTAACCGGAGGTTAAGATGGACCCACGCGTCTCTGTACAAGTTGAAGACTTTTCCGTTGATCACGAATATCAACGTTTATCCGAAGGTACGGCTGCTGGTGCTGTCGTAACATTCATTGGTAAAGTTCGAGATATTAACCTTGGCGATAATGTTGTTGGTTTGCACTTGGAACACTACCCAGGCATGACTGAGAAGAGCTTGAGCGACATTTGCGATCAAGCTGAATCACGTTGGCCATTATTGGGCGTACGCGTGATTCATCGCGTTGGTGACATGGATAGCGGTGATCAAATCGTCTTTGTTGGTGTTTCAAGTGCACACCGTGGAGCAGCATTTGATGCTTGCGAGTTCATTATGGACTACTTGAAAACCAAAGCACCATTTTGGAAGAAAGAACGCACGACGAGTGAAGATCGTTGGATTGAGTCGCGCGATACTGATCACCAAGCTGCGCAGCGTTGGGAAAAATAGAACCCACTCCTCATTCTAGTGAAAAAAGCTAAGTGTCAATGGCACTTAGCTTTTTTTGTACTTATCTTCATAATTCTGCTCATTTGACTTCAACACAACCCGTGCTCGCTCTGGTGATATTCTTCACAATAAAAGTTTTTAGCCCAATATATAAACAATTATTTGTTAGACTTCATTTGTCATAAATGTTAAATAATATGTAAATATCTAGCATAAGATGCTATCAAACGGTTTAAATGTAGATTAATCGAAAGTTTTGTCTGTGGAATGTCGCTTCTGGTCTCCATTTGGCTGGTGAATACTTTTTGATTAGAGTTTACTGCTAGATATGTGTGGTTTAGTCAGGATTATTGGTTTTTTTGCTACATTTTTATGGCAAATTACTTCAATGATTGCTAATGTGTGCCGCAGTCTTTGTAAGGTTTTAGGCTTTTGTGCTCAGAAAATGCACTAAAAAAATCTAAAACTCTGACCGTTCCAGGCCCTTACAAAGAAGTCATGGATGCTAACGAAAAAATTTGGAGTTTTACGCATGTATAAGAATAAAATCACGCGCGCTTTATTTATTGGTGCTGGTCTTTCTCTCGCTTTAGCTGGTTGTGGCGAAAAGCCTGCAGAGAAACAAGCTGCTGAGCCTGCTCCGGTTCCAGCCCCTGAAGCTAAATCTGATTCTAAAGAGCCAAAACTTGCTGCTGTTCAAGAATTGGTGCGTGGTAACGGTACAGAAGTTGCGACAATAGACCCTCATAAATCTCAAGGTGTTCCAGAATCCCACGTGATTCGCGATCTTCTTGAAGGCCTAGTAAACCAAGATGCGGACGGTAACACTATCCCTGGTGTTGCAGAATCTTGGGAAACTGAAGACAACAAAACATACACTTTCCACCTACGTGAAGACGCAAAATGGTCTAACGGTGATCCTGTTACTGCAGGTGATTTTGTATACAGCTTCCAACGCGCAGTCGACCCAGCAACCGCTTCTCCATACGCTTGGTACATGGAATACACCAAGATGAAGAACGCAAAAGACATTGTTGCGGGTAAAAAAGACAAGAGTGAGTTGGGTGTTAAAGCGGTTGACGACCACACGTTAGTGGTTGAGCTAGACACTGCTGTACCATACTTTGTGATGATGATGGGCCACACAACAGTGAAGCCTGTTCACCAAGCAACCGTTGAAAAGTTCGGAGATCAATGGACGAAGCCTGAGAACTTTGTAGGTAACGGTGCTTATGTTGTTGACAACTGGGTTGTAAACGAGCGTTTAGTTCTAAAACGTAACGAACAATACTGGGACAACGAAAACACGACGCTTGATCAAGTTACTTTCCTACCAATCGAAAACCAAGTAGCGGAAATGAACCGCTTCCTAGCAGGTGAAATCGACTTCACGAATGAACTGCCTACAGAGCACTTCAAGCGTTTGAAGCAAGAGCATCCAGAAGACGTGTCTGTATCGGGTAACTTGTGTACTTACTACTACATCTTCAACACGAAGAAAAAGCCGTTTGATGATGTTCGCGTACGTAAAGCGATTTCTTATGCGATTGACCGTAATATCGTGACTGATGCGATCCTAGCACAGGGTCAAAAGCCAGCTTATTTCCTAACGCCTGAAATCACGGCGGGTTTCAACCCAGAAATCCCTGCATACGGCAAAATGACACAAGAAGAGCGTAACGCTGAAGCGGCGCGTCTATTGGAAGAAGCGGGTTACGGCGCAGACAACCCTCTTGAATTTAACCTTCTATACAACACGTCAGAGAACCACAAGAAACTTGCGGTTGCACTGGGTTCAATGTGGAAGAAGACGCTTGGTCTAGACGTTACGCTAGAAAACCAAGAGTGGAAAACTTACCTATCTACCAAAGATTCTGGCAACTTTGAGGTTGCTCGTGCAGGTTGGTGTGGCGACTACAACGAAGCTTCATCTTTCCTAACGCTGATGATGAGTAATAACACTACTGGTGGTATTCACTACGACAGCAAAGAGTACGATGCAATCATGAACAAAGCATTTGCTTCAACTTCTGACGAAGAGCGTCAAGCGCTTTACCTAGAAGCAGAGAAGTTGATGGCAAAAGATATGCCAATCGCACCTATCTACCAGTACGTGAAATCACGTCTACTATCACCGAAAGTTGGTGGCTTCCCAGTCAATAACGCGGAAGACAAGATTTACTCTAAAGATCTCTACATCACAGAGTAATTCGTAACTCGATAGAACTATAAAAATGAGGCTCTACATGTGAGAAATTGCATGTAGCGCCTATCTTTAGTCCAAAAGAATTGGACGACTTCTTTAATTTAACTGTCACAGACTGAAAGAGTGAGTTTATGCTTAAATTCATCGCAAAAAGGATATTTGAGGCGATCCCAACAATGTTGGTTTTGATCACCGTATCTTTCTTTCTTATGCGCTTTGCACCGGGAAACCCTTTCTCGACAGAGCGTCCATTGCCACCCGAAGTAATGGCAAATATCGAAGCTAAATATGGCTTGGATAAACCTGTATTTGAACAATACACCACGTATTTGACCAATGTTATCCAAGGGGATTTCGGGCCGTCATTTAAATACCTTGATTACTCTGTTAACGAGCTGATCGCAGTTGCCTTACCTGTTTCGGCTAAAGTGGGCTTCATCGCCTTTATCTTTACCCTGATTATGGGGGTTACCGTCGGTACCATTGCTGCGCTCAAGCAGAATACTTGGATTGATTACACCATCATGTCGACAGCGATGCTCGGCGTGGTAATGCCTTCTTTTGTATTGGCACCTGCGCTTATCTATCTGTTCTCGCTTCACTGGAATATCTTCCCTGCGGGCGGTTGGCAAGATGGTAGCTGGCAGTATTTAGTGCTTCCTGTCATTGGTATGTCACTACTGTATGTTGCAACCTTCGCTCGTATTACGCGTGGTTCGATGATCGAAACCCTAAACAGTAACTTTATTCGTACGGCTCGTGCTAAAGGTCTAAGCTACCGTTACATTATCATCAAGCACGCTCTTAAGCCGGCACTTCTCCCTGTTGTTTCTTACATGGGTCCTGCTTTCGTAGGTATCATCACCGGTTCTGTTGTTATCGAAACCATTTTTGGTCTACCAGGTATTGGTAAGCTATTCGTTAATGCTGCGTTTAACCGTGACTACTCGCTAGTAATGGGTGTAACCATCCTGATTGGTTTCCTATTCATTTTATTCAACGCGATTGTAGATATTCTACTTGCAATGATTGACCCGAAAATTCGCTACTAACAGGGACGTTTGGTTATGTTAACGAAAAAAGAAAACCTAGAAGCGATTGAGAAGTTCTCCGAAAACTTGGAGATTGAAGGTCGCAGTCTTTGGCAAGATGCTCGTATCCGTTTTATGCGCAACAAAGCGGCAATGGTGAGCTTATTCCTTCTTGTTCTAATGACGTTGGCGGTGATTATTCTGCCAATGATCGCACCGCACACCTTTGATGATACTGACTGGTACGCAATGCACGTTGCACCGAATGCTGACCATTGGTTTGGTACCGACAGCTTAGGTCGTGACTTATACGTACGCACGCTAATCGGCGGTCGTATTTCGTTGATGGTGGGGGTCATGGGTGCATTTGTAGCTGTACTGATTGGTACGCTCTATGGCGCAGCATCTGGTTTTATCGGCGGTAAAGTTGACCGTGTGATGATGCGTATTCTAGAGATTTTGTACGCGGTACCGTTTATGTTCCTGGTAATCGTACTTGTGACATTCTTCGGTCGTAACATCATGCTGATCTTTGTCGCGATTGGTGCTATCGCATGGCTAGATATGGCGCGTATTGTACGTGGTCAGACACTCAGCTTACGTAGCAAGGAGTTCATCGAAGCTGCACACGTGTGTGGTGTTAGCAACTGGAAAATTATCACTCGTCATATCGTGCCGAACGTACTGGGTATTGTAGCGGTATACTCCACGCTACTTATCCCGAGCATGATCCTGACGGAGTCATTCCTATCATTCCTTGGTCTTGGTGTTCAGGAACCGATGACAAGTTGGGGCGCGCTTCTACAAGAAGGTGCACAGACAATGGAAGTGGCAATCTGGCAGCTGGCATTCCCAGCCGTGTTCATGGTTGTGACGCTATTCTGCTTCAACTACGTTGGTGACGGCCTGCGCGATGCGCTGGATCCAAAAGACAGATAATTAAAAGATAAGATTAAGGAAGCAATGATGAGCTTATTAGATGTCAAAGATCTGCGCGTCGAATTCACCACGCAAGATGGTATCGTAACCGCAGTAAACGATTTGAACTTCTCTCTCAACCAAGGCGAAACCTTAGGCATCGTTGGAGAGTCGGGATCAGGTAAATCTCAAACCGTATTCGCAATCATGGGCCTTTTGGCTAAAAACGGTATTATCTCTGGTAGCGCAAAGTTTGAAGGCAAAGAAATCTTAAACTTACCAGAAAAAGAACTGAACAAAGTTCGCGCTGAACAGATCGCAATGATCTTCCAAGACCCAATGACATCGCTGAACCCTTACATGAAGGTAAGTGACCAGTTGATGGAAGTGCTTATGCTGCATAAAGGTATGGGCAAAGCGGAAGCATTTGAAGAATCAGTACGCATGCTGGAAGCTGTGAAAATCCCTGAAGCGCGTAAGCGTATCACGATGTACCCGCATGAGTTTTCAGGCGGTATGCGTCAGCGTGTAATGATCGCGATGGCGTTGTTATGTCGCCCTAAACTGCTTATTGCCGATGAGCCAACAACTGCACTTGATGTGACGGTTCAAGCACAGATCATGGACCTGCTTAATGAGCTTAAAGACGAGTTCAACACGGCGATCATCATGATCACGCACGACCTTGGTGTTGTTGCAGGTTCGTGTGATAAGGTGCTGGTGATGTATGCAGGTCGTACGATGGAGTACGGTAACGTAAACGAGATCTTCTATAATCCAAGCCACCCTTATGCAGAGGGTCTACTGAAGGCGATTCCTCGCCTTGATACGGAAGGTGAAATTCTGCCAACCATTCCTGGTAATCCACCAAACTTGCTTCGTCTACCACCGGGCTGCCCTTATCAAGAGCGTTGTCACCGAGTGATGGATCGTTGTAAGCGTGAAGCGCCAATTCTGACTCCATTTGGTGATGGCCGTCAGCGCGCATGTTTTTCTGAATGGGAGGCTTGGAACAAATGAACGCAGTAGATAAAAAGCTAATTCTGGACATTTCAGAGCTGAAAGTTCACTTCAGCATTGCGTCAAAATCGGCATGGCCTTGGTCAAAGCCTTCAAGCCTAAAAGCGGTTGATGGGGTGAACGTTCGACTATACGAAGGGGAAACGCTTGGTGTAGTAGGTGAGTCAGGTTGTGGTAAATCGACGTTTGCGCGCGCCATCATCGGTCTTGTTGAAGCGACGGATGGAGAAGTAGTTTGGTTGGGTCAAGATCTAACTAAGATGAAAGACGTCCAACGTCGTGAAACGCGTAAAGAAATCCAAATGATTTTCCAAGATCCTTTGGCTTCTCTTAACCCACGTATGACGGTTGGCGACATTATTGCTGAGCCTCTTGAAACGTTCTATCCAGAACTGTCTAAGCAGGAAGTGAAAGACCGCGTTAAAGAGATGATGGCGAAAGTTGGCCTATTACCTAACGTTATTAACCGTTACCCACACGAGTTCTCAGGTGGTCAGTGTCAGCGTATCGGGATTGCGCGTGCGCTTATCCTTAAGCCTAAGATGATCATTTGTGACGAGCCAGTATCGGCGCTTGATGTATCTATTCAAGCTCAGGTTGTTAACCTGCTTAAAGAGATTCAAAAAGAACTAGGCCTTTCTCTGGTATTCATTGCGCATGACTTGTCAGTGGTTAAACATATCTCAGATCGTGTTTTGGTCATGTACTTGGGTAATGCTGTCGAACTCGGTGAGGCGGAGGCGCTGTTTGCTGATCCTAAGCACCCATATACACGCGCATTGATGTCAGCGGTTCCGATTCCGGACCCGAACATTGAGCGCAGTAAGAAAATCCAAATGCTGGAAGGCGACCTTCCTTCGCCGATCAGTCCACCATCGGGTTGTGTGTTCCGCACTCGTTGCCCACAAGCAACCGAAGAGTGTGCGAAGACGAAGCCAACGATTCAAGGTAACGACGTTCACGCGGTATCTTGTTTACACGTTAGTGTATAAATTCAGCCTGTGACGGGCTTAAGCGCGACACCTTTATCGGGTCGCGCTTTTTTTATGCATCTGATTTATACATTCGAATTTCTTGAACATGATGTCCTAAGTTCAGTGATTTTCTGTTTGATAGGAAACGCTAATATAGACATAAACAGAATGAGAGGAGCGCAATCATGGGTAAGTTGGTCGAAGGTGTTTGGCATGACGTCTGGTATGACACAAAATCAAATGGTGGCAAATTTGTGCGCGAAGATGCCGGATTCCGTAACTGGGTTAAAAACGAACCTGATGCGGAGTTTAAACCAGAGTCTGGTCGATACCATTTGTATGTCTCTCTTGCTTGTCCTTGGGCACACCGAACGCTCATCTTCCGCAAGCTGAAAGGCTTAGAACCACATATTGATGTCACGGTTGTTTGCCCTGATATGTTAAGCCAAGGCTGGCAAATGGGGCTTCCTGAGCCACTATTTGGTCACACTCGTATGCACCAAATCTATACGCAGGCCAAACCAGATTACACAGGCCGTGTAACTGTGCCTGTGCTTTGGGATAAAAAGACCAATACGATCGTGTCGAATGAGTCGTCAGAAATTATTCGTATGTTTAACTCGGAGTTCAATGAGTTAACAGGAAACCACGATGACTATTATCCAGAACAGCTAAAGCATGTTATTGACGAATGGAACGATTTTGTTTATCCAAACGTCAACAATGGAGTGTATCGCTGTGGTTTTGCGACCACGCAAGAGGCATATGAAGAAGCATTCGATTCTTTATTCGCTGCGCTAGATAAAATCGATTCGCACCTAGCGACGCATCGTTATTTAGCGGGGAATACTATTACCGAGGCTGATTGGCGTTTGTTTACGACTCTGATCCGTTTCGATGCCGTGTATGTGGGCCACTTCAAATGTAACAAGCTGCGCATCGCAGACTACGAAAATATTCAAGGATACTTAAAAGAGCTGTATCAAGTCGAAGGCGTCGAAGAAACCACGGATTTCTACCATATTAAACGTCACTACTATTTCAGCCACACCGGGATTAACCCGACGCAAGTCGTACCCAAAGGGCCTGATTTAGACTTAATCTCTCCTCATGGAAGAGAAATAATTAGCTAGTTTGCTGCCTCCATCAGAAATGAAAAAGTACTTAACGGTAAGCAATGTCGTTAAGTACTTTTATGCCAACTAAATACTAGGAGTAGGAGAGTGACTTTTAAATGTGCGTACGTCTTACTTAGCGCGTACGACATCCATCACTAGTTTTCCGTCGACTTTTACAGGGCCATCTTCTTTGGCTCCGAGTGTATATTCAAATACGCCAGTCTTCATTCCCCCTTTTTCTCCGTGGACCATTAGCATCAGCATGTCGCCAGACTCAACCGGTTCCATCAAAATTGCATTCACGTTCTCATTCTGTCCCATCTTTAGTGGGGCATAGCCGATAACAGGGCCAGGCTTCATTGATTCGTCTGTTCGGTGGACTACCATCCATCCGTTGTCGTCAGCATGAGCCATTTTTGCGGTTACCGTTCCTCCGGACATGTCTTGATCAACGCCTTTAATGCTTGGGGCTGAAAAGCTGAATGAAGAAAAACTGAACAGAATTGCAGCTAAACCAAGCTTTAGCAGTGAGTTGTTGATGGAGTTGTTCATATGTATTCCTTACTTATGTGTGAGTTTGCGTAATTGCAGTCCATCTTCGTTACGTAGTTCGAGTAAGAAAGTTCAGTTGAAATGTAAATAATGCTGATAAATTGAACAGGGAGGATCGCTTCGTTTTATTACGTTTTGGTGGTAAGTAAAAGAATAATGAAATTATAAGACGCAATGGTAAGCGGGGAGCCGGGGCCATTTTCTGATTATCCTCTCATCGTCACAGCTTCTTACCCATATTGAAATAAACTAATGATATAACAACCGCTTTTTAACGGGGGTGATGCATGGATATCAATGAGTTTGTCAGTGGCGAGCATCTAATTTGGAATCTGCTTATTGCTCTATTACTGGGGGCAATTGTTGGCACCCAACGTGGCTGGGTGATGCGCAATAGCGTAGAAGGCAGTCGTGTCGCGGGCATTCGTACTTTTTCTTTAGTCGGTTTACTCGGTGGTTTAGTTGGTATTCTCGCCAACATCTATTCACCTTTACTCATTGGTTTTGCGCTTATCGCTTTAGTCATCCTCACTTGCATCGCTTTTGTTATACAGCAGAAAAAGAGCGGAGATGTGAGCATCACTGGCGTGGTTAGTATCATGGTGGTGTTTGTTCTGGGTAACCTTGCCGTGTCGGGTGAGGCTGTTTTGGCAGCAGCAGCGGCCGTCATAACCGCGGTAGTGCTCGATAACAAAAGAGAGCTACATCAAGCGCTACAAAAACTGCAAGAGTATGAGTTAGACGCAGCACTGCGTTTATTACTTATCTCGATAGTCATGTTACCACTCTTACCAAATCAATCTTACGGCCCTTGGAATGCACTTAACCCGTATGAGATTTGGTGGATGGTTGTGCTGATCGCTAGTATCTCGTTTGTCGGTTATTTTGCGATAAAGATCGGCGGGGCGAAGCGAGGTATTTTGTTTACGTCTGTATTTGCTGGTCTTAGCTCTTCGACAGCATTAACGTTGCAGTTTTCCCATCTTTCTCGTGAGCAAGCGAGCATCAGCCCGTTACTCGCTAGTGGTATTCTTTTGAGCTGCGGAACCATGTTCCCTCGTTTACTTATCGTACTGTCCGTTATCAATCCACAATTAGTGAAACTGCTTTGGCCAATTGTGATGGCGATGATGGTTGCGCTGTACATTCCGGCATGGTGGATTTGGCGCAAAAGTGAAGTTGAGCAGATTGAGCAATCAAATAAGCAAACGAACCCTCTTGCTTTGCAGTCGGCACTGTTCTTTGGCCTCGTGTTGGCGGTGATTATGCTGCTCGCTCACGCTTTGTCTGACTGGTTCGGCAATGCGGGGGTGTTGATCCTTTCTGCTTTATCAGGGATTACTGACGTTGATGCGATCTCGTTAACCCTCGGACGTCAAAGTACGAAAACATTAAGCGTGACCACTGCTGCATTAGGCATTTTGATTGCCGCTTCGGTTAATACCATTGTGAAAATGGGGATGGTCATCGCGATAGGGGATAAGAAGCTTTGGCACCGAATCGCACCAGTGATGACAGGTTGTGTTGTGGTTGGGGCTGGGGTATTTATGGCGCTGTATTCTTAAGAGCGTATTAGTGCTATTGCTCATAGCCTCTTTGCTGTGTGGCCAACAATAGAAAAAGCCCTCGACGAATCGAGGGCTTTGGATAGTTGTCCAACTAGATGTCAGAAGCGATTACTTAGCTTCTTGGTCTGCTTGGATTGCTGTTAGAGCGATTGTGTACACGATATCGTCTACTAGCGCACCACGAGACAAGTCGTTTACAGGCTTGCGCATACCTTGCAGCATTGGACCGATAGAAACTAGGTCAGCTGAACGTTGTACCGCTTTGTAAGTCGTGTTACCCGTGTTTAGGTCTGGGAATACGAATACTGTCGCTTTACCTGCTACTGGAGAGTTAGGCGCTTTAGACGCTGCCACGTTTTCCATGATAGCTGCGTCGTACTGTAGAGGACCGTCGATCACTAGATCAGGACGCTTCTCTTTCGCGATGCGAGTTGCCTCACGTACTTTATCAACGTCTGCACCCTTACCAGATTCACCAGTAGAGTAAGAGATCATAGCAACGCGAGGGTCGATACCGAATGCTGCTGCAGAGTCAGCAGATTGGATAGCGATTTCAGCAAGCTGTTCAGCGGTTGGATCTGGGTTGATCGCACAGTCACCGTAAACCAGTACTTGATCAGGCAGAAGCATGAAGAATACTGAAGATACGATAGACGCATTTGGTGCAGTCTTGATGATTTGGAACGGAGGAACGATAGTGTTCGCCGTAGTATGAACAGCACCAGAAACTAGGCCGTCAACTTCGTCGTTCTCAAGCATCATTGTGCCTAGGAATACTGAATCTTGTAGCTTCTCACGAGCCACAACTTCAGTCATGCCCTTCGCACCGCGCAGCTCAACTAGACGAGCAACGTAGTTTTCACGAACAGCATCGGCATCGATGATGGTTACGCCAGTACCTAGCTCAACGCCTTGTTGAGCTGCTACGCGACGGATTTCATCTGGGTTACCTAGAAGCACACAGTCTGCAATGCCGCGTTCAGCACAGATTGCTGCCGCTTTAACAGTACGTGGTTCGTCACCTTCTGGAAGAACGATACGCTTGCCTGCTTTACGAGCAAGTTCAGTTAGTTGGTAACGGAACGCTGGTGGGCTTAGACGACGAGACTTCTGAGTACCTTCAGTCATTGACTCGATCCAGTTACCGTCGATGTGACCAGCAACGTGCTCGTTGATGAACTCGATACGCTCTTTATCGTCTGCAGGTACTTCGATGCTGAAGCTCTGTAGGTTTAGAGATGTCTGCCAAGTGTTACCTTGTGCTTTGAAGATAGGTAGACCAGTGTCGAACGCTGGTTTACATAGACCTTCGATTTCGCGAGGGATGTCGTAACCGCCAGTTAGCAGTACAGCACCAATATCCACACCGTTCATTGCAGCAAGAGAAGCAGCAACGATAACATCAGGACGGTCTGCAGAAGTAACAAGTAGAGAGCCAGGCTTGAAATGCTCAATCATGTTTGGCAGAGAACGTGCACAGAAAGTGATGCTCTTGATGCGACGAGTGTTGATGTCACCTTCGTTGATGATATCTGCTTTCAGGTGCTTAGCCATGTCGATTGCACGAGTCGCAATCAGATCAATGCTCCATGGCACGCAACCTAGTACACGAATTGGAGAAGTGTTGAAGATTTCCATCACTTTCAATTCGTTTTGTTTTGCGCTATCTGCATCGTCAAAGATTTCAGATAGGTCAGGGCGAGTACGGCCAGCTTCATCAACAGGAGCGTTTAGCTTGTTGATGATAACGCCAGAGATGTTTTTGTTCTTAGTGCCGCCGAAGTTAGAACATGCTACTTCGATACGCTCTTTCAGTTGCGCTGGGTTATCAGTACCTGGAGTCGCAACTAGCACGATTTCTGCACCAAGTGTTGCCGCGATTTCCGCGTTTACTTGGTTTGCAAATGGGTGCTTACGAGTAGGTACAAGACCTTCGATTAGCGTAACGTCTGCGTCTTTGTTGATTTGGTTGTAACGTTCAACAACGGTTTCTAGCAGCTCGTCCATGTTGTCGTTACCGATTAGGCTTTCAGCAACAGACATCGCCATTGGTTCACCGATCTTCATATCGCTGTTGTGGCCAACGATAGTTGAAGTCAGATCTGGCTGATCACCACCTGAACGTGGCTGACAGATTGGCTTGTAGAAAGAAACTTTAACGCCTTTACGCTCCATAGCGCGAAGAACACCCATGCTAACGCTTGTTAGGCCAACGCCTGCGCTAGTAGGGATAAGCATAATAGTACGAGACATTCGTAGAGTACCTTTAGCTATTTGGGGGATAAAAGCTCAACTCTTATTCCATGAAGCTCGAAGAATAGGAGTTGAGCCCCTAAAAATTCGTTTGAATGAAAATCTGGCTAGCCGAGTGGCTAGCCAGTAATTCAATTAAAGACCTGTCAGGCGTGCAGTGTCTTCAGCGATGACTAGCTCTTCGTTAGTAGAGATAACCATTGCAGGGATACGGCTGTTTTCAGTCGTGATAACGCCTTCGCCGCCGAAGCGAGCTTTAAGGTTAGCTTCGCTATCTACTTCGATACCGAAGATACCAAGACGGTTTAGAACCATTTCACGGATAGGGCCAGAGTTCTCGCCGATACCGCCAGTGAAAGTGATTGCGTCTAGACGGCCGTCCATTGAAGCAGTGTAGCCAGCTACGTACTTAGCTAGACGGTGGCAGAACACGTCCATTGCGCGTGTTGCTTCTTCTTTCTCACCGTAGTTGTCTTCAACGAAACGACAATCAGAAGTCACTTCAGTTAGACCTTGAAGACCAGACTCTTTAGTTAGCATCGTGTTGATTTGATCAACAGAGTAACCTAGAGCGTCGTGCAGGTGGAAGATGATCGCAGGGTCGATGTCGCCACAGCGAGTACCCATTACTAGACCTTCAAGTGGAGTAAGACCCATAGAAGTGTCTACAGATTGACCGTTCTTGATTGCACATACAGACGCGCCGTTACCTAGGTGACAGTTGATGATGTTTACTTCTTCAACTGGTTTGTTTAGTAGGCCAGCAACTTCACGAGTGATGAACAAGTGAGAAGTACCGTGCATACCGTAACGACGGATACCGTGTTCTTTGTATAGGTTGTATGGAAGAGCGTATAGGTAAGACTCTTCAGGCATAGTTTGGTGGAACGCAGTGTCAAATACAGCAACGTTTTTCAGCTCTGGGAAGTTTTTCTTAGCCGCTTCGATACCGATGATGTGAGCAGGGTTGTGAAGAGGTGCAAATGTTGCAGCGTCTTGAATACCTTTTAGAACTTCATCAGTGATTAGTGCAGATTGAGTGAACTGCTCGCCGCCGTGAACGATACGGTGACCGATTGCGCCTAGGTTAGCTTTAAGCTCTGGCTTAGAAGCAAGAATAGTTTCTACCATAAACGCTAGTGCTTCTTCGTGAGCTGCACCATTGCCTAGTTGAGCTTCGTGCTTGCCATCAAGTTTCCACTTGATGCGAGCTTCAGGAAGGTGAAGACACTCAGCAAGACCTGATAAGTGCTCGTCGCCGTTCTCGGCATCAACAACGGCAAATTTAAGAGAAGAACTACCGCAGTTTAAAACTAAAACTAGCTTAGACATGTATGACTACCTGTTATTCGTCTGATAAAAAATCAGTTAAAGAATGAAAAATTAATCACAAGAATAGCCGATACCCAGAAGGCTGCGTACTAATCCTGGTCAAAAATTGTTCTAATTCCATATAAAGAAATAGTGATGAACCCATCCATCACTATGATGCGATCCGTGCAGATAGATATCTCGGAGTTGCTTAAATTGTAAATAACAGCAACAATGAGATTGAGGGTCTGCAAAGGATAGCGATAATAAGCAATGATAACAAAAAAAATTTGAAAGAATATTAACTTTCATCAATTTTTTGTACCTTCAGTTGAAATGTTCAACTATTTTTTAGTGAGAGAGCGGTATGAGTAATAAAGTCGGATTGATCCATAGCCTGAAAGATGGCCAGAATTACATGGAGATCTGGCCGGTTCGTAAAGAGCTAAGCGCCATATTTCCGGAACAGCGTATCATTAAGGCGACTCGCTTTGGCATTAAAGTCATGCCAGCTGTTGCTGCGATCAGCGTACTCACTCAAATGGCATTCAACAATTACCACGCGTTACCTCAATCCATTGTTGTTGCCTTGTTTGCGATTAGCTTGCCACTCCAAGGGATTTGGTGGCTTGGTGCTCGAGCCAACACGAAACTGCCGCCTTCTCTGGCATCTTGGTATCGGGAGCTGCATCAAAAAATTGTGGAAACAGGTTTTGCACTAGAGCCTGTTAAAGCTCGCCCTCGTTATAAAGAGCTTGCGATAATACTGAACCGAGCGTTTCGCCAGCTCGATAAATCGTCACTAGAGCGTTGGTTCTAATTTAAATTGTTTGAAATGGAGTGTGCACTAGCCGCTCCATTTTTGATCCTGCCTCTATTACCTACTTTGACGGTCGTTGATGAAGCGAGCGAAGCTTTGTTTACCAAAGATTCTTTCCGGATGAAGAAGTCCCCCGATCACAAATGTTGCTTTAGTGTTAAATCTTTCTTTTCTTTACTAAGACTTAGTAGTAATAATAAAAACAAGATGCGCAAGAAGTGCACAGTTATATGAACACAACATTACCCCCTTCAAACATTTGAATTCACGAGTCGATATTCATGTTGAATGCTCGCGAAACAAGGACGAAGTCACATCAAGGAGTTATGATGAAAACGAAACGTTTATTAGCCACTGCCGTTCTATCTGCTACTGCTATTTTCTCTTCTGCCAATGTACTGGCCGCCACTGCAACCGTTGCAGTTTCACAAATTGTCGAACACCCCGCGTTAGACGCGACGCGTCAAGGATTGCTTGATGGTTTAAAAGCGAAAGGCTACGAAGAAGGCAAAAATCTAGAATTTGATTATAAGACCGCACAGGGTAACCCTGCGATTGCAGTGCAAATTGCCCGTCAGTACGTCGGCGAAAATCCTGATGTGTTAGTGGGTATCGCGACGCCTTCGGCACAAGCCTTGGTGTCGGCAACGCGCTCTATTCCTGTTGTCTTTACTGCGGTAACAGACCCGGTCGGTGCGAAATTGGTTAAGTCGATGGAACAACCAGGCAAAAACGTAACTGGCCTGTCTGATCTTTCACCCGTTGCTCAGCATGTCGATCTCATCCAAGAAATTCTTCCTCAGGTGAAAAGCATCGGGGTTGTATTTAATCCAGGTGAAGCTAATGCCGTGACTTTGGTTGAATTGCTAAAAGAAAGTGCAAAAGCAAAAGGCATACAAGTGGTTGAAGCGACCGCCCTAAAAAGTGCTGATGTTCAGTCTGCGACTCAAGCCATTGCAGCTAAATCAGATATTCTTTACGCCCCAACAGACAATACAGTTGCAAGTGCGATTGAAGGGATGATTGTGGCAGCGAATCAAGCTAAAAAACCTGTCTTTGGTGGTGCGACGTCATATGTCGAAAAAGGAGCAATTGCAGGCTTAGGTTTTGACTACTACCAGGTTGGTGTGCAAACCGCTGATTACGTGGCGGCGATTCTTGATGGTCAAGAACCAGGCAAATTGGATGTAAAAGTCGCGACGGGCTCTGACCTCGTAATTAATGAAAGCGCGGCATCTAAGCTCGGTATCAAGCTGCCAAGTTCTGTGGTTGAACGTGCGACAAGCATGCAATAAGTAACGCTCTTTTTTGGGGTTAGGGCCGTCACGTCTGTTGATAGAGGCTTGCCCCAAAATTGATACTCGCCGGACTTCTCGTGTAGAGCATTCTGCTAGAGAAGAATGGGAGTATACGTTAGAAGTCTTAAGTTCAGGTTGGTATTCGTCAGCCTGAACATGCAGAAAGGAGCAGTTATGTCTGCATTTGCTTTTTTTGGCGCACTCGAAATTGGCTTAATTTATGGCCTAGTTGCCTTGGGTGTGTATCTTACGTTTCGTGTTCTCGATTTCCCCGATTTGAGTGTGGATGGCAGCTTTCCAATGGGAGCTGCGGTGGCTGCAACGGCGATTGTCGCAGGTATTAATCCTTGGCTTGCGACAATAATGGCGATGATAGCCGGTAGTATGACGGGGTGGGTAACCGCTTTTTTGGCTGTTCGATGTGGTATATTGCACCTGTTAGCTTCCATTCTTACCATGATCGCGGCATTTTCAATCAATATTCGTATTATGGGCAAACCTAATATGGCGTTGCTTGGAGAGGATACGATTCTCACTCCGTTTGAAGCATTGGGCGATGCGATGTTTATTCGCCCTCTGGTTGTTGGGGTCTTAGTTCTTCTGTCCGCTTTCTTTGTCATTCGCCTGCTGAACAGCGACTTTGGTCTTGGTTTACGGGCCACGGGCGTTAATGCGCGTATGGTTTCTGCGCAAGGGGCGAGCACTGGTTTTTATACCTACTTTGGGTTGGCTTTATCTAACGGTTTTGTCGGATTCGCAGGCGCGTTGTTTGCACAAACGAACAGCTTTGCAGATGTGACCTCTGGCGTGGGCACCATTGTGGTTGGTTTGGCTGCTGTGATTTTGGGCCAGACCCTCATTCCGGGGCGAAAAATTTGGGTTGCGGTATTTGCTGTCATCATCGGTTCGGTGCTTTATCGTCTTGCTGTAGCTTTCGCTTTGAGCTCTGGCATGTTTGGTTTGCAAGCGTCAGACCTCAACCTTGTCACCGCAGTATTGGTGGCTGTCGCGCTTATTGCTCCAAAATTAAAACAGAGCATGAGAGCGAAACAACGCGTTACCGATGCTAAACAAGCGGCATCAAAAAATGGTTCGGGGGAGGCGTTATGATTGAACTTAATAACATTCAGGTCACGTTCAACCCAGGGACGATTTTAGAAAATCGTGCATTGAAAGGCGTCTCTTTAGAGGTTCCAGAGCATCAATTTCTTACCGTGATTGGTTCTAATGGCGCAGGAAAATCGACGTTGCTTGGTGCGGTGACAGGTGAGACACCGATGATAGGTGGTCAGGTGATCATTGATGGCAAAGACGTCACCAAGCAGACGGTTGCCCAGCGTGCGACGCAATGCGCACGAGTGTTTCAAGATCCATTGGCCGGAACCTGTGGAGAGCTAACGATAGAAGAGAACATGGCTTTAGCGTACATGCGTGGTAAAAAACGCAGTTGGGGTTTGGCGCTTTCAGCTAAACGTCGCAAGCTGTTCCAAGAGCGAATTAGCATCCTAGGGCTTGGTTTAGAAGATCGTCTGGGCGATAGCATTGGCTTACTGTCCGGTGGACAACGACAAGCCGTTAGCCTTGTGATGGCGACGTTATCGGAGAGTAAGTTGTTATTGCTTGATGAACACACGGCTGCGCTTGATCCTCGTATGGCGGCGTTTGTTATCGACTTAACTAAACGTATTGTCGATGAGTTCGATTTAACCGTGATGATGGTGACGCATTCGATGAAAGACGCATTAGCATGTGGCGATAGGACCGTAATGCTTCACCAAGGTGAAATTGTGCTAGATATGGCTGGAGAGCAGCGCGCTAACATGCAAGTACCAGACTTGTTGGATATGTTCTCCAAAGTGCGTGGCGAAGAGCTTGCAGATGACAGTCTCTTGTTGAACTAAGCAGTATCCTACCAGTCACTACGCCTACTAAGTGTGATCCTCCTTGGGAAAATTGGCTGATATGTCAACTCGCAAGGAGGATTTCTTGTCTCTCATTCTCCAATAACATAGTGGCATATCCGATGACGAGGAGTGCCCATAATGAACCTGCCATTTATTTTTCATAGTCAAACTATTGATGGTTTAGCTTTTAATCAAGAGCAAGTAACATTCAGACTGAAAACCGAGACATTGGATTTTGATTCCGTATATGTGCGTCTTGAGCCGGACAATGAAGAATATCTGGTCGACATGGCTCAAATTGGAACAGCTGGGGAATTGTTACTATGGGAAGCATCGTTCCGACCAAATCGAGATCAAGATGTCACACATTATGTGTTTAAGCTCCTCAAAGACGGACAACAATACTGGCTCGATGCACGAGGCGTACAAAAGCGTATTCCACCCAAAGAGTTCCACTTTAAGTTGAATGTAAACCATCAACCACCAAGCTGGGTCCAAGAGCAAGTGTTCTATCAAATCTTTCCTGACCGTTTTTCTGCTAGTAAAAGTGAATCTGACATTCGTAAAGCTTATGCTCAGCATGATTCAGAAGCGATCATTAAATCGTGGGGAGACGCGGTAGGCTCTCACAAAAATACAGGAGCAAGAGAGTTTTTTGGCGGCGATCTCAAAGGTGTAGAGCAGAGGTTGGATTACCTTGAGCAGCTCGGCGTAACAGCGCTTTACTTCAATCCGATTTTTTCTTCACCAAGTAACCACAAATACGACACTACGGATTACTTCACTGTTGATCCTATGTTTGGCACCAATGCTCAGTTTGCAGAACTGTGTGAGAAGATTTGTGGTAAGAATATGAAGATTGTCTTAGACGCGGTGTTTAACCACACGTCAGTGCATCATCCTTGGTTTGATATCCAACAAAAAGGAGAAGGGGCGTATGGCAATCCGCAGTCAAAGTTCCGCGATTACTACTTTTTCGAAGACGAAACCAATCATTATATCGGTTGGAAGGGTATTGGAAACTTACCGGTTCTGAACTTCGAAAATGAACAAGTGCGTGACTATATCTATCAAAGCGAAGAATCTGTCATTAAGCACTGGCTTAACCCTCCATACTCAGTCGATGGTTGGCGATTTGATGTTATCCATATGCTTGGCGAAGGAGAGGGAGCGAAAAACAATGCTCATTATGTTGAAGCGTTTCGCCATGCGACGAAGTCAGTCAATCCGAATGCCTATGTGCTAGGTGAGCACTTTTTTGAAGCAACGCAGTGGTTGCAAGGTGATCAAGAGGATGGGGCGATGAACTACTACGGTTTTGCTCATCCAGTTCGAGCTTTTATCGCGCAGCAAGATATTATGTATGAACCAATCAACATTGATGGTTTGGAGTTTAAAGCATGGTTGGACGAAGCCAGAGCAAAAATTCCATTTTCGAATCAGCTATCGCAGCTAAATCAACTCGATAGTCATGATACTGCTCGTTTTATCACACTGGTTGATGGTGATAAGCGTAAAATGAACATCGCACTTGCTCTGCTCATGACATACGTCGGTACACCTTGTATTTACTATGGGAGTGAAGTCGGACTAGAGGGAGGGCTGGACCCGGATAATCGTCGCTGTTTCCCTTGGAATGAAATTGAAAACTCAGCATGGCTGTCGATTTACAAGCAATGGATTTCGATACGTAAACAGTACAAGTCTTTACAGTCTGGTAGTATTCAATGGCTGCATTGTGATACCAACGTGCTGGCTTATGCGCGCGTACTTGGAAGTGAAGCGATCGTTGTTGTGATGAATCTAAGTGGCGATGAGTGTTCAATTGACTTGCCTCTGTGGCAACTTGGTTTGGAGGCTACCCATCTTTCGTCACTTCTGGATGTACGCGAACTTATTGATTATAAGGGTCATCTTTCTGTCAATATACCTGCACAGAGCTTCAAATTGTGGCAACTGAAGTGACACTACATTCTATATTGATTAAACTTCTTTAATATATAAACAGTCTCCTACAATGCGTACACATTTGTTGGTTATCTGATTATCTGGCAATGCGCACTACGCATTGCCAGTTGATAAGACAGCGTAATCCCATTGTTTGATAAGAGACGATCTACCTTTCACATACATGGTACTCAATGGTTAACCAAAGGCGATTTAGTCTCTCATTTGTCATCTTTTTTCCCCTCGCATTATTTGTCGTGGTTTTGCTTGTTACGACAAAAAACTACTACGATGCGGTCAATCGCTATATTGATTCTGAGTATGCACGTATTGATCGTGCCATGTCCCGTGGTATTAAAGTCCTCACCGCCTTAGATTATAGTTTTACTAACTATACGAATTACGCTAACCCATTGTCTGAAGAGCACAATTCTTTAGTCAAAAAGGGGCTTTGTTATATTTGGCCGATAGACGTCTTGTTGCTGGAGAGTGTCTACAGTGAGGGGTTACCTGCGGTTGATCTTGATTACATGATTGTGGGCGATGAAAGCTTATGTCAGCAAGGTTCAACGATTAACCAATTAGCTGAACAAAAGGCGGGTTTTGCACCGTCATTGTCTTTTCTGCACGATATTGAATCCCATATCGTTGGTATTCATTACATCGATAAACGTGGTTACGTCATTTCGTCTCCTGACACGTACGCGAAAAACTTCACTAGAGAGCTTTGGTCAACGCTAAAAGCGCGCCCATTTTGGCAAAAAACCGCACAAGATAAAGTGAACATCACCTTGGCCGGACCTGGGCCGATGTTGGATTCGATGGAAGGCCAAATCATTAGTATGACGGTGCCTGTTTACGAAAAAGGGAGGCATCAAGGTGTGCTGTCCATTGATTTTGATGTCAATGCGTTGATGGCTTCGTCACTAGGTCTTGTTGGTAAGTTTCATTTGGTTTCCAATTTACAATCCATTCCTCCAAACAGTACACGTATCAAACCAGTCGAGTTAGATCGATTGAGTGCGAATCACAGTATGTATTACGAGTACAACCTTTGGGATGAAGCTAAGAACCTAGCGGTTTTCGAAAAATACAGCCTTATTGTTGCGATCTCTATTTACGTTTTGAGCACAGTCGTATTGTTCTATGTGAATATGCATAGTGAGCGACGTTATTTTAAAGATCTCGCCGCCAGAGATCCGATGACGAGCTTGTTGAACCGTCGAGGAATGCAAACCGTGTGGCGCAATAAGATGACGAAAAAACAGGTTGCATTAGCAGTGTTCGATATTGATAACTTCAAGAAGATCAATGATACCTATGGTCATGATGTAGGCGACTCTGCGATTCAGCTAGTTGCAAAATGTATACGTGAAAATATTCGCCACACCGATGTCGCCTCAAGATTTGGTGGCGAAGAGTTCGTGTTGGCGATTTACGATGAAGACTCGGAAGGCATTAAGCTGATTCTAGAGCGGGTAAAAAAAGCCATAGACGAACGCTCGACACGCGTGACTAAAGAAGGTTTTACGATCTCTGGCGGTGTGGTGTTCAGTAAAGAGAACCGAGTGGAAAGCTTTGATGAGTTATTTAAAGCGGCAGATGAAAAGTTATATCAAGCCAAGAGTACAGGCAAAAATAAGATTTGCTACGAAGAACTAAGCGCTTAAAGGGCGAGCAGTTCGCCCTTTGCAATGCTCAGGTTTTATGCAACCTGAGAATTTAACTCATCACGATAACGTTGAATATGCTCAACAATCGGCGCGGCTTTGTTAAACGTTCGGATTTCTCTGAATAGATCTTTTGCTTCAGGATAGGCCTGACGTAAGTAAGAGAACCATTGTTTTACGCGGTTTGGATAGTACAAGCCTTTGTCGCCTTTCATCTCAAACTTGGAGTAGTAGATCAGTAGCTCAACCACCTCGGGCCATGACATTGGCTGGTGGTTGTGTTTTACCATGTTGCCCAAGTTAGGGATATTGAAAGCGCCGCGGCACACCATCAAAGAGTCAACGCCAGTCGTTTCAATGCAACGTTGACCATCTTCATAATTCCAAATTTCGCCATTCGCAATAAGCGGAATATCAAAACGTTCGCGAATTTGGTTGATGTAATCCCATTTTATCTCAGACGCTTTGTAACCACCCTGCTTAGTCCGAGCGTGAACGGTGAGTTCATTTGCACCAGCAGATTGAATGGCATCAACAATTTCAAAGCAATCTTCAGGGTTTTCCCAGCCAAGACGAATTTTTGCGGTCACAGGAATAGCCTCTGGAACAGCTTCTCGACAAGCTTTAACCACACGGTGAATTAGCTCAGGATGCTGAAGTAGAGCAGCACCACCCTTACTTTTATTGACCATTTTGGCTGGGCAACCAAAATTTATGTCGATGCCTCTGGCGCCTAGGCTCGCCGCTTTAATTGCGTTCTCAGCCATCCAGTTTGGTTCTTGTCCTAACAATTGCACATGTACTGGCACACCTGATGCGGTTTGAGAACCTTGCAACAGCTCCGGGCATAAACGGTGAAATACATGATCGGGCAATAACTGGTCGATGACTCGAACAAATTCCGTAACACATAGGTCATAGTCGTTTATCTCGGTCAGGATTTGGCGCATCAAATGGTCTAAAACGCCTTCCATTGGGCCTAGTACAACTCGCATAGTTTGCCTAATACAGTTTGGTGATAAAAAGGAGGGCGATTGTAGCGATGTCAGCTAAGTTTGTCATTAAAAGACTCAAAGCACTCAATACAGTCAAACTCGCAACTCCCGGTTACGTGCTTTTATGCTCTGAGGTATAATGCCGCCAAATTTATGGGAAACCAGATGTCATGCAATACACATTGATTGAGAAAGGCGAAATTCACATCGATGAATCTTGCCTATTTATCGAAGGCGCAGTGCTCGCTGCGAATCTGACGACAAAGCCACTCGCTCCTGAAAAGTGGTTAGAGCCGCTATTAGGTGAAGGATTCAAAGCGATTCAACCGGCAGTAGAAGAGCAAATTCACAAGCAGCACAACCGAATTCAACGAAATGAATATTCAGTGTTAGAGCTAACAGGCAAAGAACCTGAGCAACTTGCTGATTTTTCCGAAGGCTTTATGTCTGTTTGGCCAATGATTGAAGAACAATGGCAAGACGTTGAGCTCAATGATGGATTGCAGCGTATGCTACAAGCATTACTGACCACTTTGATGCTGGCTATCGATGAGTCGGCAACGCAGCAACAGATGCGCGACGCCGGTATTGAAACGCCTCCAGCTCTTGCAGATTTGGTCGACCAGCTTGATTTGATGGTCGGTGAAGTGGCGTTAGGTGCGGATGAGTTGATGGTAGGCAATAAGGCTCAAAGCCTAAACCCATTCAAAGGTATCGGGCGCAATGATCCTTGTCCTTGTGAGAGCGGCAAAAAGTTCAAGCAGTGTTGTGGTCAATCACGTGGTTGAGTTAACGTGGTTAAGTTAAATAGCCGCGATGTTTACTCAGTAAAAAGCCGACCAGATGGTCGGCTTTTTTCGTTATCATTTCTCGGAAGGATTAACGAATCGGATTAGTGCGTCTTGCTGGGAAGAATTGTGCGATCACAATTAATGCTAAAGCAATTAAATTGCCCGCGAAAATAACTACTAACCATTGTGGCATTGATAAATCGAGGAATTGCCAAACAATCTTCGAGCAATCGCCGTATGCTTCGAACATCCAAGGAACCCACTGATTAAGCGGAGCCCAACTAGGGAATGTTACGAATAAATCACAAGTCGCGAATGGTGATGGGTTAAACTGATAATCAACGTGCTGCTGAGCAAGCAACAGTCCTTTGTAAGAGCTTAATCCCCAGCCAATCAAACCTAGCCAACGGAAAACTGGGTTATTTGGTGCCATAAGACCAACGATTGCAGCGACACCCACTCCCATCATCGCGACTCGTTCGTAGATACACATGACACATGGTGCAAGCATCATGACGTGCTGAAAATAGAGGGCACATGCTTCAAAGAAAACGACGAATAGCAGAAGCAGCAGCCACGATAAGCGTCCCTTCGAAAACTGGTTAAGTGAATTTAAAATAGTCACGTTTTTGTTCCTGTCTGAAATAGAAAAAGCTCTGAATACTCAGAGCTTTTTAACGTGGATAAGTTTCCTAATCAACTCAAATTTTAGTGACCGCCAGAGACTACGGGAGTCAGATCACCACTATGAGGTAAAATCCAGCCTGCATCGTAGAAAGAAGCCGTTGCAGGCTCTAGGAAGAACATAATGCCCATTAGCCCGACAATCGCAAGAACGATGGTGTAAGGCAGCGCCATGATAACCATTCGACCGTAAGACAGACGAATTAATGGAGCGAGAGCCGAGGTGAGTAGGAATAGGAATGCCGCTTGACCGTTTGGCGTAGCAACAGATGGTAGGTTAGTACCAGTGTTGATAGCAACTGCCAGTAAGTCGAACTGCTCGCGAGTAATGAGACCTTCAATGAGTGCTGTTTTTACTTCATTGATGTAAACCGTACCGACGAATACGTTATCCGACACCATTGATAGTAAGCCATTCGCGACATAGAACAGAGCTAACTGAGTGCCTTTATCTTCAACGGCAAGCACCGCGTCGATAACTGGTTTAAACAACTCTTGGTCGATGATTACCGCAACGATCGAGAAAAATACCGCAAGTAGTGCAGTGAAAGGCAGAGCCTCTTCAAACGCTTTACCCATGGAATGCTCTTCAATAACGCCAGTGAAAGCCGTCGCTAAGATGATCACTGAAAGACCAATTAAGCCTACCGCCGCCAAGTGTAAGGCTAATGCTACGATCAACCAAACAGCAATAAGTCCTTGAACCCATAGCTTTGCAACGTCTTGATTGGTACGCGTTTTGCGCTCTTCATTGTCAAAGTCAACGAGGATTTGACGAACGTTGTTAGGAAGTTTTGCACCGTAGCCAAACACTTTAAGCTTTTCGACTAGAGCACAAGTGATGAGACCGCAGAAAAATACGGGTAGCGTCACTGGAGACATACGGATTAGGAATTCACCAAATAACCAACCCGCTTGGTCTGCAATAATTAAGTTTTGAGGTTCACCTACCATAGTGGTTACGCCACCTAACGCAGTACCTACACCAGCGTGCATCAACAATGAGCGTAAAAAGGCGCGGTAGTTTTCTAAGTCATCACGCGTTAGCTCAGTGATCGTGTCATCTTGTGTGTGGTCATGGTCACCAATCGGATTACCTGACGCCACTTTGTGGTAGATAGAGTAGAAACCGATCGCCACACTGATAACAACGGCGATAACCGTCAAAGCATCCAAAAACGCAGATAAAAATGCAGCGGCAAAGCAAAACGCAAGTGATAGAAGGGTTTTGGAGCGAATACCAAGTAAAATTTTGGTAAAAATGAACAGCAATAAATGCTTCATGAAGTAGATGCCCGCAACCATAAATACCAGAAGCAGTAATACTTCAATATTTGCCACCAACTCGTGCTTAACTTGCGCAGGGCTAGTCATGCCGATAGCGATGGCTTCAATAGCAAGTAAACCACCAGGTTGTAATGGGTAGCATTTTAATGCCATTGCAAGCGTGAAAATAAATTCAGCAACCAGCAACCACCCAGCAACAAATGGGTTTATTAGGAAGAATACAATCGGGTTAATTATTAAGAAGGCTATAATGGCAACTTTGTACCAATCAGGCGCTTTACCAAGAAAGTTCTTGATAAAAGCGTTTCCGAGCGATATCGGCATGATAATTCTCTTTATAACAAAATTATGAATAGACACTACAATAGTGCTTAAGTATCTGTTTGTTAGACTTATTAACTAGTCTTTTAAAACAATAACTTAGTAAAACAACAATCCTTTGTTTATTGCAGTCTTGCCAAGTTACTTCCCCTGAACTCAAGCACCGCTCACTTTCGACCGCAAACTCTACACTCAGGCATTTATTAGTCAATAACAAAACGTGATGCTACCGACTAAAATGACTTTTTAAATGTAATAACGCGATCAAAACGGCGTTACTATATCATGAAAGGCTCAAAAAAATCCTCTTGGATTTTAAATGACGGTCAGTGACGAGAAAAGGCAAATTAAGAAAGAATATTAACTGTGATATACAAAGTAATTTTTCATATTTTGAATATAAAATTGTGACGCAGTAGTCTTTATTTCTCCGCAATTTGTGAGCTGTTTAATTAAACGAAAATTCAGATTTTACCGCTTTCACTCGCACGTCAGACCGTCCTAGATTGACATAACATATAGAGTATTAACTCTATATTGTGGAATCGTTTCAATTATTGATCGTAAATTTTCTCAAACCGTTAAGTAGTGGTATGATGAGTAGTATCGACCCTCAGAAATCAATATTGGATAAAAAGTAGAATGGTCATAAAGGCGAAAAGCCCTGCGGGATTCGCAGAAAAATATATTATCGAGAGCATTTGGAACGGCCGTTTTCCTCCAGGCTCTATTTTACCTGCTGAACGCGAGCTGTCTGAGCTAATTGGTGTTACTCGAACGACTTTACGAGAGGTTCTTCAACGACTAGCCCGTGATGGTTGGTTAACAATCCAACACGGTAAACCAACGAAGGTAAACCAATTTATGGAGACCTCTGGTCTGCATATTTTGGATACGTTGATGACGTTGGACGTAGATAACGCAACAAACATTGTAGAAGATTTGCTTGCAGCACGTACCAACATCAGCCCTATCTTTATGCGTTATGCATTTAAAGCAAATAAAGAGAACTCTGAGCGCACCATCAAGAATGTAATTGAATCTTGTGAAGCTTTAATGAATGCTGCTTCTTGGGACGATTTCATCGCTTCTTCACCTTATGCTGAGAAAGTCTTACAGAACGTGAAAGAAGACAACGAGAAAGATGAAGCGAAGCGTCAAGAAATCTTGATTGCTAAAACGTTCAACTTTTACGACTACATGTTGTTCCAACGCCTAGCATTCCATTCAGGGAATCAGATTTACGGTTTGATTTTTAATGGCTTGAAGAAGCTCTATGATCGCGTTGGTAGCTATTACTTCTCAAACCCAGCTTCTCGTGAGCTAGCGCTGAAGTTTTACCATCAGTTGCTAGAAACTTGTGAAAGTGGTCAGCGTGAACAACTGCCAGTTGTGATTCGTCACTATGGTATGGAAAGCGCGCTAATCTGGAATGAGATGAAAAAGCAATTACCAACGAACTTCACAGAAGATGACAGCTAAGCGCTAAGAAGTTAGATGAATGAAAAACCGCAGAACCTAAGGTCTGCGGTTTTTTTGTTTTTACCAATAGATACCAGTTACGTTCCTGTTGTGACAATTGGCACGGTACTGTATAGAGCTTATCTTGCTACAGAGAGTTTGGGCAACGGTAGATACAATGCTTCAACGATGTCTGAAAGGACGTGGTCGTAAGTATTGAAGATGGTCAACGATAACTCTGATGTGACTCCATAAAGCTCAGCTTCTGTTAAATCGACATGACTTCCTGTCACATAGTTATTTAATATCTGTATTGAGCGTGTGGAAGCAGGAGAAACGATACTAAGCGGAGCGATAACTGCTAATTGATTTAGCTTACGTGTCATAACCGATGCGTAATTTTTGAAACGCTCATTCCCCCCTTGCTCTCCCAAGTCTTGAATGCTAATTCTCAATTGAGTCAGGGTTTCTAAGCTATCCATGATGTTTTGCCAGTTCATGTGGTACTCATTATGTAGATCATCTCGTTGTTCTACCGCTAACCAAGCAATCGTGACTTCATCCATCAAGAACAAGCAATGACGAATTAACTTACCATGCTCCATCTGGTTCCTTGCAACACTGTGATCGTTCCATTGTTCAAGCAGTTTTCCTACTTTGATCTGCAGCACGCGATACATGGGTTTATTTTCAAAGCGTGAGGTTTCGACCAAAAGATGCAGTTTGTTGGTGAGATCGTTATGAAGAACTTCTAATTCTTGTTCGTTATTTTGTTGAAATTGAAGTGAGTAGTGCGTCGCAGCTCGATGGCGTCTCAGCAGATGAACAACATCTCGCAATAATGTTAACAGCTGATATTTACGCGCGTGTTGCTGCTCTCGTTTAGAAGATAAGTGATATATTCCGGCTAAAATAGCGATAGATAATAATGTGGAAATCAAAACAAACATAACCAACTCCTTGTTAGTGTTTGGACCTAGCAAGGAAGGTTTGCAGTTTTGATGCCAAACAAAAATTAAATTAAAACAATTGGTTACATTGAATGTTCTTTTTGGACGGTCGTTATTGGTGCATGGATTCACCAAAGTTGTGAATATGATCAAAAATCCCTGCCAAATTGGCAGGGATTTTATAGTGTTATATTTGGAATGCGACTTACATTACGCGCATGCCAGGCTGAGCGCCTTCGTGCGGTTCAAGAATCCATAGGTCGCTACCACCAGGGCCCGCTGCTAGGATCATGCCTTCTGACATACCAAACTTCATCTTACGAGGTTTTAGGTTTGCTACCATTACCGTTAGTTTGCCTTCTAGCTCTTCAGGTTTGTACGCTGACTTGATGCCAGAGAACACTTGACGAGTTTCACCACCGATGTCCAGTTGGAACTTAAGCAGTTTGTTTGCTTTTGGCACTTCTTCACAAGAGATGATACGAGCGATACGCATATCTACTGCTGCAAAAGCGTCGAACTCAATCTCTTCAGCGATTGGCTCTTTGTCTAGCTCAGTTTGGCTAGCCTTGTTCTTTTCCGCTTCTGCTTTCTCTTTCGCCGCCATTTCTGCCGCCGCATCTTCTTTAGATGCTTCGATCATCGCTTCAACATTCTTCGGATCGATACGGTTGAACAGTGCTTTGAACTTAGTGATCTCGTGGCCTGTTAGTGGCGCAGCGATGTTTTCCCAAGTCAGCTCTTGGTTTAGGAATGCTTCAGTACGTGCAGCAAGTGCAGGCATCACTGGTTTCAGGTAAGTCATCAGTACACGGAACAGGTTGATACCGACAGAACAGATGTCTTGTAGCTCCTGATCTTTGCCTTCTTCTTTTGCTACAACCCACGGTGCTTTTTCATCAACGTATTGGTTTGCCTTGTCCGCTAGTGCAGTGATTTCACGAATTGCGCGACCAAATTCACGCGTTTCGTAAAGCTCAGCGATACGGTCAGCGGCAGCAACGAACTCGTTGTACAGCTCAGGCTCTGCGAAGTTGTCAGACAGTTTGCCTTCAAAACGTTTCGTGATGAAACCAGCGTTACGTGATGCAAGGTTAACGATCTTGTTTACAACGTCAGCGTTTACGCGCTGAGTGAAGTCTTCAAGGTTAAGGTCTAGGTCGTCGATACGGCTGTTTAGCTTCGCCGCGTAGTAGTAACGCAGACACTCAGGGTCTAGGTGCTCTAGGTAAGTGCTTGCCTTGACGAAAGTACCTTTAGACTTCGACATTTTCGCGCCGTTTACCGTTACGTAGCCATGTACGAATACGTTGTTTGGTTTACGGAAGCCGGAACCTTCTAGCATTGCTGGCCAGAATAGGCTGTGGAAGTAAACGATGTCTTTACCGATGAAGTGGTACAGTTCTGCTGAGCTGTCTTTCTTCCAGTACTCGTCGAAATCTAGGTCGTCGCGCTTGCCACATAGGTTTTTGAAAGAGCCCATGTAGCCGATAGGTGCGTCTAGCCATACGTAGAAGAATTTGTTCTTCTCACCTGGGATCTCGAAGCCGAAGTATGGCGCGTCACGTGAGATATCCCATTGTTGTAGACCTGATTCAAACCACTCTTGCATCTTGTTCGCGGTTTCAGCTTGTAGCGAGCCAGAGCGAGTCCACTCTTTTAGCATGCTTTCAAACTGAGGCAGGTCGAAGAAGAAGTGCTCAGAATCTTTCATTACTGGCGTCGCACCAGAAACCGCAGATTTAGGATTGATCAGTTCTGTTGGGCTGTAAGTCTCACCACAGTTGTCACAGTTGTCACCGTACTGGTCTTCTGACTTACATTTTGGACACGTACCTTTTACGAAACGGTCCGGTAGGAACATCTCTTTTTCTGGGTCGAACAACTGAGAAATTGTGCGGCTAGAAATGAAACCGTTTTTCTTCAGCTCAAGATAAATGTGTGATGCTAGCTCACGGTTCTCATCTGAGTGTGTGCTGTGGTAGTTATCAAAGCTGATATCAAAGCCAGCAAAGTCTTTCTGGTGCTCTTCGCTAACTGCGGCAATCATTTCTTCAGGAGTAATACCCATCTGTTGCGCTTTAAGCATGATTGGCGTGCCATGAGCATCGTCAGCACAGATGAAGTTTACAGTGTTGCCGCGTAGGCGTTGGTAACGAACCCAAATGTCCGCTTGGATATGCTCAAGCATATGACCAAGGTGGATCGAACCGTTAGCGTACGGAAGGGCACAAGTTACCAGCATTTTCCTTGAAGGAAAGTTTCTTGGATCGTTTGCCATACTTAATATTCGCTTTTCTTGATAGGTATAAATAAATTTTGATGGATAATACTACCCCATGAACTCACTAACTCCAAGGTGTCAAACTGCGGAATGCCTTAGTTTTTTTGGGGTTCTGGTTGAGGCAGGACGGTGTTAGCATGACATCTAAAAGGAGGACTTATGCATCAGTTCACTTCAAAACAAGATTTTTGTCACTGGTTTAACCAATTCCAGCATCCACAGTTGGTGGAAAATTGGGCAGATATTCATGGCGCAATTTCGATTACGGCACAAGGTTCTGTTGAGATAACATTGCCATTCGCAAGTAATGAGCTTCAAACCATATTGCATGACTGGATTAAACAGCAACAAACCGCAGATAAAGTGGCTGAATTCCCATTCAATATTCGCCTTGGAGTTAAAGCATTAGAAACTCAAGTGGCCAATCCGGTTAAAGGTGTTAAGAACATCATTGCCGTTAGTTCTGCGAAAGGTGGGGTCGGTAAATCAACGACTGCGGTTAACTTAGCGTTGGCGATTGCTCAATCTGGGGCGAAAGTGGGATTGTTGGATGCGGATATTTATGGCCCGTCTGTACCTATGATGTTGGGGCAAGAAGATGCAAAACCAGAAGTTCGTGATGGCAAGTGGATGGAGCCCATTTTTGCTCACGGCATCTATACTCATTCTATCGGCTATCTAGTGGACAAATCAGAAGCGGCAATATGGCGCGGGCCAATGGCTTCAAAAGCGTTGTCGCAGTTATTAACGGAGACAGACTGGCCAGATTTAGATTATTTGGTGATTGATATGCCGCCAGGCACGGGTGATATACAGTTGACGTTGTCACAACAGATTCCGGTGACAGGTAGTGTGTTAGTCACTACACCGCAAGACCTAGCCCTTGCCGATGCAAGGAAGGGAGCGGCAATGTTTAACAAAGTCCATGTCCCGGTTATTGGTGTTGTGGAAAACATGAGTTATCACATTTGTAGCCAATGTGGCGCGAAAGAGCATATTTTTGGCATGGGTGGTGCAGAAAAAATGTCGCAAGAGTTTGGCTTAGCACTGCTAGGACAAATTCCGCTTCATATCTCTATGCGAGAAGATATTGACGCTGGCGTGCCAACGGTAGCAAGGCGTCCAGAAAGTGAGCATGCAGGGTATTATAAGCAGCTTGCCGATCGCGTATGTAGCACGATGTTTTGGCAAGGCAAGGCAAAACCAGATGTGATTAGCTTTACAATGGTGAACTAAGTTTACTATGCCTATTGGTTGATAATTGCACATTTTAACGTTTGCTCGGAGGTTAATCCTCTGAGCAGGCAGAAACTTATGACTAAACCCTAATTCCAGCTAGTAACTATGGGGTGAACTCCCTATAATCAGGCAGTTTATCTTTTTATGTGACTAGAAATCATCATCGGGTGCAAACTAATGTCTGATAATAATCAATGCGTCATCGTAGGTATTGCTGGCGCTTCTGCTTCTGGAAAAAGTCTGATCGCGAGCACTATTTATAATGAGCTTCGCGCGAAAGTAGGCGATCATCAAATCGGTGTCATCACGGAAGATTGCTACTACAACGACCAAAGCCACCTAAGCATGGAAGAGCGAGTAAAGACGAACTACGATCACCCGAGTGCGTTGGACCACGACCTACTGTGTGAGCACCTTGAAAAATTGGTACGTGGTGAAGCAGTAGAAGTACCTGAGTACAGCTACACTGAACACACAAGAACAAGTAACACGACCACAATGACGCCTAAAAAGGTGATCATTCTAGAAGGTATCCTTCTTCTTACTGACCCTCGTCTTCGTGATTTGATGCACGCGACAGTATTTATGGATACACCGTTAGATATTTGCTTGCTTCGTCGTGTTAAGCGTGACGTGGAAGAACGAGGCCGAACTATGGAATCTGTTCTCAAGCAGTATCAACAAACAGTACGTCCGATGTTCATGCAGTTTATCGAACCTTCTAAGCAATATGCGGACATTATTGTTCCTCGCGGTGGTAAAAACCGTATCGCAATCGATGTATTAAAAGCTCACATTGCAAGACTTTTGAAAGCTTAAGCCTTTAGACGGCTATATCGCTTTATTTTTAAGAGAAGAAGTGGCACCTTAAGTGCCACTTCTTTTTTTGTTTTTAAATTAGTCAGTTGCAGGTTAAAACCAGACATTTTTCACGCTTTTGTGGAACTGTCAGCGGTAAATGGAGTCTGCGCTTATAATTGTAAAAACACTCGAGCAAGGAAAAACAAATGAAGAAACTGCTCTTAATTCTAGCAATACCGATTGTGGTCATTTTGGTCGCAATTTTAGCGTTAACCATCTTCGTCAATCCTAACCAGTTTAAGCCCCTTATTGTTGAGCAAGCGCAAAAGCAAACCGGTTTAGAACTAGTGATTGAAGGAGATATCAGTTGGCAATTTTTCCCATCGATCGGCTTTGAGTTGGGACATACAGAATTGCGAAACCCACAAGGCTTTAGTAAACCCAATTTATTCAAAGTTGATACCGTTGGTGTAGATATCTCTGTCATGCCACTTTTTAGTCAACAGCTTGAAATTGGAAACGTCACGCTTGATGGGGCTGAGTTCTATATCGAAACCAAGAAAGATGGCAGCAAGAATATTGATGCATTGACGAAAGCCCAAACACAACAAGCAGAGCAAGCGAGCGATACTGCGCCTACGCAAAATGGTGAAACGCAGCCTGCTGGCTCTGATTGGAGCATTAATCTTGCTGGTGTTACGGTTTCTAATGGCTCATTAGAAATGCAGGATAAGCAAGCCGGTAGTTACACCAAACTTTATGATATCTCATTAAACCTTTCCGAATTCGCTTTTGACAACTGGACAACGGCTGATTTTGGCGTGAAGGGCGAAATGAATGACCAAAAGTTCACAGCGAAAGGTCAGGCCGACTTTAAGCTAGAAAAAGGTTTGGCAAACTACGCGCTAAAGAACATCAACTTTGATGCGACATACTCTGACCCTGCCAATAAGATTGAATCGGCAACGATCGGTTTAGATACGTTTGAATTCGATAAAGTAAATAACCTGACTTATGCCATGAAAGGCGACGCTGGTGGTATGAAGTTAGATATGCAGGGTGCTGGTCAACTTAGCGTGGACAAGGCTATCAGCAAAGTGCAGTTGGATAAGTTAACTCTTAAATCGACTTTTGAGGGGGATGCTTTACCTCAGTCACCGATGAAAGTCGACATGGTGTCTGATCTGTCTTTCGACCTAACGAAAAACCACCTGAGTTTTGTCCTAGAGAAGTTAACAGCGAATGCTATCGCCTTAGATGGTAAGGCAGATGTGACACTTGGCGATATTCCTAAAGTACGATTTGCTCTCCACAGCCCAAATATCGATCTTGATGAATTCTTAGGATTAGATCAGCAAGATTCCGAAGGTAATAAGCCTGCTTCTGGTGGCGAGAGTGCTCCAGCTGGGTCTGAGGTTGAGCCTGATTTGTCTGCGTTGAAAACGTTAGATGTAAAGGGTGACATTACCATCGACAAATTCAAAGCGGCAAATGCGAAGATGGAAGCGGTAAAAACGAGCTTCACTGTAAATCGTGGCGTATTTGAGCTTACTTCATTTAGTTCGAAGCTGTACCAAGGCACAATCTCAGCGACAGCGAAGTTAGATGCACGCCAATCACCAGCGACTTACAGTGTGAAAAAGTCAATCAAAGGCGTGAAAGTTCAACCGTTACTTATTGATGTCGCTGATAACGACAAGCTTGAAGGGACGGGTAACATTGATGTGAATGTTACCGGTAAGAGTCTAACGCCTACCGGTATCAAGAAGAATCTTTCTGGTACGGTTGTTATCAATTTTGCTGACGGTGCGGTAAATGGCATCAACGTTGCTCAATTGATTCGTGAAAACTACGCGAAATTTAAAGGGCAAAAAGTCGAAGGCACCAATGAAGTTAAGAAAACAGATTTTAGTGCGATGACGGCGACATTGAAGCTCAATAAAGGTGTCGTATCAACGGATAATATGCAAGCTCAGTCTCCATTGCTCCGTGTTCGTGGTAAAGGCACCGCAAACTACATCAATGAAACTGTTAACTTTACTATCAGCACATCAGTCGTAGGTAGCCTAGAAGGCCAAGGCGGCAAAGATATAGATGAGCTGAAAGATATCACGATTCCAATCAATGTGTCTGGTAAGTGGGCGGATCCTAAATTCAAGCTCGTATTTGATGATGTTCTGAAGCAGAAAGCTCAGAAAGAAATCGATCGTGGCGTAGAGAAGCTAACGGACAAGATCAAAGACGAAAAAACCAAAGAAGCAGTCGATGGTTTGATAAAGAATCTGTTCAATTAGATTCGAGCCAAAGCAAAAAGGGTTGGCATTAGCCAACCCTTTTTTAATTCTGCTGGTGAGCTTTACCAGTCGACACCTTTCAGCGCTTTGACGCCTGACTCAAATGCATGCTTTACATTCTTCACTTCAGAAACGGTATCAGCCATTTCAATCAGAGTGCGATGAGCGCCACGACCAGTAATGACAACCGACTGCATTTTAGGGCGGTTGTTCAGCGCTTCAACGACCTCGTCTAAATCAATGTAGCCGTAGCTCACCATGTACGTCAGCTCGTCAAAAAGAACCACATCGATAGATTCATCTTTGAGCATGCGCTTACATTCTTGCCATACGCCTTGCGCTGCTTCGGTATCAGCGGCTTTGTTTTGAGTTTCCCATGTAAAGCCGGTCGCCATTACTTGGAATTCAACGCCGAGTTTCTCAAGTAGGTTGCGCTCACCATTATCCCAAGTACCTTTAATAAACTGCGCGACAGCACAATTCAAACCATGACCTACTGCGCGTGCTATCGTACCGAACCCTGATGTCGATTTACCTTTACCATTTCCGGTAATGATCAGTAGCAGACCTTTTTCCTCTTGAGCAGCAGCAATTTTTGCGTCTACCTGTTCTTTGACTTTTTGTTGGCGAGCCTTATGGCGTGCTTCTTTATTTTCTTCGATAGACATAATACTTCCTCAATTCCTTTTCGTGCTGTGCCCAAGCTAATTTGGGTTCATTGATTTATCTCGCTATGATAGACCAACATATCGTGAAGAAAAACCACCGATAATTCAGGGAATAAAATGAAGAAAATACTTGTTGTTTGTATGGGAAACATTTGTCGGTCACCAACCGGAGAAGCAGTGTTAAGAGCGAAAGCTCAAGAGTTGGGTATTGCCGTGGAGGTTGATTCGGCAGGTACGATTGGCTACCACGCAGGAAACCCACCGGATTCAAGGGCAATGGCCGCAGGAAAGCAGCGAGGTTACTCTTTTAAAGGAATGCGTGCGCGTCAAGTTACCATTGATGACTTTGAAAAGTTTGACCTGATATTAGCCGCAGATAAAGCAAATTTAGCCGATTTATTGGATATTTGTCCGTTGAAGTATCGACACAAAGTATCGTTATTTTTAAGTCATTCTGGGTCAGATTACGATGAAGTCCCTGATCCATATTATGGTGGAAAAGATGGCTTTGAACTGGTGCTTGATTTAATCGAAGAGGCATCAGAGGAGATTTTGAAGAATCTATAATCGCCGGGCTTGAAGACAATAGGAAAAGGGATGAGCTGAGCCCATCCCTTTTTATTTGTATTAACCCGCTAAAATGTCGGTTGCCACTTTGTAGCTTGGGTCTTCCTTCACATTTATTTCAACCAAGCTGCCCGCTTTATCTAAAAGCTTGCGGCAATCTGGACTTAGGTGGCGAAGGTGTAGTGTTTTACCTTGAGAGTTGTAACGCTCTGCTAGCGTTTCAATCGCTTCAATTGCGGAGTGATCCGTCACGCGAGAGTCTGCAAAATCGACAATCACATCTTTTGGATCTTCAGGCGCGTTAAACAACTCCAAGAAGTTAGCGGCAGAACCAAAGAAAATAGGACCGTGAATCTTGTACTCTTTTGAACCTTCCTCGTTTAAGCACGTGTCGGCATAGATATGCTTAGCGTGTTGCCATGCAAACATTAATGCAGAAACAATAACACCAACCGCTACGGCAACGGCTAGGTCAGTAAGAACAGTAACAACGGTCACAAGAACAATAACGAAGAAGTCTTGCTTCGGTACGCGACGCGCTAGTTTAAATGTTGCCCATTCGAATGTACCAATTACAACCATGAACATCACACCAACCAGAGCAGCGAGTGGGATCATTTCAATTAACGAAGAAGCGAATAAGATAAACATCAATAGAGCGATAGCAGCAACGATACCAGATAGACGACCGCGACCACCTGAGTTTACGTTGATCATCGACTGACCAATCATTGCACAACCACCCATAGCACCAAACACAGAACAAGTCATGTTTGCCATACCTTGACCGATACATTCGCGGTTAGATTGACCACGAGTGTTCGTCATCTCATCTAAAACTGTCAGCGTTAGCAGAGATTCAATTAGACCAATGGCCGCTAGAATGATCGCGTATGGAAGAATGATTTGTAGAGTTTCTAGCGTAAATGGCACCGCCGGAATAGAGAAGGTCGGCAGTGAACCTGCGAGTGTTGCCGCTTCATCACCAGACATTGTACGCAAGAAGTCAACAACAGTGCGAGTTTCCAGATCCAAACCAACCACTAAAGCAGTCACCGTTACGATTGCAACAAGTGAAGAGGGTACAGCCGTTGTGATTTTTGGTAGAAAGTGAATGATTGCCATAGTTAGCGCAACCAAACCAAGCATTAGTAGCATTTGGTCTTGTGGTAGCCAAGTAAGCATGCCGTTGATATCTGGCGCTTTAAACTGACCCAACTGAGCTAGGAAGATAACAATAGCCAGACCGTTCACAAAACCAATCATCACAGGGTGAGGCACGATACGGATGAACTTACCCAATTTAAACATACCAGCGGCAATTTGAAGTATACCAGCGAGCATGATGGCTGCGAATAGGTACTGGACACCGTGAGTCGCGACAAGCGAAACCATTACGACTGCCATGGCACCTGTTGCACCAGAGATCATGCCGGGGCGACCACCGAAAATGGAAGTAATAAGACCAACGATGAATGCAGCGTAAAGACCTACCATCGGATCTACGCCTGCGACGAACGCAAATGCGACAGCTTCAGGAACCAATGCTAGCGCAACGGTTAAGCCTGATAGCACATCATTTTTTACGGAGTGCTTAGAAAATTGGGGAAATTCGAACATGTTTGTTTTTAAGTTCTCTTTGCAATGAGTTAAACCCGACACATATTCGTATTTGCACAAGCCACTGAGTGGTTGATTTCTAATCAAACATTGCAGTGTAAACCGTAGTATTAAAAGAGCAGCATCAGAATGGTGTCGAAAACTTGAGTCGGCGCATGCTACCGAAAAGTGTGATTAAGTTCAAGAATGATACGAATAATGGCGTACAAATGTGATCACGAATTGGTATTTATATGAACAATTTATTGGGCAAATATGAAGATAAAAAAAGGCTACCATCTGGTAGCCTTTAATTTATTTATGCCGTTAAGCAGTTGAACGTAATGATTTAGCCTAGTTAAAGTTAGGCTTTGTCATCTCTGCCGATGCGCGGTTTTTAGCCACTTGGCTACCCGCACCTTTAGCTTGGTAACGTTCGGTTTTGAACGGCGCTGCTGCAACAGTGATTTCGCGTAGCTCTTGAGGGCCAGGTGCTTTTGTCATCGGTGCGCTAGCGTTTAGCTTAGCAGCAACTTTAATGGCTTCGACTTTAGGCTCTGGTTTAGCTACTGGCGCTTCGGCTGCAATCTCTTTTGCTGCTTCAACCACAGGCTCTTCAGCTGGTGCCGTTTCTACAATGGCATCAACCGGTTCAGCATGTTCAGTTGCAGGAGTTTCAACGATAGGCTCTACAGAGGCTGTTTCTACTACTGCCGATTCAGTTTTTTCTGCGATTACTGCTTCCACAACAGGTGCTTCTACTGCTGGAGATTCAACTTTCGCTTCAACTGTTTCTTGAACCTTTGATTCAACAACTGGTGCTTCTGTTACAACAGGTTGCTCGCGGCGAATAATCACTTTACCCATAGCCATTTCTGGGCAAGCAAAACCACCTTGCATTGTAGGTACTGCTGCTACTGCTTCTTCCTTAACTTGCTCTTCTTTCTTAGGTGCTGGTTTCGGAATGTAGCGTGGCATTACTTTACCCATAGCCATCTCAGGAGAAGCTACACCACCTTTACGCAGGCGGAACGGGTTAGGACGGCGATCGCGACCACGGCGACGGCGCTGACCGCTTGCACGCAGGTGACGTGGCGAACGACGGTTACGACGTTGCTTAGACTCTGCTTGCTTGTTGTCTTGCTGTGTTTCTACCGCTGCTTCTGTTGGCTTCTCAACTTTGGTTTCAACCATTTCTTGAGTCTTAACCGCCGTTTCTTCTGTTTTCTTCTCAACCGCTTCTTGGTCTTTAACGCGTACAGACTTGTTCAGTTTGCGACGTTGGCGACGCTCCTTCACTTTTTCTGCTTTCGCGTTTTGTTGCTTTGGTTTGCTCTCTTCTGGTTTTGTTTCAGTTCGAGCTTCTGCCGCTAGCTGCAGGCCTTTTTCCGCTACTTTTGCATTTGCTTTTTGCTCTTGGGCTTTGTCTGCTTGTTGAGCTTTAGGCTTACGCTTTTGGTTGCGGTTTTGCTGTTTATTGGTTTGTTGTTGCGCTTCGTTTTGCTCATTCGCTTGCTCATCACGAGGCTTACGACGACGTCGGTTATCACGGTTATCACGATTGTCGCGGTTCTCACGATTATCGCGTTGGTTGTTATTGCGACGACGATCATTGCGATCACGTTTGTTGCGTCGATTATCGCGATTTGGCTTTTTCTCTTCCTGAGGTTTCGGTTCTTCTTTTACCTCTTCAGAACCGCCGAATAGGAAACTACCAAGTGCTTTAAACAAACGGCTGAACAGTCCAGGTTTTTCTTCTTGTTCAACTTTCTGTTCTTTCTTCTTCGCCTCAGGGGCAGGTTTAGCTGCTGGTGCAGGTGCCGTTTGAGAAGGAGCCGCAAAGCCTTTAAGAACAGGTTCTTCGATTCGTTTAGGTTTTACGTCAACTTCCGCTGGCTCTTTACCTTCCGCTTCTTTCATTGCTTCCAGTTTTTTAGGAAGTAGGTAAGAAATCAGATCGAACTCTTCACCTTCACGAACACGGATAACTTCGAAGTGCGGCGTTTCCATGTCAGAGTTTGGAACAACCGTAATCTTCACTTCTTGAATGCGTTCGATATGGTTAACTGAACGACGTTTTTCGTTCAACAAGTAAGAAGCGATTGGCACAGGTACAACTGCGAGAACTTGCGCTGTATTGTCTTTCAGTGCTTCCTCTTCGATTAAACGAAGCACAGAAAGTGCTAGAGATTCGTTGTCGCGAACGACTCCAGTACCGCTACAGCGAGGACAGATGTGGTGGCTTGCTTCTGCTAGAGAAGGGCTTAAACGTTGACGTGACATCTCCAACAAACCAAAGCGAGAAATACGACCGATTTGTACACGAGCGCGATCAAGACGAACGGCTTCACGTAGACGGTTTTCTACTTCTCGTTGGTGGCGAACAGGTGTCATATCGATAAAGTCGATAACCACTAAGCCACCCAAGTCACGTAGACGTAACTGGCGAGCAATTTCGTCGGCTGCTTCTAGGTTCGTGTTTAGAGCTGTTTCTTCAATATCGCCGCCCTTGGTTGCACGAGCAGAGTTGATATCGATAGACGTTAGTGCTTCGGTTGGGTCAATAACAATAGAACCACCAGATGGCAGACGCACTTCACGTTGGAAAGCTGATTCAATTTGGCTTTCGATTTGGTAGTGGCTGAATAGTGGAACTTCGCCTTCATATTTCTTAACGCGGTTAAGGAAATCAGGGCGCACCAATTGAATGTGCTCTTTTGCACGTTCGTAGATGGTGTTGCTGTCAATTAAGATTTCGCCAATATCACGACGTAAATAGTCACGGATTGCACGAACGATAACGTTACTTTCTTGGTGGATTAAGAATGGAGCAGGGTTAGAGTCCGCTGCACCTTTGATTGCACCCCAGTGGTTAAGTAGTACATTCAAATCCCACTCAAGTTCTTCGGCACTCTTGCCAACGCCAGCAGTACGTACGATTAGGCCCATGCCCTGAGGCAGTTCCAAAGTACTTAATGCGGCTTTTAGTTGAGTACGCTCGTCACCTTCGATTCGGCGAGAAATACCGCCAGCACGAGGGTTGTTAGGCATAAGAACAAGGTAACTACCAGCAAGAGAAATGAAAGTAGTAAGAGCTGCGCCCTTGCTTCCACGTTCTTCTTTTTCCACTTGAACGATAACTTCTTGGCCTTCCGTTAGCACTTCTTTGATGCTTGGACGACCTTGGTAGGTGTAACCTTCAGGGAAATATTCGCGGGCAATTTCTTTGAGAGGGAGGAAACCGTGACGCTCGGCGCCGTAATCAACAAATGCGGCTTCTAAGCTTGGTTCGATACGTGTGATACGTCCTTTGTAGATATTCGCTTTTTTAGATTCATGACCTGGACTCTCGATATCAAGATCGAAAAGTCGCTGGCCATCAACCAGAGCGACACGCAACTCTTCTTTTTGAGTTGCGTTAATTAACATTCTTTTCATTGAAAATTCTCGTTGTCTTTTCTTTTATATCTTTCTTGTCGACTTGCCACTGTTTTTTCGCTCTTTCACGGTGCCTGATCCCATGGCTTGTATTTTGCAGCCTCCCGGCTGGAAGGGGATGCTCTCGGGCACTTCAGTCATCACAAGCCTCTTGTGGTTTCTGTTGGAAACGTAGACTTGTGACCCGCTATTTGGGCGGTAGGTACTCAACGTGAATATGCGAGGAGTAGGGTGGCAAGAGTGTTGAATTCGATGTGTCTCACGCCAATGCTGCACTCGACCTTCAACGATCTACTCACATTGCTTGAGGATAAATGATTGGTAATGAATAAAATGTAACCAAACCTTCCTTAGCAGCTGTGAACTATAGCAGTGCGCGTGGCTATCAGCAATCTGCTTTCACGCAAACGATAGAAAATTTGCCGCTAAACTCAAAATTTCTAATTTATAACTGGCTGTTTCATAAGCAATTGAGATGTGTAAACTGATCAAGACAGAAAACAAATCGAGAACTCGATCGAGAGTTTTAATAATTTAAACAAAAGCTTGGCGAAATTTAGACCAGTTCGTACTACCAAGTGTTTCTTTTACGACAAGAATAATGTGAAGTCGCGCGAAATTGAGTTTACAATACCGCCCATGAGCGAAATAAGAACAAAAGTCCAGTTCGTCGACATTGACGAAGATATGGCGGGTCAGCGCATTGATAATTTTTTGCGCAACCAATTAAAAGACATCCCTAAAAGCATGATTTACCGAATCGTGCGTAAGGGCGAAGTACGTGTAAATAAAAAGCGTATAAAAGCAGAGTACAAGTTAAAAGCAGGCGATCTCGTTCGTATTCCACCGGTGACAGTCGAGAAAAAAGATGACGATGTCGCGCCAAGTACGAAACTAAACAAAGTCGCAGAGTTGGAAGATATGATCATCTTCGAAGATGATCATATGTTGATTCTAAACAAACCATCTGGCACCGCTGTGCATGGTGGCAGTGGCTTAAAGTTTGGCGCGATTGAAGCGCTTAGAGCTCTTCGTCCTCAAGCTCGCTTTCTTGAACTTGTGCATCGTATTGACCGTGATACTTCAGGTATCTTATTGGTTGCTAAGAAGCGTTCTGCACTTCGTCACTTGCAAGCCCAGTTTCGTGAAAAGACAGTGAAGAAGTTTTACTTAGCTCTTGTCATGGGACAATGGAAAAGCAGTTGTAAGGTTGTGAACGCGCCACTGCTTAAAAACGAAGTGAACAGTATTGTTCGTGTTAACCCTAACGGTAAGCCGTCTGAAACGCGTTTTAAGATTTTGGAAAAGTTTGAACAAGCAACATTGATTCAAGCGAGTCCGATTACTGGTCGAACTCACCAAATCCGAGTTCATACACAATACACGGGCCACCCAATCGCTTGGGATGATCGCTACGGTGACCGCCGCTTTGATGCTTACACAGGTCAAGTTGGTTTAGATCGTTTGTTCCTACACGCGGCAAACATCAAGTTTCAGCACCCATCAAATGATGAGTGGATGGAAATCAACGCACCGATGGAACCGAAGTTAGAAAAAGTGTTGGCGGGTTTAAGAAACGCGTAACCATGTTTTCCTAGTGGACTATAAAAGGGAGTCTGTGGCTCCCTTTTATAGTCTTTGGATTAAAGGACATCGAGTCCCTGAACATGCAACATATCAATCAAATCAATCAGTGGTAGCCCGACAAGTGTATTCGGATCTTTCCCCACTAATTTGTTAAACAAACAAATTCCCATTCCTTCGCTTTTAAAGCTGCCTGCGCAGTAAAAAGGTTCTTCCCTGTCGACGTAGCGTTCGATTTGTTCAAGCGTCAAATCTCTAAAGTGTACTTCGAAAGAATCAAAGCCGACTTCTGTATGGTTTGTGACGGTGTTATGTACCGCAAGACCAGTATAGAAAGTGATGACTTTTCCACTTTGAGCCAAAAGTTGATTTATTGCGTTGTCTCTATTTAAAGGTTTGCCAACGATTTCACCATTAATGACACAAACCTGGTCACTGCCGATAACTAAACTTGCTTTATCCGTCTGGCAAGATGTTGCTTTCTCTTGGGCCAATCTTTGCACCAGTTCAAGAGGCGTTTCCTGGTCAAACGGTGTTTCATCGCAATCAGGTGATAAACAAATGAACGGTAGTGAAAGCTTTTCAAGCAGTTGTTTACGAAAAGGGGAGGTTGAAGCTAAAACCAGTTGGTAATTTTTCATTTTGAATTACAATTCGTGGGAGCATTTCCGATAGGATAATCGATCAAAAATGATTCTGGCTAATGCTCTGTATGTTAAGCGTAAAAAAGTACAACTTTTTTGCCTTTTTCTTTGACTAATTTTGATTTGGAAGATAATATTCGCGCCCTATGCAAAAGGTAAAAATACCGCGAACGGTTGACCCAGCAAAAGCTGCACAGAAACGATTAGATTACGATGGCATCATCCAAGCTAGTCTTTTCAAGCGCTTAGCGGAAACAACTGAAGGCGTAAAACGCGACGCAGAAGTCTCATTGTCATTTGGGATGGATGAACAGCGACTCGTTGTTATCTCTGGTAAAGCTAACATCGAAGTCGATTTAGAGTGTCAGCGTTGTAATGAGGTATTCGCACATGAGTGCGAAGTTGAATTCCTTTCTACTCCTTACTACGGTGAGAAAACGGAACAGGAAGCACCAGAAATTTATGATTTGGTAGATCTAAATGAATATGGTGAATTAGACCTTATACAACTGGTTGAAGACGAGTTCATCTTAGCATTACCTCAAATTGCGATGCACGATGAAGCGGATTGTAGCGTTGATTCAAATAACATGGTTTTTGGTGAGATTCCTGAAGAAATTGAGGAAGAAAAACCGAATCCATTCGACGTTTTGAAAAGTCTGAAAAAGTAATAGGTGTGGTAACCGATTCTTCTTCAGGTTTTTAACCCAATAGTATAGGAGTAGGGTCAATGGCCGTACAGAAAAACCGTAAAACTCGTTCTAAGCGCGGTATGCGTCGTTCACACGATGCGCTAACTACAGCTGCTCTATCTGTAGACGCGACTTCTGGTGAAACTCACCTACGCCACAACGTAACTGCTGAAGGTTACTACCGTGGTCAAAAGGTTATCAACAAGTAAGGTTGAACCTTTGCAAAGTATTACCGTTGCACTTGATGCAATGGGCGGGGATTTCGGTCCACGCGTAACAGTGCCTGCCGCCGTGCAGGCACTGTCTCATTTCCCAGAGCTAAAAGTGATTCTTATAGGTGATCAATCTCTGATCACGTCTCAATTATCTCAACTCGGTACCTCGACCAGTTCCCGCTTGACTATTCTTCATAGTGAGAAAGTTATCTCGAACTCAGAAAAACCTTCATTGGCACTACGTAATAGCCAAAATAGTTCCATGCGTATGGCTATCGATTTGGTTTCTGAGCAGAAGGCGGATGCCTGTGTTAGTGGTGGCAACACCGGTGCATTAATGGCACTATCGCGTTTCATTCTTAAGTTACTTCCTGGTATTGAACGTCCTGCTTTAGTTTCAGCTTTACCGACGATTACTGGAAAGCGTACTTGGATGCTAGATCTAGGTGCGAATGTATCGTGCGATGCTGATAGTTTGTTCCAATTTGCTGTAATGGGCAGTGCACTAGCAGAAGAACACTTAGGTTGTCCTCCTCGCGTTGCTGTTCTCAATATTGGCGCAGAAGAGATTAAAGGTAACGATTTAGTCAAACGTTGCGCAGAAATGCTTTCTCAGACCGACGCGATTAACTTTGTTGGTTATATTGAAGGTAATCAAATTTTGCATGATGTTGCAGACGTCATTGTATGTGATGGGTTTGTCGGCAACGTATGCTTAAAAGCCAGTGAGGGAACAGCTCAACTTTTTATCGAAAAAATTAAAACCAGTATGATGGCGTCAACGATAAAGGGTTGGATTGCTAGAAAGTTGTTTTCTCGGCTATTTAATGAACTAAAAACACTGAACCCCGACCAGTATAACGGCGCAAGTTTGCTAGGATTGCGCGGCATTGTCATAAAAAGCCATGGAAGTGCGGATGTATCTGCGATTGTCAATGCACTTGGCGAGGCAGTACACGAGGTCAAACGACAAGTACCAAGCCGTATTAGCGATCGTTTGGAAGCGGTTTTACTCGAGAGGCATTATTAGTCTTCATGTATAGCAAAATTTTAGGTACTGGCAGCTACCTGCCATCTCAGGTGCGTACAAACGCAGATCTAGAGAAAATGGTAGATACAAGTGATGAGTGGATCGTTGCTCGCACGGGTATTAAAGAGCGTCGAATTGCTGCAGAAAATGAGACTGTAGCGGACATGGCATTCTACGCAGCTGAAAACGCTATCGATATGGCGGGTATTGATAAAAACGATATCGACCTGATTATCGTAGCCACAACGAGCAGTAGCCATACTTTTCCTTCATCTGCGTGTCAGGTGCAGGCAAAGCTTGGCATTAAAGGTTGTCCAGCTTTTGACTTAGCCGCTGCTTGTTCTGGTTTTGTGTACGCATTATCTGTTGCAGACCAACATATTAAATCGGGTATGTGTAAAAACGTACTTGTTATTGGTTCAGATGCTTTGTCTAAAACGTGTGATCCGACAGACCGTTCAACCATTATCCTATTTGGTGATGGTGCTGGAGCCGTTGTCGTAGGCGCTAGCCAAGAGCCAGGTATTATTTCTACCCACATATACTCGGATGGTCAATTCGGTGAGCTACTAAGCCTACCTGTACCTGAGCGTGGTCAAGATGCTGACAAATGGCTTCATATGGCAGGTAACGAAGTATTCAAAGTCGCTGTCACTCAGTTATCGAAACTAGTAAAAGATACGCTTGAAGCCAACAACATGCATAAGTCTGAACTAGACTGGCTAGTACCGCATCAAGCGAACTATCGAATTATTTCGGCAACAGCGAAAAAGCTTTCAATGTCTTTGGACCAAGTCGTGGTGACACTAGACCGACACGGGAATACTTCTGCGGCGACAGTACCGTCTGCGCTGGATGAAGCTGTGCGCGATGGTCGCATTAAACGCGGGCAGACTTTATTGCTAGAGGCGTTTGGTGGCGGTTTCACTTGGGGCTCTGCTCTGGTGAAGTTCTAAGTTTCACGAGAATTCAAAATTTAAGGTGCACTTGTTGCATCTTATTTCTTTTTACTTTGCTTAAAGGAAAACAACATGAGCAAGTTTGCTATCGTATTTCCAGGTCAAGGTTCTCAAGCTGTAGGTATGCTTGCAGAACTAGGCGAACAATATGACGTAGTAAAACAAACATTTGCAGAAGCATCTGACGCACTAGGTTACGATCTATGGGCGCTTGTTCAAAATGGACCTGCAGAAGATTTAAACGAGACTTTCCGCACTCAACCAGCTTTGCTAGCTTCATCTGTTGCAATCTGGCGTGTATGGCAGGAGCTTGGTTTAGAGCAACCAGCAAACCTAGCCGGTCACAGCCTAGGTGAGTATTCAGCACTTGTATGTGCGGGTGTGATTGACTTTAAAGAAGCAATCAAGCTGGTTGAATTACGCGGTAAGCTAATGCAAGAGGCGGTACCAGCAGGTACTGGCGCTATGTACGCGATTATCGGTTTGGCTGATGATGCGATTGCAAAAGCGTGTGAAGACGCAGCGCAAGGTGAAGTGGTCTCTCCAGTAAACTTTAACTCGCCTGGTCAGGTAGTTATCGCGGGTAGCAAAGACGCTGTAGAGCGTGCGGGAGCGCTATGTAAAGAAGCTGGTGCGAAACGTGCGCTTCCTCTTCCTGTTTCAGTTCCATCACACTGTGCGCTTATGAAGCCAGCAGCGGAAAAACTTGCAGTAGCTCTTGAGTCTATCGAATTTAACTCACCACAGCTGCCAGTTATCAATAACGTTGATGTGGTTGCTGAGACAGATCCTGCAAAAATCAAAGATGCGCTTGTTCGTCAGCTACATAGCCCAGTTCGCTGGACTGAAACAGTCGAGCTTATGCACGAGCAAGGGGTAGAACAGCTTCTTGAGCTTGGTCCTGGTAAGGTTTTAACAGGTCTAACAAAACGTATCGTGAAAACGCTAACTGCAGCAGCAGTGAATGATGTTGCGTCGCTAGACGCGGCGAAGTAATCCATCAAGCGATAAAACTTGCGATAAGAAAAGGAAACACAACATGATGAATCTAGAAGGTAAGATCGCGCTAGTTACCGGCGCAAGCCGTGGTATTGGCCGCGCGATCGCGGAACTTCTTGTAGAGCGCGGTGCGACGGTTATCGGTACGGCTACTTCTGAAAGTGGCGCTGCTGCTATCAGCGAGTATCTTGGTGATAACGGTAAAGGTCTAGCTCTTAACGTGACTGATGTCGAGTCTATCGAAGCGACACTAAAAACGATCAACGAAGAATTTGGTGTGATCGATATTCTGGTGAATAACGCTGGTATTACTCGTGACAACCTATTGATGCGTATGAAAGATGATGAGTGGAACGACATCATCGATACCAACCTAACGCCTATCTACCGCATGTCTAAAGCGGTTTTACGCGGCATGATGAAAAAACGTGCGGGTCGTATCATCAACGTAGGCTCAGTTGTTGGTACCATGGGTAACGCAGGTCAAACTAACTACGCAGCAGCGAAAGCGGGCGTGATTGGTTTTACTAAATCAATGGCTCGTGAAGTTGCGTCTCGTGGTGTAACAGTGAACACTGTTGCCCCTGGTTTCATCGAAACTGACATGACAAAGGCACTAAATGATGAGCAACGTGCGGCAACGTTGTCGAACGTGCCAGCTGGTCGTTTAGGTGACCCACGTGAAATTGCATCAGCAGTAGTTTTCCTTGCTTCTCCTGAAGCAGCGTACATTACTGGTGAAACTTTGCATGTAAATGGTGGCATGTACATGGTTTAATGAGACAGTTTGTGCAAAATAAGCTATTTTACATTGTGAAAAATAGCCTATAGTTGCAGTTAACTGTCATGAACTTGTCATGCTTATGCGCAAGATTTGTGCATGATTTAAGTCAAAAATGTATTGAAATTCGGTTAAATTCGCTAATTTTGTGGTTTGACCAGCAAGGACCCCCTTGCAACTTTCAATAGTTCGAATAAACTACGGAATCATCGCATTAGGCGAAATCTGTAAAGGAAAAGAAAAATGAGCAACATCGAAGAACGCGTAAAGAAAATCATTGTTGAACAGCTAGGTGTAGACGAAGCAGAAGTTAAAAACGAAGCTTCTTTCGTTGACGATCTAGGTGCTGATTCTCTAGACACTGTAGAACTAGTTATGGCTCTAGAAGAGGAATTCGACACTGAGATTCCTGACGAAGAAGCTGAGAAGATCACTACTGTTCAAGCTGCAATCGACTACGTAAACAGCGCTCAGTAATTAGCTCTCCCAGGCGGTCTCCTAGACCGCCTGTGTTCTTTCTAACTTCTTCTATCCTCTCATAGAAATATTCAATTCCCGGAGAATTATATCGTGTCCAAGCGTCGTGTAGTTGTCACTGGCATGGGTATGTTGTCACCGGTAGGCAACACAGTAGAATCATCTTGGAAAGCCCTGCTAGAAGGTCAAAGTGGTATCGTGAATATCGAGCACTTTGATGCTACGAACTTCTCAACTCGTTTTGCAGGTCTTGTTAAAGATTTCGATTGCACAGAGTACATGTCTAAAAAAGATGCTCGTAAGATGGATCTTTTCATCCAGTACGGCATTGCAGCGGGTATTCAAGCTCTTGATAACTCTGGCTTACAAATTACCGAAGAAAATGCGGCTCGAGTTGGTGTTGCTATCGGCTCAGGCATTGGCGGTCTAGATCTGATTGAAACAGGTCACACTGCATTAGTAGAAAAAGGCCCTCGCAAAGTTAGCCCATTTTTTGTTCCTTCGACCATCGTAAATATGGTTGCAGGTAACCTATCTATCATGCGTGGTCTTCGTGGTCCAAATATCGCGATTTCTACAGCATGTACTACTGGCCTACATAACATCGGTCATGCTGCACGAATGATTGCGTACGGCGATGCAGATGCGATGGTTGCTGGTGGCGCAGAAAAAGCGTCTACGCCTCTTGGCATGGCTGGCTTCGGTGCAGCTAAAGCGCTATCTACTCGTAATGACGAACCTCAAAAAGCGTCTCGTCCATGGGATAAAGGCCGTGATGGCTTTGTTCTAGGTGATGGTGCTGGCATGATGGTGCTTGAAGAGTACGAACACGCGAAAGCACGTGGCGCGAAGATTTACGCAGAACTGGTTGGTTTTGGTATGTCTGGTGATGCTTACCACATGACTTCTCCAAGCGAAGATGGCTCTGGTGGTGCACTTGCGATGGAAGCGGCAATGCGTGACGCCAACATCACAGGTACCCAAGTAGGTTATGTGAATGCTCACGGTACATCTACTCCTGCTGGCGACGTTGCAGAAATCAAGGGCGTGAAACGTGCTCTTGGTGAAGAAGGTGCGAAGCAAGTACTTGTATCATCAACTAAGTCTATGACTGGTCACCTATTAGGTGCAGCAGGGTCTGTTGAAGCAATTATCACGGTTATGTCTTTGGTTGACCAAATCGTTCCACCAACGATTAACCTTGATGATCCAGAAGAAGGTCTAGACATTGACCTTGTGCCGCACACTGCGCGCAAAGTTGAAGGTATGGAATACGCTATCTGTAACTCGTTTGGCTTTGGTGGTACAAACGGTTCTTTGATCTTCAAAAAGTTCGCTGAGTAACACTATCTAACCTTATTTAGATAAGCGAAACTTGTATTCTAACGGCTCGATGCTTAGCATTGAGCCGTTTTGTTTTATTTGTTGTCTGCTAATTTGAAGGTACGCGAATGTTTTGGGTAAATGGAGTTCCACAAACGCATGTAGAGCTGGGTGATCGCTCATTCCAATACGGTGATGGAGGTTTTACCACCATCCTGACCCAAAACGGAGAGTTGGTTTACTGGCAAGAACACATTGAGCGTATGAAGTCCTGCCTTGACGCATTGAAGATCTCTTCCCCTGACTGGCAAGTTGTGCATGATTGGGCAAGCAAAGCGGCTTTATCTGACGCACAAGCTGGGATGAAAATTCACGTTAGCCGTGGTATTGGTGGGAGAGGGTATAGTCCTAATGGGATTGAAGGCCCTATCGTGACGATCTCCAATTTTGCGTTTCCTTCTCATTACTCTTCTTGGCAAGAAAAAGGCGTGGATTTGGGCGTTTGTGAGACTCGCCTCGGGATCCAACCTTTACTTGCTGGACACAAGCACAACAACCGTTTAGAGCAGATTCTCGCCAAGGCTGAAATCGACGATACCGAGTTTGCAGATGCAATAACGTTAAATGTGCAAAACCATGTCATTGAAACTACAATGGCCAACCTTTTTTGGGTTAAAGGTAATAAAGTATTTACACCGGAGCTGACCTTATCTGGCGTTGCGGGCGTAATGCGTCGTAAGGTGCTTGAGTTACTAAAAGTAAGTCATATTGAAGTCATCGAGGGGCGTTTTATACTTCCAGATTTGCTGAGCGCAGACGAGGCTTTCATGTGTAACTCAATATTAGGTGTAGCACCAATTCGCAGCATAGTGGCATCTAACTCTAAGACTATATTTCCGATAGGAAAATTGACTCAACGACTGCAAGGGAATTTAACTACGTGATTAAAAAACTGTTGGCTTTTGTTGTGCTGATCGCAGTGATAGGCGCAGCAGCTGTTTTTTATATAATTTCACAGGCTAAACAATACGTTGAAAAGCCTATTCTATTGGAACAACCTCAGCTGTTTACTGTAGAAAGTGGTACAAGCTTTCATCATGTCATGCGCGCCTTAGTTGAAGATGAGGTAATTGAAACGTCGGAGTACATCCGTTTAATACCTCACTTATATCCAGAACTGTTGCAAGTACGAGCGGGCACTTATCAACTAGAGCCTGGTATGTCGCTTTCGCAAGCATTGGAGCACCTGAACACCGGAAAAGAATACCAGTTTGCGATCACTTTTGTTGAAGGCAACCGCTTTTCTGAGTGGGTAGAGCAATTGAAAAGTGCTCCTTATTTAGAGCATGACTTAACCGATCTACCAGAAAAAGACATGGCAGCAAAGTTGGGTATTGAGCGAGAAAAGCTTGAAGGACTGTTTTTAGCAGAAACCTACCATTACACGGCGGGTGCAAGTGAAAGCCAGTTATTAAAACGAGCGCATCGAAAACTCAATAAGATTCTGGATGCTAACTGGGAAGCTCGTCAAGAAAAGCTGCCATTGCAAGACAAATATGAAGCCTTGATTCTGGCGTCTATCATCGAGAAAGAGACGGCCATTGACTCTGAGCGTGAGCGCGTCGCTTCTGTGTTTATCAACCGATTGAACAAACGCATGCGTTTACAAACGGATCCGACGGTTATTTATGGTATGGGTGATGCTTACGACGGAAATATTCGTAAGAAAGATTTGCGCACGCCGACACCATATAACACCTATACCATCAATGGCTTACCTCCAACCCCAATTGCGATGGCAGGTGAAGCCTCTATTGAAGCGGCTTTGAATCCAGAAAGCAGCAACTATTTATATTTCGTAGCAAGTGGAAAGGGCGGACACGTATTTTCGAAATCCCTTGCAGAGCACAATCGTGCTGTTCGAGCCTATTTAAGAGAACTAAGAAAGAACAAATGATGAAAGCAAACTTTATTGTCGTTGAAGGCCTAGAAGGCGCGGGTAAAAGCACTGCGATTAAAACCGTTTTAGATACGCTAAAAGCGGCAGGTATTGAAAATATCGTAAATACTCGTGAGCCAGGAGGCACGCCGCTAGCAGAAAAGATGCGCGCTCTGGTGAAAGAAGAGCATGAAGGCGAAGAACTTAAAGACATGACGGAGTTGCTTCTTCTATATGCTGCACGTGTCCAGTTGGTTGAGAACGTGATCAAACCAGCTTTGGCGAACGGTCAGTGGGTGGTGGGTGACCGCCACGATATGTCGTCGCAGGCTTATCAAGGTGGTGGCCGTCAGATTGACGCGTCGCTAATGAAAAACCTTCGAGACACAACGCTTGGTGATTTTAAACCTGCTTTCACTCTCTATATGGATATCGACCCTCGCGTTGGGCTTGAGCGTGCGCGTGGGCGTGGTGAGCTCGATCGTATCGAGAAGATGGATATCAGCTTCTTTGAACGTACACGAGAGCGTTATTTGGAGATTGCTCATGCTGATCCTTCTGTCATTATCATTAACGCTGAGCAGGCGATCGAAGGCGTGTCGCGTGATATTCGGGACGCTCTTAACGAGTGGTTAGCTCGTCAATAATAAGTGAAACTTAAATTTAGGTGACTCATGTTAAATGATTATCCATGGTTGCAGCCAGTATGGGATAACCTCAAAGTAGGGCTAGAGTCGGACAGAATACCAGGTGCGCTTTTATTGCAAAGCGAGCAAGGCTTAGGCATCGAAAAACTTATCGAGTTTTTTAGCCAAGCACTTCTTTGCCAAAATTACGCCAGTGAAGCGTGCGGTTTTTGTCATAGCTGTCAATTAAATCAATCACACAACCACCCAGATTTACACTGGATCAAACCAGAAAAAGAAGGAAAAGCGATAACGGTGGACCAAGTTCGAGCTTGCAACCGTCTTGCTCAGGAATCATCACAGCTTAATGGTTATCGCCTATTTGTTATAGAGCCAGCGGACTCTATGAATGAATCGGCATCGAATGCATTGTTAAAAACGCTAGAAGAGCCTGGGGCAAAGTGCTTGTTTTTGCTCGTTACCCACAATCAGGAGCGCCTGCTTCCAACGATTCGTAGCCGTTGCCAACACTGGGTTGTTGCGCCGCCGTCAACGGAGCAAGCGATGCAATGGATGCGTGAACAAGGGGCGCAGCAAGTTCCTGCTTACGCCTTAAAACTGAATATGGGCTCTCCGATAAAAACATTGGATGCGTTAAATAATGGCGATCTCGATGCTTACTTGGCTTTTGAGCGCACTTTTATTAAGGCGATGTCTTCTCCTGCCTCAGACATTTCTGAGTGTGCTTCTTTAATGGCTAAACACTCGGAGCAATCACTAGACTGGGCGTGGTATTTACTGACAGACGCTCAGAAAGTGCAGTTTGGTGTATCAGAAGCACAAATGCTTCCTGGCGCTATAAAGTTTCAGCCGAACAACTACAACGGTTTGTACTCATCAGCGAAGGCGCTGATGGACCTCAAAGCTCAGGTTCAAGCCTTTCCTGGTCTAAACCTTGAGCTACTATCAATGAACTGGTTAATTGAATCACGAGAGGTATTATGTTCGTAGATTCTCATTGTCATTTAGACAAATTGAATTACGACGATCTCCACATCAATGTGGAAGACGTTATTAACAAAGCTAAACAAGCAAAGGTAACCGAGCTGCTTTCTGTGGGAGTTACGCTGGATTCTTTCCCTAAAATGATGGAAATGATTGAGCCTTATGAGAATGTTTATGCTTCGTGCGGTGTACACCCACTTGATGTTGAAAGCGACTTTTCGATGGACGTGCTACGTCACCACGCATCGAATGAAAAAGTCGTTGCCATTGGTGAAACAGGCTTGGATTATCATTATAAGCCAGAAACGGCAGCGTTACAGAAAGAGCGTTTTGAGCAACACGTTGATCTTGCGGTGGAGCTTAACAAACCTTTAATTATCCATACTAGAAACGCACGTGCGGATACTCTAGATATTTTGCGTAAGGGTGGGGCGGAGAAATGTGGTGGTGTTATCCACTGTTTTACAGAAGATCTTCCATTTGCTGAAGCTGCACTTGAGCTGGGGTTTTATATTTCTATCTCGGGGATTGTCACTTTCCGTCAAGCTACAGAGTTGAAAGAAGTGGTGAAGACTCTACCTCTAGAGAAGCTTCTCATTGAGACAGATTCTCCTTACTTGGCTCCAGTCCCTCACCGAGGTAAAGAGAATCAACCTGCTTATGTTGTCGAGGTGGCTTCTTATATTGCGCAACTCAAATCGTGCTCTCTTTCTGAAGTGGCACAAAAAACCACCGAAAATTTCCGAAATCTTTTTTTGCGATGAAAAATCAATAAGAGCATAAAAAAGGAGCGTATGCTCCTTTTTTGTTGATAAAAACAACAGATATACTCATGAGTTTAATGTTTACTAAAAATGTTGATTTAATAACATTCAAAAATCACAAATGTAATTTTGTTACTAAAAATAACATTGGAGCGTATTTTATTTACGCCTTAAAATTAATTATATAAATAATAAACTCTTTATAAAACAGTAATATAACTGCAATGCAAACCTTTTCATCAGCTGTTTTTGGGTGTGATCCAAGACTTGTTTTGAAACTAAATTTCGTAACTGTGTGGAAAGTTTGAGGGTCATCAATATATATTTAGAGCCGGAAAATATAATGCAGTTGTGGTTACATTTTCATTGGGTGCTAACCTTTAGGCTACGGGGGTGTGCCGTTAGTGCCCAAATAATACTTATAAATTTATCAGGAGCATAAACATGTTTAAGAACCTTTTTGCTAACCTGCAAAAAGTTGGTAAGGCGCTGATGCTTCCAGTATCAGTTTTACCAGTTGCAGGTATTTTATTAGGTGTGGGTGCTGCCCATCTAAGCTTTATTCCAGAGATCGTTTCTAATCTTATGGAGCAAGCTGGTGGTTCAGTATTCGGCCAAATGGCACTTCTATTTGCAGTAGGTGTAGCTCTAGGCTTCACTAATAACGACGGTGTTGCAGGTCTTGCAGCAATCGTTGGTTACGGCATCATGACGGCAACGCTAGGTGTAATGGCGGGTGTTATGGGTGTTGAGAAAATCGATACAGGTGTACTAGGTGGTATCCTTGTCGGTGGTGTGGCTGCTTGGGCATTCAACCGTTTCTTCAAAATTCAACTTCCAGAGTATCTTGGCTTCTTCGCTGGTAAGCGTGCAGTGCCTATCATCACTGGTTTTGCAGCGATCATCCTTGGTGTTATCCTTTCTGTAATTTGGCCACCAATTGGCGGTGCAATCTCTGCATTCTCTGATTGGGCTGCGCACCAAAACCCACAACTAGCATTCGGTATCTACGGTGTTGTAGAGCGTTCTCTAATCCCATTCGGCCTACACCACGTATGGAACGTACCGTTCTTCTTCGAAGCTGGTTCTTGTGTTAACGCTGCTGGTGAAGCTCAAAACGGCGTGCTAACTTGTTACCTAGTTGCTGATGAAGCATCTCGTGCTGCTGGTAATGGCTTCGGTCAGCTAGCGGGTGGTTACATGTTCAAGATGTTTGGTCTACCAGCTGCAGCAATCGCAATTGCTCACTGTGCTAAACCAGAAAACCGCGCAAAAGTAATGGGTATCATGGCGTCAGCTGCACTGACTTCATTCCTAACTGGTATTACTGAGCCTATCGAATTCTCGTTCCTATTCGTTGCTCCACTACTATACGGTATCCACGCTCTACTAGCTGGTTCTGCATACATTGTTTCTAACACTCTAGGCTTTGTACACGGTACTTCTTTCTCTCACGGTCTGATCGACTTCCTAGTTCTATCTGGTAACGCTCAGAAGATGGGTCTAATGATTGCTGTTGGTCTAGTATACGCAGTGATTTACTACGTAGTGTTCCGTGGCGTAATCACAGCACTTGACCTAAAAACTCCTGGTCGTGAAGATGAAACAGAAAGTGCGGCAGCAACTTCTGGCTCTGACATGGGTGGTGAACTGGTTGCAGCGTTCGGTGGTAAAGCTAACATTACTGGTCTAGACGCATGTATCACTCGCCTACGTGTCGCGGTTGCAGATACAGCAGCTGTTGACCAAGACAAACTGAAACAACTTGGCGCTGCTGGTGTTGTAGTTGTTGCAGGTGGTGTACAGGCTATCTTCGGTACTAAGTCTGACAACCTAAAAACTGAAATGGATGAGTGGATCCGTAACCACGGCTAATCACCGTCATTCATAACAATGAATAAAAGGAGGCTTCGGCCTCTTTTTTTAGTTCCTCTCTCATTGCTAAAAGTGCTTTCTGAGTGTGATCCTAAACTCATCTTTACTTTTGCCAGTCTTTTCATACATCGCGCTTACTCATCGTTGACATATTGAAACACCACTATGTTTGAATAGCGCATGATGTTTTTTTTAATAATTGATAACGTGTATGAAGAGCAAATTAATTTTATTAGCAGGACTAGTTTCTAGTACCGCAATTGCGGCAAATGAGCCAACGAACTTGTCTGTTGGTATGGCTGTCGATCAACAGTTGAGTGTTGTTGTTGAGTTAGATAATAAGTATCGCGGCATTATCGGTAACGATGGTATGGCGTTTGATTACATCGCTAAACGTGGAACATTCGATCAAAACATGCCTGTGACTTGGTATGTTGGCGTTGGTGGTTGGTATGAGTGGGATGATGAGTTTGGCGTGCGTGTGCCTCTCGGTGTGAACTGGGATTTATCACGCGGCTGGGATCTTTATGGTCAAATACACCCAGAGCTAGATCTTTACAAAGGTGCTGACTTACAACTTGGTGGTGCCGTTGGCATCAAATACAGTTTCTAGAATAAAAGAAACATAAAAAAACGCCGGTAAATACCGGCGTTTTTTGTTTGGAATGCAATACTGCTATTGTTTATCCATGGCTCGCTTGATACAAACGGCAGCGCCGCCCCAAGTGATACCTAAACCAATAACCATCATAATAATTGCGCTGATTGTCATTTCGCTGTCTCCTTGCGATTCACTGCGTTAATCACTAGACCAAAGATAAATAGTGCGGCGATAAGTGCCCAGCCTACAGTTAGATCATAACCACCGTAGCCTTCAGTAAATAAAGCATAAAGCTTAGTCGCTAAGATAATGGCGAGCATAATCGGTGTTACGAAGCGTAAACAGATCTCAAACCATTGACCAATAGAGAAATCAGAGCGCTCATTTACGTAATTACGTACTTCAGGCACGCGTTTCAATAGCCACGCCATCAATACAATCTCAACCAAGCCGCCTACCATAATGCCAACGTTGTTTGCAAAGTGGTCTACTAGGTCTAGCAGCAATAGACCGCCATTTGTTGCGAACGCCATAGAAACCACAAAACCAGTTCCAATTACAACGTTTGCAGCTTTTTTTCGGCTCCACTTTAGCTTATCGATGATGGCGGATGTTACGGCTTCCATGATAGAAATGTGCGAACTTAGACCAGCAACCACCAGTGCAAAGAAGAACAGAGGACCAAGAATATATGGTGCGGGTAATAAGTTAATTGCCGCAGGTAAAGTAACAAAAGCAAGGCCAACGCCTGCAGATACCACTTCTGTTAGCGGTTTACCTTGTTCTTGAGCCATGTAACCCAAGACAGAGAAGATCATAATACCAGCTAGGATGGAGAAGCCACAGTTGATCAACACGGTCATAAACGCGTTATTCGTGATGTCCGACTTTTCTGGCAGATAGCTAGAGTAAGCCAGCATGATCGCGAAGCCGATGCTTAGGGTAAAGAAGATCTGACCGTACGCAGCTGCCCATACTTTCACATCCCAAATTTTGCTGAAATCGGGTTCAAACATGTAGTTAACGCCATCCAAAGCTCCTGGCAAGAAAACCATACGTCCGATTAAAAAAATCACCATCAAGAATAGTATTGGCATCATGATTTTAGATGCGCGCTCAATCCCTGATTTCACGCCTTTGGCAATGGCTGTATAAGTAATGGCCCAAGCAATCACCATAGATAAGGCTATCTTCCATTGAATACTGCCTAAGTCTGTTGGTGAGTTGTCACCTAACTTTAGGTACTCGCTAAAGAAAAATGCGTTTGTATCGGTTCCCCAACCTTGAGTGAACGACAACCCAAAGTAAGAAATTGACCAACCGATAACTGCAACATAGTAAACGGCGATAACTGCTGCAACACCAACTTGGAACCAGCCAAGCCATTCAAATTTAGAATGAATTTTCGCTAGCGTTTTTGGTGCTGAGCCTCGGTACTTTTGTCCCATACTGAACTCAAGGATCATAAATGGAATACCGGCCGTGATCATGGCGAAAATGTAAGGAATAAAAAATGCGCCGCCACCGTTTTCATAGGCCATATATGGAAAACGCCAAATGTTTCCCAAACCGATAGCAGACCCGACTGCTGCTAAGATGAATCCCGCTCGGGATCCCCATTGTTCTCGCTTCATATTTGACTCCTATACGACTCCCTGAGGAATGAAGCTCTCTCCGTAACACAGTAATATTTGCGTAAACTGTTGGAAGAAAGGACCGCTGTTATCTATCAGCTTTTCTATCCTTAATTCTAGCTTATTATAATTTTCTAGAGCTATATTCTGGTTACTGTGAGAGAAAGTAGATTATTAATCTTAAAATTTTGATGTGTGTTTGATAAAACTGAAATATTTATCTGTTTTCACTAATCAGACTAACTTCTAATAATACTTAGCGCAATAGAATCTAAATGTTAACTCAGATGCGTTGTCTGGTTTTAATCTTGTTAAATTTGAGTTTGATTATGGTTTTGTGTGGGGGATTGGTTGGTTGTATGGAATAAATGACTAGAATCCAATAATCGACTTGGTGTTTAAAACTATTTTGATGAACTAGGGCGTACGGCTATCTTTTGCGCACCCAGCTAGAGAATGCTTCGTTACTTTTCTAAGCGATGATTTTTAGATGATATTTTCTATCTGCTTTGTGTAGGACTCGCCCAGCACTCTTTGCGGAGAGCCCTACGAAGTGAAGTGTACAAAAAATTAGAAACGGAAACTAAAACCAACATTTGATTGGAGTTGGTTCATCCAATCGGTATCGAACTTAATGATGCAGTTTGAGCCGTCATTAGGTAGGGTGCAGGCTCCAGAGGTATCGTTATCAACGACCGTTCCCAACCATCTCAATTGGGCTGTCAACGCAAAGTTCTTTGAAAACTCATATTCCAGCCCTGCAAAAGCGCTAGCCGAAAATCCGTATTTTTTGTCTACCCAATCAACATCTGCGTAAGAGGCTCCCAAGCCAACACCAATATAGGTTTGCCAGTTTTCTGCAACAGGGTAGTACATGCTGCTTTGAAATTGCAGGTAATGGATGTCTGCCGAATTTGATAACTTTTCAAGTTCTGTTGATTGGTTGGAGTAAAATAATCCAATTCTTCCTTTCTCAAAAGGCGTCTCGATTGAAAGTGCGTAGTTCACTGCGGGATCGAGGTCGTATGTATTGCCACTTTCGTCTTCTACTTGACCGCCACCTGTATAGCCTATGAATGGAGTAACGATAATATTGGCTTGTGCACTTACCGCGGTGCTGAGCAGTATGCTTCCTACCAGCCAGCTGAGTTTTTGGTTCATGTCCTATCTCCTTATTATGACTAAGCTAATTGTGATGGGTTAGTCAAAATTGCGCGACTAAATTAAGCAAATCTTGAACATATTTCACACCGGTGTTATTAATTTGTTACATATTAAGGAGGTGTTTATGGAACACGATCTAAAATCCGCATTAATCATCGTGGTGACTGTTTTTGCAGTACTTTTGTCGTTTGGCATCATTGCGATTACAACGGCCTAAGATAACTACTTTTACCAAACGTTTTAACAAAATGGCGTGAGCCTATGATACGTAACAGCGGTATAATCACAGAAAGCCACACTGAGCTTGATGTCAAAGTTTATGAGCATTTCAGGCACGGAAAAACTGCTTTAGTCACGCAAGGTGGAGGGCAGAGAGGGATTTTTACCGCTGGCGTATTAGACGCATTTTTACTTTCCAACTTTGATCCTTTCGATGAATTCTACGGTACCTCTGCTGGGGCACTCAATTTATGCTCTTACTTATGTCGTCAACACGGTATGGGCAAAGCTTTTATTACCGAACTGACAACGTCTCCTGAGTTTTTTAATCTGTTTCGTTATATTCGAAAACAGCAGTACTTGGGTTTAGAGTGGGCGTTAGAGCGGATTCAAGATTTCCCTTACAAGCTTGATCTTGATTTAGGCCGCAGTGCACTAGGAGGGCGAGGTGCGTTTGCAGCGGTAACAAATGTAGAGACGCTATCGGATCAATATTTACCAATCTTGGGTGACACGTGGTTTAACACCATGTTAGCAACATGCGCGATTCCTAAGTTGTACCACGGACCTGTCGACGTTAATGGCAATAAGTTTGTTGATGGTGGTGTGTCGGCTTCTATCCCTGTTCAAGAAGCGTGGCGTCAGAATGCTCGCAACATTATTGTCATCCGAACAGAACCGTTCTCGGAGATTGAAGCGAGAGCGCAAAGTGAAGTAGGGGATGTGCCTGTCGAGTGGTATCGAGAGTCTATTAATTCGGTGCAGCAATCATGGCAGCAAAAAGTGAATCGATGGAAGTTGGATTGGGCTTCGTTCTTCCAACAAAAAATTAATGCCGCCCATCAATCGAAGCTTGCCGGAAAAATGCTATTGAATGGAGGCCGTTGGTTGTTCGGTGCTGATAATTTGTATCGTTTAAGCCATTTAATCGGTGAGAATTTTGACTCAGGTTTAGCCGACATGCTGATGATTCACTATCAAACATTTGAGCTCACTCAGGCCTTTATATCTGCTCCACCTGACGATACTTTCATTTTACAAATCGCGCCTAAAGAGGGGCTTCGTTCTTCTTCTTTGTTAAGTGACCAAGAATCACTAGAGCATGATTATCAACTCGGACTTCAGGCGGGGTTTAATCTGGTTCAACTCTATGACCAACTGAATATTGAAATTGATGGCAGAGAGAGTGCATAACCTTTTGTATTAACGACATAAGCTAAATACAAAGTGAAGTGTAAATAAATGAGGCTCCGTTTTCGGAGCCTCATTCGTGTGCGTACCTAATCTCTGTGGTTAATAGGGTTAGGTATAAAGGTTATGCTTGCAGAATTCGCATGCAGTTGGTTGAACCAACGACATCCATTACATCGCCTTGAGTTATCATGACTAAATCACCCTTGTGCAAGAACCCTTGTTCTTTAAGGCTGGCAATCGCAGCTTGAGCTGTCGGTAAACCTGCATCACTTTTTGACTCGAAATATACCGGTGTCACGCCTCGGTATAGTGCAGCTCGATTGAGCGTGGATTCATTACGTGATAAGGCAAATATTGGTAAGCCAGAGCTTAAGCGAGACATCATCAACGCAGTCCTGCCAGATTCTGTTAACGAGATCATCGCTTTAATTCCTTCCATGTGATTCGCAGAGTACATGGTTGCCATTGCGATGGTTTCTTCAGCGGTTTCGAAGGTGCGATCTAAGCGATAAGTGGATAGGCTTGCCTCAGACATTTTTTCTGCGCCCACACATACCTCGGCCATGGATTTGACCGTTTCTACAGGGTATTTACCTGCTGCGGTCTCTCCAGACAGCATCACGGCGTCAGTGCCGTCTAGAACCGCATTGGCCACGTCCATCACTTCAGCACGCGTCGGCATCGGGCTAGTAATCATGGACTCCATCATTTGTGTCGCAGTAATCACGATGCGGTTTAAGCTGCGTGCGCGGCGAATCAGCTTTTTCTGGACGCCAATAAGTTCAGGATCGCCGATTTCTACCCCCAGATCGCCACGCGCTACCATCACCACATCGGATGCGAGAATAATATCGTCAATAGACTCATTGGTCGCGACGGTTTCTGCTCGTTCGACTTTGGCCACCAGCATGGCTTCGAGGCCCGCATCTCTGGCTAGGCGTCGAGCATAATGCATGTCTTCGCCGTTACGTGGGAACGAAATAGCAAGGTAGTCCACTTGAATTTCTGCGGCGGTAAGAATGTCGGCTTTATCTTTCTCTGTGAGCGCATCGGCTGACAATCCGCCGCCTTTTTTGTTGATCCCTTTATTATTAGATAGTGGACCACCAACAATCACACGGGTATGAACTTTATTGCCTTCGACGCTGGTGACTTGCAGTTGAACGCGTCCATCATCGAGTAACAGAATGTCGTTTGGTGACACATCTTGCGGCAGTTCTTTATAATCTAGCCCTACGGACTCTTGGTTGCCTTCACCTTTTGGTAAATCACTGTCTAATGTGAATTTATCGCCCACATTTAACATGACTTGGCCGTCTTTAAAGGTCGATACGCGGATTTTAGGGCCTTGCAAGTCGCCGAGGATAGCAACTTGACGCCCAAGCTTTGCCGCAATAGTACGGACTTTTTTGGCGCGTTGAATGTGGTCTTCACTGGTTCCATGTGAGAAATTCATACGGACAACGTTTGCACCGGCTTTGATGATCTCCTCAAGTACATTGTCCTTATCCGTTGAAGGACCAAGCGTGGTGACAATTTTTGTTCGTCTTAGTTTGGAAGTCATAGATTCTCCGATGAATGTATGTGTAAAGGTAACTTGAACTCTATCCTTACTTTCCTCAATCGCTCTCAAGGTCCGCCTCGTTGCTGAGCCCACACCTTAAAGCTGCTTGAGTATAAGTATATGCACAGAATGTTTACATTAAGAGTAACCCCGGTAAAACAGACAGATATTCCATAGGCTTCAGCCTCTATTGGAGAGAATGCGCTGTTGTAACAGGAGTTGCTTCATAATTTAGTGAATAAAAATAAGTTATTTTTCAAACAATTTAACAGGAGTAGATTCTTCGTTATTTGATTGAATACACAAACAAACAGGTTTATACGTGATGCTTGTCACGGGGATTTATTAATTCACTTCACAATTAGTTCGCAAAGTAAAAAAATTGTCTCGTTATAGAATTTCGGAGTGCAAGATGTACATGGCTCAACCGGGCCATATTGATCATATCAAACAGGTCAATGCTGGTCGTGTATATAAACTAATTGACCTAAAAGGTCCTATTTCTCGAATTGATTTGTCCAAGCAGAGTGAGCTTGCTCCTGCCAGTATCACCAAAATCACTCGAGAATTAATTGAAGCGCACTTGATTCATGAAACCACAGTACAAGAAGCGACGAGTCGTGGTCGACCTGCCGTCGGTTTGCAGGTCAACAACGAAGGGTGGCAATTTCTGTCAATGCGTTTGGGGCGAGGTTATTTAACTATTGCTCTGCATGAGCTAGGTGGCGATGTGTTGATCGATACTAAAATCGAGATACACGAACGTGACCAAGACGATGTGCTTGAGCGTCTGCTCTACGAAATTGATGAATTCTTCCAAACTTACGCGGATCAACTTGACCGTGTTACCAGTATTGCAATTACGCTGCCTGGCCTTGTGAATTCAGAGCAAGGTGTCGTGCTGCAAATGCCTCATTACAATGTCGAAAATCTTGCTCTTGGACCAGAGATATACAAAGCAACGGGCTTGCCAGTGTTCATTGCCAATGACACGCGAGCTTGGGCATTAGCAGAAAAGCTTTTCGGCCATTCTCAAGATAATGACAACTCCGTTCTTATCTCTATTCACCATGGTTTAGGTGCCGGCATCATTCTGGATGGGCGCGTTTTGCAAGGTCGTCACGGCAACATTGGTGAGCTTGGGCATATTCAAATCGATCCAAATGGAAAACGTTGTCATTGTGGCAACATTGGTTGTTTGGAAACCGTTGCCAGTTCTCAAGCCATTCGTGAAGAAGTCGTAAGACGAATTGCTGATGGCGAAGACTCTATTCTTGCTGAACAAGAAGAAATGAGTATTGAGAGCATTTGTGAAGCGGCAGCGAACGGTGATACGTTGGCAGTTGATGTGATTGAAAAGCTTGGACGCTACTTAGGTTCCGCAATTGCTATTGTGATCAACTTATTTAACCCTGAGAAGATCTTGATCGGTGGTGTGATTAACCAAGCAAAAGATGTACTTTATCCTGCGGTGCGTCGCTGTATCGAAGAGCAGAGTTTACCGGTTTATCACCAAGATCTTGAGCTGGTGGAATCTCGTTTCTATAAGCAAGCAACAATGCCTGGTGCCGCGTTGATCAAGCAAGCGTTGTACGATGGTCAGTTATTGATGAAGGTTGTGGAAGGCTAATTGCTTCAAACATGATGAAGTGCTTAGGTGTCGAGCCTATACATTTTTAGATGATTTAGGGTGAGGCTTAACAGCTCACCCTTTTTGATCGCCTATTACTAGAAGGTGAATTTGAGTTGTGCTGCATTGCTATATCTGCGCCATTCATGTAATTTCCTAAAAAGCTCAAGTAAATAAACCCAAATGGCTTTCAATGTGTAGAGTGACTTTGTGTCTGATACAAATAGAAGGGAAGTAATGCGCTGAAACCGTTGTACTTTCAAGCCATGCTCGAAAAACAAATATCTTAAGGTTATTTGGGTTTAGAACCTTGATGTGTCTGTATTGATTTCGAGTAAAAATAAGAATTATCCATAATTTAGGTAGTAGTATGTCCGGAGTGTTAAATACGGTTGACCAGCGTACGAACTTGGTTGGTGAAAACCGACTAGAGCTTCTGCTGTTCACTTTAAATAGTCGCCAATTGTTTGCGATTAATGTGTTCAAAGTGAAAGAGGTCATCAAGCTGCCACCGTTAACCAAGCTTCCTGGCTCACACTACAACATTCGTGGGGTCGCTTCTTTACGAGGTGAAGCGGTGCCAGTGATTGATTTGCGTGGCGCAATAGGTTTCCCAGCTTTGCGTGGTGAAGCGGAAGAAGAAAATTTGATCGTGACAGAGTACAACCGTACGGTGCAGGGCTTCTTAGTCGGTCCGGTTAAAAACATTATTAATACGGCATGGACTGAAATTCAGCCGCCTCCTTCCACGTCTGGTCGCTCGAATTACCTCACAGCTATCACGCAAATCAAAGAGGGGGATGCCTCTCAAATTGTCGAAATTATTGACGTTGAAAAAGTTTTAGCAGAGATCGTGCATTACGACGTCACGATTTCAGCGGACATTCTGGATCAAGAACTTGCCCAAGCAATGGTCGGGCGTAATGTTCTGATTGTGGATGATTCATCTACAGCTCGTAATCAAGTTCGCGATACGCTTTCTCAATTGGGTATGAATATCATCGAGTGTCGTGACGGACTAGAAGCGCTAACAGTTTTAAAGCGCTGGTGTGATGAAGGGAAAGACGTAGAAAAAGAGCTGTTGATGATGATTACGGATGCTGAAATGCCTGAAATGGACGGTTATAAACTGACTCATGAAGTGCGCCAAGATCCACGTATGTCTAAGTTGTTTATTACGTTGAACACTTCTCTGAGCGGCAGCTTTAATGAAGCCATGGTACAAAAAGTAGGTTGTGATCGTTTTATCTCTAAATTCCAACCAGATCTGTTGGTTGAAGTTGCTCAAGACCGATTACGCCAGATGCTTTCTAAAAGTGCATGATTAGATATAGTGAAATCAGAGGGGGAGCAGCTCTCCCTCTGATTTTTTAACGCCTCGCTTATTAATATCTCTGTACTAATGAAAGTCGCGAGATTTACTTTGTAGATTATTCAAATAGTGCGTGCAATCAATCAACTTGCCAGCAATAACGTGCGTGACTTCTCCCTCTCTTTCAAGAATGCCTTTCACCATTAATACTTTAGCGCCTAAATACGCTTGCTTTTGGGCTCGTGCTGTCGCTTGCCAAACGACCACATTAATGTTGCCTGTGTCATCTTCTAACGTAAAAAATGTCACGCCAGCGGCGGTGCCTGGAGATTGTCTTCCCGTTACCACGCCTACCACTGTGACCAATGACCTATGCGGTTTCTCTGCCAGTTGCCTCATGCGGGTAAAATGAGGGAGTTTGCCCGTTTCTTCTAATAATTTAATCGGGTGGCGGCTAAGAGATAGTCCCGTGCTCGCGTAATCCTCAATTAAATTTTCATATTCTGAGGGCTGAGTTTGATAGCTAACACTGGGTTCTTCGACCTTGTGAAACAATGGTAGGTCAGATAAGGAATCCATTGCTGCCCAGCGTGCGTTATAACGATTCCCCGATAAGGCCTGAAATGCATTGGCTGAAGCCAATAATTCAATGTCACTTCGGCTTCTTAATATCTGCTTTACTTCTTGAATCGATCGGTAACCATTAAGTGGTTTGCGCTCAATAAGTCTTTGTGCGCTTTCTGCGTTAAAGCCTTTCACCAAGCGAAAACCAAGTTGCACGCCGAGCCTGCCATTCGGACGTGAGACGAGATGATGTTGATATTTTGAATGATTGACGCACACCGGCAATACTTCGACGCCATGTCGGCGAGCATCTTGTACTAATTGCGATGGGCTATAAAATCCCATTGGTTGGCTGTTCAACAATGCAGTGTAAAATTCGGCTGGGTAATAATATTTTAACCATGCAGAACAATATGCCAGCACTGCGAAAGACGCTGAATGACTTTCAGGGAAGCCGTACTCACCAAAGCCGCAAATCTGATCGAAAATGCGCTCAGCAAACGCTAAGTCATAACCTCTCTCTTGCATACCATTGATCAATTTTGGCCTGAATTTAGCGAGATCGCCATTCTTTTTCCATGATGCCATCGCTCGACGGAGTTGATCGGCCTCGCCGCCGCTAAACCCTGCGGCTACCATGGCTAGCTTGATGACTTGCTCTTGGAAAATAGGGACGCCCATAGTCCGCTCCAGAACGCTTTTTACTTCTTCCGATGGATAACTGACTGGCTCTTTTTGATCTCGTCGTTTTAAAAAAGGATGCACCATATCACCCTGAATAGGGCCTGGACGAACAATTGCAATTTGAATCACTAAGTCGTAATAACAAGCAGGCTTTAGGCGAGGAAGCATGCTCATTTGTGCACGAGATTCAATTTGGAATACGCCTATCGTGTCAGCTTTTTGGATCATGCCGTACACGTGTGGATCATCTTGTCGGCGAGTGATCTCGGAAATCGAGAGGGATCGCTGGTGGTGTTTCTCGACCAGTTGAAAGCACTTTCTGATGGCGTTTAACATGCCGAGTGCGAGCACATCGACTTTTAATAGCTTCAAGCTTTCTAAATCGTCTTTGTCCCATTGAATGATAGTGCGATCTTCCATCGAGGCATTTTCAACAGGTACCAACTCATATAAAGGGCCAGATGAAATTACAAAGCCACCCACGTGCTGAGATAAGTGGCGTGGGAAGCCAATGATCTCGTTGACCAATTGGATAAACTGCTGCCCTTTGAGAGATTCTGGTTGTAAGCCAAGTTCAATAACTTGAGCTTGCCAGCCTTGGCTGCGATCTCGGCGATTAACGTTCTTAATGAAAAAATCTAGTTGGGTCTCTTCAATCCCTAGCGCTTTACCGACTTCACGCACGGCACTTTTAAAGCGATAGCTGATCACTGTTGCAGAAAGTGCTGCACGCTCACGGCCATATTTTTTGTAAATATATTGGATAACCTCTTCACGGCGCTCGTGTTCAAAGTCCACATCAATATCCGGCGGTTCCTTACGTTCTTTACTGATAAATCGTTCGAATAAGACTGCGATTTGTCGAGGGTCGACGGCGGTAATTTCCAGGCAATAGCACACCACAGAGTTTGCGGCGGAACCTCGACCTTGGTAAAGAATGCCTTGTTGTTTCGCGAACATTACGATGTCGTGGATGGTAAGGAAGTAGTAGTGGTATTTCAGCTCTTGAATAAGCGCAAGTTCATTCTCGATGGTTTGATTGACTTCTGCTGGCACGCCTTCAGGAAAACGCAGCTTTTTACCACGCTCGACTAACATACGTAAGTAAGAGTCGGGTGTATAACCATCTGGGATCAGCTCGGTAGGATATTCGTATTTTAAATCGGAGAGCTTAAACTCGCATAAATCGGCGATGTAGGTACTTTCTTCCAGCCATTCTGGTTTGTAAATCCGAACCAATTTTTTAAAAGGACGAAGCGCTCGTTCTGTATTCGAAATACGATCAAAACCGAGTTTATCGACGCTACACCGATGCTTTATAGCGGTAAGTACATGCTGTAATGGCAAGCGTTCAACATCATGCATGAGAACGCCTCCGCAGGCAGTTATAGGTAATTGAAATTCATGTGCTAACTGCTCGCAGTGCGCAATGTACTCAGTATCGTTGTTACTCAAATGGCGCTGAATCGCTACCCACAAACGATTAGCGTGGTGTTGATTGAGCCAGCGTCCCCAATAGTGGTCACTCTCTTGATGTGTGGGCAGCCACAATACCAAGCAATGTCGAATCGACATCAAATCCCATTCGAACAGTTGATAGTTGCCTTTTTCACTTCGTCTTCTTGCGTTTGTGATGATACGACACAACTCGGCATAAGCCTTGCGACAAGGGCAAAGCAGTACGATTTGGCATTCATCATTTAACCAAAACATACTTCCAACGATTTGTTTGATATCGAGTTTATGTTGTTCGATGGTCGCATGGGCTTTGACAACGCCCGCGACCGAACATTCATCAGTTATGGCTAGAGCTTGATAGCGATAGAAAGCAGCTTGGAGTACCAGTTCTTCTGCATGAGAAGCCCCAGTCAAAAAAGAGAAGTTAGACTGACAAAATAGTTCCGCGTAACTCATAATGATCCAACAAAAATAACTGTCGATTTAACAAAAATAGCCATGAAGAAACCAGTGCTTGTGCTGATCGCGAAATATCCATAACCAGCGGCCTTGCTTGGTGTGTGCAATGTAGTAATCACGCATGATCTCATCACCATCCCACCATCCAGAAACGATTCGCTCAGGTCCGTGGACCAAAGAGACTTGCTCTTGCAATGCAATGGGAGTGGGCAATTGCATTGCGGGGCGTAGTATGGATGGTATGGCGTGCTCCTTTTCATCTGGAGCATCAGCAGGGCGATACTGACTGGCCTTTTCTGGTCTAGGATCGCAAGCGATGTTGGGTTTTAACACGGCACTTTTCCCCAATTTAGCTTGCAGTAAAGAGAGCAGTTCTAAAGCATTCATGTTCCCTTTTTGCCCAGCAAAGAGATCGCGTGATGCACTAAGAGGCTCACCTTGACGGACGACTTTTAACGTTAGCCCTGTGACTGGGCCATTGAGCGAGAGTGACTCTAAGCTTAAACTCGCTAACTGCTGCCAACGCTGACATAGGTAATCACCTTGCGCAGAAGTGAGTTGAAGGTGTTGCTCTTGTTTCTCACGCTGGTGGAGTGTTAAACACAGCTCAAAAGCGACCTTATCTCTTAATTTAAGAAAGGTTTCGAGTTGACGAAGTAACTTGGCCAGCGGCTTTTCAATCCACTGGACGTTTTCGAGCTCAAATAACAGCTCTAAATAAACTTGGAAGGATTCGGTCGGGTGATAAAAGTCTACAGGATGCTTGAACTGCCCTGTCAGTCGACCAACGTAGTTCACCAAATCGATATCAAAGCGTCGAGCGATGTCTGGCAACGGCAGTTCAAGTAACCCCTTTAAGGAAGTAACGCCTACGCGGTGCAGCTTTTCAACCATAGAGCTCGATAAATCGGTTAGAGGCAGCGGTAATGGGAATAACATTTGTTCGATAAGAGATTTGTCGTCACTAAGAACATTTGCTCCTGCCAATGCCATTAACTTGGCTGACAGAGGCGAAAAACCACATCCGAATTGAAAACTCAGTTTCAGCTCCGATAAGTGATCTCTGACTTTGTTCCAATAGTTTTCAAACCCTTCATACAGAGCGAGCATTGGAGTAGCACGCAGCAAAATACCTTGGTTTGGCATCAATACAACGTCAGATGTGATCAAATACAACCACTGAGCTACCTCTTGTAATTTATTTAATTCGGTTTGTGGATGATAAGGATGCACTTGTAAATCTCGACACAAGGACGCAGCACTGCCTAAGCCCATACCAGGCTTAATACCTTGTTGCTCGGCAATGCCGTTGTATTGAATGATCTGACAACGTTGGCTTTCTACAATCACCACGGGTTGATTTTGGTTATCACCAAAGAGTGCGTCTAGCTGTAGGCGAGGGAAGTGCAAGTAAATCCATAAAGCCATATCACTAACCTTGGTTCGCCAATGGGAAATTGACCACCGTTGATGGAATGTGAGTCGTGCTTGGCATTACCAGTTGTGGGTAGTGGTGTTGGAAACTGATATCGACACTGCCTTTGCTCCAACCGCCTTTTCGCTTGAGAACTTCCACTTTGACGCCTTGTACATTACCTTGCAGCTTTAGGCTTAATGAAACAGGTAAAGACAAGCGGTTTGTCATATTAGGCTTGAGCATGAATAGAGGACAAGTGCCTTGCTCACTCGCTACCTGTAAGCGTTTCACTTGATGTATTTCAAGCTCTTCTTGCCATAACAAAACATTACTGCATACCCCACTTTTCAGACATTGCTCTGCAGCCCAAAGAGCATCTTTGGGATGAGCTGGATTAACGACCCACACTTGGTTTATATCCAAACCGATGTAGTGTAAGAACAGAGAATTCACTAACGCGGGAGGTTGAATAAATGCAGTCACACCATTGGTCTGGGTGGCTTTTAAATAAGGAGCGAGCAAACGCAATTCACCAATACTACCAATAGATTCCATCTCCACTACGCCATGAGGTGGAAAGCCTCCGCCGAGCAAATCATCTAATTCAGAAAACCCGGAACTAGTCCGCAACTGCTGAGGATCTGTTTTCGTTAAATTTGCTTGCCAAACAAGGTGCTGGCTTTTTAAGTGCTGAATAATATCGTGCATAATAAATACCTGTATATATGTACAGTATATTTCTATGACAGAAAGTCGCAAGATTTTTATGAAGAGAGAAATGAAAAAAGGCAGCGTTTGCTGCCTTTTCAATCGATTATGTGAGGTAACCTGAATTCGTTATTTACGCTTCGGTTGAGCGTCGATGCACTGACCATTCACATCGGTAACCGCTGGATCCATTAAGTGCAAATATAGCGGCATGAGATCCAATGGCGTTTTGAGAGTATTTGCATCTTCACCCGGGTATGCTTTTTCACGCATGCGAGTACGAGTTGCACCAGGGTTAATTGCGTTAACACGGATCGGCGTATCACTCAGCTCGTCAGCCAAAACTTGCATCATGCCTTCTACGGCAAATTTAGAGATAGCGTATGGCCCCCAGAAAGCGCGACCAGAGTGGCCGACGGTCGAAGAGGTAAAGATAATACGCCCAGCTTCTGATTTACGCATCACAGGCAGTAGTGCTTGAGTCATTAACACTTCTGCTTTCACGTTGATCTGCATGATATCGTCGAAATCTTCCTCTTTGATTTGATCAAATGGACACAGCGAACTCAAGACACCTGCGTTGTGTAATAGGCCATCCAAACGACCAAACTGTCCTTCGATTGTCTCTGCCATATCAATGTAATTTTGCTTAGTTGCGCCCTTGAGATCCAGAGGAATGATAGCAGCTTGTGGGTAGCCAGCGGCTTCAATCTCATCATAGATAGATTCAAGGTTTTGCACATTTCTACCCAAGAGAATAACAGTTGCACCGTGCTCGGCATAAGAAAGCGCGGCTTGACGGCCGATGCCATTACCAGCGCCAGTAACAAGAATGACTTTACCTTTTAGAGCATCAGCTGAAACGGAGTAGTTCACGGCGATAAATCCTTATTATTGTAAGAGGGTCCATGATAGTTAATTGACGCTAAAAAACGCCTGTTTCTCAATGGAAAATCTTGGTAATCGTGACAAGATGGTTACAATACACCAATTCATGTGTTATACCAATTCCAGAACTTTCGTTAGGTATGCTATCAATCAGAACAAGTGGTTACAAACCGCGCTGCCTTCTCGCTGATGTTTCTGCGTAACATACTAACGTCATCTGAAATGAGATAAAGGAGCTCTCGTTGGAATTTTTATTAGATTATGGTCTGTTTCTGGCCAAAATTATCACGGTGGTTGCTGCGATAATTGTTCTGCTCATTATTGCAAAATCGGCTGGTGGCAAATCGGGTGCGGCGAAAGGGGAGTTAGAGATTACCAACCTTTCAGAGCAACACAAACAATCTGTTGAACAGTTAGAGCATCATTTGCATGACGATGCTTTCATCAAGGCTCGAGATAAAGCCGTCAAAAAAGAAGAAAAAGAGAAGAACAAATCTCGCGAGAAAGAAATCAAACAAGCGAGCAAAGACGGTTCATTAGATAGCAAGCGTGAACCACACCTATTTGTTCTTGATTTTAACGGTAGCATAGATGCAAAAGAAGTCGCGTCTCTACGTGAAGAGATCACTGCTATTTTGGCTGTCGCACGTGAAGGTGATGAAGTATTACTTCGTTTAGAATCTGGCGGTGGTATGGTTCATGGCTACGGCCTTGCCTCTTCTCAACTGGACCGAATCAAAGCTGCGGGTCTTCCTCTGACTATCTCTGTTGACAAAGTTGCGGCAAGTGGCGGTTACATGATGGCATGTGTAGCAGATAAGATTGTTTCTGCACCATTTGCAATTGTGGGTTCTATTGGCGTTATCGCACAAATTCCTAACTTCAACAAACTGTTGAAGAAACATGACATTGAGTACGAACAACTAACCGCGGGTGAATATAAACGCACGCTAACGATGTTTGGTGAGAATACCGATAAAGCGCGCGATAAGTTTAAGCAAGAGCTTGAAGAAACACATGTCTTGTTTAAAGACTTTATTCGCGAGCGTCGTCCTAGTTTGGACCTAGACAAAGTAGCTACAGGTGAGCACTGGTTCGGTACACAAGCGAAAGAGCTTGGTTTGGTGGATGATATTAGTACATCTGATGATATCGTTGTTGCGGCATGCAAAGATAAAACCGTACTTTCTGTGCATTATGTGCAGAAGAAAAAACTGGCAGACAAGCTAGCAGGTGTCGCGGGCAAAATTGCTGACAGTGTGATCTTAAAGTTAGCTGAGCGTGGTCAAAAACCGATTGTTTAATCGAACCTAAGATCATGACATTTGAAACGGCGAGGGTGGAAGCTCTCGCCGTTTTTGTTGAACCTTATGTTTATTGATGAATCCAATTGCGCATTAGGTGTAATGCTTTACACGACATTTTTCCTCGCTCCAAAGGGCGATTACCCGTATAATGCGCGCCTCGAAAACCGAGCAAATTGCTGAAAAGAAACTATAGGTGGAGAAGAACATGTCCTCTCAAACTCCGGTTGTAACCGTAGATGGACCTAGTGGTGCAGGTAAAGGCACTTTATGTATGTTGCTGGCGAAAAAGTTGGGTTTCCAACTCTTAGATTCTGGCGCAATTTATCGTGTACTTGCACTCGCTGCGATTCACCACGGTGTCGACACAGAGTCAGAAGACGCACTTGTCCCACTGGCAACACACCTAGACGTTCAATTTATCGCAGAGGGTGACTTAGTTAAGGTCGTTCTAGAAGGCGAAGATGTGTCAGGGGAGCTTCGCAAAGAAGAAACGGGTATGGCAGCATCTAAAGTTGCGGCTCTGCCACGTGTTCGTGAAGCATTATTACGTCGTCAGCGTGCATTTGAGGCCGCTCCGGGCCTAGTGGCTGATGGTCGTGATATGGGCACAATTGTATTCCCAAGTGCACAAGCGAAAATCTTCCTTGATGCGAGCGCAGAAGAGCGTGCAAATCGACGCCTTAAACAGTTGCAAGAGAAAGGGTTAGATGTTAAATTTGCTGACCTTTTAAGCGAGATCCAAGAGCGTGACGACCGAGATCGTAACCGCCCAGTGGCGCCACTACGCCCTGCTGAGGATGCGCTTGTGCTAGATTCTACGTCGATGACTATCGACGAAGTAGTAGAAAAGGCACTACAATATATCGAATCGAAGCTAGCTGAGTAATGATACTCGGCTAGACTAAGAGCGTTGGTCGCAAGGATGATGACTGGCGAATTTAATAACCCCATGCGGTAGGATACCCGTGGACGTTTAATTTATTGAAGATTAACTAAATGACTGAATCTTTTGCTCAACTCTTTGAAGAGTTTCTAAACGAAACAGAATTCCAACAAGGCAGCATCGTTAAAGGTACTGTAGTAGCTATCGAGAACGGTTTCGTTCTTGTTGACGCTGGTCTTAAGTCTGAATCTGCTATCCCTGCTGAACAGTTCAAGAACGCTGCTGGCGAACTTGAAGTTGAAGTTGGCGCTGAAGTAGACGTAGCTCTAGACGCTGTTGAAGATGGTTTCGGTGAAACTCAACTTTCTCGTGAGAAAGCTAAGCGTCACGAAGCTTGGATCGTACTTGAGAAAGCTTACGAAGAAGCTGAAACTGTTGTTGGTATCATCAACGGTAAAGTTAAAGGCGGTTTCACTGTTGAACTAAACGGTATCCGTGCTTTCCTTCCTGGCTCTCTAGTAGACGTACGTCCAATCCGCGACACTGCTCACCTAGAAAACAAAGAGCTAGAGTTCAAAGTTATCAAACTTGACCAAAAACGTAACAACGTAGTTGTTTCACGTCGTGCTGTTATCGAATCTGAAAACAGCGTTGAGCGTGACGAGCTTCTAGAAACTCTACAAGAAGGTTCTGAAGTTAAAGGTATCGTTAAGAACCTTACTGACTACGGTGCGTTCGTTGACCTAGGTGGCGTTGACGGTCTTCTACATATCACTGATATGGCTTGGAAGCGCGTTAAGCACCCATCTGAAATCGTTAACGTTGGTGACGAGATCCAAGTTAAAGTTCTTAAGTTCGACCGTGAGCGTACTCGCGTATCACTAGGTCTTAAGCAACTAGGCGAAGATCCATGGGTAGCAATCGCTAAGCGTTACCCAGAAGGTCACAAACTAACTGGTCGCGTAACTAACCTAACTGACTACGGCTGCTTCGTTGAAATCGAAGAAGGCGTTGAAGGTCTAGTTCACGTTTCAGAAATGGATTGGACTAACAAGAACATCCACCCTTCTAAAGTTGTTAATGTTGGCGACGAAGTTGAGGTTATGGTTCTTGAAATCGACGAAGAACGTCGTCGTATCTCTCTAGGTCTGAAACAGTGTAAAGCTAACCCATGGCAGTCATTCGCTGAAGCACAAGCTAAAGGCGACAAAGTTACTGGTAAGATCAAGTCTATCACTGACTTCGGTATCTTCATCGGTCTAGAAGGCGGCATCGACGGTCTAGTTCACCTATCTGACATTTCTTGGAATGTTGCTGGCGAAGAAGCTGTACGTGAGTACAAGAAAGGCGACGAGATCTCTGCAGTTGTTCTAGCAGTAGACGCTGAGCGTGAGCGCATCTCTCTAGGCATCAAGCAAATGGAAAACGACCCATTCAATGCTTACGTTGCTGACAACAAGAAAGGTGTTCTAGTTAACGCTACTGTAACTGCTGTTGACGCTAAAGGCGCTACTGTTGAAATCGCAGAAGGCGTTGAAGGTTACATCCGTGCTTCTGAAGTATCTCGCGATCGCGTAGAAGATGCTTCTCTAATCCTAAGCGCTGGTGATGTTGTTGAAGCGAAGTTCACAGGTGTAGACCGTAAGAACCGCGTAATCAACCTATCTATCAAAGCTAAAGACGAAGCTGACGAGCAAGAAGCAATGGCATCTATCAACAAGCAAGATGACAATGCATTCGGTAACGCAATGGCTGACGCTTTCAAAGCTGCTAAAGGCGAATAATATACTCGCTTAAGCAAAAAAGGAGCCGCAAGGCTCCTTTTTTATATTTGAGCATATTTAAGTAGTAATACTAATGACGGTAAACTATCTTAATAAAAGGCATTTCTTCATTGCGCATTTTGCATAAAATTTGTCTAGAATTGTCAGCAAGTGTTTGTTGGAATTAGTATTACTTACTATAATAAGTGATAAAGATACTCAAAGAGGGCAACTATGACTAAGTCTGAACTGATTGAAAGACTCTGCGCTGAGCAAACACACTTATCAGCGAAAGAGGTAGAGGATGCTGTAAAAGATATTTTAGAGCACATGGCCTCTACGCTAGAGAGCGGTGACCGTATCGAGATCCGCGGCTTTGGTAGTTTTTCTCTTCATTACCGCGAGCCTCGCGTAGGTCGTAACCCTAAAACGGGCGATAAAGTGGAATTGGAAGGTAAATACGTTCCACATTTCAAACCTGGTAAAGAGCTTCGTGAGCGTGTAAATATTGGCTAACGCACTCTTATTAGTTTGAAAAAAGCGGCATACGTTTGTGTATGCCGCTTTTTTGTAATGTATCCAAGCAGTTTACGAAGCGAGCTGTTGATTCTGGCTGTTTTCTTTGCAGCTTTCTACACCCAAGTAACTTTAACTTCTAGGCGTGTCTACAAACTAAGCATCTTGAGGTTACTTGGGTATAGATTATTGCTAATATACGTAGTCTGAAGAAGCATTTTCCTGCATAATCTTACCGACTTACTCCTAGAAGGGTGATGTAAATGAAAATTATAAAAATCGTTGCTGTTTTAGCTCTCTTTTTAATTGCATTGGCGTTAGGTTCCCAAAACCAAGAGCTCGTGACTTTTAACTATCTTCTAGCCAAAGGAGAGTTCCACTTATCTACACTATTAGGTGTGGTATTTGTGGTTGGCTTTGCTTTAGCGTGGGTTATCTTTGGTAGTATCCAGCTGAAAACTCAGCTACAAGTTCGTCGTTTAAAGAAAAAACTGAAAAAGTACGAACCTACAGATGCAAACAAACCTGCTGATAAGCCAGCCATCGAAAAACAGGCATAAGGATAAGGCTTAACTTTAATGCTTGAACTACTCTTCTTGTTGTTGCCTATAGCTGCTGCGTATGGCTGGTATATGGGGCATCGCAGCGCTCAGCAAGACAAGCAGAAGCAATCTCATCAAATCTCTCGTCAGTATATGACGGGTCTTAATCTGCTGCTCTCTGACCAATCAGATAAGGCTGTCGATCACTTTATTGAATTGCTCCAAGTTGATAACGAGACCATCGATACTCACCTTGCGTTGGGTAACCTATTCCGGTCTCGTGGCGAAGTCGACCGTGCAATCCGAATTCACCAAAATCTCATTTCTCGCTCTGGCTTAACACTGGATCAAAAGAATCTTGCACTTCAACAGTTGGCGAAAGATTACATGGTCTCTGGTTTTCTCGATCGTGCAGAGAAAATCTTCGAACAGTTAGTCGAAGAGCCAGATTACAAAGAAGCGGCCCTTCAGCAATTGGTAACCATTTACCAACAAACACGTGAATGGGAAAAAGCAATTTATTACGCCAATCAATTGGCTAAGTTGGGTAATAAACGCTCCAGAATGCGTGCGAATATTGCTCATTTTTGGTGTGAAATTGCAATGCTCGACCAAGCCGATGGTAATACTAATAAGGCAATACAGCACTTTAAAAAAGCCCTAGCAGAAGACCCAAAGTGTGTTCGAGCGAGTATTGCTTTGGGACGAATTTATCTAGAGTCTGAAGATTATAAACACACGATAAAATACCTGACGGGTGTGCTTGAGCAAGACAAAGACTTTATCAGCGATGTCTTACCAACCATTGCAGAGTGCTACCATCATTTGGGCCAGGAAGATGAACTTGTCGAGTTTCTGCGAGCTTGTATTGATAAGAAAGCAGGCGTATCAGCCGAGTTAATGTTGGCTCAGTTGGTTGCTCACCACGAGAACGTCGGGGCTGCACAAGAGCTGCTGACCAAACAGCTGCTGAAAAATCCAACCATGAAGGGCTTTTATCGATTAATTGACTACCACATTGCTGAAGCAGAAGACGGTCGCGCGAAGGACAGTCTATCGACGCTACAAGCGATGGTGGGTGAACAGTTAAAAGTGAAACCACACTACCGATGCCGGAAGTGTGGGTTTTCTACTCATTCCCTTTATTGGCACTGCCCATCCTGTAAAGGGTGGGGGACGATCAAGCCAATCCGCGGATTGGATGGTGAATAATTTTAATGCAGCTGGCAGAATTTCTGTCCGCTGCATTTTTTTAACTTTTTATTTAATAAGAACCAAAATAGTTAGGAGATGAAATGATCGACCAAAAAGTTATTGTCGCACTGGATTATGATAACCAAGCAGACGCACTTGCGTTTGTAGATAGAATTGATCCTGCGTCATGTCGCCTAAAAGTTGGCAAGGAAATGTTTACGCTATTTGGTCCTGATTTCGTACGTGAACTCCACAAACGTGGTTTCTCAGTCTTCTTGGATTTGAAATTTCACGATATTCCAAATACGTGTTCTAAGGCGGTCCGCGCAGCCGCGGAATTAGGGGTTTGGATGGTTAATGTGCATGCGAGCGGTGGTGAGCGCATGATGACGGCATCACGTGAAATTCTTGAGCCATACGGTAAAGATCGCCCACTTCTGATTGGAGTAACGGTACTAACCAGTATGGAACAAAGTGATTTAGCGGGTATTGGTTTGAACATTGCGCCTCAGGATCAAGTTATTCGTCTGGCGACATTGACCAAAAACGCTGGTTTAGATGGTGTCGTATGTTCAGCTCAAGAGTCTTCATTGCTTAAGAGCGAACTTGGTCAAGACTTTAAGTTAGTTACACCAGGAATCCGACCTGCTGGCTCTGAGCAAGGTGACCAGCGCCGTATCATGACACCAGTAGAGGCTATTCAGTCAGGCTCTGACTATCTTGTTATTGGGCGTCCAATTACTCAAGCTGTGGATCCTGCTGCAGTGTTGAAATCGATCAATGATAGCTTGTCTAGTATGTAAGCACAGTCTTGTATTGTATAAAGAAAGGTGAGGCTGTGATGCCTCACCTTTTTTGTATCTAATAAAAATACCAACCGTAGTAAGTAACTGCTCATTTTAACCAGTTATATCTGCTCGCTTACTTGCTTGCTTTAATTGGTGTAGGGGGGAGCTTATTCGGATAAAGGTTCTACGGTTTATTATGAGAAAAGTAGGGCTTGGTACTGTATCGATCACACTTTTGTAACATAACTCACTGTGATGCATAGAAAATGCGACCATGTATTATTGATGACTTGCGTTACAAAAGCCTAAAGAATACTATGGCGAGGATGCATTCACTGCGTTGTAAGGTCTAGGATGACCTAGTGAAACTCTTTGAAATTAATATAGAAGCTGGCAGGAAGTCACTTCATATTACGCTCCTATTATTTCCTATCTGCGTATTTTCTATTTGCAGCTTTCACACTCCGTCTTCCTTGCTACGACCTTAATCGCAAACACAACAAGGAAGAAACATGACTAAAAAACTGCCATTTTCAGTACTTGCAACACTGACCGCTGCCAGTTTTCAACTGAGTGCGGCAGAGCTACCTGCTGATATAGAATGGATTTCAAATAACAATGAACCTCTGTTCGCCTCTGAAGAAGCGGTACGAGGTGGTACTTATCGTACTTACATTCAGAGCTTTCCTCAGACATTACGAAGTGTTGGTCCAGATGCGAACTCCGGTTTGCGCCAATATTTAATGGATGGTTCACCAAAGCTTGCTCAGCGTCATCCAAACACTGGTAAATGGATCCCCCAACTTGCTAAGTCATGGGCATTTGGAGAGGACAACAAAACCGTATTCTTTAAGCTTGATGAAACGGCCGAGTGGTCAGATGGTGAAAAAATTACGGCAGATGATTACGTCTTTATGATGAAGTACTACACGTCAAAAGACATTATCGACCCGTGGTACAACGACTTCTTCACGAACAGCGTTGTTGGTGTTGAAAAAATTGACGACTACACGATCAAAGTCAATCTTGCTGTAGCTCAAAGTCATGACTCGCTCATGGTTATGATTAACATGCCGAGTAATGGTTTTCAGCCTCGTCCGGAACACTTCTTTGAAGGAGAAAAGGACGCAAATAACGATGGCATGCCTGATAACTTTGTCAGAAAGTTCAACTTTAAATCTGAGCCAACTGCGGCGCCTTACTACATTGATAAAGTGAAGAAAGGTAAGAGCGTGACATTCAAACACGTGGGCGAAGATTGGTGGGGGTATAACAACCGCTACTATAAAAACCGTTACAACGTAGAAAAAGTCCGCATTAAGGTGATTCGCGATCCTGATATTGCCATGAAGCACTTTGAGAAAGGCAACTTGGACTACTTTGAGATGGTGCTACCAAGCTTTTGGCATGACAAAACCGATAGTGATGTGTACAAAAAAGGCTATATCCAAAAGTACTGGGGCTTTAACGAAGCACCACAAGGCGCTGGTGGCCTTTGGATGAACACCGCGATGCCGATGTTGGATAACCTAGAAGTTCGCAAAGGCGTTATGGCAGCCACTGACTATGACGGCATGATTGAAAATATCATGCGTGGAGATTATTCACGTAAACCACATGGACTCGGCTTTGGTCATGGCGAATACGATGATCCTAACAATACACCGCCTAAGTTTGATGCCGATGCGGCGGTTAAACATTTCGAAAAAGCGGGCTTTGACAAAGTTGGCGCAGATGGTATTCGTGTCAACGACAAGGGCCAACGCTTGAGCTTTGCTATCACCTATGGATACAACTCTTGGACACCGCGTATTGCGTACTTGAAAGAGCAAGCGAAACTTGCTGGTCTTGAGTTCACGTTAAACTTGGTTGATGGTTCATCTGCGTTTAAATACATTCTTGAGAAAAAGCATCAGTTAGCGTTCTTGAATATGGGTTCTGGTGAGATTCCTGCGTATTGGGAATATCTACACTCGGATAATGCGAATCGACCACAAACGAATGCTCACACCAACTACAGCAGCCCTGAGTTGGACAAGTTGATTGAAGCTTATGACTCTGAGTTTGATCAGGAGAAGCGTTACGATTTATCGCATCAAATCCAAAACTATGTCAGCAAAGCGAATATCATCGTTCCTGGATACATGGTGCCTTATTCTCGAGTTGCACATTGGCGCTGGGTTAAAATTCCTAAAGATGGCATGACAAAAGCGACAGAATGGGTGCTTCATCCAATGGATATTGGTAATTTCTGGATCGATACCAAAGTAAAAGAAGAGACTGAGGAAGCGATGGACGAGGGTAAAACCTTCCCAGAGACAACGGTCATTGATGATCGCTACAAGTTGTAACTCCACAACTTAGCGGTGATAAAAATGAAAGCCCCGGTAATTAAGTTACAGGGGCTTTTTTATTTTTACTTAACTAAGTAGGACGCTTCTAAAAGGTATGTTTTCACATCACCAAGCAAAGAGAAGGCCTTGTCGATGGTTTTAAATCGCTCATCAAGTGAATCACTAGATATTAGTTGGCTGAACGTTTTTACCGAGAAAGCTTCGTTTGCTTTAAAGAACTGGTGCACATTTTCAAGCTGAACTTTATGAATATGCTCCACCTTATTTAGGGCGGTGGTTAAATCGGAAATGTTAATCGACATTGCTACTCAAGAACCTTATCAACAAGACCTCAACATAAGGTCATAGGATGGGGCTTTATATTTTGCCGTAGAGTAGCACCAAAGAACGGATTGCAGTCTGACTAAGATCAATTTGTCTCGCTTGGTTATCTACATCTATTTCGATCGAAAAAACTTCTTGCAGTACAAAAAAGGGAAGCGACTTGCTTCCCTGTAATTAACATCGATCTTAGATTTTTTTGGCAATGTCCGAAGTCAGTTCTTCCAACCCGACGGATAGTGCGTCGACAAGTGCTCCATAGCCTTCGTCCTGTAGAGGCTGAGAGATTTGTATTGGTGCACTCTTTTCTACCTTACCTTCAGCATTAATGAGTAACCATTCCCCCTCAATTTCGATATTGCCTTTGTAGCTACCATTAAATTTATTTAACGTAAGCTGTAGTTTGGCTTCATCATTTTGATCCAACAGGTTGTTCATTTCAGTCGGCCAGTAATGAGTCTGTTTGTGGCGTAGTTCTGTGACGACTCTCTGAGTGATTTGCTCGGAAATACTATGCGCCCATTGATTGTTTCTTGCCTGGATAACTTGAGTCTCAGAGGTTCGGTAAACGATACCACTGTCGTTTAAATAACTTGCCAGTTTTACTGGACGAACAACTAAAGTAGGGCGCTGTGAGATATCAGAAGAGCTCAGCGTCACTGGTTCCGCCTTAGGTAGAAGGTACAAAGCCCCTTTAGTTTCTGGAGCGCTACTGCAACCCGTTAGACCGACAAATAGCGCGATAGACAAAAAGAATACTCGTTTCATTAGTTTTGGCCTTTAACTGGGATTGGGTCACTGATTTCATCTTCTCCAAACACGAGAGAGTTTGGCTTTTCGTTTAGCTGTTTAAGTACGGGTTTAAACTCTGTCATCACGCTTTCTAGTTCTTTGAGCGTGGCTTCCATTTCATTGTACATGGTTGAGTTTGGTCCATAACCATCGAGTGTTTTTTGCAGCTGCTGCAAGCTTTGGCGAATATCTGTTGGGATCTCTTGAGTCTCTTTTTGATTTAAAAGTTTATCAATACTGTCCGCGACACGTTCTGCTGACGCCAACGTCTTTTCCGACGTTTTTAACGTTGAATTGAGAGAGTTAAGCGTTTCTTCCATTGGTAAGCTATTAATCTTATTTAGGAAGTCATTGACTTGGCGCTGGACTTGGGCAAAACCACCACGCATGGTTGGGAAAACATCTAAACCTTCAAATTCACTTGGAACGTACTGATCATCATTAGGGTAAAAGTCTGCATCAATATAAAGCGCGCCAGTTAACAAGTTACCAGTCTTTAAGGTGCCACGGAGACCGCGAGCAAACTCTTCCTTCAACTTTTCTTTGAACATTGATAAAGATTGGGATTCTAAATCTCCGTACACTCGACCGAGCTCAACGCGCACCAAAACTGGAATTTTTTTCGCAGAGAAGTTTTCTTCTGGTGTTGGTAAACGCATCGGTACTCTCGTCACGGTACCGATACGAAGACCGCGGTACTCAACAGGCGCATTCGCTTTTAAGCCACGTACCGATTCATCAAATAACATGACGAACTCAATGTAGTCATCGTACATGCCTTCTCTCAGCTGCTTAATATCATCGTACAAGCGGAAGTTAACCATGTCTTCTGTGAGTAGTTCGCCGGACTCAAGACCTGGAACGGTATCGAAGGTAACGCCACCCGTTAGCATGCTCTCTAGCGAGCCAAACTTAACTTCAAACCCTTCGGCATTGAGCTGTAAATCAACACCAGAATTCAGCCAAAACTTAGTACGAGTGCGCACTAAGCTGTCATAAGGTTTGAAAATAAAGAGTTGATACAGCGCTTTGCGAGTATCAACATCAAAGCTGGTTTTCTCTACACGACCAACAGTAAAGCCTTTATAAATAACCGGGTCACCAACACCTAGTTTGCCAGCTTCGCGGTGTGTTAATACAAGACGTAGGCCTTCTGCATCAGGAGAAGCGACTGGTGGCACATCTAATACCGTAAAGTGATCCTTTTCTACTTTAGATTTACCCGGCTGAAGTTGGATATAAGCGCCAGACAGCAAGGTCTCTAAACCTGAAACACCATCACGGCCAATACGAGGCTTCACCACCCAGAACATGGTATCGTCACGCAGCATGCGTTCTGCATCCTTGTTCATTTGTGCCTTAGCGATGATGTGATCGTAGTTTTCACTGAGAGTGACTTCGGTAATCAGACCGACTTTAACATTCAGTGCTCGGATTTCGGTTTTACCAACCTCAATCCCATCTGCGGTTGGCAGTTGGAGAGTAATTTGTGGGCCTGTACTGTTGATGTATTGGAACAGCATCCACGCTCCCATGGCTAGCGCAAGGATCGGGACAATCCAGATCGCAGAAATCTGCTTTTGCGGTTTTATTTGAGCGGTTACGTTGTTCTCATCACTCATATTTGGCTTTCTCGTTTAAGTTGTCAGAAATCGGCTCCTGCACTTCGTTTTGTGGCAACTGCCACAACAAACGTGAGTCAAATATCATTGCAGAAAGCATGGTGAAAATGACCACTGCCGCGAAAGAGAGTGCAGCAGGGCCTGGATAAATCGCCATTAAGTTTTGCAACTGAACCAGTGCAACTAAGATGGCAACGACAAAGATATCGATCATGGACCAACGACCAATAAATTCAGTTAAGCGGTATATCTTTAAGCGTGAAATACTTTCTTCAGGAGGAAGATATCGCGCTTTTTGCGCATTGTAATACAGCCACGCGAGTGCCAGCATTTTCGCCATTGGAATGAATACGCTAGCAAAGAAAATTACCATCGCAATAGGGTAAGAACCTAAATGCCAAAGCAGTATTACCCCTTCCATGATAGTTGAACCTTCTGAATGTCCAAGGCTTACGGTATACATCATAGGGTAGAGGTTCGCTGGGATATAGAAAATGACTGACGCAAACAAAAGCGCCCAAGCTTTTTGTAAATTATCTGCTGGGTTGTATTTATGAATAGGGCTTTTACAACGAATGCAGTATTGGTGCTTTTTCGCTTCAATTGGGTTGAGTTGGTGACACGTATGGCAACCAATATGGTTGTGGTTATGGTGCGTATCGCCCTCATTTACATCGGGCAGCACGATGGCTGGAATGAAGTGTCCCCAGAGCCAGCTTTTGTCAACCATAGAAATACATTTGACTACCAGTACGGTATAAACGCAGAACGCCCAGAATGAAGTCCCCATTCCAATGTCTGCCAGAGAAGCGATTTTAATTAAGCTGACTAATACGCCAATCAAGAATACATCGACCATCAGCCAGGGTTCGACTCGAAACAGAAGGCGACATAAAACTTTCGCCATTCGTTGCTGTTTTTTGGATGGCGTATGTTTACGCGCTTTTAATGCTTCGAGATGAAGAAAGAGAATGAGACCGACATAGATAGCAGGCAATACGACGACCGTTGCGAGAAGCAACACACCTAAAAGTACATTTTGAAATTCAGCCAGCATTTTGGCTGCATGCAGTAAGGTGATTTCTTGCGATAGCCCTTGCACACTGAACGACATAAAAGGGAAAGAAATGCTTAACACCAACATGATCAAACATGCCGATGAAATGGCGATCACGCTTTGATAGGGTTTAGCATTCACTTTTGTCAGAGAATGCGCGCATCGAGGACATTGAGCTTTTTGCCCTTGATCGATATCGGGAATACGAACAACAAGTCCGCATTCTTCGCATGAAATTAACTGACGGGAATTAGGTTGAATACTCATCGGGTAGGTTTTGGATTCATTTGTCCTAAGAATACTCTTTTTTCATTAGACACGCTTGTTTTGATTCAGGAGTTTACGAGTTTCTTACTTTTGGCATCATAGTATATGGAAGCTCTAAGATATAAACAAAGTCGCGTTTGGCGCATTATTTTACTGCGAAGATTGGTATGTTGGAAGCCGAAAACCACTTAACGTTGCTGGTTTGGAGAGGGTAAGTGAATTGCTTCAGGAGAGTAAAACAACCCTGCTCAGAGAACGTGAGCAGGGAGGTGGGAGCACTGGTATTTAAGATGAACGGTTGTCTTTTACTCGACGGTTCCGCTCTTGAAAGCATTCGATCCGACTTGCTTTCCACTAATTGTTTTTCCGTAATAGCCTTGATGTTGGTGATATCTCTCTGCGTTTGCGGCCACGTTGCCTTTAAATCGAGGATCTTGTGGGCGCTCGTGGCTATTGACGTATGCCGCGACATCCCACGCTTCTTGTTTGCTTAACTGGACACTTTTCCCAAGCGGCATGTTTTCGTAAATAAAATAGGCCGCGGTGTTAATACGGTGCATACCTGCACCCCAGTTATACGCATATTCGCCCCAAAGTGGTGGAATGTAAGAATGGCCGTCGGTGCCTTTTATGCCTGAACCGTCGGCGCGATGGCAAGTTTCGCAGTTCTTTTCGTAGACTAATGCCCCTCGCTCTGGTGATGGTTCTTGCTCAGGGGCGGCGATTTTTGGGTAGCCACGTCCAGAGAGATTACCTCGTTCTTCAATTGGTAATGCTTGCGCGATGGCTTCTGGCAGCGGGAAGTCTTTTGCTTTTCCACCAACTTGCAACGCTTTTGCGTCTAGCTCCGGAATTGGTTCATCCGTCATACCATGTTTGTCGAGCAAGCCGCCCATCGCCAACCAGTAGGCGTAAGCGCTGAGGGCAACAATTTCGGGTGAGTCGTAAGCGGGGGCTTTGCCGTTCATGGAGTATTCGAAGCAACCTTGAATACGGTCTGCGTAGCTGTTTACGCGATCGTTTTTCTTGCGATAAGCCGGGTAGGCCATGTAAGCCGCCCACAGCGGTGCTGCATTGGCTTTTCGTCCTGCTTCCATATGGCAATTCACACAGTTTTGTTCGTTACCAACGTATTTTCCGCGCATTTGTTGCGAGTTAACAAATAGGGAATAACCATGTTTTACTTGCTCACCAAATGCGGTGTTTGGAATTTTGCTGAGATCACGCGGTTTTAAGTATTCACCGTGATTTTCTTTTTCTATCGCAGGTAGCTCTTTCTGGCGGTCCGGTAACAGATCGTTAGCTAATACGAGCGTAGAAATGAAAGGCAGTGCGAACAAAGAATAGAAACGTTTCATGACTGCTCCTAATAACGTAATGAGGCAAAGTAGTAGGAAAGGTTTTCAATCTCTTCGTCAGTGAGATTTTTCGCGATAGTACCCATCATATTGAGCGGGTCACCACTGCGAGTGCCGTTTTTCCATGCCATTAATTGCGTTTTTAAGTAATCAGCATGTTGGCTTGCGAGGCGAGGAAATTTGTCGACGCCCATTCCGCTGGCTCCATGACAAGTCGCGCAAGCTGGAATGTTTCTATCCCAATCGCCTTGAAAGATCAGTTTACGATACGGGTTACGAATGTCGGCTTGGTCGCCGCGTTGCTCTGGGTTAGTGAACTCGTAGCTTGGAAGGTTAGCAAAGTAATCCATGACTTCTTTACGAACGGCAGGATCGCTAAGCTCCTTCGCCATGCCTTGCATGACCACATTTTGGCGTTCACCACTAAGGAATAGTTCGATTTGAGTGTTGAGATAATTCGCGTTTAAACCAGCGATCATCGGAGCGATATTTGGCTGTCCCATGCCATCTTGGCCGTGACAACCGCTACATACGCTGGCTTTTTCCGGAATAGACGAGGCGCTTGCGCCCATAGTGGTGGCTAGCAAATAGGCTGTCACCACTGGAAGAATCTTTGACATGCTGACTCACTTTAATTCTTATTAATATGTCCAAGTGCTACTTGGTAGTCACTGGGACGATATTGTCGGCCTTGTCAATAAGGAAAGGTATTGTGGATTTCCACATATTTAGAGGATGTGAAGAGCTGCTAAATGGCAGCTCTTATAAGGTAGAGGCATTTTAACTTGCAGCGTTACGCCTTGCGTATTTTGGCGGGTAATGATTGGCGAGCCGCGGCTCCTACCACCCAGTCTAACAACACGCCTTTCCCTTCTCGGGTTGGGTCAATTAATCCGATGTCGTTAATGTTGACACCATCTTGGCTGCGAGTTTTTACTGGTTGCTGTTTATCGCCGATCCAGTGCGAGCGTTGTCCTAGCTCGGTATGACCAAACCCATGTTCAAATCCGAGTGTGCCAGGGCGAATTCCACTGACTATCATCGCAAGTGCTTTGGTGCTTGCAGATGGAGTTTCGATAACAAACTCATCTCCCGTTTTAATGCCTGCGCGCTCGGCATCGATTGGATGGATGTACACAGGGTTTACGCCTTTGATCGAGTTCAACCTTGGCGATAGGTTGGATACCGCACTGTGAATGTTGGATTTAAAGTTCGTCAGGCTGAATGGCCATTCTGAGCTTGGGAACTCTTCTTCCATTGGTGTGCCATCGGCCAGCTTTTGTGGATGCCATGTTGGGCAACCGGTGTAGAAATCACCGGTCATGGTGTTTCTTGCGCTGCCGACACGTTCATTCCATATCGCAACTGGTCGTGTCCATTTATGCTTCATCTGCTGACCTTGATACGCTTCGCTGGCATTTTCAAAGCGTCCACCGCGAGCAAAAATAAACGCCACACGTTTCATCTCATCTGCTGTCAGCGTCTTCTGCATGGCTGGCATTAAACGCTCTAGGCCGGACCACGCAATGTCTTCTGCCGAAACTTCAGGCACGCCGCCTTTCACATAAGCCAAGTTTGCCGCAGAGCGTAAGTAGAAATCTTCGGCGCTGTGGAGAGCGTGCCAGTTGCCTTGCGCATCTTGAATTGCATTGTCACCAAAACCGCCCAGCTGCATTTTCTTAGCAACATCAATCAGAAAGTTCTCTAAGCAAATCGAGCGACCGTCGGCGGTTTTCTCTGTTCGCGCTTCCACTATCGGCCAACGAGCGGTAACGGTTTTCACCGGAACATCGTGCCAAGGCGTTGCCATGCCCCAGCTTTCGTAAGTCACGGTGTCTGGCACAATGTAATCCGACAACGCGGTGGTTTCGTTAATGAATGCATCAACAGACACAATCAAACCGAGCTGCTTTGGATCTTTAAGCTTGTCTTCCAGTAGTGTTTTCAAACCGGGTACACCATACATCGGGTTCGCCATGTGGTTGATCCACGCTTTAACGCGATATGGATAACCATCAATAGCCGCAGATAGGTGTTCTGTCAGCAGTGGCGCTGCAAACGGATACCAAGGTGCGCGAGTTGGGTAAGGGGATTTTCCTGCCTCAACGCGACGTTTGTATTCGCTGGTTTTGTGGTATGGGAATTTACTGCGCGATAAAAAGACGCCTTTCGGGCCGACTTTGCCAGCAAACTTGGTGAAGTCGTAACGAGGACCCGCAGCGGAAGTTGGGTAGCCACCCGCTTTGGCCATCGCGCCGCCTTTCATATTGATATTACCAATCAACGCATTGAGCATCATGATGGTAAACGAGTTATAGAACCCATTGGTGTGCATGTTGCCACCGTGGGTATCGACCACCGCTTTCGTACCATAGCTGGTGAATCGTTTCGCTAGTTCTGCGATTTGCTCAACAGGGATCTCACACTGTTGGCTGTAGAACGCAAGGCTGTATTTAAACGTCTCTTCTTTGAGCCTTTGCAGGGAAGATTTTACTCGTACTTCGCCTGATGCAAGCGAAACCGTCTTATCGACAAACAGTGCCGCTTCCTCAGCTTGGGTATGAACACCAAATTCGCCGCTTTGATCATCCACGATGACGTACGGGTCGGAGTCAGACAACGCATCGCCCTCGAATGGCAGATTCAGATCCGATGCGCGTAAAAACGTGCCGTTTCTCGGGTGCTGCTCATCGCTTATCACGAGATGCGTAGCATTACACCAGTGCGCGGTGCCTGCTCGCTTCATCGCGTTTGCCCCCGGCTGCGCTAAGAAGGTTTTGTTGTAGCGTTGGTTTTCGATAATCCATTGGATCATGCCAAGCACGAGGGCAGAGTCGGTGCCCGGTTTGATTGGTACCCAGCGGTTGTTGTCACCGGCAGCCAAGCTCGATGAACCCGCAGGCAAACTTGGCGTGATGATGGTGTATTCCAAGCTACCTTCTGTTCGCGCATTGGCGAGTTGGCGCGCCTGACGCTTAAAAGGGTTGCCAGCTTGAGCTGGCGACATACCGATGAAGATGATGTATTCCGCATTATCAAAGTCTGGTTTTAAGTGTGCGTTCTTATCTAAATCGTTCATAAATGCGCCACTACCAGCACGAAATGCGTAGCCGCAGTAAGAGCCATGATGCCCAAAGTTACGTGTACCATAACTATTGAACGCGAAGCGTTTGAAAATGTCGTCTCGGCCTTCGTTACCGGCATTGGTCATTAGCAGTTGGTTGGCTCTCGGGCCATATTCTGGGCTTTCAGGATCAACAGGCGTTGTTAAATCGCGAATTGCGCGTAGGCCATCAACATGACCTTCACCAAATAAATCTCCGCCTTCTACGACTTCTTCTATCAATTGTTCGTAGCTGATCGGAATCCATTTTCCTTCGCCGCGTTTGCCAACTCGTTTCAGGGGCTGAGTAATGCGGTACGGGCTGTTGCGAATTTCTAGCATCCCGTTTCCACGTGCGCAGGCGGTGGAGCGACCTTCAAGGCCCGCTTCTCCTGCCAAACTTAAATAAGCATCTTTGACTGGCGTTTCGAACGGAATGTGTTGCTGATGAGAGAGTGGGTGATATGGGTTGCCAGTAATACGCAAAATCTCGTCGTTGCGGTTATCAATGCGTACACGCAACCCGCACAGTGACCAACAACCAAAGCACATGGATGGCGCAACGCGCTGATTTGGATTCGGGATCAGGTTGCCTTTGTTGTTGACCGTGTATTCTGGTTCAAGCGAGTTACCGTGGTGAATATCACGCGTTTTTTCTCCTGCAGTGCCTTCGAGCGCACCCTCGAGCATGTGTTTGGTGGTGGTGGCGTAACCTGCAGCGAATGCGCCAAGCCCACCCACTGCAATGCCTGATTTCAAAAACTGACGGCGTTTGTTATCCATAATGAAATCCTCTTTGATTAGCGTTCAGTTAAGGTGAGTGATGATGCTTTTGCTTCTATATTTGGTTTTGGTTGAACCAGCTCTGATCCGAGCAATGCCAGTGCAAGCCATAATCCGAGCATGCCGATAATGCCTATCCAGCCATTTCCATCCATAGTGAGTTGGTATGGATACAGCCCTGCATCGAACTTGGCGATGGTTTGTACTTCCATGATGGTAAACCAGCGAATCAGCCACGCACTTGCCAACGTGATCAACGACAGACAAAACGTGCCCATGACACGATGCATACGAGACGTTGTTGACGATTTGGCGTTTCTCATCGTCATAAGCGCGAAGATGATGCTGCCTAAAATAACCAAAGTGAGCAGAGCTATATTTTGTATCCATTGCGCGCTGGAATAGAGCGAAAATGCGGAATTGTTGGATGCCCAAATGGGTAGCAGTATCAGCGTTAATACACCGCTGGTAACCACCGATTTTTTTAGTAAATTAGTATCGCCAGATGTTAGCGTCTTTGACTGACTAGGCAGCAAGAGCCAAATCAGCAGAGAGAAGCCAACCGCGCCCATAAAAGCAGTAACAAACCAAAGAATCGGTGACGCGGGTTGGTGCCATAACGAGCGTGATTTTACGACCGCAATTTCAGCGCCTGTGTAGACAGCGATGGTGATGCCTGATAGTACCGTGATGGCGGACACCATAAGCATCGCTCTACGAGAGAGCACCCATTCACCCAGTGACAGCTTTGAAATTAGAGGCAGTACTTTCCCTGGCTGATTACGTAAGTTGATCAGATCCTGGCGGAGATACAGCCATGCAGTCACTACCGCTAAACCTGAGAAAACAGGCAAGAAAAGCGACCCTAAAGACATCCATGACCACGGCGTGATGTGCGCGTAAAAATGCCATGCGCGCCCCGGTTGGTGTAAATCACCAGTTAACGCTAATGGCCCCACGATGGCGCCGATGGCCAGCGTCAGCACAAGCGCAGCGCGCAGTCTGTGGCTGGTGTGTTTTTCAAATAATAGGGCGATTAGGAATAAAATAGCGGCAGCATAAGCCGAACCGATGTAGAAGAAATACTGTACCGCCCACGGGAGCCAAGCCATCGCTTGAGGTTGGACTAACACTTCGGTGATGTTCATGCGTGCTCTCCTTGTGGGTCATAAATAGCTGGCTGCCCGTCGATATGGCTGGTGAAGCGTTCATCCATGCCGATGTAAAACACGTGTGGCTTGGTCTCTTCATTGGGTTTTAGCACTTTGATGTCGTCTTGGTGCTTCGCAATTAAGCGGCGGACTTCACTTGATGGATCATTCAAATCACCAATTACACGTGCACCGCCAACACAGGTTTCCACGCAGGCAGGCAATAGACCTTGTTCTAGACGGTGAGCACAGAAGGTACATTTATCTGCGGTGAGGGTGTCCTCATTGATAAAACGCGCATCGTAAGGGCAGGCTTGTACGCAATACGCGCAGGCGACACAGCGACTGTTATCCACCATGACGATGCCATCTTCGCGCTGAAAGGTCGCTTGAACCGGACACACAGCCACGCAGGGTGGGTTTTCGCAGTGGTTACAAAGGCGAGGCAGCATAAAGGCTTTCGCTTCTCGTGTGGTTGTAGAGCCATCATCCAGCGTGACTTCGTACTGCTTTACTGTGGTTCGGAACTGACCGATAGGTGCTTGGTTTTCAATGCTGCAACCCACGGTGCAAGCCTGGCATCCGACGCACTTTCGTAAATCCACCACCATGGCATAACGTTTCCCCACTTGTCCTTTTCGATCGGCGGACTGGTTATTGCGAATAATGTTTCCCGCGGTTGCCGTGCCAATACCCGCGACTGGAATTAACGCGGCTCCAGCTGTGACCGCGCTGAGAAAGCGACGTTTGGTGGAATCCATAACTCACCTGCTTTTTTGTTGTATTTGAATTGACTGATTCCATTGTGAGAAATGCACCGCGAGGCTTATATTGTGGATTTCCACATACCCAGATCAAACTTGATCTAAAACAAATGTGGTTTAGGGAAGGTAGCTGTTATTCTTGCTTCATTATTTTCGAAGGAACGATTCGACTCATCATGAACAAAACTCCACGGTTGCTTCAGTTTTGGATTGTTTGCTTGGTTGTCTTGGCATCTTTAGCTCAGGGGGCTGTTTCTGAACAAGAAATGCAACAGCAAAAGGCAGTGCAGCCAGAGGCCAAGCAGAAAGTCGAAGTGGGCGTGTTAGCGATACGTGGTCACCTTTATGCCGAGCAGAGATGGCAACCGACCATCGATTGGCTCAACCAGCAAATCTCGGATGTGTACTTTGAACTGCACCCGCTCAATTTGGACGAAATGGGGGAGGCGGTGAAGTTTCAGACCATGGACTTCATCTTAACCAACCCAGGTCAGGCTGTGCGTTTGGGCAGACAATATGCGCTGTCATGGATGGCAACATTGACGGGGCGCGCACCGCAAAACTCGAACTATAGCATTGGTTCTGCGCTAGTGGTTCGGGCAAATTCGCCATACCAAACATTAAAAGATGTTTCTGGATTCCCTGTCGCGGCAGTGTCCGAAAAAGCGTTTGGTGGTTATCTGACACTGCGCTATCAAATCGTGGAAATGGGACTCGATCCGAATGACTTTTTTGCGGATGTTCGCTATCTCGGTTTCCCAATTGATGCCAATCTCTACCAATTACGTGACGGCAATGTTGAAGCCGCTGTCGTGCCTGCTTGTCTACTGGAACAGATGCAAAATGAAGGTCTGTTACAGCACGGTGATTTTCGAGTCTTAAACCAACAGCCAAATGAACATTCTTCGTGTGCTGTTTCTACGCCGTTATATCCAAACTGGTCGTTTGCCAAAACAGAACGCGGCTCGTCTCTTCTGGCGAAAAAAATCGCGCAAGTCTTGCTTGCTATGCCACCAGAGCACCCCGCTATTATTGCCGCTGGCGCGTCAGGCTGGACATCGCCCGTTAGCTTGTTGAGCATCGATAAACTCTATCAGGCGTTGGATTTACATCCATTGCAGCAACCTTGGTGGAGTGAGGCGCTGCGCTGGTTGCGCAGTCATCAAGAATGGGCATGGGCACTGTTCATGTTTGTGATTGTATTGAACGCGTACCATTTTTGGCTTGAGTATCGTTTTAGCAAAAGCAAACAAGCATTAGAGCTGACATCGCTAAGGCTGAAAGAGAAAAGCGAGCAGTTAGAACATTCACAAAGAGTGGCGATTGTCGGGGAAATTGGCAGCAGTCTGGCTCATGAATTAAATCAACCGCTGGCAGCCATTCGTAATTACAGTGAAGGTGGGTTGCTGCGTCTTGCAAAGAAGCGTCCGCATGAAGATATTGTGCCTGTGCTAGAGAAAATACAGGGGCAAGTGGAACGAGCCGATGCAATTATTCAGCGCTTAAGAACGTTGATCCGCAAGCGTAGTGTCGACAAAGCGCCGTGCGATCTTCAGGTACTCATTGATGACACGATTGAGTTGCTCCATTTTCGAATGCAGAAGCAGAACGTCGCCATTGTGACCAGCGTTGAAGGAGATATGCGTCCACTGTTGGCAGACTCCGTGGGCGTTCAGCAGGTTTTGGTTAATGTGATCAACAACGCCATTGATGCGTGTGCTTTGTTTCAGGAGAAATACCACTCGTCGGGCTACCAAGGTAAAATTGCCCTGCATTGTGACTACCAAGCTAACCAGCTTTCTATTCGCATATTGGATAACGGCACTGGGTTACAGCAAGATAATCCGACCCAAGCTTTTGTGAGCTCTAAAGCAGAAGGACTTGGGCTGGGGCTTGCGATTTGTCGCGACGTAATGGAAATGCACGGCGGCGAGTTTCTCATTGCTTCGACCACGCCGCACGGCTGTTTGGTTGAGCTTGTGTTTCCTTATCAAAACTAATCGGTATTTAGGAGCAGTTAATGATCAGCAGTGAAAAGCAGCTGCCTGTTTATGTGGTTGACGATGACGAATCGGTGCGTGACTCGCTCGCTTTTATGTTGGAAGAACATGGCTTCAACGTCACCACTTTTGCTGATGGGCAGTCTTTCCTTGATGAGGTGGACGTTCAGCAAGCGGGGTGTATCATTCTTGATAGCCGAATGCCTAACCTTCGTGGTCAGCAAGTTCATCAATTTTTGAATGAGGCGCACAGCCCATTAGCGGTGATTTATCTGACCGGTCATGGTGATGTACCGATGGCGGTCGATGCGTTGCAAGCTGGGGCGGTCAACTTTTTCCAAAAACCAGTCAAAGGCGATGAACTGGCTCAAGCAATATTACATGGTCAGATGCAGTCCGCGGCGAGCCTCGATATGGTGGCGGCAAGAGCGGCGTATGAATCACTAACGCCGCGCGAAAAAGATATCTTACGTTTGATCATTGCTGGTAAGCGCAATATTCGAATTGCGGATGAGCTGTGCATTGCAATGAGAACGGTTGAAGTACACCGCGCTAACCTATTGAAAAAGTTCTCAGCGAAAACCGTCGCAGAGTTGGCATATATTTATGGCAAGCTAGATTAGAGCTTAGTGAGTGACGCTTCTTAATGTTATTTGTGGATACAACTTGAGCTTTATGACGACTCGCGTATTATCTTCTTCGTTCCTACTTTATCTGAATTCTTATGAGTTTATTGACTAAGCGACATCACACACCACATAAACGGGTGAAATGGCTACTAGCGATTATTGGCTGGGTGGTTATCGTGTGTCTGATGCAAAATTCAGGTTTTGCATCGTCATGCTCTATGAAGTACGAGACGGTATCGCCTGTTGTTTCACTTACTGATGAGGGTTCGAGCGTCAAGTCCATTGATGCTAACGAAACCAGCAAATGCGAATTGTCTGAAAAATTAATTCAATTTTCTCAACATCAACTCGATGCATTTATTGTTGTTCTGTTTGTCGGTCTTTTAGCGTCGGCTATTTGGATGTGCTGCACTTATATTCGCGCACAACATTGGACGGAGCCGATAGGTCGTAAGTATCGAGTCCATCTGACTCTCTGTGTATTCCAAGAATAAAAACGTGTTTTCTGACCAATAACGTCAGCGATTTAGCACATTTGTTTTTATTATTAGGAATTACTATGAATCAAATTACCAAACTGACTCAGTTCGCGTCTATGTTCTTTATGACGCTGGCTTTGAGTTTGTTCTCTCTGAATATTTCAGCACAAACTACCGATACCGGTTGGATGACCAATCCACAACATCCTCCAGTGCAAACGCGCTTTGTACTAACGGGTCAACAAGATCCGCAAGCCAAAACACTTACAGGTTATTTGGATGTCAAGTTAACCGGAGACTGGAAAACTTACTGGCGATCGCCGGGCGAGGGTGGTGTCGCGCCATCGATAGATTGGCAAAACTCGCAAAACCTGAGCAAGGTTGATTGGCAATGGCCATATCCGCAAAAGTTCGAGTTATTGGGCATTGAGACTCTCGGTTACAAAGGCGACACTTTGTTCCCAATGACGCTGCATATCGACGATATGTCGAAACCCGTCACGATTGATGCAGTGCTCACGCTTTCTTCCTGTACTACGATTTGTGTGCTGACGGACTACCAAATTCAATTGACGTTCTTACCCTCTGAGCTGAAAGTGGACGAAGACGTGATGTTCAGTTACGCCCAAGCGGTGAGTAATGTTCCTCAATCTTCGCCTTTTGTTGAGGTCACGCAAACAAATTGGGATGAGACTCAATCCAAATTACAAATCAAACTAAAGAACACGCAAGGTTGGCAAAATCCTCAAGTGTTGGTGGATGGTGTTGGTGATGCGATTCGTGACTACAGCTTCAAGTTGGATGGACTTCAGCAAGAAGGTGATATCGTCACAGCAAATTACTCGGTTGATACCTGGCTGGGTGAGGTAGAGCTTAATGAACAATCGTTATATGTTTCCATCAAAGATGATAACTTGCTGGTCGAAGAGGTAACACAAGCACAAGCAGGATCGGTTACATCGTCACTGCCAACTACCTCTTTAGCGAGTATTTTCTTATTTGCACTGTTAGGCGGTTTGATCTTGAACATCATGCCGTGTGTGCTGCCTGTATTGGGGATGAAGCTCAGCAGTATTGTGGCTGCGCATGGTGTAGAGCGCCGTCAAATTCGTACCCAGTTTATCGCTTCTTCTCTGGGGATTCTCACTTCGTTCTGGCTGATAGCTGGATTCATTTTGGTGTTGAAGCTTACGGGTAACGAGATCGGTTGGGGCGTGCAGTTCCAAAGCCCTTGGTTCCTAGGATTGATGGTACTAGTCACTGCTTTGTTCGGCGCCAATATGTTGGGGTTATTTGAAATCCGTCTGTCATCGGGTACCAATACATGGCTCGCATCGAAAGGTGATAACTCTCTAGTGGGTCACTACGTTCAAGGTATGTTCGCCACTTTGCTTGCGACACCTTGTTCCGCACCGTTTTTAGGCACTGCCGTTGCTTTTGCCTTGGGCGCGGACGTATTAACGTTATTTGCAACCTTTACTGCATTAGCATTGGGTATGGCACTGCCTTGGATCTTAGTCGCTGTGTTTCCAAGTGTCGCGCTGAAACTACCTAAGCCCGGTCCATGGATGAATGTCGTTAAGATCGTGTTTGGCATAATGATGTTGGCAACCAGCGTTTGGCTACTTTCATTAATGGCAAATCATGTACCGATGTTATGGATTGCACTCATCGCTGTGGTTGCTTTTGTCGTCATGATGGCAAGAATTAAGCGTGTGTATGGTGAGAAAGCACTTGCTGTATCGGGGACCGCATCGTTAGTGTTGATAGCTGGAGGCTTACTACTTGGCAGTGTCACTGCTGACCAATGGGCAACGCCACTTCCGGATGATCTAGCTTGGCAAAAGCTTTCTAATTCAGCGATTGAAGAGCACGTCAATAATGGGCGAGTGGTGTTTGTGGATGTGACTGCGGATTGGTGTGTCACGTGTAAAGCGAACAAGATCGGCGTGATCTGGCAAGATCCTGTCTACTCATTGCTGCAAAGCCCTAATGTGGCGACGTTAAAAGGGGATTGGACACATCCGGACGGCTCGGTAACGGACTTTTTACGAGCTCATGGGCGTTACGGTGTGCCGTTCAACATCGTCTATGGCCCGGCGGCGCCACAAGGTATCCCGTTACCTGTGATTCTGACTGATGATGTTGTTTTAAGCGCGGTGAAACAAGCGAGTGGAGGATCCATTCAATGAGTTCGACAAAGCAGCGTAGAACAGTCCGATATTGGCTCGTTCAAATCGTACAGATGGTGCTCATTGTCACCGTTATTTCTATCGCGATGGATTGGTATCGCACCAAAGATATTCCCAAACAGGAGGCACCACCATTGAGCTCCGTATTGAGCGATGGTGAATACTTCGATGCAATCGCGCAAAGTCATGAACAACCTGTCGTTGTTTATTTTTGGGCGACTTGGTGTCCCGCGTGTAAATTTGTAAGCCCAAGCGTGAGCTGGCTGAGTGATGACTATGCCGTAGTTGGCGTTTCTGGCTCATCGGGACCGAATGAGCGCGTGGCGCAGTTTATGCAGGCAAAAGAATATCGTTTTGAAAACATAAACGATCCTTCAAGCGATATTATGCGTGAATGGAAAATTAGCGTGACTCCAACCATTTATATTTTAAGAAATGGTGAAGTGACCTCTATTACGACAGGCATCACAACGCCGATAGGAATATTGGCGAGAATTTGGTTGGCTCGATAACGAAATAAAAATCCGATATTCAAAATACTGAATATCGGATTTTTTCTTTTTATTTTCTCGCTCCAACGGGAATCATAATGTGTGCGTATGGAGTGCCTTTCCACATCACGTATGGGCCACCATAACTTGGATCGGTTGGTAGAGAGTCGAGCAACGCTTGGTCTGGCGTAATAATCATCAAGTGTGGTCCTTCCACAATCCATTGATTATCGTCCGTCATCCCTTCTGCAAATGGGTCGGTGTTACTGGCACCGCCATCACCCGCTAACATGTAAGAAATACCTAATGCTTTGGCTTGGAAAGGTTTTTTGTTCATCCAAGCGTCTGCCCATTCCATCCAAGGACCATCCATACACATTGGCGCTGTGCCTTCCAATTGAGGAGGCGTTGGGAAGCAAGTGTATTGGCTAGAACCTTCTTGCAGAACATTATTGTTCCAGTCCATCACTGTTACTTTATCGCGAATAGTCGGTGGTGCAGCACTCAGTGCATCTTCTAAAAGTGCTTTTGAATCATCGGCTGCGAATGCGCCAAAAGCGCAGCTGACCGAAACAACAGCAGTTAAATAAGGAGTTAGTTTCATAAATTAAACCTCAAGTTAATACAACATGAGAATTTGAGCACTTTAATTATAGAATGATATTAAAAATAAGAATCATTATTTAAATGGAAAATAATAAGCGATAGGTTTGTTATGTTAATTTAAATATTGTTTTTATATACAGCGAATAGAATGATGGAAATAAGATTCGCTGAATAATCGAAGCAGATTATCAGGACATATTTTTTCTTTATGCACTTAAAAATTCCATCGTAATCACGGGCTAGTACTTTTCAAAATTTCATCTATTTCTACGGGTTAGCGCTGAATAACCAGTCGGTTACGTTTCATAAAAAATTAGCCATTTAATAAGTGCTTAGGTGCGTATTGCGTGTTACATTCGAGCATCGTTCTGGTTATCAAGGAGGAAACGATGAACGTAGCAAAAATGTATGATGATGTGTCGGAGCGCTATCAAAAGTTGGTGGATGACAGCCATTACGTCGGCCCACGTTGGATTTCTGGGAAGTTAAAAACCTTTCCCATCGAGCAAGGCTTGGCTCTCGACCTAGCCTGTGCGACAGGCAGTATCGGTCATGTCGTAAAAAATCACTATCCAGATCTCACCATCCATGGTTTAGACATCTCGTCCAAAATGGTTGATAAAGCGCGCCAAACTAACCTCTATCAAAGTGTCGCGGTTCATAACCTCGATGAGCCATTTTCCCCTTTGTTTGAGCAAACCTTCGATCTTATCACCGCACTTGGTTTTACTGAGTTTCTAGCCGAGCCTCAACAACTGCTGGAGTGCATTTCGCGTAAGCTAACTGCGAATGGACGATGTTTTATCAGCTTTCAATACCACGATCCGGATGGACAAGATTTGCCTCGAAACACTTATAGTGGATCGGTCGTGCATACGGCATATACCGAATGTGAAGTTGAACAACTCTGTCAGCAGGCGGGGTTGGAAGTGGTTTCCTTAGAAAATGTGATTGGTTACGTATCTGGTGTTGGTTATGTGTGTCGATACTTGATGCTAGAGCTGAAAAAGTCACACCACTGAAATAAGTAACAAACAAGGACTGTTTTTGAAAACACAAGATTTAACCGAGTTCGGGTCGGGCATTGAATACGATGCCCAATACGAGCAGCATTACCATTACGACATTGCTTTCATCACAAGGTTAATCGAAGAAACCAATGCTCGAAGTGTACTGGATGTCTGTTGTGGTTCCGGCATTGTCACGATTCCAGTCTCTGAGCAACTCAACGAAGCCATTGGCATTGATATTTCTGAAGGGATGCTCAAACACGCAAAGGACAAAGCCAAAAGTAGGAGTAACTTACGTTTTCTTCATCTCGACGCAACCCAGTTTTCGTTAGGTAAGAAGTTTGACCTAGCCATAATGACAGGGAATGCATTCCAAGCCTTTTTAAGTGACGACATGCTGGCAGGCGCACTGAGCTCAATATCAAAGCACCTAGAAAAAGGTGGGCGATTTGTCTTCGATACGCGGTTACCAACGCCAGAGAATCTAGAATTGGATCATGAGATGGCGCTGTGGCAAACCTATGTTTCTCCAACTTATGGTGAAGTGAATTATTTAGGTATGAAAGCCGAGTATGACTTGCAAACGTCCATCATGTATTTGAACAAAGAGCGCCATTTTGAAGGTGGAACGATTGAGTATTCCAGCATTGATTTAAAATATCGTCCGCTGGAAGACATAGAGGTTTTCCTTGAACAAGCGGGATTCAGAATCATAGAGAAGTACCAGTCTTGGTCAGCGCAAGCATTTGAGGCGAATGCCAACTCGCTTGTCTGTGTGGCTAAGAAAATATAAATCAATGTTGAGGGATACAATGCAAGGGTTTCGGATTACCACGTCGTTAGATGACATGGATTTAGACGTTATCTACCAGTTCATTTCAAACAGTTATTGGGGAAAGGGTATTCCAAGAGAACGCTTTGAGAAGTCTTTGCGCCATTCGTTCTGTTTCGCGGTTTTGGATGACGAAAATCAACTCGTCGCTTTTGCTCGGTTAATTACCGATCGCACCACGTTTGCGTACCTTGCCGATGTGTTTGTTGTGGAGGCACACCGTGGTAAAGGCATCAGTAAGTGGTTGATCTCAGAAATTGTTGCTCATCCAGAACTACAAGGCTTACGCCGTATGATGCTTGCAACCCGCGATGCTCATGGGTTGTACAAACAGTTTGGGTTCACTCCTATTGCTCCAGTAGAAAATTTCATGCAAATCTGGAAACCGAATGTTTATCAGAGCTAAATCATGATGAGAGTTGAATCTCAACAAGTGGCAATCAGACACCTCAAAACAACAGATGCAGATCCTCTGTTTGAAAACTATTTAGGCGATGAACAAGCATGCCGCTTCCTCAACCGCCAAGCCCATCCAAATTCTAATCAAACCCTTGAAGCCATCGAAAGATGGCGCGCTCAATATGATAAAAAGTCCCCCAATCTATTAGTCTTCGCTATTGAAGAACTCACTTCTCAAACTCCTATAGGCTGTCTGGTGCTGATACCAGAGCAAGACAGCAGTGAAATCCATTTTGGTATTTCTGCTCGCTATCAGGGAAAAGGCTATGCAACCCAAGCCTGCAAACTTGGCGTTGTTTACCTGCAAAGCTTGGGTATAACGCGCATTCGCACTACCCCCGCATATTGGCAACCACGCGAGTATTCGTGTGTTGGAGAAATGTGGCTTTATCAGCCGAGGCATTTTAAAAGCGCATGCGGTTTTTCCTGCTTTAGGACGTGAGGCGCAAGACTGTATGGATATGCGATTGGAGGATACAGAACAGCACCATTTTGCACATTGTTCAGAATGAAATGGGTGGCGGTTGAAACGAGCGGTTACAGAGCTTGTTAGTCGCCATCGTAGACAGCGTCTTTGCTGAATGATTCGTCGAGATTTTTTAATCTTTGATTGTCAGAGACGACTGACAAAGCCTTACCAACTGTGACAACCAAACCGCTATTAAAGCAGGATATTATTCCTTCAACTTTGTGTTTTAGGAGTAGTCATTAGACTACCCAATAATTGTTGGAATAAATAATGACGAAACGTTGGCTTGTCTCCGCTGTGAGCATCGCGCTGCTCGGCGGTGGTACGTATTTCTATCTCCAATCTGCCGCTCAACCAGAATTGCTGCCTACATTGATTGTGGAAAAAGGTACGATTGAAAAACAAGCTGTGGCTGTTGGTAAGATTGTCCCTGCACACTCCGTGTCTATCAAGTCACAAATCGACGGTATCGTCGGTGAAATTTACGCGAAAGTTGGTGAAAAGGTGAAGCAAGGCCAGCCTCTGATCAAAGTACGACCAAACCCAACTCCCCAAGCATTAACGGATGCATCGGCAGAACTCATGCGTAGCGAAGCCGATCTGGAATCCGCCAAACAAAAACTGTCCAACTTAGAAAGCTTGGTCAAGCAGGACATTATTCCAAGTAACTACGACGAATACGTAAGTGCGCGCTCGGCAGTCAAATCTGCGCAAGCGGACGTATTGCAAAAGCGCCAGAATCTCGAACTCATCCGCAGTGGTGAAGCGTCTATCGGTGATGCGCGTTTAACGTCGACGATCTACGCGCCAATTGATGGCACGGTACTCAACCAGAAAGTTGAGGTCGGAGAGCCGATCATCTCGACTCAATCAAGCCAAGCCGCGACTGAAATGATGTCATTGGCCGACATGAACAGTCTGATTTTTAAAGGTAGCGTCAGTGAGCATGATGCTGCGCAGTTGTCTCCGGGAATGCCCGTTATGTTGACGGTTGCGCCTTATCCTGATGTGGCGATTTCTGGTGTGCTAACCAAAGTGGCGATTCAATCTGAGAACCTCAACTCACCAGAGGGCAATGCTTCGGCAAAAAGTTTTGATAACGGTTTTGAGGTTGAAGTGGGAGAACTCAAGATCCCACAAGATGTATTGCTTCGTTCTGGTTTTTCTTCGACGGCTCAAATCATTCTGAAGAAGTCTGAAAACGTGCTCACTCTACCGGAGCGCGCTCTGCAATTTGATGGTGACGCACCGAATGTTCTGATCCCCGACAGCTCAGAACAAGGGTTTCATAAACAACCGGTGAAACTCGGTCTGTCAGATGGCATCAATGTCGAAGTGCTTGATGGCGTGGAGCTTGATGAAGAGGTTATCGACAACAGCATGATGGGAGCGGCGCATGGTTAAGCTGCAACGATCAAAAATCGCCTTTGCATTGTTGGCTGCCACGCTCAGTTTGCCTACCTATGCAATTTCTATTGAACAAGCTTGGCAACAAGCAAAGCATAACGATCCAAATTACGAAAAGGCGAAAATCGGCGTCCAGCTTGGCGAGGTTGGCGTACAGAGTAGCCGCAGTGCGTTATTGCCGGGTTTAAGTGCCAGTGCGTCAGCGGATTGGAATGAGTCCTCAAGCCATTCCAACAGTTACGGCGCGACCTTATCTCAAACTATTTGGGATAGCAGTTTGTGGTCGGAACTGGATCAAGCGAATGCCAATTATCTCAAAGCACAGTTAGAGCTATCTCAATCGCATAACGAGCTTGCGCAGAAGTTGCTCACCGCTTACCTAGATGTGGCAAGCGCACAGGGCGACCTCAAATTGGCGCAGTCCAAGCTGGAGGAGGGGAAGGAACTTCTCAACATCATTGAGAAACGCTATCGAGCAGGCAAAGTGAAGTCGGTTGATGTTGAAGAGATGCGAGCGAATCAAGTCTCTGAGCAAGCAAGTATCCTCAATGCAAAAGCCGATCTCGAAGTGAAAAAAGCAGAGCTTGCGGCGTTAATTAATCAAATGCCGGAGAGTGTCGACCAAATTCGAACGGATTCTTTAATTCAGCCTCCGATGCTGGTGGACTCTCAGGAGCAATGGCTAAAGCTGGCGAAAGACAGCAGTCCAGAGCTGCTGGTGGCGGCGCAGATGGTGAAGGCGAGCGAGTTCGCGAAAGATTCAGCTAAAGGTGGATACTACCCGACAGTCAAAGGCAGTGTGGGCTACAGCGATGGTGATAATCGTTCAAACGGCGAGTTTAACGCTGGGATTAGTTTGAGTTTGCCGATTGACCTCAATGGTGCAGTGCGAGCGAAAGTGGACGAAGCATCGTTGAACATTTTAAGTGCCAAGCAAGATATGCGTAGAGTGGAAATTGATATTCAGAAACGAGTTATTCAGCAGTTTACGCAGGTCGATATCAACTGGAATCAAGTTTTGATAGCGAACGAGCTGGTTGAGTCGCGCGCTAGAGTGTTGCAAAGCAAAGAGAAACTTTACGACGCTGGCCTGCTTGAAGTGTCGGAAGTTATCAGCGCACACAACAGCTTGTTTGAGGCGAAAAACAGTCTGCAAACCAACTTGTACAGCTACTGGCGTAAGAGAATCGGCTTACTGCAAACCGCAGGGAAACTCGATGACGATACCATGGCGTTGATCTCTCGAGCTTTTCATTCATGAGCAGTCTATTGCAACAAACTTGGCAAACGTTGATAGCGCATCGCATGAAGAGCGTGCTAGCCATTATCGCGATTGCTTGGGGCGTGATCTCTGTGGTGGTGTTAATCGCACTTGGCGAAGGCTTTTATCGCCATCAGACCCAGTCGTTTTCATTTATGGTCAACAATGTGCAAGTGGTGTTTCCGTCGAGTACCAGTAAACCGTGGCAAGGGTTAGCTTCAAGACGACAAATTGATATTCCACAAGAAAAAGTCGACATGATCAAACAGTCAGGCTTCGTGCAACAGGCGTCAAGCGTTTACGCCAAATGGGATGCGAATATCACCAATCTCAAAGGACAGAACTTATCGAGTACGGTCAGCGGTATTGATACGTCTTACTTTCCTTTAATACAACGCAAGCTGCAATCCGGTTCGAGAAACCTGTCACCAAGTGATATGAAAAACCACACTCGCGTGGCAGTGTTAGGCGATCAAATTGCGCAAATGGGCGGAATCCAAATCGGGGATAGGCTCAAAGTCAACGGCATTCCGTTTTTGGTGATTGGGATAACCGTTGGTGAGGACACTGGCATTTCATTCGGCGATAGCCGCACGGTTTTCATTCCTCAAACAACGTACCGCGATTTGTGGGATGCGAAACCTTGGATGGTATTGATGAAGCCGAGAGATGGGATGGATGCACCGTCGTTTCGACAAAATATCGTGAACTTTTTCGCCAAGCAGCTTCATTTTGACCCAAGTGATAAAGATGCGGTCGAATTACCTGATTTTAGTGAAGGTGCGGCGGTCATCAGTGGAATTTTGCGTGGCATTCAGATTTTTCTCGGAGCGAGCGGCGCGATGACCATGGCGGTCGGTGCGCTTGGCATTGCCAACATCATGTTTTTATCCGTCACGGAGCGCACGCGTGAAATCGGTGTGCGTTTGGCGATCGGGGCGACTCAAAAATCCATACTCAGTCAGTTTATTCTTGAAGGGCTTATTTTGGTAGCCGTGGGCACGGCATTAGGTCTGATGTTTTCGTATGCCGTGGTATCTGTCTTAAGCAGCATGGCATTACCGGAATGGATTGGTTTACCTGTGATCACGCCAGATTCCATTGCTTGGTCTTTACTTGTGACGCTTATCTTGGCATTGATGGCGTCGTATTTCCCAGCAAGGCGAGCATCGCGTCTCACGCCAGTCATTGCTTTGAGTGCGAGGGCCTAGTCATGCTGTTACCGATGAGACAAATTTTCCAAGAAATGGCGGCAGAAAAGCTGAGACTGGGTTTGACCATTCTGGCAGTAGCGTGGGCGACCCTCTGTATCGCTGCTATGTTGGCGGTAGGTGAGGGTATTCGTCAGGGCGTATTGAAAACCGCACAAAATGGTAACGGCAACTTGATCTATTTGACCGGAGGGATGGCCACCGTCGACCACGGTGCTTTTCACCAAGGTAAATTTCTGACATTAAAAATGGACGATTCAGAGGTCGTTCGAGCGTTACCCGATGTAAAAAGTGTTGCGCCAACTGCGAAGTGGAAAGAGCGCATCACCGTTGGTGATAGAAACTCGTGGCAAGAGCCGTTAGCGGTCACGAGCGAGTTTCAATCCATGACCAATTTGGTGCCGATGGCGGGGGGGCGATGGTTAAATCCACTCGATCAAAAAGAGACGCGCAAAGTCGTTGTACTGGGTTATGAACTGGCAGCCGACTTATTCAACCCGGATGAGGACTTTAGTTGGTTTGCGACAGTCACATTGCAAGTCAACCCTGTGGGGAAAAAGGTAAAAATCGGCAATGAGGAGTTCACCGTTGTGGGCGTATTGGAGAAAAACAGCGCTCAAATAGAGCTGGGGGATCTTATCAACTATTCCAGCTTTGTGCCGTTAGCGACGTGGAAGCGATTTCATGTCAACGGTGAAATTGGTGGCATCAATGTGCAACCACAAGCCGATGTAGACCGAGAAGCCTTAGCAAAGACGATCAGGCAAGTGATTGCCCGTAAGCACGGGGCAAGTGTCAGTGATGAACAGGTCGTCCAAGTCGATGATATGTTCCTTAAGCAAAAGAGTATGCAGCAGTTTCTGATAGGTTTGCAGAGTTTTCTTGGCATTATCGGCTTCGTGACGTTAGCTGTTGCTGGCGTTGGCATCGCCAATGTGATGTATGCCACCGTAAAGCGATCTACGCGTGATATCGGCGTGCGCATGGCAGTCGGTGCAACCCCAACGGCCATTCGCATGCACTATTTAGTGCAGTCTTTATTGACAATGATGATGGGGGGCGCGCTTGGCTTAGGCGTGACGTACGCGCTGGTGTCTGCCATCAGTTCCATTCCTTTAGAGGGCAATGCCTTTTATGAACAACTGGGTAAACCTGTCCCTGAGTTGTCGTGGGTCGTTGTCGCGATTGTCATCCTCACCTTAGTGATCATTGGTGTGGCATCTGCATGGTTACCTGCAAACCGAGCCGCAAAAGTCAGCCCGTTGGAGGCGCTACAAAGTGAATAACAATAATAACTCTGGAGAGAACATGTCGAACAAGCCGCTTGTTGAGCTGACCAACATCTGTAAATACTACTCAAGCGGGGAGGCGGAAGTTCGCGCGCTAGACGGCGTTGACTTAACCATTAATCAAGGCGAGTTTCTTTCGATTCTTGGCCCGTCCGGTTCGGGTAAGTCAACGTTGATGAACATGCTCGGCTGTTTAGATAAGCCCACCGATGGTGAGTACCAACTTGGCGGCCAAAACGTCGCAAGTTTAAGTGCGAATGACCTGGCTGGCATTCGTAACCAAAAGATCGGATTTGTCTTCCAAAGCTTTAACTTATTGGAATACGCGACGGCGCTCGATAACGTGGCACTGCCGTTGGTTTACTCTGGCATCAAAGCCAAAGAACGTCGCCAGCGCGCAGCTAAATTGCTAGAGCAAGTCGGGCTAGGGGATCGTTTAGATCATAAACCAAACCAGCTTTCTGGTGGTCAAAAGCAAAGAGTTGCGATTGCAAGAGCCTTGGTCAACGATCCGCAAATCATCTTAGCGGATGAACCAACGGGTGCATTGGATTCAAAATCCGGCGCAGAGATTGAAGCCTTGTTCAATCAACTTCACGCTGAAGGCAGAACCTTGATCATCGTGACGCACGATAACGCCCTAGCAGAGCGCACCAAACGTATCATCACCATCAAAGATGGCAAGGTGATTTCGGATAGGGTGCCGGAGGGAAGATAAATGAATTTTTCTTGATTGAGACTGGAGTTATTTTAAGGAAGATAGCCATGGAATAGGAGAAGCTATCTTCCTTTATTTTTATTCGCTATGCTCGCCTTGTCTCTCTTTTATCAAGTCATGCTTCTGTTCTTTAAGTAGAGTGATTGCGAGCTTAGTGTCCTCAATCAATTTACTGTTATCGTTGAGATCTTTGCTCTTTAAAGGCAAAACAAGATAATGAATGCTGCCATCTTCATTCTGCACTCCGGTAGCAATGATGACATCACCTTCTGACGCTGTGCCAAAATACTCTGAAACGACTTTGGTTTCGCTAACACCGTAGCTATCCAAATAGGATGACTCCGTGTTGTCAAACAAGATAGGAACCCCTTGTTTAGCTAATGTTCGCAATTGTTTTTGCTTTTGCTCGTCGAATGGATAGTCGGTTGTACTGATGTAACTTACCTGTTCAGCTTCAATAAAATCGTACAGTTCATTGCTCAATTCATTTAATGGGGCAGATATCCAAGGTGTAGCTGGAATGACGTCGGAAGTAGCGTCATTGTCATTCTGTGGTGTTGGAACGGTAACCACCTCTTGAGTTGCATCGCTCTCAGGAGGCGTTACACTTCTTGTCTCAGTTTTCTCTGTCTTGATTTGCTCGTCAAAGCTTGCAACAGAATCGCTCTGGGAATTCTTGTTATTTGAATTAATTAGAAATATGGCGAGTACTGCACCAAGTGCTAGCGCCGATCCAGTCAAGAGTTTTTTATTACTTGTCATGTCTTACCGTTTATTTCATTAGTAAATACGGCGGCCACTTATTCATTCCGTGGCCGCAGGCTAATAAGTTAGTGGTAGAGCGCGTCATTCCAAGAGATAGTTACGGCTCGGCTAGTCTCTGTCCATTGACTGCTATCACGATTTTTCTTCCAGGTATTTTCTGGGGTGGTATACCAGCTACACCAGTCACGACCAAAGTAGTAATTGGTTTTTCGCCAACCTGCAACCAGCTTGACTTCTGATGTATCTAGGCCATCTTGAATATCATTTTTTCGATATACAACACCGACTTGCGGTTTAAAATCAGAGCGCATCACGACAGGTAATTCGCTATAGTCAATTAGGTTGCCCATGTCACAGCTGGTCCAACGGTACAATAACCAGTCTTTAGGTGGAGTATTGTGGCGGATAGTCTGGTTTTCGATAAGCCAATTAATGCTCTCATTGGTCTGATCAAAATCAGCCACCGTCTGAAATTCTGGTTGATCGTAAGTTACGCGGTTGCTCCAGGAGATACCACCGCTAATATTTGGAGAATCAGAAGCACTGAAGCCAAGATTAAAGTCCAGAGACTCACTGACAGATGCTGTTGCAATAGTGTTTTCTGGAGCATGGCTCATATGACGTAAAGGGGCACCATTTAAATAACTCAGTGCCAGTTTAAAGGCTGTTGGGATTGTGTAACGGTAGTCTCCACCGGTGGCAAAACCATAGATCTGCTCTTTATTCGGTACATTAGTCATGTCGAAACCAGAACCTCCGTTTAGAAGCAACTTGGCTTCCTTAGCTCCATTCGGCAGCAAAGATTGGTTCCAGACATTTTCTAAGGAGTAAATTAAGCGGATCTTCTTCGAGCGTGCATCGCTATCATCGAGCTGTAGCAAGGTCGAAGTGTAAGCTTTTAATGTATCTTCAGCATGTGCTGGAGTTAGAGAACCAAGTAATGCGAGCGCGATAATACTCGCGGAAAGATGCTGTTTTTCCATTGTTGTTTCCTATTAGTCAGCCCATAAAGGTTATTATTGGGTTTTAACAATAACTCTATGGGTGTTTTATAATTATGGACTGGTTATTAATTGGCGCTCAATAATTGAGCGGTGAAATATTGCATCTTGTTTTTTAATAAAAAAAGGAAAAGTATAGATTCGTGGGATTAATGTCTCATAGTTTTTAAGTTCATTACTCAACTATAATAAATAAGAATGTAGTTATTAAGTCTTACCTTTTTAAGTTATTACTTAATTTTTATTTTCTAATGTTATGTTTGAACTCCTTATTGATAGAAGTGAGATTTATAATTATTAACCATGTTATTGTTGAGGTTTTTGTTATGCCAAACTAAGTAAAGTGTCGTTATGTGGTCATTACGGCTTTCTGAATTTAATTTTAAATTAAAACAGTGGCTTATGTTTGTTTTGTTGTCGGTTTTTTCTAGCTTAATGTAATGATTGGGTGACAAAGTCCGTCAATGAACTTGTCATATTCGTGTATGAGATTATATGTTATTTTAAAACGGAAAAATTAAACGTTACATTTGAGATGGTAAATATAGGAAAAGAAATAAATAAGATAATTAAATAATCCTCTTTCCGAGGATATAAAATGTAAGGTGCTTTTAATTAAACGAATGCTTGAATAAATGATGGAGTGTGAAAAGTGCTATTTAAGCTACGCTGTCCTATATTCCAGGTAGCGTCTTGTTTATACAATGCGTTTTCTAGGCTTAAAACTGGTTTACGTACTGTTAATCCCTTACCAGTTTCTTAATTACACATATTAGCAATATGCTCGCCAAGTTACGTGTATTGGTGTCAATGAAAAACAGTATCTACGATAGTTCCCTCTGGGTTGGAACTCCCACTATGAATTTCTTTCATGTTCAATGTGAAACAATACCAATATTACTCAACTCGTGAAGCAAGTATAAAAAAAGGACTGCTCTGGTGTTAGGCACTGCGACCACCGTTTTTAGTACGAACTGTTCGTCGTGAACGCTGCGCAACCTAACGATTGGGAAAACCAAAAAACAAAAATATCCCCATGCACAGAGTTAGGAAAAGTCTGCTTTATCTAAGGAAATAGGATACCAACTCACGATGAATAACGATTTCACATTTGCTATCAAAAGCATTCGTTTTGATGAGAATTACCAACCATCAGACAATACGCGAATCACTACCAACTTTGCTAATCTGGCTCGTGGAAACTACCGCCGAGAGAATCTGCGCAACGCACTCCGAATGATCGACAATCGTTTTAATGCGTTGGCACATTGGGATAATGCGCAAGGTGACCGCTACTCAGTAGAGCTTGAAATCATCTCTGTTGATATGGATATCCAAGGCAGTGGCGAAGCCTTCCCATCAATTGAAGTGCTCAAAACCAACATTGTTGACCACAACACTAACGAGCGCATCGAAGGCATTGTGGGCAACAACTTCTCTTCATACGTTCGTGATTACGACTTTAGCGTTTTGCTGTTGGACCACAACAAAAACCAGCCACGTTTCAGCATCCCAGCTAACTTCGGTGATTTGCATGGCAAACTGTTCAAAGCTTTCGTTAATTCTGAGTCTTACAAACAGCATTTCAAAAAGCTGCCGGTGATTTGTCTGAGCGTATCGGACAACAAAGTATACCGACGCACCGAAAATCAACATCCTGTTTTGGGCTTTGAATATCAGCCGAACGAATCTTCGTTGACGGAGCAGTACTTCAAAAAGATGGGTTTACAGGTGCGCTACTTTATGCCACCAAACAGTGTCGCACCATTGGCATTCTACTTCTTCGGTGACTTGCTGAACGATTATTCAAACCTAGAGCTTATCAGCACGATAAGCACGATGGAGACATTCCAGAAGATTTACCGACCTGAGATTTACAATGCCAACGCGGTTGCCGGTAATTGCTACCAGCCAAACCTAAAAAACCTAGACCACTCGCTAACTCAAATCGTTTACGACCGAGAAGAGCGCAGCCAACTGGCGATTGAACAAGGGAAATTTGCCGAGGAGCATTTCATCAAACCTTATCAATCTGTGCTTGAACAATGGTCTGCAAACTACGCGTAATCGACAACGAGAATCTAGAAAGGAATGACGATGAAAACACTATTACCGACTTCAACGGCTGGCAGCTTACCGAAACCTTCTTGGCTGGCCGAACCAGAAAAACTTTGGTCGCCGTGGAAACTGCAAGGTGAAGAACTGATTGATGGCAAACGCGATGCGCTACGTGTCGCTTTGCAAGAACAAGAACTGGCAGGCGTTGATATCGTCAGTGATGGCGAGCAAACTCGCCAACATTTTGTGACGACCTTTATTGAGCATTTAAGCGGTGTAGATTTTGAAAACCGTAAAACGGTGACCATTCGCAACCGTTATGAAGCAAGTGTTCCGACGGTGGTTGGCCCAGTAAGTCGCACAAAGCCCGTGTTTGTTGAAGATGCCAAGTTCTTGCGTCAGCAAACTAAGCAACCTATCAAGTGGGCGCTGCCAGGCCCTATGACGATGATCGATACGCTTTATGATGATCATTACGGTAGCCGTGAAAAGCTGGCTTGGGAATTTGCGAAGATCCTCAATCAAGAAGCGAAAGAGCTTGAAGCGGCAGGTGTCGACATCATTCAGTTTGATGAACCTGCGTTCAATGTGTTTTTCGATGATGTGAACGAGTGGGGCATTGCATGTTTAGAGCGTGCGATTGAAGGGCTGAAATGTGAAACGGCGGTGCATATCTGCTATGGCTACGGCATCAAAGCGAACACGGATTGGAAGCAAACGCTAGGCACTGAATGGCGACAATACGAAGAAGTATTCCCTAAATTGCAGCAGTCGAATATCGATATTATCTCGCTCGAATGTCATAACTCACGAGTGCCTATTGAGTTACTTGAGTTGATTCGTGGTAAGAAAGTGATGGTTGGTGCGATTGACGTTGCAACCAACGAAATTGAAACGCCAGAAGAAGTGGCGAATACACTGCGAGAGGCATTGAAATACGTTGATGCCGACAAGCTTTACCCATGTACCAACTGTGGTATGGCGCCTTTGTCTCGTGAAGTATCAACCGCTAAGCTCAGTGCGCTAAGTGCGGGAGCGGAGATCATTCGTAAAGAGTTGGTGGGTTGATATTAAGACTTAGGCTCGACACCATAAACTAAAGTTAGGGTCATTCCAGCGAGTTTAAACGAGACTAGGAATCTGATTACAGCTCGCTGGAATGGCGATAACTTTCGCACTTCAAAGCACGTGGTTAGTAGATCCTGAATCACGCTCGTTCCTCGATGTTCAGGATGACGGTTGTTGAGATATACGTTACTCATGTACACAACTATTTGGTTTGTATCCAAAGTTGGGTCATTCCAGCGAGTCTAAACGAGACTAGGAATCTACTAACAACTCACTGGAAAATGGCGATAACCTTAGAACTTCACAGCACTCGGTGGGTAGCTCCTGAATCACCTCGTCCCTCGTTGTTCAGGATGACGGATGTTGGGAGATACGTTACTCACATACCCAATTATTTGGTTTGTATCCAAGATTGGGTCATTCCAGCGAGTCTAAACGAGACTAGGAATCTGATTACAACTCACTGGAAAATGGCGATAACCTTAGAACTTCACAGCACTCGGTGGGTAGCTCCTGAATCACCTCGTCCCTCGTTGTTCAGTATGACGGTTGTTAAGAGATACGTTACTCACGTACCCAACTATTTGGCTTGTATTCAAAGTTGGGTCATTCCAGCGAGTCTAGACGAGACTAGGAATCTGCTAACAACACGCTGGGAGATGGCGATAAGCTAGGAACTTCAAAGCTCTCGGTGGGTAGATCCTGAATCACGCTCGTTCCTCGATGTTTAGGATGACCGTTTTAAATAAAAATGCCGCTCGCAGTAACTCGCAGTAAAGTGAGCGGCATACATTTCCCGTTTCCAGCCTCTGCCAAGGCTTAATTCAACTCCACGTTCCTCATCTCAGGATGATTTAGCAACATCACACGAATCCAGTGATGCACCACCCACATCACCATCGCGGTGAGCAAAACCGCAACGAAAATCGAGCTAAAACGGTACAAGATCGAAAAGAACGCGTCTTTTTGTTCTGGCACCAATGAGGTCGTCAGCGGAACCGATAGGGCAGACATGGCAGAAAACGCGATAGCTGCTTTAATTTGCCCCTTGGTGAGCCACAAGCAGAATGGCCCCATTGCAATGGTAAAGGCGAGCCAAAAGAGTAGCCCATGCCCATACCAACTGCCCAATATCAGCTGAACAACCATCCCTGCGATGCAGCCTAGTGCGGTGCCGATGATGCGAATTTTTGCCATGGCGAGCGAGCCCGCTAAAGTCATTGGGGTTAGGATGATCAAAATGGAAGCTTGTGCGGATAGCGAGTCATATAAGTCCGCTACTTGGAATACGATAAACGCCGCCATCGCTACTACCCAACCCATGGCAACTTGGCTGATGTAGTCAATATCGCTTTTCACTGGGGTCGACATTTCAATGTGCTCGGCGGGGGATTTTGGCTCCGGGAACAACCAATACGCGAATGCGCAAACAAAAATATTGCTGAACGCCATCACCCACATGTTAACGTTGAACTCTTCAATATCCATGAAGTTATAGCTGGCAAAGTTCAACACAATTGAACCCACCAACAGCCCCATGTAACCAAACAAATAGGTTTTCTGGTTCATCATTGCAATGCACTTAAACAGCATCATGATTCCGACGGCAACGGTCATTAATGTTGGATGAAACTGCAAGTATTCCAGTAAAAATGTGGCTTGTATGGTTGTCCACACCGCAGAGAAAAACACAATCAATAAAGCCGAAAGATTAAAGTGGTCCATTCTGCCCAAAATAAACAGCGGCATCATGATGGCAAAAAATCCGTAAGACCAACCGAAGATCATGCTTAGCGCGAGCCCTAAAGAGCAGCCGAACCAAATTCGTAAGGTTTTCATTGTCGCCACCTAGTAAATGAAGTGGAACCAGCTTGCGAGGTGAATCTGTGCTTGCGCCATCCACTGCCAGAAAATGTTGTTGTCTGGGTACAAAACAATGGTAGCACGAGAGCCGACAAACAGTGCTGGTGGTAACTCTTCGCTGCTGGTTAGGTTCACTCGTGTACGCTGCGCATCACGTACCCAGCGGTTGTTTACTTCCACTTTGGTTAGTGCGCCATTAGGCGTTTGTTGTGCGGCTGCTACACCGTAATCGCGGCTAGCTAAATCAAAGTCGTACACCGAACCTGGGTTGGCATCAAATGTGACCAGGGCGTGGAAAGTCTTGTCTACGTTCGCGACGGACTTTTCACGAAAATCAGCGGCTACCCAGAGTGATCCTGTTGGTACAAATGTCAGCAATGGCATGTTGGTGTTTGCCATCGTGCCAACTTCTAGTTGCAGGTTGGTCACGACACCATCACTGGGAGCGAGTACCGCGGTATTTGCCAAATCAAGTTGCGCCTTTTCGATGCCGTTTTTGGCAATTCGAACGGCGGTGCTTTGACCTTTTTGAACGCCTAATTGCGCCTCAATGACTTTTAAGTTTTGTCTTTCCGCTTTAAGCGCTGCACGTGATACCTGATTTTGGGCAAAGGCATTATCGAGTGTCGATTGAGAGATGACTTTCTGCTTCGATAGTGTCAGTAAGCGGGTGTACTCGCGGTGTGCATTATCAAATGTCGCTTGTGCGCGGGCAATATTGGCAAGAGCGGCTTCGCGTTGAGAATACAGCGTTGCTTCTTTTTCATAAGCGGATTGTAGAGACAGCTCCGCCTGTTCAAGTGCTATCTTGTATTTACGATCATCAATCGTAAACAACACATCGCCTTTTTGAACGGACTGGTTATTCTCGATGAGAACGTCGGTCACTTTACCAGATACCTCGGGCGCGACTTGGACAACGTATCCTTGCACTCGTCCTTCGGTCGTTAAGGGGGCGTGGCGGTCAGCAATGATAATGTACAAAAATAGTACGATGAACAGGACAATCAAAGTTCGCATCCAGTGTTTGAATTTTTGGTCAGCCGTCATTACAAGTTCCGTTAAACATATTGGATAGCGGATTATAGAGAAGTCACTCACAATTCAGTAGAATGATAATACGAACATAAATGACCTAAAAATAGGACAATGAACGTTAGTTTTGATGATATTTACCTATTCACTCAGACGGTGGTTCACGGCGGTATAAGTGCAGCGGCAGAGGCGAATCAACTACAACGCTCAAAAGTGAGTCGTCGCCTGCAAGAATTAGAGAAATCGCTCGGGGTACAGCTTTTGATCCGCACAACACGCAGCATTGAGTTGACTGAGCACGGGAAACGCTTGTTTGAGTTGGTGGGGCAGCCTATTGACCATATTCAGCAAGGTTTAAATGCCATGCATGAATATCAACAAGAGCTGACGGGCAAGGTGCGTTTAGCCATTCCTTCCGCATTGATGAGCTCTGCCGCGTTTAACGCGATCATCACCGAGTACACAACGCGGTACCCGGATATTTCGGTCGAGATTGAAAACCATCAAGAGAGTGTCGATCTCAAGCGTCAATCGTTTGATTTGCAGCTTCTTCCTAGCGTGGTCAAAGTCACCGATGACAGCTATGTGCAGTTCAGTCTTTTGCCTTATCGTAGTCACTTTGTTGCGTCAAAAGCCTATCTAGAATCGCATCCGCCAGTAAAAACGGTGGAAGATCTTAAGCAGCATCGCCTTTTAACTAATCGTTACAATGCCGATTTGCTCGATTCAGATCTGCATGTGGCGTTGCGCTCGGACGACCTCAACTTGCTGCGCTCGATGGCGATAGCAGGAAACGGCATCGCGTTTATTCCTCAAATTCATTCCAAGCCTGCATTGAGAGACGGTTTGTTGGTCGAGGTGCTGCCTCAATTTGCGCATCCGAAGCAGCATCTTACTCTGATTTATCCCTCGGCCTTATTTCTGCCTAATAAAGTCAAAGCCTTGATTGAACTAATTCGAGAGAAATTTAAATAGTCAGTTCAAACCACACTTAACTAAGGGCAAATGTGTGAGCGAAGGTCATCTTTCTAGGTTTTATTGCTCTAACATGAAAGGGTTCTGATACATTAACTGTTGTTCAACTTGTTGAGTATGGTTTGTGGTCGCACAAGATAGGAGATGGAAATGTTATCGAAAGGAAACACGGGCCTGATTGTGGTGGATGTTCAGGGCAAACTCGCTACATTAATGCATGAAAGCGACGCACTGATTGAAAATATCACGAAACTGGTAAAGGGTGCCAAAGCGCTAGATTTGCCTATTCTGTGGCTAGAACAGAATCCAGAAAGGTTGGGCTCAACCGCGGAGCCGATTCGTGAAGTGCTTGAAAGCACGCATTTACCTATTACCAAGTACACGTTTGATGGTTGCAAAGAGGCGACGTTTAAGGTCGCGGTGGAGAACGCGAAAGTTGATACCTGGTTGGTTTGCGGTATTGAATCCCACATTTGCGTCTATCAAACCGCGGTTTCTCTGCGCCAGTCCGGTTATCGCGTTGAATTAGTCACGGATTGTGTATCTTCCCGAACCGCTGCCAATAAAGCGCTCGCTCTTGCGAAGTTAACCGCTAACGGTGTGGTGCTCACTGGGCTAGAAATGTGTTTGTATGAAATGGTCGAAGATTGCCGAGCACCTGAATTCAAAAAAATTCTGGCGCTCATCAAATAGTGGAATCACTGTAATCAGCAACAACTTTATTTGAACACGCTATTCAAATTCTCGTTGATATCTTGGCAACATCGATTCGTTGCCAAGTAACCCGCCTTGGTGAATATAAATCACCGTTTTATCTGTGTTCTCTTCCAACCAAGGGGTGAGGCATTGCCACATATACGGGTCGTATAACAGGTCAAATTCGAGGTCGGTTTGCTCAAAGAGCGCTTTCCATGTGATGTAATCTTCTTCGTACAAGCGACCAAAATGGTGTTTGTTGCGCACGGTTAAAATGGTTGGGTGGCTGTTTTCACCGAGCTGGTTGAACTGCTCAGTTAAGTAATCTGCATTGCCTACGCAAGGGCAAGTTAGCACTTCTATGCCGTGTGGGCTTAAATGTTTATGAAGATATAAAGCGGTCGTGCCAGTGCCTGATGGCAGGGCGACGGTAAACTGTTCTTTACCTCTCAATCGCGTCCAATCAAGAATTTCTCGTGCTAACTGTTTGATACCAGCTTCAGCGAGGTGGGAACGTCCACCCTCTGGAATAAGCAATGTCGACTCATCTACTCTTCGTACCTGGTGGATGTATTCACTAGGGTGGAGTTCGCTACCGATGTCTTGCATGGTGGTGATTTTCATACCTAAATCGAGAGCGCCGCGATAGTTTCCGATGGGGGAGCTTTTTAGCCAAGATGGAATGTGATGAACATAAAACTCAAATGCCCAACCTTTAATCTGGGCGAGAGCCGCTAGCGAGTACATGGCATTAGATTGAGCGGAGCCAAAGCTTATTAACGTGGTGATGTCGGGACTTTGCTCTTCCATTAACGTCATAAACTTACGTGCTTTGTTCCCGGAAAAGTGGGAGTGGAGCATGTCGTCACGTTTAAGGAAAAATTTGCGCCCATTAAAGCTATGTTGGGTGATAGGACTTTCTGAGAGTTTCATGTCGATGCTGACGGAATAAACCGTGTCACCTTTGCCATTTAAAAAGGGCGCGTAGTGTAACGCCATTAAACCCAGATAAAAAGTCTGTGTTTCAGTACAACCATTTCGGTTATTCCTGATGTTTTGACTCGCACTCACTGCTGCTGTAATACCATTTCAATGGTTTCACTTCTATCCTTTGGTTGTTTTGATTCCATGGTATTCCATCCCATGACTCGCCTTTCTACCTCAAGCCACGTACACTACGTCGCTTATTTCCATTCAATCAGAAGGCTTGGTTTTGCAGACTCTAGAACAATTAAAAACAGGACAATTAGTAGGACTTAAACAACTGAAGTTGGCGGAAGGGCTAACTGAGTTCCCTATGGAAATTTTAGAGCTTGCAGACTCGCTTGAAGTGTTAGATTTATCCGGCAACGCACTGTCAGATTTGCCACAAGAGCTGGAACAGCTGACCAAACTAAAAATCATCTTTGCTTCCAATAATCAGTTCACCCATTTACCAGAGGTATTGGGCAAGCTGCCAAACCTTGAGATGGTTGGATTTAAAACCAACAAGATCAAAGTGGTGAGTGAAGCCTCACTACCAAGTCAGTTACGTTGGCTGATCCTGACCGACAACGAGATTGAAACGCTACCAAACAGTCTGGGTGAAAGGCCGCGCTTAAGAAAGCTTGCACTGGCGGGGAATCGCATCAAACGACTGCCAAGTAGCATGGAAAACTTAGTTAATTTGGAATTGGTTCGTCTTTCTGCGAACCAGCTAGAGCACTTTCCGGATGTGCTGATGAAGCTACCTAAATTGGCATGGTTTGCTTTTGCAGGTAATCCATTCTGCAAACACCCATCTTCGCTAGACAGTGTGCCGAAAGTGACCACAAACAGTTACTCGCTTAACCATGTTCTCGGCCAAGGGGCAAGTGGCGTGATTTCTCATGCTAACTGGATTGACGCTCAATACGACTTCCCGAGTGAAGTTGCGGTAAAAGTGTTCAAGGGCGAGGTCACCAGTGATGGTTACCCTCATGATGAACTTGAAGCGTGTTTGCAAGCTGGGCATCACAACAACTTAGTAAAATCCATCGCGCAAGTGGATGACGGTAAAGAGCTTGCGTTGGTGATGGAGCTGATTCCAAACAATTACTACAACTTAGGTTTGCCACCAACGTTGGAAACCTGCACCCGAGATACGTTCCCACAAGGGTTTACGCTGACAGTCGAGCAAGTGAATTCTATTGTTGAGCAGATGGTGGACGTATTTAATCACCTACACGACAACAAGGTGTGTCATGGTGATTTGTATGCGCACAATACGTTGGTGAACGAGCAAGGGGAGATGATCTTCGGTGACTTTGGCGCGGCGAGCATTTACGGCTATTTATCGGACGAGCAGCAAGCTGCAATCAGAGCCATTGAATCCAGAGCGTTGAAGTACTTTATCGAAGATGTGTTTTCTGTGTGCGAAGCGTCGGAATCGGCATCGCAAGCATTCGAACGACTAGTTGCGCTTGCGGCATAAGATTTCATTCAATCGAATAAGAAAGAGGTATCGAACCGCCCGTTTTGATACTGAGCAAATGAGATACCTCTTGATTGAATCTAGTGCTGAGGAAGTTACTCTGAGCAAGCCTCATGATGCTCTGACGAAAGGTCAATCACTGCCTCACATCCACCCTCAGGATGTGTATCAATAGTGAATTGCCAGCCATAGCGTCGGCATAAGTCGTCCACAATCATGAGCCCCAAGCCATGGCCTTCGGCATCTGGCACGGAAGAGAAGCCTTCGCCTTCATCTCTCACCGACAGTGTGGTATCAGTCATGGTGATATGAATCGTTCCCGCTGACGTGGCTGCAATGCCGTTGCGAATTAAGTTACTCAACGTAATGTTAAGCACTGCAGTGGTCGCTTTGGTTTGCGGATGGCCCAATATCTGAACATTAAATTCTAACGACTTTTCATCGGCTTGCGCTTGGCTAAGAGCAACGATGTTGTGAAGCTCTTGCTCTGAGATGGTTCGAACGGGGCTGTCGTCGGTGTTACGTTCATATCGAACTAATCCCAACAAAGCATCAACCATGGTCGACATTTGCTGAGTAGCATCTTGAATACGGCCAATCTGACGCTCTTGAAACGGCGTACTTGGGCTTCTGGCTAGCAGGCTGCTCGATCCTTTCATCACCGTTAGTGGCGTTCTCAGTTCATGACTGGCATATCGCGCAAAAGCTTGCTCACGTTTGATCACCTGATTGATTTGGCTGCGATATTCATTGAGCTGAGAGGCTAACGTTTGGAACTCTTTAGCCGAACCTTCAGGCACGATGAATTTTTGGGATGTATCGCCTTGGTGTTGGTCTAGTTGCACCTTGAGTGCGCTGACTGGCTCAATCAAACGTTGCGATAGGCGCAGTAAAAGGCTGCCAAAAATTAGGATAAGCGCCGTTACCACCGCCAGTACCATTACGATGACATAAACAAACTCGGTTGAGGTGATTTCGATTTCATCAATGAGTGAAATCAGAATGATAGGGTGCTCTTCGCCATTTTGGTTAAAAGTGCTCATGTAAATCATTCTGGTGTTCGGCTCTTGACCGACTTCACCGAGAAAGTACTGCTTGTCTTGCAAAAAAGGCTGGTAGACAGGTGGGATCAGATTGATATCGTTGTACGCCGTTGTTAGCAGATCGAGCTTGATCATTCCGTCGCCAGGATGACGCCTAAAATGCTCAATCGCTTCTTTCTTGTCGATCATAATACGTCGTTCACCGACGCGATCTTCCGACCACAACAACGCGCCACTAACAAGTGCGAAGCACAGCAGACCAATCACAATCGACACCAACAGGAAGAAGAGTTCGAGGCGTCCAGTTAAGCTTTGTGTGTTGTTAAATAAGCGGCGAATCATGCCCCCGGCTCCAAGCGGAAGCCGACTTTAGGGATGGTTTTCAATAAATGTTCTTCAAAGGGTTTATCGAGTTGACCGCGCAGTTGATAAATGTGGCTGCGCAAAACGTCATTGTTTGGCTCATTTTCTTGCCATAAGCGGAATGCGATTTCTTCACGCGTCACAACTTCGGGGGCATTTTTGACCAGCATTTCTAGAATAGTGTACGTGGTTGGATTCAATGCCAACAGCTTATCTTGACGGTAGGCTTGATGCGTTTTTTGATCGATAGACACTTCGCCATACTGGAGTTTGGTTGATGCAACCGTACCGCGGTAGCGTTTAATCAATGCAGTCATGCGTGCTTCAAGAATATCGAGATCAAACGGTTTGGTGAGGTAGTCGTCGGCGCCGTGTTGGAAGCCTTTGAGCACGTCGTCTCGGCTATCAAGTGCAGTCAACATCAACACCGGAGTGTTATTACCCGCATCGCGCAGCTTGTTGCACAGTGTTAGGCCATCCATGCGCGGCAGCATGAGGTCGAGCAAAATGATGTCAAACGCATTATCCATCGCCAGTTTTAAGCCTAGCTCACCGTTGTCGGCGTAATCCAGCTGCATGCCAGCACATTCAAAATAATCGAACAACATTCCCGCTATTTCACGATTATCTTCTACCAAAAGTACACGTTTCATTTATTCTTATCCAATCTCGATAAATTCGAATGTTGATCTTAACGAACATTATTCACTATAGGTGTGAAAAAGTTGTCGACAATGATTTTCTCACCTTTGTGTCGGTTTTCAATGTCTAACCTTAAATACAGTGGTACCTGTTTATTTATATCTATCAATACTGATTGAAATATAAATGGTATAGATTGGTTGGTTCTGTTAACTCCATATAAAACATGAAGATACTAAATTATTTATGTGACACTGAGCACATTATTAATAATTGCCAATCTTCACAAGTGCACTCGATAGGAAAGGTTCTTACTTTTTATAAAACCATTTTTTAGATATGGTTATTGCGTTTAAATACAAACGCTTAGATTCTCTTTTTTGAGATAATTCAATCAAATCAATGGTTTCATGCACAAGCGAAACGCTGCATTATTTTATTATTATTAATAAAACTACATTTTCTGTTCTTGATCTGTTCATAAACGAAAGTCTCCTATTAACTTTACTTGTTTAAAATCCATGATCCTTCCAATGCTTAATGCCAGATAAAAATCAATTTGTGAGGCTATCATGTTTAACAGTATACGCACTCGAATTGCTGTCAGTGCGGGTGGGGCAATGGCCTTCACTCTATTGATTGCAATGGGTATGACAACCAATGCGTTCACGCAAGTGAATGAACAAATCACTACAAAAGTAAAATCTCAACTGACCGAAGCCACCACGACCGACCTGAGCAATACGGCGATTCAGCAAGGGCTGAATATTTCCAACCAGTTAGAGCCAGTGTTGGCGAACTTAAAGCAAGCGCGTTCAATTATCGAATTAAGCGCAGAGACGGCCGCAACGCCAGACATTATTGTTAAACAGTTTATTGCGTCGCTAGAAGCTCAGAACAAAGCTGTGTTTGCTGGTTACATGGTGTGGGAAAAGCCATCGTGGGTTGAGCCAACTATTCAAGACAAAAGCCTTGGCTTTAATAGCGAAGGCTACTTAGCGCCATTCTTTTCGCCAAATTCGCACAACAGTTTTGATGTTGTGGCGATGGATAGCTTTAGCAATACTGAATTAAACAACAACGGTGAGCGTAAAGACGATTGGCACTTGATGCCTTTCGAAACGGGCAAAACGTTCGTGATGGAACCGTACATGTATCCGGTTCGCGGCAAACAAGAACTGATCACGACCATCAGCCAACCAATCAAGTTACGTGGCGAGATCATCGGCTCTCTCGGTTTTGATTTGTCATTGAACGAGTTACAAAGCCAAAGTGAAGATTACGCGAGCGACTTGTTTGATGGACAAGGCCGTATTCTGATTTCTTCGTGGAAAGGCATCACACTGGCGAACAGCAGCCAAGCGGATCAAGTGGGCAAGAAAGTCTCTCATGAGTTGGCGTCTCAATGGGCTCGTATTCAATCCATTGCGAAACAAAAAGGCGCAGGCCTTGTGACGTTTGGTGGGGATGAGTATGCGATTACTGCAATTGAAACCAGCGATGCGCCTTGGATCGTTATGGTGTCGGTTCCCAGTAGCTTCCTTAAAAAGAACGTGGATGACTACGAGCGATGGAGTGAAGAACAAAGTGCAGAAGCTCTTGAAAAGGGAGTGTGGGCAGGGATTATTGCGGCTCTGATTGGTATTGTTGCGATGACGATGATAGCGACCTCGTTGGGCAAAGTGTTAACTAACTTAGTGGAGCGTTTTAAAGACGCAGCACAAGGCGAGGGCGACCTAACTTACCGCATTGAGGTGAAAGGTAAGGACGAAACCGCCCAACTGGCGCACTGGTTTAATACCTTCCTCGCTCGTATTCAGGAAATGCTTTTAACCGTAATGGCGACGGCAGACCAAGTTGATAAAAACGCAAGTGAAGGCCAAGCTCGCGCGGCGGCTTCGAGAGATCAACTGAACGTTCAAGTGAACGAAGTCAACTCGCTAGCAACGGCGATTAATGAGATGAGCGCAACCGCACAAGAAGTGGCAAATTCTGCGGTACAAGCAGCAGCGGCGGCAAGCCAAGTTCAAAGCAATAGTGCGAATGGCATGTCGCGTATGGACAATGCTGCAAGCGCGGTGGATAACCTCGCTTCGCAAGTGAATGATGCACAGCACCAGACGCAGAATTTGGTGGCTTCAAGCACGGCTATTCAGGGTATTCTGAGTGAGATTGGTGGCATTGCCGATCAAACCAACTTGTTGGCTCTAAACGCTGCGATTGAAGCTGCGCGTGCTGGTGAAGCGGGTCGTGGTTTTGCTGTGGTAGCCGATGAAGTCCGCAACCTTGCAACGCGCACACAAGGCTCGACAGAAGAAATTCGTGCAATGTTGGCTCGTTTGGAGCAAGAAACGCAATCAATCGTCGTGTTGATGGAGCAAAGCCAGAAACAAGCGGTGGATACCAAAGAAGAAACACAAGCAGCGCAGTTGGCGTTGGCCGAAATCAACCAAGCTATTGAAGTGATTAATGATATGAATAATCAGATCGCTTCAGCGGCAGAAGAGCAAAGTTCGGTTTCAGAAGAGATCAACCGTAATGTGGTTGTGATTAATGATACGGCGATGGAAGTGATGGATACCATGTCATCTTCTGTAGCGATCAGTAACGAACTGACAGTAAAAGCCAGTGATCTTCACGGTGAGTTGAGTAAGTTCAAGTTGTCTTAATCAAGTAAGTGAGAGAGTTTAACCCAACTTAAAACGTTTACTTCTCACAAAAAAAAGGCTCCAGAGTTACCTCTGGAGCCCTTTTTAATGCTTGTTTTGAACTATGAAGCGGGAGTGGCTTGCTGTTCACCAGTTGCTTTTAAGCGTTCGATTTCTGATTCAGTTTGCCACTTACCGTTGTAAAGGTATTCACGCTCAGGAAGCGGGGCATTTGACGCCCTTAAATCAAATACCTCATCGGTTTGATATTCTTTACTACAAACAGGAATACTAAAGAGCCTTGATTCTGGCTTTGCTTCAAACAACTTTTTATGGTCATCGACCTCGGTACAATTCAGTTTGTAGACCTTTGACAGTTGCGCGACCATGGATTCTAAATCCGCTTCAGTTTTAAAGAAAACATAACAATCGAATCGATCTTGTGAGCGAAAGATAGTCTTATGAGCAGTATCTCGATATCTGCATATGTCATGCTTAAAATAGAACTGGATCACTTTCCTTTTCTTGTTGTAGTCCGCAAAAAGCCAATCTTCTCGTTCGCCCACTTTAACTTCTGTTCGTTCATCAGGCTGGCGTTTTAACATACCAAATGAAAGCAAAATGAAGGCACCTGCTCCAGCTAATGCCATCGGACCAACCAGTGCTACCATAATCACACACACCACTGCACCTATCCAGCCAACAGCTTGCGTAGCGGTATTTACCCATTTAGGCATATTGCGACGCTTTTTCATCACAAAGCCTTTATCTGAAAAAATGTAGTCATATCGATAATCGAGGCCAATCGTAAGGTAAAAAGCTCCAGACACCATCACCGACAAAATAAAAGAAAAAATAGTTACGCCAACCGTGTCACTCGTGTGTATAAACAAAGTTAATAGGAATGGGGCGATCACAAATGGAAACGCAAAAAGTTTAAAGTAATAGCGAAATGGTTCCTCTACATCATACTTATGCCAAGTTGTTACATTATCACCTGCGAGTATTTCCTGCTCTTGCGCCTCTTGATAAACTGATAATTCTTCTGGGGTGACGTAAAATGGTGAATATGCCAAGGGTTACTCCTTAAAACCTAATGTGCCAACAACTGAGGTGAGTGACTTTTTAATGATGTTTTGTTTGGTATTGTCTGAAATTACGCTATGAGTTGCACTCTGTTTTACGCTATTTTGGAACCAATACTCACGCTTTGATGGGGCATCATCTTCCACATCATACGCTACTTGCATGGCAAGGTATTGATCGGTCTCTTTAATCGGCAATGTTACCTTATACACCAGTAACTCTTTGCTAGCTTGGCTCTGTGTTTGTAGCGTGACTAAATCTGCGTTTTGATACCAAGAGCCGGACGTCAAATCATCTTCTGTTGCCTTGGTGTTGGTACTCACTGTAACACCATTCGTTGCAGCACGATGTGGCAGCTGAATATGCACTTCCAAGCCAACTAGCTCATGATGCGTATAGCCTGGATAAGCCTGTATTTTTTCAATAGGCTGATGGTATACCGTTGGCTGTTGAATAATAGATTGTAAGTCAAACAGTGCTTGTTGCACCAATGCTGAATTGTGCTTCTCTCTTTCGGGCAAGCTTGCAGATTGGCTCCACTGAGTACGACTCGGGTGATAACCCCAAGGCAGTTTATCTAACCATTTTTGGAAATCATCTTGTTTCAGTTTGTTGAGTTTATAATTGATGGCTAGGTATGTAACTGTAAGAATAACTAAAGCTGCCGTTATTGGGCCTCCAAAAAGTAAGTTAGTCGAAAAAGTACCAGTAGAGGCTCCTACGAACTGAAACGCACCAATCGCACCAGTTAAACCAAGCGTTACGGTATTTGCTAAATACAATTTGCTTTCGAGACCATAAACGTCATCTACACTCTGCCAAGAACGGTAAGCCTCAATACCTGAAGCCAGCGCTCCTAAAGCACCTGTAATCGCGAGCCATTTATTAAAAACTTTTAAGTCATCTAGAATCAGGTTTTCAAAGCCTTTTGTATTTCTGTCTACTAAATTTTTAAGAGTTTTTAGCGAATGCTCTCTGAGCTCGTCACTGCCCTTAACCTTATCCCATAGTTTCCCAGTACGAATGCCCGTCCAAGCTCCGGCAGTGTAAAAAAGCTTTTGTTGAATATCTAAGAAATCATCTTGAGACATGAGCCCTGTTTCTTGAATACTGTTCATTGCATCAGCAAGTGCGAGGCAGTTAAAAATCAGAGCTAAGAAGCCTAAACCACCCACATATTCAAACCGTTTCTTAAGGTTGTTTAATCTGTTATCCCATATGTCTTTACGCATTTGAATTGTTGCCTCAAGTACGTCATCTGGAAGTTCTATATACTGTGGGTATTCCAACGTCGCAACGGCTAAACTTTTTTGAAGGTGCCGCTGTTGCTGGAGAGCCTTCTTATACTGCGTGTTTGATATAGTTTTATCACCCTTGTTGAAGGCTGCTAAGACTTCCTTGTTTTGGTTAGATGCGACGAGTTTTTTATCATGATTGGATTTCCAGGTACCAAAATTTTGAGCGTAGCCTTTATTGACATTGATTGGAGTATCTATCGACAAACGTTCTACAACGGCAGCTCTTAGGTAAAAACTTGTTCGGGTGAGCGGTCTTGACAATAGAGATATCATTAAGATAGACGCTTGGGCTGTTAGGCTAACGCCAACCTCTATTACCCCCTTCAATAAAGCGCTGTTAGTCGCTTTGAATATGCTATCTAGCTCATCGAATCCTTTTGCTATATCTCTTAGAAACTCGGTTTCTGCAGTATTTGGGTTAGAAATAAAGTCCATTACTTTTGCATACATACCCACACGGTTACTTGCTGCCGAAACGTAGTCCATGAACTGTTTGTCTGAGCTTTCAGTGTCTGGAGCATTTTTGGCGACGTCTACTTCACCTACCTGATTTGAAACTTGTTCAGGAATTAATTTCTCCACTTGTTTAAAGAGACTACGACTAAACCCGGAAGTGTAGAGTGCGAGTAAACTGGTTGGTTTCTCCCATTGGCTTTCAGCCCATTGGCGGTCTTCTTCTTGCATCACCAGAGTAAATGACTCAACGGCTTGCTTATGGAGTTGATACAAGCTGTACTGCGTGTCTTCGCTGTATAGGTCGAAGGTTCTTTCGAGATGATGAGGTGTCAAAGATTCCATTACAGCAATAAAGTCGCTTTTTACCGAGACAACTTCGGCAAGCATGGTTTCTTTTTGCTCTGACAGCTCTTGCATTTCGCTCAGCATTTGCTTCCAGTTGAGCTGCTTGCGCCAGCGTTCAGTCGCTATCCATTGTTCGTATTTACCAAATCGACTCGCGGAAATTCGATATTTGTCCTGTATTGCTTTGGCAATGTCACTTTGGGTATGTTGGTGTGATTCAATCGCTCCAGCGGAAAATTTAGCAGGATAGCCTGATTGAACTGAGCTTTTATTCTGCTCTGCCAAATCGAGTTGACTGGATGAGTCATAATATTCTGCCATGTCGGTATAAAACGACAGCTCTTCACTGTTACGTTTAACGCTAGCTGGCATGTCTATATTGTCGCTTGCCCCGAACATGCACAGCTGCATGGCGGTCTGCATTAAGTTCCACTGGTTTGAAAACTGGTCAATGAAAAGGCGGTAGGGACTTGCAGCGCCAACAAAATGCAGCGACATATCTTGAATGTCTGCGGCGTAATCTTTTATCGCGACGAAGTAGCCCGATTCTTCTTCTGGAATTGAAGAGGTTAAATCACTCTCGGCTGCGACAGGTTTAAAGATAGAACCATCTTCATCAGCTTTGGTAGTGATGCCGGAATCCGCAAAACGCCCATCATCAACGGCGGAAGATTCAATATCAGCCACTTGAGTTAACTTATCGATTGGTGCAATGTTGGGCTGATTATCGTTTGCAGACAGGACAACAGTCTGCATTCGATCGATATGATTACTCGGATTGTTAAGGACGCGCATGAACATGTTCCATGTCCAACGGTGTTCTGAGTAACAAATCGACAGCACACTCCCGTCTTCGTAAGTAAGGAAAGGTTTTGCACCTTCTGGTGTGCCACGCTGTTCGGACTCTGGGCTTTCCGACTCTCCTAGCTTGTAGAGTGTGAATTGCGTTCCTTTGATTTCATATTCGTCTAGGCTTTTGTTGATTGCATCATAGACATACAACCAACCATCGCGAAGCTGACGAAGGGTATAGCCAACGGTATTGAGTTTGGCTGGGCCTTGGCCTTTCCATTCTTCAGGCAAACCAAAAGATTGTGTTTCTTCCGTTTCTAGCTGATCGATGGCGTAGCGAACAGGGATGAAGTGTGCCGGTAAAGCCTCTGTTGGTTCTTTCTCGTTTTTTAAATTGAGAGGTTCTGGTTCTGACGGCGGTGGCGGATCGATTTTTTTTGTTTCTCCCTCCCAAAACATACTGCGCTCTGGGGGTGAGCCAGCAAGATCATCGGATTCCGTGGTTGGAACGATATTCAGCGATTTCAGCGTACCATCGCTTTCAAATGCCTGAACGGCCTCCTCATAGGTATAGCTGTTGTCGTGCCAGAACATCGAAGTTTTTGGAGGAAGTGGATTACTCATCGTTAGCCCATGTTTAAGAGTTTTACTCTATTACGCAAATATCGCACCAAAATAAAGTAATTAAAAATCAATGGGTTAGTTTTGTATTATTTTTCTTCAATCAAATAATTGTTTGTTTTTCCAATAAGTTGGTTGGTGTTTACCATTTTTTGTATTGATTGAATCAAAGTTTGAGTTGTGAGTGATACCTCAATGAGCCGACAAAACAAAAGGGCTCCAGAGTTACCTCTGGAGCCCTTTCTAGTATTTAAGTGCTAAAGAATTAGCGACGCTTTGGTTTACGTTGACCAGCTGGTTTGCCTTGTCCTTGTGGGCGACCTTGACCTTGACCTTGACCTTGCGGCTTGCTGCCTGCCGGGCGGTTTGCACCGTTGCCGCTAGGGCGTTGGCCGTTGCTTGCAGGGCGTTGACTACCTTGTGCTTTGCCAGAACCGTTACGGTTGCCAGATGGTTTACCATCTTTTGAACCGCCTTCAGAGCGTTTGTTCAAATGACCACCGAAGCCTGGTTGGTTTTTGGTATGTTTGGTTGCAAAGCGGTTTGCCCCGTGACGACCAGATTTACGACGTTGTGCAGGTGTTTGTGCTTCAATGTCTTCCGCAGGAACGAGACAGCCTTGTTTGTCACCAATCAAATGTTTTTTACCCATACTGATTAGGGCTTCTCGGATCATTGGCCAGTTTGCTGGATCGTGGTAACGCAACAGCGCTTTATGTAGGCGACGTTGACGTTCACCTTTTGCTACAGGTACATCTTCACGTTTTTTATACTTCACTCGTTTCAGAGGGTTTGTCTCTGAGTAGTACATCGACGTTGCGTTACACATCGGTGATGGGTAGAAGTTTTGTACTTGGTCACACTCGAAGTTGTTTTTCTTCAGCCACAGAGCAAGGTTCAGCATGTCTTCGTCTTCTGTGCCTGGGTGCGCAGAGATAAAGTAAGGGATTAAGTACTGCTTCTTACCCGCTTCTGCGCTGTACTTCTCGAACATCTCTTTAAAGCGATCGTACGTGCCCATACCCGGTTTCATCATCAGATCAAGAGGGCCTTTCTCTGTATGTTCCGGTGCAATCTTCAAGTAACCACCAACGTGGTGAGTTACGAGCTCTTTTACGTATTCTGGTGATTCAATCGCAAGGTCATAGCGTACGCCAGATGCGACCATCACTTTCTTCACGCCTTCAACTTTACGCGCTTCGCGGTATAGATCGATGGTGTGTTTGTGGTCTGTATTTAGCTTGTTACAGATGCCCGGGAATACACAAGAAGGACGACGACAGTTCGCTTCTGCTTTTGGATCTTTACAACCTAGGCGGTACATGTTTGCAGTCGGGCCACCAAGATCGGAAATTGTGCCGGTAAAGCCCGGAACTTTGTCGCGAATTTCTTCAATTTCGTTAATGATTGACTCTTTCGAGCGGTTTTGAATGATTCGGCCTTCGTGCTCGGTAATCGAACAGAAAGAACAGCCACCAAAACAACCACGCATGATGTTCACAGACGTTTTGATCATGTCATACGCTGGAATTTTCGCTTTGCCGTACATAGGATGAGGAACACGCGCGTAAGGCAGGCCAAACACAAAGTCCATCTCTTCGGTCGTCAATGGGATTGGGGCTTGGTTTACCCAAAGTTCACGATCACCATGGCTTTGAAGTAACGCTCGACCAGAGTACGGGTTTGTTTCTAAATGCAATACACGACTTGCGTGGGCATAAAGAATGCGATCGTTTCTTAGTTTTTCAAAAGAAGGTAAGCGAACCGCAGTTGTCGCAGCATCGTGGCGTGATGGGCGAATCGTGATTGGTTGTGCAACTGGCTCATCTTTTTTAGTTTCACACTGAGTTTCTACTTCGTATGGGTTCTTTGGTACGAACGCTTCTTTACGAGGTTTTTCAATGCGAGAAGAATCGATAACCGTGTAGCCTTCTGGCGCGGTTGGCAGGTTCACGGCTGTACCACGAATATTAGTCATGGTGCTGATGTCTTCACCATTTGCGATGCGATGCGCTACTTCTACAAGTGCACGCTCTGCGTTACCGAAAAGTAAGATATCTGCTTTTGCATCAAACAGTACCGAACGGCGAACTTTGTCTGACCAGTAATCGTAGTGCGCAACACGGCGTAGGCTGGCTTCGATTCCACCTAAAACAATAGGCACTTCTTTATAGGCTTCACGACAACGCTGAGAGTAAACCAAAGTCGCGCGGTCTGGGCGTTTGCCACCTTCGTTATTGGGGGTGTACGCGTCATCGTGACGAAGTTTTTTATCCGCGGTGTAACGGTTGATCATGGAGTCCATGTTACCCGCAGTGATCCCGAAGAACAGATTTGGCTTACCAAGCTGCATGAATGCATCTTTGTTTTGCCATTCTGGTTGAGCAATGATACCGACACGGAAACCTTGTGCTTCTAGCAGACGGCCAATGATAGCCATACCAAAGCTTGGGTGATCCACGTAAGCATCACCGGTTACGATGATAATGTCACAGCTATCCCATCCTAGGGCGTCCATTTCTTTGCGACTGGTCGGCAAGAAAGGTGCCGTACCAAAACACTCTGCCCAGTATTTTTTGTACTCATGAATAGGAGTGATGTTATTGGTCATATTTTGCTCTCTGTTCCAGGGAGCGCGAATTATAGCGATTTGAGGATCAGGTATCTATACCAAACTCATCTATTCAAGCTTAGTTCATCGAGTTTTATTTGGTTTGCAAAAATATCAAGGCTATATCGGCGATTTTATGTCTAATATCACCTTGAAAGCCTCATGGTTATAGGTCGAGTCGTGAAAAATGTCGCAATGTTAATACAACCAATAAGCAATGGTGTGCTTATTAAAAACAACGCCTATAATCAAATTAATGCATAGGAAAATGCAAAAAGCCGAACAAGCTCTGAAAAGGTTCTAAGTCGATTGGCTTACGTTGCCAGAATCTATTTTACAAGAGGATCAGCAGGTCCCAAATGGAATAAGGCACGTTGACTACGAACCCTGAGCATGAGGCTAATTAAAAAGGGGGCTAGGGAATGAGTGACTCAACAACAATAGCACATGAAAAAGTGCAACCGACATCCAATCCGACTCCAGTGATTGAATGGTCTTACAAGATTGATACTCGCGAGTTCGAATGCGACCAGCTAGGAATGGCAAATGCTTTTGGGTTAAATACGCCAGTCACCTGCTTAGATGATTTGTTTGAGCACATGCTGATGGGGCAACAGGAAACACTAAGGCAACGAATTTTAGAAGTGGAGCTCCTAGGTGGGCAAGGTCGTTTTTCTTGTTGCATGATGCTTAATGAAGCTCGCTTAATACATGTCACAATTAGCTTTGAAAAGCTCAATGAGCGTATTGTTCAAGGCTCTATCATCCCGCAATTGACGATCACTGGCTGCGAAGAGTTAGCGAAAATTCTCGAAACGATTTTTGATTTACCGAACGTAGGGGTTTTAGTCGCGGACGAAGACACCCGAATCTTAGGTTGTAACCGTGCCTTTGAATTGCAAATGGGTTATCAAAACCGTGATTTGGTTGGACTTAAAACCTATATCTTTAGCACATCTCACCATAGTCAGGCGTTTTACGACCAACTCTGGCAACATATTGATGATGAAGGATACTGGAGCGGTAATTTATTGAGTAGAACTGCAAATGGTAGTAATCAGGCACATCATCTTTGTATCTATCGGCTAACGTTTCATTCTGGACGGATTCTTTATCTCGGCTTCTCTACTGACATTTCGGCTTCCTTGTTGTGGATGAAAAATCGCTGTGAACAACAACATGATTGGTCAGCTTTTTTGCCTTCTAGAGAAGAGTTCGAACTGCAATTAGCTAATTTGGCGAACGAAAGTGGGAGTAAAGAACTCAATATCGTCATGACTCTCAGACCAAATTTTTCTGAAAAATGCTTACTTGAACAGCAACTAGGCTTCGCCGATTTTATTATGCGAAGCCGCTACACCAGTATAGCGGGTCAACTTTCTAGGGATGTGTTTGTTGTCTGTTTACAAACTCCTCACTGTCAATGGCTAAGTCCTTTACGTTTGATTCAAATTGCGATGAAAGGGTTCTTCACTGAGCTTAGGAATGAAATGGGAACAAAAATGCATACCACTATCGTCGAGGGACAAACGGGTGTGTCAATCCTCGGCTATGATACAAACAGGCCAAAGCAAGCGTTAGCGCATGCAGCCCAGGCGATGTTGTCCTCACTTTCTGGAGAAGGTGGCTATTTTAATTTTTATAATAGTGAGCTTCATTCTGAGTTAGTCAAACGCCAGCATTTAGAGGCGTTTTTGGAAGCGCAAATCGACAGTGGGCTGGTGGATGTTCATTTTCAACCAATAATTGACAGCCGAACTGGTAAAGTCGTTAAGTTCGAGGCCTTAGCCCGCTTTTATCATGAAAGTGATGCCTATAGCACTCAAGAGATGATTACTGTTATTGAAGATTTAGAGTTGATTGCGGCTCTGGATGATGAGGTTTGTCAAGCCGCGCTCAAACACTTTCCGCGCTTGCAAGACATATATGGAGAGGAAATAGGGTTAACCATCAATCGCTCACTGAATACTAAATTGGATTCGCTCCAGGTTCTTCAGCGTTCGCATGACCTAATTAAAGCCAGTGGTGTCGATCCTAAACGAGTCACGATTGAGCTGACGGAAACAGCGTATTTTGAGCAAGACGAAGAGCATACGCAAGCGCTAGAGCAAGTGCGCAAAGAGGGCATTAAAATTGCGATTGATGACTTCGGTACAGGGTATTCTTCTTTTTCTTACCTAGAGAAAGGGCAGTTTGATTTACTGAAAATCGACCGAAAATTCGTTAAGAACATTCAGCATGGCAATACCAGTTATAATATTGTCAAAATGGTCACTGATCTTGCTCAGCAAATGAATGTAAAAGTGGTTGCCGAGGGCGTGGAGTCAGAACAGGAGCTTCAAACATTGGCTGAAATAGGTGTGGATTACATGCAAGGCTTTTTGTTCTCTCGTGCTCGGCCTGTCGATTTGATGGAGAAAGCGGAAAGTTACGAACATTTGTTTTCGGGTGTTGCTGTTAAACCAAAACAAGATGATGTATTGCAATCACTGAGCCATGAAGAGGTCAGGCACCTTGATCCCGGGGAACCATTATCGTTGGCGGTGGAATATATGAATTTAAGTCCAAGTTCGCCGTTGGTTGTCATTAACGAAAAGCGCTGTGTTGGCTTAGTTACCAAAGAGCAAGTTAACTTACACCTAACGCCTTCCATGGGGACAGAATTAGAGACTGAGCGAGAAAATTGGATTTGGAAACGCCCGGTTAACCAGATAATGAGCACGGAGTTTGTGCTCGTCAATGCGCATTTGTCCGTCGCTGCTATTCGAGAGCTAATCAAAACAGGCATTCGCTTCCCGTGGGTTTTATGTGATGAAAAAGAAGAATACAGAGGCGTGTTAACTCAAGAAGATGCGTTGAAGTATCTCGCTTCTTGTTGAATAAAAAGTCTCGCTGTTCTAGTACATTTGGGGATAGACTTTCGGTGGTTTGACGATAGGTGATTTGCTATTATCGCCACCCCAAAATGACTTTTGAGCGTGCATTTAACATGATTCAACAATTGCTGGTTACTTTTCCTCCGATGCTATTTGGCGCGCAAGCGCTACTGACTTTACTTCTCATCAAGGGCGATATTTGTCCGGGTCAGAGAGGCCGTCTTCATAAAATGTTGCCAGCAGTGGCGTTATTGTGGCTTGCGGTTGCTTCTCTTCGCATTGAAGCATTTATGATCGTGTTCGCTATTTTCTATTTCTACTCCCAGGTTCAAACCAAGAAAACGCGTGAAAAAGGCCCTCTTTGGGCGATGCATTTAGCGAATGGTTTGGCTTTTGCGTATGTAAGTATTCAAGCATTTGAACAGCCAAGCTGGCCTGCGTCTATTGCGATGGCAATAATGATATTTTTCCTTGGGGCGTCATTTTCTCAATTGCTTCTGACTATCGCTCGTAGCAGATTGCAGGCATTTCACCGCATTTTGCCAGTTACGGGCATTGTGTCTGGAATGCTGCTGGTAATCGCAACTCTATTTGCGTCTTACCAGTTAAATGAAGCGACATTGAGCGCCGCAACACAACCAATTTTATTGTCTTTAGCCATGCTAATTTCTTCAATCATTGTTTGGTGTTGGCATATCTTCACACATAAAAAACCGGAAAAGGTTCAACTGAGCGTCGCCCTGTTGCTCGCGCTCGCGTCAATGACGAGCCTACAAGGTTTATTCTCTCTGGCGGCTTAATCGCGAGTCGAGAAACAGAGCAATACTGCTTGTACTCAAGTCCTTTCTAGGTTGCTTGAGTATAAGGCACTCACGGTTTTGGATCGCGCTCACTTTAAATTCACGTGATTACGTCTACGCTTGTTTATATACCTTGTCGAAGAGGAGAGTCGCGATGGATTTAAGCAATGTAGGTAATTTGGATAGCATTATTTTGCTAGGTATCGTCAATGAAAAGCTACGTTTAGAGTGCGACAGTTTTGACGAGTTAGTATCGGTGTATGAAATGGATGTAGAGTCCGTAGTAGGCAAGCTTGATATGCTTGGTTATCAGTACGATCCATTGACCAACCAATTTAAAGCATATCAACGCTAAACCTTCTTAATTCATATCCCTAAGCCATCTTGATTCCGTCAAGGTGGCTTTTACATTGTAGCCTTGCGGTTGCGAAAAAGGCTTGTAAGTAACGTTTATCTTTCTCTGAGTGACGCGTTGCAGCAAATAAGCGACGCCATAAGCCTTGGCCAAAAGGTTTACTGGTAATAAGCCCTTGGCGAGAAAATTCAGAAATCGCCCAATTTGGCAGTGCTGCAACCCCTAATCCTGCGGAGACCATTTGCACTAACATCAGAGTATTGTCGGCTTGCTTCCATTTGGCGGGCTCTACACCCGCTGGCTGCAAGAAGTGTTTTACGACGTCTAGCCTTTGTTTTTGAACCGGATAAGAGAGCATGGTTTGATCTGCGAGATCTTGCGGATCAATAACTTCTTTTTCCGCCAGTGGGTGGTTGGTCGCGGTAATTAAGCGCATTTCAAAGTCGAATAAAGGTTCATAATGCACTTCAGAACGAGGTTGAATATCTGACGTGATAACGAGATCCAACTCGCCAGCTAACAGTGCAGGAAGTGGTTCAAAGCCAAAACCTGATGAAAAATCCAGTGTTACGCTAGGCCAGGCAAGTTGATATTCCCTAAGAGCAGGCATGAGCCATTGGAAACATGAGTGACATTCAATCGCCATATGCAACCGACCATTGACGTCTTCTTTCAAGCTTGCCAAATCATTTTCTGCTCTTGCGAGTTTGGGAAGAATATCTTCCGCAAGACGCAATAGGATTTCTCCCTCTGAAGTGAACTTTACCGGACGAGTTTTTCTAAGGAATAATTGTCCCCCAATCCGCGCCTCTAAATCTTTGATCTGGTGAGACAAGGCTGATTGAGTGAGATGCAACGCGGTCGCCGTCGCGGTTAGAGAGCCGGTGTCTCGAAGCGAAGTGAGTGTCCGCAAATGTTTTAGCTCTATCATGAATTCCTTTCATCCTTTGTTGCTCGCTATGAACAGAATAGCAATCGTATAAATAACTTAACGACAAAAAATGGATATGTAAACGTCTAGACGTCTATTTGTTGTGTTTATTTGCGAATCATGTCTCCTCATGATGAATTTTTTTAATAAACAAGTTGAATAAATGGACGTTGTTCAAACCGCAGATGAGAGCGATAGTTTAGCCATCCAGACATCTTTTATGACGAAAGATACTCTGACCCAAACAAATTGAACAAGATTGAAAAAGGAATAGGGACATGGCTACAACAACGCACGTACTAGGTTATCCACGCATCGGTGAAAAACGAGAATTAAAATTCGCTCAGGAAAAATACTGGCGCGGAGAAATTGATCAAGCAGAGCTTAAAAAGGTTGGAGCAGATCTGCGCGCTAAAAACTGGCAAACGCAAACAGATGCTGGCTTGAGTTTTACCACCGCTGGCGATTTTGCTTGGTACGATCATGTACTGACGACCACGTTGTTACTGGGTCACGTGCCAAAACGTCACGCAGACGGTTTCCCTGATTTGGATACGCTATTCAAAGTGGGTCGCGGTCAATCTCAAGCGGGTTGCGGCTGCGCAGGAGCAGCAGCATCGGATATGACCAAGTGGTTCAACACAAACTACCACTACATCGTACCTGAATTTAGCAAGGACGATACATTTGAAGTGAGCTGGCCTCAACTGTTTGAAGAAGTCAACGAAGCAACCCAAGCTGGGCATAAAGTGAAGCCAGTTTTGCTTGGCCCAGTCAGTTATCTTTACTTAGGTAAAGAGGTAGAAGAAGGGTTCGATCGCCTGACGCTACTGCCACGATTGCTTACGGCTTACCAAGCTATTTTGGCAAAGCTCGCGAGTCAAGGTGTTGAGTGGGTTCAGATTGATGAGCCAATTTTGTCACTAGAGCTTGAAAGTCAGTGGGCTGATGCGTTCAAGCTAGCGTACCAAGTGATTCGAAGCGATGTAAAAGTGCTGCTAACGACGTACTTTGACTCTATAAGCGATACGCTAGACAAAATTGTAAAGCTACCAGTGGATGGTTTACATATCGATTTATCTGCCGCGCCTCAGCAGCTTGACGACGTGGTTGCCAAACTACCGGAGGGTTGGGTGCTGTCTGCTGGCGTGGTCAACGGTCGTAACGTGTGGCGCTCGGATTTGAGTGCGCAACTTGAACGCCTACAGCCAGTAAAAGAAAAACTGGGCGACAACCTTTGGGTGGCGAGCTCATGCTCTTTGCTACATAGCCCGGTTGATCTGGAACTGGAAACAGAACTAAGTGAGGAAGTGAAAAGCTGGTTTGCGTTCGCAAAACAAAAAGTAACAGAAGTCGCCTTGCTTGGCCGCGCACTCGATGGTGATCAAGATGCGATTCTCGCTTGTGATACCTACAGCCAGCCAATCAAAGCACGTAAAACGGCAACGCATGTGAATAAGCCACAAGTTCAAGCACGTTTAAACAGTATTACTGCGTCACTTGCCGAGCGCAGCGCACCTTACGCGGAGCGTGCTGCGCATCAATCTGAAGTATTGGGCTTGCCTCTGTTGCCAACCACGACAATCGGTTCTTTCCCTCAAACGGGTGAAATTCGTGTTCAGCGCAGTGCTTATCGCACTGGCCAGTTATCTGAGTCCGACTATATCCAAGCACTAAAAGGACATATTGCGGATGCCGTAAAACGTCAAGAAGCCCTTGACCTAGATGTGCTTGTGCATGGTGAAGCAGAACGTAACGACATGGTGGAATACTTCGCGGAGAACTTGGCGGGCTTCCAAACGACGAAATTTGGTTGGGTACAGAGTTATGGCTCTCGCTGTGTGAAACCAGCCATTGTGGTTGCCGACATTGAGCGTGAAAAGCCGATTACGGTGGAATGGTCGACGTACGCACAATCGCTAACCAGCAAGCAGATGAAAGGTATGCTGACGGGCCCGGTAACGATTTTATGTTGGACATTCCCGCGTGAAGACATTACTCGTCAAGAAATCGCCCAGCAACTGGCACTGGCACTGCGTGATGAGGTTTCTGATCTGCAAGATGCAGGCATCAATATCATTCAAATCGATGAGCCTGCGATTCGTGAAGGTCTGCCGTTGAAAAAGCGCGATCACAAAGCGTATTTAGAATGGGCGGTGGATGCATTTAAGATCTCGGCAGCGGGTGCAAAACCAGAGACTCAGATTCACACTCACATGTGTTACAGCGAGTTCAATGAAATCATTGATTCAGTCGCGGCGCTCGATGCGGATGTGATTACCATTGAAACGTCACGCTCAAATATGGAACTGCTTAAAGCGTTTGAAGAGTTCAATTACCCGAATGAAATCGGTCCAGGTGTTTATGACATTCACTCACCAAACATTCCGGCGGAAGAGTGGATTGAAGGCTTAATCAAGAAAGCGGCAGAAAAGATTCCGGTACAACGTTTGTGGGTGAACCCAGACTGTGGTCTGAAAACACGTAACTGGGCAGAGACAGAAGCGGCATTGGCGAACCTCGTGTCAGCGACGAAGAAACTTCGTGCTGAGCTGGCGTAAGGCAACTTTTTAGCAAATAAAAACGGAGACCGTTGTCTCCGTTTTTCTATTCTTAGCCGTTCATTTTCGTCGTTATACTATCCCGCAATAGCGGATGAATTGCTCGTATCGAAAACAACGCACTCACTGTGACTATTTCATTTGAGTACAAGTTTGCGCGGAAACCAACTCATCTGCCATCAACTGACCGCGAGAGTTACGCACTTTAATACGGTACATTAAGCCCATATCAATTTGCTTACGAATTTCCGGGTTACTGCAATAGGTGTAGATACTGGTATTCAGTACTTGATTTAACGGCTTTGCACCGAGTGCGTCATCGTTATAAATCATCATCATCTCAACAACATTTTTGTTGGATGAGACACGCATTATCTGCAGTGGACCGTATTCCAAAGGGAGACCTGCGGACAAGACTCCCGCTCGGTTTGATGCCAATAGCTCAAGCTGGCGTTGATTATCATCGGTAGATGAACAGCCCGCTAACGCACCAAATGCCAAGAAAAGACACAGTAATTTTTTCATAAATTAAAACACTTTTTTGAACGGTTTCACGATTACATTATCGTAAACACCAGCCGCTACGTAAGGATCGGCTTCTGCCCACGCTTTAGCGTCTTCTAGAGAGGCGAACTCAGCGATGACAGTCGAGCCCGTAAATCCAGCTTCTCCTGGGTTGTCAGAGTCTATCGCAGGCATAGGGCCAGCAGTAAGAAGGCGACCTTCGTCTTGAAGCTTTTGTAAGCGCTCCAAGTGTTGCGGGCGAACGCTCATGCGTTTTTCCAGCGAGTTCTCGACGTCCTGAGAAAAGATGACATACCACATAGCATAGTTCCTTAATTGGTAGGGTAAAGTGTTAATTTAACGCCTTTTTTGTGTCTCTCACAAGTGAACAACAGAAAATGTGAGATCCTTTCTAACAGTTAGCGCTGTAGGTTGACTAATTCTGAACCGGGCGTGGTTTGCCTTCACTGTCAATGGCTACGTAGTTGAAAGTCGCATCACAAACCATGAAGCGCTCGCCGACACCGTGTGCTTTTACCGGCTTGACCCATACTTCCAGATCGACACTCATTGAGGTGCGACCAATCTTAGTGCATTCGCCATAGCAGCAAACGACATCGCCAACACCTACAGGCTTCTTGAAGGTAATGCTGGACACTGAAACGGTAACAACGCGACCAGAAGAGATCTCTTTGGCCAGAATCGCACCTGCTAGGTCGAGCTGAGACATAATCCAACCACCAAAAATATCGCCATTGGCATTAGTATCGGCAGGCATTGCAAGGGTACGAAGCAGTAGTTGACCTTTCGGAGAGCTAATTTCTTGACTCATTGTGACATCCTAAATCTTAAAGGCGCTCAAACTAAGCGCCAACATAGTAAATACCTAGAACCAAAGGTCCTTAAAAAACCACAGACACCGGACCAGAGAAAGTTGGTTTACAGCAGCAAGAATGGTCTGATTCCGGTATGCCGTTTGATCGGTTTAGTGATACATGGAGCAAAACAGCGACCCGAAGGTCGCTGCGAAGTGCGCGGATTATAGCAAAACTGAGTTTTTAATCATCAGTCGACACATCGGATGAGTTATTTTTTTGTTCTTTTGGCATGTGTTTGTAAATGTAGAAGCCAGTCGCAATCATGTAGGCAAATGTCGCAATCAACATTCCGAATACTTTGAAGTTGACCCAAACATCCAGTGGTAGCTCGTAAGCGATATAAATGTTCAGACCAGCAAAGAATGAGAAGAAGCCGACCCAAGCCCAGTTGATCTTCGCCCAAATAGCATCAGGTAGTGAAATTTCTTTGCCCAACATGCCTTTAATGGCCGATTTCCCCATTGCGTGACTCGCTGCTAAACCGATAGCTAGAATCACATAAATGATGGTGACTTTCCATTTTATGAAATTGTCGTCGTGGAAGAAAAGGGTCATGCTGCCAAATATCGTCACGATAACGAACGTAATTAGCTGCATTTTCTCGACTTTTTTATACAGAGCATAGGTGACGACAAGCTGAATTGCCGTTGCAACGATCAGCGCTCCTGTTGCTGCGTAGATGTCGTACATCTTGTACAAAGCGAAGAAGACGATGAGTGGGATAAAATCTAGGATTTGCTTCATGGTGGCAAAATCTACCTAATTAGTGAATTGAAGACAGTCTAACGGAATCTGACAAGATGTGAATACCGTCAAGGTTAGAGGTAAGAGAAGTAATCCCCTGACTGAATGATACAACAAGCAACATTTCGCAAAGATGAAGTAGCAAATTGAAGGCATAAAAATTGCCGCGATAAAGCGGCAATTGAGTTGATAGAATTTAAGATTCAAGCAACACGTTGATATTGAGAAATAAGCGTTTTGACATCTTCTAAATAGCCTTCACGCAACAGGTTATCAACGGTTGCTTCAAGCTCTTCGAGAGACATCGTAAAGCAAGTGGATTTGCCGGTCATTAGGCTCAAATACTGATGGTATTCTTCTTCTGTATAGTGGCCTAAGCGATCGAGTAGTAGTGCTTTGATTCCATGATGAATCAAGCCGTAGTATGTGTGTCGATGAAGTAACATGGCGATCTCCTTATCAAGCTCATCCGCTAACCATTTGCAGCTTGCTTGACCCTCTGGATAATTCGATTTACTTCAGTAATGCACATCTAGTGCCAGTTTTATCTTCGCAAATTAGAAAGTGTTGGAAGTAGCAAAACTCTCATGTTGCAACCAGCGCTTGATGACGGTTTGGAGCGCATTTAACGTCGTTGGCTTTTCAAGTCTGTCATCCATGAGTTTCGCAATGAGCTCCAGCTCTTTAGCTCCAGACTCTCCAGATAGTGCGATGATAGGAACAGAAGACGCAATTTGCTTAATTCGTTGGCTTGCGTCAAATCCATTCATCACTGGCATCTGTACATCCATAAGCACCAAATCAATCTTGTGCGACTGAAATAGCTCCACCGCAGAAGCGCCATTATTTGCTTGTAAGCTGTTGACTCCCAGCCTTTTTAAGTACATTTGAACCAAAGTACGCTGCACCTCTTTGTCATCAACAATGAGCACTGTTGGTGCATCGTTACTTACTTGTACGTGTTGGTCTGTGCGAGGTTCAGAATGTGGTGCATTTACTTTCCAGCCATTGAAGTCCGGTGTTCTCAACGTCTCTGGTTTGGGTGCGTTTGGGACGACCGGGAAATACAAGTAGAACTCAGTAAATTCGCCCAATTCAGACTGGCACTCAATTCGTCCGCCAAAAGAGCGCATAACGCGTTGACAGTAGCCCAAGCCAAGGCCGCTGCCGCCACTTTTTTGATACGAGAAGAAGTCGTCAAATATCTTGTGTAAGATACTGCTATCTATGCCAGGGCCACTATCTCGGAAGACCAGAATGTTTTCGTAGGCCCCCGTTTGGCTACGAATCTCAATTTGACTATCGGGATAAGAATCAAAATAGTAGATAGCATTGCGAATCAAATTGAAAATGACAAAGTTAAACAGAGTTTCGTTTAATTTCGCGACAAAATCGTGCTCTTGAGGCAGATTGATCCTTTCAATTATTTGATCGTTTTCAAAGCCATAACGGCTGACCGCTTGATCTACAGCTTTATGTATAGACGTAATAGTTAAGGGTTCGTGCTCAGGTGAGCTGTCGCTGACTTCTCGCAAAATAATGTCGATAAGTTGGCGACCACGCTGAATCGCTGCTTCTCCTTTATCAATCTCACTCTTTAACGTCTCAAGTGAAGCGTTTGATTCGATATGCTGTTTTAAAGCTTCAAATCGTAATTGCACTTGAGCGAGAGGGTTACGCATTTCATGCGCAATAGAGTTAGCGAGCGCACGGCTTTGGCGTACTTTTCTATCGGCCTCTATGGTGCTCTGGATGCGAACTAATAAGGTTTGCAATGCTGAAATTTCTTCATTAGAAAACAGCTTATTATCCATTTTGTGTGAAGAAATCAGTAAGTGCGTAACGGACTTTCCACGACCAAAAAGAGGCATTACGAGCGCCGTATTGCTGGATCGCATACGTTCGTAGAGCTTGCGCATTGAGCCTTTAGACGAGGAGGCATAATCAATTTCTTCAGACAGTTCATCAAGCACGAGAACAGACTTGCTTGACGGCAGATAATCTTCATAAAACGTTTCGGTGTAACTGCTGGTGACGAGCTGCAATTTATTATTTGGTATATTCAGTAACGCTGCTAACTGGCGCATTGCATCATCTATTGAGCGTTTAAATTCCTCTTCTAATCCAAGAATTTGTTGAACGGGTGTATGTCGTTTCCCATAAATAAAATAGGACGCGAAACGACTGACGCGTTTGTAAAGCAAGTGCCAAGTGATACCGATGAGTGCGCATAAAGGCACCGCTACAAGCCATTGGTTATCTTCTGAGATAGGAATAAATATTGCGCCCAGCGGGAGGACGAAAATGGCACAGACAAACAGCGCGCTAACGGTTAAGTATGTGAGGTATTTAGCGCTATAAAAGCGAGAGGTAAGCAGGGCATAGCCTACAAACAACATTTCACTAATTGAAAGTGCTGGTGGTAACCAGGTTAAGGAAAAGTCACCAAGGAAGTAAGTCATTCCAAGGTGTATCACTGCAGTTGATAACATGAAGACCAAAATGCCGGCGATCATATAGTTACTTTTTGCCAGCGTGAGTTTGCTGCTGTTCGCTCGCATGGTAATCAAGTTCAGCAGGGTTAATACAACAAATGTCAGCAAACTAATAAAGAAATATGAGGTATGGGGACCAAACTCGATCACGAACTGACTTGGGCCGCTAATGGTGACATTTTCGACAGTAAGGTTTGGTACTAAGTTGATGTAAAGCGAGTACGTTGCTAGTGCCACAAAGATGATTTTTTGCCAGGCTTTGACCGCAGTTTTTTTGATATCAGCCGCTAGCTGGCAAGAAAAATAGAACGCGAATGCAAAGGCAAAGAATGACGCCAAGTTCGCCAACTTAGCCATAAAAATACCGCCAGAGGAGCCCAACTCCGGCAATAAGTCGGTATGGAAGTATGCGTTGCTGCTGATCCAAACGATGATGCAACTAGAATAAGCAATGTACGGCGCATGATGCGAGCCTAAAATCGTTTCACTCTTCTGTTTTAGGCGATAGCAGTAATATAACAACCAAGCGAACACCACCAGTACAGTGGCGTATAGCGTCATTGCTTTTGGATAAAAAAGGCCGTGAAGATGAATATCAAGCATGTTCATTCACCTTTTCATCAATTCTTTTTGTTCGTACGCGGTGTTTGTAGTCGCGAAACTGTATGTCTTGAAATGCTTCAACCATCATACCTAAATTCCAGAAACCGCGGTATGTCTTGGTACCGTCACCGTTAATGTCGCGGTATCCTGAGTGAAAGTAGGCCTCTAAATCAATAGATTGATAGAAATTTAACATAAATATTTGTTCAATAATGGTAAAGCTGAGCTTATAGCCTGCTTTATATAGCTCACTCATCAATGCTTTTTGTGCCAAATACAAAAAGTACAGTTTTTGTTGGATGTTGCCACCCACTGTCAGACGCAGCACTTCGCAAACCGCTTCAGTGTTTTTCAAGTGAGATTGGAACTGCGCATCAAATTCAATAAGAGTCCGTTGGCGAGTTAGATCGTTACCTCCAAAAAGGCCTAATTGATTAAGAGTAATGTGGCCATAATCAGGAAGGCAAAACTGCCATTGCTCACTACTAAATGGTGATGAATAGCTGAGCCAAATATTTCTTTGGTGCCAGTTTTGCACCAAAGCGGAGGAGACCATGATTGGTGTAGATGACTGCTTGAACAATAGCACAAAGTGTTGACCTTTCTGCGAGAGTGATAATAGAGGCAATATCTCAAACCATTGTTCAGTTTGGACGAAGAGCTCAAGATTGCTCAGTGTGATTGCTTCGGAAATCGGCATTAATGCAGCGTGATTTGGCAGTGTTACCTTTAGGTCGCATTCGGCAATATCTTCGATCAATATGCTTGAATAGTCGCGGTCGTCAAACGAGAGCTGAGTTGGTCTTGTCGCTTCATTTAAAGGGTGCTTTTGCTTGATCGCAGCAATCTCACATTCACACCAGAAAACCATCCAATGCGGGTAACAATCTGCGGCAATTTGTTCAATTAAGAGCGCCTCTTCGGAGAAAGGCGTTGGATACTGCTGTACTAAATCTCGATAATCTATTAATTCAAACAGTACGGACAGACTCTTAGATGCGTATTTAGGAAAGAGGGACTTAAGAAGCTTTGTTCTATACAAAGCAACTTGTTGAAAAAGAGAAGACCTTTCTTGCGGTGTAAGAGTAAGAAGAACCGTGTTAACCAGCGCCTGTTGTTTTGATTCGATCGGCAAATCTGTACTGGCGAGAGGCTCCAAAGACAGCTTAAGACTCATGATATAACCTAGTTCTGACGTTTTTTATATTTTGTAATGGTTTATATCATTTTGATAAATTTATGCTATTGGTTTCTATTTATATAGTTACGTAATGCAAGAAAAGACAAAAAAACCGCTCATAGTGAGCGGTTTTTAGTTCATTCGAGAAAGGACTAAGCTTCTTGCTTTTTAAGCTCAGCTTCTGCCGCTTCCTCTTCTATTAGCGCATCAACGATAACTGCACATGCTGCATCACCAGTGATGTTTAGTGCTGTACGAATCATATCGAAAATACGGTCAAGAGCGAATAGCAGTGGTAGACCTTCAATTGGAATGCCAGCGGCAAGAAGTACGGCAACCACTAGGAAAGAAGGACCAGGAACACCCGCTTGACCAACCGCACCCAATGTAGACGTTACGATAATTGCAATGTAAGCGCCCATACCTAGGTCGATATTGAACAGTTGAGCAAAGAAGATAGCAACCAAGCCATAGTAAATCGCATTACCTGACATGTTGATCGTTGCGCCTAGAGGCAGAACAAATGACGCGGTTGAATTTTTTACGCCCAGTTCTTTTTCACAGGTGTCCATTGTGACAGGCAGTGTTGCCATAGAAGAGGCCGTTGAAAGCGCAACAGCTTGTGGCTTTTTCATTGAAGACAGGAACTTCTTCGCTGATGTCTTGGTGAAAATATGCACCATTGCTGGGTAAACAACGAAACCGAAGATTAGGATTGCGGCAACGTAAACAACGAACAGTTTGAATACCACCATTAGTGCGCCAAAACCGAATGTACCGACTGCTTCTGCCATTAGACCGAACACGCCGATAGGGGCAATGATCATCACTTTGTTGATCATCCAAACCATTGCGTCAACGATGCAGTTAACACCATTAATGATTGGCTCACGACGCTCTTTTGCTTGCTTAGAAATTGCAATACCAAAGAACATACAGAAAACGAGGATCTGTAGGATGTTTGCTTCATTTAGTGATTGGAAAACGTTGGTTGGGATCATACCAGTGATGGTTGCCCAGAAAGTAGGTAGTTCACCTTTTGAAGCGTATTCTGCTGAGAACATGCCTTCAACGCCAGAGACGTCGATCCCCATGCCTGGTTGGAATACTTCGCCCATAAATAGTGCAAGCGCAACGGCTAGGGCGGATGTTAAACCGAAATAACCTAGAGTGACGATGCCAACTTTGCCTGCTGACTGGCTGTTCCCAAGACCAGCTGCGCCAGAAATCAAGGCTACAGCGACCAAAGGAATAACCAACATTTTGATTAAGTTGATAAAGATAGCACCTAAAGGAGCGAACACTGTCGCATCATGACCCATCATGGCACCAACGGCTGTGCCCACGATCATGGCGATTACGACTTGTACGCCAATGTTGTTTAGCAAACTCTTTTCTTTTAACACTTCCATAACCTCTGTGCTAATAAAATGTAAAATCCTAAAATTACCCACTAACCATAAATGGTTTTATGGATAATTATCTCGCCTTGCTTTTTACACTTATCGTTTACAATTGGCAATATGCAGCAAGGTATTATTGATGGATTAATCGATATTTTATTGACGAACGATAAAGTTTTGTTCAATAGCAAACGTTTGCTATTGATTTTTGTTATGCCTATTGGCTGTGTAATTGTTTTTGTTTATTTCTTTTTCTTGTTTGTTTTTTGTTAACTGAGATGGGTTTTGTGTTTGCGAGCGTAGTCTGCGTCTTGCGTGACTTGGATTGATATTTATAACAATTAATCTCTTTCAAGCTCACATTTTTACCAATTAGCTTTGTGAAATGTTAATTGCTTTACATTCTTAGTTCGGATTGCATTGTAAACATAATGTTAATCAAAAATGGCAAAACAAATATTAAGTACCAACATTTTAGTGTAGGGGAGTGCTCTCTCTGTTAATGCTCCCGAGCCGATAAAACGAAAATCAACAAGTAAGAGGTGAAGCGATTATGATGAATCTTGCTGCTGCATTACAAAGAAATGCTGCGAGTAAACCAGATAAGACGGCGTTGATATGTGGTGATGTCGAGATAACTTATGCGCAGTTTGATGCGATTACCGGAAAGATCGCGGCATCTTTAATCAACAAAGGGGTCGTTCCGGGCGATCGTATTGCGCTCTCATGCCCAAACATTCCTTTTTTCGCGTTTGTTTATTATGCGATACAAAAAGCTGGCGCGGTTGCTGTCCCATTAAATGTGCTTTTGAAAGCGCGAGAAATTAAGTATCACTTAGAAGATTCAAAAGCGAAGTTTTACTTCTGTTTTGAAGGGACAGCAGAACTGCCAATGGCAAAAGAGGGGGTTAAAGCGTTTGAGCAGGCTGATATATGTGAAAATATGGTCGTGATGACTCAATCTCAAAGTGAAAACGAATGGAATGGTGTGCCAACTCTCAATGCTTTTATAGCGAATGCAGAACCATTGTCAGATTATGTACCGCGTAATGCAGATGATACTTGTGTTATTTTGTATACATCAGGGACGACAGGCTTACCAAAAGGAGCTGAACTGACGCAGCAGAACATCATAATGAATGCTCTGGTGGCACAAAACATTATGGGCAGCCAGGCCGATGATATTCACTTAGTAACTTTGCCTTTATTTCATACCTTTGGTCAAACCGTCCACTTAAATGCCAGTGTTTTGGGTGGGGCAACCTTGGTATTAGTGCCTAGGTTTGAGCCTAAACATGTTCTTGAGCTGATGGAAAAACACAAAGTGACGTTGTTTGCTGGGGTGCCAACGATGTATATCGGTTTGCTTCATGTCCAACATCAATTTGATACATCCTCACTACGTGTTGCTATCAGCGGTGGAGCCCCGTTGCCAACCGAAATCTTTAGAGCCTTTGAGGAACAATTTAATGTCCCAATTCTTGAAGGATACGGGTTATCAGAAACAAGTCCTATTGCATGTTTTAATCATTTAGATCAGGAACGTATACCAGGATCGGTAGGTCAACCGATTCAAGGCGTTGAAGTAAAAGTTGTCGACATTGAAGGCAATGCGCTACCTATCGGTGAAGAAGGTGAGATTGTTGTGCGTGGGCATAATGTTATGAAGGGATACCTTGACCGCCCGGAAGTCACTGAATCCGCGCTACAAAATGGCTGGTTCCATACTGGTGATGTTGGCCGTTTTGACTGCTCAGGTAATCTATTTATCGTCGATAGAATGAAAGATCTGATCATTCGAGGTGGATTTAACGTTTACCCTAGAGAAATTGAAGAAGTGTTTATGACTCACCCTGCAATCTCAATGGTAGCGGTGATAGGGATTCCAAATGAAGAGTATGGCGAAGAGATAAAGGCTTACGTTGTGCTTAAACCGGGAGAGTACATTGACGCGGAAACATTACAAAAGTGGGGCAAAGAGCAGTTAGCCTCTTTTAAATATCCTCGTTATGTTGAAATTCGTGAGCATCTCCCGATGAGTGCAACAGGAAAGATTTTGAAACGTGAGTTGAAATCTGAATTGAATGTGGCTTAGTCAATTCAATGAACTTTGGGTCACAGCGCCACTTGCCTAGAGCGAATGGTGTTGTGCGCCTGGTTACTAAGGAACAGAAGATGGCAATCTCTCGCTAGCGTGTACACATGAACTATCTGTTTACTCTATTGTTCGAGTTGTTTTATGTGCGCTTCTAAGCGTTTTGGATTGGTAATGGTCACTGAACCATATTTCAGTTCTAGCATCCCAATACTCTCTAAGTTTTTTAGTACTTTATGAACACTTTGACGAGTTAGCCCCATCATGTTGGCGATATGCTCTCTAGTCACTCTCACGACACACGGCTGAGTATTGATAGCTTGGTTGTGTTGGTATTCAGCAAGCAACAGCAACCTTCTTGCAATCCGCTCTTCGATTCCTCTAATCGCATCATCTTCGATAACAGAAATTGCAGACCATAAGCGGCGGCTAAGTAAGTCGAGAATCGTAGGGTAACTTTGAGGATATTTGGCGAGTAATTGGCGAAACTTATCACCAGGTAGTTCCAGTAAGGTCACGCCCGAATGCGCGGTTGCGCCAAAAATACGGGGCATGCCGGGAGAAAAAACATTGTCTCCAAACCAGCCTCCTGCCTCGAAAATCATTAATGTGACTTCTTTGCCTTTTGAACTCATCGAATTAATTCGTACGGCACCCTGTGCAATGACCATAAGAGAAGATTGAGGTTCCCCTTTATTGCAAATCAGTGCTTTTTCGTCGAAACAGCGAACTTTAGCTATTTGTGCTGCTTCACTAAGTCCTTTCTCGGGCAGCCCTGATAATACAGGACATTTGGCTAATAATGCTTTGACTTCTTCCATGTGCAACCTTACTGCATCCTGCTCTAGCTATTATTTGTGCTGGTTAAGTGGCAAAGTTTATCACTCTTTGATTGCTCTGCTTTAGATTGGTTTGGAAAGTGCGGGCGTTGAATAAAAAATGATATGGTATAAACGCCATACAAGAAAACGCCCGCTAAACAGAATGTTAAGCGGGCGCTATAGCGTTACATCAAATGGAAATTATTTCTGAGTGGCAGCTTTCATCGCTGACACAAAATCACCAAGTTTATCGAGCATAATTTGTGGCTGCTCGATATTCGCTTCAATGATTTTCACCACAGCTGAGCCGGAGATGGCCCCTGCTGCGCCAGACTCTATTGCTTGTTTCACCTGTGCTGGTTCAGAAATACCGAAGCCAAGCAGCGCTGGTGGTGCATCGAACTGGTTTAATCTATCTAACATGTGACCAACTGGCATATTTGCTTTGGTTTCTGCACCTGTCACGCCAGCACGAGAAAGCAAGTAAGTGTAGCCACCACCCAGTTCTGATACTTGCTTCAGTGTTTCGTCACTGGCTGTAGGTGGTGCGATGAAGATTGGGTGAATACCAAACTTCTCTGCTGCTGCAACAAACTCTGCACTTTCATTGGTTGGTACGTCTGCAATCAAAACAGAATCGATGCCTGCTTTTGCACAACGCTCATAGAAGTTCTCGATACCACGAGAGTAAACAAGGTTCGCGTACATCAGAAGGCCAATAGGCAGATCTGGGTATTTAGCTCGGATCTTACCAATTTGTTCGAAGCAGATATCCGGTGTTGCGCCTGAATCTAGCGCACGAATGTTAGCGCCTTGGATGGTTGGGCCATCTGCAAGCGGATCTGAAAATGGAATACCAAGTTCAAGGGCGTCTGCGCCAGACTCAACGAGGGTTTCCATGATCTTGTAAGATTGTTCTGCGTTTGGATCGCAAACCGTTACGAACGGTACAAATGCGCCTTGGTTTTTTTCGTTTAGACGCGCAAACATCTTCTCATAACGGCTCATTAAATCACTCCTTTTTCTTCTAGGATGGCGTGTACGGTGAAGATGTCTTTGTCACCACGACCAGATAGGTTTACGACCAATAGTTGTTCTTTCTCAGGATTCTCACGAGCCATGCGCAATGCATGAGCTAGAGCGTGAGAAGACTCTAGAGCTGGGATGATCCCTTCGCTGCGAGCCAATTCTTGGAATGCCTCGAGCGCTTCGTCGTCAGTTACGTTGTCGTATTCCGCACGGCCAATTGCATTTAGGTGTGCGTGCTGTGGTCCTACAGAAGGGAAATCAAGACCCGCAGATACAGAGTAAGACTCCTCAACTTGGCCGTTTGGATCTTGCATCAATGGCGCTTTCATACCAAAGAAGATCCCCGTTTTGCCATGTTTAAGTGGTGCACCGTGTTGGTCAGTATCGATACCTTTACCTGCTGGCTCAACACCAATGAGGCGAACGCTTTCTTCTTCGATGAAGTCAGCAAACATACCAATCGCGTTTGAACCGCCGCCCACACACGCGATAACTGCATCAGGAAGACGACCTTCACGTGCCAAAATCTGATTCTTCGTTTCTTCACCGATCATTCGTTGGAAATCACGCACGATGGTTGGGAATGGGTGAGGACCAGCCGCTGTACCTAGTAGGTAGTGCGCGTCTTCATAAGTTGCAGACCAGTCGCGTAGCGCTTCGTTACATGCGTCTTTAAGTGTTGCTGAACCTGAGTGAACCGGAATTACTTCTGCACCCATGAGTTTCATACGGAATACGTTCGGGCTTTGGCGTTCAACGTCTTTTGCACCCATGTAAACACGACATTTCAGACCAAGTAGCGCACACGCTAGTGCAGTTGCTACGCCGTGTTGACCTGCGCCGGTTTCTGCGATGATTTCGTTTTTACCCATGCGTTTCGCAAGCAGAGCTTGACCTAACACTTGGTTGGTCTTGTGCGCGCCACCGTGAAGCAGATCTTCACGTTTTAGGTACAGTTTGGTTTTCGTACCTTTGGTTAGGTTACGAGTTAGAGTCAAAGCCGTTGGACGGCCCGCATACTCTTGAAGAAGCGTCATGAATTCGCTGCGGAATTCTGGATCTTCTTGCGCGTCGATAAACGCTTGCTCTAGTTGCTCCAGTGCTGGAACTAGAATTTGCGGAACGTACTGACCGCCGTATTCGCCAAAGTAGGCATTCAGTTTTGCCATCGTTATATTCCTTCTCGTATTTTTCGCTACGAATAGCTTTAAATTTTTTAGCTGATATCCAGCTTTAGTAGTTGCGAATGGCGGTGAATGCCGCAAGCAACTTCTGTGAATCTTTTTTGCCTGGCGCGCTTTCTACACCAGAGTTTAAATCTAATCCCAAGCAACCTAGTGTCGCTGCTTGTTGAGCATTTTCTGGCGACAGTCCGCCCGCTAGCATAATTTGACTTGGGTCGCCGATCAGTGACCAGTCGAACACTTGACCAGTTCCGCCAGTTTGAGTGCCAACTTGCGCATCTAATAGATGGCGGTCAATGTGGTCTGCAAGCAGTTCTGGCTTGGCATCAGTCACGCCATAAGCTTTCCAAATTTCTACTGTTGTTGGCAGTTCGGCTTTGAGTTGGTTTACGTAAGCTTGGTCTTCTTGACCGTGCAGCTGAACTGCTTTTAAACCCAAAGAGGTTGCGACTGAAGCAACAAAATCGATATCGTGATTTTGGAAAACGCCAACGTAATTCAGTGGAGCACCGCTCATGGTTAAGCGAGCACCTTCAAGGTCGACCGCACGCTTCGACTTCTCGACAAAAATCAGGCCACCAAATACCGCGCCAGCTTGATATGCTTTTGCTGCATCATCCGGATGCGTTAAGCCACACACTTTGTTTTCGCCTAACGTCACTTTACGTACTGCAAGTTCAAGGTTGTCTTCCGCCATCAGCGAACTACCAATCAAGAAGCCGTCTGCGTATTCCGCTAAATCACGAACTTGTTGATGCGTATAAATGCCAGACTCTGAAATTACCGTCGCGTTTGGTGCCAGTTCGCGAATGGTCGGTGCCAATTCTTTAGTACGATTCAAATCGGTACTTAGGTCGCGCAAGTTACGGTTATTGATGCCGATAACGCGTGCTCCTAGATTAACGGCACGATGAAGCTCGTCTTCGTTGCTGACTTCGGTCAGAATGCCCATATTCAGGCTGTGAGCTGCTTCTTCTAGCGCTTTGTACTCTTCGTCATTCAGGACAGAAAGCATCAGAAGTACGGCATCAGCACTGTAATGACGTGCTAGGTAAACTTGGTAGGTGTCTACCATGAAGTCTTTGCACAAAACTGGTTGTTTGACTTGACCACGCACTTGAGGAAGAAAGTCAAAGTTACCTTGGAAGTACTTCTCGTCAGTTAGGACTGAAATTGCATCAGCATGGTTGTTGTAAACCGATGCAATGTAATCCAAGTTAAAGTGATCACGAATCAAACCTTTAGAAGGAGATGCCTTCTTACATTCGGTGATGAATGCTGTCTTTTCGCCACTCAGTGCATCGTAGAAGCTGCGATCCGATGGCAGTAAATCAGACTGAAATGTGCTTAGCGGTTGAGATACCTTACGGTCTGCTACCCATTGATATTTGTCGCGGACAATTTTCGCCAGTACTTCTGCCATTTCTGCTTCTTTCTTAGAAACGTGTTCAGACAGATTGCCAGCTTGCTGAGTGTTGAAGTCAGTCATCTTCTTCAATTCCTTAAGCGTGTGCGGCAAGTTGTTGTACCAATTGGTACGCCTTGCCTGAATTCATTGCCTCAATCGCTTGTTGCGTGTTGGCTTTTAAATCTTCGTGGCCGAATAGACGCATTAGCAGAGCTACGTTCACTGCCACTGCGCCCAATTGTGCGTCTGTACCTTTACCCGTCAGAATATTGGTAATGATCGCTTTGTTTTCTTCAGGATCGCCACCTTTGATGGCTTCTAGTGGGTGAGCTTCTAGACCGAAGTCTGCAGGCGTTAGTTTGTATTCCGTGATCTTACCGTCTTTGATTTCGGCAACGGTTGTTTCACCGTGAATTGCTACTTCGTCCAAACCACTGCCGTGTACTACAGCGGCGCGCTTCATACCCATTTGTAGCATGGTTTCTGCGATAGGACGAACTAGTTCTTCACTGTAAACACCCATCAATTCGATGTTTGGACGAGCTGGGTTAATCAGCGGACCAAGAATGTTAAAGATGGTTCGTGTTTTCATAGTTTGACGCACAGGCATCGCATGGCGCACACCACCGTGGTATTGAGGTGCGAATAGGAAAGCAACACCGATATCGTCGACCGCTTTGCGTGTATCTTCTGCGCTCATGGCTAGGTTGATACCAAATGAATCAAGAAGGTCAGAAGAACCCGATTTGCTTGAAACGCTGCGGTTACCGTGTTTCGCTACTTTCAGACCACATGCTGCAGCAACAAACGCCGCAGTGGTTGAAATGTTGATGGTGTTGTGACCGTCGCCGCCCGTACCTACGATATCTGCGAAATCGTAATCTGGGCGAGGGAATGGGTTTGCATTTGCCAGTAGTGCTTTGGCCGCGCCTGCAATTTCATCTGGCGTTTCGCCTTTGATTTTTAGTGCAGTCAGTGCTGATGCCATCAAAATTGGGTCTAGTTCACCACGGATGATGATGTCAAACAGCTGTTGGCTCTCTTCCTGAGTAAGCGATTCTTGCTCGTACAGTTTGGTAATAATAGGGTTGATGATTGCGTCCATATTTCCTCTCCTAAATTTCTTATGTGCCAAGTGCTTTTTAAGCAGTGAGTGGGTTCACTGAAGTTTGTTCTTCAAGTGCCCATTCAATGGCATTGGCCAACAGTGTTGCTCCGTAGGTCGTCATAATAGATTCCGGGTGGAACTGGAACCCGCAAACTTTATCTTCTTCATGTACAGCAGACATCACCAAGTCATCCACTTCTGCCGTGATGGTTAGACTCTCAGGAACTTTGGTCGCAACCAGCGAGTGGTAACGTGCAATCGCAAGTGGTGATGGTAGGTTTTGGTAAATCGCATGGTTTTGGTGCTCCATCATAGACACCTTACCGTGAATGATTTCACCCGCGCCAGCGACGGTGCCGCCGTATGCTTCAACAATCGCTTGGTGACCAAGACAAATACCGATCATCGGAACTTTGCCTTTCATGCGTAGGATAAGTTCTGGCATTGAGCCTGCTTCTGAAGGAGCACCAGGGCCGGGCGATAGCAGAACCACTGGGTTTTCAAGCTCGTTTACCGCTTGTTCGATGGTTTCTGCTGGGATGCTGTTTCGGTAAATCTTGACTGAGTGACCTAGCGAGCGGAACTGATCCACAAGGTTGTAGGTGAACGAGTCAAAGTTATCGATGAATACGATGTTCGCCATGTCTGCTACTCCTTGTTCGTAGGTTGAGAATGCGCTGCTTGGATAGCAGAGATTACCGCTTGCGCTTTACCGCGCGTTTCGTCTGCTTCCGCTTGTGGATCAGAGTCGAACACAACGCCTGCACCAGCTTGAACTTGAGCAATGCCGTTCTCAACGTAAGCTGAGCGAATTACGATACATGTGTCGAGTGTACCTTCGCCGGTAAGGTAACCCACAGCACCGCCGTAGCTGCCGCGTCGTGCGCCTTCTACATCGCGAATCAACTGCATTGCACGAATCTTTGGTGCACCAGTGAGCGTGCCCATGTTCATACATGCTTGGTATGCGTGCAGCGCGTCTAGGTCTTCACGCAGTTGACCAACCACACGAGATACCAAGTGCATAACGTGGCTGTAGCGGTCGACTTTTAGAAGGTCTGCTACGTGGCGAGTGCCAGCTTGAGCAATACGAGCGACGTCGTTACGTGCCAAGTCAACCAACATCATGTGTTCTGCGTTTTCTTTCATGTCGGTGCGCAGTTCAAGTTCGATGCGGCTATCTAGGTCGAAATCAATCTCGCCGTTAGGGTGCTTGCCACGGCGACGTGTGCCTGCAATTGGGTAGATTTCAATTTGGTTGGTGTCGGTTTCATACTTAAGCGCGCTTTCTGGTGATGCGCCAAACAAAGTGAACAGCTCATCTTGCATGTAGAACATGTAAGGGCTTGGGTTACTTTGTTTCAGTTCTTTGTAAGCAGCGAGTGGAGAAGGGCAAGGTAGAGTGAATCGGCGAGATGGTACGACTTGGAACACATCGCCTTTCACTACGAACTCTTTTAAGTCGCGAACGATTTGACAGAAGTCTGAATCAGATACGCTAGGTTCTACCGTTACGTCGGCGATTTGCTCTGCATTTGGAAGTAACTTTGGCGCCGCACATTGAGCGCTGATTTCTGCGATGCGAGTCTCTAGCGCTAGTTTTTCTGAATCATCCACAAACAATGTAGCTTGAAGCTGGCAAGATTCCGTTTGATGGTCGACAACAAGCAATGTTTCCGCTACGTAGAAAACGTAATCTGGACATTGATTGGTTGCTTCTGCATTACCAAGCGGCTCGAAGTTTGCGACTAAGTCGTAGGCAAACAGACCGCCAAGGAAAATCGCGTGTTTGTCTTGCTGTGAAACATCGAAGCTGTGTTGCACTAAACGTAGCGCGTCAAAAGAAGAAGCTTCACGTAGTCGAGAGTCTTCATCTAACGTGTCGCATGGCTGGCTAAACTCCAAAGTCAGCGTTTCGCCATCGAACTTACTTTCAACGTCACCACGGATGTTCTGGTTTAGGTGAGACAGTAGGTTTTTACCGTTGTTGGTTAACGCCTGCATGTTTACAGTGTGGCCGTAACAAACGATGCGCACCGCTGAATCTACGATTAAAAGTGATTTTAGATTCTGTTTCGAATCAATTTCAGCGGATTCGAGAAGCAAGCTATCTCTTTTGTTCTCACAAATGGTATGGAACAAACGTGTTGGGTCTTGAGTGTAAGGAACCGAAGTCTTTAATACTTCTAGGCATCCAAGTTTCTTGATTTCTATGGCCTTATTCACAAGACCTCCTTGTAGCTGTCTAAATCTTCCTACCGTACATAGTCGCATAAAGCAAACGTTCTCCCAATCTAGAGTTAGCCATATTCGATTAATGTTTAGGCAGTTGAATGTGAAATGAGCAACAAAACAAAAAAGCCCGCTTAAGTAGCGGGCTTTACAACGTTTGGTTCTATAAACTAGAAGTATACGTTCGCCCACCAAGAACTAGTCCAAGTGCGCCACCAAGCAAGATCTGATGAGTTTGCCTTATTAAGACAAACCGCAACTTTCGCTTTTTGGTTTTGGTTAAATTCTTGTAACATGGTGAACCTTAAATTACGTACTTTGTATTTGTGTACTAGTTAACTAGTGCGAGAGTAAAAAGTCAACCCCAAAACAGCATTAAAACGATAAAAATATGAGAATTGATTTACATAGTCACACCACTGCATCGGACGGTCGGTTAGAGCCTAAAGATTTAGTGGAAAGGGCGCTGAGTTTTGATATCGAGGTTTTGGCGATCACTGATCACGATACGGTTGACGGCTTGGCGTTAGCCAAGCAATACGTTCAAGACAATAATTTGCCGATCAAAATCATCAACGGCATTGAGATATCGACTGTCTGGCAAAACAAAGACATTCATATTGTCGGTTTGAATATCGATCCGGAAAATGAACAATTATCCGCCCTCATCGAGCAGCAGAAGCAGCACCGCATAACAAGGTCAGAGTTGATTGCAGAGCGACTACAAAAAGCAACTCGGGAAGGCGTGCTCGAAGAGGTAAGGCAGATCGCCGGTGATGCGCCTGTTACGAGAGCGCACTTCGCGAAATGGCTGGTGGATAATGGTTACGCAAAAACCATGCAAATGGTGTTTAAAAAATACCTAACGCGTAATAACCCAGGTTATGTACCACCGAATTGGTGTTCTATGAAAGATGCGGTTGATGCTATCCATGCGGCTGGTGGGATGGCGGTATTGGCGCATCCTGGAAGATATAAGTTGACAGCGAAGTGGATTAAGCGTCTTCTAGCAGCGTTTGTAGAAGCAAACGGCGATGCGATGGAAGTTGCACAGCCGCAGCAAGCGCAACAAGAAAGGCGCAACTTGGCTGATTATGCTATACAATACAAACTATTAGCGTCTCAAGGCAGTGATTTTCACTACCCATCCCCTTGGATGGAGCTAGGAAGGAACCTTTGGTTGCCCGCAGGCGTCGAACCAGTTTGGAAAGATTGGGGTATTGATCCTTCGTTGGATATATCAAAGTAACCTCAAAGCGTGGGTTTCAGCATCAAATAACTGGAAAGTGTATATTGGGTATTAATGTGGCTTTCCTTGTCGTTGGAACTGAACAACACGTTGAATCTTGAAGTCACTTGATAAAACACAACAAGGCGGCATTCAAGCTCCACATAAGAATATAGAGCCGAGAGGCTCGATAATGAGGAATTACAATGAGCCAGTTTTTTTACGTTCACCCAGAAAACCCACAGGCTCGCTTGATTAATCAAGCAGTAGCAATCATTCGTAACGGCGGCGTTGTGGTGTACCCTACCGATTCAGGGTACGCACTTGGCTGTCAGTTGGAGAACAAACAGGCACTGGAACGAATCTGTCAGATCCGTCGTCTCGATGATAAGCATAACTTTACTTTATTGTGTCGTGATTTGTCGGAGCTTTCTCTATATGCGCGAGTAGATAACTCTGCATTCCGACTACTGAAAAACAACACACCAGGTCCTTACACCTTCATCTTCAAAGGCACGAAAGAAGTGCCGCGTCGTTTGATGAACGCGAAACGTAAGACCATCGGTATCCGTGTTCCAGACAATCAAATTGCCTTGGACTTGTTGGAAGCATTAGGTGAACCGATGATGTCTACGTCGTTGATTCTACCTGGCAGTGACGTAACAGAGTCTGATCCGGAAGATATTCGCGATAAACTAGAACATGCGGTTGATGTGATTCTTAATGGCGGTTACTTAGGTGAACAACCTACGACCGTCATTGACTTTAGCGAAGGTGAACCTGTTGTGGTGCGTTTGGGATCAGGTGACCCGGCACCATTCGAATAATTCGACTAATAGACGTACACCACCGTCAAACAAAATAGGAGGCATCGCGCCTCCTATTTTAGTTTCTTATTATTGAGTATCTCAGCGAACTTCGCTGATTGAGATTAAGCGAAATCGAAAATGTCGATACCATTTTGTTCAGCATAGTTGATGTATGCAGAGCTCACGCCGTTTAGTGTCACTTCAACATTGTATTCATCACTAGAGAATACTGCCCAGCCACACTCATTATAAGATAAAGTCAGATCATCCGCTGAATCTAAGAACGTATCGCGAATGCCATCATTGTCGGTGTCTCTGCCCATATCGAAGACAAGTTTGTCATGAAAAATATTAAAATCGACAATATCGGCTTTAATATCAATATCGTTGGAAGATACAGGTTGATCGGGTACGCCAATAGCCAGGCGGTTTGTAAGCACAAAAGTGTCGTCTCCACAGCCGCCGCTCAGTACTGATTCACCATCGCCAACGACGAGCGTGTCGTTACCCCAACCCCCACTCAAGTAGTTGTTACCTGAGTAATCAAAAATTGTATCATCGCCACAGCCACCAAAGAGCTTGTCATTTCCTAATCCGCCCGATAGGAAGTCGTTGCCAAAGCCGCCAGAAACAAAGTCGTTTCCTCGGCCACCGAGCAAGGTATCGTCTCCCCAGCCCCCGAAGACAACATCATTGCCTCCGTATCCTACGAACTTATCATCACCACAGAAGCCGAAGAAAATATCGGTTGTTTCAGACCCTTTTGTACCGGTCATATCGTCATCTTGAGATGTCCCAAAAATCCAATTTAGGTCTAGATTTAGCATAGACATTGTTCTATTCCTTTTTGTCTGATTTATGCCAATCGCCGAAAATGCAGAGCCAATCTAGCTAGTTAAAATACACGATAACGTTAGCGTCATTTTTAATAGTAAATAGTGACTTACCGATGCTTCTTTCTTGCTATGAGTGCTCATTTATCCACGATGATTGGTATTACTTAGCAGCAAACTGGGACTGTTTATTCTTCGTTGCTTTTAAAGCAACACGAACAGTAAACACACCCCAAGTGGTTATCGTTGTAACCCTGACAATTTTATCAGGTACTGCACGGTTAAAGTGGCTCGGGAAGACCGATATTAGTGGGATTCTCGCTAGGCAATATCAGTATTAAGTAGGAAAAAAGTTGCAGAATAGAGTAAATATTTTCGACGTTTTAAAGTGAATTTTGGGTGTGGAGAATGGCGCCGATTTAGCTTACATTAACTGAGAAAGTTACGTATAATGTCGGACCGAAAAATCCCACTGAAATGGGTAATTAGCAAAATACAGATCAATTCTGGTCTAGACGTCTGTGAAGACGACACATAGGTAGATAAATGAGCGAAAAGTTACAAAAAGTATTAGCACGTGCTGGTCACGGTTCTCGTCGTGAGATTGAATCGTTAATTAAATCTGGTCGCGTTAGCGTGAACGGTGTAGTCGCTAAGCTTGGTGAAAGACTTGAAGACGAGAGCAGCGTAGTTCGTATCGATGGTCACATTGTCTCTGCAAAGATTCAAGAAGAAGTGATTTGTCGTGTACTTGCGTACTACAAACCCGAGGGTGAACTGTGTACTCGTCACGATCCAGAAGGTCGTCGTACTGTTTTTGATCGTCTGCCAAAAATTCGTGGCTCTCGTTGGATTTCAGTTGGTCGTCTGGATGCGAACACTTCTGGTCTTCTGCTTTTCACAACGGATGGTGAACTGGCGAACCGCTTAATGCACCCAAGCCGCCAAGTTGAACGTGAATACCTAGTACGTGTGTTCGGTGAAGTAACTGAACAGAAAGTTCGTAATCTAGTAAAAGGTGTTGAACTGGAAGACGGTTTAGCTCGCTTCGAAGATGTTGTTTACGCGGGTGGTGAAGGCATGAACCACACGTTTTACGTTGTTATCAACGAAGGTCGTAACCGCGAAGTTCGTCGACTATGGGAATCGCAAGAGTGTACCGTTAGTCGTCTGAAACGTGTTCGTTACGGCGACATTTTCTTAGACAAGAAACTGCCTCGTGGCGGTTGGATGGAGCTTGACCTGAAAGAAGTAAACTACTTGCGTGAGCTTGTAGAGCTTCGTCCAGAGAAAGAAACCATGCTTGATCTGAACAAAGACAACACGTCACGCAAACGTGAGCGTGCACGCAGCCAAAAAATTCGTCGCGCAGTTAAGCGCCATGAAGAGCGTGTTAACACGCCAAAAGGTCGCAGTAACAACCCTTCTCGTCGTAAGCCAAAGAAGACTGCTGGTGACCAAGGCGCACGTAGCAAGCATCGTTAATCGATAGCAAAACATCAGAAAGGCTTGCCAATTCGGCAAGCCTTTTTCTTATCTGTTACATAACGAAAGGCTCTAAAGCCGATATAGAGCAGGGTACTTTGGATAAACAAATATCGCAGCTAAACAAAAACAGTAGATAAAAAAATACCAGCACTAGGCTGGTATTTTTTGTTCATGATGAAGAAACGTTAATCGCGTTTCCAAAGCATATGGCAGAACTTATGTTCTGGGTCTCGGCTGATTAGCATACGAGCAAATACGTCATCAAGAACGTCATTTTCCTCATTTACTAGGCCGATACGAACCTCTGCATATACTTCTTTGTCGATCTCGAAGCCAACATGTTCAACCCAGTCATCACCAGTTTCAACAAGTTCTGCGGCACCACGATCTTCAAATTGCGCAGTAAACAGAATCACGTCAGCAGGCTCTAGGTTATCTGGAGCCATCTCAAGGAAAATGTCGTACGCTGCGTCGATGACGTCGTCGTAAGAAATCAAATCAGACATGCTTATGCTCGGCTCATGTATTTACGTTCAGCTGTGTTAATGATAACACGGTCACCAGTTGCAATGTACTCAGGAACCTGGATGACAAGACCTGAAGCGAAGCGTGCTGGTTTAGTACGAGCAGATGCAGAAGCACCTTTGATTGAAGGGTCAGTTTCTTCAATCACTAGCTCAACAGAAGATGGTAGTTCAATACCCACAGCAGCACCGTTAACAAGGATAATGTGGATACCTTGTGTATCTTCGTTGATGAACAGCATGTCGTCTTCAACTTCATTGTGCTTGAATGTGTATTGTGAGTAGTCTTCGTTATCCATGAAGATGTGCTCATCGCCGTCAGCGTATGAGTACACAACTGCACGTTTGTTCATTTCTACCGTTTCAACAACGTCATCAGACTTGTAACGCTCATCTACACGTGCGCCCGTGTTTAGATCTGTACAACGCATTTTGTAGATTTTAGCGCCGCCACGACCGCCAGGAGTCGTTACTTCGATGTCTTTAACTAGAAGAGTTTTACCATTAGACTCGATTGCGAAGCCTTTTTTGATTTCACTTGCCTTTGGCATTGTATATTCCTATTCATACTTATTAAGCAAAACTCGGTGATTATAGCGCTAAGTTAGCCACCTAGCATTAAAATTCATTGCAGAAATTTGTTGTTACTCCCATGAGTAAACACCTGAATGGACTTGATTCAGTGAGTCGGCTAAGAGAACATATAGTCCAACTTCTTGAACCATCTGAGATCACGTTTTAAGTCATGTCTCTGCCTGTTATCGATCCTAAACAACCATTTCAACCAGAGTTTGCGCCTTTAATTAGAGAAGTCACCGCTTGTCTCAAAGGTGGACTGGGGCAAAACTTACACAGCGTTTATGTGTATGGTAGCGTCGCTCGCAAAACAGCGGTCGCTGGGAGGTCGAACTTAGACCTGGTTGTCGTTACTCAATCATCCTTTGAGCACAATCGCGCGACTTTGCTCAACACAATTAAGTGGCGTGCGCAGCAGAGTTACCCTCAAGTTAATGGTGTATCGGTCCGTACAGCCTTAGTGAGCGAAGTAGCTAATTTAGATAGTATTTTCACTTGGGGCTTTATGCTTAAGCATTGCTGTGTCTGTGTTTATGGTGATGATCTAGCAGACTGTTTTGGTGATTACGTCCCAAGTTGGGAAATTGCTAAGCACTGGAATATGGATGTGGAAGATTGGATTACGGTGTATCGCAAAAAAATCGTACAAGCGAAGACGATAGAAGAGCAGGTGGCCGCCCAGCGCGTGATTGCTAAAAAGTTACTAAGAGCGTCATACTCTTTGGTGATGTATCGAGATAAACGTTGGTTTGATGACCCTATACAATGTGGCAAGGTATTCTTAACTTATCATCCTGAAAAGCAGCTTGAGATCGAGCGGCTAGAAATTTTACTTTCTGGCCGGGGTATTCCCAAGCGTTCTGTTATCGGGCTAATTGATGCGTTTGGTGATTGGTTAGTCAAACAGTACCAGAAAACAGAGTTTCGTATCGGTTAAAACAACCCCATTTGAGGCGCTGAAAGCCTGTCAAAATCCGTCCCAATGAAAGGGAGAATCGCATCTGCAACGGGTTTGAGTTGTTTATCAATGTAATGTTGATAATCAATCGGGCTATTGAGGTACTCATAAGGTTCAGGACCGTTCACGGTTATAATGTATTCAATTCGTCCTTTGTTTTGATACTGTAATGGGCGTCCAAGCTTGGCATTTATCTCATCCGCTAAACGAGCTGCACGCACTTGTGGCGGGACGTTCTTCTGATACTCATGCAGTTTTCTGCGCAGTCGCTTTTGATACACCAACTGTTCATCAAATTCACCGTTGTTAGTTTTCTCAACCATCTCTCGGACATAGTCGCTTGGATCTTCACCATGGAAAATCATGCTATAGAGTGTATTTTGAAATTTCTGTGCTAACGAGGTCCAGTCAGTACGGGCACTTTCTAACCCTTTAAATACAATCCGTTCTTGCTTTCCTTCACCGATTAAACCCGCATAGCGCTTTTTCGAGCCAGTTTCTGCGCCACGAATCGTTGGCATAAGGAATCTGCGATAATGGGTTTCATACTCGATTTCCAACATAGATGTTAGGTTGTACTCAGAACGCAGGTGTTCTTGCCACCAAGAGTTGATGTAATCAACTAATTGATTTCCAACAGCGTCAGCTTCTACTTGACTGTATGGTCGATTCAACGACACGAATGTGGAATCCGTATCGCCGTAAATCACTTGATATCCTTGCTCCTCAATCAGCACCTTAGTTTGCTTCATGATTTCATGTCCGCGCATGGTAATACTAGAAGCTAACCGAGTATCAAAGAAACGACATCCCGATGAGCCCAGTACGCCATAAAAGGAGTTCATGATGATTTTGATTGCCTGAGAAAAAGCTTTTTCATTGTTCTTCTTTGCAACATCACGTGCTGCCCATAGCTTTTCAATCATTTCTGGTAAAAAGTGTTTCGTACGATGGAACTGACCACCGCGAAAGCCAGGTACTGCCTGCTCATCTTCTTTACCAATATCGAGTAATAACCCCTCAACCAAACCCATAGGATCAATCAAGAAAGAGCGAATAATCGATGGGTATAGACTCTTAAAGTCCAACACTAAAACGGAATCATATAGGTTAGGGATGGAGTCCATCACGTAACCGCCGGGGCTCGCAATCCAATTTTCTGGGTGTAGGTTCGGGGCAACATAGCCTGCGCGGTGTATTTGCGGCATGTATAAATTAGTGAATGCCGCTACCGAGCCACCGACACGATCCAGTTCTACACCAGTGAGGCGAGAGCGTTCAATTGCAAAGTCGAGCAGGTGAGTGTGATTGAAAATCTTGTTCACCAACACGCAGTCTTGTAAGTTATATTTAGCCAGCGATGGTTTGTCGGAGCGGTACATACGATTGATCTCATCCATACGGTCATGAACGTTGTGGATTTCTTTACCTTCCCCCAAGAGTTCTTGAGATACAGACTCTAATGACCAAGACCGAAAGTGATAAGTCGCCGTTTTTAACGTATCGATACCGTCCATTACAACTCGCCCGGGAATGGAAATAAACCCTTGTTGGCTTTGAGATGAGCTTTTGAAAAAACTGGCTTGGTCTGCTCTGCCAAGCATGAGTTTCATGTTGTGCCATTCTGCTCGTTTGTGTAACAGACGAAAGTCAAAATCAATGACATTCCAACCGACAATGACATCGGGGTCGAATTTTTTAAACCAATCGATGAGTGCTTCTAGAAGCGCCTTTTCATCCTGGACCCATTGTATCGGTGTATCCGAAGGTTCTGGTTCTCCGATCATGATAACGCGGGAATCCATGACGCTGTCTAATCCGATGGAGTAAAGAATGCCTTTCTCAGAGCATTCTAGATCTAACGAGACAACGTTTAACTTCGGCTCATATTGCCCCGTACGGCATTTTGCGTTCTGGACGCGTTGGTAGCCATTGGTACGAGTCACATTGCCTGTAAACTCAATACTGCCTTTAATAAAACGCTCCATGAGGTAGCGATCGGCGAGGCGAATATCACTTTCGTAAGTGGTGATATCTTTTTGAGCGAATGTGTCTTTAAGTGTGAGAGCGTCTCTGGTTACATTGGTATAGCAGGCAGCAAGAGGCGTATGTTCAAACGTTTTGAGATCCAAAAGGCGGATGTCGACGGGTATGTTTTTTTCTCGCGCGAGTGTTTTTGCTTGCTCTGAGTGTTTCTGAGCGATGAAAAATACTGGCTTCTCACCATTAATAATTAACTGAGTAGGACCTGCTTCTGTCGAAAGCCACAGCTCGATTTGAGTTTGACCTTTGATGTCTCGTGCCTGTCGAGTAAGCAGAAAGCCTTGTTGGATATTCAAATGTGAGAAACCTTAGAAAACTTGAAGAACGCTAGTTTAACATTAAGAACTGTAAAAATAACCAGTAAAGAAAACGGTTCAAATTTTTGCTGGAATTAGTGATTACAAGTTAGCCTCTGGTGCAAGAGGGACAGTGTCATTTTAAGTTATAGCGTGTTTCTCTGGGCAATATGAAACCTAGTTACTTGATTTATTGTACTTAATGTTGTTAATTGTCTTTTCTTAGATTTCGGTTCTGCTCATCACGCTCTAAAATAATAGAGTGGTTTATGAATAAGTTCTTGCTAAAGTTTGCGTTTCAGCACATATTCATAGAAAGCAATTTTTTGTCGATTACGTTAGTATATAGGCAGTCATACTGATATCCACATTTAACAAATAATGGTTATGTGGGTGCAGAACCAATACAAAGTGTGGAGATACAAGTTTGATAAATGTTTTCCTTGTAGATGATCACGAGCTGGTTCGCACAGGGATACGACGTATTATTGAAGACGTCCGTGGAATGAACGTAGCAGGAGAAGCTGACAGCGGTGAAGATGCAGTAAAATGGTGTCGCAGTAATCATGCTGACGTCGTTTTAATGGACATGAACATGCCAGGAATTGGTGGCTTGGAAGCCACTAAAAAAATTCTTCGCGTGAATCCTGATGTGAAAATCATCGTACTTACCGTTCATACAGAAAACCCGTTTCCAACCAAGGTGATGCAGGCAGGTGCGTCTGGTTATTTAACCAAAGGTGCTGGCCCTGATGAAATGGTGAATGCGATTCGTGTAGTTAATAGTGGGCAGCGTTACATCTCACCAGAGATTGCGCAGCAGATGGCATTGAGTCAATTTTCTCCAGCCTCTGAGAACCCTTTTAAAGACTTATCCGAACGTGAATTGCAGATCATGCTTATGATCACCAAAGGCCAAAAGGTAACGGATATTTCTGAGCAACTTAATTTAAGTCCAAAGACAGTCAACAGCTATCGCTACCGACTCTTTAGTAAATTGGACATTAATGGTGACGTTGAGTTAACTCACTTAGCGATTCGCCACGGAATGCTGGACACCGAGACCCTTTAGCGTGAATCCTCCCTTCGATTCGGCTTCCTTTCTCAAGACAGTAACTCATCAGCCCGGCGTTTACAGAATGTACAACGCCGAAGCTGTTGTCATCTATGTAGGTAAAGCCAAAGACCTAAAAAAGCGCCTTTCAAGCTACTTTCGAAAAAAAGTAGACAGTGAGAAAACTCGCGCGCTTGTCAGTAATATCGCCAAAATAGACGTCACGGTGACTCACACTGAGACAGAAGCGCTGATCTTAGAACATAACTACATCAAGCAGTATTTACCGAAATACAATGTGTTGCTGCGAGATGATAAGTCTTACCCTTATATCTTTATTAGCGGCCATAAACACCCACGGCTTTCTATCCACCGTGGCGCCAAGAAGCGCAAAGGTGAATATTTTGGCCCCTACCCAGATTCTGGTGCAGTAAGAGAAACATTGCATTTGCTGCAAAAGATATTTCCTGTGCGCCAGTGTGAAGACACTGTCTATTCCAACCGAACGCGCCCATGTTTGATGTACCAAATTGGCCGTTGTGCAGGGCCATGCGTTGATACCATCATTTCTGATGAAGAATACGCAGAGTTGGTTGGCTTTGTGCGCATGTTTTTGCAAGGCAAAGACCAGCAAGTACTCAAACAACTGATCGAGAAAATGGAAGTTGCCAGTCAGCAATTGCGCTTTGAAGATGCCGCTAAATTTCGCGATCAAATCCAAGCGATTAGACGTGTTCAAGAGCAGCAGTACGTCTCAGAAGACAGCATGGATGATATGGATGTACTAGGGTTTGCTCAGGAGAATGGTATTGCGTGTATTCATATCCTGATGATACGCCAAGGTAAAGTGCTTGGTAGCCGTAGCCATTTTCCGAAAATCCCACAAAATACAAGCCAGCAGGAAGTGTTCGATAGTTTTCTGACTCAATACTATTTGAGCCATAACGAAGCGCGCACGATTCCTTCTCGTATTATTTTGAATCAAGAGTTGGCAGAAGATATTGCGCCAATACAGAAAGCGTTAAGTGAAGTGGCAGGTCGTAAGGTTCATTTCCATACCTCGCCAACTGGCTCTCGAGCAAGGTATCTCAAGCTTTCGAACACGAATGCACTAACGGCGATTACCACCAAAATCAATCACAAGATGACGATTAATCAGCGTTTTCATGCGCTTCGCGAAACATTGAAGTTGGAGTCTATTGCTCGAATGGAGTGTTTTGATATCTCCCATACCATGGGGGAAAGTACGATTGCATCGTGTGTGGTGTTCAACAATGAAGGCCCCGTTAAGCAGGAGTATCGTCGCTATAACATCACTGGCATTACCGGTGGTGACGATTACGCTGCAATGGGACAAGCGTTGGAGCGCCGTTATTCGAAGCAATTGGACGTAGAGAAAATTCCCGACATCATCTTTATCGATGGTGGTAAAGGTCAGTTAAATCGTGCGCATGACATCATTTCGCAGTACTGGGGGGATTGGCCAAAGCGTCCTATCATGATTGGTATTGCAAAAGGCGTTACTCGCAAACCAGGTTTAGAAACGCTGATTACAGTCGATGGGGACGAGTTTCATTTACCAAGCGATGCTTCTGCGTTGCACCTTATTCAACATATTCGTGATGAAAGCCATAACCATGCTATAGCGGGGCATCGTGCTAAGCGAGGTAAAACCAGACGTACTAGTGCACTTGAAGGGATTGAGGGAATTGGCCCTAAACGACGTCAGGCGTTACTCAAGTACATGGGTGGGTTACAAGAACTTAAACGTGCAAGTGTCGAAGAAATCGCCAAAGTACCGGGAATAAGTCACTCTTTAGCAGAAATTATTTTCCAAGCATTGAAACAATAAGGAAAATCGCGCAACATTAAGCCGCAATGTGTAAGAGAATAATAAAATGCGTTTGAATATCCCGAACATTCTGTCTCTTCTTAGACTGTTCCTAATCCCTGTTTTTGTGGTTGTCTTTTATCTACCTTATTCATGGGCACCGTTTGCAGCAGCAATGGTGTTTTGGGTAGCGGGTTTTACTGACTGGCTTGACGGCATGTTGGCCCGTAAACTTGGCCAAACTTCTCGTTTTGGCGCGTTTATTGATCCTGTCGCTGATAAAGTGCTAGTGGCAACGGCATTGATTTTAATCACGGAACATTATCATTCAATTTGGGTGACCATTCCTGCGGTAACGATGATTGCGCGAGAAATCATTATCTCAGCATTGCGAGAATGGATGGCTGAAATCGGTAAGCGAGCGAGTGTTGCGGTATCTTGGGTTGGCAAAGTAAAAACTGTTTCGCAAATGTTCGCCTTATGGGTGTTGATATGGCGTTACGATGAATGGATGGTTTGGCTAGGCTTTGCAGCCTTGTATGTGGCAACTTTCTTGACGTACTGGTCAATGATTCAATATTTAGCAGCTGCGAAAGACGATCTGTTGAATGAAGAGCATCATTAAATTCTGATATTAGAAAGCAGGCTTAATAGCCTGCTTTTTTGTATCTAAGATAATCTACAGCATTTCTTTGCTTCTCACGTTTTTCAATGCTTGCTAAAGGTCATGCTTGAAATTTGTATCTGGGGCTTTTGCTTCGATAGAGTTCCATATGTGATCTAAGTCTTGTTTTCGCCCTTGGAGAGTCTCAGAGAAGCGAGCCTCCTGATTATTAACGCTTCAATACACGTAACGCACGGCCATCAGTGTAAGGCGTAGCCAAAGTTTTATGATAAACAAGTGTATTTAAGCGATTTTTAGTATTAAAACTAAGCAATCTACAGTCTTTCGCACAAATTCTAGTCAAACGATTTAAAAAAATAAAAATAGTATTGACTCGATCGCTCGAATCCGTAGAATGCATCCCGTACCCAAGAGAGCACAGCTCAGTAGGGTGGTGAAAAAAGCTTAGCTTTATTCACAGATGAGGCGCCTTGGCAGAGTGGCTATGCAGCGGATTGCAAATCCGTGGACCTCGGTTCGACTCCGGGAGGCGCCTCCATTATTCTTTTGAGAGTGAATAGCTTTCGAGAATAAATGCGACACTAGCTCAGTTGGTAGAGCGCAACCTTGCCAAGGTTGAGGTCACGAGTTCGAACCTCGTGTGTCGCTCCAAATTTTATTGATATGGCGTTAGCGGTATCAGATGGTGTTTTACTTTTCTGTAAAGGCATCACAAAGAATATTTGTGTGCCCTGGTGGTGGAATTGGTAGACACAAGGGATTTAAAATCCCTCGACGTTCGCGTTGTGCCGGTTCAAGTCCGGCCCGGGGCACCATCTCATATTAAATGCGACACTAGCTCAGTTGGTAGAGCGCAACCTTGCCAAGGTTGAGGTCACGAGTTCGAACCTCGTGTGTCGCTCCAGGTTTAAGGCCCAGCATCAAAATGCTGGGCCTTTTTTGTATTTCTTAAAATCTTAAATTTCTTCTTCGCGATGTATTTCTTTAAGCACTGAGCTCCTTCAGCTTACTAACTTAACTCCTTGTTAATTTTAGCCATAGCAACGTCACTTCATGGCCATACCTATCCGACTAGTTTAAGTTTAGTCAATCAAAGTTCTGTGAATAAAGACTCATCGATTTAGGCTGAGCAGTAACGTAAATACTAGCTCTGTTAAATGCCTTGGATACTGAAAATAATGTTCTACGATTAAAGATGGGTATGTTCATAAACCGTTTTGGTTCATGGCGCTGATATTGTAAGGATATTTGTTTAAATAACAGGTATTTGAGAAAAGAAGAAAAGCGTTGTAGATGAGTATGAATGTACAAATATCACTAGGGGGAACTTTGTTGTGATTTGCGTCACTGTTACTAATATGAAAAATCGTTGCCAGAAGATTTTATTTTGTGATAAATTCGCGCGCAATCTCGGAGCGTAATTAACAACGTTTGATCTCTGGGGGATACGCGTAGTGACCATTCAAGCTGATTGTGACACTGCGTAGGGTAGGTATCGGCAAAGCCTTTTGTCGATAGACGGGATACTAATGCTGTAAAAGCGGCATATTAATGGGAAACCCAACATTGAAACCTTTGAATAAACACACACTAATCAGCTTCATACTGCCGAAATGTCCTGTTTTACAAAACGGGTGCATTACAGAACCTTGATTAATCCCTTTTACATATAAAGTCACGAATATCGTGGCAGATGATCTGTATTTGTCATTTTGCACTGACAAATGCGGAGGGGTATACACACCTCCTGTAACTTCATTCCAATGATTATTAATACAGGATATAGAATTATTATAATTCAAGGGATTATGTAGTATGAGCACTGCCTTTGAAGTCGATAGCAATATCGCAAACATTTTTTCGTCTCAGGTTCCTATCGTTGAGGGAACGTATGACTTAACGCCAGATCAAGTATTGATTGATCAGGCTGAGCATGAATCTGAAGTGCGTTCTTATCCACGTCGCTTGCCAATCGCAATCAAACAAGCTTTTGGTTGCTTGGTTGAAGATACACGTGGACAGATCTTTTTAGACTGCCTTGCGGGGGCGGGCACGCTAGCTTTGGGGTATAACCATCCTGAAATAAACCAAGCTCTGAAAGAGCAATTAGATTCGGGTCTGCCATATCAGACGCTAGATATTGCAACATCAGCAAAAACGACGTTTATTCAATCTGTTAAATCTTTTCTTCCTCAAGAGTTAAGTGAGAACAGCGTTATCCAATTTTGTGGTCCGTCTGGAGCCGATGCAGTTGAAGCCGCGATCAAGCTCGCGAAGCAGACTACTGGTCGCAACACCATGTTTGCTTTTCGTGGCGCATATCATGGTATGACTAACGGCACAATGGGAATGATGGGCAACCTAGGTACGAAAGCGCGTCGAACTGGTTTAATGTCAGACGTGCACTTTATGCCTTTCCCATACAATCTGCGTTGTCCATTTGGGCTTGGCGGTGATGAAGGTGCGAAAGCAAGTATTCGCTATATCGATCGTCTTTTAAACGATGATGAATCGGGCATTATGAAGCCTGCTGCGATCATCGTTGAGCCAGTGCAAGGTGAGGGTGGTGTTGTTCCTGCGCCAGCATTCTGGCTGCGAGAGTTACGTCGTATTTGTGATGAACACGGTATCTTACTAATCTTCGATGAGATCCAGTGTGGTGTTGGTAAAACTGGCTACAATTTCGCATTTGAAGAGTCGGGAATTGTTCCAGATATCCTGTGTTTATCAAAAGCTATTGGCGGTGGCTTACCAATGTCGCTATTGGTTATCAACAAGCAGCATGATACTTGGAAGCCGGGCGAACACACAGGTACGTTTCGTGGCAATCAGTTAGCCATGGTCTCTGGTGCGAAAGCATTAGAAATCATCCAGCGTGACAATCTGGTTGAGCACGCCAATATTGCGGGCCAGTATTTGCGCTATGGTCTTGAAAGCATTCAAAAGCGCGTGAACTGTATCGCAGAAGTACGTGGCAAAGGCTTGATGCTTGGTGTGGAGATTAAAAATCCAAACGGTGAGCTCAATAAATTTGGCGAACCTCAAGCGGATAGTGAACTCACTCTTTCCATTCAACGCGCAGCACTTGAGCGTGGCTTGATCGTTGAGAAAGGCGGACGTGAAGGCGCAGTAATTCGCTTCCTTCCTCCTCTTATCATCTCGTTTGAGCAAATCGACTTTGCTTTACGTGTATTTGAAGACGCGATTTTAGCCGCCGGCGGTAGTCACATCGAAACTCAGCCACAAGATGAATGGAAGAAGCATTTCATCCACACTGGAGAGTTGGGCAGCAATGAGTTTGCTTCGGTGATGAATCACACTACGACAGCAATGAAATCAGTGTTTGAACAGGTTGCTGCACCATACTCAGGTATGGATCCAAAAGCATTGGAAGCAGCGATCCATGCTGTTGATCTTGACAATAAAAATGCGCCTCTCAAAACGGTTATTGATGATGCAGCCGAGTTGGTCGCGAAAAACGCGATTTTTACTCAACATCCAGATTGTATCGCTCACCTTCATACTCCACCGTTGATGCCTGCTATTGCCGCAGAGGCAATGATTGCGGCTTTGAACCAATCAATGGACTCATGGGATCAAGCTTCATCAGCGACTTATGTTGAACAGAAAGTTGTGAACTGGCTATGCGATAAATACGAGTTAGGTGGAAAAGCGGACGGTATCTTCACGAGCGGCGGCACGCAAAGTAATCAAATGGGTTTGATGCTTGCGCGTGATTGGATTGCTGACAAACTCAGTGCACACTCAATTCAAAAGCTTGGCCTTCCTGAATACGCAGACAAGCTGCGTATAGTGTGTTCGAAAAAATCCCACTTCACGGTTCAAAAATCAGCGTCTTGGATGGGATTGGGTGAAAAAGCGGTCATGACCGTCGATGCTAATGCCGATGGAACTATGGATGTCACTAAGTTAGACGAAGTTCTAAATCAGGCAAAAGCAGAAGGTTTGATCCCATTTGCAATTGTCGGCACAGCGGGTACTACGGATCACGGCGCTATTGATGACCTAGACTTTATCGCCGATATGGCAGCGAAACATGACATGTGGATGCACGTCGACGGTGCATACGGGGGAGCTCTGATTCTAAGTAGCCAAAAAGCCCGTCTGAAAGGTTGTGAGCGTGCACACTCCATCAGCGTAGACTTCCACAAGTTGTTTTACCAAACCATCAGTTGTGGTGCGCTGTTGGTGAATGACAAGTCTAACTTTAAGTTCCTGCTTCATCATGCAGACTATTTGAACCGCGAGCACGACGAACTACCGAACTTGGTGGATAAGTCTATTGCTACAACTAAGCGTTTTGATGCGCTAAAAGTGTTTATGACGATGCAAAGCGTGGGGCCAAAAGCCCTAGGCGATATGTACGATCATTTGCTTGATCAGACGCTTGAAGTTGCGGACATGATTCGAGATAACAAACACTTTGAGTTGTTGGCTGAACCATCGCTATCTACGGTTCTGTTCCGCGCGACACATGAATCAGCGGATCTTGATGAACTGAATAAAACGTTGCGCTTAGAAGCGTTAACACGCGGTATCGCGATATTGGGTGAAACCATTGTCGACGGTAAAACTGCATTGAAATTTACGATTTTGAACCCGTGTCTGACGACGGCGGACTTTGAATCTTTGCTCTCAAAAATCAATACGCTAGCGGCAGAGCTAGTTTAACAAAGGTAACGGAAAACTATGGCAATTCTACAGATTGGTGCAGGCGGCGTTGGCTGGGTAGTTGCACATAAAGCAGCACAAAACAACGACGTTCTGGGTGATATCACAATCGCATCACGTACCGTAGGTAAGTGTGAGAAAATCATCGAATCGATTCAGAAGAAAAACAATCTGAAAGATTCAACTAAGAAACTAGAAGCTCGTGCGGTAAACGCGGACGACGTAGATTCTTTAGTTGCTTTAATTAAAGAAGTGCAGCCTGACTTAGTGATCAACGCGGGTCCTCCTTGGGTGAACATGTCTATTATGGAAGCATGTTACCAAGCTAAAGTGTCATACCTTGATACATCTGTTGCGGTTGATTTGTGTTCTGAAGGCCAACAAGTACCTCAAGCTTACGATTGGCAGTGGGGCTACCGTGAGAAGTTTGAAGAGGCGGGTATCACAGGTATTCTTGGTGCCGGTTTCGATCCGGGCGTAGTATCGGTGTTTGCCGCATACGCAGTGAAGCATCTGTTCGATGAAATCGATACTATCGACGTAATGGATGTCAACGCAGGCGACCACGGCAAGAAGTTCGCAACTAACTTTGATCCAGAAACGAACATGCTTGAGATTCAAGGTGATTCCTTCTACTGGGAAAACGGCGAGTGGAAACAAGTACCTTGTCACTCACGTATGCTTGAGTTTGAATTCCCGAACTGTGGTTCACATAAAGTGTACTCAATGGCGCACGACGAAGTTCGATCTATGCAAGAGTTCATCCCGGCGAAACGTATCGAATTCTGGATGGGCTTTGGTGATCGTTACCTAAATTACTTCAATGTAATGCGTGACATCGGTCTACTCAGCCCAGATCCACTAACACTGCACGACGGCACGGTTGTTCAACCTTTGCACGTGCTTAAAGCGTTGCTGCCAGATCCAACATCACTAGCTCCTGGTTACACTGGCCTAACGTGTATCGGTACTTGGGTTCAAGGTAAGAAAGACGGTAAAGAGCGCAGTGTGTTCATCTACAACAACGCAGATCACGAAGTTGCATACGAAGATGTTGAACACCAAGCTATCTCATACACCACTGGCGTACCTGCGATCACCGCGGCTTTGCAGTTTTTCCGTGGTAAGTGGGCAGACAAAGGCGTGTTCAACATGGAGCAGCTAGATCCAGACCCATTCCTAGAAACCATGCCATCGATTGGTCTAGATTGGCATGTTCAAGAACTGGAGCCAGGACAACCTGTTATCCATAAATTGAAGTAAGAATCTAGCGACTCTTATTTGTACGTTTAAGCCGATGCACTTGCGTCGGCTTTGTTCGATTTTATAGTGCCTTTGCTAAGGCGAAGGGACGTAAGGTATCAAAATGCAACAAAACGAACTAAAAACGCCATACTTCATGATTAATGAAGACAAGCTGATTGAGAACCTAGAGAAAGCAAAACAGCTAAAAGACATCTCTGGTGTGAAGCTTGTATTAGCACTGAAGTGCTTCTCAACATGGGGTGTATTCGACATCATCAAGCCTTACCTAGACGGAACAACCAGCTCTGGCCCGTTTGAAGTGAAGCTTGGCTACGAAACGTTCGGTGGTGAGACACACGCATACAGTGTGGGTTACAGCGAAGATGACGTTCGCGACGTGGCGGACATCTGTGACAAGATGATCTTTAACTCTCAGTCACAGCTAGCGGCTTATCGTCATATTGTCGAAGGTAAAGCATCGATTGGCTTGCGACTAAACCCAGGTGTGAGCTACGCAGGGCAAGACTTAGCAAACCCAGCTCGTCAATTCTCTCGTCTTGGTGTTCAGGCTGATCACATCAAACCGGAAATTTTTGATGGTATTGATGGCGTAATGTTCCACATGAACTGTGAGAACAAAGACGTGGATGCGTTTATCGGCTTACTCGATGCTATTTCAGAGCAGTTTGGCGAGTACCTAGATAAGCTGGACTGGGTAAGCATGGGTGGCGGCGTTTTCTTCACATGGCCGGGGTACGACATCGAGAAGTTGGGTTTAGCGCTTAAAGCATTCTCAGAGAAACACGGCGTACAAATGTATCTAGAGCCGGGTGAAGCGATCATCACTAAGACAACCGATCTTGTTGTAACAGTGGTTGATATTGTGGAGAACGTGAAGAAGACGGCGATTGTCGATTCAGCAACAGAAGCTCACCGTTTGGATACGCTTATCTACAACGAGCCAGCGTCCATTCTTGAAGCATCTGAAAACGGTGAACATGAATACGTGATTGGATCGTGCTCTTGTTTAGCTGGTGACCAGTTTTGCGTGGCGAACTTCGAACAGCCTCTCGAGATCGGACAGCGTCTGCACATTCTAGATAGTGCAGGTTACACCATGGTGAAACTGAACTGGTTCAACGGTCTACGTATGCCTTCGGTTTACTGTGAACGCTCGAATGGTGACATTCAAAAACTGAATGAGTTTGACTACTCTGATTTCAAACGTTCACTATCTCAGTGGTCAGTGAAATAAAACGTATTGAGTATTAGAACGACAAAGAGCAGCTGAATTGCTGCTCTTTTTTATTGGGGAAGCGTTAAAGGTATGCAGTTAGCTTTCTACAATTACACGAGTGTCTTCACTCAGAGATTCTAACTCATTAGCCACGTCCTCAATCTCTAGCTCGCTAGGCAATTTAATCGCCATTTTTGCGCTGAATAAGCTGGAGCTTACCCCACCGCCGCCTGCAATGAATACGCGTTGGCAATCCATATCTAGAATTGAAATGCCTTGATTATCGAGAACGTGAGTAATTTCATTCACAATACCTGCTCTATCGTTGGCATCTAAGCGAAGCTGAAAGATGGTGTCTTCACGATGCGAGTGAGGATCCGAGTCAATGAACCTAACCACAAGAGTTTGACATGAAGAGAACGCCTCTTTAACGATGTCGGCATTTTCTCTTGGAAGCTCTACTTTGATGACACCTGCAACTTGATCTTCAATAAAGTTTACTTTGCTTATCAGCCATTTACCGCCATTTTCATGAGTAATTGCTGCGAGTTCTTTGATAGTTGCGGGTGACGCTTGTCCGACAAAGTTAACAATAAATACGGTGTTCATAATGTCCCCTCCTGGAATAAGGTTTGGACGCAGTACGAATAAACGTGCTACTTAAGTTATTGGAATAAATCCTTTTATTTAGTGTAGGTGCTAGGAGAGGGTTATGTTTGATGAAAGTCAATTTTTGACACTAATTCGTGAAGCAAATAATTAAAACGATGTTTAGGGCACAAAAAAGCAGCCATCATAAGGCTGCTTTTCTACTGAGTATCAACTCAAGTCAAGGCTAAAATGTTACTTTTAGTTCGACACCGTAAAATTGGCTGTCGTAGTTGGCGCCTGCGTCCATTGCGAATTTTGCGACGTCTTGATTACCAAACCAAGGTGATGAATTAAATTGTAATTCTGCACTACCGCCCCATGCATCGGTTACCCAATAATGGATATGCCCAACAGGGTTTAGGAAGAAGAGTGATACATCACCGACGGTTTCAGAGCCCATGACTTCGCCGCCGTTTGCTACAATATCTTGCTCAGCAGTGAGCATCATTTCGCCAACCACAGCACCAAAGAATGGTGTGATAAAAATATCCTGCCAAGATGGCACTTCTGCAAATGCCTCTACTCCGTACTCCCAAAAGAACGTTGACATGGTTGCGGAGTACAAGAATGACTGAAACTCGTTATAGCCAGCATGGCGTGCGGCTGTGTAGTAAACGCCGCCAAAATAAGGGTGCATGATGTAGTTGAGGACATGTTCATCACGATCCCAAACAGGCCCGTCAGAGACATTATCTTTCCATTTTTGACCCAGCTTACTCATGTCTCGGTCTTCTTCGTCCCACTTAGTGATACTTTCTGGAAGGAAAGTCATCATACCAACGGTTGCGATACTCAGGCCAAGAATGGTGTAGGTTTGACCCATGAGGTAATCCCAGTCTTTATCTTGAGGGATAATGAGATGTTTAGGCTGAAGCCCTGCATCAAGATTTAATGAATCATCATTATTCTGTTCAAACATAAGACCGCGATTTTGAGACTCGAAGGTGTACAGAGTCGTCGTTTCGCAGTAACCTGACACGCAATCAGGTGTGTAAGAAAACTCCGTATGACTGGTCATATCGTACTGACTTGCGTGCGCAAGCGCTGACGAAGTCAAGCAAAGGCCAGTTAGAGTTTTCTTGAACATGGATGATTTTGACACAAAGGTCTCCGAGTTGATGGTGTGATGATCGGGCTCGCAATTATCCCTCAAAACATCAACCATTTAAATACTTGATCCTTATTTAGTCCCAATATATCTCGTCGAGATTCGTCCAAATAAAAAGAAAAATAAGCACTATAACGAATAATAGGATTGTGCTTATGTTCAGGAGTCAGTTGTGAAAATAGCAATGCTTAGTACCGGTGAGGAAGTGCTCCACGGTGATATTGTTGATACTAATGCGGCATGGTTATCTAGCCTGTTTTATCAACATGGATTTGGCTTAACAAAGCGCTCAACGGTTGGTGATAGCCTGTCGAGCTTGGTTGAAGAATTTTTAATGTTGAGCTTCAACAATGACGTGGTGATCGTGAATGGTGGTTTAGGGCCAACGACCGATGATATGAGTGCGGCCGCCGCAGCGAGAGCTGCTGAGTGTAAACTCGTGCTTTTCAAAGAGTGGTTGCAGCATCTAGAAAGTTTGTATGCTCGACGTGGCATCCCAATGCCAGACAGTAATTTAAAACAAGCCATGCTACCAGAAACGGCTGAGATTCTGGATAACCCGATAGGCACGGCCTGTGGTTTCAAGATGCTGATTAATGATGCCATTTTTTATTTTACGCCGGGTGTGCCAAGTGAATTTAAGCTTATGGCAGAGACGCAAATTTTGCCTGATCTGAGAAGAGCTTTTCCAGAGGTGCAAGGTTCATGTTGTAGTCGAATCTATACGTTTGGCCTTTCCGAATCCGGCATCTCGGACAAGCTTGATCAGCTAAAACTTCCTCAAGGGTATGAGCTTGGTTATCGCTCTTACTTACCTTTTATTGAAGTGAAACTCTTTGGCCCTTCTGACCAGCTTGAACAGCGTTTGAAGTTGGTACAGATGATCAATAAGCATCTTGAAAGCAATACCGTTAGTATTGATTTACCTATGGTTGAAAATGTCGGCCAGCTGTTGGTGGATAAAGAGTTAACCGTGTCGGTTTCCGAAAAAAGCAGTGGTGGATACTTAACTTATTGGTTAAATAGTGATGAAAACGCTGAAAGGCAACTTGGACATGGTTGGGTACTACCAAGCCAGACTCAAGCGATGAGCAACAGCGGAGACCCATTAGCAGAAACGTTTGCTCTGGCAGGAGCGACGCGAGAGAAGTGTGGGACGGATTTATCACTCGTCACTGGCGATATTGAAGAGGGTGTTTTTTCCGTCGCTTTATCGACACCTTCAGGCGAGTGGGGAGCGTTATATAAACTCTCGAAAAAGTATCAGCGCAATGATCAAGTTAAAGTGATCAGCACGGCAGCACTAGACTTGTTGCGTCGTTACCTAGAACGTAAACCGATGTTTGCACATTATGCATTTTTAGAGAAAGTTAAAGAGATGCATCTCCCAGGTAGTGCTTTATAACCAGAGACCTATAACAGCCTGAGAGATAAAACACGTAGATACAAAAAAGCCAAGGTAATCACCTTGGCTTTTGCGTTTTATACCGTCGAGTCACGTTATGCGCGCTGCTTTTCTTTCATCGCATAGTTAACGCCACTGAGTGACAAATCCGATTTTGCTTTACAGATACAAGGTAATATCTCATCACTTTGCGTGTAAGCCATGGCAAAACCAACATACTCCACTTCACCAGATTCCAACTTGCAGCGACAAGCGCCACAGTGCCCATCACGACAGTTGTATTCTGGTAATAAGCCAGCTTGCTCCATTGTTTCCAAAATTGTATTGGAAGGGTTGGATTCAATACTGATGAGTTTGTTGATTTTGAGTGTTGCCATTACAGCTCGAATCCTTCGAAGTCGTCTGCGCGAACTTCATTGTCAATTTGACCCACAAGGTAAGAAGAAATTTCCGCTTCTTGAGGTGCAACTTGAACGTTATCTGAAGACAACCAAGCGTTAATCCACGGGATTGGGTTGGTTGTTGCTTCTGGATAAGCTGCAGGTAGACCTACTGCTTGCATACGGATGTTGGTGATGTATTCAACATATTGGCTTAGGATGTCTTTGTTTAGACCGATCATAGAGCCATCTTTGAATAGATACTCTGCCCACTCTTTTTCTTGCTCAGCCGCTTCTTTGAATAGGTCAAAACAGTCTTGTTTTGCTTCTTCTGCGATTTGCATGAAAGTGAAATCATCCTGACCGTTACGTAGCAGGTTGATCATGTGTTGCGTACCGTTCAGGTGAAGCGCTTCATCACGTGCAATCAGTTTGATGATTTTCGCGTTACCTTCCATTAGTTCGCGTTCTGCGAAAGCGAAAGAACATGCGAAACTTACGTAAAAACGAATCGCTTCTAGAGCGTTCACAGACATCAGACAGATGTACAGTTTCTTCTTAAGGTCGTACAGACTAACCTTAACTGTTTCACCGTTAAGGACATGCTCACCTTCACCGTAGCGATGGTAATCATTCGTCGCTTGAATCAAATCGTCGTAGTAGTGCGCGATGTCTTTTGCACGCTTCAGGATGTGCTCGTTCTCAACGATATCATCAAATACCACAGCAGGGTCGTTCACGATGTTACGAATAATGTGCGTGTAAGAACGAGAGTGAATCGTTTCAGAGAAAGACCAAGTCTCAATCCAAGTCTCTAGTTCCGGCAGAGACACAAGCGGCAGCAGTGCCACGTTAGGGCTACGACCTTGGATAGAGTCTAGAAGCGTTTGGTACTTCAAGTTAGAGATGAAGATGTGCTTCTCGTGATCTGGCAGTTTGTTGTAATCGATACGGTCGCTAGATACGTCTACTTCTTCTGGACGCCAGAAGAAAGAAAGTTGTTTCTCGATAAGCTTTTCGAAAATCTCAAACTTTTGTTGGTCGTAGCGTGCAACGTTTACTGATTGACCTAGGAACATTGGTTCCTTCAATTGGTCATTCTTTTTTTGGTTAAAAGTACTGTAAGCCATAATGCCTCAATTCCTTTTAAACCTCCCATAAGGGGAGGTTATCGATAGTCTGTCTTTACGGAGTGTTAGGTGCGGGTAGATTAAATCTTACAACCGCCGCCAGCACAATCGTCATCTTGTGGTTGAACAGCGTCTTTCTGTTCATCTTTTGCGCCATCACGAGTGTTATGGTAGTAAAGCGTTTTCACACCAAACTTGTACGCTGTTAGCAGGTCTTGAAGTAGTTTCTTCATTGGTACCTTGCCAGTCTCGTAACGTGACGGATCGTAGTTAGTATTAGCAGAGATAGCTTGGTCAACAAACTTCTGCATAATACCCACAAGATGTAGGTAACCGTCGTTCGAACCGATGTTCCAAAGCAGTTCATAGTTGTCTTTAAGTTCAGTGAACTCAGGTACAACTTGCTTCAGAATACCGTCTTTCGAAGCTTTTACTGAAACATAACCACGTGGTGGCTCAATACCGTTAGTGGCGTTTGAAATCTGAGAAGAGGTCTCAGAAGGCATTAGCGCAGTCAGTGTTGAGTTACGTAGGCCGTGCTCCATAATTTCTTTACGTAGGCTGTCCCAGTCGTAGTGCAGCGCTTCGTCACAAATTAGGTCGATATCTTTCTTGTACGTATCAATCGGCAGTAAGCCTTTCGCGTAGTTCGTTTCGTCGAATGAAGGGCACTTGCCTTGCTCTTTCGCCAGTTCTACCGATGCTTTTAGTAGGTAGTACTGCATTGCTTCGAACGTACGGTGAGTCAGGCCATTTGCGCTACCGTCAGAGTATTTCACGCCATGTTTCGCTAAGTAATAAGCGAAGTTGATCACACCAACACCTAGCGTACGACGGTTCATCGTCGATTTGTATGCCGCTGGTAGAGGGTAATCTTGATAATCAAGCAGTGCATCTAGCGCACGAACAACAAGATCAGATAGCTCTTCGAAATCATCTAGAGACTTGATAGCACCAAGGTTGAAGGCAGAAAGCGTACATAGTGCGATCTCGCCCGAGTCATCTTCAACGTTAGTTAATGGCTTCGTTGGCAGTGCGATTTCTAGACATAGGTTCGATTGACGAACTGGCGCTACTTCAGAATCAAATGGGCTGTGAGTATTACAGTGGTCCACGTTCTGAATGTAGATACGACCTGTTGATGCACGCTCTTGCATTAGCAGAGTGAACATTTCAATCGCTTTAACCGTTTCTTTCTTGATTGAAGGATCGTTCTCGTACTTCACGTATAGACGCTCAAACTCTTCTTGGTTTTCGAAGAATGCGTCGTATAGACCCGGTACGTCTGAAGGTGAGAATAGTGTGATGTTGCCACCCTCAACTAAACGTTGGTACATCAGTTTGTTTAACTGAACACCGTAGTCCATGTGACGAACACGGTTCTCTTCAACACCACGGTTGTTTTTAAGCACCATTAGAGAGCGAGCTTCGCCGTGCCACATTGGGTAGAATACAGTCGCTGCGCCACCACGAACACCACCTTGCGAACAACATTTTACTGCGGTTTGGAAGTATTTGTAGAACGGGATACAGCCAGTGTGGAATGCTTCACCACCGCGAATCTCTGAACCTAATGCACGGATACGACCAGCGTTGATACCAATACCAGCGCGCTGAGATACGTAACGAACAATCGAGCTTGCTGTTGCGTTGATAGAATCAAGACTGTCGCCACACTCAATCAGAACACATGAGCTGAACTGGCGAGTAGGGGTACGCACGCCAGACATAATTGGCGTAGGTAGAGAAATCTTAAATGTCGATGTCGCATCGTAGAAACGCTTGATGTAATCAAGACGCGTTGCTTTTGGATATTTCGCAAATAGGCACGCTGCTACAAGGATATATAAGAACTGAGCACTTTCGTAAATTTGGCCCGTTACACGGTTTTGTACGAAGTACTTGCCCTCTAGCTGCTTAACTGCCGCGTATGAGAAGTTTAGGTCGCGTTTATGGTCGATGTACGCATCAAGTTCGTCGAGTTCTGCTTTTGTGTAGTCTTCTAGAATATGTTGATCGTACTTACCCATATCGACGAGGCGAGACACGTGATCATGAAGCGTTGGTGGCTCGTATTGGCCATACGCTTTTTTACGCAGATGGAATACCGCTAGGCGAGCAGCTAGGTATTGGTAATCCGGAGTCTCTTCAGAGATCAGGTCTGCCGCAGACTTGATGATTGTCTCGTGAATATCTGTCGTTGTGATGCCGTCGTAAAACTGGATGTGAGCGCGAAGTTCTACTTGAGAAACCGAAACATTATCTAGACCTTCTGCAGCCCAAGTGATAACGCGGTGGATTTTATCCAGATCGATACTTTCTTTACGGCCATCACGCTTGGTGACGGTAAGTTGTTGGTTCATTCTGCTTTATTTCCCTAAGAAAACTGATAAAAGCCGTATTTTTGTTTGTTTATGTGCAATATGAGTAAAGCTTGCGGCGGCTTTGTGATCAAAGTCTATCTATATATTGTCGCTTAAACACAACATATAGGGGTTCATTTGTTTGCGGGTTACAAGATAGTGCTATTACACTGATTTATCAAGGTACAGATCGGGGATGACTTGTGGATAACTGACAAAATGAAAAAAATCAGTAAGTGAACACTAACCGATGAGAAAAGGGCAGACTTGAATGGTTAAAAGCACGGTTTTGAGATCGGTTTAGAAATAACCGCATGCAAAAATATTTTCCTTGATCTTTGGCCGTTTTTATCTACGAAAAATAGGTTGGTTAAAATGGAATCTAGAGCACGAATTTTAGGCATAAAAAGACAAAAAAAGCGGCAACTTTGTGCTACCGCTTTCGATTCATTTTCTACAAAAAATGTCAATCACAAAACACATTTTTTAACTTAATAGCGTTCAGTATTTTTTAGTATGAACGATGTAGTTTACATCTACATTACGACCGAGTTTGTAGCTGTCATTTAGAGGGTTGTAATGAAGCCCCGTAATGCCCATTTCCGTCAGGTCTGTTTGGTCTATCATCTTCATCATTTCGGCAGGCTTGATAAACTTCTCGTGCTCGTGAGTCCCCTCAGGAACAATCTTAAGAAGCTTCTCTGCACCGACAATAGCAAACAAGTATGACTTGATGTTTCGGTTCAAGGTTGAGAAAAACACGTGACCACCAGGTTTTACTAGCGCAGCACAAGAGCGGATAACGGAGAGAGGATCTGGAACGTGTTCAAGCATCTCCATACAAGTCACGACATCGTAAGTCCCTGCGTTTTCTATAGCGTGGTCTTCTATTGTGCTCTGAATGTAGGTCAGTTGAGTACCGGTTTCTAATGCATGTAGTCGTGCGACTTCTAAAGGTTCTTTGCCCATATCAAGTCCAGTAACAATAGCGCCTTCTTTCGCCATGCTTTCAGCAAGAATGCCACCACCACAGCCGACATCAAGTGCACGCTTGCCAAACAAGCCATTTGCTTTTTCAAGTACATAGTTCAAACGAAGTGGGTTAATTTGATGAAGCGGCTTAAACTCGCCTTCTAAATCCCACCATCGAGAAGCCATGTCCTCGAATTTCTTAATTTCACTTGGGTCGACGTTTTGTGCTTTAGTCATAATTGGTTTTATTGCATTCAATCTGAGTCCTTTAGAGGGCGTCAGTATACTCCAACGTTTTATAACCAAACAACCTCGATGTGCTTAGTGAAGAGACATGACAGAGCTCACTGGCGCGGCAACAACAGGTTTCTGTAACTTTGAAAACGCTTGCATTATTTTCGGTTCACCCTTGAACTAGTGCCAGTGACAATACTCTAAAACCTGCATTTTTGACGTTGTGTGGATATATTGGGATTAACGATTTCACCTCGGTTTTATACGTACAGAGTCCGATTTTGCTCAATGTTGACCGAAATATAACCACTAATCAGAAAGATATGGGATGAGTGTGCAAATTCTCGACATTTGATTCATAACCAAGCTCACAACCTGATAAAAGGAGAGGGAAAGTGATGCCGAAGTGATGAATTGTGTGTTATATTTTTGCACCTTACACGTATCGTAATTACGATCAGATAATAGAGGGATAATGGCTCTATGAGCGATTTAGCTAAAGAGATCACGCCCGTAAACATTGAAGATGAGCTTAGAGGTTCATATCTAGACTATGCGATGTCAGTCATCGTGGGTCGTGCTCTTCCAGATGTGCGTGATGGCCTAAAACCAGTACACCGCCGCGTTTTATTCGCGATGAACGTACTAGGCAACGATTGGAACAAACCATATAAAAAATCAGCCCGTGTTGTCGGCGACGTAATCGGTAAATATCACCCACACGGTGATAGTGCTGTGTACGACACAATCGTACGTATGGCTCAACCGTTCTCGCTTCGTTACATGCTGGTCGATGGTCAAGGTAACTTTGGCTCTATCGATGGCGACTCTGCTGCGGCAATGCGTTACACCGAAGTTCGAATGGCAAAAATTGCCCATGAACTATTGGCTGACCTAGACAAAGAGACCGTAGACTACGTACCAAACTACGACGGTACTGAGCAGATCCCAGCGGTTCTTCCAACTAAAATTCCAAACCTATTGGTTAACGGTGCTTCTGGTATCGCAGTAGGTATGGCAACCAACATCCCGCCTCATAACCTTGGCGAAGTGATCGATGGCTGTCTTGCATACATCAATAATGAAGAAATCACTATTGATGAACTAATGGATTACATTCCTGGTCCTGATTTCCCAACGGCGGCGCTGATCAGTGGTCGTAAAGGCATTGTAGACGCGTACAAAACAGGTCGCGGTAAAATCTACATGCGTTCGAAAGCGGACATCGAAGTGGAGAAGAATGGTAAAGAAACCATCATCGTCACTGAGATCCCGTACCAGGTAAACAAAGCTCGCTTGATCGAAAAGATCGCTGAGCTAGTTAAAGATAAGAAAGTTGAAGGCATCAGTGCACTACGCGACGAGTCAGATAAAGACGGTATGCGTATTGTTATTGAATGTAAGCGCGACGCAGTGGGCGAAGTGGTTCTAAACAACCTATACGCTCAGACTCAGTTGCAAACCACTTTCGGTATCAACATGGTGGCCCTAAACAATGGCCAACCACAGCTATTCAACCTGAAAGATATGTTGAAGTGCTTCGTTGATCACCGTCGTGAAGTTGTGACTCGTCGTACTATTTTCGAACTACGTAAAGCGCGTGAACGTGCCCACATCCTTGAAGGTTTAGCGCTAGCGCTTGCCAACATTGATGAAATCATTGAGCTTATCCGTAAGGCGCCAACACCGGCTGAAGCAAAAGCGGGCCTTATCGCTCGTGGTTGGGATTTAGGCAACGTTTCAGCAATGCTAGAGCGTGCTGGTACAGATGCTGCGCGCCCTGAATGGCTAGAGCCTGAATACGGTATTCGTGATGGTCAGTACTTCCTGACTGAGCAACAAGCACAAGCTATCCTAGATCTACGTTTACATAAACTAACAGGTCTAGAACACGAGAAGATTCTTGGCGAATACAAAACACTTCTAGAAGAAATCGCTGAACTCATGCATATCCTTGCGAGCACTGAGCGTTTGATGGAAGTGATCCGCGAAGAACTTGAAGCGGTTCGTGATGGTTTTGGTGATGCTCGTCGTACAGAAATCACAGCTGCGAGCCATGATATCGACATGGAAGAGCTGATCGCACGTGAAGACGTTGTGGTTACTCTATCGCACGGTGGTTACGTTAAGTACCAAGTACTGAGCGACTACGAGTCACAGCGCCGTGGTGGTAAAGGTAAGAGTGCAACCAAGATGAAAGATGAAGACCATATCGAGCGTCTTCTAGTGGCGAATACCCACGATAACATCTTGTGTTTCTCTACTCGCGGTAAAACATACCGTCTGAAAGTTTACCAATTGCCTCTAGCGAGCCGCACTGCTCGTGGTAAGCCAATTGTGAACATCCTTCCACTAGAAGAAGGTGAGCGCATTACCGCGATTCTGCGTGTTGATGAATTCTCTGAAGACAAATTCATCTTCATGGCAACAGGTGACGGTACGGTTAAGAAAACGCCGTTGAACCAATTTGCAAATGTTCGTTCAAATGGCCTGATTGCGGTAAACCTACGTGAAGACGATTCGTTAATCGGTGTGGATATCACTAACGGCGAAAACGAAATCATGCTGTTCTCTAAAGCGGGTAAAGTGGTTCGCTTTAAAGAAGCAGAAGAAATTCCAGTACTTGACGAAAATGGTAAGCCAGTTCTTGATGAGAATGGTCAGCCAGAGATCAAGTTTAAAGGTGTTCGTCCTATGGGTCGTACTGCCTCTGGTGTTCGTGGTATGAAACTGGCTGAAAATGACCAAGTTGTATCACTTATCGTTCCTTCGCACGAAGGCGACATCCTAACGGTTACAGAAAACGGTTATGGTAAACGTACAGCGCTGAGCGAGTACCCGACAAAAGGTCGAGGCACTCAAGGTGTCGTTTCTATCAAAGTTTCTGAGCGAAACGGCCCGGTAGTTGGTGCTATCCAGGTTGTTGAAGGTGATGAAATGATGATGATCACCGACGCTGGTACACTAGTACGTACTCGTGTGGGTGAAGTTAGCCAGGTTGGTCGTAACACGCAAGGTGTAACGCTTATCCGTACTGCGGAAGACGAATCTGTTGTTGGTTTGCAACGTATTGAAGAAGTTGATGACGAAGAGCTGCCTGCTGGTGAAGAAGCAGAAGCGTTAGAGTCAACAGACGAAAATACGCAGCAAGATACTCCAGAAGCGCCAGCCGCTGATGATGCAGAGGAAGGTAACGAAGAGTAATCTTTCGTTACTATTCTAATGTAAAAAGCCGAGCCTCAGTTGCTCGGCTTTTTTGTACCTGTATCAACGCAATACAAGCATTAAACCAGTACACTAATACTCAGTTTGTCTAGGGAGCGCGTTATGTCCGTTTGGTTTTTCATTGCCATCACTTTGATGGGATTATTCGTCGTCGTATTATCGCTCAGCGCTTCAAGAGTAAGAGCGGCACAATGGTTCGGTTTTTGTGCTTTGGTATTAGTGTTAACCAGCGCTAGCTTCTTATTGTTGCGTCAATCTCCTCCACAACCTATTCAAGCTGAAGTCTCTCGAATGATGACTGCTCGCGATATCATGCAGGAAATTCAAGACCAATTGCGTGAAGATCCAAACAATGCAGAATTGTGGTTTCAGTTAGGGCAGGGCTACCTGCTAGAGGGAGAACTGGATGGCGCGCTGATTTGTTTTGATTACGCCATCCAACTGACTGAGCCAGTCGGTGCCACGCAACTTGCTGCGAAAGCGACGACCTTATACTACATTCACCAGCAATCAATGACGCAAGAAGTCAGTTTGCTTCTAGAACAAGCTTTGCAGATAGAACCGCACAATGAAGCGGCTTTGTCTTTGATTGCCAATGATCATTTTTTGTCATTCCGCTTTCAGGAAGCCATTGATACTTGGGTGCTATTGCTCGACTCGAACGATCCAAGCTTGGATCGAGTACAAATTATTAACTCGATCAATAAAGCGAAAGAGCTGTTGTAGGAGTAGACTCTAATAAGTAGAAGAAAGGTGGGGGGACGAATGAAGAATAAAGCGTTCGGAATATTGGTGGTGCTGTGCGGCTCCGTGTTAGTGGGTTGTAGCTCTTCCGAACATTCTGGCACCTCATCTGCGGTTTATTACTCTTCCGGTTATTACGACCCTTGGTGGTACGATCATGACGACTACTGGATTTACTACTATCCGGGTTGTTGCGACAACGACGATGAATACAAAGAGAAACTAGAAGAATGGTGGAATGGCTTGGATGAAGAGCAACAGCAATCCATCAAAGACAAAGTCGAAGATTGGAAAGACGATGATATGTCCGCCAATATCGATAACATGAAGCGACAGCTTGACGATCATTGGCAATCGCTGCCTGACGAGCAAAAGCAGGAGATTCAAACCAAGTGGGAGAACCGCCCCAAGCGCATCGAGCCTATGGCTTTACAAGATAAAGCGGTGAAAGAAAAGGTTCAACAAAGAAAAGCATTGCCGGAAACGAAGATCCAGCGCCCAGTTACACGCCCAAATGTGCAGATGCCTAAAACACGTCCACATATTCAGCCTAGGCCGAGACTTCCTCGTCGCTAATCTGTTTTCCTCTGCCTTCTATCAAACAAAAAGGGCGCAACGTGCGCCCTTCGTTTTATCCATTTAACCTAGTGTAATCGATACTGATCAGTACGTTGCTTCGCGCTCAGCAGCTGCTTTATCCCATTCTGGTGCCACCGTTTCTAGGAAGTGTTTCTTGTCTGCGTTCATCTTTTCCATATCCATACCTAGTGCTTGTTGCGCTTTTGCTTTGGTCGAGATATCTGGAATTTGAACTGGGTCAGTAATACCTTTTGTTGCCAGTAAACGAACTAACTTAGTACGAGCGTCAGCAGCGCGATCAACTGCGGTACCGAGTACTTCAAGTGCTACCTCAGGAGCATGCATGTGAACACCGTGAGAAGCAATCGCGTAGTCCCAACGCCATTGTGCATGGCGAATATCTTGTAGGATAGGTTGCATCTCTTCTTCTGTTGCCCCTGCTTCCCATGCTGCACCAGCTTCAAAGTGCGCTGCCACAATTTGCTTCTCGGCGGTTAGCTTCATGTTTAGTACTTGCGCTTTGCGAGTCGAAACGATGCCTTGTAGCTGCTCTTTGGTTTGAGTATGGCATTGCGCACAGGTGTCTTCAAAACGATCAAACGGGTTACCCACTTTGTGGTCAGTGTATACCGTACCGTCTTCTTTGGTTACTTTAGGCATGTGACAGTCCACACACACCACTTTGTTTTTGCCATGAATACCCGCTCTCCAAGTTTCGAAACCTGGGTGTTGCGCCTTAAGCATTGGTGCTTTAGAAACGGCGTGCGTCCAATCTTTAAAGTTCAACGCGTCGTAGTATTTCTCCATATCAGCGACGTTGGTCCCCATGTCCCATGGGAATTTGACTGCTTTAGTCGGACCTGTGAAGTAGTACTCGACATGACATTGAGCGCAGACTGACGCTTGTTTATCTAAGCGAGATTGTTGGTCAAAATTTTTGCCGATGGTGTCAAAAGCACGCTCGACGTATGGGCGAGTCAGTGCCAGTGCGGGTTCGCCTTTCTTGAAGGCTTCAGAACCCGTACTGTGACAGTCGGAACAACCGATAGGGTTGACGATTTCTGAGCCCAAGCGCGCCCATTTACCTTCAAAATAGCCGTCTTCACCGCGCTCTTCAATTACGCGGGCGACATCTGGGCTTTTACAACTCCAACAAGCCATCGGCATTGGCCCGGAGTTTTCGTCTGCTGGTGCGCCAGTTCTGAGGGTTTGCCTCACATCATCAAGCGCGTAAAAGTGACCGCGCGCTTTGTTGTAGTCTTTAGCAAAACCATAACCAGCCCACAAGATCACCATGTTTGGGTCTTCACTTAAGGCATCTTCAATATGCTCGCTTTCCGATGTGGCTTTCCAAGAGTGATATTGGTCAGGATGGTTTTGTTCAAAGGTATCATTGCGAGGCTCTATGAGACCAGTATCCTCTGCCGCCAAAGGAGCACCAACCAAAAATAATTGGCTGGCGAATAAGGTCGCAACCGCGATAGGTGCGCTCATCCAGTGTTTTATGCTCACGGTGTTATCTCCATATTCGTTTTTATTAGCAGCGTTGTGAGGAGCTATTCCAAATAAGAATCGGAGATCTATCGTTAATATTAATAGTGAATTGAATAGATGAAATAGTGACCGAAATTGGCCTTGTTTTAGATCAATTTATGCTAGTGATCTTAATCATGTTTAAGTTCATATACCCCCAAAGTGGTATGTTGTAATCCCCTTTAATCACAGCGTGTTATGGGTATAACCATTCTAAAAATAAGGTGATTAAGGTCGCTTTTTGAACATGTGATTCTACCTCTTAGGAATTATAGAGGTATTATAAATACAGGTTTAGCGTTGTGGCTTTCCAAAATAAGAATTGATGTCATTTGAAGGTGTAAAAATATCTTCAGAGGAAATTAATTGTTGCTCAAATAATAGTTGATAAGAGTTATCAATTATTATCGAGCTAAGGAAAGAAAAATATGGGCAATATAAAATTGACCATAGAGACAATGCTGAAATTTCTCTTCATCTTTGCCATCTATGGTTTTTTCACCGCCGCCCATGCGACTTCTTCAGAGCCAGTTGAAGGTGCTCAAGCTGAGCGTCATCAAGTCGAGTTGATCCGTGACCGAGACTATAAATGTCTTCAATGTCATAAGGATGCTAAAGATACTCTGAATCTATCGCATGATTCGCAAGCGTTATTGAGTCAAGGTAAGCAGCTCAATTGCACTAACTGTCACAGCAACATCGGCCCTGATCACCGTGAAGGTGCACCCGATGTGATTAAGTTTTCTGCTGCGCAATCGAAAGCGGTGCACGACAAAGTGTCCCTTGACCCAAGCTTGATTCTCAAAGCTAATAGCCAGTGTGTGGATTGTCACGCGCCACTTAAGTTAAGAGAAAAGCATTGGACGCACGATGTGCACGCCAAGAATCTCACTTGTTCAAACTGTCATGATGTTCATGCCGCAAAAACCAAAGCTTTGTCTTATGACAGAAAACAGCTGATTAAGCAGTGTGTGGATTGTCACTCTGAATTTGCCGTCGAACCTGAACTTGCTAAAGAAGAGGAGAGATAGCATGAAATGTTCGAGAAGAAACTTTTTAGCTAGCAGCGGTGCGTTGATTTTAACTACAGGCGTTGCGGGCACTTCCGTTGTTAGCTCCTCTCTTTATGCCAGCAACAGTGAACAAGCGAAGCGCATGGGTATGGTTCATGATGAAAATGCCTGCATTGGCTGTACCGCTTGTACCGATGCTTGTCGCGAAGTAAATAAAGTCCCTGAAGGCGTGACGCGACTTAAAATTCATCGCAGTGAACCGATTGGCGAATTCCCAGATGTGGAATACCAGTTTACTCGCGAATCCTGTCAGCACTGTGATAATCCACCATGTGTCTATGTGTGCCCAACAGGCGCAGCATACAAAGATGAAGCGACGGGCATTGTGGATGTACACAAAGAGAAATGTGTCGGATGTGGTTATTGCCTTGCTGCTTGTCCTTACCAAGTGCGCTTCTTTAATCCAGTCGATCACTCTGCGGATAAATGCAACTTCTGCCGCGATACCAACCTGGCGCAAGGTAAGCAGCCAGCTTGCGTGGAATCTTGCCCAACAAAAGCACTCATCTTTGGTGATTTAAATGACCCAGCTAGCGAGGTGAGCAAAGCTATCGAAAGCCATGTTGTCTATCGCGATAAATCGCATTTAGGTACGCAGCCTAAACTGTACAAAATTCCGCATAGTAAAGGGGAGGTGTCATCATGAACGGCTTCGAAAGTGCATTCCACTTTGACTCGTTAGTCTGGGATTGGATTATTGCGATTTACTTATTCCTTGCTGGGATGTCAGCAGGTGCGGTGATGATTTCTATCTATTTAAAACGCAAAGTGATTGAAGGTGATCCCGCAAACAATGGCATTATAAAAGCAATGGCTTGGCTAGCGCCATTTGGCATTATTTCTGGCTTAGTGATTTTGATTTTCCACTTAACTAAACCGCTTGAGTTTTGGAAGATCATGATTTACTACAACCCGACTTCCGTGATGTCGATGGGCGTTGTCTTGTTCCAAGTGTACATGCTAGTGCTGTTTGTTTGGATCGGCGTTATCTTCCGTCATCAAATCATCAGCTTTTGTGAAGGGAAGTTACCGAGCAAACTGTTGGATTTTGCCGATGGCATCTTGATTAAAGCAGGGAAAGCCAACAACGCGATTGAGTTGTTCTTGGGCTTTTTAGCGATCGTGCTTGCGGCATACACCGGCTTCTTATTGTCTGCATTGAAGACTTACCCAATGCTAAACAATCCAGTTCTGCCAATCTTATTCCTATTCTCTAGTTTGTCATCTGGCGCAGCAGCATGTTTGATGTTCGGCATCTTGGTGTTTAAAGAGTCGACCAGCAGCCCTAGTGTGTCTTGGGTGCACGGATTTGAACGCCCAGTGGTATTGTTTGAGCTGTTTGTCTTAGTGACATTCTTTACTGGGCTTATCTTTAGTGGCGGGCAAAATGAAGCCGCGGCTTGGAATGCCATTTCGAGTGGGTTCTGGGCTCAGTGGTTCTGGGTTGGGGTGGTGCTCATCGGCATGATAACGCCTTTGACTCTTAATTGGTTGACGCCTTCTGAAGTTCGTCATAGGGGAAGTTACGTTTTTGCGGTCACAACGTTGAGTTTGGTTGGCGTACTCATGCTGCGTACTTTCATTCTCTATGCTGGTCAAATGACCATCGTGTAAGGAGGCAAAATGGAGGCTGAGCTCGGTTTCTTTTTGTTGATATTGGTGGCTGTCGCATCGACATGTGCGACGCTGCTGCATTGGGTTTGCTTTACGCTGCGGAAGAAGGGAGTGTTGCCACACCAAACCGCAACGTCTCATATTATCAGCTTAGCCTCCTTAGTTTGTTTGGCGCTTTTGATAGTCTGTTTTATTCAGGATAATTTTGCGCTTGAGTATGTGGTTACACACTCGAATAGCCAGTTACCTATCGCGTTTAAGATTGCAGCTGCTTGGGGCGGCCATCAAGGGTCTATGTTGTTTTGGGTCGTTACGTTGAGCTTATGGGCGTCTTTTATTGCTATCAAGTCGCCAGTTTGCACTCAATATACAGGCGATGGCTTGGGTATCATGAACTTACTTATTGCTATTTTCGCTTGGTTTACCCTCACCACGTCTAATCCTTTTGAGTATGCTCAGACGCTAGCGTTGGAGGGACGAGATCTCAATCCGATGTTGCAAGATATCGGGCTTATTATTCATCCACCGCTGTTGTATTTGGGTTACGTTGGTTATGCCGCGATACTGGCGTTCGCCTTAGCTGCGTTATTAGCGAAACGACCTATAAATGAATGGTATGGTGTTGCCCGTAGTGCCGCTTTCTTTGCTTGGGGTACGCTAACAATTGGAATTTTGATCGGTTCTTGGTGGGCATACAATGAATTAGGTTGGGGCGGGTGGTGGTTTTGGGACCCGGTAGAAAACGCGTCTTTGCTGCCTTGGTTAATGGGTACCGCACTACTGCATAGCGGTGTGTTGTCGAAGCGTAATAAAGGAGCAATTTGGAGCACCTACGCATTGGCTTTTGCGACGTTCAGTTTGAGTATTCTCGGCACATTTGTGGTGAGATCGGGTGTATTAACCTCAGTACACGCGTTTGCGGTTGATCCAACCAAAGGTGTAGTACTTCTTGCTGTTCTTAGCGTTTTGGTGATTGTTACCTTTGGTGTGCTCATTATGCGAGGGCTACATATTCCTCGTTTTACGCTCGATTCGTTAATAAGTCGTGCTTACATGGTATACATCGCTATTGGACTTCTCGTTGTTTGTATGGCGATTGTTTTCCTCGGTACCTTTTACCCAATGCTTTATCAACTGCTTGGCTTGGGTAATATATCCGTTGGGGCACCTTACTTTAAAAGCCTCGTTTTTCCCCTTACATTACTTGCTCTGACCTTTCTCGCCTTTATGCCCGTGTTGAAGTGGACGAAAGGAGCCAGTCCTCATGCCGTTAAAACCATTGGGTTTGTCGGTATTCATGTTATTGCGGTTAGCGCTATTTTCGTTTTTGCTACTAAAGAGCTTCATATAACGACTTTGATTACTCTGGTATTAGCGACGTGGGTAGTGGTTTCTCATGTGCTATTGCTGTTTTGTGCAGAAAACAAGAGCAAATTAATGCCTATGTTTCTTGCTCATGTTGGCTTTGCGTTGGGTGCAAGCGGGGCAGTATTTAATAGTGACTATTCGTATGAATACAACTTACGGGTAGAGCCTGGTAGCTCGTATCAAAAAGCGGGTATCACCGTTGATTATCATGGAATTGAATGGTTAGTTGGGCCGAACTACACCGCAGAACAGGGAAGTGTTGATCTTTATTTGGAGAGCGGTAAGGCGTTGAACTTTCAACCCGAGAAACGGCATTACCCTGTACGCGTGATGAATATGACCGAGCCCGCTATTCGATCACTATGGCATGGAGACTACTACATCACTTTGGGTGACAAGCTCGACAACAGCGCCTACGCAATTAAAGTGCAATATCGCGCGGGCATATGGTGGATATGGTTTGGTGGCGCTTTAATCGTAATAAGTGCTTTGGGGAGTATGATGAATCTAAGGGGAAAAGGTAATGAGATCGAAAAATACGCTTAAACTGATCGTTCTCATATTGCTAGTTGCGATTTTTTTTGTCACCGCGACAATGGCATTATCCGATAGACCAAACGTAGAAATACAACAAAATCGTATGTTATCTATCCCAGATTTTACCGCTTACTCACTCATTTCAGGCAATCGAATCACCGATGCAGTACTAGAAAATCAAGGTTATGTGCTATTGAATGTTTGGGCGTCTTGGTGCGGGGTTTGTAAACAAGAACATGATGATTTGCTCAACTTAGCTCGACAAGGTGTGCCCATCGTTGGTCTTAACTATCGAGATAAAGAAAGCGCGGCTAAACGCTATTTGAGCTCTTCACACAATCCATATACCGAAGTTATATCCGATCCTAATGGGCAACTGGCGGTTGAACTTGGTGTAATAGGAACGCCGGAAACTTACTTAATTGATCAAAATGGCAATGTTTTGATCAAATATAGAGGTAAGTTAACAATAGACAAATGGAACTCGTTATTTTCGGGGTATTTTAATGTCTCACTTTAAATATGCTTACTTCATTATTGTTTTGTTTTCTTTGTGTTCTTCTTGGGTCAAAGCAGAGCAAATTACGCAGCATGTTGATCTGTTTGAATTTCATTCCGTTGAACTGCAACAAAGAGCAAATGCATTAGCTAAGGCTTTACGATGCCCACAATGTCAAAACCAAAACCTTGTTGAATCTAATGCACAAGCCGCTAAAGATTTAAGATTGAAAGTGTACTCGATGGTAAACGAAGGAAGTACGGATCAAGAGGTAAAAGATTATTTGGTTCAGAGATATGGGAATATCGTTTTGTATCAGCCACCATTTAATTATTCGACAGCAGCGTTGTGGATCTTTCCTCTATTACTTTTGATCTTTTTTATCCTATTTTCGATCAAAATGATAAAGCGTCAATAATGTGACCACTATTCCACTATGGGAAATAAATCGTGCAGATAACAAACAGAATGTTATCATTTTTCCGAATTTATGAAGATTCCAGTATAAAGAAAATCAACGATTTGAGCTGGAGAAGTAATAAAAGAACTAAGTAGGTGCACGCAGTGGATTCAGTTATATTACAGTTAAAAAAAGACTTTTATTCGCAGATTCGTGCATTGCAAACCTCGAAACTGCCTCAAGTTACATCGTCTCTTGCCGTATTAACCGAAGAAGAAATTCAAGAACTCGAAGCGGTATGGATAGAGCTTACGGTTTGGAAACGTAGCCAAACACATTAAATCATCACCCCTACATGCAACTCATTATCAACCCCAGACAAAATTTGTCTGGGGTTTTTTATTGTAGTTTTTCAAAATTGTTATACTATAACAATTCGTCGGCGCGGGGAGTTGTTCTCTTTGGCTGTCTTTAGGGGATAACTGCTCTCAATTGTGATCTCTATATTGAAAAATGCGGTATCAATCCCCATAGTTGAAGAGCAATGAGTGAATCCCATGAATGCAATAACGAAAACGCATCAAGCGCATCAAGCAATAAATCGAGTGAGTATAGATATGGCGGAAGTACGTGCCAGAGTAGATTTTAAAGTCGGGGCTAAAAGTAATATCGATGCTGAAATCCTGTCTTTTCGTGGCCTGAAGACAGATAAAGAGCATGTGGCAGTTATCTTTAGGCAAGCGGATCAAACGCAAGAAACGCCTTTGGTGCGTATGCATTCAGAATGTCTTACTGGTGATGTTTTTCACTCATCCCGCTGTGATTGCGGCGAGCAATTAGAAGAAACCATTCAACGCATGGGCGAATCTGGCGGTATTATTTTATACCTACGTCAGGAAGGTCGTGGTATTGGTCTATACAACAAGATTGATGCGTACCGTTTGCAAAGCCAAGGTATGAACACCTATGAAGCAAACAACCATTTGGGTTTTGACGATGACCTTCGTGATTTCACTGAAGCAGCGCAAATGCTCGAAGCATTAGGTGTGAGTAAAATTCGTCTTGTGACCAACAACCCTAAGAAAATTCGTGAATTAGCAGAATACGGCATCGAGATTGTTGAGGTTGTCAATACCTCTGCACATATTAAAGATGGTAATGAAAGCTACCTAAAAGCAAAAGTTTCTCATGGTAAGCACAATCTAAAATTCTGATTTTATTTATTAAATCATCAGTTTTGCATGTTAAAAGCCTCACAATGATGAGGCTTTTTTTGTATCTAGAGTTGAAAATAAATTGTAAATTTGTATTATCTCGTGACTAATAGTGCAAATAAGAATAATTAGCACTACGAATAAAACAAATAAATTGCTCAACAAGGATGCTTCAGATGAATGCAAAAACAGTTTTAGTCCAATCTATTGCTGCATCACTCCTCATTGCCAGTGGTTCTACCGTTGCTGCCCAAGTAACGAAACAACAAGTCGTTGAACATTATGCAGACGTTGCACATGCAGTCTTTGCTGACTCAGTGACAACGGCGAAAACGCTCGACGTAAAAATCGACGAATTCCTAAAATCGCCATCAGCGGATAAGCTTGAAGAAGTAAAACAAGCGTGGCTAGACTCTCGCGTTCCGTACCAACAATCTGAAGTGTTCCGTTTTGGTAACGCGATTGTTGATGACTGGGAAGGGCAGTTAAATGCATGGCCACTTGATGAAGGCCTAATTGACTACGTAGCGACAGATTACCAATATGAACTCGGTAACGAAGGCGCTGCTGCAAACATCATCGCAAACACCAGTTTACAGATTGGTGCTTCTAAACTAGACGTTTCAAACATTACTCCAGAATTGCTAGCGGATCTCAACGAAGTAGGTGGTTCTGAGGCAAACGTTGCGTCAGGTTACCACGCGATTGAATTCTTACTTTGGGGTCAAGACCTAAACGGCACAAACGCAGGCGCAGGTCAGCGCGCTTACACAGACTTCGTTGTCGGTTCTGAATGTACGAATGGTCACTGTGACCGTCGTGGTGAGTACCTAAAAGCGGCAGCCGATCTACTGGTTCAAGACCTTGAATGGATGGAAAAACAGTGGTCTGCGGAAGTGAAAGGCAACTACCGTGAAACGTTTCTTAATGATTCTGCGGATAATGGCCTACGTAAAATGTTGTTCGGTATGGGTTCATTGTCTTTAGGTGAGCTTGCTGGTGAGCGTATGAAGGTGGCGTTGGAAGCAAACTCGACAGAAGATGAGCACGATTGTTTCTCAGACAATACGCACAACTCTCATTACTACAACGAGCAGGGCATCTATAACGTTTACACAGGTCTTTACAAGCGTGAAGACGGCACATTGCTTTCTGGTCCGAGTATTGCTGACCTAGTGGCTCAAAAAGACAAACAAGCAGCTAAAGAGATCCAGAAGCAGTTTGATGTTACGCGTAATCAAGTTGGTAAATTGGTTACGTCTGCGGAGAAGAACAACCAACACTTCGACCAGTTAATTGCAGCGGGTAATGCACAAGGCAACACGTTAGTGAATGACACCATCATGTCATTGGTTGCTCAAACCGGTTCAATTGAACGTGCTGCGGGTATCATTGGTATTGATAGCCTAAGCCCTGATACTGCAGACCACGAGTTTTAATCAAAGTACAAAAAATAATTGAAAGGGCTCGTTTGAGCCCTTTACCGTTTTAACTCGCTGTTATCCCACCCCTCTTGTTGTGTTTTAGAGCAATGATATGAAGCCTTACTTAATTTCGGCCTTGGCCGTGATCTTTTCTTCTACTGCTATCGCGTATGATGTGAAATCTGGTGGACAAACGAGCGTGAAAAAAGAAGGCGCCAACGCGTATTCTCTTCCTGCCGCGAACCTTCCTATGAGTAAACGTCTTGATTTTAGCGTGGGCAATAGTTTTTTCCGCAACCCTTGGGTACAAGCGCCAGCGTCTACCGATGCCAGAGATGGTTTGGGACCTCTTTTCAATACAAATGGTTGTCAAAACTGCCACATCAAAGATGGTCGTGGTCATCCTCCAGAGCAAAATGATTTGCATGCGGTGTCCATGTTAGTGCGTTTGAGCATCCCTGCGATGACGTCAGAACAAAAAACAGCGTACATCAGAGACGGCGTTATACCTGAGCCGACTTATGGCGGCCAGCTCCAAGACTTTGCCCTGCAAGATCAAACGCCAGAAGGAAAAATCGAAATCACCTACACCGATGTGCCAGTGAAGTTTAAAGACGGCACGAAGGTGACATTAAGAAAACCTCATTTGAATATTACCGATCTAGGTTACGGCGATATGCACCCTGATACGGAATTTTCAGCGCGTGTTGCACCGCCAATGATCGGCCTTGGTTTGTTAGAGAGTATTCCTGACGAAACGCTACTTGCATGGGCTGATGCACAAGATGCAAATAAAGACGGTATCTCAGGTAAAGTAAACAAGGTTTGGGATATTGAGAAGGACGACTTCTCGATTGGTCGTTTTGGCTGGAAAGCCGGACAACCGACGTTAATGCAGCAAAATGCAGCAGCATTCAATGGTGATGTGGGTCTGACGAGCCATTTATTCCCCAATGAAAACTGTACCTCGAAACAAAGTATTTGTGACGACATGCCAAATGGCGGCAAACCAGAAGTGAGTGAAAATATTCTCGACTTCGTTGAGTTTTACAGCCAGCACTTAGCCGTACCTATTCGCCGAAATATGAACAATCCTAGCGTGAAACTCGGTCAGAAAATCTTTGCGGCTTCTGGCTGTGAAAGCTGCCATAAGACCAGTGTCAAAACGGCGAAGCGACCAGAGTTACCAGCGCTTTCTGAGCAGCTTATCCATCCATATACAGACATGCTTCTGCACGATATGGGTGAAGGTTTAGCCGATAACCGTCCTGAGTACTTAGCAAACGGCCGTGAATGGCGAACGGCACCCCTATGGGGCATTGGTTATACCGAAGAAGTAAACGGGCATACTTACTTCTTACATGATGGCCGCGCCCGTAATCTGATGGAAGCGGTACTGTGGCACGGCGGTGAAGCGGAAACGGCGAAACAAAACGTGCTAGCACTGAACAAAAAAGAACGTGATGCATTGATTGCGTTTCTGAATTCTCTATAAGGAAGCAACCATGAAAAAAACACTGTTAGTGAGTGCGGTTGCCGCAACGTTAAGTTTGGTTGGTTGCCAATCGACAGTCGGTTCTCGCTCTGCCAAGCCTGAGAGTACAAGTCATATTTCTCAAGCGGTCTACGAAGTTGAGTTTCAATCAGCGCAGACATTTTTAGGGCAAACCACAGAACTAGAACAAAGCTTCGCGGATTACTGCACATCAGAGACGAAAGATGATGCGCAAGTAAAACAGCAATGGCACCAAACTATGCTGACGTGGATGGCATTACAAGGTCAAGAGCGTGGCCCTGCTACGGCGTTGGAGCAAAGTTGGAATGTCCAGTTTTGGCCAGATAAAAAGAACACCACTGGCCGAAAAATGTCTGTGCTGACGAAATCTGACCAAGTTTGGAGTGCGGAAAAGATCTCCACGCAAAGTGTTACTGTGCAAGGCCTAGGTGCACTAGAATGGCTGCTTTACGATAAAGCGTCGACCTTATCTAGCAACAGCAATACCTGTGCGACAGGTATTGCAATTGCTGAAAACCTAGAGAACAAAGCGCAGATCATCGCAGATTCTTGGGCACAAAATCCCTGGAAGTCGTTAGAGATGACGGAATGGAAATCCGAGTACATTTCGCTGCTTTCTAATCAGCTTGACTACAGTATGAAGAAGTTGAGTCGTCCATTAGCGAAGATTGGTAAGCCTCGTCCTTACTTTTCTGAATCTTGGCGTTCAGAGACGTCGCTTTCAAACTTAAAAGCAAACCTTGAAGCAATGGAAGCGCTGTATCTTGCCAACGGTAATGGTCTAGATGCACTACTAAGAGAGCAAGGCCATGTAGATCTCGCAGACCGTATTGTTCACCAGTTTGAAATGGCGTTGGAAACATGGCCGGAAGATAAGAGTTTGTTCACGGCTTTACAAAGTAAAGAAGGCTACCGCATGGTACTCGCTCAATACAATAAGCTAGAGCAATTGAAGTACTTGATCCATGAAGAGGTGGCGATCGAGCTTGGCGTAGTTATAGGATTTAATGCAACCGATGGTGACTGATCAAATCCGCCGAACCTTACTGAAAGCCGCACTCTTTGGTGCGGCCGCACCTATGATGCCATTTGGTTGTGCTTCAACACGTTCACGTCAACCAGCGTTGATTGGCTGCTCAATCATCGGCCGAGATAAATACGCAGCGGTAGTGGCCGATGAGCATGGTATGCCGCTATCTTCGTTGCCGATTCCTGAGCGTGGTCATGGTGTGGCGACCAACCCACAAGGTCACGCAGTGGTCTTTGGTCGTCGACCAGGAACTTTCTTCATGGTGTTTGATTATCACTCTGAGCAGATGATCAAGCTGCAGCTAGCAAAACCGGATCGCCATTTCTATGGTCATGGTGTTTACTCCCGTGACGGCACGTTGCTATTTGCTACAGAAGGGGAAAGGGGCACAAGCCGTGGGATCATCGGTGTTTATGATGTGCAAAAGCAATATCAAAAGATCGATGAGTTAACGGGTTTTGGCCTTGGCCCTCATGAAGTGATCATGATGCCTGATGGCGCATTAGCGATTGGCGTCGGTGGCGTACACACCAACGGCCGTGAACCGCTCAATCTTGATAGCATGAGACCAAGCCTGAGTTACCTTTCACAAGAAGGTGAGCTGTTGGATCAAGTCTCTTTACCAGATCATAAGTTGAGCATCCGTCATTTAGCGCATGATGGTGCAGAGACGGTACTGTGTGGTCAGCAATATCGTGGAGAGCCGGATGAATACCCAGCTTTACTTGCGATGCACACTCGTGGAGGCGTGATGCAATCTTTGCATGCGGAACCCGAAGAGTGGGCGAGATTTAATCACTATGTCGCGAGTATCGCGGCGACGGATGAATGGATCCTTGCGACTTCTCCTCCAGGCAGTTGTTATGGGATATGGTCTAAATCTACAGGAAAATTGGTAGAACTAAGTGCGTTACCAGACGCCTCTGGTGTTGTGGTCTATGGCGATGAGTTCCGAGTCAGCTCTGGTGCTGGCAAAGTGGTTGAGCAAAGGCCAACGACACATAAAAGCGCTTCTTTTAGTGGTGTTCAATGGGATAACCATTGGTCAAAGATTGTTTGAACCCAAATAGATAAAGAAACTTGATGTTAATTTCAACATCAGATTCTTAATTTTAAACCTGCAAGCTGTGAGATATTTGCCATACTTTTCATTATGGCAAGTAGCGCAAGGATCGTTTCAGTGTTTGCTAGGGTTTTAATCATGACGGCACTTATGGTGCCGTTTTTCAGCTTTTCTACCGTCGTTTCTCTCGAAGCTTCTGCACAAACAGAGCAAGAGGGAGCGGTACAAAAGCTGTCTGTCGAAAAAATGATCCATTATCCAGAGGTGATTGACCAGCTTTATCAAAGTACTAATTACCGTTTGAACTGGGAAAATGAAAGCGATATTGAGCAGTTTCTTTTTCAAGTAAACCTGGTTGCTCTTGCTGGCGTCACGGACGAATTCGAGAATCAACTCCATCGTATAAACCAAGTTCGATGGCAGGGAGATAACCTCGACTTTGATTTGGTAATGACAGATTCACTCTTGATGTATCTCAGCTATCTCGAGCAGCTCCCTGAAGAAGGTATCAATTGGTTATTTGCTAACAAAGCCCACGTGATTTTACCTGCTCCTAGCATCGATACTTTGTCCGTACTGAGTAACGAAATTACGGTAGGCAAACTTAGTCAATTCTTAGCAAGCCTTCGCTCTCCTTTACAAACGGACGAAGCTTTTTATTCCGCTTACTCCTCTTTATCCGAGCACGCTAAGTATCAATATCCAATCTATGAACAAACGGGCCTTGCCCGTGTCGGTGACCAATTAGAAAATAAACCGCTTCTGATTGAGCGTATGGAAGTGGTTGGTGTGGATGTATCGTATTTAGATATCACGACCCAACAGTATGATGAAGAATTAGAGTTAGCGGTGAAAGAGTTTCAGCGTATTCATGGCTTGAAAGAAGATGGGGTGATTGGCCCGAATACCATTCGATGGATCAACTTTTCTCCTCAAGAACGATTGCATCTATTGGCGCTGAACTCAGAACGTTCAAGGATTTGGTCCAAAGACAGAGATAATGTTGTCTTTGTAAATGTACCTGGATACGAAGTGACGTATTGGCACGATGGTCAACCGTTGTTCGAGTCTAAAGTTGTGGTTGGCAGAGCCTCAAGAAAAACACCAATCATGTCGGGGACTCTTGACTCCGTCATTCTCAACCCCACATGGAATGTGCCATGGACCATAATGGTGAAAGACATCATTCCTAAAGTGAAACGTAATCCGATGTATTTGATTAACCACAACATTCAAATCATCCGGTCTTGGACTTCAAACGAAATTATTGACCCTACAACCATCAATTGGGCGACGGTGAATCCGAGAACATTTCCTTATCGTATGCGACAGGCATCGGGATTACACAATGCATTGGGATTGTATAAGTTTAATATGCCAAACCCCCAAGCTATCTATTTGCATGATACGCCAAGTAAAAACTTGTTCGAACGAGATAGACGCGCATTCAGTTCCGGGTGTGTCCGCGTTGAACATGCCGACCAACTGGCGGAGCTCTTATTCAAAACTCAGGGACTAGAAGAGCGCTTAGCGAAAAAACGGGAAAGTACGCGTCGCTCTAATACGTCGGTTCCTTTAGGAGAACGCATCCAAGTGCACATTATTTATCAAACCGCATGGCTAGAAGAGGGAACACTTTACTACCGAGATGATATCTATAAATACGATCACCGTAGTTGAGATCTTTAAATAAAATTTACAAAACTAAGAATCTTCTGTTTGTTCAATAATTAAGCGTTAATCGCCACATCTTAAAATTAAGGTGGAGCGATTTATGCATTTGACGTGACAAATGTGTTTGGGTAATGTCCGCGACTTGTTTAGTTGTTGAGCATTGTTTTTTGAAATGGTAAGTCGTAATTTTTCCCGCCGAGATTTCCTTAAAATGACCGCTGGTGGCGTAGTATTGGCATCTGCCTTGCCATCGATTTCATGGGCTTCATTCCCTGACGAGCCACGTGAGTTGGCGATGAACAACCTTAATACTGGAGAGCTCCTCGAAACATGCTATTTCGATGGTAGACGCTATCTTGATGATGAACTAAAAAAGCTGAATGAGTTTTGTCGTGATCACCGTCGAAACGAAGTTCATCCGATGGATCGACGCTTGTTCGATCAAATCAGCCAGATTCAAAAGCTGATCGGTACAGATGCAGAAGTCATTGTAATTTCTGGTTACCGTTCGCCTTTGACCAATGCGTCCCTGCGCAAAGGGGCTAGCGGAGTGGCAAAGAAAAGTCTTCATATGGAAGGTAAGGCCATAGACTTCCGTCTTGATGGAGTGAAATTGTCTGCTGTACGCGATGCAGCAATTAGCTTGAAAGCTGGTGGTGTTGGGTATTATCCAAGTAGTAACTTTGTCCATATCGATACAGGTGCTGTGCGTTCTTGGTAAGTCAATAGCAAGCCTTGAAGTCGCATGGGGTTAGTGTCATAGTTGCGCCAGTTTTAACGCAAATTTGTTTGGTAATAGGTTTTCTATGGCTATGAAATACCAAGTTGTCCCAGTGACATCTTTTTCTCAAAACTGTTCTATCGTGTGGTGTGATGAAACGATGAAAGGCATCGTTATTGACCCAGGCGGTGACGAAAAGCAACTTGCTATGCTCATTAAAGAGCTTGGCATCGAGATCGTCAACTTGGTGCTAACTCATGGTCACCTAGATCATGTTGGCGGAACAGAGCCGCTGGCTGCAATGCTTGGTGGTATTGAGATCATTGGTCCTCATAAAGCGGATAATTTTTGGCTACAAGGTCTAGAAGGGCAAAGCCAAATGTTTGGTTTCCCATTGACTGAAGCCTTTGAACCGCATCAATGGTTAAATGAGGGTGACACTGTCACGTTTGGTAATCAAGTATTAAAGGTATTCCACACACCAGGTCATACCCCTGGTCACGTTGTTCTTTATAGTGAAGAAGCGCGATTGGCGTTTGTGGGCGACGTATTGTTTAACGGTAGCATTGGCCGAACTGACTTCCCACAAGGTGATTTCAATACCTTGATTAGCTCTATCAAAGAGAAATTGTGGCCTTTAGGCAATGATGTCACGTTTGTCCCAGGTCACGGCCCTCAATCGACTTTCGGTCACGAGCGTAAAACTAACCCGTTCGTTGCTGACGAGATGCCGCTTTACTAAAAGCGCGTGTACTAAGCATTATTCTGGCTCGGCGGCAGCTAAGTATCGCCGAGTCAGTCCCACAAAATCCTCTGCTTCACGATCTAGGTCACTGGCTGATATAAACAGATCGTAGCCGTAAAATCCTCTTTGATATTTCATACGGTTGGCGAGCATCGCCAGTAAGCCTTTATACTCAATCCCATTGCTGTTTATGTATGGCTTAGGATCAAGCACCATATCTTCAAACTTTTCTTCACACTGATTCTGCTTCGCACCTAAATAAAGTAGTGCGCGTTGGCTAAGGAGAATTTCTGTCGCTATACGAGGGCAGATCGAATCCAAATAAGGTGAGTAGTGTTTTAGACGAATACCAATCCAAGGTAGCGGCTGATGCCACCCTTCCTGCTGGTAGCTACAAATCCCTATTGACTCAATATTTCGCCATCGGACGACCCATCCGCCTTTAAAAAGATGTTGTTGGAAGTGAGAAGCTGTCAGCGTAAAAGTGACTTGGCTTTTTTTGATCATCAAGATGGCGAAACCAACAATTGCAGACATCAAAATGACCGACAACATGGCTTGCTTCCATCCCGGAGAAATGACAACCAAAAACAGGGTTATCAGTGCAACGAGCAACAAAAGTATTCTGTTGATAGGGGAGTCGGGTTTGAAATGTGAATTTGTTAGGTGCAGCGTTTCCATGCTTATAACCTCATCGAATACTTGATCAAAAATGCGTGGATGACTAAATGTGCATTGACTTGCATTTGAAATAAAAGAAACCTCTGTTTTTATACCCAGTATTCAATAAATCCGTTCATAAAATATCTGATTAAATAGTAGACGTTCTATGCTTTGAGCGCATTTTTCATCGCGTTTCGCCGCTAAAACCTACAAATTGCTTGTGAATTTTGGTATAAAACGCGCTTCAAATTTTCATCCCTGCTGAGATGCAGTGAACTGGAGAAATATTCAATGAGACTTGCTCATAAGCGTAAAGTGCAGATGAAACTGCAAAAACGCATTAAAGCGACAGTAGCAAACTTAGCTGCAGCACCTAAAGCAGTGAAGCCTGTTGCCGAAAAAGCAGTAGCACCTTCTGTTGCTGAAAAAGCTGTTGCGGAGAAAGTAGTAGCTGAGAAAAAAGTAGCTGCAGTGAAAACAGTTGATGTTGCCCTTACTCCTAAGCAACAACAAGTATTAGACATCGTTGTAGCAAATGCTGAAGGTATCAATCCTAAAGGCATTGGTCTAGCTGCAGGTCAAGAAGATACTAAAGCGGCATCATGGGCTACTGGCGCACTGAAGAAGCTTCTTGAAGAAAACCTAGTTCAAAAAGAGCAGTTAGCAGGTAACAAAGTTATCTATAAAGCAGTTTAATTACCGCTACCGTTCTAGCTTGAATACCTCGGCCAATGCCGGGGTATTTTTTTATCTTCGTATTGAAAGTAATCCATTAGGTGTTGATTTTAACGCTGCCAATAAGTGCTTTGTCACATTTTCTTAAATACTATGTAAATTTTTTGGCAGAGAAGTACGTACGTATCATTTTTCTTTTTACATCGTTAAGGGAAAAGTAACTCATTAATTTTATCATGGTTAAACTTGTTGCATAACGGCTGTCCTACGTAGTTATACGTAATACCTAAGGCTAATGTCTTATTGATGAATTACTCGCTTCCGTGTTCATGCCCATTTCGCATTCGACAACATTGTTACATCTTTTATACCGAATACAGCCAATCCTAATGAAATGGATGACAACAATAACCTTGGTGATAAAGGACGTGAACGATGAGTCTAATCCAAAAATCTTTAAAACGAGTGCTCAAAACAACCGCTGTCGTTGCCGCGATGACATTCGTTGTGACTTCTGCAAATGCTGCTGAAAAAGTCTATCGTTTAAAGCTTGCTGAAACTTGGGGACCTAACTTCCCTATTTTTGGTGATGCGACAAAAAACATGGCAAAAATGGCAGAGGAGATGTCCAACGGGCGTCTACAAATCCGTATTGATTCCGCAAACAAGCACAAAGCGCCTTTTGGGGTGTTTGATATGGTTAAGTCTGGTCAATACGACATGGGCCACTCGGCGTCTTACTACTGGAAGGGCAAGGTTCCAAACACACTTTACTTCACTTCTATGCCTTTCGGTATGTTACCAACTGAGCAGTATGCGTGGTTTTACTACGGCGGTGGTATGGAGCTGATGGAGAAGGTGTACTCTCCACATAATTTGATGTCTTTCCCTGGCGGTAATACCGATACTCAGATGGGCGGGTGGTTCCAGAAAGAGATCAAGTCCGTCGAGGATTTGCAGGGTTTGAAAATGCGTATCCCAGGTTTTGCTGGTGAGATCTTGGCAGAGCTAGGTGCAAAACCAACGAATATCGCCCCTGGTGAACTATATACCTCTCTAGAGCGTCGCACAATTGATGCCTTGGAGTGGGTTGGTCCATCATTGGATTTGCGCATGGGATTCCACAAAATCGCGCCATACTACTACACAGGTTGGCATGAGCCAGCAACTGAGCTTCAGTTCCTTGTTAATAAGCGTACTTGGAACCGTCTACCTGATGATCTAAAAGCGATTTTACAAGTAGCAATGAAAACCGCCGCTTACGATATGTACACGCAATCGAAACACGAAAGTGGCAAAAACTGGGCATCTATCAAATCTGAATACCCAAATGTTGAAGTCAAAGACTTCCCGCCTGAAGTAGTGGCTGCGTTGCGAGAAGCAAACGATCGTTTGTTGAAAGAGCACGCAGAAAAAGATGCTTTGGCGAAAGAGATTCAAGAGTCGCAAGCGAACTACATGAATCAAGTTCGACCTTGGTCAGACATTTCACACCGAGCTTACTTAAACAGTCAAGCTCAACAATAACGTTATGACGCAGGCGACGCCGAGAGGTTTAGCCTGCGAACGAAGCCCAAGAAAACTTCATAATGAATGCTCCGCACCATAGCGGAGCGTATCCAAACGTTCCACGGAGTTCGGAATGAGAAGTCTTATTTATATTGAGCGATTATTTAACCGCTTTAGCGATTTTCTCGGATGGTTGTCCAGCATCCTGTTTATTTTATTGTTGGTGAATGTGGTTTACGACGTTGTGATGCGATATGTATTCAACGATGTATCCATTGCATTCCAAGAAATGGAATGGCATCTATTCTCCGCCGTATTTCTGCTTGGTGTGCCTTACGCGATTAAGTCTGGTGGCCATGTTCGCGTCGACATTTTTTATGAACGCTTATCTTACAAAGCACAATCCATCATCGACATCATAGGCACGCTATTTTTCTTATTCCCTTTTTGCCTACTAGTGGCTTGGTTTGGTATCGATTTCGCCAAAGAAAGTTACGCGCTAGGCGAGACGTCTGGTGATCCAGGCGGATTGCCATATCGTTGGATCATCAAAGCGATGATTCCGCTGTCATTTTTCTTTATGGCAGTCAGTGGCATTGGACTGCTGCTGCATTCGATCAACAAGATTGTTAACCCTCATCTTATCTATGCCGGTAATAACGGTAAGTCGTAAAAGGAAGTCATTATGATCGGTATAGTGATGTTTTTTGTCGCGCTCTTTGCGCTTTTATTGGGATTCCCCGTTGCCTTTACTTTTGGCGGTATTGCACTGATTTTTGGTGTTTGGGCTGAAGGCATCGAGATGTTTGCTTTCATGCCATATCGTATTCAATCCATTATGGAAAATACGGTGCTAATGGCCGTGCCATTGTTTGTCTTCATGGGACTAGTACTTCAGAAGACGAAGCTTGCAGAGCAACTGCTTGAGTCGATGGGACGTCTGTTTGGCGGCGTCCGTGGTGGTATTGCTATTTCGACAGTATTGGTTGGCGCATTACTTGCCGCGTCAACGGGCGTAGTCGGCGCATCGGTTGTTGCGATGGGGCTGATCTCACTCCCTGTGATGCTTAAATACAATTACGACAAAGGCTTGGCGTGCGGGACTATTTGTGCGTCTGGTACCTTGGGACAAATTATTCCACCTTCTATCGTGTTGATCTTGTTAGGGGATGTACTCGGCGTTCCGGTCGGGGATTTATTCCAAGCTGCAATCTGGCCCGGTATCACACTCGTCGGCGCCTATGTTATCTACATTCTTATTTACGCGAAGTTGAATCCTCAAGCCGCACAGGCAATAGAGCGCGATGAGTCGATCAGTCGAAAGCAAGAAGTATTCACCGCGCTGAAAGCCGTTTTACCGCCACTAGCACTGATCATTGTGGTATTGGGCTCCATCTTTGCTGGGATTGCAACGCCAACAGAGTCAGCGGCTCTGGGCGGCGCTGGTGCGATAGTTCTGTCGTTACTGTATAAGCAGTTTAGTTGGTCGATGATTTATGATGCATCGAAAGAAACCGTTAAAGTAACCGCAATGGTCTTTGCTATTTTGCTAGGGGCAACCGCCTTCTCAATGGCATTTACCTACACCGGCGGTGATTATCTAGTCGAAGAGTGGATGTTAGAATTGCCTGGAGAAAAGTGGGGCTTCCTCATCATTACCATGGTGGTGATTCTGATTTTAGGCTTCTTTATCGACTTCGTTGAAATCTGCTTTATCATCGTGCCAATTATTGCGCCGGTCGCTGAGTTGATGGGTATCAACATGACGTGGTTTGCGATTCTTATCGCAATGAACTTACAGACATCATTCCTAACACCGCCATTTGGTTTTAGTTTGTTCTATCTAAAAGGCGTCGCACCAGCAGGTGTCACTACGCGAGATATTTACAAAGGTGTGATGCCGTTTATCGCGATTCAAATTGTCGTGTTGGCTTCTTTGCTGTTCTTCCCTGGCTTTTATGGCATGAGTTGATCACTCGATAATAAAAGAGATTTTGTGAACTGAGAGTTTTTACCTTTTGAGACAAGTTGTTAAGCTGCTATTTATGTCTAGGCGGACGAAGTCGAGTTATTTGTGCTGCTAAGATAGTGAGCTGTAAAGCAGCGTTTCATGGAGGAAAGGGATGCCTCTCAAAGCAAAGTTAATTCTGCTGACATTGATACCCGTGGTATTGGTGTCAGCGAGTATCAGTTGGATTTCTATCTATCAAACCAAGACTCTTGGCAAAAGGGAGGTAGAGATCTTTCATCAAAACCTGATCCAATCAAAAGAGGCGGCGCTCAAAGACACGGTCGACGTCGCCTTTGACTCCATTTCTTATATTTACAACGATCCAACCTTAGAAGAGGGCGTTGCTAAAACACGCGTGAAAGCGATTTTAAACCGTTTAAGCTACGGAGCAGACGGCTACTTTTTTGCTTACGATAAATACGGCACCAACCTTGTACATCCTGTTCTTCCAGAGCTAGTCGGGGAGAACTTACTCTATCTTGAAGACGAGAATGGCGATCGTCTAATCGAAGCTTTGTTGTATCAAGCTCAATCAGGTGGTGGATTTCATCAGTACCTGTGGCAAAAGCCATCTACGGGTGAGGTCGTCCCAAAGCTTAGCTACGCCGCATGGCTCGATAAGTGGGAATGGATGATAGGAACAGGGCTCTATATTGAGGACGTCAGTCAAGAAGTCGCCAATATGCGTGCTGCGGTGAACAAAAATATCGAAACGACTTTTTTCTCGGTCGTCGTGATCTTAGCGGTGACCGTTGCTGTAATTATCGTTCTCACTTTAGCGATCAATCTGCATGAACACCGTCTTGCCGATAAAAACCTTAAAGAGTTGGCACATAAAACCGTCATGTTTCAAGAGGATGAGAAAAAGCATCTAGCGAGAGAGTTGCATGATGGAATCAACCAGCTGTTAGTTTCTAGTAAATGTCATTTGGATTTAATGAGTCATAGACTGGAAGACGAAAAACTCAAATCCCACTTAGATAAATCGCAACGCTCATTGGTCACCGCGATAAATGAAGTAAGGCATATTTCTCATCAACTTCGCCCTAGCGCCCTTGATGATATCGGCTTAGAGGCGGCACTGACCACTTTACTGCAAGACTTTCACTCTCACTCTGGGATTGATATAGAAAGTAATTTTGATACTCAGCAGTACAAACTGACGTCGGAAGTCGCGACGACCTTGTATCGTGTTGCTCAAGAGTCTTTGAACAACATCGAAAAACACGCAAGAGCGAAAAAAGTGACGGTTACTTTGCAAAAAATGGGCAATATGCTGCAATTACTCATACGTGACGACGGTGTTGGCTTTGTGGTTAACCAAGCAGTGCACCAACAAGGGATTGGGTTAAGGAACATGCAAGAGCGTGTAGAGTTCATTGGTGGTGAGTTTGAACTGATGAGTGAGCTTGGTTTAGGAACAGAGATTACCGTGCTGCTTAATTTGGATGAATTAGTTTATGGATAAACCGATTAGTGTGGTGATTGTTGATGATCATCAAGTGGTCTTAGATGGCTTCATGGCTCGCTTGGAGTTAGAGCCTGATATTGAAGTGGTCGGTACAGCAAGCAATGGGCTGGAAGCGATTGAAGTCGCAAAGCACCTTCAGCCTGATGTCATCTTGATGGACATTAGCATGCCGATAATGAACGGTATTGAAGCGACAGGGGTAATTAAAGAAGAGCGACCAGAAAGCAAAATACTTATGCTGACCATGCACGATAACCGTGAATACATCATGAAGGTCATGCAAGCTGGCGCAGTAGGGTACATGCTCAAGGAAATCTCGGCCGAGAAAATGGTGCAAGCAATAAAAACGGTGAATCAAGGTTCAACGTATTTCTGCGAGTCTGTCACACAAACGCTTTTTACCCAAGAGGTGGTGCCAGCCACTCAAAAAACGAATCCACTTAGCCGCAGGGAAGAAGCGGTGCTTAAATTAGTCGCTCAAGGAAACAGCAGTAAGAAAATCGCCACACTGCTTAACATTAGCTACCGAACGGTAGAGACGCATCGCCACAACATTAAGCACAAGTTGGATTTACATTCGACGGCGGAGCTAGCGAAATATGCGTTTGAAACAGGGTTAACGGAGTAGGAGAGTAGTGCCCGCAAAAAGCGAGCACGTGAGAGCGAAATTAATCGACTTTTGTAATGCTGCCAAGCTCTAGCATTGGAGCGACATCGATATCCTCTGCATTCATCATTGTTGAGATGCGTTGAACGGAAGATAGCAGCAGAGACTGCTCCCATTCTTCCAGTTTTTGGAATCGATTAATGAAGTGTTCCTGCAATGGCGTTGGTGCTTGCTTTAGGGCTTCTTGGCCTTTGCTCGTAAGTACAGCATGCACTTTACGCTTGTCTTGAACACTGCGTTGACGCTCAACAAACTGGCCTCGTTCTAGTCTATCTAGAATGGTCGTTGCGGTCGCTTGGCTCATGTTAGTGTGGCTAGACAACTGTTTAATCGTTACGTTATCTAACTCATTGATAGCACGCATCAAAATCAACTGTGGAGCGGTCAATCCAGACTCTTTGCTCAGCTTTTTAGAATGTAAATCAATAGCGCGGATGATCTGACGAATCGAGACCAATACTTCTTCGTACTTTTCCAATTTATTCATCCAGTCTGTAGGGAACATTTATCGAGGCGACACTAACTTAAATGCGCCCTTATTTAAAGGGGTGGAATCAAAAATTACCACTACAATTTTAAGTAGTGTCTCCAATTTCATTTTGTTGCGTCGTGTAGACAAAATAAGAAGACCTAAAATTATTATAGCAATAAATGTTTGTGGTCTAACTATTGCGCTAGTGGTTTATCCTTTTAAAGGCGGAAATTGCTGAGTGAAAAGTAAGTTATTGGATTTTTTCATAGCAAAAAGATAGACAAAAACGTGTCAAATGATAGGATCTTGCGCCTTCACGGAATGTAAAACGTATCGTGTTCGAAAGATTTTTTTTGTTTGGTACGTAAAAACAGTACAAAAATAGAGAGGAACGATGACAAAGGGTATAGATAAGTACAGTATCGATAGTACCGACTATACGGTAGGTCAAGACAACGTTCAAAAATGGGGTTTTGATGTTCATAACCCAGTTTTTGGTATTAGTGCAGGTTTAATTGCGCTATTTCTTGTCGCTGCATTAGTTCTAGATGCACATACCGCAAAGACGGCACTTGATGGGCTGAAATGGAAGATCATTGGTTCATTCGATTGGTTGTTCATTATTGCAGGTAATATTTTCGTTATTTTCTGTTTGGCACTTATCGTTTCGCCAATGGGTAAAATCCGCCTAGGTGGTAAAGACGCTGTTGCCGATTACTCGTTCATGTCATGGCTTGCAATGCTATTTGCGGCTGGTATGGGTATCGGTTTAATGTTCTGGAGTGTCGCAGAACCTGTCGCTTACTTCACTGGTTGGTATGAAACGCCACTCGGTGTTGAAGCAAACACACCAGAAGCAGCGAGATTGGCACTGGGTGCGACGATGTTCCACTGGGGTCTTCACCCATGGGCAATTTACGGTGTTGTAGCACTTTCTTTAGCATTCTTTGCCTACAACAAAGGTTTACCGCTTTCTATGCGCTCGATCTTCTACCCGCTTCTGGGTGATCGCGCGTGGGGCTGGGCTGGTCATATCGTGGATATCTTGGCCGTTCTTGCGACCTTGTTTGGTCTTGCAACGTCACTGGGCTTAGGTGCACAACAAGCGGCAAGTGGTATTCATCACGTATTTGGTGTTGAGCCAGGCCTGGGCCTACAAATCGTCGTCATTACCGTTGTAACTTTGCTTGCTGTTGTTTCAGTGGTACGTGGTATTGATGGTGGCGTTAAAGTCATTAGTAACATCAACATGGTCGTGGCGTTCTTGCTACTGATTCTTGTTGGTCTTATCGGTTGGGCGGCGAGTCTAGGTTCGATTCCAACCACACTTATGGCATACGTAGAGAATATTATTCCGCTAAGTAACCCGTTTGGTCGTACAGATGAGGCATGGTTCCAAGGCTGGACAGTATTCTACTGGGCTTGGTGGATTTCATGGTCACCATTCGTAGGTATGTTCATTGCGCGTGTTTCTCGCGGTCGTACCGTTCGTGAATTCATTACAGCCGTTCTACTGGTTCCAACCGCTGTTACTGTTGTTTGGATGTCAGTATTTGGTGGTCTAGCGATCGAGCAAGTTGTTGATAAAGTAGGTGAGTTGGGCACGAATGGTTTGACTGACGTTTCACTTGCTATGTTCCAAATGTTCGATGTTCTTCCATTTGGTAGCATGCTTTCAATCATTGCTGTTGTGTTGGTACTTGTGTTCTTCATCACGTCTTCTGACTCTGGTTCACTTGTTATCGACAGCATCACAGCGGGCGGTAAAGTCGACGCTCCTGTACTTCAACGTGTTTTCTGGGCATTTATGGAAGGTGCAATTGCGGTTGCTCTACTGTGGATTGGTGGCTCAGAAGCAGTTCAAGCGCTTCAGGCTGGTGCAATTTCTACAGCACTACCGTTTACCTTCATTCTGCTTGCAATGTGTGTGAGCTTATTGATGGGTATGAGAACAGAACGTCAATAATTCAGGCATTTTATAAATCTGTCTGAGTAACAAGTAATCAAAAGGCCAGCATTTTGCTGGCTTTTTTTGTGCGGTTTTTATGACGGTGAGACAAAAAAATGACACATGAAAGTTCATATTTTACAAAGAGTTAATGTGCTATTTTGTTTTTTAAAAATTAGTGAATAGTCGTGAAAAAGTGTGTAATATTCACACACCTTAACTGTTCTCCCAACTCAAAAACTATAAATATGAAATTATCATTAAAACAAAAGCTTATTGGCGCAAGCCTTTCTGCTGTTGTTGTGATGGCAACAGCACTTACTTGGTTGTCGGCTGGTCAATTATTTGATCAGACTCGTTCAGGTGTCTATTCACGTGCGCAAAGTCTAAGTACTACTGCGTCAGAAGGAATTTCTGATTGGGTCAATATCCGTAAAGATATTGCTACCGCATTCAACGACTACTCGACAGAGCAAGACGTTGTCCCTTTCCTACAACAAGCTCGCAAGGCTGGTGGCTTTGATGACATCTTCCTTGGTACACCAAATGGTGATATGTATCGCTCTCACCCAGAGCGTAACCGTGCTGATTACGATCCTCGTACTCGTCCTTGGTACAAAGATGCTAACGCCGCAGGTAAGCAGATCATCACAGCTGCATATCAAGATGCAATCACTAACGCGCTGCTTGTAACCATTGCTGAGCCAGTAATGAAAAATGGTCAGTTTGTTGGTGTTGTTGGTGCAGATGTACTGATCGATCAGCTTATCAGCGACGTGATTAACCTAGATGCAGGTGAAAACGCGCATGCGATGTTAATCGATATGAACGAAGGTACGTTCCTAGCGCATCCTGATAAAAGCTTAACGCTTAAGCCTATCACCAGTGTTCTAAAAGACTTTTCAGAAGAGGCAATCGAGCGCGCTGCAGATGAAGGTCGTATCGAAGATACGGTAATCAAAGGCAAAGAGAAGCTTTACTACTTTAATAAAGTACCTGGCACGCATTGGATGTTCGCGATTGAAATGGATCGCGCAACGGAAGAAGCAGGGCATGCGGTATTGCTACGTGACCTATTGATCACTGCAGTGATGATCACCATTGTAGTTATTCTTGCGGTATCTTGGTTGGTTGGTTTCTTGTTCCGTGACTTGAGCCGTGTATCAAATGCACTTGAGGAAATTGCATCTGGTGAAGGTGACTTAACGCAACGACTAGAACCACGTAGTGATGATGAAGTCGGTAAACTGGCTGAAAACTTCAACCGCTTTGTTGGCAACATGCACACGATGGTGACCAAGCTTAGCCACGTATCATCTGCGCTTTCAGAGCAAGCACGCACGACGGCACAGCAAGCTGAAGAGCGCAGTCAGCGTATCTCTTACCAGCAAGATGAGATCAACATGGTTGCGACGGCTGTGAACGAAATGGCAGCAGCGACACAAGAAATTGCAGGTAATGCAGATAGCACGGCAAGTAACTCAGAGGAAGCGGTTCAAGCTTGTTCACACGGTTCTAGCCAAGTGACTCAGACGCAAGGTTCTATCCAGAACTTGGCGCAAGAAGTTCAAGTCGCCACTGATGTGATTCAAGAGCTAGAAGCACACGGAAATAGCATCAATACGATTCTATCAACGATTCAAGGTATTGCTGAGCAAACTAACCTACTTGCACTTAACGCGGCAATTGAAGCGGCACGTGCAGGTGAACAAGGCCGTGGCTTTGCTGTGGTTGCGGATGAAGTTCGCGTATTGAGCCAACGCACTCATGCTTCAACGCAAGAGATTCAAGAAACTATCGAGATGTTACAGGGCACAACAGCGAAAGCGGTTGGCATCATGGGTGATAGCCGTCGTCTGGCTGACACCAGTGTTGATGATGCAAACGCGGCTGCAGCGAGCTTGACGCAAATCCATACTGCTGTTGAGCGCATCAGTGACATGGCAACGCAGATTGCATCGGCGGCAGAAGAGCAAGCATCGGTAACAACCGAGATCACGCGTAATACTGAAGGCATTCGTGACGTTTCTAACGAGCTGTCGGTAGAAGCTCATCAAGCAGCAGAACAAGCTGCCCACCTATCTGAGCTTTCACACGAATTAGAGCAAGAGATTCAACGATTTAAGCTGTAATCGGATACCGACCTAAATAAAAAGGAGCCATTTGGCTCCTTTTTTGATCGCTTATTAAGCTAGCAAGACGTTATAGCCAGAACTCACTGATCGGTTGCTCTTCGCTATAATGATGGGCGATTTGCGCTTGTAGCAGTTCTGCCGTAGCAATTGCATCGGTTAATGCATGGTGAGGGGTATAGTCTGGCAGACCATAACGGCGTCGAGATTGCGCTAGCCGAACCGATTCTGGCTTTTTCCCTTTTAAACGCTCCCAGAGTGAGCCAGAGCGTTTCTGTTGAATGGTTTCTTCAAGATGCAGCGTATCTATCACTGGAAACTCAATTCCTTCCCCTAAACGGCTTTTGAGTGCTTTATCCAGAAATTCTCTCTCGATACGACGATAATGCACAACAATGATTTTTCCGCTTAAGCATGGTAGTAGCTCGCTTAAGATGTCACCCAAGTCAGGTGCATCGATCAATTCACTGTGAGTAATACCATGTATGATTACTGAGTCTTCATCGAGTGCTCGCTGCGGGCGAACTTTCCAATGACGCGAATTGCGCAAAAAAATCCGCTTCAAGTTAAACGGCACTAAACCAATGGTAATGATGTCATGTTTCTCGGGATTCAACCCCGTCGTTTCGAAATCTAGCGCGACGAACTCCACCTCAGACAGGGGGGTCTCTGGTGCAGGTGGTTTATTGCTATAAAACGCAATTAAATTCTCATCTTTAGCCATCTCCAACTTGTGTTCAAATTTCGCTGGCCACTGAATGGTTGGCTTCTGAAAGAGCTTTTTGATCATGTTCAACCTCACTTAAAGCTCTTATTTGCTTGGTAGCGGAACTTAAGGAAGTTCTGACCATTGCTTAGGATTTGGAAAGCATCTTTTAGGTTGCGACGTTCAAATTCAGAGAGGTTTTCTGGTTCGATATTGTTATCTGGGTCAATGCCTAATTCCACGTCCGTCGCTTGGTGACGAATACGCACCATGGAAATAAACTCTAGTGCGTCTTTTAAGTCTTGTGCACGACCTTTTGGCAAAATGCCAGCATCAATGATGTCGTCGAGACGCTCAAACGAATTCTGTGCGCGTGAGCCAACCGCCAGAGAGTGAACGCGAATTAAGTCGACCAGAGGAGCCGTACCACGACGTTTGAGGTTGATGGAGTTGTTGTGTCTGCCATCTTTCTCCATCACAAAGTCTTTAAAGAAGCCAAGTGGCGGCGTTCGGTTAAGTGCGTTGCGAGCCAGACAGGCTAAGAAGCGATTGTTTTTACGCGCACGACGAACAATAAAGCTGGTTAATTGTTCTGCCCATTTTAAGCGACCGTAAACGCCATCCAAATCGAAAAAGATGGACGCGTTGAGTAGCGCTTTCGGGTTCGGGTTATCAATCCAGTCAGCGAAGCACTCTTCCCACTCTGAACGAGTCATGCGCCATAATGGGTTGGTTGCCATAATATCGCCCGTACAATACTTGTAGCCACAGGCATCTAATCCATCACTGACATATTTCGCTAAAGCTTCGAAGTACTTACCATGTTTCTCTTCTTGGTAGGTCTCATCTAGAATGATGGCGTTATCTTGGTCAGTCACCAACAGTTGCTCATCACGTCCCATTGAGCCAAGTGCAAGGAAACAATAAGGAATTGGTGGTGGGCCAAGCTCTTCTTCAGCCATTTCTAACAGACGTTGTTTGAAGCTTCGACCAATTACGGACATCGCACTGCCCACCATGTGTGAGTTGGCATCTTCGTTGACCAGGCGTACAAAGCTGCTTTTTACTTCTTCAGCAACAACTGCCAAATCTTCGATGGTCTGCTGTTGGAAAATGCTGCTCACCAATAAGAGCGAGTTTTGTGATTCATAACGAACAATGTCGGTTGTTTCGATAATACCAATAGGCAATTGGTTTTTAACCACAGGTAGATGATGCACGTTGTAACGCAGCATGGTTAACATTGCTTCATAGATGTAGGCATTGTGATCAAGAGACATGACTTCAGTGGTCATCACACTTGATACATCGTCCTGTGGAGACAAGCCTTCGGCTAACACACGGGTACACAAGTCACGGTCAGTAATAATACCAAGTACCGGAGACTGTGGGTCATCTTCGTCACGAACGAAATCTGGATCGACGATAAGCAGAGCAGATACGTTGTCATTCGCCATCTGCTGCGCGGCTTGCTGGATTGTCTGTCCTCGATCAATCGTATGAGCATCGCCAGTCAGCAAGGTTTTCACTTTCGATGTCGTCAGGTCATTGGCATCTTTGTTTTCTGAAATGGCTTGGCGTAAACGAGCACTATTTTCCACTTCGACAAAGTCTGCAAAGGAATCAAAGTTGTCGTATATTTCTTGGAAAACGTCACCAGGAATACAGTAGAGCAGAGTATCTTCAATGGCTTTTACCGGAAAGCGTACTTTGTTGTTGGTTAGCATTCCCATCTGGCCAAATAGGTCACCTTCATCAAGACGGTTATAAAGCTCTCCTTTGCGTCGATAAACTTCTACGACCCCGCTTCGCACCACGTAGAGATCTTGGATATAGTCTCCAAAATGGATGATTGGGGTATCTTCTCGGTAGTACGAGATCTCGACACTCTCTGTCACCTTGTTTAGTGTTTCTTCAGGGAGTTCATTGAACGGGGGGTACTTGGCGAGAAAGTTATAAATCTCGAGAAGTTCTGCATCCATCGAAGGTGCCTTTTAGTTCGCAAATAATAAAGTAATCTTAACTTAGTTTTAAAACAGAGTCTTATCTGAACCGTGATTTTCGTACTCAGTCATAAGATTCTGACATATCGCACGATAAGGAATCGGCATTTCTACTACTATATAGTCACTTAAAAGGTGAGCGGACGTGGTCGATATATTTTGGGCCAATGCTTGATTTAGAGGCATAGCAGATTTCAAATCGTTACCGCGTCTGTAAACTAAGTTATTTTTGTTGAACTAAGCCACTCAAGGTGATTTGGGGGCAGTGTTTAAATAATTCTCATGAAAGGAAGTCGAATGGTGAGAAGTTTATTGCTTGCGTCTTTAGCTGCTTTGCCAGCAGCAACTAGCGCGGCGGTCATGGACCAAGCAGAAAAATTTGGGTATGAACACATTCACCTGGATGTGGGTGCCGGAACCACAAATGAAGAGTGGTTAGATAATTCGAACGCGACCACAATTGGGCTCGGTGGTAATTACTTATTTACTGAGAACTGGTTGTTTAATGTCGATTACTCGGCGCAGTTTTTCCATCCGGACGACTTTACTCTTCGCATTGACCGTTTGTTGTTTGGTGGTGGTTATCGTTATGGGATTACGGATCAATTCGATATCTACGGTAAATATGGAATAGGTGCAATCAAAGCGAAAGCGACGGACGACAAAACGGATAATACGTTATCTTCAGATAGCGAATTGCTTCAAGCCGTCACCGTTGGGGTAAATTACTTATTCAGTGAAAAACTTATTGCGACGGCCGAGGTGGAAGTTAACCGCAGTGATATCGTCGATGAGAACAATTTTAAGATAGGTTTTAACTACCAATGGCATGATGTTATTGGTACTGGTCTTTTTTACCAGTTTAGAGATACCGATTACAGCGGTGAGAGCTCTGATTATGTCAATGAAGTGGGGCTGAGTTTGAAGTTTGTCTACTAGCGGACAGGTTCATTTATTGGCAATAAATAAAAAAGGTCAGCTTATGCTGACCTTTCCTTTTAATAAAGTATGCGACTATCGATTATAAAACCGCTGCAATGCCTTTACATAGAGGACCCATATTTGACTTCGTCATACCAGCAACACTGATTCGGCCTGAACCGACGATGTAAATACCGAACTCTTCTTTCAGACGGTTTACTTGCTCTTTAGATAGGCCAGAGAAAGAGAACATACCATTTTGACGTTCGATGAAGCTAAAGTCTGCGTCCACACCTTCTGATTTTAGTGTCGCTACAAATAGTTCACGCATCTCTTGGATACGGTCACGCATTTCTGCTACTTCAGCTTCCCATTCCGCACGCATTTCGGCATTGCCAAGAATGTGAGTCACGACCGCGCTGCCGTGCGCTGGTGGGTTAGAGTAGATAGAGCGAATAATGGCTTTAACTTGCGAGAATGCGGTTGTTGCGACTTCTTCTGATTCCGCTACTAACGTGAAGGCACCAACGCGTTCGTTGTATAGGCCAAAGTTTTTCGAGAAAGAGCTCGCGACTAGGATTTCTTTGTTGTACTTAGCAAAAGTACGAAGACCCGCCGCATCCTCTTCCACACCTTTAGCAAAGCCTTGGTATGCGAAGTCAAATAGAGGAAGCAATTTCTTCTCTGCGACTAGTTTCGCCAATGTTTCCCATTCTTCAGCAGTTGGGTCGATACCTGTAGGGTTGTGGCAGCAGCCGTGTAGAAGCACGATGTCACCTTCAGATGCAGATTGCAGATCGTTTAGCATTGCATCGAAGTCTTTGTCTTTTGTTTCAGCGTTGTAGTAGCTGTATTGTGCCGTTTCGATACCAGCAGCAGTAAATACGCCGTTGTGGTTTGCCCAAGTAGGGTTGCTGATCCAGATTTTTACATCGCCAAGTTGGCGTTTAATGAACTCACCAGCAACACGTAATGCACCGGTACCACCTGGAGCTTGAGCTGTTTTAGCGCGTTTTTCGTTTACAATTTCCGCATCAGAGCCGAAAAGCAGTTTTTGTACTGCAATGCCGTACTCTGCTGTGCCTTCGATAGTTAGGTAAGACTTGGTTTTTTCAGTTTCAACAAGCGCTGCTTCAGCTTTCTTTACTGTTGCAAGAACGGGAGTTTCGCCTTGCTCGTTTTTGTAAATACCTACGCCAAGGTTAATTTTGTCTGCGCGAGTATCTTTTTTAAACTCTTCAGTAAGGCCAAGAATAGGGTCAGCCGGAGCGGCAACTACTTTTTCAAACATAATCTTCATCCATGTTAATCGAAGGGGTGTGCTAACATTTATACCTTTCAGCAATATTGGTTACAACCGTTACTGAAAAGAAAACCTAAAAAAGTTGCGATTTGAAACAGAATTCTAACATAACTAAAGTTTTTGCCATGAAAACGTTTGGTAGGCACAGAGTTTGAAGGGGATTTATACCATGGTTGATGAAGTTTTGTTCACATACCAATCGTTTGACTTCAGTGCTTTGCGTTAGTGATTTACGTTGAGTGGCGGTTACTAGTTGAGACAAAAACGCCCCACTAAAGGTGGAGCGTTTGCTTGTAAGAAGTATAGATGTTGGCTGATGTTATTTCTTCAGATCGATTTCAGACTCAACCGCATTGGTTTCGATGTCTGGGTTAGAAGAAAGCTTCTCAGTCGCCCAGTCGTTCATATGCTTTAAGATTGCTTTTAACGCGTGCTTCTCTGTTGGGACTTCCGCTTTTTCGACTTCAAGCTTTTGTTTCGGGTGTGTGCCCGTCGCATCTTCCGCTACGTGTAGCCAATCTGGGTGCCAATAATAAGGTTGGCCGGAAGGTGAACTCCAAGAATGTACGCCGTTGGATTCACCTTTGTATTTAATGTCTTCTTCGTTGTATTTCGCCATTATTGTTTTCTCTCATAATCCATGAGTTGAGGTGTGCATCACCATTACTATCTAAATGTAACAGATGTAATGAAAATTAATGTGATAACTATCGACTTATTTTGTCATTCGATAGCTACAGACGATGCGTACTTCTCATTCAGAAGAATTTACTATTTGGCAGGTTTTGGCTTTATTTGCGTTTAAAGCACACGGCGATGGATTCGCCTGCCTAACGCTATTCTTGAACGGCGATGGATTCGCCTGCCTAACGCTATTCTTGAACGGTGATAGAGCCTAAGCTACTCGTCATTCAAGTGTTTGAGAATCGCCGCTTTTGCATGCTCTTCTGTCGCTGCTTCTCCGTCAGGGACTTCAAGGTCAGCCTTTTTGTGTTCACCCAAGGCATCTTCAGCGATATGCAACCAATCAGGATGCCAGTAATAAGGGGTTGTGCCGCCAGGATGGTCCCAGCTATGTACACCTTTATGTTTCCCGCGATAAGAGAGATCGTCCATTGTAAATACTTTCATCGCTTCCTCCCGGCTTAAAAGATAGATGTCTAAGTGGACTTTACACTCTCAGCTCTGTGGAATGCCTTGCTTTTCGGACAAGGCAAAGATTTAAGACCACTCGGACGTATCAGTAAAAGTATGGAACATAAATTCTCACTTCGTCGTCGAAATTGCTATTAACAAGCTTGATAAATTACGTTGCTAAATTGACTACTGCCATATCAGAATGCTGGCGCGAAGTATGCTATGGTGCGGCTGCAAGTGAAATGAGGGATACATGAATCGATACCGTCAATTGGCCGAATTGTTTAAGGCACAAATTCAGCAAGATACTTGGAGAGCAGGGGAGAAGCTGCCTTCAATACGCGTCACCAGCCGCAATCATTCCGTAAGTGCAGGTACGGTATTACAAGCCTATCAATTGCTAGAGGCGCAAGGCTGGGTGATAGCAAAGCCTCAATCTGGTTACTATGTGACTGCCGATCTTGAACGTCTCACTAATACGAATGGAATTAAAAGCAACAATACACCATGCACCAAGTTGAATGATGAGTTGTATTCGTTTTTGAAGCATCAAGCAACATCGGATGTTGTTCATTTAGGCTCGGCGTTTCCGGATCCGTGTTTGTTTCCTTTAGAGTCGCTTAACCGTAATTTGGCCAGCTCGGGACGAAAAATGGGGCCGGATAAGTTGCTAGACAACCTACCTCCTGGTGCTGAGTCGTTAAGGCGACTCGTCGCTCAGAGGTATATTCATCATGGGATATCACTAACCCATGATGATGTGGTTATTACTTCCGGTGCGCTAGAAGCATTAAACTTGAGTTTGCAAGCGGTCACCCGACCAGGTGATACCGTCGTTGTTGAATCCCCAACGTTTTATGGCGCACTTCAAGCGGTAGAACGGTTAGGTCTCAAGGCTATTGAAATCAGTGTCGATGATGAGAGTGGGCATTCGCTTGAACAAATCGAAGCAGCTTTTGCCAATGAAGATGTTCGGGCTTGTTGGTTAATGACGAACTTTCATAATCCAACCGGGGCTTCTTTGTCTGATGAACACAAACGATACATTGTTGAGTTAGCCAATCGATATGATGTGTATCTCATTGAAGACGATGTGTACTCTGAGCTGTATTTTTCTGACAAAAGGCCGAACTCATTAAAGAGCTTTGATGAGCAAGAACGTGTCCTTCATTGTGGTTCTTTTTCTAAGAGTTTATGCCCTGGATATCGCTTGGGTTGGGTGGTGAATAAGCGTTTTAACGAGACTATTCAAAAGCTCCAGTTAATATCGACATTGTCTGGGAGTGCCCCTATTCAGCAGGGAGTTGCACACTACTTACAAAACGACAGTTACGACAACCACCTGAGAAAGCTGCGTAAGACACTGCAACACCGTCAAGCTGACTTCGTGGATTTACTCGCAAAGCACATACCTAAAGAGGTTACCTATCAACGTCCTGATGGTGGTTACTTTCTTTGGCTGAAATTGCCAGATGGAATATCAAGTAAAGCGGTATATCAAGCACTATTGTCTGAGCATGTTACCGTCGCTTATGGCAAACTCTTTTCGATAAGTGATCAATACGAAAACTATTTAAGACTGAATGCATCGCTTCCTTTAGAAACGAGTTTAGAACGTGCTATCAAAAGATTAGGTGATTTGCTTCGCGAATTACTCTGAATTGATACTCATTAAACTGCTTAGTGTTTTTTTGCTCCAACTGTATCAGCGCCATTTTTGCAAATTGTGCTTCAATCATTATTCAGGTCGACAGACCTTGGACGATTAAGCAGGATTTAAGATGAAAAAGCAGTTGGTTAAACATGAGTTAAGGTTAATCGCCGTTGCTATTTTTAGTGCGTTTTTACTGGTATTTGCGCATCTCATTTTGGCGAAGTCTTTCTCCCATATGGCATGGACAGAGTACACCGCGGCCGTGATCCCTTTCGTAATGTTTGGCTTATGTATTGTGGGCGTAAAGTACGCTGAAAAAGCGGACAGAGATAAGGAAGAAGACTAACTCAAGCTTGAGTTGCTTGGCAGATAGTATTGACGGTTGAGCACAAAATAAAAGACCTCCACTAGGGAGGTCTTTTCTAATTCTGTCTCACTAAAAAGTGATTAGAAGTTCGCAGAGCGAGGCGTACGTGGGAATGGGATCACGTCACGAACGTTGCCCATGCCTGTTACGTAAGATACTAGACGCTCAAAGCCTAGACCAAAGCCTGCGTGTGGCACTGTGCCGTAACGGCGTAAGTCGCGGTACCAGCTCATGTGCTCAGGGTCGATACCCATTTCGCGCATACGTGTATCCAGTACGTCTAGACGCTCTTCACGCTGAGAACCACCGATGATTTCACCGATGCCAGGTGCTAGAACGTCCATTGCCGCTACCGTCTTACCATCATCGTTCATACGCATGTAGAATGCTTTGATGTCTTTCGGGTAGTTCTTAACGATTACCGGCGCTTTGAAGTGCTCTTCCGCTAGGAAACGCTCGTGCTCAGATGACATATCGATACCCCACTCAACTGGGAATTCGAACTCACGGCCAGAATCCAACAGGATTTGGATCGCGTCAGTGTAGTCAACTTGTGCGAAGTCAGAAGAAACAAAGTTCTCTAGACGGCTAACGGCTTCTTTGTCGATGCGCTGAGCAAAGAACTCAAGGTCATCGCGACGCTCTTCAAGTACTGCTTTGAATACGTACTTAAGCATGTCTTCAGCCAGTTTCGCAACGTCGTCCAGTTCTGCAAACGCAACTTCAGGCTCAACCATCCAGAACTCTGCTAGGTGGCGGCTTGTGTTTGAGTTTTCAGCACGGAAAGTAGGGCCGAAAGTGTAAACCTTACTTAGTGCACAAGCGTAAGCTTCCGCGTTTAGCTGACCAGATACCGTAAGGAAAGTTTCTTTACCGAAGAAGTCTTCGTTGTAGTCTACTTTGCCAGCGTCTGTACGAGGTAGGTTTTCCATGTCTAGCGTAGAAACGCGGAACATTTCACCAGCGCCTTCAGCATCTGAGGCAGTGATCAACGGCGCAGATACCCAGAAGTAACCTTGCTCGTGGTAGAAGCGGTGGATCGCTTGAGATAGGCAGTTACGTACACGTGCTACCGCACCGATTACGTTTGTGCGCGGACGTAGGTGCGCTACTTCACGTAGGTACTCAATAGAGTGACGAGTTTTTGCCATCGGGTAAGTTTCTGCGTCTTCAACCCAACCAACCACTTTAACGCCAGTGGCAGCAAGTTCGAAGTCTTGGCCCTTTGCAGGAGATTCAACAATCTTACCAGTTACTTCAACAGAGCAGCCAGTCGTTAGCTTTAGTACTTCGTCTTCGTAATTATTAAGATTATTTGGGACCACGGCCTGAATCGGGTCGAAACAAGAGCCGTCATATATGGCAAGGAAAGAGATTCCAGCTTTGGAATCACGACGTGAACGGATCCAGCCACGAACAGTCACTTCGCTGTCTACTGCTAGCTGACCTCTCAATACGTCTGATACAGGCGCGTAAGTCATGTTTTCAATATTCTCCATTGAGGTAAAAATTCAACCCAACACTTATTAAAGTACTTGTCTAATAACATTTTTGTTCAAAAAACAAGCTAAGTGCTGAGTTGGGTAGCATTTTACAGATTCAACGAGACATATTACCTGTCAATTCGCTCGCATCAACCTTTATATTCATTTTGATGGGGAGAATCTCTCTATTTATTCACTCTTTGATGCTCTGAAAGTGTGAATTGGTTAAGTAATTGCTCTAAACGTTCGGATAGATGCTCTAAATCAACACTAATATCACGCGTGTGCGATGCTGATTGCGATGTGTCGTCAGCATGCAGTGTGATCACATCAATTTTGGATTGAATACGCTGACTGACGTCGGATGTGGTTTGCGTCTGGCTTTGAATGTTTTCCGCATGTTTCAGAACTTGATGCATTTCATCGACAACGTTATGCATCGTGACTGAAAGTGTCTCGACATCGACGGAACGTTGGTGAGCAAACTGGCAGACAGTATCCACAGAGGCTAAGGACTCTTCACTCCCTTGCTGGAATTGAGAAATGATATGCTCAATGTTGCCTGTGGCTTCGGCGGTCCGAGAAGCTAGGTTACGCACTTCCTCCGCGACGACGGCAAAACCGCGTCCTTGCTCTCCGGCTCGGGCGGCTTCAATTGCAGCATTCAACGCGAGCAGGTTGGTTTGTTCTGCAATGCCTTTAATGACCCCAAGAATGGATGATACTTCTTCGGTTCTTTGGTTTAACGAACTGATTTTTTCCCGTACGCCGTCAATATTGCTCACCAAGTGTTTGATGTCTTCGCTCACGCTGTGTGCTTGGCTTGCGCTGTGAGTGGCAACATCAACGGTATGGTTGACTAGAGCTGTGGCGTTATTGGTCGAGTCTTCAACGGCGGTTTGTTGTTGCAACATGTCGGTGATGTTGCTTTGTACGTCACTGGTTTCCAATTGTTGATTATTGGCCGCTTTGTCTGTTGATTGTGCAACATCCGTTAACTGACTGGCTGAATTGGCAAGAGAGTGGGAGGTGTCTTGTACACGCTCTAAACTCTCGGATACCGTATCCATAAACGAATTAATCGCGGTAGAAAGTTGGCCTACCTCATCTTTTTGGTGATGAACAAGTCGTTGAGATAGATCTTTACTATGGCTCACATTCGCCATGAATTGCGACGTTTTTTGTATTGGGCGAACAATGATCTTACGAATCAAACTCATCGTTATAATAAAACCAACAAACGCGATAACGGCCATTATTCCCATCGCAAACATTGCCTGTTTATTGATCATTGAATTGACGTGGTTCATGTTGTATTCCAAACGAATCGCGCCCAATACTTCGCCTTCTGGTGCTACATGGCAAGAAACGCAGTTGGTGCCACGATAATTTTCGCTTGATTTCATTGGTAGCGCGACAACTAGTCCGTTCCCCCAATTGGCTGAAATTGGCTCAATGACCAGTTCGCCATTTAAAGCTCGTTGGTCAATATCATCGACCGGTTGTTGGTTTGCTTGTCCTGGTCCGTAAAGCTTGGTTACGGTATCGGCCCGCAACACGCGAACTTCTTCAATCCCTTCTTGAGCGAGTGCTTTTTTTCGCAAAGTTTCTTTTTGCGACATTGTGCCTGTTAGCATCATCATGTTTAGGCTATCGAAGTAATTACTGGCCTTATCATGAAGCTGTTCACTGAGAACATCATTGATTAAGGTTTTTTGTTGATGGTATTGATAAGCCGTAGAGGCAGCCAGAACACAGCTGAAGACGGCAATTAACGCGAGCAAGAGCTTAAAAGTGATAGTTGAGCGCATAAATTTATAAGTGTAATTGGAACGAACTGCACAATCTTAATGTGCACAAATGCGCACTGCGAACAACGAAATGAATGATTGTGACCCCACTCATGTTGGGGATATGTAATTGTGATGTGAGTGCTGTGTAATCAAATGTTTGGCGCATGACAGAAATACGACGATCAGGACAAAGGTTTAATTATTTTCGCTGAGAACAAACGGCCTTTTGCTACGCTTGTATTGAGTAGCACTTGTCTGTTGGCAGTGAATTCCTTAGTATTGCGTGTCTTTTTAAAGCCTGAGAATCAAGATGAAAACAGAATTGTACAAAGAGTTTATGTTCGAAGCGGCACATCACTTGCCACATGTACCTGAAGGCCATAAGTGTGGTCGTTTGCATGGACACTCTTTCTTAGTTCGTCTTTATGTAGAAGGTGAGGTAGACCCGCATACTGGTTGGGTAGTGGATTTCGCTGAAATCAAAGCGGCATTCAAACCAATTTACAATCGTTTAGACCATTATTACCTGAACGACATTGAAGGGTTGGAGAATCCGACGAGCGAAGTGCTAGCAAAATGGATTTGGCAACAGCTTAAGCCAAGTTTACCGTTGCTAAGCAAAGTAGAAATCAAAGAAACGTGCACAGCCGGTTGTATTTACAAAGGTGAATAAGTCACTTTTTATTGAGCATTGAAGACAAAGGCAGCCATGAGCTTGCCTTTGTTGTATCTGGATATTCCCTATTTTTTATACTTTTTTTGCTAGCTCAGTGGATGACGTAAAATCCACTCTTTTTCGTTCTCACCAAACGTTGTTTTCTCTGTATTGATGAATCCACACGCATCAAGAAAACTGATAGCGTATTGCTGACTCTGTGGCACAGTGACGCAAAGAGAGGTGCTTTCAGGGTCAATGGTATACGCATAAACGAACAGTTTGCGTAACGCTTCACTCCCAACCCCTTGGCGTTGGAAACGTTGATCAACCATCAAGTACTTGAGCCCCAGCTCGTGCCTTTTGGCAAAGGGCGCATGTTGGGAGAAGCCTTTATCGATAACAAGATAGCCAACTAATAGATCGTCAGAATAAATCGTAAAGAACGCTTCAGACTTATTGCGTTTTTGATAAGCCACTTCAAACGGCGTAGAAAATCCTTTCTGCTCTTCCTGCACATCCAATTGCATCAAACTCGAAAAATCTTTCAGTTTGGTGGATTTAATAGCAATCATCGTTCAACCACAAATTGGCGGCATATCCTCATGCCACCACGAACTTTAATAGAGTATTTCCTCTAGTTTAAGTAACTCACGAGGTTAAGAAAAGCTAGAAATGCAGAGAATAATAATAACCTTGGTGAATATAGGCACCTAATGTTGTGAGTAAGTGAGCGCTATCGGCGGTTTCTACGCCTTCGACAATGACTGTACAGCGATACGTATTTCCCATGGCGATTAACTGACGCAACGTTTCCACTTTCTTATCGTCCGACTTTAAACCAATCACAAACTCCCGATCTATTTTCAAATAATCTGGATTGATTTTACTGATGAGCGACACGTTGTTGTTGCCAGTGCCAAAGTCATCGATACTGATTTTACAATCCAGTGCTTTTAGTTTAGCGACATTGCCATAAATCTCGGAGGTATAGTACATCGATGCATTTTCCGTGATTTCAATCGTCAGCAAACGACAATCTCGGTTAGATAGTTCTCTGTGTAGGATTGAAAAGTTGCGACCTCGCAGCAAAGAAGGACAAACATTAATGCTGATAGGAATAGGCAAGGCTTTGTGCTTAGTATAGATGGACTCTATTACCAGTAAGGTATGAGTTAGGAGCAGCCCATTTCGGATCAGTGTCTCAATAAACCGTTGCGTATTTTTTACCTTAAACCGCGAGAGCGCTTCGTAATGCACAATCTTTTGCGCTGAAGTGTCATAAATCGGCTCCAGTTTGATTTTAAATTGTCGAATTGCGCACAAATAAGCCATAAAGGCTTGTAGAGAGCGATGGCGCAGTATTATTAGAAACAGCAAGCTTAATAAAATGATGCTTTGAAACGGGCCAGAGATGTAATACACCTCTTTATAGCCGCTGTTCTTCACGTGATAGTTGAAAAAGCGTTCATTGGTGTTACCAATTTCTAAAGAGGTCCCTGTATTGGTTGATAGCTTCATGCCGGAAAGAAAAAAACGCGAAATATGATTTTCAACGTTGTCGGATAAGTTAATGTTTTTGACACGAACCAAAACGGTTGCGTTATTCAAGTCAAATGATTGGGTCGTATAATTGCTATTATTACTCCACTCTTCAAATGCTTTTTTGCTGACAGGGACAACGGTTTCGGGGGTGACTAAACACCGGATATTGAAACGGTCCAGCATCATGCTCGATTCCACCAGCTTTACATTATCAAAGAGCGACTTCAATTCTCTTTCATCAGCAAAGCAGCTCTTTTGGGAAAGGTTTTCTGCAATTTCGAAGGCGTTATCAAGATAATTATGTTTCACAATGCTGTTTATCGCGTAATAACAGATGGCAAAGAAAATGATCGCTGTGAGCAACACGACCCACAGTGTATCTGAATAGATCTTTTTATTACGCAGACAAATACGAAGGGCTTTGCCAAGGCTGTTTGTTGTGTATTGATTGATCTTGTGTTGATGGTCGATGCCATTCTGATGGTTGTTTTGCATAGTAAAAGGGATGAAGTATCCGGTCCGGTGAATATTTTCGATAATATTTTTTTTTGTGGTTACGTGTTCTTCCGTGAGCTTGCGAAATTTCCTTCTTAGAGCGGCCACCGCGTTTTTAAAGCCATTTTCAGGCAGTGTCATTTTGTATTGTTGAGTGATTTTGCTTTCTATCAATCGCTGGCTAATTGGCGTATTTAAGCTGCCGTATTTGGCGATGGTTGACAGAATGGCGTACTCATTTGGGTTGACTGGAATGGAGTGGTGGAGTGATTGATTGAGCTCTAAAGATATTTCGTTTTCGGACAAGCAAACGCAGATTTGGTTTCCAATTTCAAACCTAATCATGTGTTGGTGTGCTCCAAGTTTAATTTTTGGCTACGTTATCAATAAAGCTAGGAGAGGGATGTGATTTTTTACGGGGATATCCATAATAATTGGATATATTCAAGGTTTTAGGTTTTTTTATGCTGGGTGTGACAACTCATTATTCATGGTTAATGAAGTATAAAAAACCCGAGCAGTGGCTCGGGTTTCGTCGATATCCAGCAAGGCTTAACAGATAACTTTTACTGCTAGGCCGCCTTGAGAAGTCTCACGGTATTTCGCGTTCATGTCTTTACCTGTCTCTAGCATTGTTTCGATAACTTTATCTAGAGAAACAGTAGGAGCAGAAGAACGACGCAGTGCCATACGAGTTGAGTTGATTGCTTTTACAGCTGCAATACCATTACGCTCGATACATGGAACCTGAACCTGACCTGCAACCGGGTCGCAAGTTAGACCTAGGTTGTGCTCCATCGCAATTTCAGCCGCCATACATACTTGCTCTGGGCTACCACCCATAAGCTCAGCAAGGCCCGCTGCTGCCATAGAACATGCCACGCCAACTTCGCCCTGACAGCCAACTTCTGCACCAGAGATAGACGCGTTACGCTTGTAAAGGCCGCCAATTGCACCAGAAGCTGCGAAGTAACGGATGTAGTCTTTCTCAGTTACGGTTTGAATAAACTTGTCATAGTAAGCCAGTACCGCAGGGATGATGCCACATGCACCGTTAGTCGGCGCAGTTACAACACGACCACCTGCTGCGTTCTCTTCGTTTACTGCAAAAGCAAACATGTTTACCCAGTCAACAACAGACATTGGATCGTTCGTTGTTTTTTCAGAAGTAAGCAGTTGCTGACGAAGTGCTGCCGCACGACGAGGCACGCGTAGTGGACCAGGCAGAATGCCTTCTTCGTTCATACCGCGATCCATACATTCGCGCATTGTGCGCCAGATGTTTGCGAAGTAAGTACGAGTTTCTTCGTCAGAATGAAGCGCATGTTCATTTTTCATGGTTAGCGCACTGATAGACAGGCCGCTTTCATGACATTGCTTTACAAGCTCTTCTGCCGTTGTAAACGGGTAAGGAACTTTTACTGGATTCTCAACTTCTTTACCGAAGTTTTCTTCATCAACGATGAAACCACCGCCGATGGAGTAGTAAGTTTTTGAGTACGCTTTTTCGTCATCAATCCAAGCGTGGATTTGCATGCCGTTTTCGTGTAACTCAAGGTTTGTTTTGTGGAAGTTCATTCCACCTTCACGTGGGAACGATACTGTGTGACAGTGCATGCCAACAGGAAGGCGTTCAGTTTCTTCTACGCGAGCGATAAAGCCCGGGATAGAATCGATATCAACTTTCTCAGGAGTGTTGCCTGCAAGACCCATGATGATAGCAATATCTGTGTGGTGACCTTTCCCTGTCAGTGATAGTGATCCATAAACGTCAACGGTGATTTTAGTGATGTCGCGCAGTTTTCCCATTGCACGAAGATCATCAATAAACTCTTTACCCGCTTTCATTGGGCCTACAGTGTGTGAGCTTGAAGGTCCAACACCGATTTTATAGATATCAAAAACACTAATCATATCGATTACCTCAGAAGAAAGCCTCCCAAGGGGAGTTGGGAGGCTTAATTTTATCGTTATATTTTTGGATTAATCATGCCGTGCTAGGGCAGGGATGATTAAAGAGCGCCGTAGATTACAGAACTAATGGCAGCAAGACCACAGATTGCTGTGAAAATTTGCACAGGTGCTGAAGTTTTGTACTTAGCCATCGCTGGAACTTTTTGCATTGCGAAGATAGGCATCAAGAATAGGATTGCCGCAATCATCGGTGCGCCCATTGTTTCAATCATACCTAGGATGCTTGGGTTAACGATAGCAACGATCCAAGTTGTGATTACGATGAAGATAAGAGACATCTTCTCGATCTTGCTTACTGGCGATTTTGAACGAGATTTCACTAGACCAACTAGACCTTCATGCGCACCTAGGAAGTGGCCGAAGTAGCTAGAAGTGATAGCCGCGAAAGCAACCAGTGGACCTAAGTAAGAGATCAGTGGAGACTCATGAACGTTTGCTAGGTAAGAAAGAACAGAGATGTTTTGCTCTTGTGCTGTTGCTAGTTGCTCTGGAGACAGAGAAAGCACAACAGAGAATACGAAGAACATTACAAAGCCCATTAGCATCATCGCTGCACCACCAGTGATAGCGTCAGTTTTCTTAACTGCGTCATCACCGTATACACGACGTTGTTCTTTAGAGAACTGAGAAATGATTGGGCTGTGGTTGAAAGAGAACACGATAACAGGGATTGCTAGCCATACGATAGCTGGCATTGCACCCCAGTCAGGTGATACTTCCATCATTGAAGTGTTCCAACCAGGAATTAGGTACACAGACAGCGCTAGTAGGATGAACACTAGAGGGTAAACCATCGCTGAAGTTGCTTTCAGCATAAGCTCTTTACCGAACACTACGCCCGCTGTCATTGCAGCGATAAGTGCACCGGAAAGTAGCCAGCGAGGAATAGATTCCATACCCATTTGGTTAACTAGGAAAGAGTCAACCGTGTTTGTGATACCAACACCGTAGATAAGTACGATTGGGTAGATAGCGAAGAAGTAAGCGAACGTAATAAGGTTTGCGCCAGTCTTACCAAAGTGCTCTTCTACTGTGTCAGTGATGTCCGCTTCTGGGTTTTTCGCAGAAAGAACGAAGCGAGCTAAAGATTTGTGTGCGAACCAAGTCATTGGTGCTGCGATTAGGGCTAGGATTACTAATGGCCAAAAGCCACCTGCACCTGCTTTAATAGGAAGGAATAGTACACCGGCACCTACTGCCGTACCAAAAAGGGACAGACACCAGGTAAAGTCTTTGTAAGAAAACTTACTAGACGATTGTGCGGTAGAAACCGCAGAAGTAGTTGTATTCATTTTTTAGTTACTCATTTTGGGAACAGGAAATAAGTCGGGAGTAATTTTGCAAGATTTTACACTAGGAAAATTAGATCTAAATCATTTATTGCTTACGCTTATTGAATGATATGTCAAAAACCTGCTTTTTATCACGAAAATGATGTGCTACTCGTGATTTCTGCTAATGAGTAAAATTAGAAAAACTTATCGATAGGGCTGTTTGTATAAATTTATTTCACCGCAAGCGTTTGCGGTGAAAACGGCAAATTAATCTAATGTGAATGAATGTTTATGAAGCAACGTTTTATTAATATTGATGCGCATGATGATCGCATCCATAAAAATACCGATATCAGAAGTTTTTAATGTGAAATGATATGTTTTTGCATTGATTCGATGATTTGTGCGGTCATGCCCCAGATGAAATGCTGTCTATATGGGATAGCAAATACACGATGACTGCTGTTTTTTAGGTCAAACTTGGTGCTGTACAACTTTTTCGGATTCAGAATGTGGTTAGCAGGAACTTCAAAAACAGACTCCACCTCATTTGGGTCAATATGCGTTTTATACTCAGGAGAAATAAAGGCCAAAAACGGTGTCACATTAAACTGACTAATCGTTGGCAATGTTGGAAGCTGGCCAAATACATGAATATGTTCATCTTCTATACCGACCTCTTCTTTGGTTTCTCTTAATGCCGTATTGATTAGATGATGATCTTCCTGCTCAAACTTACCGCCGGGGAAACTGATTTGTCCCGGATGATGACGCAAGTGCGCTGCTCGCTTTGTCAAAATGACCTGTAGCCCCTCCGGGCGTTCTACAAAACCAATTAAGACCGCTGCGTCTCGCAGTGATTTTCCTTTCATCCATTTCAGTCGCGCGAGGGACTCTTTGTGGTAACCCGTTGGAAGCCGAAATTGAAAGTTTTGCAGTAATTGTGTTTTGTCGATAACCAAACCAAATCCTTATTTATTGTGCCTAACCACTATTTATTATACTCAATGGCCGCAAGAGGCGCGGTGCTATCGCCGTTGGTACGGTATTAAAGTAGTAGTACGGCAATACCAAAGCATGTCCATTGGTTCTTTCCCTGCTTTGTGTCATGTGTCTCACTCTGCTTGGGTATAATAATTTGAAACTTATAAGGTTATAAACCATTCTTTATTTTAAGACGTCACTATGGGGCAAGTATTGACTGATGAAAGGGATTATTTTCACCGAGTTCATGGAGTTAGTGGAAGAGAAGTTTGGTCTCGATGTGTTAGACCAAGTGCTCGACCTTTCTAATGACGAAGGGATTTATACGGCGGTTGGTAGTTACGATCATAAAGACTTGGTTAAATTGATTGTGAATCTCAGTAAAGTATCTGGCATTCCACCTGAACAACTGCAAGAAGTATTTGGAGAGTGCGTTTTTTTGAATTTACTTCGCTCGATTCCTAGTCATGCCAGTTTGCAGCAGTGTGAAACGACATTTCAATTTGTTCGCCATGTTGAAGATTTTATTCATGTCGAGGTCAAAAAGCTCTACCCAGATGCTAATCCTCCTCAGTTTGATTTTATCAGCGAGACTCAATCAAACATGGTGTTTGATTATCGAAGTGCGCGGTGCATGTCTCACGTATGTTTAGGTCTAATAAAAGGCTGCGCAGCGCACTTTGGCGAAGTTATTCATATCAAACACCAAAACCAGTCAGAAGATGGTAGCCAGGTCCGCTTTTGGTTAGAGGCACAATAAGAACGATATGACAGGAAGTTCCTCGCTAGAAAGGAAACTCAAACGAGAAATCGAATCAAGAAAAGCAGCTGAGCGGTTATTGGAGCAGAAGAGCTTCGAACTTTATGAATCTACTCAACAGCTAAGTGTTGCTTTGAAAAAGCTTGAGTTGAAATCAAAAAAGGATTTACGCAAGTTTGAGTTCGAAGAGAAAGTTGACGCGACGCTGATTAAGTTTGGTCGAACTTTTTTGTCGAGCACCTTTGATGAAGCCATGATTGCCAGTTTTATTGAGCAGCTCACTTCGAACTCAATCATTTCTGCGGCTTACTTACATCTTGATTCCACAAAACTTTCTTCTTTGCGCCGACATCATTTTGGTCATTTACAGCTTCGCCATGAGAATACGATTAAGACTGTCCCCAATTGGCAAGGGGAGAACTTGCATTTGCCTATCATCATTGACAAGCAAACAGTAGGGGAGTTGATCTTCTCTGTTCAGTTGGATCAAATCGATCAATCGTTTATTTCCAAACAGATGGAGCTGGTATCGGATTTGGTTCATGGGGTCATTGGCCGGCATTTGAGTTTAGAGCGAGAAGTGGAGCTGCGAAAGCGAGCAGAGGAATCGGAAAAAGCGACGAAAGAGTTTGTCGCCATGATTAACCACGAGTTGCGTACACCTCTTAATGGCGTATTAGGTAGTGCTGAACTACTAAGTCGAACACAGTTAGGTGAAGAGCAACGCCATTACCTAAACAACTTGACTCAATCGGGAGACTTGTTGAGGGTCATCATTAACGATCTTCTCGACTTCAGCAAGATGAATGCCGGTATGATGGAAATCATCGATAAGGTCTTTGCTTGGGAAGAGCTTGAAAAAGCCATCATGGGCGTATTTTCAGCTAAAGCAGCAGAAAAGCGAATTCATTTCTCCATCGATAAAAAGCTCGGTATTCCCGAGTTTTTAGTTGGTGACTTGGAGCGAATTACACAGATCTTGGTCAACTTGGTGGGCAATGCTATTAAGTTTACTCATTTGGGTGGGGTGGTGCTGCGAGTGGAGTGGATAAACGGTATTGCGCATTTTGAGGTTGAAGACACGGGTATTGGCATCCCGATAGAAGCACAGCCCTCATTATTTGACCCATTTGTGCAAGTAGATCGCTCGGCGAAGCGCAGTTTTGAAGGCTCAGGTTTGGGCCTTGCGATTTGTAAAAATCTAGTGGATTTGATGCAGGGCGAGATTAGCTTTGAAAGTGAAGAACGCAAAGGTACCACCTTTAAAGTCTCTATTCCTCTAAAGGAGGGACAAGCCCAAGGCGCAGCAGAGGGGGAATTAGCTACCATAGAGCGAAGTGATTTGGCAGGACGCTCAATATTGGTGGTTGATGACATCAGAATGAACCAAGTGATAGTTACTCAAATGCTGAAAAAACTCGACATTACGCCTGATTTAAAAGCCAATGGGAAAGAAGCCTTAGAAGCGGTGAAAAACAAAGAGTACGAACTGATATTTATGGATTGCCGAATGCCAGAAATGGACGGTTATGAGGCGACTATGTATCTGAGAGAACGTGGCTTTACTCATCCTATTATCGCATTAACCGCTGGCACTACTATCGAAGAGCGTCAAAAGTGTATTGATTCAGGCATGGACGACATCCTCACTAAGCCGTACACCGCAACCGATATTGAACAGATCATGTGTAAGTGGCTTGAGCAGTAGACGCTGCCTCTTAAAAAAACGGACTCTTGTTAGCCAGCGGCTAAAAGCCAAAATACCTGTAAATAAAACACACAAAAAACGCTCCATACTGGAGATAATGCCGATCATTTAACGATGTTTTTTAGGTCATTCTAGCGAGCCTTGGCGAGACTAAGAATCTATTAGCAGCACGCTGAGCGGATAATGAAACAAATTTGACCATAAAGTGCTTGAATAGAAGAACCTGTATCACGCTTCTTCTTCGTCGCTGTGCAGGGTGATGAGATACAGAAATATGCCACTCGCTGTTAAACGAGCGGCATTATCCGTTCTGGAGGCGTTTTAGATTGTTTTCGTCAATAGCATTAAAGCGACGTTGTCCGCTGTTGAAATCTACTATTGCAGCGCTGGTAAAATCTTTGAGAGCTTATCCAACGTTTCTTGATATTCAGAAGCACAATCGCTATCTGCAACGACGCCGCCGCCAGCCCAAGCGTACAGTTTGTGATTTTCCGCTACGAGAGTGCGGATGGTGATGCTGGTATCCATACGACCATGGCGAGAAATGTAGCCAATACTGCCGCAATACGCGCTGCGTCGATGCGGCTCCAACTCTTCAATGATCTGCATTGCGCGAACTTTAGGTGCGCCCGTAATTGAACCGCCTGGAAAACACGCTCGCAGCAAATCTGCAGGAGAGTATTGTTCATCCAAATTCGCACGAATGGTGCTCACCAAATGATGCACTGCGGGGAAGCTTTCAATTTCAAACAGCTTTGGCACGTGAACGCTCCCCGGTGATGCAACTCGACCAATGTCATTACGCAGCAAATCGACAATCATCAGGTTCTCTGCTTGATCTTTTTCTGCTGTCTGCAAGTCATGGGCATTAGCGTTATCTTGTTTTGAATCTTCGCTGCGTGGGCGAGTACCTTTGATTGGTTTCGTTTCAATGACGCGATCTTTGAGCTCTAAAAAGCGCTCTGGAGAGATACTCAAAATTGAAGACTCAGGCATACGGATAAATGCTGAGAATGGCGCTTGGTTGGCGGACTCCAATTTCAGATACGCTTGCCACTCACTGCCTTGATACGGTGCGTTAAAGCGCTGCGCCAAATTGATCTGATAGCAGTCACCGCTCAACAAGTATTCTTGTACCTTGTCAAAGCGAGTGGCGTAGCTCTCTTTCGTCATGTTTGACTGCCAATCACCAGACAGAGCAAAGTCAACGCTTTGCTCCGCTTCTTGTTTTTCTAACCACTGCCAAGCTTGCTCGATATTCTGACCAACTAGGCATGCTTTTTTTAGCTGGTGGTCAACAACAACGGCCCATTCATACAGACCTACCGCCATATCCGGCGTGTTGAGGTCCTTTTCTGCCACTTCTGGCATCGTTTCTACGCGGCGACCTAAATCGTAACTGAAGTAACCGAGCGCTCCGCCGACAAAAGGCAAATCCAATTCTTTATTTAACTCAACGTGAGGAAGCCACTGTTCTTGCAACTGATGAAGCAGCGCAAATGGGTCATCTTGAGTTGAATAGGCATTCGATGGCGTTTCAACTTGTGTGTTGTCGGCAACGGTTTCTAACGTTGCAATTGGGTTGGCAACCAACACATCGAAGCGGCTATCGATATGCGTTTCTGATGCAGAACGCAGCAACATCGCCCAAGGCTGGTGTTGAATGCGAGAAAAGAGGTGAAGAGCAAACTCTGGTGCGTATTCCAGCGCTTTAAAATCAATGAATTGATTGTCCATGTTGTTCATTTGTGTAATTTGTGACAAAGAGATCGTTCACTGCATGGCATGTCATGGGCAGCAAGAGTATCATATTCCTCTGTATAGCCAAACTCCCTCTATTCATAGGGTTTTGAGATGGTTTACAAGTAGGCGACTTCAGCGTTTCGTGTGTCGATATCAGCCGTTCGACAATTGTTTATAAAAAACGAAGCTCAAAAGAGCAATAAGCTCAACAAACACGATTGAAGCCAAGCCAATAATGGAAGCATAACTATAACGAGGCATGTAATGACGGTAATACGCAAGCAGGATGTGATCAGCAGTGTCGCTGATGCGCTACAGTATATTTCTTACTACCACCCGCTAGACTTTGTTCAAGCTCTTGAAAAAGCCTATCACCGCGAAGAGAGCCAAGCCGCTAAAGACGCGATTGCTCAGATCCTAATTAACTCCCGAATGTCCGCAGAAGGTCACCGACCAATTTGTCAGGATACTGGTATCGTGACGTGTTTCGTCAACATCGGTATGGGCGTGCAATGGGACTCAACCGACATGACGGTTCAGCAGATGGTAGATGAAGGTGTTCGACAAGCGTATACGAACCCAGACAACCCGTTGCGTGCGTCAGTACTTATGGATCCTGCCGGTAAACGTATTAATACCAAAGACAACACGCCTGCTGTCGTACACATCAACATGGTTCCGGGCGATAAAGTTGAAATTCAGATCGCAGCGAAGGGCGGCGGTAGTGAAAACAAAACTAAGATGGTGATGCTAAATCCATCTGACGATATTGCTGAGTGGGTAGAAAAAACGCTACCAACAATGGGCGCGGGCTGGTGTCCACCAGGCATGCTTGGTATTGGTATTGGCGGTACGGCTGAAAAAGCAGCAGTATTGGCAAAAGAATCTCTAATGGAACACATCGATATTCAAGAGCTTATTGACCGTGGCCCACAAAACGCAGAAGAAGAACTTCGTCTTGATATCTTCAATCGCGTGAACAAACTTGGTATCGGTGCGCAAGGCCTTGGTGGTTTGACGACTGTTGTCGACGTTAAGATCAAAACGGCGCCAACGCACGCGGCTTCTAAGCCTGTTTGTTTGATCCCGAACTGTGCGGCGACTCGTCACGTACACTTCACGCTTGATGGCAGCGGCCCAGCAGAGCTCACGCCACCTAAACTAGAAGATTGGCCAGACATTACTTGGGAAGCGGGAGAAAACACGCGTCGCGTAAACTTAGACACGATTACTAAAGAAGAAGTACAAGAGTGGAAGACAGGCGAAACCGTTCTTCTATCAGGTAAAATTCTGACTGGCCGTGATGCTGCGCATAAACGTATTCAAGGCATGCTAGATAATGGCGAAGGTCTACCAGAAGGCGTAGATCTAAACGGTAAGTTCATTTACTACGTAGGCCCTGTCGATGCAGTTGGTGATGAAGTCGTTGGTCCTGCTGGCCCAACAACATCAACGCGTATGGATAAATTCACCGATATGATGCTAGAAAAAACCGGCATCATGGGCATGATCGGTAAAGCTGAGCGTGGCCCTGCAACGGTTGAATCTATCAAGAATCACAAAGCGGTTTACCTAATGGCTGTCGGCGGTGCTGCGTACTTGGTTGCGAAAGCGATCAAGAAAGCTCGCGTTGTCGCATTTGAAGATTTAGGTATGGAAGCGATTTACGAATTTGAAGTTGAAGATATGCCAGTAACAGTGGCTGTCGACTCAAATGGCGTTAACGCGCACCAAATCGGTCCTGACACTTGGAAAGTGAAAATCCAAGAGATGGAAGCGTAAGGCAAACGGTAATCTTACATTGTCTCAGTAGAGAGAATGTGACAAGGTGCTGATTTACCTAGCAAACATTTGACAAAAGTGCAGCGAAAACTGCACTTTTTGTCTATATAATGTAGATATAAACCTCAGGGCATAGCAATCAAACGTTATGCGAACAATAATTAGGAGACGGCATGCCTCGTTTTATTCAGATTCTACAAATTATTCTTGCTGTAGTGGTAGGTGGCTTTGTTGGCTACGACTTGATCCTTCACGGCATCAGCATCTTTGATGAGAAGTACGTGACCATCACGTGTGTATTGTGGCTGATTTTAGAAATCGCTCTATTTGTTATCTATAAATTAATCGAAGACGACTAGACTCAAAGAAAGCAGGTTTCTGTTCAACACAGTAATCAGCATAAATAGGGTCACTAATGCTTTAGTGTTGATTAAGTAAGCCTCTGAACCACTCAGGGGCTTTTCTTTTTTCATCCTGCTTTAAGCGAATGTTTTGTTCATCTTTTATTAAGGTATATAAAGTTAGACTCATAGAGTTCAGTATTGAAAGGTAAGTATTCATAGATTAATACCCGAAGTGGCTGATAACGTTGTTTTAGAGCGGAGCAAGATAAAGAAGCGCAATGAAAAGAATAAAGAAAGAAGTCAATGACTTTATCAACAGAGGTATGGACTCCAATGTTCGAATTGCCGTCACCGGGCTTTCTCGTGCCGGTAAGACGGCATTCATCACGTCATTAGTGAATCAGCTTCTCCATACCGCTACCCATGATAATTTGCCTCTTTTGACTGCAGCCAGAGATAAGCGTCTTATTGGAGCGAAGCGTGAACCTCAAGCGAATATGATGGTGCCACGTTTTGCTTACGACGAAGCGATGAGCCAGATCCATGCGACCCCACCTCAATGGCCAGTACCAACACGAGATGTGAGTGAGATTCGCTTAGCGCTCAAGTACAAACCAAATAAAACCACGAAAAAGCTGTTGAGTAAAACCGCAATTTTAAATGTTGATATTATCGACTATCCAGGAGAGTGGCTGCTCGACCTGCCTTTATTGGACATGGACTTTGCGACGTGGTCGCAAACTCAGTTTGATGCACTTAAAGGCCAGCGTGGCGATTTAGCCAAAGCTTGGCTGTCTGAATTAGAAAAGGTGGATCTTTCTGCTGAAGTGAACGAGAAACTACTCGAGAAAGTTGCGCATACATACACCGAGTACCTTCATGCCTGTAAAGACGCAGGTCTTCATTGGGTACAGCCTGGCCGCTTCGTATTACCTGGTGAGCTCGGAGGCGCGCCAGTGCTACAGTTTTTCCCGTGTCGTGCTGATTCGGAAAGCAAGGCGCTTAAGGGCAGCAACTTGGCGATGCTCGAAGCGCGTTTTCAGGAATACCAACAGAAAGTAGTGAAAGCGTTTTATAAGCATCACTTTGCGACCTTCGATCGCCAGATTGTACTGGTGGATTGTTTGCAGCCTCTCAATGCCGGCGATGAAGCGTTTTACGACATGCGCCAAGCGCTAGAGCAGATCATGCATAGCTTCCGTTATGGTCGTAGTAGCTTTTTGCGCCGTTTATTCTCACCAAAAATCGACAAAGTGCTGTTTGCTGCCACAAAAGCGGATCACATAACGCCCGATCAGCATCCCAATTTAGTGTCTTTGCTACAACAAATGGTGCATCCAGCGTGGCAAACCGCAGCCTACGAGAATATCGAGATGAGTTGCATGAGTATCGCTTCTATCCAATCAACCACGACGGGATTTATTTCTTCTGGAGATAAGACGATTCCGGCGTTACAGGGTACGACGCTGGATGGTGAGCCGATGACGATGTTTCCGGGAGAAGTGCCGAAAAAGCTACCAAATGCGGCTTATTGGCAAAACAACGGGTTTGATTTTACGTCATTCCGTCCAATGCCCTCACCGAATGATGAGCCAGTGAAGCACATACGCTTAGACAAAGCACTGGATTACCTGATTGGAGATAAATTGAAATGAGTGAGTTGAAGCAAAAACAAGTTTTCTCTGAAAAGGCAATGGAAAAAGAGCAGCAATCGAATCAACCGGAGTTGACGGCGCAGCAAACATTCGGCGAAAAAGAAACATTCGTACCTGTTGAACTTAAAGAAGAGCGCCAGGAGACCGAACAGGAATTGCAACTCGAGCATGTCATTCGTCCAAAACCGGGCAGAAAATGGCTTGCGACTGGCGCATTTGCCACCTTTGCTGGTTTGGTTGGCTGGCAAGCGGTGGACTCGGTTATAACCGCAATTCAAACTTCTGATTGGCTGGCTTTAAGCTGGACGGGGTTTATTGCTGCGATCGCTTCGCTTGGTTTAGGGGCGATGGGTAAAGAGCTTTGGAAACTGCGCAAACTACGAAATCATTTTAGTGTTCAAGAAGAAGCCGAAGCACTTGTTAATAGTGAGAGTGTGGGGAAAGGGAAAGCCTTTTGCGAAACAGTGGCAGAACAAAGTGGTGTGATGGCAGAGAACCCGGGCTTTGATCGTTGGCAGAACAGCATTAACCCTGCTCATAGTGATGCTGAAATCCTTGATATGTATGACTCGATGGTTGTGAGCCAACAAGACAAATTGGCAACGAAAGTCGTATCGCAGCACGCAACCGAGTGTGCGGCCCTAGTCGCGGTGAGCCCTCTGGCTGCCGCTGATATGTTGCTGGTGGCGTGGCGAAATTTCAAAATGATCGACAACCTCTCCAAGGTATATGGGGTAGAGCTAGGTTATGCCTCTCGCATCAAGCTACTAAAAGCGGTATTTGTCAATATGGCGGCGGCTGGTGCCAGTGAGCTAGCTATTGATGCCAGTATGGACTTGATGTCGATGGACCTTGCAGGCAAAGTCTCCGCTCGTGCGGGGCAGGGGCTAGGCGTTGGTATTCTCACTGCACGTTTGGGCTTGAAAGCGATGACCTTATTGCGTCCACTACCTTGGTATCCTGACCGTCAGGTTAAATTGGGCACCATACGCAAGGCTGTGGCGGCGAAAGTTGCATCAATTACGATTAAACCGTAACGAATATCAACTTTGATGGATAGGATTGCTTGACGCGATTCCAAGCATGATAGAAACTACTGTCAACTTTTCCTGACAGTTGTGAATTGGGATATTTTCAGTGCGTCTTGAAGTCTTATGTGAAGATCGACTCGGCTTGACCCGAGAACTGCTCGATATTTTAGCGTCTAAAAGCATCGACTTGCGTGGTATCGAAATCGATATTAGCGGTATTATCTATTTGAATTGCCCAGATATTGATTTTGATACGTTTAGTGAGCTGATGGCTGAAATCCGCCGTATTCCGGGGGTGAAAGACGTACGTAAAATCCAGTTTATGCCGATGGAGCGCCACAATACGGAGCTGCTCTCGCTAGTTGATAACTTGCCCGATCCGGTCTTTGCCATCGACCTTAAAGGTGCCGTAGACATGGCAAACATGTCTGCACTTTCATTGCTTGGCCTTCACAAGCAAGAAGTGATTGGTACTCAAATCGGTGCTTTGTTACCAAGTGTTCGTTTCTCTCGTTGGTCTGAAGGTGTTAATGGCCGAACGCGGGAAAACCTTGTGATTGATGGCTTGGACTATGTTCTAGAGTTGATGCCAGTTTATATCCGAGACGAAGCGCAAAACTCGACTCTAGCGAGTACTCTAATGACGATTCGCTCTAGTCAGCAAGTTGCCAGAATTGAAGAAGCGCTACCGCTGCATAATCCTCTGGGTTTTGAGCACTTTGTTGGTATATCGAACCGTCATAAAGCGCTAATGAACCAAGCTAAGAAGCTGTCTGTGCTTGATCAACCACTGTTGATTGAGGGCGAAACGGGGACCGGTAAAGAAATGCTTGCTAAAGCTTGCCACAGCCGTTCTAGCCGTGCGAGCAAGCCATTCTTAGTTTTGAGTTGTGCTTCGATGCCTGACGATGTAGCAGAAACCGAACTTTTTGGTCATGCTCCGGGCTCGTTTAACCACGAACAAGGTCACAAAGGCATCTTTGAGCAAGCAAACGGCGGTACGGTATTTCTTGATGAAATCGGTGAAATGAGCTCGCATCTTCAAATCAAGCTGTTACGTTTTCTACAGGATGGTAATTTCCGTCGTGTTGGTGCAGAAGATGAGATGCATGTCGATGTTCGCATCATCGCTTCAACAAAACATAACCTTGCCGAGCTTTCTGAAGCGGGTATGTTCCGTGAAGATTTGTATTATCGTCTCAACGTACTTACGCTCAGCATTCCTCCGTTACGTAAGCGCTCAAACGACGTTGCGCCATTGCTTGATTTGTTTGTGGCGAAACATGCTCAACAGCTTGGTATTGATAAGCCAGAGTTTGATGATGGTCTAGTTGATGCCCTTGCAAATTATCAGTGGCCAGGAAACATGCGCCAGCTGGATAACATGGTTCTTCGAGCGCTCACAGAAATGGATGGTGGTATACTAAACGCGGAGCACTTCAATTTACCTCAGCCTCAGTCAGTCGGCGCTGGTAGTGCAACGCTTAACATCGACGGTTCATTGGATGAGATCATGCGTGATTATGAATCTCAAGTTCTGGAACGTTTGTATCAGTCATTCCCATCAAGCCGCAAGCTTGCTAAGCGCTTAAATGTATCGCATACCTCAATCGCTAATAAACTGCGTGATTACGGTATCCGCAAGAATTAATCGAATTGAACGAAAAGACGGAATTAATCATTTGTAATGGAAGATAACAGCTCATCTATCGCCGTTCATAAGTTGGACGGTGACTTGCTTCTTCGTACCGCTGAAATCGGTGACGCAGATATGATTGCCGAGTATTTTCAAGCGAACCGAGAATACCTGAAACCGTTTGAGCCGAAACGTGAAGAGGCTTTTTTCTCAGTTAACGGTTGGTTGCAAAAGCTTATCAAGCTCAATGAGCTGCATCGAATGGGGTTGGGGTATTATTGCCTCTTGGTCAGAGCCTCTTCGGGTGAAATGCTAGGTACGATATCCTTTAGCAATTTGAGTCGTTTCCCTTTTTATTCTTGTAACGTAGGATACTCTCTCGCTGAAAAAGCACAAGGGCATGGTTATATGCGTCGTGGATTAACTATGGCTTGCGACTACATGTTTAACGTTCAGAAGTTGCATCGTATTCAAGCCGGCTACATGCCTCACAACAAACGTAGTGAAGCTGTACTAGAGCATGTAGGGTTCAACCGAGAAGGGTATGCAAAAGATTACCTTTTGATTAATGGTGAATGGCAAGACCACGTTCTAACGTCACTTATTAATCCGAATTGGCAACAAGAAGGGCGATAGTATGGAGCGATTGGAAAAGCAATTAGCACTTGTAATCGAGCTCGATAAACTCAAAAGTATTTTGCGCCGAACCCGAGTTAAAAGTGCTGAAGGGCGTCTCGAAAATAGTGGTGAGCATAGTTGGCATGTCGCACTGATGGCAATATTGATGGAAGAGCATGCGAATGCGCCTGTAGATATTTGCCGAGTGATGAAAATGTTATTGATACATGACGTAGTAGAGATCGACGCGGGTGATACCTTTGTTTATGATACTGCCGCGTCTCAAGAGCAAGCAGAAAAAGAAGTTAGAGCCGCAGAGCGCTTGTTTGGTATGTTACCCAGCGATCAGGAGCAAGAGTTATTGGCGCTTTGGCATGAATTTGAAGCCGCGCAGACCGATGATGCTAAGTATGCAAAAGCACTCGATCGGTTAATTCCAATGCTCTTGAACTGCCATAATAATGGTCAGAGTTGGAAGGAGCATGGCGTCTCTCGTGAACAAGCACTTACTATTAATAAACGAATTAAATTTGGCTCTGTTACCTTATGGGACAAAGCGAAAGAGTTGATAGAAGAAGCCACAGAGAAAGGTTGGCTGAAATCGTAATAAAGGAGACTGAATGTCTTATTTGCCTTTGGATGAATACCAAAGAAAATGGATTTTTACGCATCAGTCGATGCCTGTGCCAGAAGAAGATTTGGCTTTTATTAAGCCGATGAGCCAAGCTCGTTCAGCACAATTTTGGAAAGAAAATATTAGTGCTCAAAGCCCTGATATGGATCGACTTAGCTCCCAAGATTGGCCAATGAATGAGGCGAATTGGTCGGAAGTCGTTGATTGGATGGCTGCGTGGGAGTTAGATGATCCGGATATGCCAGCGGAAGTAGAAGCACATATCGATTGGCAAGACGATGTGACCGTTTACTTTTGCTACGAGAAGTACAATGTCATCGAAACTAAATGGTCGATTTTTAAAAAGCATTGGAAGAACTTTCTCTTTTATGACGATGGTCCAATATTGATTGGACGTCGCCGTTCACAAGCGCTTTGGTTTGATTCAAAAGGCAATGTGAAACTCGGTGTTCGTCAATAGCGAGTTATACAGCAAAGCCACCTTTTCGAGGTGGCTTTGTTTTTCTAAAGGCTGGATAATGGACTCAACACGCCGCCAGCCCCGCGCTCGATAACGTGAGTATAAATCTGGGTGGTTTTTACATCGGTGTGACCAAGCTGCTCTTGTACTGTTCTAATATCTGCACCAGACTCTAATAAATGCGTGGCAAAGCTGTGCCTGAGTGTATGACATGTTACTGTTTTCTCGATACACGCATCCGTTGCAGCGCGCTTTACCGCTCTTTGTATTGCACTTTCATTGATATGATGCCTTCTGAGCTCTCCGGTGTCCCGATCTGTACTTAACTTTGTTGATGGGAATAAAAAGTGCCAGTTAAAATCTAGCTCCGCTTTTGGGTATTTACGTCGTAAACCTTCAGAGATGTATACACCCGCATAACCAGGCATGTGTCTATCTTTAAAATAGTAATCTCTTGCTAAATTAACCTGAGCTTTAAGCGGCTCATGTAGCTCTTTTGCTAACGTTACGGTACGATTTTTACCTCCTTTTCCTTGCCAAACACGAACTGCGCCATAATCATAATCGATGTCCTGAACTCTTAAGCGCAAACACTCCATGACTCGAAGCCCTGAGCCATAAAGCAGCTGAATATGGAGTTTATACCTCGGGTCGATATGTTGAACGAATCGTCGGATCTCCTCCCTAGTTAATACAACGGGAAGTTTCTTTTCGGTCAGGGATTTCTGAAATCTCATATCAAGTGATAGTGGAGTTTTGAAATAATCACGATATAAAAATGATATTGAGTTCAGTGCCAAAGCTTGCGTTTTTACCGCAACTTTTTCTTTTACCGCTAAGTAACTCAGGAACTGAACTACATCATCTTCTGCTAGTGTTGAAGGGTGGGCAAGCTGGTGGAAAGTGATAAAGCGTTTTATCCAAAATAGATAACTTTCGATGGTTTTATTCGCATAATGACGAGTAAGCATGTGCTCTTTTACACTAAGTAAAAACTGACTTTTCATGATAAAATTGACCTGTTTATTTATACAGCCCTTTAAATCTATCACCTCTTTTGCAATTAGCGTGCATTGCGCCGTCTAATTGCGCGCGCGACCACACATATTCATACTGTTTTTCTATTTGTTTCATGCATATAGGTGCTACGATTTATAGCGCTTTTGATCAGAAAGAGGGCGGTAGCTTGCCAGAAAGGAGGCAAATTGCCGTATAGAAAGCGTTAGCCCTCAAGGAGAATATAAAAAATTGTTTGAAAATCATTTAAAAAGAACAAAGTTCTTGCTGTTTTTGCAGGGTATATCTGTTGCAGTTACTCTGTTTCTATTATTTACCTTGCTTGCCCAAGTAAATCAATTGAGCTCTTCGAGTCTTTTTCTCACATTTGCAATTGTTTTAGTGATGCTAAGTTTGAATTTATCTAGTTTTTACGGGTTGTTAAAAAAGAAGCTTTGGGTATTTAAGTTAATGATCGTTCTTTATTTAATTCAGATTATAGACATAGAGACACCTAACTTTTCCTTAGCCTTTTCTTTTGGAGTTGAAGTACCGATAAGTGTGAATGTTAATGAAGTAACAGTTTCTCTAAACTTAATGGCAATCTTGGTGGTTTGGTTGTCGTATACAAGTCTTAACCTTTTGAAAAAGGGCTAACAAATTGTTCAAGAGTGATTCGGCACGCGTGGCATTTTTACTATGCGTTGGTTTTAGTGGTTAAGGTGGTATGCGTAAGCTTAGGTATTGCGTGCCTCACACCTTAACAAGGCGTTAGGTATTATATTGGAACAACAATTAATAATGATGAGGAAATGAGAGTGAATGTATTCTTAAGTTGGTCAGGTGAGCGAAGCAAAGCCGTTGCGGAGTTGCTTGATACATGGTTACAGTGTGTAATTCAAGCTGTAGACCCTTGGATGTCTAGTAAAGATATTGATAGAGGCTCATTGTGGTTTTCAGAAATTAATGATCAATTACAGAATACTACAATTGGTATAATTTGCTTAACCCAGGAAAATAAAAATAAGCCTTGGATACTCTTTGAGGCAGGGGCTTTAGCAAAGGGTCTGAGTAATAACCGAGTATGTACATTTCTTGTCGATCTAGAGCCTACAGATGTTGGTACTCCATTATCACAATTTAACCATACTTTCCCGTCTCAAGAAGGATTATGGGAACTAGTAAGAACATTAAACAACTCACTAAAAGATAGAGGGCTAAAAGAAAAAACACTTGAGCTGGTTTTTGAAACTTATTGGCCAAAGTTCGAATCAGAGTTTCAACAAATACTAAAGTTGACACCTCAAGCAGCTCACGCACAGAAGCGAAGTGAAGATGATATTTTGTTGGAAATTTTAAGTTCAACTCGAGCGATGGAGAAGAGAGTTAGAAATATCGAAAATGACCGCAGAGTCATCGAGCATGCAAAATATAAGAAGTCATTCAGTAACTTTGCAAGTAATATGACACGTAGCAAGATGGTTTCAGATCTCAAAGCTGATGGGGTACCTGATGAAGCAATCGAAGAAATTATCAATAAGAAATTTCCTAAGTCCTATTGGTTAAAACAAAGTCAGTTATTTGATGATGAATCTGACAATGACGAATAATACCTAACAAACAATTTAAGGGTGATTCGGCACGCGTGGCATTTTTACTATGCGTTGGTTTTAATGGTTAAGGTGGTATGCGGAAGCACCGTATTGCGTGCCTCACACCTTAATTGGGCGTTATGTGACAGGTATGAGATTCGAACACAAGAAAGTAGAACCAAGCAACATTGATTTTCAGTCACTCGTGGCTGAATTGAACTCGTCACTTAGCCAGAACACTAATGATTCTGGCGAAAGCTCGTTTTCATCTGATGCTTTCGAACCGTCGAAAGATGGATGTATTGTGGTCTACCTAAACAAAGTTGCTGTAGCGTGTGGGTTTTTAGGCACCATCAAAATGAAGTCTGTGAATTAAAGCGAATGTACTCAAATAAACCTGGCGCAGGTGGTTATTTACTCAAACAACTAGAATGTTATGCGGTTGAAAAAGGTTATAAAAAAGCCGTTCTGTCTACACGTAGAATTAACTTAAAAGCGGTGAACTTCTATAAACGTAACTCTTATTCAGAGTCAGGTGCATATGGAAAATACGTTAGTGTAAAACGGTCAATTTGCCTATCAAAGGCGCTAGTCACATAACAAAGCATTTAAGAGTGATTCCCAACGCTTGGCATTTTTCATTCCATCGTTGGGTTCGGTGTTTACGGTGGTATGGTTAAGTTTCGTGGTAGCGTTGCTCACACCTTAATGCGGCGTTAGGCGCCAAAAATTATCAAATATCACAATGACGTTTAAAAGGAGTATGTAGTGGTAGACGAAAATCAATCTTCAAATCAAGGAGCTGATGAAGATATTAAGACAAAGGAACAAAGTGGTGGGTTCTTATCAACGCTGGCAACCCTAATATTTTGGTTGGTTATCGCTTCAACAATGTTATGGAATTGGGATGGATTTTGGCAGACAGATATAAAACCGCTCGAAAGGTTCCAAAAAGAGTACTTTTCATCAAAATACAATGAAGAGCAACTTAAAATATCTCGAATTACTAACAATAATAAGCTAATAGCGGATATTCGTGGACGATTGGAAAAAGCAGAGAAAAGCGCAGAAGAAAAAGTTGAAAAAGCTAAAGAAGAAAAGGTCGCAGCACTTTCTAAGTTGGACGATATTGAGCTTCAACTTAGCAACTATCTTGACAAGGAAAATACAAAGTGTAGATATTTTGATACTTCATTAAGAATGATAGATCACCTTACTAAAAAGTATTCTGAGGATGAACTCAAGCGAGTTTTGAGTTGTACCAGTGCTGAGTGTGAAAATATACTTCATTATCGACAAGAAGCTCGTTCGATATGCGGTTAAGCGCCTAACAAAGCATTTAAGAGTGATTCCCAACGCTTGGCATTTCAGTTCAAGGTTGGGTTTCGTGTTTAAGGCGCAGTGGTTTAGTTTGGTGGTAGCGTTGCTCACACCTTAATGCGGCGTTATAAGAATCAGAAATATTGAGGTAGCTGTGATAGAAAAAATCCCATCATGGGCTGTGTTGAAATCAGTAGAAGATGTGAGATTAGTAAAGTCAACATATGTATGGTTAGTCGTTGTTCCGATCGCTGTTAAACTCCTTTCAAAGTTAGGAGATACTGTAACTATCACAGTTGCAGGGCAGCCGTTAACCTTTGATTTAGTTTTGCCTTTTTCTTGGCAATTATTTTACTTGTCAGCTCTAAGTTTTGTTTTAGGGAATGTCGTATTTTTATGCTTTGCTCCGTCAATAGCGAAAGAATTTCGAAATTATGGTGACTTTCGATCTCAAGGGAAGCTAAGGCATGATATCAGTAATTATAAGGCTACGGATCAAGCGAAAACTGATAAGCGAGTAAAGCAGCTTGTAAATGCTGCACAATTTAGCCATAAACGAACCTTTACCGAAGAAGAAAGCCCAAACAAATCTCATAATGCGACACAGCAAGAAAAAAGTGAGTTTTGGGCAGTTTTTAATGAACGCATTGCTATAAATAAAAGTGCGCGCGCAGTTTGTTCATTCTTTTACTTAATTGGCTTTGTTCTGTTTTTAGGTGTAATGACACAAAATATCATTTGGACCCTGAACGAAATGGCTCAACTGTGGCAATTCTTATAACAAACTGTTTAAGAGTGATTCGCAACGCGTGGCATTTTTACTATGCGTTGGGTTTAGTGTTTAAGGTGTTATGCGGTAGCATCGGTATTGCGTTGCTCACCCCTTAACAGGGCGTTATGTGCTAGGAGATAATAAGGAGTATTATGAACTCTACATTGAGCATCCCAACGGACAACCCTTACAAATTGATGGCTATAATTGGCTCGGTGATATTTATCCTAAGTCTTTATTTTCTCGGATATCAAACGTACCGATTCAATGACTCTGTTTTTGAATCATTGGAAAAAATTTCGATTATTTCATCAAATGCTGAGTTGTCTGGGTCTGACAAAGATTATCGTATTGCGATTGAAGAACGGAAAATAGAAATAATTGAGAATGATCGGAAATTTCTACCTTTCGGTTGCGCCATTTTCTCTGCAATAGGTTTATTTCTCGGTTTTTACGGTTTTCGTCATTGGCTGCTCGAAGTATATCCCGTTGAGGACTCTATGAGGAAAGCACAGCTGAAAAGCTTGGAACTTTCTAATAAAGAGCGGTCTCGTGTTAAAGTTAAAAAACTCACATAACAAAGCGTTTAAGACGGATTCACAACGCTTGGCATTTTTGGTTTGCTTCAATTTAAGTGTTTACGGCACAATACTTTAAGTGCAGTGGTATGCGTTGCTCACCACTTAACGCGGCGTTATGTGCTTTAGGAGAAAACGATGAGTAAGTGTCTAATCATCATATTAGCTAGTCTTTCATTTGGTGCTCTTGCTGAAGAAGAGTCCATTGACTGTAATAATGCGATGACCACAATCGAGATAAACCAATGTGCCGCTATTGAACTAGAGTCAGCACAAGTTAAATTAGAAAAATATCTAAGCACTAGCTTTGAACATAACTCTCATGACCCAGAACTGATCTCAGCAATTAAGCTAGCTCAACGGGATTGGCAAGCATATATGTCCTCTCACTGTGATTCGGTTTATACACAATGGCGTGATGGAACTATTCGTGGAATTATGGCGATATCGTGCAAAACTAAGTTAACTAAGCAAAGAACTCACGAGTTATGGGAAAACTTTTTAACTTATATGGACAGTACACCACCAGTTTTACCGGAGCCAAGTGTAGAGTAGGTTTCAACCACGCACATAACAAACTGTTCAAGAGGGATTCGCAACGCATGGCATTTTCACTATGCGTTGGTTTTAGTGTTTAAGGTGGTATGCGGCGGCTTCGGTATTGCGTTGCTCACCCCTTAACAGGGCGTTAGTTGCCAACGAGAAAAACGCAGCTAAAACAAAATATTTAGGGCTAAGGTTCGTGTGTTTTTGGCTCGGTTTTCGTATTTCAATTTCTAGTTATTTGGGTTTGTAAAATCGTGCGTTGGTTTCTTTTGTGGTTGTATTCTCTATTTCAGAAACCGATTTATATGTTGAAAGTTAGCTCTGTAACGTTGTTTGTCCAAAGGCGCTTTTTGGTGTTGTTAGCTCGTTTTCTACGGCGTTGTATGTTCCAAGTGGTTTCAGTGACAGGCGCTTGGAAACTGCGCCTGATTTGAGTTTTCGAAAACACGTAAAGCTAGTGTTGGCAAAGCGGTAATTAACTTCAAATCAAAGCTTTAGGTTTGGCAACTAACAAAGCATTCAAGAGGGATTCACAACGCTTGGCAATTTTGGTTTGAATCGGCTTTAGTGTTTACGGCACAATGGTTTAGGTTGGGTGGTAGCGTTGTTCACCCCTTAATGCGGCGTTATGACTTTCAAGGGAATTTATGAAAAGCGCATTACTTGAAGAACTTGTAGGTGCAGTTGAACACACAGCATCACTATCTAAAGATTGGTTTATTCAAAACTCAAGCGGTATTGACAGAACGGTATTCTTTGAACGAAATGGCTTGGGTGATAATGGGACTGGTGCTGTTTATGCGTATTTTGACACAGAGGGCACTTGTTTATATGTAGGTCAGACTGGTCGAAGAGTGAAAGCGAGGCTACACGACAAGACTTCCCCTCATAAAGATAAAGGTTGGTGGGAACAGTGGTCGGAAATGCGTTTTGTTCAAGAGCCAGAGGAAAGTAGTAGGTTATTGCTCGAAATGCTTTTAATTCAAGCCTATAAACCTAGCCACAATTCAAAGCCTAAACCAATTGATCTCCCTCTTTGGCTACAGTCATAACAAACTGTTTAAGAGGGATTCGCAACGCGTGGCATTTTTACTATGCGTTGGTTTAAGTGATTAAGGTGGTATGCGACGGCATCGGTATTGCGTTGCTCACCCCTTAACAGGGCGTTAGTTGCCAACGAGAATAAACATACCTAAAGCAGAATATTTAGGGCTAATGTTCGTGTGTTTTTGGCTAGGTTTTCGTCTTTCAATTTCTAGTTATTTGGGCTTGTGAAAATCATGCTTTGGCTTCTTGTTCGGTTTGGGTTTTCTGATTCAGAAGCCGCTTTGTTAGTTGAAAGTCAGCCCTGAGGCATTGTCTTTCCAAAAGGTTTGTTCGGTGTTCAAAGTCCGTTTTCTACGGCGTTGTAAATTCCATGTGGTTTCAGTGAAAGTTGCTTTGAAACTGCGCCTGATTTTAGTTTTTCAACGTACGTAAAGTTAGTGTTGGCAAAGCGGAAATCAACTTCAAATCAAAGCTTTAGGTTTGGCAACTAACAAAGCATTCAAGAGGGATTCACAACGCTTGGCAGTTTTGGTTTGAGTCAGCTTTAGTGTTTACGGCACAATAGCTTAGGTTGGGTGGTGGCGTTGTTCACCCCTTAATGCGGCGTTATTTGCTTGGAGGGAAAATTAGTAGTGATACGAGAAATGGATATCTCAGATTACCCGCAAGTAATTGAGTTATGGTCAGAAACTGAAGCAATGTTGTTGAGAGATGCAGATTCCAGAGAAAACATAGGCAAATACCTGGAGCGCAATCCCAACCTAAGTTTTGTCGCACTAGATGGTGACAATGTTGTGGGTGCAATATTGGTCGGTACAGATGGTCGCAGGGGTTATGTCCAACATTTAGCTGTAAATTCAAGTTGTCGTGGTCAAGGTATTGGTGCAGCACTAATATCAAGTGCTGTAGACGCATTATCAGAAATCGGTATAGCCAAAACACACCTTTTCGTTGCCAATGAAAATATCAACGCTCAAGCCTTCTATGAAAAACTAGGGTGGTTTCCTCGTGATGAGGTGCGTATGTTTTCGTTCAATACGTCGAGCTGTGGCAACGTTTAACAACGCACATAACAAAGCGTTTAAGAGGGATTTGGCACGCGTGGCATTTTTAGTATGCGTTGGGTTCAGCGTTTACGGCGCTTTGCAGAGGGCTTTGTATTGCGTGCCGGCACCCCTTAACGCGGCGTTATGTGCTTTAGGAGAAAACGATGAATAAGTGTCTAATCATCATATTAGCTAGTCTTTCATTTGGTGCTCTTGCTGAAGAAGAGTCCATTGACTGTAATAATGCGATGACCACAATCGAGATAAACCAATGTGCCGCTATTGAACTAGAGTCAGCACAAGTTAAATTAGACAAATATCTAAACACTAGCGTTGAGCACAACTCTCATGACCCAGAACTGATCGCAGCAATTAAGCTTGCTCAACAAGATTGGCAAGCATATGTGTCCTCTCACTGTGATTCGGTTTATACGCAATGGCGTGATGGAACTATTCGTGGAATTATGGCGATATCGTGCAAAACTAAGTTAACTAAGCAAAGAACGCATGAGTTATGGGAAAACTTTTTAACTTATATGGACAGTACTCCACCAGTTTTACCAGAGCCAAGTGTAGAGTAGGTTTCAACCACGCACATAACAAACTGTTCAAGAGGGATTCGCAACGCGTGGCATTTTTACTATGCGTTGGTTTAAGTGATTAAGGTGGTATGCTGCGGCTTCGGTATTGCGTTGCTCACCCCTTAACAGGGCGTTAGTTGCCAACGAGAAAAACGCAACTAAAGCAGAATGTTTAGGGTTAATGTCTGTGTGTATTTGGCTCGGTTTTGTGTTTTGAATTTTTGGGCTTTGGTTTGCGGAAATTGTGATTCTCCCTTTTCTAGTTTGCCGTTTCAGAAACCGATTTACTTGTTGAAAGTCAGCTTTGTAATATTGTCATTCTCAAATGAGCTTTTTGGTGTTGTTAGCTCGTTTCCCACGGCGTTGTATGTTCCAAGTGGTTTCAGTGACAAGCGCTTGGAAACTGCGCCTGATTTGAGTTTTCCAAAACACGTAAAGCTAGTGTTGGCAAAGCAGTAATTAACATCAAATCAAAGCTTTAGGTTTGGCAACTAACAAAGCATTCAAGAGGGATTCACAACGCTTGGCAGTTTTGGTTTGAATCGGCTTTAGTGTTTACGGCACAATGGTTTAGGTTAGGTGGTTGGCGTTGTTCACCCCTTAATGCGGCGTTAGTTGCCAAAGGGTATTTAGCTAAATTATAAGGAGATAATTTTAATGGTAAATAATAATATATATAAATTACTTGCCGGAATCATGATGACAATTTTATTAATGGTTGTTTTCCCAATGCTAGCTTCAAAGTTAGGTTGGATGGACCCATTAGCTGATAAAGCTCCATTGATATTAATGGTCGCCACACTTGGCTTAGTTATCAAGTCTCTCATAGGAGATGTGGTTGCAGGTGAATTTCTTTTTTATAAATTTGGGTATGATAATTGTGTGTTAACTTTTGGTTCTATATTGACAGCATTTTCACTACAGCTAACATCGTCTGTCGATCATTTTCCTAGTTTAGATAATATAGCTATCATTAAACATATGACATTTTTTGCAACTGAGCCAATTAGTCAAAGGTTATGTCAATTTTTTTCGTTATTACTTATTTCTCTTGTTAGTATGATTCTTACTGGTAAGCTAGCGGCAGCTATTAAACATGATAATCCCGATGGTAAATACTTTCTTTCATTTATAAGCAGTGTATTAGGCGCGGCATTACTTGGTGTTTATGTCTTGGTTTTAATTACGAAGGAGTAAGGTGATGTTATTTATTCTTATTTTTGTAGTTGGAGCATTAACGGTACCATTAATATTGGACGTAAATAAAAATGGTAGTAACAATATAATTTTCAAAAGCGGCCAGGAAGTTTTAAAATATCCTCCTATTCAATCTTTTTTTAAATCCGTAAATGTGGCTGTTTATAACGTAAATTCTGGTGCTTGGGGGGTCATTAGTCTATGTTCATTGGGCTTTATAATATACCTGGTATTTAAGCTATTCAGTTTTGTGGTCTCTATACTTTTTGGTGAATAAATTCAAGCGTATCAAAAGCAACTAACAAAGCATTTAAGAGTGATTCCCAACGCTTGGCATTTTTCATTCCATCGTTGGGTTTCGTGTTTACGGCACAATGTTTTAGTATCGTGGTAGCGTTGCTCACACCTTAATGCGGCGTTAGGCATTAGGAGAAAGAATTGGTGAATCATTCAAATACGAAAGAGTGTATTGAGCTTTTGGAAAGCAATTTGACAGCAGCAATTACTCACCTATCAAATTTGCCTTACTCGACTCAAAGTAGCGCAATGCTTGGATTGTATAGAGAAGCTCATAGGGAAACACATCGTCTACTAGCTTCGTTCAACGACCTTACTTTCTCCAGTCTCGCTGTACGAAATATATTTGAAATCTACCTAATTTCAAAACACATATCCTCCGATCAAAAGGCTTTATACAGTTGGTATGGACAATCCCATAAAGATTCAAAAGAAGTCCGCGATGGTTTTATAAAGTTAATGGAGAAAAAGGGGTTAGATACTAGAGAGCTGAAAGACATTCAGTTGTTCGAGGATCAAGCATTAAAACAAAGCCCGTTTGAATCGAAAGGGGCGTTTCAAGTGAGAAACTTAGCCGAAAAGTATGGTTATCTTGACGACTACTTGTTCATATACAAATTAAGTTCAAAATTAATTCATCCTTCTTCTATGAAAATCATGTCCTACGATATTCTCGTAGAAAACTCAAATTATCAGAGTGTGGTTTTACAGGTTGGTGCTTATTTCAGTAATAGATTTAGTACTTTATTGGAGTCGGTGGGTGCAAATGCCTAACAAACTGTTTAAGAGGGATTCGCAACGCGGGGCATTTTTACTATGCGTTGGTTTTAGTGGTTAAGGCAGTATGCAGCGGCTTTGGTATAGCGTTGCTCACCCCTTAACAGGGCGTTAGCTTTCAAGGAGGAAAATTGAGCTCAAGTGACTATATCAAAGAGGTTCGTTCTAAGATTGGAACAATGCCACTTCTTATCCCCGGCGTTGCGGGTGTCATTTTAAATGAAAACAAAGAGCTACTACTTCAGCAAAAATCAGATGGCACATGGAGCCTTCCAGCCGGAATGATTGAACCTCAAGAGTCGCCAGTGCAAGCATTGATTAGGGAAGTTCGCGAGGAAACAGGTTTGGCTGTAAAAGTAGATCGCCTACTTGGTGTATTCGGCGGTGAGGGTTTTGGTTTTACATACCCAAATGGTGATTAAGTTGAATACACAGTTATCATGTTCAAATGTGTAGTAGAAAGTTGTTCTCAATCCGCACTTGATGATGAAACGGTATGCCTTAAATGGTTTTCAAAAGGAAATATGCCAAGGCTTGAGCTGCCTTACCCGTTGGATTGTTTGTTTGCAGAAAATGATTCAGCGTACTTCGTTGGCTAGAAAGCTAACAAATTGTTCAAGAGTGATTCGGCACGCGTGGCATTTTTACTATGCGTTAGGTTCAGTGGTTAAGGTGGTATGCGGTGGCTTAGGTATTGCGTGCCTCACACCTTAACAAGGCGTTATGTGTATTGGGAATTTATGCGTTTAGATTTAAAGTCAAATATCATTAAACTAATTGATAGTAATGGTCTTTTTGGTGTTATGAATAACACTAAGTGGAACAATTTGCTTGCAGCGTTGAGCGATATCGATGAGCTACTAAGCTACCGAGTTACCTACATTGACGGGTCAACATGGCCGGAAAGTGACTCTAGCTATCAATATACCAGTGAACTGGCACAAATATGGGGAAACTTTCGAGCGATACATTTTATTGATATTGATGCTCGTATCTCTCATTCAAGAGGCGTTTTGCTGGAGCCAGAAGTTCTAGATCATAGGGATAAGGTCATTGCTATATGTAAAGAGCAAAATGCTAAAATATCTCTCACAGAGTGTGGTGTTAGAATTTGGGGCTATTTTCAGCACGGTAAAGATATAGAAATGTATAAATACACATAACAAAGCGTTCAAGAGCGACTCACAACGCGTGGCATTTTTGATATGCGTTGGGTTAAGTGATTACGGTGCATTGCAGAGGCTTCTGTATTGCGTTGCTCGCACCTTAACGCGGCGTTATGCGTATTCACTCAATCGTGTAAGGGAATAGGATTGAATAAAAACGAAATCGAGAGTATTACGCAGGTGGTTTTTCCGAAACACCAAGATGAGTTCCAACATGCAGAAGTACTTGTTGTTCTTGGTAGTTACAAAGCAACTCAATACAAGATGCCAACTGCTGTACAACTGTACAAAGAGAAAAAAGTTTCCAAGCTTCTGTTGTCAGGTGGCAACTTGGCAATAGATCGAAAGCCCGAATTTGAGTCGATGAGAGAGTATGCTTTGACTAATGGTGTTTCAGAATCGGATATTATCTTAGAGCCACATGCAAAAAATACAGTAGAGAATGCACAATTTTCCACAGAGATTATCGTAGAAAGTGAAGTCGCGAAAAAATCAGTGGCAATACTGACAACGGCTTTCCACATAAAACGGGCAAAGCACCTATTTAAAAACGTCTTACCGCAAAGCTTGGATCTTTATGGTTACTTTGTAAACGATAGAAGCACTCGCAGGGATAATTGGTGGCTGACAGAGAGCGCAGTCTCACGTGTAATGCACAGTCATGAAGTGATAAAGAGTTTAGGCGTTAAACCATACGCATAACAAATTGTTCAAGAGTGATTCGGCACGCGTGGCAATTTTACTATGCGTTGGTTTTAGTGGTTAAGGTGGTATGCGGAAGCTTTGGTATTGCGTGCCTCACACCTTAACAAGGCGTTAGGGCGCAAGGAGTAAAATGATGATTCATCACATAGATCATATTGTTCTCACAATCTCCGACATAGAAAAATCAGTGGACTTTTATAAACGGGTTTTGTGCATGGAAGAAGTAACTTTTGCCAATGGCCGTAAGGCAGTAACGTTCGGAAATCAAAAGATTAACTTTCAGCTTCTTGGTCAAGAACCACGAAATGTAGCTAATGTTGGTTCAGGTGATGTTTGCTTAGTTTCAGATTGGCCGTTGACATCGGTGGTAAATCATTTAGTCAAAGAAAATGTCAAAATCATTGAGGGTCCAGTCGAAAAATCAGGAGCTGTTGGTGCAATCCAATCGGTCTATTTTTTGGATCTTGATAAAAACTTAATAGAAGTCAGCGTGTATCAATAGGCTCTGCGCCCTAACAAACTGTTCAAGAGGGATTCGCAACGCGTGGCATTTTCACTATGCGTTGTTTTTAGTGTTTAAGGTGGTGTGCGGAAGCATCGGTATTGCGCTGCTCACCCCTTAACAGGGCGTTAGGCGAAATGGAAAATTTAAACTTAAGGAGAGACGAATGAGTTGGAAATTTAACGATGTAAGAGCTTTGTTAGTTAATAAAGGTTTGCATCTTACAAAGTCAAATAATTGCACATATGGGAAAGTATTAAGTAGTCCGCAAGTTTCTATAACATCAGATTCATTAGAGCGAAATGTGGTTGCTTACTATATCTACGGTTCTCATGAAAGTGCCACAATGCTTGAACTAACCTTAGGTAAGAGTAACCCTGAATTTTTATCAGAAGCTGAAGTTAACTTTGAAAAACTAGTTAAAGAGCTGTTTAGTTCGGCATGTCACACTCAACTACCTGACTCTTGGAAATGCGAACCTAATACAGAATTTGAACAATCAGGGTATATCGTAAAAAGTGTGCAAGATGATGTCTCTGCACCTCATACATTAAAAGTACTTATTGCGGCTAAAAATGAATTTCCACAAGGCTTGGAGGTTCGAGATCAGTTTTTACACTTACAATAGTTTATCGGATTACTTGGCTATTCGCCTAACAAACGCTTCAAGACGGATTCGCAACGCGTGGCATTTGTGGTTTGCGGCAAATTTAGTGATTTAGGTGGTGTGCGGAGGCATCGTATTGCGTTGCTCACCACTTAAGCGGGCGTTATGAGAACATTAATTATCGATCTATCACTAGGAGAGTTTATGAAACTTGAGGGAATTATTCCTTTATATAAAAGCATGAAACAGCAAGGCATTGAACGATACAAGTTTGAATTCTCACTCAATCAAGGTGTGTTTGATGTTTTCTTTTTTATTGATTCTAGTAATTTTCTGCTTCTTTTTGGAGCTAAGGGCGAAAACTTTAGTTTTGAAATCCCTATGGAAAGAGGCTTTCAGATCTCTACACACTTAGACAAGCCAGTATATCGAGAACTATGTAGAGTGTTAGGACTGAAATATGATCCTGAGAACCCTTTTAGTCCTAGTAAGTTTTTTGTAGATTTTAATCGTCGCATTCCTGATAAGGCATATTTACGTCAAAAAGCTGAGCCACACGAAGTTGCGCAATACTCCAATGACATTGAAGAGGCACATAAGAAGTATTTTTTAGGGTGGCGTGATAATACAGCAAGAGGTGATGACGTCACGGAGTCCAACCTTTTTAAAACAAAAGAGTTACTTGGTGAAGCCGCGTATCGTCGCTGTAGAGAACGTAATATAAGCAGTTGTTGGACAGACAAAAAAGAGAAAGCTAAGAAGTTTTATATGCCGTAAATGTTCTCATAACAAGCAATTTAAGAGGGATTCACAACGCTTGGCACTTTTGCTTCTACTTCAAACTTAGTGTTTATGGCACTATGCGTTAGGTTAGGTGGAGGCGTTGTTCACCCCTTAATTGGGCGTTATGCATCAAGGATATTATGAAGTCTACTAAAGAAAAGATTATTAAACATTACGCAGAGTTCTTTGAAGGTCATGATTTCGAGATATTGTCTTGGGAGCTTGGGCCAATTAAGAAAATTGTACCCGATTTTCAGGTTGTCAGGTTTGCACCTGGCCCTCAAATTAATATGTGGGTGTATTGCTCAGTAGGTGCATCAGAGATTACACACAGTGATTCTGCTCTTCACGAGTTTGTTGTCGTATCACCGATCGAGTCAAATCGTCTAGTTGAAATGCTGGCAATGGTAACTTATTACCATTCGAATCATAATTTGGGTTTTGGCCATACCTTGCCTATTGGTGAGCCTTGGCTTGAGGGTTCTAACTGTGAAAACTGGCTAATTTCGTTGCCGTATCCATTTGGAGAGGACTTGGAAATAATGCCTCTAAATAGTTCCCACGCTCACGTAGCTTGGTTACTTCCTATCACTGACGACGAACGAAATTTCAAAATCAAGCATGACCTAGATGCGCTCGAACAAAAATTTGATGACGCAGAGCTTAAGTACTGGGAAGTAAAGCGGTCTTCGGTAGTGTAAATGCATAACAATCTGTTTAAGAGTGATTCGCAACGCGTGGCATTTTTGCTATGCGTTGCGTTTAGTGTTTAAGGTAGTCTGCGGCGGCATCGGTATTGCGTTGCTCACCCCTTAACAGGGCGTTAGGGCGCAAGGAGTAAAATGATGATTCATCACATAGATCATATTGTTCTCACAGTCTCCGACATAGAAAAATCAGTGGACTTTTATAAACGGGTTTTGTGCATGGAAGAAGTAACTTTTGCCAATGGCCGTAAGGCAGTAACGTTCGGAAATCAAAAGATTAACTTTCAGCTTCTTGGTCAAGAACCACGAAATGTAGCTAATGTTGGTTCAGGTGATGTTTGCTTAGTTTCAGATTGGCCGTTGACATCGGTGGTAAATCATTTAGTCAAAGAAAATGTCAAAATCATTGAGGGTCCAGTCGAAAAATCAGGAGCTGTTGGTGCAATCCAATCGGTCTATTTTTTGGATCTTGATAAAAACTTAATAGAAGTCAGCGTGTATCAATAGGCTCTGCGCCCTAACAAACTGTTCAAGAGGGATTCGCAACGCGTGGCATTTTCACTATGCGTTGTTTTTAGTGTTTAAGGTGGTGTGCGGAAGCATCGGTATTGCGCTGCTCACCCCTTAACAGGGCGTTATGTGAATTTGGTAATTCCTACCCAAAATGGAAATTGTAGAAAAGGAAAAAGAGTGAATAAAATAAGGAAAGAGCCTTTGTTGGCAGAGGTTGAACGTCGACTAGCGAAGCCTATTTTTGGTGAGCGTAATAAAAATTGTGTTGTTGTACGGCTAAATGATGACCTGACAGAAAAAAATAGTATTCAAGAAAGCACATTTAAGCTTAGAGCTCATGGTTTTAAAGCCAGTATTAGTAATGCTAGAGATTCTTCTTTTGTGGTACTAACGAATGCCAAAGGTGTTGCTTTAATAGGGAGTATTGTTGGTGTTGAGCCACATGAAGAGCTTGAAGGACGAATTAATATCTATTTCAGGGATCCTTGCCATATTGATTCCGATGAGTTGGCTAAATTCGTAACATGGAACAATAGCAACCCAGTTCGCACAATACGTCTGTAAAAATTCACATAACAAACTGTTTAAGAGTGATTCGCAACGCGTGGCATTTTTACTATGCGTTGCGTTCAGTGTTTAAGGTGGTATGCAGTAGCTTCGGTATTGCGTTGCTCACCCCTTAACAGGGCGTTATGCGATATGAGGAAGTTGATAGTATGGAAAGCAATGTAGTTAAAGAAATAATTGAAGCAGAGGAGAAGTTAAAAACTTCAATGCTCAATTCAGATATGATTGCCTTGCAAGACTTATTGTCTGATGACTTGGTATTTGTTAATCACCTTGGTCATCGAACTTCTAAACAAGACGATATAGCACTGCATGGCTCTGGCTTACTAGCTATTAAGTCAATTCAATTCCATGATCTTCACGTAGTGCCTCAGAATAATGTCGTTTTGGTTTACGTAAACGCGGAAATCAAAGGCAGTTATAATGGGGCTGTAGCAAACGGTGAGTTTGCATTTTCTCGTGTTTGGACAAAGCAAAAGGGTAACTGGCAGGTTATCTCTGCGCACTCAACAGTTATCGCATAACAAACTGTTCAAGAGGGATTCGCAACGCGTGGCATTTTCAATATGCGGTGCGTTTAGTGGTTAAGGTGGTATGCGGTGGCTTCGGTATTGCGTTGCTCACCCCTTAACAGGGCGTTATGCGTAATCGATGGAGTATTAGATGAAAGTAGTAGAAGCTGAAAAATCGGATTTAGATTCATTCTTTGCGTATCTTGAAAATCAGCTGTATGAAAATGGTAATGGCGAAGTTCCTCTTTTCCAACCAATTTCCAGAGAGGAAAGTGAAATTCCAGAAACAACAAAAGATAAGTTTATCCAAGGTTTTTCACATCAGTTCGGCGATTTAGGTTGGAGAAAGCTCTGGGTTGTAAAAGACACTTCTGGAAGTATCAAAGGACACATTGATCTTCGCTACCATGGCGATGAAAGCCGTTCTCACAGAGTTTTACTTGGCATGGGCGTAGATGCCACTTGTCGCAAGCAAGGCCTTGGTCAAAGGCTGATTGATACAGTCATAAACTTCTGCGAAGAAAAAGCAGAAATTGATTGGCTCGATCTTTGTGTATTATCGGAAAATATTCCGGCAAAGAACCTCTATCTTAAAACAGGTTTCAGTGTTGTCGGAGAGTTCAAAGATCAATATAGAATCGATGGTCTATCAGTTTCAGAGACAGCAATGACAAAGTACGTCAAAAATCACGCATAACAAAGCATTTAAGAGTGACTCACAACGCTTGGCGATCTCAGTTTAAACTTGGCTTTAGTGTTTAAGGTGTAAGGGTTTAGTGTAGGTGCTTAGCGTTGTTCGCACCTTAATGCGGCGTTAGTTGCCAACGAGAAAATCGCAGCTAAAACAGAGTGTTTAGGTCTAATCGTTCGTGTGCTTTGCTCGATTATGCACTTCGAACTTCGGGATCTTGGCTTGCGGAATTGAGTTTCGATCTTTTTCTAGTTTGGTTTGCCGTTTCAGAAGCTGATTTACTTGTTGAAAGTCAGCTTTGTGGCATTGTTTCTCCAAAAGGTCTTTTTGGTGTTGTCAGTTCGCTTTCTACGGCGTTGCGTGTTCCAAGTGGTTTCAGTGACAAACGCTTTGAAACTGCGCCTGATTTGAGTTTTCAAAAATACGTAAAGCAAGTGTTGGCAAAACGGCAATCGACTTCAAATCAAAGCTTTAGGTTTGGCAACTAACAAAGCATTCAAGAGGGATTCACAACGCTCGGCAGTTTTGGTTTGAATTGGCTTTAGTGTTTACGGCACAATGGTTTAGTTTGGGTGGAATGCGTTGTTCACCCCTTAATGCGGCGTTAGAACATAGTTTAATTATAGAAGTAGGATATTAATGGAAATCGCAAGGTATATTCAATTGCCCCAGTTTATTAGTCTGATCACAAAAGGTCTGTTTATACCTAAAACATCATTATTTGAAGATGAGTTAGAGGGGCTTGCATCTGTTATGTTCAACTCTGATGGACAGGGAATTGCCCCAAAAATGGAAAATGATTGGGCTAAAGAGTGGATTTATACGAGTTGTTGGTACAAATCTACTGGTGAGTCTATGGCTATGTGGAACTTATATGGCTCGAATGCCGAGTCACTTATGATCAAGACTACAACAGCCAAACTTCAAGGTCTTATTGAACATTCAAAAAAATACAAATCATATCCTTGTCGCTTAAATTTTGTTTCGTACTTTAGTTTCTCTGAGTACCCTAAGCCATTGTATCAAAGGGAGTGCGCACGAAGTTCCTCAAGAGAGTGCGAATATTTGTTTGACGGCAAGCTTGATGACTTTTTCTATAAACATCCTGCGTATCGTCACGAACAGGAAATTCGACTTTGTGTTGTCGATAAAACGACTGTCGAACCATACGAGCGAAATAGAAATTTTGGGATTACTTTACCTGTCAGTAAAGACTTTATAGATGAAATCATATTTGCTCCCAATGCAACTCCTTGGTTTAAAGATGTTGTATCTGAAATTATGACAAAGTACGGTATTGAAGCTTACATCGAAGACTCTGAGCTAGACTGGCATAAAGAATTGTTTAGTCCGCGATCTCTATTGTTCTAACAAGGCATTTAAGAGTGATTCGCAACGCTTGGCGTTTTCGCTTCGCTCAAGTATAGCCAAGCGTCGCTCACACCTTAATGCGGCGTTATGTAGCTAGGTAAGAAATGGAGTATAAATGCTTGGTTTAGTTCGATTTGTATTGGTTGCGAATGTAATAGCAGCCGTAATAGTTGTTGGTCTAGAGATGTCTACAGGCTTCTTTGGACTTAAGTTTGTATCGGACTACGCATTTTTCATCGTAATGCTTATATGGGGAACGACAGCCTTATTTTTCATGTATCCACCTCTGGGTGGTATGGGGCAGTCTGACGACAAGGTTGATAGGATTACAGACTCAATGGTTGACCGTAGTGTTGCGGACGAAATCGATGATGAGCGGTTCTCAGAAAATACAGCCTTTTGTATCAAACTGCTCATAGCTGGCGTGCCTGCATTCTTGGTTTGTGTCCTTGCGAGCATCGCTACATAACAAACTGTTCAAGAGGGATTCACAACGCGTGGCATTTTCACTATGCGTTGGTTTAAGTGATTAAGGTGGTATGCGGCGGCTTAGGTATTGCGTTGCTCACCCCTTAACAGGGCGTTATACGAATAGAGGGAATTTATGTACAAGAGTACTGATTTTAGCTTGGATTCAAAAGAGTTCAGGTTTAAGAAAAATTCATATCCTTTGTCTAAGATAAACAATGCTAGGGTTAAAAAGTTAAGTTTTCTTGATAATTTAGGTCAAGTGTTATTCTGGGTGTTTATTTTTTCAGGGGCTGTTTGGTTAGCCATTCCAAGCTTTGAAGAGGCACCGCAATGGCTACAAGTTTTAGTTCTTAGTTTGACGGCTGTAGGTTTCGTTTTTGCTCTTCTTCGTTGTTCTAAATATGCGCTTCAAGTCGAGTTTCGCCACATAGATGAAACGGGCGTTCAATGGGTTAATGTCGCTAAGTCATACTCAAAGTCAGATTGTGAGTTATTTGAACAACAAGTGTTGGCACTGAAGGAGAAATTCGTATAACAAATTGTTCAAGAGTGATTCGGCACGCGTGGCATTTTTAGTATGCGTTGGTTTTAGTGGTTAAGGTGGTATGCGTAAGCTTCGGTATTGCGTACCTCACACCTTAACAAGGCGTTAGTTTTTTAATAGGAATCGGAGCTAAAGTTTGAGTAAAGAGTTCATAGATGTATTTTGTCCTGACTGCAATATGATGGTTGTAAGTAATGTAGTGCTACAGGGGGTAGGTCGATTTCAGAGTGAAGCCAAAAACCCACTAGATGAAGTTGATTCTATTTACCATTCTGATTACTACCTAGTCTCATTGTGTAAAAAGTGTGATCATCCGTTTTTCATAAGAAAAAAATTAATGGGAATCCCTGCAGAGTTTGAAGAAGTGGTAGAAGAAGAGCTGTTATACCCGGCACTTAAATCTACTGAATTGGTGAACTTACCTAACGAGATCAACCTCGCTTACGAGCAAGCAACGAAGTGTTTTTCAGCATCATTATATGAACCTTGTGCATTAATGTGTCGTCGAGCACTAGAAATCATGTGTCAACTGTACTCAGCGAAAGGACATAATTTTTACGATAGACTAGAAAGTCTTCACAAGGCGGGGCACATTGATGCACGCTTGCTCTCTTGGGCGCATGGCATTCGTGCCTTGGGCAATGATGCTGCTCACGCAATCACTGCCAATGTCAGTAAAGAGGATGCTAAAGACTGCCTCGATTTGACCGAAGCTTTATTGATTTACATATATTCTCTTGGCCATCGATTTGAAGAGTTTGAGCTTAGGCGGCAGAAAAACTAACAAACTGCTTAAGTGGGATTCGCAATGCGTGGCATTTTCAGCATGCGGTGAGTTTTGTGATTAAGGTGGTGTGCAGTGGCTTTTGCAGTGCATTGCTCACCCCTTAGCAGGGCGTTAGGGCGCAAGGAGTAAAATGATGATTCATCACATAGATCATATTGTTCTCACAGTCTCCGACATAGAAAAATCAGTGGACTTTTATAAACGGGTTTTGTGCATGGAAGAGGTGACTTTTGCCAATGGCCGTAAGGCTGTAACGTTCGGAAATCAAAAGATTAACTTTCAGTTTCTTGGCCAAGAACCGCGAAATGTAGCTAATGTTGGTTCAGGTGATGTTTGCTTAATTTCAGATTGGCCGTTGACATCAGTGGTAAACCATTTAGTCAAAGAAAATGTCAAAATCATAGAGGGTCCAGTCGAAAAATCAGGAGCTGTCGGTGCAATCCAATCGGTCTATTTTTTGGATCTTGATAAAAACTTAATAGAAGTCAGCGTGTATCAATAGGCTCTGCGCCCTAACAAACTGTTCAAGAGGGATTCGCAACGCGTGGCATTTTTACTATGCGTTGGTTTTAGTGATTAAGGTGGTATGCGGCGGCTTCGGTATTGCGTTGCTCACCCCTTAACAGGGCGTTATATTGTTTTTCAAGTTCAGGGATTAAAATGGGTGAGTTATTTAACACTCTGATGGTTTGTGCGGTGTTGGTTTCAATGTTTCCGCTCATAAAATCCAGCAAGAGTTTTTATGATTAATGGAATGAAATGGAGCATGAGCATTGGCGTTCTAGAGGGGCTCCACCGTTCGTAGTGTTCCATTTTGGTATGTTCTTATTTGTCCCGATGCTTTTCGGTAAAGATCTGGATCAACTGAATAATAAGAGGTTGATAAAACTAAGAAATGATCTCAGGTACAGCTTTGCTATTTTTTCGCTACTGTTGTTCGCATCCCAGTTAAATCAATAAATTGGTTTTGGCGGCATCAATATAACAAAGCGTTTAAGGCGGATTCACAACGCTTGGCGATTTTACTTCCAGTTGAATTAAGTGTTTAAGGTACAATGGCTTAGGTTTAGTGGTTGCGTTGTTCACCACTTAACGCGGCGTTAAGCATTATGGTGTTTGCTCAACATGAGGTTTCAATGAATAGTGAAGAGTTTGCAGGTGAATACTTGCTAAAGAAATTTAGATTAAAAGACTCAGATATAGAACGTTATGAGGAGGAGATAAAAAATGGAGGAAACAGCCGTTACCTTTCTCTTCGAAAAATGTCACAACTTGAGAGCTATCATACTCCTGATTATGTAATCTCAGACGATGTAAATGACTCTCTTGAAGACATATTGTTTGTCGACGTTAGCGGTCCGAAAGGTGGTTTGTTAACTAAGACAGAAATTGAACTCGATAAAGAAATAGCTCGCATACAGTCTAAAATGTCAGTCGGGCAAACTCGCTCTGTAGAGTTAAGTAAGCAAGTGAAGCCGTTGATTCAGGGTGTCAAAAGAAAATTAATAAAAATCAACAAGAAGTATGCTTGTAATAGGGACGCGTTCCTGAACATCACAAGAATACAATGCATAACCTTGGAGCTTTCCAGTTATCGATAACTACATTAGAGCTGCTCGATTTATTATCCAGTGGAAAATGTCAGTTTAATGATATTGAGCAACTTGGGCTTAATCGTCCTGTTGTCTTTGAGTTCAATGAACTGTACAAAAACATCAGTTTTATAGCTTTTGTTGGCAGAGAAACTTTAGAAAACCAGTCGTACATATTTGTTAATAGTGAGTTTTTACGTTGTTCTAACAATATACTGGCTCAAGCAATCAAAAAGATGCCCTATGTAAATGGCAATGGTTTTCGAAGTACGAGATGTCCAAAATCAAAGCTGTTAATTGACATCAATCTTTCTGAAATTACCGAAGAAAATCCATATGTTTTTCCGTATGGAAATATAAATTATAAGGGTAATGCAATGCCCGGCGCAGATGTGCCTCTAGAAGAGATTGAACTGTCAAAGATCCACCAACAATTCAACGATGGCTTCTCAAAATAATGCTTAACAAACAATTTAAGAGTGATTCAGCACGCTTGGCATTTTTGGTTTGGGTTGAGTTTTGTGTTTACGGTGGTCAAGTTGAGTGAAGTGGTCGCGTGCTTCACACCTTAATTGTGCGTTATAGCGCTAGGCAATATTGGAGTTTAGTTTGAATATAGAAGTGAAGAAAGAGATTCATCAAATTAGAGATATTTTGGCTAGTTTTGAGAAATCAGACTTTCATAGCATGACTAGCTTTTATCACTCTTCTGGCTTTCCAAATGGTTGCTGTGGAGATGCCACAGATTTATTAGGCTTGTATTTATTGCAGTACCACAACTTAGACAGTGAATATGTCTGTGGCAGTGGGCTAGGTGAAAATTTCAACCAGTCCCATGCATGGTTGGTGTGCAATGGCTATATCATTGATATTACAGCAGACCAATTCAACGAAGATGGTTATGAGTTGCCTGCTGTTGTCATTGAAAAACAAAGCTCGTTTCACGAATTGTTTGATGAAACCACAAGTCGAAATACGAGTATTAATTACTTAAAAGGTACGGGTATTCCAAGCGTACTATCGAAAGTATTGTCGGTAATGCGCGCGTCGGAAGATGCGCTATAACAAAGCGTTTAAGACGGATTCCCAACGTTCGGCATTTTTAGTTTGCTTCATTTTTAGTGTTTACGGCACAATACTTTAGGTGCAGTGGTCTGCGTTGCTCACCACTTAACGCGGCGTTATATTTATTTCGTACCAAGCCACGTGTGTGAAGCTAGTCACGCATGTACAACGCTCTGAGGCTGTACTTTAACTGGTTTCTACGTTTTACTAACTATAACAAACACTTGCTTAAGGTTTAGTATGGATTTTTTTCAGAATTTCAAACTACTTAAATCAGATATGGAAGAAAAAGGTTGGGTAGTCGAAGCTTTTCCATTTGAATATAAAAACATAGATTATGTGGTTCTAGTTAAGCTATACCAAGAGCATGAAGTTAAGCTAAATCGTTATGCTCTCCTAAAAGTCGAGTTCCTAAAGGCGAACGATATTGACGACAACTTGGAGGTAGAAGCTAATGTTCGGGAGCTTTTGACTGACGCTCGTACACTGAGAGAATATTTTGGTATAGAGTGGGCGGAAAATCTAGGCAGTATCTTACACCAGTTTAATGAGTACTTTGCTAATTTCATACCTGATAAAATAGATTTATCAAAAAGTAATTTATTCAAAACAGCTATGAATAAATCACTTTCTGAAAGTGATAGCGAAGATCCAAACAAAATATTTTGCTACAGCGTCCGTAGAAACCCAGATGGTGGGACAAGATCAATATTCAACGATAACAAATCTAGGTTACTTCGACCTAAGCTATACGAAAAGTTCGAAGGTGATTATACAGTTAGTTTTTGCTACTCACCGAGCAGTGAACGAGAAAAAAGTGATGCTGAAATTATTAGCAACTTTACTAAAAAATAAAGTGTCGAGTAGCTTCGTAGAAGCATAAATATAACAAAGCATTTAAGAGTGATTCCCAACGCTTGGCATTTTCAGTTCAAGGTTAGGTTTCGTGTCTATGGCGCAATGGTTTAGGTTTGGTGGCTGCGTTGCTCACACCTTAATGCGGCGTTAGGCATATATTGGAGATGTATGGAAAATTCGGTTTGGTATCAAGAAGAATTTTTTGAAGATGAAAAAGATTACTTTCTGTCAAAATTAGTAAGACTTCCAGATTGTTTTATCAGAGCAAGCTCACTCGATCATATGGATAGGTTTCTGGAAAGTTTTTCTTATCCGTTTTCTGATGAAAAATTGCGATCAAATATAGGTTGTTATTTCTTTTTTGATAGCTACCGACTTGCCGGTGATGTTGTAGATTTTGCACCATTATACGTTGGTAAAACTAAGCAATTGAATAAACGTTTATATCGTCATTGGAAAACCAGCGATAACCATATCGATAAGTATTCTGAAGATGTCTTTTTTCAAGACGGAGAATATGAAATAGATCTTGGATATATAGGTGAATACCATTTGGGTAAGCTAATTCCAAGCTTTGACATTAAAGTCGCGATTTGGCTGGAAAATGATTTACGCGAATTAATGTTTTTAGAGCATGAGTTGATTTATAAATTAAGGCCAATGTTTAACAAGGCATAGCTCACGTGGCATTAAATGCCTAACAAACTGTTCAAGAGTGATTCGCAACGCGTGGCATTTTTACTATGCGTTGCGTTTAGTGGTTAAGGTTGTATGCGGTAGCATCGGTATTGCGTTGCTCACACCTTAACAGGGCGTTATGCGACAGGGTAAAATCTTAAATACTCCTTCAATTACGTTGTCTCAGGCAATTCGTTTTTTGGTGTCGGCAAATCAACATTGTCAGCTTAAATTCACGAATCACTGAAGCCGTAAAACATGCCAAAGTTCGTGAAGTTGCCTCATTGAAAATCGTATTTGGGCGCGGAAAGTTTTTCGATTGCAAAGTGTGGAAAGGGCAAGTTCATGGAAAGCCGGTATTTGCTGAAACTTTTGCTCGTTAAGTTTCTCGTAGGCAAAAGCCAATTCTTCGCTATAAGGCCGCGCTCCGTGGTTGTGGTGGACTTTTCTGGAAATGTTGAGTTCGTTGGTTCTTGAATCACAAAAAGTTATCTGCACGTTTGTAGTTTTCCGTGTTTAAGGTAATGTTTTCGTTAGCCAATTTGGCGTTATCGAAAATTCGCATAACAAACAATTCAAGCAGATTCGCAACGCGTGGCAGTTTTGGTTTGCAGTGAGTTTTGTGTTTATGGCGCAATGCGGTCGCTTTTGTATTGCGTTGCTCACTACTTAATTGGGCGTTATGCCCTACAAGTCTAGATTTTTACTATCATTTGTGATGAATGTTAGTAATAGGAAATAAAAATGAAAAAACGAATACTCTTGTTGTCTGCCGTTCTATCAGCAATCGTTGGCTGTGCTGATTCTCATTCATTGAATGTAACTAAAACGGATAGCAATGTTCAGTTGAACGCTAGTAATGCAGTATATATCGCCTTATCGCAAGATGGGCAGTATGGAAGTCATTATTACCCGGGTTCTGGGCAAATGGTTAGCCAAACCATAAAAGGTGAGCTTGTAGCAACGCTAAATAACGTTGTTATTGCTAAAAAACCAGAAGACTACAACACTGCGTTAAACTTTGCGTCTTCACGAAAATTTGACTATTTGGTGTATCCAACAATTCTGCACTGGGAAGACCGAGCGACAGAATGGTCGGCAAAGTCTGACAAGGTAAAAGTAAAAATGGTTGTTGTGGATGTAAAATCTGGTTCTGTAGTTAAATCTGGAATTATCGAAGGTAAGAGTGGTTTAGCTACTTTTGGTGGGGATAAGCCGCAAGATTTACTACCTGAACCGACGAAAGAGTTCCTGTCCAGCATGCTTTAAGAGCACGGGCATAACAAAGCATTTAAGAGTGATTCCCAACGCTTGGCATTTTTTATTCCATCGTTGGGTTTGGTGTTTACGGTGGTCTTGTTAGGTTTCGTGGTAGCGTTGCTCACACCTTAATGCGGCGTTATATGCTTTAAGGAAATAATCCAATATGAACAAAGTAGAATTCAGAAATTGCGATGAAAATACTAAGTATTGGATTGCACTAGAAAAACTGTTTCAAACTGAGTGGTCTGATTTTTTGTTCGCAAATACTTATAAATCAGAAGCAGACCTTCCGCCAATTCTGGTTGCTGTTAGAAATGATCAAGTTATCGGTGGTTTGGCTTATTCTCGCTATCAAGAGCCTCACGGTAACTCAGAAGTAATTTGGCTTAATGCAGTATTTGTCTCTCCAGAGTGGCGTGGTCAAGGTATTGCTAGCGAACTGATTAATCATGGTGTTAATCAAGTATCAGAACTATTTCAAAATAATCTATATGCTTATACAAATGTCGCGCAGTTATACAAATCGCTAGGGTGGTCAGTGGTCGATATTGAATGTGAGCCAAACCATAGCGTTGTGAGTATTTCACTTCAGCGTCAACCCCGCATATAACAAAGCGTTTAAGAGGGATTTGGCACGCGTGGCATTTTTAGTTTGCGTTGGGTTTGGTGTTTAAGGTGCTTTGCAGAAACTTATGTATTGCGTGCCTGCACCCCTTAACGCGGCGTTAGTCGCCAGAAAAAGCTAGCAATCAAAATCATGTTTCTAAGCTTAAAATTTGGCTGATGATTGTTTGCTATACAGGTTCTTCATCGATGGTCAAAACTCAGTTTCAGCTGTTTTAAGTCCAAAGTTTTGCAAGTGTCCAAGCGGATTTTTTGTTCTTTGGTGCTGACAGAACAGGGCAATCGAGAGTCTGTTTTTGGTTGCAACTCCGCTCGGTGAGTTTGTTGGGTACAAAAGCAGATTTACTCGCTGAAATGACGTTTTCTCTGGTGTTGTAAGTTCCACTTGGTTTCAGTGACTTTGTTGAAAGTCCGCACTGTGAAATGGGTTTTCCAAAAGCGCTTTTTTGGTGTTGTCAGTCCGTTTTCTGCGGCGTTGGCTGTTCCATGTGGTTTCATTGAATAGCCGCTTTGAGACTACGCCTGACTTAAGTGCATCAAAACACATAAAGTTTGTTGTTCGCAAAGTTTAGTTTGGCTTAAAATTGTCGCTCGGTGCCTCGCGACTAACAAACTGCTCAAGAGGGATTCGCAACGCGTGGCATTTTTACTATGCGTTGATTTTAGTGATTAAGGTGGTATGCGGCGGCTTCGGTATTGCGTTACTCACCCCTTAGCAGGGCGTTAGGCGGCAGTTCATAATATAACCGTTCAAACATTGCCAAGCGGTTTTGTGATGTATACGATTTTTATTGAGTTGGCTTTAAGTATGATCGCCCGATAGAACTGTTCTTAATAAAGGCCCGCAATGAAAACAACACTCTTACTATTAGCTGATCTAAGCTACCAACATGGCTTAATTGGACTAAATGAGTATGCAGAGAGGCTTGAAACTATTGACTGGTTAACTTCTACAGAAGATAGCACCGAAGCTGAGATGCGTCAGTTAGAAGAAGTCAATGGACTTACAAGCCAAACTTCTACGTCTCAGAATGACGTTCGTGATGAAAGCCTAAGCTTACTTGCACTGAAAAAGTGGATGTTTACTATTGGCGACGCGGATTGCTTTCCATCAGTACCCCATGGCCACTTAAACAACAAAAATGGGAAAACAAAGTTAAACCCCTACACCGGTTACATTATCAATAAAGATAAGAAAGAAATAGATAGGTTAACTAAAGCGGAAATGTACGTTTTATGGAGTGACCCAAAGTTTCGTAATCATTGTAGAGAGCAAATTAATTGGTACACAGGATTTGCCCCGGAATATCTATTTCCAGACGCAAGAAAAGGTAGGTTATCCTTACCCAAGTGGCGTAAACGGTAAGCGCCTAACAAAGCATTTAAGAGTGATTCCCAACGCTTGGCATTTTTCATTCCATCGTTGGGTTTTGTGTTTAAGGTGCTATGTTTAGGTTTCGTGGTAGCGTTGCTCACACCTTAATGCGGCGTTATGAGCCACCATAAAAAATGCAGAATAGAGTGGAATAGATGGAACGGAAAAAACAGGTTCAGTGGCTCAAGATTCAAAAGAGAGGCTTTCTAAGGCACTGTCTTACTCATGGATTAGCTTTCTGTGTACCATTTATATTTGGTACTGCATTTGTTCAAAACGATTTTTACTTGAACCTGTCGCCTTTTATTTCGTACCGTCTTTATTTAGTTACTGTCATTGGCGCGGTATTTCTCGCAGGCAGTGATTGGTTTTTTAAAAGTAGGCAGTATCAAAAGCACAGAAAGAATCTATTGCGAAAAAATGTCTCATAACAAATTGTTCAAGAGTGATTCGGCACGCGTGGCATTTTTACAATGCGTTGGTTTTAGTGGTTAAGGTGTTATGCGGAAGCTTCGGTATTGCGTGCCTCACACCTTAACAAGGCGTTATACCACAAGGAGTAAAATGTGATTGTAGTGGCAAGGTTTTCTTTTCCTCATGAAGCCCATATTGCGAAAGCGAGCCTAGATAGTGCCGGAATAGAAAGTTACATTGCTGATGAGCACACGGTGAATACTCAGTGGCTTTATTCAAACGCCATGGGCGGTGTCCGTCTGATGGTGTCCGAGAGTGATGCAGAGGAAGCGAAACAAATACTTAGTAGTGACTTCTCAGAATCATTGGAAAATGAAGTTGCCGTTGATGAAGCAAAAGATGTTTGTCCTAACTGTGGTAGCACAGAGCTATTTTCATTTACAAAAGGTAAGCGCCCAGCTTTCTTAGTATTTATTTTACTGGGTTTTCCACTGTTCTTTTACAAGCATGGCTACAAGTGTAAGCAGTGCGGGGAGTTCAGTGAAAAACTTTGAGTAGTGGTATAACAAAGCGTTTAAGAGGGATTCTCAACGCTTGGCAGTTTTGGTTCAAAGTTTAGCTTTTGTGTTTATGGCACAATAGTTTGAGTTAGGTGTCATTGCGTTGTTCACCCCTTAACGCGGCGTTAAATTTCGATGAGGTATCGATGGCACAATTTAAAGATATGGAAACTGAAGAGGGGATGCTTCTATGGCGAGAGTGCTTTAAGAAGCACATAGAAATTCTTCATACTCATGAAATTAATATTAGAAATTGTGGTTTTGAAAGACCAATTAATTTATATCCGTTACTCGCTGCAATCATTGAAGATTCGATTTCGTTAGATATTTTGGCGACTCATTCTCGAATAAATCGGTGTTATGTAATTTCTCGTGCATTATTGGAAAGGGTTATAAATTTGAGTTACTTGCTGTACTCATCAGAAGAGGAATATTCCTCATTTGTCGAATACACAAAGAACAAAGCCGCCAGAAGCTTATCACGGAAAATCGAGATTGACGGTGTGGAGAAAGTAAGACTTAACTTCGCAAACGAGAACTATCAATTGTCTGAAGATTACAGTAAAGCGGTTGAGCGCTTTACTAGTCCAAATGGGCGTGAAATTCCGCGTTGGACAAAACTTAACATTGATAAAAGAGCTGATTTCTTGGACAAGAAATCGGGGAAAAATTTATTGCTTCACGTCCTAATGATATACGCTGATGCTTCCGAAGCATTACACGGTACGTTGTATGGCGCTCTTTTCCATTTAGGCATATTTGTTCCCGGCACGGATTTGGATAGTGCCGCTGAGCAAAATAAACAGAAGTTTAATAGTTTATCGTTTCTTTACTTTATGGCTAGTAGCGCTATTGGCACATTGTTGTTTTGCTTTCGAGAGCACGGTGTTGACTTGAGTGATGCTTATGAAGAAGCGGACAATATTTTTAATCTGGCAGCAGAAGAGTCAGGTTTAGCTCATGAAGCTCGGCAGTAATTCGAAATTTAACAAACTGTTTAAGAGTGATTCGCAACGCGTGGCATTTTTACTATGCGTTGGTTTTAGTGTTTAAGGTGGTATGCGGGAGCTTCGGTATTGCGTTGCTCACACCTTAACAGGGCGTTATGGCACAAAGGCACGGGAGTTTATTTTGGATAACCTTTTGTTTAAATATAGAGATATCTCGAAGTACACTCTTGAGATCTTTCTAAACAAACAGATTTACTTACCTGTTTCGAGCCAATTCAACGATCCGTTCGACGCTCAGTTGCTTCCAAGTAGTTTCATGCAAGAATTGAGAAAGTTGGGTGCTACTCCATCTAGAGATGATTTTGATTTACATGAATCCTACGTTAAAGAACGGCTGAAAAATTATGGTATTTACAGCCTCAGCAGAAAGCCCAATGATATTTTAATGTGGTCGCATTATGCGCAATCTCATACTGGTATCTGTATTGGTTTCAATGAAGACATAACTCATTATTTTTGTGGTTATGACTGGCCAATTTGGGTTATGGAAGTACTCTATGAGAGCGAACACCCATTTAAAAAGATCCTCGAAGATCTGCAATCAAAATCAAGATTCAACAGTGTCAATGTTTTTGCTAACCACTGTATGCTGGGTCAGGCGTTGCTTGAAGCTGCACTGACTATAAAGCATGAAAGTTGGAAATACGAAAACGAGGTGCGTGTAATATCAGAGATGAATGGTTTTCAAAGTTTCAAGAGCGCCGCAATAGACTGCGTAATTCTAGGTATGGGCATTAGTAAATCTGACGAATTTACTTTACGTTCAATTCTGTCTGCGCCTGAATGGAGCCATGTCAAAATGTATCGTGCTGTCCGCAGTGAGGCTGCTTTGGCATTGAAGCTAATAGAAGCAAATGTGCCATAACAAAGCATTTAAGAGTGATTCGCAACGCTTGGCAGTTTCGCTTCGCTCAAGTATAGCCAAGCGCCGCTCACACCTTAATGCGGCGTTAGCACTCAAAAGGTTACATCACACAAATGGAGGTGAAATGAAATACGAAGATTGGGTTCGTAATGTGTATGAGAAGGGGAATGAAGCTCTAGTTGGTTGTTTTAACAATAGACACCTAGATGCTTGGAGTGAAAACCAAATTACCACTAGGTTACTAGAGAAATTAGAAAGTCTTGGCCGTGACCTGTCATGGGAGGGGATGAACCATCGAGCGAAATGGGAAGGCTATAAACTGAAAGGTAAATTAGAAACAAAGAATGGTGATATCGCATTTATTGTTAGGATTTGGCTGACACAAGACAAGTATGTTGATGGTGTTGCGTTTTATGAAGCAAAGCGTCAGTTTTACAATGATAGCCTGAACCCGAGAGGCTTCATTTCTGTTAAAAAAGAACAGTTGAATAGATTAGCGTTGAGCAAGTGTACTAGTATGCTCCTGTATGATGTTGATTATCATGAAAAAAGGGCATACATTTCTGATGTCCCTATTGAGTTCGTACGTGAACTTGCAGATGAAACTTTCATCAAAACAAGTGGTAGATACTTACATCATCTTGGTCGCTTTTGGGCTCAATCCCTCGGTGACAACTTACTTGGCCGAAACTTAAATTTTGACTCAAATGCAGTTAAAGCAGTCAGAGACTCATTCAATACCTCTCATTCGCCACTAGTTATCGTAAATTCGGCAGTTTCATTGAACCCAAATATTGAGCCAGAGCTGAACACTGATATTTTAAGAAGCGCACCGGCTCATGAGCATTGGCTATCAGATATCCCCGCAGAACAAAACAAGAAAGTTGAGCCTCCTAGTAGAGACGACGACTTTGGGCCGTCGATGTAATGAGTCCAAGAGTGCTAACAATCTGTTTAAGAGTGATTCGCAACGCGTGGCATTTTTACTATGCGTTGCGTTTAGTTTTTAAGGTGGTATGCGGTGACTTCGGCATTGCGTTGCTCACACCTTAACAGGGCGTTAGCAGTACAAGTTAGTGTAATAAGTAAAATAGTAATAAAGGAAAAAAAATGGCTTACAGATATGATAGTGACTTAGAGTTCTTAGGAGCAATTAAATCAGAAGACCTTAGTGACTTAGTTTATTGTTTAACTCATGATAAAGATGGTGAGGAGCGTTTTACTGAAGAACTAACTCAGCACGCTAAATATAAAAGACACTATCCAGATCATTCGATGTACTGGGAAGAAATAGCTGCAGAAATACAATGCTTCGGTGCCAACACTTTTGTGACTTTGTTACGTGGTGGTAAAGGCGTCGAGTATAAGGAAGTGTTGACTGATGTCTGCGATAAGATGAAAGTAAATTACAATAAAAACTCTAGTGTCGAAAAGATTGAGCAAAATTTGTTAATGAAAATTCTCGAGGAGGCTATTGAAAAAATGTCTCCGGAAGAGCTCAAAGAATTGGCATTGAGTACGGGTGTAAAAAATACTTCAGGCATAACGAAAGAAGCAATGGTTGGTGTTTTTCAGGCGGTATTTCGTGCCGGAGGTTTCAAGTCATATCAGCTAACACTAATTATCGTAAATGCCGTGGCTAAAGCATTAATTGGTCGTGGTTTGACGTTCGCGGGTAATGCAGCGCTTACTAGAACAATGGCGGTTTTGACTGGACCAATTGGTTGGGCTATTACTGGTCTATGGACTGCTGTTGATGTTGCTGGTGCTGCATACCGTGTAACAATCCCTGCTGTAATCCAAGTATCCGTTTTGAGGCAGAAACATATCTATGAAAAACAAGCTGAAGAAGTCGAGTTCTCGTAAGATATACTGCTAACAAAGCATTTAAGAGTGATTCCCAACGCTTGGCATTTTCGGTGTCATCGTTGGGTTTTGTGTTTACGGTGGTATGGTTTAGTTTTGTGGCAGCGTTGCTCACACCTTAATGCGGCGTTAGCATGCGGGAGTAATATGAAGAAAATTCTCATCATCGGTAATTCTGGCTCAGGCAAGAGTTGGTTGTCGAAACAGTTATCCCGAAAACTTCAGTTGCAAGAAGTTAACTTGGACTCGATTGTATGGGAGCCAGGTGGCTATAATCAAAAACGCTCCACCGGAGCAATCGAAAATGAAATTGCTAGTATAAAGTCTCAATGCAACTGGGTAGTTGAGGGATTATTTGGTGCTTTAGCCGAACAGCTTATTTTTTCTGCTGACATGCTGTTGTTTTTGGATTTGGAATGGTCTGAATGTGAAAGTTCTCTTTATGCTCGTGGTTCGGAGAGCTCGAAGCAACTTAATGAGGAACAGGCGGAGAAGAATTTTCGTGAACTATTAAAATGGGCTTCTGAATACTCGGTTCGCGAATCCAAAAGTTCACGACAGTTCCATCAGCAATTGTTCAGAGATTTTCACGGTTCTAAAGTACGTTTCACAACACGCTCTCAAGTGAATGAGTTTGTAGCGGAAACAACATGCTAACAAACTGTTTAAGAGTGATTCGCAACGCTTGGCATTCTTACTATGCGTTGAGTTCAGTGTTTACGGCGCTTTGCAGAGCCTTTTGTATTGCGTTGCTCACACCTTAACAGGGCGTTAGTGTTGAAAGGAAAATTTGTGCAGCAAGATGATTTATTTATTTCTCGCTATGTAGCGGGGCGACTCTCTACCGAAGACTTATTAGCTTTTGCTGAGAGCAAATTGAAGTCTGGAGTATATACGGATGAAATTTTGGCGGTATATGATGCTGAACCTATATGGGAAGTAGTGTCAGAGATGTTTGAAGTGATGATTAAATCTCTAGGGCATGAGAAACCGTCATTCGAAGCTGCTATAGATTTTTTAGTTAGATACCATATATCTCAAATAGTTTACAGAAGCGCCAACCCTAGTCAGCAATTTGAGTTACTTTTACGCGATATTTCTCGATTTGATTTACATGAAAATATTGAGTTCTTTGTAGGCGATAATATAGGTATACATAAGATTTATGGGGCATTTCATGATTTCTACGCATCTGATTCAGAGCGGGATTTTTTTATATTTAACGAATGTAAAGTATGGTTGGAGTTACAACACTAACAAAGCGTTTAAGACGGATTCCCAACGCTTGGCATCTTCGGTTTGATTCAGCTTTAGTGTTTACGGCACAATGGTTTAAGTAAGGTGGTTGCGTTGCTCACCACTTAACGCGGCGTTAACTGGATTGATGACGAGGTAAGTCCGATGAAAAGAATTGCGGTCATTGGTTCCGGCGGTTCGGGTAAATCCACATTTTCGGCACTATTAGGTAAAGAGTTGAATTTGCCTGTTCATCATCTCGATCAGCTATATTGGAAACCAAATTGGGTTAAAACTCCAAAAGATGACTGGCTCAAAATTCAAAAAAGTCTTTGTGAAAGCGAGTGTTGGATTATCGATGGTAATTATCAGAGCACCCTTGATATAAGGTTTGAAGCTTGTGACACAGTAATATTCTTAGATGTAAACCGATATACCTGTATCTATCGAGCACTAAAGAGAACATTATTAAGTAGTAAGCGTCCAGATTTAGCTGAAGGTTGCGATGAAAGGTTTGATATCGAATTCATCAAATTTTTATGGGACTATCCTCAAAATTCGAAACCCGTAATAATGGACAAACTCAATACACTTACAAGCAATAAGCGTGTAATTATCGCAAAATCGGTAGAGCAAGCACTCCACCTTTGCAAATCCAGTTAACAAACAGTTCAAGAGGGATTCAGCACGCGTGGCATTTTTGGTATGCGTTGATTTCGGTGTTGAAGTGCTATGCAGCGGCTCGGTCATTGCGTGCTTCACCCCTTAACTGGGCGTTAGCAGTTTGGAGAAGTTATGAAGTATCTCACTTTTGTTTTTTTGTTAGTATCATTTACCAGTCAAGCTAGTTGCTATGTTGTTGGCGACCTAAAAGGCTTTTCTACACGTCAAATCGAAAGTTTTGAAATAGGCAAAGATGGCATTTCATCTCAAAAATTCATTGTTGAATTTAAAGGTGATGAAAGTAGCGTCTCTCCAAATAACATGAGTTGTTTTCAAGCTGGCGCAGCTACATTAATCTGCGCTGATGTTAGCAATAGTGGCGAATCGACTATCGAAACGTGGGCTGTATATCCAGATTCAGAAAAAGCTGTATATACAAAGTCCATCAATGGTTTTGGGGCTTTTAATGGGGCAAATATGTTCGTAGGTAACATCAAGGGGCACTGCGACTAAACTGCTAACAAATTGTTCAAGAGGGATTCGCAACGCGTGGCATTTTTACTATGCGTTGGTTTTAGTGTTTGAGGCGGTATGCGGTGGCTTCTATATTGCGTTGCTCACCCCTTAACAAGGCGTTATGCGTATTCACTCAATCGTGTAAGGGAATAGGATTGAATAAAAACGAAATCGAGAGTATTACGCAGGTGGTTTTTCCGAAACACCAAGATGAGTTCCAACATGCAGAAGTACTTGTTGTTCTTGGTAGTTACAAAGCAACTCAATACAAGATGCCAACTGCTGTACAACTGTACAAAGAGAAAAAAGTTTCCAAGCTTCTGTTGTCAGGTGGCAACTTGGCAATAGATCGAAAGCCCGAATTTGAGTCGATGAGAGAGTATGCTTTGACTAATGGTGTTTCAGAATCGGATATTATCTTAGAGCCACATGCAAAAAATACAGTAGAGAATGCACAATTTTCCACAGAGATTATCGTAGAAAGTGAAGTCGCGAAAAAATCAGTGGCAATACTGACAACGGCTTTCCACATAAAACGGGCAAAGCACCTATTTAAAAACGTCTTACCGCAAAGCTTGGATCTTTATGGTTACTTTGTAAACGATAGAAGCACTCGCAGGGATAATTGGTGGCTGACAGAGAGCGCAGTCTCACGTGTAATGCACAGTCATGAAGTGATAAAGAGTTTAGGCGTTAAACCATACGCATAACAAATTGTTCAAGAGTGATTCGGCACGCGTGGCAATTTTACTATGCGTTGGTTTTAGTGGTTAAGGTGGTATGCGGAAGCTTTGGTATTGCGTGCCTCACACCTTAACAAGGCGTTATGCGACAAGGCTAATTTTTAGGTTTCTCTAAATTTAATCTCTTTGGCCATTCGTTTTTTGGTTTCGGCAAATCAGTATTTTCGGCTCAAATCCTTGAATCACTCAAACCGTAAGACATGCCAAAGTTCGTGAAGTTGCCTCATTAAAAATCGTATTTGGTCGTGGAAGGTTTTTCGGGCTTAAAGTGTGGAAAGGGCAAGTTTATGGAAAGCCGATACTTGCGGAAGTCCTGGCTCGTTAAGTTTCTCTCAAGTAAAAGCCAAATCTTCGCTTTAAGGCAGCGTACCGCGCTCGTGTTCGCCTTTCCTGAAAATGTTGAGTTCGTTGGTTCTTGAATCACAAAAAGTCATCTGCGCGTTTGTAGTTTTCCGTGTTTAAGATAATGTTTTCGTTAGCCAATTTAGCATTGCCGAAAAATCGCATAACAAACAATTTAAGCAGATTCGCAACGCGTGGCAGTTTTGGTTTGCAGTGAGTATTGTGTTTACGGCGCAATGCGGAAGCTTTTGTATTGCGTTGCTCACTACTTAATTGGGCGTTATAAAGCTCGAAGAAAAAGGAAATTTCGTGGAAATTCGAACAGGTAAAATTAAAGATGTTGCTGGTATCACAGACATCTTTAATTTTTATATTGAACACACCAATTCACGTTTTGAGGAAGTTCCATTTACTCTGGAAAATCGTCAGAAATGGTTTTCTCAGTTTTCTAGCACTACCAAATATCAACTATATGTAGCCACAGAAAACGGCGTGTTGCTAGGTTTTGCATGTTCCCAACAGTACAGAGCAATTTCAGCTTTTGACGACACCGTAGAAGTGACCGTTTATCTGGCACAAGAAGCAAAGGGGAAAGGTTTAGGTTCTAAACTATATACTCAGTTGTTCTCATCAATTCGTGCCTATGGTGTCCATCGTGTATTGTCGGGTGTTGCATTACCAAACGACGCATCAGTTGCATTACATAAACGGTTTGGTTTCAGAGAAGTCGGAGTTTTCAATGAATATGCGAAGAAACATGGGCAGTACATAAGCTCAGTGTGGTTCGAAAAGGCGTTTAACGTAGAGTCCGCTTTATAACAAACAATTTAAGAGTGATTCGGCACGCGTGGCATTTTTGGTATGCGTTGGTTTTAGTGGTTAAGGTGGTGTGCGGAAGCGTCGGTATTGCGTGCCTCACACCTTAATTGGGCGTTATAAATATTTAGGAGTTTTAATGAGAACCTTCAGCAAGGAAGAGAAAGCCATTCTTAGTAAGTTAGTTAAATCAAAGACACTTCGAGATGAAGGTATGATTTTGCTAGATTTATTTTTAGAAAATGAATTTTTTGGTCACAATAGCAATAAAAGCATCTTGGCTGACCCAACAGCAGGTAAAACATACGTATCAGTTGACTCACTTGATAAAGAAGTTTGTAGAAATGGGCTAATAGAGACAGTAACTCTAGTTCAGCTATTAACGGAATTAGAAGAAAATGGTTACGTTTCTTTCGTAGGTAGTACCAATTCTAATAAAATAGCGATAGGTAACCAGCACAGCAATGGAACCACTGTCGAGCTTCCTTCATCTTTAAGTAAATTCGTTAATACAACATTGGGTAATTTTATATTACCAAGTGCTTCTTTAAAGGAACTCGTTGACAATAAGTTCAAATCTGAAGATCAAAGAAGACACTGTCAGGCTATGTGGGTTGCTAGCATTGCTTTAATAACATCCATCGCATTTGGGGTTTGGGGTATTGTTAAAGACCTATTCGCATAATATTTATAACAAAGCATTTAAGAGTGATTCCCAACGCTTGGCACTTTCAGTTAAAGGTTGGGTTTCGTGTTTACGGTGGTATGGTTAAGGTTTGGCGGTAGCGTTGGTCACACCTTAATGCGGCGTTATGGCGCTTTACAGATCTGCTGAAAATAATCAGAAAGGAATTCGGAAAAAATGATACGTAATTTTTACACTTGTGATAAAGAAGTCGATGAAAATAGCCATGATGGAGAAGGTTCAATTGATATCTATCGTGCATTTAGGCGTAAAGATTTCGATGGTGCTTGGGATTTCGCTATCCGTGTAGTTATGCCACCAGGAAGTTCTATGGGTGAGCATACTCACGGAGACGATGAAGAAATGTATATCATTTTGAAAGGTGAAGGCACTATGACCATTGAAGGTGAGGAAAGAAAAGTGACTTCAGGAGATATGATAGTTAATAAACGTTTTGGCACTCATGGTTTGGTTAATACATCGGCCAATGAAATTGAGTTACTTATCATTCAAGCAAGTCTAAAATAAATCACCATAACAAAGCGTTTAAGGCAGATTCGCAACGCTTGGCGGTTTCACTTCGACTCAGCATTTGTGTCTACGGTGTAAGGTTTTAGGTCGGGTGGTCGCGTTGCTCACTACTTAACGCGGCGTTATACGATTAAGGAGAAAAATGAAGCCTGATTTACACGGAAGTAGGGTTGTATTGAGGTCAATTCAAATGGAAGATTCTGAAGACCTGTTTGAGATTTATGGTGATGTTCAAACAATGGAATTTGCCTCAGATCCGGTTTTTCCATCGAAAGATTTGATATTTCAGATGCTAGAAAGCGTCGTCCAATTAGAAAAGTCGGGTGAATCGCTGGAATGGGCAGTTTTAGAGCAATCGACCAACAAAGTTATTGGAACTTGCGGTTTACATAGTTTTAGTGATTGTGGTCGTTCATGTGAGGTTGGATGCTTACTTAATTCAGCATATTGGCGACAAGGCTATATGTTGGAAGCTCTCAGTTTATTATTTTCTCACGCAAAATCTGTGGGCATTGAAAAATTGTATGCAGACATTGATGAAGGTAACTTTCGGTCTAAAGCTCTGTTTGAAAAATTAGGTTTCAAAGCCCAAAAAGGTCTGTTTCAACGCTCGTTGTGAGAAATCGTATAACAAATTGTTCAAGAGTGATTCGGCACGCGTGGCATTTTTACTATGCGTTGGTTTTAGTGATTAAGGTGGTATGCGGCAGCTTCGGTATTGCGTGCCTCACACCTTAACAAGGCGTTATATTTCAGGAGAGTAAAGTGCAATTAAATCATAGTTTTATTAATGAGCTAAAGTCTACTCTAGAGGAGTCATCATTTAGTGCTGATGACTTTGAGATTAGCTCTGAGAACAAAAATTACTTGTTCTCCATTTCTTTTCTTCACTATGACTCTTTCCAAGTCGTTGTGCGTGAAATCGAGTACGAAAAAGAAACCAAAGTAACTAAACCAATTCCGAAAGATATTTACTCAGCGACATTTAGAACCCTTAGTGGAGATGAAACTAAATATACAACGGATAAAGTTCAATCAATTGAAGTGACTCTAGTTCCAGGCGAATTAAAGGCAACAGATATCTACGAAATTTCAGATCTTAGCCATATCAAGTATGACCTAAAAGAATGGTGTAATAACATCGAACGTGAATTACTGGTTATATATGCCGAAGAGCCTTCATGCGATGTTAAGCTGTCTGAACAGATCGAGGAGATGTTTCCAACGGAAATGTTCGACTCCGATGAACGTTTTGATGAATCTGAACTAGTAAAACTCAAAGATAGCCTTCATAGCCTAAAAGAGCGAGTTAGAGCCATTCGCGAAGAATGTGATATCTCTGAAGAAAAAATTAAAGTATTAGAATCTGCATTGAATAAAGCTGAAACTAATGCCAAATCTTTTCCTAAAGGTGCTTGGCTGCGTTTCAATAAAGCAAAAATCACGAATGCCCTAAAGAAAATCTTTGCAACACCTGAAGTTCGTCAGCTAGGTTATGAAGTAATCAAAAAGATCGCACTTCGAGAAATATAACAAACAATTTAAGAGGGATTCCCCACGCTTGGCATTTTTGGTTTGGGTCAAGTTTAGTGTTTACGGCGTCTAAATTGAGTATCGTGGTAGCGTGGCTCACCCCTTAATTGGGCGTTATGTTGTAATCATGGGGGATATCACACATTGCTTAAAAGAATAGGGTTATATCTGAGGGAAATATGTTCCATCTTTATCGGCTTTTATCTGATGGCTATCATTCTTGTTTATTCGTTAGATACAAAGCAAAGTTTTGTGTCGGTGCTAAATAGTTTAGGTATTTTTCTTTCATCAATTGGTGTGGTTGTGGCTATTTTGACAGTTCTCCAGCAGCACTACTTGCACCAATCTAAAGAAATTAATGCGGCTGTTAATTCTTCAAATAACTTTATGTTCAAGTTAAGTTGTATGTTGGAAGTCTACGGCTGCATAAAGCAAAATTATCTTGAACAATTTGATAAGCAAGCGGGCGATATAGAATTACTGGATGGTGACATTTCTGATTGGTTAGTCGAAGTTGATTTGGAGACGAACATCTTTATCTCTGAGCTTGATTCACACGTCTATGTGGATTCTTATTATGCTATTTTTAACTACAATCGTTATATTGAGGGGATATTTCGTTGGCAAAGAAATCAAAAAGAACATAGTGATGATGAGAATATAATATATCTTACCGAGCGCTTGAATGGTTTAGAAGAGTTCGGTAGCTCGCTTATTGAACTACAAGAAAAAATGCACAAATTGCTAAGGAATAACTTCCCACAACATTCGTTCTTTAACTCAAGTGTTACACATGATGAATTTAAAAACTTGGCAAAAATTACAACATAACAAATTGTTCAAGAGTGATTCGGCACGCGTGGCATTTTTACTATGCATTAGTTTTGGTGGTTAAGGTGGTATGCAGGAGCTTCAGTATTGCGTGCCTCACACCTTAACAAGGCGTTATGTAGCTAGGTAAGAAATGGAGTATAAATGCTTGGTTTAGTTCGATTTGTATTGGTTGCGAATGTAATAGCAGTCGTAATAGTTGTTGGTCTTGAGATGTCTACAGGCTTCTTTGGACTTAAGTTTGTGTCGGACTACGCATTTTTCATCGTAATGCTTTTATGGGGAACAACCGCCTTATTTTTCATGTACCCGCCTCTAGGTGGTATAGGGCAGTCCGACGACAAAGTTGATACGGTTACAGATTCTATGGTTGACCGTACTGTAGCGGATGAAGTTGATGAAGAACGGTTTTCAGAAAACACAGTTTTTTGCATCAAGCTACTTATATCTGGGGTGCCTGCATTCTTGGTTTGCATCCTAGCGAGCATCGCTACATAACAAGCAATTTAAGAGGGATTCACAACGCTTGGCATTTTTGCTTCTACTTCAAATTTAGTGTTTATGGCACAGTGCTTTAGGTTGGGTGGAGGCGTTGTTCACCCCTTAATTGGGCGTTAGTTGTTGCCGGAAATCTTGAACTCATGTACAAAGCAATTCCAATTACAATAGGAGTTAAGTTGCATGAGTTTAGTTGTACGTCAGGTGACTCTCGATGATGCTGAAGGCATTACAAATGTCCTCAATCCCATCATTATTGAAGGCTTATACACAGTATTGGACACAACCTTTACCCCTGAAGAAGAAAAAGAGTTTATTGCTCAATTTCCTGAGCGCGGTGTGTTTACAGTTGCGTTGTCCGGAAGTGACTCAACGGTTATTGGTTTCCAAAATATTGAGCCGTTCGCACAATACACAAAAGCTTTTGACCACGTGGGCATAATTGGTACGTTTGTCAGTGAAAATGCTCGTGGTCAAGGTGTTTCAAAAGAGCTTTTCAACTCGACATTCGAAGTTGCAAAGCAAAAGGGCTATGAAAAGCTATTTGCTTACGTCCGTAGTGATAATGAGCGAGCTTTGGCAGCTTATCTTAAACAAGGCTTTGAAATTGTAGGTACTGCGAAGAAGCATGCAAAAGTTCGCGGGGAATACGTAGACGAAGTCCTCATAGAGAAGTTTTTGTAGGTGTTGAGTAGCAAAAACTAACAAGGCATTTAAGAGGGATTCTTAATCTTTATATAAGTTGTTGTTTTATAATGTGGCTTTTCTTTTTCTATTACTCTTGGGGGTACATTGAGGGGAACTGCAAAAAAAACTTTAAAATGAGATTTGAATCACGTATTGTGTCAATAAGTTCACAGTTGAATTCGGGTGTTATCTGAATACAGATCAATTTTCTGTATCATAGGTAATTTGTTAGCTCAGATAAATTACCTAATACAATTTGCTGGCCTTGAGGATTAGACTTCTGCGTGTGTATATCGATGCTATAAGCATCTAGCACATATCGTATTAATGATGCATTTGTAGCGATGCTAAGAACGCCGTCACTCATGGCATAGTCTTTTTCAATTACCTTTTTCTGTTTCTCGTTCAAACGCGGGTCAGGCACAATATCAACATTCACTTTAGTGATCCAAAGCTCGTCAGCGTGTTTGTCGTAAGTGGCTTGCTCGTTAATATCCGGTATCCCATGAATACGGCTTAACACAAAGTCGCGGAAGCCACCAGCATGTTCACAATAAGCGCGAACATGCCAGCGTAGTGGGGTACAAACTAAGGTATGAGGGGAAATTATGCGCCCCGAGCACTCACCATCTTTTAACGATGTGTAGCAAATATCGACACGTTTTTTCTCTCTGATGGCTTGAACTAACGGACGCAAAATTTCTGGTGATATGCTGCGTGTGACTGGGCGCACCATGGTTGTATTTTCAAAGCCCATATTGAGATCAGCAAATGTTACGGCCATATCTTCACTACGAGAAAGAATGTGCAGATACTCATCCGCATGACCGCTTGTTAACTTGGGAACAAAGCTATCGCTCGGCTTGTAGCCTTTAAGCCGTTTGTCGTAAATGAGGTTGCCAGGTGCGACATCAACTAAGTAAGTATTGATGTCTTTGGAGGCTTGCTGCCGACCAATGCCAAAGCTCTGTATTAAGTGGTTGGTATTTAATCTTCCTTCCCACAAAGCAATAATCTCAATCATTCTGTATCGAAACAGTAGATCCCAACGGATTGGCCACGCACTCACTCTAAGATTCCTGCCTAGTTACTCGACATGTTTATGTATTCAGTATTTACCTGTCGCTAATGACGTCATACTATGATCTGGTTAATAAAACATCAAGATCTGCGGGGGTAATAGTGTATGAACGTGTCGATAGAAGAGTTTACTCATTTTGATTTTCAGCTTGTTCCCGATCCTTCGCCCCTTGAGCTGGTAATTACAGAGTCGCTCAAAAGTCACATTGAAGTAAATGGCGTTAAATCTGGTGCTTTGCTCCCATTACCGTTTCAGACAGGAATCGGTAAAACTTACACGGCACTAAATTTCTTACTCCAGCAGATGTTAGAGCAAATACGAAGCGAGCTGAAAGAAGAAAATACCAGCAACAAATCCAAACGCTTACTGTATTACGTTACTGATTCAGTAGATAACGTGGTAAGCGCGAAAGCAGACTTGTTGAAGTTAATTGAAAAGCAGACAGTCAAGGGTGAGCCTCGCTTCACTTTAGAACAACAAGAGTACCTTAAAGCGCAAATAGTACACCTGCCCAACCAGTCAGAGCAGCTATTGCAATGTTCTGATACGGTATTGAATGAAGTGTTAACCGGATTTAACTTGGACGCTGAGCGTGATGTTCAATCAGAGTGGAGTGCCATATCAGGTCTAAGACGCCATGCGAGTAATCCTGAAGTTAAAGTCTCTTTAAATAGGCAAGCTGGTTACTTCTACCGTAATTTAGTCGACCGCTTGCAAAAGAAACAAAAAGGGACCGATAGAGTATTGTTGAGCGGTTCGTTGCTAACATCCGTTGAAACACTATTACCGGGTGAAAAAATTCGTAATGGAAGTGCTCATGTTGTTTTCTTAACGACTAGCAAGTTTCTGAAAGGCTTCCACAATACTCGTTCGCGTTATAGCCCATTGCGCGATCTAAGTGGTGCTGTACTTATCATTGATGAAATTGACAAGCAGAATCAGGTCATCCTTTCTGAGTTGTGTAAGCAACAAGCGCAGGACTTAATTTGGGCGATCAGAACATTAAGAGCAAACTTTAGAGATCATCAACTTGAGAGCTCGCCTCGCTACGACAAAATTGAAAACTTATTTGAACCACTCCGTGAGCGACTTGAAGAGTTTGGCACCAAGTGGAATCTAGCGTTCGCGTTTAATACGGAAGGAGCTAACTTGAATGAGCGGCCTGTTAGGTTGTTTTCGGATAGAAGCTTCACGCATGTAAGTAGTGCCACTCATAAGCTGTCATTAAAATCAGATTTATTGAGACAGAAAAATCTCATATTCAGCGATGAGAAAGTAGAAGGCTCTCTCATTGAAAAAAACGGCCTTTTAACCCGCTTTGTCAATGAAGCCGATGTTATATATCAGTGGTTTCTTGGCACAATGCGTAAAGCCGTGTTTCAGTACTGGGAGAACGTTCGTGGCCTAGAAATCGAAGTACGCGAAAATAGAAGTCTAGAAGGAACGTTTCAAGAAGCTGTTCAATCCCTGCTTACTCACTTCAACTTACAAGAATTTGAGTCTGCAGTTTACGAGTCTTTCGATACGCGGGGGTTACGGCAATCTGCAGGTGGTAAAGCGTACAAGTTAAGTTCTAGCAAGAGTTACCATCATACCGGACTAAAACTTGTAGAGGTGGCTCATAATCAGGGGACTCGCGATACCGTAAATTGTAAAGCGTCATTCCTAAACACTTCACCATCGGGTGTCTTAGCGGATATGGTTGATGCAGGTGCCGTCATCCTCGGGATAAGTGCAACGGCGAGAGCAGACACCGTAATACATAACTTTGATTTTAAATACTTGAATGAGCGTTTGGGTAAAAAGCTTCTATCTTTTTCGAGAGAGCAAAAACAGCGGGTAAATGATTATTACCATAGTAGACGCAACTATAAAGATAACGGCGTGGTTTTAACGGTCAAATATCTCAATAGCCGAGATGCATTTCTTGATGCTTTGTTGGAAGAATATAAGCCGGAAGCTCGGTCAAGTCACTTTATCCTAAATCACTATCTCGGTATTGCGGAATCAGAGCAGGCATTTGTTCGTAGTTGGTTGTCTAAGCTCTTAGCTAGCATTAAAGCGTTTATCTCAGCCCCTGATAATCGTTATATGCTGTCGTTGTTAAACCGCACCCTAGATACAACACGTCAGAACATTAACGATTTCATCCAGTTCTGCTGCGATAAATGGGCAAAAGAATTTAATGTCCAAACCAGGACATTTTTGGGTGTGAATGCTGATTGGATGAGGTTGGTTGGCTACGATGAAATTTCCAATCACCTAAACACTGAGCCAGGGAAAGTCGTTGTATTTAGTACATATTCTTCAATGGGAGCAGGTAAAAACCCTGATTACGCAGTTAATTTAGCGTTGGAAGGTGGAAGCTTAATATCCGTTGCCGATGTCACTTATAGCACCCAGCAGCGAAGCGATATAGACAGTATTTATCTTGAAAAACCTACTCAGCTACTCCTGTCAGATGATTACTCGCACACTGCTAACCAGCTTTGTCAGTTCCACCAAATCTTATCTTTGCAAGAGAACGGCGAGTTGTCACCGAAAAGCGCTGAAAGCTGGTGTCGACAGCAACTTATGGGCATGAGCAGAGAGCGCTCTTTACAGCAATATTACCAAACAAGTGACTACCAAAGCGCGGTAAGGAAATACATTGAGCAAGCGGTAGGAAGAGCCGGGAGAACGCCTTTGAAACGAAAACAAATTCTCTTGTTTGCTGATTCCGGTTTGAAGGAAATTCTGGCGGAAGAGAGTAGAGAGCCAAGCTTGTTTTCGCACGAATATGTTGCTTTGGTTGATAAAGCGCAATCAGCGAACAAGGCGAAAGTTGAGGATCGAGCTATTCGTCGTTTGTTTAATCTTGCTCAACGAAACAACAAAGACGGTATGCAGTCAATCAAGGCCCTAGTTCGTCGTTTACATAATCAACCTGCATCTGATAATGATATTCAAGAGTGGCAAGATATTAGAACTCAGTTACTTCGCTATCCGACGATCGTCTCTCAACCTGAGCGATTCAATCGGTTGTATTTACAGTCTATGACTAAAGGGTATTACCGTTATCAAGGTAATCTAGATGGTGATCCGAATAGCTTCGAGTTCTTTTATAGGGTGCCTTATGGCGATATGGTTTCAGAGGAAGCATGCAGCCTAGCGACGTTAGCACAGAACCAACATGTGAGGCAGTGGTTTGAGCACAAAGGCTTTGCCTGTTCGTGGCAAAAAGAAGCGTATGTGATGACGCCAATTATGTTTACCAATATTTATAAGGGAGCATTGGGCGAGCAAGCGGTAGAGGCAGTGCTAACAGCATTCGATTTTACCTTTGAAGCAGTTCTACATTCTATTTACGAGCGATTTGACAACAGAGTCATATTTGCAGGGATTGAGCAACCGATCTGGCTAGACAGCAAATATTGGAAGCATGAAGGTAATGAAAGCAGCGAAGGCTACAGTTCGAAAATTTCATTGGTAGAAGAAGAGTTTGGACCTTCGAAGTTTATTTATGTGAATGCGTTAGGGGATGCCTCAAAGCCGATTAGATATTTGGACTCGTGCTTCGTAGAAACTTCACCACAGTTAGCTAAAGTTATTGAAATTCCAGCACTAATTGATGATAGCAATGCCGACACCAACCTAACCGCAGTACAGGAGTTGATAAAATGGTTACACAACAGCTAGAACCTTCCTCACACGGTCCGTTATCAACCTTAGTGGAACAAATATCCATTGACACTGATTGGGTTGATAGAAGCTTCGCGATTTACTGTGTCAGTTATAAAGGAATAGGCTTCTCAGAACGACTTAAGCGTTTAGTAACATTAGCGTCTGAAATCTATAAGTCAGGAAGTGTTTATTGCTTAGTCAAAGGTGCCAATAAAGAAGCTTGTTATTGGGTGCTGTTACCACAGGACGCCAAATTAGGCCTCAAAGACACCTCTTTGGCTATCAAACCAGTTAACGCTGCCGAGCTACCTACATGGCAATTGGCCCGTTTACTGATTAAAGCGATACCAAAAGTATTGAGTGGCACTACGCCAGAGATAAAGCGCTTTGAAAGTGAAGGTTTATATTATCTAGTCAAAAGCAAAAAGTTACCGAAAGGTCACTCAGGCTATGAATTAACCACCGTGGAAATCGATTTAGCGCCATGTGCAGCGCTTGGATTCAAACAAACACTGTCAATGAATGCCAAAACGTTTTCCCCTTTGTCTTGGTTTACGTTAGAGAACGGAGAGATACAGAAAAAGGCAAAGTTTGCTGCACGTTATCAACTTGATGATGTGGGGATGTTGGTAAGCAAATCCATAAAGGGAGACTACATCAAGAAGCCGCTTTACTCTAATGCGAAGAATCGAATTCAGGCGATTGATATAACCAAAGAATCTTATAGCGGTTTTCAACTATCTAAGATCGGTATTCTTGAACAGTTCATGCAAGATCTTAAGCAAGCTTATGGTGATTCAGTTTCGGTGAAGTTGCAGCGGATTCCCGGAGAAAAGCATAGATTTGTTTCAGATACGATTGTCAAAAATCACTATGTCGGGCTGTTTGATGCGTTGAAAGAGCATCGTTTGGTGATCTGTGATTTAACCGAAAGCAAAGATACTGACGCTGCATTAACCTTGCTTCATGGTATCGAGCATCTAGATATAAACGCAGAAATAGCTGAAGTTCCGATTCGTGGGGCATTGAATATCCTAATTGTTGGTAATAAAGACACCTACAAGTCAGCTGAAGAAGATCCGTATCAGGTTTATCGCAAAAAGTACCAAGATACCGTTTTCCAGTCGTGTTACCCAGAGCGCTTATGGAACCGTCAAGGCCAGCCAAACTGCCATGTGGTGGAAGTGCTGTTAAAAGAACTACTTATCAAGCTAGAAGTCCATACAAGAAAGCATTTGATTGAGTACCCAAGCGGCCCTGAAGGATGTGTATATTACATGCCTCAGCGACCGCAAGGCGAGTCTTCAGAGGTGCGAGATGGGCCGTGGCCAGTGTATGCGTCTAAGTTAGTGGGCGATGGATGGCAATATACACAAGCGACTCAAGAGGAGCTTGAAGATATTGAACTCGATTTAGGTAATGATAAATGGCAAGTATTTCAAGGATTCCAACGTTCCCCTTTTATTTATTGGCCGGAGACGGGGAACTATGCCATTTTCATTGACACTGGCATTCAAATGCTGCCGGAATTTGAAGCGGTTGCAGAGCGATTGCGTGAACTTAAAGAAGGCCGTTCACAAGATGTTCCTATTGCATTGTTGACTCAGTTCATTGAAGAAAACCCCGAGAGTAAAGTTGTAACCAAACTGAGAGTGATATTGTCAGAGTGGGATGATACGGCCCCTCTACCGTTTGATGAGTTTTCGACAATCGCATACAAAAGCAATGATGAAAAACAATTCTATGATTGGCTGCGCGAACAAGGATTCTTTTTAAAAACATCGATGAGAGGGCAAAGTGAGGGATTCTTTAATGCATCTTTAGGTTTCTTCTATAACCGAGAGCTGGGGATGTACTTTGCTGGTGGCAAAGGCAGCCCACAGAGCAAAATAGAAACTTTTAGCCATTTATACTTGATAAAGCATTCGTTTGATGCACTACCAGAAGAGGTAGAAAACTTGTTTGATGTTTATCACTTAAGGCATCGTCTACCAACCGTAACACCTTATCCATTTAAGCATCTGCGCGAGTATATTGAGATGCAGCATTTTAAATCTTGATAGCAGACCAAACCAAGGAGCTAGTAGCGAGCAGAAACCAATGTTTTATTCGCTACTAGCGTCAAAAGCCAGTAAAATCCTGCCCAATTATCCCTATTATTATTGTTTGAATTTCAAGCAACTATCGTTTTAAGAAGAATATTATGGACCACTCAGTACATAACAAACTCATTTCATTTATTTGGTCGATTGCTGACGACTGTCTCCGCGATGTTTATGTTCGTGGTAAATACCGCGACGTTATCTTGCCTATGGTGGTATTACGCCGTCTGGATACGCTTTTAGAACCATCAAAAGAAGCAGTACTGGAAGAAGTTAGATTTCAGAAAGAAGAGATGAATGAAACTGAGCTTGATGATGCACCATTGTGTGCTGCATCAGGTTATGTGTTCTACAACACGTCTAAGTGGACTCTACAAACGCTGTTCAGTACTGCGACCAACAACCAACAGATTCTGCTGGCTAATTTCGAAGATTACCTGAACGGTTTTAGCGACAACGTAAAGGAGATTGTTGAATGTTTTAACCTGAAAGCTCAAATTCGTCACATGGCGGGCAAAGACGTTCTGCTAGATGTGGTTGAGAAATTCGTTTCACCTTACATCAACCTAACACCGACGGTTAAAGAAGATCCTGAGGGCAATAAACTGCCAGCGCTCAGCAATCTTGGTATGGGTTATGTGTTTGAAGAATTGATCCGCAAGTTCAATGAAGAGAACAATGAAGAGGCTGGTGAGCACTTTACCCCACGTGAAGTTATCGAGCTGATGACTCATCTTGTTTTCGACCCAATCAAAGATGAGCTGCCACTTTCAATCACAGTGTATGACCCAGCTTGTGGTAGTGGCGGTATGCTGACAGAAACGCAGAACTTTGTTGAAGAAAAATACCCAGCATCAAATCGTGATATCTACCTTTACGGTAAAGAGATCAACGATGAGACTTACGCCATCTGTAAGTCAGATATGATGATCAAAGGTAACAACCCACAAAACATCCGTGTTGGCTCAACTCTTTCTACCGATGAGTTCTCATCAGAACGTTTTGATTTCATGCTATCTAACCCGCCTTATGGTAAGAGCTGGGCGAGTGAACAAAAACACATCAAAGACGGTAAAGACGTCGTTGATGGCCGCTTTAAAGTGAAGTTAAAAGACTACTGGGGTGTTGAGTCTGAACAAGATGCTATTCCTCGCTCAAGTGATGGCCAGTTATTGTTCCTGATGGAAATGGTCACCAAGATGAAGTCGCCACAAGTCAGCCCATTGGGTTCACGCATTGCGTCTGTTCACAACGGTTCAAGCTTGTTTACGGGTGATGCAGGCAGTGGTGAAAGTAATATTCGTCGCTTCATTATCGAAAATGACATGCTGGATGCGATTGTTCAGTTGCCAAACAACCTGTTCTACAACACGGGTATTACCACTTATATCTGGCTGCTTAATAACAACAAACCTGAAAGCCGCCAAGGTAAGGTGCAACTGATTGATGCTAGCTTATTGTTCCGCAAGTTGCGTAAGAACTTGGGTAACAAGAACTGCGAGTTCTCACCAGAGCACATTGCGAAAATTGTCTCGACCTATCTTGATAATAAATCCGTTGAGCGTGCAATCGATGAGAAAGGCGATTCGGTGGGTATTGCCGCGCAAGTATTCAAGAACCAAGATTTTGGTTACTACAAAGTGAATATTGAGCGCCCAGATCGCCGAAATGCCCAATTCCGTTCTGACCTAATTGAGCCGCTACGTTTTGAAAAATCACTACGTGAAGTGATGGAGTACTTGTACGTCGAATATGGCGAGAAAGTATACGACGCAGGGTTTGTTAAAGGGGTTGAGAAAGAGATAACCAAGTGGTGTGAAGAAAATGATATTAGCCTAAACAAAGCGGCGAAAACCAAATTGCTGGATACGAAAAACTGGATTAAACAGCGCACACTGGTTAATGCAGCGAGTCAATTACATAGCAAGATTGGTGACGAAGTTTATAACGACTTTAATCAGTTCAAGCAACTAGTGGATGCAGAGCTAAAATCACTCGGTCTTAAGCTTGCTGCAACTGAGAAAAAAGCCATTTTGGATGCGGTAAGCTGGTATAACGAAAACGCAGAAAAAGTGATTAAGAAAGTCGCGAAACTTAAGCAAGATAAGTTAGACGAACTGTTAGAAAGCTACGAATGTGAGCTACAAGACTTGCCAGATTTCGGTTACTACCCAACGGGCAATCACAACGAGTTCGTCACTTATGAATCAAGTTCAGACCTGCGTGACAGCGAATCCGTGCCGCTTGAACAAAGCATCTATCAATACTTCCTTGATGAGGTGAAGCCGCATGTTGATGAAGCATGGGTAAACCTAGAATCAGTCAAGATTGGCTATGAGATCAGCTTTAACAAGTATTTCTATCGTCACAAGCCACTTCGCAGCATGGATGAAGTCGCCAAAGACATTATTGCGCTAGAACAAAAAGCGGAAGGCTTGATTTCTGACATTTTGGGGGGGGATGTAGTTAAAGGGGATGCTAAATGAACTTGTTAACATCAATGCCCAAACATAATGAATATACGGACACTGGTATAAGCTGGTTAGGTTCTATACCTTCTCACTGGGAGGCGGCTCCTCTTTGTTCGGTATCAAAGCTGAAGTCGATAACGAACCATGTGGGTGAGCCATTACTGTCCGTTTACTTGGATAAAGGTGTAATTCGATTTGATGAGGTTGAAGCGAAGCGAACGAATGTAACAAGTTTAGACCTTAGTAAGTATCAGTTAGTCGAACCGGGTGACTTTGTCTTAAATAATCAACAGGCATGGCGAGGCTCTGTTGGTATTTCTGCTCATAGAGGAATCGTTAGCCCTGCATATTTGGTATTACAGTTATCATCAAAAATTTATCCTCGTTTCGGAAATTATTTGTTCCGAGATGGGTCTATGGTGGCCAACTATCTTGTTAACTCAAAAGGTGTGGGAACTATTCAGCGAAATCTATACTGGCCTCAGCTAAAAAGGGCATTAGTTTTTTTTCCGGGGCTTGATGAGCAAATTGCAATTGCCAACTATCTTGATGAAAAAACGTCGCAAATCGATGAAGCTATCGCAATCAAACAAAAGCAAATAGAGTTGTTAAAAGAGCGCAAGCAAATCATCATTCAGCAAGCCGTTACGCAAGGTTTGAACCCTGATGTGCCAATGAAAGATTCTGGCGTGGATTGGATTGGAAAAATTCCTGAGCATTGGACAGTATCTAAGATTGGCCACTACGCAAGAGTTTATAATGGGTCAACACCTAGTAGAGATGTGAAAAGGTATTGGGACGAAGGAACCATACCTTGGATGTCTTCCGGCAAAGTAAATGACTATATAATTTCCACTCCGTCAGAGTTGATAACTACTGCGGCATTAAGAGAATGCTCTTTACGTATCTTTCCTAAAGGAACAGTTCTGATAGGGATTGTCGGTCAGGGGAAAACTAGAGGTACTTCAGCAATGTTGGCTATTGATGCTGTTATAAATCAGAATGTTGCAGGCATAATTCCTTCAGAAAAAATTCTAAGTGAATTTTTACATCAATATTTAATTCAAGCTTACGATGAAGTCAGAAATCAAGGCCAAGGTTCAAACCAAGAAGCACTAAACTGTCAAATATTAAGCTCATTTAAGATTGCATTTCCTTCAATTATCGAGCAAAAAGAAATAGTTCACTTTATCGCCATACAATCACAAAAATTAGATCAATCTATAGATATTCAATTTAACCAAATAGAAAAACTTAAAGAATACAAAACCACCCTGATCAACAGTGCGGTTACAGGCAAAATAAAAGTCACGGAGCTGGTATAAATGGCAGTAGTTGTTTCCAGTTGCACCTTAGAACAGCTCTTTTCTGGTGTGCCAATTCTAGCCTCTGACGGTAAGGTTCAAAAAGACATTCACGGGATGCTCACCATCCCTGAATATCAGCGTCCATATCGTTGGAATGAAGAGCAAATTACTCGTTTGTTGAATGACTTCAAGGTTCACCAGCAAGAGTTAGTCGGTAAGCCTGAAGCAGAGCACTGCCCATTTTATCTGGGTAGTGTCATCCTCCACCAGCAAGGCGATAAGCTTAACATCATTGATGGTCAGCAACGCCTGACAACGATGGCTTTAATCTCTTATCTAGCGGATAAACATGCTGACCTAAAACTGGTTTATGAATCACCAGAGAGCCAGCAGCAGATTAAACATAATCTTGGTTGGCTTTTAGCTCAAAATTCGAGATTGGAAAACATCGACTTTGCTCAAATCAACATCACGCTGGTGGTGACGAATAGCGAAGATGAAGCCTACCGCTTTTTTGAAACCCAGAATACAGGTGGGGTACGGTTAGCGGGACCAGATATTATCAAAGCCCACCATCTGCGTGCAGTGAATGAAAAAGACAAGTCTGCAGTAAACACCTTTGCAACCCGTTGGGAAGCGCTGGGGGATTTGAGCCCAGTCGTGGATATTTTGTTACGTGGTCGCTATTGGCAATACCTTAACTTTCGTAATTACCCGCTGCATAACCAAATTCAGCAAGTACGTAATAGCATTGTCGCTGAGCTGGCAGAAGAGACAGGCAAAGGCGATGACATCGCTTTTGGCAGAATAGCGCGTACCTATATGTCAAATGGTGGTGAGAGTGTATCTCAACCTCAAGTTGGCTATGAGTTGCGTCAGCCTCTAAATAGTGGCGAGAACACGATTCACTACTTGCAATATTTCGAGCAACTGCGCCAAACCTATTTGCTGAATCAAACAACTCAAGGCGAATTAGCGGGCTTTTACGATTTCTATAAAAAATTAGTGTGTAAGCTTGATGGCTGCGGTTATCTTAAACAGCTCTACGATGCTTGCCTGTTGCTTTACATCAGCCAGCATGGGCAGCAAAGCCTAGAAGTGGCTGCGAAAAAGCTATTTCGCGTGGTTTATTCTCGCCGAGTCGAAAACCAAACGGCAGTAAAAGAGAGATCTGTTCCTGCATTTGTCAAAGAAACGCCTGTGTTGGATTGGATTGCGATGAGCTATACCCCAGAGCAATGTTTTGCTCTGTTAGACGGCTTTAAGCTGTCAGTAGATAAGAGCGGCTTTGATAAAAACAGTGTTAAAAAACGCTTCGTAAAACGCGTAACTCAATACTTTAAGCTTGAAATCGATGAGCAAGACTATGCGAACCAATTTGGTCTTTCATTTAGCCAACATATCTCTGCGTTAGGAGTGCAACATGGGCGATAATTTATCAGTCAAAACTGAGCTGCTGACGCTTGAAAAAATTTATACAGAGAACTATCAATTTTCTATCCCTAGTTATCAGCGTCCTTATGTCTGGTCAGATGATGACGTCTTACTGCTGTTCAGAGATATTAAAGAAGCTTGCCGCTTGAAGGAGCCAAATTACTTTATTGGCACAATTCTATCGTCTCGTATTGAGCAAGATGGGGAACGTATTTATGAGCTTATAGATGGTCAGCAGAGAACGACTACTTTAATGTTGATGACGATTGCCTTTAAGTATGCAGGCATCAAATCTGACCTAGCTGGGCTAGCTGTTTACCATTCGAGCGAGGGTGAAGATAAACCGCGTCTTCAGTTCGCTATTCGAGATCAAGTTCAGCAGCTTTTAGGTGGTTTAGCAGGGCTTAAAAATTATCAAACTCCCTCTAAGGAATCGATTACTGATAATGCTTATCTAAAACAGATGGGCGTTGCGCTAGATGTATTGACGAAAGAAGTGAAAAAACTTAACTCTGACGATGAAGTGAGTGCCGAAGACCTGGGTGATTACCTCTACCGCCAAGTTCAATGGGTGAACAACATTGTGCCAACAGAAATGGATTTAAACCGGTTGTTTGCCACCATGAACACCGCTGGTATCCAACTAGAGCAGGCGGATATTTTAAAGGCTAAGCTGTTTAAGCAGATTCACACTGACAAAGCACAGTATGATGCGATGTGGGTGGCATGTGAGCACTTAGAAAATTATTTTGAACGCAATGTTCGTAAAGTTTTCCCTAACGCCGATTGGTATAGCATTGAGCCTGAACATTTGGCGTCTTTTGATCCAGAACGTTTCTGTTCGGCACATGAAGACAAAGATAATAAGGAATCATCAGGGTTTTCGATTGCTCAACTTGCTAAGCAGTTAAAACAGGAATCAACACCTGAAAACACTGAACAGGACAAATTTGAAACATACGACCTAGATGTTGAGACCGTTTACTGCCGCCCAATAATCAAGTTCCCACAGTTACTCATTCATGCTTACCGTGTTTACCTTGCACTTAATGGAGGTCAAGATATTGAGCCACGCCTTCATAGTGATCGCTTATTGGAGATATTTGAACCACTTATCAATGGTGATGAGCAATCGGTAAAGCTGTTTATCGAAACGCTATGGCAGGTTCGCTACCAGTTCGACCGTTTGGTTGTAAAATGGGTAGAACGTGATGATGCAACAGATGTGCAGTTGGCGTTAACTCGTCAGTACCTAAGCGAATCAAAGGGTAAGCGGTATATTAACCGTGAGCCGAAAAATATAGGTGAGCTGGTTCTCCTACAAAGTGTTCGTAACTTTACCGGAGAGCGCAGCGCCCAGTATTGGTTAACGCCGTTTATCACTGGTTTGATCCGTTCGAACGTCATGCAAGATACCGAGGCACTAGAGCTACTGGAAAGTATCGATAACAAAATGTCACTGTCTATTGATACACAGAAAGAGGCGAGCTTTGCTTTAGCTAGCGGGTTACAACCCAATTGCCAGAGTTGGCAATCTCAATCGACGTATTTTGAACAGTCGCTAGGTACTAGTTTTGAGCATTACTGGTTTCAAAAGCTTGAATATTTGATTTGGAAGCAGATGAAGTCGTCAGAATCCTCGTTGTCTGCTGAAGAATTGAATAAGTTCAAAAAGTACCGAATTACATCCAAAAACTCTGTAGAACATGTTCATCCTCAAAATGATGAGTATAAGAGTGAGTTAGCATATGAAACTTTAAACTCATTTGGTAATTTAGTACTACTTAGTCCCGGTGAAAATTCTTCTTATAGTAATCAAGATGTAGACAAAAAACGCATCGATTTCGATAGGAAGTCCCATTTCGATGCACTGAAACTAAGAAAAATATTTAATGTGAAAGGACAGGGTACTTGGGGTAAACAGCAGATTGAACAACATCTAGATGAGATGATGGCAGTTTTTGCTCAGCACTATCAACATTAGTAAAAAATAAAACTTCGAGTTATTAAATAAGAACAACGTGGTATCTATGGTTAGTAAAACAAATGAACAGGCGCTAGAAGCAGCAATAGAGAAAGGCTTAGCTGGTATTTGTAGAGAAGAGTTAGCGTTGGGTGACGCGCCTCTAAACTACAACAATGAACTCTATCTTGTCGGTTTTCCAAGTGACTTCGACAAACAATATGCCCTAGATACACGTTTCTTCTGGCAGTTTCTTGAAGAGACACAAGCGAGTGAGTTAGACAAGCTAAAGCGCACCAGCCCTCATGATTGGCAAAGAAAAATCCTTGAACGTTTTGATCGTATGATTAAGCGCAAGGGTGTTTTGAGCCTACTTAAAAAGGGCTTGGAGGTTGATGACGCTTTCCTCACTCTAATGTACCCAGCTCCGCTTGTTAGTAGCTCAGAAAATGTAAAAAAGAACTTCTCTGCCAATATTTTTAGCGTGACACGACAGGTTTGTTATTCCAATGCGAATCCGTTGGAAGAGATTGATATGGTTCTTTTTATAAATGGTATCCCGTTGATTACCCTTGAGCTTAAAAATAAATGGACGGGTCAGAACGCAGCTTATCATGGTCAAAATCAGTATCGGAATGATAGAGATGCAAATCAACCATTGCTGAACTTTGCTCGTTGTTTGGTTCATATGACGGTAGATACCGATGAAGTCTATATGACGACCAAACTGGCAGGTAAAAAGACATTCTTCTTACCGTTCAATAAAGGCTTCAACCTAGGTAAAGGAAACCCCACTAACCCGCACGGCCACAAGACGGCTTACTTGTGGCAAGAGGTGTTCCGCAAAGAAAGCATCGCTAATATTATTCAGCACTTTGTTCGTCTTGATGGCAGCAGTAAAAAGCAGTTGGATAAACGAACTTTGTTCTTCCCTCGATACCACCAAATGGATGTCGTACGTCGCTTGGTTGATCATTGCTCAGTTAATGGTGTTGGGCAAACGTATTTGATACAGCACTCAGCGGGTTCAGGTAAGTCTAACTCAATTACATGGGCTGCGTATCAGCTCATCGAAACTTATCCTATTAGCGATGATCTACCAGGAAGTAGAGGGAAAGAAGTGCCTCTATTCGATTCGGTTATCGTCGTTACCGACCGCCGATTGCTTGATAAGCAGCTACGCGACAATATTAAAGAGTTCTCCGAAGTGAAGAACATTGTTGCACCAGCGTTCAAATCGTCTGAGCTAAAGTCTGCATTAGAGAGTGGCAAGAAAATTATCATTACCACCATTCAGAAGTTTCCGTTCATTATTGATGGTATTGCAGATTTAAGTGACAAGCGCTTTGCCGTCATTATTGATGAGGCTCACAGCTCTCAGTCAGGCTCCGCTCATGACAATATGAACCGTGCAATGGGTAAGAAGGAAGTGGAAGAGCTGGAAGATGCTCAGGACAAAATCCTACAGGCAATGCGCTCTCGTAAGATGCGTGGAAATGCCTCTTATTTTGCGTTCACCGCAACGCCTAAAAACACCACTCTAGAAAAGTTTGGTCAGCGACAAGCGGACGGAACTTACGCTCCTTTCCATTTGTATTCGATGAAACAAGCGATCGAAGAAGGCTTCATTCTCGATGTTATTGCCAACTACACGACTTATAAGAGTTATTACGAGATTGAAAAATCAATCCAAGATAACCCTGAGTTCGACAGTAAAAAAGCGCAGAAGCGTTTGCGAGCGTATGTAGAGGCAAGCCAAGAAACCATAGATACCAAAGCCGAGATCATGCTTGAACATTTTATCAAACATGTGATTAACGGTAAGAAGCTTAAAGGTAAAGGCAAAGGCATGGTGGTTACTCAAAATATTGAGTCAGCTATCCGCTACTATCGAGCGTTAACAAGGCAACTCGATAAGATGGGTAACCCATTTAAAGTCGCGATTGCCTTCTCTGGCACCAAAGAAGTTGATGGTATTGAATACACTGAAGCAGATCTTAATGGGTTCCCAGAAGGTGATACCAAAGATTACTTTGATGTGAACTACAAGCGTAAGGAGTCGGACTCCCCAATTCCTAAGCATGTAGATCAGGATGCTTTTCGTTTGTTGGTCGTGGCGAATAAGTATTTGACAGGTTTTGACCAACCGAAGCTTTGTGCCATGTATGTGGATAAAAAACTGGCGAGTGTACTGTGTGTGCAAGCGCTGTCTCGCTTGAACCGTTCAGCACCAAAGTACGGTAAGAAAACGGAAGATCTGTTTGTGTTGGATTTCTTCAACTCAGTGGATGATATCAAAACCGCATTCGACCCTTTCTATACATCGACAACGCTTTCTGAAGCCACTGATGTCAATGTTCTTCATGAGCTAAAAGATGATATGGACGACACGGGTGTTTATGAGTGGTTTGAAGTTGAGGAGTTCAACAAGCGTTTCTTTGAAGGAAGAGATGCTCAGGACCTAAGCCCAATCATTGACATCGCAGCTGCGCGTTTTAACCACGAGTTAGAATTAGAAAACGAATTTAAAGTCGATTTCAAAGTGAAGGCCAAGCAGTTTGTGAAAATCTACGGCCAGATGGCATCTATCATGCCTTATGAGGTCGTTCAGTGGGAAAAACTGTTCTGGTTCTTGAAGTTTTTGATTCCAAAACTTTCCGTCGAAGACCCAGATAAAGAGGCATTAGACTCGTTACTAGACTCAGTCGATTTGAGTTCTTATGGATTACAAAGGGTTAAGCTTAATTATTCCATCGAGCTAGATGACTCTGAAACTGAGTTAGATCCTCAAAACCCGAACCCGCGCGGAGCTCATGGTCCTGAAAGTGAAAAAGACCCGTTAGATGAGATCATCCAAATCTTTAACGAACGTTGGTTTCAAGGTTGGAGCGCAACACCAGAAGAGCAACGCGTTAAGTTTGTGAACATTGCTGAGAGCATCCGTAATCACCCAGACTTCGAAGCTAAATACCAAAACAATGCCGACCCTCATACGCGAGAGCTGGCGTTTGAGAAGATGTTGAAAGAAATCATGCTTCAACGCCGTAAAGACGAATTAGAACTCTACAAGCTGTTTGCACAAGACCCTGCTTTTAAAGCATCGTGGACGCAAAGCATGCAGCGTATGGTTGGGATGTAGTAGTTTTTGACCACTCCATATCATTATTAAATAACTAATCTTGGAAATAATTTGAATGACCAATAGCCTTAACCTTTCTAGTTTATGGCCGGACTTAAGCAGTCTAAATGTCGTGCCACCTCAAACTCCAGAGCAATTGAGTGCTTTGTTTGTAGTTATTTTATGGGGCGTAGCTCTATTTTTCTTAATTTGGTCAGGTGTGGCGTTTATTCGGGCAAGACAACGTGTTGTTTGGCTTAACAAATCTTTGGATGATGCGGAGAAATCGACCCCGTCAGATATTCGAAATGATTTGATTTCTAGAGCTGAAAAAAAGAAAAATTCCGTAGGGCATTTATGGCTAGAGTTTGACGAAACACTGCTCGAAGTAAAAGGTGCTGATGACGTTGTTCGATTGCATAACACATTTGATGCCGACTACTTCTTTAATAGTTCTAGTTTAGCTGGTGGTAGCACTGAAAACCGAATGATTGCGGCGGTTCCAGGTTTTTTAACGGCTCTGGGTGTTATTGGCACCTTTGTCGGTTTACAGCTAGGACTTTCAGATCTAAATATTGCGGGCAACGTTGATGTCAATGAGATGAAAAACGGCGTTGCTGGAGTTATAAATGGTGCAAAAATCGCATTTATGACATCGGTTTGGGGCGTCTTACTCAGTGTTGCATTCAACTTCATTGAGAAAATTCTTGAGCAAGTAATTAGAAAGAGAATTAAGTCTTTGCAAAACCGTATTGACAGGATGTTCCCTCGATTAAGTGCGGAATATCAACTGCAATCTATTGCAAATAACAGCCAGCAATCTCGAGAAAGCCTACAGGGACTTGCTGAGAAAATTGGCGAGAAAATGCAGGAGTCATTAGTTCAAGCAACGCAGGGTATTCAACAAGGTCTCGAGAGTAGTCTGGAAAAAATCATGGCTCCAGCTATCAATAAGCTTGTTGATGAGACGTCAGATGGTAACCAAAAAGCGCTTGAAAGCGTTCTTCAATCTTTCATGGACGGTTTTGGTCAACAAGGCGAGCAACAACGTGTCGCGATGGACTCTGCGTCTCAAAACGTAAATAAGACGCTAGAATCAATGAGCACTTCGATGGCTGCTTTCGTCAATAAGTTGGAAGTTCAGCAAAACGCATCTTCAGAAAGAGAGAAAGAACTTATCTCAACTATTTCAGTTCAAGTTTCTGAGCTAGTTACTCAGGGTAATGAGCAGAAGCGTGTTCTAACAGAGTTTGTAGAAAAACAAGTCTCTGAGTTAGGTGAGCAGCTTACTAAAAGAGAATCAGCTGCTTCTGAACGTGAACAGAAATTGGCTTCCTCAATGGAAAGTACGATTAAAGATTTAGTAGAAAATGTTTCAGCACAAAGCCAAGTGTTGACCGATTTTGTTCAGAATCAAGTTGGCCAACTTACCCAAACGTTCTCTGAACGAGATGGGATGGCAAGTCAGATGGAAAAAGAGCGTAATGATATATTTGTGAATCAAACGCAGGCGATGAAAGCTGGAACGGATGAGCTTCTTGCTCAAGTGAAAGCGGCGACTGAATCACAACAAATCACATCTAATAATATTATTGAGCAAGGTAAACAATTACAAAATAGTATCGATTCATCTGTTTCGGCATCTGCTCGAGCTACTGAGAGTATGCAGCAGTCGGCGAGTGAGTTACGAGTTGCCGCTGATAGTATGAATGTGTTCGGTTCCAACATTAAAGAGGCGGGCAACAAACTATCTGGTGCTGTTACTGAAGCGGTTAACAGCACGAAGGATTTAGCGGAGCAAAACCAGCTAGGCGCAGTGAAAATTCAAGCGTTGAGGGAGCAGTTGCTGGAAGATACAAGTAAGTTTAGCGCGATTACAGATCAGATAAACAATATGCTGATTAGTGCAGAGCAGTCGTTTAGCACGCTTCGCACTACCCAAAATGAGTTCCTTGCAGAACAAAAAGGTAATCTAAACGAACTCACTTCAGAAATGAAGCGTAATGTAAAAGAGTTGACGGAGCAAATGGCTCAACTGCTTGAAGATTATGCAGAGCAAGCCAACGGACAAACCGCCGAGCACCTCAAAGTTTGGGCCAATAGTAGTACACAGTATGCAGAGAGCATGAATACAGCAGTTAGAGCTATTTCTAGTGTTGTCGATGAAATTCAAGATAAAGTGAGCCAACATGCGTAGAGGTATTCGTTCGCATACACAAAACTCAGTAGATGAAGAAAATCCCTACTGGGTTTCATTTTCCGATCTAATGTCTGCTTTGCTTGTTATATTTATACTTGCAGCTGTTGCTCTGATTATTGAATTAACTCAAAAGACCAATGATGTCGAAGCTGGTATCGAAGAGCTTAAGCAAGCTGAGTTAGCAAGAAAGAATATAATTTATGATGTTCGAGACGAACTGGCTAAAAGAAACGTAATTGTTGAAATTGCTGATAACGATACGGTAATTCGGATCCCAGAAAGCACACTTACGTTTGCATCAGGTAAATCATCAATTCCGAACGATGCAACCATACAGCAAGCAGTTAAGGACATAGGTGTTGTTCTTCATTCTGCAATTCAGAAGAAAGACCGTTTTCAATATCTCGATACCGTTTTTATTGAGGGGCATACCGATAGCGATAGTATCCATTACAGAGGAAAAGGGAACTGGGGGTTATCTACTGATCGAGCAATATCTGTATGGAATGTCTGGCAAAATGAACTGAGCTTAACGCCTAAACTCGGTGACTTAGAAAACGCTTATCATGCAAAGCTGTTCTCTGTTAGTGGTTATGCAGCGACAAGACGTGCCAATCTACAAGAGTCGAATCAGCAAGAAAAGAGCCAGAATAGGCGTATTGATATTCGATTTACAGTTAAGAAACCATCTATTGCTGAGCTCGAGAGGATTGTTGCACAGTGAGTTTAAATATAAAAAAGCTCAAAGTTAGTTTGCCAGCCAATCCTTTTGGTCAAGCCATCAAGGACTTTGCACATCTATCGAATCAGCTAGAGGTGCTTTCTAAGAGTGCCGGTATTGAAAACAATAAGTTCCGAACTGCGTATGGAGAAGTATGTAATGCGCTTGCCTCTAAGAAAAGAGTTGAGGACGTTATAGATAGCTCTGTACACGTTCGCGCCTTAGCTCTCTCGCTACATACGGATGCGAAGAAAAATGTCAGCTTTACGCGTAGATTGCTTAATAAAATTACAGAAATTGTAAAAAAACCAAGCTCTTTAGTCATAGAGTCGTTTTATCAGCATTTCTTATCAGAGTATGACCGACTGGCAGACTTGGAAGCTACAGCAGACTGGTTGTTGGAGGCTAAAAGGCTGCGAGGCAATGATGAGCAGTTTGATGAAAATATATTGTCAACCAATGGCCCCAAGTGGCTTGCGGAAAGGGCGATTCAAAATAATGTCGATTTTGATCATTTACTTGCGGAGATGAAGCTGGAACGTTATGCAAATGGCAGATATTTAACGGCGGCTAAAGGCATCTACTATATTGAGCAGTTAAACACTATACCATTAGGCCAAGATCATCCTCTCCTAGAGGAGGTTCAAAAAACGGCGGTTTTTGATTCTCGATATGACTCTGAAAGTTTGTTAGGGCATCAAATTCTTAGAATTTTGATTGGCCGATCGATAGGTTCTCACATCAGTGAGACTTGGATGAATGTGATCTTAGCGATTGGCGGTGACCCACGAGTACCAAGTTCAAATCCAAGATACATTAAGTGGTGGAAGGGTTTAGAACCAATTCTGATTCAAGCTGTTCGCGGATGGTTATCAAAACTGGATTTGAAGTTGTTTCTGGAAGCGTTGGAAGATTATTCCTACTCTTCAGCTAATTACGAGCTACAGAGAATGTACCCATCTAGGAAATGTTTCTTAGAGGGGATGTTCGATGCGGGGGTTATTTCAAATACACGACTTTATTTGAGTCAGGATGCTGCAAGGTATTTGAAGAGAAATTATGACCCTAAGCACTTGCCCAATTTCTCGACTGTTAAAGATGGTGATAAATCCATAATTTATGTGCAAATGAATGGTGCGCACATGGTAGAGGGAAGCCACAGTTGTTACTTGTGGCTGTACAAGCATTTAGATTCGTCAGTATGCGTATTTAATTATGACATTGTTAGGCCAACGTATTCTCAGCTAACCAGTGGGATCAATAATCAGATGACACGATTATCATCGGGAGCCGTAGCAAAAATAACGCATTCACCAATTGGCTACTCATGGCAGCGAAAAGCACTTACAGCACTTAGAGGTCTGGGAGTTAAATTGACGCCTAAAGATGTGCTTTCAAATGAAGATTATATTGACTTTAAACAACGTTATGGGGTGAGAGAGTGGAGTTAACCTCTTTAATCAGTAAGTTCTTTTCTGGTCTAGATAAGACGTCTCAATTTGAGTTAGTCTGTGATGATAGTCTTGATTTCACAACCTCCAAGAAAACCCTAGAGAAAATTAAAGCTGGTAAAGCTGATGAGTGGATAACGGCGCAGTATGTTGCACTTAGAATGCTTGAAGAACAGGGGGATGTAAGCTCATTTCCAGATGGCTTTATTATGCCTGCCGATACAGCGGTAAGGCTCGACTCTGATTTGAGAATCTTGTTTGGTTTTCCTTCGGTTTGGCAAGGAACTATTGATGCAGATATTCAAGGAAAAGCTAGCACACCTACCTTTAAAGTTGACCTTTCGGTAACAACCAAACAGGGTCGAACAACGCTAAATTACACTGTGGATGGACCTTTCATTCGGTTTAGTCAAAATGAGCAGTACCTGTTAACGCCCGAGCAGTTTATGGCCTTTAACGCACATAAAGCCCATGGAAATTCTGCTCGGTCTGAATACGATAACTTACTTTACCTACACTCTTTACAAGAGGCTCAACAGAGTGGTTGTAAGTTGAATCTAAAGCACTTTGAAAAGCTAAGAATTCTGACACCAAATAAAATTACAGTAGAAGCAGAACTGAATTCTCAAGGCGAGCTGATATTGACGCCAAACATGGGGCAAAGTGCGAGCCATGAGTCGATTCAAAAGGTTTTGGGGCAGTTGCAAAGCGACAACGCAGTTACTCTGAAAGTGGGTGATGAAATAGTCTTGTTTTCTGAAGAAAAGCTAATGGCTGTAAAAGAAGTTATTAGCAACAGGGTAATTCCCCAACAGCAAGTTAAAGCGTTCTTGGAAAACCCTACAGCCTATATTGATGCGAGCTTAGTCGATCTTGATTTAGGTTTTTCTATCAGAGTTCATGGTGCGACAGTTTTTAAACACGCTTATTTTGGAGAAACGGACGAGTCAGGCATAGATTGGTTCGGAGCCTCCTCTTCATCTGATGTGATTAATCCAATATCTAAGCTGGCTGATAGAATTCGCGATAAAACAACTCTTGAGGACGTAACTAAGAAGATTGAAGATGCTCAACAAACCGGAGCAACGGTTTTAGATTATGAAGGAAAATCATACGATATCAGTGAGCCTGTAGCTGTCGAGAAAGTTCTAAAAGAAATAGGTCACAAGATATCTAACCCTGATACAGATCTTTCTAGCCACGGAGAGGAAGAAGACGCCGAGACTGAATCAGAAAGCGCAGAAATACATGTTGTCGATATTGATCTAAATGATGAAGAGTTGTCTGAAAATTCTCCTAAAGTTGAACAACTGATTTCTGATATTTCCTGGGATGGTGAGTTAAATTGGGAAAACCACAAGCGGACACCTTTTCCACATCAGGATATTGGTGTTCGTTGGATTTTAGGCGTTGAGCAAAAAACCTTATCAGACTCGAAAATTAGTGGAGCTTTGCTTGCTGATGACATGGGGTTAGGTAAGACTTTTATGGCCCTCTCTGCGATCGAACATATTTATCAACGACAGAAAATTAGTGGTGAAACGAAGAAACCTGCGCTGATAGTCGCTCCTTTGAGTTTATTGGAAAACTGGAAGGATGAGGTAGATAAAACCTTTAAACACTCACCATTCAAAGATGTGGTTATTTTGCAATCAGCCGCTGAGTTAAATGACTATCGCATGGGTGGCGTGGAGATTCGAAGCCAGAGCACATCTGATGATTGTTTAGAACCCAAGTATTCTTTGAAAGTAGGGAAACACTTTGGTCCAGGCCGTTTAGATCTACCAGAGCGATTGGTTATCACTACTTATCAAACCTTGCGCGATTACCAGTTCTCCATGTGTTTGATTGATTGGGGGATTGTGGTTTTCGATGAAGCCCAGAATGTTAAAAACCCAAATGCACTTCAAACTCGTGCAGCGAAGGGTCTAAAAGCTGATTTCAAACTAGTGGCTACGGGGACGCCTGTAGAAAACAGCTTAGCCGATTTTTGGTGTTTAATGGATACAGCTTGCCCAGGCCATCTGGGTAGCTATCAAGAGTTTCGTGCTCGGTATATCTCACCAATTCTTAAAGCTGCCGGTGATGAAGTTGAAGAAATAAGAGCTAGGCTTGGAAGAGAACTTCGCATAGCGGTCGGGGCATTGATGTTGAGACGCGTTAAAGAGGACAACCTTAAAGGGTTACCTATAAAACATATGTATGCTGGCGGAGATTTTGAAAACTGGAAGTACTTAGAAGAACTTAAGTCGATAATGGTTGGCTACCAGAGAGATGTTTACGAAGGGACTATTAGTAATCAACTCGAGAATAAAGAGAGCCACGCACTTACCACTTTGATGAGGCTAAGAGATAGTTCGTTACATCCTAGGTTAAGTGATGGAGGTCGCCTTGATATTCCAAAAAATGCAAAATCAGCTAGGGCTTTATACGGAGAATCAGGAAAAATAGTTTCCTTACTTGAGACTTTAGATCGAGTACGAAGTAAACATGAAAAGTGCATTATTTTTGCGGTTAACAAACGACTGCAAAGCTTCTTAAGCGTGACTTTGGGACAGATCTATAACTTAGGTCCGCTTTCAGTAATTAATGGTGATGCGAAAGCCGTAGCAAAGCGTAAATCTGCCCCAACTCGAAAATCAATGATTTCAGACTTTGAAGCAAAAGAAGGCTTTAATTTAATTGTAATGTCTCCAGTCGCGGCTGGTGTCGGTTTAACTGTGGTCGGTGCGAATCATGTGGTTCATTTAGAGCGGCACTGGAACCCGGCTAAAGAAGCTCAAGCGACGGATAGGGTTTATCGTATCGGGCAAGAAAAAGATGTACATATCTATATCCCGCTTTTACATCATCCCGAATTTGAATCGTTTGACGTAAATCTACATAGGCTACTTACCCAAAAAACGTTGCTGAAGGATGCTGTTGTTACACCAGAAGATGTGGTTCCACAGCCAGCAGGTGTTGGGGGAGTAGTTTCTGGTGATTTGATTGATAAACGTATTACAGCGGCAGAACTTGATAAGTTAAGTTGGCAGCAATTTGAAGCGTTATGTGTAGAATTGCTGGCAAAGATTACGGATAGTGAAAGTGCGTGGCTTACGAATAGTGGTGCTGATCATGGTGCTGACGGTGTGTTACTCAGTAATCGTGGCAACATTCTAGTGCAAGCTAAGTTTACGCAACGACAATATGATGGCTATAAAGGAATTCAGGAGATTCACTCTGCGAAACCTATTTATGAAGCAGCAATGAGAAGTTCTTTTGAGCGTTTGATTTTTGTTACCAATTCACCTTCGTTAGCTAAGCGAACTCATGAAATTGCTGCCACATGTGGTGTTGAAATTTTGGGCAGAACACAATTGTTGACTTACCTTGAAGAATATGAAATTACTCTGAAAGAAATATTATCGAGACTGGGCAAAGAAAGACTGAAAGTTTAGCCATTTTTGCCCATTGTCGTCTTTGGCGGATTTCTCTGTTCATAGACATCCAGTATGGTTGAAAGGATATCTATGGATCACACACTTAAATTGAGTTTAGCCCTGCTTAGCTGGGTGTTGTTACACGGTTAAAGTTGATTGAAGGTTTAACTCATTTTGTTTCTCGTGACTGTCCGCCATTTTCTGAATTATAGGCGTAACTGTCAGATTAGTGTCTTGATTAAATGCTTGTTCCAATATAGTGATTAAAAGGTGGTAGAATAGTGTGCTCATTGTCCCAGCAGCACTGTAAATCCCCCGTTCACACTCATAAATAGCTCTAACGATAGCTTTGTCACGAGTTGAACGAATACGCTTTGCATACTCAAACCAGTATTCCACTTCAGCTTCCATTGCCGCTTCTTGGCTTCGAGCAAATGAAAAGAGGAGGGAACGGTATTGCTGATGCTCGTATGCTTCAATGTCCACTTTGAGTTTGTCTGCGTGCTTAATCGCCATGCTACGAATTTCGTTAAAATGAGCCTTAGCTTGTGCAATCTTTGCTTGGTGCCTATTGTAATTCTCGATGAGTAGGGCATCGGCATACACCACACCATTTTTGATTAGCTTACCTAGTGTATATTTATTGCCACTGCGTAGAGACGAGCCTGTAAAACGATACTGATGGAATCGATAAGCGATGCCTTTGAATCGAGTATTTGTGTCGTCAGAAATTAGCTCAATTTCAATGCCTTGTTTGAGCAATACCATTTCAAACTGAGCCAACGAACAAGCAGAAGGGAGAGTACGAATCGCCGCATCCACTTTTCTTCTCATCATACGAATCACCGTTTTCTCTTTTTCGCCTTGTACATCAGAGTCGTAACTTGAGTGCAGCTTCCCTGAGCTTTGCACGGTTTGTAACCCTAGCGTAACTTCTTGCTCCCTCATAATTTCTTGCGCTTTGAGGTGTGATTGCCAGTTCGAAATGACTTTACCTGTCAGCAAATTGGTTGTTGAAACGATAATGTGAACATGCTCATTGTCTGTGTCTGAGTGTTTAAAAGCGATATAACGAGCATGCTCATACCCTAAATGATTCATCAGCTTTTTGATCGTGTTTCGCCATTGGGTTAGGGGTAACTGTTCCCCCTCTGCGAGGGAGACAACAAAATGGCGGAAGGGTTGTTTCGTATTAGGGTTAGCTAGGTGAGCGCTTTGCAGTTCAGCAATCGCACGGCTCCAATCAATGTCTCGGGCATCTTGGTTTCTTGCATTCAGGGGAACTGAAGCGATTTCATTGGCGCAGATAAACTGCGATGTTCCCCCGAGTTCGTCACCCTTGGAGTGACTAGAAGAATACTCGATCAGCAGTGTGACATCGTCACTTTTCTTGGCACTATATCGAACTAACTGCGTGGCATCATGCACCGTCTGTTTATCATTCTTACATTGTAATTCCTCAAATATCATTACTGGTGTTCTCCACTTCTAGCTTGCTGCGGTAAAGCTCACGCAATGTACGGCTGTCTAAAAATTGCATGGCCAACAGCTCGGCGGTTTGAGAATTATGAGCGTCGATAGCTAGATTTCGGGTGAGTTGTAAATTCTGTTTTAGTTCATACAGAGCATCACCCAGTTGACAGGCTATTTCGTGGTCGTACGCAGGGTTACCTTCGTCAATGAGTGACTCCATCACTGTGGCGATGCGCTTTGTTTGCTTAAAGTACTCTGTGATTTCATCACTGCGTTGAGGTTTGACTGTGAGTTTTTGGGTTATGACCTCTCTCAGGAACCGACTCACTGATTTATAATTATAGCTGTGCATGACCTCAAGTAACTGCTGGTATTCGCTTTCAGTGAGATTGGTTTTCACTGCTTTGCAATACAGCTCTTTGTCACTTTTTCGTCGTTTTATAAAATTCGCCTGAACGATACGAATTAACTTGCGTGCATTCATCAGTTCATTTTTATCGGCGTCATTGGGATGTTGGTGGAGATATAAAGCGTGAGAAAGCTCTGAAATAAAGGTTTGGTGTGAAGCGATGGCTACCCCAGATTCAATCGGCGAGGGTAACAGTCCTGCGAGTAGTGTAGTCAACTCCTCTGCTGAGTAGCTGTGACTTTCAATGAATGCCGACAGTATTTGTTTATGTTTTCTAGATGTGCAGCGAATGACAGTTGCTGCGACTGTATTTATATTAATGTCCATTTTTTAATTCTCTATTTATTATTTTAATTATTTAGAGTGTTTTGTGTTTTCAAGCGATAACGCCGAAGGCTGTTAGCGCAACCTCGCGCAGTGAGGCATGCTTTCGTGTGTTTTTATTTGGAACAAATAAGAACGTACGATATCAGCTTGTTACTGTTTTTGTTCTGAGTATTTTTATTATAACGATATAATTAACGAGATTGGAAGTGTTTATTTTAATTTAAGTTAATTGGAGATTATATGACGGTTTGAATAATCCTGTATTTACTGCGTAATATGACAAGGAATTTGTCGAGTGCGACAGGGAAAGTGCGCGTTACGACACCGCAAATGCCGTTTGCGACAAAGCATTTGCGCCGCACTATCGTTGTGTCTCTGGTGCTTTCAGTCGCTTTCAGGTCGTCTCACTGGAACTGAGTAAGTAGTTGTCGGGGCGGATATTACATAGATTAAGCTGAGTTTTATGGGGCGTAAAAATAAACGAGAGGTGTGATTATTGAATGAAATTAATTAATAGAGAGGTTATGTTAATGCTTATCTGTTCTTGATTACTGTGACAGGTTATGTCGATATGATATTTAATATATGAGGCTTATATATTTTGTTTTCCGTGAAATATATAAGGTAGGTATATTTGCTTTTGGTTAAATAAATACGAAAAAGTGATTGCTTTTCACTTTAAAACTCGAATATTATGTTTTTAACGGCTCATTGAGTCATAATAATAAAAATAAACGGAGGCGTCTCATGACGCTTATACACCCAATTAATCAACTGAAAATAGAAAAGAAAGCTGACGTATTAAAACGCGTTGGTTTATCTCAAGCTACCTTACATCGCCGAATTAATGATGGCACATTTCCGCCCGCTGTACAACTGGGTCCAAAAGCCGTGGGCTTCATGTCGCATGAAGTCGATGCGTTTCTTATTGCCTGTGCAATAGGAGAAGATAAAAAACGGGTGGTCGCTGAGCTGCTTGCTCAGCGTCAGACGCTCAAACAAGCGAATCCGCTCCTGCAATATATGAACTTTCAGTAACAGGCCATCGAGTTCTGCGCTAAAGCGCAGAGCTTAATTCAGTATATTGTACGTCTATTCATGTCAAGAGAGTGCATGCGTTTCTCCGCCTCTCTAATGATAGGTGTCTTATCTATACCTGATTAAAAACAATAATAAAAATAGGAATTAATATATGACTTATCGAATTACTAGCGAATTGACCATAAGTGGCGATTCAGAGAAGTGCAAAGCACTGTACCTTAATATTGTTGACCACTTTGGTCAAATTGACTTCAACAACATTGTCCCGATGCCAGCGGCGATACGAAACGCCACGGATTACTTTATAAAAGAGCCGTGGATGATGCGCCATTGGGGGGCCTGCGATGTATTTGAATGCGGTGTGCCTTATCGATGCTTTAATCCATGGAAAGATGACTTTCCCGTAGATATGGAGGACTACATTAATTTGCTTCGGTTTCAAGAAGCATGCGATGAAGGAACTCCGCATTTAGAGCCAATCATATTCACCACCCTAAATACGTATCCTAAGGAGATAGTTTTTGCTTTGTCAGACCAAAACCCAGGGTTAACGTTTGACGTTCGTTTTTATGACGAGCATTTCAGTTGTGCCTGTGGTCGGATGCGAATTTGCGATGGGAGAGTTATTCAGTCTAAGGTAGCGCCACACCATGAATTTATGACGAGAGAGCAGTGTCAGTTTTGGGAAAACTATGCGCATCAGTTAGCGGGATTATTGCCATTTGAAGCGACGTTTTAAGCCATCGGTACACTATGTGATGTTGTTTGGCAGAGGTTTGAGAGCAACAAGTGCATCGTATAGCGGTTTTTGGCATCGCTGTCCACGCATCGACGAGAGAGTTTAAAAGCACAAATTGACAGCAAATCGAATGACGCTTTGGACCTAGGAATATTTGACGCATCCCAATTAATCTCTCCATCAAAACAAACGCTACTACTATTACCTCTAACCCCTAAAGGGGATAAAGTGCTAATATCCCCTATAGAGGATAAATTTACATTGGGGGCAGACATGCTTATAACAAGTCCTAAGCAACTGGGAATATACCTACGTGATGTACGCAGAACTCAAGGACGCAACCAGACTAAAGTCGGCGACATTGTTGGGTTAAAACAGACAACAGTATCAAAGCTTGAACGCGATCCAGCTTCTTCTAGCATCGAAAGTCTAATGCGCCTTCTGTCATCTCTCGACCTAGAGCTACATATTCAAGATAAAGCTTTAAGCCGACAAGAAGCAAAGCTTCGTGAGCCAGATGATTGGTAAAACGCTGTACAACAAAGGCAACTTTATAATTAAGTTGTTCTCTCACAATCATCATCGAGTTAGCAAATCGATGAATGGGCGACCAGCTTATTTTTTCCCCATTCCGTACTGGCAACTAGGAAGAAATCCTTCTCAGTTACGATACGACAGAATCGCTTGGTGATCACAATGGCAGCACGATCTTCGCTAGCACGTCTTTGCCCCAAAGTGAGTTTAAAAATCTAATGGAGTACGTAGCGGATCTTTCTCTTTCCCCCACCTTTTCTAATACTACTACAGTTTTTACCCTCCTTATGCCTAAAGCTCTAACTACGTGGTCAAATTTGCTAATTCACTACATACATATCGGCATAGTCTATACTGACGATTAATCTTCAAATAACTACCACCGTAGTTTGTCCCACTGTAGTACTGGGCTAGTGGAAAAGTCGAACCGTACAGTCTCATGGGGAAAAACTATGCTCTGTAAATTTACTTATCTAACTGCGTGTTCCACACTCATTCTGGGAATTTTTTTCAGTCTCATGGCTAAAGCAAATGGCGATGCCGAGAATGATCGCCTGTTTTACTCTGTTGAAGCAAATCAAAATGAGCTTAGATCAGCTTCGCACAACCTCTACTCAGGAACGCTAGCAATAGAGTCTCCATATAAATCGCTTGATGGCAAAATAAGGTCAGCTAGTAAGTTTGTCGTTGACTACCCCGCAGAAGGAGTAACTTTAGGTCAAGGCTGGGAGTTAGGCCGGAGTGTAAAGTCATTCGGCACATGTATTGAGTTTACAAAACAGAACGTTGGTGGGCAAATGGCAACTGTGACCGCTAGTAAGATATTTTCTAGTGAAGAGCTTAAGCGCGAGTTGGAAACTTCTATCAGTGCGAGCGCCAAGGCAAGCTATAGTGGTTTTGGCGCTAGTGCCTCATATAAATCTAACTTAGTCAAAAAATCAAAAGTCGAAAGTAGCTTCGATACTCGTTTGGTAAAGGCCGAGGTTGTAGATGGTGTCGAATTTGTTGCGCCATTGATGAATCCTGATACTAGAGTGAATACAGTCGCCTTATCCCCTTTCGCGTTAGGCTTGTTAGAGTACGAGGGCCAGGGCAAAGAGAAAACGATTACGGAAGCCTCAAAAAAAGCCTTTTGGCAGTATTGTGGTGATGCGTATGTTTCAGCGATAGAGCGTGGTGCAGAAATGTATGTGGTTTCGAACAATTTTAATCACTCTGCATTTGAAAAAGTGAAATCGAGTAAAACCATCGGTGGCAGTATGAGCTATCTTGGAAGCGGAGGTGAAGCAGAAACGAGCTCTAGCTCCTTAAATAGTGCATTAAACTCTAACAAGTCATCCAAGTATGAATACTATCACTCTGCTCACAGAGGTCTTTATATACCCTCAAGAATTGATGACGTTGCACAGGCCATTCAACTTCTAGGCGACTCGTCGGAGCAAAATAAGAGCTTCCCTTTTAGAGTTCAGTTGACCTCATATAGCAACCTCCCCAATTTCCCCACCGGTCTTCAACTTAAGACTCCAATGGCAGAGAGGCTATACGTGTATAGAGACCGATTAGAGTCTATCGCTGCCATGCTCGAACATATGCTTGGTTTCACACTGGTGGACGAAAGTGATGCAACTAAGAGCTGTAAGCCTGGTGCGGCAGCTGCCTGTGAAAAACAATCGAATTTAAAAACCTATTACGAAGCAGGTAAAAATAAAAGAGAAAGATATGAAGAGCTACTGAAGGCCGTCAAACGAGACATCCTTACTACTAATAAAGAAATTGAACTTTGTGAAAATACCAACCTAGGATCGAAAGATTCCAATTGCATAGCAAAATTTGATGGCAAATATAATGACTACTTCTACTTAGCTTTAATGCCACTTCCAAAAGTAGCACAGCTTTATCTCCTGCCTAAAGACGCTGAATTGAAGAACACGCTACAACAAAAACTAGAGGAGCTAAAAACAGACTACCCCAACATTGTTTCACGTACTTATAGAGTATTAAAGACCTGTAGTGTTCTCGGAGTAAAATACAAAGACAAAAACCTTTGCGGTTACAAGTACATCACTCAATTATGTAAAGATAATGAGAGTACCGCACCGTGTAAGCAACACAAGGAACAAGAAAAGGCTATCGCTAGGCAAATAGCGTTATTAGATACAAAAGGCGTCGAAAAGAACATTCCTTCCGCACGATTTGAGTATTTTATTGCTAGTCGTATGAAACACCGTTCGGAAACTGGGGCAATAGATGTTGAACTTAGAGAGCAGGAAATTCAGTACATTAAAGCTAACATAGATTGCGATTACTTTGGATGGAATAATGAGCAATGTCAAGATTTAGACTCGATATATGACCGCATCGTTCACGATGGTGAACGATTACGCTTTGTCTATATGTTTGACCCCGAGGCGCAACGTAATCGCCTAAAAGGTTATGCTGAAAACGCAGTAGCTGAGATTAAAAAGAACAAGGAAGCAATGGATACAATGGTCAAAGAGGCCGTTGGAGCATATTCAAAAACAGGTAGTTCAGAGCCAGACAATCAGAATTCATTACTGCAAGAACAGAAAAAAAACTACGACCTAAAAGAGATTGAAAATCTCCTGTCTAATAATAAGTTGCTATCTCCAGAACAAAAGAATGAATATCTGCGCCTCACAATAGTTAATTCCGAACTAAAGACCATCTCTGACTCTTTGTTCACTCAATTATCAGCTAATGGGTCGATGACTTTATTAGATAAAAAGCCCATTGACTGGACAGCCGTTATCACCCCATACGATTTATACTCGAGCTTGAATACCAACAAGACCACTCGCTCTGAAAAGCAACCTCGAGCCAACACTTTATCTAAGAAGAGTGAATATATGGTTGAGCCACTATACCCCCTCTTCTCCTTTGACGCAGATTTCAAGTTGTATGTTCAAGGTTACTAGTGCCATTTTATTGTTGTGGTACCCTCTCTCGGTTTTGCCGGGAGAGGGTACCATTGGCAATCTTGGCTTAAGAAAACCAGGTGTTTTTAAAGGCCAAATGAATAGGAGCTCTTGCCAATCACATATTTTAGCTATTGCGCTTATAGATGCTGGGTTCAGAAATAAGCAATTGCTACCTTTTAGATTTGATAGCTCTAAACTAGATAAACAAGTGACTGCTGAAATGAGCCAGTTAGAATCTGATATCAGAAGTATCATTGAACGTATTAAAGGAGGCAGTAAAAGAGATAGTACTCGTCGTGAATGGGAAAAGGCAGTGAAGGAGATAACTAACGGTGATTTTCGTTTAAGGGGTACTCATACTACTTATGACATGTTCAAGTACGACCTATCACCGAAAAGGTTTAGTGACTTCACCGACAGACACTTCGGAATGAGGGGGTGCTCAAGTACCGACTTAACAAAATGTATTGTTAACTTCGATTTGTTTACCTATCGACCTCCTATGCTCATCACTAGCATAACGTTTGCTGAACATGAGGGTATCTATCAATTTTACCCAAGTCATGTGGTTGGAATACTCAATACCAAGCCTAAAAAAGTTACTGAAGCCCAACCTGAAATATTGATGGTCAATACAGCGGTAAAAGGTCTAGGAAAAAACATTTGCCCCATTGGTAAAACATGGTGGAATGACTGGGATGGGAAGGTTGAATGGGTCAAAAAGTATGACCTAAGCTCAATGACAAAGAATGGCCGATACTATCGCGTAAACTGGATCGAAAGGGTACGCTAAACGCTGACCTGATGTACAACTAAGTTTGGCCACTAGACTGGAGTTTTACCATACCTTATCTTATCCGTATTTTACTAACTTAAGTTATTACTCTAACAAGGTTCTGTCCAAAAGAGAGTTAAACAGCTTTCTTGCAAGAAAGCTGTATCTCTAATTTGAATAAGATGTTTGAGGCGTTCAAGGCACCTAAGTTGGTATTGTGGTGTTACGTGTGTTTCTCTCAATCAGAGTTTTAAAATCAAGAATTTTTCTCTGATTTCTGGGTTTGGTCATTGCTTGCGCATCATCCACGACGCATATCCCAGCGGCGGTGTTCTGGCAAAACTGAGAAGCCAGGCAACGTACTTCAATGACTGAGGCTTTATCGCGGCGATGCGCTTGTAAGGTCAGGAGTGATTTCGATTCGTCATACTCAATGAATTCGTAGTCTCGGAACAGCAAAGCAAAACTCACCGCCGCTGCTTCGGCGTCTGTAGCGGGAACGGTGGCGTAATGGCTTCGGGTGATAGGAACGGAGTGAATTGAGTAATCATCATTGAGTAATACCGATAAGTTTGGATGCATGTCAGCAATATGGCCTTGAATGTAGTCTCTGCGTATATCTTGATAAAATTTCTGGTATTGGAAGTACGAGAGCGTAATGCCGTGGCTAATATCCCAATTGTTATCTCGTAGTAAATCGCTAAAACAATAATCATCAATCTTCAACAGTTGCTTGAAGTTGTCAAAACCACCCAACGTCCGTTGGATTTGTTTTTGGCTCACCCCACGCTCGAGCAGGTCGGCTTCATTGAGATACGGTTCACTGCGCAGAATCGTGGTGACCAGTTCAATGAGACCGATGTCCACGGCACTGATGCCTTGTATCACAAGCGGGGCAAAGTAGTCTGAGTGGGAGTAAGCCAAGCCGTCATCGAGTGCAGAAATTACGCTGAGGCGTATTGGGTTAGTCATCATCATGGTTAAACTCCTAATTAAGAGAAAAGGGTACATGTCAGTCTTGGGGCAGTGTAGTAGCCTCGATAGGTCAGCCAGCGGAAGTAAAAACGAATGGCGTCAATACGTTGTTTTTGCTCTTTGTGGCATACGTTAGATTGTCGGAGTGACTCACGATATTGACGAATGTCTCGCGTCTGTATGTATAACCTTTCATTGCTGCTGGAGTGCTTGTCGTCAACGATGCGTAAAAACTGATGAAGGTAATCTGCAATCTGATTGAGTCTGAATCGAGGCATTCCTGAATGAGCACGCTCTTCCATTAATTCACTTAACCAGTTGAAGTATGGAAAACGGAGTTCCTCTTCTGCATTGCTCAAGTCTAGAGGGGGCAAGGTTGGGAAATCGTCTTTTGTCGGTTTGTGTTTGTAAGCACGAACCACAGGAAAATGTTTAGCCATTAAATGGATTTGCACTAATAATTGCTGACTCAATGACGGAGAATCGGGAAGGTCATGGGGGTTGTTTTTGAAAAAGCACTTAGCTTGTAAGCGCACTGCTTTCGCTCTGCTTATTGCATGTTGTAGTTCATCTGTTTTCAGTGCCACAAAATAATGAGACTTAGTGTGGCCTGAGATTCTTAAGGATAATGGCGGTGTGATTTTGACTTGATAAATGCCATGCTGATTGGTGGAGATATGATGGGCGCGAAGCTGACGGTGTTGCTTTATTCCGATGTTTTCAGTTTGATGAGTGACGGTTGGGCGGCCTTTTCGACGTATACGGCGCAGTGCTTGCATTTCACCAAAGCGAGGATGTTCGCTGATGGGTTTTACCTCAAATTGGCTTAAGTGAGCTTGATGTAAGTTCGAATTTGGCATAGGCGTGATTCCTTCTTGGCTGAATTTAGGATGCAGAAAGCTGCACCCTAAACTGGTTGAGGGTGTCATAAGTGACGGTGAGTTAAGTGGCGTTAAGCCATTCAGGCTCAGTGGTAATGCATACTGAAGCGCTGGTTATGCGCTCTGTTTATTCTCCGCTTGATATTGTCCTGCAATCGAATAGTAGTTGCCTGTCGATTCCACAATATAATCGCTCCAGAATTGAAGAATTTCGTATCGTTCATCGAGATACAACGCACTGTTGTATGAAGCTCGAGTGGTGTTCTTATCTAAATGAGCAAGACACATTTCAATGGCATCTTCACGGAATTGTTTGTGTTCATTGAGATACGTGCTAGCAATGCCCCTAAACCCATGACTGACGAGCCTGCCTTTCAAACTAGTGAGGTTGAGTGATGAATTCACGGCGTAAGGACTTATGTGCGGGAATTTGGTATTAGGCTTGTCAGATGGAAATACGTGGATGTGCTCTCCTGATATTGGTCGAATGAACTCTAATATCCCTAACGTGTAGTCATTCAGCGGCACTAAATGTTCACGTTTGCCTTTGGTGTAGAACGCTGGGATTGTCCAAAGTTTATTCTTAACGTTGATATCACACCAGCGCATGGCAGCGAGTTCATCTGCGCGAGCCATCGTGTGCATTTGCATTTCGAACGCGCAACGGGTGACGGGTTTCATTTGGTTGTTTGACATGATAGCCATCACTTCACCAAGTTCGTTTGGCGGTACTTTGAGCATGTGAGTGACTTTTGATTTGGCAAAGTTGTCTTTAATGTCGGCTAAGCAATTAGATTTAATGATGTTTGAGTTTACCGCGAATTTCATCACTTGATTGGCAATACAACATGCACGTTTTACATTTTCTAATTGTCCTTTAGCCTGCATAGGTTCGATGACCGAAATGACTCCAGCGGCAGTGATATAGGTTAGGGGGAGGTTGCCTAGTTTAGGGTATAGGTTACGTTTTAAGAAAAGACGCTTGCGATGTGACGAGCGCACTTTGTTGGTGATGCGGTCGATTTCATCTTGCCCGAATACCGTGCCTTTAATTCTAGCCCTCTCACGTTCTTCGACAATCAGCTTTTCTCGGTTAGTGGTCTCTTGAATTTCTTCTTTCAGAAGCATCTTTTCTGCTATCGCTTTAAAGGTCAGTTGGCTTTCAACCAAACGGTCTAACTTCTGCTTTTCACGAAACAGCTTTGGGTCAATGCCTTTCGTCATTTGCTTACGAAGCTCTTTAGCGACCTTGCGTACTTCGTCCAGCGTCATATTAGGGTATGAGCCAAGCCCCATTTTTTTACGCTTTTTAGTGCTAAAGTCTGTGTAGATAAATAACCAGTTTTTAGAGCCGTTTTTACGTATTCTTAGGTAGAGATTTCCACCATCTGATAGTGAATATTCTTTGTCACTTTTCGCTGCATTCTTGATTTGTGTATTTGTTAATTTATTGATAGCCATGCTGCTATCCTCCTGTTTATTTATTTGTTTGTTCCCCTTCAACTTATCAATCGATTTTGGGGTACGCAAGGGGGGGCTAGAGCTGTGAGATGTAGTGAGAAAAGGTGACTGTGAAAGAGTGTTATGTTATTTTAAATCAAACGGTTAGGCTGCCTTTTGAGAAGTGGTGAGTCCTAGTGATTAGTGTCTGGGAATTCTTAAGAGTGATTCGCAACGCTTGGCAGTTTCGCTTCGCTCAAGTATAGCCAAGCGCCGCTCACACCTTAATGCGGCGTTAGGCTTTTTGGAGGAAACATGGATATTTCCCTTAGACGGGCGAGTGAGACAGATATTCCTTTCTTGCTGTCATTACGTGATAAAACGATGAGGCAGTATCTAGAAGAAGTCGGCATGCCAACAAGTACTGAAGAATATGAAAAGCGAATACGCTTTGAGTTTTCTCATGCGCAAATCGTTGAATCGGATGGCAAGCCTATTGGGTTGTTCAAAGCTACATACACCGAAGAACTTAACTATTGGTATTTGGTTCAAATTCAGATCTCTCCAGAGTTTCAAGGTTTGAAAATAGGCAGTAAGCTAATTCTTGACCTAATTGCTAAAGCGGAAACAACGAAATCTAAGGTTGGATTAAGCGTGATTGAAACGAATCCAGCTAAGCAACTGTATTTGAAATTGGGCTTTGAAGTCGTGAAAAGCTCTGGGGCTGAGCAGTTGTTGGAGCTACAAGCCTAACAATCTGTTTAAGAGTGATTCGCAACGCTTGGCATTTTTACTATGCGTTGCGTTTAGTGTTTAAGGTGGTATGCGGTGGCATCGGCATGGCGTTGCTCACACCTTAACAGGGCGTTAGCATACTTTGATAGGAGTTTAGATGACTACGATAGTCGAACAAATTGTTAATCGTGAAATTGACTCGGTCATCGTGTACGAATCTGACCAAGTTATAGCTTTTGCAGACCATGATCCAATCAACTTTGGACATATTTTAATTTGTCCCAAGACTCAATACCGCACTTTCATCGACTTGCCCGAGTCTGTGTTTTTAGAGATCACCGACGTCGCAAGAGATTTATATAAGCGTATAGAAGCTAAGTTCAATCCCGATGGTATCGGCTTTATGCAAAACAACGGAGAGGCACCTCATTTCAACGAGCTCGACCATTACCATTTGCATATTTTCCCTCGGTTCCATGGCGACCAGTATGGTTGGATTAGTAGTGAACTTGGGATTCAAACTATGGATAAACTTAGAGAATCACTTAAAGATCTATGAGCGTTAAAAAAGTATGCTAACAAATTGTTCAAGAGTGATTCGGCACGCGTGGCATTTTTACTATGCGTTGGTTTTAGCGGTTAAGGTGGTATGCAGAAGCTTCGGTATTGCGTGCCTCACACCTTAACAAGGCGTTAGGGCTCAATCACGCAAGTTAGTACAAGGATGATTATAAATGTTGGAGCAATACTTATTTCTACTGCCAATCGCTACGCTGTTACTCATTGGCGCGATGACACCAGGCCCTTCATTTATCTTGGTTGCGCAAACAGCCATATCAAAATCTAGATCTGAAGCCATGTGTATTTCTATAGGTTTAGGTTTGGGGGCAAGTACATTTGCATTTATTGCCTCAATGGGGCTCATTGCACTTTTTGACGCTGTGCCTGAGTTTTACGTAGCATTCAAAATTCTTGGTGGTCTATATCTATGTTATCTGGGGGTGAAAATGTGGCGTGCGAGCAAAAGCAAAGTTGTTTCTGCTGACGCAGAGCTAACTAGCAAACCAGCTCATTTTAAGGCGGTAGTCCTTGGCTTGGCGACACAGTTAAGTAATCCAAAGACTGCAATTGTATTTAGCAGTGTGTTTGCAGCCATGTTACCCGTGAAAGTTCCTGTTCATACAACATCAATATTAGTTGTTGGTGTGTTTGTCTTAAATTTTTCTTGGTACTTCCTAGTTTCTATTTTGCTATCAAGTCCAAAGGCTCAAGCCAGTTATTTACGATTTAAATCCTACATCAACAAAGGTTCAGGTGTATTAATGGGGTCAATGGGTAGTAAGTTTGTTGCTGAGAGTTTCAAGCCCTAACAAAGCGTTCAAGAGGGATTTGGCACGCGTGACATTTTTAATATGCGTTGAGTTTTGTGTTTAAGGTGCATTGCAGAAGCTTTTGTATTGCGTGCCTGCACCCCTTAACGCGGCGTTATGTGAGTTGGTGGGGTCAGAGTTAAGGAAAATATAATGAATACAGAAGAATATTGGAGACTATGGAACGAGTCACTTTTGAGAACTCTTGGTTTAAATTTAAATCCATCGTTTGGACCAGAGTTTGAGTTCAAAGATGTACCTTTAGACAAGATTCAAGGAACAATTTCTTTAATTGAAGATATCTTCACTAAAATTATTAAAAAAAGAGATCAAGATGGCGTTAGTCGTGAGATTACAAGGTTAGATTGCACAAGGTTATCCTATGAATTGCAAGTTGAATTAAAGAAGAACGGTATAAAGTCTATATTAGTTACTGGTGACTATGTTTTTCATGGCGAACCAATGTATAACGTATCAGAGAAATATATTGTTTCCCAATTAGGGGCATCATCACCAGGAATGGGATTACATACTTGGCTTGTGCTAGATAATTATTTATTAGTTGATTCGTCAATAATTATTTTTAATGAAAAAGAAAAGTTTTTGGCAAAGGAAATAGATGGAAAACCGTACATTACAGATATAGAAAAAATCAATTCAGACTTGTTCTACATTCCTTTCGTTTTGGGTGAGGAATATTTGATTAAAATTAATGCGCTTCATTCTACTTCCGACGTACTGTTATCTGATGTGAACGTCAAAGGTGACTTACATACAAACACATCGATTGAACCTTCGAGAAATACACTTTGTCCATGTGATAGTGGTGATAAGTATAAATACTGTTGCGGTAAACTCACATAACAAACTGTTCAAGAGGGATTCGCAACGCGTGGCATTTTCACTATGCGTTGGTTTTAGTGATTAAGGTGGTGTGCGGAGGCATCTGTATTGCGTCGCTCACCCCTTAACAGGGCGTTAGCCATCAAAGGAGAGAAATGAACAAATACACAATTTTGCGTCTATTGCCTTTGCCCAAGTCTACAAAGCTCAATTGGGTTATTACGTTCATAGAGCGTGATTATCGGGGCCATATTGGTAAGGCTGATAAACCAGAAAAAGTGCGCGATTTAATGCAATCATGCCGCTGGGAAGTTGGGATGCCGGAAGAAGAACTAGAACACCACTTAAGCCAAAAAATCTTGAGTAAAGCTCGAAAAATGAGAATACCAGTGCCTGAAGCAGACTTTGACGAAGATGGTCACGATAACATGCAAAACTGGGTTGAAGGGAGCCAAACTGGGTATCGCTATCTTAGTGCGCAAGGTTATGCCAAAGTTCGCAGTAGTATCCGTAAAGAGCTCAAAGAACGACGAGATTTAAGATCTCATTGGGTGGTTTGGTTATCAGCAATTACAGGATTAGTAGGTGCAATCACAGGTCTTCTTGCTGTTATTGGGTCAAATGGCTAACAAAGCATTTAAGAGTGATTCGCAACGCTTGGCAGTTTCGCTTCGCTCAAGTATAGCCAAGCGCTGCTCACACCTTAATGCGGCGTTAAGCATTACGAAAGGATAATGACTATGAATCAAGCTCCTTCATATGAAGAACTAAAAGATAGCGAATGTTTTTGGTTGCAGTTAACACCTTATATTGCAGGTATGAATGAGACCTTAGATGGGGCTCTGGAAGATAAACCCTTATCTTCATTCCTTTACTATGAGGTTAATAGATGTGAAGTGGAAGATGGTTTTGATTTTCCGTAACAAGACTTACGCATCAATGTATGGGAAAGGAGCAGTGAGGAAATTCTTTCTTTGTCAGGAAAATACCCTCTTGGCTTTATTAAATTCTATGAAGATAGTGCAAGTATAAGGTTAATGTGCAGGAGTGAGCTTGTTTCACGCATGGTATCAACCTTGGGGTTGGTTAAAGATAACGAAATTGAGTTTTTTGTAACCATTCCAGTGGTAACCAGCTCAGGCCCCTATATTTATCCAATACTAAACTATCAATACAGAGTTAGTTCATCGTCAAAAAGATCAAATGCTTAACAAAGCGTTTAAGACGGATTCACAACGCTTGGCGATTTCAGTTTAAATTGAATTTAGTGTTTAAGGTACAATGGTTTAGGTTTGGTGGTTTGCGTTGTTCACCACTTAACGCGGCGTTAGCCGTCATGAAGCTTGCTATACTCAAAGTGATAGAATAGTATCACTTTAGTATTCCTTTGGAGCAGCCCTCATGAAAGTAGAACTAGTTACATCACTTAAGCGTCAAGCAACTAAGATCCTCGCTGATCTCCACGACACTAAAGAACCGGTATTAATTACTGAGCATGGTAAGCCATCAGCGTATCTAGTTGATGTTGATGATTACGAGTTTATGCAAAATCGTTTGGTTATTCTGGAGGGTATTGCACGGGGAGAGCGTGCACTAGCTGACGGTAAAGCGGTAAGTCATGATGAAGCCAAGGACAAAATGTCAAAATGGCTGAAATAATCTGGACTGAGCCGGCACTATCTGACCTCAATGATATCGCTGAATACATAGCACTTGAAAATATCGTAGCTGCAAAGCAGTTTGTACAAACGATCTTCTCTAAAGTTGAACGCCTAGAAACTTTCCCAGAATCAGGTCGTATTCCGCCCGAACTAGAACATTTAAGTTATCGTGAAGTTGTCGTTAATCCGTGCCGCGTTTTCTATAAACAAGACGGTGACAAGGTATTTATTCTGTTTGTTATGCGAGCAGAGAGAGATTTGCGTAAGTTCTTGTTGAGCAAACAATAACTTTTGGGAATGAGCGGCTAACAAAGCGTTTAAGACAGATTCGCAACGCTTGGCAGTTTTGGTTTTAATCGGCTTTAGTGTGTACGGCACAATGGCTTAGGTAAGGTGGTGGCGTTGCTCACTACTTAACGCGGCGTTATGTAGCCGCGAGAGGACGGTAAATTAAAAGGATTTATATATGTTAAATATTCGGCAAGCTCGCATTGAAGATATCAGTGTTATCAAGAAACTACAGTTTCAGCTTAATGAGTATCATCAAGCAAATTTACCTGATGACTTTTTATCACCGGAAGAAATTGAACAAAAAATAGACCTACACAAGATAATCAAAAGTGAAAGGTCGATTTTTCTGGTAGCCGAAAGCAAAGGGCAGTTAGTAGGTTTTGTTTTTGGTGAGCTATGGGTTCGTAAGTCTTGGACGCTCAAACAGCGAAAGATCGCAAGCGTTGAACAGATTGTTGTGGATTCATGCTTTAGGAGTCAGGGTGTTGGATTGGCGCTAATAGAGGCATTTGAGGAAAGGGCTATTTCTAACGGCGGAGAAGAGCTGTGGTTAGAAGTATATTCTTTCAATGAATCAGCTCTAGCTTTGTATCGCAAAGCTGGTATTGAGCCCAAAATCCAAATTGGACAGAAAGCACTAACCTGAAAGTCGGCTACATAACAAATTGTTCAAGAGTGATTCGGCACGCGTGGCACTTTTACTATGCGTTGTATTTAGTGATTAAGGTGGTATGCGGAAGCATCGGTATTGCGTACCTCACACCTTAATTGGGCGTTATACAAATGGAGTAAACCGATGATTAAAGAGTCTACTTTTAGAAGCTACATCGAAAAGTTCGATGTTGATGTCGACAGTTGTGTTGCGAATTTGAGGTCATTGAGTCGTGGCTCTGATATCTACGAGTATCATAAATCAACGGCTTATGAACTACTCATGGAAATTACGCCCAAGAATAATAAAGATGCCCTCATGCTAGTGCTTTCTCCTCGAGCGGAATCAAAAGCGCAAAACCTAGCAATTCAAGCAAATGTTCATGCTGCGATTCATGCTGCTCGCTCGTTATACGACATATTTGCTCAGCTATTAAATAAAGTTGTATTGCATGAACGATTTTCGGTCGGAGAGTGTATGTTGTATAAAGTTAGACCGTTAATTACAGAGCCAACTCTTAAAGAAGCTCTAGATTGTGTTGTTGGTTCGGAGTCATATAAGTATATAAGTGCATTTGTGAATACAATCAAACACAGAGACTTGGTTTATTTGGGCGCAAATTTGGATCTTGTTGAAAACAAAGCGGGGTTAAAGTTTGAAAGCTTTAGTTATAGTAACGAAACGTATCCTTCTTTGTGGGGTATTGATGCATTGGAGCATTCGTTAAATGCAAAAAATGCCGTAATCTCATTGGTTGACATTTTTGAACAATACACCCTTCAAAAATTTGTATAACAATCTGTTTAAGAGTGATTCGCAACGCGTGGCATTTTCATCATGCGTTAGTTTAAGTTATTAGGGTGGTATGCGGAGGCGTGGGTATTGCGTTGCTCACACCTTAACAGGGCGTTATGTTTTCGGCAGATTTCTACCACAAGGAAGTTTATGTGATCAAAAATGATATAAAATCAATAAATTACCGACTTTGGCTTGTGTTGGCTTTAACTAGCTTTATGCCATTAATTTACTCTACAACAAGAATCTACTTTTTAGGGAGCATCCCTAATACTTGGACATTTAGTATCGCAGCACAAGTTGCATGGTTAAATGTTGGATATGAAGTGCTTAGTGAAGCTTTATTAGTTCCATTGTCATATATATTAGGCAAGTCTTTATCGGATTGTGCTAATTTTAACTATAAGGGTAAAAAAGCCTTAAAAATCATACTGTCTAGCTATTTTTTTGTAACGCTCTTTGTTATCACTTATACAGAAAATTTAGTTGTTGCTATGCAACAACAGAAAGAGTTGTTTGATGCTACAGTTGCTTATATTAGGCTTGAATCATTAGCAATATTTATTTCAAGTATATATGCTTTTTTTTCATTGGTTCTTGTTTTGAAAAATGAGAAAAAAACGATGTATAAGTTGTTGTCTATACAAGTACTGTTAATGATTTTGTGCGATAGTTTATTAGTCAGTCAGTTACCATTTTCCCTGAACTTTGGTGTCAATGGTGTAGCATTTAGCAATATTATTGTTAATTCAATCTTAGCTGCTGTTACAACGATATACTTTGTTAAGTCTGGTTTATTTTCTAGCTCTTCTAAAGAACATGCGCGACAGAGTGCATGGATTAAAGAGTGGGTAAAAATAGGGTGGAAGTCAGGTTTAGAGTCGCTTGTTCGTAATACTGCATTCATTGTTATGATTTTACAACTAGTGAATGAGGTTCAGCAGGCAGGTACATACTGGGTAGCAAACCAATTTATTTGGGGGTGGTTGTTACTTCCAGTATTAGCTTTAGGTAAGTTGGTTACGCAAGATGCCGCTACAAATAGTGGTCTATCAAAAGTGAGAGTTCAGAGCTACCTTTGGCTAACTGTTGGAATTGTTCTTGTCTGGGTAATAACATCACCAATGTGGAGTGGATTTATATCTAATGTAATTGGTATTGCAGACCCTAGTAGTATCATTGATCTAGTGTGGTTATTAGTAGCTTTTTATATCGTATTTAGTCTGAATAACGTTATTGATAGTTACTTCTATGGTATTGGTCGTACAGATCTAATGCTCTATCAATCGTTAATAGTCAACAGCTTATTCTATGGTAGTGCTTTTGTGTGTTATCAAGTCGGCATGTTTGCCCCTAACCTTGAAACTATTAGTTTAATGTTTGGTGTAGGGATGACAGTTGATGCCATCATTACATGGCTGCTATATCACATACATCGTAACCGAAAGAATGACGGTTTTGTTCTTGTCACAGTGTAGTGCAAGAAAAACATAACAATCTGTTTAAGAGTGATTCGCAACGCTTGGCATTTTTGCTATGCGTTGCGTGTAGTGTTTAAGGTAGTATGCGGTAGCTTCGGTATTGCGTTGCTCACACCTTAACAGGGCGTTAGCAGTCAAGGATGAATATGAAACAAAACTACCAAGTTCATGAAGACATGTATGTTGAAGCTCGCGAAGCTGGCTGGGAAGGTTGGGGTGGAAACGAGCGAATGTCTAAAGCAGTTTTAGTGGAGCGTTTTCTCGAGCTATTTAAACGACCCGTGCAAGGTAAACTGCTCGAATTAGGTTGCGGTGAAGGACATCATTGCAGAGCTTTCCAGAAGTTGGGCTTTGAGGTGGCAGGTATAGATATTTCACCAACCGCAATTGAATGGGCAAAGGAAAAAGCCAGAGCAACAGGAGTCGAGGGTAATTATTATTTAGCGGACCTAACGGTAGCGTCTCTTGAACTTCCAGAACGTTATGATGTTGTCATTGACGGTAATTGCTTGCATTGTATTATCGGTGCAGATCGAGTCATATTTTTGAGTCATGTTTATCGTTCACTGTCTGAAAACGGGGTATTTTTTGTCAGTAGCTTGTGCTCTAAAAATGGAATTAGCTATGAAACTTATAGAGATGGCAGTCCATATCGTCATGTTACCTCTGAAAGTGATCTAATTGTTGAACTAGAGAAAGCAGGGTTCCAAGTGCTTCATGTCAGTGTCTATGAGCGTGAAACTTCAAACCACATAACGGTGTATGCGATAAAAGCATAATTTTGTGTAGAAAAAACTGCTAACAAATTGTTCAAGAGTGATTCGGCACGCGTGGCATTTTTACTATGCGTTGATTTTAGTGGTTAAGGTGTTATGCGGCGGCTTCGGTATTGCGTGCCTCACACCTTAACAAGGCGTTAGTACTGGATGGGCATCAAAGGTTAAAAGTTTCGGGTTTATCGGTTTATTTTCCTAGCTTTACACCTAGTCAAATGTGCCTTTCACGTTCTTTCCGGCGGCACTATATGAGTTGTGTTCGCGTTGATTTCACCGTTTACGGTTTCTAACTTTCGGGCTATTTCTCTGGTGCGGCTTCTTTGGTGTTGAGAAATTTTCGTCAAAAAACGAGTTTCTTTGGCGCGGTTGTTTAGTTCTGAAGCCCGTCTTCTTTGCTAATTTGAAAACGGTGAAAATAGGTCATTTAAGCAAGTTTTTGTTCTAGCCAACTTGTGTTTTGAGAGTGAGTTCTAGTTTGGCTGTTGTCCCTTTGGCGTCAGCGTTTTATGCCATAATTTTCGTGCTATATTTCAATATCTTGGTGTGTGACAAAGGCTTTAATGGCAGCGTACTAACAAACAATTCAAGAGGGATTCGTAACGCGTGGCATTTTTACTATGCGTTAAATTTAGTGATTAAGGTGGTTTGCGGTGGCATCGGAGTTGCGTTACTCACCCCTTAATTGGGCGTTAGTTTTTTTGAACATGTAATATGGATTTCCGGGAGTTTATTGTTGAAAGATTTGTTTGATAGCTTGAATAGCTATGGATCGTTACTTGTGAAACTAGTGATAACCATAGGTGTTGTAGTCGTTTTTTCATATTGTGCATTCAATATAAATTTTTTCCCTAAGGGATTAACTTTAGGTGATAGTTTAGTATTTATATTTGTAGCACTTGGGTTTGGTGTTTTTTACCTTTTTTGGCTAGCTCTTGGCTATTTTTGCCTTTATGGTTTTGCATACCCTTTTTCTAAAAAGCTAGGGAAAAATGACTCTAAAACTACAAAATTATTTATGATTTTTATTGGGTTGGTCTTTCTCGGGTTTCTTTCAATATTCTATTTTTCCACGGACGATTTTAGGTCTGTATTAGCGCCGTTAGTAAGTGGTTCGATTCTACTGATAACAACCTTTTTTTGGAACTCTAAGCCAGATGGGTTAAGTGATCTTGAGATTCAAAAGAGAGAGAAAGCTCGAGTGGGTATAATCATACTGGCATTTTTTATAGCTCCATTGATAGGAACGACTACTGTTTCACGAATCGTTGACTCGAGCTTCAGGGTTTTTGGTATTAACCAGAACAATGTGTCCTTGGTTCTAAGTGAAAAAAATTACAAAATTGTAAGTCGAGTCGCAAAAGGTTTAGAAGTACCTTTATTCAGTTGTGAGTTGGACAAAGGCACCACAAGAATAATTCATAATGTTAGCGTATTATGGCATGGAATTGGTGACAAAAGTTTAATTGCCCTACTTAAACCTGATGACAAGGGTTTTACGCCCGTTGCTAGTCTTGAGTTAGAGAGTCAAGGAACTAATATCTTAAAAGCCTTAGATGGTAATACTAGCTTCAATGCATGTATAAGTTTTGAATCAGATACATTATTTGACTCATACGAATCAACTCCTAGTGCCCAAGGGCTCAAAAAATTAGACGTTTTTACTAATAAAATTCAAGGATATTTGAAAAGTTCAAAACTTGAGATAGCCTCGGCTTCAATTACAGGATATACCGACAGAATGCCGGTGCTTTCAGATGTTGATACAAATCATGCGTTATCGCTCAGGCGAGCAAAAAGTGTTTTTGGCTCGCTATCCTCGCTATTTAATGAGCATGTAATTAAATTGGTTAAAGTGACCGGAAAAGGAGCACTTAACCCTAAGTCTAAGTGTGGAAAGGAACTTGAGAGTATGGAGCTAAAGGAGTGTTTGTCTGTGGACCGACGTGTTGAAATAGAGTTCCAACTAAGAACAATCAAAAACTAACAAACTGTTCAAGAGTGATTCGCAACGCGTGGCATTTTTATCATGCGTTGGTTTTAGTGTTTAAGGTGGTATGCAGAAGCATCGGTATTGCGCTGCTCACACCTTAACAGGGCGTTAGCACAGGGTTGGCATCAGAGGTCAAAAGTCTTGGTGTTTATTGGTTGCTTCTCCTAGCTTTACACAGGATCAAATGTGCCTTTCATGTTCGCTCCGGTGGCACTATATGAGTTGTTTTCGCTTTGATTTTACCTTTTACGGTTTCTAACTTTCGGGCGATTTCTCTGGTGTGGTTTCTTTTTCGATGAGAAATTTGCGGCAAAAACTAGTTTCTCTGAAGATGCTGTTCAAGTCTGAAGCTCGAATCCTTTGTTAATTTGAAAACGGTGAAAAAGGGCAGTTTTGCATATTTTTCTTCTATCCAACTCGTATCTTGAAGTTAGCTTTTGATTTTATAGTTGCTCGTTTTACTTCAGTGTTTTTAGCCACAAGTTTCGTGCTATATTTCAATATCTTGGCGTGCACCAAAGGCTTTAAAGGCAGCGTGCTAACAAACAATTCAAGAGGGATTCGTAACGCGTGGCATTTTTACTATGCGTTAATTTAAGAGATTAAGGCGGTTTGCGGCGGCATCGGTGTTGCGTTACTCACCCCTTAATTGGGCGTTAGCTTAACATTTAAGTTCATGAACAAGGTAGTCAGGCAATTATGCTATTTATAAATTGCAATGTTGTGTGAAACTAAACAAAAAAGTAGTAAGCATATTTGTGCTCAAGTTCCAATAAGTGTATTAAGCATTATCAAAATCTATATTGGAGGCTTTATGAGAGTGCACAAATCAAAAATTGCCGCAGATCCAGTTAAGTACTACACGCATTTGATTGGTATGGAAAAGTACGAAGCTCGTATGAGACAGGAGCCTAATGCAATTACAATTATTACAGGAATTGTACTTTATAGAGAGTTACCTAAGAACAAACAGTCCGAAGTTTTGAAGCTAATATTGGCTTTGAACGATGGCCAGTTGAAAGCTTCACTATATGGTTTAGTTTCTCAAGTGGTTGCAAATCCATACTGGTTCTCATGGTCACTTTCTGATCGGGAGCTCAGAGAATTTTTTGATACCAATAAGGATGTGACTAATATATTGAAAGGTCTTGGCATAGACTTCTCGCTCCCTCTCACAGTAGCAGGTATATCAGCATTTTTGCTTTCATCAGCGCAACAAGGGGTAAAAAGTGCTTCCAAAGAGGTTGCGACTCAGTTGAAAAAGCAAGTTACAAGCTCACCAGTTGCGCAGATTGCAAATAGACTGGGAGTGACCAAACAAGTTGCAGGCAAAGCATCGGCAATCTTGGTCGTAATGGTCAGTGTAATTGCTTATCAAACACACTTAAATGCAAAAGATGCGCGGAAGGAGCTTCTTCGCAGAGGTCTACTTCAACCGGAAGATTTGTAATGCTAGTTTTAATACTAATAGTGATATTGTCATTGGCAACAATTCATTTCTCGCATGTACTATTGATGCAGTATATGTTCTCTGAAGAAAAGTTATCGCCGAGTACTACTTTTCTTCGTCCATTATCTTTGTGTGTTATGGCTGCATGTGCCCAGTACTATATTCTTTCAATGATAACAGGCTACAATTTACCCGAGGTTGCGGGATTGGCTCTCGTGGCTACGAATGCATTCTTCTTCGTTGGTTTTTATTTTGCGTACAAAGCAAGAGTAAAAAGCCTGGAAAGTAAAAAGCACTCCTGAGTCTATATTAAGCTAACAAAGCATTTAAGAGTGATTCCCAACGCATGGCATTTTTCATTCCATCGTTGGGTTTTGTGTTTACGGTGGTAAGGTTTAGTTTCGTGGTAGCGTTGCTCACACCTTAATGCGGCGTTAGGCGACATGAGATAAACGATAGAGTAGTGATAGTATCTTGGCGTGCATCTAGCTTCAGTTAACGGAAAAGGAGGGGGTTAATGAATGGTAAAGCATTTGATAATTGGCAAAAATCGCGAAAGAAAGGATGTTTAAATTGGCTTTTCAGAACAACTTTCGTCACAGCCATTTTGTACATGATTTTTAATGTTATTTTCCTGTATCCATCTTCTGATGCGGCAAGCATTACGATTTTCTTATCGGATAATGCTCTTAATTACTCAATTTACACGATCGGGATGTTTTTCGCATTTTGGGCTATTTGGCTATACAACGAGTCTTCGTATGAGAAAGAAGTTAAACGTAGAAATGTCGCCTAACAAACTGTTCAAGAGGGATTCGCAACGCGTGGCATTTTTACTATGCGTTGATTTTAGTGATTAAGGTGGTTTGCGGCAGCTTCGGTATTGCGTTGCTCACCCCTTAACAGGGCGTTAGTTGCCAACGAGATAAACGCAGCTAAAACAAAATATTTAGGGCTAATGCCCGTGTGTTTTTGGCTGGTTTTTCGTATTTCAATTTCTAGCCATCTGGGTTTGTGAAAATCGTGCTTGGGTTTTCTGTTTCAGAAACCGATTTACTTGTTGCAAGTTAGCTCTGTGAATTTGTCTGTCCAAAAGTGATTTTTGGTGTTTTTAGCCCGTTTTCTGCCGCGTAGTATGTTCCAAGTGGTTTCAGCAATAAGCGCTTTGAAACTGCGCCTGATTTGAGTTTTACAAAATACGTAGAGGTCGTGTTGGCAAAGCGGTAATGAACCTCAAATCAAAGCCTTGGGTCTGGCAACTAACAAACTGTTCAAGAGGGATTCCCAACGCTTGGCGGTTTAATGCTAAATTTGGTAAAAGTGTTTACGGTGCAAATGTTTAGGTTGGGTAGTTAGCGTTGCTCACCCCTTAACAGGGCGTTATGTTTACTTGTATTTCAAAGGCTTAAAGGTCTTAGGATCTAGTTCTTTGTCCCTCTGGCAATTCGTCCCTAGTAGACTCAGCAAATCCGCATTATCGGTCTAAGTTCTTGAATCTCTCTGCCCGTAAAACATGCCAATGTTCGTGGGTTGCTTCATTGTCAGGTCGTGGCGGTTGGCTTCTGGTTTAACTGGCTTAAAGTATTTTTTAGGTTCTTAGCCAATTAGCATTTCAGCTTGGCAGTTGCCTCGGCAATTGAACATTGTCTTACGCTTTGGTTGGGAAGAAAGGGCGCTTGTTGTAACTCGGTCGGGTTGCCTCATTGGGCAGGGAAGTGGACTTACTGGTTTTGGGTTGGTCGCCTTTGGGGGGCAAGTCGGTTCTTGCCTTGTGGTTTAGCTCAGAAAACCAGTCAGAAATAGCAGTTCTTTCTCAAGTAAATCATGTATTTGTGGTAAAACATAACAAACTGTTTAAGAGTGATTCGCAACGCGTGGCATTTTTACTATGCGTTACGTTTAGTGTTTAAGGTGGTATGCAGCGGCTTTGGTATTGCGTTGCTCACACCTTAACAGGGCGTTAGCCTAATCCAATAATAAGTGAGTCTATATGACAGATAACATTTGGGAAGATAGAGAAACACCAGATCTTGAGCACATTCTAGGATTATTCAATAACGTTGAGTTAGGGGCATATCTAACAGGTCATCTATTCTTGAGTCAGTATTAGTTCAATTAATCGAGCTGAAGCTTGACGATAGTGAGAAGATAAATCCATTCAATATGAGTTTTCCTAGTAAGGTTAGCTTAGCTCTAAATCGCGGTTTAATTTGGCAATCAATGGCTGATTTTTTGATCGAAATGAATCGTATCAGAAACAAGTTAGCGCATCGTTTAGGTGAGCCCATTACTTTTGATTTACTCTTTGGTTTAGCCAGAGCTGCGCACTTGGGCGGCGTCGATTTTTCTGATGACACAATACATTCTGATTACCAGTTGTCTCAGCAGTGGTATGGGGTACAAGGAATCATCCAAGAAATATTTCAAAATGCCGCGCAGACCTTTCATTTATAATGGAAGAGCATGGTGGGGAATTTCAGTTTGCTTAGGCTAACAAAGCGTTTAAGACGGATTCACAACGCTTGGCATTTTCGGTTTGATTCAGCTTTAGTGTTTACGGCACAATGGTTTAAGTGTGGTGGTCTGCGTTGTTCACCACTTAACGCGGCGTTATAAAGATAGAGGAATACGTTAAGTGACAGAAACAATAATGGCTTACCTTGATGCAGGAGATTATGGTTATGTTTTTCTGTTTATTGCTATATCAATCGTCATTAACTTTGAAAAGATTCTTTCTACGTATTCAACCCATAGAAAACGCCGCTTAGATTCATTGGAGCGTTCAGTATCAATTGAAAGTTTAGATGAAAGGCTAAAGCGTCATTTGCATTCGGAGGTTGAGATAGAAACTTTTTATCTTACTCATGGCGTGAGAGTTAGTCGTGTACTCTTAAACGGTATGTTAGATCTTAGCGACATCATTGGCACTCGGGTTTCGTTTAAGCATATAATTCGTTGTAGCCGATTACTTCCCAATCTCAAAGATGTTCATAAAGAGAACTTTCAAATTGCTATCGATAAATTTGATAAACTATATGCATATTATAATTTGGGGCTAGGTTTGCCGGGTTTTATTGGAGGGATAATATGGTTTGCTTACAGCATATCTCAAATAGTTACGTCGCCAAATTACCCAAGTTTAATCGTCTCTTGTTTCACGGTATTAGTCAGTTTCGCCATGTTGTTCCAAGGTGCTCCTTATATATCGACCAAAATTATTAATAGAGAGCTACGTGATTTACCTATGCGTGAGAGCGTTTAGTCATCTTTATAACAAACTGTTTAAGAGTGATTCGCAACGCGTGGCATTTTTACTATGCGTTGGTTTTAGTGTTTAAGGTGGTATGCGGCGGCATCGGTATTGCGTTGCTCACACCTTAACAGGGCGTTAGGCGACGGGCAGGAAAGTTCTTTGTTCTCATCTTCTTAGTTTTCTTTGAGCATTCGTTTTCTATGTCGGCAATTCAACATTGTCGGCTCAAATTCTTGAATCTCTTCTGCCGTAAAACATGCAAAGCTCGTGGGTTGCCTCATTGGCTTTTGGCACAGGTTGGTGGTGAGTTTCACTAGCTCAAAAAGTGGCAACGGCAAGTCAATCGTAGTTTTCGTTTTTGCTATTAGCTTGTAGCTGTTGGTTTCTCAGGTTAAAAAGCTACTTAGTCGCTGCAAATTCGCATTTCGTGGTTGTTGGAACCTTGGCTGAAACATAGTGTCATTTGTGATTCTTGAATCACAAAAAATCAGTGGGTGTTTGGTTGCTTATGCGGTTTCGGGTAATCTGCTTTCAAACCAACTTAAACACTGGTGGGAAACTTCGCCTAACAAGGCGTTTAAGGCGGATTCACAACGCTTGGCGGTTTCAGTTCCAGTCAGGTTTTGTGTTTAAGGTACAATGGTTTAGGTTTGGTGGTTGGCGTTGTTCACCACTTAACGCGGCGTTAGTCGCCGGAAAAAGCTAGCAATCAAAATCACGTTTCTAAGATTAAAATTTGGCTGATGATCGTTTGATACGCAGGTGCGTCGTCGATGGTCAAAACTCAATTTCAGCTGTTCTAAGTCCAAAGTTGTGTAAGTGTCCAAGCGGTTTTTTGTTCTTTGGTGCTGACAGAACAGGGCGATCGAGCGTCTGTTCTTGGTTGCAACTCTGCCCGGTGAGTTTGTTGGTTCAAAAGCAGATCTACTCGCTGAAAAGTCGTCTTCTCTGGTGTGGTAAGTTCCACGTGGTTTCAGTGGCTTTGTTGAAAGTCCGCACTGTTAGATTGGTTTTCCAAAAGCGCTTTTTTGTGTTGTCAATCCGTTTTCTACGACGTTTTATGTTCCAAGTGGTTTCATTGAGTAGCTGCTTTGAGACTGCGCCTGACTTAAATGCATCAAAGCACATAAAGTTTGTTGTTCGCAAAGTTTAGTTCGGCTTAAAATTGTCGCTCGGTGCCTCGCGACTAACAAACTGTTTAAGAGTGATTCGCAACGCGTGGCATTTTCACTATGCGTTGGTTTAAATGTTTAAGGTGGTATGCGGAAGCTTCGGCATTGCGTTGCTCACACCTTAACAGGGCGTTATGGCGCAGGGCGAAAATGGATAAGATCGTAGAACTAGTTAAACAAGATCCAATCAGAGTTGAGGCACTCAATTGTGTTTCAGAGTTAGGTTTGCCGCAGTGCTATATAGCAGCAGGTTTCGTTCGAAATTTAGTTTGGGACTCACTGCATGGTTTCAAAGTATCTACTCCCTTGAATGATGTGGATGTAATCTACTTTGACCCAAGCGAATCTAACACCAATACCTATTTGGAGTATGAAGCACAACTAAAAGCCTGTATGCCACAGCTTAACTGGCAAGTACGTAACCAAGCTATAATGCACAAGCGTAATGGTGACAATCCTTATAAAAGTTCAGTTGACGCAATGAGTTACTGGCCTGAAAAAGAAACAGCGGTAGCAATTCGGCAAATTGGGCGAAACCAATATGAATGTGTTGCTGCTTTTGGGTTTGAATCCCTATATAGTTACTGGGTCACGTATAATCCTAAAAGGCAACGGGAAGCCTTTGAAAATCGCGTAAATTCAAAAGGGTGGCTAGTTCGGTGGCCATCGTTGAGAGTTGCGCCATAACAAAGCGTTTAAGACGGATTCACAACGCTTGGCATTCTCAGTTTGATTCGGCTTTAGTGTTTACGGCACAATAGTTTAGTTTAGGTGGTCGCGTTGTTCACCACTTAACGCGGCGTTATGAGGCGTCGCTATTTAGCTTAGAGATTTATGATGAAAAAAGGACTAATTTATCTATTACTTCTGCTTCTAGTTGGCTGCTCAGCAAAAGTCGATAAGCTGAGTTACTTGAAAATATGGGATGATAAATGGCAAGAATGTGACAAAATTGGTAAACAAACAGTATTAGATTTCCCTAAATCTGAATGGTTTGAAAGCTTGAGCATTGACGATAAGAGAAAAGTTTTCCTATACATTAATTTTCTTAAGGACTATGAGTGCACTCAAGCCGAAGCTAGTAATCTCAAAACTGTATTAGATGAGGCAGACATCACCACTTTAAATGGAATCTTAAAAGGCTTTATCTATTTTGAAAAGCCAAGTGATTCAAAAATTCAGCATTTAGACCTGCGTCAAGTTGAAGTTTTGTCTAGTGAAATTAGTGGCCCTTTTAATGTTTTAGCTACGGCGGAAAAAATGGGACTAGTTGAACATCAGTGAGAGCGCACCTCATAACAAACTGTTTAAGAGTGATTCGCAACGCGTGGCATTTTTACTATGCGTTGGTTTTAGTGTTTAAAGTGGTATGCGGAGGCTTCGGTATTGCGTTGCTCACACCTTAACAGGGCGTTAGTTGCCAACGAGAAAATCGCAGCTAAAACAGAGTGTTTAGGTCTAATCGTTCGTGTGCTTTGCTCGATTCTGCACTTTGAACTTCGGGCTCATGGCTCGCGGAATTGAGCTTCGATCTTTTCTTAGTTTGGTTTGCCGTTTCAGAAGCCGATTTACTTGTTGAAAGTCAGCTTTGTGGCATTGTTTCTCCAAAAGGTCTTTTGATGTTGTCAGTTCGTTTTCTACGGCGTTGCGTGTTCCAAGTGGTTTCAGTGACAAACGTTTTGAAACTACGCCTGATTTGAGTTTCCCAACATACGTAAAGCAAGTGTTGGCAAAGCGGTAACTAACTTCAAATCAAAGCTTTAGGTTTGGCAACTAACAAAGCATTCAAGAGGGATTCACAACGCTTGGCAGTTTTGGTTTGAATTAGCTTAAGTGTTTACGGCACAATGGTTTAGGTTAGGTGGTGGTGGTGTTCACCCCTTAATGCGGCGTTAAGCATTATGGTGTTTGCTCAACATGAGGTTTCAATGAATAGTGAAGAGTTTGCAGGTGAATACTTGCTAAAGAAATTTAGATTAAAAGACTCAGATATAGAACGTTATGAGGAGGAGATAAAAAATGGAGGAAACAGCCGTTACCTTTCTCTTCGAAAAATGTCACAACTTGAGAGCTATCATACTCCTGATTATGTAATCTCAGACGATGTAAATGACTCTCTTGAAGACATATTGTTTGTCGACGTTAGCGGTCCGAAAGGTGGTTTGTTAACTAAGACAGAAATTGAACTCGATAAAGAAATAGCTCGCATACAGTCTAAAATGTCAGTCGGGCAAACTCGCTCTGTAGAGTTAAGTAAGCAAGTGAAGCCGTTGATTCAGGGTGTCAAAAGAAAATTAATAAAAATCAACAAGAAGTATGCTTGTAATAGGGACGCGTTCCTGAACATCACAAGAATACAATGCATAACCTTGGAGCTTTCCAGTTATCGATAACTACATTAGAGCTGCTCGATTTATTATCCAGTGGAAAATGTCAGTTTAATGATATTGAGCAACTTGGGCTTAATCGCCCTGTTGTCTTTGAGTTCAATGAACTGTACAAAAACATCAGTTTTATAGCTTTTGTTGGCAGAGAAACTTTAGAAAACCAGTCGTACATATTTGTTAATAGTGAGTTTTTACGTTGTTCTAACAATATACTGGCTCAAGCAATCAAAAAGATGCCCTATGTAAATGGCAATGGTTTTCGAAGTACGAGATGTCCAAAATCAAAGCTGTTAATTGACATCAATCTTTCTGAAATTACCGAAGAAAATCCATATGTTTTTCCGTATGGAAATATAAATTATAAGGGTAATGCAATGCCCGGCGCAGATGTGCCTCTAGAAGAGATTGAACTGTCAAAGATCCACCAACAATTCAACGATGGCTTCTCAAAATAATGCTTAACAAACAATTTAAGAGTGATTCAGCACGCTTGGCATTTTTGGTTTGGGTTGAGTTTTGTGTTTACGGTGGTCAAGTTGAGTGAAGTGGTCGCGTGCTTCACACCTTAATTGTGCGTTATAGCGCTAGGCAATATTGGAGTTTAGTTTGAATATAGAAGTGAAGAAAGAGATTCATCAAATTAGAGATATTTTGGCTAGTTTTGAGAAATCAGACTTTCATAGCATGACTAGCTTTTATCACTCTTCTGGCTTTCCAAATGGTTGCTGTGGAGATGCCACAGATTTATTAGGCTTGTATTTATTGCAGTACCACAACTTAGACAGTGAATATGTCTGTGGCAGTGGGCTAGGTGAAAATTTCAACCAGTCCCATGCATGGTTGGTGTGCAATGGCTATATCATTGATATTACAGCAGACCAATTCAACGAAGATGGTTATGAGTTGCCTGCTGTTGTCATTGAAAAACAAAGCTCGTTTCACGAATTGTTTGATGAAACCACAAGTCGAAATACGAGTATTAATTACTTAAAAGGTACGGGTATTCCAAGCGTACTATCGAAAGTATTGTCGGTAATGCGCGCGTCGGAAGATGCGCTATAACAAAGCGTTTAAGACAGATTCCCAACGCTTGGCATTTTTTATTCTATCGTTGGGTTTCGTGTTTAAGGTGGTATGTTTTAGGTTCAGTGGTAGCGTTGCTCACTACTTAACGCGGCGTTATATTGTTTTTCAAGTTCAGGGATTAAAATGGGTGAGTTATTTAACACTCTGATGGTTTGTGCGGTGTTGGTTTCAATGTTTCCGCTCATAAAATCCAGCAAGAGTTTTTATGATTAATGGAATGAAATGGAGCATGAGCATTGGCGTTCTAGAGGGGCTCCACCGTTCGTAGTGTTCCATTTTGGTATGTTCTTATTTGTCCCGATGCTTTTCGGTAAAGATCTGGATCAACTGAATAATAAGAGGTTGATAAAACTAAGAAATGATCTCAGGTACAGCTTTGCTATTTTTTCGCTACTGTTGTTCGCATCCCAGTTAAATCAATAAATTGGTTTTGGCGGCATCAATATAACAAAGCGTTTAAGGCGGATTCACAACGCTTGGCGATTTTACTTCCAGTTGAATTAAGTGTTTAAGGTACAATGGCTTAGGTTTAGTGGTTGCGTTGTTCACCACTTAACGCGGCGTTAGCACACAAACTTCTACACCAATAATTTGAATTAATTCTCTACTTAGTCAATTCTAATATTGTGAAATTAGGTTCACATGTAATCACTGGGGGATTTATGGCTAAAAATATACGTGGCAATAACGATGGCGAGCATGGTGAAAATGACTCATATACAATTCAAGGTCGAGGAGTAGTTAGCCGAGAAACGCTTGTTGATGAGGTTAACGCAGGAAAGCACCCTGATCATCACGTAGTGAATGTAAATGGTGAAGATTATGTTCGTTCAAATCCTGACAAACAGGAATCAAACAACGTAAACAAAGATTAGTTGTGTAAATTGCGTGCTAACAAAGCATTTAAGAGCGGTTCCCAACGCTTGGCATTTTGCATTTCATCGTTGGGTTTCGCGTTTAGGGTGCAATGTTTAAGTTGTGTGTGAGCGTTGCTCACACCTTAATGCTGTGTTTTGGTAGTATTTCTCTGTGAACCACAATGAACAAATATGACTCGTAGTGCCATGTAAAACAATGATTTAAGTATGATTTGTTTGTTCATCCCTGTTCTTTTTTAGCCATCCTTATACAATCATTTTGCTACATAAAAGCTACACGGATGAAATTACGATGGCTATCAAGCAAAAGATTACCAATACCTCAATCAAGAGTTTTAAGGTCGATGACAAGCGTTTGAACGACACTGAGATCAGCGGTTTTCACGCTCGTATCTCCCCCAAAGGCATCATCAAATACTACTTTTACTATCGCCTGAATGGGAAGCAGAGAAACTACCTCTTAGGTGCAGCAACTTCTTTAACGCCTGCTCAAGCCCGAGATTTAGCAAAAGAAAAAGCAGGTCTTGTCGCAGGTGGACAAGATGTTCAGGAAACGCGTTTTGAAGCCAAACGTGAAGCGTTAAGAAAGACACTGACCCTAGAACGATTTCTTGATGAACATTACGAGAGTTACTTACAGGCTCTAAACCCTAAAACAGCCAAACAATCCTTTATGTGCATAAAAAGCAGCTTCAAGCATTTAGCTCATAAACCCATGTCTGAAATTACGGCTTGGGACGTTCAACAATGGGTGTCTGAAAAGCGCAAGTTGGGTAGGGCATCATCAACCATTTCATACGCCTACAATCGCTTGAAAGCCGCGTTTAACCGAGCTGTTGAATGGGACTTCATTGATTCTCATACGCTCAGTAGTGTGAAGATAGTCAAAGAAGATGATCAGCGTATTCGTTATCTGTCTACGGCAGAAGAAACAGCGTTATTAGACTCCTTGAAAGTGCGTGACATTCGCCTGAGGGAAAATCAGAAGCAAGCCCATCGTCAGGAAGTGCCCAAGCTGCGGTATGCGGATTATTTAGAGCCTTTAATCGTGATGGCGATTAATACGGGCATGCGAAAGGGTGAAATGCTGTCATTATGTTGGGAGCACATTAACTTCGAAAATCGTTATCTCACCATTACCTCAGCAAATGCGAAGTCTAAGAAACGCCGAACCATTCCTTTAAACGATACCGTTTTCTCCATGCTGAACGATTGGAAGGCTCAGAACTATAGTGAGGAAAGTGGGCTCGTGTTTACCTCAAATGGAAAGCCGATTGATACCTACCAATATCAATGGGAGCAATTACTGAAAGACGCCAATATTCAGAACTTCCGTTTTCACGACTTATGCCATCACTTCGCCAGCAAGCTTGTCATGGCAGCGGTGGATTTGAATACCGTTCGGGAGCTTCTTGGTCATGCCGATTTAAAGATGACGTTGCGCTATGCCCACTTAGCACCAGAACACAAAGCATCGGCGGTGAACCTGATTGGTTAGTGTTGTGAACCGCGCTGAAAAACAGTTGGCTTACTGGCGGCTAGAGTAAGCCAAGACTCAGTTTAGTGTTTAAATTGCCTCACTAGCAAGAAGACAAAAGGCGATTCATGGAGCAGTTAACCCGTCGATTTATTCGATTGAGTGAGATACCTGAGAAAACCAGTGCCACACAAGGCGATGTGATGGCGGCCATAGAGGACAATCAGTTAACCTTGTTTGCCTATGTTGAAGCGAAACGCCTTGGCGCCTATGGCAAGAGAGACAGCCAAACAGTTGTGTATGCCGTGTTTGATTATCAGGGTATGGTTCAACTCAAATCGAAAGATGCCGCGCGAATTATCCGTCTAATGAAGCCCACTGAAATCTCAGTGCTCTTGGCGATAGAGCCGGAACGAATCACAGGTTGGTCGTCAGTGGATGATGTTTTCCCAAACATCCAAAAGACAAATCTACAATACACCAAACAATGCCCTGAGCTTCCAACCACTCGCATCAGTGCTATTGCCGAACTCAGTGCCACGCCAACCGTTGAAAATGTCGTGTCTACGTTCGCATCGGCTTTCTTGAACCCAAAAGAAGATGAGAAGCACTCGAAACTCCAAGACGCATTATTGAACCTGAATATTAACGATTCAACCTCACAAGCCGTGCGTTTAAACGCTAAACCCGTACTCATTAACCCTGAGCAACTGCGGGTAGAGGTTGAAGGCATCAACCGCTGGCTCAGTGCTATTCAACCGGCAATCACGGTTGAGTCAGTAAAGCAAAGTAGCTCAAGGCTACATGAAGTGGCGCTGTCACACCCCATTGAAAAGATTGCTTATCGCGTATTGGAAACCTACGGTGACCAAGACGCGCCCAAGGTGTGGGAGTTAATCAAGAAAGACTCACTGGAAGAGGTTAAAAAGCAATTCGATATTGACGGCTACATCATAGAAGTGATGAAAGATTGTATTCTTTGGTTGGACAATAAAGGAACCGAGAACCGCTTGGGGTATCAGTCCTTTCGTAAGAAACACCTCCCGTTGGTAAGAAAAGCGATAAGAGAGAATTCTGACTAGTTCGGTTGCGATTCGGTTGGCTTATCGGTTGGATGTGTGTTGAAAGCTTGGCGTGATGAAGGCACACGGTTTTCAGCACTTTTCTGACTCAGTCAACCGTCACTCTCTACGCATACTGGACTACGATTTAATACGTTATCTCTGCTACATGATGTTGAGTACCAAAACTGTATTGAAGCCTTGTATTTAAAGGGTTCATAAAAATATCGCAACAGTTGATTTAACCGCTGTGTAGCACTCCCTAAAGTGCTACTTTAATGCTTAATGAGCGTTGAGAACTCTCCTCTTGGTTGAAAGTCTCTGTTGCTCAACCGAAGCTAACCGTCGTTGTCTTTGAGAAAACTGTTAGACACGATTTCGTCGCTATTCAATCCCTGCAATCACACCAAGAAATCCGTTTGAAACTATCAATATGTTAAGTCTGTCGCAAAAGTAGAGGGGAGGCGTCAACCGTATCGTCAACCAAATCGTCAGGTGACGTTTACGACTGTTTACCGTGGTATCAACTTCACATCAAAGAGATACCGTAATGACAGATTCAAACGTTGAAAAGCGCGCTTATACTGAGCAAGAAACCGCAACTTACATTGGCATGAGCCGCTCTTACTTAAGACAAGCGAGAATGGAAGGCCAGCGCAATAACCGAACTATCGCCCCTCCATTTATTAAAATTGGGCGCGCTGTCCGTTATTTAAAAGAAGATTTAGATGCATGGCTAGATAATCACACCAAGCTTGAGCATTTGTGTCAGGGAGGTGCGGCTCATGGCTAATCTGACTCAAGAGCAAATCATGCTCATCAAATGGATGAAGACCGGACGCACTTTCCAAGTGTGTTCAGACTACTGTCCAACTCAGGGCGACGTTCAGCCAAAGTCGCGGTTGCCTATTCAGTTGCATCAAAAGACCATTCACAAGCTCGTTAAAGAAGGCTTGATTGAATATGCGAGCCAGAAGTACTTTGGTTTGCGTTGGGATGTGTTTTCCTTAACGAGTAAGGGGAAAACGCTCCTATGATGACCATCAACCTTTCGAGTGTTGACCGAGATGACAGAGCCTTTGTTCAGCAAAGGCTTTCTCCGTTTTCGGACGAAATTCAACGTATACTATTTAATGAATATCTGCGCCAGCCAACGAAATTCGAGCGAAATACTTATCTCAGAGTCACGACCAACACTATCGCCGCGAACTTATCTTTGCCAATCGATAAGATTGAGTTAAACCTAACCGAAGAAGACTTGAGAGCTAAAGCGAAGCAACTTGCCCAAGAGGTATTAGACCGACGTCGCCGCTATCTTAATGATGAGTCCGCGCTTCAACCATTACGAGACTATGTGACTCGAAAAGGCTTAACCCCCTATCAGGGACAATATTCCCTGATAGGGGAGGTGGCGCGTTACAGCCACAAAAATTGGTGGTTGAGAGGGCTTAGGAAGGCGTTAAGACGTAATATCGAGACCGTGCTGCATCATCTCAATCAAGTTAATAAGCAAAAGAGTCTATATTGCTCCCAGCCAACGCTTATTGCTCGACTCAATCAAAAGGCATACCAAAAAGCGTACCTAGAAAACACCATCGCGACCAACGAGCTTGGACAGAGCTTCTCACTGCTTGAGCTATCGCAAAAAGGGGTATCAGACCCGAAGATACGCAAAGGGGAGTTAATGGTAAGAGCAAGAGGGTTTGAAGACTTAGCCAATGAGCTAGGTCATGTAGCAACATTTCTAACCATAACCTGTCCCTCCAAGTACCACAGAAGCTATTCAAAGTCCGGACACATCAACCCTAAGTGGGAGGGTTACACCCCATTAGACGGTCAATCCTACCTTAATGAGACATGGAAACTTATCCGCTCAAAACTGAATCGCTTAGGTGTTCGTTTCTATGGTTTTCGTGTAGCAGAGCCGCAGCATGATGGTACACCACATTGGCACCTGTTGCTGTTTGTCGAAGCGAAAGACTATGAAACGATGACTCAAACCATGCGTGAATACTCAATGCGAGAAGATGGAGATGAAAAGGGAGCAGAGCAACACCGCTTTACTGAAGTGAAGATAGACCCATCAAAAGGGAGCGCAACAGGTTACATCGCCAAATACATTTCCAAGAACATTGATGGCGCAGATCTAGAAGATGGCATTTACGGAGAAGACCCGTTAGATGCGGCGGCACGTGTTGATGCATGGGCATCGTGTTGGGGTATTCGTCAGTTTCAACAGTTAGGTGGCTGTTCGGTGACTGTATGGAGAGAGCTAAGACGTCTTAAAGAGACTCAAGACCTACCTGACCACGCGAAGACCATCATTGAAGCGGCAGATAAAGGCGACTGGAAGACGTTTACCCAACAAATGGGCGGCGTATTTAGCAAGCGTAAAGAACAGGTGTTTAAACCACACTATGAGTTTTCAGTGGATAAAGATACGGGGATTATCAAAACCAGCCAGTACTGCGCGAGCGAGCTAATGCGAGCATTAAAAGGCGTAGCCTTAGCAGGTCAACAGTTCATCACAAGAGTCTTTCAGTGGCAGGTATCTTCAAGCGTGCGCTTTGCTCTTTAACTTGGAGTTCTGTGAATAACTGTATTTTGGTAATAAAGTAATCGTGACAAGAAAATACCCCAAGACGTTTAGATATGATAATCATTAAATGCCTTAGGGCTTACTATTGACTAAATTAGTCTAATCTGAAGAGAGAATAGAAATTTAGGGGTTTACCAACCTGTTGCCATGTGTATCGACGTCATTAATTCATCTTCTTGCAATTCTCGGAGATAATTGTAAACCGCCTTGGGACAAATAGCATGAAATGGCTCTCTGTCTATAAGTGATACTACACGCTCTTTGAGTTCGCCCTCAGAGCAATCTATCAGGTTTTGTAGCTCTGGATACTCCCTAAAGTCGTATTGGGGTTCATAGTTTGGATATTGTACCCTAAAGCGCGCACGTAAATTGTCCGAATTAATATGTTGTTGTATTTGGCATTTAGCGTCAGACAGTGCTTCATTAATGGACTTTGAATTTAACGAGAAATAGTCGTATAGCTCCTCTACATCGACATAAACCTTTAACCCTGTATTAAAGAACGAGTCACTGCAGATGCCATTGGCTTTTAACAAAGCGACCATCCGCGGTTGCCTCTTGAACTGTTCACGAACATGGAGGTGGGAACGATAGAGAGAGTGTGCGAATTGCTTGAACTGCTCTGCATTTAAAACAGCTGCTTTTACGATTAATTGCATGGCATTGCTCCACGCTGCACGAGTTACGAGTTATTAGTCCGTTTAGTAATCTACTCGTCGCCACGATACAGCATTGAGTAATGTTGATTAAGTCAAGTAAAAAACAACAAGTTGTTCGCCAAACGGAAGGCAAGCTCTTCAGCTCTATAAGACTAAGCTAACACTTGATGTATGTATTTTCAAATAAAACGGACCTATTCGGGTTCTCTATTAGCTAGCTTAGTGCTTTAACAAAGTCTTGCCCCTTTTTAGTTAGAGGATTAACTCACTCTCATTCTGGTAAACAGAACTTTCCAAACTAAGTAAATGAATACGACATTCATAAGAGAACAGTGGATCTGTATCACTGCTTGGCGACCGGTAATGCAATAGAATGCTTATCTTTGATTTAGGTTGAGGTTGAGGTTGAGAGGGTAACGCATTAATAGTCACCCAAAATTCTCCAGAATATAAGCAGAGAGATAAAGCATGAAAGTAGCGCGAATTGAAATTTCAAATTTTAGATTACTAAAAAGCTTTACCTTAGACTTAGAAGACGAATTGTCTCTAGTTATAGGTAAAAACAATACAGGTAAGACTTCAGTGTTAGCTTGCTTAGATAAACTCGCCGTACAATCTGACAAAAAAGCTATTAGCTATGAGGACTTCAATGTTGATTTAATGTCTTCTATTGAGGCTGTGTTGCTTGGTGAGCAAACTATAGGAAATGAAGAAGAATACTCTCCTTTGGGCATTCAGCTAAAACTGTTTATAAAATACAGTGAATCAGATGACCTATCCAAGATTAGTTCGTTGATTATGAGTCTAGATCCTGTTGATGACAATGTAGTCCTTTCCTTTGAGTACAAAATAGCATTTGATAAGATAGTTGACCTGAAAGCAGCTTATGAGAATGACGCGGAAAAATTTGAAAATAGTCCTCGTTTATTCTTGAAAGAGAACCTCTCTGATTACTTTGGCCCAGTGGTAAAGAAAAGTTTACTGAAAGGTGATGAAAGTCAATTTATTGATTTGAATAAAGAAAATATTAACCTAAAAGATATTTTGTCAATTCAGTTCATCAATGCGAAAAGAAGCGTAACAAATAAGCAAAATGATAAAACTCTATCGAACCAAACATCAAGTTTGTATAAACAAGTCGATGAATCTGATGAACAAGTAGATGCGTCGAACGAGTTTAAAAAAGAGCTGCGTAAAACGGATACTAAGCTGAGTGGCATCTATCAGAACATGTTTAAAGATGTCATCGAGAAAGTTAACAGGTTTGGTGGTATTAGCCCGACAGATACAACTATCAAAGTTGCATCTACGCTACAGCATCGAGAGTTGTTGGAAGGTAACACCACGGTAATGTATCAGCACCAAAGCCATGACCTTCCTGAACACTACAATGGTTTAGGGTACATGAACTTAATCAGTATGATTTTCGAGATTGAAATGCTGATGAGTAGGTTAAGAAAGTCACTTAAAGAACAACCCGCTACGATTAACTTACTTTTTATTGAAGAGCCTGAAGCACATACCCACCCACAGATGCAGTATGTATTTATTAAAAATATTAAAAAACTGCTAAAGGAAAATCGCATAAGAGAAGACGGTATAGAGATTCATTTACAATCAATTATTACTACTCATTCCTCTCACATCGTATCAGAAAGCAGCTTTGATGATATTAAGTATTTGAAAAAAGAGCCGCAATCTCATCAAGTACAGGCTAAGAACCTAAAGGATTTAGAGCTGGAGTATAGCTCTAAAGAAGATCCTGAAAAAGATGCAGAGCTTAAACAGTCATATCGTTTTTTGAAACAATATTTAACCCTGAATCGAGCTGAGTTGTTTTTTGCAGATAAAGCAATTTTTATAGAAGGCGATACTGAGCGGGTTATTTTACCTGCAATGATGAAGAAAATAGATCAAGAGAATGAAGTTGATAATATGCAGCCGCTATTATCTCAAAACATTTCAATGATCGAGGTTGGGGCTCACTCTCAAACATTTGAAAAATTCATAGATTTTATTGGTCTTAAGTCGCTAATTATTACTGATATCGATAGTAATAAAGAAGTTCCCAAGGATGATGATCCAACTAAAACAAAAAGGGAGAAGTGTCGTCCTAACGAAACTGGCGCATCTCAAACTTCAAATTCTTCGTTAGAATTTTTCTTTGGAACAAAGGAGTTGGATTTCTATAAAACCTTGAGTTTTAGTGGCAAAAGTTTAAGTAAATGCCCTGAGAAAAAATTATGGGAGCAAGATCAAGATGGACTAATTAAAATTGTCTATCAAGTAGAAGAAAATAGTTACCTTGCGAGAAGTTTTGAGGATGCTTTTTTCCATATTAATAATGAACTTCTAAATATTGGGCATGATGCATTCCCATCTTTGACTAAGAAGCATTATGATAAATATCAAGCTGGTGATATCGATGTTTTTGAATTTGCTGAAAAGGCTGTTAATAGCAAGCCTTCTCTAGCAATTGAAGTTTTACTAAATAGTAAAACTTCAACTTCTGATGGAGTTGAGTCAGAAGGTGATTCAAGAGAAATTGAATTTTCAAACTGGAATGTGCCGTTGTATATCAAGGAAGGGCTACTATGGCTACAGCAGAACTAGATTTAAATAAAATATCAGATGAATCGATAGAAGCATTTAAGTTAATAAAGGATAAAAAACACTTCTTACTTAGTGGTGGCGCTGGAAGTGGAAAAACGTACTCATTAGTTGAAGTGTTAAAAGCTGTAATTAATGATAGTCCTTCGCTTAATATTGCCTGTATTACTTATACCAACTCGGCTGTTGCCGAAATTGAAGACAGGGTTTTACACGATAATCTTTATGTTTCAACTATTCATGATTTCCTATGGAACAACATTAAAAACTTTCAATCGGAAATCAAGGAAACATTAATTGAGCTAATTAATGAACCTGAACAGTTATTAATAAAGAATCCAGGCGAGGAGCTGGTCGAAGATGATTTTTTTGATGATTGTGAACTTATAAAATATAAAGAATATGTGAAGATAGCAAATGGAATAATATCACATGATCAAGTGATTGTTCTTGCTGCTAAAATGTTTGAAAAGTATGAAAGGCTATGCTCAATTGTAAAGGATAGATATCCATTTATTTTTGTAGATGAATATCAGGATACAGATCCAATAGTAGTTAAGATTCTGCTTGAATATATGGAAAAGTCAGAGAGGCCTAATGTCGTTGGTTTCTTTGGTGATTCAATGCAGTCAATATACGATGGGAGTGTCGGAGATCTGGATATATATACCAAGTCAGAGCGACCAATAGTATATGAAGTATTCAAAACGCAAAATCGTAGAAACCCTAGAAAAGTCATATGCTTAGCAAACAAAATAAGAACCGATGGGCTCAAGCAACAACCTTCAGATGACAAATATGCTCCAAATATGGATGAGGCTGGAGAGGTAAAACAGGGTGAGATTAAGTTCTTGTATTCTACTAGCAATAGTTTAGAAGCTGTAAGACAACACTTGGGTTGGGACTTTAATTGTGCTGAGTCAGTAAAAGAGCTAAATCTTACTCATAACTTAATCGCAAATAAAGCCAATTTTCCTGAGTTGATGCGTATCTATGATAAAGATAAAATCCTTGAATATTTAAGGACTAAAGTAAGGAAAGCTCTGGTTGAAACCGAACCTGAATACGATTCTTCAGGAAAAACATTTGCTCAAGTATTAGAGCATGTTGGGAACCCTAATCCTACTCCAACTCAACAAGCTTATATTGATAATAACCTAAAATATTTTGAGATCGCCAAATCGCTTCCATATGATCACATTAGCAAGTTGTATGTCGATAAAGATCAGTTACTTGATGACAAAAAAAACTATGTAGGCGACGATAGTAAGCCCAGCTCTAATAGAGATGATCTAATCAAACATTTGTTTAAGATTGAGAACTGTATTCGTCTTTACGACTCCAAAAAATTTAACCAGTTTATTAAGGCTACAGATTACTCAATAATATCAGTGAAAGACAAAGTAAAACTAAATGCCGCAATTCAAGATTTTAAGTTAGGTGAAGATATATCCATTGGTAAAGTTATCGAACTTGCTCATAATTTAGGTTTAGTCATTAAAGATGATAAGCTGGATAAGTTTATTTCAGATAGGCATTACGTGTACACACAAGTTTGCGACGTTAAGTATCAAGAGTTTCGTAACGTATTTAACTATCTTGAGGGTTTTCTTACGTTCTCTACGCAGCATAAAACAAAAGGTTCAGAGTTCTCTAATGTGTTAGTTGTGTTAGATAATGGTCAGTGGAATCAATATAATTTTAAGTATTTGTTTGAAAAGAATGGAACTGACAGTGTTAGGCAAAGGTCTGAGAAGATTTTCTACGTGTGCTGTACACGTGCGAAAGAAAAGCTTGCTGTCTTTTTTCCAAACCCAACGCCGAAAACAATCGAAACTGCTCTTGAGTGGTTCGGTGAAGGTAATGTAGTGAACTTGGACGCTAGTTAAGTAGGTTAGCAAGAATCGTAGAACACTGACTATCATCTTAGTGATATTAAGATGTTAAATATGGACGCTCTTAGAAAAAGAATTATTTACAAGGTTTTTGTATATTTTTCTAATGTAAATCGCCGGAACTAGATTTAATACCGTAGCTCTTTTGGGTCCAAATCTAAGTTTTGAATGTTCCTGCTAGTACCTGGAGCATACAATTTGTCTGATACATATTAGCTACATGAATGATTGATTTTTGCTCGCATATTCTGTTAAGTTTATGAAATCTATATATTTATTAATTTTACATTCTCCCCTTAATGCGGCGTTAGGCTTTTGGAGGAAGCATGGATATTTCCCTTAGACGGGCGGGCGAGACAGATATTCCCTTCTTGCTGTCATTACGTGATAAAACGATGAGGCAGTATCTAGAAGAAGCAGGTATGCCAACGAGTACCGAAGAATATGAAAAGCGAATACGCTTTGAGTTTCCTCATGCGCAAATCGTTGAATTGGATGGTAAGCCTATTGGGTTGTTCAAAGCCACATACACCGAAGAACTTAACTATTGGTATTTGGTTCAAATTCAGATCTCTCCTGATTTTCAAGGTTTGAAAATAGTCAGTAAGCTAATTCTTGACCTAATTGCTAAAGCGGAAACAACGAAATCTAAGGTTGGGTTAAGCGTGATTGAAACGAATCCAGCTAAGCAACTGTATTTGAAATTGGGCTTTGAAGTCGTGAAAAGCTCTGGGGCTGAGCAGTTGCTGGAGCTACAAGCCTAACAAGCAATTTAAGAGGGATTCACAACGCTTGGCATTTTTGCTTCTACTTCAAATTTAGTGTTTATGGCACAATGCTTTAGGTAGGGTGGTAGCGTTGTTCACCCCTTGATTGGGCGTTATATGCTTAAGAGGAAAAAATGAACCAAAGTAAACAAGAATTGAAGCGTGACTTAGTTCGAATCAAGGAAAAACTAACTCATTTAAACTCTGATTTGACGCAGTATAACCAACTGTTTTCTGATAAAGAGAATGTAAAGGTTCTAAATTCATCAGGAGCTCTAGTATTTCATCGCTTTCAACAGTGCTTAATAGATTCAATCTACATGTCCATCTCAAGGCTTCTTGATCCAGCGAAAACTATGGGTAGCAAAAATCTATCATTCGCACATTTAGATAATGAGCTTGGTTTACAAGGTGACACCGAAATTGCGGACGAAATAGGTTTGGCGATTACTCAGTACCAAGACTCAAATCTAAAGGACTACCGAAACAAAGTGTTGTCTCACAATGATCACAAGACAGAAAAGCTCGACTTTTATCCCTTTAACACAGGGCTAATAACAGAATTGCTTCATCGTTTCTGGAAAATAGTCTCACTAATAGAGTTTAAGGCTGGTTTAGTAAAAGAAAATTATACTATGTCTCTTGAGGTTATCTTTACTGGTGAGATATGTGGTGAAGCCTTGTTGTGCAAGCTTCGAGAATGCATATAACAAACTGTTTAAGAGTGATTCGCAACGCGTGGCATTTTTACTATGCGTTGGTTTTAGTGATTAAGGTGGCTGTAGCAACATCGGTATTGCGTTGCTCACACCTTAACAGGGCGTTATGTTTACTTTAAATTCAAAGATTTAAAGTTCTTAGGCTTTAGTTCTTTGTCCCTTCGGCAGTTTGTCCCTAGTAGACTCAGCAAATCCGCATTGTCGGTCTAAGTTCTTGAATCATTCAGGCCGTAAAACATGCCAATGTTCACGGGTTGCTTCATTGTCAGGTCGTGGCGGTCGGCTTCTTGTTGAACTGGCTCAAAGTCGCTTTCAGGTTCATTACCAAGCAGCATTTCAGCTTGGCAGTTGCCTCAGCAATTCAAGATTGTTTTGCGCTTTGGTTGGAAAGATAGGGCGCTTGTTGTTTCTTGGGCGGGTTGCCTCATTGGGCAGGGAAGTGGAATTACTGGTTTTAGGTTAATCGCCTTTGGTGGCCAAGTTGGTTCTTGCCTTGTGGTTTAGCTCAGAAAACTAGTGAGAAATATCAGTTCTTTCTCAATTAAGTCAGTAGCTTGTGGTAAAACATAACAAACAATTCAACAGTGATTCGCAACGCTTGGCGCTCTCACTTCGGGTTGAATTTAGTGTTTACGGCGCAGTATTCAAGTTCAGTGTATGCGCTGCTCACACGTTAATTGGGCGTTATGTGCTAGAGAGATAAACGTGAGAATCGAAGAAACTCAAGAATCTGACCTTAACCAAGTTGTTGATTTGGTTAAGCGCGTTGTCGACAAAAATATCCTTCCTCATTTCAGCAATGAAGGGCAGGCGTTGTTTTCTTCAAAAGTGCGGTCTGATGTTGAAACTACATTTGATAAATCAAAGTTTCAAAACCTTAAGCTGATAGAAAATAACAAAGTCATTGGTTTTGCTGCGTTGAGAGAAAATGATTGCATTACTCATCTGTTCATTGATACTAACTTTCAAAACAAAGGGTTAGGCAAACTATTGCTAGATAAATTGTTATCGCTTACTGAGTCCAGTGAAGTAAGATTGAGATCGTCTGTTAACGCGCAAAAGTTTTATGATTCTCAAGGTTTTGTTGCCACAGAAGGTGAGCAAAACGTTAATGGCGTAAGGTTTGTTCCAATGCGACTAGTTCGCACATAACAAACAATTTAAGAGTGATTCAGCACGCGTGGCATTTTTAGTATGCGTAATGCCCGAGGAAGATTGTTGGTATGAAGGACTTTTTGACAATGGTAGAGATGACTGCTGGTTCAATCAAACGAACAGAAAAACACTAATACGTGAAGGGCTTGCAAACATACAGCTGCCTAATAGCGATAAGAACCTTATTCTTTTCCATTCAGGGGGGGGGAGATGGTTTCTATCCGGTAATTGGCGGCTACGACTCGAATAATAATTTAGTCGCAGTTCATACAGATTTCTTTGTTGTCGACATATCTGAAAATAAAGTTGAATCAGCGTCCATAACTTTGTTGAGATCTTGGTAAAAGTATTACCTAACAAAGCGTTTAAGAGGGACTTGGCACACGTGGCATTTTCAATTTGTTAGGGTGTTATGTGCTCACTTCTGTATCGTGTGCCAGCGTCCCTTAACGCGGCGTTAGCTGTCTACACTAAAGTTGGTGTAAAAAACTTAATGCTCAATTTCATTTAAGTTAGCGATGTCTCTATTAATGATGAAACGGATCTGTTGTAACAATACTCTTCTGTTAATTTCATTGATTTGATAGCTAGGATAAGAGCAATGAAAAAACTAGATGAAGTTAAACTAAATCTAAAGCGAACAAATCAAATGGGAGAGACAACTTTAGGTAAGTTGACGATTGAGGGAGTAAGTAAAAGTTGGTTTGTATTGGAGCCCGCAGGACCAGACTCGATAACTGAAGGATCCGATAAAAGGATCAAGGCAGGGGCTTACAAATTATTGCCTTATAGCTCACCGAAGTATCCTAATGTATATGAATTACAAAATGTTCCAGGGAGAACGTTTATTCTAATCCATGCCGGAAATTATCACAAAGACACTCTTGGGTGTTTGATGCCTGGTAAAACGTGGGGGAGTGTGGCTAAATCTCATTACTATGTAGGTAATAGTAAATCGGCTCTGAAAGAAATTTTTGCTGAAATCGCGAGCTACAAAAAAATTACCATAAATATATCTAATCAGTTGGAGCAGCAATGATGATAAGGAATATGGCAATCTTAATTGTGTCTGTTTTTTGTTCAGGACTACTGTATGCTAAGACGCCAGAAGTAAGTCTCTTACATAACTGGATGATAGAAAACTACAAATCTATTGAATCAAACCTTGAAAAAAAAGGCGGTTCGAAAATAGTTCCTACGCTTTTTTCTTTGGTAGAAATTTGGAAACGTAGAGACGGAGCTATTTCGGGAGAAGTTTCTCCCTTATTGTTGGTTGCACTAAAAGTTGAGCCTCAGAATACTTTACTTTTACTATCTGAAAACCCGGAGTCTTTTGACAAATGGTTAAGTGAGCTAGAAGGGATGGTGTTCACAGACCATACAGGCAATGAGGCGAATCGGTTAGAAAAGTTAAGAGTTGATGTATTAGCAACAATGAAATCCTACTCTATAAAACAGCCGGATAAGTTAAAGTTAATGGCTGACGCACTTGTTGAAAGGTTGGAGGTTATAAAGGTGAGCGTGATAGATTAAGCCAGTGCTAGTAGCCAGCTAACAAAGCATTTTAGAGTGACTCCCAACGCTTGGCATTTTCAGTTCAAGGTTGGGTTTCGTGTTTTAGGCACAATCGTTTAGTTTGGGTGGTAGCGTAGTTCATGCCTTAACTGCGCGTTATGCGCTTTACGAATTGAAACATGGAGAGTGTAATGGTTGTATATGGAGATTTGCAGTCAGGTAACTGCTTAAAAGTAAAATTACTATTGTCATTCCTTGGCATTGAGCACCAATGGAAACACGTTAATATCTTAGATAACGAGACTAAAACAACAGAATTTTTAGCCCTCAATCCAAATGGTAAAATCCCGACAGTCGTTTTAGATGACGGTCGAGTACTCTGTGAGTCCAATGCAATATTGGGGTACTTTGCAGAAGATACGCCTTATCTATCTAAGGACAGTTATCAAAAAGCAAAAATGTACGAATGGCTTTTCTTTGAGCAATACTCACATGAGCCTTATATTGCAGTAGCGCGTTTTATTCAGAAGTATCAAGGTATGCCGGAGCACCGTCTAGAAGAATATAAATCACTACAATCAGGTGGCCATAAAGCATTACAAATCATGGAACTACAGCTGTCAAAAACTAAGTTCTTAGTTGGTGATAATATTTCTATTGCTGATATCGCACTGTATGCTTATACCCATGTCGCAGATGAGGGTGGTTTTAACCTAGAAACTTACCCAAATATCGAGCGTTGGATTGGGGTAATTCGCAAGTTGGACGGTTATGTAGATATGTATTAACCACGCGCATAACATAGCGTTTAAGATAGATTCGCTATGCGTGGCATTTTAACTATGCGTTGAGCTCAGTGATTAAGGCGGTATGCGGGAGTTTCGGTATTGTGTTGATCACCCTTTAACAGGTCATTAGCCCTCAAAGGTCAAATATGGATATTTACCCAGAAATCGAGTTATCTAAAGCGCAGCATAATGCAATTGAGGCTCTGAGAAACAAGTCGTTTCCTGAACATCAGGTTGCTCGTTCTTACTATAAGCAACTCCCGCATATGAGAGTTCTGAAGTACGAAGGTGACCAGTTAGTTGGTTATATGGGATTAGACTACAGAGCTGTTCGCGTTGGTGATGAAATTTATAAAGTATTAGGTGTGAGTGACTTTTGTGTCGAGAGCACACTTCAAAGGCAAGGTATTGGCACAACAATGTTGTCTCAACTCAGCGAGTATGCGTCAACTAAAGATGTCGACTTCATCATTTTAGTCTCCGATTTGGATCGTTTTTATGTGGCTAATGGTTATGTGCGCCTTAACTCTCTAAGTTCTTGGTTGCGAGTTCATGAACATAAAAATTACGGTGTTGCTATAGAGCAAGTCGATGATTTATATGTTAAACCTATCAGCGGCAAAATTTGGGCTGTTGGTCATATAGATTGGTTAGGGTATATGTACTAGTCTGTAGTGGGTTAATAAACTGTTTGAAAAGAAACGCTACACGTGGCATTTTCAATTCGCGTAGCTTATACCTTACGAGAGCGTTTTTCCACAAGGAGTAATATGTGATTGTAGTAGCAAGGTTTTCTTTTCCTCATGAAGCTCATATTGCGAGAGCAAGCCTAGATAGTGTCGGAATAGAAAGCCACATTGCTGACGAGCACACGGTGAATACTCAGTGGCTTTATTCAAATGCAATGGGTGGCGTTCGTCTGATGGTGGCCGAAAGTGATGCAGAAGACGCGAAACAAATACTTAGCAGTGATTTCTCAGAATCATTAGAAAATGAACTTGCCGTTGATGTAGGAAAAGATGTTTGCCCTAACTGTGGTAGTAAAGAGCTATATACATTTACAAAAGGTAAGCGTCCAGCTTTCTTAGTCTTTATTTTACTGGGTTTTCCATTGTTCTTTTACAAGCATGGTTACAAGTGTAAGCAGTGTGGGGAATTCAGTGAAAGGCTTTAATTTAAGTCGTTAGATAACAAAGCGTTGAAGAGATAATTTGCACGCGTAGCATTTTTACTTTGCGTTAGGTTAAGTGGCTATGCAGAAGTCAGAGTTCTGCTTACTTCCAAGCAAAGCATTATACGATAGTGAAGGGACAACATTGAATGAGTGAAATTAAAACAATAGAGCAGTTAAAAGAAATTTACGCAGAGCCAAGTGCGAGAGCTAAAAATAAAGCGTTGCCTGCCCTGGATGTTCATGCGATTACATTAATTAATAATTGCCATTTTGCAGTTCTAAGTACCGCCGATACACAAGGCTATACCGATCTCTCTCCGAAAGGAGGGGAGCCTGGCTTCGTAAAAGTTTTAGATGAATCAACATTGTTGCTCCCTGATAGCTCGGGGAATAATCGTATAGATAGTCTAAAAAATATCATTAGTAACCCCAAAGTTGGGTTGTTATTGATGGTAAATGGTATTGATGAAGTACTCCGTATTAAAGGAATTGCAAGTATTCACACAGACTCCAAATTGATATCTGCTTGCCCCGATGGAAGTAAAGATCCTAAGGTTGTTATCAAAATAGTCATCGAGAGTATGTACTTTCATTGTGCGAAAGCTGTGATGAGAGGGAAACTTTGGTCTGATGACTATAAAGTCAATCGCTCAATTCTCCCTTCATTAGCTCAAATCTTTAAAGATCAACAAAAGTTAGAAAATAAAGCGCTTAATCAAGAAGAGATGTTGAAATATTACCAATCCAGCCTTTAGAGCGAGTGTAGTAAAGTATTTAAAAGGGAGAAAAATGCTTGGCTCTTTAGGTTTGACCTGCTTTACGGCACTATGGATTAGGTTTGGTGGGGATGTTATTCAACCCATAACGTTAGTCCACAAATAAACAATTGTTAGTCCAAATTTTAAAATGAAAAATGTAGAAAACTTTACTCTAGAAAATTACGTTTTGGCTAGTCCGGGAATTAGGTGTGTTGGACAAATGATTGACTTTTTTGTCAGTTTTAGCATTTTTACACTCGTTTTGTGGGGCGGCTTAGAAATCGGTATTGAAAAGGAACTTGTTCGCGCTACAGCAGTAACAGCGGCTGTATCGTATTACCTTTTTTCTGATAGTTTCCCAAATGGTCAAAGTGTGGGCAAAAAACTTTTGGGCATTGCAGTTATAAGTGCAAGAACGGGTAAAAGGTGCAATATTTTTCAGTCACTTTTTAGAAATATTATTACTCCATTCTTCGGTTTTATTGACTCAATTTTCATTCTTGGTAAAAAGAGGCAACGGCTCGGTGATAAGTTAGTGAGAACAGTGGTGGTAGTTCACTAGCTTGTTTAAAAATTGACAGCGCTGGGGGTTTGGGTTCAAGTCGGGCTTTGTTTTCAGGGTGGAACAGCTTCGCTTAGGTGGTGGCCTTGCTCACACCTCAATTCGGTGTTAGGCAATCAGAATCAGTACGTAATTATGAATAAAGAGCATTCCGAAGCTTTCATTTTGGAGATTGATAAGGTTTTAGCCCCGAGCGGTTTCAAGTTTATCAAATCTAGAGGAGTATGGGAGCGCAAGGTGGGTAAGGTCGATGTCGAATGGTTTCACTTAAACTTTGGGCTTACTGTTTTGAACCCTTCCTTCGGGGTTAAATACAAAGATATAGAAAAGGTCTTACCTAGAGAAATGCGTTGTATTGGTGGTGTTTCTCGCATGTTGAGCAGTATCACTGGTAATTCATATACCGACGCAATTAGTCCTATAGCTTTCGCTTATATGGTAAAACAGTTACTACCTATTGAGTTAGAAAAACTAAGAGATAGAAAGCGGGTTATCGAGAGTTTAAAAAGCGAAGATGTAAAAGTCTGGCCCGTGTTCAGTTATTCCACTCGTATACGACTGCTTCCTTTGCTTCTAAGTAAAACTTCGCCAAATGAAGCAATAAAGTATATGGCCTATTTTGAGTCCGAACTTAGGACTCGTTATCAACTCATTCCAAACTATGATGCGTTCAAAGGTTACTTGTTGAAGCACTTGAAGGCCTAAAAATTGCTTCAATTGAGAATCGTGACAAGTGGCGCTTTTACTATGCGTTGAGCTTATTAAAAAGTGTTATACGAGAGCATTTGTATTACGTATATCACACTTTAGTTGGTTTTTATTCACCAATAACAAATCAAAAGGCTGGCCAAAAAATGTTAGTAACTAAGATTGAAACGGAACGATTAATTCTAAGAGAGCTAGTTGAAGATGATGCAAGCGAACTGTTTGGCATATTCTCAGACCATGAGGTCATGAAATATTGGAACACTGGCCCTTGGGTTTCAATTGAAGAAGCGCGGACATTTATAGCCAAGAGTGCACAGGCCATGAATAGCAATACAGAAGTGACACTAGGCATCTTCCTAAAGAGCAATGGCCAACTTCTAGGAAAGATAATGCTGTTTAATCACGTGAAAGAGTCTAGGCGCGCAGAAATTGGCTTTGGCGTGAGTCGTAATTTCTGGGGTAAAGGCATTGTATTAGAGGCGGGAACTGCATTAATCGAACACGCATTCAAAACACTGAATCTACGTCGAATCGAGGCTGAGATAGATCCAGACAATGCTTCTTCAGGTAAAGTCTTGGAACGGTTAGGTTTTATAAAGGAAGGTTTCCTAAGGCAGCGTTGGGAAGTGAATGGAGTAGTATCAGATTCCGCAATTTATGGGTTGTTAGCTAACCCTCTGGACAGCGTTTAGTATCCGGCCTTAAAAGCATCTAATAGGTCTAGCCTGCTCGTGCTCTATACACAGCCTTACACTTGACGGTGAGGTTTCTTGAATTGACTTAGTGGTCACTGAATGTACTATCAAGGATAGGACTTACTGCAAGGATAGCAGCATGAGCGAGAAATTATTTTGGGTTAATCCCTACCAAACAGAACTTAACTCAAGAGTGACCAATGTAGACGGAAATAAAGTTGAATTGGACCAGACTATCTTCTTTGCGGAGTCTGGAGGACAAGAGAGTGATAAAGGAACGATTAATGGTATTCCGGTTTTGATTGCTCAAAAGTTAGGTGTTCGACTTATTTACACATTGGAATCCTCTCCAAATTTTACTCTTGGTGACGCTGTAACTACGTGTATTGATTGGAAGCGTAGATACGCCTTAATGAAGCTACACTTTGCTGCCGAAGTGGTGCTCGAGATGTTTTATCAGCGTCGAGAAGGCATTGTTAAGATAGGCGCGCATATTTCTGAAAATAAGAGCCGCATAGATTTCGAGTGGTCTGAAAGTATTGGTCCGTTATTGAAAGCAATTGAAACTGATGTGCAAGATTTGATTAACTCTGATTCAGTTATTATTAGTGACTTTTCCGATCAAGAGAGTGAAAGAAGGTATTGGAGAGTGGATGGGTTTGCGCAAGTACCTTGCGGTGGCACTCATTTAAAGCGCACATCAGAAGTCGGCCAAATTCAACTAAAACGCAAGAACATCGGTAAAGGCAAAGAAAGGGTTGAGATAACCTTATGCTCGTAAGTCGATAGGGCATTCGAAATAGATTCCTAACACGTGGCATTTTAGTTCGTGGTGAGATTCACATTTGCGATATGATGGTTGAGATTGAGGGCGTGTTGGCTGTTTCTTAGCGAAACGCTACACGATAGGGGCGGGAGGATGATATGTCGAAGGTAGCATTGAAAGGCTTTATTTTAGTTCCGGAAAAGGATTTAGAATTAGTAAAGCATGAGTTAATAACTCACAAAAGGCTCACGTTAGAAGAGCCGGGCTACCTTACTTTTCTTGTGACTCAAAGCTCGACTAATCCTTTTCGTTTTGATGTCTATGAGGAGTTCGTCGACAAAGCCTCTTTTAAACAACATCAGGAAAGAGTTCAAGCCTCACATTGGGGAAAATATGAAATCTTTGAATGTGTGCATGACTAATCGCCTCGGAGTGATTTAGAGCGTTTACGCTTTGTTTTTCAGGTGGCTCTACGCTCTACTATGTTGCTTTATTCATCTATTAACCTGGCTTAGTGTTCTTGATACTTTGCCGTATTAAATCTAGAAATTTTAATGGAAGTGTTATGTTTAGAGTTGTGTATGAATGGCGTGTGCCAAGTGAAAAAATGGATGAGTTTCAAAATATATGGCGTACGACGACAGATTCAATTCATCAGTCAGTAGATGGGGCGTTTGGTAGTTTTATGCTTCGTTCTTACGATGTACCGGAAAAGGTTTTAACTATTGCGAAGTGGCGAACACGCGAAGACTGGGAGCGGTTTTGGGGAACTAGTAACCCAGAAAAAATGAAGAAGATGAGTGAAATTGCAGAGCGTATTTCAGTTGAACCATTCGATGAAATTGAAGATAGAACTAAGTAGGGCCAGAGGCAAACAATAGAAACGTTAAAGTGATGCCTAACAGTTTGGCGGACAATATGAAAGACAACTTTAACCAAGGAATAGGGTTATGCAGATTTTAATTGTTGGAGGTAGCAAGGGTCTAGGAAGGTTCTTGGCTACGAACTTACAGGGTACAGAAACTTATACTATTTCTAGATCAAAGCTAGTTGAGGATGGAGTAGTTTCTGTTCGTATTGATGTTAGTCCGGAGAAAAAACCAGATTACACGTGCTTCAAAGGTGTAAAGTTTGACATCATAGTTTATTTGGCGTCGATGTGGGGAGAGTCTTCAAAATTGACAACAAACGAACTGATTGAGTTTATGAATGTTGGCCCGATTGGGTATCTTAATTTAGTCAATGAACTTAACGCTTTAGGTTCACTTAACGATAAATGCAATATTGTATCTATTGGATCTACAGCAGAGCTTTCAGAAAATAGTGAGTACCCTGCATTCAGCCTCAGTAAAAGATTACTCAAAGATATTTCTAGCCAGCTTCAAAACGTTTATCGTGATTACCGCTTTACTCACTTTACAATAGGTGGGATCGGGCATACTGAAGAGGAACGTATTGAGTATTCGAGTGTTTTGGAGATTATAAATATGCTAACCAAGCTTGATCCAAACACATACCTTTCAAATATGCATATAAAGTCCAAGCTAGGAATGTAGCTCTCAAGCTGTATTACGTACCTGCTTCTATGATTTGGCATCATGTGCATACTTTTTATTGAGCTATGGTTATAACTCCAATGAAAGGAGTTTACTTATGTCATACATTGATGGGTTTGTCGCTGCAGTACCGACAGCGAATAAAGAAAAGTATATCGCACACGCAAAAATTGCAGCAGAAATGTTTAGGGAGTTTGGGGCATTAAAGGTTATTGAGACGTGGGGAAGTGAAGTACCAGACGGTGAGATCACATCATTTCCCATGGCAGTTAAAGCTGAAAGCAACGAAACCGTTGTGTTTTCATGGGTAGTCTGGCCTTCAAAAGAAGTTAGAGACTCAGGGTGGCAGCGGATCATGGGGGATCCTCGAATGAGTCCTGAGAATAACCCAATGCCGTTTGATGGAAAGCGTCTCATTTATGGTGGATTTGATGTTATTTTGGAGCAGTAAAATACCAGAGAACTCAAGCTTGATTCGTGACACTTGGCGTTTTAATCAGGATTACGCTTCTGATGTAGATTAAATAGGGCATTCCGCGATAAGCGTTGATAAAACTCCGTGTGGAAGCTTATAGTAAAAATGGAAGGATAAATTATCCACTGATTGTCGTATCAGCTATAGCTAGCCCCGGGCCTGCGATGGCAGGCACGTTAATGAACTACGGTCAACGCCTTGATAACCAACGGGAACCTAGACGTTGCATTACTTGTAGTTCGATGAAATGTTATCCCGCAAGACGTTAATTTGGAGAAAAGAATGGATTCAAACTCACTATTATTATTTGTTGTCGCTTGTCTCGCTATCAACATGATTCCTGGACCTGATGTAATTTATATTGTTTCCAATACAATGAAAGGTAAATTATCTGCTGGGCTGAAAGCGGCTCTGGGGCTTGGTGTTGGTTACTTTTTTCATACACTAGCGGCATGTTTAGGTTTGTCAGCAATAATTCTGAGTTCATCTTTGGCTTTTAGCGTTGTTAAATGGTTAGGGGCCGCTTACCTAGTTTATTTAGGTGTTCAGTCATTACTGTCCATGTGGCGTGGAGAAAATAAAATCGTTGAAAACAAAAATGTTGATAATAATAAAAATGTGTTTGTTCAGGGGGTTATCGTCAGCGTCTTGAATCCAAAAGTAGCGCTATTCTTTCTCTCGTTTCTGCCTCAATTTATTGATACGTCTGCAAGCTCAACATCAATGCAATTATTAGTACTTGGCTTGCTGTTCAGCGTACTTGCGACGACATGTAACGTTTTGTACGCCTCTGTGGGTAATTGGGTATTTAGTCGTCCACACTCTCAGCGTTATTCAAGAACTCTTGAAGGTGTTTCAGGTATTCTACTTATCAGTCTAGCGAGTAAAGTGGCATTTAGTGATCGTTAGATACAGGGCATTTTATTCTCGTGATTATTATATGGCTAATGTTTGCTCAATCCATACGTTAGATGAGTGCTATTGCATAGGTTGAATCACAAATTTCAAAAATACCAATAAGTGAACGCATTTATTTATAGTATGGTTGGCGCGATTTTATCGTAGCTAGGTTAATAACATGAAAAATAAAGTAATTCTGTGTTCCGCATTCCTTTTGGGTTTGTCAGGTTGTGCTTCTGTTCCTACTGTTGATTCGACAGTATCAAATCAAATGAAATCATTTGAAGCACCTCAAAAGGGGAACGCAGGGATTTACATTTATCGAGAAGATGCTTTTGTCGGAGCAGCGCTTAAAAAGTATGTTTACGTCGATGGGGAGTGTATTGGTGAAACAGCTCCTGGTGTATTCTTCTACCATGAGGTCGAAGGCAATAAAGAACATCAAGTAAGTACAGAGTCTGAGTTTTCTGAAAATCACTTAACTATCTTAACGGAAGAGGGCCGTAATTATTTCGTTAATCAATACATTAAAATGGGTGTATTTGTTGGTGGTGCGGGCGTAGAACTCGTGGACGAAAGCAAAGGTAAAGCAGAAGTACTAAAAGTAGACATGGCAGAAAAAGGAAACTGTCCTTCGATCTAGTTTAACTGACTGATTTTACATTTAAAAGTACTTAAAAAAACACAACCCAGCGCTTGACATGAAAAGTTCAACGTTGGGTTGCGTTTTTATGGCCAACAGCTTTTACTTGGTGTTGTTATTGGTAATACATAAGCGTAAATCAGCAACAAGGATGTGTAATGAAAAATAAGATGTGGATCTTCGCAATTATCTTACTCATTGGTGGGCCTTCACTATTGCCATTTAGTCTGGAAGTTATTTCTATCATCGAGTTATTTGGGCTGTTAGGGTTGTGGACGGTTTATTCATCCTATGCTGAGTATTTGATCAAGCATCCTCGGCTCAAAAGAGGCGCATCTTTAGCTACATGTTGGGATCTTCAACCTCAAATATTATTCTCATTTCGTGATATTAAAGTATTCCCACCGCTGATATTTCATATGTTTCCTGTTCAAAGTGTGTTGGTTTGGTCTTTAATTTTTACCTTTTCGGGCGGTGTTATTTGCCATTATGTAATTTGATCTAAGCATTGTTCAAAGCATTTCCTTATTAAGTTTAATTACTTGTTTAAGCGGTTACGCGGGGATGAAACAGGTCATTAAATAACTTGGCGATCATCAAAATGAGCATGATGTTTACCAGCATGAGTAAAGGTGTTTCGATACGATACTCCGGGGTCAAGTTAAGTGCGCCTGAGGTTAATACCACCAATAAATTGACGCCTAAGACTCTATGGATCATCAGCTGTGGTGTAGAAAATACCTCCCAAATCAAAATAATATTGATGAAATAAAATAACCCTAGTTGCCATAGCTCAGTCATCATGGGCATCAAGAAGATGTATTGCAGCAGTATCACTGAACCTGTTCCCAAAACGCCAAAGAAGGCATCTTTAACAACGCTAGGAGGCATTGTAGGTACTATTGATGAAAAGACACCGGCCAACATAGGGAAGATAAACCCACCAGGTACAGGGAGATAAATCCAAACCAATAATGAGGTGATAAACATCGATAGGCCTTGCAAAACCTTTCTGCGGTCTTCTTTCAAGTGCTGTATGAAAGTCCGGTGTTCACGATGCCAAGATGTTTTCTGTTTCACTTGTTCTGTCAATAAGGTACGACCAATTAGATGCGTGGTTGGCTGAGCGATATCAAATAGCGTCAGGTTTTGAGCCACAGGTTTCCAGTCAATATCATCACAGTGAGGCTTTTCCACTTGTTCAAGTAATCGTTCTTGAATACGTTTCATCTCTTCGAGGCGCTGATGCCACAGTTTTCGATGTTCTTTGAGGTGGTAACTGCCCGTGAGCGGTAATCCCAGTAGTTGGCACATCTTCTCAATGTTTGTTGTGTTGGTTTCAAGGGCATCAATATCAATGTCATTTGGTTTGTCCATAGCTTTAAGCAACACCTCACGGCTGCTCTCAAAGCGTTGAATGAAATTCTCTTCAGTATTCACTGGCCAAACCAAACGATAAACAACGGAGAAGGTAATGATGCCAAGAATAGTTTCCTGCATTCGAAGTACTGCGAAATGGAACGTCACTTGACTATCAAACCCTCCCATACAAGCGATGATAGAGCACACAGCAAAGCCTATGGAGAACACATAACCGTACTTTTCGTCGCTCGACATGAAAATGCATACACCTAAAAATAGGGTAAAAAAAGTCAGGAACAAAAAGCGATCTTGAGAAAATGCCGTGATGAGGAAAAAGGCATAGCCAATGCCCAGTAGGGTTCCCACTAGGCGATTATGACCTTTGTTTATCGAGTGAGCGAAGCTTTCATTTAATGCCATTACCGCGACGGCGATCGCTGCCCAATAGGGTTTCTCCCATTGAAACCATAAGGCGAGGCAGATTGCGATAACGATAGACAGTGCAGCTTTAATTGCTTCTTTGGTTGAGGCATTGAACATACATTTCACCGCATTTATTGTTTGATGATTTTGATGGATGCCGTCATACCGACGCGTAGTTGAAAATCTTTTGGTAAGTTGTCTAATTTCACTTTAATTGGAATGCGTTGAGCTAAGCGTATCCACTGAAAGTTAGGGTTCACATTAGGCAGAAGGTCGTTACCTGTACTACCGTCTTGCTTCGCGATGCCGTAACCAATGCTCTTGATTTTGCCTTCTAGCACCATTTCGTCGTGCATCATTAAGGTTACGTATGCTTTATCTTGTGGATCAACACCAACTAAATCCGTTTCTTTGAAATAGCCTTCGATCCAAAAGCTGTCTTCATCAATTAATGCTACAACTGGTGAGTTTGCGACAACTTGGGAGCCGGTGCGCAGATTAAAATTGGTGATGTAACCATTTGTTGGAGCGTACACCTTGGTGTAATCAAGGTTCAGTTTTGCTTCTTCGACGTTTGCTTTCGCCAGCTCCACGTTTGCGATTGCTGTCTCTACGGCGTTGTTCAAATTGTTCAACGTCAGCACCGATACCGCGCCAGGTGTACGCTTTTCTAGTTCCAGTGCACGTTGTTCTTCATTTTTGGCTTTCGCTAACAACGCAATGGCTTGCTTTTGAGCCGCCTGGGCTTTGTGGTAAGACGCTTTATAAATGCTTGGGTCAATCTCAAACAGTAAGTCGCCCGCATTAACTTGGGAGTTGTCTTCAACATACACCTTGATGACTTGCCCGGTTACACGGGGCGTTATAGACACAATGTACGCGCTGACATGACCATCTCTAGTCCAAGGATTGTTTGAGTATGATTGGTAGTAACTGAAAATCACAGTGCCAGCGGAACACAGTAATAAAAATGTGATTAGATAACGTTTTATCACGGAATTTGCCTCAAAAGATGGTTATGAATCGACCAATAACGCCAGTAAAAATCACAATTAGGCTCAGCTCAGCAAGTGCTGGAAACGCAACGTATTTGTGTACCCCTAATTTTGTTGCAACGGTTCCAACCAAAATGGTGAGAATGTAAGCCAATGCAATAACCAGCAACAAGGGGGGGAAGTAAACTTCACCCCACACAAGCTCATGTGGCATTGAGTTCATAGTGCTTTTCTCTATTTATTTGATGAATGCAAAGATAAGAGAAATCCTACAAATGTAATAATCGCTTTTGTAGGATCAAATCCATCAATGTATTTTTTAGAGAGTTCGTAATGAGTTACGTCTAATGTCGAACGTGCTTTAAGGGGAGTGTGAGTGCGATAAGTTTTCGCATTTACGTGCGGAATAACTACGTATCTAATGATGAAGATAAAAGCCTCGGGTTAACCGTCGCTCTTTCGAGCTAGCATTCTCAATAACTTGTGATAGTTTATCCATGTAGCCCTAAGATATAAGAAAACCTATGAATTTTAGTCTTGAACAACTATTGGCATTCGTTGCTGTTTACGAGGAGCTTTCGTTTAGCAAGGCTGCTGTAAAATTGAATAAGCACAGAACAACCATCGGGCAGGTTATTACGAATTTAGAAGATTTACTTGCTGTGAGCTTGTTTAATCGGGTTGGCCGTTCCGTAGAACCCACTGAAGATGCTCGCCTTCTTTACCACTATGCAAAGCAAACAATTGAACAAGCCCGTACGTTTGACAAAGTCGCATTGAGCCTTGCTCATGGTGGCTTAGAGAGTGTCAGCATTGCCTATTCTAGTGCCATCCCACATCGTTTGCTGGTGTTACTTCGTGTTCAATTAGCGGCAGATTTTCCGATGATGCGAGTTAACTTTTTTGTTCGTAACCGTAACGAGATCAAAGAAGGTTTAGCGACTGGTGAGTACCAGTTCGGTATTGTCAATGTGCATGATAGCCGTGCAATACACAGTCTAGACTCGACGTTTTTAGGTCACTTTGAATTTGTTCCCTTTGTCCAGAAAGGTGGTGAACTGGCTTCTATGGCACCCGACCAAGTGTTAACTGCGTTGAGGAATAGCAAGCAATTTGTGTTGCGATCTTTCATTGAAGAAGGAATGGGTGAAAAAGTTATCGTCAGTTCGAATCATGAAGAAGTCGATCAGTTGGCTCTTGTTGTAAAAATGGTTGAAGCAGGGCTAGGGTGGGCGATTCTTCCTAGAACGCTGGCTCATTCCGAATTTTCTAATAATGATATAGAGCCCGTTGAAGTCTGTGAATTACTAGAAGGCTTTAAGTTTGGTTTTGGCCTTTGGTGTCAACCCTCTAAGCAAATAGGGGATGTAAAAGACTCTATCATGAGGGTTGTTACGGCGTATCGGGAGAAGCTAATCCGCGATTTTAAAGCGACGCCATAACCGTATTCATCCAGACCACATTTATAAACAAGACTCAATTCGAGTCTTGTTTTTTTACTTGAAAAATGCTTTTCTTCTGATTGGACGTTAATGGTTATTGGGAGGGAGTAATCCTCTGTATGTGAGTATAAGATCGATGCTTTTTTTATTTATTCAATCTTCGTTCAATGAGAAAGCTCATATCGCTCAGCCGCTGTTAGTTTAAGAAAGAGAGGCTGCAGTTATTTCACCTCTTGCTCTGATCTAAATAAATTGAGAACCAGTACCCCTAGAACTATAGCGATAGAAATAGAGACGAATCGAGTCATTTGAGCAGAAAATGATTCGATGCCCGTATTGTTAATAATCTGGTAAGTCAGCACAGTGAAGTTAGTAAAAAGCAATTGATAGATGGTTAAGTGTGTCTGTCGACGTATTGCAAAACACGCTAGTTGCAGGCCACAAAAGATGGTAACGCCAAGTACAACGTAAGTAGGTGCACCTGTGGCTACTGCAAGCATGCATGGAATAGTAAACAAGATCCCTAGGCTTGTAGTGATAATTCGATACCGCCCAAAGGAATGACTGTCTTGATTAATTGGGTGCTTAATCATGCTGCCAAATGTTATTGCGATCAATAGCGTTTGAGAGCTTCCAGATGATATTAGCGCGTACAAAACAACACACAATGCGGTTGCTTTAAAGACGATAAGCCCGATATGTTCGTCTGCACCATCAAGAGTGGTTTGGTCTGGTTGTATATCTTTTTCGTCCCCAGGGAATAACCAAAAGCTAATATATGTGGCAACCAACGCAACAATGAAGTTAGTAAATAAGACCCATGGCAACCCCTCAAGCGACAACCCCATTTGTTGGCTTGTGACCACGATAATCAATACAACAATCAAAGTGAGTGTCGAAACGATGTCTTTGGGATCGCGATGACTTCGGTAATAACTCCAACAGAGAAGTGACCAAGTAAACAGTAAGAAGCCACTAGGGGAGCTCATGAGCGCTCCTGCTAAAGTTACGATGCCAAAGCTGAGTAGTGAGAGTATTACCAGCAATTTCAACATCATGTTGAACGGGGGTTTAGATGGCATCAGTGTTAGAAAAATCACAACGAATATTGGCGCGATAAAGGGAGTAGGCGCACCTGAATACTGTAAGTAAAACAGTAAAAGAATCGGAGTGAAAACCAATCTAATGATTGGGTTTGCTGAACTATGAAACATAAGTCCAGATACTCAACACTCTCATCCAGAGAGACGCCAGACACTCTCCAAAGGTACTTTGCTCAGTTAAAAAGGCGACCGTTGCTTTCGAACCATAACGTACGTTTTCGGGAATATCTCCGCCTTCAAAAACAATATTTACAGGATAGCGCTGTGCGTTTAAGGAATTATTGTCTGCAACCAAAAAGCCAGTTGTCGGATCGACGTCGTTACTGCCACCAGTGCCCCAACCAATGCTTTCTACTCGCCCTTGAAACACTCTGCCAGGTAAAGCATCCAACACAATCTTTGTTTTTTGTCCCGCACGAACATGCTCGAGTGAGTTTTCGCGAACAAGCGCTGATACCCACACGCCTCTCGGATCAATGAAAGTGACAAGAGGTGAGCCAGTCGTCGCTTTTTGCCCAACAGTGAGTTGTAAGTTAGAAACGATCCCCTTTGATGGAGCAATCACTTTCGTTCGTTGTAAGTCGAGTTGCGCTTTTTCTAGATTTGCTATAGCTGCGAGAATCTGGGGATTATCTTGCCCTTCGGGGCCAAGATTATGCTTGGCTTGAGCTAAGGACGCTTCTGCTGCCTCTAATGTGGCTTGAGCTCGTGCTTTAGCTTCGATGGCGTTGTCTAGCTCAGATTTACTCAATACCCCTTTTGCGGCGAGCTCGGTTACGCGAGCTGCTTGTTCTTTTGCGTTGTCACGAGCTGCGAGTGATTCAATGACCTTAGCTTGTGCCACTTCAACAGCCGCGGTGTTGGCTCCAATGTTTTGGCCAGCAATGGCTAAGTTTGCTTCGGCTGAACGCAGATTAATTTGATAATCTCTTGGATCAATTTCGAAAAGCACATCACCAGCATTGACGACTTGATTATTACGAACATGGATTTCAGTTAGGTTCCCCGAAACCTCTGGAGTAATGCGGACAAGATAAGAATGAATCCGAGCGGTGCCAGTGATTGGTGTTACTCGATCAGCCCATAAGCTATATAGCCAAACCACAAAAACGAGGCCAATAATAATAAAGCTTAACTTTCTGGAAGATGATTCCGCTTTAGACATCCAATTCTCTCTTGTTACAATACGTTAGGTAAGCAATGTTACAACATGTGACATAAACAATGCTTCCAAAAAATCAACTATTTGTCGATAAGGTTATAGGATTGTTCCGAAGGTGCCATTTAGAGAGGCTGAAGCATGCTAAACGAACTTTCCAATCACGTTGGCTAACATCGCCAATAAAAAAGGGGCGATACTTCGCCCCTCAGATCGTCCATCAGGTTTTTGATTTGTGATTATCTCTTTGAGCTGTAGAGAGAAATCAACTTAGACTTTCTGTTACAACTGGCTTGTTATTGCGCTTAGCAATCCAGTACGCAACGCTACCCCAAAGCACGGTTAGTGCCCAAAGTGCTGTCCAATGTGGAGCGACTTGTTGCCAGGTTGCCCCCATTTGGTTTAGCGCTAAGAACGCTTTGATCGCCCATGTACTTGGGCTTAAATCAGCAATCCATAGTAGGGGAGCAGGAATGGCTTCAATCGGCCAAATAAAACCCGCCAAGAAAATGAGCGGCATAGAGCTCACGAGGACGACTAAGGTGACAAGTTCACGCCGAGGTAATAAGTAACCTAGCCAGAAGCCTAGTCCGCAACAACCTAAAAAGAACGGGAACAACATGGTAAGTAGTTCGCTCACATTGGCGATATGGTTTACGTTTAAACGTTCGAAGCTAAAACCAAAATAATAGGCGCCGAGTAAATAATAAATTGCCACAAATACTAACGTTCTCACAAGCAGCAGCGATCCCGTTGATACTTGAGACCAGTAGCCACGACCATGACGCTGTGTTCCCGTTTGTAATCCAACCGCCATGATCAACGTTTGTTGTAAAATCAGAACAAATACTGCTGGCACTACGTATTCGATGTAACCCATGGTTGGGTTGAACGTCGGTTTCATATTAAGCTTAATAGCAGAGTAATTATGGCTAGCCATACTCATGGGCACACCATCTATCACCATTTTACTGACTTTCACTTGGGCCCCTAATGTGCCTCCCGCTTGGGCCAATCCTTCTACCACGGTTCCGTACACGAGAAAATACGAGGCGTCAGCAGCGTAGGCTAGAGTCGGGCTTTTACCTAGCATTAGGTCTTTGTAAAAGTGTTCCGGTATGACTAAAAAACCGGTGATCTCTCGTTGTAAAAATGCTTGCTTTGCATCAGCAATCGTATGAAGTCGAGTGACTACGTTGACTTGTGGGGTGGCATCAACCATACGTTCCAGCTTTAAACTCGTCTGACTACCATCTATATTAACAATCGCGATTGGTTGTTCACGAGGCGTTTGTTGTGCATAAGGCAAAGGGTATAAAAACGAGTAAAATACGACACCACCAAACACGGTCAACGTAACGACTGGATTGGTTAGAACGGCCTTAAGTTCCGCTTTAATCAGTTGCCACAATGTCATACCGCCTCCTTCGCTTGGCGTGTTGATGAAGCTGTTCGATGTTTACCCATCAAGGCTGCGGTAATGAGCAGGGGCACAACGTAGCCAATCATAGGCCATAGCGAGCTTAAAGATTGTGCGGCCGATGTTCCATAGCTTGCTTGACTCACTTGTACTTCAATGTAATGGGTAATCGGCAATAATGAGCGCCATGCATAAGCGAGCGTGTTCATGTCAGAAACTGGGAATGTAATTCCCATGAACGCGAAGCTTGGAGCCGTAAACGCGCCAGCAAAACTCATCGCACGTGCAGGATCCATCGACAAGAAGAAGAACAACGATCCCATAATGATACAGGCGATAACCGTCGCCAATTGTGCTAGTAGCATAACCACAAAACTGCCTTCCATTGGCCAATCAAGCACGGAATAAAACCAATACAAGAACAACGCACCTTGCGCCATAAAGACCGGAATGTACTGACTTAATAGGGAAGTGAGCTTGGCGTATGGCTTTTCGCCCAAAAACGCAAAGCCATTCTTTCCACCATAAATGCGAAAGTGCGAGGTAAGAATCAAGATAGTGCTTACTACAATACATATTTGCCAAATGGCTGGCACGATAGCCGTTACCAAAAATTGTGCGTAGTTATTGTTACGGTTAAATAATGCGGTTATTTGTGTCGACACGGGTACAGCCTGACCAGCCGCTGCTAACGTTGTGGTGTTACCCTTAGCCAAGTTGCTCATTACTTCAACCTGAGCGTCGAAATAGCCTTGTGCTTGCGCAACGGCAGAGTTGATCAATTTCGCTACCAAAATGTACTGACTGTTGTAAAAGACAGAAAGTTGAGGTTGGCGGTGTTGGAGAATATCCTGATCGAACTTAGATGGGATGACCGCGTAAGCGTAGATATCGCCTTCAATCATCGCATTTTTTGCTTCGCTTGCACTGGTGTAGTGATAGTTAACAGCCAGACTCGACGACGCATCCAAAGATTGAATGAGCTTTCGAGAAAGTTGGGAATGTTGTAGATCAACCACACCGATTGGCAGATCCCGGGCAATGCCCGCAGAGAACACTCCCCAAATCATCATCGCGAGCAAAATCGGTATCCAAGTAAGGCACGAAAGCAACCACTTGTCTCGTCGTAAGATATGCCGCTGTGAAATCTTAATCGTCATAGCATTAACCTAGTGGTTGTGATTAAAGTTCAACGACAACACTCATTCCCATACGCAGTTCAGGTTCGGGTTGAGCTGGACGAGCTTCTACTTCAAAGGTACGAAGATCAAAACCTTGAGAAGCATCGGTTGCTCTCCACGTTGCAAAGTCACCCATAACAGCAACATGCGTTACTTTGAACTCAACATTTTTGTTTAAGGCAGGCAAATAGGCATCAAAGGTTGCTCCTTTTTTAAAGTGTTGAAGGTAATCTTCACGCACATTAAGTGTCGCCCAGGCATCTTCTGTATCTATCACAGTAACAACCGGGAAGCCCTGAGGTGCTAATTCACCACTTTGAAGTAGAACTTGAGAGACTTCGCCGTCAAACCAGCTGTAGATCTGAGTATCTTTCGCATACGCTTCTACTTCGGCTACCGCACCCGATGCCATGCGCGCTTTTTCCGCCGCAGCTACTTTGGTTTCACTTCTAGCACCTTCTTTTGCCATTTCATACATTTGAAACGCGGCACTTTCTGTGTATTTCGCTGCTTGCCACTGAGTTAAAGCTTCATCGCGCTTTTGTTCTGCAACCACGCCATCGTTATAAAGGTTATTCACACGATTGTAGGTTTTTTCCATTAAATTCGCAGCGGCCTTGGCTTTCATCCACTGATCTTTTGCTGCTTGGATTTGTTGCTCGCGTGCGCCTTTTTCAGCTTCTTGAGCTAAGGCGTCCGCCGCTTTTTCACCTGCTTTTGCTTGTTCTAACTTCGCTTCAATTTCAGGACTATGAAGGGTAAAAATAAGCTGACCTTTCTCTACATCGTCGCCTTTACGTACCATGACCTCATCAATACGCCCTGGAACTTTTGAGGAAATGCTGTATTGCTGGGCTTCAATTAATCCCTGTAAGCGGATCGGTTCCGGTTGATAGGCTTGGTAAAATTGGTACCCAACCCAAGAGGCAACACCCAAAGCACAAAGTGAGAGTAAAACGGGTTTTAGTGATTTAGCTGCCATGATTTATTTCACCTCTTTGGATGTTGAAGCAGGGATATAAGCGGTATTTTGATATTGTTCGAAGCTGTTCATTTCACTGCTCAATGCGAGTAGCTTGGTTAAAGATATTAAATAGCGGAAACGCGCCGCTGAACGTTGTGTTTCTATACTAGCGACATAAAGCTGTGCATCCACAACATCCAGAGAAGACGACAGACCCTGAGTAAATGCTTTTTCACGCAAGCGCAGGTTTTCGTTAGCGAGTTCAATGCTAGATTCGAGCCCTTGTACTTCATCAATGGCTTGCTGAGCCTCCAAGTATGTCTTTTGTACTAGCAGCGATAAATCTTGTTTGGCTTGGGACTTTAATGAATCGACCTGCGAGACGACGCTTTGAGCTGCTTTGACTTTTTCGCTTCGCCCTGTTGATTCAATCAGTGGAATGCTCACACCGACACCAACTAACCAGTCAGGCTTCATTTGGCTTGCGAGAGAGTCGTCTTCATACAAGCTGTAGTCGCCGTAAAGGTAAACTTCAGGATAGTATTTCCCTTTTTCTGCTTTGATTAAGCTAGAGGCTTGTTTGTGTTTAGCGCTCAGAAGGTCTAACCCCGGATAGGTAAGCAACGTTTGATCGACAAAAGCGGTAAGAGGAGGAAGACTGTCGTTGATAAACAAAGATTCAGCGGGCTCTACGGCGTCATCTTGTGCGAGTAATTTACCTAATGCGGCCTGAGCGATACTCAAATCGCTAGCGGCTTTACGTGTTTCTACAGATGCTTTATCTAAAGAAGCCTCGGCTTGCAGGCGCTCAACGTGTGCGATTTGTCCTTGCTCTTCAAGCTTAATGGCAAAATCTCTATGCTTTTTTAGTCCTGCTTCAACCGCTTGCCGCGTTGCGAGTACTTCCTTTGCCAGCACGACAGAAAAGTAGTACTTCGACAAATCTTCAAAGCGCGCTTGTTGTTCCATTAGAAGCTGGCTTTTAGCCTCATCTGTTTTGCCTTCTGCTGCTGATTGAGCAGCAGAAATACGACCACCAGTAAAAATTGGCCAAATGGCACGAATAGACGAAGAGAAAATATCGCGTTCGGATATGGTCGAAGTGGTATTAGCTAAGGCACCAAAAATAGGTTGAAAAGCAGGAGGTACGTTAATGTGTGTTCCTGTGCTGTCTAGGATCTGTTTTCCCGACAGCGTGATATCGGTATCTAAACGCGTGTAATTCGCGCCAATGGTAACCTGAGGTAAGTTGAGATTGCTGGTGGCACTCTCTTGGTATTGGTAATTCTCGACGTTTGAGCGTTGAGCTTTAAGAGAGTAGTTGTTTTCTAGCAATAACTGCCATGCGGTATCAAAAGTGATCGGTGCCGCATGACAGGCAAGGGAAATCGAGCTGCTAAGTAAGCCCAGTATCCAAAACTTTCCTGTTTTTTTCATAATGGCTGCTTTGTCGTAGAGTATAAGCTCTAATATAAAGGATTCGTAACTTGGTGTTAAGTAGGAGGGGAAATTGGATAGTAGTATGCGCCCAGTTATGTTTGTGCTGGGCGCGGGAGATGTTACAAGTTTACTTCGTATATGGGCAGTGAAACTCTGCTCTCCACTCAAGCTGACGAGAACCTCGCATCGTATTCAATAGGTCTTTTCCACTCATTTGAGGGAACGATAACAGGACCTTGAGATCAGAAGTACCGCCTCCGTTTTTTTCATAAGCCCTGACGTGTGTAAATGTTGAATACATATTCTCTGACAGCATGGCCTTATTCAGGCATATTCCAAAGGTATCGCGTTCCATGTTTGGTGTTCCTTCTAACTATAAATGCACCTCTGTTTATAGTTTTCCAGTTTTCAGATGGTGTCTAAGTGTTTGTCATATAGTCAGTATTTGTGTTTTGTTTTATTTTTTCCAAATCACTGACATCAATGTTGAGCTTTTAATAGACTTCCAGCTTCACTGCTTTCTAACCGAAACTCTCAATGGTTTCGTTGATTAAAAATTATACGTTGGAAAGTCTAAAAACGCCTCAAAAACCGCTAAAATCGATGTGATCACGATCATGTTTTAAAGGGCAATTTATGTATGGAATTGAGTATCAGAGAGGAATGCTGAATTTGGTGAATGGTTGTAATTTTATGTTTCAGCTCGTCGATTAATTAACCGTAAACTCTGCGGTTTGCTTGCCTTCCTCACAGATTTATCACCGCAACAAAGCCATGCTGTTAACTGAGTGTTAACGTAATCGCTTGGGAGTGAATCATAAGGATGTATCAATGAGTTGGAAAACGATCAGCTTTCGTAAGCGAATGCTCATTATTATGACGCTGTCGGGGTTGATAGAGCTTCTATTGCTTGTCGCTGCAGGATTCACTTATCTCAAAATCAATCAAGAGCAAGAAATGGGAGAAAAAGCACTGGGTGTTGCCCGTTTTTTAGCAGACTCCGCCGTTGTTCGCGAAATGGTCGCAGCCCAAAATCCTCAGCCATACCAACTTCGTTTCCGAGAATTAACCGAAGCCATCGGTGCTGCATTCATCGTTATTGGCGACCATGAGGGAGTGCGATTAATTCACCCCGTTGATGAGCGATTGGGTAAACCAATGAGAGGTGGCGACAATCGTCGAGCGCTAGAGCAGGGATTGTCTTATGTTTCGACGGCACAGGGCTCGTTAGGTTATTCAGTTCGTGGTAAAGCTGCGATTTTTGACGAGCAAAGGAACATCATTGGTGTGGTTTCGGTTGGCTATTTGCTCGACCGGCTGCAAGACCGCATCGAGCCATTTTTGGCCTTTTTGATCTTCATGGTCATCGTAGTTGTTGTCGCTAATGCCATTGTATCCAATTATGCGTCGAGAAAGTTTCAGCGCGCCATTTTGGGGTTCGAGCCTGAAGAGATAGGGCGGTTGTACGGCGAATTAGAAGTGACGATGAGTACCATTAAAGAGGGCGTGTTAAGTATTGATGCCCAAGGGATACTTCGCTCGATCAATCGTAGCGCCTGTCAGATTCTCGGTATTGATAGAGAGGCAGCTCTTAATAAACCGTTGACTGAGACGTTACGCGATAGTGACTTATATACGGTGCTAGAAACCGGACAGGAAGATCATGATATTGAGATATTCCTTAATCATAAACGTCTGATCGCAAACCGTTCGCCAATTTATGTGGATGGAAAAATAGTGGGGGCAGTATCGAGTTTTCGTTTAAGGGATGAAATCAACGACCTAACCGAGCAGTTATCACAAACCAAAGAATATGCAGATTTATTACGTTCGCAAACCCATGAGCATCGAAATAAGCTAAACACCATTAGCGGGTTAGTTCAGATGGGTGAGCTGGATGCGGTGCAAAAGTTAATTGGGCAAGAAACCGCACACTATCAAGCGATGATCGAATTTTTAAGAGACACCGTTAAAGACCCGTTAATTGCTGGTATGTTGCTTGGAAAAACTGAACGTGCTCGCGAGTTAGGCTTACAGCTGGTGGTTGAAGAAGGTAGCCGTTTGGAGCCTCTGCCTGAGTGGCTAAATTCGGAAGACCTTGTCACCATTCTGGGCAACTTAATTGATAACGCTTTTGACGCAACGTTAACCTCGATTCGTGATGAATCGAATGTCGCATCGGAGCGCAGAAATATCGATGTGTCAGTGAGCGATTACGGAAATGAAGTGATACTTGAGGTGATAGATCAAGGTTGTGGTTTACCAAGCGATATAGAGCCGCAGGCGCTATTTAAAAAAGGGGTGTCGACGAAATCTCGTCAAAATCGGGGGGTAGGATTGCATCTAGTCAACCAGTTGGCTACTCGATATCACGGCCATGTTGAGATGATGCCCAACACAAATTATGGAACAAGAATAACGGTGTATTTACCCAAGGAAGAGCAATTATGAGTATGGCGACTCGCGTAATGATCATTGAAGATGATCTGGCTATTGCTGAGCTGCACCACAAATACTTAAGCCAATTGGCAGGTTTGGAAGTGGTCGGCATTGCGACCACGAGAATGGAAGCGGAAATGCAACTCGATATTCTTAAGCCAGACCTCTTGTTGATGGATGTATACCTTCCTGATGGAACAGGGCTTGAGATACTCAATACATTACGTGCGAACAACCAAACGTGTGATGTCATTTTGATTACCGCGGCAAGGGATGTCGATACGCTACAACAGGCAATGAGAGGGGGAGTCGTTGATTACCTACTCAAACCAGTGATGTTTCCACGCTTAGATGCCGCACTGAAAAAGTATGTGTCCCAACGTCAACAACTAGACATCGCAGAGAGTTTGGATCAGAACCTCGTTGATAAAATGCTGCAGTCTCACGCCAATCAAGACAACTTGCCGAACCGATTACCGAAAGGGATTGATGGTGTAACCTTGGATAAGATCAGAGAGTTGTTCCCAAATGGTAGTGTGCTGACCGCTGATGAGGCAGGCGAAAAGATTGGTGCGAGCCGAACAACGGCAAGGCGCTATTTGGAGTATCTGATCAGCACTGGTGAACTAGAGGCTGATTTAAACTATGGGTCGGTAGGTAGGCCGGAAAGGTGCTATAAGAAAGTGATACGGTAACGTAGATTTTGATGCTAAATACGAAATGAAAGCGATGGCTTGTTTTAAACAAACCATCGCTTTTTCGCGCTGAGGAGTTAGAAATTATATTCTAATTTCGCTTCAATAGAGCGCTCAGCGCCAAACCAACAGTTATTTTTGTCGTAACAAGAATAGTATTCTTTATCGAATAGATTGCTTGCAGAAAGGGTGACGCTAGCCCCTTTCATTGATTCAGATACTGTTGAAAAATCGTAACTTGCTGCCAAATCAAACAAGGTGTAGTCCGGTACTTTTTGACTATTCTGTGCATCAATTTGTGCTTCTCCGACATAGCGAACGCCAGCACTGGTACGAAGGCCTGAAAGATTTCCTTCAAAGAAGTAATTGGCCCATAGAGAAGCCGTTTGCTCAGGCACCCAAACCGGCGTTTTACCTTCTTGGTTGTAATAACTGTCTTCGGTAATCTCCATATCGGTATACGTGTAGCCTAGAGTGAAATCAGCTTGTGCTGTGGCTTGCCACTTTGCCTCTAGTTCAACACCCTGTGATACCACTTCGCCCGCTTGATAGTTCGGTGCATAAGGATTATTCGGATCGGTCAAGATCGCGTTTTTCTTCGTAATATGGAAGAACGCTAAATTACCCGAAATATCGCCAGACAATGGCGCGTATTTAAAACCGAGTTCCCACTGATGCCCGGTTGATGGTTCAAACGCTTTGCCTGTGGCATCGGCACCCGCAATTGGCTCAAAACTCTCGGAGTACGTAAGGTATGGGGATAGGCCGAAGTCGAGTTCATACAAACCGCCGACTCGGAAAGATACGTTGGTGTCGTCTAACTCTTCCTTGCTGTTGGATATTGTTCCTAGATAATCGCTCACGGCGTCCGTATTTGAATCGTATTTATCCCAACGAAGACCTGCAATCATTACAAGTTGGTCGTAACGAACTTGATCTTGCAAATAAACGCCAATTTGCTTCGTTTTGATATCTAAGTTTTGTTTGTATTGGAAATTCAGTGCATTACGATCAATGCTGTTGTGGTCAGGATTGAAGATGTCCTGAGTTAGCGAATACCCAAGCGTATCTTTGTATTTTACATCCGAATCTAGATACTGATAATCAATTCCGAACAATAAGTTATGTTCAAAGTCTCCTGTTTTAACGTAGCCAGATAGTTGGTTGTCAATCACAAAGGATTTGGACTTTTCATCGGTTAAATAAGCATTTCGACCAACGGTACGGTTATCTGCTTCAAGTGCACCGTTATATGTGTTTTCCTGATAGGCATCGGCGGTCATGTAGCGGGCATTCTGTAGAAATTGCCAACTGTTGTTAAAGTCGTGTTGGACTTTGTAACCCATCATCAGAACTTCGCGTTCGTAAGTGTTCCAGTCCTCATCCCCCAAATAAGTGCTTGGTGACATCGAGCCAAGTGGGTTGTCAATCACTGAGCCAGACGCTGGCACGGTCGTGTAGATACCTGCTGATGGATCATTTTGATAGTAAACATTCACGTTGACTAAGGTGCTTTCTGTCGCTTGCCAATTGAAAGATGGAGCGAGGACATAACGTTCGTCTTCAGACGTATCGGCTTGACCATCTCGCTGTTTTGCTAGGCCGATAATACGGTAATCAACATTAGAGTCACCAATTTGTCCTGTGGTGTCGAACGTCAGTTCTTTTAGCCTGTTAGTCCCAGTACTAATCGAGACAGAGTGCGAAGGTGTTGACTGAGGCGCCTTGGCGATAATATTAACCATGCCTCCTGGTGGAATATTGCCGTAAAGAACAGACGTTGGCCCTTTAAAAACCTCGATTTGTTCAAGGGCAACGGAATCGACCTGAGGTTGAAGGTTCCAGCCGTTGTACAGCAAAGGAAGACCATCATAAAAGTTGGTGTAGTTAATAAAACCACGAATATTGAATAGGTCAAGTCGGGAAACGGCACCGCCACGCAGCTCTGTATTTACGCCAGGCGCGTAACGCAATGCTTCGCTCACCGAGTTTACGCCGCGCAGGTCCATGTCATCTTTAGTGATTACCGTGATCGCTTGCGGCGTTTCTTCCGGTTCTAAAACGGTTTTAGTTGCGGTGTTTCGGTATGTTTCGCCAAGTACTGTGATAGTTTCGTGCTGAGAAGTGCTCTCAGTGGCACTGGCGTGACCAGCAATAAGCGCGGATACCACGACTGCAACCGCAGAACGATGAAATCGATTCGGACTTTCCATATTTATTAATTCCACTACTTTTATTTGTTGATAATGATTGTTGTTTGCATTCTATGGCGAAAGAAATAGGAAAAGTTAACAATTTGGTGCAAAGCCAGAACCTAAGTGCTTAGGCTTCTATCTAATGGGCATGGCTTCGTTCGGTTTGACAGGTATCCAGTAATGCATTTGGGCGTTCTCGCTCTCAACATCATAGTCTTCTGGATAAACTTCTAACTCGTAGCCATCAATACCGTGATAATTGGAATAGGGGAGCCAGTGCAAAATGAACCACTCAAGCGTCGCCGCTAGATTTGATGCTTTACCTATGTGCGTAATCACAGCGTAGGTTTGCTCAGGAACAACCAGAAGATCTGGTTCTTGCGTAGAGCCTTTGTATATTGAAGTTCTTGACGCTGAGTTGTATTCATAACCTGCCCAATACTCGAGTTGCTGGTTGCTTGAATACGCTTTTGTTACGTCAATCACACCAAGATAGTTTCTTTCCAGATGAGTATGGTTTTCAGATGAATAGAGCTGTGACCATAATGAGGGCACTTTGGATTGGAAGTTGGGCGTTGCGGAAAACAATCCATAAATAGGTTCATGATAACCAGCAAGCACAAAAGCAGGTTTTGTTTCTATTCGAACTTCGATAAAGCACTTATGTCTATTTTCGTCTTCTGGTGTATCGCGCAATGTTAAAGGTTGCCTCAAGCCCGTTAGTTGCTGAGCTTTACGATAATCTCGAGGGCTCTTTGAAAACATATTTTTGAACGCTCGACTGAATGCATGTTCAGAAGCAAACCCCATTTCTATCGCAATATCTAACGAGCGATCTGATGTATGGATTAAGCGTTCAGCCGCAAGGCTTAGTTTAAGCTCTCTAATATAGTGAGCGACGGACACGCCAGTGTGTTGCTGGAAAACGCGTTGCAGTTGCCAACGTGACCAGCAGCTTGCTTTCGAGATTTCATCCACGCTAAGTGCGATATCTAGATTGTTGTGAATGTAATCAAGCACAGAGTGTATTCGGTTTATCGGGTGCAGATTCTTTGTGCTTGGTTTCATGACATTCTACTTTCGCATTAATAGTATCCTCATTATCTTTAATTGAGTATCATTATCAATAGAGTGAGAGGATAAAATTCAGGCCACATAGATCACAATAAAATTGTAATGGATTGCAAGAATGGATAAGGATTGTCCATATTAGAGTTTTTGCTTAATTTTTGTCTTACGTTAGTGCAACTTTTTTTATCCATAAAATACAAATATTTATGATGTTTTGTGCAACTTATTTAAACGTTTGCACTGGCAAGTGTTGATGTAAATCAAATAGTCGTAGACAATACTGCACCGTGTCGGACTCTCCTCCAGCGAGTACAGTGTGTACTTTTGAGACATAAGTGACCTAAATGACCTTAATACGTCGTGTTTCCAACAGATTTGGGAGTGCTACTTCTTGAGGTTCTTTGGGCCTATAGACTTTACCTATCAACGTAATAGGTAAGACCAATTTTCTATTTTGAGGTGCCATTGATAGGGTTGGCTCATCCTTTAGCCGTATCCGGGCACACAATAAGTACCTCGTTTTTAAGGGAAAGATGATGGTAATACCAGAAAACAGCAGCATCGTTATTTTTGGTGCTTCAGGTGACCTTACATACCGTAAGCTCATTCCTGCTTTATACCACCTCTATGCGAACAAGCAGCTTCCAGAAAATTTTGCCATTCTGGGTGTAAGTCGCACTGAATACAGTGATGAGTCTTACCGCGCGAAGCTGAAAAAATCGCTTCAGGAAATGGAAAAGACTGAGCCAGAAACGCTTGATGCATTTATTAACCATCTGCACTACCAAGCTATCAATACTTCTGACACACAAGATTACAGTAAGCTATCTTCTCGTTTAGACCAACTTGCTGACGAATATCGTTTCGATCAGCGCAATACGCTTTTCTACTTAGCAACCCCACCAAGTTTATACAGTGTGATTCCTACAAGTCTTGCAGCACACGGCCTAAACAAAGAAGAAGATGGTTGGAAACGCCTGATTATTGAGAAACCATTCGGTTATGACCTTGAATCAGCGCGTATTCTGGATAAAGAAATTCACGAGCACTTCCAAGAGCATCAAATTTACCGAATTGACCATTACTTAGGTAAAGAGACGGTACAAAACCTTCTTGTACTTCGTTTTTCAAACGCGATGTTTGAGCCGCTTTGGAACCGTAACTTCATTGATTATGTTGAAATCACGGGAGCAGAATTCCTCGGCGTAGAGGAGCGTGGTGGTTACTACGACAACTCGGGTGCCGTGCGCGATATGTTCCAAAACCACCTGCTACAAGTATTGGCGATGGTGGGTATGGAGCCACCTGCACAGATCAATGCAGATTCGATGCGTGATGAAGTCGTTAAAGTACTCCAGTGTTTAAAACCTTTGGACGAAAACGCTCTGCGTAACGATCTAGTATTAGGTCAATACACCGCTTCTGAAGTTCGTGGACAAAGTCTACGTGGCTACCGTGAAGAGCCGGGGGTTGCAGACGACTCACGTACCGAAACTTACATCGGTTTGAAAGCCTACATTAACAACTGGCGTTGGAATGGCGTGCCATTCTACGTGCGTACTGGTAAGCGTCTTCCAACACGCGTTACTGAAGTGGTTATCCACTTTAAACAAACACCGCACCCAGTGTTTGGTCAAAACGCACCAGAAAACAAGCTGATCATTCGCATTCAGCCAGACGAAGGCATTCAAATGAGCTTTGGCTTGAAAGAGCCAGGCGCAGGTTTTGAAGCGAAAGAAGTGAAAATGAACTTCCATTACGCTGACCTACAAGAAACGCAAATGCTAACTGCGTATGAGCGTCTTCTACTTGATGCTTTGAATGGTGATGCTACGCTATTTGCACGTAGTGATGCGGTGGAAGCGTGTTGGCAGTACGTACAGCCAATTTTAGATTTTAAACAAGATCCACAATCCCTCTTCGGGTACGCATGCGGCACATGGGGTCCTAAAGAGTCAGACGACCTGCTACAGCGTGATGGTCGCGCTTGGCGCTTCCCATGTAAAAACTTAACAGATACGGATTACTGTGAACTATGATCAACCATAAGATCTACCAAACAGCAGAGCAGGTAGTTGAAAGCCTAGCTAACGACATGAAAGCGTTCAGCGAAATGGGCCGACCTGTTCACATCTCTCTTTCTGGCGGCAGCACTCCTAAAATGCTGTTCAAACTGTTGGCTTCAGAGGCTTACGCAACCTCTATTCAGTGGCAAAATCTCCACTTCTGGTGGGGTGACGAACGTTGTGTCGCACCTGACGATGCGGAAAGCAACTACGGAGAAGCGAACGCGCTACTGTTTAGCCAAGTAAACATTCCAACAGAAAACATCCACCGTATACACGGTGAAGATGACCCTAAAGTGGAAGCGGAACGCTTTGCGAAAGAGATGTCAGAGGTGATTCCGACTGAAAACGGAACCCCTGTGTTTGACTGGATCTTATTAGGTGTTGGTGCAGATGGTCACACAGCTTCTCTGTTCCCTGGCCAAACGAATTATGATGATGCGAATCTATCTCTTGTGGCGTCTCATCCTGAGTCGGGCCAACTTCGTGTGTCGAAAACAGCACGCGTATTAGAAGCAGCAAAACGCATCAGTTACTTAGTGCTTGGTGCAGGAAAAGCGGACATCGTTGAAGAGATCAACAGTTCACCTGCACACGCACTGCCATACCCAGCGGCTAAGATTCAAGCGAAATCTGGCCTGACGGAATGGTATTTAGATTTGGACGCAGCAGCAAAAATTGCTTAAACGCTGCTCGTCAATGAAACAAAATTGGAGAGAAACAATGAAAGGTGATATCGGTGTAATTGGCCTAGCGGTAATGGGTCAAAACCTTATCCTAAACATGAACGACCACGGTTTTAAAGTGGTAGCTCACAACCGTACTGCTGCCAAAGTAGACGAGTTTCTGGAAGGACCAGCGAAAGGCACGAACATCATCGGTGCATACTCTCTAGAAGAACTAGTAGAGAAGCTAGAAACGCCACGTAAAGTGATGCTAATGGTTCGCGCAGGTGATGTGGTAGACAAATTCATCGACGCGCTAGTCCCTCTACTAGACAAAGGCGACATCATCATCGATGGTGGTAACACAAACTACCCAGATACAAACCGTCGTGTTGCTGCACTACGCGAAAAAGGCATCCACTTCATCGGTACTGGCGTATCTGGTGGTGAAGAAGGTGCACGTTTTGGCCCATCTATCATGCCTGGCGGCGCTCCAGAAGCTTGGGAAGCGGTTAAGCCTATCTTCCAAGGTATTTCTGCGAAAACTGATGCAGGCGAGCCTTGTTGTGATTGGGTTGGTAACGACGGTGCGGGCCACTTCGTTAAGATGGTACACAATGGCATCGAATACGGTGACATGCAGCTGATCACAGAAGCTTACCAGTTCATGAAAGACGGTCTTGGTATGTCTGCAGACGAGATGCAAGCGGTATTCGCTGAGTGGAACAACACCGAGCTAAACAGCTACCTTGTTGAAATTACGGCTGACATCCTTGGCTACAAAGACGAAGACGGTGAGCCTCTAGTTGAGAAAATCCTAGACACTGCTGGCCAAAAAGGTACAGGTAAATGGACGGGTATCAACGCTCTAGACCTAGGTATTCCTCTAACGCTAATCTCTGAGTCCGTATTCTCTCGCTGTCTATCTGCACTAAAAGATCAACGTGTTGAAGCTGAGAAACTGTTCGGCAAGACAATCACGCCAGTAGAAGGTGACAAGCAAGAGTGGGTTGACGCACTACGTCAAGCGCTTCTAGCGTCTAAGATCATCTCTTACGCTCAAGGCTTTATGCTAATGCGCGAAGCATCAAACGAGAATGGCTGGGACCTAAACTACGGTAACGTTGCTCTTATGTGGCGTGGTGGTTGTATCATCCGCAGCGCGTTCCTAGGCAACATCCGTGATGCATACGAAGCGAATCCAGAACTAGCATTCCTAGGCTCTGATGATTACTTCAAAGGTATCCTACAAAACAGCCTAGTAGCATGGCGTAAAGTGGCGGCTAAGTCTCTAGAAGCAGGCATCCCAATGCCATGTACGACTTCTGCACTAACGTTCCTAGACGGTTACACAACAGCTCGTCTACCTGCGAACCTACTGCAAGCTCAACGTGACTACTTCGGTGCTCACACTTACGAGCGTATCGACCGTGAGCGTGGTGAATTCTTCCACACGAACTGGACTGGTACAGGCGGCGACACAGCGTCTACAACTTACGACGTGTAATCCGCAGTCAGTAAACGGATAAAAGCAAAAGGGTGCCCAATTGGCATCCTTTTTTGTGTCCGTAAGATATTGAGATATTGGTAGATTTGAAAGTTACATCAAACCTTGACTCGTTACGCACTTCTCAGAAATGGGAAAGCATGCTTTTGCTAGCAGTTTAATATTTCTTTTCGAAGATGAAGCCAAGCCGCTCTCTTGCATCTCCTCAACTACAAGGTCAAGGTAATAGAAATGACACAACAGAAGCCCCCATTTTACACAGCTTTCGTGTTGCTTATTTTCATATTACTGATCATTTACTCCATTTATCGCCTTTATCATCATTTCGCTTTCGAATCTCTACCGCTTCAGCTCAGTAGTGGCTTTCAAGTGGTCTACATTGATGCGTCATATGTTTTAAGTATCGCAAGCTTACTCTTGTGTCCTACATTATTGGTTTATATTTTATTTGATCGAACGACACAGTTAGTCAAAGTGCCGATTAAAGTGATAACCATAACAGTTGTCTTGTCCCTTATCGTTGCTATTCCAGTTCAAATTTTGGAATTTGGGCGATTGAAGTATATTGCAGAAAATAATGGTTACTCAGCGTGCCCACCTTTCACAATCGCGTCCAGTGGGATGTCGATTGAAGCTATGGTGAAAGATGAGAGGCTTTGCTTGGATGCTGAGATTAATCGCATTGCGGTGTATGGCTATTTTCACGAACTCGAACGGATTGATAACTATATCAAGTCACAGGAAAATTACATTCAATAGAAAAGAGCGCCTAGGCGCTCTTTTCAGTGGTCGTTTTCTTGTTTTGATAAAACCTGTCTTTGAGGTAGAGAATTGCGCTGACCACAAGAGCCACTACAGAAACAGTAAATAGGGCATACATGCTGAGAATCCATGCGAATGTAGCCGTCAAAAACGCAATGAAGGAAAACATTCTGCTGAAAGACATCACATGGCCAAGTTTGCTACTTTTCATAAACGCCTCCCAAAGCGGAGTGGGGATAGACAAGTGTGGTCATATACCACACTTTGATTGTCTGTTCTTTTTGGGCGTTTCACACAAAAAAGCGGCTAAAGATTTCTCAAAAAAGGTGAAATATTGAACTGGTAGACAAATCCATAAACGGCTTTACAAATATATGAATGCATTTGTCTATCACTTCAAAGTTTTTGCTGTGCGGATTAAGGCCTTTTAACGCTATTATTGCAGCCTTCGAGTTTACTAGGCGTAATTTCAAGTCAATAATTCCGGGAAGCTCATCCTCATTATCAGTCACGATGAAAATCACTTTTCTTTGTTTAACAGTACTTTATTGAATATGTGTGATTGCATCAGGTTTGAGAATGAAACTAAGGTTGCAAGAAAGGCGAAAAAGAGTGCTAGGTAAGCCTTTGAACTACGCCTATAATTAGCGCCCACATGGAGGATGTTTAATAAATGAACATCCTCTATTTTTTGAAACCAGCAACAAGGATCCAGTAAAACGTGTTTTTCTGGTGTTGTTTACGTTGACCAAGAAGGTGATTAACACAACAAATTGAGGTTCTAAGATGATTCTTAACAAGTACTTTGTTTTCATTCCGGCAGAATTGGATCAGGAAATACACAAGGACAACCAAGTGATCTCTGAGAAGGAAACTCAACGTCAGGCATTAGTAAAACAGGCGCAACAACAAGGTGGCCTGTAAGCTAGGTTTCAAATAGAAAGAGCACCGCCAAGGTGCTCTTTTTGTATCTGGTGAACGGCAATAGGCTTAACCCAATATGCCAAGGCTTTTCAGCTTTCTATAAATTGTATTTCGACTCACACCAAGCATACGAGATGTTTTGCTGATGTTCCCCTGATTGGCTTGATATGTTTTGAGCAGTTTGTCTTCGACGGTTGCACGCAGTTCTAACGTGGGTTCGGCAGCGGTTGTTACGTCTTGAGCCTGGCTGAGTTTCTTACTCAGGTGAGTCGGTACGTGAGTGAGCTCTAACGTTTCTTCACCTTGTGCCATTAATGCGGATACTTTGATTAAACTATCGAGTTCACGCAAGTTTCCTGGCCAAGAGTAAGAAAGCAGCAGAGAAAGTAGGTGAGGGCAAAGTTGTTGTTCAGATTCAGCGTGACGTCGATGAATATTCTCGATCAGTTGTTGCTTATCATCTCGCTCTTCGAAGCGAGGCAATTCGATGATCAAACCATTGAGGCGATAGTATAAGTCTTGACGGAACAATCCTTCGCTAACCAAGTTCTCGAGATCTTTATGCGTGGCCGCGATGATTTGCGTATCTACTTGAACACTTTGGTTTGAGCCCACAGGAAGCACGGTTTTATCTTGCAATACATGCAGTAAACGGCTTTGAGCTTCCAAGGGTAAATCTGCGATTTCATCCAGAAACAAAATCCCTTTGTGTGCTTGGCGAATTTTTCCCTGATAGCCTTTGCTGTTTGCGCCAGTAAATGCACCAGCCACGTAGCCAAACAATTCGGACTCAACCAAATCTTTCGGTAGTGCGCCACAGTTGACGGAAACCAACGGCCCCGTTTTTCTCTGGCTGTTTTTATGTAGCGCTTTCACAAACTCATTTTTACCAACCCCAGTTTCTCCGAGAATCAGTAAGCTGATGTCTTTATCGATAACACGATTGGCTTGTTGCCAGCAATGCTCGACAGTGGAATCACCATAATGCAGATCATTGGAAGCGGTAACGGAACGAGACTTCACTTTTTTGTCGGTCAGCGGCTTTGTTTTGAACACGAAAGGGTGCTCGTCACTTTGGATAGAAAGAATGTCGTCGAGCGATTGCCCGATGACGTTTTGTTGCGCGAGGAGCTGAGAAGCAACTTGATTGTGCGCAAGAATCTGTCCATCTTCATTGGCGATGATAATCCCTTGCCACCCACTGTTCAGTAAGCCTTTCTCACATGCCAAATCCACACGAATATGCCCTTGTGGAATCAAGTTAAGCAATTGATTTTCAACTTGCTGGACCATGTTTTGCACCAGCACTTGCGTTGAGAAGTCATGTTTCTTTTGTTCGCTGGTGATATCTAGCACGCCAATCAAATGACCAAGATGATCGAAAATAGGATTGGCCGAGCAGCTAATAAAACGATGATGTTGGATGAAGTGTTGATCGCCGATGACTGAGACCGGTTTTGCTTCAACTATCGCAGTCCCAATCGCGTTGGTGCCTTTGACCTTTTCTTGCCAGCAGGCCCCCGAACTCAGCGCTATTTCGGTCAACTTTTCGCGGAACTTAGGTTGTCCCCAACTGCCGATGATAACGCCGTCGGCATCCGTCAGAATTAAGCGGCTGTCACTGTGAGCAAAAAGCTGATTAAACAACGGGAGAGCAAACTGGGTGACGGTTTCCAATAAGAAGTTGAGTTGGTGACGCCTATCTTGAAGTGTCGCCGGTGTCACTCGAATATCTTCAGCGCGTCGACGCTGTTTTAAACCCGCCTGTTCACTTCGGATCCATGACGTAGAAAGCCAGTTGTTATCGCTAATGTGTTGAAGTTCCATGACTGTACCATTTTGTCACAGTGAGGGTGTGCCATTTTGGAACACTTGAACATTGGTGTTCACACCATACATCCGCTCAAACATCGCTCACTTGGTTTGTTATCGCTTGGTAATCATAGTTTTACATTTAATTAACAACAAGTGCGGCGTAGTTGGCGTGTGACTTGCGTAATGCTCTTTGTGAACAGTGCGATACGACACTGTCGTTAATGAACGAGAAACAAAAGGAAGAGTTATGATCTATGCACAGCCAGGTAGTGAAAATGCCATCGTTAATTTCAAATCGCATTACGATAATTTTATCGGTGGGGAATGGGTAAAACCAACGGGCGGTGAGTACTTTGACAATATCTCACCAATCAATGGGCAAGCGTATTGTAAAGTTGCCCGTTCTGGCGAGGCAGATATCAACTTAGCATTGGATGCGGCACACAACATCAGAACTAAATGGGCAAAAACCAGTGTGACTGAACGCTCGAACATCTTGCTGAAAATTGCTGATCGTATTGAGCAGCATTTAGAAGAGTTGGCAGTTGCCGAAACTTGGGAAAACGGCAAACCAGTTCGCGAGACCTTGGCGGCAGATTTACCTTTAGTGGTAGATCATTTCCGTTACTTTGCTGGCTGTATTCGCGCACAAGAAGGCAGTGCGGCGGAGCTGGATGAGCACACAGCAAGCTACCACTTCCCGGAGCCGATTGGCGTGGTTGGTCAAATTATCCCGTGGAACTTCCCAATGTTGATGGCGGCTTGGAAGCTGGCACCGGCACTTGCGGCAGGTTGTTGTGTGGTATTGAAGCCAGCAGAACAAACGCCAACGTCGATTCTGGTTCTTATGGAAAAGATCGGTGATCTACTGCCACCGGGCGTCATTAACGTTGTTAATGGGTTTGGTTCAGAAGCGGGCCAAGCGCTTGCAACCAGCAACCGCATTGCGAAGTTAGCGTTTACCGGTTCAACACAAGTTGGCAATCACATTCTAAAATGTGCAGCAGACAACTTGATCCCATCGACAGTGGAGCTAGGTGGTAAATCTCCAAACATCTACTTCTCAGATGTTTTCGATTACGAAGATGAGTACCTCGACAAGTGTATCGAAGGTACGCTACTTGGCTTCTTCAACCAAGGCGAAGTTTGTACCTGTCCATCTCGCGTATTAGTTCATGAAGCGATTTACGATAAGTTTGTAGAGAAATTGACGGAACGTGCGCAGTTAATCAAGCAAGGTAACCCGCTCGATACCGATACTCAAGTAGGCGCCCAAGCTTCTCAAGAACAGTTTGATAAGATTTTAAGTTACCTAGAAATCGGCCGTGAAGAAGGTGCAAAAGTGGTCTTTGGTGGTGGTGTCTCTGAACAGCCAGAGTCAATCAATCAGGGTTACTACATTCAACCAACAATGTTGGAAGGCCACAATAAGATGCGTATTTTCCAAGAAGAAATCTTTGGCCCCGTCATTGCCATCACTAAGTTTAAAGATGAAGCGGAAGCATTAGAAATTGCGAACGACACCGAATATGGCTTAGGCGCAGGTGTTTGGACGCGTGATGCGAACGTCGCATATCGTATGGGCCGTAATATCGAAGCTGGTCGAATCTGGATTAACTGTTACCACGCTTACCCTGCACACGCAGCGTTCGGTGGTTACAAAAAGTCGGGTATCGGCCGAGAAACACATAAGATGATGCTGGATCACTACCAAAATACGAAAAACCTATTGATTAGCTACAGTGTTGATCCACTAGGCTTCTTCTAAATGAAGTAGTTAACAAAGAAAAAGCAGTACTAACCAAAACCCCGAGCCTTCGGGGTTTTTATTGCATGGGCTTGCGGGTGGGAGGGTGTATATACGTGAAATTTATATTTTGAACCCATCTATATTGCGTGCTCAGGAACGTTGAATTACGGCCACTTTTCGTTCAAGTAGTTTTTCGACCGCGGTGTTTTGCTTTTCAAGACTAAACTGCTGATCAAAATCCAAGACGCGATTACAAGACTCAAGACTCGCAAACTGGTTTAAACATTCGCTAAGTTCTCTTTTAGAGCTCATTCGAGCCAAACTGCTTTCTGATGAAGAGAGTAGGGTCACTTTGCGGCCATGAAACGTTCCTTGTGGCAGAGCATCACTTTGCTGCGCTTGCTTTACTTCATGAATCGGTGAGTTAGTGTATGTAGATTGGATGTCGTTGGACATAGAGACACCTAAACTCTTAAGTCTAAAGTTTGTGGCATCGGAGCTACCTCAGCAGTGGCGACATGAGCAGACAATAACGACTCCCACGACTCACTTTGCGTCAACAATTCCGCCAAAGCTGTTTCAAAATACTCATAATCCAGTCGCTTAATGTTAATGAGTCGGTTTAAACAGAGTACATGTCGATGATTATCTAAACTAAAGAATAATTGATGCTCAGGCCAGTGATAATTAAAGGCTAGGAAAGAACGATAGAGATCGGAATTAACGATTTGAAGACCAACAATCTCAGCTTCGAGCTGGAGGGTTGTCGATTCAGGATGAAAGATGATATGCACTCTTAGATTATCATCAAACGCTAAGCTTACTTCATTTTCCGTTAGATGCAGTGCAGGCAAGCCTATTTGATGAGCAAACTTTAGCAAAATCTCATCGATAGTTTGGCGTGCTGACATAGGAATAGTCCCTTTTGAAATTTTATCAAGGAAAATATTAGATGTATCTCTTCGTGTTTATCAATATTGGTCGGTTGTTATTATATTTTGGTTTTTAATTTCGGTGAGATAAATAAAACAGCGATAACAAATGTGCTCTGATGCATATTGTGGTGCTTCTTAGATATTTAAATATCTTTGTTCTCTAATATACCCGCCTAATTGAAAGTGTATTAAGGTGCAGTCACGATGAGTTAAATTAAATCTAATGTTAAATATGTGTTGTTGAAGAATGCGATTTATTGTCCGCTTGTAGTATAAATATAAGTTGATCTTTTGTATTTTTACATAAAGAATTGTGTGAAATTAAAATGAACTAAGTCTATAAAATAAGTTTATGGTGTCATAATGAACAATTCTATGTGGGCTGGTTTTATCGGACTATTCCTACTAAGTGGGTGTAGTCAGTCTGTGCCGATTGTAAGGGAAGGTAGCTTTGACACAAAGAGTCAGGCGACACTCTATGGTTGGGTTTCTGTCGATGGATACTTTCCACCTTCGATTACGTCTCTTGATGTGGAGATATGCAAAGTGATTGAAAATCAGTGCCTTAGGTCTGCATCGCAGCACTACCAAGGCGTTCAATTACCCGTACAGTATTCATTTTTAATTGCACCGATTCAAGCTGGTGACGGAAACATGAAGATAATTGGAAAGCTATACTCGAATGGGGAACTTGTAGCGGAAAAAGAAAAGAACTATTTATTTTCAGTGGAGGGAAAGCAGGAAAATTTGATGCTCGTGCCAAAAAAATAACCAGATGAAAAGTAATCGGTTACATTTAATTAGATCTTACTAAATTATTAAAAATAAAGATTTGCTCTTTCCTGTTGTGAAAGTTTTGTTGTTTTTTACAAACATTAATCACATGGTTTAAGTCATCGGGTCAGTTGTTTTTTAGACTTATACTTGTTGCAAAAATAGCATTCTTTATGATTATATCTCGCTCCTTGAACACGTTGGCTTGGCGTTTTAGGCTATAAAACATACAATTTTAAGATTTTGGAAATTTCAGTTTGTTCGATAAACGATACCATAATCTATTTAATTTTATTCTAATGTATAACAAAAATCCTAAACTTTAATAACGAAATGATATTTAAGTTTTGGCTAATAATAAACGCTATCTGATAAAAATAATAAAGACGGACAGCAGAGTTTACTAAGATAAACTTTTACCTTTAGGTAAGGGTAATGCTTAGGATATTCGCTAATTATTCGGGGGGTATGGTAAGTGATATGAACTTCTATGCTCTTTTCTTTGCTTCTTTAATTGATATAGCAGTACTTAGAAATAACAACAATCAAAGTATTGCTTTGAAAGTTTCTCAACACTCGTACTGAGAAACTCAAAATAATGAAGGGTAGAAAATGGATGTGTCAGGCCAACTAAACACAGAAAAGGTCGGCTCGAGCTCGCGAAAAATTCGTAGTTTTTCCCGCTATGAAAAATCTGACGAAGTATTTCACTCAGACCAATCTCACATTGTTGTCGTTCACAATGGTCAGCTTCGAGTTCAAACAGGTGATTGCACAATCGATGTTGCGGCAGAAAACGGGGTGTTTCTATCCCAAGGGGATTACTTATTCGAGTACTCGCCCTTAGACGGGGCATACAAAGCGTCGATTATAACCTACGACAACGAACTCGTTAGCCAGCTATTACAAAAGCACAGTGATCTTTTGATGATGCTGCCCAAGGTAGATAAAGTTTGTTCTGGCTTGTTTACTTTTGGTTTGAACATACTCGTAGAGCAAGTGCTTTCCAGCATGCAGACGCTTGAGCAACAGGCGTATCCAGATGCGATCATGTGCCTAAAATATGAAGAGTTACTCATTCTTTTGCTGCACGGCAAAGGAGGAGAATCACTCTATGCGTTGTTGTCACAACAAACTAACCGAACATCGGAACGGTTACGTCGATTTATGGAACAACACTATCTCAAAGAGTGGAAGTTGACTGACTATGCGCAAGAGTTTGGTGCTAGCTTAACGACTTTTAAAGAGCTATTTAATGAGCACTATGGCATTTCTCCAAGAGCTTGGATCAGTGAGCGCCGATTGTTGCACGCTCATAAACTCCTGTTGACGAGTAAGATGAGCATCGTGGATGTGGCGATGGAGGCTGGGTTTTCTAGTCAGTCTTACTTTACGCAGAGTTACCGCCGTCGTTTTGGAACGACGCCAAGCCGTGTACGTTCGGGAGACGATCAAGTAGCTATCGCGAAATGAAATGACTTGGGACTAAAATTTTCTGACTAATTTTGAAAGTCACTCATCAGCGTAAATTCTATTATGCGTCATGTAACAACGAACGATTAAAAATTATTACACCTCTTTCTTTCTGGATCGTTCGAGAGGGGTGCGGAGACGAACATAAATGAAAAAGCAGCATTGGCGACGCCGTTCGCTTTTTCCAGACAGCATTGTGACACAACGGAAAGTGACTGTTTTGCAGAGAGGAGCTCGATATGAAAGTGCTTCTAGATCAACGCAGGATTTCAATGTTGTGCACGTCAATCACCGACAATTGTTGAGTGAAGGCGTCATTAATTATGAACAGTTATCTTTACTTCAGCGCTTGTTGGATAGAAGCGTCGTCGATAGCCTGTGCGCAAGCCAGTTGGTGAAAACGTATCAAAAGCTCGGTGCGTCGCTTGACCGATTCGCCATGCGTTTATTTTTGGAAATTGGGTCGCAGCTCAGTGATAGCCGCACACTCGTGACTTTTGAACAAAGACTGGAATACATCAACGCGCGTCTTGGTTTTCGCTTCAATTTAGCGGTACCAAAAACGTTGATGCTTTGTTTTCATTTATCTCTAAACGAGTGGATTAACCGTCAAGTTGATCAAAGCGCTTTGCATGCCTCCATTAAAGTGGAACAGCTTATCAATCAGCTCGATATTCAAAAGGAATATTGGTCGAAACTATCGGGAGAGGACACCAGTGCGGTGTTTGTGCAACAGCAGCTCGATTTAATTGAGCGCCAACAACACCAGTTGAAAGATCAACTCGGGACGTTGAGCGAACAACAGATGCAAGTGATTGAATGTCATCGTTCGTTAATTGAGAAGTGGCAACCGTCCCTAGACGAGCTTAAAGGGTTCGCAGAGTACACTTCTACGACTGCTCAGTTTATCTCTGAGTGGAAAAAGTGGTGTTCGGAAGTTCGACTTGAAGCTCCTGAGCTGAACGAAGTCTGGGATGCATGTGATGTGGTTTACAACGACCAAAATGCGGTTGCGAAAGTATGGCAGTGGTTCAAGAGCATGCAAATTGTTGGCGACATCGATCACTACTATTTTGACACTCAAAGCGGCCAGTGCGGCCAGGCTTGCAATCACCTCAGCCAGATTTAAATAGGGCGTTAAATGTTAGATAAGATGATGAAATCTTTAGCGGAAACGCTAAAGGTAGGGGATTTTATTGCCTCAGAAAATGGTTCTTACAACATCGAGGTTGATCAGTTGTCACTGACCATCAAACAACACGCATCATGGTTTTTATGGGAAGCGGCTTTACCCTTCCAGTTTAAAGAGCATCTAGATTATCAACAAGAACAAGCGTTACAACGTTGCATGCAGCTCTCATTAAAAACAATCCGTGAAGATGGCTGCGTACTAACAGCGAATGATGATCAGCAGCTGATTTTACAAAGCAAAGTGAGGATCGAGGACTGTTCGATTGAGCTGTTCTCTTCTTTGCTTTCCAAGCACGTTAATCTATGTGAGCGTTATATGGCATTATTGGAGCACGAGCGCGTGAACCACACGATTAATCATAATGTGTGGTTGCCATGATGCGAAAAGTCTTTCCGAACATCAGACGTGCTGCCACAAAGATACTGTTGTGTGCTGTGAGCTTTGCTCCGTTGGGATTCGCACAAGCAACAGACTTACACTGGCCCGAACAACCATTCCGATACTATGCAGATAACGACTCATTAAAAGAGTTGTTGAATAACTTTGGCGCAAACTATCGCGTTTCGGTTTCTGTGAGTGACAAAGTTAATGATCGAGTGAGTGGACGTTTTACTCCTGATGATCCGGCTGAGTTCCTCGACTACTTATCGCAAGTCTATAACTTGATGTGGTATTTCGATGGTGCCGTCTTACATGTCTATAAGGCGACAGAAACGCGCTCACGTTTACTCCAATTAGAATTATTGACCGCCAGAGAGCTACGAAGCACGTTAATTTCCACTGGAGTGTGGGATTCGCGCTATGGGTGGAGGGCCGCTGAGAGTAAAGGGTTGGTTTATCTTGCAGGTCCTCCACGTTATGTCGACTTAGTTGTACAAACGGCCGAAGCATTAGAAACGCGCCTGCTGCAGAAATCGAATTCAACCGACGAGTTATTCGTTGAAATAATTCCTTTGAAGTACGCTTCTGCAACGGATAGAGAAATTGCATATCGAGATCAGACCATTACGGTTCCGGGTATCGCATCGGTTTTAAAGCGAGTCGTGTCTGGTGTTCAAACTCAAGTGACGAGTGCGTCGAACAAAGAAGTTACCAGTTCAGATACGCCTGTAAAAAGCAATAAAACCGCCTCAGTTCATGGCGGAGCAACGGTTGAAGCAGAGCCGGGCCTTAATGCGATTATTGTTCGTGATACTCAAGCGCGATTACCGCTCTATCGCAAACTGGTCGCTCAATTGGACCAACCGCAATCAAGAATTGAAGTTGCGTTATCGATTGTCGACATCAGTGCCAACGATTTAAGTCAGTTAGGCGTGGATTGGCGAGCGGGAGTGTCTGTCGGAAATAATCGAATTGTTGATATCAAAACAACAGGGGATGTGAGTTCGGGTGATGTGACTCTCGGCAGCGGACAAAATTTTAAGTCTTTGCTTGATTCAACCAATCTGAATTACCTGTTGGCTCAAATCCGTTTATTGGAATCTCAAGGCAGTGCTCAAGTGGTTTCAAGACCAACACTGCTAACCCAAGAAAATGTCGAAGCTGTACTGAACAACAGCAGCACGTTTTACGTCAAGCTGGTTGGTAAAGAGACCGCAGCACTGGAAGAGGTCACGTACGGCACGTTACTGAGAATTGTCCCGCGTATCGTTGGTGACAGGTTTGCTGCCCGACCAAAAATCAATCTGAGCCTTCATCTCGAAGACGGGGCAAAGATTACCGATGGTGGTGTCGACGACCTTCCTTCCGTTCGTAAAACTGAAATCAGTACCTTGGCGACGGTGAAGCAAGGACAGAGCTTGCTCATCGGTGGTGTTTATCGAGATGAAGTGAGTCATCAGTTACGTAAAGTACCACTGTTGGGAGACATCCCATATTTAGGTGCGTTGTTTAGAAGTAATACCAACACTAAACGCCGCACGGTGCGCATGTTTATTCTAGAACCGCGAATCGTTGTGGATGGTATTGGCGATAGTGTGTTGATTGGTAATGAGTACGATCTGCGACCAAGCATTGGCAAGCTCAACAACATTTCCAACAACAGTGCTGAATTTAAATCGGTCGTCGAAGTGTATAGCTGCACATCAAAGACTCAAGCAGAGCGCTATCAGCAAGACTTATTGTCACAGCAACAGTCGTCTCAATTGACGCAGTGCCAATTGCCGACAGGGCAAAAGGGTTGGCGTGTAAAAGTATTGGAATGCGATGACTCACAAAGTGAGTGTGTGCATCCATCAGAGGAGCCTTAACCGCGATGCAGCAATGGAAAATTCGTATTTTATCAGGCGTGCATTCCGGAGTTGAAGTCACCTTACCTGAGGGCGCTCTTGTGCTTGGCAGTGACGACTTTATCGCAGATCTCGTGCTGTCTGATGCTGGGGTCGAAGCTAACCATTTCACGTTGGTTTGCCAGCAAGACTCGGTCATTTTACGAGGCTGCAAAGAGGCAAATATTAACGGTGAAAACATCTCTGTTGAAGATGATGGGATCGAGTTGTCACGCCATGCCGTTGTCTCTGTAGGCGTTGTGAAGTTCGCACTGGGGTACGCAGAAGATGCGTTAATCGTGAGTAACGTCAGCGACGAATCTAGCGAACAGGATACACCTGTTGTTGCTGTACAACGCTCTAGCTGGAAAAAAACAACGCTCATCGCCTTGCTTTGTAGTTTTGTCCCGAGTGTCATTTTTGCTGGTATGTGGTACAGCCAAGCTAACGGAAACAATAATGAGACTGTCACAGAAGCAGAACCCATTGTTTTGGTGCGCAACATCTTAGGCGAGCTCAAACTTAGCGACGTTCGTGTGGAATGGAATGCCGCCGCACGCCAAGCGGTTTTGGAAGGCTATGTTGAAGATCGAACTCAGAAACTCGATCTGCTTGGTCGAATTGATGTACTAGGTATCAATTACAAAAGTGACTTAAGAACGATGGAAGAAATCCGTCGCGGGGTTCGATTTATTTTGCGAAACCTCGGCTATCACCAGGTGAAAGTCGAAAATGGGGATGAGACGGGCACACTGTTACTGACGGGTTATATCGATGATGCAAGCCGCTGGAACCAAGTTGAGCAAATTTTAGAGCGAGACGTACCGGGCCTAGTAGCGTGGAAGGTTGAACTGCAAAGAGCGGGTGCCTACATGGATACGCTAAAAGCCTTATTGACGGATGCAGAGCTACTGAAAAAAGTCCAGTTGGTTACTAGCGGTGATCGCATCGAAGTACGCGGGGAACTTGATGATATCGAAACGACTCGATTTTACGGTGTGACTCGAGACTTCCGAGAACAATATGGTGAAAAACCATATTTAGTTTTGAAATCCATACCTAAGGTGAGTAAAGGCACCAACATCGATTTCCCTTTTCGTAGCGTTAACTTTGGTCAGGTTCCATATGTGATTCTGACTGATAACGTTCGTTACATGGTTGGTGCAAGAACGCCTCAAGGCTACCGCATATCCAGTGTTACGCCTGCTGGCATTGAGCTGGTCAAAGGCGGGCGGGTGATAACAATAGAACTCGGATACGAGGGCGAGACGAACAATGACAAATCTTGAACAAATTTTAAATAACGACAAAAACGGTGCGGAAGTGCACAAGATTAAGAGCAAGCTCTTAGAAGCACAAGCGGTGGTGAAACGTCAGTTGGATTTAGGGTGCTCACCACAGCAGTACCAATTGCTACTCAAACAGTATGAAGCTTACACCGCCGCACATGCGGTCGTTGAATCATACGAAGCGAACTAAAAATACGAGGAAGTCTTATGTCATTTTACGATGCTAGTAACAGTGTAAACCTTGATGATGTTAAAGCTAAGTTAGAAAAACAAGCGAAAGATGCCAACACAGAAGTGACGGCAGCCATCAAGAACCTAGAAACAAACGCCGATGACCCATCTAAGCTGGCTGAACTTCAGCACGCGATCAACCAATGGTCTGTTGTTTACAACATCAATGCGACCACCACTCGTGCGATTAAAGATGTGATGCAGTCGATTCTCCAAAAGGTATAAAGCATGGAACGAGAAATGCGCCAATTGCTGGCTGAAATCGCGCTGATGGCAACCGGTATGCATCGTCATCAAGAAGCTAACACGATTGCGGACGGCCTTGAAGCAAGCTCCGGTTCTGAAGAGACCGTGGTGATGATTCGTGCAATGAGCCTTATGAATAAAGGCTTGTACGAAGAGGCTCATCAATTGCTAGAACCACTTTGCAACGCCTATCCTGATCTGATCAGTTTAGCGGCCCTTGCTTCCGGCAAAGCTGGTTTATTGAGCAAAGCGGAAAGTTGGGTAGAACTCGCATCACAGGGAAGCGAAGAAAGCCAAGCATTTGCAGCAAGCTTTTCTCAGGACATTAGGAACCTTGGATGATCGTTGATTCAAGCAATCTAACTCTTCAATCACAACCTCTGCGCCAATCGGAGTCGCACCATTATGAGCGGAGCGATGAAGATAAGATGAATATGCTCATGGAGCGTAATGCCAAGCAAGCGGAAGCCTCACACGCCTCTCCAAAAGAGACGTTAGAGAAAACAGAAGCGAAACTGGCGGACATCAAAGCGTGGTATGAATCACTAAAAGACGCAGATGTTGTCAGTAAACAAAGCGTCTTATCGTCGTTGAATGAAGCGTTCTCCGATCCTCAAGTTAAACGAGAGGCAATGTGGTACGCCTTTTATGAGGCGAAGAGTGCAAAGGGCACCGAACAGCCACAATCTGATTTGTTAAAGGTGTTGAAGCAGGAGTTACTAGGGAATTTTTCGGGCCAGCTTATTGCCGAACCTCCTGCTGATAAAGCAGCACTTAAAGAAATGTTGGCGCAGCATTTTCCACTGGGTGCCCAGAAAGAACAAGCCTTGTGGCACAGTTGGGCTGAGTTGAAGTCGTTACCTGATATGGCATCAACACTGGACATGGTTCGTGATGAGCTTAGCTTCATGATCCAAAAAAATGCGATGGTGAAAAACATCGTGACTCATAGTCACAAGTTAGATTTGTCTTAGGAGTACATATGATAAACACGCAGTACACCGAGGTGATGCAAACCAACATTGATAAGTTGCAGGATGCACAAGTCGAGGACGGTTTAAGTGAACGTTTCGAACAAGCCATGTCGGTTCCCGAGGCGAATAATGGCTTGGAGGGCGGTTTGCTCGAAAACATCAGCGAGTTAAAAAATACTATCGATAACGCGAAAAGTAACCTGCAAGACAACATGAAGATGGTGGGTGATGATCCGGCGCAATTACTGCAAATGCAGTGGGCACTGACGCGCATTACTTTTCAAGAAGAGCTGATCGCGAAAACCGTGGGTAAAACCACACAAAACGTAGAAACCTTATTGAAGGCACAATAGTGATGATGAATAAAATGAGAGCGGTTTTCATCATGCTCACGTTGTTTCTGGTGGGTTGTCAGACCGAGCTGTACACCAACGTAACTCAGAAAGAGGGGAATGAGATGTTGTCGATCTTATTATCCGAAGGTGTCGTTGCAACAAAAGAACCTGACAAAGACAACACCGTCAAGTTAATGGTAGACAGTTCTCAAATCGCCTTCGCGGTAGACGCGCTGAAGCGAAAAGGGTATCCAAGAGAGCAGTTTTCTACATTGAAAGAGGTGTTTCCCAAAGACGATTTGATCTCGTCGCCATTAGCAGAACGAGCACGTTTGGTGTACGCGAAATCTCAAGAACTTTCTTCAACCTTATCTCAGATTGATGGCGTGCTGGTGGCACGTGTTCATGTTGTTTTGGAAGATCAAGATCTACGTCCAGGAGAGCGTCCAACTCCTGCGTCTGCCTCTGTGTTTATTAAACACGCGGCGGATATTGCGCTTGATTCGTATGTTCCTCAGATTAAATTATTGGTGAACAATAGTATTGAGGGGTTGAATTACGATCGAATCAGCGTAGTGATGGTACCCTCATCAGAGGTACGAATTGCTACTCAAAACAATCAATTTAAAAGCATTTTGTCGGTTCAGGTCACCAAAGAGACGGCGAATAATCTTATCGCCATTTTGGTGTTCTTGGTAGCTGCGCTTATCGGTTCAAATATCGCTACTTTTACTTGGTGCCGCAGGAACACAAAGCGTGGTTAAACCAGAAACACCACTCGCGCAGGTACAACATCAGTTTAACTACGCGCTTTGCCAATACATCCATAAAAGTTGGATAGAACAGAAACAGCCTTGGTTACTAAATATTGAAGGTTGGAGAGATAACCCCATGTTTAACCAATGGTGCATAAATGAGTGGGCGTTATCTCCAGTTCCAGAGACGGCTTTTAACAAACCTTGCCATAGCTTGGCGTTGCTCCCAGCGGATGCGTTGAACCAACTCGTACTGATGGTGGGCGGAGCTTTACATTGTGTGGCAATGCGAGGCGTTGTTTTAAAACATCCGAAACAGGTTCTGAACAACGTCTTTGGATTGGAAGGCGCTCGGTTCTTGATTCAAAACGGGCCGATGTTGTTATCCAGTTGGCCGCAAGGTTGGCAACATCCGTTGCCAGAATCATTGGATGAGCGGTCTGTTGAAGCAAAAATGCAAGCGCTTGGGTACTCCTGGATAAGGTTTGTTTTAGTTAACTCGCCAGAAGACATTGTCCTGCGTTGGCAATTCAAACTAGAACAGCAGCTCAGCGAGAGTACGGAAATGGCTAGCTGGTTGGCAAAAGATCAGCGAGATCTGGCGTATCGACTCACAAAAAAAATTGCAAAACAGGTTATTCCCCAATGGTTTCATTTGTTGAAATAAAAACAGACAACTTGCAGCTGGCACCTGGCTTAAAGGTGCTGAAAGCGAAAGATTATGCCAGTTATCTTGATTCGCAACACTTAGTTGAAGCCGCGAACTCCAAAGCTGAAAGCATAATTGCTAATGCCCAACAAGCCTACGAAACTGAAAAACAACGTGGTTATCAAGATGGTCTCGCACAAGCCAAGATTGAAAATGCGCAAACGATGGTTGAAACCCTAGCGCGTTGTAATGATTACTATCAGCAAGTCGAAGAAAAAATGACAGGCGTGGTGTTAGAAGCGGTACGTAAGATCATCGATACCTTTGATGATGTCGATACCACGGTGAGCGTCGTGCGAGAAGCGTTGCAATTGGTGAGCAACCAAAAGCAGGTCATTTTACATGTCCATCCAGAGCAGGTTGTTGATGTGAGGGAAAAGGTGGCTGGTGTATTGAGTGATTACCCTGAAGTCGGTTACGTTGACGTGGTAGCAGACGCTCGCTTGAAAAATGGAGGCTGCATTCTGGAAACTGAAGTCGGGATCATCGACGCCAGTATTGATGGACAGCTGCATGCATTAAAGCAAGCGATGGTGAAGCAACTCAGCGAGCGTAAAATTACGATTCATGAATAAATCTTAAAAAACTCAGTACTTGCTGAGTTTTTTCATTTTAATGCCTTTAAACAAAAAAAATCCGACCATTTCTAAAATATTCACTGCCATAAATCCTTAAGAATACACCTAAGAAAGCTGCTTAGGTGATAAGTGTTGCAACCAAGCAGCGCCTCTAAAACAACAAAAATAGGATTATTTAGTCGAATGGCTAATGGATTTATAACTTCTTTACTGACAGATTTTGCCAGCCGCTGCCAACTGGAGTCGCTGGTTTTTGATGAGGATGATTGTTGTCATCTACTCATTGACCAAAACACAGCAATCACAATTCGCGCACAAGAAGATCGCCTGACACTTATTGGGCTGATTTCAGGCGATAAGCCGAGTGATGATGTTTTGCATCAACATATGAAAGATGCCTTAACGCAAGGCTCTCCAGCGGTATTCTGGGAGGCAGAAACGGGATACATCGGTTTCACACACCTGCACCAGCAACTGTTAACTGCTTCTTTTCTTGATGAATCATTAGCGAATTTCATCGAATGGCTAAAAAGTGCGAACACGCAAAAAGTAATCAATAAAACAACCGAAGTCCCGGTAACGAGTACTACTCATTTTTCCACATTAAGGGTTTAAAACATGATCAGTTTTGGAAGTGTTAGCGCATTGCAGGCTGCCATGCCGCAAGCTCGCAACGAGATACTAAACGAAGGCAAGCTGAGTATTGGTGGCAAAGAATATCAAATCAACGCAGCGACCCAAGAATTTACTCGTACCAATCCTACTAATGGTGCGGTAGCGCGATTTTTTGAAGCGACAGGAAAATTGTTTCGCGAAGGCAGCTCACAATCGGTTGCGAAAGCCCTTACAAAAGCCGTATTTGATAATGAGCAAGGCCAAGCTCAGCGTTTACGAGCTGCTTCTTCTGTTGAGCATGGACAAATGTTCTTCAAAGATGGAAACATAAAAACCGCATCAGATGTATTAAATGCATTCGCAAAATTGGATAGCAAAACGGTCCAATCGCACTCTGCTGAGCTAAACCAGTTAGCGGAGCGAGCAATGACAGAATCAATGCTAGAAACCGATTCTGGTAAAAACCTCACATCACTGATTGGAGAAAGTGCAGCGAAGTCGCTTGCTGGACGTGTAGTAAAAGACTACGGCGGTGGTGTGTCTGCAGCGCAAAAAAATCCAGCAGGTAGCATCAATCAAATGCAAGCGGTGTTTGATATGGAGGTGATGCATCTTAAATCGGCGCAACGCCATATCGAAGGTCTAGCAAGCACCGATCTAAGCCAAGGTGTATACGCTGAAGGACTGGCAGAGGACGCGTTTAACAAAAGTGGCGTCACCGATAATGTCGAACGAGCTGCGGCGTGGATCATTAATGCTTCTAACTCTAAAGGAAACGATGCCGAAAACATTACGTCTTTACTTAAAGAGTACGCGTCTAATGGTAAAGACTTATTGAATATGGACAACTTAAAAGAGCTACACGCTCGATTGGTACCTGATGTTGAACGTGACTACCGAGGGCCAAATATTTCGGGTGGTACTTTGCCTTCAAGTATTGGCGGTGAGGGGATGCTAAAGCAGCACATTGAAGGATTTTTGAAAGAAAACCCAGTGGCGGATAAAGATCTGGGTAAACACTTGTTTGCAGGAGTCATTGGGTATCACGGGTTCACCGATGGAAACGGTCGCATGGGACGCATGCTATACGCGATAGCAGAACTTCGTAACGACTCATTCAATCCTTTGGCTATGAACGCAGAGAACAGCCTTCACGGCATCAAGTAATTTTTCTCTTCTATTCCAATTTTAGAGCGGCGATTGCCGCTCTTTTCTTATTTCTTTATCCAACTTACTCTTCATTTTTCTACCTCGCTAAAACGGCTAATAGCAATAAAATTGAGACGTTTAAATAAAGCTCTTGTGTCTATCACGCCATAAAATCGCTCTTATCCTTATGAGCTTATTTAAATAAGCCGTTATACCCAAGTCGTCTCGCTGCATCATATATTTCGAAGCTACTTAGGTATATTAAATTAGACAGGACACAACATGGATACAGGAAAGATTAATATGCTTCTCTCTGAATTGGGAGAAGTGCTGAACCTTGAGCGCGTGACAGCGTATGACGATCAAATGTGGTCACTGCATTTTGCTGAAAATAACAGTGTCGATGTTCTGCTTGTGGAGGAAAAAGGCGAGTTGTTGATTTCTAAAAACCTGCACATAGAACAAGAGGATATTACGTTAGACAAACTTCAAGTTTTACTTGAATACAACTTCTTATATCGAGAAACCGGCGGTGTGCAGTTTTGCGTTAATCCAACCACTAAAGATGTGGTTCTTCAGGTTGCCATCGCGGCCGAGAGTGAACTCACCAATATTGCTAACTTAATGATTCAACTGAATGAGCTAGTGGATACTTGGGCTCAGTTATTTCAGAACAATACGGTTGTAGATTTTAGCCAAACAGACGTACACGCATTTATTCAGGTTTAAGGCATCAAACATGGTCAATATTAATACATCACACATGCATTCGTTGAGTCAGTTAACATCCCATTTGGCGACACAAAATCAAGCTGACGATAAAGAGGTTCGAGCGCATAATGGCAAAGATATTTTTGTTAAAGAAGGGGCGCCCAAAAACAAAAGCGTCAGCGCGCGTATTAGCCACCAGAATAAAGCGAAAGACATTGTGGTGAATCTGCTCACGAAGCAGGGCATTCCTAAAGATGTTGCTAAGCTGATGCTGCAAAATGTGTTGAACGGTGAAAACAAGTTAACGCTTGGTAGTCTGAAAAATCTTGAGAGATTGTCGTCTGGTCCGAGCTCACATTGGCCAGCCGCACAAACGGCCTCTTCTTCTAAAGCGAATAAAACCTCATCGAGTATAGCGCTGATCAACGAACATAAAGCTAACCTTCAAAAGCTTGGTGATTTTGCCTGTACAGACTTAAATACATTTGGTGTAAAAGGTTCGCAGTTTTATGAAACCAAAGGAAAGCCTAGACTAGAAGCGCTTCACGCGAATCAAGCGCGAATCATGCAAGATCAACGAGCGACTATGTCCGCAAACGGAGTTCAAGCTGCAGCACAAAGAGGAACCGCACCGCAATTAAGCACTCTACAGAACATTGCTAAGGCAGTACAAAACGCGAAAGCCGGCTGCTGTACTACATTTGCCTTTGCTGCCGCTGCTGAGATGATTCAAGGCATGTCAGGCACACCTGAAGGTGAGCCTAAAGTAGAAGTGGTTGCGTTTAAAAAGGGTCATTCAGGTACACACCTTTATGTACTGGTTGGTCGACAAGAGGGGAGTGATATCAAAGATCCATCAACATGGAGTAAGGATGTGAAAATTGTTGATCCTTGGGCAACATCCGCATTCGGTGCACCAATGTTTGGAGATGCGCAGCGACCACCTGTTTCGAATATGTTCCCGCCAACAGAAGTCATTTTTGATAGCCATAAACTGGGTTAGTCGCTCTGCAAAAGAAGTGAGCAAACACATAATACTAATCTTCTAACCTTTATTGAAAGAGCAGCCCTGAGCTGCTCTTTTTTATTACTCTGGCAACTCATTTTTAGAGCGAGATTTCTGCGGAAAACCTCACAATGAAGACGAGAAAGTGACAAAAATAAAGCCATTACCGACATCGTTCAATCTGCAATCGTTGTTCAATAGAGTTATTGAAACAAAAGGAAAAAGTTATGAACACGATTCAACAACTGCTCTTGGAGTTTTGCCAACTCAATGAGTTACCCGAACTGAATTTTGAAGACAATGAACGTTGTCAGCTACTGGTCGACGACCGCTACATGCTGTATTTCATCGCAACAGATACGGATGACTTAATGTTGTCCGTGACGTTCGGAGGATTAGAAAAGTCGGGCGAACAAAGACTAAAAGGTTTAGAGCTTCTTGCTCATGCTAATTATCAGGGCATCGGTAGTGGCAGCCTTGCACTTGCTTTAGCCCCAAATGGTCGACAGCTTGTCTTAGCGGGACGTAAACCAGTTGAGCACCTAAACACGACGAATCTTACTGCTTGGTTTCATGAGGTTATTGAACAGACTGAATTGTGGCAAGCGCGTTTTGCAATGTTGGATCAAGCGATTCCAACCACCCCTAATCATGAACAAGCTCATGTTCAATCACTTCGTGTGTAGGAGAGAAAAATGGTCAATACAACGCAAAAAATCAGCCAAAGCCCAGTACCTGATCTAGAACAGTTTCGTGCAGTCGCTGCGCAAAAAGATGACCGAGTGATCAGTAAAAGAGGTGAAGTAAAAGAACCTTCAACGTTCCATAAAGGTCACAAGTTTGCTTCTATCCACGAAGGCGTGTTGAGAAGCAAATACACTAAGTTTTTCCAAGAAAACATCAAAACTCACCTTGATTTGAAACAGGCGCTACTTAAACAAGAAAAGCCTGAGGTTGCCTTGCTAGCTTACTCATTAGTTAGCCCTTCTGGTTATCGCGGTGAGCCGCTTACTGAGCGCAAAATCTTAGAAGTTGTCAGCTTGTTGGATGAAGTCAAGGTGAGCAGCGATACGTACCAGCAGCTTAAAAATACGTTTGACGCGATCAGCAAAGATCCGCGTATGCAGGTGAGTTTAGAGGCTCAGTACCCGGGGAAAATGGATGGTTTTGGTGCCGAACTGTTACAGATGGGCAAAGAAAAACTGAAAGGTTCTGGCGTTAATGCTGTCATCAACCTAGCTTTGCCTGGCGTAGGGCTATTAATTTCAACAGGACGTGAGCTGCACAAAGCGGCAGTCAATGGCGATGCTGAAGCTTACCACCATCAGCTGGAGCAAATTTCGCAGCTTCCAGGGCGAGACCAACGTCTCTCTATGCCGACGCAACAAACATTGGCTCAAGGTCATGCAATGTTATCAGCTGAAGGTGCAGTTGGGGCAACATTGGGCATGGCGACAGGGAGCTTGGGTACTTTTGGTGTGAGCTCTGTAGCGACAGCGGGTGTTACGCCGATAGCAAAAGAAGCCATTGGTTCGGCTGCCACGACTGGCATCATCAGTGGTGGTGGTTTTGTTGCGAACCAAGCTGGAGCATACGGACTAAATACAGAAGTCAAAGAGCAACTCATGCAAGGTGAGATGTCTGGTGTTTTACCAAGGCTTGAAGTTTCTAATGCCAAAGGAGACTTTACCTTCAGTATGCAAGATCCAGCTTCTGTACGCGCATTGATGGCGTACCTTGGTCCTAAAGAGAACACGGCGATGACATCACCTCAAGCGCCTAAAGAAGCACAAGAGATGGAAGATGCTCGCTTAACGTTGAAAAAGATGTTGGGCTCAGAGCCAAGTGAACACTTAGTCCCTGACGTTGATTCTATCTTGAAGCTAAGTCCAGAAGATGCGCCAAGTAAAACTGAGGCAACTGCTCATAGTGCGTTTAAAAAGCTGTTGGGCGAAGATTGGGATTGGCTCATGCCTGCAGTTCGAGCGATCGATAAAGGTGAGGCGAGTCAAATCAATGAAAAGCTGACTTACAAACTGCCACTTGATGCAGAAAATGGACGAGTATACCTTGATAAATGCCCGAACCTGAGTGACGCTCAGTTGGATGCATTAGATAAACTGGGCTCACCAAGTCAATTGCGACTGATGTACTTAGCGGAAGGTTGGGTTTAATTGAAAGTAAGGGAGCAGATGCTCCCTTACCGTATATGGTGTTTTGCCGGATGTTTATCTAGGCGTTAAATTGGCCTACTGATTTCGCTTAAAAAAGCGCTCGGCATTAGCAAATAGAGATTCACAGTGCTTTTTCTGCTTGTCGTAGTCAGCCGAACCTTCTGGCATTGCGTCTAATACTTCTTTTGCGCTGTGGTATTCTTTTACCATCAACTCAAACTTATCTTCATAATTGCTTTTTTTATTCTTTTTTTGAAAGCTATCTCGTTTTTTTCTCATTTTTATTCCTCTAGAGCGTGTTTATTAAAGGTCAATCTAATTAACCTCTACTTTTATAGGAATAACGAAGTCAAAATGGTTTAAATTAAGTCTAAATATTCCATTGTCATCGCGCTGATTAATATATTTCACCGCTAATGACTATTCCTAAATAGTGATGATATATACACGAAGTGGCTATGCGGCGTTATGTCTTATTTTGACGCTTACTGATTGTTTTTATAAGGTTAAATTCCTTATAAACCTATCGATGTAAAGACAGCGCGTTGTGATAACCATGCTAAGAGAGCTAACTCTCGTTCGTATTTAAATCAAAACTGAGGCTATTTAATGGAAGATAAAGAATAAGTTGCTACAGGAGTTGAGTAACGAAATGACTCGAAAGAAAACTAAGAAGAGACTCGAACTAAATATTTCATCAATAGCTCACGGTTAGGAGCTGAGCTCACTATACACCGATTATAAGAAATAGATAGGACTTTCTATTTTTCTTCAGACAAAACCGCCCATGAAGGAAGCTTGCGCGTTGTAAAGCAATACCTAAAGATACAAAGGCATGGGTACATGCCTTTGTATTTGTGCCTAGCACACTTGGCGCTATGGTAGGTATGCGCCGCCACATACTGGATTGTATGTGCCCGTGATATGTCCGCTTTTTTCACTTGCCAAGTAGCTCACGGTGTTTGCTACGTCTTCAGGTGTGGCAATTTTCTGCGTTGGTGTGAACATTCGAATGGTTTCTTTAAACTCTTCAGGAGCACCTTTTGTTGCGTCTGTTTCTACAAGGCCCGGAGCAACGACATTAGACGTAATCCCGAAGGGACCAAGTTCTTGGGCGAGGTATTTACTAAAGCTATCAAGTGCACCTTTTGCACTACCATGAGCAATAAAGCTTGGTGCAGGGGCTTCTGATAAGGTGCTAGAGATAAAAATTAAGCGCCCAAACTGGTTGGCTTTCATGTTTTCTACCGCCAATTTTGCCGTTTGATATGCAGCGTGCATTTCGTCATTTAGCTTTTGTGCAAACTCTTCCCACGACTGCTCAGTGAAAGGTTTAGAGGTAAAGCTCATGTTTGCGTTTGAGACAAGAACATCAACGCCACCATGTTCATTTGCGATGCTGTCGAACATCCCTTGTATTTGTGCGTCATCACGAACGTCAGCTTTTAAAGTGTACGCCTCACCACCGGCGTTTTGAATTTCCTGAGCTAACGCTTCCGCGACCGCAGCACTATTTACGTAGTTGATAAAAACTCGGTAACCATCTGCAGCGAGTGCTTTTGCTGTTGCTGCACCAATTCCGCGAGCGCCACCTGTAATTAAAGCATTGCGTTTTGTCATCGTATTTCTCCAAGGTTGAGCCTGACTGTTAAACCAGCTTCTGTCGCAACGCACGCTGATAAGTTAAATTTGTCCGTTAAGCTTGCGTAAGTTCGCTACCACGCTAGAAAGTTGCTGTTTGCTGTTATCTAGGTCGGCATCAGCAAGGTTCTGTTGGGCTTCTTGCAGTACTAGCGAAGCGATATTTGCACATGTATCAACGGTGTCTAAAGATTTTTCTGTTAGCACGACTAACTTGCTTCGACTATCCGTTGGCGAAGGTTTCCTCTCTGTCCAACCGCGCTTTTCAAGCCCATCAATTGAGCGACTGACGCTCGATTTTTCTAAGTACAACAGTTCACAAATCTGACTTTGAGAAAGGGCACCGTTGTTTCGCAACAGCAACACGACACCCCATTGTTCTGCTGTCATATCAATACCAGCACCTTTGAAACGGGTAGTGAGTAATCGGTTAAACAGGCGACTAGCAAGCCCCGTAAGGTGACCGAGAGACTGATGATGGTTGTATTGGGACATGGAAAATTTCACCAAATAACATGAACGAACAATATGGTTGTATACACAACTATGTTGGGCGATGTCAAATTCGTTTGAAGAAAATGCTACTAGCTTGTGCTTATCGTTGGGTTGATGTGTCAGATTGAGGTGCTAATGAAAATTGGTGAGGTAGCTTCGAAAACTTCGGCCAGTCAAATGTTTGCGCCTGATGCACCGAGTTGGGGAGCAAGCTTCAATAAAGGTAGGGGAGTTGCAATCCTTTCTTTATTTATTCAGTTTAAATGTGTTTTTTGTTTACATTACAAATGGTTAGATTTTAATTCTTTTCATTCGAAACACTCTTCTCAAGAAGTTCATGATAAATCAATGAGATTGATCTTTTTGATTGGCAATGATCAAATGTATCTTTACTAAAACTGTACGGTACAGTACAGTTTGTGAAAGTCATAAAATGGGTTTCAAACATGAAGAAGAAAGTTATCGCCTTGTCGCTTGTTGTTGGTTCGTTATTTGCTGCTGGCTGTGCCTTATACCAGCCGAATACTGTAATGACGGATAACGCATATGTTCATTCAGACGTTACGGCCATTTCACCTGAGGTTGGGGGGCAAGTAAGCGAAATCTTTGTCAAAGATAACCAGTGGGTAAGAGAAGGAACTCCTTTGTTTGTCATTGATGATGAAGACTTTATTGCCAACCAAGAAATTGCTCGAGCAGCACTAGATGTTGCGAAATCTGAGCTTACTGCAAATCAAATCAAAACGGATATGCAGTTAATGAAAATTGAGCAGGCGAAGCAAGGTATTCGCCGCGCGAGTGCAAATGCCGAACACCAAGCGGCGGAGTTTCAACGTCTTTCTCGTTTGGTACAAAAGCAATCTGTGAGCAAAAATCAGTTTGAAGCACAAAAAACGCGATCTATTGAAGCAAGCAGTAATCTTGAAACCGCTAAATTGGGCTTAGCTGCTGAGCAAAAACAGCTCGACACATTGATGACCGAGAAGTTGCAACTGACAGCACAGCGTAAAAAAGCAGAAGCAAACTTACGACTGGCTAATATTTCACTGGAAAGAACCACGGTGCGTGCGCCATTCGATGGCTATGTGGCAGATAGACAAGTGCAAGTCGGCAAGTTTGTACAACCAGGAATGGGGCTCATCGTGATGGTGCCAGATTATGTTTGGATAGAGGCAAACTTTAAAGAAACACAACTTGAGAACGTTGTGCCTGGGCAAGAGGTTGAAGTGGTATTGGATATGTTTCCAAACCATCCATTGCATGGCCGTGTTTCTTCGATCACCCCGGCGACTGGTGCACAGTTTAGTTTATTGCCACCTCAAAATGCGACAGGCAATTTCGTAAAAGTAGTACAACGTGTACCAGTACGTATTGAGCTAGAGATCCCTCAAGAGTTGAGTCAACGAGTCTATCCGGGGTTGTCTGCAGAAGTATCGATCGAGACCGCGGCACAAGGTTAACTGCAATGGAAAAACGTTCACCGCTGCTGATTTTGACGCTTTTTGCGATTGCTGCTTTTGGTATTAACTCCGTGATGTTTACCGAGTTATCGTATGAGATGGCGGCAACGTCAGGCTTATCTGTCGATGAAGTTGCTCTGGTTAAAGTCGGCTTTATGATTACCCAGGTATTAGGTTTTATATTCACACCAATATTGGTGCGTAGATTGGGTACGTTAACTCTCTTACATGCCATTTTATTGGTAGGCCTAGCGAGCAATCTTGTCCTTTACTGGGGCGGACAGCAAGAACTGGTGTTCACTCTGACTTGGCTCTCGAGTGGCTTTTTTATGAGCATGTTAATGGTGGTATTAAACCTTTACCTGCTCCACTTTTTTGAACAGCGTTGGCTACCAGCCATTATTGCTTTAACGTTAGTATTCTCAACCTTGCTACCGATCGGCGCTTACCCTTGGGTAGTGGCCAATATTGTCGAAATCTTTGATTGGTCACTGTTGTGTGTCGTGTCGGCTTGGCTGTACTTCTCTGCCTTGGTAATTGTATGCATCTACAATCCTAAGTCGATTCAAATCGAGGCCGAAGCCAAGTCGGGCTGTTGGTTTTATTTAGTTTTTGCCCTGACAATAAGCCTCGTTGTATTTCTATTGATGAGAGGCAGTTATTACAACTGGTTTGGCTCGGAATGGTTTGTTAAAGCCTCTTCGATAGCCGCGGCTCTGACTTTATTAGTGGTGTATTACTTTGTGAAAACCAGTCCTTTAAATACAGCATCAATACAGCTGCATAGTAAGTTGAAAACTAATGTTTTTATGTACAACGCTTTTTTGGCAGGTTTTGCTGTTATGGCGAGCAATGTGTTGTTTACTAGCTTTTTGAAAATGGCGTTGCAGTACAACAACCTTAATGCTGGATATGCCCAACTACCGGCATTTTATGCCATGCTAGGTGGTATGTTAGTCAGCGTGCTGGTGTATTACTTCCGCCGGCCATTAGCGGATGCAGTCGTCCCGTTTGGTGTGGTGATGATTATACTTTCGGTACATAAGTTTAGTCAGTTACCTAGCTTTGCTGGTACGGAATCTTTGCCCGTTCCGATGATGTTGCGAGGGTTTGGTGTCGGCTTATTGAATGTGTCTGTGACCATTGCAGTATTGATGTACTTCAATGTCGGGCAGCGCTTAGAAGGCATCGCCAATTTCTACCTCTTTCGTACCATTGGTGGTGTGATCGCTGGTGCCGTGTTCTCACGGGTAATGCAAAGCCATAGTGCACAAGCTGCTGGAGAGATTGGCCGAACGCTAGATGATGTGAATCATGCTTTTGGTGCTTATAAAAATGCGTTGAGCAGTACGATTCTGACTCATGGACACTTGCCAAATTCGGCATTAGGAATGAGCCAAATTAGTTCTGTTGTCAAAGAACAGGCGACCACTCTCGCACTGAGTAATTCATTATTGATGTTTATTATCTCGGTCTTTGCTCTCGCGCCAATCTTAATAATCGGTAAAAAACTGGCGGCGAAGCGAGAGATTCACTAAGCCATAGAAACAAGAAGGGAGCGATGATGCTCCCTTTTATATTCAGTGAGTTTACCTTTGGTATAGATTTAGGAAGGCGGTGACCGCTTTTTTCGTATGTTCATCTAACTCTTCATCTGTCGGAAAGTCGAAGCCAATTAGTGCCATGTTCTGGTAATCAAGCTTAATTAATGCAAGTAGTTGCTCACAAGCGAGGTCGGCATTTTCAACATCGAGTTGTGAGCTGACAGTTTCACTCTTTAAAAAGTCGATGAGGTATTGATGAATGCGATGCGGCCCTGTCTGCCAGAATTGATTTGGTACGGAATCATGTTTGTTGAAGTCAGCCGAAACGATCCGATAAAGTGATAGCATAGGATTGGAGCATACACCTTTTAGGTACTTCTTGGCGAAGTCATTCAATGTTTCTTGTAAAGGCTCCGATTGCTTGTCGGCAAGCTGGAAGACGGACTCTAAGCTGGTTTTGGTATTGTATGCTAAAACTTCAACAAATAACCCTTCTTTGTTCGAAAAATAGCGATATAACGTCTGCTTTGAGCCTCCACAAATCGCGACGATTTGATCGAGTGATGTGTCTTTGTAACCTTGTTTTATAAAAAGGTCAGTGGCAACTTTGATGATTCGAGTTCGTTTCTTTTCGGTAGATATGCGCATAAATAAATCAACCCAAGCAAAAATCCACCTTTGTTGTGGCTGGTGTGGTTTATTACCGAGCTTTAGGTGGTTTAGAGATGAAAGTAAAACTGTCCAGTACAGTACCACTATTGACGTTAGTAAACACGACTTTTCATGAACCAAGTGCTTCATTGAGACAAGCAAAAGTAGGCAAATTCGATATGCGTAAACCTATAGCGAAGGATGACACATTTAAAAATATCATTATGTATAGAAAAGTGGTAACCGTTCTTCGTACGATAGCCTTTACTCTCGAAATCATGTTAGTTCAGCGTCTTATCCGACTCCAATGATGCCAGCCAACGAAGCACTTCGGCGGTTGCCTCAATAAGATCGCTTGGGATGTACTGGTCGACGTTGCCGTCCGCGTATAGTGCGCGAGCAAGAGGGACTTTTTGCATCACAGGCACACCTTCCTCTTTGGCGATTGCGATCATACGTTTGGCTACCGCATCGGTTTCCATCAAGGTGATGACGGGTAGGGGCGTTTCGCCTTTTTTGTAGTACAGACCAACCGCAATATGCGTTGGGTTTGTTACCAACACATTGGAGCGTTTAACATTTTCACGTTGATTGGAGGCCTGTAGCTCTTGGTGTAGCTGACGACGTTTACTTTTGATTTCTGGGCTGCCTTCCATCTCTTTGTATTCGCGCTTCACTTCGTCCTTGCTCATTTTGAGTTTCTTCGTGTGGTCAAATTTTTGGTACGCAAAATCAGCTGCAGCGATGACGATGAAACCTACCGAAGAGATAATCATTAATTGTTTAATCATGACGCCAGTAATGGTCGGGACACATTCTAGCCCGCAAGTTGGAATTTGCATCAAAGCGTTGATGTTACCGCGTAAGGTCAACCAGATAATGCAGGAAAGAAGAGAGACTTTAAGGATCGACTTGATAAACTCAATCACACTCTTAAGCGAAAAAATGCGTTTGGCACCTTCGACGGGATTGATCTTTTTGATGTCGGGTTTAACGGATTCACCACTAAATAGGAAGCCGAACTGCCCCATATTGGAAAAGATGGCGACGAGTGCAGCAACCAGAATAATCGGGGCGAGTAGATAGGCAATTTCTTTTGCGATGGCAATAGCGACATCGACTAGCGCATCTTGGAAGCCCTGATAAGCAAGCTTACTTGGTAGGAGAATAAGCGCTGAGATGTGCGACATGTAATAATCGGCGAACGCAAACAGTACAATTATGAGCGCCAAAATTAATGCAGACGATACGATTTCTTGGCTTTTGGCTACCTGACCTTTCTGCCTGGCATCGCGTAACTTTTTTGCGGTGGGTTGCTCTGTTTTTTCTGCACTCATAAAGAATCCTAAGCGTTATTGCCAAATGGTATTGAGTTGTTCTGCGAATCGGGTAATGCCGTAAAACTGTACTTCAAAGTGATCCATCATTAGCCCGAGATACACGATCAGTAAAACACTCGCGATGGCACTTTTTATTGGCATGGCAAGGAAAAAAACATTCAATTGCGGTGCAAAACGACTGATAAGCGCCAGACCAAACTCAGCAAGAAACATTGCCAACACTAATGGGGCAGACATCAACACACCAAGCCACATAAGCTGTTCAAATTGCGCGTAGAAGAAGCTCACCCATGCGTCGCTAACGGTTGGGAAAAAGTCCACGATCGGCCAAGATGTATAGCTTTTGAATAACGCATAGATAAAAGTGACAAAGCCCCCGCCAGAGAAGAACAGGGTAATCAACGTTTGGGTCAGCAACACGGCTGTTGGTGTGGATTGTGAGCCTAGCGTTGGGTTAAACATACTTGCCATGGCAGCACCACGTTGGTTGTCGACCAGAAAACCGGCCGCTTCTATCGCCCAAAAGGGGATAGCAGCAACAAACCCTATCAATAGCCCAATTAATACCTCCTTACCCAAAATCACTATCAGCCAAATGCCGTCGGCTTCTGCGGGCAAGCTTTGCTGATTAATCATCGGAAATATAAACAGCGCGAGTGAGCAAAGCACACCATTCCTCACCATGGTGCCGCCTAGCATTTGCTTGCTCAAAATAGGCAAAAAGATGAAGCATGCCATTAACCTAGGTAACGTCAGGCTGTACAAAAATAAAGTCTGGTGTAAGTCGTGATAACTCATCGTATTTGAGGAATTTTATCCATAGCAAGCGAGGCGAAGGCGTGGAGCTCTGCCCCTAGCCATTGCGTTGTGACGAACAGCGTAATAATGACCGCGATAAGCTTGACCACAAAGCCTAACGTTTGTTCTTGGACCTGAGTTAACGCCTGAATAAGCGACACCAATGTACCAACCAATGCTGCGACTAAAATCGGCGGTAACGACAAGTACAAAACTAGGGTTAATGCTTGAGTCGTGAAATGAATGATTTCAGCAGAATGCATACTTTCTCCGTGATTAACCGTAACTCAGTACTAAGCCGTGAGTGAGTTTCGTCCAGCCGTCAAGCAAGACAAAGAGTAACAATTTGAAAGGGAGAGAGATGGTCATTGGCGATACCATCATCATGCCCATGGCGAGCAAGATATTCGAAACAATTAAGTCGATAGCGATGAACGGCAAGTACAATAGAAAGCCAATCTCAAAAGCACGGGTAAGCTCACTGACCGTAAACGCTGGCAGCAACAGCAACAAGCTATCTGACTCTAAACGGTCTACGTACTTCTGTGGCCACAATGTGCGTGCAGCATCAGTGAAGAATATGGCTTCGGTTTCCCGAATATGCTTTTTCAAAAATTCTCGATAAGGCTGTAAACCGCTTTCAATGAGGCCTTCTACACTTGCAGAATCTTCAAGGGAGATATCATGCTGCTTTACGTAGTCGTAGGTTTCAAACCCGACGGGAGCCATGATGAAAATTGACAGAATGATGGCCAATCCGTAAAGCGCCATATTCGGCGGAATTTGCTGTACACCGAGAGCGTTACGCAGCAGTGAGAATACAACGGCGAGTTTCACAAACGACGTCGCCATCATGGCGATAAATGGGATCAGTGCCAGCAGTGCTAAGCTGACAATGAGATTGAGCTCGTCGGGTAACTGGATCATGCTGGCTCCTGTGTGCCACCGAACAGCTCCAGTACGCGCACACCTAAATGTTCGTTAACATTAACCAGTTCACACTCACCAATGATTTTGCCGTTGGCACGCAATGTTACCGGCTTAGATACAGGCTGGTTTAGCTCGAATACGTACCCTGGCTGAAGCTGGTTAAGCTGCTCTAGCGTGATGGTTTGATGGCCGATATCAAACGTGAGTTCCACAGGCAGTTGCTGGTGGTCGGTTAACATTTCTGAAGTGTTTACGTCATTCATATTGGTTTCTTTTTCAATAATGTGAAGAGTTTGGTCATCTAGCTGGCAGCGCCAGAGATTCTGGTTAGATACTTGAAAAATGGCTTGTTGCTTGGCGATGTAACCATCGTCAAAAAAGATCACATCTCCCAGCTCGAGCGAATTAAATTCGCTTAACGTCAAATGGGTCCTTCCAAGACTTAACCACACAGGTAAAGCGAGGTGTCGAGCTTGTAGAGCAGCGCTGTTTGGTAGCGCATCCAACAACACGTCTGATCCTTCGCTAACCCACAAACAAAGAGAGCCGTTAGGTTTATTGAGGGTTAACATCAAGGTATGCTCTTGAACTTGGCTCGACTCTAACGGTTGTAACTGGCTAAGAATGGGCAACTGACCAAATAGTGCTTTGAATGCATCACTATGCGGTTCAATCTGAGAACTCAAAAGTGCTAACTGGAGCGAGTTGGGCAGTGACTCGAATGCAGTGGCATTCAGAGTAGACTCAAGCCATTTCTGGAGTTGCGCACGACAAAAATCCACTTGGATCGTTTGCCCTCCAATCAACGTGGTTAAACGGAATCCTTCAAATGAAGGGATTTGAGAAACAGTAATCGATACGCTCTGACCATCAGCCCCTTGGAAATGGCATTGCTTTGCACAAAGTTGATTACTGAGCGCAATACTGTCTGAATCGACTTTGGGTATCGTTAACGGCGTCATAGGTCATTCTCCGCTTGCCATTCTTCATACACGCTACGTTTCTGGCGTGAGTGTTGTTGTTCATGTTGTTGTTGATCGAGCTGTTGAGTTTGTTCGCTGATCGCTAGACGAAGTGGCTGATCACCGCCAAATCGATTTAGGCGTTCGGCAAGATCTTGTCTAGCTTGTTGGCTAATAATGGAAAGGGCATGCTCTTGTCGAATCGTCACGCTATAACCTTGCGCGTCCAACTTGATGTGGATTTCGCCACCTTTTAATTGTCCTTCACTCAGAAACAGCCGAACCTCTTTGTTGTCCGATGCGGTTGGCAGCGAAACATAGATTTTGTCCACCAATTGTTGGAGTAACGTGTTTACGTCTCGAGCAGGGGCCGGCTGAGCCTGTGAAGCGACACTCTTTAAAATGACATCGCCTTGCGTTGCCGCGCTCGCAAGGTGTTGAGGATCTGCTTTTTCGTCATCCGCTTTACCGGACAGTGTTGCGCTTTTCGTCTCGATTTTCTCAAGCGATTTAGTTTCAGAGCGACTATCGGTTTTGTCTGTTAGTTTGCCTGTGTCTTGTAGTCGCTGAGTTGCACGCTTATTGTGTGTCGTTTCGGTTTGTTTCGTCGTGAAGTTAGCATGGTTAATTGCATCTTGAGCGAGCGATTTCCCTACGGCCTTTTTAGGGAGAGAACCGTCGAGAGAAGCTTGTGCTTGAGAATGGGGGCCAACGCGCTCAATCGAGGATGAGTTTGGAGCCTGATCGCTCTCAAGTTTCTTATCTTTCTCATGCAATTTACTGTTTTCAATTAGGTGTTCTTCGCTATTTGTTGCGTCGTCTTGTGGTTTCTCTACGCCTCTCTTGGTGACGACGTCACTTTTGCCTTTTGATGTAGCGGTATTTCTATAAGTGCTGGTTTCTTGGTTAGAAAGTTTCGATTGTTTGTCTATGCTTTGAGATGCTTCATGTCTTAACGGAAGGCTCTCGTCTCTGCTCTGAGTGTCTTTTTTGCTCGCAACGGTAGATTCTTCTTCCTTGCGAGGTTTCTCCGTCATTGCACGCTCGAACTGTGACTGAAGCTCAGCCTCTCGCTCCAGGGGCTTTTTTTCTGGCGTTGATTTGTACAGCGTATTCGGTGTTTCTTCTGTTGGAGTAATGCGCATAATGAACCTTTAGATAATATCGACAGTGCGAAACTCTTCTTGTTCGAGTTCTTCTTGGTATTGTCTTTCTCGCGACTGTTCCGCGAGTTCTTGTTGTTGCAACTGAACGAATTTTTCTTTGGTTTTATGGGCTTGCCGTGCCTCTTTTTGTTTTTCTTTAAGTTCCGAACGTTCGTACTCAAGCGCTTTTTTTGCTTCGGCAACGCGCTGTTTAAGCTCGGCTTCTCGCTCTCTCAACAACGCGATTTCTTGTCTCAATGTTTCCAACTCTTTGAGAACGAGTGTGTGTTGCTTTGCTTTGGCAAAACGTCGTTCTTCTTCTTCCTGACGCCAAACGTGATAGTCCGCTACGGAACGTTCGGCCTTTTGAACCTGTGCTGCTGAATTTGATACTCGGTATTCTTGGCGCTTAACGGCTTTATCCGCACGTTCAGCTCGAATTTGTTTGATTTCTAATAACCGTTCGATCATTGGTTCGCCATCCCTTTTAGTTGAGCGATAGCACCATCAAGATCACTTGGCTCATGCGTTCCTTGGCGTAAAAAGGCGCGTATATCATCACTTTGCGCAATCGCCATATCCGCTCGGCTATCCGCCCCATGCTGGTACTCGCCAATTTTGAGCAGTAGCTCAACTTCTTCGTACTTGGCTAACATTTCGCGAAGGTGAGCAGCAGACGCCTGATGATCAGGTTCAACGATCTGATTCATCACGCGGCTTGCTGAACGGAGTACATCAATGGCAGGATAATGGTTCATTGCAGCAAGCTTGCGCGAGAGAATGATGTGCCCATCTAAAATGGAGCGAGTTTCATCGGCGACAGGCTCTGTCATGTCGTCGCCTTCAACCAACACGGTGTACAGCGCTGTAATTGACCCTTTGTCAGATTGACCGGCTCGTTCCATCAGCTTTGGCAAAGCGGCAAAAACGGAAGGCGGATAGCCGCGTCGTGTTGGTGGCTCACCTGCGGCTAGGCCAATTTCTCTCTGTGCGCGGGCGAAACGCGTTACAGAATCCATCAGCAGTAACACGCGTTTACCTTGGTCACGAAAATATTCAGCAATAGAAGTGGCAACAAAAGCGGCTTTGGCACGTTCCATGGCCGGGCGATCGGATGTCGCGACCACTAAAACCGATTTGGCCATTCCTTCTTCGCCCAAGTCATGCTCAATAAACTCTCGTACTTCGCGTCCGCGTTCACCAATCAAGGCGAGAACGGTCACGTCGACGTCTGCGGATCGAATCAGTTTTGCCAGTAGGGTACTTTTACCACCGCCCGCCGCTGCAAAAATGCCCATGCGCTGACCTTCACCACAGGTCAGTAGTCCATCAATGGATCGAACCCCAAGAGAGATTGGCTTTTCAATCAGTTTACGTTGCATTGGTGGTGGCGCATCGCGATAAACCGGATACCAGGCACTTGGTTCCTGGCTTTGCGTACCATCGAAAGGACGCCCAAGCCCATCAAGCGTTGTACCTAACAGCTGATCGCCAACACCGACTTCATGCATTTTTCCCATTGGGCTAACTTCTGTATTTGAGGAAATCCCAAACATGTTTCCTAACGGTGTGAGCAGAGCGTGATGCTGTTGAAAGCCAACGACTTCCGCTAATAAAGACAGAGTTTGATCAGGATTACGCAACTCACACAGCTCACCAACACGAACGCCGGGGACAACGGCCTTGATGATGGTGCCGGTTACTTGCGTAACGCGCCCGCGAATTTGGATCAGACGAGTTTGCCTGATCGCAGATTGTTGGATATCAGTGATGTATGAGAAATCGTTCAAGGTAAAAATATGCGCAATGATTGATGTTGGGAGGATAGAAAGGATGAGGGGGTATTTATAGTGAATATCAGTCGGGAGTTTTTAGAAAACTGAAAACGCACTAAAAAAACACGTCTGATTTTGACAGCTTCGAGAAAGCGCACTTCCTATAATTCGCCTGTATTGTACGGAAGGAGTGCAAGTGAATGAGTATTATCAACAATCATATCGCAACAAACCCAAAGTTTGATGCGTCTATCCAAAACGGGTTGGAATCGTCTCGTACCGACGCTTCACGAAAAGGCAATTACCGCGGTGAAACGGTCCGTGTTCACAATGCCACACAATCACTTTTTGATGCGATGGAAGAGCTCACTTCACTCGGTTCCGAAAAAGCAGAAAAAGATTTGACCAAGCGTAAAGTGAAAGATAGTGGCGTTCGAGTTAATGAAGCGCACGAACTCGTTTCTGACTATCTGCGAAAAGTCCCTGATCTTGAAAAGAACCAAAAGATCAAAGATCTGGCTGCAAAAATGGCGGGAGGAAATATCTCGACCATCGCTCAATTGCAAGCTTATTTGAATGGATTTTCAGAGGAGAAAAGCCATCAATACCTTGCGTTAAAAGCCGTTAAAAAGTTTTTGAGTTCGAGCCCAGAAAGTAAACATCTACTAGCGCTGATTGACCAAGCGATTCTGAGAATCGAGCAAAACCCAGATTCTTGGGCTCAAATTGATACGGAAATTCGCGTCTCAAACTTTGCTGATGAGTACAGCCAAGAGCAAGAGTTTAGCTCATTACATCAGCTGCGCGGTTTCTATCGCGATACCGTTCATAGCTATCAAGGGCTCGGCGCCGCTTATCAAGACGTAGTGGCGCGCTTTGGTGAACAGGAGGTATCGACCGCTGTTGACTTTATGCTGCAAGGCATGAGTGCAGATCTTAGTGTTCAAGGCAGCAGTATCGACTCGGTTAAGTTGCAGTGGTTGATGTCCGATATGCAAAAACTCAAAACTCTAAATACGTTGCAAGATCGCGTGAGTCAGCTGTTCCAAATGTTTAAACCGGAAAGGACGAGTTATGGCTTATCAAGTTTCTAATTTGATGGCTGATGTGATTGCGTTGGTAGAGCAGCGATGGGTAAGCAGTGATGAGATTTGGAAAGTCGCCAACGCAATGGAATTGACGGCGGTACAACAAAAAATCGATTTTTTTCGAGAGTTCCACAAGTTAGTTCGCGCGATCCCTATTGATGTATTCGCCGATGAAGAACAACGACAGAATTTAATACAAGCGGTACAAAAGGCGCTAGACGAAGCCATTGATATAGAAGAAGAGGAAGCGTGGGAAGATGAGTTGGATTGATGCATCCGTCAATGAATTTTGCCGAGGAATGGGGCTCGATGCCGTCGATTTCTCATCAGCTGGACGGGTGCAGCTGGATTTTGAGCAAAGCGGTACACTACATATTGAGCGACACGGAGAACAGCTATTCTTGATGTTGTCTCAAGCGTTATCTTGGCATCAAACCAGTGACATCATTCAAAGCGCCCTCAGTTTGTGTCATGCCGATCAAGGCTGGCCTTTCGAAATTAAAACTGGTTTGTTAGATGAGCAAACTTTGGTTTTTTCCGCGAGGTTAAACGGAGAAGAGGTCACGCTTCCGACTTTAGAACAAGCGTTTACGCTTTTGGTTCGTCTACATAACGATGTGGCAACCTCATGACTCGAGTAAGCACTTTAAACGTAGGCATAGAAGCCTTCACGCATGTTACTCATAGTGAGGTTAAGGCCGATTTCCCTGAACGGTTTCAATTACTTCCTGATGGACAGGCGGTCGCTACGCATTTAGAGAAGCTCTATGACCTCAGGCCTTCAGACCAATACCTAATCGCGTTAACCAAGCCAAAATTGTTGCACTCAGAATTGTTGCGTCCAGAAAAGTACCGCCAACAGTTCGATGAAACGTTGGCTCAGTTGCAAGTTCTTGCACAGGATTCAGGCTCCGCTTCTTTTATCAAAGCATCCGAAACGCTACAAAGTACGCAACTTGATCAGCGTTACCTCACTATGGCGCTCAATCTCCTTATCCAGGTCTAACCAACATGTTGAGATCCAAAGACATTGAACTGTTGCTTGTTCACGCTGCACTACAAGTTCAATACCAAAAGCCAGAGCATGCTATCTCTATTCTCGATGCGGTTTTAGAGATAGACCCGCAACACAAAGAGGCGATGCAAACGCTCGCAGTGGCGTGTTTACAAAGTGGTCGATATGCCCGTGCTGTTGAGGTATGTGAGCACTTATTAAAATCCGACCTTAAACCTGATTCGGCAGGACTCTGGTTTTGCTTAAGCCAAGCTCGTTGGAAACAAAATGACGTCGATGGGGCACGCCAAGCGCACCGACGCTATCTGCAATCTTTAAATAGTGAATCACATGAATAAGTTGATCGATATTTTAAACAAGGTAGGGCAACGTAAAGACATTATGCTTGCTGTGATGTTGCTCGCGATCGTCTTTATGATGATATTGCCACTGCCTACCGCGCTGGTGGATGTGCTGATTGGCACCAACATGAGTATTGCGGTGGTGCTGCTTATGTTAGCGATTTACATCACTACGCCGCTTGAGTTCTCAGCGTTTCCCGCGGTGCTACTGATCACGACATTGTTTCGTTTGTCTTTATCCATCACGACAACCCGTTTGATCTTGCTGCAAGGCGATGCTGGTCAAATCGTTTATACCTTCGGTAACTTCGTTGTGGGCGGTAACTTAGTGGTCGGTATCGTTGTGTTCCTGATCATTACCATTGTTCAGTTTATGGTGATCACCAAAGGCTCGGAGAGGGTTGCAGAAGTTAGTGCGCGATTCTCACTTGATGCGATGCCTGGTAAGCAGATGAGTATTGACGGTGACATGCGCGCTGGGGTGATTGACGTACACGAAGCACGGCACCGACGATCACTGATTGAAAAAGAAAGCCAAATGTATGGCTCGATGGATGGCGCGATGAAGTTCGTTAAAGGCGACTCCATTGCTGGTTTGGTCATCATTGTGGTCAACATCTTAGGTGGCGTCACGATCGGGGTAACGCAAAAAGGCATGAGTGCTTCTGAAGCGCTTGAGCTGTTTGCGATTTTGACCGTTGGCGATGGTTTGGTGTCGCAAATTCCGGCTCTGTTTATCGCGATTACGGCTGGTATTATCGTGACGCGTGTTTCTCATGAAGACTCTTCTGATCTTGGTTCGGACATTGGTGGGCAGGTCATTGCTCAGCCACGTGCGCTTCTTATTGGCGGTGTGCTTTTGGTGCTCTTCGCACTGATTCCTGGTTTTCCAAAAATTACTTTTCTGGTCTTGGCCACAGTGGTTGGTGGTGGTGGTTTCTTCCTTTTCTATCAACAGAAAAAACAGGCTGCATCAGATACTACCGACTTATCAAGCTTTGTTTCGCAAGGGGCGGGTTCACCAGCAGCGAAGCCAAGCAAACCAACCCCATCTAGAAACAGTAAAGGCAAATTAGGTGAGCAAGAAGAGTTCGCCATGACGGTCCCACTCTTAATTGATCTTGACGCGAGCCTTCAGGAAAGCTTGGAAGCGGTCGCATTGAATGAAGAGCTAGCAAGGGTGAGGCGCGCACTATATCTCGACCTCGGCGTGCCTTTCCCGGGTATCCACCTGCGTTTTAACGAGGGGATGCAAAATGGCGAATATTTAATTCAGTTACAAGAAGTTCCGGTTGCACGAGGACGAATTGTAAAAGACCAACTTTTGGTGACAGAAGGGAATGAGCAGATCGACTTATTAGGCGTGCCTTATGAGCAAGATGAAGATTTTCTACCCGGTATTTCTAGCATTTGGGTGGCACAAAGTTACGAGCAAAAACTCACCACTAGCCATGTCGGCTTTCTCACACCCGACAGAATTTTAACGTACCACTTGTCTCATGTTCTCAAGGAGTACGCACAAGACTTTATTGGTATTCAGGAGACGCGTTATCTGTTGGAGCAGATGGAAGGTAGTTATTCGGAGCTAGTTAAAGAGGCCCAGCGCATTGTCCCGTTACAAAAAATGACGGAAATCTTGCAACGCTTGGTTTCTGAAGACATTTCCATCCGAAACCTTCGCGTGATCTTGGAAGCCATGGTTGAGTGGGGCCAAAAAGAGAAAGATGTTGTACAGCTGACGGAGTACATTCGTTCCAGCTTAAAACGTTACATTTGCTACAAATACGCGAGTGGACAAAACATGTTGCCCGCTTACTTATTGGATCAAAGTCTCGAAGACACAATACGCAGCGGTATTCGTCAAACCTCTGCAGGAAGTTATTTAGCGTTAGACCCGTCTGTAACTCAACAATTTGTGAGTGATGTGAAACAGACCATCGGTGATTTAAGCCGCATGCCGAATAAGCCTGTGTTAGTTGTGTCTATGGATGTACGCCGATATGTGCGAAAGCTTATTGAATCGGAATACTACGATCTGCCCGTTTTGTCATTTCAAGAATTAACCCAGCAAATCAATATTCAGCCACTTGGAAGGGTGGGGATGTAATGAAAACAAAACTAATGCTCTCGCTTGCGCAAGCGGGGATCGAAGTGACGCCATACTTTTGGCAAAAAAGTGAAATTCAACTTGGTTATCGAATTGAAGTTGAGGGCTTAGAGCTCGTTTTTCGTGTGGAGGACGGAGAAATCATCATCGTTCTTTTGAAACGTGTGCATCCAAACCTAGGGTTGAGTAACCCCTTTGCCGGCTTATTTCTCTTAGCTGAGCATGCTATTCAACTTTATCCCTCCGATTGGGTCATTCGCGGAAACGTTGATGTATTACGTGGTAGCAACATGAGCAGCCAGCGATTAGCACAGTTCTATCTAAAAGCATGCGGTGCAAGCCATGATGAGCTAGACGACTGGTACTGTTTACGCCTAGCAGATTATAGACCTTTGAAAAAGTTGAAAAAGTAAAAACTCACGACTGTTACTGACAGCACCGATGAGATGACCCGCTTTAAGATAGGAATCAAGATGAAGCAACCGTTTACCGATGCGATTGAGAACGCTGAGCTTGCCATTAGAAAAGCTGAAGACAGAACCGATATTTTTAACGAGCTATTGGAAGGCTTAGGTGTTGGTCCTGTTGCGGGTGATGTTTTACTTGGCGGCATAAAAGCGCCAGTAGATACCATGAAACGTGCAGAGCAAGAGCTAATAGACGAAGTCCAGCGCCGCCGGCAACAACAAAATCAGCTACAAGGTACGTCAGGTAAACGCAGAAAGCGTCCCACAGTGATGCGCGGCATGATGATTTAGAGGTTTGGAAATGACGAATATGAAAACGACTGGCTCTACGACAGGAGCAACAGACACAGCTGCGAGTAGTGCACCATTACCCACTTTCCAACAAAACTTGAAAGAGGCATTTACCCCTGTACTGGGTGAAGCAGAGACTCAGCAACTTGCCTCTCTAATCTCTTCATTGCCAACTATCTCGGGACAAACGGAATCACAAAGCATCGCGCTTTATGTTGATACACTTGAAAACCTAAAAGCAAAAAATAACGGGTTTGCTAATATATCATTGACCGACACCGCATCTGTTTGGATAAAGTCGCTACAAAGTGCTAACTCAGATGGCGAATTAACCGCAGCCGAGTTCAATGCTCAAACAAACCAAACACTATCAAATCAGTTTCAGTCTTGGTTTAGTAAGTTACTGACGGAAAACGTAGATAGCTCGTTATCTACGGAGTTTGTTAGTCAATTTAATTTGGGCACTCAGAGTAACCAAGCGGAGCAGATCGCCAACCTCTCCGAGACAGGTCTGGCTAATGCCACCAAAGAAATATCTCTTTTTGTTGCAGAGCTTGCTAATCAAATGGGCTCCCGTGAAGTGAGAGATGCTTCTATTTCTTTTCTTCGCAATGCCTTTAGTAGCTTAGGTTCCGTTAATCTCGCGCAACTGAAGAGCTCGGATTTCCTGTTGACTAAAGAGAGTTTCGCTCTTCAAGTCTCAGCTCAATTAAAAAGTAGTTTTCAAGGCATCGGTATTACTTTAAGCACCGATGACGCAAGTGCGCTAGCTAACAGAATTACCTGGACTCCTGGTATTTCTAAACAGCAGCTTAAAGAAGCGTTAGATGAAATGGCCGTTCAAGTGAAAGGCCAATATAGCGCAGCTTATGGGGATGCGGCTGGAACGAAAAATCTTAAAGCGGCACTTAACACTGTCATTGGTGGAACCGAACCTTTGACGCTTTCTGGCTTGTTCGCCAACTTCGCCGTGAGTTTAACAAAGATAGAAATCGACAACTTTTACCAAGATAGCGCGATAGCCGATGTCCAAAAGATACAAATAACGGCAGCTCAAGTTAATTTAATCAAAGAAAACACCGAACGAGACATCCGATTACAGTTTGAAAAAATAGTAAAAGGTGAATCTACCGGGGCTTCATTTACTGAGCGATACGAGGCATTGCGCAAGAACTTAGGGGCATTGAAAGAGCGTCTACTCAATATCACCGACAAAGAGAAAGCGGATCGCGAGGTGAGAGCAGAGCACTCTCTAACGGCTCGTGATTTGTTGGCCGTTGTTGAATCTAGCATTGGAGATCGTTTTGATGAGCAAGTGCTGCTTGCACTAAATGAGCGTCGCGTAAATCGCCTAGAAAAACGTAACGAGCAAAAGGAAGCACTGCAAGATTTAACCGTGCAACTAAAAATCTTTGGTGTTGTTCAGTCGAAAATTCACTCTACGCAAAGTGTTGATGGAGTTTATAAACCGGGAGATCCAGAAAGTAACTTCAAAGCGAGTGACTTTAACTACAGCAATCAAACGGATTTCGAAGCTTCACCTGAGTACAAGTATTTGACGGATAATAAGATAACAAACCATCGAGACTTCCTTCAAAAACAAGGTATTACTATCGGTGATGGTGCGTCGTACCAAGACGAAGAGAAGTCGAAAAAACTGTCTAATTTTTCTAGTTCTGTCAGTGCTAAATCCAAGTTGCTTAACGATGAAGTGCAAATCAAAACCACTGAGCTGAACGACACCAGTTCCCAATACAACTCGACCGTTGAAGCAATGAACAAATTTGTTCAGAAGTACCACAGTATTTTACAAGAAATCCTACGAGCCATTTAAGGATAACAACCATGACTAAACAAAACGCGACCGATCCATCTCAAATGCAAGCAGAAGAACTGCTGTCTTTTTTGGAAGAGGGAGGCACGCTAAAAATGTTGCACGATGTGTCTCAGAACACCATCGAACACATTTATGCCGTAGGTTACAACTTTTTCCAGTCGGGAAAGATTGAGCAAGCAGCGAAAGTATTTCAATTACTCAGCATGCTTGATCATTATCAGGCGCGATTTTTCATTGGCCTTGGCGCGGCTCGTCAGGAGTTGGGTGAGTATCTGCAGGCAATAGACGCCTACAGCTACGCAGCGCTAGTGGACGTAAATGATCCACGCCCACCTTTTCACTCTGCTGAATGTCACCTGAAACTGGAACAACTGACAGAAGCAGAGAGTGGGTTTTACAGCGCGAAGGAGATGTCTGCCGGAAAATCACAATATGCAGATTTGCATGAGCGTGCAGGCATCATGTTAGAAGCGGTGAGAAATAAAAAGGAGTAATTAGACTATGAGTTCTATTGCACTTGACCGCATCCAGACGCAGGTTTATAGCCCTGAATCTGGCCAAACCACGTTAGATAACGTGCAGAAAACGGCGTCTACAGCGACGCCTTCTGTGACGGTAGAAAACGTGAAGAGTAAAGATGCAGATGTACTGAACACTGGAAAAGTGAAAGTTCAGTTAGATGCACCTAACGCAGCTGTTAGCGACAAAGTGAATGATTTGACGCTAAAAGCCATGGCACAGCTGCAAAAGATCGTCGATACCATTGCAAAATCTCTCCATGCAGTTGCAGATCAAACAGGTTCGATTGCAGTCAAAATCATCGCAGGTTCTGCTGATGATTTTGAAGTAGAGCTTGCTGCTATCACGGATAAACTGAAAAGTGCTCAAAACGAGCTGAAAATTCAGGAAGTGAAGGTCGCAAAAGCTAAGCACGAAAAAGAGATGGTGGAAAACCAAGACAAAATCAAAGAATCGGAAGCCGCTGCAAAAGAAGCCCAAAAATCAGGCTTAGCAGCGAAGATCTTTGGTTGGATCAGTGCGGTGGTTTCTATTGTTGTTGGTGCCGTAATGGTGGCAACGGGTGTTGGTGCAGCAGCTGGTGCTCTTATGATCGCTGGTGGCGTCATGGGAGCAGTGAGCATGGCGCTGCAAGAGCCAGCCGTTCAAGATGCGCTAAAAGAAGCGGGCGTAAATGTCGATGTGCTAAACAAAGTCGTAATGGCATTAGAAATCGCAGTCGCGGTTATCGGAGCTGTTGTGACGTTTGGTGGTGCAGCAGCTGGCGGTATCGCGAAACTTGCAGCAAAAGGTGCTGGCAAGATAGCTCAAAAGGTCACAGAAATCGCTACGAAAACAGCTGCAAATATGGCGAAAGTGGCGGACATGGGCTCAAAAGCCGCGACAACGACCGCAAAAGCGATTCGTTACGGAGCAGAAACTGTCGATATTGCCGTCAACGTAGGTAAAGGCGCTACGGACAGTGTTCATGCCGCTAACAATGCTCACGTAACTGAGATTCAGGCAGATATCACGGACCTTCGCGCCAAAATGACCTTAAGCCAGGCCGTCATCGACAAGCTTAAAGAAGAAATTGGCAAGTTGATGGAAGATTTCCAAGAGCTGATGAGCGTCATCATGCAAATGATCCAAGCGAAAAGTGAAACCATGCAAACGGTGTTAAGCCGTCCTGCAACGGTATAAGGAGTTTATTATGCTAGATAAAGTAGGCGGAACGGGACGCGGCGAACTGTATGGTTTAGGCGATACCATTAAAACCAACAAAGCAGAAAAAGCGCCGGAAACAAAGCTTGAAGCAGGCGCCGTTAAAAGCCAAAGTGAGCCAGGTGTTTCTGGTGCAGCACGCTACCAGTTAGAGACGCCTAAAGCTCCTACAGTGAGTAACCAAGCTCAAGTTGTTGCAAACCTAATGAGCGCTCTTGCACCGACGGTGAGCTCATTAATGAGCACAACGATGAAAGCGCTTAACGGTGAGGAGGTGATCAAGTCACCATCAGATGCGGTATCACAATCGTTGACGCTATTAACATTGTTGTATCAAGTATCAAAGCTGAGCCGTGAGCAGCAAGTGCTACAACGTGAAATTGCTGTTGAAGCAAACGTCGCGAGTTTAGAAAGCCAAGCGGCAGAACTAAACAACTCGGCAAGTGCGATGATCGCGATGGCAGTCGTTTCGGGTGTATTAGCGGGTGCTACCGCAATTATTGGTGCCCTTGGTTCTTTCAAAGCAGGGAAAGAAATCAAGAATGAAATGGCGAGCAATAATGTACTGAAAACGCAAAAAGCTGGCTTCGATCAAGCAGAAGAGTTATTGAATAACAATAGCTTGTCTAAAACTCAGCAAGATCAGGTTAAGCGTGCGCACTCACTAGCGAAAGACAATATCGCAGACACGACAGCGCAGCTGACAAGTGGTGGCCGTAAGTTCGATAAGTTGATGAGCTCAAACCAAGCGAAGAACGCTATTCTTCAAGCTTTGGGCCAGATGGCAAACTCAGCATCGAATGTAGAGCAAACCAAAGCGCAAGCGCGCAGCAAAGATGATGAAGTACAAGCGACTCGCGCACAAGCAGCCAAACAGAAAGCCGATGAAAACATTGGTTTCCAAGAAGGTTTATTGAAAGAGCTACGTGACTTGTTCCGTTCTATCTCAGATAGTCAGAACCAAGCGTGGCGAGCGTCAGTCCCAACGGTGTAACCGTCCATCTCATTAACTACAAAGCGTTGTTTATACAACGCTTTTTTTGTTTCAGTTATCTAAGCTAACAACTAGATATTGATACTTACTGAGGAATTGGTTTGTAACACAATATAACGTAGTTAAACATTTACTCTATCCCGCTTCCTTAGTAATCATCAATGATCTGATCATCATGCTAAAAGAGATTTATCTTGCATAGAAGTTGTTGTTTTTGTTGAACTCAGCTCAAAGTTATCACTCCATAGTGGCTTTGTTGCATAAAATTGAGTTAGAGTGTCATTATTACTCACAAAAAGTGTTTTTTGTAGTGGAAGTACTTAAAAAGAAAATATGGCGGTTCGACTGGTGAGTATTTGGGAACAGAATTATATAAAACTCAACTTAATAAGTAGTCGAAGATGGAAGATATCAGTTTAGCATCAGATTTAGTTATTTATCTGACTACGGTTGGAATTTTAGGTATATTCACTTGGGTTTTGTTTGTTATTTATTTGAAATCCAACTGGTTGAAGTATCTTGAAGATACTCTTGATAATGGAGTCCGATACTACACTCTGAATATATTCTTATCAGGTCAAGGTGTCCTACAATATGGCACTGTCTTTCTGAGCAAGTTTCATGCGAAACGGTATAAAATGCTAGAGAAGAGAGATAAAGTTCCAAAGCATATTAAACGATTATTTGTTCTCTCTTTCGTCTTGTTTATTTCAAGTGCCTCATGTCTTTTGTCTGGAGTTATAATTCATCATATTTATATAGAATAAAGGTTGTTTAACAAGATTATTGTAATTGACCTGATTGTTTCTATTTAATAGATAATTTCGAATAGATATGTCTGTCTAAACATTTCATAAATGAAAAATTTTAAAAATATTTAATTTTCTATGCGATACGGGTTGCGCTTACATCTTATATAGAGCCTTGTATGATGGCAGAATATGCTGATAAAAATGGTGATTGCTAAGCCAATCTGCAAGGATGAGAACTCAAACGTTATCAAATTGTTAACGGTTGCTATACTTAAACGGTCATCAACACAGGTAAAAAGGATGTTCAATGTTTAAGTTTAAGCAAATCGCACTTGCTGCTTCTTTAGCGGCACTCACAACTGGCTTTTCTGCGTCTGCGGAAGAAACGTTTGTCACGATTGGTACTGGTGGCGTAACAGGGGTTTATTATCCGACTGGTGGAGCAATTTGTCGCTTGGTTAACAAATCGCGAGAAGATCACGGTATCCGTTGTTCGGTAGAAAGTACTGGGGGATCGATTTATAACATCAACACTATTCGTGCTGGTGAATTGGATCTCGGTATCGCTCAATCAGACTGGCAGTATCATGCTTACAAAGGAACCAGTAAGTTTAAGGAAAGCGGGCCTTTTAAAGAACTACGCGCCGTATTCTCCGTTCATCCAGAACCGTTCACTGTCGTTGCACGTAAAGACGCGAACATCAAAACTTTTGATGATTTGAAAGGTAAGCGCGTCAACATTGGTAACCCTGGCTCAGGTCAACGAGGCACCATGGAAGTGTTAATGAGCCAGTATGGCTGGAGTAACGATGACTTTAAGCTTGTGTCTGAGTTAAAAGCAGCAGAGCAATCAAAAGCACTTTGTGATAACAAAATTGATGCGATGATTTATACCGTTGGTCACCCAAGTGGAGCGATTAAAGAAGCCACTACGTCGTGTGATAGTAATATCGTAACGGTAGCTGGACCTAATGTAGAAAAATTGGTTGCAGACAATAGCTTTTATCGTGTCGCAAATGTACCGGGTGGTATGTATCGTGGCACAGATAGTGATGTTCAAACCTTTGGTGTTGGTGCGACGTTTGTTTCCTCTACTGCGGTACCAGAAGATGTGGTTTATAACGTGGTCAAAGCGGTATTTGAAAACTTCGATGATTTCCGCCGTCTCCACCCAGCGTTTGCGAACTTGAAGAAAGAGGAAATGGTAAAAGACGGTTTATCTGCGCCTCTTCACCCAGGTGCGCTCAAATACTACAAAGAAGTAGGGCTGATTAAGTAACCGTTACTTTCTCTTATTATTGATGTAGAACGCCATCTTTCGCGACTAATGCCACTCGTTTAACAGCGAGTGGCATATTTCTATCTCTCGTCATCCTGTACAGCGACGGAGGAGCGTGATACAGGATCTTCTATCCGAGCCCTTTATGGTCAAAATTGTTTCATTAGCCGCTCAGCGTATTGCTATTAGATCCCTAGTCACGCCAAGGCTCGCTGTAATGACACAAAAACCTCGTTCAGCGATCAGCATTAATCATTCGCGATGGCGTTTTTTATAGGAGTGTTATCTACATGTGCAAGTTTTACTTAAGCATAAACATCAATGAAAAAGTAGATAGTGATGAGAATAGAAGAAAGAGCAACAAACCCTTTAACATGATTGGGATTAAGTTGACGAGATACACGAGCTGCAAGATAACCACCCACCAACGTACCGACCAAAACAACGCTACCTGTGCGCCAGTCAATGGAACCATTCGCAACAAAAATCACGATAGCAATGAGTGAAACACACGTAGATACCAGCAATTTCAAACCGTTCATTAAATTAATGTCTTGGTGACCCGCTACTACCAGATAACTCAGAACAATAACCCCTAAACCTGCGTTGAAAAAACCACCGTAAGCAGAGACACCAACAAGTAATAGACCCAAAGCGATTGCTCCGAGTATTCCTGCGTGTTTGTGCTCTTTCGCGACAGTTTTGATAAGCATTGTTAAACGAGAACCAGTCAAGAAAAGCACGGTGGCAAACAAGAGTAGCCAAGGAATGGCTTCCAAAAATAGCGATTCTGGTGTGTTGAGCAGCAGATATGCTCCGACAGCGCCACCTACTAAACTGAATGAGACTGTGAACAACAGTTCTTGCTTGTTCTTCATGATCTCTTCTCTGAAGCCAACGGCTCCGCTAATGTACCCTGCACATGAAGCATAAGTATTTGTTGCGTTGGCCATAATTGGAGGCACACCAACCGCCAATAGGGCCGGAAAAGTAATAAAGCTTCCGCCTCCCGCAATGGAGTTAATGATCCCACCAACTACGCCGGCAACGAATAAAAGCGCTAGTTCTAAAAGCATAAACAATCCTTGTTATGTTCTTTTTCATTGTTAGAGCTTTAGATGGCCCATCCCACATGCTCTAGTGTTCTGATATGAAGTTTACTTTACCCGCTCTAAAACAAAATTGTTCAGTTCTGTGACGTTTTTGATGACATGAACGGTTTTACTTTGAGAGTACCCTTCGAGACGAGACATGAAGTCATCATTCCAGAATGCAGGGCATTGCTGAAGAACTTTGTAGCTTTGTAACGTTCCTTTCAATACCGAACTGCCATCAGGCCAACCTTCGGGTTTAATGAATAGTCCTTTAAGGAGACGTTTCGTCACAAACCAATAGCTTACGGAGTATGGTAGATCAATATAAACGAGAGTATCGGCTGCATCTAAACGAGCATTAAAAGAGCTGATAGGCCCCAGACCATCTATAATCCAACGATCTGAGTGAAGTATATTGCTATGTGCTTCATCAAAAACGTTACGCTCAACGGGCTCACCGTTTGGTTTATAGACTATGGAATCTAATTGATGAAGAGGGAGATCGGTAGCAGACGCGATTGCTTTACTTACCGTCGATTTTCCGCTGCCGGGCTTACCAAAAACCGCTATTTTTTGCATGTGAACGCCTCCAAGAGAATATTCCCCATACGGCAGAGACAGAAAACCCACCGCTATGGGTGGGTTCGATAAATATTGAGCGCATCAAATATCCCACCATTCCTATGGAATGATGATAATTCGTTGGTTAAGTTGCGCTAAGTGTGTATTCATGCAACTACTCTTATATATAGGCGATGACTTGTCAATATTGTTTTGCTTAATAAGTGAACGATTTGATAGGAGAAAGAAAAGCCATCGCGATGGATGGCTTTATCTAGGTTGAAAGAGACAGCTATTACTGCTCAACGCTCACTGGCTGTGCTTTAAACTTTTGAATCAGCTTTACGATTAGTGGACTTGCCAGTACCAATACGGCTAAAACAGTAAAGGTAAGGGTAATAGGGCGCTCCCATAGGAAACTCAATTCGCCGTCTGAAATCATTAATGCGCGGCGTAAGTTCTCTTCCATTAATCCCCCAAGGATGAAACCCAGCAATAAAGGCGCAAGTGGGAAGTTAGCGAGTCGAAGTGCAATGGCAGCCATAGCGACAATCAGCATCACGAACACATCCATGGTATTGAATGAGACCAAATAAACTCCGGTGATTGAGAAGAATAAAATCATCGGCAGAAGTACCGTTCTTGGAACCGCCAAAAGCTTTGAAATGTACGGAATCAACGGTAAGTTCAGGATCACGAGTACGATGTTGCCGAAGTACATGGAAATGATCACCGACCAGAACACATCTGGATGTTCAACAAACAGGCGAGGGCCTGGCTGAATACCGTAAGCGATCAGCGCGCCGAGCATTATTGCTGTTGTACCAGACCCCGGAATGCCAAGCGTTAGCAGCGGTACAAATGAACCACTAGAGGCTGCATTGTTCGCTGATTCTGGCGCGACCAAACCACGGATACTGCCTTTACCGAACTCTTCCTTTTTCTCTTTAGGTGCGAGGTTGCGCTCCATACCATAGCTTAAAAAAGCAGCAATGGTTGCTCCTGCGCCAGGAAGAACGCCAGTGAAGAAACCTAATATTGAAGAGCGAATTGAAACAGGCGCAACATCTTTGATTTCTTCCTTCGTCACTTTCATTGAGCCAATGTTACTCAGCTTTTCCTGTTCTTCATCGCTGGTGTCTTTTGATGGTTTAAGAATGCCCATCAATGTTTCACCCAGTGCGAATGTCGCCATTGCAAGCAACAAGAAGCTAAAGCCATCCATTAAATCCGTCAAACCGAAGGTAAAGCGTTCAACGCCTACGCCTTTATCGATACCAACTGTAGATAGCATCAAACCAAGAATGGTCATCATCCACGCTTTGATGACCTGACCTTTCCCAGCAAAAGCTGCGACTGCTGATAACCCAAGTAGCATCAACGCAAAATAGTCCGACGATTGGAAGCTAAGTGAAACGCTAGCCAATGCTGGTGCTGCGACAAGCAACATAATGGCAGATAGCGTACCGCCAGTGAAAGACGAATAAGCTGCCAAAGCTAATGCTTTACCTGCTTGGCCTTTTTGAGCCATCGGGTAGCCGTCGAATGCTGTCACCACGGTTGAAGAACAACCCGGCGCGTTAATTAAAATCGACGATGTAGAACCACCAAATACCGCACCGTAATAAACACCCGCCATCAAAATAAGGCCAGAAGAGGGCTCTAGGCCATAAGTAACTGGGATCATCAAAGCAATGGCTGAGATCGGCCCAAGCCCAGGTAACATGCCGATAAATGTACCGACGAAACAACCAACGATCACCATCATGATGTTCATTGGCATTACTGCAGTGGATAAACCTTGTAGAATTCCATCTAACATAATTCAGTCCTTTCTTTGACTACCAGATGGTGAAAATCAAACCCGGTTCGAGATAGATGTCCAAACCTTGAGTGAGTAATAAATAGAACGCGATCACGAATGGAAACGACGCGCCGAACAGAACGGGTTTACGTCTTTCCCCCAGCAGATAAAAGCCAGCCAATAAAAAGAAGCCAGTAGCTATAACAAAGCCTAGGTAAGTCAGGCCTACGCCGTAAAGCGCCATCAAAACCAAGAAAGCGATCAGTAACTTCCAATTAAAGTTCAGCACCGCGCCACTTTGTTTATCTGGTTGTCCTGTTACCAGCAATAACAAAGAAAGGCCTGCACCAACGTAAGTCAGGATGGTTGGCAAAGTACGTGCGGTGAACGGTTCGTATTCATCACCAGGGAACAATGGAATTTGTGAGGTTTGATAACCGTAGCAAAGACAGAATAGTAGAAAGATCATTGCGCCGACACGGTCACGACAGAGCAAATATTCTTTGGTGAAAAAGTTGGTTGAACGAGACATATTCAACTCCTAACAAAAATAAAAAAGACCGCATATGGACGTTAATGAATAAACTAAACCATTAACAATTAAGCATTTCGCTGCTAGTCGAGCTGCTTTGGGTATATAAACAAAGGAGTGTGCATGCCGATTGTCGACAATATCCATATACGGTGAAACTTAGAGTGCAAATACAGTTGGGGAAATACCAACCCCACGTTATTGGGTGAGGTTGGAATCTGAGGGACCCAGTTCGACTGTTACTTTAGGAATCCTAACTCGCGCATTAAGTCACCCATTTGCTGCTCTTGCTCTTCAAGGAACGCGAAGAATGCTTTATCCGCTTTATAGTTGTCGATCCAACCATTGCGGTCACGGACGACTTGCCATTCGTCAGTGTTGTACATTTTGGTAAATGCTGCATTCCATTCATCCAGCTTTTCTTGGCTAGTACCTGGTGCAGCAAAGAATCCACGCCAGTTAGCGAAGACAGTTTCGTTACCATATTCTGTTAGCGTAGGGATGTTTGGTGCAGCTTCTAGGCGTTTTGGTGCAGTTACCGCTAGCACTTTGACTTGACCAGATTTTGACATCTCCAGTACTTCACCTAGGCCCGTAGAGAGCAGTTGAGTTTCGCCTGAAAGAAGGGCTGCCATGGCTTTACCGCCCGCATCGTAAGCGATGTAACGCACTTTACGCGCATCAAATCCTTCGCCTTTAAATGCGGCGGCAACGACGAGGTGGTCCATCGAGCCACGAGCAGAGCCACCTGCAATTTTCACTTTGCGAGGGTTAGATTCAAATGCTTTTACTACGTCTTCCCAAGAATTGTATGGCGAATCAACAGAGGCTACGATGGCACCGTAATCCGCAATGGTGGCTGCAACGGGAGTGAGATCTCTAAAGGATTGAGGGAAAATACCTGTTAGAGAGCGAACGACGATCGGTGTTGAATTCACCATCAGCGTATCTTCTTGGCGATCTGCCGTTTCAATCAAGTGCGCAATGGCTTTACCGCCGCCGCCACCAGAAAGGTTTTGGAAAGATACCGTCTCAACGATGTCTGATTTGAGTAGCACATCACCTGTACCTCGTGCGGTCATGTCCCAGCCGCCACCGGCACCTCCAGGGATCAAGAAATGCATTTTTTCTACATCAGCAGCAAAAGCGTTAAATGAAAATGAAGCTGCGATGATCGATGCGGCGAGCGTTGGTTTGATTACCTTTAACATGTTCACGTTCCTTATGTTGATGACTCTATTTTTTGATGAGTCTTATTTTTGTTTCAGCTTTTAACTCGAACTGGATGCTGATGTATCAAAGGTTAATCAAGTGTTAAATTGATGTCTTTAAAACGTCGATAAAGAGAATATTGAGCATAACGGGTATTGTGTTCATAAAGTTCACGCTGAAAAATTGGTTGCACATCACGCGTGCGTGCTAACAATTGCGTCATAATGGAATGACATCAAACGAATAAGGAAACAGAGAATGAAAGGGACATGTTTGTGCGGCGCTATTGAAGTGATCGCAGATGCTAAGAATGAAGTGAGTCTATGCCACTGCTCGATGTGTCGAAAATGGTCGAGTGGAGCACTCCATGCTGTGCATTGTGGCCCTAACGTAACGTTTAAGGGGGCCGAGCCAAAGCGTTATCAATCGTCTGACTGGGCGGTGAGAGGTTTTTGTGGCGAATGCGGTACAAACCTTTTCTATCATTTGTTACCGACAGGCGAGTACATTCTCTCCGCTGGTTTGTTCGACAATCCAGATTTCAAACTCACATTAGAGATCTTTACCGATGAAAAGCCCGCGTATTATGACCTCAATCCCACCTCACAAAAGATGACATCGCAGCAAGTTTTTGAGCAATTTTCATCTAAAGAATAACTTTTTGTATCCTTAATTGTTCGACAGCTTAATTGTTTTTCTTTTATATCATAATGTTAAGAGGTGTTTAGTTGTCGACAATTTTCTTTTTCCTTCGCAATTACCCCTCAATTTAGCTCGTAATAGATGATTTTCATCGATTTAAATTACGACCTTAGTCTAAATTGTCGACAATTTACTTGATTGTCGACACTTTGATCGACTACTTTATATTCAGGTTAAGAAATTGTAGACATTTTGATGTCGGTAACGTGAGTATCTGAGTATGAACTCTGAGTTGAAAACTCGTTATAAAGTACTGGGTTCTGAGAAAGAACACACCAAGTCAGAAACACTGACAGAAACACTGATTGAAGTCATTGTGAATGGCGATGTTAAGCCTGGCCATAAAATCTCGGAGCCTGAACTGGCGAAGAAATATCAAGTCAGCCGTGGCCCTTTGCGTGAAGCATTAATGCGTTTAGAGGGGCTAGGGCTCATTGAACGTATTCCTCATGTCGGGGCTAGAGTGACCACTTTTTCTCCAGAAAAGCTGATAGAACTCTATGCGGTTCGCGAAGCGCTAGAAGGTATGGCGGCAAGGTTAGCAGCGCGACATATTACGCAAGAAGAGCTCTTGAGCTTGGAAATGCTATTGTCGACACATTCTAAGCACATCGATCAAGTGGAGGGAGCCTCTTACTTCCATCAGCATGGAGATTTTGATTTTCACTATCGCATCATCCAAGCAAGCCGAAACAGCAAGCTGATTTCTCTGCTGTGCGACGAGCTTTACCACTTGTTACGCATGTATCGCTATCAGTCACCGCGCGCGCAATCTCGTCCAAATGAAGCGCTGACTGAACACAAATTCATTCTGGAAGCCATTCGCAATCGCGATGAAGAGCTTGCAGAAATGCTGATGAGAAGACACATCTCAGGAAGTCGAAAGCTCATCCAATCGCAAATTATACATACAGAAAGTTTAGACAAAGACTAGAAGGAATTCGTCATGAGCTTAACACCGGGAGCGAAGTTCAGACTCGCTATTGAACAAAACAATCCGCTGCAAATTGTTGGCACCATTAACCCTTACTGCGCCATGATGGCGAAAAATTTGGGGCATCAAGCGATTTATTTGTCTGGCGGCGGTATTGCAAACGCGTCATACGGATTGCCGGATCTCGGTATTACAACATTGAACGACGTACTGGTCGATGTTGACCGCATCACTAACGCGTGTGATTTACCGCTATTGGTCGACATCGACACCGGTTTTGGAGGCGCATTTAATATTGCCCGCACGATCAAAGCAATGGAAAAGGCGGGTGCTGCTGCGGTTCATATGGAAGACCAAGTCGCACAGAAACGTTGTGGGCATCGTCCGAACAAAGCAATTGTGAGCCAGCAAGAGATGGTTGATCGCGTAAAAGCCGCGGTTGACGCACGCAATGATGAAAGCTTTGTGATTATGGCTCGTACAGACGCGCTAGCTGTTGAAGGTATGGACAGTGCAATTGAGCGTGCGATTGCCTGTGTGGAAGCAGGCGCAGACATGATCTTCCCAGAAGCGATGACCAAGCTGGATCAGTACCTTCAGTTCTCAAACGCACTTGAGCAAGCAACTGGAAAGCACGTTCCTATTCTGGCCAACATTACCGAGTTCGGCGCAACGCCACTTTACGGCTGCGATGAGCTTGCAAAAGCGAAAGTCGATATGGTGCTTTACCCATTAAGTGCGTTCCGTGCCATGAACAAAGCCGCTGAAACGGTTTATAAGCATTTGCTAGAAGTGGGCAATCAGGAAGCTTTGGTTGATTCAATGCAAACACGCAAAGAGTTGTATCAGCACCTGAACTACCACGATTACGAAGACAAACTTGACCAGCTATTCTCTGAAGGAAAATAGCTGGAAAAGAAAAGATAGACGGAAGCCCAAGAAAAGATAATCGGAATTTATCTAATTCAATAACGTGAAATTCGTCTGGCTAAAAAACGCTCCAAAGAGGGCAAAGCCAGACAGAAAAGGAGTTCAAACAATGTCTCAAACTGCAGAAAAGAAAGCAGAGTTAGGTGGTGCAGGCCTACGCGGTCAAAGCGCTGGAAGCACAGCTTTATGTACTGTCGGAAAAACGGGGACCGGTCTGACTTATCGCGGTTACGATATTACTGACCTTGCCAATAATGCTCAATTTGAAGAAGTTGCACATCTTCTGTTACGCGGTCACTTACCAACTCAGAAAGAACTGGATGCGTACAAGACACATCTCTTAAACCTTCGCGGCTTACCAACTGAGCTTAAGCAAGCGTTAGAGCTTATTCCTGCTACTGCTCATCCAATGGATGTGATGCGCACTGGTTGTTCTGTGTTAGGAAACCTAGAGCAAGAAATGAGCTTCGATGAGCAATTGCATTCGACGGAACGTATGCTGGCGCTTTTCCCAGCTATCATCTGCTACTGGTATCGTTTTAGTCACGATGGCGTTCGTATCGATACAGAAGATCAAACCGAAGACTGCATCGGCGGTTACTTCTTGCGATTGCTTACAGATAAAGAGCCATCAGCGCTACACAAGCAAGTGATGCACTGTTCCTTAATCCTTTACGCTGAGCATGAATTCAACGCATCAACTTTTGCAGCGCGTGTTTGTGCATCAACGTTGTCAGACATTCATTCTTGTATCACGGCAGCAATCGGTACGCTTCGCGGGCCACTTCATGGCGGCGCAAACGAAGCAGCGATGGAAATGATTGAAGATTGGCAAACGCCAGACGAGGCGGAAGCGAACATCATGAAAATGCTGGCCAACAAAGACAAGATCATGGGCTTTGGTCATGCCATCTATCGCGAAAGTGATCCTCGCAACGCGTTGATTAAGCGCTGGTCGAAAGAGTTGTCACAGCAAGTCGGTGATACACATCTATATGCTGTTTCTGAGCGTGTGGAATCAGTGATGAAGCGAGAGAAAGGTCTGTTCTGTAATGCGGACTTCTTCCATGCATCGGCTTACCACTTCATGGACATTCCAACCAAGCTGTTCACACCAATTTTTGTGATGAGTCGTTTAACGGGTTGGGCTGCACACGTTTATGAGCAACGTGCTAATAACCGCATCATTCGCCCAAGTGCTGATTACACGGGCCCAGATCATCAAGAATGGGTACCTATCGAGAATCGCTAGCGCGAAGGTCAATCAGGGCACATATGCTTTGATTGACCACCTCCTTCCTTTGTACCTCTCTCTGACAGAGGAAGGAGCCCCTCTCATCACGATGTTTCTGGAGCAATGGAAAAACGTTGATGAAGGCAAGATGTACAGACTGAATGGAAGCAAACCATGAACACAAATATTAATACCCAATATCGTAAGCCGCTTCCGGGAACTCAACTGGATTACTTTGATGCACGCGAAGCCGTCAATGCCATTTCTCCTGGAGCCTATGAAAAACTCCCTTATACCTCCCGCGTGCTAGCTGAGCAACTGGTCCGTCGCTGTGAACCGAACACATTGACGGATAGCCTGAAACAGTTAATTGAACGTAAGCGTGATCTTGATTTTCCTTGGTATCCAGCACGCGTTGTTTGTCATGACATTCTTGGTCAGACCGCTCTAGTCGATTTAGCGGGTCTGCGCGATGCCATTTCGGATCAGGGCGGCGACCCTGCAAAAGTGAACCCTGTGGTTGAGACTCAGCTGATCGTCGACCACTCTTTAGCGGTTGAGCATGCGGGCTTTGACCCTGACGCCTTCGACAAAAACCGCGCGATTGAAGAGCGCCGTAATGAAGACCGATTCCACTTTATCGAGTGGTGTAAAACAGCGTTTGAGAACGTAAGCGTGATTCCTGCGGGTAACGGCATCATGCACCAAATCAACTTGGAGAAAATGTCTCCTGTGGTGCAAGCGAAGCAGGGTATTGCCTACCCAGATACCTGTGTGGGTACGGACAGTCACACGCCGCACGTTGATGCATTGGGCGTTATCGCGATCGGTGTTGGTGGTCTGGAAGCTGAAACCGTAATGCTTGGCCGACCATCAATGATGCGTCTACCTGATATTGTTGGTGTAAAACTAACGGGTAAACGTCAACCAGGCATTACCGCAACGGATATTGTCCTCGCGATTACCGAGTTCTTACGTAATGAGCGTGTTGTTTCTTCATATCTTGAATTCTTTGGTGAAGGTGCACGCGATCTAACGATCGGAGACCGCGCAACCATTTCCAACATGACACCAGAATACGGCGCGACAGCTGGCATGTTTTATATTGATGAGCAGACCATCAATTACTTAAAACTAACTGGTCGAGATGAAGAGCAAGTTGCTCTAGTAGAAAAATACGCAAAACAAACTGGTCTTTGGGCAGACGATCTTGATACAGCGGTTTACGAGCGTGTACTGGAATTCGATTTATCATCAGTAAGTCGTAATATGGCCGGCCCGTCAAACCCTCACCGCCGTTTACCAACATCTGAGTTGGCGCAGCGTGGCATTTCTGGTGCGTGGGAAGAGAAAGAAGGCGAACTGCCAGATGGCGCAGTGATCATCGCTGCTATCACATCGTGTACTAATACCAGTAACCCAAGAAACGTCGTCGCTGCTGGCCTTGTCGCGAAGAAAGCCAATGAGCTCGGCCTTGTACGTAAACCTTGGGTGAAATCGTCTTTTGCTCCGGGTTCTAAGGTAGCGCGTCTTTACCTGGAAGAAGCGGGCTTATTACCAGAGTTAGAAAAGCTTGGCTTTGGTATCGTCGGTTACGCATGTACCACTTGTAACGGCATGAGTGGCGCGTTGGATCCAAAAATCCAGCAAGAGATCATTGATCGCGATTTATATGCGACAGCCGTTCTGTCTGGTAACCGCAACTTCGATGGCCGAATCCATCCTTACGCAAAACAAGCTTTCCTTGCATCACCACCATTGGTTGTTGCTTATGCGCTAGCGGGTACGATTCGTTTTGATATCGAGCGTGATGCACTTGGCACTGACCAAAACGGTAAACCAATTTACTTAAATGATTTGTGGCCAAGTGACGAAGAGATCGATGCTGTGGTCGGCAAACACGTTAAGCCAGAGCAGTTTAACCAAGTTTACATCCAGATGTTTAAGCTCGATGACGCAGAGAAAAGCTCTAGTCCGCTTTACGACTGGCGTCCGATGAGTACCTACATTCGCCGTCCACCTTACTGGGAAGGTGCGCTTGCGGGTGAAAGAACACTGTCTGGCATGCGTCCATTAGCGGTTCTTGGTGACAACATTACCACCGACCACTTATCGCCATCGAATGCGATCATGGCGAGCAGCGCGGCGGGTGAATACCTTGCCAAAATGGGCGTACCGGAAGAGGACTTTAACTCTTATGCGACTCACCGTGGCGATCACTTAACGGCGCAACGTGCGACCTTTGCTAACCCGAAACTATTTAACGAAATGGTGAAAGAGAACGGTGAAGTCGTTCAGGGTTCTCTGGCGCGAATCGAGCCAGAAGGTCAGGTTGTACGCATGTGGGAAGCGATTGAAACCTACATGAACCGCAAACAGCCACTGATTGTTGTCGCGGGTGCAGATTATGGTCAGGGCTCGTCTCGCGACTGGGCAGCAAAAGGCGTTCGATTAGCTGGTGTAGAAGCCATCGTTGCAGAAGGTTTTGAGCGAATTCACCGTACTAACTTGGTTGGCATGGGCGTGCTACCACTGCAATTTAAGCCGGGTGTTAACCGCAATACATTAGAACTGGATGGTACGGAACTTTACGACGTAGTTGGCGAGATTAAACCGGGTGCGGATCTGGCCTTGGTTATTACACGTAGCAACGGTGAGAAAGTCGACGTTCCGGTTACTTGTCGCTTAGATACCGCTGACGAAGTGCACGTGTATAACGCAGGTGGTGTTTTACAACGCTTTGCTCAAGATTTCTTGGCGCAATAAGGAGTGGCTATGGAAAACAATACTCCGAATCAAATGAGCCAAATCAAAGTGCCGGCGACGTACATGCGTGGCGGTACAAGTAAAGGTGTCTTTTTCAACCTAGAGGATTTGCCTCAAGAAGCGCAAGTGGCTGGAGCCGCGCGTGACAAGCTGTTGTTACGTGTTATCGGCAGCCCGGATCCTTACGCGAAGCAAATTGATGGCATGGGTGGTGCGACCTCCAGCACCAGTAAAACAGTGATTGTTTCTCGCAGTAGCCGAGCAGATCACGATGTTGACTACTTGTTTGGACAAGTGTCGATCGACAAACCATTCGTCGATTGGAGTGGTAACTGCGGCAACTTGTCTGCGGCAGTTGGTCCCTTCGCCATTCATGCTGGGCTGATTCCACAAGATCGCATTCCAGAAAATGGCATTGTGACGGTGCGTGTTTGGCAGGTGAACATCAGCAAAACCATCTTGATTCACGTTCCAATTGTTAATGGTTTCGTCCAAGAAACCGGCGAGTTTGAGCTCGATGGCGTGACGTTTCCGGCCGCCGAGATTCAAGTCGATTTCGTTGACCCTTCTGATGGCGAAGGCAGCATGTTCCCAACAGGCAACTTAGTCGATGATTTAGTGGTACCGGACGTAGGTACGTTTAACGCCACATTTATAAATGCGGGCATTCCAACCATTTTTATTGATGCTGAATCGATTGGTTATCAGGGCACTGAGCTACAAGACGATATCAACAACGATGATGCCGCATTGGCGATGTTCGAATCTATCCGTGCGCATGGCGCATTAAAAATGGGCCTGATTTCTGATTTAGAAGAAGCTCAAACACGCCAACATACGCCGAAAATAGCATTTGTTGCTAAACCGAAAAGTTACCTGTCTTCAAGTGGCAAAGCGGTCAATGATACAGACATAGACGTGTTGGTTCGTGCGTTGTCGATGGGCAAACTTCACCATGCAATGATGGGAACCGCAGCTGTGGCGATTGCTTCAGCTGCGTGTGTGCCGGGGACGCTGGTGAACTTGGCTGCTGGTGGCGGTGAAAAAGAGTCAGTGACTTTTGGCCACCCCTCAGGAACGTTAAAAGTTGGAGCACAAGCGAAGCAAACTGAAAAGGGCTGGGTGGTACAAAAAGCCATCATGAGCCGAAGTGCGAGAATACTAATGGAGGGATTTGTGCGTGTACCCTCTGATGTCTTTGAGTGAAAAGAACGGTCTTTGAATAGAACGAGAGCAATGTCAGGACATACTGGAGGAAGCAATATGTCTTCATACGAAAAAGAATATTTATGGGCGAAAAACGAACCGGAGAGTTTTTGGCGCGCTCAAGCGGAGAATATCGATTGGTTCGAATCTCCTAAAACTATCTTGAAATCTGATGGAAACGGCATAGAACGTTGGTTTCCAGATGGTGTAATGAATACGTGCTGGTTAGCATTGGATTACCATTGCGAGCAAGGACGCGGTGATAACACGGCACTCATTTATGACTCGCCAGTAACCGGCAATAAAACCACGTATACCTATAGTAACCTGCGTGACCAAGTGGCAAAAATTGCCGGCATGCTGTCTGCCCAAGGAGTTGAAAAAGGCGACCGAGTCGTTATTTACATGCCGATGATTCCAGAAGCCGCAATGGCGATGCTAGCCTGTGCGCGTTTAGGGGCGATTCACTCCGTTGTATTCGGTGGTTTTGCACCTAATGAACTTGCTGTACGAATTGAAGATGCAGAGCCGAAAGTCATCATGACGGCGTCGTGTGGGATTGAGATCAACAAAGTTATTCCATATAAGCCAATGGTAGACAAGGCCATTATGGACAGCCGATGGAAGCCTGAAAAAGTATTTATATTCCAGCGTCCTGAGTGCGAAGCCGATCTAAACCAAGAAAGAGATCTGGATTGGCAGCAAGAGTACAACCAAGCGTTGCCACACGGTTGTGTTCCGGTGTTAGCAACCGATCCACTCTACATTCTTTATACTTCGGGTACGACAGGTAAGCCAAAAGGCGTCGTGCGTGATAACGGCGGCCATGCCGTCGCGATGAAGTACTCTATGAGCGCAATCTACAACATTCCTCAAGATGGCGTATTTTGGGCGGCATCTGATGTTGGCTGGGTAGTAGGGCACTCTTACATTGTTTACGCGCCACTGATTCACGGTTGCACAACAATCCTATTCGAAGGCAAGCCCGTCCGAACACCGGATCCTGGCGCATTCTGGCGAGTGTGTGACGAATACAAAGTAGATGCGTTGTTCTCTGCCCCGACAGCGTTCCGTGCGATCAAGAAAGAAGACCCAGAAGGTGAGTTTTTAAAACAGTATGATCTCTCTAAATTGAAAACCATCTTTATGGCAGGAGAACGCCTTGACCCTCCAACACTGGAATGGGTTCAGAGCAAAGCAGACAAACCCGTTATTGACCACTGGTGGCAAACGGAAACGGGTTGGGCTATCGCGGGCAACCCAACAGGTGTTGAAATGATGCCAGTTAAAGCGGGTTCTTCGACGAAGCCAATTCCGGGTTATCAGGTCGAGATTCTGAATGAACTTGGAGAGTCGGTCGGGCCTAACCAACAAGGTTTTGTCGCATTAAAACGCCCGTTGCCACCGAGTTGTCTGCCAACGGTTTGGCGTAACCATGACCGTTTTGAAACCGGTTATCTCAGCCAATTCCCTGGCTACTATGTGTCAGGTGATGGGGGCTATCTGGATGAAGACGGTTACCTGTTCATTATGGGACGTATTGATGACGTGATTAATGTCGCGGGGCATCGTTTATCGACAGGCGAAATGGAAGAAATTGTCGGTGGTCATCCGGCGATTGCGGAATGTGCAGTCGTGGGTATCCACGATGAGTTAAAAGGGCAGTTACCACTTGGTTTTGTTGTGCTTAAAGATGGTGTCAAAGTGGACGAGCTTGATCTTGAAGGTGAGCTTGTTGGCAAGGTACGTAGTGAGATCGGTGCGGTTGCCTGCTTTAAGCATGCATTGGTTGTGGATCGCTTACCGAAAACACGTTCGGGTAAAATTCTGCGCCGAACCATACGTCAAATAGCCGATGGTGAAAAATACACCGTTCCGTCAACGATTGATGACCCAAGTAGCTTGAACGAAATTGAACGAGTGTTAAGACGCTAATTAAAACTCAATTCTAGCTAACCCCTGATCCTCGAACTCTGTAGGTTGGTTCTGCCTCTGTACGCTTATTAAGTGCAGGGGCTTTTTTGTTTGTAGATAGCGTAAACGTCTCGTGCAGGCAATTTTGTGACTTGCCAATACGGCATTTTCCTCACAAACTACAGCCATTCAATTTTTAGTGACCCTTTGTATGACCACGTTTGTAATTAAATCTGCGTGTTTTAGCGACCTTGAGTCGCTCAACGACCTTATGTTTGAGCTGCATGATGAGCATCATCTTCAATCTCCTGAGCTGTTCAAAACTGCAGAGGAGATAGAGCAAGAAAAGAGTATTGCTCGATACATTGATGATCCTGAATGTCTTGTTTATGTAGCAAAACAAGGAGATGAAATTATTGGTTTTATCTCTGGTCATTTCTGTGAACTTGTTTCTACCGTCAGTCAGCCGGTTATGATGGGAAGTGTGGATGAGCTCTATGTGTTACCTGAGTTTCGGAAACAAGGCACGGCTCAGGCATTGATTAACAAAATTGAGTCAACGTTCTCTGATTACGGTGCAAAACAGATGTTTGTTGAAGTATGGCACTTTAACCAGGGTGCAGTCTCTTTGTATGAAAAACAAGGGTTTGCACACCATATTCACTATCTAAGAAAGCCGTTGAGCTAATGACCATGCTTAATTTTAATATTGTGATACACATTCTAGCGAATTGAAATCATTCAGTTCGTCAATAGACTTTTCTCTATAAGTTGCTCGCAATGTTAGTAAATTAATATGCGCCCACATTGGTATTGGCGTTTTTGTCTGCTTGTTTATTAGTAGCACGAGGATCGTGCTTACAAAAACAAGAGGACAATATTTTGAAACTAACAAAATCGTTACTTGCGTTGGCTGTTTTGCCAATGTTCGCAAGTGCTGATGATTTGTCACAGACACAAAATCACACTATACAACCCCAGATCGTAGGCGGCATCACTGCTGATCCTAGTGAGTGGAGATTCTACACCCAAATTGTTAGCCGTTATGGTAACCGATCATATTGTGGTGCCAGTTATATTGGGAATGGCTACGTCCTTACTGCGGCCCACTGTGTCGAGGGTGATTCACCGAATCAGATTGCGGTTAAAATCGGTGGCGTCGTTTACAATGGCACTGACGGTGTTCGATCTAACGTGAGTGAAATCCACATGCACCCGGCATATCGCCGAGCAACGCTTTCTCACGATCTCGCAGTCTTAAAGTTAGACTCTGTACCTCAAGGTGTTGCTGCGGTTGAAATTGCCGATGGCAGTCTAACGCAATACGCCAGCATCGGAGATTGGCTTACAGTCGCAGGTTTAGGGAGAACCTCTGAAGGAGGAAGCTCTCCATCTCGGTTGCAAGAGGTTGACGTTCCACTCGTGTCAGACACGACTTGTCGTCAAGCCGGTGGCAATTACACAACCGTTGGAGAAGTGTCATTCTGTGCGGGAATTCCTCAAGGTGGGATAGATTCCTGTCAGGGAGATAGCGGTGGCCCAATCGTTATTAATCGTGGTGGCGTAATTACTCAACTTGGCGTGGTCAGTTGGGGGATAGGTTGTGCTCGTCCGGGTATGTATGGTGTTTATAGCGATATCGCCGCCATGCGTAATTTTGTTAATGGTGTCATTGGCACGACTACACCTCCGAAAGAGAATGTTTCTGTTGGGTATACCACCGAACAGACATTGGCATCATTTAATGTTGGCGAGTTGCAGCAACATAGTTTTGTTATCAAAAATTCAGGTAACACGACGTTCACTGTAGAAAACGTTCGCGCGTTTGCTTCTGGCGTTGCTGATGCTGCCGTTATTGCAAATGATCAGTGTTCTCAGGCGACGTTAGCAATGAATGCAAGCTGTCGTGTCGATGTCGAATTTGGAGCAGCTCAGGCGGGAGAAGCAAGAGTTGCTTTGAACTTCAACGTTGATAAGACCAGTATACAATATCAGGCGCTAGTGTCGGCTCAAGCGAAAACAGTGACAACGCCTCCAACAGATAACTGCGCAGCAGAATGGCAAGCGAGTACGGTGTATCTCAAAGGGGATAACGTTACTTGGAATGGCAAAGTGTGGCAGGCGCAGTGGTGGACTCAAGGCGATAACCCAGCAGACTCTGGACCTTGGGGTGTTTGGCAAGAAGTTCGCGACGCACATTGCAAGTCTAACTAGCCATCAAGCATTCAAAAGCTGATTCGTTGGTGACTTGAGGTAGAATTCATTCTTGGTTTCAACGAGCAGCGCATAGTTATCATAAGCAGGGTTTATTGTTTTCGAATAATAAGCCCTTTTTTATTGTTCCAACTTTGAGAACTCATAAAATGTGTATGACTTTATCCTGACGCTATCTTCATATAACTGGCAGAATTGCGATCAACATTTCATGTTTTGTCTGATTTTTGTCAGGTTTGCATTAAATTACTCTCCAATGAGCTTCAAGATCATGCTTTATTCGATCAACGTTGTTTGGCATAACTCGTTACTTAATTTTTATCGAAAAAGATAAGATTAACTGCCATTATTCATTGGTTATCATAATGTTTACTTAAGGTCATATTTTGTGTTGAGACAGCTGTTATTACTCATCCTTTGTTTTATTTTGTTACCTGTTTCACCAATCTCTACGGCTAAAGCTGCCGCGAGCGAAGTAAAAGGGGCGCTCTGCGTTGTTCGTGCTGACGACAAGTTAGTGCTAGTTCATGAAATATTGACGGATAAGATTTCTCTACCTGGTGGGACAATTATTGATGGAGAATCCCCCAAAGTTGCTGCGCAAAGAGAAACGTGGGAAGAAACGGGTTTAGTGGTCACGGTTGGGGAGGAACTTGGCAGAACTGACACCGCGGTTTATTACGATTGCATATCAGATTCTGAGATTATTGCTTTTTCGATGAACAATTCCTTAGGTGGGAATGAGTTACCTATTTGGTTTGCTCCTCACTATGGAGTAGAAATCGCATCAGCTATGTTACTTGGACCATCCGAGCTGCCATCATTTTTGTACCGCTATCCCGCTCAATGGCCACAAGCCATTCAGTTTTTTGAACAAGCTACTCAGCAGTCCGCATCTTATGTGACTCAGCTGATCGAATCCGCGCCTTCATTTCGTCAGATTGAATTGAGGTGGATGAAAGACTTACAAAGCTGGGTAGGGGCTTTATCAGAAACGAGTTTCGAGGTAGCGAATCAGATCTCAAATCTTGTTATAGAACTGACAGAACCTACGATACTGCTTTTTCTATTTCCGTTAGTAATGATGCGTTTTGGCAGTCGATTTGTATTCCGACTCTTTTTCGCTATTAGCGCGACGTCCCTGATGGTACTTGTAGCTCAACAGGGCTTTGCGCTTCCTCGCCCGCATGTCTATATACCAATGATGGAGTTAACACACAGCTTTGGATTTAGTTTTCCAAGTTTGCCTATTGCCGTTTGGTTTTGTGTTTTAACCTTTTTATTTCAGAGAACGCATTATTTCGGTTTGAATGGTACGACCGCTGTCATGATGCTCATCACGCTTACTATTATGTTATGTAAGTTCTTCCTTGGTAGCGCCTTTTTCTTAGATATGTTGTTTGGTGCGCTGTTAGGAAGCTTGGTGGCCTGGCATGTTCTGCGATTGGAAACAAATCAAGACGTGAATGTTGATCAAGTGCTGAGCTCAAAAGGCGTCTGGTTCATTATGACTGCGGTAACGGCGGTCATCTCTGTTATCTGGCCATTACCTGTGTTTGGCCGCTGGTTAGCTATTTTAATTACGGCATCAGCGTTGGTTATGACGTTTAGAGAGTCAAAAGTGCATTTGGATTCTCGTCAGATGATTTTTGTAACGCTTGCGTTGGTATTCGTTGAGCAACTTTATTTATACTCAAGCTCTGTTGTCTCGTTTAGTGGTTTGTGGTCATTGGTATTGTCGACGTTGCATTATCCATTGTTGATGTTGCTGTTTATCTTGCTTGCAAGAAAGCTAATTCATGAAAAACAACAGAGAGAAACAGTGCTAGATTGATGGTTGTATGTTTTCTTTCTCAAGCATACGAGTAAAAAGAAAGCCTTGCTTTACAGCAAGGCTTTTTTGTACGTTGAGTAGCTCAACAATGTGGCTTTGCGCATATCTGACGCCATGGCTGAGTTAAAGGTAATAACGTTGATGCCATAGCGGCGGAGAGAATTAAGCGTTAAGGACGAATTTTTCAATCGCTTTAGCTACACCGTGTTCATCATTACTTGCCGTAATGTAATCAGCGATTTGTTTGGTCTCTTCCATCGCATTTTCCATCGCGATACCAAGGCCAGCGTACTTCAGCATGTGGTGGTCATTTTCAGCATCACCCATACAGATCACTTCTTCCGGTTGAATACCTAGATACTCAGCAATTGCAGCAACACCAATACCTTTGTTGCTCGCTGGGTTAAGAAATTCCAGGAAGAACGGAGCGCTTTGAACCACCGTAAACTCTTCACGCATTTCAGACGGAAGCGCAGCGATGACCTCAGTTAACTTACTTGGCTCGGCAACCATCATTGCTTTGATGATTGGATGATCATCTTCTAGCGATTCAAAATTAATCTCTGTCACATTTAAGCCATTAATGTTGGCTTCAATGTCAGTGTATGGGTTTTTCTCATTGGTGATCAAGCCATGTACTTGGCTGAATGCGTGCACATAAGCGCCTAATTCTTTCGCTTTACGAGCGACTAATTTTGCTGCCTTACCATCAATGATTTGCTGGTGGATGATTTCATTTGTTCCTACGTTCTTAACCATAGAGCCATTGTAGAAAAGGACAAAATCTTTATCGGAATGGATATTCAGTTCGTCGAGCTTGCCTTGCATTCCTTCTAATGGGCGACCAGAAGCGAGAACGACAGTTACGCCTGCTTCTCGAGCCTTTGCGATCGCTTGTTTGTTTTCTTCAGAGATTGCTTTATCACTATTGAGCAGTGTGCCATCCATATCTAATGCGATCAGTTTATACATCATTTCTTACCTTAAAGTTTTTGGGAACTGTAAGTGAATAAGGTTTGGTATAACGCTAACCAGAAACCTACGCTCACCGAGACTATGAAACTACAAAATGGTCTATTTTAACAATTAATTTTTGGTTTAAATTGACCTAGACACGTGTGTCCATTAAGGTCTTCGCCTCGAAGTATTATGAGTTGAGTGAGTTCTACGTTGTATAAGCTAAATGAGATGTTTGAAACCATCCAAGGGGAAGGGGTTTTCACTGGAGTACCTGCTGTTTTTGTTCGCCTCCAAGAGTGTCCGGTTGGTTGCTCATGGTGCGATACCAAACAAACTTGGTATGCAGATGAGAATGACCAACGTCAAATTGGTGATATTTTGGTGAAGACGGAAGATTCTCCGACATGGTGCGTCGCATCTGCCGAGAACATCGTAGAGCAATATCAACTGCAAGGCTTTAATGCTAAACATATCGTGATTACTGGTGGGGAGCCTTGTATTTATGACCTCCGCCCTTTAACAAAGGCGTTTGAGGATATGGGTTGCCAATGCCAAATCGAAACGAGTGGCACATCAGAAGTCATCACGTCAGAAAATACATGGGTGACCGTGTCACCAAAAGTGGCGATGAAGGGTAAACTGCCAGTTCTCAATAGCGCGTTAGAGCGTGCGAATGAGATTAAGCACCCAGTTGGTACGCAAAAAGACATCGACCACCTTGATGAGCTATTGGCAAATGCGAATGTCGCGGTTGAGACTGTCATTGCATTGCAGCCTATTAGCCAAAAGCCTCGTGCAACGCAATTGTGTATTGAAACGTGCATTGCTCGCAATTGGCGTTTGTCTGTTCAAACTCATAAATACCTAAGTATTGCTTAAGAGCGGAGAGAGAAATGAAAAAAGCCGTTGTTGTTTTTAGTGGTGGTCAGGATTCCACGACTTGTCTGGTTCAAGCACTTAAAGAGTTTGATGAAGTTCATGCCATTACTTTTGATTATGGTCAGCGCCACAAGTTAGAGATAGAAGTGGCACAAAATATCGCAAAGGATCTTGGTGTCAAAGCGCATAAAGTGATGGATGTTGGCCTTTTAAACGAACTTGCGATTAGCTCTCTCACGCGCGATGACATCCCTGTCTCACACGAATTGCAAGAAAACGGCCTACCAAACTCTTTTGTTCCTGGCCGTAACATTCTATTTTTAACGCTCGCAGGAATCTACGCCTACCAAATTGGGGCTGAAACCGTAATTACTGGCGTGTGTGAAACTGACTTTAGTGGTTATCCAGATTGTCGTGACGATTTTGTGAAAGCAATGAACACGGCTTTGGTGAAAGGGATGGACCGTAACCTGACGATCAAAACACCGTTAATGTGGCTAAATAAAGCAGAAACGTGGGCGTTAGCTGATCAATATGACGCGTTGCAACTGGTTCGTGAAAATACGTTGACCTGCTACAACGGGGTCATTGGTGATGGTTGCGGTGATTGCCCATCGTGCGATTTGCGCAAGGCTGGCTTAGATGATTACCTAAACAATAAAGAGACCGTAATGCAGTCTCTTGTGAACAAGCAGGCTGCTGACGTTTAGTCGTGCCTTGCTTTACTGGCTAACATAGTCAGAACCTAGGCTAATTGGCTCATCGTATGCGTCTATAATGATGTTTTTTCCCTGCTTTTTAGCCTGGTATAAAGCTTGGTCTAGTATCGAATAAAGTTCATCAAAGTTGGTAAGCGGCATTGATGTTGATAGATAGGCCAAGCTAGCGGTTACACTCAGATCACTATTATTTACCGTGCGTACGCGCTTCTCTGAAATCGTTTTGTGTAGGCTTTGTACGCGGAAAGGAACGTCAATTTCATCGACGTTTTTCAGTAGTAAGATAAACTCTTCTCCACCCAAACGGCCTATATACTCTCCCTTATTGAGCTTAGCTTTAAGCACTTGGCAAACTTGCTGTAACACCAAGTCGCCAGTCGGATGACCGTATTGATCATTTATCGTCTTAAAGTCATCAAGGTCGATTAATGCTAAAACATAGCGGAAGTCTTCGTCCGCTTTGGAGGTTTGACCTTTGATGGTCTCTATAATTGCCGCTCTATTCAACGCACATGTTAGACTATCTATTTTGGCTTTTTGTCGTGTTTGTCGCTGAAGTATCAATGCCAGAATGAGCAAGACCAACAAACAGGAAACCACAAAATTATAAGTGCGCTTTTGATCGGTAAGCTTCTCAAATTGATTCTGATTTAAGCTTTTTTCATTATTCAACCGAGCGACTTGAAGATCATATTCGTACTCTTTCTTTGTGAGGTCTAATGCCTCTAATGCTTTAATATTGCTAGCGTCTCGGTTGGCCAATTCAATGTTTGAATAGGCTTCGTGGTGCTCTAATGCCAGTTTATAATCACCTTGGGCTTGGTACGCTTTGGAAAGGAGTAATTGAGCTTGTGCCTGTAATAATGGCCTAGAGTTATTGATCGCTAGTGTTAACGCGACTTTGCCATGTGCAATCGATTTTTCAGTAGCATGGTTTTTCAAATACGCGAACCCAGCAGCTAAATGTCCTTCCGTTTCGAGGTGCGTATTTTCATACGTTTCAGCAATGTCTAAAGCTTTTCCAATGTAATCTACTGCGGTATCCAGTTGCCCACTTTCGGCTAAAACCGCAGACAGCCCTAAGTAGCTTAACCCTTGACCATATGGGTATTGGAGCTGGTTGAGTATTGTTAATGCATTTTGATAATGATTGATGGCTTTATCGAATTCTTTGGATTTCTTATACATTGCCCCAAGGCTATGTTCGACTTGGGCGACTTTGAGTGGTGTCCCTTCATCTTGACGAGCGAGTAGGGCTTGGATGAGATATTGTTCTGATTGTTCAAACTGCCCAAGCTCTGCAAGCAAATTTCCGACGTCATTGTAAATGCCAGAAGGATCGCTTTGAGCAGACATGTTGGCCAGCAGCTTTCGATAAAGGCTCAGCGCTTTTTCATAGTCACCACGATAGTTATAGTTATTCGCTACCACACGTAACGCGAGATCAATAGGGAAGTTTTCTTGGTGTTGTTGACTTAGATGGCTTTCTAACGACGAGCAATAAAAGTTTGCTTTGTGATAACGACCTTGTTGATTCAACGTATAACAGAGCTGATAGTTCATCAAAGCTTTGCCTTCAGAATCTGAGGTCTGCTTCATTTTTTGTCGCAATGAAGAAAAGCTATTTACTGAGGCGTCATAACTACCATGCTTACGTTCATTTAAGGCAAGAATGTACTCTGACTCTAACTGAGCAAAGTTATTGTTGAGAACTTGGCTGCTTCCATAGTACGGCTGCTTTATGTTCGACATGTATTCATAAATCAGCCCGCTGACGTAGAGTTTTTCGCTGTGCGATTTCGCTGTGTGGTATCGATCTTGAAGCATGCTTAATGCTGAGTCAGGATTACTTCTCAATGTGGTTTGATAAACGGCGTGCCACTGCGTGATATTTTGTTCTGGCTCAATATCTTGAGTGTCACTAGCATATACCGGGGCGAGTAAGAGTGACGCAAGCAAAGGATAGAGCGTGCGCATATTTAAACGTGCCTTATGTTCTTTTGTTGCTTTGGAATTGGAGAATCATAACGCTATTAATTGATCAGCGTTGTGATTGAGTTGGGTGTACGAAGAAAAAGAATAGGAAAACTATGCACTTGGTCGACATATCAAAAAAGAGCATAAAAAGAAAGACCCCAACATAAAGTTGAGGTCTAGAAGTCGTTATGCAATGTAAAGCTTAGCTAGATCTTGAGGCTCCATTTCTTTGCCTTCTAGCTGATCGTTCCAGTTAGTACCAACAAGAACACCATCTTCTGCAAGAGTTAAAAGCCAATCTTCAACAAAGATATCTAGTGGGATTTCTAGTACAGTGAAGTCAGCCCATTCTTCAACATTGTGCGCTTCTGCATCTTCTTTAGAAGACCAGAAAGGCATGACTTCACTGTTTTCGAATTCAGTTGAATCGCAAGATAGCCAACCTTCTTCATTGCGTAAACCCCAAACCAGTTGGTTTTCTTTTGTTTCTGCAACAAAAAGGTCAAGGTTTGCTTGGATATCTGATGTAAGTTTGCTCATTTCAAAACTCTCGTTGTTATGACGCCGCTAGGGTAACACTAAAGTGCCGATTCCTAAAGCATAATACGGTTATTGCAATGAGTAAAAATAAAGGAGCCGAAGCTCCTTTTCTTATGTCATTCTAGGTTTATTAATGCTTGTTTGAACAAACATTAATACAGATATTTTTACCTTTCAGGGAGGGTAGTGAATATTGTCCACTCTTTTTTAATCTCGCCTTTATAACCAACGACAGAAGCAGTTACTCGGCGGTTTAAAGCGTGGCTGACTTCATCGGTACCTTGTTGCGCTAGGTGAGTATCTCCAAAGCCAACAATACGAACTCTGCTCGGTTCGATGTTGTAGCTCAATAGCGCCTCACGGACATTGCGTGCTCGTCTCTCTGATAGATCTTGGTTGTGTTGAGAGCCACCAACTTTACTCGCGTAGCCGTGCAGTTCGATCGACGTAGTAGGGTATTCTTTTAAAAAATCGGACAGTTCACGTACTTGTCTTCTGAACACGGGATTGATTTCATCAGAATCATTGGCAAAAAGTATTCTTACTTGCATGTTATCTGATGCTTTAATGTATTCGCCGCAACCGTCATTATCGACTTCTGAGCCTTCCGGTGTGCCAGGGCACATATCTCGAGCGTTGATGACGCCATCGTTATCTTCATCTTGAAGGTCAGCAATTTGCTCTGCACTTGGTACAGGTCGATAGTCATACTCGTCTTCAGCAGCAACCTGTTGAGTAACGGCGAGAAGACTTAATACAAATAGAATTTTCATTGGTTTCATGATCAGTACTCCACCTTTTCATTCCATTCCGTAGGCACATCGACTCGCAAGGCATTTAACAATTGGCCGGTCGCATTCATTACACGGTATTTCGCGTATTGCTCTGAATATCGAGCATCCAAGTAGTTTTTTCTCGCTTCAAATAACTCGTTTTCAGTATTTAACAAATCCAAAAGGGTTCGTTTACCGATGCGATACTGTTTCTCGTAGGCGATAACAGTTTCAGATGCCGAATCTACGTGATCCGCCAGAAACTCTTTTTGCTGAAGCGTTAAATCTAACGCGCTCCATGATAGACGAAGCCCTTCTTCAACGCTGCGGTATGCGCGTTCTCGTAAATCTTTGGCTTTGTTTAGTTGATAGGCAAAGTTTTCAGCATTGGCGACATCACTACCACCATTAAAGAGGTTATAACGCATACGCAGCATCGCTGTCGTTTCATCACTGCTTCCTTCGATACCGCTTGCATCATCACGCCACGTTTGAGCCGCTTCTACAGATATCGTTGGATAGTAAGTTCCCTTAGATTGCTTATATTGGAACTTAGCTGAGTCTACATCTGCCATCGAAATTTTGATTACTGGATGCGATTCAAATGCCAAGTCAATTGCTTCATCTATGGTGTAGGGAATAAAGTTCTGGTCCGCTCGCGGAAAAATCAATCCTTGTGGGGACTGTCCGACAAGGCGTGTAAACGTGGTGTGGCTGTCATATAAGTTGTTCTGAGCCGCCACCAAGTTACCGTGAGCTTTTGCTAAACGAGCTTCTACTTGAGTTAGGTCAGCGGTAGACCCAAGTCCTGAGTTAACTCGCTTTTTAATGTCTTCGTAGATCTTCTTATGAACCTTCAAGTTGTTTTCTGAAAGTGTAAGAATTTCATAAGCTTTTACTGAATCTAAGTAAACCTTTGCCACTTCGAGTGCCGTGTCTTGAGCATCAGCGAGCAGTTGATAACGAACTGATTCTGCGTCAGCTGCTGTTCGATCCATATCGTTAAGTGTCGCAGAACCGTCCCATATCAACTGGGTTAGTGTCACGGTCGCTTCTTTTCTTGTCAGATCCGTTGAATCTCGCCCTGCTTCTGCTGGGTTAATGCCTTCATAACCGATACCGGCGTCTAAATCTACGGATGGGAGGTAAGCACCGCCAGATGCTTCATTCACATACTGCTTGCTAACGAATTCATTGAACGCACTTTTGATGTCAGGATTGGTTTTTAATGTGTTTTCAACCGCTTGCTCTAGTGTTTGCCCAAAAGCATGACTAGCTGCGAACACACCAATGCAAAAGGCGTTGGCACGAGTCCACTTCACTGTGATTCTCCTAGATAATAATAAAATTTCTCGAGGTGAGAGGGCTTATAAGTGGGATACCTATAAGGGCGTCAATAATTTAGCGCACAATAACATTAATACACGATGAAGTAACCTGTTGATTCATTGTTCATTTGTTTCATTCTTGATAAATCAATTCATTTGGTGGGTCTAAATTTTGAATAAGGATCCCGATTTTAAAGTGAAATTGATGTTTAACAAGAGTTGAGTGGCTTTTATTAAAACAAGACAAATATGCGCATAGATTCCTATTGATGTATGACACATAATTACTTAATTGAGCATCAAATTGCTGTTATTGCACTATATAATCAGGCAATATATAGCAAATTAGTATTGTTAGTCAAAAACTTGACAGTTATTTAGGGTTAAGATTTATATGGATCGTACAGCGTTAGTGTCACTCGGTAATCAAGTCGTCGTAATAGGTTTAGATGGGGAACTGAGAGTCCTAACAGAAGGACAACAGCCCCTACCAGGTGAAGTGGTAGTGGCAACGACAGATGCTGCACCTCTAAATTTGAACATTCAACTAACTGAAGAGCAAAGCTCAAAAGATATTTCTGATGATGTGGCACGAATTATTGGTGCTATTGAGCAAGGTCAAGACCCTTCTATAGTTGATGAAGAACTCGCGCCAGCTGCGGGTGAAAACAGTGGTTCAAGTTTACAAAATAGTGCCACGATTGCACGGGATGGCACTGAAGTGCTGGCCTCAACAAATTTTGAAACTATTGGCTTGGAATCCCTCGGTTTATCTGAAACACAAGCGTTGACCTTAAATGACTTTTTCGCAACAAATATAGAAACCAGTGGAGATGGCTCAAATAAACCACTTACTAATTCTCCAGTGACATTAAGCGCTATCGAAGAAGATAGCGATCCCATCACGATAACTACCGAAGAATTACTATCGAATGTCGATATTGACGATGCTGATACTCTTATCGTTACAAACGTCACTATTGAGAGTGGGAATGGAACTTTAATTGATAACAACGATGGATCTTGGACTTATATCCCAGAAGCTGATGATGATACTGAAGTGTCATTCTCCTATGACATCATTGATGACGATGGGGGTGTTATTAATGGCAATGCTAATTTAGATATTAAGCCTGTTAATGACGCGCCAATAGCGACTAACGATGCGATTCAAACTGACGAAGATTCCCAGGTTTTAATTGATGTGCTCGCTAACGACAGTGACATTGAAGGTGACGATTTATCCATTACTTCTGCTTCTGTATCAGAAAAGCAAGGTATCGTTGAGATTGTCGATGGTAAGCTTGTTTTCACTCCGGCTGAAAACTTCAATGGTAATGCAACTATTAGCTACACTATCTCAGATGGTGAGCTAGAGGATGAAGCTCAAGTCTCGGTAACAGTAAACTCAGTTAACGATGCGCCTATTGCCCTTAATGACGCAACAATTACAGAGGAAGATACCTCAGTAACGATTGATGTGTTGCCAAACGACACTGACATCGATGGCGATGCGTTAGGCATCGAATCGGCGTCTGTGCCGAGTGACCAAGGTCAAGTCGAGATTATTGACGGTAAACTGGTGTTCACGCCAGCCGAGAACTTCAATGGCGACGCTGAGATCACTTACACCGTCACCGATGGTGCGCTGACTGACGAAGCGACGGTCAAAGTTACGGTGAATGCCGTGAACGATACGCCAGTGGTTGAGAGTAGCATTGCAGACCAAACCTTGGCGGAAGATTTCACGCCATACACGATCGATCTGAATGCGGCCTTCAGCGATGTGGATAATGCCGATGGCGAGTTAACGTTTAGCGTATCTGGCAACAGCAACATTCAAGTAGCGATAGTCAATGGTATTGCCACGATCACTCCAACTGCGGACTGGAACGGCTCAGAAACACTGACCTTTACCGCCACCGATCCAAGCGGCGAGAGTGTTAGTCAAACCGTGAACTTCACAGTTGCCCCTGTGGCGGACATCGTGGCAGACAGCGCGACGGTTGTGGAAGACACGCCGACCATCATCAAGGTCTTAGGTAACGACACATTCGAAGGCGACAACAAAGTGGTGTCGCTGGATACCAACAATGGCCCAGCCAACGGCACGGTCTCGGTCAACCCTGATGGCAGCGTGACTTACACGCCAAACGACAACTACCACGGTACAGACAGCTTCACCTACTTCGTCACCTCCGGTGGCGTAAGTGAGTCCACCACGGTGAACGTCGATGTGACACCGGTCAATGATGCGCCTGTGGCAAAAGATGACACGGCGGTTACTGACGAAGACACGCCAGTGACGATTGATGTCCTGCCAAACGACACCGATGTGGATGGCCATGAGCTGTCTATTCAATCGGCGTCAGTGCCGAGTGTTCAAGGTACAGTCGAAATTATTGATGGCAAACTGGTGTTCACACCGGCAGAAAACTTCAATGGCGACGCTGAAATCACCTACATCGTTACGGACGGTGAATTGACCGACGAAGCGAAGGTGACCGTTAACGTTAACCCAGTGAACGATGCGCCAACCATCAAGGTTGATGCCGTGGATAGCATCACTGAAGATGCAGTGAACACGGATACGGTAGTGGCGACGCTGGAAGTCGCTGATACTGATACGCCAGAAGATCAATTAAACGTTTCTTTAGAAAACAACTCAAACGGCTATTTCGTGTTGGCTGGCAATGAAGTCAAGCTAACTCAAGCGGGCGTCGATGCAGTTAACAACGATGAACTTAACCTTAAAGATCTGACTATCAGCGCGTCAGTGTCGGATGGTGCTAATCCAACGGCTAACGACAGTGATAGCTTGGTTGTGAATCGTGTTAACGATGCACCGACTATCGATAACGTCATTGCAGATCAAGTGCTAGCGGAAGATTTCGATGCATACACGATCGACTTGAATGAAGTATTCAAAGATTCCGATTCCTCGCTAGAATTCTCAGTCTCTGGCAATAACAACATCCAAATTTCTATTGTGAATGGTGTTGCTACCATCACTCCGACTGCGGATTGGAATGGCAAAGAGACAATTACGTTCACAGCTAAAGACCCAAGCGGTGAAAGCGTAAGTCAAACGGTGAACTTTACGGTAGCACCAGTAGCTGACATTGAGGCTGATAGTGCGGATGTAGTCGAAGACACATCAACCATCATTAATGTCTTAGGTAACGACACGTTCGAAGGCACTGATAAAGTGGTGTCTTTGGACGCCGATAAGGGGCCTGAAAATGGCACCGTCATCGTAAATAACGACGGCACGATAACCTACACACCTGATGATAACTACGTCGGTAACGATACTTTCACTTACATCGTGACATCAGGTGGAGTGTCTGAATCCACCACCGTTGAAGTCAATGTAACACCGGTCAATGACGCGCCAGTGGCAAAAGATGATACCGCTGTTACTGACGAAGACACACCAGTGACGATTGATGTTCTGCCAAACGACAATGATGTGGATGGCGATAAGCTGAGTATTGAATCAGCCTCTGTACCTAAAGAGCAGGGTACGGTTGAAGTGGTGGATGGAAAACTCGTCTTCACACCGGCAGAAAACTTCAATGGCGACGCCGAAATCACTTACAACGTAACGGACGGTCAATTGACCGATGAAGCGAAGGTGACCGTTACCGTTAATCAAGTGAACGATGCGCCAACCATCAAGGTTGATGCCGTAGAAAGCATCACTGAAGACGCAGTGAGCACTGATACGGTAGTCGCAACCTTAACGGTTCACGATACTGACACGCCGGAAGATGAGCTTACGGTGTTGCTAGAAAACAACTCAAAAGGTTACTTCGTGTTGGTTGGCAATGAAGTCAAACTAACTCAAGCGGGCGTCGATGCAGTTAACAACGATGAACTCAACCTTAAAGACCTGACTATCAGCGCGTCAGTGTCGGATGGTGTTAATCCAACGGCTAGCGACAGTGATAGCTTGGTTGTGAATCGTGTTAACGATGCGCCAACAGTTGATAATGCCATTACAGATCAAGTGTTATCGGAAGATTTCGATGCATACACGATCGACTTGAATGAAGTATTTAAAGATTCCGATTCCTCGCTAGAATTCTCCGTCTCTGGCAATAACAACATCCAAGTCTCTATTGTGAATGGCGTTGCTACCATTACTCCGATTGCGGATTGGAATGGCAAAGAGACAATTACGTTCACAGCTAAAGACTCAAGTGGTGAAAGCGTTAGTCAAACGGTGAACTTCACGGTAGCGCCTGTGGCGGACATCGTGGCAGACAAAGCGACGGTTGTTGAAGACACGCCGACAGTCATCAAGGTCTTAGGCAACGACACGTTCGAAGGCGACGACAAAGTGGTGTCGCTCGATGCCAATAACGGTCCAGCTAACGGCACGGTCTCCGTTAACCCTGACGGCAGCGTAACTTACACGCCAAACGACAACTACCACGGTACAGACAGTTTCACCTACATCGTTACGTCAGGCGGGGTATCGGAATCCACCACGGTGAATGTCGATGTGACGCCAGTGAACGATGCGCCAATGGCGAAAGATGACACGGCAACAACACAAGAAGATACCGCAGTTACTATTGATGTTCTGCCAAACGACACCGATATTGATGGCGATAAGCTGTCGATTGACTCGGCATCTGTGCCGAGTGACCAAGGTACAGTTGAAATTGTTGACGGCAAGTTGGTCTTCACACCGGCCGAGAACTTCAATGGTGACGCCGAAATTACTTACACCGTCACCGATGGTGCACTGACTGACCAAGCGACGGTCAACGTCACCGTGAATGCCGTAAACGACACGCCTGTGGTTGAAAGCAGCCTCGCAGACCAAACCTTGGCGGAAGACTTTACGCCATACAGCATCGATCTAAATACTGCCTTCAGTGATGTGGATAACGTGGATGGCGAGCTGAGCTTTAGCGTCTCTGGCAATAGCAACATTCAAGTGGCGATCGTCAATGGGATTGCTACGTTCACTCCAACTGCGGACTGGAACGGCTCTGAAGCGTTGACCTTTACTGCCACCGATCCAAGCGGTGAAAGCGTCAGCCAAGCGGTGAACTTCACAGTAGCGCCTGTGGCGGACATTGAGGCTGATAAAGCGACGGTTGTGGAAGACACGCCAACCATCATCAAGGTCTTAGATAACGATACGTTTGAAGGCGACGATAAAGTGGTGTCGCTGGATACCAATAACGGTCCAGCTAACGGCACGGTCTCGGTCAACCCGGATGGCAGCGTAACCTACACGCCAAACGACAACTACCACGGTACAGACAGTTTCACCTACATCGTCACATCTGGGGGCGTCAGTGAGTCCACCACGGTGAACGTCGATGTGACACCGGTCAACGATGCGCCTGTGGCGAAAGATGACATCGCTACGACACAAGAAGACACCGCAGTTACTATTGATGTTCTGACAAACGACAATGATGTGGATGGCGATAAGCTGAGTATTGAATCAGCCTCTGTACCTAAAGAGCAGGGTACGGTTGAAGTGGTGAATGGCAAACTTGTTTTCACTCCGGCCGAGAACTTCAATGGCGACGCTGAAATCACCTACATCGTTACGGACGGTGAATTGACCGACGAAGCGAAGGTGACCGTTACAGTAAATGCGGTGAACGACACGCCTGTAGTTGAAAGCAACATCGCAGACCAAACTTTGGCGGAAGACTTTACGCCATACAGCATCGATCTAAATACTGCCTTCAGTGATGTGGATAACGTGGATGGCGAGCTGAGCTTTAGCGTCTCTGGCAATAGCAACATTCAAGTGGCGATCGTCAATGGGATTGCTACGTTCACTCCAACTGCGGACTGGAACGGCTCTGAAGCGTTGACCTTTACTGCCACCGATCCAAGCGGTGAAAGCGTCAGCCAAGCGGTGAACTTCACAGTAGCGCCTGTGGCGGACATTGAGGCTGATAAAGCGACGGTTGTGGAAGACACGCCAACCATCATCAAGGTCTTAGATAACGATACGTTTGAAGGCGACGATAAAGTGGTGTCGCTGGATACCAATAACGGTCCAGCTAACGGCACGGTCTCGGTCAACCCGGATGGCAGCGTAACCTACACGCCAAACGACAACTACCACGGTACAGACAGTTTCACCTACATCGTCACATCTGGGGGCGTCAGTGAGTCCACCACGGTGAACGTCGATGTGACACCGGTCAACGATGCGCCTGTGGCGAAAGATGACATCGCTACGACACAAGAAGACACCGCAGTTACTATTGATGTTCTGACAAACGACAATGATGTGGATGGCGATAAGCTGAGTATTGAATCAGCCTCTGTACCTAAAGAGCAGGGTACGGTTGAAGTGGTGAATGGCAAACTTGTTTTCACTCCGGCCGAGAACTTCAATGGCGACGCTGAAATCACCTACATCGTTACGGACGGTGAATTGACCGACGAAGCGAAGGTGACCGTTACAGTAAATGCGGTGAACGACACGCCTGTAGTTGAAAGCAACATCGCAGACCAAACTTTGGCGGAAGACTTTACGCCATACACCATCGATCTAAATACCGCTTTCAGCGATGTGGATAACGTTGATGGCGAGTTAACGTTTAGCGTCTCTGGCAACAGCAACATCCAAGTGGCGATCGTCAATGGCATTGCTACGTTCACTCCAACGGCAGACTGGAACGGCTCAGAAATCCTAACCTTTACTGCCACCGATCCAAGCGGTGAAAGCGTCAGCCAAACGGTGAACTTCACAGTAGCGCCTGTGGCGGACATTGAGGCTGATAAAGCGACGGTTGTGGAAGACACGCCAACCATCATTAAAGTTTTAGGTAACGACACGTTCGAAGGCGACGACAAAGTGGTGTCGCTGGATACCAACAACGGCCCAGCCAACGGCACGGTCTCGGTCAATCCTGACGGCAGCGTGACTTACACGCCAAACGACAACTACCACGGTACAGACAGCTTCACCTACTTCGTCACCTCCGGTGGCGTAAGTGAGTCCACCACGGTGAACGTCGATGTGACACCGGTCAACGATGCGCCTGTGGCGAAAGATGACATCGCTACGACACAAGAAGACACCGCAGTTACTATTGATGTTCTGCCAAATGACACTGATGTGGATGGCGATAAGCTGAGTATTGAATCAGCCTCTGTACCTAAAGAGCAGGGTACGGTTGAAGTGGTGGATGGAAAACTCGTCTTCACTCCGGCAGAAAACTTCAATGGTGATGCTGAGATCACTTACACCATCACCGACGGTGTGCTGACTGACCAAGCGAAGGTTACCGTTACCGTTAACCCAGTAAACGATGCACCAACTATCAAGGTTGATGCCGTGGAAAGCATTACTGAAGACGCAGTGAGCACTGATACGGTAGTGGCGACGTTGGAAGTCGCTGATTCTGATACTCCAGAAGACCAATTAACCGTTTCTTTAGAAAACAATTCAAACGGTTACTTCGTGTTGGTTGGCAATGAAGTCAAGCTGACTCAAGCGGGCGTCGATGCGATTAACAACGATGAACTTAACCTTAAAGATCTGACTATCAGCGCGTCAGTTTCGGATGGTGCTAATCCAACGGCTAACGACAGTGATAGTTTGATTGTGAATCGTGTTAACGATGCACCGACTGTTGAAAATGCGATTGCAGACCAAGTGTTATCGGAAGATTTCGATGCATACAAGATAGACTTGAATGAAGTATTCAAAGATTCCGATTCCTCGCTAGAATTCTCAGTCTCTGGCAATAACAACATCCAAATTTCTATTGTGAATGGCGTTGCCACCATCACTCCGACTGCGGATTGGAATGGCAAAGAGACAATTACGTTCACAGCTAAAGACTCAAGTGGTGAAAGCGTCAGCCAAACGGTGAACTTCACGGTAGCGCCTGTGGCGGACATCGTGGCAGATAAAGCGACGGTTGTGGAAGACACGCCGACCATCGTCAAGGTCTTAGGTAACGACACGTTCGAAGGTGACGATAAAGTGGTGTCGCTCGATACCAATAACGGACCAGCCAACGGCACGGTCGCGGTCAACCCTGACGGCAGCGTAACTTACACGCCAAACGATAACTATCACGGGGCAGACAGCTTCACCTACATCGTTACGTCTGGGGGCGTCAGTGAATCCACCATTGTTAAAGTTGATGTCACGCCAGTAAACGACAAACCTGACAGTGAAGACTTTACGCATGTGGCCGATGATCAGCTTACGCACGTTGTGTTTGATACCGATACGAAACCTTTAGGTGATGGCGACTCTCAGGATCAGATAGCGGATATTGAAGATGACTTAAATAGCAACGATCTACATGTTCGGATTACTGAACTGCCAACATCAGGTACGTTGTTCTTTAAAGATAGTGACGGTGAGTTGCACGAAATTAAAGAAGTAAGCGATACGCTTTATGACAAAGACAGTCTTTACTATGAAGCTGATAATGTTGGCTTCTTATTAGGTATCAAAGATCGTCCAAATACGCCTAATGGCTCGGAATCTACAACAGATTTCAATAACTGGGGATTAAGTGAGGATGGTGGTCCATCAAATTCACGTACTGAGCATTTAGCAAATGGAGCCTCTATCACCATTTCTTCTGATAGCGGTGAGCTTGCACAGTACAACCGCCAGGTGTCACATATCGGCAATGGTATCGCTGACAATGATGGGCAGGGTATTGAGAAGGGTGAAACGATTACGATCGATTTGTCTAATAACCCTGTGGGCAGCGTAAACCTTGGACTAGATGGACTAGGTGGATTGTTTGATTACGGTGATGACAACGCAGCGCTTATTACGGTTACATACTTAGATTCAAATAATGTCCAACAGACTCAAACGTTCGAGTTTTTGAAGCCTGAAGGCAACTTCATGCTATTCCAAGAAACAAGCGTTGGTTATGGGAAAGATCTAGCTCTTCCTGAAGGTTCGGTCATTACTCAGTTAGATTTTTCTACGAAAAATGAAGGTAACTGGGAGTTACGTTATGTAGAAGGTGTTCCTGCAGAGGACAGCTTTGGATATGTGGCCGTCGACTCTGAAAGTGGCGTTAGCGATCCATCTACAGTCAATATCGTTAATGAAATGCTAGATGGTAATGTTGCTGAAAATGGGCCAAGTCTGTCTGTGGTCGGTGATAGCGTGACTGAGGGTGACAATGTCACTTTTTCGGTTGTTCTAGATGAAGTCACCAGTACTGCTGTTAAGTACCAAGTTGATATGCTTGCTCAAGGTTCTTCAGTTGATAAGAATGACGTAAATCTATCAAATGCAACCTACACAAATGGTGTTGTTTTCTTAGGTGGTTACTTGATTGTTCCTGCAGGTATAAGTAGCTTCGAAATATCGATTCCGACTATTGATGATTTGGTTGTGGAAAGCAGCGAAACGATCGTTCTTGAGCTCGGCGGTGAAACGGGGACGGCAACAGTTCTTGATAATGATAGTACAGAACTTAGCGTAGTAGATGCCGGCGATGTCATTGAAGGAACTGACGCAATATTTACCGTTTTACTCTCTAACCCTGTTCAAGAGGCCGTTGTCGTCAATCTGAAGTCAACAACAAATGATAGCTATACTGCGGAAGATGTTGATTTAGGCACTATGGTAGTGACCTATGTGGATACTCATGGTCAAACTCAAACATTAGATATGGCGCCTAATGGAGACGTTACCATACCTCTAGGTGTCGCTGAAATTAAAGTCGCTGTCCCGACCAAACTAGATAATGTCCATGAAGGTGATGAGAGCTTTGGTCTGACGGTTACGGAAATCGGTAGTGTCACCAGTAATGGTATTGCAACTGGTAACGCAAATATTGTGGATTCTGATCCTGCACCTTTAGTTAGTATTAGTGCCGATCAAAACAGTGTAAATGAAGGTGAAACGGCAGGCTTTACGCTGACACTTGATAAAGTTGCAGATGAGAGTGTTACGGTTCATGTCGAATATAGTGGCGTGGCCCAAGATGGAAAAGATTTTGTTGGCGTTCTTAGTGTTGAAGTTCCTGCGGGTCAATCTTCAGCGGCTCTTGACTTACTGACGCTCACCGATGGTATTTATGAGGGCGCAGAATCTTTCACAGTAACCATTAAAGAGGTGGATGGCGCTGATGCGAGCATTGCTTCAAATAACAGCGCAAGTGTTGTGATCGTTGATGCCCAAAGTGCACCGAAAGTGACTATTAGCTCAGATCAATCCTCAGTTGATGAAGGTAGTGATGCAAAATTTATCGTCAACATTGACCAAAAAGCAGATGAAGATGTACTGGTAACATTCACAATCGGCGGGAATGTTGATGACAAAGATTATATTGCTCCAAGTACGTACACAGTCACGATTCCAGCGGGTAAAACGTCGGCGCCGATTGATATAAAAACTCTCGATGATGGTATTTACGAAGATCTTGAAAACCTAACTGTGACTCTAATTGGTACGGTTGGTGCAGATTCGACGCTTGCAAGTGACTCGAATGAAGCAACAGTCTCTATTATAGATGCTCAGCACGCTCCAGAGTTTATTTCTGGCGGCGATAGTGCTGGTGACAAACCAAATGATGATGTTTACGACTTCGGGTCAGTTAACGAAAACACGGTGAGTGGGTCCGTTATTGGTACGGTCGTTGCTGAAGATCACGATAATGACGTGCTTGTATACCGCTTTGCAGATGGCTCGACCACTAATGGTATTTTTGATATCGACCCGACAAGCGGAGAGATTTCATTGAACAAGACAATCGATGATGTTGACTTGGGCGATTATACGCTTCAGGTTGAGGCTATCGATGGAACTGGCGGGATTGATACTGCCGAGGTCAATGTTTCTCTGGTAAATGTGAATGATGCACCTGAATCTTCGCCTTCCGCGGTTGAGATGAGTGAAGATACCCAAGTGATGCTTGATTGGTCATCATTCGGTATTAGCGATGTGGACTCTAACGTATCAGAGCTCTGCGTCCAAATCACAACGATTCCTAGCGATGGGTCATTAGAGTATAAAGATTCGCAAGGCGATTGGCAGTCTGTCCAAATCGATCAAGTGCTTGATAAATCGCTCTTTGATGAAAACAGTGTTCGCTTTGTACCTGAATTAAATGAGTCTGGCAGTGACAGTTTCGGCGGAAATCAAGTCGGAGACCAGGAGTCTAGTTACGCTCAAATTGGCTTTAAACCAACAGATGGACAGAGTACCGGTCAAGAGTCAACACTGACAATAGACGTAAACCCTATCGCTGATAAACCGAACTTAATCGCAGTGACGCACGAGAACTCATTACCCCAACAAGAGTTTAACGTTACGACATGGAGTAATGTTCAAGTTGGTTCTAGTGATGGTATGGGGGTCAATGGAGAGACTCTAATCTCAGCGATCAACGTTCTTGATGCAGCAGATGGAACTCAATTGAGTTGGTCAAATGTGGAAGATTTAGGTACTAATGCAACCTTGGCAAATGAGGCCGTTCTAGTCACATCTCTTGTTTATCTGGAAGCTGGTTCGAGTTACGACTTTGTCGGTCAAGCCGATGATAGCCTTGCAATCAAGTTGGGTGGTACGTTACTTGATCAAGCTCGTTGGGGTAGCGACAGTGGTGATATTAAGGGTGCTAGCTTTACACCTTCGGTATCTGGTTTTTATCCAATTGAAATTTATCACCATAACCAAAGTGGTCCGGGTAACTTTAATGTGGATGTATCCATTAATGGACAAGCACCTGTCAATCTGAGCAACAGCAGTCTTTACGTAGTTAGTGATGAAAGTGCACTAGAAGCAACTGATATCAGAACGTCTGAACTACAAGAAGTTAATGGTGTTGCGTTTTACGAAACATATCAGCTGAACGAAGGGTTACAAGATACAGCGATACCGCTCTCTGAAATTAAAGCAAGCTTAAATGATAAAGATGGCTCTGAATCACTTAAAGTCACGCTAACTGGCTTACCTGTAGGTGCGATCCTTTCAGATGGAAACAGTTCTATTACTGTCGCAACTATTGATGAAGAACTGGACGTGACAAGTTGGGCATTAGATACACTTACTGTGACTCCACCAGCTGGCTCCCATGATGACTTCACAATCAATTTGACGGCAACGAGTACAGAACGCGCGAATGGTGATTCAGCAGAGTCTAACTTAGCGATCAATGTTGTAGTACATGAGAACTTACCGACGGAAACGGAAAGTGATATTGGGAAGACCAACGAAGATAATTCGCTACAGGGTAACGTATTGCGTAATGACTTTGATGACGACAACACCCTGATGGTTGATCACATTACTATTAATGGTACTGACTATGCGGTAGGTCAAAACGTATCTTTGACCAGTGGCACTTTATTAGTAAACCAAGATGGTAGTTACGTATTTGAACCTACCGAGCACTGGTCAGGTGATGTTCCGTTAATTAGTTACACCACAAATACTGGCGCAACAAATACGCTTGATATCAACGTTGTCGCAGTTGCAGATGCCCCTGCGATCACGATTAATGTTGGAGAGTTAGTAAAAAGAGATGCTGTTGATCCTAATCACAACTTAGCTACTTCTGCGATAGATAAAGCGCCTACAGAGAATGAACTCGTCGCTGCTGATCTTGGTTTGGATGATGTTGTGCAAAAAAATCACTCATACGCCGGAGTGATGCTAGGAGACAACAACGACAGAAGTGATACCGATAGCTTATTCGTTGGGACTGATTACAATGACACCTTCTACGGTGGCGGCGGTGATGACGTATTTATTGGCGGTGGTAATAACGACTCTTTCTATGGTGATGATGCGTCCACTATTACAGATTATGATGGCCAAGATACGGTTTACTTAACTGGAAACTTCAGTGACTACAAAATGACCTTCAAAGACGATCATGGAGGTCAAGTTCCATATTGGATTTTGCTAGATAATCGTTCTATCGATTCGGTAAACGACCACACAGGTAGTGATGATCGTGGTGATCACTTATATGAAATTGAACGAATTGTTTTTGCAGACAAAGTCGTTGAATTGAAGCCCGACGGCACCTATGAAGTGCTTCAAGAGCGTTGGATTCCCGTTGATATTAACGTTGATTTGGTTGATGTCGATGGAAGTGAAAGCTTGGCGCAAACTGTTTTTGTGGAAGGTTTGCCGGATGGTGTAGAGCTGTATATCGATGGACATGCCGTTAATCAGGACGCAAACGGTAATTACCTTGTCACTCTGGATGCTAACGGTAAGGTCTCTTTAGATATCAGAGTGCCGTTTGATTATGAAGGTAGTCTAGAGTTCCCACTAAGCGTTACCGCGACGTCGGTTGAAGAAGCAAATAATGATGCTGCTTCAACAACAGAGTCTGTTGAGCTTACAGCTCGTGACTATGTTCTAGAGTCGGGTTCACATGGGAACGATCAGATAACGGGCAGTGACGATCACGATATTATTGTTGGCGATGTACAAGGATTGGAGATTATTGCGGGTCAGGACTACAACATCGCCTTTGTTTTGGATACTTCAGGGAGCATGGGTAACTGGGTAGGAACTGCGAAGCAAGAAGTACTAGATGTGTTTGATGAATTGTTAAGCGCTGCAAATCAGGGTGAGAAGCCTGGAACAGTGAATATTCACCTCAGTGAGTTTGCTTCAAGTGCGTCAGCAGTTATTTCCGTTGACTTGAGTTCTCCAACAGCAAGAGATGAGTTTGTAAAAGAACTGAATAGTGCTATAGGTGATGAGGGTGACGGTGGCACAAACTATGAGGCGGGTTTACAGTCAGCTGTTGAATGGTTTAGCAGTCAACCTAACCCTAATGGCCAAAATATCACGTACTTTGTTACTGATGGTCAACCAAATAGAGCAACGCATCTCTATCATTTAGCGCCGAATGAATTCTCGAAAGTGATTTTGGATGTCGATGATTCTGGCAAGCTTGTTACCCTGCAAGATATAGTTAGTAACAGTAGTTATTCATACGGACAGACGGTTACCTACAAAGGTGACGTCGTTATAGATAGTTACGGTCAAGTATATTCACCGCTAACAGGCAGAACCCTTGGTGATATCGACAGATATAATGGTTCTATCCGTTACTACGATGAAGGTGGCAGCTCAACACAAGCTCAACATATGTATCAAGTGTTAGCAGCATTGTCTTCAGTAGAGTCGATAGGTCTTGGTAGTGGTGTTGATGAACAGACACTTAAGCAGTATGACACTGATGGTGTGGTAGAGTCAGATATCGATGTTACTAAACTTGCTGAAACGATATTGGGTCAAGATGTGCCCCTGAAGCAAGGCTCAGACACTATTCAGGGTGGAGAAGGTGACGATATCTTGCTGGGTGATTTAATTGAATTTGGCGGTAATGAGCAAGGTTTGAGTGCAATTCAATCACATGTGGCACAGCAAACGGGTCAAGATGTTTCTACCATTGATGGTGAAGACATCCATGAATACGTTAAAAATAACTTAGAAGAATTCAACCAATCTCACCAAGGTGATAAGTCGGATAACTTATCTGGTGGTGCTGGCAACGATTTACTGTTTGGTCAGGGTGGTAACGACATACTCGTTGGTGGTGAAGGTGATGATATTCTGATTGGTGGTTTGGGTAATGATATCTTAACGGGAGATGAGGGCTCTGACATCTTTAAGTGGAGTGAAGTGACCAACGAGGTTGATACGGTTACTGATTTCAACAAAGATGAGGATACTTTAGACTTCTCCGATCTGTTTGATGACTTATCAAAAGATGAAGTTGGTGAGCTTCTTAATGATCTTCAGTCCGGTGATCATACTGGTGATGTCGGAGAGTATCACGTAGAAGTGGCACCAGATGGCGGCTCGGAAGCGAACTTGAGTATTACGAAAGGTGGCTCGACATTGGACATCCATTTTGATGGTGCAAGTGTCGATGATGTGACTCAAAGTCTGATTGCAAGTTTAGAAGCGCAATACAAAGACATGTAGCATGTCTAGCCACAGGTGAAATTGAAAATCAAAAAAGGTCTAGCATTTTGCTAGACCTTTTACTTTTAAACTCAGTTCATTGCGATGTTAGCTCTTAGGAAGTGTCGTGAAAACGGTCCACTCTTTCTTCACTTCACCTTTGTGGCCAATCACCGTTGCGGTGACTCGACGGTTCAACGCATGACTCACTTGGTCGGTGCCTTGTGTTGCAAGTACCGTGTCTCCATAGCCGACAATGGTGACTCTATCTCCACTAATACCATTCATCATGAGTTCTTTTCTAACGTTCTCAGCGCGGCGTTTAGATAAGTCAAGATTGTGTTCTGCAGTACCAGTACGACTGGCATAGCCCTGAATCTCTATCGATGTATTTGGATACTCCTTCAAGAAGTCGGATAGTTCTCGAATTTGCTCCGTAAAGATAGGATTGATCACATCGGAATCATTCGCGAACAGAACTCGAATTTGCATTTCTTGCGAGGAGTCGACATACGAACCGCAGCCATCGTTATCAATCTCGGCACCTAAAGGAGTACCCGGACATAAATCGCGCTCATTAATGACTCCATCAGAATCATCATCAAGATGATCTGCCCACTGATCGGCAATTGGCGTATCAATATAATCATATTCATCGCCTTTATCGGATGAACTGCATGCCGAAATCATCAATGAGAGTGCAATAAGAGTTATGTATTTCATAATTAATACTCCACTTCTTCTAGCCATTCTTTAGGCATTTCAACCCTTAATGCACTCAACAGTTGACCTGTTGCGTTCATCACTCGATATTTGGCGTACTGCTCTGCGTATTTAGAATCTAAGTAGTCTTTACGTGCCTCAAAGAGTTCGTTTTCAGTATTCAATAGATCAAGCAGTGTTCGCTTACCAATGCGATATTGTTTTTCATACGCAATAACGGTTTCAGATGCCGAGTCTACATGATCTGACAGGAACTCTTTTTGCTGTAGGGTCAAATCCAGTGCGCTCCATGAAAGCCTTAACCCTTCTTCAACATTGCGATAAGCACCTTCACGTAAGTCTTTCGCTTTATTTAACTGATAGGCGAAGTTTTCTGAGTTTGCAGCGTCACTGCCGCCATTAAATAGGTTGTAGCGTAGACGTAGCATGGCAAGAGTCTCATCACTGCGGCCTTTTAAGCCATCAGCGTCGTCACGCCATGTTTGTGAAGCTTCAATGGAAATGGTTGGGTAATTAACACCTTTAGATTGTTTGTATTGAAACTTAGCCGAATCTACGTCTGCGAGCGCGACCTGAATGACAGGGTGCAGCTCAAATGCCAAACCTACCGCTTCATCAATGGTGTATGGAATGAAATTCTGATCCGCTCTTGGAAAGCTCAACCCTTGCGGGGTTTGACCCACTAAACGAGTGAACATAGTGTGAGAGTCGTACAAATTATTTTGAGCAGCTGCCAAATTACCGTGTGCTTTTGCCAAACGTGCTTCTACCTGTGTTAAGTCAGCGGTAGAGCCTATACCTGAGTTGACTCGTTTTTTAATGTCTTCGTAAATATCTTTGTGAACCGCCAAGTTATTTTCAGAAAGCTTGAGTATTTCGTAAGCTTTTACTGCGTCTAAATACACTTTGGTGACTTCAAGCGCTTTATCTGATGCATCGGCCAAAAGTTGAAATCTAACTGACTCTGCATCGGCTGCGGTACGATCGATATCATTTAAGGTTGCACTGCCATCCCATATGAGCTGAGTTAGTGTTACCGAAGCTTCCTTTCGAGTGTAATCTGTATCCCCACGTCCCACCTCGTCAGAAGGGTCTAATCCCTCGTAACCAATGCCCGCATCTAAATCAATAGAAGGTAAGTAGGCGCCCGAAGAGGCTTCATTTACGTATTTTCGACTGGTGAACTCGTTAAATGCGCTCTTAATGTCAGGATTGTTTTTTAACGTCAATGCCACGGCTTGCTCTAAAGTTTGACCGAAAACGGGTAAAGACACTATTAAACTACAGCAGCAAGCAATATTTAGTCGGTTCCATTTCACGGTATTTCTCCTAAAAATTCGTGTTGCTTTTTGCTATTTCATCTCATAACTGAGACGAAACATCATAAATAACAGTGCTTGAGTAAGGGATTTATCAACCTACTGTTAAAACTAGGCTTTTGTTTAAAAATTCCAGAATTTCGCCTTTTTAAACCTTAGCACATATGGCAAATGTTGCTCAGCAACACAGCATGTTTAGGCCAGAGAAAAGCTTGAATTCTTAATATCATAGCGTTTCGCAGCTAGCGTAACTCTATACTTTTTGAATAACTCCGCCCCTTGAGTTACCAAGCATCCCACGAGCTGCGCATACAACGAAAAAATGATGATTTTGACTAAACTATAGACGTAAATGTAGGGGTGACAAACTTTTGACTTGGTTTGAAGTGGGGCGAGGTAGATATGGATCGAGTAACTTTGAGCTCATTGATGGGCAACATCGTGGTTATCGGGCTGGATGGGGAAATTAGGACCCTAGAAGAGGGACAACTACCTCAACCAGGAGAGTTAATAATTGATGAGGTATCAGATACTTCTGAGCTTGTGATCGAGCAGGTGACACCACAAGGAAGTTCGATAAACGTAACTGATGATATCACAGCGTTAATTGAAGCAATTGCTAGTGGGGAAGACCCGACTGAGCTGGGTGAAGAGTTTGATCCTGCTGCAGGTGAAGGAAACGGGTCTAGCCCACAAAATACCGGGGCTATAGATCGCACAGGTGCTGAATTACTCGCCAGTACCAATTTTGAGACAGTGGGAACTGACGGAACAGGATTTTCAAGTACTCAGGTAGAGACGCTACTCGATATTTTCCAAATACAACCACCAGAACCAACAGCAATATCAGTTCCTGCAACAGTAATTGTTCAAGAGATTTCTAGCCCAACTGTCAATGAGGGCGATCTGGTTTCCTTCGACGTCACACTTAACCAACCAACAGAAGATAATATCAATATCACTTTTTCTCTGTTCGATCAAACTGCGACTGGTGGATCTACTAACGAGAGCGGAAGTGACTACGTCAACGAGAGTGTTCTCATAACATTTTCCGATGGCACAACAGAAGAAATCTCAGTCGATGACAACGGTATTTTTACTATGTCGGTCCCGTTAGGTGAAAATGGTTTTACGGTTTCTCTCGACTCTATAAATGACTCTATATTCGAAGGTCCAGAAACATTTACGCTTTCTGGCAACACAGAAGAACAAAGTACACCTGCAACTGGGATTGCAACCATTGTTGATGATGGTAGTGGGCCTGGTTTAAGTCCTGATGATGATCGTCCAACGGTAACGATGAGCGATGCAGGGACGATTAATGAAGGTGAGTTAGCCAGCTTTAAAGTGTCTTTATCGAATCCATCAGCTACAGATGTTGAGGTCGAACTAAGTCTCAACCTCGGTGATACAGAAGCCGGCGACTTAGGCTCCTTGGAATACAACAAGGGAAGTGGTTGGGTCACAGTGCCAAACGATGGAGTGGTAACGGTGCCAGCCGGACAGACCGAATTTGATGTGCGTATCGCTTCTATTGATGACGCCGTTTATGAAGGTCCTGAAGATTTCAGCGTGACGGTAACTGGCATTGGGGCGGTGCAAGGCAGCGATATAGGTACGGCAACGATTGTGGATGACGGCAGCGGCCCAGATCCCGATCCGGATGACGACCGTCCAAGTGTGACCATCAATGATGCTGGCACCATTAATGAGGGGGAGACAGCCAACTTCAAAGTCACATTATCGAACGCGTCTGAAGCTGAAACGCAAGTGGAGTTGGGTCTTAATCTCGGCGATACCGAAGTTGGAGATTTGGGCACTTTGGAATACAACACGGGCTCTGGTTGGGTCACAGTACCGAACGATGGTGTGGTGACGGTGCCTGCCGGGCAAACTGAGTTTGATGTGCGCATTGCTTCTATTGACGATGCGGTGTACGAAGGTCCAGAAGATTTCAGTGTAACGGTAACGGGCGTTGGTGCGGTACAAGGCAGTGATACGGGCACGGCAACGATTGTGGATGACAGCAGTGGCCCAGGTCCCGATCCAGACGATGACCGTCCAAGCGTGGCTATTACCGACGCTGGCACCATTAATGAGGGTGAGACTGCGAACTTCAAAGTCACCTTATCGAATGCCTCCGAATCGAGTGTTCAAGTTGAACTTGGCCTCAACTTAGGCGATACCGAAGTTGGAGATTTGGGCACCCTAGAATACAACACGGGAAGTGGTTGGGTTGCAGTGCCAAATGATGGCGTGGTGACGGTGCCAGCTGGGCAAACCGAATTTGATGTGCGTATTGCTTCTGTTGATGACGCCGTTTATGAGGGCCCTGAAGATTTCAGTGTCACGGTAACCGGCATTGGTGCGGTGCAAGGCAGCGATACGGGTACAGCAACGATTGTGGATGACGGCAGTGGCCCTGGACCTGATCCCGATGATGACCGCCCAAGTGTGACTATTACCGATGCTGGCATTATTAATGAAGGTGATACGGCGAACTTCAAAGTGACGCTGTCGAATGCCTCCGAGTCCACTGTTCAAGTCGAGCTAGGCCTCAACTTGAGTGATACCGAAGTCGGTGACTTGGGCACCTTAGAATACAACACGGGAAGTGGTTGGGTTGCAGTGCCAAATGATGGCGTGGTGACCGTGCCAGCCGGGCAAACCGAATTTGATGTGCGCGTTGCTTCTATTGATGACGCCGTTTATGAAGGCCCAGAGGATTTCAGCGTTACGGTGACGGGCATTGGGGCGGTGCAAGGCAGCGATACAGGTACGGCGACGATTGTGGATGACGGCAGTGGCCCGGGCCCCGATCCAGACGATGACCGCCCGAGTGTGACTATTACCGACGCTGGCACCATTAATGAAGGTGATACGGCGAACTTTAAAGTCACATTATCGAGTGCCTCAGAGTCGAGTGTTCAAGTTGAACTCGGCCTCAACTTAGGTAACACCGAAGTCGGAGACTTAGGTACCTTAGAATACAACACGGGCTCTGGTTGGGTTGCGGTGTCAAACGATGGTGTGGTGACGGTGCCTGCCGGGCAGACTGAGTTTGATGTGCGTATCGCTTCCATTGATGATGCGGTGTACGAAGGTCCGGAAGATTTCAGTGTTACGGTAACGGGCATTGGCGCAGTACAAGGCAGTGATACGGGCACGGCGACGATTGTGGATGACGGCAGTGGCCCGGGCCCCGATCCAGACGATGACCGCCCGAGTGTGACTATTACCGACGCTGGCACCATTAATGAAGGTGATACGGCGAACTTCAAAGTCACATTATCGAACGCGTCTGAAGCGGAAACGCAAGTGGAGTTGGGTCTTAATCTCGGTGATACCGAAGCCGGCGACTTAAGCACCTTGGAATACAACACGGGCTCCGGTTGGGTTGCGGTGCCAAACGTTGGCGTGGTGACGGTGCCTGCCGGACAGACCGAATTTGATGTGCGAATTGCTTCTATTGATGACGCCGTTTATGAAGGCCCAGAGGATTTCAGCGTTACGGTAACGGGCATTGGCGCAGTACAAGGCAGTGATACGGGCACGGCAACGATTGTGGATGACGGCACTGGCCCAGGACCCGATCCAGATGATGACCGTCCAAATGTCTACATCGTTGAAGATAGCGTGGGTGTTAACGAAGGTACTGATGCTGTGTATACCGTTAGATTATCGGCGGCGGCCGATATCGATGTGACCGTCAGGTTGAACACCTCAACCGACGGCAGCAACACGGCGGAAGCGGACGATATAGGTAGCTTTGTGGTGACCCTTGCTGATGGTGTGACAGTGGTGAATGCCAACAGTGACAGTGCGTATACCATTCCCGCCGGTGAGAACGAGCTGAAAGTCACTGTGCCAACCACAGATGATGGCGTCTACGAAGGGGATGAAACCTTCACTGTGGCGGTACAAGGTGACACGGGCGTCCTAGGCAGTGACAGTGCGCTGGGCATTATTTACGACGGTGGTAACGGCCCTGGTACCGATCCAGACGATGACCGTCCAAGTGTCTATATTGTCGAAGATAGCGTGGGCGTGAATGAAGGTACTGAGGCTGTGTATACCGTCCGGTTGTCGGAGGCTGCCGATATTGACGTGACGGTAAGGTTGAGCACATCAACAGGAGGAACTAATACGGCAGAGCCTGGCGACATTGGTGCTATTAAGCTGACATTATCTGATGGAGTAACTGTCGTGACCGCCAACAGTGATGGCACGTATACTATCCCAGCAGGTGAAACCGATCTCAAACTGTTTGTCCCAACCACGGACGACGATGTGTATGAAGGAGATGAAACCTTCACGGTTGCAGTGCAAGGTGCAACTGGAGTACTTGGTACTGACACTGCGTTGGGCATTATTTACGACGGCGGTAACGGCCCTGGTCCTGACCCGGATGATGATCGCCCGACCGTATCTATCTCAGATGCGGGTATCGTAGATGAGGGTGATATCGCGACGTTTACCGTGTCATTGAGTAATGCTTCGGAAGGTACAGTCCAGGTGCAGTTGACCTTAAACCCAGACGGAACAGAAGTGGATGATCTTGGCTCGCTAGAATATAACACCGGAGCAGGTTGGGTTGCTGTGCCTGTCGATGGCATCGTAACAGTGCCAGCAATGCTTACCGAATTTGATGTGCGCATTGCGACCATTGATGATGAAGTTTATGAAGGTCCGGAAGACTTCAGCGTGACCGTGACGGGTTTGGGCGCAGTTCAGGGCACCGATACTGGTTTGGCGACCATTGTGGATGATGGCACTAAAACGGATGACGATCGACCAACTGTGTCTATCTCGGATGCGGGTACCATTGATGAAGGTAATTTCGCTACATTTACCGTGTCATTGAGTAATGCTTCAGAAGCCGCGGTCCAGGTTCAGTTAACGCTGAACCTGGATGAAACAGAAGTAGGTGACCTTGGCACTCTAGAGTACAACACCGGTTCAGGTTGGGTAAGTGTACCTGTAAGTGGCATTGTGACGGTGCCGGCAGGTATGACGGAATTTGATCTACGCATCGAATCAATTGATGACGGTGTGTACGAAGGCCCTGAAGATTTCAGCGTTACAGTAACTGGCTTGGGAGCAGTGCAAGGCAGCGATACTGGTCTGGCGACCATCGTGGATAACTCACCACCCACAGCCCGTGATTTCATCATTTCGCTCGATGTTCAAAATGGTATTTTCCCGGTTCAGGATGTTGAGTTTGATGGATTAACGACGTCTGGGGAACAGCGTGTTGAAGATCTCGAAGATGACGCAGTTACTGCAAATGATGATGATATTTTAATTCAGGTCGTTGGCCTTCCTGAACACGGTGAACTGTATTATGTGGATGGAAATGGACAGGAAGTCATTATAGACGAAACCACACAGTTCCCTGAAAACACAGAGGTTAAGTATCGTCTGACTGAAGATTTCTTTGAGGAGCAGAGCTTTGACTCAGCCGATCTTCTTGAAGAACAAGGGAAAGATATCTTGGTTGGTTCTTACACTCCTCCTAACTCGAACTTAACGTTCACTGGAGGTCAGATCACCACCATTGGCAACAGCATCATCTTTGATTCCGACGCTCAGATTTCAGTCGATTTTGCGAATCAACAGGTCGGGTTGGTTGTCGTTTCGCCAAATGAAACGGGTCAGGGTGATGAAATCAGTACTGGTGAATATATTACGTTAGAACTGGATGAGGATTTATCAGCAAACGAAGCGAAGCTGAACTTAGCCAGCCTGAATGACCGCTTCAACAGTGGTAGTGCATGGTTAACGGCATACATCTTCCTAAATGGTGCACTTGTTGATGTTCAGCAGTTTTACTCAACGGATATTACTTATACCAGCAACCACGAAGGTTCTATTACCGTTGCGTTAGCAAATGGCAGCTTTGATGAAATTCGACTTACTCCAGAAACCGATAGCGCGAGTGATAAAGCGGGCTTTACCTTGGTGGGGACTGAAATTACCAGCTTTACTGATGTGAACGATGACTTTACTTATCAGGCAATCGACACTGATGGTGCGGTAAGTAACGAAGCTACGGTAGCGGTTGATTTCGAGAACGTCACGGTAGACGCTGTCACGGCGCTTGGTTATCAAACCATGGCCTTAAATTCGGATCTGAATCTGGTTATGGGGACAGATGGCGATGATATTCTGGTTGGTACTGAAGGCAATGACCTGATCATCGGTGGTTTAGGTAATGATATCTTGACTGGCGGTGAAGGTGATGACGTATTCAAATGGACAGAAATGCAATCCGCAACGGATACCGTGACAGATTTCAGTGACGGGGATCAGCTTGATTTTACCGATGTATTTGATGATATGAGTGGTACGGATATCTCCGCCTTGCTTGATGATCTTGGTTCGGGTGACTATCGCGGCAGTGTGGATGACATTTCCGTTGAAGTGACTGAAAGTGGAGGTAACTCGACGTTGACCATCAACAAAGATGGACAACAGCTAGAGGTTAACTTTGATGGTGCCTCTGCAGCCGATATTGCCAATAGTCTGATTTCTAATCTCGAGCAATTACGAGAATAGATGGCCCAAAAAAAACGGAGCGTTTTTTCGCTCCGTTTTTTTATTTAATAATACGGTAAACTAACACTGTGATTACAGAACTTTACATGCAAAACCTTTCAGGTAGAAACCTTCCGGGTATGCTGTATCGGTTGGGTGGTCAGCAGCTTGTTCAAAGCGCTCCACAAACTTTACTTGGCGGTTAGCATCTACGGCTGCGTCAGCAATGATTTTCTGGAACAAAACTTGATCCATTAAGCCAGAGCACGAATAGGTCAGTAGCGTACCGCCAGGTTTTAGGATTTGCATTGCTAGCATGTTGATGTCTTTGTAACCACGACATGCGCCGTTTAGTTGGGCTTTACTGTCTGCAAACTTAGGTGGATCCATGATAACCACATCGAACTGAGTTCCTTGGTCACGATACTCGCGAAGCAGTTTAAACACGTCTGCGTTTAGGAACACGGCGCGCTTCTTCGAGATATCAAATTCATTCAGTTCTGCGTTGAACTTCGCAGTGTCTAGAGCAGGTTGTGATACGTCAGCGTTTATCACACGCTTTGCATCACCTTTCAGAGCGTAAAGTCCGAAGCCACCTGTGTAAGAGAAGCAGTTAAGAACTTCCTTGCCTTTCACATATTTCATCGCTTGCTGGCGACTATCACGTTGATCTAGGTAGAAACCTGTTTTATGACCGCCAACGATATCTACACTAATCTTTACGCCATTTTCTTCGATGACTACCGATTTAGGTGGCTCTTCGCCGTGCAGTACCCCCGTAGTTTCTTTCAAACCCTCTTTCTTACGTACCGCGACGTCAGAACGCTCGTAAACGCTACAGTCTGGGAAGCACTCAACTAGAGCATCAACAATGGCCTGTTTATTGTGTTCTGCGCCAGCACTGAGAAGTTGACACACAAAGAAGTTTTGGTAACGGTCAATCGTAACGCCTGGCATACCATCAGACTCTGCCGCGATAAGGCGGTAACCCGTAAGGCCATCACGTTCGATAATGTCTTCACGAAGAAGTTGTGCGTCTTTTAATCGTTTTACGAAAAACGCGGTGTCGATTTCTTCTTTATCAAAACTCCAAATACGAGCACGAATTTGTGAAGCTGGCGAATATGCCGCTTTAGCTAGCCATTTACCGTCGTGAGTGAATACATCAACCGTTTCGCCAAGAGCCGGTTCGCCCTCAACTTTGTTGATGCCTCGAGAGAAGATCCAAGGGTGCTTGCGCTTGACCGATTTCTCACGACCTTTTACCAAATAGATAGCAGCTGTCATTTCATTAGCTCTTGTTGAATTTTGAAAGGGGCGTATTGTCCGGGATGTGAATGGTAAAAGCAATATCCCTCGGCAATCCAGTACATTGTAGTGGCTTTTAAATACAAAAAAGGGTCACTAAAGTAACCCTTTTATTTGAACTGGTCGTAACAGATTACGTTGCTACGCTTTAAGTCCAGTAAGGAGCGACTCCATGGTGTCGCTTTGCTTACGCAGTTGATCCACGTTTTGTGAAGTCGTGCTGATCATATTGCACACGTTATCTGCTTGAACTCGAATTTCTTCAACGCTTGAGGCGATATTGTCCGCGACTACACCTTGCTCTTCAGCTGCTGTTGCAATTTGAATGCTACTGTCGGAGATAGTTTGATTTTTATCTGCCAAAGAGCCGATTTCGTGATTCACTTCCGTCATGAGGTTTTGTCCCTCATTTGCATTATTAACTGTCACTTCCATCAGCTTAGTAAGCGACTGACTGTTACGCTGTAACGATTCAATCATCGTTTGGATTTCAACAGTTGCTTGTTGAGTGCGTCCCGCAAGAGCGCGAACCTCATCCGCAACGACCGCAAATCCACGACCTTGCTCACCAGCACGTGCTGCTTCAATGGCTGCGTTCAATGCAAGTAGGTTAGTTTGCTCGGAAATCCCATTAATGGTTGTCACGACTTCATCAATTTGTGCGGCATTAGCATCTAACTCCGCTACTGCTTGAGACGCAGATTGAATCTCATTAGAGAGGTTCGAAATCGAGTGAAGCGTATTCTCTACTTTTACTTGTCCAGACTGAGCCACACTGCGCGCATCATCGGTTTGCGCGCTTGAATCGTGAGCTAATGTCGCGACTTCTCGAATCGTTGATGCCATCTGTTCCGTTGCACTCGCAAGAGAGTTGAGGTGCTCTTGTTGCGTCGCAGAAATATCTGAACTGTGATGAATTGATTGATTCAGGTCTGAGCTAATTTGTTGCATTAACGCCACAGACTCTTGTATCGACAGCACCATTTGTTGCTCTCGTTCTGCAACTTTGTCTATCGTAATAGCAATTTCACTAAACTCGTCGCGAACTGGGAAGAAGTTCATTCTCGCGGTTAGGTCACCATCCGCTAGGGTGTTTAATGCTTTATTCATCGTGAACATTGCGCCGCCGATAAACGTCATGATGTAGTAAACGCCAAGCGCGAGAATAAACAAGCTCACACAGATGATGCTCACTTGAGTCGTTGATAGGGCAGACCATAAAGAAAGTTCATGGTTTGCAACCAAGCTGTACGCACCATTTAGAACAGACACGGATTGCGGACCAGAGCCAAGAGAAACGGTTTCTGAACTAGCTATGAGGTTTGCTACTTGAGATTGAGAAAGGTTGCCTGCCTCTATCAGACCTTTCATAAGCATGAGCTCTTCTTGGTACATACTTGAGATCAACGTATTAGCCGCGCTATTAAGGACGAGAGTGAGAATGACTAAAGCAAGAAGAGGGAGAACGAAGAGCAAATAGAACTTTTCTTGAATCTTTAAGTGAATGAGATACTTATCAATCCAGCGGAATGGAATTTCTTTCATAATTATAGTAACCGTGCAAAAACCCACTATCCTTAGTGGGGTGAATAGACGAAAAGAATATATCACTCAGTAAAAAGAAGCGGTACAAAGATGAACGTAAAGTGTGAGAGATTTATAGTAAAAGGTCACGTTCAAGGCGTCGGCTTTCGTTACCATACTTCCCATCAAGGATTGAAACTGGGTTTGACGGGTTACGCGAAGAACCTAAACGATGGTGATGTTGAAGTGATGGCGTGTGGAACAGGTGCACAAATAGCTGCGTTTTCCGAGTGGTTGAAAGAAGGCCCGCGAACGGCAACAGTAGAGAGTGTGATACAGGAGTCTGCGTCATATAAGCCGTTGCGCGGTTTTAAGATTTTGTAAATTCTACAAGCATTTAGCTGGCTTTGGTAGGCCGGCTAATTTAGTCGCTTGTTTGGCTGGCCCCTTTTTAAACAGCTTGAATAGATACTTACTGTTACCTTTTTCTGGGCCGTGCGCTTTTTCCATTGCTTTGACAAGCATACGCACAGCAGGGGAAGTATTAAACTCTTCATAAAAATCTCGCACAAAGTGCACAACTTCCAAATGAGCATCCGTAAGCTCGATGTCTTCTTCTTTTGCTAAAAGCTCAATCATACCTTCTTCCCATTGAGTATGATCCAGTAAGTAGCCTTGAGCATCAGTTTCAATTTCTTTGCCGTTGTAAACGAACATAACGTTTTATCCGTTAAGTGAACATGGATGTTTATAGATTAGCGACAGGTGAGGATGTTCTCAACAAAAGAATCTCGAAGTAGTGCCGAGCGAAGCAAAAGCGTACAAAATGGTGAGTGCTTTTTGACTGAGCCAGGTGCTTTGATATAAATGCTCTTTTATTCAAATAAATAGGAAACTATTCAGTTTGTTAGAAATTTTTCGGGTTGAGTACCAATAAAATTGCATGGATATCCAGGCTTATTCATTTTTGTTTTGGTTTTTTCTTGGCTACTTGTTTGAATATGGAATTTTATCGGTGAATGAATAGCTTACGACGTTGTGTTTGCTCTTATAGACCGATATTCTCTTGGTTGATAAGCAACCTACATTCAGGTTGTAAACAATAACGATGACAAGGAGTTAGTCATGTCGAAACAACGTTACATTGAAATAAATGACAACGTAAAATCCATTTGGTCTATCGAGCGTATTTGGGATCTCGCGGAGTCCCTACCTGTAGAAGAAATTGCTATTGATGATATCAAAGGCCCTAATGAAGTGACCTGGTTTAGTGATGATGGACCACAGCCAACCTGTCGTGAGATCGCGAAGCATTGCCAACGCATCAACAATGCCGATTTGTCGTATCCCGTAATTTTAACCAATGATTACCGCGTTTTTGATGGTATGCATCGAATCGCCAAGCAAATCATGTTGGGTGAAGATACGATTAAAGTGAGACGTTTTAGAGAAAACCCTGAGGCTGATGAAGTTATCGAGTTAGCAGTCGAACAGGCGTAATGTACTTAACCACTGACAAAGAAAAAGCCCGAAGGAATTACCTTCGGGCTTTTAGTATTCACCTTAGAGCGAACAATTAATCGTCGTTCATAATACCTAGAATGCTTAGTAGGCTGATGAAGATGTTGTAGATTGATACATACAAAGTCACTGTCGCAGAGATGTAGTTTGTTTCACCGCCACGAATAATGCTTTGTGTTGTCATCAGGATCGCCATCGTAGAGAAAATGATAAACAAGCTGCTCAACGCCAAGTGTAACATGGTTGATTGAATAAAGAAGCTTGCAATCATACCCACAACAAGCACAACAAACAGCGATAGCATCAAGCCGCCCATCATAGATAGGTCACGTTTTGTTGTTAGTGCATAAGCTGATGCCGCCATGAAAGATAGCGCCGTACCACCTAGAGCGGTTAATACGATATCGCCCATCCCAGCACCGATGTACATGTTTAAGATTGGACCAATCGTGTAGCCTAAGAAACCAGTGAATAAGAACGTAAACACAAGGCCAAGGCTGTTGTTACGGTTTTTCTCTGTTAAGAATAACAGGCCGTAGAAACCAACCAACATTAGGATGATTCCTGGATGTGGCAGGTTAAATGCCATTGCTACGCCAGCAACGACTGCCGACCATAAAAGCGTCATTGAAAGTAGTGCGTAAGTATTACGCAACACTTTGTTTGTTTGTAGAGCACTTTCTTGTGTTGAAGTGCGGGTAAACATTGGACTGTTCATAATCTTCCTCGATAAGAGACTTTCTTTTAAGTACATTTATGGGATTGAAAGTTCAAAAAATCAAGCCCTAACCATGCGTAACTTAGATAAAATAATAATAGAAATAAGATGTTATGTATTTGGCAACTTGTAACACAATATTACTGCAGAGCAAAGTCATAGTGATTGTCACACAGAACTTTGAATTTAGTAACAAAAAGCACCGACTTCATTGAAATCAGTGCTTTTATTATGCCAGTTGGAAAAGATCTTAGTGATGTAAGATTTGCGCTAGGAAATTTTGAGTTCGATCTGATTGAGGGTTTTCAAAGAAATCAACAGGGTTGTTCTCTTCGATGATCTCTCCTGCATCCATAAATATCACGCGATCGGCAACCTCTTTCGCAAACCCCATTTCATGTGTCACACAGAGCATGGTCATGCCTTCCTCGGCGAGCTCGACCATTACATCCAACACTTCGCGAACCATCTCCGGATCAAGCGCTGATGTTGGTTCATCAAAAAGCATAACTTTAGGGTTCATACACAATGAACGAGCAATCGCCACGCGTTGTTGCTGACCACCAGACAACTGGCCAGGATATTTCTCTGCTTGGTCCGGAATTTTAACGCGTTCCAGATATTTCATCGCGACAGCTTCTGCCTCATCTTTAGGCATCTTCTTCACCCAAATAGGCGCGAGCGTACAGTTTTCCAGTACGGTTAAATGAGGGAAGAGATTAAAGTGCTGAAAGCACATGCCCACTTCACGGCGCACAGCTTCAATATTTTTTAAATCTTCAGTTAACTCCGTACCAGAAACATAGATGCTACCAGCTTGGTGCTCTTCGAGGCGGTTAATACAGCGAATCATCGTTGATTTTCCTGACCCTGATGGGCCACAGATTACGATTTTTTCCCCGCGCTTAACATCGAGGTTAATATTTTTTAGTACGTGAAACTCACCATACCATTTATTCATGTCCTTCAATTGGATCATATAGTCTTGTTGTTGCGTCATAATACGTCCTTGAGCTTGATGAGTTATCGTTTGTGACCGGTATGAAGTTTGTTTTCAAGCCATATCGAATAACGCGACATGCCAAAACAAAATACCCAAAACACTAACGCGACAAATACATAACTTTCAGTAGCAAAGCCTAGCCAGTCAGGGTCTGTGTTTGCTGCTTGTCCTATACCTAGTACGTCAAACATACCAATGATAAGAACCAAACTGGTGTCTTTAAACAATCCGATAAACGTGTTCACGATAGAAGGGATCGTAATCTTCAGCGCTTGCGGCAAGATAATAAGCCCTGTTTTTTTCCAGTAACTTAACCCAAGTGCGTCGGCAGCCTCATATTGGCCTTTTGGAATCGCTTGTAAGCCGCCCCGTACCACTTCGGCCATGTACGCCGAGGCAAACATCACCACACCAATAAGAGCGCGAATAAGTTTGTCTGTCTCTGATCCTTCGGACATAAACAAAGGCAGCATAACGGAAGCCATGAACAGAACGGTAATCAGTGGCACACCACGCCAAACTTCAATATAGACGGTACAAATACTGCGAATGATGGGCATCTCTGAACGTCTACCGAGCGCGAGTACCACACCAATCGGTAATGAAACGACAATACCGACTAGCGCAATAATGAGCGTAACGAGTAATCCGCCCCATTTGTGTGTATCGACCACTTCTAGCCCAAATATCCCACCATATAACAGCCCAGCGATAATGAATGGGTAGATGTTTACGAAGAAAAGCCAAATCCAAATCCGTTTCGGTGTCTTTTCATACGCTAGCAACACAGTAAATATAGCCAATGTGATATAGAAAAGGCGAGGGCGCCACAGTTCAGACTCAGGATAGAAACCGTACATGAACTGCTCCCAGCGCACGCTGATAAATACCCAGCAAGCACCTTCTCGGCTGCAATCGTCACGCGTCGAACCAATCCAGTCCGCGTTGATAAACGCCCAATCAACGATATGCCAAATTGCACTAAAGACAAGATAAGCAAGAATTACGGTAACAATGGAATTGACAGGTCCATTAAATAGGTTTTTCCGCATCCAACCAACAAAACCGACGGTATTGGCTGGTGGTGGGAGATCCGGTTGAAATTGATGAGTACTCATATTATCTCTCCACCAGCGCGACTTTACGGTTATACAAGTTCATTAATGCAGACGTAATCAAACTTAAGGTTAAGTACACGCCCATCGTCATCGCAATGATCTCAATCGCTTGCCCAGTTTGGTTCAGGGTAGTACCAGCAAAGACAGAGACAAGGTCTGGGTAACCAATCGCCATCGCTAACGATGAGTTTTTGGTGAGGTTGAGATATTGACTGGTTAAAGGTGGAATAATAATTCGTAACGCTTGCGGAATGACAACAAGCTTTAAAGTTTTCGCGCGTGGTAAGCCCAGCGACATCGCCGCTTCCGTTTGACCATGGCTAACCGCATTAATACCAGAACGTACAATTTCGGCAATGAAGGAGGCGGTATAAACGCTCAATGCCAAAAGTAGTGCGGCAAGTTCAGGAATAATGCTAATACCACCTTGGAAGTTAAACCCTTTCAGTTCAGGATAATTTAGTGAAATTGGCATACCAGCAAGGAAGTAGACAATCAGCGGAAGGCCAACGACTAAGCCTAAAGCTATTCTTCCCATTGGCGTTTGTTGCCCAGTTAGGCGTTGCTTGTTATTCGCCCATACATTAATCAACAAGCTGGCGATCACCCCGAAGATTAATGCAGCAATAACAAAGCCACTGCCTGGCTCCATTTCTGGTGCTGGAAAATATAAACCACGAACATTCAAGAAGATGGCTTCGCCAAGGCTCAAGCTTTGACGCGGTGAGGGTAATGCTTGAAGAACAGCGAAATACCAGAAAAATATTTGTAGAAGAAGTGGGATATTTCGGAACGTTTCGATATAAACAGCAGCCAAGCGACTCACTAACCAGTTAGAAGAAAGGCGAGCAACCCCCATGGTAAAACCAATCACGGTAGCCAGAATAATACCTAATACGGAGACCAGCGCTGTATTAAGAAGGCCAATAATAAACGTTCTGCCGTAAGAATACGTTTCATCGTATTCAATTAGCGTCAGCCCGATACCAAACCCGGCTTCTTGATTTAAAAAACCGAAACCCGTAGCGATCCCACGAGCATCTAAGTTGTTCAGTGCGTTATTTATAATCGTGTAAAAGAAAAATACCAGTGCAGCTATGGCAATGATCTGGAAAATAGCAGAACGAAAGGCGGGATTATAAATCAAGCTCTTGCTTCCGCTCGGTTTGGACATCGTACTTGGCGATGCATCTTTTGTCGGTTTCATACAGCGATAACCTCAAACCTTAGTTATAGATATCTCCCTGTATAAATAGTCACGTCCTTGCTGGTCGAAGCATGTTTTCACCAGAGCTAAACGGCGATATTCGAGTTGAAATAGCCTATCTAAGCGAATACTTCTTGCCATTCAATGAGCGGTCCTTACTCATACAGATGGATAAAATCAAGAAAAAGGGCGGCATGAACCGCCCTGATTAACTCGTTCTATCGGATTGGTGGCGCGTACATAAAGCCGCCTGCATTCCATAGCGCATTAACGCCACGAGAAATTTCTAACGGCGAACCAGTACCGACTGTGCGTTCGAAGCTTTCACCATAGTTACCGACTTGCTTGATAACTTGGTAGCCCCAATCATCACGAATACCCAAACCTTTGCCTTTCGGACCGTCAACACCAAGAATACGTTTGATGTTTGGATCTTTCGATTTCAGCATTTCATCCGCATTTTTCGAACTAATACCATACTCTTCGGCGTTAATCATTGCTGATAATGTCCACTTCGCAATGTTGAACCATTGGTCATCACCTTGACGAACGACGGGACCTAGTGGTTCTTTGGAAATGATTTCCGGAAGAACGGCTGCAGAAGAGGGATCTTTCAGGTTTAGACGCAATGCATAAAGACCAGATTGGTCAGTCGTTAACACATCACAACGTCCTGCATCGAAACCTTTTGACGTTTGGGCTGCCGTATCGAATACGACCGGCTTGTATGACATACCGCTGTTACGGAAGTAGTCAGCAAGGTTCAGCTCAGTTGTTGTACCGGACTGTACGCAAACTGATGCACCATCAAGCTCTTTTGCGCTTGAGATGCCAAGATCTTTCTTCACCATGAAGCCCTGGCCATCGTAGTAGTTTACCCCTACGAAGTTTAGGCCAAGTGCAGTATCACGATGCAGTGTCCAGGTGGTGTTACGAGAAAGCACATCAATCTCACCTGATTGAAGCGCAGTGAAACGTTCTTTCGCGGTTAGGGGTACATATTTAACTTTCGTTTTATCCCCAAGAACGGCTGCAGCCAGTGCTTGGCAATATTCTACGTCGATACCTTCCCATTCACCTTTTGAGTTAGGGTTAGAGAAACCAGGTAGACCGGTACTTACGCCACAAGTAAGAAAACCTTGTTTTGTGACTTTGTCCAGAGTAGTGTCTGCTGCTTGAGCTGATGTTGCCATCATCGCAGTAGAAGCCGCTACGACGGAAGCAAGAACTGTGAGTTTATTTGCCATTTGTATCCTTCCTGTATGATCCATGTTTAATCAGGAGTGACCTGAAATAACGTGTCCAATTCGTTAGAGTTATCGTCCTACGTGATTGATTTTCGAAGAAACGGTATTCGATAGATCAACCAGTTATAAGCGTAGGAAAGGATCTGTTAATTCTCAAATATATAATTTAAATGAAGTTTTGAGAGAACTTACAAAGCGCCTTGAGATTTAGAATGACGAAATGTTAATTGTTTGTAAATAGTGCAAATCATGGACAATTTGGTGCATCAGAACAATCAATAGAAGAGTGAACAATACAAGAGAATAAAAAGTTGTTATTAAAACTGTCATTAGCTGAGCTTGGTGAAGTTCAGTAAAAATTCGAACAAAAATTATTTGTGATACCGAAACAGGGTGATGAGCTTGCCCCATTTTTGGTAGCATGGTCTGCAATAGCTAATTAGAGTAATCATGGATTGAAATGCGATATTTTCCTCTGTTCTTAGATTTAATCAATAAACCCGTTCTTGTCGTGGGCGGCGGTGAAGTGGCAAGCAGAAAGGTGGAAGCGTTGCTAAAGGCAGGGGCGGATGTCACTATCGTTTCTCCAACGTTGGTCGATTTTCTGTCTAAGCTTGCTGCAGAGCATCAAGTGCGCTGGGTGCAACGTTTCTATTCAAGTGACATTGTCACTAAAAGCTTTGTTCAAGTGTGGGCCACGACAGATAATCCTGAGCTAAATCACCAAGTGTATAAAGATGCGAAAGAATTAGGCATCCTAGTGAACGTTGTGGATGATAAGCCTTATTGTGACTTCATTACGCCCTCTATGATCAATCGTGGCCGCATACAAATTGCTATTTCTAGTGGCGGTGCCTCACCAGTTTTAATTCGAAACATCCGTGAAAAGCTTGAATCGATACTGCCACAAAACATGGGGTTGATGGCGGACTTTGCTAACTCAAAGCGTAATTCGATTAAAGAAGCACTACCTAGCGTCGATTTACGTCGTAAGTTTTGGGAGCAATTCTTCTCGAATCCTGAGGTTGAAAACGCGCGAGATAATAGAGAGTTAGAAACGATTTACCAAGCGACCATGGCAACACCTTTGGATGAAAAGGGAAGTTGTACTTGGATACAGGTAGGGAAAGACGTTGAGATGTTGCCAATTAAGGCCGTGCGCTACATGCAACAAGCCGAGCTAGCACTTTACTCAACTCGATGCGAAGCGAACGTGTTAGAGCTAATACGAAGAGATGCAGAGCGAGAAGCTTTCTCCAGCGCAGCTGAACTCTCTGATATGTTGACCAAGGCTAAATCTGAAAAGCTTCGAGTTTGCGTGTTTATCCCTAAAGGGACGAGCGAGTTCTTATTGCTGCAAGGGCAGGACTTGGTGATATAACCACGTTAAAAAGTGGGCACTTGGCTTCTCGATTAAAAGGCCAACAAAACGCCAGCGAACTATGCGCTGGCGTTTTTAAACTAAGTTACTTCTCAGACAGATTAATCACGGAAGTTGTTAAACTGGAATGGTATGCCCATCTCTGCTTCACGAATCGCTGCCATTGTCGCTTGCAGGTCATCACGTTTCTTACCAGTAACACGTACCTTGTCGCCTTGAATAGAGGCTTGTACTTTTAACTTTGCGTCTTTAATAAGTTTCACTACTTTTTTGGCTGTTGGTGTATCGATACCTTGGCGGAAAAGCAGAGTTTGGTGCCAGTTCTTACCAGTTACATCTGGTTCCTGTGCATCCATTGCGTTTGCATCAATATTACGCTTTGCCAAGTGGCCACGTAAAATATCGCGCATTTGCTTAAGTTGGAAGTCACCTTCCGCAGACATTTTTACGTTTTCTTCTACTAGCTCAAAGCTCGCATTAACGTTGCGGAAATCGAAACGAGTAGACAATTCACGGTTAGCATTATCAACGGCGTTACGTAGTTCAACCGTATCGATTTCAGAAACAATATCAAACGATGGCATGAAGATTCCTTGATTATTTTGTTATAGGGACTTTCGGGATTTAACGGCGTTTGCCAGCATATCTAGCATTGTAGCAGTATCTTCCCAGCCTAGGCATGGGTCTGTAATAGATTGACCATACGTTAGGTTGTTGATGTCAGTCATTGGCTGATTGCCTTCAAGAATAAAGCTTTCAGCCATGATACCCGCAATACGAGTACTGCCTGACTTAATTTGGTTACAAATGTCTTGAGCAACGTCGATTTGTTTTCTGTGCTGCTTCTGACAGTTTGCGTGGCTGAAATCCACAACCAAACGTTGTGGCAAGCCAAACTCGGCTAGAGCATCACACGCTTGTTTTACTGACGCTTCATCAAAGTTAGGGCCTTTCTCTCCGCCGCGTAAAATAATATGACCATATGGGTTACCACTTGTACGGTAAACCGTCATGCGGCCATTCTTATCTGGAGAGTAGAAGTAATGCGAGGCTTTCGATGCGCGAATTGCATCAATTGCAATTTTTACGTTGCCATTTGTGCCATTTTTGAAACCAACTGGGCAAGACAGCGCCGATGCCATTTCACGGTGAATTTGCGATTCTGTTGTACGAGCACCGATCGCGCCCCACGTGATCAAATCCGCTATGTATTGACCAGTAATCATATCAAGAAACTCAGTAGCAGTCGCAAGACCAAGCTTGTTGATATCCAGTAGTAGTTTACGTGCTTTATGGAGACCAGCTTCAAGCGCGTAAGAGCCATCTAGGTTAGGGTCGGTAATTAAACCTTTCCAACCAACTACTGTACGAGGCTTTTCAAAGTAAGTACGCATCACGATAAACAGTTCGTCTTTGTACTTGTCTTGGATTTCACTCAGGCGAGTGGCGTAATCAATGGCAGCTTCAGTGTCGTGAACAGAACACGGACCTACAATCGCAAGAAGGCGATCGTCTTCACCCGATAAAATGTTTTCAATCTGACGACGAGATTGAGCGATACGGTCTGCAACGTCATCCGTAATAGGATGTACACTACCTAGCTCTGCTGGGGTAGGCATTGGACCCAAAGGTTGGGTTCTCAATTCATCTGTTTTTATAGGCATGTTATAGCTTTATTCTCTATTGCGAAGGGGTAAAGATAACGGAATTACAGGCAGGAATAAACCGTTTCACGGGAATCTTCGCCAGGAAATACCGAATTGTATACAAAGGTGTAGGTATTCATTTAAATGACTTATGTATAAATGACAAAACTTGATCATTAAATCAATATATATACATTTGAATTTATAACCATTTCATCTATCTCACCGTTAGGCAATCAAGATAACTGCGGCAAACCTCATGTTTATCTGTGTGACAATGTCACTAAAATGGTGGCTAAATAACTCGTGAGATCGAGCTTTTGTTAACATTTCTTTGACATCTATTTCTTTCGTTGATTAACTGGTCTGACTAGATTGGTAAGGAGACCAAAATGTTATCAGCTGTACGTCGTGCAAATTTGTATCTAAATCTATTCGGCTTTTCTAAAGTGCCTCTGATTTGGCTTTGTCACCCTAAGATCATTGCGATAGATAGCGAGCACGTTGAGGTTCGAATCCCTTTGCGAAGAAGAACAAAGAACCATTTGAATAGCATGTATTTCGGCGCTTTAGCTGTTGGGGCGGATGTAGCTGGTGGTTTTCTTGCTATGAGCAAGGCGCAAGAAAAAGGAGAAGCGATCTCTTTAGCATTTAAAGGCGTCAAAGCCGAGTTTTTAAAACGTCCGGAAGCGGATGTACACTTTGTGTGTAACGATGGTCATGTCATTGATGAGATGCTCGATCATACGTTGGCAACGGGTGAACGAGTGAATCGCGATGTAAAAATCGTCGCGTTGTGTCCTAGCTTACATGGTGACGAACCTATGGCTGAATTCTCGTTGACTCTTTCGATAAAAAAAGCAGCCCAACGAAGAAAAGAGGCTGCTTAGTGGTTTGCTGTTTTTAAAGAATATCGCTTTAATTGAGTTCAATCTGCTCAATCGAGACTATTTTGGAGCGGTTTAAGACCACTTTCCAACGGTAATAAACAGGCTCATCGGTGTGGTTGTCCTCTTTGACAATCACATTGAGCAAATGACGTTTCTCTACCGACTCTTTGGTCACTTGCCCTTCATTTAAACGGTAAACTCGGTTTGAGCTTTTATCCATCAAGCGGATGATAGGGCGCAAACTGATGTTCAGTGTTTCTCTTGTTTGCTCATAACCACTTAAGAATAGAGAGGTCGCCATTTCGGTTTTTTCGTGATAATGAAGTATCTGCTCTTCGCGCTGCACGACGCGCTTCTTACGTATTCTTTGAATCTTATCTGGCAAGCTACTTAACGTACGATAATCGAGCCACTCTAATTTTCTGCCGACCACTTTTTTCGTTGTTGGATCAACATACTTCTTACGCCACTTTGGTTTACCTTTACGGATCCATCGCCACATCGCATCGCGCAAATCATCTTTAAAGATTTCTCGCAGAGCATAAATAAATGACATCGCGATAATGAAGGACGCAGAAATTTCCCCAAGGTAATCGCGAGCGAGAATCACGGTTGAGGTCACGACAACCATCACCAAGCCAGTAGCAATACCTTTGATAGCACGCTTGATGTTGTTACCCATTGATATGGTTTCTTCACGAAGCACGATAGGGTGTTCAATCAAGCGTCTTAGCAAGCGCATTTTGTTAGATAGGCGAGTAACGTCTTCAACGACTCTTGGAGAGTTGTACTTGTTGAGTTTTCGATGGGCTTGCTCTTTTTCACAGAGCGTGATCAAGCGTTTCTTAATCGTGCCATAATCGCCTTCACGCGGGAGATGAGCCACTAGAGATAAAAACTTCTGCTCGGTATACCAAGACAGGTAGTTATCGATGTTAACGTAGTACCGTTTTAAGTTCTCTTCATAAGGAATAGAACGTCGCAAGCGCTTTAAGATCTCAAGCGTGAGCTCGATAACTTCGTCAACTTCATCTTCCGTTACGGAGTTGTTCTGATGCTTGTTTAAACTTGCTACCGCTTTGTCTAGCGCGATAACGTATTGGTACGCGAACAAACTCAAACTTACTCGGTATTGTTGATTCGACAGGCGTCCACGTTTGGCAAGTCGACTGTGTACTAGCGGTAGAAGGATTTCAGTACTGTAATAAGAGCGTTGCTGTGTGATTGAAGTGTAATAAAATTCGGATTCACTGATGATATCGGCGTTTAAACCAAGCTCACCAGGTATAAAAAAGTAAATATCTAGGTCGACACTTTTGCTCTTTGCGAGTGCATGACTGATTTTTAATGTTATTGAGTCTTGTTTATCGACGGTGACCAAAGAAAGCTCCTGACTTTGTTAAAGCATTCTTAACTTATGCGTACTGTTGAGCAGGTAAGCATAAAAGTGCTAAAAGAGTGACTGGGGCATATAGCTGAACGACAACAGCATAACAGAGCACTATGCTTTTCTCTCTGATTTTCTTGTTAGTTTAGGTATAATTCCACGTAAATTTAAAAAGAGACAAAATCAATGATTAAAATTGGTCAAATTAACAGCTTAGAAGTCATTAAAAAGGCTGATTTTGGCGTATTTCTGGATGGTGATGATTACGGTTCTGTTCTACTGCCTAATAAGTATGTACCAGAGGGTACTGAAATTGGTGATCATGTAGACGTATTTTTGTACTTCGATTCAGAAAGCCAGCTTGCTGCGACCATTGAAAGACCTATTGCCCAAGTGGGTGAATGGGGCTTAATGAAGATTGAGGGCGTCAACGCGACAGGTGCTTTTGTAAATTGGGGCATCAAAGAAAAGGATCTACTTATTCCTTTTAGTGAGCAACGCACTCGCTTCTCTGCGGGACAAACTATTCTTGTCTATGTTTACACTGACAAAGCGTCAGGCCGCATTGTTGGTACGACTAAGTTCAACAAATGGTTAGACAAAACTCCTGCGAATTATGAAGTTAACGAACAAGTTGATTTGATCATCGCAGAGCGTAGTCAACTTGGTTATAAAGCTATCGTTAACGGTAAGCATTGGGGCATGATTTTCCCATCAGATGTGTTTGGTAAGCTTTACATCGGTAAGAAACTGAAAGGCTTTATTAAGCAAATTCGTGAAGATGGCAAAATCGATCTCGCGCTACAAAAAGTCGGCGTGGCAAAAATGGACGATCTTTCTAGCAAGGTTCTTGATCTGTTAGAGAAGAAAGGCGGCTTTTTACCTTTGAACGATAAGTCTTCTCCTGAAGCGATTTTTGATGCTTTCCGTACAAGTAAAGGTACTTACAAAAAGACCATTGGTGGATTGTACAAGCAGGGCAAGATTGTTATCGAGAAAGACGGTATTCGTCTGGCGTAGCCCAAACTAACGTATAGCGGATCTGCAGCCAAAAAAACGGCCCAAACTTTTCCTTTTTTTGGGCCTAGGGGAAACGGCTCCGCAGAGCCTGCGCTAAACTTTTTCCAACAATAATTTTGTTGGTGAACATAGAGAGAAATGCCATATCAAAGCATTACTTTGATACAACTAGTTTAGTACAGCGTATCCGGATCGCTAGCGAGCCCAGTTGCTTTCATACTTACGAATTAAAAAGCCATCGCAAATACGATGGCTTTTCATTTATTTATGATTCGCTACTTCTTTAAAATAAGTTCTTATCTCGTACTAATTCGCGAGGAAGACCGTTCTTAATTCTGTTGCTTACCCATTTTCCAAGGCCAATGACTGCGCCTTGATAGGTGACAAGCACTTCGCCTTTACCTGTTTTCATTCCATCAGGAATCGTTTGTGGGCGAACATCACGTCCCATGTACCATTCGCGCGCTTCTTCAATGGTTAGCTCGATGGCGTTTGCCTCAGAGCCCGTCGCTAAGGCCGTCGCCACCTGATGCTGCCAACGGTAGCCATTTTTATGGGCTTCCGCGATCTTTATACCCATACGAGAGAAGCGTAATTCGCCGATCATTGGCTCTAAAGAATTAGGGAACAACCAGACATCTTTATCGCGAAGCCATATAGAACTGTCATTCGGAAGTTCAATACCTAACGCACTTTGCAGCTGTTGGGCAATTTCAACCGATTCTTTTTTCGATGCTTTGGTAAACGGGAACTTGCCCATGCGCTTTTTGACCTTTGGTGGTTCAACAGCAGCCAGTTTACGAATTCTTGCAACAAAGAACCCTTCGCAGTCGTAGACCTGTGGAAAGATATGCAAAAAACCTTCTTCAGTTAGAGCAGCATTTGCGTTTTCAAACAAGGTCTCAAGGCTTTCAAACTCAACGGCATCACCAAAGGTTTCTTTCAAGTGATGACAAACTTGTTGGTTTTCTTCGGTACTGAGTGTGCACGTTGAGTAAACCATCACACCACCGGGCTTTAGTGCATGGAAGGCGCTTTCAATAAGATCTTTCTGTGTGTCAGCTATGTCGAGCACGGAAGCTTGCGTCCAGTTTTTCATTGCATCTTCGTCTTTGCGAACGGTGCCTTCGCCGGAGCAGGGCGCGTCGAGCAGAACCGCATCAAATTGTTCTGGTAGCCAACCGCCAAAAACGCGCCCATCGAAGTTACTTAGTGCGGCGTTACGTACACCACAACGTTCCACGTTGGCATGCAGCACTTTTACACGACTTGCGGCGTATTCATTAGCCACGAGAACGCCTTCATTGTTCATTAAAGCCGCGATTTGAGTGGTCTTTGATCCTGGTGCAGCTGCTGTATCTAACACGGCATCGTAAGATTCGTCATTCATAAACAGCGCAGATACTGGCATCATTGAACTGGCTTCTTGAATGTAGAATAAGCCTGACATGTGCTCTGCAGTGTTGCCTAATGGTACAACTGACTCGTCCGCTTCAATCCAAAAACCTGTGTCACACCAAGGCACAGGAGAAAGCTTCCAGCCTTTTGCGTCTGCACGTTCTAGAAACGCTTCAACACTGATCTTCAACGTATTAACACGAATACTTTTGCGCAGTGGCTTTTGGCACGATGCGATAAAGTCTTCCATGTTGAGGTGAGCAGGAAGGATAGTTTGGATTTTTTCCAGAAACGCGTCTGGGATGTAAACATTAGGATGCAATGTGGGATCTCGTTTGCAGAATTTGTGGCAAATAATATACGAAAGCGAAGCAGAAACGAATAGTGACAAGGGCCGAGCAATAATAAAGAGCAGCGATTGCTGCTCTTTTAAGGTAATCAAACTTCAATGGTATGTGAATTGAGCTTTATTCTACGGCTTAGGAATCGCAGTACGCCATTGAGTCCAGCCTTCTTCAGCTTGTGGATATAAAAAGAAAGATTGCCCACTTTTTGCCGCTGGTGGAATAGTCGATTGCTCTGGCGTTGAAAACGCAATTCCTCCGCGAACTAAACTATCAAATGTGCCCGCTTTGATGTTCGCACCAGTAATTCCGATGGAGACATCTACTCCTGAAACATTCCAAAACACACTGTTTTGACGAACGAGGTAAGCATATTCAGGCTGTATCTTGATGGTCGTGACGACGCGATCGGCAAATTCTCCTAGGCTCACGTCGGTTACTTGGCCGACTTCCATCTCGCGGTAAAGAATAGGCGTTCCGACTTGTACTGAGCCTCGTTGTTCACTTTGTAAAGTAAACATCATGCCCTGAACACGTTCTGAACCGTTTTCCAACTGAAAATCAAATTTAGCTTTACCTTTACCTGGCTCAACACTGATGGATTTCGACACCAATGCGCCAAGGTTTTTCACGCCCCCTAAGCCAATCTCTGGCTCAGTTAGCCAAAAATGTGAGCCTTCAACCGCAATGTTTTCTACGTATTCAGGTAGAATTCTTGCGGTAATTTCAACCATATTGCGACGAAAATTCGGTACAACCAGTGTGACTTCACCAACTTTGACGCCTTGATACTCAATCGGCATTCCTTTAGCAATCTCTTGCGAGCCGTCGGTTTCTAAAGCAATGACGCGTCCAAACTTGCGAGCGGTTTTTTGATCTGTATATAACTTCCAGTTGTCTCCAATTTTGTTTTCAACGCCAGGAACAGAGTCAAAAGCGATGCCACCTTCGATTAACGATTTTAAAGGGTGAGCTTTTACACTCACACCGGCTAGCGATGCATCTATCTCTATCCCTGAACGGTTCCAAAAGACGGTTTGCGGTGTTACGAGGTAAGCAAAGCGGTTTTCGATGGTTGTTTTAATTAACACACCGCCATCAACCAATTGGAAATCGGAGACGTTACCAACAGGAAGATTACGATAGAGTAGAGGGCTGCCTTTGGAAATCGGCGGCAATTCAGAAGCAAACAGTGTGAGTGCTCTAGAGCCACTTTGGTTGTACTGTGCTAGTTCTGCCAATGATTCGTTTTGGAACAGTTGATACTCTTTTTGAATATCTTGCTTGCCTTCGCTTACAAAGCTAATGGACCCAGTTAACAACTGTTTTGCCGGAGGAACGGTAACGCTGAGGCCCGATTCCGTTAATTCTGCAGAGGCACTTCCGGTTACATAAAAACGGTTGTTTGATTTGATCAGGTGTTTGTATTCATGATCAATCAATACATCCATAAATACTTCATGTTGCGATTTTTTACCTTCTTCAACTAAGCCTACGTTGATAATTGAACCGACAACGATGCCTTTGTAAAGCACGTTGGCACCGCTATCTAGGCCAAACGAGTTGTCAGACACTAAACGAATAGCGATGGACTTTTCTTGCTGTTGGTTAAAAACGTTTTTACGAATGGCAGTAAAGCGGCGAGAGCGATCACCAGCACCTGGCACAATGGTTAAGAAGTTTCCTCTCACGAGATTGGCAATGTTTTCAACACCAGAGAGGGACACTTTTGCTTCTTCTAAGACGAATCGGGTACCTGTCGTCAGCATGTCACTGAAAGCTGGTTGAATTGCCGCTGACGCTAATATCACTTCTCGCCCTTCGGATAGGCTTAAGTCTGTAACTTGGCCAATCTCGATTCCGCGATACATAATGGGTGCGCCTTCGCCACTGATTTTACTGTCATCAGGGAGGACGATTTTAACAGCGATACCTCGACCTGCGGTTTTCAAATCTTTATACAGACGGAATTCAGTGTTCTCTTCTACAGGCTCACCGTCATCCGGAGAGTCGACGGCGATCGCGCCTCCGAGTAGAGCACTCATACTTTCTAGCCTTACATCGACGCCTTCAAAACCGATGCTGGCACCGATTCCACTTACGTTCCAGAACCGACTGCGGTTGTTAATGATATGTCGGTATTGATCCTGAATGTTGGCTTGAATCGTGATAGATTTTGCGTCTTCATCCAACTGGTAGCTGTAGACTTCACCGATTGGAATTTTCTTATAAACAATTTGAGATCCAATCGACACACCACCTAAATCGCGGCTTTTGAGTTTAATGTTCAAACCTTGTGAAACGCGCAAATCTGTTGGTGCAGAGTCTAACGCATGGAACGTTGTTTCAAACTCTTGACCATCTCCAGGTTGAATCGAAATGTAATTACCCGACACGAGCGCATCGAGCCCAGAAACTCCTGTTAGGCTTGCTGTTGGTTTTACCAGCCAAAAGCGAGTTTTATCGTTCAGCAATTTTGCCGCTTCAGGGTAGATATCGGCATCAACATAAATACTGCCGAGATCTTCAGTGAGGTTAATGTCTCTCACCATACCGACTTCTAGCCCTTGGTAACGGATAGTGGTTCGCCCGGCAACCAAGCCAGCAGCGTCAGAAAAATAGATTTGCACCCGTTGTCCTGCATCGTGTATCGACTTCACCACAAGCCAGCCAGCTAAGACCATGGTCAAAATTGGCAAAAGCCAAAGAGGAGATATGCCTTTGCTCCGCTTTACATCTGGTACGTATGACGTTTGAGAACTGTTCTGATCACTCATTCATTGACTCTTTTTCTGATTGTGTTGGGCCTGTTTGGTCCCAGATTAGCCTTGGATCAATACTTTCCGCTGCAAGCATGGTCAATACCACGACAACACCAAAGGCCACGGCGCCATATCCTGGTGTGAAATCAAGTATCTGACCACGATCGACTAAGGTCATCATGATAGAAATAACAAACAAGTCCATCACAGACCATTTACCGATCCATTTAACAACAAAGTAAACCATCATTCGTTGTCTCTTAAACACCGAACGTTTGAATTGAATGCAAAGCATGATGTAGGCAAGGCCAAGTATTTTTACAACTGGCACAACAATACTGGCCACAAAAATGATCACTGCGATGCCATACATACCGCTTTTTACCAACCCAGCTACGCCTGAGAAAATAGTATCTTCCAAACGTTTGCCATTGGTCAGCAAGATGGAAATAGGAATCAAGTTGGCAGGGAAAATCGCTATCGTTGCCGCAATGAGGTAAGCCCATGTCTTCTGAATGGAGTTGGGCTTGCGATGATATAACTCGTGGTGACAACGCCGACAATGGTCACCTTCAGGTTGAGACAAGTGGCACTCATGGCAATGCACGTCTTTGTGTTCAAAGGAATAAAGACGTTCTGGCTTCCAGGCTTCCCAGTAACGACGCACACTGATTCGAGAAACTAACAAAACGGTAAATATCTGCAAAAGAACCAGACCAATTAACCCTGGGCCTACAAAAATGTCGGAATAATCTTGGAGTTTGAAGCAGGAAATGGCGATGCTAACTAAGAACACATCCAGCATTACCCAATGTTTCAAATGTTGAATTAGCCACAGTGAAACACGAAGCCCTCGAAACCATCGTTGATGCAGCGAGATATGTGCCGTAACCACTGAAACACAAACCGTCAGAGGCGCTAGAGAGCTACAAAATAGAATAAGCAGTGAAAGAAGAACAAAGCCTTCTTCCATCAATGTGATCATCCCTGAAGGTAGGGTTGCCGGAATCATCACACCAAAGAGTCGGATACTAATAAAGTTAAAAAAGTGTGATGGAATAAATAGCAGGATACAGGTTATCGCGACGGCTAAATTACCTGAGAGGCTAGGGCTACCGCCTCGATACAACTGTGTGCCACAACGAGGACAGTGTGCATTTTTTCCATTGGGTAAGTCGACGATATCGACAGGCAATTCGCAACCTTGGCACAAGCGCACATTATTTGGCTGCATGGCGTGCTTAGACAGAGAGGTCATAACGACCTCTCTAACTTGAACGATTTAAGCGTGGGACTGTATGCCCCCATATAAGGTTTGATATAAGCCTTCTTGCTCAACTAACTCACCATGAGTACCTGTTTGCGTCACTTTTCCATCTTCAAGCACGTAGATCAAATCGGCTTGTTTTACGGCTGATAGACGGTGCGCAACGATTAATGTTGTTCTGCCACGTAAGAATTCAGTCAATGCTTTGTGCAATGCCGCTTCAGTAGCGGTATCAAGCGCAGACGTGGCTTCGTCTAAAATAACAAATTGAGGATTACTCAGCACCATTCTTGCGATGGCAAGGCGTTGTCGTTGACCACCTGACAAACGAATGCCGTTACGGCCGACTTGAGTATCCAAACCGTGGTTCAGTTGAGAAATAACATCTTGCAGCTGAGCAACTTCAAGTGCTCGCCAAAGTGACATTTCGTCAAAATTCCCACCGAGCGTTAGATTATGCCTCAAGGTGTCGTTAAATAGTATAGGTTGCTGTAATACCACGGCAATTTTGTCGCGAATTACTTCAAAACCAATATCTTCTGTTAATTCATCATTAAAGCGAATGCTACCGGAGTTTTGACGATAAACCCCAATAAGTAGTTGTATTAAGGTCGACTTACCGCCTCCGCTCGCACCAACTAACGCCACTTTCTTTCCTGCCGGTATATGTAAAGAAAGGTTATCTAGGACTTTGTTTTCATTATTATAAGAGAAGTCTACGTTTTCTACTTTAACATCGACTTCTCTGTCTTCTTTGAAAGGATTTACCTTAGGTACCGGTCTTTGTTCTTCTTCTAATACTAGTAAGTCGTTGATGCGTTTTAACGCAGCTTTCGCGCTGTACCAAGAAAACTGAATGCCGAGCAGCTCTTGAACAGGAGACAACATAAACCATAGGTAACCAAAAACAGCAAAGATTTGACCAATAGTGAGGTCACTAAACATGACCATCAGCATGGCGACGGCTCTGAATAACTCAAAACCGATTAAGAAGAGTAAGAAAGAGACGCGACCTGCCGCCTCTGATTGCCACGCATACTTGTCTGCATCCACACGAACTTGGTTCGCACTGTCTTTGAGTTGCTGGAGAAATTCTCGCTCTTTATTGGCTGCGCGCAGCTGGTAAATTCCATCTAATGTTTCAACTAAACGATTTTGGAAAATTTCAAAAGAATGATTTTCCTTCCGTTTCAGATGTTTAACCATACTTCCTAGTTTACGTGAGAAGTAAATGACAATAGGGTTAACTAGCAGAATAAATAGACCAAGTCGCCAGTCGAGCCAAAGCAGAACGATGGCAGTACCAATGACCGTTAAAAAACTGATAACGAATTTTGCTAACGTAGAACCAATAAATTTATCAATGGTCTCAATGTCAGTGATAAGGTGGGCGTTGATGCCTCCGCTGCCTTTGGTTTCGTATTGGCGGATGCTGATACGACCAAGCTTGTCGATCATTTTACTGCGCATCTCAAACGTGATCGTTTTAGAAACAAGTGTAAATTGTCGGCTTTGAAGGATATTTAACCCCTGACTTGCAGCTCGCATCAGGACGACCAAGAAAAGGGTGAAAAATATATAACCCGTCGGAGTGTGCCACGCTTCAGGGAGAATGGCATTCATAGCAGCTAAGCCTTTTGCTGGTTGGTCCAATAAAACCTCATCAACCATCAACGGCATGAGAAGGGGGATTGGAACACTAATCAAGGTTGCAAGCACCGCTATCAAGTTCGCTATGATCAGCTTGGACTTGTGCTTTTTTACTTGTGTTATCAACCAAGAACGGCTAATAGTGTCATTTTTCAGAAGCATTGTAATTGAGAATAAGTCCTATTATAAAGTAGGGCTGCATTTTAGCGCCATACAGTGAGAATGGAAGCTTTTATAGTAAGTAGGAAGTTAATATGAACATAGAACAATACCATAGACTAACCAAACAAGCCGTTGCTCTAATTGAGTCTGAGCCAGACTTTATTGCTAACCTAGCAAACTTGAGCTCACTGCTTTTCATGGAATTGGACGATCTTAACTGGGCTGGCTTTTACCTAGCAAAAGGTGAAGAGCTCATTCTTGGTCCGTTCCAAGGAAAACCAGCTTGTGTCCGCATTCCTATGGGGCGCGGTGTCTGTGGTACTGCTGCAAAAACTAACACCATACAAAGAGTATACGACGTTCATGAATTTGAGGGACATATAGCGTGCGATGCAGCGAGCAATTCAGAAATTGTGATTCCATTTTCTATTAATGGAAAGGTGGTTGGTGTCCTTGATATTGACAGCCCAAGTATTGGTCGATTCAATGAAACAGACGAAGAAGGTCTCACTCATTTCATGGCTGAAGTAGAAAAGCTGCTTAATTCACACGCGAACGACGCATAAATTAGCCTTCGAGTGTGGTTTTTCCTTGGCATGTCACTATAATACGAGAATATTTTTTCTTAATGCTCGCGGAAATCCGCTCAAATCAGGACCCCTCATGACTGAAAAGTTAAAAAACAGCAAAGAAGTTATTGCATATATTGCTGAATGTTTCCCTAAGTGCTTTACTTTAGAAGGTGAAGCAAAACCTCTGAAAATTGGTATTTTTCAAGATCTTGCGGAACGTCTAAGTGAAGACGAAAAAGTAAGCAAAACACAGCTTCGTGCAGCGTTAAGACAGTACACTTCATCATGGCGTTACCTACATGGTGTAAAACCAGGTGCAGTACGCGTAGACCTAGACGGCAACCCTTGTGGTGAGCTAGAAGAAGAGCACGTTGAACACGCGAAAGCGACACTTGCAGAAAGCAAGGCAAAAGTTCAAGCTCGTCGTAAAGAACAAGCACAAAAAGCTCGTGAAGAGGGTAAGGCGAAAGCGAAACCAGCGGCTAAAAAGCCTCAACAGCCTCGTCGTACTAACAAACCAAAAGTACAAAAACCAACTAAGCCTGTAGAAACGCGCGCTCTAAATGCTGATGAAATCACAGTAGGTAACGCAGTTAACGTGAACATGGGCAAAGGAAACATGGCAGCGACCATTGTTGAAATCAATAAGGATGATGTACGTGTTCAACTTGCTAACGGCCTACAAATGGTTGTGAAAGCGGAGCACTTGCGCGCATAAAGGAGATACTCCTACGCATGAATTGCCGTTCAAAAGTGACACTGATTGCTGCTAGCTTATGGCTAGCAGCATCAGCTCAGGCTCTCGAAGCCAAACTACATAAAGATGACTTGCCGGTTCTCGCTCCTGAAGTTCAGCACGAAACAGCTAGCAAACGAGTCACCTCTCGATTTACCCGCTCTCATTATAAGCATTTCAGCCTCAATGATGATTTCTCCAAAGCGATCTTTGAACGCTATGTAGAATTGCTTGATTATAATAGAAATATTTTTACTCAAGCGGACATCGACTCTTTTAAAGACTGGTCAATTGAGCTTGATGATCAGCTAAAGGCTGGTAACAACCAAATTGCTTTTGATGTTTATAACCTCTCAATGCAAAAGCGTTTCGAGCGCTTTGCTTATGCGTTAACGCTACTCGACGAAGAGATCAAGTTTGATACTGATGACGAGATAGAGTTAGACCGTTCTGAAGCTGCATGGCCAAAAGACGAAGCGGAGCTCAACGAGTTATGGCGTAAGCGCGTGAAATATGACGCGTTAAATCTGAAACTGACTGGCAAAGAATGGCCAGAGATTAAAGAGGTTTTAGAGAAGCGTTATAACAACGCGATGAAGCGGATCACACAGACTAATAACGAAGATGCATTCCAGTTATATATGAATGCCTTCGCCCGACAAGTCGACCCTCATACTAGCTACCTTTCTCCACGTAATGCTGAGCAATTCCAATCGGAAATGAACCTTTCTCTGGAAGGCATTGGTGCCGTTCTGCAAATGACTGACGATTACACAGTAATTCGTTCACTTGTTGTTGGTGGCCCTGCGTCGAAGAGCAAGCAGCTTGGCGAAGGGGATCGAATCATCGGTGTTGGACAAGACGGTGAAGAGATTGTCGACGTGATCGGTTGGCGTCTGGATGATGTAGTTCAATTAATCAAAGGCCCAAAAGGCACAAAGGTTAATCTACAGATCTTGCCAGAAGGTAACGATGCGAAGAGTTACATTGTCACAATTGTTCGTGACAAAGTTCGCCTAGAAGATCGCGCAGTGAAGTCGGAGATCATCGAAAAAGATGGTAAGAAGATTGGTATTTTAGAAGTGCCAAGTTTCTACGTCGGTTTGTCGAAAGATACCGATAAACTGCTTGCTGAGTTAAAAACCAAAAACGTTGACGGCGTAATCGTTGATCTACGTAACAACGGTGGTGGTGCATTAACGGAAGCGACAGCATTAACAGGGTTATTCATTAAAGAAGGTCCTGTTGTTCAAGTTCGTGACAGCTATGGTCGTATTAAGGTGAACGCCGATACTGACGGAAAAGTGAGCTACGATGGTCCACTGACGGTGTTGATTAACCGCTACAGTGCTTCAGCGTCTGAAATTTTTGCAGCAGCAATGCAAGATTATAATCGTGCAATTATTTTAGGTGAAAATTCTTTCGGTAAAGGTACGGTTCAACAGCATCGTTCACTGAATCATATCTACGATCTTTTCGATAAAGAGCTAGGCTACGTTCAGTACACGATTCAGAAGTTCTACCGTATTGACGGTGGAAGTACGCAAAATCGTGGTGTTGCACCCGATATTTCGTACCCAACACCAATTGAAGCTTCTGAAACGGGTGAAAGTGTAGAAGACAATGCACTACCTTGGGATCAGATTGATAAAGCAAAATATCAAACCTTCCCAAGCAACGAAGCACTAGTTGAAAAGCTTACCGCTCTTCATAACAAGCGTATTTCTGATGAGATGGAATTCCGTTTCATCAATGAAGACATAGAGAAGTATCGTAAAGAAAAAGACGATAATATGTTGTCTTTGAACGAGAAAGTTCGTAAGGCTGAATCGGATAAAGCGGAAGCACTTCGTTTGCAACGCATCAATGAGCGTCAAGCTGCTTTAGGTAAGGAAGCATTCAAAACATTGGATGATATACCTAAAGATTATGAAGCGCCTGATGTTTATTTAGATGAGTCTGTCGCGATTATGGTTGATCTACTCAAGCAGAAAAATCAGTCATAATAACTGGCAATTCAAAGTAAAAAGAGTGAGTCTTTCAGGCTCACTCTTTTTTTTATGTCTTTTCATCTTTGTTTGTATTGAGTATCAAGTAAGATATTCGCTTATTTTTTCCCAATAATTTACGTGATCTACATCTAAAATTTCGCGAAAGTGAGGACTACTGCCTAAGCTAAAAGAAAACGATAAGGATGCCGATATGAAATGGTTCTTTATTTTACTTAGCTTTTGCTGCTTTAGTGTGTTTAGCGGAGAAAACACCAGAGAGGATGAATTAAGTCACTTTGACACGCCGTTTCTCATCGGAGACTGGTATTTAATGAACCCAAACCCCGAAGAGTCGGCTGAAAATTTTCGTGCGATAAAACTGTCACTGGGTTCCGACTACAGCTTTTCTATTGATATTCAAAAGAAAGATTATTCTGTCGATCATTGGGAAGGATTGTATAACGCCAATGAAGACACCATCGTTCTTGGCTTAAACACAGATGAGCCTCAAATTTATGCCTATCGCAATAATCACAATACGCTTGATCTTAATGGTGTGACTTTTACTAAAGGGTTGTCTAACTCGCTAGCGGGCATATGGTCTAGCTCTTATGTATCCGGAGATGGCCTTGTGGCAAACAACATCAACCATATGGATCTGATACTTCAACCTGACTTCGTGTTTATGTTTCGGGTATCCAACGAAGAAGGGGATGAGTCAATCAAGCAAGGTGTTTTCTACACAGAAGATGAATATTTAGTCTTGCTCTATGAAAATGGCGAGCACGGGACCACCTATAAGCTCAACAAAAATGAATTAACGATTGAAGATTCAAATGGCGATATGTACGCGGTACTTAATCGGGTAACGCCTTGATAGCTTATCTTGCTACGACAAATTACGCGAGCATACGGTAAATTGTCAATGTTGTTTAAATGTTAATCAAAAAACGGAGCTAGAGCACTAAAAGCTCCGTTTTTTGATGGAAAGACTTGTATTCTGATACCACAACCCCTACAAATAGCTTATATAGTGATACCAGAACTGCATTTTTGATCATGCAGTCTGGTATTTTTGTTGTTCGACATACAAGGATTTATGCTCATGTCCCAAGCTCCCCAGGCCAAATATCGTAAAGATTATCAAGAGCCATCTCACGCGATTACCGATATCGATCTTACGTTTGATCTTTATGACAATGACACCATCGTTACGGCGATATCAAAGGTTGCTCAAAAAGGCGATACAACAACGCTAGAACTCGATGGCGAGGGGCTTGAGCTGCGCGCTGTAAAAGTAAACGGTGAGGATTGGGCTCATCACGAAGTGAAAGAATCATCGCTTGTACTGACCGATCTTCCATCCGAGTTTGAACTTGAAATCGTCACCAAAATTGATCCTGAAGCGAATACAGCACTCGAAGGTTTGTACAAATCAGGCGGCGCATTTTGTACTCAGTGTGAGGCCGAGGGCTTCCGTCGTATTACTTATTACTTAGATCGTCCTGATGTTCTGGCAAAATACACGACAAAAGTGATCGCAGATAAATCCGCTTATCCATATTTGCTGAGCAATGGTAACCGAATTGCAGAAGGCGATGCAGAGAACGGTCGTCATTGGGTTCAATGGCAGGACCCGCATCCAAAGCCAGCTTACTTGTTTGCTCTTGTCGCAGGGGACTTTGACGTACTGCGTGACAAATACATAACGATGTCAGGTCGCAGTGTTGATTTAGAAATCTTTGTTGATAAAGGTAACTTAGATCGTGCAGGCCATGCGATGACATCGCTGATCAACTCGATGAAGTGGGATGAAGAACGCTTTGGCCTTGAATACGATCTGGATATTTACATGATCGTTGCCGTTGATTTCTTCAATATGGGCGCAATGGAAAACAAAGGCCTAAACATCTTTAACTCAAAGTATGTTTTGGCGAATGACCAAACGGCGACGGATCGTGACTACTTAGGTATCGAAGCTGTGATCGGTCATGAGTACTTCCACAACTGGACTGGCAACCGTGTCACTTGTCGTGACTGGTTCCAACTAAGTCTAAAAGAAGGCTTAACCGTATTCCGTGACCAAGAATTCTCTTCTGACTTAGGCTCTCGTGCAGATAACCGCATCGATAACGTACGTATCATCCGTGGCCCTCAGTTTGCAGAAGATGCAAGCCCAATGTCTCACCCGATTCGTCCTGACAAAGTCATTGAGATGAATAACTTCTACACGCTAACAGTGTATGAAAAGGGCAGCGAAGTTATTCGCATGTACCATACACTCCTTGGCGAAGAGGGCTTCCAAAAAGGGATGAAACTTTACTTTGAACGTCACGATGGTACTGCTGCCACATGTGAAGACTTTGTTTCTGCAATGGAAGATGCCACCGGTGTCGATTTAAAACAATTCCGTCTATGGTACAGCCAGTCTGGTACACCGACGCTGCGCGTAAATAGCGAATACAATGCCAATGCAAAAACTTACGCACTAACGGTAGAGCAATTTACGGCGCCAACGCAAGACCAGGCTGAGAAGCAAGCGCTGCACATTCCGTTTGATATCGAGCTGTACGATTCGAAAGGTCACGTTATCCCATTACTGATTAACGGTGAATCTGTTCATAACGTATTAGATATTAAACAAGATAAGCAAACGTTCGTATTCGAGAATGTTGAAGAACAACCAGTGCCATCTTTGTTGCGTGAATTTTCGGCACCAGTAAAACTAGAGTACGACTACAGTGATGATGAATTAGTCTTCTTGATGAAACACGCGACGAATGACTTTGCTCGTTGGGATGCAAGCCAAATGCTATTGGCTAAGTACATTCGTCAGAACGTGAAAAACGTTCAAGCCGGACAAGACGTGTCGCTTTCTGAAGGCGTGATAGATGCGTTCCGTGGTGTGCTATTGGATGAGACGCTTGAGCCAGCTTTCATTGCTCAAGTTTTCTCTTTGCCTTCAATTAATGAGATTACTGGCTGGTACCAGCAAATTGACATCGATGCCGTAGACAAAGTTCTAAACAGCATTACAGTGTCACTTTCCCAAGAGTTAGAAGATGAGCTAAGTGCAACTTATCATACACTGAAGCAAACAGAGTACACGATCGATCATGCTGCGATTGGCAAGCGTGCATTACGTAACCGTTGTCTGCAATACCTAGCACATACGGAAAAAGGTAATGATTTAGTGAAAGCACAATACGCATCTGCAAATAACATGACAGATACGATTGCAGCGATGAGTGCGGCAAATAGTGCTCAGCTTGAGTGTCGTGAAGCTCTTATGGCAGACTATAGCGATAAATGGAAGCACGATGGTTTGGTTATGGACAAGTGGTTTGCACTTCAAGGTAGCAATCCTGCAGAGGATGCACTTGAAAAAGTAAAAGCAACCATGAACCACGAAGCATTTAGTTTGAAGAACCCGAACCGTACGCGCAGTTTGATTGGCTCGTTCTTAAGTGCTAACCCTGTACGTTTCCATGATAAATCCGGTGCAGGTTACCAATTTGCAGGAGAAATCCTTCGCCAACTTAATGATTCGAACCCACAAGTCGCATCTAGAATGATTGATCCTTTGCTTAAGTTCCGTAAATACGATGAAGGTCGCCAAGCTTTGATCAAAGCAGAACTTGAAAAGCTCAAAGCAATGGATAATCTTGCTAAAGACTTATTCGAAAAAGTGACTAAAGCACTAGACGAATAGTAAACAACACAATAGGGTGGTCATTAAGGCCACCTTATTGTTTATGTCACTTAGTTTTTACTTCATGAACTATTACTACTTCAACCTCAACATTTCATATCAAACGTTTTTATCCCATTATTCTGGCGCGGCAAGTGTTGTTCAAGTCGTCACACATAATGGTTTACGTTTGCAGTTACCCGCCGCACGATTTAGACCATTTCTTAGTCAATTAGGCATTAAAGGCCAGTTTAGACTAACAACTGACCAAAATAATAAGTTTCTTAAGTTAGAAACTCTGTGATGTATTGTATTTGCAGAGAGTTAAATAGGAATCTTAGTCACAGAATCGGACATTTCACCTCTTACCACCACGATTAGTTGTTAAACATTTGTAATTATGCTTTTACAATGGGCACATGCATTACCTATGCTTAGTTTCTAAGGTAACAACCTAGCTACTAAGTCCCCCTACAAAACAACAATTCTAATGTGGAGTGTGAATATGACCGCGCGTGAAAATGTAGTGCCGGTTCTGCTTGAAAAAGTTTACCAACTGATTCAAGACAAACTCGAGCTTTCTCACCAAACGCTTGTAACTAAACTTGCTCAACACTTATTCAGTAACATTGCTGATGATGACCTGATTCAGCGAAACGAATCCGATCTTTATGGTGCTGTCGTCAGCCTTTGGCACCATATCAATGAAAAAAAACCAGAAGAGATTTCGGTACGAGTATTTAACCCGACCGTAAGTCGTCAAGGCTGGCAATCCACACACACAATCGTAGAAATTGTTGTTCCAGATAGTCCATTCTTAGTGGACTCAGTCAAAATGGCTTTAGCGCGTTTGGATCTTGTTTGCCACTTAATGTTAAACAACCCAACACAGATACAGCGTGATAAAAAAGGCCAAGTTACCGACGTAAACGGTGAGGGTGGTGTTCTTCAATCACTGTTCCATATCGAGGTAGACCGCCTTACTAGTAAAGAAGAGATGCAAGCGCTTAAAGAAGAGCTGTTAAAAATTCTATCTGACACTCGTTTAGTCGTTGATGACTGGAAGCAAATGGTTGATAAGCTTAAGCTTGTGACTGATGAACTTGAGAAAAATAAAGATCGTGTTTCTATCCAAACGGATCGTATGGACGAAACGATCGCATTTCTTCGTTGGCTAGAAGATCATAACTTTACCTTTATGGGTTACAAAGATTATGACTTAGAAGAAGTCAATGGTGATACCGAGCTTGTTCCTGCTAAAGAAAAAGGACTTGGTCTATTTGCTGATGACAAGCGTGTGCGTAGCGTCAAGCTATCTGAGCTTTCAGATTCAGCGCGGTTAGAAGCGAAAAAGCCATACGCTCTGATCATCACAAAAGGTAACAAAGCATCTCGTATTCACCGTCCAGCTTATACTGATTACATCGGTATTAAGAAGTTTGATGAAAACGGTAAAGTAATAGGTGAGCATCGCTTTACTGGTCTATATACCTCTGCCGTGTATAACCAAGCGGTACAAAGCATCCCTCTGATCCGTGAAAAAGTGGACCGTATCCTTGAAGCGAGCGGATATCGTCACGGATCGTATTCATACAAAGCATTGCACAATATCTTAGAAAACTACCCACGCGATGAACTACTTCAAGCAAATGAAGAAGAGCTGCTTGAGGTGGGTATGGGTGTTGTACAAATGCAAGATCGTGACCTACTGCGTTTATTTGTTCGTAAGGACCCATTTGGTCGTTTCTTTAGCTGCATGGTTTATGTCACTAAAGATCGTTACAACACAGAGTTACGTCGTCAAACTCAACGCATTCTTAAGCAGTACTTTGGTTGCGAGCAAGAGGTTGAATTTACAACGTTCTTCTCAGAAAGCCCACTAGCGAGAACACATTACATTGTTCGTGTAGACAATAACAACATTGACGTAGACGTGAAAAAGATCGAGCAAAACCTAATGGAAGTTTCTACCTCTTGGGATGACAGACTAAAAGAATCCATCATTGCTAACTTTGGTGAAAGCAAAGGCCTTCCTCTTTCAAAAGAATACATGAGTGCGTTCCCTCGCTCATATAAAGAGGACATGATGCCAGGTTCTGCGGTTGCAGATATTGAACGCTTAGAAGCGTTAAGTGATGATAATAAACTTGGCATGTTGTTCTACCGACCTCAAGAAGAGGGGGCGGATTCAAAAGCTGTTCGCTTGAAGTTATACCACCGCGATGAGCCAATCCATCTTTCTGACGTAATGCCAATGCTTGAAAACCTTGGCTTACGAGTGATCGGTGAATCACCGTATGAGATCGAGAAAAATAACGGACAGACATTCTGGATCCTTGATTTCTCTATGCTGCATAAGAGCGAGAAAACGGTTGATCTTCGTGAGGCTCGTGATCGTTTCCAACAAGCATTTGCCGCAATTTGGGCGGGCAACCTTGAAAGTGATGGTTTTAACCGATTGGTACTAGGTGCGTCGCTATCTGGGCGTGAGATTTCCATTCTTCGTGCTTATGCTCGATACATGCGCCAAGTCGGTTTCCCATTCAGTCAACAATACATCGAAGACACGCTAAGCCACTACCCAGACTTAGCAACAGGTCTAGTCAAGCTGTTCACCAAGCGATTCGATCCGAAACACAAAGGCAGTGAAAAAGGCCAAAACGATCTGATTAAAAAGCTAACAGAGCAGTTGGATCGTGTAGAGAGCTTGGATGATGATCGTATTATTCGTCGTTACATCGACATGATCATGGCGACACTTCGTACTAACTACTATCAATTAGACGAAAGCAAGCAACCTAAGCCTTGGTTATCTTTGAAAATGAAACCGAGCGATATTCCAGAGATTCCGCAGCCTGTACCCGCGTTCGAGATCTTTGTGTACGCACCAGATATTGAGGGTGTTCACCTTCGTGGCGGAAAAGTGGCTCGTGGTGGTTTACGTTGGTCAGATCGTCAAGAAGATTTCCGTACAGAGATTCTTGGTCTCGTAAAAGCTCAGCAAGTTAAGAACACCGTTATCGTACCTGTGGGTGCAAAAGGCGGCTTTGTTTGTAAACGCCAGCCATCTCTCACAACCCGTGATGAGATCTTTGCTGAAGGCCAACGTTGTTACAAACGATTTATTCGTGCGCTACTTGATGTATCAGATAACATCATTGAAGGTGAAGTCGTGCCACCACAAAACGTTGTGCGCCATGACGAAGATGACCCATACCTAGTAGTGGCTGCAGATAAAGGCACAGCAACATTCTCAGATCTAGCGAACTCTGTTTCTGCAGAGTACAACTTCTGGTTAGGTGACGCATTTGCTTCAGGTGGTTCAAATGGTTACGACCACAAAGCGATGGGTATCACTGCAAAAGGTGGTTGGGAATCTGTTAAGCGTCACTTCCGTGAAATGGGCATCAACTGCCAGACCACTGACTTTACCGCAATCGGTGTAGGTGATATGGCAGGTGACGTGTTCGGTAACGGTATGCTGTTATCGAAGCACATTCTATTGCAAGCTGCCTTTAACCACATGCACATCTTTATTGATCCAAATCCAGATTCAGCCACCAGCTGGGAAGAGCGTAACCGCTTGTTTAATCTGCCAAGATCAAGCTGGGAAGATTACAATAAAGATTTGATCTCTCAAGGTGGTGGCATCTTCTCTCGTCGATCAAAATCGATCCAGTTGACACCAGAAATTCAGAAAATGTTAGGTACTAAGAAAGCATCTTTAGCGCCTAATGATCTGATTAAGATGATCTTGAAAATGAAAGTCGATCTGCTTTGGAATGGTGGTATTGGCACTTACGTTAAAGCCTCGACAGAAACTCATACGGATGTTGGTGACCGTGCTAACGACATGCTACGCATTGACGGCCGTGACTTAAGAGCAAAAGTAGTTGGCGAAGGCGGTAACTTGGGTATGACTCAGCTTGGTCGTATTGAATACGCACTGACTGGCGGCCGAGTGAACACAGACTTCGTTGATAACGTGGGTGGCGTTGACTGTTCGGATAATGAAGTCAACATCAAGATCTTCCTTAATGGACTGGTTTCAAATGGCGATCTTACGGTTAAGCAACGTAACCAAATTCTAGAGTCTATGGAAGACGAAGTGGGTGAAATTGTCTTAGATGATGCTTACCGTCAGTCGGAGTCGATCTCCGTGACTGAACAGCAAGGTGTTGGCATTGTTAAGGAACAAATTCGATTCATCCATACCATGGAAAAAGCAGGGTACTTGGATCGTGCTCTCGAATACATCCCTGATGATGAAACGCTAATCGAGCGTGAAAAACAGGGACTAGGTCTGACTCGCCCTGAGCTATCAGTGTTAGTTGCCTACGGTAAAATGGTACTTAAACAGCAACTTGTTACGGATGAAATCGCGAATGATGAATTCCATGCGAAACAGCTTGTTGAATATTTCCCAAGTGCGTTACGACGTAACTATAAAGATCAAATGGTTAATCACCCACTGCGAGCTGAAATTATCGCTACAGCATTGGCTAACCAGATGGTTAATGAAATGGGCTGTAATTTCGTCACTCGTTTGCAAGAAGAAACCGGTGCAAGTGTTGTCGATATTGCTAACGCATACAGTGCGGCTCGTGAAATTTTCGATCTAGAAGCAATTCTTAAGCAGACTCGTGAACTCGATAATACCGCCACAGCTCAAGCTCAGTACGAAATCATGTTTTATGTTCGTCGAGCACTACGTCGAATTGCACGTTGGTTGCTTCGCAACCGCAGTGGTAAATGCACAGTTGGTGAGCTGATTGCTATCTACAAGCAAGATGTCAATGTTATCACTGAAACCTTAGACACTATGCTGGTTGAGTCTGAAGTAGAAGAACACAATGAACTTGCTCAAGGGTGGATTGAGAAAGGGGTAGAAGAGAAACTTGCACATCAAGTCGCTCGTTTATCCAGCTTACAATCTGCACTGGATATCTCATCAGTGGCGAGTGAAACAGGTAAAACGGTTGAGCAAGCATCGAAGCTCTACTTTAACTTAGGTGACCGTTTGTCGTTACACTGGTTCTTGAAGCAAATTAACAGCCAAGCCGTTGATAATAACTGGCAGGCACTGGCAAGAGCTGCATTCCGAGAAGATCTGGACTGGCAACAACGTCAACTTACGGCTCAGGTATTAAATTGCGGCTGTGCAACGGAAGAGCTAGACGTGATGAAAGCGTTAGAAGATTGGATGGAAACTAACGAGCAATCACTGCACCGTTGGGAAAGCATCTTGAATGAGTTCAAAGTTGGCTCTGTCCACGAATTTGCTAAGTTTTCTGTAGCACTTCGAGAATTAGTACTCTTGAATCTCAACTGTTCGTCGAAAGAGTAGATGAGTTAGTCAAATTGTAAGTAAAAGCCTCGTTATTTAGCGAGGCTTTTTTGTTGCTCATCTCTTCTATTATAGCGCCGAGTGAGTTACAGCGTAACGGCACGGGGAAGTTAAAATAGGCTGAAATCGATTGCTTTAGGGTGGTTAGTTATAAATTTTATTGTTGAAATCTTACTCTAATTGTTTGTTTTATATTTGAAAATATTAGAAAGATATAGGTTTTTACTTAATACATTCATTTTCATTGAATTACGATGAAAAACAGTAAATAATATTGTCCCGTTTATACGGGGCTTTTTTCTTTCGGAGGCACAATGCTTTACCGTCTAGCCAGAACTGGCTTTTTCCAACTCGATGCCGAGAAGGCACACGATCTTGCAATCAAGAACTTCCAACGCTTTAACGGCACACCACTTGATCTCTTCTACCGCCAACAATTACCAACTCGTCCAGTTGAGTGTATGGGACTAACATTCCGTAACCCAGTAGGTCTTGCGGCTGGCTTAGATAAAAACGGTGAATGCATTGAAGCATTTGATGCCATGGGCTTTGGCTTTGTCGAAGTTGGCACAGTAACACCTCGTCCGCAACCAGGGAATGATAAACCACGCTTATTTCGCTTAGTCGAAGCTGAAGGTATCATCAATCGCATGGGCTTTAACAACCTAGGCGTTGATAATTTGGTCGAGAATGTAAAGCAAGCAAAATTCAACTGTGTTCTCGGAATTAATATTGGTAAAAACAAAGACACACCAATTGAGAAAGGGGCAGAGGACTACCTGATTTGTATGGAGAAAGTGTATGAGTACGCAGGCTACATTGCGGTTAATATCTCATCACCAAACACTCCGGGTCTTCGTTCACTTCAATATGGTGAAGCGCTTGATGAACTACTTTCTGAATTAAAAGCGAAACAAGCGGAACTTTCAGAGAAATACAACAAATACGTCCCGCTAGCATTAAAAATTGCGCCTGATTTGAGTGACGAAGAAATCTGCCAAATCTGCGATTCTTTATTGAAAAACAATATAGATGGTGTGATCGCGACTAACACAACTCTGGATCGCACGATCGTAGAAGGAATGAAACACGCCAATGAGGCAGGTGGTTTAAGTGGTCGCCCTGTGCAATCACGCTCTACGGAAGTCGTACGTAAGCTTCATGAAGAGCTAGGAGACAAACTTCCAATTATCGGTGTTGGTGGTGTGGATTCCTATGTTGCAGCCAAAGAAAAGCTGATGGCAGGCGCTAAACTTGTTCAAGTCTACACCGGCTTTATTTACCACGGCCCAGGCCTAGTACGTGATATTGTTAAGAATCTTTAACATACACATCAAAAACCACTGAAAAATCAGTAGCTATTACATAAAAAAGAGGACTTTGTTTCCTCTTTTTTTTTATCCGTTCGTTTGTAAAATTTAAAAATCACGAGTAGGTAATTAAGCGTCTTACCTCTTTACCACTGATTTAACTAGTCAAGAGAGAACGGAATAATGCTTAAACCCAGCGACAAATGGAATTGGTATTTTGACGAGCAAAAAGCTTGCTTAATGCTGGATCTGGGGGAGGAAATGATTTTCCAAACCAATTTATCCCGAAAATTGTTGGTTAACTGTGCCTTCTCAAACAATGAATTTACCGTTGATGACGCCAGTGCATTCCAAACGTTTAATGAACGTATTCGATGCCTCGACATCAGTGAATACCGCCAAGCTGAGTTAACACTGTATTGTGTTGCGGCAAAGCGCTTTCATAAACCTGTACAGCCTAAAAGCTGGTTCTTTGACGCACAGTCCTCAGGTTACGAGCCTGAAGAAGGGGACATGGTCTTTCTAACAAACCAATATTCTGATGGCATGTTCATCGTGTTAGAACCAGGCGAGACGTCGAGCTTATGTGCTTATGTTAACCAAGAAGCGTTTGTGCTTGATGGCAATAAGGCGCTTCAGTTTGGGCAGCCGATTAAAGTAATGCATGACCGCATGGCTTGTGCAAATCACCTCTTTGCAATAACCCCTATGGCAATGGTGGGGTAAACCTGTTTAATTTTTTCTTTATTTCGTTCCTTTGTTTGCATTAGTCGACCTCGTTAGGTCGATTTTTTTTGTCCTTTCCTTTGATACTAGATCCCCATCAGCCATGAAACTGTATGTTTTCTATGCATGCAAACATGAAGCTGGTCACTTTTATTTTACTTATTTCAATCTGATGACTCCCTTAACTAGGCAACCTAGCGCTTAAAATGACCCCATTTATTCCCCTATAAGGAAAAAATGTAAGTAACTTACATCAACAATCATTGCCTGGTATATACCAAAATTTATGTAAATAAGTATTCACTTCTTTCCAAGGGAACAAAATTTCGTTCGTGAATAAAAAATACTCAAATTGAAGATGTTGAAAGTTTCAGATCATTTTGTTGGTGATGATTTGAACTAACAGGTGGGGAAATTCCTTTAAAAACGAGGCATTGATCGTAAAGTCAGGTATAATTGAAGCCATTTTTTATCAGCGAAAGAACACTATGAATCAATATCTCGCGGTAACTTCAAATGGCATGGAAAATTTGCTTGTTGAAGAACTGACTAAACTAGGCATTGAAAATGCGAAACCAGTACAGGCAGGCGTAAAATTTAAAGCGACAAACGAACAGGTTTATCGCTGTTGTTTGTGGAGCCGTTTAGCGTCTCGATTTGTACGTGTTTTATCTGAGTTCACGTGTAACAACGACATGGACTTGTATTTATCTACATCTGCTATTAACTGGGTTAACCAATTTCATAGCTCTAAACGTTTTGTTGTGGACTTTAACGGCACAAACCGTGAGATCAGAAATAGCCAATACGGTGCGATGAAAGTCAAAGATGGCATCGTAGATTGCTTTGAAAATAAAGGTTTGCCGCGTCCCAACATCAGTAAAGAACGCCCAGATGTTCGTATTCACGTTCGTTTGCATAAAGATAAAGCGTTGCTTGGGATCGATATGGTAGGCAGTGGTTTGCATCAGCGTGGCTACCGACCAGAATCGGGTCGTGCCCCGTTACGTGAAACGCTTGCTTCTGCGATTATCATGCGTTGTGGCTGGGATGGGCATCAACCATTACTCGATCCAATGTGCGGTTCTGGTACTTTGCTTATTGAAGCTGCGATGATGGCTGCCAACATGGCTCCTGGCGTTAAGCGAAAGCAATGGGGTTTCGAAGTGTTGGAAGACTTTGAACCAGAGACTTGGGCAGAGATTAAATCAGAGGCTAATGTTCAAGCTAGACGAGGTGTCAAGAAAGTTGACGCTAAGTTTTTTGGCTTCGATAACGACCCTAAAGTATTAAAAGTTGCTCAAGAAAACGCGCGCAGAGCAGGCGTTGAAGAATTGATTGAGTTCGCACAAGGTGATGCTGCAACCATTACTCGTCCTGCAGGATTCGAACACGGTGTTATCGTTTCAAACCCACCTTACGGTGAACGTCTAGGAACTGAGCCGGGGCTAATTGCGCTCTACACCGCATTTGGTGGACAGCTAAAATCTGAGTTTGGTGGATGTAAAGCCTCTATCTTCTCGAGTTCAGACGAGCTGCTGAGCTGTCTTCGTATGCGTGCTGATAAACAATTTAAATTGAATAATGGTGCGTTACCTTGTCACCAAAAGAACTACAGTATTGCAGAGCGCAGTGCTGATGAGGTGAAGGGTGCTGATACTAATGTTCAAATCGCACCAGACTTTTCAAATCGTTTAAAGAAAAACATTGGCAAGATTGGCAAGTGGGCTCGTAAAGAGAAGCTTGATTGCTACCGAATCTATGACGCTGATCTTCCTGAATACAATGTGGCGATAGACGTATACGGCGATCAAATCGTAATTCAAGAGTATGCTGCGCCAAAAAACATTCCAGAAGAAAAAGCAAAACGTCGCCTAACGGATATCATTCGTGCAACGATTCAGGTGACAGGTGTAGAGGCGAACAAAGTAGTACTTAAAGTTCGTGAAAAGCAGAAGGGTCGCAGCCAATACCAAAAATTAGGTCAGGTATCAGAGACGCTTGAAGTAAACGAGTACGGTGTGAAGCTGATCGTAAACCTTCATGACTATCTAGACACTGGCTTGTTCTTGGATCATAAGATCACTCGTCGTCGCTTAGGTGAAATGGCGCAAGGTAAAGATTTCTTAAACTTGTTTGCATATACTGGGAGTGCGACGGTTCACGCAGCGGTTGGTGGCGCTCGTTCCACAACGACTATTGATATGTCAAATACCTACTTGAACTGGGCGAAAGACAATATGCAGCTTAACGGCTGTGTAGGACGTCAGCATCGCTATGAACAAGCAGACTGCTTGCAATGGCTAGAAAACGCGAAAGGTGAGTACGACTTGATCTTTATTGATCCACCTACGTTCTCTAACTCTAAGCGTATGGAAACATCATTCGATGTACAACGTGATCACATTAAACTGATGAAGAATCTTAAACGTTTACTAAGAAGTGAAGGCACTATCGTATTCTCGAATAACAAGCGCCACTTCAAGATGGATGAAGAGTCGCTGGCTGAACTTGGTTTGAAGGCTCAGAATATTTCTTCTCAAACGTTACCATTAGATTTTGCGCGTAATAAACAGATTCATAACTGTTGGCTAGTAACGCACGCGTAGTATAAACAAAAGGATTAATACGTGCTGATATTGTATAGCACGGAGGGATGCCATCTTTGTGAGATGGCATTTGCTCTAGTAGACCAAATTGGTTTGGCCGAGCAAACAGATATCATTGATATTGCGTTCGATGATGCACTGTTTTCTCGTTACGGCGTCACAATACCCGTATTAAAGTATCAAGATTCTGAGTTGAACTGGCCGTTTGACTTAGAACAACTCACACATTGGTTGGATAATAATGGCATTACTTACCATTCATAACGCACAACTTGCATTTGGTGACCACCCATTACTGGACAAAGCGGAGTTCGCTCTTCAAGAAAACGAACGCGTTTGTTTAGTGGGTCGCAACGGAGCAGGTAAGTCCACGTTAATGAAAGTGCTTGCCGGCGACATTTTGTTGGACGACGGCAAGATTCAAATCACTCAAGACGTCGTTGTTTCTCGACTTGAACAAGATCCACCGCGTAATCAAGAGGGTACGGTTTACGAATACGTATCTGGCGGTTTGGCTGAAATCGGCGAACAACTGAAGATCTATCACGATCTTCTCGATCTTGTTGCTCAAGACCCGAGTGAGAAAAACATCAACCGTTTAGCCAAGGTTCAAGAGCAGCTTGACCATTCTAATGCTTGGCGTTTTGATGACCGTGTCAAGAACGTACTTGGTGCTTTAAAACTAAGTCCAGAAACTAAACTAACCGATTTATCCGGTGGCTGGCAGCGTAAAGCTGCTTTGGCTCGCGCGCTGGTTTGTGACCCTGATGTATTGCTTCTTGATGAGCCAACAAACCATCTTGATGTAACAACTATCGAATGGTTAGAGAACTTCTTAAAAGACTTCAAAGGCTCGATCATCTTTATTTCTCACGACCGTGCGTTCATCAAATCAATGGCAACACGCATTGTTGATTTAGATCGCGGGCAATTAGCTTCTTTCCCTGGTGATTACGACAACTACCTAGAAGAAAAAGAAGAGATGCTCCGCGTTGAAGAAATGCAGAATGCTGAATTCGACAAAAAGCTTGCTCAAGAGGAAGTTTGGATTCGGCAGGGCATTAAAGCACGCCGAACTCGAAATGAAGGTCGTGTACGCGCATTGAAGAAACTTCGTGAAGAGCGTCGCGATCGCCGGGATGTCCAAGGCAAAGTTAACCTTAATATCGATGATGCTTCACGTTCAGGGAAAATTGTATTTGAAGCAGAAAACATATCTTTTGCTTACGAAGGCAAGACAATCGTCGACAACTTTAGCTTTAACATTATGCGCGGTGACCGTATTGCACTTATCGGACCAAATGGCTGCGGTAAGAGTACGGTACTTAAATTGCTATTAGGGCAATTGGAAGCGCAGTCTGGTCGTTTACACTGCGGAACAAAATTAGAAGTCGCGTACTTTGATCAGTACCGAGAGATTTTGGATCCAGAAAAGACAGTGATCGATAACTTAGCGGATGGGAAACAAGAAGTAATGGTTGGGGGACGTCAGCGTCATGCGCTGAGTTATCTTCAAGACTTCTTATTTGCACCTAAGCGCGCAAGAACCCCGGTTAAGGCGCTCTCTGGTGGTGAGAAAAACCGATTACTGCTAGCTCGTATCTTGTTGAAACCAAACAACTTACTTATTCTTGATGAACCAACCAACGATTTGGATATCGAAACGTTGGAACTTTTAGAAGAAATGCTTGCCAACTATCAGGGCACGTTGCTTTTAGTTAGCCACGACCGAGAGTTTGTTGATAATACTGTTACCACAAGCTGGATCTTCGAAGGAAACGGAGTGATTGAAGAGTTTGTTGGTGGTTATCACGATGCAAGACAGCAGCGTGAACAGGTATTGGCGGTTCGTCAAGCGGTTGAAAAGCCAGCGAAAAAAGAAAAAGTGGTTGAGGAAACTCCCAAAACAACCCAACCTAAGAACAACTCGAAGAAGTTATCGTATAAGCTGCAAAGAGAATTAGAAGCTCTACCAGCTAAACTAGAACAATTAGAGTCGGATATCGAGGGCCTTCAGGAGCAAGTGAACGATCCAGAGTTCTTTGCTAAACCTGTAGAGCAAACTCAGCCGGTATTGGAACAGCTTGCTGCACTAGAGCAGGAGTTGGAAATCGCATTCGAGAGATGGGAAGAACTCGAAGCAATGCAACAGGATAGTTAAGAATTCAATGAATTGTAGTAATAAATTCAAATTGACCGCCATTGCAATGATGGTTGGTACCACAATGAACGCACAGGCGGCATTGTATCAAGTGGTTGAGGTTTCACCTCAGGATCATGGCTCAAACGGTGACTACCAAACGGCTTATGGGGTTGCAATTCAGCAAGGTGATGCGGGTACAGATCCTTCAACAGGTTCCCCTTTCGCTTTGGGCTGTTTTGATGCGGCAGCAAACTGTACACCAGACCAATTTAAGCTTGCGATGGAAACTCGCACAACACCTATTTCAGCAACACAAGCCGTGGATGGAAATAGCTATCGTGAGGAAATTCCATTTGGATTGGACGCGGGCTTTTATTACATCCAAGAACTCAAAGATTTTGAACGTTACTGTTATAACCAGCTTCGCTATTCTACTTGTGACTCTTGGGCTTCTGTAAACTGGACCCCATGGAACAAAGAGCGTAGTAAAGACTTTACTTCTAATGCGTTAGCATTTGTAGAAGGCGATTCTGCTGCTTATAAAAATGAATATAACAATGTTATCAATCAGCTTACCGAAGATGGTGCCGCTGTCGGTAATCAAAGTAAAGTCAACAGTGAAAACAAGTCGACACTGGAAACAAGAAATACCGTCGTAGCACCTGTTGAACCAAATTTTGTTACAGGTGATAACGACGCAAGCGTTGTGCAAAGCCACGCTTGGAAAACCGATGGCACTTTTACCGTTGGTAGTGTATCTCGAACAGCAAGTAATACCAATGGCGCTCACCACACATCGAAAGCAGCTATTTGGGATCAAAGTGGAACCGTCAGTGAATTGGCTTGGCCAAGTGGCACATCTAAAGATGGAGAAAGACTGGCTCAAGGAAGCATGCGTGACCTTGTCACAGATGGAACAACGGTTTACGGCGTGGGTTACAACACATACAGTGATGATAACTATCTGAATGCTACTGTTTTTGTCGGAACACTAGAGGCAGAAGGTAGCGTTGAAAACGCAACTTGGAAAAACAAAGTTGTTGTAGGAGCTAGACAGCGTGAAGGTGATGATACGGTTCATACAAACTCACGATTAACCGATGTTAACTCAAATTTTGTTGCTATTGGTGAAGCAAAACGTTCCGGCGGATATCTAATGCCAACGGGCTCTGCTCCAAATCGTCTCTTTATCGTAAATGATGTTCGTAAGGATTCTATTAACGCTTTTTACCCAACTACAGGTATTTTCTTTAGCGGTGCGGGCGGTAAGATGGGCGGGATCAACTCTTACAATGAAATTGTCGGACAGCTCGATGCGGAAACGACACGTGAAGACGATGGTAAGCCACGTCGTAAGCGCGGTTTTATCTACCCATATAGTGTAGGTGGTGAGACTAGTGAACGTGCTTCAACACTATTTAATGGAAAAGCTTGGTTCCTAGATAGTTTGACTAATGGCGGTGACTACTCTGAACAAAACAACCAGTTCCGTATTCTTGACGCAACCGATATCAACGATGCAGGTGTGATTTCTGGTACCGCGATGAAATGTGCTGGCGGTTACAGTACAACAGCAAACAATGCGACATGTAGTTCTGATGAACAAATCGTAGCTGTAAAATTGGTGCCTATTGCAGGTGCGACTGAGAAGGACATTGTGTCTCGAAGCGTTGACTCAACGACAACAGAGCGTCAAGGTGCAGGCCTTGGTTGGTTAGCTTTGACCATGCTTGGATTGTTTGGGTTCCGTAGAAAATAGTCAAAAATCGTCAGTAATTTTTAAATCAAGCAGAGGCTCACACATTTGAGCCTCTGCTTTTTTTATGCCTTGAGAAATCACTCAACTTGATCGATTCTTATAAGTGGAGTCATAAAAACTCCATCAAAGTTTCACAATAACAGCTGTACGTTAGTAAATGGACCTGTATGAGGAATTAACTATGAAGAGACAAAAGCGTGATCGCCTAGAACGAGCTCAATCTCAAGGCTATAAAGCTGGGTTGAATGGAAGGTCTCAAGAGGCTTGCCCATATCAACAAGTTGATGCTCGGTCGTATTGGTTAGGTGGTTGGCGTGATGCCAGAGATGAAAGACAATCTGGTCTCTACAAATAAACTCTCCACATACAAAAAGAAGGATTCGAAAGGGCTCTACGGAGCCTTTTCTACATTTATAGACTAGGCAAACAAAAAGGCCCCTAAATAGGAGCCTTTATAAATCGATTAAAGTCGTGATTAGAAGTTTGAAGTGTCTTGGAACAAACCAACTTTCAAATCTTTCGCAACGTAGATTTCTTTGCCATCTACGCATACACGACCGTCAGCCAAACCCATTACTAGCTTACGGTTTACGACGCGTTTCATATGGATTTCGTAGGTTACTTTTTTCGCCGTCGGTAAGATTTGGCCTGTAAACTTCACTTCACCAACACCTAGAGCGCGACCTTTACCTTTACCGCCAACCCAGCCAAGGAAGAAGCCAACAAGTTGCCACATCGCGTCAAGGCCAAGACAGCCAGGCATTACCGGGTCACCAGGGAAGTGGCAATCAAAGAACCACAAATCTGGAGTAATATCCAATTCCGCCAAGATCAAACCTTTACCAAAATCGCCCTCTGTCTCAGACATTTTAGTAATACGATCCATCATTAGCATGTTTGGTGCAGGAAGCTGAGGGTAACCTGGTCCAAATAGCTCACCCTGGCTAGAAGCAAGTAGATCGTCACGGTTATAAGAATCACGTTTGTTTTGCATTATCAATTACTCCAATTTTTGATAGCTGCATCTTAGTGAACACGTGTACGCTAAACAACTCCGATCAGTACTAGACAAACCAGTTTTTGATGCGCTGCACAATTCCTTCTGGATGCTCATGTCTTTCAAAGTTTTCAATACGTTCCGCTATTTTGCCAATAATGCTATCGTCTTCGCCTCTGAAGGGTTTATTCATAACAATCGGAATAGCTTCATCTACCGTAGAGACGGACCAAATATGGAACTCACCATTTTTAATGCTTTCTATTACATCTTTATGTAATGCAAGGTGTTTAAGGTTTGATTTCGGCATGACAACGCCTTGATTTCCCGTAAAACCCTGATGTTTACAAACCTGATAAAAACCTTCAATTTTCTCGTTCAAGCCACCGACTGCTTGCACTCGACCAAACTGATCGACGGCTCCTGTAACCGCAACTTGTTGATTAATTGGAGATTCAGATAACGCACTCACCAAGCAACAAAGTTCTGCGAGAGATGCGCTGTCACCGTCAACTTCACTATAAGACTGTTCAAATACGATCGAGGCGGAGTAAGGCAGTGGTTCATCCAGTTTTAGAGCAGAGCTTAAGAAAGCTTGCATAATCATCATGCCTTTCGCATGTAGATTGCCTCCAAGCTCAGCTTTGCGCTCAACATCGGAAACATCGCCATCACCAAAGTGAATTACACACGATATTCTGGCAGGCTCACCATAGCTGACAGGGTGTCCAGCCATATCGATGACGGTTAGGCCATTGATTTGACCAACTTGTTCCCCAGTTGTCTCAATAATGACTTGTCCATCTAAAATATCGTACACGGCACGCTGAGGAAGATAGGATTCGCGATAATACTTGTCGTCAATCGCTTTATCTAATGACTCGTAATCTAATGTTTGGCCATCACTGAACTGGCTGGCAAGTGTTAGAAGTTGAGAATGCCACATTACACCTAACGGCAAATAATGTTGATCTTCAGTAAATCTCATACCAGCTAGCAACAGTCTTCTAAAGCCACATTCCGTTAAGTGAGGCAGCTGATATTGAGAACATATCCAGTTCACCAAACCAAAGTAATCTGTCAAATTCTGCTCTGACAAATGAATATCTTCTTCAACTTCGGTATACATGGCAAAGCCTGAACAAAAGTCCTCGTCGATATATTCTAGCTCTGCTAACTGACTTCTTTCCCCAGTTACAATCAGTTTTACATCATAAGCTTTAGATGGCGGTACTGAAGTAGGTAAGCGAGTAGGGCTTAGGTTCAGTGGCTCGATAAGGTTTTGTTGAATTGCAGACTTTATATTCGGCCAAAGTCCCGGGTTAGCCAGAATGAGATTAGCAGGTACAATCAAATAACCGTCGTCAGCTTGTGAAATCAAGCCAGGTTGGAAGGCAATATCACCACTTACATCAACACTGTAACGGTCAAATAAACGTTTGGCATCAAGTGATTCCGACAAAACAATCGCAGCGTTAGAATGACTCTGAAGAGCTTTACTGATGAACTCTCTATAGACAGAATTATCGACGCAGTTAATGAGTAGCACGCGTGTCAATCCCGACATTTTGGAAAAGCGAGATATCGTTGCCGACATCCTCGGTTGAAGATCAGTAAAAGACTTCTTTGGTAACGAAGGTGCAGACTTTAAAAGTGCTTCGTACTGTTCAAGTGAAGGTGTTACGTCTTGCCAATTAAGTTGGTTCATTAAAATTCATCGTAATTCAATCTTGCCGACATTATAACGAAATGGACTATAACACCCTAGCACCAATTTTGTTCGCTCACGGCATTCAACACTCAATGAACAATACTTAGACAAATGAGTGATCAACATCGATACTTCTAAGAGTTTTATTTGCCCAAGTAAATTATCTGGGTTACGCTGTCACTAGGTTATGTTTATGGGTCGGAATAAATGAAATATCAGCAGCTTGAGAATCTAGAGTGTGGGTGGAAATGGAAGTATCTCATCAAGAAATGGAAAGATGGTGAAGCGATTACCCGACATATTGATACAAGTGAAGCAGATGCCGCGGTTGCAGAGCTAAAACGCCTTGAACACGAGCCTACACTTGTCTTGGCTTGGATAGAAAACCACATGTCAGAAGAGTTGGACAACAAACTCAAGCAGGCTATCCGAGCGAAAAGGAAGCGTCATTTCAATGCAGAGCAAGTCCATACAAAGAAAAAGTCCATTGATTTAGATTATCGAGTTTGGGAAAAGCTTTCTAGCAGAGCAAACGAGCTCGGTTGTACATTATCTGACGCAATTGAATATCTACTTTCTGAAGCATCGAGAAGTGAAAAAGCGAGTCAAAAAGTTACCTCGATCAAAGAGGATTTGAGTAAATTGCTATCTAGCTAGGATAGGGAGTGCCAAATGTTATATGTAATCTTAATTGCTGCCATCGTAATCTTTTGGTTGATCGCAGTTGATAGACCAGTGCTAAAAGTAAAGTTTGATAACGGCCATATCAGTAACGTAAAAGGGCATCTACCACCTTCTTTCAAACATAACTTACAAGATATTAGTGAACATAATCCTTTTAGTGGTGAAATGAAGGTATATAGCCAACGAACTGGCATGCGTTTGAGCTTTTCCAAGGACGTTCCCAAAAAAATCCAACAGCGGATTCGCAACGTTTTTCCGCATCAAGGTTTCAAAGCGAGCAAAGGCAAGAAGCGAGCTTAATTACATATCAGTTACTTAATCGTGTTAAATGGGACGCAATATAGCGTCCCATTTTCGTATCTATAGAAAAATTATTTATCATTGATTAATCAATAAGATAAACGGACTTAAACTATGCGATACGTTGTAACTTTAATGATCTTTCTCTTTGTAAGTGCTTCAGCTTTGTCTGACGACTCGGAAACGAATCCATTGGCTAAAAAGATTAAAACTAAGATTCAAAGGAAAGCAGACAATAAATTTGATGACTACCAAGGTTATTGTGATGTCATGATAGAGATGGAACACAAAGGTAAAAAAGCAGTAATAAAAAGAGTAACCAGTAGTGGTGACAAAAAAGTTTGTCGGTATGTGAAATCCAACTTGAGGAAAGGAAAACACTATCGTTATAAATATCCAGAAAAGTATATTCGGCTTCATATAGCCACAGGTTCGTGATTGCAATGTTGATTAGAAGCATCGGGCAGCAAGAGCGCAAAGCTTTCAGACTCGATGAACTAGATGAAAATGAAGTGGCTCTCGTGTAATTGGTTGGGAATGCAGGCTACAGGTGAGCCATAAACCAATCATCTCGCAATAATAATCCGCAGATAAAATCAGTATGGGAAGGAATTGCAAAAAAGTTTAATGGGCTTGGATTGTCAGGAATCTCAATGGCTTGCACTGGATTAGCCTTAGTGATTGCAAGTCCACAGGAACCCCTATATCAGTGCGCATTATATCTGCTTATGTTGAATGCGATTGCATATGCTAGTCCTATAAAATGTCTCTCTTTTGAGGGACTATTCAATGAAGTATCACGAAATGACTAAAAACTATATTTTTCGTGAATTTGAATGTGGTTTATCCGTCGAACAAGCTGCTGAACTTTGTTTAAAAACTGTGAGGACAGTCAAGGAATGGGATAAGGGGAAAACCATTCCACCTGAGTGTAAACGGTTAATGAGAATGGTTAAAGGAAGAGAGCTAGGTCAAGACCCGAGTTGGGAAGGTTTCAAAATACAAGGTCAGAGGTTGGAGCTACCAAGTGGAGAGTTGGTTACGCCGCAGCAAATTGTAACCGGGATAGCTCTTTTACAGATAGGGGCTGAAACCGACCTTTTGATATCAACTAAGATTTTAAAGTTTGCACGGATTCTAAGCTCTATGAAATAAGATGACGCAGTCTTCATAAATGAAGACTGCGTCAAATGGCTGTTGGATTAGTGGCATATGCGCTGATAAACTCTTTCGATAAGAGTCGTGTATGGAATTTTATGATGTATAAAAAATTAATAGATATTAGAAATCAATATATCTTGAAACCTAAAAGTAATGGGGAAGCATTTTATGAATATAAAGATGGTGAATATAAAATAACAGATAGAAACTTATTGAACTATGACCATAGCAATGGTGACTTAACTGTTCTAGATGGTGAAATATATTATGTTTCTACATTAAGAATGAAAGTTTCAAGTATAAAAAATCATAAAATATCCATAATGGTTAAGGATTATGATGGGAATATATTAGAAATACCTTACTCAAAAAGAGAGCCTTCAGGAGTAACACTTACTTACTATAGATGGGATATAAAAAGGTTTGTTAAAGAAATAAAAATATTATCTAGTAATGAAATATACGATAAATTATTTGTATTAAGCATAACCGGAAGAAGTGCTGAAGATATCGCTGAGCTTATGGGCGACTTTATGGATGAAAGTGGTCAGTTGCATCAGGAGATAGAAGAAGCAAATGAAGAGCTTAGAAAGTTGAATGGCTTGCGAAGTGATATACAGGATGCAAATGAAGAAAAGTCAGAAATAGATAGTGAAATCAAAACTAAAAAGTTAGAGCTTGGTAATTTGAACTCTAAGATTGAGGACCAGAAGGCGACAATACTGAATTTAGAAGCATCCACTGACGAAGTCAAAAAAGACTTGAATTTCTTGGAGTTAGAGTCGGATAGCATCAAAAAGGCAATCAGATCTAAAGCTGAAAATTTACAATCTTTGAACGAAAATAAAGAAAAAATTAACAATGAATTGAGAAGATTGGAATTAGAAAGAAGTAAATATAGTGAGGACTTTGTAACATACAAAGAGGAAATACAAAAACAAAACTACTTATACCTGACATTGTTTACACTGGGTCTCATTATATCATATGCGGTATTTTATAAGTTAATAGAAGGCGCTTATAACTTGGCAGAGCTGTTTAATAAAGGTGAGGATATATATCAATTGATATTAAGTAGAACACCAATAGTAATAATTTATATAGGTCTACTAGGTTTGGCAGGGAAAGGTTTAGCACATTTCTACTCATTATTAAAAGATAACCTTGAAGATATGAGAAGATTAAAGAAAACCGTGTATTTAGTGACTCATATAAGTGAAAGCCAATCATTTGATTTAATCGAAAAAGGTTTGGAAACAAAAGATGTTTACAAAATGAGAGTTGATGAGAAAATGAAAATTGTTCGAGATTTGCTCAGCATTGAAATGAGTGAAAATCATCAACCTTCAAATGAAGTTAATTCTAGTATTGATATGGGAACAATAAAGGACAGCATGGCAAACCTGACTAAAAAACTTTAAGCCAACAGAGCGACTGACACTTTCTCATATCAGAGCACAAAGCAAGTTTCTGAGTGGTAATTTCCCCCCGTAATGCTCTACGGGGGTGTATAAAAGCTGATTTCAATTACACACCGAACAAAAATGATATGCTACCATGCACTCATTTTTTATGAGTGAGGAACAGAAAGTGCCTGAATTACTGATACTTATATCCTTAGCGTGTATTGTGTATCTATTTACAAAGAAGGGAAAGAAACCTAAACGTAGGCTTAACGAATGGGAACAAGGTGCAGCAATCAGAAGACCGAACAGCGTGCATTCTTTTGAACCCAAAGTTGTAGAAAAGACCCCAAAGATAGTCGAAGTACCTCTGCCGAAGACTGGCAATAAGACCAATTCTGTACCTCACAAGAAAAGTACATACTTGGCTACCAAGACAGAGCGCAAATTCTATAGGGTGTTGCAGGAGCTTATACCTGATAAATACGTGATTCATAGCCAAGTTTCATTGATGGCGTTAGTTCAACCGACCAATTTTAAAGATAACTCTCGAACTTGGGCTAAAAGAATGGACTACGTGATAACGGATAGAGACACAAAAGTATTGGCGGTCATCGAGCTAGATGATTCATCTCATAGACAGAAGAAGAGACAAGAACGAGATATATACGTAAACAATGCACTTAACGGACACCATCCGTTGCTTCGGTTTGAAGCTAAAAGCTCTTATGACAAAACACATATCGCAACCGTATTAGAACGTGACACGATAATAAAGTGTAGAGAATTGGAAAGCGTATTACAGTACAGCTAAAGCAGAGCCGAACAGCAATTGTTCGGCTTTTCTTTTAACTCAAAGTATCGTGGTTCTTATCGTTACTTTAAGTTCTTTATCTACCGTATTGGTCTTTTCTGACCGGAATAGAGCACCAAGCAAAGGCACATCCATCAAGACAGGCACACCGCTTACCGAGTCTCGCTGCTCTTGAGAAATCAAGCCACCTAAAGAGATCGTTTGGCGGTCTTTGACCTTGACCACTGTTTGCAATGTTCGCGTATTGGTGATGATATCGGATGCGATAGAGGAATCCGTTACCGAATCGGATTTTTGCATTATCTGCAACACAACATGATCACCAATCACATGCGGTACTACCTCAAGTGATACACCCACATCCTTACGTTCAATTTGCTGGACTCGATTACCGCCGTCAGTTACCTCAGACGAAGTGAGGAACGGCACGTTCTGACCAACCGTGATGTAACCGCGCTCCCTGTCCATAATGAACATGTTTGGGCGTGATAAGAGCTTGGTATTCTGATTCTTTGATACAGCTTTGATAAGCGCATTAAAATCACCGCCCTCATAGAACAACAAGTTATCAACGGCTTTCTTAATTGCGGTAGGCTGCGAAACAAAGCCAGCCTCACTCAGTGCCAAATCCATATTTACACCGACTTCCTGAGAATCACCGAGCTCAGTTTCGGTAATTACTGCCTCGATAAAGACTTGCTTTTGTGGTCTATCAATCCCTTTGATGAGCACATCAATGTGCTTCAATTGGTTCTCAGAGCCAGTCACGATAATGCTGTTTGTGGTCGGTAATACCTCAACCTTGTAATTCTTAATTGCTTTATTGTTCAGTGTTTGATTCTGCGTTGCAGCAAGCATCGAAGAAATCAAATCAACGACCTTGGTATTTCGAACATTCTCAAAGAAGTACAGCTTCACTTGAGAAGGTTCGAAGGTTTCCACCTTGTTAGCGTCAGCAATGATGGTAAAAACGCCGTGGTCATGCGTAAGCTCGTAACCATGCGCACGAAGCACGGAAAGGAAAAAGGCTGGATAGTCCTCATCTTTCAAATCCGGTGCGGTAAAGCTGACCTCACCAGTAACACCTTGACCGAGCACCACCGTATTCCCAGTATGAACCGAGAACCACGATGCAAAGTCTCCAATCGGTGTGTTCTTTGCCTCAAAAGGCGCAGAGCTTGCAGCAAAAGAAGGGGAGCTGAGCAGGGTGCACGCGAGCAGAAAGGTGGTAATGCTGGATGTGGAAAAGTTGGAACAAGCCGTAGTTTGTTTCTCAACTTTACCACAGCGCATAGTGAGCAACGAGAGCGCTGATAATAAGCCTCCGGCACAATAAGATTTTTTTTGTTTTTTTGAAAGACAAGCTGTGAGTTTTGCGATTATCCATGACATAAAGCGCACCTTATTCCCTAGCACATGACTTTGAATGATTGACCGTTGCCGCTAACCGTAATGGAGCAAGAGCCGTTAGATTGAGCCGTAAAGCCCTTTGCGTATAGTTGCGACGACGACAGACGCACATCGTCCTTAACGAGCACAAAAGACGGGGCTACATTTGGGGGATTCATTGACGATTCGATTCGATAGCCGTCGAGCAAGTCACTCAATGACTCGCGAGGCTCCGAGGCTTGAGCCGTTTCGGGTTCCGTCGATATGTTCGGTGTGCCAACTAAGGTGAACACCGCAAACGAGACGGCGACACCTGCCGCAAATACACTGAATCGAGAGTATTTACGGAGATAGATTTTCGTAATGCGCATGATATTTCTCAACGTATACGGGACAGTGTAACGTCCATGGGTATAATAGGGCGGCAATACTGAAAAAACGCCGTCCTCATAGTTGTTTCTAAACATCTGCTTAGTGTCATAAGAGCTGTATAAGTCCGTACCCCAGAGCATCCATTTATCGACGGTGAGCGAGTTAGCGTTGTCACCATACTTCACAATGCCAACGTGCAGCTTAGGCATTTTCAACTTGAGTTGACCGAGCGTCAGAACGGATACCGCAGTCGAGATGATAGGGACTTGAAGACGGTCTAAACGACGACAAAAAACGGTGTGTTCAGCCAGAGCGAGACGCGCTTGCTTATCAACAATCGAAATGTCTTGAACGATGAAAATCACATCCCATCCAAGCTTTCGAATATGCAAAAGGTGATCAATTAACTTTTGTCGATTCTTATCGTTCCATGTGCGCGAGTTAAACCACGTTCCGCACTCATCGAGCACAATCAAGCCGTCTTTTTTGGTGTCATAGCTCTTGTTTGCCGAACCAATCACCATCAAATCTTCCACTTGAGGCTTGTCCGGCAGACGGTAAAGGCGAGTGTTGCGCTTATCGCGTCCAAGCATTTCTTTCAAGTTGATATCGAGGTTTGTCGCTACAGGCACACCGCGCATAAACGCCTCGCGAATCTTACCGACTGCTGTTAGCGTTTTGCCTGAGCCGAGCTTACCCGTGACAAAGTAGACCGATGCCATTACGCCGCCCTCACAATCGCGTAGAACTTCCACTCCCACACCCAACGCAGCAGACGCGCCGAGTAAATCGCACTCACGCAAGGAATTGCGTTATTTGGGATAAACATGCCCGCCGCTTGTGACCAAAACGGAGGCGTGACGTAAGAAAGCCCAGTGGCAAGCGTATAAATGGCAAGAGTGAGCGCGAGTGTAAGCCCAATCAATAAGGTAATAATCACCAAGTTAATCGTGACGTTGCGCGCCTTGGCGATAAAGAACCAACCAAACAGAGTCGTCGCTATTTGTGCTATAAACGCGACCAAAGCAGGTAAACGCAACGCCGCACTAATGCCTGAAACAATAGGTAATAGCTGAATCATTAGTAATATCTCCCCGAACCTGGCTTGTTACTTGGTACAGGCGTGACCTCAGTCAGCAGGATTTCAACAAGCGTCTTAATCGTGTAGATGTAAATCAGAATGGAGAGGATCATTTTTAACTTATGAGAGAACTCACAAGAGATTGAAACGTTCCCACCATTGAGTGTTGGCAAAGAAAGCCGCATACATTCGCTAGGTTGTGGAAGCAAGTTAAGGAATGAATCAGAAACCGCAGTAATATGCGCCTCAGATTCAGCCGTAATATTCTTTTCAAGCAAATCATTTGCCGCACCAACAACCGTCGATTCATAAGAGCCTAAAGCACCAGAAACAATCGAATCCGCTTGAGTTAGTGCATCACCAACAAAGTTACTATCCAATCCATGAGGGCTTTCACAGAATCTATTCTCAGGAGTAGGGTCGCATTGTTTTAAATCGTCTAGCTTGTTCAAAAGGTCATCAAAACCTTGTTGGTTGGTTTCCTGCAAATCTCCAAGGTCGCTAGACAGCTGACCAAAACCATTACTTAACTGGTTGTTTGCCGAAGTCAGCAAGCGATTTGTATTATTGCCAATATCAGACAGCATATCGGACTGACCTTGAATGGCATTTGCTACATGGTTTGCATTATCGACAACGGTATCGGTATTCAAATCAACCGACGCCTTGAGCGCATCAAGAGCGGACTTAGTTTCCGCCTGATTCTTGTTCATATCGTTATTGATGCCAGTTAACTGCGCATTCAAATCACTGTTCATGGATTTAATAGCGGCGAGGGTATCACTCGTATTATCGACATCAGGCTCAGGTTTATCTGGGTCAGGATTACCAGTACCGCCACCACTTGGTTTATCAGGGTCGCCCAAATCACCGCCTGTTGGAGGGTCGATATCGGTATCAGTCGCACACGCTGGCCAATTAGGACCACCAATAACACAAGATTCGGGTTCAGGTGTGTCACACCAGTTGTTTTCTGGTCTACAGCACGTACCGTACCTAGGGTCCCAGTCCGGCGAATCAGGTGTACATTCCTCAGGCTCTGGGTCTTTACATGCAGGCCAATCAGATGAATCAGGGGTGCACTCTTCAGGCTCTGGAGGTGGGTTACATGACATCTCTAAAGATTCAGTTGAATCAGTACAAGACACCACAGGGTTCCAACCCTTGTCGAAACAAGCATCTTTAAACTGATTCATTTGATTTATAGTGTCAGGCCTCTCACAGAAAGGAACTGGAGGTTCTTCACACTTGCCAGTATCAGGGTTTAGTTGTTCACCATCAGGACAAGATGAAACCAAGGAGCCGTACATATAACCATTATGGGTTTTACTACCATATTTCCAAGAAACACTGACTCCAGATGTACCAACCGACAATTGAGTACAAGTGCCACCATTGTAACTATTACCCAAAGAGCGAGAGCCAAAAGCAACTACAGACCCAACAGAAATACCAGTACAACCAGTAACTAAATGTGAGTTGTTGCCAGTTTGGGTAATTTTCAAATAATCAGAAGCAAAAGCATTAAACGAAACACTCAGCAAAATAACCAGTGACGCAATGCTTTGTTTAATACTCATTTATTTTCCTCATAAAAAACGCCCCCATTCGGAGGCGTTGACCAATGGGTGTATAAAGCAGTCGTTAGAATTACGTTGCTTTGTTTGCACCTTTCTTGAATAGCTTGATGCCGATGAAGCCAACCGTTAGTGGAACAGCGATACCCCAAGTCGAGGTGAGCATATCAGTGACATAACTACCAAGCTCAGTAAAGGCGCTAGCAGCGACCTCAGGAAGTGCGGCGTTAGCACCAGACGCCGCTGTTAGAAGTGCACCACCAAATGCCGCACGTTTTGCTGTTACTACTGCGCCAGCCTTAGCCATTGCTGCGCGTACTTTGCTTTGCTTTTCCATAGTCTTATTTCCTATGTTATGTTTATGAAGAAGTTGAAACCTCAGCCGCTTTCTTGAATCCGAGAATGTGGAAGCCAATCGAGAAGCCAAGGATAAAGGCTGTCGCGAAACAGCCGAGAATGAACTCTGATGACAGCATTTATCTTTGCCCTCCGACCATCCAACCGAGCGCAACTAGCAAGAAGCAAATGCCTAAGAACACCATCAACTGAAAGTTATCGAGTCGAGCCATTAGCTCTGCAAATTGCGTCTCGGTCATGATTTAGCCCTTACTTTTCGTTTAATTGAGGTAGGGCGTAGAGGTGGAAACCGTCGATAGAGACGTGCTTGCCCTCATCGTTACCAAAACTGAATTTCTTGTGTTCCACATCAAACATCATGCGATTACCCACACAGCGCTTGAGCAGTTCGCCAGCCTTGCCGTTTTCCCAAAGCTCAGGAGAGACACGCACTTCAATGGTGTCTGTTGGGTTGGTTGTGATGAGACGCAGTTTGCCGTTTTGCTTTTGTTCGCCGTTACGGTCTGTTTTGGTTTCTTGAACGATGTCTGAAGCATCTAGAATTAAACCTTCCATTCTCATAGTGTTTTGCCCTTATTTTTACGTTGTTGGTTAGTTGAAAATTGAAATGACAGTTATTGACACAAGTCCAAGGGAAATTAATGCATCATGTCGGGCGGGGCTGCGCCCACCCAACACGACGCATTAATTTCCTGAGGGTCGGTGAGCAACAGCGCTTCCATTTCGTCATAGAGCGCTAGGTGCTTTTCGTATTGCTCGTAAAGGTCGTCATACATACGCTCGTACTCTTTTTCACGTTCTAGCGCATCAAAGTAATCGACCACGTTAGACATGATGCCTTGTTGAGCACGGATGAATTGCTCTTTGTTCTCGGTCTTCCAAGTACGGAAGCGAGTCGCGATAAAAATCTTATGGAACATCAAGCCATTCAAACGCGCTTGAGCCATATCACCGTAGCGAGTCGATGAGTATTCACCGCCCGAAGCAATCAATTTTTCGATAGAGGTTGAAACGGAGTATTCCGCTTTTACTGGTTGGTCTTTGCGCTTAACGAACACGCCGCCCATTGCGTAACAAAACGCTTTCCAGTCGCCCTCATCAGCAGAGCGGCGAACCTTTTCTAATAGAAAATGTTCGTCTTGAGATAAATCTGTAAACAAAGCATCGTCCTCTTTGAATTCATCACGAAGACGACGAAGCTCACGCCATACCGTGACAGATGGACCACCAATAAATTGAAATTGACGAATTTGATTCACACGCGCCCAAGTCACGACACGTTCTGCCGCATCCGAGCCAGACAAAGACGAACCTTTGTCAGAATCGATGTGTTGACCGTCGATGTTTTTGCTCAGGTACTTAGCGACATAACCAACGGCTGAACCTTGCGACCAGTCGATAACCTCCGCTTTGAAACGAGCTTTCTTTGCGCCTTTTTCGTCTGGCGAGTCAGCCATAGCAAGACGACGAAACTCAGACGTCACAAATTTGCGTGCGGATTTCTCCATGAACAGCAACAAGTGGTGATGCGGTGTGCCGTCTTGGTGAGGCTCGACAATGCGCATCCCGTAAACCTTGATTTTGCTCTTATCAATCGACTTACGAAGATTTGCCCAAACGCCCATTAGATAAGCGTGAGCCGCTTTCGCATCAGGCTTGCCAGCCTCAAGCCACTTCGGGTTGATGTCGCCTTTAGAAACAGAGTGAAAACGAGACGGAGCCGTCACAGTGAAGAACACCGCATCGTGATTCGACTCTTGAGCGATTTCCTCAAAGCCACGCAGACGAACGAACATTTCAGCGCGGCGAATCTCAGCGTTAGAAACCGACTTAGCGGATAACTCACTGAGTGTGAAGTAGTTAGATGGGTCAGCCTCATCGTAAGCAATCGTGTTTTCTAGCGCGATACGGTTAGACGTATTGCGATCACGTTGACGGTTTAGAGAAAAATCCGAGCAGTAAACTTGCTTACGACGTTGAACAAGCGCTAAATCACGCGCGACACATTCAACCTCGTAAGCACATTTACGGCGAAGCTGACGAACAAGCCAATGCTCATCAAGCGCACGGTTTACCAATGCGAAAAGCTCACAGTTGTTTTCTGCGTATTGAATTTGCTCAGGTGAGAATGCCAAGCCTAATGAATCAAGAAGCTGACACGCTTTATCAAAACGCGCTTGTGATTCTTCAAGCGGAATCGCACTTAATACGCGAGAAAAGTCGCGTGATTTGCGCTTAGCTAGATTGGTAATTTGTTCATCTGACATCGCGTAGCTGTAGCCGTGCTCAGTCAAACGGTCGTGAGCCTCGTTAACTGCGCGAACGGCTTCCAAAGCGTTGCGTGTTTTCAGAATGTCGGTGTAAGCGCGTGTCATGTGTCGAGCGAAGTCACCGTTACGGTGTAATGATTTCGGCAAGTCCAAACAAGGGTTAGAAGTAGGGCGCTCAATAAAATCTGACAAGTCGTGTGAGTAGATTGACGCACTCATTGCCGATTTCACAGCCGACGGAATGAAATCCTCAGGTGTTGTGAATCTGTGGTCGACGTACTCAAAACGATGGTCAAATAAGTTATCAGGAATATGCTCACATGAAGCCCAAGAATGGACAGGAACAAAATCAATCCATTCTTGTTTGCCGGACGCTAAATCAATAACAAGTTCACGCATCGGTTACGCCTTACAATCCGTGACGCGGTCACACTTTTGATTGTTTTGGTATTCAATCTTTGAGTTAACGGCATGAATCAATCGACGAGTCATTTCACAATCGGCCAGGGCTCGGTGTGCGATTAAGTCGGACACATCAACATGCTGTTGGGCGCAGGCATTAGTAAGAGATTGCCACTTGTAGTCTTCATGATATTCATTCCAAACACCGTAAAACTCTGCGTACCAAAGCATTGCGCACTGAGGAACACAGAACTTGAAAAACAAATCGTGAACGGATTGAACGTAAGCGGCGTTACAGTGCTTATCCAAAGACTGGATAATTAAGCGTGTATCAAAATCTGAGTTGTAGATGATGATGGGACGACCGTTAAGAAGTGGAAGAAAACGGTTGGAGAACATCAGATGAAAGTCGGGCGCGTCTTTAACGTCTTCATTGGTGATGCCATGAATAGCTGTAGCGTCAGCAGGAATCGAACACGTTGGTTTAACAAGTTCATCAACGATAACTTCGCCAGAATTAGCACAGATAGCAGTGAACTCAACAATTTCTGCGTCAGCTCCTAAGCCAGTAGTTTCTGTATCGATAATGATCGCATTTTCAGTAGGAAGTTTTTTCATAGCAACACCTTGACTAGTTGTGAGAGCGACCGCCAAAGCCAAGCGCGAAAGCGTCAAGGGCAAACGCCCAGAGCTAGGCGGTCTTAATTGCGATTTATGGCAATCCTAGTTGCGAAGAATGGCAACTGCAAGATGCGATTTATGGCAACTTTGTGGCTACAATGAGAAGAAATGGAGGTTCTTATGTACACAGCTGAACTAATTAACGCCTACAAAAAGGCGAAAAACTACGTACAAGATAAGCAGGTTGCGCACGATTTGAATCTAGACCCGCCGAAGATTAGTAAAATTCGCAAAGGTGTTAGGCAACTTACTGATGAAGAAGCAGTTTTTCTCGCACACGGCGCAGGTATAGACCCTGAGATCGCGTTACTAGGATGTCACGCTGATCGCAATGAAAATCCAGCGATAAAAAGCATGTGGGAAAGCATTGCAAAAAAGTATAACGGACTTGGATTATCAAGCATTTCAATGGTTTGTGCCGGATTGGCTTTAGTGATTGCAAGTCCACAGGAACCACTATTACAGTGCGCATTATATGTGTTATGTTAAATTAGATGTGCTCGTACGCCAAATGTTGCCAATGAGCACTCCTATTCCCCTGTGGATTTGAAATTTAAGGTCTCCATCATAACTATTAAACATAATGGCTATTTACCATAAAATACTTAATATAGATCTTAATAATCTATCGATTGTTAAGATCTATATTAATGCTTTTTCTACTTACAGAAATGGCTGTATAGCTTCAAAGATATCTTGTCTTCGAACTGGTTTGGAAATGAATCCATCCATACCTGCGTCAAGGCATTTATCTCTATCACTTTCTAGCGCATGAGCGGTTAATGCGATGATTGGAGTCTTGAAGCCTTTATCTCGGATAAGCCTTGTTGCAGTAATCCCATCCATTACTGGCATCGAGACATCCATAAGAATCAGGTCGATTAAATCCTCATTTTCCTCTAAGAACGTTAATGCTTCTGCTCCATGACTTGCGATATGAACATTATGACCAAGCTTATTTAAAATGAGCTTTATTACAAACTGATTCGATTCGGTATCTTCTACTACGAGAAGATCCATCGCTTTTGTTGGTTGGTTGTTTTCTATTTTAACTGGACGATTTTGATTGCAACGAGTTAAAACGGGAATCTTAATAGTAAATGTTGAGCCGACATGCTCGTCACTTTTAACGATAATCTTGCCGCGCATCATTTCAACTAAATGCTTGGTTATTGCAAGCCCTAGTCCTGTGCCACCAAAGCGTCTCGTGATGGAACGATCACCTTGATGAAATGCCGTAAATAGATGTTCTTGCTTGGCTTTAGATATACCAATTCCGGTGTCTGATATTGAAATTACAAGCTCGGTGTCTTGCTCAGATACTGAAACTTTTACTTCTCCTTCATCAGTAAACTTTATTGCATTCCCAATAAGATTAAACAGGATTTGAGATAATCGCGTAGAGTCAATCCAAAACTGTTTGTCGGTAGTTACCATGCAATTGAGTTTAAATTGAAGGCTCTTCTTCTTAGCTATTTGTTTTTGTTGAGAAATAACAAAAGTGACAGTGTCTCTTAAATTAACCCACTGCTCATTGAGTTGAAAGCGACCTGATTCAATTTTTGAGAGGTCAAGGATGTCGCTGATAATCGCGAGAAGCAACTCCGCTGAGCATTCCATTTGGCTCAGGGCATCGATTTGCTCTTCTGATAAGGTGGATTGTTTCAGAATATCGAGCATTCCAAGGACGGAATTTAGAGGGGTTCTAATTTCATGACTCATCATCGCTAAGAATTCTGACTTTGAGCGATTTGCAAGCTCTGCTTCTTCTCTTGCTTTAGCAAGCTGAGTTGTTCGCACTTCAACAATACGTTGTAACTTCTCTTTGGTCTCAATATCGATGACAGCCCTCTCAATTAAAGGCCGAAAGCGTCTTAAGGTTTCCTTATTTTCTATGCTAAAGTGCCCTTTCTTAGCACCAATAAGTAAGATGACCGTTTGTGTTACTTCTGAACGTATGCCCGTTAGGACTACCGAGTTTACATGGCTTTTTATAAAGCTGTTCAGGTTAATAAACTCCGCAAGCCTATCTGGTTCGAACAGCAGAATACATTCGCCATTCAGCGCCCTCTCAGATGCGTTACCGTGTAACCAAGATATGTTATCAAATACACTATTTGTCGATATCAACGTTTTGAAGGAGTACCTCTCATCATCACGAGTTAGAACGATAAAATCATCAAAGTTGATGTACTTCTTAAGGACATTATTTAATCCCGTAAATATCTCGTGCCGGTTTTTTGCTTCACTCATCGCGGATATCGCTGAAAGAATAGCTTTATTCTCATCGGCGAGCAGTCGCTCTCTTTGCCTAGCCTGTTTTAGTTCGACTAACGCTTCTTGCAGCGCTTCCTGTTGGTATATGTCTAAGTATTTATCTTTCATAAGGTTTATGGAATATCGCTGATGAAATCATCAGGTTTCCATGTCCATTCTCACCACCAATAAATCTACCTTGCTCACCAAAAGTAAAAGGGCAAATAAAAGGTAACTGTTCTAGTTCTTGGTTAATTTGTTCACAAACGCTATTCATGTCTTGCATTAAGTGCAACATAGGACCTGCGCAAAAGATGTTTATCACCCCAATTTTTCGAGATTCTTCTAATTTTTGATTAAAGGCTGCATTTACAACTTTAGCGGCGCGTGCAACGAGGTGTTCTCTGCTTCCTTTCATTAAAGTGAGTTCATCACCCTCTTCTATTCGTGTAAATAGCTCAATTCCTCCATCTCGCGTCTCACGAATTGGATGGGACAATTTGTAATATGGACGCTCATAGAGGTGGCCAGCGACACGCCCTAGTGGATAAGCACTCGAGTTTGTAAATAGCAGGTTGTTTTTACCTACTTGGTTATCTTGATGGTTTGTCCACTTTCTATAAACATTGAGGGCCGGTTCGTCATCAATTTCTAGCAAGCACCTATCGTTAGTTTTGGTTGCAACCCCTTTGATATTGGTTGGAGTGTGCCCAGCACTAAAAGCAATATCAACAGGCTGTGAGGAGTAAAATAATGTCAGACTTAAACCTGCAGTTTGAGATCCTTGGGTGGTAATGACAGACCATTTTCCCGTGATATGATTATCAGCGGCTGAACCACCAATAATTGGGATCAGCGTACCAAACCTTTCATCTATAGATGCAATGATTGATTCCTCTTGCCCTGGAGTTGCATGAAGCAGTATTAAGTTTGGCACTTCTCCTACGCGGTTAGCGTTCTCAAGAGCCATATCTAAGGCTCTAGTTACACTGTCACCTGAATCATAGTTAGAAATACCAGTGCCATAAGCATGAGGGCCTGAGTCATAAATTGCGAGCGCCGCAATCACTGGGCCCGTATGAAACCCCTGGTCTGTCATTACTGCTTGGCATGAACTGGCGCCATGAAAAGGCACACCGGGAAAATGCTCAAGAAACGCTTCTCGAATTAACTCGAAGTCGTACTCTTCCGTGTAGTAGCACATCACGTAAGACAAGTTCTGTTGTGTCAGTTCGGACCTAAGCGTTTCTATCGCTGAGTCTTCATCTTTAATATGAGTAAAAACTGATTGGCAATGCATACGATTTTATAATTGGGTATCACTCTGCTGTTATACCATTCCAACCAATTTTCTCTAGGTAAGAAGGTGAAAATTTCATTAAGAAGTTGCGATTATCTCGTGACAGATCGTATTTATAATTGAACTACAACAATGTTTTCGCCTTTTTTAAAGGTGATTTTTTTTGATTCAGGCATTGTGTCCCATTCTATTTTCTTATGCTCTCGATCGAGATTGATAAATTCGCCAGATTGATTTGGATCAATTTTTAGAGTGCTACTTTTTATCGTTTCGAGCGAAATTCCCGTTGAGTCACGATTAATTGTGATTATTTCACCTTCAATTGTTACATCGCATCGTTCTTTTTGTGAACAGTCAATGCTAGTAACGCTCTCGTGTGTAAAGGTACGCCAGAAAAATGCGCCTATTAACACACTGAGCATGATTAAGATTTGTGCAAGTCGCGCCTTTGTTAACTTTTGTGCAGGCATAATTACTAATATCCTTGTTACAAACTTCAAACTTTTTAAATAAAAAATGATTTCCAGGGGGCCAGTAAGGTTACTACCCTGTCATTGAATTGTTAATTCAAGTATAGTGTCACGCTGAAAATGCCACTTTTTATTAAAGTCAGCAATGGAAATAAGGTGATGATAACACTTGAATTCTAGAGTTTACTTGGGTGGTGTTACGACGCAAGTCGTGTTGGAAGTAAAAGTGTAGTTAATTAGAAATTGGAAGCATGCAAATGAGCCAAGTAAAGCAGCTTGAACAAAACTACAACTATACAGTCGTTCGCCAATTTACCCTTGTGACCATTTTATGGGGCATAGTTGGTATGGCTGTTGGTGTTTTGATTGCCGCTCAATTAGTTTGGCCACAGCTAAACTTTGATACGCCGTGGTTGACGTACAGTCGCTTACGTCCACTGCATACTAATGCGGTAATTTTTGCGTTTGGTACAAGTGCTCTGTTCGCAACGTCTTATTATGTTGTACAGCGCACATGTCAAACACGTCTTTTTGGTGGCCCACTCGTTGCCTTCACCTTTTGGGGTTGGCAAGCAATCATCCTGGCAGCAGCCATTACTTTGCCTCTCGGTTTAACATCGGGTAAAGAGTATGCTGAGCTAGAATGGCCTATTGATATCGCAATTGCGCTAGTATGGGTATCATATGCGGTGGTGTTCTTTGGCACACTGGTGAAGCGAAACACGTCACATATTTATGTGGCAAACTGGTTCTTCGGTGCCTTTATTATCACAGTAGCAGTACTTCACATCGTGAACAGCATGGCTATTCCTGTGTCACTTGGTAAATCTTACTCGATTTACTCAGGCGCAGTGGATGCGATGGTTCAGTGGTGGTATGGACACAATGCGGTAGGTTTCCTACTGACCGCTGGTTTCCTAGGTATGATGTACTACTTCGTTCCTAAACAAGCTGAACGTCCTGTTTATTCTTACCGTCTATCTATCGTTCACTTCTGGGCGCTTATTTCTCTATATATTTGGGCAGGCCCTCACCACCTTCACTATACAGCGCTACCGGACTGGACTCAGTCTCTAGGTATGGTGATGTCGCTGGTTCTATTTGCTCCTTCTTGGGGTGGTATGATCAACGGTATTATGACGTTATCTGGTGCATGGCATAAGCTTCGTTATGACCCTATCCTACGTTTCCTAATCGTTTCACTGTCGTTCTACGGTATGTCTACCTTTGAAGGCCCGATGATGTCGATTAAGACGGTTAACGCACTTTCTCACTACACAGACTGGACCATTGGTCACGTTCACTCTGGTGCGTTAGGTTGGGTTGCGATGGTTTCTATCGGCTCTGTATATCACTTAGTACCTCGCCTATTTGGCCAAGAGCGTATGTACTCTGTTGGTCTCGTGAATGTGCATTTCTGGCTAGCAACAATCGGTACCGTTCTTTACATCGTTGCGATGTGGATCTCTGGTGTAATGCAAGGTCTGATGTGGCGCGCGGTTAACTCTGACGGTACGCTAACTTACAGCTTTGTTGAGTCTGTAGAAGCGTCTTATCCGTTCTACTTTGTACGTTTCTTAGGTGGATTTATCTTCCTATCTGGTATGTTCCTAATGGCATACAACACGTACAAAACGGTAAGTGCACCAAAAGAAAGCCTAAAAGCTATCCCACATCCGGCATAAGGAGATTTAAGAATGAGTAATAATTCTAATAATCGCCACGAAATCTTAGAACGTAATGTCGGTTTGTTGGCTATTTTTATCGTGTTTGCTATCAGCTGGGGTGCTCTTGTAGAGATCACTCCTCTGATTTTCCAAAAGCAAACGACTGAACCTGTAGAGAATCTGCGTGCTTACACTCCTCTGGAGATGGAAGGTCGTGACATCTATATCCGTGAAGGTTGTAACGTTTGTCACAGCCAGATGGTTCGTCCTTTCCGCTCAGAGACTGAACGTTACGGTCACTACTCTGTTGCTGGTGAGAGTGTTTGGGAACACCCATTCCTTTGGGGCTCTAAGCGTACAGGTCCGGATTTAGCTCGTGTTGGTGGTCGTTATTCTGATGAATGGCACCGCGTTCACCTACTAGATCCTCGTGAGCTTGTGCCTGAGTCAAACATGCCAGGTTTCCCGTGGTTAGCTGAAAACGTTTTAGACGGTAAGCTAACTCAGAAGAAACTTGAGCTATTTCGTGATCAGTTCGGTGTTCCATACACTGATGAAGAGATCGCGAATTCGGCTAAAGAAGTAGAAGGTAAAACAGAGATGGATGCAATCATCGCTTACCTTCAGTCTCTTGGTCATGCAATGAAGTAAGGGGATCATATGGATTTCGGTACAATTCATAGTATTTATACCGTTGTACTCTTCGCTAGTTTTATCGGCATCGTATGGTGGGCATTTAGTAAAAAGCGTAAAGCACGCTTTGAAGAAGATGCCAACTTGGTGTTTGCTGACGAAGAACAAACGACCCCAAATAACCAAGGAGTGAAGAAGTAATGACTACATTCTGGAGTCTCTGGATTATCGTGATTACTGTCGGTACGCTGGTAGGCTGTGCGATTCTCCTGACTTGGTGCGCTAAAGATAAAATGGGCGTCGAGGAAGGGGAAGACATGGGCCACGAGTACGATGGTATTCGCGAGCTAAACAACCCTCTACCAAAGTGGTGGACTTACCTGTTTGTAAGCACATTTGTGTTCGCAGCAGTTTACCTTGCCCTATTCCCAGGTCTAGGTAGCTTCAAGGGCTTTTTAAACTGGCAGAGTTCGGCTCAAACCGTTCGCTCACTAGAAGAGTCAAAAGAAGCCATCGCTGCAGCACAAGAGAACAAGCAACTAAACCAATATGCAAAAGAACTGGATGATGCCGACGCTTACTTCGGCGAAGCATTCCGTAAACTCGCGCACAATGACAGTGGTCTACGCCCAATTCCTGAAATTGCGCAAGATCCTGAAGCATTAAAAGTTGGCCAACGTTTGTTTTTGCAAAACTGTTCTCAATGTCACGGCTCTGATGCTCGTGGTCAGAAAGGTTTCCCTAACCTAACTGATGATGCATGGCTATACGGCGGTGAACCAGCTGCAATCGTAACAACCATCATGCATGGCCGTATTGGTCAAATGCCAGCATGGAAAGATGCGCTTGGTGAGCAAGGTGTGCAAGAAGTTGTAAGCTACACACTTAGCCTATCTGGTCGTAAAGTGAATGCTCGTGAAGCAGCGGCAGGTAAAGCACGTTTCGTCGTGTGTGCAGCTTGTCACGGTACTGATGGTAAGGGTAACCCTGCAGTCGGTGCACCTGATCTTACAGACCAAGATTGGCTATTTGGCGACTCTCGTGCAGCTGTAACCGAAACCGTAATGAACGGCCGCTCAGGTGTAATGCCCGCGTGGAAAGACATTTTGGGTGAAGATAAAGTTCAGCTCGTTGCCTCTTATGTCTGGAGCTTAAGTAACTCAGAGAGTAAGTAACTGAGATATTAAGTAACATAGCAATAACAGCCCCTTTCATAGGGGCTGTCTTTCCTTTAAATTTAACGCCTTACATTTTTTCATTTAGCTGTTGAGAACTTTTTTATGGTAAAGCCTTGGTATAAACAATTTTGGCCGTGGTTCCTAATCATCCTTCCTCTTACTGTCGTAGTTTGGACTGTGATTACTGTGGTCGTTTTCTCGAACAACTCTGTTTCTTTAGTCGCCGAGGATTACTATAAAAAAGGCAAAGGCATTAACATCGACATTAGTAAAATGAATGTCGCTCGTGACCTAGGTCTTAACGCAGAGATTTCTTCTGAAAATAACAATGTTGTGATTGTTTTCGCTAAAGGGAAGCTATCTCATTACCCTGCTCTAACGGCCACTTTCACTCATCGTACTCTTCCTGACCGTGACTTTACAAAGCTCGTTACGGCGGATGCATCTGGTAATTACCGCCTAACGGCAGAAGAATCTATTCAAGGCCCTTGGTTTGTCGAACTACAACCACATGACCAACAATGGATGATCCAAGGTAAAGTTGAATTTCCTGCCTCGTCAACACCGTTAATGAAGTAAGCATATGTGTGAATCCTGTTATCACTGTGGTGAAGATGTACCAGCCAACACGGATTTTAAAGTTGATATACTCGGTGAATCCCGCAAGATGTGTTGTCCTGGCTGCGAGACGGTTGCTCAAACCATCGTAGACAGCGGCTTAGTATCCTACTATCAATATAGAACTGCGCCTGCGGAAAAAGCAGATTTAGTACCAGAGCAACTCCAAGCTTTAATTCATTATGATAATGAAGATGTACAATCAGAATTTGTGCGAAATCGTGAAAATGTCTCTGAAGTAACTCTTTCTTTAGAAGGCGTTTCATGTGCAGCTTGTGCGTGGTTAATCGAAAAGCAAGTCTCTAATACGGCTGGGTTAGTGTCTATCCGCGTGAATACAACCACTAACCGCGCATTACTAGCCTGGGACAAAACTCAGGTGCGATTAAGTGAGCTCCTATCTGTCATTCATAAATTGGGTTATAAAGCCGCACCATTTGAAGCTGATAAGCAAGAAGCCTCTTATCATCGAATGATGAAGCAATACTTATACAGATTAGGTATTGCTGGTTTAGCTACCATGCAAGTTATGATGCTAGCCGTCGCATTGTACCTAGAAGTTTTTGGTGACCTAGAACCGGAGTTTAAAAATTACTTTCGTTGGGTAAGTTTGATCTTTGCTACGCCAGTCCTACTCTACTCTGCTCTTCCGTTTTACTTAAATGCGTGGCGAAGCATCAAAGGCCGAACCCTCGGTATGGATGTGCCTGTCTCGATTGCACTTATTTTTGCCTATGTAGCCAGCTTAATAGCAACCGTTACAGAACAGGGCGAAGTCTTCTTCGAATCGATTTCAATGTTCACTTTCTTCCTATTGGTTGGACGATTTTTAGAGATGCGAGCGCGTCGCAAAGCCGCAGCGGCGAGTGGTAACCTATTAAAGTTGATCCCAGCGATCGCCACGACGCTGGATGGCGAGCAAATACCAGTGAAAACTCTAAAAGTTGGTGATCGTATTCGCGTCCTTCCTGGTGAACATATCCCAGCTGACGGCAAAGTTATTTCGGGTCGTATTCATATTGATGAATCCATGCTAACGGGTGAATCCGTACATGTTGTGAAACGAGAAGGCGATGCGGTTTATGCAGGAACACTAAACGGTGATGAGTCATTTGAGCTAGAGGTCATGAGTTCCAAAGCCGACTCAATGATTTCCAATATCGTGCGTTTACAAGATGAAGCTCAACACTCCAAACCTAAAATCGCAGAAATTGCAGACGTTGTTGCTCGGTACTTTGTTGGAGCAATTCTTATTATTTCTGCTGGTACTTGGTTTTACTGGCATCAAACAAAACCAGATGATGCGTTTTGGATCATGCTATCCGTATTGGTAGCCACCTGTCCATGTGCCCTATCTCTTGCGACTCCAACTGCTCTAACTTGTGCTACCTCTCGTATGGGAAACTTTGGCATTTTGCTTCGTAAAGGTCATGTGTTCGAGACGCTATGTAAGATCAACCACTTAGTTGTAGATAAAACAGGTACTCTGACGAAAGGCGATATTGAGATCTGCGATACAAAAGTGTTGAGTGATCTTCCAAAAGAAGATTGTCTCTCTCTAGCCGCAGCATTAGAAGCTCATGCAAACCATCCTATCGCTCGCTCTTTTGCAAGTTACGCCAATGACGACTTTGTTGTGTATGAAGTGCAAAACGTGATTGGTTCAGGGATTGAGGGGATCTGGAATGGCAAAATCGTTAAGATAGGCAGTGCGGTTTTTGTTCAAGGCAAGGAAAGCGATGAAAGCCATGCGGTCTATCTTTCAGTTGATGGCGAGCATGTCGCTAGCTTTTACTACCGCGACCCTATCCGAAAAGAAAGCAAAGCCTTTGTTCAACGTTTTGCTGACGCTGGAATTAAGACAACGCTGCTAACAGGTGACTCTCTCTCAAACGCTCGACCTGTAGCGAATGAAATTGGTATCGATCACGTCGTTGCGTCAGCAAAACCAGAAGACAAACTCGCGTACCTTAAGAGTCTTGATGAAGACAGTATCACAATGATGGTTGGCGATGGCATCAATGACGCACCTACTCTCGCCGGAGCTCATCTTTCTGTTGCAATGGGCGGTGGTACGGATGTCGCTAAAGCATCTGCAGATATGACGTTACTTGGGGATAATCTCGAAAAGCTACTAGAGGCACGTTTGCTTGCACTGCGTACAAGAAAGATTATTCGAGAAAACTTGGCTTGGTCTTTGGGTTACAACCTGTTAATTTTGCCTTTAGCTGTCGCTGGTTTAGTGGCTCCCTACATTGCAGTAGTTGGCATGTCTGCAAGCTCAATTATCGTTGTATCTAACTCTTTGCGCCTGCTCAAAGAGAAATAAGTAGAGAAAGCAAACATGGAAAGTCTTTATATATTGATTCCCATCGCTATCGTTCTCGTTTGTGTTGCTGTTGCCGTTTTTCTTTGGGCAGTAAGAAGTGATCAGTTTGAAGATCTAGAACGACAAGGACATAACATTCTTCTTGATGAAGAAGACAAATCTAATAGTGATAAAAAATAGCAACCTTTATGACTCCTGACTTTATTGGTGCTTTGATGATCGGCCTCGTCGGGGCGGGTCATTGCATGGGAATGTGTGGTGGTATCGCGTCTCTGCTTACCATGGGCTCTTCTACAAGTAAAAGCTCCCCCCTTATTCCACTCTTCTACAACCTAGGGCGATTGAGCAGCTATGCCGTAATCGGTGCATTAGTAGGCGGAGCAATATCAGGTTTATCTGAGCTAAGTGGATTAACGCATTCTCTTGCTTGGTTAAGGCTGATTGCCGCACTGTTCATGATTCTGGTTGCGCTTTATATTGCTAGATGGTGGCAAGGTTTACTGTTAATAGAAAAGTTAGGACAGCACATTTGGCGCTTTATCTCACCTGCTGGTAAGCGTTTGTTGCCACTAAAGCACCCTCTTCATGCTTTACCATTTGGCTTCATTTGGGGCTGGTTACCATGCGGCTTGGTTTATTCTGCGCTAACTTGGTCGGCGGTTTCAGGCAGCGCAATAAACGGTGGTCTTATTATGCTCGCGTTTGGCCTCGGAACACTTCCGGCAATGCTGATTATTGGATATGGTGCCAACCATTTTCAGAAATTACAAAAATCGTTAATATTTAGAAATATTTCAGCATTAATCCTTATTGGGTATGGTTCGTACACTGCTGTAGGAGCCATGGAGTTACTCGGTTTCATATAACGTTAAACTCTATTGAGGTGACATTTTTGCTACCCTTTAGGATTAAGCGATGCTAAAATATTGATGTATATCAAATAGTGAAAGGTTGTTATGATTTCTGAAAAACCTGCAACAAAGCGTATCCAATCAGGCGGTTGCGCCATTCATTGCCAAGATTGTAGCATTAGTCAGCTGTGTATCCCGTTCACTCTGAATGAGGCAGAACTTGATCAGCTTGACCAAATCATCGAACGTAAGAAGCCTATCCAAAAAGGACAAGAGCTTTTTAAGGCTGGTGACGAGCTAAAATCTCTGTACGCTATCCGCTCTGGTACCATCAAGAGCTATACGATCACAGAGCAAGGTGATGAGCAAATCACAGCGTTTCACTTGGCCGGAGACCTAGTTGGTTTCGATGCCATTACAGGTGACTCCCACCCTAGCTTTGCTCAAGCGCTTGAAACGTCGATGGTATGTGAAATCCCATACGAAATTTTAGACGACCTATCAGGTAAAATGCCTAAGCTTCGCCAGCAAATTATGCGTTTGATGAGTAACGAAATTAAAGGTGATCAGGAAATGATTTTGCTTCTTTCTAAAAAGAATGCAGAAGAACGTCTAGCGGCTTTCCTATACAACCTATCAACTCGTTTTTCTCAACGTGGCTTCAGCCCTAGAGAGTTTCGTTTAACGATGACTCGTGGTGATATTGGTAACTATCTTGGTCTTACAGTGGAAACAATCAGTCGCTTGTTGGGTCGTTTCCAGAAATCCGAGACCCTAAGTGTAAAAGGTAAATATATCACTATCTTAGACCACGATGCATTGATGGAACTTGCTGGTGTAACTAAAGAATAATACACCCCAATTATTGATGTAGCTCGAAAATGAGCTACATCATGTTTCTCATAAATTCCTTTCGAAAGTCCTCAAAAAGTTACCCAAACTAAGCTACAGTAAAAATGTACGGTGAGTACTCCAAAATACTGATTTAATTTATATTCAGTATCTGGTTTTGCAATAGAAGTGGGCTTAGTTATGAGTATATACAGTAAGATCCTTGTTGTAGCTGACATCAATAATGATGAGCAGCCCGCACTTGCAAGAGCTGTTCAATTAGCTCAAAAAAGTGTATCTAGAAGCCGAATCACTTTCTTTTTATCCATTTACGATTTCTCTTATGACATGACGTCAATGCTATCAGTGGATGAAAGAGATGCTATGCGTCGAGGTGTTATCCATCAACGTGAGCAGTGGATGCGTAAAATTGCTCAACCTTATCTAAACGATGGCTTCGACTTTGATGTATGTGTCGTCTGGCACAACCGTCCTTACGAAGCAATTATCGCTGAGGTCTATGCAGGCAGCCATGACCTAGTCATTAAAGGCACACGTAAGCACGACGTGTTAGAATCTGTGATTTTCACTCCGACCGATTGGCACTTGTTACGTAAATGCCCTATCCCAGTACTTCTGATTAAAAATGCAGATTGGCCAGAACAAGCAAGCATTCTTGCCTCGGTGCACGTAGGCTCTGAAAATCCAACTCATATTGATCTCAACGATGCCATGGTCGAGCGACTAAAAGAAGTCACCACCCGACTGGATGCCAAACCATACCTTGTTAATGCGTATCCCGTTACACCGGCGAACATTACCATTGAACTTCCTGAGTTTGATCCAACGACTTATACCGATGCCGTTCGAGGTCATCACTTAACTGCGATGAAAGCATTACGCCAAAAACACGGCCTTGATGAAGAGCAAACGATTGTTGAGCAAGGCTTACCTGAAGATGTCATTCCAGCAGCAGCAGAGCGCTTGAATACTGCAATGGTTATTTTAGGCACCACAGGGCGAACCGGGCTTTCTGCTGTCTTTATTGGTAATACAGCTGAGCACGTGATCGATAAAATAAATTGCGATGTATTGGCTCTAAAACCAAAAGGCTACATTAGCCCTCTCGATCCAAATACAGCAACCTAATCTCTCTTTAGCATTGCTATATTGAGCGCTTTCAAACAGACGCTAATAAATCCCCCTAATAAAAGGGGGATTTTTGTTTGGGGACAGTTAAAGCGTTGAATACAAAAACGGAGGTCTAGTTGACCTCCTTTTTTACGAGTTAGATGTTCGTAACATCGATGAACATTGATTCATCAATATTCGTCGAAGAAACGACAGCCTCATTAAATTCATATTCTTCGCGGTTACCTTCACGATCTAGCGGTAAGTTAACAAAGTCGAACAATTCGCGGTCTGCTAGTTGGCTTGGGCTTACGTTTTGAATTGATTTAAAAATCGCTTCCACACGCCCTGGCGTCTTCTTATCCCATTCAATCAACATTGCTTTTATAGATTGACGCTGAAGGTTCTCTTGAGAGCCACAAAGGTTACACGGAATAATTGGGAAATCCTTGTGCTCAGCGTATTTGATCAGATCTTTTTCACGACAGTAAGTTAATGGACGAATGACCACGTTACGACCATCATCAGAGCGTAGTTTTGGTGGCATCGCTTTAAGGCGAGAGCCGTGGAACATATTCAAGAACATTGTTTCGACGATGTCATCCATGTGATGACCTAGCGCAAGCTTAGTTGCACCAATCTTCTCTGCAAATGAATACAGCGTACCACGTCGCAGGCGCGAACACAGACCACAAGTGGTTTTGCCTTCTGGCACTTTCTCTTTTACGACTGAATACGTGTCCTTATCTACGATGTAGTAAGGGATATTCAGTGTTTCGAAATACTCAGGCAGAATATGCTCAGGGAAGCCCGGTTGTTTTTGGTCTAGGTTTACCGCAACCACTTCAAATTTGATTGGCGCAGCTTTTTGAAGATTCAACAGGATATCAAGCATCGCGAATGAATCTTTACCACCGCTAATACATGCCATCACAACATCGCCTTCTTCGATCATGTTGTAATCAGTAATGGCATTTCCAACATGTCTTCTCAGGCGTTTCTGAAGCTTGTTGAATTCTAGGGTTTCTTTTCTTGTATCTATTTGGTTCATTGCGGGCTCTCACATCGCCGATAAATCGACTAGGACTTCCTAACATGGGTTTCTTTGGGGCGTGGATTATACGAGCTTTTTACGCAGGATTAAATGCTTGTCTTATTGAGTCTTTAAGAAAAGAGTGTGAAAGATACTTTAGTTACGGTCACAAATGAAAAAAGAGCCGCAATTGCAGCTCTTTCTAAACTCTCAGTGTTCACTTCTTTGCGTTAGGCAGATAAGGTAGCACTCGCATCGTCGGTTCTGGTAGTGTCATTGTGCCACCTTGCCCTATTTCACTTAGTGCGACTTGTATCTTGCCATTGACAATTGGCTTTTCGGTTCCGTTTGAGAAAATCACTTTATCATTCAGTTGATTTGCAAACTCCATCGTCACACCTTGAACTTCAGGTGTAAACCAACCCGCAAACATACCGCCTAAATCTTCCAACATCGTCTGCATTTGAGGTAGAAGAGGCTTAAGTTGCTCGTAAGAAACGTTACCCTGTAATGGTTCTTTGGTCATCACGACAAGTGAGTAATCGCAGCGAGTATCTTTTGGAGTATCGACAAAAACCAACGGATTCGCTGACTTTAAGTTTTTATCGACTGGCAGAGGCAACTCTTGTGAAGCAGGGATAACAAACTCTTCATAGTGCTCTTCTTTTTCCATCCAAGCTTTTTCTATTGTACAAATTTGCTTAGTTTTTGCGTCCACAAAGAAGACGCCAACTTTCACGTCGTCATGCCCTTCTTTATTGTTGTTTTTGAGTTGGGTGTATAACTTTGAGTATGTGAACATGTACTCTTGAGCTTGGGTTATTGGCGATACAAGAATTAGCGCCGCACTTCCCAATAGACTTAGGCTTAACTTTTTCATTTTATCCGTTATTTTATTGTGTCCAGTAGGCGTTATTATGACGAATCATAGCGCGAAGATCGTGTACATAAGCAATGCCACGTTCAGAATATGCTAGCAATCCATGAGTTAACTCTGACGCCGTTGCGACCGATAACAGGTCTTTGTTCTTTTCGGCTAGAGAAGCTCTGATTTCACGCAGTTCAGCATACGCTGGGTTTCGATTAACATTCATAAAGTAGCCATGAACCGACTGCTGTACAGAATCGAATTTTTCAACTTCATGAGCTTTGCCTGCGCCACGTTGCGCAGGAACAATTCCACAACCCTTTTTATAACACCATTGGCCGAACAAGTTGTTCGCTTGAGTGGCAAAACGAGAAGTGCCCCACGCAGATTCATTTGCTGCTTGAGTTAGAACCAGTGCTTCTGGTAAGACATTCACTCGCACAAGCATTTCACCCAACCACGCGTGATCGACTTTGTTGTCGCTCAAAGGCAAAGAATACAGAGCCGCTAGTCGCTGAGCGTACTCTTCTTGCTCTTGAGTGATTTGTCCCACCTTTAAAGAAGTAAGAAACGCTCGTTCATGGCGAATTCGTTGATTCTCAAGTGCTATTTTAGGCCTTAAGAAATCAAAAAACGCCGCTTTTTTCTCTTTGGTGTCTTTTATTGCGTTGAAGTCAGGGATATCACCAATGTGTGGCAAATGAGACAAATCGACATGCTTAATTGTCCCGGACAGCACATCAGGATTCTCAACATATTTAAACTGTTGCTCGTAGTGTAAATACGGTCCAATGGAAATGAAAGTGGCGGCTATACAGGTAGCCGCCACTCGTAAACTTATTGATTTTAAAGAATTAGGCATCAAACACCTGTGAGTTACCATCGTGATCATTGTCGTTTTTCTGTGTTGCAACGATCTTGAGCTTAATTCCAAACATTTCTCGGTAGAGTATGCCTTTCAAATGGAAGAAGAATGGCAACACAAAAATCAAGCCAATACCGTAGAACATCGCTGCGACAATAAACATCAACATCACGCCTAAGTAAAGCCCTGCGACGACAAAAATCTTCTTGTTAATAGCGCGAAGTGATAACAGTAGCGCCTGCATTGGTGGCACTCTTTTTTCACAAATCAACAAGATAGAGTGACTAAACGCTAAAGAAAGATACAGGGACAGTAGAGGGAAGATCATACCAACTACGCCTTGCAGCATTAGGCTCATCAGCGTTGCTAGGATCACGGGAATAGTAAACTGCAGCCCTTTGCCTACATGGCGCAACTTAGTCTTTAGGCCCGCGATATGGCTCATGGCCATCAAGCTGATCCCTGCATAAATTGGAGCGCTGATCACCTCATAACTAAAGTTCGCGACATAAATAGAAGACACAATATCGTTAGTGAATGATTCTGGATTCTCAAATGCATCAAGAATAACGGTCAGATCACCCAACTGTAGTTGTAACGCGATATAGAAAATACCTAACTGGACAAAAAGCAATACAATAATAGCGGGAGAAAAGGATAAAAAGTGCTGGATGGTTGCTCGCCAAGCTTCATTGAAAACAGCCCCAGCTTTAAGCTCGTAGTTGCCAGACAAAGCTCGCTCTACACTCCCCCCAAGATTGAAATCTTTCTCAAAATCGTCGTTCATAGTTTATCCAAGATTAACTTGTAAAATTTTCACTGGAATTCCAGTCAATTAATGTGGCCGTTATTATAAAGAAATCTTTCCACATCTAACATCACAACTCACGTACTATCCTTGCAATCTCAACTGTATGGTTGATAATTAACCACTCTCAAAGTTATGAAATTGAAAACAATTATTGTACAGAGCTTAGTGCTATCAAACTGTGTTTAAATGCCAATTAATCTTATAAAAACAGTATGGTAAGGAATGATGACTTTTGCCTGCAAAATTTTTTCTGTTTCAAGATAAGAAAATGCTTTAATTTCACAATTTTGGTGATTATGATGCGCGCCTCAAAAGTGAATGGCTAGTGTCACATCAGCTGGGATTATCCCAGCTTGAACGTGGGGGAAATACAGACGTTGAACGCAAAACCGCAAGCAGGAAAGCCAGTTATTCGTTTATCTGGTATTAGTAAAAGTTTCGATGGTAAGGAAATCATCGGTAATTTAAATCTGGATGTTAATCATGGTGAGTTTCTGACGATTCTTGGGCCTTCTGGTTGTGGTAAAACGACAGTTTTACGAATGATCGCTGGTTTTGAAGCGGCGGATAACGGTCAAATCATTTTGGATGACCAAGATGTAACACAGGTTCCTGCTGAGCAGAGACACGTCAACACGGTATTTCAAAGTTACGCACTGTTTCCACACATGACCGTATATGAGAATGTCGCTTTTGGTCTTCGTATGCAAAAAACGCCTGCAGCAGAGATTGAACCAAGAGTAATGGAAGCATTACGTATGGTTCGTCTAGAAAAAATGGCACAGCGTAAACCGCACCAACTTTCTGGTGGCCAGCAACAGCGTATCGCAATTGCTCGTGCAGTTGTTAATAAACCAAAAGTACTTCTGCTCGATGAATCGCTATCGGCGCTGGACTACAAGTTGCGTAAACAAATGCAGATCGAGTTGAAGCAGCTTCAGCGTCAACTTGGTATTACCTTTATCTTTGTAACACACGACCAGGAAGAAGCCCTATCGATGTCAGACCGCATTATCGTGATGCGTGATGGCGTTATCGAACAAGATGGCTCTCCGCGTGAGATTTACGAAGAGCCTAAGAACCTGTTTGTTGCTCGCTTTATTGGTGAGATCAACGTATTCAATGCAACCATGCTAGAGCGCATCGATGACAAACGCATCCGCGCAGAAATTGAAGGTGTTGAATCCGTCGTTTACTACGATAAGGAAGCACAGAAAGGCGACAAACTACAAGTACTACTTCGCCCTGAAGACTTACGTATCGAAGAAATCAAAGAGTCTGAAGAAAAAGGCATTGTTGGTCACGTAACTGAGCGTACTTATAAAGGTATGACGTTAGATTCTGTTATCCAATTGGATTCAGGTATGCGTGTAATGGTAAGCGAATTCTTTAACGAAGATGATCCTGATGTGGACCACTCACTTGGCCAGAAAGTCGCTATCACTTGGGTTGAGAGCTGGGAGGTAGTACTCAATGATAAGCAAGAAGATTAATCTTCAGAACGCGATCATTGCCTTAATCGTAGGCTGGCTAACACTGTTTGTGTTGGTACCAAACGTGATGATTATTGGTACCAGTTTCTTAACGCGTGATGAAGCAAACTTAATCGAAATGACATTCACTTTCGACAACTACTTGCGTCTGCTGGACCCACTGTATGCGAAAGTGCTGATGCACTCGTTCTACATGGCAATTGTGGCAACGTTGTTGTGTTTAGTCATTGGATACCCGTTTGCTTATATCGTAGCGAAAATGCCTGAAAAATGGCGTCCGTTTATGCTGTTTTTGGTGATCGTACCGTTTTGGACGAACTCTTTGATTCGAACTTACGGACTGAAGATTGTTCTCGGTACACAGGGCATTTTGAACAAGTCGCTGATGGCAATGGAAATCATCGACAAGCCGTTGCGTATTATGTATACCGAAACGGCTGTAATGATTGGTCTTGTATACATCCTACTTCCTTTCATGATTCTGCCGCTTTACTCGGCAATCGAGAAGTTGGACAACACTTACATCGAGGCAGCAAAAGACCTCGGTGCGAACAAGCTCCAAACCATTACTAAAGTAATTCTACCTCTGACAATGCCTGGCATTATCGGTGGCTGTTTGTTGGTTCTACTGCCTGCCCTGGGTATGTTCTACATCTCAGATCTTCTAGGCGGTGCGAAGAATCTACTGATTGGTAACGTAATTAAGAGTCAGGTATTGAACGCTCGTGATTGGCCATTTGGTGCTGCGACCAGTATCGCCCTCACCTTCGCAATGGCGGTCATGCTTTACGCTTACTACCGAGCAGGAAAATTATTGAATAAGAAAGTGGAGCTAGACTAATGGGACGCACAGTTAGATTTAGCTTTATGGCGTTGGTTTATGCATTTTTGTATCTGCCAATCGTTGTACTAATCGTAAATTCATTTAACGCCAATAAATTTGGTATGAAATGGGGTGGTTTCACCACGAAATGGTATGAAACCCTAGTCAACAACGACAGCCTAATGCAGGCTGCATGGCACTCATTGAACGTGGCGGTATTTTCTGCAACAGCGGCTACTATTATTGGTAGCTTAACAGCGGTTGCCCTATTCCGTTACTCGTTCAAAGGCAAAGGTGCTGTAAACGGCATGCTGTTTGTCGTAATGATGTCTCCAGATATTGTCATGGCGATTTCATTACTTGCTCTTTTCCTAGTATTAGGCGCACAGCTGGGCTTCTTTACTCTATTGATTGCCCACATCACCTTCTGTTTGCCATTTGTGGTGGTAACCGTATACAGCCGCTTAAATGGCTTCGATGTGAAGATGTTGGAAGCAGCAAAAGATCTTGGCGCAAGTGAATGGGTTATCTTAAAGCAGATCATCCTTCCTCTTGCAAAACCAGCAGTTGCGGCAGGCTGGCTGCTTAGCTTTACCCTGTCTCTGGACGACGTAATTATTAGTTCGTTCGTAACAGGTCCAACGTATGAAATCCTACCATTGAAAATTTACTCGATGGTTAAGGTGGGTATTTCACCGGAAGTGAATGCTCTTGCAACGGTCATGTTGGTGGTTTCTTTAATTCTTGTCGTAATTTCTCAGTTGCTCGCAAGAGAAAAAGTAAAGTAAAATCCACATCCGTTAACATCACGAAACAGAATGGTTACATGCCATTCTGTTTTTCTATCTACCGTCCAAAATGATTTGGACAACGTTTGGTTTGGAGCTAACGTCAATGAAAAAATGGGCTACTCTATTAGCTGGTAGTGCATGTGCGCTTTCTCTGTTCTCAGGTTCAGCAGCAGCGGACGATAAAGAATTGGTATTTATGAACTGGGGGCCTTACATCAACAGTAATATCCTAGAGCAATTTACCAAAGAAACTGGTATCAAAGTGATCTACTCGACTTACGAGTCGAATGAAACTTTGTACGCAAAGCTAAAAACTCATAACCAAGGTTATGATCTAGTGGTACCTTCAACGTACTTTGTAGCAAAAATGCGCGATGAAGGTATGCTACAAAAGATCGATAAGACTAAGCTGAAAAACTTCGGCAACCTAGATAAGAACTATCTAGACAAGCCTTACGATCCAAATAACGACTACTCTATTCCACACGTTGTTGCGATTACAGGTCTAGCGGTTAACGCAGACATGTACGATCCAAACGACTTCCAAAGCTGGGCAGACCTATGGAAGCCTGAGCTTGAAGGTCAAGTAATGCTGATGGACGACACTCGTGAAGTCTTCCATATCGCTCTGCGTAAACTTGGCTATTCAGGTAACTCAAAAGACCCTAAACAAATCGATGAAGCGTACGCTGAGCTACAAAAGTTGATGCCAAACGTTCTAGTTTTCAACTCTGACAACCCAGGCGCACCTTACATGTCTGGTGAAGTTGGCGTTGGTATGCTTTGGAACGGCAGCGCTGCAGCTGCTCAAAATGAAGGCCTAAACCTTAAACTCGTATTTCCTAAAGAAGGCGGTATCGGTTGGGTTGATAACTTCGCTATCTCTTCCGGTGCGAAGAACGTAGAAGCAGCTCACAAGATGATCGACTTCCTACTACGTCCAGAAATCGCAGAGCAAATCTCACGTGATACTGGTTACTTAACAGCGGTAGAGGAATCGAACGCTAAGTTTAAAGATGTTGCACCGCTATTTCCTTCTCAAGAAGATCTTGATCGAGTGGAATGGCAAGATGCGGTTGGTGATCTAACCGTTAAGTACGAAGATTACTTCCTAAAGCTGAAAGCGGGACAGTAATCGAGCTTGTGTAACAAGTCATCGACTAAAAGAAAATAGGCAGCAATACGCTGCCTATTTTTGTAATTGACTGATATAATTATGCGTTGCTAGGTTTATCTGGCTCGATGTCTAGTTTTATCTTCTCACAAAGCGGAGATACAGCCCTCGAGCTAAATAAACAGATTTGTGCTTACTGCGATTTGGATCAACTTGATAACTCCAGCTAGTATTGACTTGTCCAATCGCGAAACAAAACGGAAAACAAATGAAAAGTAAATTCTACGCAAGCGCTCTATGTGCAGCGACGCTCATCGCTACCCCTGCAATGGCTGCTGATCAAGAACTGTATTTCTACAACTGGTCGGAATACATTCCAAACGAAGTTCTTGAAGACTTTACAAAAGAAACTGGAATCAAAGTTATTTACTCTACATATGAATCTAACGAGAGTATGTACGCAAAACTTAAAACCCAAGGTTCTGGTTACGACTTGGTAGTACCGTCTACCTATTTCGTCTCTAAAATGCGTAAAGAAAGCATGCTGCAACAGATCGACAAAGAGAAATTGTCTCATTTTGCCGATCTTGATACTAACTTCCTTAACAAGCCGTTCGATCCGAACAACAACTACTCTATCCCTTACATTTGGGGTGCGACAGGTATTGGTATCAATGCTGACATGCTAGACAAATCATCTGTTACGAAGTGGGATGATTTTTGGGATAGCAAGTGGGAAGGTCAACTAATGTTGATGGATGATTCTCGCGAAGTATTCCACATTGCATTGACTAAGCTTGGTTACTCACCAAACACGACTAACCCAGAAGAAATCAAAGCCGCTTACGAAGAACTGAAAAAGCTAATGCCAAACGTATTAGTATTTAACTCAGACTTTCCTGCAAACCCTTACCTAGCGGGTGAAGTTTCACTTGGTATGCTTTGGAATGGTTCTGCTTACATGGCTCGTCAAGAAGGCGCGAACATCGACATCATCTGGCCAGAAAAAGGAACGATCTTCTGGATGGACAGCCTGGCAATTCCAGCTGGTGCGAAGAACGTTGATGCGGCTCATAAGATGATTGACTTCTTACTTCGCCCAGAAAACGCAGCTAAGATCGCACTAGAGATTGGTTACCCTACTCCAGTAAAAACGGCACACGAACTGCTACCGAAAGAATTTGCTAACGATCCAAGCATTTTCCCACCACAAGAAGTGATGGACAGCGGTACTTGGCAAGATGAAGTTGGCGAAGCGAGCGTAATGTACGATGAGTACTTCCAAAAGCTAAAAGTGAACAACTAATTCGTTAGTTTTAAAGATATGAAAAAGCGGCTCATGAGCCGCTTTTTTTGTTCTCAATGACAAGACAAAAGCTCTCCTCTGTGAGAATTATTACGCTCTTTCTTTTCCTTCTAGAGCCAGTATTTCGTCAACTAATTTTGGAACCTCGACGCTTGCTTTTCCGTAGCGTTTTTCCTCAAATTCACTTTCTACCGCACTAGGCTCGAGGTTAATTTCAATAGTATGTGCGCCATGCATTTTTGCATCATGAACAAAACCTGCTGCGGGATATACGACGCCAGAAGTCCCGATAGAAATAAATAAATCTGCTTCTTCTAATGCTGCGTAGATATCCCCCATTCGTAGTGGCATTTCACCAAACCAAACAATATGTGGTCGCATTTGTGAAGGGATCTGACAGCAATGACAAAGCTCACCAGTCTTAATGTCTTCACTATGTTCTATAACTTGGTTTGATTCACTGCATCTCGCTTTTAAAAGCTCACCGTGCATATGAATGACGTTATGGCTGCCGCCTCTTTCGTGAAGGTTGTCTATATTTTGAGTGATGACCGTCACTTTACCTTCTAACTCGGTTTCTAGGCGGCCCAGTGCCTTATGCGCGGCATTCGGCTGTATCGCATTGTCTTGAAGTTTCTTGCGGCGTTGGTTGTAAAAGTCTTGAACAAGGTCCGGATCGCGAGCAAACCCTTCAGGTGTTGCTACATCTTCAATACGGTGATTCTCCCAAAGGCCATCTTGCGCACGAAATGTTTGAATACCAGATTCGGCCGAGATACCTGCACCAGTAAGTACTACAATATTTCTATAAGGGAAATTCATAACTCATCCTTGCTGTTTTTTCATTAGCTTAACACTGAAAGAATAGCAACAGTAGTAATATGGATTAGACCATGGTCGTAATGGTCACTATTAGAATTACAATTTAAGAGGAACAGCAATGAGACAAGTATCTCTAGCGCTTATATTACTTACGACTTTAGCAGGTTGCCAACTAACCAATGTTGAAGGCGAAGTGGACGACGTAAAAGTAAGAGTCAGCACCAATGACGATAACCATCGTGGTAATGGAGATTTCTGTCCCCCTGGCCAAGCAAAAAAAGGCAATTGCTAAAAGAGCGGCTTTACGCCGCTCCCACATTGGCCTCAATCCTCGTTGGTAGAAGATATTTTATGAATGGCTAGGTCAGCGCCATTGAATTCGTCTTCTTCCGAAAGCCTTAGTCCCATACTGGCATTGATCGCGCCGTAGACTGCAAGCGCCCCAATCACTGCGATAGAAATGCCCAAAAGCGTTCCTAGAAGCTGAACGATAATGCTCACGCCACCTAGCCCACCCAACGCGCTTTGACCAAAGATCCCCGCAGCAATACCACCCCAAGCTCCACATAAACCGTGTAAAGGCCAGACACCCAACACATCATCAATCTTGGTTTTGTTTTGTAGGTAGGTAAAAAGATAAACAAATAGCACGCCAGCAATCGCACCTGTCACTAAAGCACCGATAGGATGCATTAAGTCTGAGCCCGCACATACAGCAACCAAGCCAGCTAGTGGGCCGTTATGAATAAAGCCGGGGTCATTCTTACCAGCCAACAATGACGCGACAATGCCTCCGACCATTGCCATCAATGAGTTCATAGCCACCAAGCCACTTATGCCTGACACGGTTTGAGCTGACATGACGTTGAAGCCAAACCACCCCACACATAAGATCCAAGCTCCCAAAGCCAAAAACGGAATATTCGAAGGTGCAAAGTTGGTATGCTTTCCTGCTCGAACTCTGCCTTTTCTCATGCCCAAAAACACAACGGCAACCAACGCTATCCAGCCGCCAACACCATGTACAACGACTGAACCTGCAAAGTCGTGAAAGCCATAACCAAAGGTATTTTCAAACCAAGCTTGAACACCAAAGTTTCCGTTCCAGATCATTCCCTCAAATAACGGGTATACGATGCCGACAGTGAAAAATGTTGCGATTAGAATCGGATAAAAACGAGCTCGCTCTGCGATACCACCAGAAACAATAGCAGGAATCGCTGCAGCGAAGGTCAGCAAGAAAAAGAACTTCACCAACTCGTAACCATTGCCTTGAGATAACGTCTCTGCATCAGCAAAGAAGGTGCCGCCATAAGCGACCCAGTATCCAATGAAAAAATACGCAATGGCGGAAATACCGAAATCGGCCAAGATTTTAACTAAAGCATTAACTTGGTTCTTTTGGCGCACGGTTCCTACTTCAAGAAAAGCAAAACCAGCATGCATCAAAAAAACCATGATTGCGCCAAGTAGTAAGAAAAGTGTGTCGGAACTTTGCGTGAGAGTTTGTACAGCGCCGTGTACCTGATTGGCAGTTACACTCATTATGATTGTCTCCGTTGATCTGTAGCGCACTTATCCTGTGCATCAAAGTTAGGCTCATCACCAATTTGGTGAACTTAATTTATAGAGCGTCTAACAGAGCAATTCTCATTCCATAATTTACATTTCTAACACTTACACTTTAATTTATTGTTTTGTATGAACTTTAATAAAATTATGCATTCTTGAAATGGTGCTTAACACGCTAATAAATGCACCAATGTGGTTTTAGTGCACCAAAATAATGCGCACCATATAGCTCAACAAGCAGCAAACTCCCCACCATAAACATAAAAGCCACCTCATGAGAGGTGGCTTATATACTGAATTGCTAACTAAAGGAGTTTATCGAGTGATCTTCCCTGCTTTTACTTCTTCTAGCCAACGCCCCTCGACGAGATAAGGAGGAAGCCAACCAGTTTCAACAGATAAACGGTTACCTTTGTCGTACCATATTAACTTCTACTAAGCGTGCCTATTGTGCTCTTTAATCATTTCTGCGATTTCCTTGCGTCCCCACTCATAAGCAAACGCTATAGCGTCCATGTCTTTCATAGAGTTACCAGTATATTTAACCGTTGTATCTATACCAGCTTTTAGTAATAACTCTACAATATTTTTATGACCTGCATGGATCGCAGCAAACAATGGGTTGCGGTCTGGTTCAGATATATCCATCACTGCACTTCTTTCTAGAAAATAGATAAGTAAGTCTAAATTACCTTCATATGCAGCTGTATTTAAGGGAGTTACACCTGAAGGCCCCCCCTTGACATTTACATCAATACCTAGATTCACCAGAAGCTCTACAATTTTATCTTGCCCTTGCTCCGTTGCGATGTGCAACCACGAACCCAATGGCGTAATTAGATGAAGTAATTTGTCATCTCCTGAGAGAATTTTTTCAACCTCACTTACATCACCCGATTTAATCGCGGCCATTACATCTTTTGCGCTATGCTCACCTGCCATCTTTATCTCCTCACAGCTGCTGTTTTACCCAGTGATTTTAAAGCGTTGATCATCTCATCACGCGTACCAAACATTTCATCGGTCATTTTAAGAAAATCAATAACTTGTTGTAACGCCTTAATATCATGTTGACCTTCAATGCGATTTGGAGCCCACACTAAATTCTCAGGGCCAAATATTGGATCAATGCCATATTTCCTCAAAAGAATTTGGCCCTCAGTAACGAGAGCTTGTTGCTCTGCCCCCAAGCCCTTCTTAAAGAGTATGTGGTGAGCATGTGGATCAGGCATATCTTTAGGAGGAGGCCCCACGACAGACCTTAAATATGCTCCAAAATCAAAGGTTTCATCAGAGTTCTTCGTCTCCAATAACAATCCTTGTAAAATTCGCAAACTTCCACTTTTATCCAAAGATGTGTTCGCAATACCAGATCCTTCATTTCTGTCGATAACGTGTGCATTTACAAAATCTTCTATCTTGACAACGCAATGAACTTCATGTTTTCTGCCGTCAGAATAATTTATGTGGCGATAGAAGGTAATCTCGTTTTTCTGCGAATCAATGCGCTCTAAATCATATTCATAGCGAATATGGTTTTGGCCATCCGGTCTTCGGATTTTGACCTGTGAACGGACGCCATCTTCTCCGACGGATGACTCTTTTGCTGCCTCTAAAATCTGATCGCAAACCTCTTGAGGGACGTTGTTTTGCGCCTGATACTCAGCCAGCATTTGCTGCAAGCGTTTTAGCCCTTCTTCACATAGGAAACCTGTTGGGTCAATCCACTGGATAGGGTTGATTGCATATTGGTAATGGTTAATGCCACCAGCAATTGATATCGGATCTTGTTGGATAAAGCGTCCTAGCTTAGGATCGTAATACCGAGCGAGGTTGTAATGTAAGTTGGTTTCTTGATCGAAATACTGCCCTTGAAAACGCAATGGATTTACTACTTTTTCAATATGTACATGAGCAAAGCCGTGAGCATCGTAACTTGCACTCCATACAACATTCCCCTCGCAATCGATCAGTCGCTCTGGTTTACCAACTTGATCGCACTGGTACCAATAAATAACGTCATTTTCTAGCAGTGCCACTGGCGTGTAGGTTTCTGGTTGATATAGGTACCAACGGAAAGCACCTGAAGAGCGTTCACCAATTAAACGTTCACCTTCCCACAGGAACTCCGTAACGCCTTGTTGTGTAATTTTCTTCGTTCTGCGCCCTAATGCATCATATTCATATTGACTGATACCATCGTCGGTGTGAACTTCAATGAGCTGATTTAACGCATCAAATACGCGAGTCTGAACGTGTCCTTGCCCCTCACGTTTTGTCTGATTTCCTTGCGCGTCATATTTGAACCGGACATCATCGTGCACTTCAATACGATCAGCGAATACCTCCGAAGATGGCAAAGTAGGATTGCCAAAACTATCGTATTCAAACTTAGTCACTTCTCCAGAAGCATTGACTCGTTTCAGTTGCCCTAAGGCATCGTACTGATAGTGTGTTGCTCCTGCCGTATTATCAATGATTGATGAAATACGGTTTTGTGCGTTGTAAACGTACTTTTTCTCTCTATCTGGCCAATGTTGTTCAACCAAACGACCAACACCATCATAAATGATGCGCTCATTAAAATGTGCCGTTTTAATTTGGGAAACTCGTCCCATTTCATCGTAATGAAATTTGATTTGAGGTAAATCTAGGTTTCCAAATCGAATCGCTGAAAAACGCCCATATCGATCATAAGAGAAGTTCAGCTCCGTATTATCTGGCAGTACCTGAGATACGCGTTGGCCAACTCTGTTAAACTCCTGCGCTATCTCAAACTGACCTTGAATGCGCTTTGTTAAATGCCCGAATGAAGAGTATTGGTATTGCAATGTTTGATGGCGATTGGATGCGAAAGTAAGTCGCCCACCAAACGTATAATTGAAGTGGTTCTCTACAATACTGCTACCATTTCCTGCTTTGACGTGCTTGAGATAACCCGCAGCGTCATAGCGGTACAGCACAGTCCTATCGGCGACTTGCTTACGATGGATGCGCCCCATATCGTCATAATCAAATTGGCTTTGTAGATTATCAAACCCAACAGTTCCTGACAGCTGGCCTTCATCGTCATACAGGAATTCGAATTCTAAGCCGTCACTCCGAACTAATTTAGTCAGGTTACGTTGTTGATCGTATTCATAAGAAATATGGCTGCCATCGGGGAAGATGACTGCTTCTTGTTGCGCGAGTGCTCCCCACTGATACGAGGTAATGCCTGCTGGCGTTCGAATCTGAGCAACACGGCTGTGCTCATCGTAAGAATATTCTTCGCTATAACCGACTTTGTCTTCGTCGTTAAAATAACGAACTGATGTACGCCTGCCAAATTGATCATAAGCGAGTTGAGCAATACACCCATCGGGATAAGCGACGCCATTCACCAGATCTTCTTCGTTGTAGCTGTAACGAAGTAATGTACCGTCTATTTCATTCGCGATAAGTCTTTGTTGTTCATCCCACCACCACTGACTTTTCTTACCATCTTCAGACTCTTTTTTGACGACTTGACCGTGTTTATCGTAATCATATTCCGTGACACAGCCGAACTGATCGGTATCCCAAACTCTTTGACCAAGGCTATTGTAGTAAGCCTTCTCGATATCCCCGTCAGGTGAAACCGTTTTAACTAACTTACCTAAGCCGTCATAACCATATTGAACTTCTTTGCCAGAGGAATGAAACTTAGAAACTAATTGACCATGCTGATTATATTGATAATTGACCGTTGACTGATCAGGATAGATAGCTTGTGCTTTTCGTCCTAATTCATCATATTGCCATCGCCAAGTTTTACCGGTGGGGCTTATTTTCTCGAGTAAGTTACCCTGCTCGTCATGCAAGAAAGACCATTGATGATCTAACGAGTCAGAATAAGAAGAATGATTTCCCTGATAATGGAAGCGATAGTCATAAATTCCTGCGTCCCCAACGTTCCTGATGCATTTCGCGTTAGCACCTTCGCCATCCCATTCAAAATAATGAGTAAAGCCAGTTGGTCGTACACGCTTAACAATTAAATGGCCGCGGTATTGATACTGTTCCTTCAAGCCCAAATGATTAGTTGCACTGACCAAATCATCGTGCTCATCATAGGTATAAGTTGTCAGAACTTTTTGCGACTTTGCATTAAGCAGTTCTACAAGGCGTCCTTGCTTATCATATTGACATTCAAGAACCGGACGCTTGTTATATGCGATCTCGATCAATCGATGGTTTCGAGAATACTGCAATTGAAACGTTGAAAACGTGCCATTTCTGACTTGTTTAACAAGCCAACGATCATCTTTCTGTTCAAATCGATATTGATGCCCATTAGCGAGCGTCACGATCCGAGTTGCTGAATTTAGGAAATAACAGCTCGCACCAGCGTATATCTGGTAACTTGTTGCTCCAATATCTACTGGCTCAAATTCTGTGATATCTGCCTTATCGTCAACAAACTCCCAAGCGATAACGTTGTCTCTCTCGTCCGTCTTTTCGCGTAATTCAAACTGAAATGCATGTCGCCAACCAAAGCCCATTCCATGATTTACATCCGACTGCGAAGAGCGGTAAGTACGCTGCCAAGTAGTACCTTGTTGTAGCTCGATATCATAGAGTTCGAGAATTTCTTCACCCGTCACAAGTGATACAGGATCACCGGCTTTCTCATGTTTTTCGCTGCTTTGTTGCTGAGGCTTGGCGGATGCGGCACTTCTGCCACTCTTTTTATTCGACTTCCCCTTTCCCTTCGATGGTTTTGCATTGACGGTATTTTGAGTCGGTGGAGGCGTAACCGCTGACGAGAGTGCGTAGTTTTCGCCGGTAGGTACAATTCGAGCGACATGCAAGTCACCGTTCACTAAAGCGTTGGCAAACGTTGAATTATAGTGTTGGGAAGTAAGCTCACCGTCAGGTATGTTTGGCTTGAATTGACCAATCAAATAAAACAAGTCCTCGACAGAGCGAAGGTCAAGCTCACCAAAGCTCTCAAGAAACTCTATTGCCTCTTGTTTGGTCACGAATGTTTTAGGTTCGCCGCTAGTAAGTAACTGACCTGAGAAGTGATAGCTTTCGCCAAAGCGATTCGTGATAGGAATGACGAATTGAGGGATCATAGCCGTAACGTGTTTGTCCTTTTCTTACCTTGCCGCATCATTTAATGCTCGTTTCGCTCTTTTTATTTGTGAGAGCAAGATGCCTTAATCAAACACCCTCCGATAGAGATTCATCTGTATGCGTAGACTGAATGTATTGATGGCAATTTTCACGTATGCAACTCTTTGAATTTCTGAGCGCAGCGTACTTTAACGGGACGATGAATCCTGAGTAAATGAACAATAGCGTGAGTGAGACTAATGTCTCATCGCGACGCGATTTTTTTACATGTTTCTTACTTAACTATGATTTTCTGCCCAGTTACGTAAATTCACTCAATAAGTTGCATCAAGTATCACCTGTGGGACTCAGCGCTTCATATTTGAGACATGACAGCAACAAAAAAACCGCCTATTACGGCGGTTTTGCTTAAAGAATACTGATTAAAGGTTTGGACCTGTCGATGGTCTGTGTGGTTGGTTATTGCGCAGTTGCTGCATCCCTTGAAACATTCGCATAAACCACACCAAGATGGCTAATGCAGCAAACACCATCCCTACCCAAGGAATAAAGTAAGCGATGGTTTCAAGCAAAGTACTATGCAACCAATAATCACTCACGCCAACGAGTACACCATTAGAAGTCGCGACGGTGACGATCAACACCACAAAAAACGTCAGGTAGAGAAAGAAGGTACGAATTAAACCGTAGTAATGAGAAATCACTACGTCGCTGTCTTCTCCCTTATCTAATCGGTAACCAGCATAGATAATTGCGATAACGCCTGAGATCAGAAACGTAAACGGGGTCAGACAGCTCAGGATGTACGCAACCCAAATCCCATTATGAGGTTTGTTCATTCGCTTTCGCTCCTTTTGCTTCCGTTTGTGCCGTATCTGTTTCGCCCATCGCTTCTTTGGATTTCACTTCTTCATACCAAAGATCGTGATGCTCTTTCGCCCATGTTTCATCAACTTCACCTGTCACCATGCCTTCTAGCGCACCTTCCATACCGAATAGACCAATATAGATGTGGAAGATAAAGCCACAGATTAGAATCAGTGCCGAAATCGCGTGAACTAAGTTAGAAAGCTCCATGTCACGGCGAGTTTGGCCAAAGATAGGAAAATCTAGAACTAAGCCACTCACTGCCGCGATAGCACCAAAGAAGATCAACAACCAATAGATTGCCTTCTCACCACCGTTTGAGAAACCAGCTGACGGATGTGTGCCTTTGTGTTTACCAACCATGCCGCCCATTTTCATAAACCAACGAACATCTGTCATGTTTGGAATCGACTTGCGCCACCATTTAAAGAGCACGAGCATCAGCAAAATGAAGAACAATGGTCCCATGTAATTGTGGTACTGCTTCGCCAACATGACGATAAAGCCCCAGAACTCAGTAGGAACGTACGGTTTTAAGAAGTGCTTACCGTAAACTAGCATCAAACCACTGAATGCCAACGTTAAGAATGTAAACGCCATACTCCAGTGAAGCGCGCGGTCTAAACGAGACCAACGTTTCATCTTTCTGCCAGTACGCGGCTTACTTAGCATCAAAGGACCAACGAATACGTAAGCCATGATTACCATTGCAATACTGCCGAAAATCGCGACAGCACCCGCAGGAGACATCCATTTCTCTTTTAGAATGTACCAAGTCTCACCAGGTTTACTGATTAATATGCCATGTTCTGGAGATTGAGACGTGGTGTAGCCTTCTTGCCCCTCTCTAACTTCGCGCCAATAGTCTGCCCCGGCGAGTTGCGTGATCTCCTGTTGAATAACTTTAGAAGATTGTTCTTCTGCTGAAGCAGGCATTGCGAAAGTCAGCAGCAATGCCGTCATCATTGACAGCATTGCTAGAGATGCACGTTTAAGCGTGTTTAACATGTGCCTCTCCTTACTTAGCTTTTCGTCGCATCGTAAGAAAGATCGTTTCCGTCTGTCCAACCTGCGTTTTTCGCGCCGCGTTCTACCACACGTTGACGGAAAATGTCAGAGACTTTCTCTGCGTCACCCGCAAGCAGCGCTTTGGTTGAACAAAGCGATGCACACATTGGTAACTTGCCTTCTGCGATACGGTTCGCACCGTATTTTTGGCGCTCTTCCTCAGAGCCAGGCTCTGTTTCAGGGCCGCCCGCACAGAAAGTACATTTATCCATTTTGCCACGTTCACCAAACGCTTCTTGTTTAGGGAACTGAGGTGCGCCAAACGGACAAGCAAACAAACAGTAACCACAACCGATACACAGATCTTTATTGTGAAGAACGATCCCGTCTTCGGTATGTTCAAAACAGTCTGCTGGACAAACTGCCATACAAGGCGCATCGGTACAGTGCATACAAGCAACAGAGATGGAGTTTTCACCGGCTTCACCATCGTTCAGTGTTACCACGCGGCGACGTTGAATGCCCCATTCAAGCGCATCGTCGTTTTCGTTCTTACATGCAGTAACACAGCCGTTACACTCGATACAGCGCTTGGTGTCACATAGAAATTTCATTCGTGCCATTGTCAGACTCCTTACGCTTTACGAATGTTACATAGGGTTACTTTGGTTTCCTGCATCAAGGTAACCGGGTCGTAACCGTAAGTGGTTGCCGTGTTGGCCGATTCGCCAACAACGTAAGGCTGTGTACCTTCTGGGTATTTAGGACGTAGGTCTTCACCTTCGAACTTACCGCCAAAGTGGAACGGAATGAACGCCAAGCCAGGTTTCACACGGCGTGTTACCATCGCTTTCACCTTGATTCTTCCCTTCTCTGCACCTTCAACCCAAACATCATCACCATCTCTAAAGCCAAGATCGTTCGCGTCTTTCGGGTTCACTTCAACAAACATTTCTTGTTGAAGCTCGGCAAGCCAAGGGTTTGAACGCGTCTCTTCACCGCCACCTTCGTATTCAACCAGACGACCAGAAGTCAGAACGATTGGGTACTCGCCAGATTTGTCTTGCTCTTGAATGGATTTATACAACGTAGGAACACGGAAGATCGCATCTTTGTCTTCCCAAGTTGGGTAGTCCGTTACAAGGTCACGACGTGGTGTGTATAGTGGTTCACGATGCAGCGGTACGCGGTCTGGGAACGTCCAAACAATCGCACGCGCCTTCGCGTTACCAAATGGAATACAACCGTGCTTGATCGCGACACGCTGAATACCGCCAGAAAGGTCAGTCTTCCAGTTTTTACCCTCTGCTGCCGCTTTCTCTTCAGCAGTTAGATCGTCCCACCAACCAAGTTGTTTCAATAACTTGTCAGTGAACTCTGGGTAACCATCTTTGATTTCACAGCCTTTCGAGTAGCTGTCTTCTGCAAGAAGGCTCTTGCCTTCGAATTCCACACCAAAGCGCGTACGGAAGTTACCGCCACCTTCTGCAACCGTCTTAGACGTATCGTACAGAATGTGTGTACCTGGGTGTTTCATTTCCGGTGTACCCCAACATGGCCAAGGTAGACCGTAGGTTTCACCGTTGACAGGGCCACCTTCCGCTTCCAACGTGGTTTTGTGGAACGTATGCCAGTTTTGTTGGTGCGCTTTCAAACGCTCTGGGCTTTGGCCTGTGTAACCAATCGTCCACATACCTTTGTTGAATTCACGCGTTAGGTCTTCAATCACCGGCTGGTTGTTTTCAACACGGATGTTTTTGAACAGAAGATCTGAATAACCCAGTTTCTTCGAAAGCAGGTACATGATTTCGTGGTCTGGTTTTGATTCGAACAAAGGTTCAATCACCTGATCACGCCATTGTAGAGAGCGGTTAGAAGCGGTAACACTGCCGTATGTTTCAAACTGCGTTGTTGCAGGAAGCAGGTAAACGCCGTCGGTACGGTCGTTCATTACCGCAGCAACAGTTGGGTATGGGTCCACGATCACCATCATGTCCAGCTTCTGCATCGCTTTTTTCATCTCAACACCACGTGTTTGAGAGTTCACTGCGTGTCCCCAGTAGAACATTGCGCGGATGTTTTCGCGTTGACGAATGTTGTCTTTGTTTTCCAGTACACCATCGACCCAACGAGAGACTGGGATACCTGCACTGTGCATTGGTTTCTGACCGCTATAAGCGTTGTCATCGAAACGACCTTTAATCCATTCGTAATCGATTTCCCACACTTTTGACCAATGACGCCAAGCACCTTCAGAAAGGCCGTAGTAGCCCGGTAGCGTGTCAGAAAGTACGCCAAGGTCGGTTGCGCCTTGTACGTTATCGTGACCACGGAAGATGTTTGCGCCGCCGCCTGATTTACCAATGTTACCAAGCGCTAGCTCAAGCACACAGTAAGCACGTGTGTTGTTGTTACCAGTAGTATGCTGAGTACCACCCATACACCAAACAATACAGCCCGGGCGATTTTCAGAAAGCAGTTTTGCTGTTTGGTAAACGTCTTCTTCGCTTACGCCTGTTACGCGCTCAACTTCTGCTGGCGTCCACTTCGCTACTTCAGCACGGATTTCATCCATACCGAATACACGTTGACGGATGAACTCTTTATCTTCCCATTGGTTTTCGAAGATGTGCCACAACACACCCCAAATGAATGCTACGTCAGAACCAGGACGAAGTGAGACATAGTGATCCGATTTTGCTGCCGTACGTGTACGACGAGGATCCGCTACGACGATTTTACAGTTGTTCTTCTCTTTCGCGATCAGAATGTGCTGCATCGCTACTGGGTGTGCTTCAGCTGGGTTTGAACCAATAAACAGCATCGACTTACAGTTGTGCATGTCATTGAAAGAGTTGGTCATCGCACCGTAACCCCAAGTGTTCGCTACACCCGCCACGGTTGTTGAGTGACAAATACGCGCTTGGTGGTCAACGTTGTTAGTGCCCCAAAGTGATGCCATTTTGCGGAACAAGTACGCTTGTTCGTTGCTGTGCTTTGCGCTTCCCAAGAAGTAAACCGAATCAGGGCCAGACTCTTTGCGGATGTCCATCACCTTGTTACCGATTTCTTCGATCGCTTGATCCCAAGAAAGCTTTTTCCACTTACCGTTTTCAAGCTTCATTGGGTATTTAAGGCGGCGCTCACCATGACCATGTTCACGCAGTGCTGCGCCTTTTGCACAGTGACCACCGGCGTTAAATGGGTGGTCGAATGCAGGCTCTTGACCCGTCCAAACACCATTTTGAACTTCTGCGTAAATACCACAACCCACTGAACAGTGAGAACAGATAGTACGTTTAACTTCTGTTTTCGCTTCTGGATCGACGGATTTTGCTTGCGCCTTTTTCATCATTCCCGGTGCGAATAGACTAGCACCAACCACTGCGCCACCAGCGGCAAGCGAAGTGTTTTTCATGAATGCACGACGAGATACGCCAAGCTGGTTCGTTTCTTTGCTCACACTGTCGGAGCGTTTGACAAGTTTCATCCGTTATCTCCTAAAGTGTGTCGTAGTAATCGCGAATGTGTTGAGTTTCACGATACCCTTTCTTCTTCACGTCTTTTTCAGAAGGCTCAACCGTTTCTGAAGCAACGGCCACTTTTGTGGTTCCCGCAACAACAGCACCAGCAACGGCAGCGGTTGTGAAGCCTTTTAGGAGATCCCTACGGCTTGTGTTTATTTCTTTATTATCTTTCATCATTGCTTCCTTACCTTACGGTAGATCTTTGGAGACTGATGCCTCTCTATCGATATGACCAAGTACTGCTCGATTACTCGTAATCAGTGACGTTTTTCACATCAATTTTTAATTTGCTCTTACTGCTTTTGGTGTTCACGCTAAAGCGCACTTGCTCTAACGTTAAAAATGCATCGCAAAGCTGTGCAGCTGGCTTGTAGAAGTTCACGCTTTCTGCGTTCTCTAGTTGGCGCGTAAAAGATTGGAACCAAGGGGCGATGTGTTTGTTAAACACCGCTTGTTGAAGTTCTTCCTCTTCACCCGTCAGCATTGCCATCACTTCGCACAGTGCAGAAATATGGTCTTCAGGCTCTTTCACGTTCTCTTCTCGCTCGATGCCTAAAAGTTCCAAATCGCGACGAATTTCCGCTAACGGTTTTTCCATCATCGAGCCAGTGCGATGCCAAGATCCGAATGGCACAACTTCACCACGTCCAATGCCAATAAACAGATCTTGATATTCTTCTTCTAACGCTTCTCGTTGCGCTTCGTTCGCGGCTTGTTGCAGTGCGAGCCAAGCTTTTTGCATCGCGCTCTCAGACGGTTCAATTTCTAGCGATTTCAGGAACGCCAGCATTTCATCACTTGGCGCACTACGAAAAAGTGCGGATAGAACGAGATAAATGTCTGTTCTCAGTGTTTGTTCTTGTTGTGTATCCACTGCGAGCTCCTAGTATTTCAATTGATTCATTGGATCAGCAGCCATCGACTCAAACATGTCGATCACACGACAGTCCTCACACATGGCGATGCGATTAATGGCAGCTTCATCAGAGAAATGAGAATGACCACGAAGTTTGTTTTGCAGCATGTCGATCATCGATTGCGGAGCAAAAGGCTTGTGACAACGAATGCACTCGGCTGCCTTTTCTTCATGAATCACAACCGCTTTCTGGCGTTCTTCTTTCACCCAGTTCATACGAGGAGTAAGCGTCAGCACTTTCTCTGGACACGCTTTCTCGCACAGCCCACATTGAATGCAGTCTTGCTCGACGAATTTAAGCGACGGAGATTGGCCGTCCGTATGCAATGCACGTGTTGGACACACCGCCACACAGCTCATGCACAACGTACAATCTTTGCTTTCACAAGAAACCGTGCCGTAAGGTGCATTCGCTGGCAGTTCAACAATGTTCTCAACTGGAATACGCGATGCTGACAACGCATCCAACGCCGTAAATAGACGCTGACGTTTGTTACCTTGCAAATCACCTAATGCCAAATCAAAAGACTCGGTACAAAGTGTCGGAGCACCTTCACGTAGTGATTCTAGATACAGAATGTCGATGGTTTCTTTGGCGATACCAAGCTGGTCGAGCAGCTCTTGAGCAATACCTACTTCGCTATTCAGCACACGAATAATGGTTTGAGGCATAAAACGCGAAGCCGCAAACAGCACCTGAGTGGCACCGTTCACAAGCGCGGCAAACCAAGTATCTATACCAACCGAAGGCAGTTCTTCCACCACAATGGGAATCACATTATCTGGAAGTGCTTTTAGTGCCATCACGTTGTAGCTCTCGTGGCGAGAACTACAAATCAATACGATAGGATCTAAACCACCCGCTTGCTCATAGTTGGCTAGCGTACGTTCAATAAACTTTTGTGTATCTTCGGGGTTTGGCAATGCGTAATGAATAGCTTCTGTCGGACACGCTGTAGCACAAGTACCCACGCCTTGACATAGGTATGGATTGATCTCGATGCGATGGCCCGTTTTGTCGCTGCCTTCACTCGATAGCGCCCCTGCCGGACAAGCATCCACACAACGTTCGCAACCTTTTACGCCACGAGAGCTGTGTGCACATAGATCGGTATCTAAACGGAAGAATTTCGGTTTATCGAATGTCCCCATCAAGGTTGGAATTTCTTCCAACGCCTCAGCCAGTTTCGGATAGCCACGACCAACTGGGTAGTAGCCCGGTACTGGTACTTCTTCCGACATGCAGCTGTTTAGGCAAAGATCGAGTACGATATCGAAACAATCGCTATTGATCGCGACCTTGGCAAGATTGTTGGTCGAACCATGATTTTCAATCAGAACTTCAAACGTACCTAAGAACCCTGAAACCTGAACCGAATTGGCGTAGTAAAGCTCGGGATTTGTTCCCTTTTCGCCATCGGTAGAAAGCAGCGTTAGGCTGTTCATTTGCGACAATTGCGCTGCCGCACTTTCGATGATTGCCGTTGGACCCACAATCAAAGTATTACCGCCGCTTTCATAGCTTACGGTTGGTGGAATAAGATTGGTCAACTCTACGGTATTTTCGAAAGCGTACAGCCTCGCTTTACCGTTATTGGAAGTTGCTTGTTCTAATAATTGTTTCAGCATTGCTCAATTCCATTTATGAACATGGATAGTCTTTTCCATCTCTTAGTGTAGTTAGCGCCGGAGATTCTGCTGATTAACTTATCAATGAGCATCCTTATTCCGCCATCTATAGGCGATGAATACTACGCAGTGCGTCCGTGCTAACTTCAACCAGATTGGTATTGAGCAACAAATAGCAAATGTCATGCCAATAAAATATCAATTAAAATTCAATCACTTAGATATTTTACCGACAAATAGTAGGGATAAAAAAACCGGTTGAGACATTTTGTCCCAGCCGGTTCATTGAGTGTTTAGTCAAAATGTACCTATTCTTTGTGTGGTATATTTTGTCTCACCTCATTAGGCGGTGATTCCTCAGCAAAAGTATCACTTTCACCAGATGCTGTATTTATATACAGTTCATTTTCATCTTGGGTAATTCCGGCGCTTTTTTCGGCGTTTAGTTCTGAGTCTTCAACCACCTCAGATGCGATATCGTCAGCGTTAAGTTCAGATCCTTGCGCCGTTTCAGCGTCTGGTTCTTCTTCCACTTTTTCTTTAACCCAATCACGCAGCGTCTCTGCGACGTCTTTAGAAAGTGACTTTAAGTTACTGTAATCATCATCGTAATCGTCTAGGCCATCACGCACGTTAAATTCTTCGGACAAGAACATTTTGCGCAGCGCGTCTTTCTTAACGCTTTCTGAAGCTTCAGAAACCAGCAGTTGCGCCACAGACATTTCTTCGGGCTTTTCAGTCTCTACACTCGCGGTAATGTCTGGAGCCTGACTAACCTCATTGACGTTCAAAGCGTCTGAGCTTTCGTCTGCGTTTGAAAGCGCTGTGACACTATCTTCGGATTGCTCCGTCTCTGCTATCGGCGTGATCTCTTCATCATATTGGGAAGATTCTTCTAATTTACGTTTCGACCAACGGCTTAAAAAACTAGTTGCCATTTGCTCTGCCCGCTCCTTTGCGTTTCTTACGTCTTACTTCTAACAACTCACCGTGGCGACCGATGAAGGCTTCCATCCAAGCCTGAACGGCTAACGGCATATCGTTGGATAGTACAAGGTTGTCGCCATCCATATATTGCGCCGCGACAGATTGTGAAGCCGTTAGTAGCTGTATCGCTGGTTTTTCACCAGACTCGACGTTATCCATCACTAAAAAAAGTTTAGGTTGCTGAGAGCTTAAGTTAAAGCGGTAGTCTGTACGCTCGTCTTTGTGCAATTGCAACAGACAAACATCTGGAGTCTCTTCCGTCGGATTTAGCGCAAATCCCGTCAACTGCCATTGGGTTGTTACCCAAATCCCTGTACTGATCTCATGCTCAACAAGCTCTACGCCAATTGGCCATGCGTCTTCGGTCTTCTCGTAATTGTTCTCGAAATCTTTCTTATCCGACATAACTCACCCAGTTTTTCTATTTTGGTCTGAAAGCAATCAGGACACTTTGACCTTACTTTCGACCATTTTATTGACTTATAAGCAATAAACGAGCCACACTGATAAAGCTTAGCCTATTCATGTCCTCTGGCTATAAGTACCAAACTAGCCGAAACTCAAATGTACTGATGTGTCATTACTGCGAACTCGCAGTTTTAATGCATTGTTGACATAAAACCTCGCAATTTTTGTGGGAACCGTTATTTTGGAACGAGATTTGCTTTGCTAACCACTTAGCAAGCTAAATGCGTAGCAACCTAACGCTCTTAATCACTAGGACACGACTGTGCTGAAACCAAATATTATTAAAACCAGTGAAAATCCCCTGCAAACCATTGAAGTCGACGTGTACGACGAGTACGGCGAAAAACTGACAAAGCAAATCGCATGCGAGCGCCCTCTTACGGTCATGCTGAACTGGAAAGAAGTGGTCACGCTCATGACGCTAGGTTCGCGTCCAGAAGCGTTAGTACTAGGTTATTTGAAAAACCAAAGCTTCCTGTCCGATCCAGCAGCGATTGAATCCGTCATTATTGACTGGGAAACGCATTCCGCAGCGGTAATTACTAAAGAAAATACCGAACATTTAGAAGGCGCTCTGAAAAAGAAAACCGTCACATCTGGCTGTGGTCAAGGCACCATGTATGGCAACGTGATGAAGCAGCTTGAGAACTACCAAGTGCCTCAAGTTCCGCTTAAACAATCAGAAATCTATTCCGCATTGGAAGCGTTGACTCATTACAACGACACCTACAAAAAAGCAGGTGCGGTGCATGGCTGTGCGGTTTGCAAAGGCAATGAGGTATTGTCATTTGTGGAAGATGTCGGTCGCCACAATGCTGTGGATACGCTTGCAGGTGAGATGTGGCTCAAAGAAGAAACAGGTGAAGATAAAATTTTCTACACAACTGGTCGCCTTACTTCAGAGATGGTGATTAAAGTGGCCCAAATGGGCATTCCTGTTCTGCTTTCTCGCTCTGGCGTTACTCAAATGGGGTTAGATCTTGCGAAACAATTTGGCATTACGACGATTGCGCGAGCAAAAGGTTTGCGATTCCAAGTATTTACCGGAGCCGACAAGATTGAGTTTGATGTGAAAGGCGAAAGTGCATCTCGTTAACGAGAAAATAATACAAAACCGTCGATTCGTGTAAACTTATAACAATTGGGATAAGTAAATCATCACGTTATGAAGGCTTAATTAAACGATATAAGTCAGAAATAGCAACATGTGTTGTAGCAATAACAACGCTTGCTTTAATTGATGCTAACTACAGCTCATTCACAAAGGATGTGAACTATGGACAATGACCAACTGTGGAATTTTTTGCTCACGCCCAGTGGCATCATGCTCTCAATGATCATTACATTTGGTGTCGTCGGCATATATGCGTATATAACCGGTCAGTTTAAGGATTAAGACCAATATAAAAAGCCTCGCTAAATAGCGAGGCTTTTGCTTTTTAAACGCTTTGCGAGTAATTACGCGTCAACGCCACGAGATTTTAGGAACTCAGAGTACGTGCCTTTGAAGTCCGTGATCTTGCCATCGCGGATTTCGATAATACGCGTTGCTAGCGAGTCTACGAATACACGGTCGTGAGATACGAAGAACAACGTGCCTTTGTATTGCTCAAGCGCGGTGTTCAAAGATTCAATCGATTCCATATCCATGTGGTTGGTAGGTTCGTCCATTAGCAACATGTTTGGCTTGTGCATCATCAGCTTACCAAGCAGCATACGACCTTGCTCACCACCAGACAGTACTTTTACTGACTTCTTAATGTCGTCTTGACCAAACAGCATACGACCAAGGAAACCACGAACGACTTGCTCGTCATCACCTTCTTGACGCCATTGACCCATCCAATCCGTTAGGTTCATGTCTTCTGCAAAGTCATGCGCGTGGTCTTGCGCGTAGTAACCGATGTTTGAGTTTTCAGACCATTTGTACTCACCCGCACGCGGTTCAAGCACACCAGCAAGCGTGTTTAGAAGTGTGGTTTTACCCACACCGTTCTCACCGATGATCGCAACGCGCTCACCCACTTCAAAAATTGCATTGAAGTCTGAGAACAAGTCCTCTTCGAAACCTTGGCTTAGGTTTTCAACAATCAGAGCGTTACGGAACAGCTCTTTCGACTGTTCGAAACGAATGAATGGGTTTTGACGGCTAGACGCTTTCACTTCATCCAGTTTTATCTTGTCGATTTGCTTCGCACGAGATGTCGCTTGTTTTGCTTTCGATGCGTTTGCTGAGAAACGTGCAACGAACGTTTGTAGCTCTGCAATTTGTGCTTTCTTCTTCGCATTGTCGTTTAATAGACGTTCACGAGCTTGAGAAGCTGCTGTCATGTACTCATCGTAGTTACCTGGGTAAATGCGCAGTTCACCGTAATCCAAGTCAGCCATGTGCGTACATACTGAGTTTAGGAAGTGGCGGTCGTGCGAGATGATGATCATCGTGCAGTTACGCGCGTTTAGCGTGTCTTCCAACCAACGGATCGTATCCATGTCCAAGTTGTTGGTAGGTTCGTCAAGCAGCATAACGTCTGGGTCTGCGAATAGAACTTGCGCTAGAAGCACACGAAGTTTCCAGCCCGGCGCCACTTCGCTCATCAAACCGAAGTGTTGTTCCATTGGAATACCCACCGCAAGAAGAAGCTCGCCCGCTTTTGCTTCTGCCATGTAGCCGTCCATTTCCGCAAACTGAACTTCTAGGTCAGCCACTTTCATGCCGTCTTCTTCACTCATTTCAGCAAGTGAGTAGATACGGTCACGCTCTTTCTTCACTTCCCATAGCTCTTTATGACCCATGATAACGGTATCGATTACCGTAAATTCTTCGTAAGCGAACTGGTCCTGGTTTAGTTTTGCAACGCGCTCGTTTGGATCGTAACTCACGTTACCGCTGGTTTGCTCAAGCTCGCCGCTGAGGATCTTCATAAAGGTTGATTTACCACAACCGTTAGCTCCAATTAAGCCGTAGCGATTACCTTCGCCGAACTTAACTGAAATGTTTTCGAATAGCGGCTTAGCGCCGAATTGTTGAGTAATATTCGCTGTGGAGATCAAAACCTTTACCTTAGCAATTGGGGTGTATTTAGAAAAACCGGGCAACGGTACTTGTTCATGCTACATACTGCAAGTGTTGTTTTTATTAATTCATCGCTAGTGAAACCATCGCAGTGCTTCTTCAAAGCAAAAAGCTCAAGCACAAATGCGTCATTGAATACAAAAAAGAGCCAGTATTATAACTGGCTCTTTCTTCCGTAATGCTTACAACAAGTGACTAAGCGATATTCGTCACCTCTAGGATCAGCTCGGCTTTTTTAGGTAAATAAATACTGAATTTACTGCCCTTTCCCCATTCCGACTCGGCTTTTAGCTCACCACCCGTTTGGCTGAGGATACTTTGAGAGACCGACAGTCCCAATCCAGTACCCTCTCGCTTCGTCGTGTAAAATGGTGAGAAGATTCGGTTCAAGTTTTCTGGCTTAATACCGCAACCCTCGTCAATAACATGAATCGCGGCTCCTTTCACTTCGCCCTCTTCAATCCAGTCTTCACTGACTACTGTTAACGTGCCTTTGCCGTTCATTGCGTGAATGGCATTCATTTGCAAATTAACTAAGATTTGTAGCAAGTGGTGACGGTTTATCTCAACGGACGTATGCGCTTGTAGATCAGTCACAAACTCGACGTCGCGTTTCTTGGTGCCCGTTTTAACCAAGGTGATGCTTTCATCAATGATAGGATTGACATGTTGCCAAGTGATTTCATCTTGAACACCACCTTGGCGACTGTATTGCAATAAACTGCGCGTGATATTGCGAATACGGTCGATTTGCGCGTGAATCGCATCAACCTCCTCTTGAACTCGACTTGCATCGTCACCCAATTCAAAATGGATCAATTCTACATTGCCAAGAATCACGGCGGTTGGGTTATTAATTTCGTGAGCAATCCCCGCGGTGAGTTCTCCCAGTGCTGCCAGTTTTTCATGAACAACGAGTTTGTCGCGAGTTTGGTTGAGCAATTGAATATGCAGCTCTAGATCTTGGGTTTTTTCTCTAAGGCTTGCCGTGCGTTCTTGAACTTTGCATTCAAGTTGCGCTGCGGAGTTCTTCAGTTCAATTTTGCGCTCTTCTAGCGCGTCTAACATATCATCAAACTGTCTGGCTAACTGCGCAAGTTCATGATCGGCATCTAAGCCCAATGGACCAATCCGTTTTTCTTTTCCTTGTTGGACCTGCTTGACTACTTTATGAATGCGTTCGATCGGTCGAAACAGATCATAAGAACCGCGATATACCATCACGCCGGAAACCAGCAATAACATAATGGTAATCAAGCTAATTTCTGCAATGTTGGTCATGTAGGCTTTAACGAATGGCCACATGAGGTAACCGGTATAAAGCATACCAATGACGTTGTCGTATTGGTCTTTGATCGGTTGATACGCCGTAATATACCAAGCGTCATACACATAGGCTCGGTCAACCCACTGCTCACCTTTTGAAAGTACTTGGTTATACACTTCTGCGCTCACGCGAGTGCCTATGGCGCGCCCTAGCCTATACTCGCTGTCTAGAGGAACGTTGGTACTTACACGCAAATCATCAAGAAATACCGTCAACGTGCCAACCGGACGAAGGCGATCATTATCGCTGAGATAGATTAAGTCGCGAATTTGATCTACCAATACAGTGCTGTTATTGAGAAGCAAACCACCATCAAGAAAGCCGATCAAATCGTTCACTTGGCTGTATACCGGAATAACGGTACGGCTCACCAAGCCGCGCGCTTCCATTCCACCGTCAGCCAGAATGGGCACTTCAGCTCGCTTGGCGAGTTCCGGATCGAGCTGTTCGAGTTCTTCCCGATTGAGTACATCAAAAAACGATTCGCGCTTGGTGAGATCCATAAAACGGAATTTGTTTTCCATCGAATTAACGCGTTGGAAAGAGAGAAAGTCTAGGGAGTAACGTTTTTTCTGTTCAGTAACCCACTTTTGTAGCTCGTCTTGTGGTGTCCCTTGATTGATTCGGGTTCGGAAGTCGTAGGAGTCAGCAAACGCTCGCACGTAATTGGCTTGCTTTTGTTGTAACAACGTCACGCTGTTATTTGCTACACCCAAACGCTCTGACACATCCAGCAGCGCGTTTTGCCACGTGTAATGGATAGACCAATAAATGGTAATCCCGATCAGGGCTATCAAAGTCAGAAAGATAGGTGCGGAGGTTAAAAATAATAAGCGATAACGCACCATAGTTTTAAAACGGTGCGTCCATTTCGACAATCCTTTGTGCTGTGGGCCGTTAGTCGGCATATTCCTCATCCTCAGAATCCCATTCTTTATACTTACGTTCTAAGGTCTTACGCGCCACGCCTAAGTCACGAGCAGCGGCTGATTTGTTGCCTTCGTGCAAGTTAACGACCTGTTTTATATGTGCTTTTTCGACTTCTTTAAGTGTCCAGTTGTTTGGATACCCCTCACCAGTGAACTCTCTACCTTCTTTAAACGTCGGTAGTTCAGCAGAATGAGAAACGGTAATCGACACATTAGGCAATGAGTGTCCACCATTCAGCTCCCGCCAATAATGCGCTGGCGGCTTACCGAGCAAAATGCATCGCTCAATCAAGTTTTTCAGTTCACGAATATTGCCTGGCCAATCGTACTCACTCATGGCTTCCATGTCCTCGTGCGCCCATTTTGGCGCAGGCATACCAAGCTCCCGCGTCAGCATATTGCTGAAAAATGGCACTAACTCAAACAAATCGGTTTTACGCTCTCGCAGCGGACACACTTCGATTTTGAGCACATTCAAACGGTAATACAGGTCACTGCGGAAGTTTCCTTGGTTGACCTCTTCTTGCAGGCTTCGGTTGGTGGCGGCAACAATACGGACATCAATGCTGATTTCTTTTTCTGAACCAACAGGACGGATAGTTCGCTGTTCCAAAACTCGTAACAGCGACGCTTGCATTGCAAGTGGCATTTCCCCAATTTCGTCAAGAAATAAGGTGCCACCGTTCGCAACACGGAACAAACCTTCACGAGATTTTTTCGCACCGGTAAACGCCCCCGATGTATGACCAAATAACTCACTTTCAAGTAGCTCTGGCGCAATGGCGCCACAGTTGATTGGCACAAATGGGCCCGTTCGCCCACTCGCTTGGTGAATACCTCGCGCAACCAGCTCTTTACCCGTACCCGACTCACCTTCGACCAAAACAGAAGCACGCGACGGTGCAAACTGGTTAATAAGCTGCTTAAGCTGACGCGTTTTCTCTGAACCACCGATGATCTCGGAGGTATTGTGACGTTGGTAATCGCGCTTCATGGCGTACTGCATGCGCTCGTTTAGACGTCGGTCCATGCAGCGACTGACCGCTTTTAGCATCTGCTCAAGGTTGAAGGGCTTGAGGATAAAGTCGGAAGCTCCGAGCTGCAGCGCTCGAATGGCAATTTCTAGATCCGCATAACCCGTCATGAAAATCACATCGGCGCGTTTTTCATCATCTTCAAACGCTTCTTCCCACTCAATCCCAGAACGCCCCGGCAGATTAATATCCAGCAAAATCAAATCATAATGGCGAGAATTGCGCAGTTGCTCTGCTTCTTCGATGCTGCCAGCAGTATCGACATGTGAGAAAAGCTTCCCCAATGCCTTTTTCAAAATGGCTTGCATGCCCAATTCATCATCAACGACCAGTACGGAAAAGGCGTTATATTGTTGGTTTGTACTAATATGGGATTGAGTAGACATATTTACCCCAGATGGCTTCGGATGGGACAGAGTGTACCAAGTTTAAACAGAGATACCCTACAAAAAGTGCGACATTTTGTACCAACGCAAACTTTTGTGCAAATAACCCCATGATTTAGTGCATAAATCGAGCACTTTTCGCTTGTAAAAGGTTGGCATCTTGTTTGCTATAAGGTGGCTACGGGGCGTATTCAAGTGATCTCAGGATGTTGGTGTTTGTTATTCCAACACCCTAAGACAACTTGCACTTTGAACCAATCGCTCTCGCCCAAGAGGCCTCTCCCAATGCATCGGGAGAAAAGCCAAAGAATCATTGGAAAGGAACACATAAAAATGAAAAAAATTGCGCTAACTCTGGCTGCGACGTCAATCACGCTTGTAAGTTACTCTGCGTTTTCCGCTCAAGATGGCGAGCACGTTCGCCTAGCAACCACTACCAGTACTTACCATTCAGGGTTACTTGATTACCTGCTTCCACAATTTGAGAAAGACACGGGCTACAAAGTCGATGTTATCGCTGCGGGTACTGGCAAGGCCTTAAAAATGGGCGAAAACGGTGACGTAGATTTGGTGATGACACACGCACCAAAAGCCGAAGGCACATTCGTTGAGAAAGGCTACGGCGTTCTACCTCGTAAACTGATGTATAACGACTTTGTAATTGTTGGCCCGAAAGCTGACCCAGCAAAAATCAAAAATGACGAAGGCGTGTTAGATGTATTCAAAGAGATCGCAAACAAAAACGCAACGTTCATCTCTCGCGGCGATGATTCTGGTACGCACAAAAAAGAAATGGGCTTCTGGGCTCAAACTAAAATCGAACCAAACTTTGGCGGTTACCGCAGCGTAGGTCAAGGTATGGGCCCAACTCTGAACATGGCGTCTGAAATGCAAGGCTACACCATGACAGACCGCGGCACATGGTTGGCTTATCAAAACAAATTGGATCTAGAAATTCTGTTCCAAGGCGATGAAAAACTGTTTAACCCGTACCAAGTTATTCTTGTTAATCCTGAGCGTTACCCAACAATCAACTACCAAGGCGCGAAAGCATTCAGTGATTGGTTGGTGAACCCTCGCGGACAGGAACTTATCAATGGTTTCCGCCTAAACGGTAAACAACTGTTTGTTGCGAATGCTGAGAGCAAATAACGCAATATGAATCTTGCTGATACAACACTGGAAGCGCTTCGCTTACTGGTGAATTTTGATGCAGACCTATGGGAGATCGTTGCGGTCTCCTTTAGTGTTTCTATCACGGCAATATCTTTAGTGGTATTGCCGGCTATTTTGATGTCCTTTGTACTGGCGTATACCGACTTTCGCGGTAAATGGTTTTTGTTGTCGATCGTGAATACGCTGCAAGCGGTCCCTACCGTCGTGATTGGCCTGTTGCTGTACATGTTGCTGTCGCGCGCTGGCCCTTGGGGAGACTGGCAAATGCTGTTCACTCAGAAGGCGATGATTTTCGGCCAAATGGTGATCTGTTTCCCTGTTTTGGTATCGATGATGCATGGTGCATTGCAATCTAGCGACCGTCGCGCTGTGGAAACTGCCATCACGCTAGGCGTCTCCATTCCGCGCGTGGCCGCTACGATGATTTGGGAAACCCGCTTTCCTCTACTCGCAGCTATCATTGCAGGGTTCTCACGTATCGTAACCGAGGTGGGCTGCTCAATGATGGTAGGCGGAAACATTATGGGCGTAACGCGCAATATTCCGACCGCTATCGCAATGGAAAGCAGCAAAGGTGCTTTTGCGCAAGGAGTTGCATTAGGAATTGTATTACTATCTTTAGCGTTGGCACTAAACTTCTTCTTATCAAGCATGAGAGGCAAAGGCTACCTCAGAACATAAAACATGAAGCAAACAAACGACTCACCATTAACCCCATGTAGAGGCGCATTATGACTATAAAAATCACCGCCGAGCAGTTATCCATGCGATTTAAAGAGCGTGTGCTTTTCCACATCCCTGAGTTAGCCATCGGCCCAAATGATGCCATTTATCTCAAGGGTGACAATGGTGTGGGCAAAACTACCCTACTCAAAATCCTTGCTGGCTTGCTAAAACCTTCTACTGGCGATGTTGTTGCACCAAAAGATACGTGGCTGAAAAGACTGACGCGCCGCAACGGCCGTGTCGATGTGATTTATCTCCATCAATCTCCTTACCTTTTTGACGGCACTGTTTATGAGAACGTAGTCTATGGAGTGAAATATCAACAAGACACACCAAAAGACAAGCGAGCTCAAGTTATTCACGCACTACGTATGGTAGGTTTAGAAACATTAGCGGACGAACATATCTCCGTGTTGTCCGGCGGTGAAAAACAGCGTGTTGCCATGGCAAGAGCTTGGATCTTAAAACCGTCGATTTTATTGATGGATGAGCCAAGTGCGTCTTTAGACCAAGAATCCATTGAACGATTGGTGGTGATGGCGAAAGATCTTTTGGATCGTGGTTCCAGTATCGTGGTGACAAGCCATCAAACCAACGCACTGACCGACTTATGTAAAAAACAGTGGTGGATTAAAGACAAGACTTTGATAGAGTCTCCTCTGTTGTATGTCATACCAAAAGAAACATCCCAAGAGAATGCATATGCTTCAACCAACACAAACTAGTTGGGTCATTTTGGCTGGTGGCCAAGCCAGCCGTATGGGTGGAAAAGATAAAGGTCTGATTGAATTAAATCAGAAGCCACTCATCGAACACGTTATTGAACGTTTATCTCCACAAACACCACGCATTTTAATTAATGCCAATCGAAACCAAGATGCGTACAGCAAATTTGGTTTCGTATTTAGTGATCAATTCAAAGATTTCCCTGGACCTATGGGCGGTATTCACGCGGGTTTGATGCATGCTGAAACTGACTGGGTCGGATTTGTACCTTGCGATAGCCCTCAAATTAACACCGACCTTGTCGAGCGTTTCTGCCAGGCAGTCAAAGAAGACAGTGATATTTTAGTCGCGCATGATGGTGACCATCAGCAACCTGTTTTCACGCTCTACCACAAGCGCGTACTGCCAAAACTCACCGCATTTTTAGAACGTGGCGACCGAAAAATCATTCTGCTCTACAAAGAGTGCAACACCAGTTACGTTGACTTTAGCGACTCACCAAACTGTTTCGTCAACTTGAACACTCCGGAAGAACTGGCGCAATTTGGACAATTAGAATCATGAAACACACGCTAAACATCCCTATTCTTGGTTTTGCTGCCTACTCTGGTACGGGCAAAACTACGCTACTTGAAGCATTGCTACCAAAGTTGACCGAAGCAGGTTTACGCATTGGCATGCTAAAACATGCGCACCACAACTTCGATGTCGATAAGCCGGGTAAAGACAGCTACCGTTTACGCAAAGCTGGCGCGTCTCAAATGCTGATTGCTTCTCGCAACCGTTTTGCGTTAATGACAGAAACGCCAGAAGCCGAAGCAGAGTTTGAATACCTATTAACACGTTTTGATGAAGACAACCTCGATGTAGTTTTGGTCGAAGGCTGTAAAAACATCGCGTTCCCTAAAATTGAATTGCACCGTGAAGAAGTGGGTAAACCTTGGCTTTACCCTCACGATGAAAACATCATTGCTATCGCTTCCGACAGTGCGGAGTTAGATTCTGAGCTCCCTCAAATGAACATCAATGATTTGGATGCCATCGCTCAATTTGTTCTTCAATACGTTCAAGATGCAAAAGCACCAAAATCTAAAGAGAAAGACGCCGCATGTTGCGACACACTTTCTCCGGCTTTCCTTTCTGTGGTTCAAGGCCAAGAAAAAATCCTTTCTTTGGTGAACACGGTTTCGGAAATAGAAGCATGCAAGATTGAAAACGCCTATGGCCGCGTTCTCGCGGAACATATCATTTCACCAGTAAACGTGCCGCAGTACACCAACTCCGCGATGGACGGTTATGCCATCCGCAGTGATGATATTGACCGCGATAGCTACCAAGTGGTTGCTGAAGTGATGGCGGGCCATGCGTACGATCAGCCTCTGGAAGTTGGTCAAGCGGTGAAGATCATGACCGGCGCACCAACACCACTTAACGGCGACACAGTGGTCATGCGTGAGCAAGCCTCTCAAGAAGGTGACAAGGTCACCTTTAACGGTGCGAATATCAAAGCAGGCCAAAACGTTCGTCAAGCAGGTGAAGATCTCGCTATCGGCAGTGACGTCTTTACCGCAGGCACTCGCCTAGCCTCTCCAGAAATGGGCATGATCGCTTCGCTTGGTTTTGGTGAAGCGAATGTGTTCCGCAAATTGAAAGTTGCCGTGTTCTCCACCGGTGACGAAGTACAAGCGCCGGGAACAGAGCAAAAAGCGAATTCTATCTACGATTCCAACCGTTTTACCATCATGGGCATGCTTGAAAAGCTCGGCTGCGAGATCTTGGATTTCGGTATTCTGGAAGACAACGAACAGTTAATGATTGAAGCGTTGGAAAACGCATCGGCGCAAGCGGACGTGGTTATGACTTCTGGTGGCGTATCCGTTGGTGATGCGGATTACATCAAACTTGCCTTGGATAAACTTGGTCAAATCGATTTTTGGCGAATCAACATGCGTCCGGGACGTCCACTAGCGTTTGGTCAAATCAACAACAAGCCGTTCTTTGGTCTGCCGGGCAACCCTGTTGCCGTGATGGTCTCTTTCATTAACTTTGTCGAGCCTGCACTGCGTAAGATGCAAGGCGAACAAGGCTGGAAGCCTCTGAAAGTGAATGCCATCGCAACTGAGAATCTTCGCTCTCGACAAGGTCGTACCGAGTTTAGTCGAGGAATCTATGAACTGGATGACACTGGCCGTTTAACCGTTCGTACAACAGGCAAGCAAGGCTCTGGTATTTTGCGCTCAATGAGTGAAGCAAACTGTTTAATCGAAATCTCCCCAGCTATTGATACAGTAAAAGCGGGAGAAAGCGTGACAATTATCCCACTTCAAGGCAGAATCTAGCCCAAACTAGAAATTCAAAGGTCAGCGAGTCTGGCCTTTTTGTTTAATACAGAAACCTTTTCAGAGAGACAGCTATGGCTCGCACCATTCTTTACACTTACAAAGACCAAGACAAAGAACTGACGTTCTCATACCAGCAGCACCGCAACATTCAAGAAGCGGTTGCAGAAGCAGAAGGTATCGATATCACTGAGTTCCTAAAGATGGAGCAACAAATCGAAGCAGTGTCTGACACTAAAGCGGTGCGCAACTACCGCGATAACTACTTCAGAAAATTAGGCTTTAGCAAAATTACCCTAGCTCAAAAAGAAAACCTAGGCGTAGGCAAAAAGAACAAATAAGCTTAGCTGTAAACAGAAAACTCGCGATTCGTCGCGAGTTTTTTTATGCATGCTATTTTTGTTCGTGCTCTATACCCAAGCATATAGAAGTTACTTGGGTATATGAGTTACTTCTATATATAAGTAAAAAGCTCCGTTTTTACCTTGATGGTCTAAACGGGGCGTAGATTTCTTCTTACTTTATATCGAGTAACGTTTCAGTCACTACTTGATGTTTAGGAACGCAGCACCGCGTACACCGCCTGAATCACCGTGTTTTGCTTTGATGATCTTAGGACACTTAGCCACAGACAATAAGTGTTTAGGGATGCGTTTTGGCATCTCTTCATAAATCAATTCGAAGTTTGAAAGACCACCACCCAGCACAACAACATGTGGGTCAGTCGCTGTAAAGATGTTTGCAAAACAGATAGCCAGCAACTCCATAAAACGCTCAACGTGCTCGACGGCTTTCGCCTCACCTTCTGCGTGCGCTTTAATGATGTCGATCGCTTTCTTCTCTTCACCGTAGTAATGGGCGTAGAGCAGCTCGAAGCCTCGACCAGAAAGGTAACTGTCTAAACAACCTTTCTTGTCACAACCACAGCCCAACAGAGGTGCGTTTTCGCCTAAGTGGAACCAAGCATCGATAGGTAAACGAGTATGGCCCACCTCACCTGCTACGTGGTTACGGCCAGAGAAAACTTTACCATCGTAGATAAAACCGCCACCAAAGCCAGTACCTAGGATCAAACCAAGTACAGAAGGCTCATCTTGAAGCTCTTCGTCCCATGCTTCTGATAGCGCAAAACAGTTCGCATCGTTTTCAATCTTTACGCTGCGACCGATTTTCGCTTCAAGGTCCGCGCGCAGTGGTTTGCCTTTCGCCGCAGGAACGTTAACCGTTAATACCGTTGCATCATCGGCGTCTTCCATACCTGGCAGGCCAAGACCAATGGTGCCTTCGCAACCAAACTCTGCATCGTATTTGTTAACCAATTCCGCAATGGTATCAACCAGCAGCTCGTAGTTGTCTGTTGGTGTAGGTACACGTTCCGTCGCTACACGCTCAAGCTTCTCGTTAAATGCACCAAATTCAATTTTAGTGCCACCGACATCAAAGCCGTAATACATGTATTTCTCTCCTAAAAAATGCTTAAACGACTCCAAAAATGGCTGGAGTCAAAAGTATAAACTAGTGGCATTATCCATATCTGTACGCCTGCAAACCGTGACCGAATGCAGATTTATCCCCTCACCGCAGCCAGTTGAACAACATGCCATCAACAAAAGTTCATTCCTTAGAGTCAGCTCTCGGTTTTCACCCACTCTTTGAAACGTTTTAAATGCGGTCGGTTGGGATCGTTTTTGACTCGGGTCTTGGTCAACATGTAGGTTTCTCTAAAGGCTTCAAACCACAACTGCAGGCATTCCGATGCTTTATTCTCACCGGCTTGTTTCAAAACTAACGTCGCGACTTCGGCGGTTGAAAGATGCTGCTCATTCTCAGAACGGCGCATGATGTATTCAGACAGAGATTCTGGCTCAATAGAAAGCACAGGCAAAGATTTAAGAAAGTCAGAACGACGGAATATCTTTCGTGCCTCACGCCAGCTACCATCAATAAAGATCAGCAACCATTTTTTGTTCTGAGCCTCTTCGTTTACTAATCGCGCAGGCTCCAGATCTTCAATTAAACGAGATGGGTCATCCACATAGTCTGCAGGAAATACAATCACTGGTTGGTAGTTGTCATCCTGTAGTAGCTCCAGCATCTCCTCAGACGGTTCTGTTCGGTTCCATTGATACACGTAAGTCTCTTGAATCGTATCAGCAATTAGACGACCGGTATTACTTGGCTTAAATACTTCGTTTTCAGAAACAATCAACATACATGCAATATTAGCCTTGATGTTTGGCTGAAGATCGCACAAACAGTGTTGCTCAGAAACCTGGCAATATTGGCAACGAACCACTTTACATCCACGCGCGTTGAAAGGCTTGGTTGAGATAGATTGTCGGTACTGATATAAACGGTGGAAAGCGTGAATTCTCATGGTAAGTAATGCCAAGTAAAAAGTAGAGCGCGATTCTACTGACATTATGGTTTCGCCTCAAGATAAGCCCTTCAACGCACCTTACTGTTTGTTGAAATAATTTCACCCTTATCTCGGTCATAGATAAAGTAATAAATAAGGAAATGACAGTGACAGAAACGACGTTTCAAGATCCCTCGTGGATAAGATTAGGCTTTTTTCTCGGCGTATTATTACTTTGTGCCCTTTGGGAAAACAAACTGCCGAGAAAAACACTTACCGCTTCACGTGGGTTTCGCTGGGTCAATAACTTATCACTGGTTGCTGTGAATAGCTTGATTGTTGCGTTAGTCATGCCTATCGCCGCCTTTCAAGCTGCAATTATCGCTCAGGAGCAACAATGGGGACTATTTAATTTGCTCTCGCTGCCCGCTTGGTTAAACGTGCTTCTAGCGGTTATTCTGCTTGATTTCGTCATTTACGTTCAGCATGTGGTCTTTCACTATGTAAAGCCACTGTGGAAGCTTCATCGAATGCACCATGCCGATCTCGACATTGATGTCACTACTGGCGCACGTTTTCACCCCATCGAAATCATCATCTCGATGGGTGTCAAAATTGCCACTGTATTTATCTTAGGCGTTTCTCCTATCGCTATCGTGGTATTCGAAATAGTGCTCAATGCCAGTGCGATGTTTAATCACAGTAATGCAAAACTGGCTTTATCAGCGGATCAGAAACTGCGAAACGTCATAGTGACGCCAGACATGCATCGCGTTCATCATTCCGTGATAGCAAAAGAAACCAACTCGAATTTCGGTTTCTTCCTTTCTGTTTGGGACCGACTTTTTGGGACATATCGAGCTCAGCCTGAACTTGGCCATGATGATGTCGTAATTGGTATACCGGAAATTAGGAATGAAGCAGAACAACGATTAGACAAGCTGTTAACGCAACCTTTTCGCTATAACCGAAGAAGACGCAACAGTTGAAGAAAAGTTTTTGTGGATGAAGTGCGTAAACAAAGCGAATAGACTAAACCTAAACACCAACCAGTTAAACACCACTTCATCCTTGCGATGCTAGCTAGTGGATTCACTCTCCGTTAGTTGACGTTTTTTGTTTAACTGAGTAATACCAACAAATAAACCAACCACACCAAGCACCGTGCACGCCAAAGCATTAGTATTCATTGCTTGTTGTGCTTCTATTGAGCTGTATAGAAAAGCCAGACTGAAGAAAGTGGTACCAAAGCTTAAACCTGTCAGTACGCTGAAACCAGCGAAACTGGCCAAGTCTTTAAAATCGGTCATAACGAATCCCTGTTTACTATCCTTAATTGAGTGATGAAAAGTGAAAGTTAACGAAATATCTGGCGTGATTGTCGATGTTTACGCGCGTTCCATAACCAGATAGATACGCCGAATGAAAAACCTAAAAAGAGTGTTTTCATTTGAAGTGCGGCATTGTTGTCCAATATTTCTAATGTATAGTGAGCGTGCGAGCTAAAAATAACATTGGTCGTCAGAATCAATAGCATAAGTACTAATCCGGAACGACGGTGCTTCACCAACAGATACACCGCTAGTAAGTCTAACAGCCCCAATGAGCTCCAATAAATATTCAACCAGCCTGGCGCAAAAGCATAAGGCAAAAAACCGTTAGCAATGTTGTCATAAAGATGAACCACACCGCCAACTGTCATAAAAAGGCATAAGAGAAACACGACGAATTTATCCATTATCGTTTCCTTATCTGAATGAATGCGCAAAGCATATAGAAGTCAGTTAAACATTTGTAATCTCATAGCCATTTTTGAGATCGACAGTGCCTTTAAACAGTACGCGAGGCGTGTGAAAGAAATTTATTCGCTCCTGATAGAAGCATAGTGTTAGCTTTGGCATTTCGCTCAAATCCGCTAGTTTTCCCAAGTGATAAGGTGAGAAAGGTTGTCAGGCGCGCGATAATAAAGGTATGTCACACTCTACTCTCCTTCACTATTTCAGACACAAAAACAAACTTTTTCGACGGCGGAAAGATACAATCTTCCGAGCATCTAAAGCCTCGTAGCCAGAATCCGTCGTCGAGATCCCGTAGATACAAACCACGTGGATAAGCTTTGTCATTCGAAAGCGGGGAAGACACCACAGTAAGGTACTCTCCCTTCGCCAAGTCAATTTCTTGTAAGCGGAGGTATGGCGCAACAGCTAAAGGACAAGGTGATAGGTTTTGTGTCGACGCCACTTCAATCATTTCTCCAAGGGTCGCGCCAAAATAAAGTCCGAAGTCAAACGGTGTTTTTATCGTTAAAAAGATCGATTGAATGTCATCTGAGCACTCGACTTTGTCATCATCGAATAGTTGTTGGGCGAAGGCATTCAATTGAACACCTTTTTGACTCAAGTGCTTTAACAAGTTCTTCTTTGTTAAACCTCCAACTTGCAACCTCACTTACACCACCCCTTGGTCTATCAGTTTTCGAACTTTTTCCAGTGCGTTCTGAAAAACGGTATGCGCTTGTGAGGAAATATCGCTCCCTATATCGTGCCAAAAGAACGCAAAATCATGTCCGCCATCGTCTTGCGTATGAAACGTCCATGAATCCGCTAGGTCAGCACACTCGCACGAAACAAAGTGCCATACTTGATTTTGAAAGCCACTGTCCCATGAGCATAAATACCGAGCGGAGATAACGTGCGTAATTCCAGATTCTTCAGCAAGCTCCCGCTTTGCAGCCGTGATGTAACTTTCATCAAACGTCTCAATAGTGCCCTTGACGAGCTGAATACCCGCCAACGGATGTTTAAAAAGTAGGAGCTCTTGGTTTTGCTTACGCAGAACGACGGGACAAACTTTATCGATCACAAAACCACTCCTCGTTGTTTAAGCAGAAAGCTTTGGCTTGTTCTGGATATAAAGGAATCGCATGAAGTTGCATGATTCATTCCTTTGAATTCGGACAACATTCTAGCCATCTTGTTTCACCGAGATAGCATTAACACCACGTAGTGATAACTCAGCCCTTAAGAAATGAGCAAGATGCGATATAACTCACTTTTGCGATTTGAATAGCGATGAGAAGTTGCGTAGAAGCAACAAAAAAGCAGAACCGAAGTTCTGCTTATAGAAGATAAAAACATGTCACTTAGGCGGACTGATGTAGCTCGTATTTATGCAACATCGCTTGTTGATGCCCTGCAATTTCTGCCACTTGTTCAGAGCTTTCAACCATGGATTCAAGTTGTAGCTTTGTACGCTCTCCAAGCTCGGAAATATTATTGATGGATTGAGACACATCCGCCGTCGCACGTTCTTGCTCTTCCGTGGCAACAGAGATCTGCTCAACACGCTCTTGAATATGCTTAACCGCGAGGTTGATGTCAGAGAACGTCGATTTCACTTCATTGCTGGAATGCAGCGCGTGGGCCATTTCTTCTCGCGAATCGTTTACCGCTTGGCGAGAACGCTCTGCTGCGGTAATAAGCTCACTCATCATTGCTCGGATGTTCGTTGTTTGTTGAGAAGTATCACTTGCTAGTTTGCGGACTTCATCCGCGACAACAGCAAACCCACGCCCTTGTTCACCAGCTCGAGCGGCTTCTATTGCTGCGTTGAGAGCAAGCAAGTTTGTGTTGTCAGCAATACCACTGATCATGTCGACCATTTCACGAATCTGCTTAACACGCTGGTCTAGTTCTAACATAGATCGCTCATTCATATCCAAAGAGCGTTCAAGTGATTCCAAACGTTCACGGTTTTGTTCCACAACGTGAACGCCTTTTTCAGTGTGCTGGGTAGCAAGCATCGAGTCCTGTGACGAGGCATTTGTCACTGTTGTGATTTCACGAATGGAGGCTTCAAGTTGCGTAATGGTCGTGATCATACTCGCCAATGCTTCATTTTGTGTCGTCAGCCCATCGCTCGTTTGTTCAGCTGCACTGTGGCTTACTTCAGCCGTCTGATAAAGCATTTCACAATTGCGCGTCACCGTTTGAATGGAATCGTGTGTGGAATCGATCACTTGATTCAACTTTCGTGCTACTTCTTTCAGCTCATAAGGGCCGACCTCATCTGCATTGTCACGAAAGTCATGCTCGGTAAGTGCTGAAAGACGCGTTAGTACATTCCTTAACCCTCGGTTTGTCCATGACTTAAGGCTAAACCAAGTAACCAGAATAATGAAAGATATCACGCACGCCGCAAAAACGATCATAACACTCACCGACTCAATGGTCTCATTGACCACACTCTCTTTATCCGCAATCAACTCACCAGCAGCTTGTGATATTTGATCAAGCAACCGCATGGTTTCATCCGCAAGAATCGAAGCCTGTTTAAACTCTGAACGTTGCAATTCCCCTTGTTCTAGTTTGGCGAGGATCAAACGCAGCACGCCCTTTTCACTAAAGCCTTGCTTCACCATCTCGTACGGTGCCGTTAGGCTTGCGTATTCGCTTACTTCTGGATGTAAAGACTGGAAATCTTCATAGGCGAGATTAATACCTGCAATACGGTTACGCATTTCTCGGTATTCTTTTTCGGCTTTGCTCAGTTCAGAATGCATCATCATTACTAAGAACGTGCTTTCCATTGAGCTCGCTGAGGCAATAAATCGGTTGGCGGCATCACTCGATTCAGGATTTTCGGCACTAAGAAACGAGCTGATTCGATTCATTTCCGGGCCGATAGAGCTGAGCCCATAGCGGAACCCACCAACTCCTGCATCGATATCCATTTGAATTTTTATCACTGAAGATTGCTTCAGTAAAATGGACTGCGTGATGTTATGTAAACGCGCTAAATTTGTATCTAACTCCTCAGAGAGTTGTTCAGCAACACCAGAAGCTTCTCCAACCAAACTTTTGCTTTGAGTCGCAAGTGAATCGATTTGCTCTTTTATTAGAGGCAACTCTTTTGGCTCAGTAGTTTGCATACCATGGTTGAGTAGCTTAACCATCTCCAATACATTCCTGGTTAACTTTGCGTTCGCCATCGCGATTGGCAACGCTTTTTGCGACAAGTCTTCAAATTGCTCTCCTACCTGTTCCATTCCTTTGAAACTTGAGACAGAAAGGGCTATAACAAGAGCTATGATAGTTAAAAATGTTGCACTGACAGCCTGAATCAGTGAAAGTGATGTGCGTGAGCGTTTTCGCTTTGCCATAATCAATTTTTATTCTTTCTTAAGGTTGAATCGGTTTTGCAGTGATTCCGTCACATTTGTGAGACAAAACCGTGATTTGCAGCCCATACTATGGATTGGTTATGACACTAATATTTCAGTTGTGAGTCATAGAGATGACAGGTGGTGATTTGCGTCGAGTATATTTTCCTTTGATAATCAGTGTGCTACTAAGCGCCTGCTCTTCGGGGCCTGAACCTAGCGAGCAAGTGCAAGTGACAACACCTACAAATCAGTTATTGGACAATAACCCTGACTTGTTCCAGTTTTATACAGAATGGCATGGCACACCTTATCGCTTAGGCGGCACACAAAAATCTGGTATTGATTGCTCGGCATTTGTGCAAAAAGCCTTTGTCGAGGCTTATCAACTATCGTTACCCAGGACAACGAGACAACAATCGAAACAAGGTGTGGAATTAAATTGGACGGACGCCAAACAAGGAGATTTGGTGTTTTTTAAGACAAGACGGACGACCTATCATGTAGGGATTTACTTGGGTAACAAGCAGTTCATGCATGCGTCAACGTCTAAAGGTGTGATCATTTCAAGAATCGACAACCCATACTGGGCATCTAAGTTTTGGCAAGTAAGAAGAGTTACAATGTAACTCTTCTTACTTTTAGAATTGGAGATGACTGGTATCAAACAATATCAATCGTAAGTAGCAACGGCAGTATCGAATAGGTTTTTAACCAAAGCGATGTATTCATCAAGGAACGTGATCTGTTCATTAGTCGCTTTTTTATGCCATACACCAGCCAATATCTCACCAAGATCTTCAACAACCGCATCCGCCTCTTTTAGTAATTTGAAGCGTACGCTTGAGTGAAGCTCTGGGTTTTGCTCAAAGATCGCCATGATGTTTGAAGCCACCATATCGGTGACGACATCTTCGATGCTTTCGGATCCAGTGTCGCCAATTTCAGTCGTGAAAATATCTAGATTTAGCGACAAGTGCTCGATAAGAGCGAGATATCCATCGGTTTCTAAAACCACTGTTTTTCTCCGTTTATTGCAAGCCTTCGAAGCTGAAAGCGGAATAGTTTCAATAGTAAGACATGTCGAGAAAATTTCATTAACTTATTTCATATTAACAAACATTCACGAACCAACTGGATGTTTTTCAAACAATTGCGCTTTGCCTCACTGCGTTCGGATACAGGGTTTCTTCAAACCTTTTTGTATTTCAGTCATTTTCATGCAAACAAGTTTGGTTACGACCGTTTTCTTTTGCACGATACAACGCAGCATCGGCACTCTTTAACCATTGAGTGTGAGTTTCAAAATAAGGTTTATACTCGCAAACACCAATACTTATCGTGTAATTAATCAAAAAATCTTCCACTTTCACGATCTCTTGCTCAATTCTTTTACGTAAACGCTCCGCGAAATAGCAAGCTTGTTCTTGATTCGTATGAGGAAGCAATACCGTAAACTCTTCTCCGCCAAAACGACCGCACACATCACTGCTTCTTGCTGTCTTTCTTAATAACGAAGAAGTACGACGAATGACTTCATCTCCCGTCGGGTGACCATAGGTATCATTCACTTTTTTAAAGTGGTCGATATCAAATATTACTAATGAGCATGGTCCGTCGATAACTTTTAGGTGAGCAAACTCTTCTTTCAGCGATTGCTCCCAATAAGCACGATTAAATAAACCTGTTAAACCATCTTTGCGACTGATTTCAGACAAATGTTGATTTGTTTCTTTCAAATGAATGCGATTTCTTGCCGTTTCAGAGACATCATTCACTTGAATAGCAATGTGACTGACCTCTCCTGAGAGCCCAATTAACGGGGTGATTACGATGTCTTGATACATGAAATCACTGCTGTTTGAAACCGGAGAAAAATTGTTGAATTTAAAAAGGTACGGCCGGTTTTCCCAGCTAGAGAAGGAACGAGTTTCCAGATCGGCGGCGGTTTTTATCTTGGTTTCTAGCCAAGTTTTTGGCAGCTCTTCAAAATGATCAAATAAACATTGGCCAAGGATTTCTTGTGACAGAACGCCACTGTATGACTGCATAAAACTGTTCCACACACAGACCTTATACTCTTGATCCAACACGATAAGCCCTGAGTCCATCGTATCGAGAATTTGTGTGACCCAATGAAAGTCTGCTATGTCCAGCGTAATATCGGACATTAGATTAGCTCCATGATTTCATAAATAATTTCTACGGATGGTTTATCAATTAAAAACAGTACCTCACACTCAAAATCGAGCGCTTCTGCCATGTAGGTGTATTCGATAGTAAACAGCTCACCTAATTCACCCTGCTCTTCACAGTAAGGCGTTAACGTATCCACAATGCCTGGCTGACGAAGTGAGAATTGCTTGTCGAGCTGATCCCCTAACGATGTGAGAAATGAAGAAACCAGTAAGTTCGAGATATTCAAAATGATTTCATTATGAGGTGTAAACTCAAGCAGATAGCCTAACTTCTCACCAATTTGATTGATGTCTCTACCACGTAAACACACCAGAGCTTCACCATGAATACCGCCACCAACAAACCTCTGTGCAACCGCGACGGAGCCATCACGCCCAACAACGTCGACAAGCGTCATATGAAGTTCGCCATAGGATAACGGACCAACATGTGGAACAGGAAGTTGGATGAACTCGTGTAAGTGGTCTGCCATAATCGCAGCCCCTTTACCAAGTGCAATGTTTGCAATCTCGCGGAATTTGGCTAATGAGGAGAACTCCTCGCAAATCTGGCTTTTAGGATCAATCGAATGGCTAGGCTTGAACGCATAGTGCAGCCCCAATTGTTCATAGAGCGGTATCACCTGCTCTTCTGTCAGAGGCTTAGCGATAAAAGCTTGAGCACCTAGCTCTATGCAGCGCTGTTTTGCCTCTTGTTGAACATCTCCAGAAATAATGACGATTTTAGTCTGGTAGTGACTAACAGGTAATGACTCGAGGACTTCAAAACCGTCCATGATCGGCATCGTTAAATCGAGAAACAAAATATCGATATTTTGCTCCGCAAGAATATTTAGCGCCTCATACCCATCTTGAGCTTCGATCAGGTGCAATGATGTATCTTGTACGATGGAGCGCGCAATGAGCTTTCTTGCAACCGCTGAGTCATCACATATCAGTATTTTCATGTCACCAATGGAACTAACGTCAAAAAAATAATAATACCTGTTGTATACGTTCATCTCCATATGCTATGCCGACAAATCAGAGGCTTATAAGCGATTTGATTCACATTTATACAAATTGACTACACTGAGAGGAAGGTTTCTTTACGAAGTATGCTCAACGTAGCGCCAACACCTTGCTTTTTATCCTAAACTGTTGGTGGTCAAATAGATTCGCGAGGTTTTGTATGTGGCAAGCAATATCGCAACAGCTTTCTGATACTTTATTATTCGAGTACCAGATCACGGAAAAAGTAAGACTGTCTGGTGGGGATATCAGTGAAAGCTACATGATCAATGACGGCGAACAGCGCTATTTCGTGAAAATTAACGATCGCGAGTTTTTGTCTAAGTTTGAAGTTGAGGCAGAAAGTCTGCATCTTTTGCGTGAGACATCTACCCTATTTGTTCCAGAGGTTGTGTTGGTTGGTAAAACCAAAAATGCCTCATTCCTAATTCTTAACTACCTTCCAACAAAGCCATTAGAAGATGGCCCAAACAGCTTTAAATTAGGACAGCAATTAGCTCACCTTCATCAATGGGGCGAGCAAAAGGAATTTGGTTTTGATACGGATAACTATCTCGGGTCCACTCTACAACCCAATAAGTGGCACAAGAAGTGGTGTGTCTTCTTTGCTGAACAACGCATAGGATGGCAATTACAGCTCCTTAAAGAAAAAGGCGTCACTTTAGTTGATATCGACGACTTTATAGATGTCGTAAAACAACTGCTAGCAAACCATGCTCCAGAGCCTTCCTTGCTGCATGGCGATTTATGGAATGGGAATGCGGCTCTCACGGCATGTGGCCCTATCTGTTACGACCCCGCCTGCTACTGGGGTGACAGGGAGTGTGATATTGCGATGACTGAGCTTTTTGGCGGATTTCAACCGGAATTTTATCAAGGTTATGAATCTGTTATGCCACTTTCTGCTGGTTATCAAGAGCGTAAAGATATCTATAACCTTTACCATGTTCTCAACCATTGCAATTTATTTGGCGGCCATTACTTGGAGCAGGCTCAACAAGTTATTAATAAAATTATTTCTTATTAATTTGGAAGCCACTGCATATTTCAAGATGTAAAACCTCGAGGCACATCACTACAGAAAATGACCCTAAGCTCAAGGTTGAGTTTGGGGTCAAGTTTTATACTTATTTCGACTCAATTAGCAACAACTCCACCTAATATCAAAGGAGACTTAACTTTGGATTGTGCCTATTTTCCTTGTAGGCAAAGTAAGTGAAGGGCTGTACTTCCTTAAAGAATAGAGTGTTTAAAAGCCCTGCGATATTAGGAGTTGTTGTATGAAAAATTATACCGAAAGGCATGTCAAATGCCCCCATTGTGGACATTCAATCGGCATTACACTAGATGCAAGTAATGGTGACCAAGAGTTTTATGATGATTGCCCAGCTTGTTGCCATGCCATTCACTTAAATATGCGAGTAGATGAGCTGCAAGATAAAGTCGAACTGTTTATCGATGACAATTACGAATAACAACTCGAGCGTGTAAGCGTTGGAAACACAAAGTCACTTGAATTAAAAAGGAGCGCTTGGCTCCTTTTTATCATTCTAAAGCTGTTTTGCTGTGAGAACTCGCTCAACAGTATCAACTATGGCTTGAGTCTGAGGGTCAAACTCAATATTAACGCGGTCCCCTACTTGTCTTATTCCAAAGAGTGTTCGTTGCAAGGTTTCTGGAATTAGGTGTACTGAAAAACGACACGCTTCAACCTCACCAATCGTCAAAGAACAACCATCCAAGCCGATATAACCTTTCGCTAATACATATTTCATTGATTCTTGCGGCAGTTGGAACCAAATCGTGCGGTTATTAGGCGTATCGATGATCTCGACAATATCAGCCATCAAACTAATATGGCCAGACATGCTGTGTCCGCCAATTTCATCACCAAACTTGGCAGCTCGCTCAATGTTTACGCTGTCACCTTCAACTAGCTCGCCTAAGTTGGTGAGAGCCAATGTCGCTTGCATTAAATCAAAGCTGATAAGGTTGCCATTAATTTTGGTCACGGTCAGGCAGCAGCCATTGTGAGCGACAGATGCCCCTATTTCTAATCCTTTACAAAGCTCTTCGCTTAACTCTACAACATGCGTTTGAAAGCGTTCTTTTTTATCAATTTTAACGACCTTCGCCGTACCCTGAACTATTCCTGTAAACATTCTTTTTACCTATTGATTTCATACAAGCTGCAATCGATGACAGAGCCTTAAGCACAGCACTGTGTATCGAGATAAAACCTGTAGATTATAGAGCAACGACCTATTGAAAAATGGAGCCTTGTTCTCATACATGCCTCTAACATTAACATGATTTATTACAGCTCTCAGTATTAGCGTATCCTGAGCTTAGCAAGCATTAAGTTAGTGTTATCCACTATTCGCAACCTAACTATGGAATATAAACATACAATTGTTTATCATTTGCGCGGAGTTTCTCCGAGGCATTTTTTCACCTTATCGTGACTAAAATCAACCATCAGATCAGTTCACCACATCTTTTGTCCTCGAGCGCTCTCATTCTTTCAACTTATTGTTCCGCTCTGGAGTATTTTTCGTGCATCGCTATAAAGAAGAAGCATCAAGTCTCATCAAATTGGCGACCCCGGTATTGATCGCATCTGTTGCTCAAACTGGTATGGGGTTTGTTGATACCGTTATGGCCGGAGGCGTTAGTGCCACCGACATGGCTGCGGTTTCTGTCGCTTCAAGTATTTGGCTTCCATCCATTTTATTTGGTGTGGGTTTGTTAATGGCGTTAGTCCCTGTTGTCGCACAGTTAAATGGCTCTGGTCGTCGAGTAAAAATCCCGTTTGAAATTCAACAAGGCGTCGTTTTGGCATTGTTGATCAGTGTGCCGATTATTGCAGTGCTGCTTCAAACTCAATTTATTCTCGGATTTATGGATGTTGAAACGCTGATGGCAGAAAAAACAGTGGGGTACATTCATGCTGTTATCTTAGCAGTCCCTGCTTTCTTGCTTTTTCAAACGCTTAGAAGCTTTACGGATGGTATGTCATTGACGAAACCAGCAATGGTCATTGGCTTTATCGGTTTACTGCTCAACATTCCTCTAAACTGGATTTTCGTGTATGGCAAGTTTGGCGCACCTGAATTAGGCGGTGTTGGCTGTGGTGTTGCAACCACGATTGTTTACTGGGTCATGTTTGCCCTACTATTGCTTTATGTAATGACATCAGATCGACTTAAAAGCATCAACTTATTTGGTGAATGGCATCGACCACAATGGAAAGCGCAAGTTCGTCTGTTCAGACTCGGCTTTCCTGTTGCAGCAGCGTTGTTCTTTGAAGTGACACTATTTGCTGTCGTTGCATTATTGGTATCACCATTAGGACCAATCATCGTTGCTGCGCATCAGGTTGCGATTAACTTCTCTTCGTTGGTATTTATGCTTCCAATGAGTATCGGTGCCGCAGTGAGCATTCGTGTCGGCCATCGACTTGGCGAAGAAAACGTAGATGGCGCTCGCGTTGCTTCACGAGTGGGCATAATGGTTGGTCTAGGTTTATCTGTTCTTACAGCGATATTAACCGTATTGTCTCGTGAATGGATCGCCGAACTTTACACTAGCAACCCAGAAGTCATCACTCTAGCGATGCAACTGCTCGTATTTGCTGCTGTTTATCAATGTACGGACGCAGTTCAGGTAATCGCGGCAGGTGCACTACGTGGCTATAAAGATATGCGAGCCATCTTCAACCGTACTTTTATCGCCTACTGGATTCTTGGTTTACCAATGGGTTACGTCCTTGGCCGCACAGACTGGATCGTCGAGCCAATGGGAGCGCAAGGTTTCTGGCTAGGCTTTATCATCGGCCTTTCTTCTGCCGCACTTATGTTAGGGGTAAGAATGCGCTGGATGCACCGCCAAGAACCAGAGGTGCAATTGAACTTTTCAGTTCAGTGATAATAAGAAAAAGCCAGCACACGCTGGCTTTTTTGATCGAATAATAACGCTGTTGAGTATACTTATAGCAAGCTTGTGAGTCAGTTCAGCCTGCTCTTTTGGTGACGAATACGAAGTTATAAAAAGGATATTTGTGCGGTCTATTTTATTGTTCTTAGTCTTGTTTCTTAACGGTTGCGATAGCTGGTTCAACCCAGAAAACGCCATGTTTGACAAGTATCACCAACGTGTCGCCAATGTGTTGGACGCTCCTACTCTTCCAATCGAATCGCAATCTACGGTGACCATACCTGCAAAACGTGACTTATTCGAGCCACTTCCAAGGCTATCGATTGGTTTACTAGAAAGCTACCAATTACGCCAGTGTGGATTATTCAATCTACTTGCCGAGAAAAACTCGCAACTTGGTAAGGTGCAAGATGCATTTCATGATTTTGACTACCAAACTTCACTGTTACGAGTCATGAATCGATGTTTATCCGAATTTCCGCTTAGCGATGAAGAACGCGCTACATTGACAAAGCTTTATTCGACTAAGTGGCAACATTTAGACATTCATCTCGACAACTTACTACTCGCGAGTGATGCAATGCAAAAGCAGCTAACGGCGTCGGATTGGCTATCTCAAGAAACGACGAATGATATTGCACGTCTTAACGACGTCTATCGCCTTTTCAGTGAAATGTACGGCTTGCCTCATCGCGCCATTTCACGTCTGCCCGATATTGAGATTGTGCAGTATCAAGAAGAGCTAGAGAAATCTCGTTTAATCGGACGGCTTTACTATTCGATGATAAACGCTTCTCACTGGCTAAAAGCTACGACTCAGTTACTTGAACAACATCAGAATAATGTATTGTGCGGGCCAAACCGAGACGTGACCCAGTTCCGCTACCTAAGAAATGTCTTCCAATCTATTTACGTTGAAGAAGTGCAACCTTACTTAGCCTATTTAGACAGTACCTATCAGCAACTTCATGATGGCGCCACCTTGATAGAAAAGCGTATGCAACTTCATGGTCATCAATATGGTATAAAAGAGGCACACAAAACCTTTAGACAAGAAACCCTAAACCACGTTCAGTTTTGGCAGGGTCTCTTCAAGCGGTGCGGTGTAACCGTTGGTAACTAGTAAGTGCAGAGCGTTCTATTCCTTCAGCCTCTCACGCAAGAATCGGGCAAAACGTGGCTTACCGTTATGAGTAAAACCGTTGTACCTGAACGTGATGGTTGAACCTATTTTCGGAGGCTGACGACGCACTTCATCGGTAAACCCACTACCAATGTAAAACTCTGTACCATCTGGTAAGCGAACTAACATCGCCCCCATCATACCCAATAAACGCCCCGTGCCTGGCTTATAGCCCACAACTAGCGCTTCATCATCCGCGTATCGTTTCAGTTTAAGTAAATCACTACCACGTCCAGCTTGATAACGGCTTGATACCTTACGTAGCATCACCCCTTCACCATCGGATATTGAAATCTTATCCAATTGCGCAAACAGGTGAGCTTCATTTTGGATCGCTCGGTGTTCGACATATTTGATATGAGCTTGGTCTACTTCGAGCACTAAGTCTTTGATGTTGTAATAACGCTTCCGGTAATCACCAGCAGAATACGGCATATCAAAGATCATAAAATCAATGTTTCGCCAAGCTGACTCCACAGGCGTTTTATCCAAAACCGTTTGTTGTACGAGATGAAAATTGCCTCGTCCCGCCCATAGCTCACCATCTAACGGATAGTCAGGTAGTGAATCTATAAACCAATCTGGAGCGTAGATTCGGTTACCATTTCTCGTCACGAGATGTTGTCCTGTCCAATAGGCGCGAATGCCGTCGAGTTTTTCGCTATACCAGTATTCAGATACATCGATACCATCTTGATAGCTTTGCGCAAGAGAAACTGGAGGCGTGAGAGAAGTATCAGCTTGAAGCTGTGAAGACGCTGTCATAACAGCCAGCGCGATTAATGTCATTTTTAATGGCATAAGAAGACCTTGTACAAAAAAGCGCCTTTATTGAACCGTAACTCCTCTCGATGACCTATTTGTTACTAGTCATTCTTCGACTCAGAACAATCAACTTAAGTAATGATTTGCAAGGACAATCATAAACTTTAGACAGATTTTGCATTTAATATTTACACATTGTTCACAATAAGATGGGTGAGTCTCAAATCAAGTCGCAACCTAATCTCGATGAGACTCTTGCTTTAGCGCTCGATATTAATTCGACATCTCTCCTGAACAAGCCGTTTGTCTATGCGTTTTTGATTCTCAAATTGAGAACCTATTCCTTCTCAATTTGAATGACATTACCAAATACTCATAACTATCTGATTTTATTTGCATTTAAATTTGGCACGTTACCTGCTCTATATCCAAGTAGAGAAAACAAACGGAGATAGAGTCATGGAATTACGCAAACTAGAAATTAATCAAGACAAATTAGCCATTGAGTTTTTTGGTGACTTAGACGCAAGTGGCTGTCGACAAGCACAACATCACATTGATGAAGTAATTCACGACAATCATCACAAAGAAGTCGAAATTAACCTGCAGCACGTCCAATTTCTTGATTCTTCAGGGATTGGTGCCATTGTTTACTTATATAAGCGTCTAGTTGAACGTGAAAGAAGCATGAGTATTGAAAACGTATCAGGCCAACCTTTAGAAATCATGAGCTTGCTTCGTATTAACCATGCTATTCCCGTTAACTCAAAAGGACACTAAAAATACCGGTTTAAACGGAGGTTGGCATGGTAAATCTTATACGACGATATGTAGTAAGCGGTCTTGTTGTCGGCATGTTTGGTTGTTCGTCGTTTGACTACCCAGACCACGGAAAAGGTGGCTTGGCGGAAAACTATCAAGATATCTCAATTGAAAATTATCAGTTTTCCCCAGTCATGCCCGATGAACCGTTAGGTCCAGAGCATGGGTTGAGGTTTGATTGGCAACTCACCAAGCTACACCTAGACGCGTTGATTCAAGAAGGCGCACGCTGGTGCTTTCCTGCAGCAGTCGTGCAAGCGCTTGAGAAGCAAAACAGAATCGCACGCGAGTTAGAAGGCGGACTTCTACTCGATGCTGCTAACGACCTGGTGATTCAACGTCGACGTTTAAACCAACTTGAACAGCAACTCGACTATGTATTAAGCCAAACCACTTGTACGCCACCCGATGATATTGAAGCATTGCGTAGCGATTTGAACGTCGTCGCTGAAATTTATGCACTCCTCAATATTGATAATCAATTTGCTGTCGATTCAGCAGAAATTAATCCAAAGTACATGGGACATTTGGCAGAAGCTGCCTACATTTTACGTGACCACCCTAACCTAACTCTTGTGGTGACTGGGCATGCAGATGTCACTGGAGCACCAGATTACAACCAGAAACTCGCTCAAGCGCGTGCAGAACAAGTGAAGCGTTACCTGACTGTATTTGGCATCACTTCAGAACGCGTAACCACCAAATCTGTGGGAGATAGCCTACCGCTTTATGAAGGTGAAACACCTGCCGTGCGTTTAACCAACCGCCGCGTAAGCATCGAGGTTATTAGCCCTAATTCAGATAGCGATACCTCAGTAAATCGCAACCTATCTGTAGGAGGTGCGTTATGAACACGATGAAACCATTTATCACCTTAGTTCTTTTGTGCTTGGTTGCTTGGGTACCTACTTCGTCAGCAGATGAAAACAATACTGTTAAGGTTGGCGATTTAATTCAGATTAACCTACCTGGAGAAGCGTCTTTAAACAAAGGGTTTCAAGTTGATCGCCGTGGGCGTATTAACTTACCAGAAGTCGGCCCTGTATTTGTTGCTGGATATAATGAGCAACAACTCCAAGACGTGATTATCGAAACGCTAAAAACCGTGTATCGTGACGTAAACAACGCTCGAGTCTTTATCAAACAACAACAGTTATTAGTGTCAGTCCAAGGCTACGTGGTCAAACCCGGGGAATATACCTTACCTTCAGGTTCCAACATTCAAATGTTTGTATACGAAGCTGGCGGCCTTCGCGCTGGTGCTCAGCTCGATAAAATGATCGTTAAACGCGGCGAAAAAAACATCGAGTTTGACTACAAACGTTTCCTTGATACTGGTGACAATAGCCAGCTCCCGAAATTGGAATCACTGGACGTACTGTTTGTTCCAGCATCTCCACTCGTTGGAAATATTGAGCAAGAATTTGATGCAGCAAAACTCGCGAATTCAGGCGACAGCGCAGACTCCGCTCGTGCCATCAAAGTCTTTGGTGAAGTGAATGCACCCGGCTCATTCTCTTACAAACCGAACACCACGCTCGTTGATGTCGTGATGAGAGCTGGCGGCGTAACACGATATGCCAGTGTTGAGCAAATTCGCGTGATCACAAATAACAACCCAACCATGTTTAATCTAAAAAAATATCTGGATACGGGTGATCAAAGCTTACTACCAGAAATCCTACCGGGTGCCACCATCTTTGTTCCAAAACAGGAAGAAGAAATCAAAGCGGGTGCAAATGTGGTTTATGTCATGGGTGAAGTTGCCCACCCTGGCGCGTATGAGGGAAAGCAAGACGCTAGCTTCATGGATATTCTCGCCAATGCAGGCGGGCCTACTCGCTATGCAGAATCTCGCCAAATTCGTGTCATAAAAGCCGATGGTAAGGTCATCAAATTCGACCTAACCGCGCATACCGAGGGTCTGTCTTCGGTTAGACCACCGAATGTCGGACCCGGAGACGCGATTTTCGTGCCTGAAAAAACCGATTTCAACGAGAAGTCATGGCTAAAAGTGGCGCCAAGTCGAGCGGTCGCTGTGATGGGAGAAGTCGTGCGCCCGGGACGTATTGAATGGTCAGACGAAATGGATTTAATTGATCTGCTTGCCCATGTCGGCGGCCCAACACGTAGAGCTGACACCACAAAAATTGAAGTCGCCAATAATGGTCAAATGACACAGTTCGATTTAGATCAATACATTTTAGATGGCTCACCAACATCGAATCTGCCCCGAGTTTCTGCTGGCACGGTAGTAAGAGTCCATGCATTACCTGACGATCCATCAGACAACAAATCGCAATGGGTAAGCCAGAGCTCTGATGCCTCGATATATGTTTTCGGTCAAATCAATGCCCCTGGCCGCTATCGCTTTACCGAAGAGATGCACTTTCTGGATATTTTATCTGCCGCCGATGGACCAACAATGGATGCCGATATTCACAATATTCGTGTGACGCACCGAGGCCTAGGCTATGCCAAAGTGAGTAAATTGAATTTGTCGATGTACTTTGAAACGGGCGATGAGTCTATTCTGCCCCACGTTCGTCCCGGCGATACCATTTACATTCCGGAAAAAAACAAAAACTGGTTGGATCGCTCCAAAGAATCCACCGTGCGCGTATTAGGTGAAGTAAGAGACCCAGGGCGCTATGTATTTAATGACAACATGACGGTACTTGACCTGCTGGCCGAAGCAGGAGGCCCGACTAACAATGCGTATCTTGAAAAAATCAGTGTGGTCAACATGTCTTGCTGTCAGGGCCAAGCTCGAACATTTGATTTGGTGAACTTTAGCAAAACCGCCAACATTTATGATTTACCAGTCATCCGTGCAGGCGACACCATTTATATTCCACATAAAGACGAAAGCTTTGCTGAAAAAGCAAGAGCCGGGTTAAGAGATATTCTACAAATCACCACAACCATCGTGTTAATAGGAGCGTTGTAATGACTATTCCTGCCACTCACGCTGAGATTGAGCAAATTTATCTTCAGAGTGAACAGAAAGGCCACAAAACGATTTGTGTTGTGGGTTGTAAGTCTGAAGACGGCGTCACTTCCGTGGCTTCATCTCTAGCTGAGCGTCTGGTTTTAGCTGGACACAATACTTTGTATGTGGATCTTAACCTGTTCAAGCCCGCTTATCGCACCATTCACGAGTTTGATGATGCCGAAAAAGTTGGCCACCTGATCACAAGAGAAAATACGCATCAAACCTTAGTCGGTCTCCCTGCTCCATCTCTCGCCAGCACTCAATTGGCGTACCGAGACCCGACGATGCTGAAGCGCAATATTGCAGAGTGGTTAACGCAGTACGAGCGCGTCGTGATAGACACATCTCCACTTCTGAGTGTCAACCGAAGCAATATTGCCCCTCAAGTGATTGCGGGCGTATGTGATGCCACCTTATTAGTCGCACATTATGGCTCTACGACGGCAACCCAACTCGAACACGCCAAAAAACTACTTGATGCTAGCGATGCGAATTTGATTGGTTCCGTGCTGAACATGAAGCATACACCTAGCCTGAAAGATGAGTTGATCCGCCAAGTTTCCAAGCTACGCTTTTTACCCAAAAAGTGGAAAGAAAAGATATCTCAACAAATTAAGAAAAGTGAACTGTTTATGTTATAGGGAGCGCCAATATGACTGCAAATAACACACCGACTATCGAACAAGAATTGGTGGATGAACACATTCTCCAGCAAATGATCAAAGATACGTGCGCCGAAATCATCCCAACGCTGATTGAACACTATATTGAAGAGTCACGAGAGCGCATGGAGAAAATAGAGCAAGCATTAAGCGCGAAAGACCTCCAAACATTAGAGTTCGAAGTTCATACACTCGGCAGCTCTGCCCTTGCTTTAGGTAACCGAACGCTTTCCAGACAAGCAAGAATGATTGAGAAATATTGTGTGGAAGGGAAAACACTAGAAGCATTGGCTCTCTGTGAGTCTCTTTCCCAGCTGGCAATTGAATCGTTTGACGCGCTAGAAAAGCGAAAAGATCAAGGGTTCGAGTAACCGTTTCAATAATAAATTACCTTATGAATCATCGCACTTATTAAAGTGCGATGCCGATATCATCTAAGACATTTACAATTTAACTTAATCAATTAAAAAGTATGGATTTTTCGCAAATTTCCCACCTTGTGCTAATACTTAGATAACGCTTTTCTCAAATTGAGAATATTCAGTACTAGAGAGCACTAAGTCATATAACTCGCTCATCACGCCAAATACAAATAATAGTGCTGACAAAAATCATAAAAGTGAAACGAACTACGTTGGGATAGGACTATGAGACCAAGGGTGTTACTGGTAGAAGACTCTACTTCATTAGCCATACTTTATAAGCAGTATGTCAAAGACGAACCTTATGACATTTTTCATGTCGAAACAGGTCGCGAAGCAATTCAATTTATTGAAAGAAGCAAACCTCAGCTCATCATTCTCGATTTGAAACTGCCCGATATGTCTGGTGAAGACGTGTTGGATTGGATCAACCAGAATGACATTCCTACCTCCGTTATTATTGCTACAGCGCATGGCAGCGTAGACTTAGCCGTTAACCTAATTCAAAAAGGCGCGGAAGATTTCTTAGAAAAACCTATTAACGCTGATCGCCTAAAAACTTCTGTTGCATTGCACCTCAAACGCGCCAAACTGGAAGATTTAGTAGAAAACATTCAGTCCAAGTTTGATCGCCATAACTATCACGGATTTATCGGTTCAAGTCTCCCAATGCAGGCGGTATATAAAACCATTGATGCCGTTGCTCCAACATCTGCCAGTGTCTTTATTGTGGGTGAAAGCGGCACAGGTAAAGAAGTCTGTGCTGAAGCCGTGCACCGTCAGAGCGATCGTAAAGACAAGCCTTTTATTGCTATTAACTGCGGGGCCATCCCCCGAGATTTAATGGAAAGTGAGATTTTTGGCCACGTTAAAGGCGCATTTACCGGAGCCACAACAGACCGAAAAGGTGCTGCGACGCTGGCTCACGGTGGAACGCTTTTTCTCGATGAACTGTGTGAAATGGAACTTGAGATGCAAAAGAAGTTGCTCCGTTTTCTTCAAACAGGAACCTACACACCGCTTGGTGGCACTCGAGAGATGAAGGTGGATGTCCGAATCATTTGTGCCACCAACCGAGATCCATTAACAGAAGTGGAAGAAGGTCGTTTTCGTGAAGATTTGTATTACCGCGTACACGTAATACCTATCGATATGCCCCCCCTACGTGAGCGAGGAAGTGACATCGTCACGTTAGCCAAGCACTTTTTGACCACTTATGCTAAACAGGACAAAAAGAAATTCTCAACAATCGACAGCGAAGCTCAACATATCATCAAGCACTACGAATGGCCGGGTAATGTAAGGCAATTGCAAAACATCATACGTAACATTGTGGTGCTTAATAATGACGAAAAAGTCACGCTGAATCACCTACCCGCTCAACTGACTAGAAAGTCTAAAACAGCGAGAACATCCACCCCCGCACATGTAACTCAAGAGCCAGCAACCCCTCCAACAATAACATCCCGACCAGTGTATGTTGAGGAACAATCGGCCTCCGCTAGAGAACCGTCAATACCGACACCGGAACCTAACATACAATCCTCAGCGGCTGCCTCGCCGTACTTTAACTCTGATGGAACCATTCGCCCTATGTGGCAAGTGGAGCGTGAGGCGATTCAAAACGCAATCGCATACTGTGATGGCAACGTACTCAATGCCGCCGTAATGCTGGAGCTAAGCCCATCTACGGTTTACCGAAAAAAACAAGCGTGGGAAGCGGATGAAATTAATCTCGAACAATCTTGAGAAACCTGCCGTTGGTGAAATTTGGATTTTTCTTGATAGCCGCCTGTTTGGCGGTATCGAAAGTCACGTCATAGAGCTTGCTCGTGGATTAATGACATTTGGGCACAAAGCACGTGTTGTCTTAACGACTGAGTACTCGCCACCAGCACAGATTGTAGAGAAAGCAGAAGAATCCACCATCCCTGTGAGTTACTTGAACCATTTGTCTGGTGAGCCACATAAGGCATTAAAGATCAAACACCTAACAAGCGCGGTCGCCAATCACCAACCATCGGTCATTCACTCCCACGGTTACAAAGCGTCAATCTTAGCGCGCTGTGCCAAGCTACTCACGCGCACATTTCCTCGCTTGATTTCAACTTATCATGCAGGAGAATCATCCTCGGGCAAACTGTGGCTCTATGATTGGCTTGATAGAAGTTCAGGCTACCTCTCTAACCACTGCTTTTCCGTCAGCCCAAGCATTCAGCGTAAAGTCATTTTCCCTTCGGAACTGCTGAATAACTTTGTTTCGATTCCCGATCGTAATCTCAACTATCAAGAAATCGCTTTCGTCGGCCGATTGAGCAAAGAAAAAGGTGCCGACCAATTTATCGAAGTAGCAAAGCTCTGCCCAACACTGCATTTTAGTGTTTACGGTGATGGACCAGAAAGAGAATTACTCGCCCAAATTGCCCCTTCAAATGTGACATTTTTCGGTCATCAAACTGAAATGGAGACCGTTTGGAAAAACATTGGCGTGCTGGTAATTTCTTCTCGCTATGAAGGCCTGCCTATGGCGGCGCTTGAAGCAATGGCTAGAGGAATAGTAGTGATGAGCCTACGCGTGGGTCGCTTGCCCGATATTATCCAAACTGGCGAAAATGGCTTTATTGTCAATGAGATCCCATCTCTCGCTCAATGCCTTAAACATTGGATGTCTCTTGATGAAGCGCAGCAATCTCACATTCGTCAAAACGCTCGGCAGACCATTATTGATAATTTCTCGGCGCAAAGCGTTATTCCTGTATTGCTACGAAAATATCAAATTGAAACGGAGCAATAAGCCATATTGGTTCTCAATATGAGAATATTGCTTCTCCCCTTAAGTCCAAGCACAAATATCTAATAACATTCAAATACATAAACTAATGGCATATTTTGGCATCTCTGTTGCAACTCAGCAGTTAACACAAGTTAATGATGAGACAGAGGTGACTTATGACTACTCCAAAACGCATTCTATATGTTCATTATGGTGATAACTGGATTCGCGGCAGTGAAGTGGTACTTCTGGATCTCATCTCAGGGATTGACCGTGATAAGTTTGAGCCATTCGTGTGGTCCAACTGCCAGCCACTAATCGATAAGTGTCAATCGCTCGGAATTGAAGCGGAACATTCTGTTTTCAATCTCGTTGGTGGCTGGAGTGCGCCTCGCTGGGATATTAGCGGATGGAATAGCCTTATCAAACAGGGCTCAGCACTGATCGAAAAACACAATATCGACTTGGTACACGTTAATAGCGGTGGTCCTTGTCAATGGATGTGCTTGGCTGCACGCATGAATCACATCCCACTTGTCACCCAACTTCATTGTCACTATACATTGCGAGATCGCTTCTCTCTTGGGTTACACCTCTCCCCAAAATTGATTTGCGTTAGTAAAGATGTCGGTCGTGAAATTATTCAGGACGGTTACCCAGAAGACCAGCTTTATGTTGTGCACAACGGTGTATCGCTTCTGGACTCTGATACGCCCATTGATATCAAGGATCACCTCGGAATACCTCAACAAGCGTTTACCTTCCTCTCGGTAGGTTCGTTGATTAAAAGAAAAGGATTCGACCGCCTTATTCGCGCTATGCGCATGCACAATTACCATCACGATAATCCTCATCTTGTTATCGTTGGCGATGGCGAGGAAAGAGAAACATTGCAACAACTTGCTTCAGATCTCGGTATCCAAGACAGAGTCCACTTTGTCGGGGAAAAAAGCAATGCTGGTGCATGGATGTCTGGGAATGCAGACGCTTTTATTAGCGGCGCCTATGAAGAGGCCTTTGGTCTCGTGCTCGGGGAAGCGGCTTTAGCTCAACTGCCTATCGTGGCTCCTAAAACAGGAGGCATCCCTGAGTTGTTCGAGCATAATCACTCTGCACTACTGTACCAGAATCGCGGAATGGCAAGCTTATTAAACGCTATCCAACAAGTCATGCAAGATGCAGCGCTAAGAAACAAGCTAGCTGAAAACGCCTATCTTCATGCTAGCCAAAACCTCACGACTGCAGCATCCATAAGCGCCATTGAACGTATTTATGAAGGTGAGCTTGAGAACAATAGTATTACACCAATGCCAATGACTCACTGCATGAAGCCTCTTTCACGCTGGTTGAGCATCAATTGAGGAGGCCAGTCATGAAACGTGTATTAATGTTCGACGCAATCCCAATGCAAGGTGGTTCTAAAATTGCGAATGCAGAGCTCCTCAAACAGTGCGATAAACTGAACGTAATTGGTTATCTTCTGACCACGAATCCAGAGCATTGGGAGTCACTACTTAGCGATACGCCTCGTGTGCAGATTATCAAAATCAAACCATCACCATTGAGCTCCACTCATGGCCTCACTTACTGGTTAATGAACGCGTATTACTTTATCCAACTGATTTTTGCGTGCATGAAACTACCAAAGATAGATAGCTTTTTAGGTCTATCTTGCCCAAGTAATGATATGCCTTTGTACTTACTAAGATTAATCAGCAAAAAGCCTGTGGTACAAATGGTTCATGGTCCAGTTGGTCGTTCAAGATCTTCCGGCTACTGCTTGGTAAAAGCATCCGCAATTTATTACTTGGCAAACACCCGAGAATCGATGCTAGAGGCCTTACAGGTCTACCTCAAAACAGAGAAGCCAGCCACTGAACGCTATTGGTGTGGTTTGAATGCGTCTACGTTTGTTAACGGACTATCGAGAGACCGTTGGCCAAAACAAGCAAATCCGATTTCAAACCGCGTCTTCTGGGCGGCCAGCTTACTAAAATGGAAGAACATCGATCTTTTTCTTGATGCTTTAACACTTGATAAGACAAAAGAGATCAAATCTACCGTGTGTTACATCAAACCAAATGTGGCAGGTGTGGAATATTCAACACCAGACTTCACCACAAAAGGTGTTGAATGGCATGAATGCCCAGATAACCTCGATGACCTACGCTCTCAGTGTGGTGTGTTTGTTTCTACCAGTGTTAACGAACCTTTTGGATTATCCATTTTAGAAGCTCTCGCAGCAGGCATGTGCATCGTCATCCCACATGATGATAGCTACTGGGATCGCGTATTGACGCATGGCCGCAATTGCATCAAGTACACACCAAACAATGTGGCGTCGTTACATAACGCAATTCGCCTTTTGAATGAGTCTCCATGGATGAAAGTGACAATGGGTATCGAAGCACTCAACGTTTCTCAACTTTATACGGCCGAACGTTGTTATCTGCCAATCGCTCAGCACCTTGCAGCAGAATCCGCACCGAATGGCGATTGTAAACTCAAAACACCGCGATACATCAAAGGATATGACCATGTCTAAAGCAATGACCAACATGTCGCTGTTCGCTATCGCGTTAGTGATAAACAAAAGCATCAGCTTAATCATGCTGCCTGTATTGCCCCACTTTCTCTCACCAGAACAAATGGGCAAGCTTGAACTGCTTACCACCTTTGGCGTTGTCACAACCTTATTCGTCAGTTTCGCTTTGCATGAAGCGCTGTATCGATTCGTCGGGGTTGAAAAGGATCAAAATACGCGCACAAGCCTTCTAAACCAGCTGTACTCACTTGCTTTGTTCATCGCTGGCATCGTGGCTTTATGCCTACTCGCTATCATTATGCTCGCGCCTATTCCTGCACCTTTTACGCGAGTCGAGTTTGCTATTGTTATGTTTGCTATCGTTCTAGAAGGCAGTATCGCAATCGGCACAGCTTGGTTGAGAACACAGGACGACAAAGCAAGAACCCTACTCAACGTCATGGTGACTACCACTGTTTTTCAGGTCATTTTCATCATCACGGCGCTGTCTGTTCACCCACATGTTATTTCTGTTTTATGGGGTGGCTTGTTGGCTGCTATTACTCAGTTTGTCTGGCTGCACATCATTAACCGCTACAGCATGACTCTTCCAAATCTGACAGTGGCGAAACAATACCTAAATTACTGTCTGCCAATGATGATGGCTGGATTGGTTTCGTTTTGTCTCAATGGCGCTGAACGATGGTTCATCGGCGCGAACGCCTCACTTGCGACATTAGGGATTTACGCGATAGCCGTAAAATTTGCGGTTGGCATGTGTATTTTAGTTCAGCCATTTGGCATGTGGTGGATGCCACGTCGATTTAATTACCTAGAAGCGCGTAGGAGTACAGAAGCTGTGCGCATCACTCATCTAGGTATGATTTACATTACCGGTTTAAGTGTTGCAGTCGGCACATTAGCAATGGTGATGATCACTTACCTGTTACCAGAAACCTATCATGAGGCGGTACTGTTCAGCTTGTTCTTACTGCCTATCGCCATGCTAAAAGAGTGGAGCGAACTCATTAATATTTCCATTTTGTACAAGCGTCGTACTCGCTGGTTACTGGGTATTAATGTCGTCTCAGCATGCGTTGCAATTGCTTTGCTGTTTGGCCTGTCGTCCCTGGGTATCTATGGAGTTTTCATTGCGCTTTATTACGCTCAACTGTGTAAGCTTGGCCTTACTTATGTGGTAGGCCAACAATGCATGCCGTTGCCTTTTCACCTAAGTCTGATGGTTTTATTGCAGATTATCTCCGGTGTGGCACTGTTCCTGCTTCACTCTTCACAATCAATAGGCATCGCCATCGCAATTTGCATTTTGACATGCACTTTGCTGGCAGGGATAGCCACTCGCTATATGAGTAAAGAGACGCTAAATGCGCTCACTCGATACATGGTGAAATGGCGTGGACAGGTGAAGAGATACTCGTTATGACTGAAACCAAGGTGAGAAGAAAACAGTCCATCGCAGCGCTGACGATTACCGTCTGTATCGGCCTGCTTTGGATTGTTATGCCTCACCCTATTTTGATCGTCGCACTATGTTTCGCCCCGCTGGCTTTACTGTTCGTTCTCAACCAAACGTTTTGGCTTGTCACGCTGTTCGTTATTTTTTCATTCTTCCGTATTCATGAAGCGTTTCCCGTTATCTATAACTTTAAGATCCCATTGCTACTATCATTGGGGGCACTGGCCGCACTTGCTTTCCACCTTTTGATAAGTCGCCAGCTTACGGCTTTTTGGCACCCTTCATTAAAATGGTTGTGCATATTTTGGGGGCTGGTGATCATCGGCATCGTCTTCGCCTCCAGTCGTGACATTGCCATTACAGTTTTCAAAAATACCTATTGGAAAATCATCATTATGACATTGGCGATCACCTGGCTTATTACCAAGCCTGCTCAGTTAGCACAAATGTCGAAAGCGATAATTTTCGCCGGATTGTTGATTGGTTTAGTCGCATTACAAAACGCAGCGAATGGCATTGATTTAGTCGAAGGGACGCGCGTATCGATTGGACGCTCCATAGGTTCAGTACTCGGCGATCCGAACGACTTGGCGCTGGTGTTAATGTTTCCTCTCGCCTTTACCGTTAGTCAGTTAATGGAGAAACGTTCACCTAAGCATCTCCGGCTCTTTGCACTTGTTACCTGTTTGGTATTGTTTTTTGCGATTATTGAGACACAAAGCCGCGGAGGCTTGTTAGGCTCTTTATCGGTATTTGCGTACTTTGCCTTTAAGCACATCAAAAGCAAAACGTTAGTCTTAGTACTAGGCGCCGTAGCAGCCATCGTACTCTACGCATTTGCTGGTATCTCAGGGAGAGAATCGGGTGGCGCAGCCGAGGATGGTATAGATGCCTCTGCGATGGGACGACTTTACGCGTGGGAAGCCGCATTTAAAATGGCTCTCCACCATCCGTTAACCGGTGTTGGGCTTGATAATTTCTACTTCAATTACTATTTCTATAGCCCTCACTGGGATGGTATCAATCACGCCGTACACAGTACTTGGTTTGGCGTATTAGCAGAAACGGGGTTTGTTGGACTCGCCGTGTTCATTACATTGATTGTGTCATTGATTCGAACCTCTTTGCATTCTATTTCACTACTGACGCCAACATCGGATTACACCCTATCTGTTGGAGCAAATGCAGTCTTAAGTGGGCTGATCGGGACCATCGTATCAGGCACCTTCCTCACTCAAGGTTTCACTTGGCCAATATACATTCTGGCGGCATTAACGGTAGTCGTTAGCCGAATCGTTCAAAGTGATTGTCAAAATGAGAAACCCTAATTTCAAATACCAACAGAAAGCCCAATCACCTGTTTTATAACAAATAAATCCTTGGCACGTATTGTGATTACTCTCTTGATTAGTAATCAAATAACAAAGACTCAAGGAGAGCCACATGACAGACATCGTAGTATTTGGAGAAGATTTTGGCGGGTTACCCTCCTCCACTCAACACATTGTCAAACGACTAGCAACGAGCCACCGCATCCTTTGGGTTAACTCAATCGGTCTTCGTCAACCTAGGCTGACCACTAAAGACATGCAACGTGCGTTAAACAAGCTCACTCGTGTATTTAATAACGCTGGATCGCATAAGCCAACGTTAGAGTCTGCAATAAACCCAAATATTCACACCATTAACCTACTCACTATTCCTGCTCCAAGTTCTGCGCTGGCAAGAAAAGTAGCGGCTAAGATGATGAAATACCAGCTCAATAAACAGTTATACGTTCTTGGTTTTGATAAGCCTATATTTTGGACATCGCTCCCGACGGCCGCAGATGTTTGTGCGGAAATGAATTCACGTGGGCTAATTTACTATTGTGGCGATGACTTTAGCGCTTTAGCTGGTGTTGACCACGACACGGTTGCCAAGCATGAACGTACACTGGTTAACGCGGCTGATGTGATTTTTACAGCAAGTGACAAACTCGCCACTCAATTTACATCTGGTAAAACCGTCACTTTGCCTCACGGTGTCGACTTTAGTCTGTTTTCTGAGCCAGCACCTAAGGCTGAAGATTTTCCTAATAATGGTCGCAAAGTGCTGGGCTTTTATGGCAGTTTGTCTGAATGGTTAGACTACGACTTAATTGCCCAAGTCGCAGACCAAGCGCCTGACTGGGATCTCGTGTTCATCGGCCCCAACGAGTTCAGTGATAATCCGCTTCCACAAAGAAGCAACATATACTACCTGGGCCCGAGAGCGCATCACACTCTGCCACGTTACTCCCAACACTGGGATGCCAGTTGGTTGCCCTTTGTTGATAACGCTCAAATCAAGGCATGTAATCCGCTTAAACTTCTTGAGTACTTGGCAACAGGAACCCCTGTTATCAGCACACCGTTTCCTGCATTAATGCCCTACAAACATATGCTTCATGTGGTTCAAGATGTCGAAGACGTACGTGCCAGTCTCGATCACCTCCTACCGCCACCGACAGATTCAAAGTCATTTGTTCAACAGCAAAGCTGGGAAGCAAGAGCCAACCAAGTTGATAAATTAGTGAGGGCGCTATGAACGATTTAAGAGAAAACCTCAGCGTACTGTTACATGGTGCTTGGAGACGTCGCTACATGATCGTTATTCCTATGCTTGTATTGCCTGTGCTGGGTTTCATCGTAAGTAAACTGGTTCCGACGACTTATGTCGCTCATACAAGTATGCTTATCCAAGAGACAGCGAAAATGAACCCATTCCTTCAAGACCTTGCCGTCTCAACCATGCTGAAAGATCGATTGAGCGCACTCAGTACCTTGCTAAAAAGCCGACATGTTTTGTACTCAGTTGCCAAAGAACAAGCGCTGATTAGTGACGAAATGAGTGCCAAAGAGCAAGAGTTCATCATTAAAGATCTCGCGTCGCGTTTGTCTGTTCAGCAGCTTGGTAAGGACTTCATTCAAATCCAACTACGAAGTGGCAAACCGAATGGCATGGAGTCGATGTTACTCTCCGTCAGCGAACATTTTGTCGAACAGCTTTTGGCTCCTGAACGATCTTCAATTAAAGATTCAAGTCACTTTTTAACCATCCATATTAATAAACGCAGAGAAGAGTTGGATAAAGCAGAGCAAGCGTTCGCGGAATACAAGAATACTTACTCTCACGCGACGCCTGAAATGCAAGCACAAAGCCTGACTCGTCTGGCAAGCCTTAAACAAACCTTGGCAGAAAAAGAAGCGGAGCTTGCTGGTGTTACCCGAAGCCTAGGTAGTTTGGACCAACAACTTTCTAAAACCAACCCGGTTATCGGTAAGCTTGAAGAACAAATCATAGACATTCGTAGTGAGCTCACTTTGCTTCGCGCCAAGTACACTGAGGCGCATAGCATGGTTCAAGGCAAGCTACGAGAGTTAAACCGCTTGGAGCAAGAGCGCTCAGTACTATTGAACTCTAAACAACCGGAATTAAACAGCGCCCAACTTTGGGATATCGCAAGCAATACCACCGTAAACAGTCTTGGAGAAGCTCAGCCTCTTCTGGTCTCTCAGCTTCACCAACTGCAAATTATGCGCGGACGCTTTGAAGCCCTCACAGAAGAAACAAATAGCTTACGAACAATGATTCAAGAGTTAGAAAGTAATGCGCATCGATTTGGTAGCACCGCAACAGAAATCAACCGCCTAGCTCGTGATGTCGCGGTAAAAAGAGAAATGTATGATGACCTTGTAGAGCGTTATGAAATGGCTCAATTAACTGGTTCACTTGGCGTATTTGAAGAGAATAAACGCGTGAAAATCATTGATGAGCCTTTCACACCAACCATTCCGTCTAACTTACCTAGTTTTGTGTTTGTCATTTTAGGGTTTATCGGTGGCGCGGGTTTGGGCATTGGATTAGCGACGATACTTGAGTTAGCCGATAACTCTATCCGCTCTAAAAGAGCATTAGAAAAGCATCTTGGCGTTCCTGTGATCACCACCCTACCTAAAGTGGTATACGGAAGCTAACAGCCGTTAACACTCCATTACAAGCACTCGTTCAGCGAGTGCTTTTCTTTTTGTGCTTATCCTAACTCCGTGTAAGGTTTCCACTAATATGAATCTCAAATTGAGAATAAACATCGCCCTTCATATGCATTGCCATTAACCTTATGTTTTTAAAAACTTAATTTATTGGCACGCAGTCTGCAATTCCTAAATAAACAAAGAACTCAACGAGGGTTTGAGAATGGAATTCAGACAAAAACAAAATAGCACTCAACGCAATAAAAAAGTGATATTACACGTCGTGCAGCACTTAGCTCCTGGCGGTTTGGAAACGCTCGTATTAGAGATGCTTCGTTTTGCGCAACCGAATCATTCCGTGTTTGTCGTAAGTTTAGAGGGAAGCAAAGCGCAAGCACTGCAATGCTGGTCAAAACTCTCGGCCTACCAAGGCCAACTGCACTTTCTCAATAAGAAACCTGGATTCAGCGGAAAAACCATCAGTACGCTGACTTCCATGCTCAAAGGACTTAAGCCTGATGTGGTCCACACTCACCATATCGGTCCACTATTATATGGTGGGATTGCGGCACGCTTAGCGCAGGTGCCAGTAATTATCCATACTGAGCACGACGCCTGGCATCTGAATAACAGAAAGTCAGCTCGACTTCAGTCCCTACTGCTAAAAATGATTCGTCCACATGTGGTTGCCGATGCGAACTTTGTCGCCGAACAAATCCAGACAAAACTGAATTACCGCAAAGTCTGCACCATACATAATGGAATCGATTGCCAGAAATTTCAAAGCGGTAATCAAGCAACCAAGAGAAACTTGTTTGGGCTTCCAGCCAACAAAACCGTGATTGGAGTGGCTGGACGTTTAGAAGCAGTTAAAGGCCATAAAGTGCTTATCGAAGCATTCTCTCATCTTACGCCAAACACACACCTAGCCATTGCTGGAGATGGTTCTCAGAGAGCTCAATTGGAAGCACAAGTTAGAACGTTAAAACTTGAGGATCGCGTTACCTTTTTAGGCTTGGTCGATGATATGCCCAGCTTTTACCAAAGCCTCGATTTATTTTGTTTACCGTCGCTTCAAGAGGGTTTCCCCCTCTCAACACTAGAAGCTCAAGCATGTGACATTCCTTGTGTCGCAACCGATGTTGGTGGCGTGAAAGAGACGCTCTGCCCGATTAACAGCACATTGGTTGAAGCCAACCGAGTGTTCTCTTTGGCGGAAGCTTTGTCGCTGCAATTGAAATCAACCCATGGTTCTCCTCGAACTTTTATTCTCAAACATTTTGATATCAGAGACATGGTGAGTCGCTACTCACGTTTGGCCAAGGAGGCTAGCTATGAATGATTTACTTTGGATTACAGGTTTTGGTTTATCCGCATTTTTGATTGTCTATCATCATGTTGGTTATCCATTGCTACTTAAATGGCTTCCTTTAAAACAGCAAAAAACCACAGCACCATTTGTAGAGCGAGCTTACAAAGCCTCTCAAACAGACAGTCAGTTACCATCTATTACTGTCATCGTGCCCGCCTACAATGAAGAACAATGGATAGCAGAAAAGATCCGCAACCTTGCGAGCTTAGATTACCCAAGAGATAAATTGAAAGTGGTGATCGCATGTGATGGCTGCACAGATAACACAGCCGAGATTGCTCAAGCGACGATTCAAGAAGCAATCTGCTCCGATACACTGTTCATCATTAATGACCACCAAGTCAATCGCGGTAAAGTTGCCCTACTCAACGAAGAAATGCGTCATGTTAGCTCGGACATTACCGCACTGAGTGATACATCGGCATTGATTTCTTGCGATTCTCTGTTGCTAGCTAGTCAGCATTATCAAAATGAGAAGGTTGGAGTGGTTAACGCGACATATCAAATAATGAGTACCGATAACCAAGGTGAAGCAGCGTACTGGCAATACCAGTCTCGAGTGAAGCACCAAGAATCCTTGCTAGGTTCAACGATTGGTTCTCACGGTGCGTTTTATACATTCAGAACCCACCTATTTGAACCACTTGAAGTCAGCACCATTAATGACGATTTTATTCTCCCTATGAGAATCGTTTTGCGAGGCTATAACGCTATCTACGAACCTAACATGCTAGCTCTTGAACTCGAACAAAGCTCAGACGACGCAGACTTCAAGCGACGCCTAAGAATTTCAGCGGGTAACATGCAGCAGCTCATGCAATTAAAGAAATTACTGCTACCTCGCTATCGTGGCACTGCCTTTGCATTTCTATCGGGAAAGGTTCTGCGCTTAGCAACACCCTATTTGATGATTGTTTGCTTGGTTTGTTCACTGCTACTGGCACACAACCCGCTGTTTCAAATAATGCTGCTCGCTCAAGCCTGTGTTTATGGTATCGCACTTGTCACTTATTTGGTGCCTGCACTTAACACGGTCAAGCCTTTTAAACTGATTAGCTACATCGTCATTGGTCATCTCGCCAATTTCATCGGCGGAATGAAGTATTTGCTAGGAATGGAAAATGGGCGTTGGAAACGCGTCAACCAATAAGGAAAGCATCATGAAAAACTCACGCTACGATTCAAATGTATGCCACGCGAAAAGAACGTTTGATGTACTGGTTGCAATGTTTATTTTGCTCGTCACTGCACCACTATTCCCATTTATCGCGCTAGCTATAAAAATCACATCGAAAGGCCCAGTGATCTATCGTCAACTGCGTGTTGGGCGCTGTACACCAGAAAAAATGGATCTTTTTCAAATCATGAAGTTTCGCACCATGTATATTGATGCGGAGCAACGCTCCGGTGCAGTTTGGGCAACCGAGAATGATCCTCGAATCACACCAATAGGACGTTTTTTACGTAAGACGCGTTTAGATGAGTTACCACAGCTGTTTAATGTGTTGAGAGGTGAAATGTCGATGATCGGGCCACGTCCAGAGCGCCCTGCTTTCTACCAAAAGTTGGAAGATGAAATCCCTTATTTTGTAGAACGCACATATGGCGTATTACCAGGAATTACAGGCCTAGCACAAGTTAACCAAGGCTATGATGCTTGCATTGAAGATGTGCGACGTAAAGTTGGGTTTGATCACAGTTACGCACTAAGCTTAGGTTCGTTCTACTCTTGGATTTCAATGGACCTTTCAATCATGAGCAAAACATTCGTTGTGATGATTGACGGACGAGGTCAGTAACCCCTGGTTCTGGTAACGGTCACTCTTGCCACTGGCGTCGCATCTTTTCGATGGTCGCTGGTGGTACATCATGAATGCTTTGATACGTTCCGCGACACACCTTAACTTCCACCTCAATGCGCTTCTTCACGCAATAGTCCAAGTAACGCTTCATCTCCCAGTGCCGAACAAACGTATTACTCACAATCACGACTTTCCCTTTGTTCAACCACTTTCGAGTTTGCTGAAAACACCATTCATGCGCTTGGGGTAACTCAGTTGGGTTAAAGTGATAATCACCTTCATCATTTTCAAAATACATGTCAGCTTCAAAATGCTTAGCACCAAGCTCTATCGCCAATTGCTTTGCTAAGGTTGTTTTACCTGAACCTGGAAGTCCACGAATAAGAATGAGTTTAGCCAGTGACATAATGCTGTTAAATGAGGTGGGAATAAGCCCAAACTGTAACGGAATTATTGAAAAAGAAAAGTAGAAATAAAAAATGCCGAGCGCATTAGGCTCGGCATTTAAATTCAATAGTGGATAGTGTTTATTTGTAAGCTGACAGTTCGGTTCTTAACCCTTTAACCAAGCTTACACACATCAACAACAGAACAAAGGTAAACGGTAATCCCGTTGCAACCACACCGGACTGCAATGCTTGCAAGGCTTCTTTACCACCAACCCAAAGCATAACAGCTGCAATTGCACCTTCAATACAAGCCCAGAAAATACGCTGTGGAATTGGTGCATCAATCTTACCACCCGCAGTGATACTATCGATAACCAGTGAGCCAGAGTCTGATGATGTAATAAAGAACACCAGAATCAGCACGATAGAAAGCATTGAAATCACTGAGCTATACGGAAGCGCATCGTAAACATGGAACAGAGTCAATGAAATATCAGTTAGACCATTTGCACCTAGCTCACCGACTTTATTCACCACTTGGTCAAGCGCGATACCACCGAATACAGACATCCAAATCAAGGTAACGACAGTAGGAATAACGATCACTGCGAACAGGAATTCTCGAACCGTACGACCTTTAGACACACGCGCGATAAACATACCAACAAACGGTGACCAAGATACCCACCAAGCCCAGTAGAATACCGTCCAGCCGTGCATCCAAGTTTCATCTTCACGACCGTGGGGGTTGCTCAACGGAATAATATTTTCAATGTAAGCCATTGTTGTGTCGCGTAGCGAACCCCACGCCGTATCAAACGTGATAAAGGTAATGAAAATAAGCAGGGCAAATGCAACCACCATATTGACGTTACTCAGTAGTTTAACACCACCATCAATACCACGAATTACTGATAGCACCGCGATAAAGGTAACAAAGATGATCACAATCATTTGTGTACCAATGCCGCCTTCTAGACCAAAGACATGGTTAATACCACTGGTCGCCTGCTGAGCACCGAGACCCAGCGACGTTGCAAGACCAAACAGCGTGGATAAAACGGCAAGAATGTCGATAACATGTCCTAACCAACCCCATGCTCGGTCACCAAAAATTGGATAAAACGCCGCGCGCAATGAAAGCGGTAAACCCTTGTTAAAAGCAAAAAACGCAAGTGCTAGTGCAACGAGTGCGTAAATACTCCAACCATGCACACCCCAGTGGAACATGGTGGCACCCATCGCTAGAGATTTCGCTTCTTCTGTGTATGGCACTGCGTTCAGTGGCATTCCCCACCAATCAGTGAAGTACGCGGTCGGCTCCGCCACACTCCAGAACAGAAGACCAATACCCATACCAGCTGCAAAGAGCATCGACAACCAAGAAACGGTTGAGTGATCCGGCGTTGCTTCTTTGCCACCTAAGCGGATTTTACCCAACGGAGAAAAAAGAAGAGCAACAGCGAATAATAAGAAGAAGTTTGTCGACCACATAAAGAACGCATCAAACTGTTCGATAATTCCGTTTTTCAGACCGTTTAATACATCACGAGCAGTGGTTGGCTCAACAAGAAGAAGTGAAATTAGACAAAAAACAACGAGACCCGCACTGATGCCAAAAACGGGGTTATGTATGTCGAATCCCCACTTTTGAACGTTGTCCTGTCCAACCTGATAGTCTGTTGTGTCGATACTATATTTTTTAAATGCATTATCCATAAATACAAATTTAACGTGAATTTGAAACGCCCCTCAGGTGAGAAGAACTCCAATACCGCCCTCCATTAATTTGAACTCTAAAGTTTTAAAGCGGGGCGAAGTTTAGCAGTAATCACATATTTTTGCAAAAAATCGCCATTTATTGCATTTTTGGCTCAGTTAAAGGCAGATAAGAACAAAGTAATATCAACACAAAAATTATGAGGTCTAACGATTGATTTTATCGTAATTTGATCGTTGGAAAAGCACTGGAAATACTTGCGCTCTGTGGCTTTATCATTGATGGACGCATAAATTGAGATAAGTAACACTGACTTAGTTTCAAAGCTAGCGATGAAACCAAGTCAGTAACGTTTTCATAGAGACTGATTATTATAGGAAATGGAAGGTAATATTCCCTGTCACACTGCTCACGGTGTCACTATCGCTGTCAATATCCACGCCAAACGCTTGATAGCTTGCCCCAATAGAAACATTATCGAGCAAGAAGTATTCGGCACCGACACCATACATGTAAGAGACACCATCATCTTTATCTAGATTTCTCAGTCCGCCGTCATAATCAACATTGAATGCATTGATGCCACCTTTGGCATAGACATGAAGCGGCCCAAAGTCGATGCTTGGTTTCGCTGCTAAATAGAATGAATCAAAATCAGCACTACCCCTGCTGCCACTCAGTGATAAATCCACTTTGCCGTGGTTAAAGTAACCTGCCTCAATGCCAATGAATGGCAAAATACCAGTACCTACATGAATACCGTAGGTTGTATCGTTTTCGCTATCGATATCAGATTGACCAATTTGACCGCCAGCGTAAATCCATGAGTCAGCCATTGCTGATGTTGAGCACAACGTTAGAGCTAATAACGAGAGTGTTTTTTTCATACTATCCCTTCCTGAGCGATTCCTAAGCGAAACATTACGCAAATATGCGCATTTAATCGCCACTATATATTGGAAAGCATGAGCATTTTAAGATCCAAAAGTGAATAATTTATGTTCAGCTTTTGTTTTGTGACTTCCAGACAAAAAAACACCGACATAAAGTCGGTGTTTTTCATATGGGTGTTAGAAAGCTAGACGCTTATAGGAAATGCAGTGTTGCGTTAACAGAGAACGTGCCGATATCGTCTTTACCCGCCGTGTAGTTCATGTAGCTAGCACCAACAGACATCGGACCAAAAATGAAGTACTCAGCACCTACACCGTACATTAGATCCAAATCGTCATCGTCTTTGCCGCCTTTCACTTCTTTGTCCCACTGGTGGAAGCCACCTTTTGCATACACATGCAGTGGACCAAAGTCGATGCTTGGCTTAAGTGCTGCGTAGTAAGACGTTAGCTTAGTGTCTTGACCATTTACGTTAAATTCACCGTGTTGCGTCACACCTGCTTCAATACCAATGATAGGTAGGATGCCTGTACCAACGTGAACAGAGTATGATGTATCCGTCTCACCTTTGTAGTCAGACTGACCTACTGTTGCACCACCGTAAATCCAAGAATCTGCCATTGCCGCAGAAGATGCGCCAAGTAGCGCCACTGCTAATAGAGTTTTTTTCATCATCTACCTTTACTCTTTATTATTCCCACGTCTGCATAACTCAGTCGTTGGTACTACAAATAAAGGGAGGCGAACCATTGCCTCCCAGAACTAAAAAATTACGCTTATTGAGTTACTAGCAATTAGTGTACCAGTAACCTCATACGCGATAATTACAAATCTGACGCTATTTTACTGGTTGATTAGCAAGCATCAATCGCGTTTTTGACTCGTTTATCTGAAACAGGATAAGGAGTGCCTAATTGTTGAGCAAAGTAACTCACGCGAAGCTCTTCAATCATCCAACGCACTTCCTTTACGTTTTCAGGAATGGCCACACCTTTCGGGATCTTGTTCAGCAACTCTTTATAGTCTTGAGTCACAGATTCAATCTTCAGCATGTGTAAACGATCTTTGTTTGGATCGATTGGCAACTTCTCCATACGACGCTCTATCGCACGCATGTAGCGAAGAATATCCGGCAAGCGTTTCCAGCCACATTCCGTCGCAAAGCCTTTGAAGATCAAGCCTTCAATTTGTGCTTTGATATCCGACAGAGCAAACGCCATAGTGAAGTCGATTTTGCCTTTTAGCTTCTTATTGATGCTGAACGCCGTTGTCAGAATAGTCTCAACCTGTTTCGCGATCTCTACGACGGTATCACCCAGTTCAGCACGAACGTGTTCTTTCAACGCTTCGAACTTCTCTGGCTCCCAAACTAAGCCACCCTGCTCTTCAATAAGCTTATCGACACCACAGGCGATACAGTCATCAATCAGATCAAGCACTTTGCCGTAAGGGTTAAAATACAAACCCAACTTCGATTTGTTCGGTAAGTTAGCGTGCAGATATTTAATTGGAGACGGCACATTCAACAAAATCAAACGACGCTGACCAGCACGCATTGCCGTTATCTGCTCGTACTCCGTTTCGTAGAGTTTGATTTCAACGCTGTCTTTGCTATCAACAAGTGCTGGATAGGCTTTTACATCGTAGCCACCACGTTTTTGTTGATACACTTTCGGCAATTCACCGAAGCTCCACGTATGCAGACCTTGCTGTTCAATATCGTCATCTGCCACTTTGGAAAGTGTTTCTTGAACTTTGTCTTTCAAGCTCTCTTTCAATTCGTGAAGGTCTTTATGTTCCTTCAGTTTGCGATTTCGATGATCAACCGCTCGGAACGTGACTTTCAAGTGCTCAGGCACCTGTTCCAAGTTCCAGTCTTCACGCAATACTTCTACACCCGTCATGCGGCGCAGTTCTTTTTCTAGCGAGTCTAGCAGCGGTGCTTCCATTGGTGTTACGCGTGCTAAGAATGCATCGGCATAGTTTGGCGCAGGCACAAAGTTCTTACGAATCGTCTTCGGCAGCGATTTAATCAAACTAACAATAAGCTCATGACGCAAACCCGGGATCTGCCAGTCAAAGCCCGCTGGTTCAACTTGGTTTAAAATCGGCAACGGCAAATGCACTGTGACACCGTCACTATCATCGCCCGGTTCAAATTGGTAACTCAACTTGAGCTTCAAACCATTTTGATGCCAGAAGTTCGGGTAATCCAAATCGGTGACATGACTAGCATCGCCCTTGAACAGCATCTCTTTTTCAAAGTTCAGCAGTTCAGGATCTTCTTTCGATGCTTTTTTCCACCACGTATCGAAATGTTTACCAGACACCACTTCGGTACCAACACGTTGGTCATAGAAATCAAACAGCTCATCATCATCCACCAAGATGTCACGACGACGAGATTTGTGTTCAAGCTCTTCCACTTCTTGCAGAAGCTTACGGTTTTGCTTAAAGAACGCGTGTTTGGTTTCCCACTCACCTTCAACCAATGCACTACGAATAAAGATTTCGCGGCTAACGGTCGGATCGATACTGCCGTAGTTCACCAAACGTTTCGGTACGATTGGCACGCCGTAAAGCATGACTTTTTCGTGCGCCATCACCGCCGCGCGTTTCTTCGACCAATGCGGTTCGCTGTAACTGCGCTTGATAAGGTGTTTGGCTAATGGCTCAATCCACTCCGGCTGAATCTTGGCAATGATACGGCCCCAAAGTTTCGAGGTTTCCACCAACTCGGCTGACATTATCCACTTAGGTTGTTTCTTAAATAGACCCGATGCAGGGAAGATATGGAAACGAGCGTTGCGCGCGCCTTGATATTCATTCTTTTCTTGGTCTTTCATACCGATGTGCGACAACAAACCAACCAAGATCGCACTGTGTACACCATGGTAAGAAGCAGGCTCATCGTTAAGTTTGAATTCCATCTCACGCATCGACTGATGAATTTGGAAGTACACGTCTTGCCACTCACGCACGCGCAAGTAGTTCAAATAATCTTGCTTACACTGCTTGCGGAACTGGTTGCTAGACAACGCTTTTTGCTGCTTTTGGATGTATTCCCACAAATTCACAAACGTCAGGAAGTCCGACTCTTCATGGAAGAAACGACGGTGCTTATCATCTGATGATTGTTGTTTGTCTGAAGGACGCTCGCGTGGATCTTGAATCGACAAGGCCGCTGCAATGATCATCACTTCTTTAAGCGCACCATATTTTGGCGCTTCCAAAACCATACGCGCCAAGCGTGGGTCGATTGGCAAACGAGCTAATTGGCGACCGATGGAAGTCAGGCGTTTTTTCGGGTCTTTTACCTCAGAATTAATCGCGCCAAGCTCTTCCAGCAAACGAACACCATCTTGGATGTTACGTTTGTCCGGCGCTTCCACAAATGGGAAGGCTTGAATGTCACCCAAGCCAAGTGCGGTCATCTGTAAGATAACCGATGCTAGGTTGGTACGCAGGATCTCGGGATCGGTAAACTCTGGGCGCGACTCAAAATCTTCCTCTGAGTACAGACGGATACAGATACCCTCTTCCACACGACCACAACGACCTTTACGTTGGTTCGCACTCGCCTGAGAAACCGGCTCGATTGGAAGACGCTGAACCTTGGTGCGGTAACTGTATCGGCTGATACGAGCCGTGCCCGGGTCGATAACATATTTAATACCCGGAACGGTTAGCGAGGTTTCTGCCACGTTGGTTGCCAGTACAATTCGGCGACCAGCATGAGGTTGGAAAATCTTGTTCTGCTCGCCCGCCGACAAACGCGCGTAAAGCGGCACAATTTCGGTGCTCTTCAGATTGCGTTTAGACAGTGCATCTGCGGTATCACGAATTTCACGCTCACCGTTCATGAAGATCAGGATGTCACCTAAACCTTCATCGCACAATTCGTCGACCGCTTCGAAGATGCCTTCAAGTTGGTCACGATCATTGTCGTCATCACCGCTTAGTGGGCGGTAACGCGTTTCTACTGGGTAAGTACGACCCGATACTTCAATGATTGGTGCATTGTTGAAGTGTTTTGAAAAACGCTCTGGGTCGATGGTTGCCGACGTGATAATTACTTTCAAATCAGGACGGCGTGGTAGCAACTCTTTCAAGTAACCCAAGATGAAATCGATGTTAAGGCTGCGCTCGTGCGCTTCATCGATAATAATGGTGTCGTATTGATTCAAGAAACGGTCATGCTGAATTTCAGCCAGCAAGATACCGTCCGTCATCAATTTGATTTGGGTATTTTCAGAGATCTGATCGTTGAATCGAACCTTGTAACCAACAAACTCACCCAACTTAGTTTCCATCTCTTCGGCAATACGGTTCGCAACCGAACGCGCCGCAAGACGACGAGGCTGAGTATGGCCAATCAAACCGTACTTACCGCGACCAAGCTCAGCACAGATTTTTGGCAGCTGAGTGGTTTTACCAGAACCGGTCTCACCCGCGACGATAACCACTTGGTTTTCTTCAATCGCTTTAGCGATGTCGTCACGCTTTTGGCTGACGGGCAGAATTTCTGGGTATTCAATCGTTGGTTTGTAGTTGCTGCGTTGTTCCGCAACCATCATCGATTTAGCAATGTCGAGTGCAATTTCATCAAACACAGCATTACGTGCTGCATCTTTCTTAATTTTGCTCGCACCAGAAATGCGTTTACTTAAACGGAAGCGGTCACGCATCATGCACTGGCTTAACGCTTTGCGTAGAGACGCCGCGCTATTCACTTGAGCCTGAGGTGCTTTATCTTGTTTCGCTGTCGCCTTTTGCACACCATTTGACGGTGTCGCTTGCTCTTCAGCGGGATTCTTTTTTGGGGGCTGTGACGAAGTCAAAGCGTTTCCTATTCTTTTCATTACAAAAACTGCGCGGATTGTATCACACAAGATCTGCAACAAGATAACCGAAACCACATTCAAATTTTTCGAACATGTTCAGCGAATCCCTATGCTTTTTAACCAACGTGCCTCGCTTATAATGGCTCCCATAGTCAAAAGCACTTATTTAAGGAATAACCATTATGTCTCGTATACTAGCTCTAAAATCAAGCATCCTTGGCGATTACTCTCAATCAAACAAACTGGTTGAAGACTTCATCAAAAATGTAGACCAAGACAAGCTAACTGTTCGTGATTTGGCTGCAAACCCATTACCAGTTTTGGACTTCGCCGTTGCCACTGCACTTCGCGCAACGGAAGATCTTTCACATGAACAACAAGCGGTTGTCGAACTGTCGGATACCCTTATTGAAGAAGTAAAAGCCGCAGACACTTTGGTTATTGCCGCACCAATGTATAACTTTACGATTCCGACTCAGCTTAAAAACTGGATTGATTTGATTGCTCGCGCTGGCGTGACATTCAAATACACAGAAAACGGCGTTCAAGGCTTGATCGAAGGTAAGAAAGCGATTGTCATCACGACTCGCGGTGGTATCCATAAAGATTCACCAACAGACAACGTCACACCATACCTGCGTACCGTGCTAGGTTTCGTTGGTATCACTGATGTGGAATTTGTTTATGCGGAAGCGCTAAACATGGGTGAAGATTTCGCTGCGAAAGGCATTTCTGAAGCGCAGAGCCAACTTGCAGCGATAGCGTAAATTGGCCTAAGTTCAAGAACAAGTAGAATACAAATAACAAGGGATTGGTTCGCGCCAATCCCTTGTCGATCAAAATACCCTAATCGTGTTTAGAAGTTATCTTATTTCTCCCAGAGCGATTCACTTTCTCTAAGTTGTGTAGCGCTTCGTGATAGAGCTTTTCCAAAGACTGCTCAGCTTCGTTTATCATATTCTCAATCATCGCATCAAACGCGACATCACTCGGAATTTCGAGATCGTCTCCAACGTCAACCTCAAGAGAATTGACGTACAACACTAACCATTCATCACCCTCTAAATGTCCTTCCCCGAAGACGACAAAAAAGCGCTTGGCAAATTCATCGTTGGTACAGTTTATCGCCTCAATTTGAATATTGAATGAGGAGTCGATACTCATGGTGCTCATGCCATCCGATTCATCAGATGCATCACAAACAGCCTTAACTTTGGCACGATACACGAAGGTTCGCGTTGAAAGCAGCATTGTATTATTCATCATTACTCATAATGGGCGATAAAGAAGTCAGTTGCAAATCCGACCTATATGCATCTTACGATGCTCTAAAACTCGAACTGGAAGTAAATGGTATTGTAGTTGCTCCCGCCTTTAATGCGCCCAAACTGGGACGCACTTTCGAAAATTGCTGAGCGGTGATGCAATGAATAACCCACCCACATATTTTCCCAGTTTTTTTGGTTGAATAAGTCACCTATATTTACATCAAACGAGAAGTCTAAGTAGTTCAGTAGCTTACTTGGTGTATAACCCTTGTCTTCCATTTCGGTTCCTTCGATGTAGGTAATGTTGTCGACGTATGACATACCTTCCGCAACACCAAATCGCCAAGTCGTTGGCCAATTAACGGTATAATAAGCCTTAATCGCCATCACGTATTCTGTGCTCGCGGACTGAACACTTGACGACCAGTGATGAACCAAACCTGGCGTTAAATAAATACCAAGAGGAAAACCAAACAACTCGTCCGTTAGCGGGTGCCCATAAAACAGTGAAGTAAGTTGATTGTTGTATGGGTCTTTTTCTCTCTCAAAGCTAAATATTTCACCAATATTTGAAGGCGTCGCCCAACCATGCGCGATACGTAGGTATGGTTTATTGCTCAGTGCTGATTTCGGAGCTTTGCCTTTATCGTTGAAAAAGCCAAAACCGACAAACACTTCACCTTGATATCGGTCTTCTACAAGCTGGCTGTTGTAGGCATTATCATCTAAGCGAGTGACACTCGTTTCCCCCAATAAATACAAGTTGGAAGTCACATGATAACGCGCTTTGATGCCGAGGTTGGCGTCAAGTCCTGCTCCAATTCTTTCCCCAGTAACATCTTTAAACGCATAATATTCACTGTTGAAGTCAGCGTCTTTGTATCGAATCGTGATAGATGGCTCTAACTCCCAATCACCAAACGCATAATTAGCGGCAAGGCGATAATTAGAGTGAAACTGGAGTTCATCGTCCGTCATTAATTCTACTTCTGCGCGCCAGTTGTCGTTAATGCTATAACGAACTTGACCACCGAAGTCGACTCTGTCCCCTTCATTGGCATTTTGTAGCGACATGGGAATATCAACAAATCTCAATCGCATAATCGCACTCGCGCGCCAGTCAGAATCACTCTCGTCATACAGAAAAACGCCGCCTTCAATGCCATTGATATACAAATGCTCGTTTTCAAAGAACATCATTGGTACAAATGTACTCACCGTCGAGTCATTATCGGCGGTATAAAACGGGATCGATGCAGTGCGATACATCGCTGCAATTCCCCACGTTTGCTCTTCTACACCATACGCAGAAGAAGCCATCGCAGCTAAAGGCAAAGTGAGTGTTGTTAGAATTAATCTCTTCATGAGTTCGAAAAATGTTGGTTGAGAAGCAGGCAAACATCAATGATTTGCCATTTAAAGCTTATGTTCTTCTGATGATAGCCGTTACAATGACAAATGTTGTCATCCTCGTGACAGTTTGAGTCCCAAGATTATATTAATATTGCACGCCTAGATGAGCTTATTTGTGAATATTTTTACTATCGTAACAAGCTCTTAAAACTCTAGCTTAGCTCTAAATCAAACATAATGAAGTAAAAAGTGAAAGCATCAGAACTTATCTCTACCTTGAATCATATACCCTCAGACACGGACCCAGACATTGTGATGGGAGAAGCATGGCTGCCTGAAAGGTTGATAGGGACTCAACTTGATGGGGACATGTTATTTTTGCACTTTGATAATGCTCCAGAAGATGGTCAGGGAGACGAGGAGGGACGCGGCTTCGTCGAGCACGAAATAGATCTAATCAGAACGCGGCTTCAGCAAATTTTGGATGAAGACAGTGATAACGCGTCAAAAGCCGATGCTATGCTAGGTTTATTCCTTATGGGACATGAACTTAGCAGTTCCCAAGTTATCGAAATATTAGAAGAAGAAGCTGACACATAAGGAGCCGTTTTGCCAGCATTGATGAATACGACTGAAACATCTTCACTTCCTCTTATCGTTGCAGGTCCGATTTTGCGCAAAGTGACCGCAACTGAAATCAATATTTGGCTAGTCACCACCCAACGCTTGGAGGGTATGGTGCAAATTACGGATGAAAACGCCTCCGTCCTTCATCAAGCCCCTTTAAGTGAGCAAAAAGAACAGCTTCAAATCGGTCTCAATGCGTGGTGCTGTTTGTTGCAATTAAAGGGCGAGTTTCCGACCCATCAAACGTTACGCTATCAAATACAAACGCAACACGGCTCAGTAACGGAACTGCTTCCTCATCTGACTTATGAACGAGATAACTGTCCAAATTTGGGCGTTGAGTTCCTAATCAGCGAAAAAGCAGATTATGTTCTGCATGGCTCGTGCCGGAATCCCCACCACTTCAGTAAAGATACATTGGTCGCTGCGGATCATAAAATCGCATCTCAAACCATCGAAGAAAGACCAGATATGCTCATCATGAGTGGTGACCAAATCTACGCAGACCATGTTGCAGGCCCTACTCTGGACGCCATCGAACAAGTCATTGCCCTGCTCGGTTTACCGGGCGAAGAATTCGAGCAAGCGCCGATAAAAAATACCAATGCCCTCTACCAGCACTCAGCTTGTTATTATGGTCGGGACAAATTGTTGCCTCATTATGTGAATGATGGCAGTTTACTGAGTACGTTTTTCCCACACAGAGGGACGCCAATATTCAGCGCCAAAGAGTGTGAAAACCATCTAATAAGCTTTGCCGAATGCTTTGCAATGTACTTATTGGTTTGGTCTCCAACCTTATGGAAGCTCATTCGGACAGATCGCTTATTAGAAAATGAGTTTACTGTCGGCGGAGCAACTCTCGATCCCAAATGGCAGCAGCAATGGCGCGAAGAAAAAGCTCAAATAGATAAATTCGTCTCAGGTCTGGATAAGGTTCAACGCCTACTTGCTCACATTCCAACCTACATGATCTTTGATGATCACGATGTTACCGACGATTGGAACCTTACCATAGGCTGGGAACAAGCCGCGTACAGCAACGCCTTTGCGAAACGTATTATCGGGAACAGCCTGATTGCCTACTGGCTCTGCCAAGGGTGGGGAAACGCGCCAGAAAAATTCAATGATGAGTTTATGAGTATCGCTCGACACTTTTTCAACGAGGGTTCCTCACAAACTCAAGATGCATTTATTCAATATTTGCATCGCTTTGAGAATTGGCATTACACCATTCCGACGACGCCAAAAGTTGTCGTGCTAGATACGCGAACCAGACGCTGGCGTTCTGAGTCTAAAATGAACAAGCCCTCTGGGTTAATGGACTGGGAAGCAATGATTGAGTTCCACCAAGAACTTGTTCATCAAGACAAAGTTATCATTGTTTCTGCCGCGCCAATGTTCGGAGTGAAGTTTATCGAAGCACTGCAGCGAGTAGTGACGATGCTTGGTAAACCATTGATGGTCGATGCTGAAAACTGGATGGCGCACCCCGGAAGTGCGAATACGCTTATTAGTATTTTTACACATACTAAGACGCCGACCAATTTCGTTATTCTCTCTGGCGACGTGCACTACTCTTTTGCATACGACATTAAACTTCGCTACCGAAAAAATAGTCCGAATATCTATCAAATCACCTGTAGCGGGATTAAAAATCAGTTCCCAACCCAATTGCTCAATATTTGTGATGGTCTAGATAGACTGCTATATAGCCCTCGTTCGCCTTTAAACTGGTTCACAAAACGTAAGCGGCTAAAGATCTACAAACGCGCACCAAGTTCGCACAATTTTTATCGCTTAGTTAACCACAGCGCCATTGGTGAGCTGCGTCTTGATGACGAAGGAAAGCCGAGCCAAATTAGCATTCTAACGAGCGATGGCGAAGAGGTACATTTTCCACCAACTCGTGCAGAAGGCTAAATCTCGCTCCCAAAATGACTTGCCCTTTCTTGAAGACAAGTCATTTTTGACTGAACTTAAAAGTACGAGGGATTTGGGTAGATGAGCAAAGCTCTTGACTGTCAACGGCGTGCTAAATTTGATACCACACCTTGAGATCTACCGTATTTATGACCATGTTAACCAAATAAACAATAGCTCGGTGTTCAATATGTTTAACTCTCTTACCTCATTATTTAAACAGCTCATTGAAGGTTCTGATTTAAGCCAAACCAACACACTCTCTCCAAATATGGCTATCGCGTGCTTGCTGTGTGAAGTATCTGGCGCAGACCATAACGTCGATGATAAAGAACAAGAAACAAAGCGTTCATTATTGATGAAGCTCCTATCATTAAATGAAGAAGAATCAAACGCTTTGTTAGAGCAAGCGCAACAGAAAATAAAAGATTCTGCGTCTCTGTACGATTTTACTTCTCAACTGAGAGAACTGACTCAAGAAACGCGCTACAACTTAATCAAAAGCATGTGGGAAGTGGCGTATGCCGATGGCGAAATTGATCCACTAGAAGATGCAGTGATCCGCAAAACAGCAGAACTACTCTACGTTGATCACAGTGAGTTCATTCGAGCAAAGTTGCAATCTCAGTAAGACAACAAGGTAAACATGTAAGTCGCGCAAGCTATTTCAAGTCTACCGTGAAATGATGTCGAAGATGAGTTTTATAGCCATAAAAAAACGCGCATTACGCGCGTTTTTTCGATAAGCCAACGACATTGTTATTAAAATACTGGTCAAGATATGAATGTGTTTAACGAGCTCTACACTAAACAGATTCCATGACAAAACAACAATGGGTGAATGACGATTTGATTACAAGTTTGCCTATCTATATCGGACCATTAAAGCATAGTCAGAGCAAGCTTCGCTAAATTGTACGCATCCACATAACCAGAATGTTGGCGCCCTTCCCAATCAATGCCTTTTGCTTCTTGAGCTGCTCGGTGACCAATACGCTTATCCTTAAGACGATTTTGAATGCGATAAAGCGTCGCTAAGTTGATGAACTCCGTAAATGGCGCTTCAATACCTTTTTGCTTACACTCTTCAAGCAGGATGAGGTCATCTCGGCCCCATGATGCATAAATCTTGTTACGACCACCGAAGTTCTTAACCATGGATTTAAGCACTTCTTCTAATGGGCGTCCTTGTTTTTCAATTTTACGTGGCGTAATACCTGTTAGCTCGGCACAAAACAGCGAAACTTCATCATGTTCAGGTTTTACGTAGTATTGAGCTCGCTTGACTATCTCGCCTCTAGACAAATCTATTTCAGCCAACCCAACTTCGATAATTTCACCCGTGCTGCCGACGCCATTTTCGTTCCAGCAACACATTTCTAAATCGAAGCATACAATACGGTTATGGTTCATAGTTTGTCTTGATTCCTAACATAAAATTTTAAAGCGTGCGATTCTACCGTAACACGGTGTAAAACTCGAATTTGCGCGCCCATTTAATCGCCAATCGACACATTATTACGACCGTTTTTTTTACTCAAATAAAGTTGATTATCCATTTTGTGATACAAGCTTTCAGGATCTTCATCTTTATGGACAGCCGCGCCGATACTTAACGTGCAAATGATTGAAGTATCGCCATAGTCAAAAGCCGTACTTGCCACGATACTCCGCAACTTTTCCAGATAAGCTTCCAGTGCTTCTTTATCAATGACTTTAGAAATAATACAGAACTCATCACCACCAGCACGATAAAATCGGTCTCCAGGTTTTAGATTCGCACTGACTAGCTTAGTCACATGCTGCAATGCTTCATCTCCCCCTAAATGACCATGCTTGTCATTGATAACTTTGAAGTGGTCGATATCAAAACCAACCAATGCGAAGCTAACACCTTTATTTATCTGGCTAAGCAAGTGATCGTTAAACGCTCGGCGATTGAGTAACTGAGTTAGAGGGTCACGCTCAGCCATCCTTTTTAATTCGACGGTTTTAAGCTCTAACATGACCGCCAAGCGCTCTTTTTCTCGTGACTGTAAATTCACAATCCAACTAATCAAAAAGGCGATTACCAACCCGGCTAATGTCGTGCCCGCTAAAATAGAACGCTCCCAAGCAGAGACGGCATCAGAAAGTTTAAAATCAATCCGCCACTCACGATTAGGCAGTTGAATGGTACGGCTTATAACCGTTCCTCGAATGTTGTCCCAGTTTGAACTTTGGAAGAGAACGGGGTCATCTGCTGCGTCAAAGCCTAAATCTTCTACGCGCACCGACATATCTAGCTCGGTCGCGGTTTTCGTGATCAAATCCTCAAAGTAAACCGTACTTCGAATCACCCCTGTCACTACACCTAATAAATGTTGGTTCTCGAAGTCAAACACTGGATGGAACACTAGCAGCCCAGTTTTAGGAATGGACTTGTCATACCCATCTTGCAGTAAGCGAACTTTATCCGAGACATTCGCTCGCCCATTTGTGGATATATCATCCAAGATGAGAGCGAAGCGTTTACGTGAAAAATAGAAACCCAGTAGAGAAAGGTTTTCTGGTGTTCTTGGATAAATATCCGATGCGATAAAAATTGGCTCTTTGTGTTCAAAAATGTACCCGTAGGTTTTGGGGCCATCTTTAGGAACGGTAAACGGTTGGAAATCAGGAAATGTTTGACGGGTCTTTAAAATATGCTCATCAAGGTCTTCGAATTCGACCTTTTGCATCCATTGAAGTCCAATTAGACTTCGCGAGCTATTGATTACGTGTTCCGCATACATTGGGAACGAAGACCAATAGGTGCGTTCAATCGAATGAAAAAAGTTTGCACCTGCACCAATAAACTTTAAATCATTTTCGACGTTCGCTTTCAGTGATTCTGCTTGTCGGTCAGCTAAAGTATCAAACGTCGTCTGCGTATACCGTTGCTGCATCGTATAAGCAGCACCGACCACACCAGCAGTGACACACAACGTCGCTGCAAAAGCTAGAATAGAGTCTGAATGTCGTTTGATAACGCTCTTGTGAGCGGTGCTTTGTGTCATATCGTAATTTTGATACTTCCGTAAGTTAAACTTCGGGATCTATTGAAATACTGCGTTAGCAACGCACAAACATCAAGCAACAACCTATGCTGGGCAGTCCGATCGTCGATTTTTCACGCTGTTCGTACGGTATAGTCACGAATTATTACAGCCTTAAGCCTTGAATATGCTACCATCCGTCATCATTTTAATGTCTAAACTTGGTGCAAGATCGCAAAGACGATCGTTTTAGTGAACACATATGAGCCAATACTGAGCACCAATAATCAATAGAAAGAGAAAAAACGTCATGAACATTGATTTGAACCTAATTCCTCAAACGTTCGATATGCTTCACGCTGGCCTAACCGCATCGAGCGTTTTGCTTCTTTTAGTCGCGGTCTCTCGCAAATCAAAAGTGGTTGAGAAAGTCGTAGAAAAACCGGTCGAGAAAATCGTCGAAGTTGAGAAGCCAGTTGAAAAGATCGTCGAAGTAGAAAAAGTCGTTGAAGTTGAGAAGGTCGTAGAAAAAGTCGTTGAAGTTGAATCGAAACTCGCAACAGCTTCTACTGATTCTGCAATGCAGCTACTTTCTATCATGCAGCAAGAAGCTCGTCTGATCGACTTCCTACAAGAAGACCTAACGTCATTCTCTGATGAAGAAGTCGGCGCAGCAGCTCGCGTAATTCATACTGGTGGCCAGAAAGTATTGAACGATTACGTAACACTTGCGCACGTTCGCAACGAAGAAGAAGAAACTCGTATTACGGTTGAAGAAGGCTTCAACCCACAAGAAATCCGCCTAACTGGTAACGTGACAGGCAGCGCGCCGTTCCACGGCACTCTAGTTCACAAAGGTTGGAAGGCAACGTCTATGAACCTGCCTAAACTGGCTGAAAACTACGATGCATCTGTGATTGCTCCAGCCGAGGTTGAGCTGTAATGGAACACATGAACCAAGAAAACCATTCTCAAGAAGCGTCTGTTGAAACTCAACAGACGCCTAAATTCAGTGTTGGTATCGACTTAGGTACAACACACTGTGTCATGTCTTTTGTTGATACGCACGACGAAGACGCTCGCGTAGAAGTAATGCCTATCCCGCAGCTGACTGCGCCGGGTACGGTAGAGACTCGTAGCCAATTAGGCTCTTTCCTATACCAACCACACGAACACGAAATGAACCCGCAATCACGCGTTCTTCCGTGGTCGAGTGAGCCAAAAGCTCTGGTTGGTGCTATCGCGCGTAACCTAGGTTCAAAAACACCGATTCGCCTTGTTGCAAGTGCGAAATCTTGGCTTTGCCATGCAGGTGTGAATCGTCGTGATTCCTTCCTGCCAGCAGGTAGCCCTGAAGAAGTGGAAAAAGTATCCCCTCTTCGCGCGACAGAGCTTTACCTAGAGCACCTAAAAGATGCTTGGAATCACGCGAACCCAAATCACAACCTTGCCGATCAAGACGTTACCATTACGGTTCCGGCTTCTTTCGATCCTGCGGCTCGTGATCTAACTGCAGAAGCTGCACGCAACGTTGGTTTTGTGCACCTAACGCTTCTAGAAGAGCCACAAGCTGCACTTTACAACTGGATTGATAACAGCAACGACAAATGGCGCGACGAAGTTGAAGTTGGCGACATCGTACTTGTGGTCGATATCGGTGGTGGTACAACTGACCTTTCTTTGGTTGAAGTAACTGAAGACGACGGCAACCTAACTCTGAACCGTATCGCGGTAGGTGAACACATCCTACTTGGCGGTGACAACATGGACCTTGCACTTGCGTACCGCTTGAAGATGAAGCTCGCGCAAGAAGGCAAAGAGCTACAGCCATGGCAAGTTCAGGCGATGACGCACGCATGTCGTGATGCTAAAGAAGCGCTATTGAACGACAGCGAGCTTCAGTCAGTGCCAATCGTTGTACCAAGCCGCGGTTCTAAACTGCTTGGCGCAACGCTGAAAACTGAACTGACTCAAGAAGAAGTACAACAGACATTAGTTGACGGTTTCTTCCCTCAAGTTGCGATTACCGACCACCCTGTTCAACGTAACCGTGGTGCACTAACACAAATGGGTCTGCCTTACGCACAAGATGCGGGTATTACTCGCCACATTGCAGCATTCTTGTCTAAGCAAGCACACGCGCAAAGCGGTGGTGAATCAGCGCAAGCTCAAGATTTCAACCCATTTGCAAACATGCCAGGTATGCCAGGCGCGGATGCAGCGCAATCGGCTGACTTCATCAAACCAACGGCAATCCTATTCAACGGTGGTGTGCTGAAATCAAAACTTCTAGCCACTCATCTAGAAGACACGATTAACGAATGGCTAATTGAAGCAGACGCAGAAATGGCGAAACGCCTAACAGGTGTGGATCTAGACCTTGCGGTTGCTAGCGGTGCGGCTTACTACGGCTCTGTGCGTCGTGGTCAAGGCGTTCGTATCCGCGGCGGTATTGCTTCGGCGTACTACGTGGGTATCGAAAGTGCGATGCCTGCGATTCCGGGCATGGCGCCTCCAATGGAAGCGCTGTGTGTAGCACCATTTGGTATGGAAGAAGGCTCAAGCGTTGACGTACCAAGCCAAGAGTTTGGTTTGATCATCGGCCAGCCAGTTAACTTCCAATTCTTCGGCTCAACCGTTCGTCGTGACGACCTAGCAGGTACTCACCTTGACTACTGGGCACCAGAAGAGCTTGAAGAGCTACCAGAAATCCAAGTAACGCTGCCTGTATCAGAAGGTCGTCGTGAAGGTGAAGTGGTTCCAGTTACCCTAGCTTCTCGCGTAACAGAGCTTGGTACGCTTTACTTAGAAGCCATTGCCGCTGATAACGGGCAAAAATGGCATGTTGAGTTCGATGTGCGCGAAGACGCGAAAAGTGACTCAAACGAAGAACAATAATTAGAAGTCAAACGGCATCCAATCGGGTGCCGTTTTTAAATACACGAAGGTTTGGTTTTGTATGGCATCTCCTCGTTTCCTTGTTGGTATTGACCTCGGCACCACAAACACTGTGGTGGCCTACTGTGAAATCACCGACAACCTTGAACAATCCGAAGTATCCCTATTTGACATCGACCAACTAATTGGTCCGGGCGAAGTCGTTCGTAAACCACTTCTGCCCTCTTTCCGCTATCATCCAGCTGTAGGTCAAATCTCCCCTTCTGACCTCACTCTTCCTTGGGACAACGAACCTGTTGCTGGCGACATTAACAATGTGATCGTGGGTGAATGGGCTCGTGAATTAGGCGCGAAGGTGGAAGGACGTCAGGTATCCAGTGCAAAAAGCTGGCTATCGCACCAAGCGGTAGATCGTAGCTCAGACATTCTCCCTTGGGCTGGCGCGCAAGGCGTAGATAAAGTCTCGCCCGTCATTGCCAGCGCAAGCTACCTTAACCACATTCGTCAAGCATGGAACTACCGTCATCCTAGTAACAAGCTAGAAGACCAAGATGTGGTTGTGACCGTTCCAGCATCGTTCGATGAAACCGCTCGTAAGCTCACGCTTGAAGCCGCAGAGTTGGCAGGTTTAAAGAAAATCGTCCTGCTCGAAGAGCCACAAGCCGTATGTTACGACTGGTACGCACGCCATCAGAAAACCGCAGCTGATGAGCTCAAAGAGTTACCGCTGATTCTGGTGTGCGATGTGGGCGGTGGTACCACCGACTTAAGTTTGATTGAAGCAAGTTTCTCTTCTCAAGATGAGCTAGCCCTTGATCGTATTGGCGTTGGCGAACACTTGATGCTGGGTGGTGATAACCTCGACTTAGCATTAGCACACCTTGCAGAAAGCCGCTTCAATCAAAGTAAGAAGCTCACTGCAGCAAGCCTAACAAAGCTAATTCAGCAAACACGTAAAGCGAAAGAGAACCTGCTTTCAGCGAGCGCACCTGACGAAGTGAAGATCACCATGTTAGGTAGCGGCTCTAAGCTACTTGGGGGCACAAAGAGTATTGCTCTAAGCAAACAAGAAGTGCACCAAATCGCATTAGATGGCTTCTTCCCGCTTTCTGATTTCAGTGACGTACCAGACAAACGTCGTAGCGCGGTTGTCGAGTTTGGCCTTCCATACGTTGCTGACCCAGCGGTGAGCAAGCACGTTGCCGAGTTCTTAACTCAGCACCAGCAAGTCGCTCGTGCCGCTCTTGGCATTGAAGACGATAAACAAAACGCGATTCCAGTTGGCGTGTTGTTGAACGGAGGCGTGTTTAACAGTGATCTGGTGACTGAACGTGTCACCGCCCTACTTTCTGACTGGCGCGGTGCACCAGTTACGGTATTAGAGAACCCACATCCAGATTGGTCTGTTGCACTGGGTGCTGTTGCGTTTGGTAAAGCACGTCGTGGTGCGCAGCTTAAAATTGGTGGTGGTGCAGCGCGTTCTTACTTCTTGCATCTTCAAGAAAAAAACAAAATGGGTAAAGCCCTCTGTTTACTTGCAAAAGGAACAGAAGAAGGCCATGAGATCCGTTTAAGCGGTCGTCGTTTCTCGCTCACTCTTGGAGAGCCAGTCCGCTTTAACCTGCTGACTTCTACCCACGATACCTTAACCAATAACACCGCCATTCAAAATGGCGTGATGGTTGATGTTGACCCAGACTTGTTTGCTCCGCTACCGCCTTACATCACCACCCTTGAAGGTGAAGGTGCCGAACTGCAAGCCAACCAGAAAGAGCGCGTAGAAGTACAACTGGCGTGTCAGTTGACTGAAGTCGGCACACTTAAGATGGAATGTGTCAGCGCAGAAGACGACAACAAACGTTGGGAGCTGGAATTCGAAGTCCGTAACAAGCAAACCGACGACAGTGAACAAGTTAAGCTTCACCCTAAACTGAACGAATGTAAGGAGCTGATCGCTCGCCTTTACAGCGGTAATAAGAAAAGCGCAGAAGGCAAAGAGATCAAAACCTTAGCCAAAGATCTTGAGAAGAAGCTCGGCAAACGTGACGAGTGGGATTTCACCACACTCCGTCAACTTTTCGATACCTTTGCACAAGGTCGTAAGCGTCGCCGTCGTTCTGAACAGCACGAGAAAAACTGGCTTCGTTTGGCAGGTTTTGCACTGCGTCCAGGCTTTGGCGATCCAACCGACTCATGGCGCATTGAGCAAGTTTGGGGTCTCTACCAACAAAACATTCAGTTTAAGAACCATCAAGGTTGGACAGACTGGTGGGTGTTCTGGCGTCGTATCGCAGGTGGCTTGAGCCAAGAGCAACAAGAGACCATCTTGGCGGACATCGCGAAATACCTACACCCTGGCGCGATGAAAAACCCACAATCCGCCAAAGCGGCACAAGACATGGGTTATGAATCCATGGTGCGTCTTTCAGCCTCTCTAGAGCATCTAGAAGTGGAAGATAAAGTTCTATTGGCAACGTGGTTCTTGAGTAAAGCGATCAACCAAAACCAGTTTGAACAAGCGCACTGGTGGGCGATGGGACGTTTGGCTTCTCGCACACCACTTTATGGCAGCCAGCACAACGTCATTCCTCGTGAACAAGCAGAACAGTGGTTGCCTAAGCTGTTAGAGCAGAACTGGCAGAAAGAGCCAATGATCGCGTTCGCAGCCGTAATGATTTGTCGTAAGACGGGTGACCGCCTGTTTGATATTTCTGACGATTACCGAGATCAAGTTCTAACGAAGCTGAAACAAAGTAAAGTGCCCGAATCTTGGGTATCACTAGTTAAAGAAGTGAAAGAGCTTTCAGAAAGCGAATCAAAACGCGTCTTCGGTGATGCTTTACCAAGCGGTTTAACGCTAGTTCATCATTAAATCCACTCTACACAAGAAGACGAGTTAGAAGTACAAAGCCCTTCCGACGAAGGGCTTTGTTGTATCGCATTCTTTTAGTTTTGATCGTGTACAACGCGCTAATTCATTTCTGTCGTAATCACTACATCGCGCGTTTCGTTATCCATATCGCTAATACCGACCACCGACACTTCTCTGTCCGATAGAGTTTCAATTAAGCTGTCTTCTAATCCGCCATCAGCCAGCCAAGTATAAAATTTATCCGCGATACGCTCCGAACCTTCCCCGACAAACGTTAATGTGACCTTCTTCATTTGTGACACTCCATCAATTTACGATTCAGCCACTTAAGCGTAGTATGTTTCGCAAATATCGACATAAACTAGGACTAACTTCTTTTATGAGTATCGAAAAATTTGACGCGATTTATCAACGTGCTGCTGAGCGAAAAGGCGGAGAAGATCAGCTTGAAGCGCTATTGTCTCACCCATTAAGTAAAGAGGAATTAGCAGCGATTCCCGATGACCGTTGGCTCGCCGCTTTTTCGATGAAGGTGTTCCAAAGCGGGATTTCGTGGAGCGTGGTTCGCAACAAGTGGCCGAACTTCGAAGAAGTGTTCTTCGGCTTTAAGATTGAGCCACTATTGATGCTGTCTGACGAACAATGGGAAACCAAAGCAACGGACAAACGCATTATTCGCCACCTCACTAAAGTCATGTCGATTCCGGCCAACGCTCGCATGATCCATGAAGCAAGAATCGAATATGGCTCGTTCAGTAACATGATTGCTGAATGGCCTCGGGAAAAGATCACGGATCTATGGGGCTACTTGAAGAAGCATGGTAGTCGTTTGGGTGGAAATACAGGCCCTTACACTTTACGCCAAATGGGCGTGGACACTTTTATTCTGTCTAACGATGTCGAAGCTTATTTACGCAACTGCAAGATCATTGAAGGCGGCAAAGACACGAAAAAGTCCTTGGACTCTGCTAATAAAGCCTTTATTCAGTGGCAGCAAGAAAGTGGAAGAAGCTTGACCGAAATCAGTCAAATTATCGCGTTTAGTACTGGTGACAACCGAATTTAAACAAGCACTTTGTAGCTCTGGGGGCGAAATTCCGGCCCCCCTATAACGCATGATATTTGCACGAATCACTCTACTTTAGCTCTTGCTGATATTACTACTTTCTCGATTCCTCCAAAAAATCCCTCCTTAAAGTGGCAAAATCCCCCTTCAAATCACAAAAAGTTATCATATCGACAAATTATTTTTCTTGTTCAATATTTTTATTTATCAAATATTTAATTACAAGTGCCCAGTTTTTAGGCACTAAATATTGATGACGCTCAATTGCATTGCGCTGACAAACTGACTAGGATACACGCCCTTCCTGAGTGAACTATCAGAAACTTGATCGAGGAATTTATTCAAATTTCTCAACACTTCGTGAGCACTCACAACAATTGCACTCACTTTATAGATTTAAGGATCAACAGATCCGTTAATACAAATTCGACAGCGCAATAGAGTGCTGACTAGAACAACCATGACGCGATGTCACATGAGTGACTATTTTCGTGGTTTTGTGCTGGAAGTTATTTATTACATCAAGGCTGGTTAAAAGGATGAGCCCCTTGAACGCATTTACTGGAGGACAAGAAATGCCAAAAGGTCTAATGCTGACTGACTTAGCCATCGCTGGCTTACTATTAATTGCAGCAAAAGTAATTCGTGTACATATGCCTTTACTACAACGCATGTACATTCCATCTGCTGTATTGGCTGGGTTATTTGGTCTTATTTTTGGCCCAGCTCTGCTTAACGTATTACCTTGGACAGATACCTTTACCGCAAACGCAAGCCTCTTAACTGCTGCACTTTTTTCTGCGTTGGGTTTAGCAACAGATGTCCCGTCACCAAAAGTGGTTGCTCAACGAGCAGGCTCATTGTGGGCGTTTAACCAAATTGCATCCGTGTCGCAATGGCTGTTTGCAGCAATGTTTGGTTTAGTACTTACCACCTTCTTTTGGCCTGACATTAATCCTGGATTTGGCGTAACCATGTCCGCGGGATTCATGGGCGGACATGGTTCAGCATCTGTAGTCGGTGAAATCTTCACGGGACTTGGTTGGGAAGATGGTTTTACACTTGGTTTAACGTTCGCCACGGTTGGGATCTTTATTTCAATCTCGGTGGGCATGTTAATGCTTCAGTTTGCGTTGAAAATGGGCTGGATTCGTAGCTTTACGACATTCGACAGCATGGACGAACACGAACGCAAAGGCTTAGTGAAACCTGACGATCAAGAACCTGTGATGAAAGATACGATGTCATCATTGTCAGTCGATTCTTTCGCGATTCACGCGGCGCTGGTTGTAGTGGTAACCGCTTTCTCTTATGTAGCAGCCAACTACTTATCTTCTTTCCACGATAAGGTACAAATTCCGACTTTCGTTACTGGCTTTCTGGGCGGTATGTTAGTTCGAATCATCGCTAAGCAAACCAAGGCATCTCATTACCTATGTGACGGCGCATTCAAACACGCAGCGGGTATTAGTACGGATTACCTGATCATCTTTGGTATCTCAGCGATTAAGATCACGGTTCTAGCGCAGTATTTAATGCCAATGGTAGTGCTCGCAATTGGTGGTATCGCGTTCACGCTATGGCTTATCTTTTGGGTTGCACCTCGCATCATGGGAGATGACTGGTTTGAGAAAGGCATTTTCTCTTGGGGATGGTTAACAGGTACAGTCGCTATGGGTATCGCGTTATTACGCATTGTCGACCCCAAAATGCGCAGTAAAGTGTTAGACGACTATGCTATCGCTTATGTTCCAGGCTCAATTACGGACATTTTCATCATCTCGCTTATGCCAATCGCAATGTATAACGGCATGCACTGGCAAGCGTTAGGTGTTGGTCTAACCTATATCGCCGTTGTCTTATTTATTTGGCGATTTGTGTTTAAGCGTAGCGGTCAAGCCGTCGCAAATGAGTCTTAATTGCTCATTTCGGGAGGTATTTTATCCTCCCGAATTTAACTCTCTCCCCTTATTCGATAGCCGCCTCCCACCAGCATGCAACAAATAAGCAACTTGTTTTATATTTAAGATCTGCAAGCTTGGTCACCCCTTCCCATCCTTTTTTAATACTTGACCTACGCATTTTTATATCAAAATAGCGGCCAAACTATTCATGACTCATGGAGAAAAGGCAGTGCATCGCTCTCAAGGATTTACCCTCATTGAACTCATTGTGTGCATCGTTATCCTTGGTGTCGTTAGTGTTATTGCCCTTCCTAAATTTCTTGGTCTGCAAAAAGATGCCCGAGTGGCAGTACTATATGGCGCGAGGGAAGCGCTCATGACTGCAAACAACTTTGTGTACACTAAAGCCGTTATTCAATCTCAAGAGACGATAGATGGCGGCAAACAATATAACATTGATCTAGATAATGACGGCAATAACGACCTAATTGGTTACTTTGGATTTATTAAGAATGTCATTCCCGCAAAAGAGCTGGCAGGTTTCGACCCTCAACTCACTATCAATACTTGGTACGGGGTAGACAGCCCGGACGAACCCTATTTCCTTATCGGCTTTGCAAACAAACCTGTTGGTCCAGACCATATGTGTTATGTCGAAGTTTACTACCCAGAAACTCCAGGTGGCCAAGTCAGCTACAAAATACAAACTGACGACTGCTAGTTCTCCTAGTGAGTGAAAGTGACAGTTGCACTTTTGGTGCTTTCATCGCTTTTAGCAGAATACTGGCCCCAAAATCCATTATTAACAACTATTTCACATAATGTTGTTTCATAGTTAGCTTGCAGCGAGAAAACAAGTAATTCGCGACCGCACGCGCCCGTAATCGAAACAATCTATCGTTTTTCCGACCGCCAATAATTTGTGCTTGTAAACTCATCATTTCGCTCAATAATAGTTCTATAACAAATTCAATAATTTAAAGCGGGAGGCATGATGAGAATATTCTGGCAGTTACGTTGGTATTTCCAACAAAAGTGGAAGCATTATGTCGGATCGATTTTGCTTTTCGCTGTGATATCAACTCTACAACTTGTTCCTCCTAAAGCGGTCGGTATCATCGTTGATGGGGTCGTAGATAACACGTTAGATACAAATACGCTGATTCTGTGGCTCTTGGGACTCACTGCACTGATCTTTGCCATTTATGGATGCCGTATCTTATGGCGAATTTGGCTTTTCGGCGCAAGCTGGGAACTCGGAACCATTCTACGTAATCGTCTCTATAGGCACTTATCGACACAACCACCCCGATTTTTCGAACGTTATAAGACCGGTGATCTGATGGCGCGTGGTACTAATGATGTACGTAACATCGTAATGACAGCCGGCGAAGGGGTTTTAACGGCAGCCGATTCCTTGATCACGGGTATTGCAGTTTTAATCATCATGGTAACGCAAGTTAGCTGGAAGCTCACCGTTATGGCACTTCTTCCAATGCCGTTTCTTGCAATCATCATCTTTTTTATTGTCCGTATACTGCATCAACGCTTCCGCATTGCTCAGGAAGCCTTTTCTACCATGTCAGACATGACGCAAGAGTCACTTAACGGCGTGCGAATGTTGCGAGCTTTTGGGTTAGAGAATCAAGAACAACAGCGCTTTGAAGATGTAGTCGATGATACCGGTCAGAAAAATATCGCTGTCGCTAGAGTCGACGCGAGATTTGATCCAGCTATCCAACTCACCATCGGCCTCTCTTTCCTTCTCAGTGTCGCTGCTGGTGCTTACCTTGTCGATAAGGGAGAGATCACGCTTGGTGATCTAACAGCCTTTACGATGTATTTAGGGTTGATGATATGGCCTATGCTGGCCTTCGCTTTCTTATTTAATATTTTAGAGCGAGGCTCCGCAGCATGGAATCGCCTACAAGAGATCTTTGATGAAACACCAGAGATTGTCAGTGGAAATAAACCATTAGAAGATAAACCACTGCCATTAAAAATTGATATCGATGCTTTCCACTGGTCCAGTGATTTACCACCAGCTCTAGCCGAAATAAAAATCGAGCTCAAGCCCGGTAAAATGTTGGGAGTAGCTGGCCCTGTCGGAAGCGGAAAATCAACCCTGCTAACGCTGCTTTTGCGTCAGCACGACCTAACAAACGGTTCAATTACATTCGGGGATATTGAGATTAAAGATGCCCTACTTCCTCAGTGGCGCAACCGCTTTGCCGTGGTTAATCAAAGCCCGTTTCTATTCTCCAAATCTATCTTCGATAATATTGCCTTAGGTAACCCTAATGCAGAGAAAGAAGAAGTCTATAGAGCTGCAAAGTTAGCCTGTATACATGACGATATTGAGAAGTTTCCTGAAGGCTACCAAACAGAAGTCGGTGAAAAAGGCATTACACTCTCCGGCGGGCAAAAACAACGTATTGCGATAGCACGCGCTATGTTACTAAATGCACAAGTCTTGGTATTGGATGATGCGCTTTCGGCTGTTGATGGCCGGACCGAACATCAAATCCTTAAGAATTTGGAAACACACTACCGTGATCAAGCCCTAATCGTTATTGCACACCGCCTCACCGCATTGGAAGCAGCAGACGAGATCATTGTCTTGAATCACGGCCACATTACTGAACGTGGGCAACATAGCGCTTTATTAGCGCATCAGGGATGGTACGCCGAAATGTTCGAGTACCAAAAACTAGAACAGGCGATGGAGGAATAATGAATGAACCAGACCAGTACGTTTAAACGGTTGATGTCTTACCCATTATCTCAACCAAAGCCAATGATTAAAGGACTTGCTTTGCTGTTTATCGCAGCGTTAGCCAGCGCTGGCGGCCCTTGGTTGATTCAATATTTCATTGATGAGCACATCGCTAAAGGTGACTATTCACAGAATGTTCTGATTTCGCTAGCAGTAGGTTATATCGCTCTTCAGATTGTATCGGCAACATTTCAGTATTTTCAGTCATTGCAATTTAGCATTGTCGCGGCTAACACGATCAAAACGATTCGTAAGCAAGTATTTTCTGGTGTGATTAAGCAGCCGTTATCTGCGTTTGATTACACTCCTGCTGGAAAATTGGTATCGCGAATCACCAACGATACGGAATCTCTACAGCAATTTTATGAGCTCTTGATCGCGACCGTGGTGAAAAACGTGGTCATGATTGTGGTGATGCTTGGCGTTATGTTTTTCATGAGCTGGAAACTCACACTTGTTGTGCTTGTATTGCTACCGATCGTCATCGGCTTTATGTACTTGTTTAAGCAGCTAAGTACAGAAAGCTACCGAAAGATGCGTGACCTATTGACTGATATAAATGCGAATCTGAGTGAATCCATTCAAGGGATGAGTGTCATTCAATTAATGCAACAAGAAGAGCGTTTTAATAAACAGTTCAACGAGCTAACCGCAGAGCACTTGGTGGCATCTAAACGAGTGATTCGGCTAAACGGCTATCTGCTAAGACCATTAATGGATTTGCTCGCAGGTCTTGCGTTGCTTTGCTTGGTTGCGATCTTTGGTTTTAATGGTATTGAGTTGATTGGTGTGGGGGTACTGTATGCATTTATCAGTTATCTTGCGCGAGTTACTGAACCACTAATTGAGATGACTCAGCAACTTGCTCTACTTCAGCAAGCGTTAGTATCAAGCGAACGTGTTTTTGAATTGATTGATGCGAAAGAACAAACTTACGGGAACGATCATCAACCATTAAGGTCAGGTGCTATCGAACTTAAAGACCTCACATTTAGCTACGATGGTAAACAGGACGTCCTAAAAGACATTTCGTTGAGGGCCAACCACCAAGACTTTATCGCGCTTGTCGGGCATACAGGAAGCGGTAAAAGCACATTAGCGTCACTGTTAATGGGCTTTTATCCAACGCAATATGGTGAACTGCTCATCGATAGTCGTCCACTTAAAACACTAGGGAAAGACGTCCTTCGTAAAGATGTGGCAATGGTTCAGCAAGATCCGCACATTCTCCCTGCTTCAGTCAGAGAAAACATCTCTCTTAGTCGAGCGGTTGACGATACTCAAATATGGGATGCGTTAGACAAGGTAGGTTTGGCAGAGCAAATTCACCGTTATCCTAATGGGCTAGACACGCAGTTAGGTCAAGGTGAAACCAATCTATCTGCTGGACAAAAACAGCTCTTAGCGTTAGCACGTGTGCTTGTGGTAAAACCTAAAATATTGATATTAGATGAAGCAACGGCCAATATTGACTCAGGAACAGAAGCTTTAATACAAAAGAGCTTGGCAGTACTCAGACAAGACATGACACTAGTCGTTATCGCTCATCGACTTTCAACTATTTTGGATGCGGACCAAATCATTGTTCTTCATCATGGGGAGTTAGTAGAGAAAGGCACACACAAAACACTGTTGAAACAAAATGGTCGTTATGCCCAAATGTATCAGTTACAGCAAGCAAACCGACATTTACAGCAGATTGAAGAAGAAACCAAGCAACTCGAAGAAGCGGTGTGATGTTTATACCCATGCCTTCTTTTTATTTGGTAGGCATGGGCATAATCGGCCCAACTTCAAAAGTTAGCCTGATTAGCTTCCAATTTCTTCATAATGTGAACTAATTTTCTATTTCTTACCTATTATTGACATAACCCCTCGCTATATCACGCAAGGTCGTTGTAAAATCGTACGGTACTTCAGTCTGGCGCCCTTTGCACTAGACTGTTTTCACTTTCTAATAATGCATATTAATCTCATGACACAAGTCCATGGACAAAGATAAGTTTACTAACATCTATCGCTTGCCTGGTTCGATTCAAATTCGTATCGGTAAATGGCAAAAAACGTTCCGCGGTACCTCTGATTTGATTTTACATCAGGCGCTAATGGAGCGTAATAAGCAGTTTAAGAAGCCAGACTTTTTACCTAAAGGCTGGTGCGTCACTCCTATTGACGAAAAAGATATTACTGTCACGCACCACGGTAAATATATCCAAACCGTCATGCGCACAATGTTGGACAGAAAGGTCTCGTACAAGCGATTATTCCTATCTCGAATGAGTGCGGAAGAAGGTGAAAAAGTGCTCCACAATTACAAACTGGAGTGGGTAAGGAAACATAACCAGATCGCCAAAAAGTACAATCAAATTAAGAAGAAACAGTACATGAACTTTGCAAGAGAAGAAGAGGAAACCCTCTACCCTTCGATTCCAAAGGGTGAGTTTGACAAAACGTTATGGAACAAGCTCGTCGTATCATCGTTTGGTCCGCAGAAAAAGTATAAAAACCCACACTTTGTCCGCAAAGCCGATTTCTAAATAAACACCCCTACACTAGGGGTGTTTATTTATCCGTTAAATCACCAATCGTAAGTTAAACTGGCAATAATATTTTGTCGATCGCCATACCAACAAAAACCATCACATGTCGCTATGTACTCTTTATCAGTGATATTTTTGGCTGCGACTTGTAGCTTGTAATCTCCAATGCGATAGCTGACCGTCGCATCCATTAAAAAGTAACTTGGTACTTTTAGTCTCTCTTCATTATCTCCGTATGACTCACCTGTATAGCGCGCACCTAAGCCAACAGCCACGCCATCAAGAGGTCCATCAAAGAAACGATAATGTGCCCAAGCTGATGATACGGTATTCGCGACTTGAGAAGGTGTTTTGCCAACCCATGTCTTATTGACGTCTTCTTTTATCTCTGCATCAACATAGGCTATGTTTCCGATTAATGTTAAGGATGGTGTCACATTAGCTACAACTTCAAACTCAACGCCGTTATTTTCTATTTTTCCTATTTGCGTTAATTCACTCAAGTAGATACGAGCCAAGTTTTCTTTTGTTGCCCGATACGTTGCAATATTGAAATAGCCATCAAATGAATCCGGTTGGTATTTCATACCGATTTCAAATTGATCACCGCTTTCCGGCTTCGCTGGCTTACCATTGCTGTCTTCTTGAATAATTGGATCAAAGTACTGAGAGTAACTAAAATATGGCGTGAAGCCAGAATCAGAAATATAAGCCGTTCCCACGCTAAACGTCCACTCTCCATTATCGACTTTCGTGCGAGCACCCGTGGTAACATTATGTACTTCATTACTTGTATCGTCGTAACGCGCACCCAATAACATTGTCCATTTATCGTTAATCAGCATATGATCTTGAAAATAGACACCGAGCTGTCGGTTCTCAACTTTCGTTCTTTGCTTATCGGTTTCGCTCAATGGCTGTAGCGTATTCGGATCGAGTAACGTTATATTATCCGAATAAGTGGGATTAAATACATTAAACCTAGGGTCAGGCAAAGCTCCCATTGGTGTGTTTAAGAGCGCATTACCATCAGCAACGATAGGATCATTCGCAAAGTCCTTACCATCGATACTGATCATTTGAAAATCTAAACCCAACATCAAGTTATGCTCAACGCTTCCCCAATTTACTTGGTGCATCAAACGATTATCAATATTAAAAGCATCGGATGATCCATCTTCTGTTGAAGCGCCCCGAAGTATGGTCTTGCGTTCATTTGATGGATCTAAAATCGGCCCCAACCCAGGTACATCAGCCGAGTAAACGTACGAATACATTTGTCTCAACTTAACATCCATTTCACTGTAACGAGCAGCTTGAACAAACGAAGTGGTATCATTAAACGCATGAGAAAACTCATAGCCTAAAGACACCTGATCACGCTCAAACGTCTCCCAGTTGGGATTGCCTATCGCTAAACTATCACTGATCTTTCCATTTTTGTTTGGCGTTAACGTTCCTTCAACTGGCAAAAATTGCAGATAAGGATCTGAGTCGTCTTTTTGATAGCTCATTAAAAAGGTAATTTCAGACGTCTCAGTAAATTTGTAAGTCATTGATGGAGAGAAAAGAATGCGCTCTGCTTCCACCCCACTAATTCTCGTCCCATTTTTTCTCGCTAACCCTTGAAAGCGGAAAGCCAACTGCTCACTCACCTCAGAGTTTACGTCAAGAGAAAGTTGTTTACGGTCTTCAGATCCGTACTCCAAAGATACAAGCCCTGAGCCCCCATCAAATTGAGGTCGCTTACTGACGACATTGATGACCCCACCTGGAGGATTTTGCCCATAAAGAACAGAAGCGGCACCACGTAAAACTTCAACCCTTTCCAAAGCAAACGGATCTATTTGCCAACTATAGAAACCAGAAGAATATAAACGGGTACCATCTTGATACAGCCCGCTGTTCGCCTGTTTAAAACCACGAATAATAAACCAATCTTGCTTGTTATCTTCGCCGAAATAATTAGTTTGAATACTTGGTGTGTACTGTAGTGCGTCAGAAATGCTAATAGAGGCACGATCATCCATTTGTTCTCGCGTAACAACAGACACCGCTCTTGGAGTCTCATTGATGGCAATATCAGTTTTCGTCGCTGCCCGACTCTTCGCTCCAAGATAACTAAAATCAGGACCAACTGCACTGTCTTGCTGCTGTCCAATCACGACTATATTTTGATCTTCCTGAGCCAAGACATTTGGTGTTGATAACGCTAATACAACCGCCATTGACGTTGGTGTCAGCATAAACTGCCGAGTCATATTATTCTCCTTTTTTGTCGGCAGCCAAACTAACCCTTCATGACTTCAGCGAACGCTGAAAGAAAAGCGAGTTACGGCATCGCCAGTTGTTTCCATAAAGACAAACCAGAGGTTTTTGCATAAGGCACTCGCAGTGGCATAGGTTACCAATGCCATTGCGAGTGCTTGTTTGTTGTATAAGTACTTTCTTCGTTGAGGCTTAGCTGGTATCTATAAACGGCGTAATCCCCACATCAGATACAAACCGCCAATGAGAGACGCCATCAGCCCTGTTGGTATTTCTTGCGGGTAAAGAACTTGTCGTCCCAACCAATCGGCCAACAACATCACGCCGGAACCCAATATCGCGGCGCATAACATGTGTTGTGACGCTTTGTTAAAGCCAAATAAGCGAGCTAAATGCGGAGCCAGTAACCCAACAAAGCTAATAGGACCAACAACCAATGTCGCACTGACCGTGAGACAAGCAACTAAAAGCAGCAGTATCGCGCGCGAACGATCAACGCGAATCCCAAGTGCTTTAGAGGAAGCGGCGCCAACAGGAAGAATATCTAGCCATCTTACGCAGAGAAAACTCAACCCTATAAAGACAAGCGCAGATAAAGACAATGGGAGTAACGTTTCAACCGAAACATAGTAGGTAGACCCAGACAACCAAGCCAATGCTTGATAACTTCTTGGGTCACCAGTGGCTAGAATAAAGCTCTGTATTGCATTCATCAGTGCGGTAATAGCAATACCAGTCAACAAAATGCGCTCCGGCTGAAAACCTGATTTACGGTTTAGCAGCACAATGACCAATACCGTCGCTAATGCGCCTACGAGCCCGCCTAGAGAAAGAGTGAAAATTGACGAACCAAACCCAGTAAACATCGCGATGATCAATCCCATCGCTGTCCCTGAACTGATGCCGATCACTTCAGGACTGGCCATTGGGTTTCCACTTAGGCGTTGAATCATGGTCCCAGCAATCGCCAACATTGCCCCCGCAATTGCTGCTGCAAATAATCTAGGTGCGCGCCATTCCAAAAAAATCCAATTTTGGCTAGAAAATAAGTTTGTCCACCCTTCATTTTGCACAGCAACCGTGGCAAAAAGAACAACGGAAATTAACGTGCCGATCAACGCCAATGAGATCGCTTTAGGGTTTAGCTTGTAAACATGTTGACGGTGTCGAGTTAACACTGTTTGAGTATGGCCCTGCGTCTTTTGTGATAAGCGAGGTAACAACCATAACAGTAGCGGAGAGCCCAATGCAGCCGTTGCTGCTCCCGTTGGTATAAAACTCGCCATTAGCCCCGGCAGTTGCTGAATAACCAAATCGGTTAAAGTCAATAACATGGCACCAATCAGCATCGATACCCAAAGCTTATGCTGGATTTTATTGATACCTATCAATCGAGTAATCGCAGGCGCTGCTAACCCGATGAAACCGATAATTCCTACTGCAGAAACGACCCAAGAAGTGATTAGTACCGCAAGCCCAATACAGACAAAGCGCAGTTTGGCTAGCGAGACACCTAAACTCTTGGCACCTTGCTCGGAGAGTTCTAACAGACTTAACGGCTTTGCAAACACAAATGCGATAACCGTGGCAAGTGCGATTCGAGGTGCAAGATACGAGAAATCTCCCCATCCGCTTTGAACAAGCGAGCCCGCTCCCCATATCATTAATCCATTCAGCTTTTCGGTATTCATCATCAGAATAACCGTACTTAATGATGCAAAGTACAGGTTTATCACTAACCCAGAAACGACGACAACCGTTGGAGATAACGCTCGTCGCCATGACAACAGTATCACCAACCCCATCGATATCACACCGCCGATGAGAGCAACCAAATTAGGCGCAATATCCAACATCCAAGGTGCAAATAGCGTAGCTAACATCAAAGCAAAACTTGAACCGCTCGCCACACCAAGTGTCGTGGGTGAAGCGAGAGGGTTACGCAGAACTTGCTGCATCAATACCCCAGCAACCGCTAATCCAGCACCAGATATAATCGTGGTGAAGACTCGAGGCCACCAGCTAAAGTGAAGTAAGACGGAATCGATAGATTGAAAGTTAGGTTTCCATAAACTGCTAAGAGCCAGTGAGAATGAACTTGCTTGATACAATTGGAAAGCACCAATAGAAAAGGTAAATGCCGAAAGTAACACCACAAGGCTTAAAGGCATGGCTTTCATTGTTCTAACTCCTCGACCTTACTCGCCGTAACTAACTCCGCGAACCGAAGCGCTGAAGGCATAGAACCAAAACTCCAAACAGGCGCGACTTGCATGACCTTCTCACCAGACTGTTGAACAACGTATTGCCAAAACGGATCTTGAGAGAGCCGCTTTTTGCCACCGTGAGGCAATGGCTCAACGATAACAATTTGGGCTCTTATACCTGCTAACTTATCGATGCCGACCAAGCTGAAGCCCCAGCTATTCGTCTCTTCGTTCCACGCATTACTCAGCCCAATCTTTTCGATAGCCTGAGAGTAAAGACTATTCTGACCAAAAACACGAACGTGCTTCGTATCCATAAACTGAATCATTAAAAGCGGCGGCTGGTCTTTGTTTATGCGCTGTTTTAGTAAAGAGAAACGTTCTTCATATTGTTGGATAAGTGCCTCAGCTTCCGCTTCTCTTCCTAGCTCTTCACCAAACCTCCGAGTGAAACGAGTAAGTACCGACCAATCTGTAATCCCGCTTTCATATAAGTCAATCGTGGTAACGGGGGCAATATCGACTAAGCGATGCTTCATTGAGGAGAAGTACGGGGCAATAAAAATACGTTCAGGTCTGAGCTCGTAAATACGCTCTATATTGGGTTGAGTTCTTAACCCTACATCCTTAGTTTGAGGAGGTAACGGTGGCGATTTTACCCAAGCATCGTAATCTTGCCCTTGAGCGACGCCTACGGGCACGACCCCTAACGCCAACATCGTTTCAGTTTGTGTCCAATCAACCGACATCACCCGAGGTGACGCCTCAGCTACTGCTTGAAAGGAACTGACCAAAAGCGCACTAAGTGAGAGAGCGAAAGAGAAATGCTTAAGTCGAGTGTTTGTACTGCTCATTATTCAACCTCTAGCTTGGCATCGCCACCGGATAACCCGCAGGGTGGTCAGAGATCTTCATCTCTATCCCGTATATGTCCCTCAGTTTAGGTTCAGTAAACACCTGTTCAACATTGCCTTGTACAATCAAATCACCTTGATGTAATGCAACGATATGATCGCAAAAGCGCCCCGCTAAGTTGATGTCGTGCAATACGATAATAACGCCCAAACCCAACTCTTTACTGAGTTTAGAGATGAGCTTCAACATATCGACTTGATGGCTAATATCTAACGCAGACAAAGGCTCATCAAGAAGCAAATACTCGGTTTTTTGCGCTAATAGCATGGCTAGCCACACTCGTTGGCGCTCCCCTCCAGATAGCGTATCAACTAAGCGATCTGCGTATTTTAGTGTTCCTGTCATCGCCATTGATTCTTCAACAATGTCATGATCTTTCTTGCTCAAACGACCAAGTAAACCATGCCATGGGTAACGACCAAAACCGACTAAATCTCGACCTAAAATACTGTCGGTCACCGGAAGATGCTGAGGCAAGTAGGCAATGTGTTGGGCGAATTTTTTCGCTGAGAGATCGTTAATGCTCGTTCCATGCAGAACCACGTCACCAGCGGTGTATGGCTGTTGCTGTGCCAGCAACTTTAACAATGTGGATTTTCCTGAACCATTGTGCCCAACAAGAGCGTATGTTTTCCCAGGTTCAAATGTCACATCAAACGCTTTTAGCAATGACTTGCCTTCAATCTCAAACTGGAGTGCTTTAGCTTCCAACATCCCTACTTCACCTAATAGCCATTCACAAATGAAAGCTAATCAATCGCTTTCATTCGTTCATCACGTTTGCCGTTCTTATTCAACAGAACGATTAATAAGGGAGGTTTTATATAACAACAAAGATACAAATGCAAACCGTTGTCATTATCATTACATCAACAAAGTCATTGAGAGAATTGCTAAGTGTTAATGATTATTTGTTGCGGATGACTTCATTAGTGGATTGTCGGCAGGTCAACGAGAGCAGCGGTCTACCACTGCCCTCGCATAAATTTGAATGAATACTGCGGCGCATGAAGAAATGAGAAATGCCGCAGTGAATAAATTAATGACGAGCGTCAGCGCCAAACTCTACTTCTTTATAGATATCGGCCAGCGACTTTTTACCTTGTTTGTCTTTGGCTGAACGCTTTTTCTTCGTTTGATAATGGTATTCTTGCTCCTGAAGTGCTTGTTCGTGCTCTTTTGCTGACTCAACAAACTCAGGATTTGCAAGTGCTTGTTGGCGTAAGCGGTTTACTCTTTCAAGGGTTTCCCACAACATACTTCACCTCCAAACTTATCACTGTATATAAAAACAGTATTGTTTAAATATTCCTCCTCGTCAACATTTCAACTTTGTTACTGCTCTTCACATTAACCCCAAGCCTGTATAGTGCTCCGGATATTTGTGGATGATTTTCTTTATATAACCTTGATGCTCTCGCAGAGCATTAACACATTCTCGAGATAACCATCCCTGATATACCCATTTTTCAAGTTCTAACAATGCGTATGGGATGGACCACGCTTGTCTGTACGGATGGTGCGTCGTCATAAAATCAAAGGCATTCGCGACAGCCGTAATTTGCGCGGCGATTGGTATATCGTCACTGGTTAAACCATACGGATAACCAGTACCATTTAAGTTTTCGTATTGATACGTAACCATCTGCAAAAACAAAGTCACACTCGGGTGAACCGGATTTCCGATACGAGCCACTATGTCATCGGCCGAGTCGATGCAACGCTCAATATGTTGCATCAATATCGCCTCTTGTTCTTGAGTATAATTTGTTCGGCGACTAGCAATTTCAACTGGCAGCTGAATATCACTGAGCGCATGGAATTGAGCAAAAATACCAATATCTTCGACCATTTCATCATTCAGGTGATAACGATCCGCTAACTGCGTTGCGATGACTTGGCTGTAGTACTTCATTCGTTTGGTATGCGCGTAAAACTCAGGGGAGTAGCCTGGCATCATACATTGCATTCGGTTCGCCAACGTTTCTATCGCGCTAACGACGTGGTCTTCTGATTCAACCGCAAATTGAATCATTTCGAAATAAGGTTTGAGACTATTCAACGCTTCTAAGCTAAACGCATTGGGCTGAGTAGAATTTAAAAACACAAAGCCAGTAAATGCTTTATTGTCGTAACAAGGAATCGCAACCGACGACTGGTATCCGTGTTTGAGTAAGGTTTGAACCCGAGGACAATGATTAATATCGTGAAGGTCTTCGACGATGCGAGGAATCGCGTTTTTGGAGGCAATATTGAGGTGGTGGAGTTTACGGAATGCTGACTCATGGTGGGCTAAACACCAAGTGTCGAACTCACTTTCTGCAAATGATTTGAGCACATCTTGGTCTGGGTGATATTTAGCAAATGACACCCTATCAATACACGGCAAGTGCGCCTGCATCCTGCCCTTTAGCGTTTGCAGTTGCTCATTAAGCGGTTTTGCAAACGGGTAAAAACTCCGGTGCGCCATACTTCACCTCCACACCCAAGCAGAGAAACAAGAGAAGCTCATTGTGTTGTAAATTCAATGGTATTTTGAGCGGTTTTCTCCACTTAAATTATCGATATACCACAACTTAAGTGTACGAAATAAAAGCACATTTCTACCAATTCTTTCACCGAATATCTTACGGTAATTTGATCCAGATTAAAAAAGCCAACGAGCGAAACTCGTTGGCTTAACAATACTGATTGATTACGATGGATTCAGTAACTAGAGGTTATTCAGAGAACGTTCTAAACAACTAGCCCAGAGCAGGAAGCACACCCAGCGTAATTAACAGCTGAGCTAATACGATACCTGTGCCAGCGATACCCGTTATCACTAATGCGCCTTGGCCACCAGCTACTCGGTACTCTCCTGTAAAATCATCCGATTTACGAACCTTGATCACCATAACCAGAGGTAAAAAGATGGCTAAAATCGCTAAGGCAATCGCTGCATAGCCCAAAGCCATAATAAAGCCTTGAGGGTAAAAAAGTGCGAAGCCCAGCGGTGGGGTAAACGTCACGAGTGCCGCAACCAAGCGATTAGGCTTATCGTTGCTCCCTTTGATGGTATCACCCAAAAATTCGAATAGACCCAAACTCACACCAAGAAATGACGTTAACAGTGCCAAATCAGCAAATACACCGACAATGTTGCCTAAGTTTGATTGGTGCACCGTCTGCGATAGTTGACCAATAAGGGCGCTCAACCCGCCGTTTTCAATAAGCGTACTTTGGCTAACCACACCCAATGTCACGATCTGCCAAAAGATGTAAATCACGAGCGGGATCGTCGAGCCAATAATAACAGCTTTGCGCAAAGAAGAAGTATCGCCATCTAAGTAATTCACAATTGCCGGAATACTTCCGTGAAAACCAAACGAAGTAAAGATAACAGGAATCGCCGCTACAATAAGACCTTGCTCAATCGGCATACTCAATAAGTAAGATTCCGTAACGTTTGGAGCAAGAAAAGAAAGCACAGCAACCATCGCAACAAGTTTCATCGCGAACAACACGCGGTTAACTTTATCGACCGTACCGGTACCAACTGTCACAACTAAAGTCACAATCAAGGTAAAGATTATCGTTGATGTAGACCCTGAAATATCAAGGTCAAACCATTGTGCGAGGCGATCTCCGAACTGAGCACCACCGCCAGCGATGTACGCTGCACACAATGAGTAGAACAGAAACAACATCGCAAAACTTGCCACCCACTTGCCTTTTTGGCCCAGGATCTGTTTCGCTAAAGTATGAAGAGTTGCACTACTTTCTGCATGCTGATGAAGCTCTAGCATGAGTAAGGCAGTGAAAGCCATCAGAGCCCATAAACTGAGCATGATGATGATTGAAGTTGAAAAACCAATGCCGGCAGAGGCAAGTGGAAGGGCTAGCATGCCAGCACCTATTGTAGTTCCCGCGATAATTAGAGTACTACCGAATACTTTAGAACGACTCATTGTATATTTATCTTTACACTTTATTAGGAATTATCGGTATTAAATCGGGCAACGGCGTACCGAAGCCAATACCATATTTGTAATGCTGTCGATATTGTAGGATCTTCAGCAGAAGATCAAGCAAAGTGTAAGGATAAAAAACCACAAGTGTAAATAAAAATTTACACATCACTGATATCCAACAATAGCTGAGTACATTCTTCCCTGCTCATGAACTTAGGGACAGGGTAATTCCAGTGCGCCTCTTTCAGAATTAAATCTACAAGCGCATCAGCATCTTCGCGCTTAATGAGTGCACTTTTCTGCTTAATATCAATGCTTGCAAACAAAGACTCCACGTGCGTCAAAAAGTGTTGAGCACTCGCCTCACCTGACTGCCCTTCGGCCGTCAACGCATCGAGTTTTCTTAGTTGAGGCTCTATCTCTGATAATGAAAAGCGCAACACAGGTAACAAGGCTAATCCGTTTGCCATGCCATGAGGTATTCCATATTTCGCACCGAATGTGTGAGCAAACGCATGAACATAACCCAAACTCGCTTTCGTAAATGCTAAACCTGCGTAATAGGATGCCATGGCCATTTTATGTCGAGCTTCAACATCATCCCCTTGTGCTACGACCCGAGGAAGATACTTAAAAATTAACTTAATGGCGGCAACAGAGTAAGCCCTAGTTTCTTGAGTAGCATTTCTCGACACATACGCCTCAATAGCGTGAGTTAATGCATCAACGCCAGTATCAGCCGTGATCTTAGGAGGTAAACCAATCATTAAGTTCGCATCTAAAGCTGCCATTAGTGGCACTAACTTTGGATCCATCAAAGGGGTTTTAATGTGTGAGGAGGGATCTGATACGACCGCGGCGATGGTGACCTCACTTCCTGTTCCTGCGGTCGTTGGAATAGCAAAAAGTGGCGCTGGCATTCGCCATACTTTCAATAGTCCAGCTAACTTTTTTATTGACCGTTTATTGGTAACTTTCGCAGCAATGACCTTTGCGCAGTCCATTGCCGAGCCACCACCCAAAGCTAATATGCCCTCACAATGAAAACGATGGTAAGCCTCTAGACCGCTTTCTACCTGATCATAGGTAGGATCGGGCTGCACTTTCGAGAAAACATCTAACTGTAAATCGAGTTGTGCTGCCGCCTTGAGCACCTTATCGACAATACCGACTTGGACTAACCCTTCGTCGGTAACTAATAAGACGCGTTTAAATCCCAGTTCGGTCATCGATTCTAATAGCTCATTCACCGAACCGGGCCCGGAAAACAAGGTTGGTCTCGGCATAGGAAGGATAAGAGCCGCTATTTTTAGCCCTGCGGTGTAAGTCCGATATAAGCGATGCTTCAACATACGAAATCCTTTTCATTTAGAGCTATCATTCTAGCTACTTTTATCACCTATGCTTACTTTGCAATCACACATTTTTTAATTAAGTCATTTCATCAACACATAAATGCTGCTGAGGGAGCAATACCGTTATCTTGATCTCCCCACACCATGTGAGCTGTAGAGAAAATTATTTTTTATGACTTTCCATTAGCGTTACCTTAATAACTCACCCCTCTTCGGCTTTGCCGATCATAAAGTGGTTATTGAAGGTGCCTTATCATTCATACAAACTCAAAAATATGAATTCTGCTTAATCACATAACGGTACGGTATATCAGTAATCTAATCCGAACATCACTTATAAAAATACAAATAAGAATGCGTTACATCATGATTTATTGTCGTTTTCAAATAAGTCAATAAAAGCAACAATAATCTTTCAAAACTAATACTTAGTTCAAATAACTGACTCTTAATCATGAGCTTCAGGTGATATTGTTATGCAACTAGGATTATTATCCGCCCCATAATTAAAACTACGTCTAAACGCCCACCTTTTTGGGGTCTATTCGCTGTCGTACCCAATTTTCCTATCACCTTCTGATTTGGGTTTCGCGTGGGCTAATTAGCAATGTCGGTATAAACCATGAATCATTCTTGCCATTCCCATACGGACACGGGCTTTGAAGTCGATCTAAAACAAGCACTTATCTGGGTTGCTCGAGCACTCGATTATGTCGGTGTTGACGATACTCACCACAGCCATCGTGTCGCTTATATCGCTTACCAATGTGCTCGCGTCATGGGTTGGGAGCCAGAAAAAGCGGAGTTTTGTTACTTCGCAGGTATGATCCACGACTGTGGAGTCTCCGAAACACAAGAACATAAAATGTTACTTGGAGAGCTGGTGCCACAAGACGTGAAAACACACTGCTTAAGAGGGTACCGAAGCCTCAAGCAATGTCGTTTGTTGCGCCAATTTGCGACACCAGTTCTTTACCACCATACACATTGGAGCGAACTAAAAGAGCTCGATTTACCGCCTTTTGAAAAAGAGGTGGCCGCCCTGCTCTACTTATCAGACCGCCTTGATTTTATGCGCTCAAAATACGTCATGAACTGCCACTGTGACATTGTCACGCTTCATGAAGAATTGATTGCTGAGTGCATCATGGCAAACGTTGGAACCTTGTTTAATCCAAGTATGGCCGAAGCAATGGTTAAACTCGTCATGACCGACGCGTTTTGGTTCGCGATGGAGTCGGAAAATATTGAAACCATAGGCCTAAATTTTAAAAGCATTGATTGGCTTCAAAAGCAATTAACCATCCAAGATATGAACAGTTTGGGAATGTTTATCGCTCAAATTGTCGATGCAAAGAGCCCGTTCACTTATCAACATTCACAAAAAGTAGCGGAATTATCTCGTTATCTAGCAATTAAGCTTGGGCTAAACGAGCACGACCAAGAAATGTTATATATTGCAGGGCTGGTGCATGATATTGGAAAGTTAAAAACACCAGATGAAATCCTTCACAAAGAAGGCTCTCTAAACAAACAAGAGTACACACGCATTAAACGCCATACCATTGATACTCAGCTCGCATTGCATAAGGTCTTCCCTAACGCGAAAATAGCGGAGTGGGCTTCCAATCATCATGAACGTTTAGACGGGTCGGGCTATCCCTATCACAAAACAGGCGACGAGCTCGATGTACCATCGCGTATTATTGCTGTCGCGGATGTCTTCCAAGCCCTGTCTCAAGATCGCCCCTATCGAGGACGAATGACTCAAACACAGATCGCCGACATTATGGGTGAGCAAATAGCCAAAGAGGAGCTTTGCTCTGACGTTTATGCGGTATTAGAACGAAACATGACAGAGTGTTACGAACTCTCAACCGACGTTTAATCAAAACAGGGGCGAACACACGCCCCCCTTTTTTAGGATGATAAGACTAGGCCGACAAATAGTTAGCTAGCAATATCAAGTAAATTATCTCGCACACCATTGATTCTGAACCAACCAGCGATACTAAAACGCTCGGCATTGGTTGGTAACACCTCATGTGGGAACTGCTCTGATAAGAATACGAACAAACGCCCTGAGCGTGGGGGAATGGTTGCAATTTTATTGTCATTCAAATCGTATACTACTAATTCACCCGCGTCTTCTTCCGTCCAGGATTCGTTCATATAAAAAACGGTCGTCAATCGACGGTTTTCGTTACCTTTGAAGCAATCTAAATGTTTTTGGTAGAAGTCCCCTTTCTCGTACTTGGCAAAATGAGCTTCGTACTCAAAAAGTCCAAGAAACAAGTGACGGTTCACTTCTTGGCGGATCTCTTCCATTTTATCCAAGTAAGAAGTAACAGCATGCCCCATATTTGGCGATAACCATTGAATCTTGTCACTACGAATAGATTCAATACGAGTAACATCATCGTTACGACCAATACGTGCTTTTTTCCAATTGCTTGGAATGCAATCTCGCAGTTGAGCCACCTCTTGTTCAGAAAGAAAGTCATCCCAGATGTAGTAGCCATTGGTTGCTAACGCATCGATCATTTTATTCATTATTTTCGTTCACTCGTGTTAGTTGGGCGCTCTATATAAAAAATCTGCGACACAACAACAAATGCGATTTTTTATCGAGACGACAACTAAGCAAAACGAGAATTAAAATAGACGATACAAGATACAAAAATGCCGCTCATGTGAGCGGCAATGTCGTTTGTTATTGACGAGCTTCTAATCTCGTTGCTCGAATTCGCAACGGACGAAGACGCTTAATGCTAGGACGCTGTTTGTTTTTTAGCTGGATATGACAAAGTTCCAGAATCAAACCAAATGCCATCGCAAAGTACACATAACCTTTATTGATATGAATTGCGAAGCCTTCTGCCATCAATAAGCCACCCAATAAAACCAGGAACAGCAATGCCAACGTTTTAAAGCCGGGATAGCGCGTCACCAGATTATTGATTTTTTCAGCAGTCATTACCATCACGATTGCAGACGAGACAATCGCCGCGACCATAAGCGGGACATCACTTGTCAAACCGACGGCGGTTATCACCGAGTCCATTGAGAATACCGCATCCACAGCAACAATCTGCAGCAGCACTACCGCTAATCCAGTACGAGCATGAGTCGAGTGGCCAGATTCATTGTGATTTAGCCAGCTCCACAACTCTTTCAGGCTTTTTGCCAATAAGAATGCACCACCCGCGATCATGATCACGTCTCTTCCGGTAAACGCCTGGTTTACGATAGAAAACAGTGGTTGAGTCAACTGCATAATCCAAGAGATGGAAAAAACCAATGCAATACGAGCAATAACGGCAAGGCCGATGCCAAGGTTTCTTGCCAGTTTACGTTGGTGATGTGGCAATCTTTCACATAGGACGGAGATAAAAACGACGTTATCAACGCCTAAGACAACTTCAAGCGCAAACAAAGTGGCAAAAATCGCCCAAGCCTCTGGTTGCATGAAAAGTTCTAACATGAGTACGCCTCCAGTGATGGGAAGACATACGGTGAAGGGTTCTGTCGACTAAAGGGGTCGTCCATTAATTATTTATACCTCTGTTACTTAAGGATCTTGAGTAAATCACCAAATAATCAACAACACAATGGCTATTTTTAAAGGTAATGGCGGCTTTTCATTCGTACACAAACTATTCAGCCCTCGCACTAGAAAGATAAATGAAATAGAAATTCTTAAATTGAAGAAAGGAAAACGACAAAGACCTAACAAACCCAAGAGAATTCTTTGATCTTACAAAACTCAAGTTATTTTTACGCAACACGTTAAATACATTGAGCTCAAAGCGAAAGATGCTCATTTACGAGATAAACAATAGTAAAAATTTGTTTCATCCTGATATACTGCCAAAAATCATAAGAAACCATGCTATTTATGGACTACATTGCTCTTTCACGCATTAGCCTAAAACATCTCACTGTATTGCATATGTTGTTAACCACTCACAGTGTTACGCTTGCCGCAGAGCGCCTGTGTGTGACACCTTCGAGCGTCAGTAAAACACTTGGGCAATTACGTGAAACGCTGAAAGATGACCTTTTCTATCGCGATGGTACTCGCTTGGTACCAACGGCATTTGCGCTGCACATTGGCCCCTCGATCCATGGCATACTCTCTAGCATGAATGGATTATTACATCAGGGCTCATTTAATCCAGCTTACTATCAGGGCAGTTTCTCATTAGCTATGCGTGAAAGTTCGTTTGAGCTTTTTGCGCCAGTTCTACAACATTTATCTCAGCAACTCGGTAATCACGCACATTTGAATGTGCATGCAAAAGAGGAAATGAGTTTCGATGCGTTGGTAAGAGGCCAAGTGGACTTTTTGCTGCTTCCACACGATCTTAGTCAGCCGCCCACGCAAAACAAAGACTTGGTATGGCAAACCATTCTGAAAGATGAAATGGTTTGTTTAATGGGACCATCAAATCCACTCTCTAATCAGCCTTTGTCTATTGAAAGCTACCTCTGTGCAAGACACATTGGGATTCATGATAAAGATCTCTCACAACCTTATTTCGAGCAGAACCTCACACAAAGGCACTCGAAGCGAAACATGGCTATGCGTGTAGCGGATTTTGGTTCAGCTGCGGTGATGTGTCAGCACTCAGATTACTTGTTCACCTGTTCCAAACTTTGGGCAAGGGCGGCCATGCAAGCAAAAGGCTTGGTTGAACAATCCCTTCCATTCGATTATGGACAGGTAGCCTACAGCCTCGTTTGGAACAAAGCGAGCTTGAACGATCCGGCTTTAAAATGGCTACAAAAACAATTGCTCGATGCCTGTGCCATGCTAGACGCGTGCGATGCGTGAGTAAGATAACGAATCAAAACTGCATTACGTGAGTACAGTCGGCACTGCGATGGGGTTACTCACGTAACGTAAAAGTTCTGATTTTAAGCGTTCGATATCATGGCGAGAGCACGCATCCCAAGTTAGCGCCTCCCCCATGACTCCGTGATGTTGAAATGCATTTAAACGGATAAGCACCGATTCAGGCAAAGTACTCAAATAGCGCCCAATCGCTACGATTTCTATATCTAAATCACTTTTCCCTGGAATATGCAGTAACCGAACTTCATACAATTTTTCATGCTTTGCGAGGTACTGAAGCGTTTTGAATACACGGTGATTATCACGCCCAGTTAGCCACTGGTGCGTCTCTGTCTGCCACGATTTCAAATCGATCATCGCACCGTCCAGAAAAGGAAGCACACGCTGCCAACCTGTCACTGATAAAGAGCCATTGCTGTCGATGAAACAAGAAAGGTGCTGTAGCTCAGGATCTTGCTTCATCCCTTTAAACAGCTCAATAATGAAAGGAAGTTGTAAGGTAGATTCCCCACCGGATACTGTAACACCACTGATGAAAAAGCGATGTTTGCGTATCAAATCGAGCATTGTTACCACAGAGTAGTCAGTAATTTTTGGATTAGATTGGTTCTGACATATCTCTATACAATGATCGCAGTGGGTGCACTCCTCTTTAAGCCAAACAACGTTGTTGTTTTCGTCGAACTTCAGTGCGTCTGCCGGGCACTCACTCACACAATCACCACAGTGATTACAATGGTTTATTGTATGAGGGTTATGACAGTTCAAACACTGATAGTTACAACCCTGTAGAAAGATGACTAGACGATTTCCTGGCCCATCAACACAAGAGAAAGGAAGGATACGAGTGACTTTTGCCAAAAGGCTTCCACTTCGTCTAGACATCTTGTTCTTTCCTAAACCGACCTTTACGCCTGCGTGTAGGTCGGTGTCATTTCATGACTCACCACACGTGGTGAGCGGTCTAAAATCCCAGTATTTTTTGCCGCCTCTGCTCCCAGAAACGTCGTATTGGTTCTCGAACCTTCTGCATCATATTTTGCGATATCAGAAAGTTTGACCATGTATCCCGTAACGCGAATCAAATCATTTGAGACCACATTCGCGGTAAACTCACGATAACCAGCATTTAACGCCCCTTTGCACAAATTGAACATCGCTTCTGGGTTTGATTTCACCGTTTCATCAATCGTCAAAATATCGCTGATACCTGCACGATAATACTGGTGATGCTCAGCTGTTGCTTGTACATAAGTGACAGGGTCTGGCTCCGTGCCATAAGGAAGACGCACACCTGGCGTAACGCCAAGATCTAAGCTAATACCACCTTGAGCATGTAAGAGCGCTTTGCCATCCAAACCATATTTCACTGGGGTTGACTCCACTAGTTTCGCCAGTGTGGCTGAAACATCATGAGCAAAAGCATTCGCACGTTCATCTTTTCCGTACTGCCCCGATTGCCCTTCTTTTTCGAACAGAAGGTTCACCGCTTCTGCCATACCATAAATGCCATACATTGGTGCGAAACGGGATTCTTCAATCACCCCTTCTTGCGTCAAAAATCCTTGAAAGAAATTGGACTTTTCATGCAAGTGCGTACTTCTAGCGTCCATCAACTCAACCATTAATTGATGGTATAGAGGTAAAACACTGTTTAAGAAGTCGTTACAATCCGATGCTCGTTCTGCGACTTCTTTTAGGTTCATTCGCACCAGCGTGTTTGAACCACCAGCCAGTGGCAGTGAATTGTAGCAACTTACAATACCAAAACGTGAACCGCTGTAGGCTTTAGAGTGCGCAGGGTAATTGGCAATATGAGGCTTACTACACTCGCAAATATTCTGCGTCGCTTGACGAAGTAAATCATCAGGCGTGACCGACTCGTCGTACATGAAAGTAAGATTTGGCGCAATCTGCTTGAGCTCGGCGTCCACTTTTAAAATAGTGCGACAAATAATATTGTCTGTCGGTCCGACATTCACGTGCATAAACGCATCTGGCAATGTGCGATCCAACATGATCCAAAAATGTTTTAACTTTTTGTAAATTTGATTCTCTGTCAGGTCGCCTATGTAAGGCAGTAAGACATCATCCAACTGACCTAAATACACCGGAATATTCGTTACCGATGGAACATGATGGTAAATGATGGTGAGCATATTCAGCGCATCATCGAAATCGTCAGCTGGAAGCAACTCTAGATACTCAGAGCCTTGCGATAGGAACTTAGCGTAATCAGGCAGCACATAGCGTGGTTTGAAAGGTGCATGGCCTTCAAACATATCACAGATGATTCCTTCATCCATTGCTTGTCTTAGCGATGGGGAAATCGACATGTAAGGAATACATGCTTCCGCCTCCAAGGCCAAAAAGTTCGACTTTTGTTTTGGAGAAAGACGAACATCAGTCGCAATGTCTAGAAAACGTTGTTGTAGTTCAGAAAGGCTTTTCATCTGAGATGTCCCTGAAAAAGTAACCACAAACCCACAAGATAAAACATGGATTCTACCCCTAAAGAGTAACGTGATTTTACTCCGGCTTACCTGTTGCCACTAATGAAAATAAACAAAACGTCTATTTCCATAATGGAAATAAGCTAACGCTAAATTAGGTTATTGCAACTTACGCTATTGAAATAATCCAACCATGCACCGAACACGCGCTTTCTCATCGGTTTGCCGTCGACAACATGACGCCCGCGCTAATAAATACTCCGCCAGTCAGGCGATTGAACAACTTGGCTCTTCCAGCGACAAACAGCCAGTCTGAAGCTTTTACACCTAATAATGCATAAAATGTTAGCCAACTTAGCTCAAACACCACAAATGTAGATGCAAAAATCGCGTATTGAGCCAGCAAAGTCGCAGAGGGATCAATGAACTGAGGAAACAAAGCGGTAAAAAAGACAATCGCTTTCGGGTTACTAGCGCCAACAATAAAACCACTGGTGAACGCGCTGATCCCATTCGAGGAGCTTTGGACGGCTGCCGTTTTGTCAAAATCCGTTTGAGAAGAGCGCAGCGCTTGAATGCCTAACCAGATTAAATAAGCGGCACCACACCATTTGATGATATTGAAGACCAGCTCAGATGAGGCAATCACAACCCCTAACCCGGTAAAAGAAAGCGTTAGTATAATAGTGATCGCTGATAAACTGCCTAGCGCAGTCATGAGGGCAATACGAAACCCACTACTCACACCTTTACTTAAACACAGCAATGAGCTTGGCCCAGGCGATGCAGTGAGCACCAAAATGGCCAGGGTGTAAAAAATCCATGTATCAATTTGCATTGGCATCCCTTCCCGCAAAAAGTAGAGGGTTATATCTCAATCTTTATTGAGATATTCCTAGCTCAGTTTCCATCCATGAAACTCGATTCTTTAATAACCACCTAGTCCCTACATAATTTAGAAACCATTAATAGATAGTTATGCAATCAAAATACGCTCTGCATGCAAGGTTGTAAAGCATGTTTATTTTTCTTAATCATAAAAAGGCTTGGGATCGATTTCTAACGATGACGGAGCGACTGCTCTTTCTATTTTGTGTAGGCTATTTTTCAAATCGACCATCGCCACATCGATATAACGTTGATATTTGCGTGAGTAAAAACACTTCACTTCTGGCTTTAAAGCTTGAGAGTCATTTGAGGACCAAACAATACCAACACGCCCATCACTCAACTCAACAATAGAGCCCACTGGGTACACCCCAACGCAATTAATGAACTTGTAGACTAGGTCTGCATCTAAATGAAATGGCGTTAAACTCAACAAGATTTTAAACGCTTCTGCTGAGCTCATGCCTTTTTTGTAGCAACGATCGGCCGTCAATGCATCGTAAATATCAACAATACAACTCATGCGGCCGTGAATCGGAATCTCATCGCCCTTCAAGCCTCTAGGGTAGCCATTGCCATCTAACTTCTCATGATGCATCAAACAGACATCGCGACTCACATCACTAAGGCCCTTTACATGGAGAATAATCTCACCAGCGAACACTTGATGTAGCTTCATGTGTTCAAACTCTTCAGGTGTTAGCTTTGCTGGTTTATGCAAAATCTTGTCATCAACTTTAATTTTACCTACATCATGAATGATGCCACCAATAGCGAGCTGCTTTAATGTCTGCTTATCTAACCCCAAGTACTTACCAAATGATACTAAAAGGCAAGCCACATTGACGGAGTGTTCCAACAAGTAGGAGTCTTTTTTTCGGAGTGCAGAAACACATTGCAACGCATCTGAGTCGATAAAAACGCTTTCAATGACATCATCGGCCCAAGCTTCTACCTCATCAACTTCAATGATTTTGCCTTCAAAAGTTTGATTCAATAGTTTCTGCGCCAGATCTTTTGCTTCCGCAATTAGCTTTTTGGCTCGTTTATGTTGAACATCTCTCGAGCGATAAGCGCGTTGAACCTTCGAAAAGTCAGAGGACTTGGGCTCTCGCTCCTCTTCTACGGCAACAATGGATTCATCCACAGGCTTAAAGACACACTTCTGAGAAGATAATGTTTGATCTACCCAAACATACTTCACGCCGCTCGCGGTAAGCTTCTTAATGCCCTCTGGGCTAGATATCCGCCCTGCATTGGCTAAATTTACGCGCTTGTTGTGCTCTATCGCGGTAACAAACATACCAACGCCGACATCAGCGAGCGCAATTTTGATTGAATTTTTTGGATCGTACTGCATAAAAAGAAAGCTTACTCGATATTAACGGCAGTATTATAAGAGATTTGATTAATTGGCGTGATAATAAATTAGAATTGATTACTATTAATGAGCATCCTGTCAATTAATAACCCATCGCGATCACTAAGCCCTTTTTGTTAATATGGTCTTTAGCCTAGCAAATATACAGATATGACACTCAAGAACAGAACCTCTAACCGACACGTCTTAAAATAACTTGAGGATAATTATTCATAAATATTTATAGATTGCGGACAGCATCAATAACTGTATTTTATAAATGATTTTTACTGTTGACTATTTTTTATAAATGTCGATGATTAGCCGCCTAATCTTAGTATGTTATTAACCTAGTAGCGCATAAAATGATAGCCAAACAATTTGAACTGATACTTTTGTGATTGTAATGTACGCCAACAGATCAACTCTATGTTATCAAACCCCCACACTCATCTCTGATGCTAAAACGCTCGAGGAGGAAATATCTTGACCACCATATTTGACCAACAAGCCTCAGATAGTGACCGAGAGTTCCTGAAAATCGTTGAAGAACGATTCATTCATATCTTCGACGTATTTAACGAAGGCCTCTTCTACATGGATGAGTTTGGTACCATGGTATTTTACAACAAAGGCTTCTATGAACAGCTCGGTATTAACGCTGGCCGAATCAGTTTAGAGCAGTGGTTAGAACTTGTTCATCCTCTTGATCGAGAAAGGCTGTCCACAAGGGTCGATGCGCACATCACGACCAACAATACGAGGGTTACAACCACTTACCGAGTTCGTAAACCCAATGGACAATACGTCTGGATAGAAGGCGTAGCCATGACCAAAGAAACAGAACATGGCCATTACATGGTTGGCAGCCATCGCGATATTTCTGAGCGTAAGCTGATGGAAAGTTACATCCATCAAGTTGCATTTCATGACAACGCGTCAGGCATGGCTAACCGCGCCCATCTCTTGCTGGATATCGAGGACAGTGTACGTACCACCGATTCTTGCGCGTCTATTTGTTATATTCAGATCGAAGACATCAAATCTTACTTGAATCAATATGGCAGTGAACTGGTCGACGGGTTAGTAGAGAAGTTGCTACAAACTCTCAGTCACTTGCCCTCTCCAAACAGCTCGGTGTATCGCGTGCATGATGATGACTTTGCGATTTTGATTCACGATGAGTGCTCAATAGAAGCGCTACAGAGTTACGCTGAAAGTTTAAAACAAACCTACCATGAAGCGGTGATTGAAGAAGGCCAATACCTAGGTAGCAACATTAGCATTGGTTTGTATCCTTGTATTGACCCTAGTCACTCCGCAGAGGAGATTTTACGTAAAGCGGCAAGAACTTGTCAGTACGCGAGCGAACAAAATAGAGACCGCGTCGCGGTCTACAGTGAGAAGACGCAGCATGCCGTTGATCGCTACTTCTTTATTGAGCAAGGTCTTAAAAGTGCGCTAGAAAAACAGACATTAAGTGTTAAGTTTCAGCCAATTATTGACGCCAAAAGCTCAAAAGTGGTGAGCTTCGAATCGCTAGTTCGCTGGCGTAGCAAAGAGTTTGGCGAAATTTATCCCGACGAGTTTATCCCTGTAGCAGAGAACAAAGGATTGATCGTCGAACTGGGATATCAAGTATTTGCCAAAGCGTGTGAATTCATCAAAAACTACCGTGAACGTTACCAAAACCAAGTTCGTGTTAACGTGAACGTTTCTGTACTTCAGTTGATGAACAGCGAATTCCCTACGCGAATTAAAGCCATGGCGGATGAAGCTGGCGTTGACCCCGAGTCTATTGTTTTGGAACTGACAGAAACGTTTATTTTGGATAATAACCAGACGGCCATTGCTCCCCTAAGCACGCTCAGGGAGTTAGGTTTTGCACTCTCGCTCGATGACTTTGGCTCTGGTTACAGTTCATTAAATAGCTTCTTCGACTTGCCGATGACACAAATCAAAATTGATAAGTCGATGGCATGGAAGACATTGACCAATCGCTCTTCTCAAGAGTATTTGAAGTTTCTTATCACTATGTGTCAGGAAAACAATATTGAAGTGGTGATAGAAGGCATCGAAGACGCAAAAATGTGTGACTTCTTTTCCGAGATGGGCGTCGATTATTTGCAAGGTTATTGGTTCTCTAAACCACTCTCTGTTGCCAGTGCCAGTCGCTATTCATTGAGCTAAACCGTTCTTCGGCGAAATAATCCCAGAATTAACGCTATTCCGCACGGCCACGTTAAGCATGCTGAACTACTCACAGTAAATTTCAGACACTAACTGGCCGTGACGAAAACAACCTTAGAGAGCCTTGATTAACGTAGGCGCTCAAAAACAACACTCTGATCTAAGTGTTCATGATATTGAGTGTAATCTAAGCCCATATCAAAGATATATTGAGTCACCAAGTTTCTAACGCACTCAATCAATTGGCTCGCTTGCCATGGCTTCTCAAAGTAGCGATCAATACCTGCGGAGTTAATCGCATTAATGGTATCCGTGTGTGTCGCCTGCCCCGTCAGAAGCACTTTACGTGTGCGAACAAAACGACTGTCTTTTGATACCTCTGTCAGTAGTTCCACTCCTGTTTTACCTGGCATGACATGATCGGAAATTATTAATGCGATCATCTCGCCTTCTGCATCAAGCTCATCCATCAGTTCTAGAACCTCACCTGCGGATTCGCAGTCTTCGATATTCAACCACTGATGTAACGGCTCTAAATCTTGTAGAACCGCGCTTAATACCTCTCGTTGGTCATCAACGCAAATTACATTAAGCTTCTCCATGTTCACCCTCTACTGGTAACTTGATTCTAAAAATTGTTTTTTCACTGTCGCTCTTTACCACAATAGAGCCGTTATATCCGGCGATAATGCGTTTCACAATCGACAGCCCTAATCCTAAACCAAACGACAACCCACCCTTTTTAGTGGTGAAGTTTGGCCGGAAAATTTTTCTGCGTGTCGCTTCATCGATTTCTGGTCCGTTGTTAGCAATCGTGACCAAAATTTTCCCCTTACTCTCTCGAGTATGTATTTCGATCCCCGGGTCTTCGGTTTGACCAAGTGCATCACACGCATTCTTTAAAATATTGACCCAAACTTGGACGAGTTCGGTTTGAGAGCCGACAAAGTCCGGCAACTCCGCTGGGCTAAAACGTACGCTCACGCGTCTTAAGTCACTTTGCAATAGGGCTAGCGCTCGATTTATTGAGTCATTAATATTAAACGCTTCATCCAGGTCGATATCCGTACGCCCCAATTGTTTCACTGAACGTACAATGCCAACAGTATGTTTAGAGGCGATACGCAAATCATGAAGGTCTCGCCCCATTTGCCAGAAACGTATCGCTTCTTCAGGTCTTTTTAACCAATGCTCCGACAGGAAATTATTTGGAACGGCACGTGCGAGATCACGCGCGAGATCCTTGGGTAAGCCGTAATATTTTTCGAAGTGACGTCCCCGCTTTCTCGCTTCGCTGGAAGAGACTTTCTGTCCTTGCATCAAACCAAAATCAAAAAACTGACTCGCTTCCGGATGAACTTCTTCAAGCAATTCCATGATGACCGACTCGAGTCGCTCTGATTTACTGCTTACCACACCAATAGCATTGTTCAACTCATGAGCAATACCCGCAGCAAGCTGCCCTAACGTTGTCATTTGCTCTGCGGTATGCAGCTTTTGCAACGCTTTTTCTTTAGCCAAGGCCTCTTGCATTGCACGCCGTTGACGCCGAGATAACTCGTTCACCATCACAGGCATAAATTGTGTCGTCAATGGTCCGTATGTCGCCTCTTCCACCGCGGGCGTATCACGCTGTATCCAAGCCAGTTCAACGTCGGTTTGAGCAATCACTGTCGAAGAGGCCGTCCATGTACCAGAAAAGAAACTATGTACGCCAATAAACGCACCTTGAGACGCAGAAAATACCTGAATTGGCTTCTTGTCGTCTTCCGCATAATAGCCAGCCAACTCTCCTGAAAGCACGTAGTACAACCGATCGTTGTAGCCAGCTTGCTCGATCAGCACCGATCCGGATAAAACCGTTAATCGGCGTTCAAGATGGTTAAAATAGCGTTGTACTAACGCATCTAGTTTCGTTTCGTACATGGGTTACCCAATATGCCCAACGGTATGTAAAATCCAAACCATAACAAAACTAAGTAATACACCAATCACGCCCAGTACTGCACCGATACGAGCCATTTGGCTGCTTTCGACATGCCCAGTAGCATGAGCTAACGCGTTTGGTGGCGTACTGATTGGTAACGACATACCGAGTGACGCGGCAAATGTCACGACTAAGATCAGCGTCACTTCTCCACCCAATGGCGTTAACGAAGTCATTGAGGTACCTAGCGCAGCCATAATCGGCATAAGTAAGTTTGCAGTGGCCGTATGCGACATAAAGTTTGCCATTAACAAGCACAAGAACGCCGCACCAAACAAGACCACATATGGCGAGAACTGATCAAACGGAATACTGTGTACCACCAGCTTCGCAAGCCCTGTTTTATCCAGAGCAAGACCCAGAGCGATACCACCTGACACCAACCAAAGCACGTCCCAAGAAATTTTCTTCAAATCTTCCTTGTTGATAATGCCCGTCAATGAGAATACCGCGACCGGAATTAATGCCACTGTGTAAGAGTTCATCCCATGTGCTGACCCCATCAACCAGAGAATAATCGTACCTGCGAAGGTGACATAGACAATCATCGCTTTTGGTGTTTTCAAAAACTTGCTCTTAATATTCAGATCGATGGTGGTTTGCTCGGCTTTATACAAAAAGCCAATCAGAAACCACGCTAGTGCCATCATTACAATGACGAATGGCACGCCAAATACCATCCATTCACCAAAGGTAATTAAATTGTCACCAACCAAATATTTCAGCGCGATAGCATTCGGGGGCGTGCCGATTGGTGTACCAATACCACCAATGTTGGCGGCAACAGGAATACACAAGGCAAACGCAATTCGACCGGGATCTTTAGGCCCAAATACCGCAATCACAGGGGTTAGAATCGACAACATCATCGCTGTTGTTGCGGTGTTTGACATAAACATGGAAAAGACAGCGGTGATCAACATCAAACCCAACATAACGAACTTTGGGTTTTGCCCAAATGGTTTTAGCAACACGCGCGCTAAGTTGACATCCAGCCTGTACTTTGTCGCCGCCATAGCTAAGAAGAACCCGCCGAGGAACAGCATAATAATCGGGCTAGCGAAAGTCGCCATTATCTCGTTATATTGCAACAGCTCACCAAAATGTGGCTGCCCTTCTTGCAAGCGAAAAAGCACGATGCTCTTATTCGAAACAAGCAATAATTCGAGCACAATGATAACGACCGAAGTCGCGTAGATTGGAATAGGTTCAAACACCCAGCAGAGTGCAGCAAGCAAGAAGATTGCGATCACTCTCTGCTGGACGATAGTAATGCCATCAAATGGGAATGCAGAGAGGGGCATTAACCAAATAAGCAATGGTATCAATGTTGGAATAATGTATTTGAGATAAGGGCGCATAGTACTACTTCTCTTCCTGAGATGGTTAGCCAGACACGTTTGGCGTTTGGAACGCCATTACCCACCGCAATACCGAGGCTTTTAGGCTCTGACTAAGCCTTCAGAGACGAAAAATGCAGTAATGGCTTGTTCCAGAGAAGATTATGCACACTGTTTTCAAACAAAACTTTGGTGCGAGATCAATGAACTTGTTTTCACATTGGAAAACATTTTATATCTGTGTTCAAGCTCACTAAATGCTCACGATTTCAGTGAAATATACTTTCCATCATAAAGTTAGTTAAGGTTTCTCCCCTAACTTCAGCACGTTGCTGAACCTTAACTGTGAACCCCATTTTCTCGTAGAAAGGTCGTGCAGTGATACTCACCTCAGAGTACAGTCGCTCTATCCCCTGTACTTTCGCCTGTGAAAATAGAAAAGACATCAAATCACGACCAATACCTTGGCCTTGATATTCATGGTGACAAAAGAAATGGTCAATCAAGCCGTCACTTTGCAAATCACAATAGCCAACGACCTGCCCTTCTATTTCCGCAATATAGGGTTGAATAGCATCCATTGTGCGTTGCCATGAGTTGAGATCAAAATCTGATGGGGCCCAAGCTGAAACTTGTGATTCGGTATAATCGCGACGATTAATGACTCGTACAGCGTGGTAAAAAAGTGTCCACAATATTGGAGCATCCTCTGTGCGATAGCGACGTATTGAGAGCATCGGTTCAACCATTCCTATTCGATAAATACCAAGTATTAACGCAAAGTAATACTGGTGAACTCATCATTTTCAATACCAACCACTAAAGGCTTTTCAAGCTGATCGCTGTTCATCAATACGGTGGTATTCAGCTCTCGACTTGATCTGCGTATTTTGCTTTTTCTGATGATATGTATATTCACAATGTAATCGGAATATTCTTTCGTGACTCCTCCAGAAAACTCCACATGCTCATTTTCATTATCTTGGACCACATGAAATTTTCGATTTGCTTGAATATCAGCACTGAGTGAAGAGTCACCATAGTTCAGTACAACGGACGTTGGTTCACTATCTTGATTGGCAAAACAGCCAAATGCGAACGTGCATAATGCAAGTATACTTTTTGATTTAAACATTGGTTATTCAATTTCTAGTTATTTTTCTGCCATTTGCATTACCAAACAGCACTCCTTCAATAATCGCCCATTGTGCCACAGGTGTACGCAAGTCTCTAAATACAGTAAAAGGATGTACGATGAAATTCCGCTAAAAATGGGGAAATCACAATGCAGCTGAGGATAAACCAGCCTATTTAATCGCCCCCAACAACACCCAAGCAATTGTTTTTATTGAATTTAAAAGAAACAAATAGTGTAAGCAATATACGTACAAGCTCTTACTTTTTCATACACAACTAAGCGAGTTAATAGAGAAAGACAATATTTTCTATGCCACATGTTACAAATCTACTCATCTCATTATCACGTATGATCCGATATTGTGGCACTAGCCTTCCCTTCTTTTAACGAAGGGAGGTTTTAACAATAAGGCTTGCACCTATTTTATAGCTAAAATCAATAAAGCATTTCCAACATCAGTTGGTCTAGGAGCGATCAATGAAAAACTCTCTCAGTTTTACTCATCTATTAAAAGTTGGCTTGATATCAATCGCAGCTTTGATGGGTGGATGCACTCAAGGAGATTGGCGTACCGCAAGCAGAGAACCTGCCGGTATCGCGCCTGACCCTTCCAATGTGAAACATGCCGTAATTGAGTTTTATGCCGCAGATGCATTTGGTTGGCGAGGCTGGTTTGCGGTGCACACTTGGTTTGCGATAAAGCCTGAAAATGCGAACGAATATACCGTGTATGAAGTGGTCGGGTGGCGCGTGAATCGTGGACAACCCGCTCTGTATCAATACCAAACGGGCACACCAGATCGCTACTGGTACGGTGCGAAGCCAGAAAAAATACTCTCAATACAAGGTGAAAAAGCCGATAAACTTATCCCAAAAATACAAAGCGTTATCAACCAATACCCTTGGGCTGAAGAATACACGTTGTTTCCAGGACCAAATAGCAATACATTCCCGGCTTGGGTGGGCAAGCAAATTCCAGAGTTAGAACTCGACTTGCCATTTAGAGCAATTGGTAGCGGCTACGCCAACGAGTAAAACAAAAGCTTGGTAACTGGCGCGTTTTACGTTCAGTGCATAGCACTATACCTATTGTGCGTCTTCACCTAACTCGGTTCTGTTTCTTCCGTTGCGCTTTGCTTTATACAGAGCGTTGTCCGCGTCTTTCATTACCGCTTCAATTGGCATATCGTTGCCTTTCCAGTGAGAAACTCCAAGTGATACCGTTACCTTACCAACGACCAGGAAATCGTGTTTTTCTACGTTATGCCTAATCCGCTCTGCGACATCAACCGCGTGATGAACATCCGTCGCTTCAAGGAACATCATGAACTCTTCCCCACCGGAACGGCAAAGATGATCATTCGCTCGGGCTTGCTCTTTCATCAACTGAGCGAATTCTTTGAGTAGATTGTCACCCACATCATGACCATAGTTATCATTGACGCTCTTAAAATGATCAATATCCAAAGCTAAAATAGAAAAAGCGGTGTTTTCTTGCTTAAACAAGCCTAGAACTTTGTCTAAGCCGCGTCGATTTAACAACCCAGTCATCGCGTCTGTTAGCGTATCCAGTTGCAGCTTATCAATGGTTTTTGAAACGATACCAAACGCTTTGAGGAAACTGAGCTTCAAATGTGAAGCCTCAAAATACCAAGACTTAACCAGCTTCAAATCATCGATGGATGAGGAGTGCTCTTCTACTCCTCGAACAGCGCCAGCCAATTGCCATAATGGTCTTGAAATAAGTAAAGAGAAGAACCAGATCAACAGCAGAGTTAATAAACCAATTGGAATCGATTTGAAAAATACACTCCACATCTGCTCATCTAGCACCATTAACGTCATTGATTTCGGGCGCTGAGCGACAATTCCCCACCCTGATGATTCAACTGGTGCATACCCTGCTAGCATTTCAACACCACGAGAGTTCACAATTTCTTTGTTACCACGCTGACCCATTATCACGGCGTTAATTGCCATATTATCGTTGATCACTTCACCAACCCGCGATTTATCTGGGTGGTAGATCAGCGTGTTGCTTTCGTCCACAACGTAAAGGAAAGAGCCATCTTTGTAAGCATGCTGGCTAAGTAATTCAGCAAGAATATTGTCCTTCTCTAAATAAATAGTACCGCCGATATAGCCTAAATATTCATTGGACTGAGAAAATATAGGGTATGAGATCGTTAACAGATAATTACCTGCGGGTGAGATGAATGGCTCAGTGACAACGGGCGCTTGAGCATTTAAAGATTGACGTTTTCTTTCACCAACGAGCTTTACACCTTTCACCTGAAGTGTCTCTGGTGATACAGAAATAATGACGCCTTTCGCATTAACGATAACCACAGAGTTGAATGATTTGGTTTGCTTTCTCAGCCTCTCCGCCTCTTCGTCAAGAAACTGAGCATCGTGCATCTTATCTTTTAGCAAGTTCGCACTGTATTTTAGCTGCGACATTGAGCTTTCTATGAAAGAGTCCGTCATTTCTGACATTTTTTGCGCATAAACGAGGTTGGACTCTAACGTGTTATTGATGATGAGATCTCGTTGCACTCGATAGATCGAATAAAACGCATTGATCAAAGTGACAAGCACACTGAAAACACACAAGATTACAATAAGGTTTCTAAGATTAAGTTTTTCTTTTCTTCTAAAGGACATTTGCCAACTGCCAGCTTCGATGGCTTTTTGTATGAATGAGCGTATAGGTTATATGAAATCGATTTAATTTTCAGGTAGGAAGTTGGGAGCAATATTAAATATTTTCTCACATAATAGGACGTAAAATGAGCTAATAAGAGAATTCAGTGACACAAAATAAATGCCGTGCCACTGTAATATCGCACAACTTTAAGCAAGCTCTGTGCTGGTCATTACCATTGTCTTTAATACATCGACAACAAGCTGATGATCATCTAACTGCGGTAAACCCGATACCGTCACAACCCCAATTAAACCAGAACCCATGATTCGAATTGGGAACGCGCCACCATGAGCACAATACTCACGCGCATCGAGATGTGGCTGATTTTCAAAATCACGCTGCTTTTGCTTATTGTACAGCGAGAGGTAGTAAGAGCTGCGACCATATCTCAATACTGAGTTTCGCTTTCTACGAACCCAATCCAAATGGTCAGCGCACGTTCCTGTCATCGCGTATTGAAATAGCGTTTGTCCAAAACCGTAGACCTCAATAGCCACAGCCGCGTCACAGGCTTCCGCCGCTTCTTTTAAAGCTAAACCAATAGACCACGCAACTTGGTGGTTAAACTCTTTCAATTGAAGCTCATGCTCTTGTTGAGCGACGAGCTCAAGCGTTAAGCTCATGATTTCACCTGAATCGTTTTACCCGTTTTACTACTTTCCAATGCCATCTCAATCAGAGCGATATTCTGTACTGCTTGAACGGCAGGAACCGGGTTATCAGTACCCAAACGAATGGCATTTGCTACACCAACAAAATAAGCTTGATACGCACCTCTCTCCGTTTTGATGGTTTGCGCACCACCTTCGTCGTAGCGGACACCGTATAACGCCTCGTCCTCTTCTGACCAAGCATCGTTCTCCGGTAATCGGCCTTCTTTTAAGTAACCTTCTTGAGGATCTAATCCGTATTTTTCATATTTAGCCTCAGTACCCAATACTTTATAACGCAGGTTTGGTTCTGGGCTGTATAAGTTTGAATGTAAATGCACAATATGATCTGGGTAATGAAGCACTAAGTTGTAGTAATCAATCGTCGTCGCGCCCGGACGCATCATTCGACACTGTGCGTCTATCGCATCTGGCAAACCAAATAACACCAAGGCCTGATCGAGAAGATGGGGAGCAAGATCGAATAAAATACCACCGCCATCTTGAGCCTGCTCTCGCCAGCGTTGACGAACTTCAGGACGGTAGCGATCAAAGTGCGACTCAAACAGCCTCACATCACCTAACTTACCTTGTTCGATAAGCGATTTAACGGTAAGAAAGTCGCCATCCCAACGCCTATTATGAAAAACGCTCAGAACCAATCCTTTTTCTTCTGCTAAGGCGATCAACTCATTCCCATCTTCTATGCGCGTTACAAACGGTTTTTCGACAATGACATGTTTCCCATTGTTCAACGCGCGCTTTGCGAGCTCGTAGTGCACGTCATTTGGCGCAGTGATGATCACAAGCTCAGCGTCACTGTCATCGAGTAAAGTATTGGCATCAGCAAACCACTGAGCATCTGGCCAATCATTTTGGACCGCTTCCTGTTGACGAGAACTTATTGCGCTCAACGTTAAGTTTGGCAGTGCTTTAATGAAGGGTAAGTGGAAAGTTTTTGCTGAATATCCGTAACCAATCACGGCGGTCTTTACGGGATCGTAAGCCATACTAAGATTCCTTATTTCGGTGAAACAACAATACATTCAATATCATTGTGGTCGAGAAGTTGTTGAAAATCTGATTGAGGAGCATGATCGGTAATAACGATGTCGATCTTTGACAAATCACATACATTGTGAAAATTGTCGCTTCCAATTTTGCGGGATTCACAAACGACAATGACTTGTTGAGCTTGCTCTATCATGGTTTGTTTCATGGTTGCTTCTAGCTCATTATTTGTCGTCAACCCTCGGGATGACAACGCGCACACACCAATAAACGCCTTATTCACATGATATTGCTTCATTTGCTGTTCTGCTTGTGCACCCAAGATCGCTCTGGCGTAGGGGTCAAAGTGTCCACCTAAGAAATGGACGTCCATTGATTCACTTTTTTCAGCAGCGAGCAGTACGTCAATACTGTTGGTGACCACGTTGAGCTTATCTTCTTCACAGCGTGCTTTTTCTACGTAAAGTGGGAGCAGAGATAAGATAGTACTGGTATCAATAACAAGGTGGTCACGCTCATCCAAAAGCTTAGCGGCCGCTTGAGCGAGGCGATGTTTAGTGTCACTAATTGGTCGATTAGAGTACGCCTCTGTATAGGAGGATATCGGGGCAAGCATGACGCCACCTCGGATTCTTTGTAATCCCGGTAGTTGGCTCAACTTGACTAAGTCTCGACGCGCTGAATCTCGCGAGATGCCAAAATACTCGCAAACTTCCGATAACGTTATTTTGTTTTGTAGGTCTAGCTTGGCTCTGAGCTCTATCAATCGCTCTTCTTGCGTCATTACTTAAATTCACTTAAGTGGTTTTAAGCAATAATGCCACACAGCAATCAAATAACCAATACGGACGCACGCAATATTTGCTTATGCTGATACCAAACAGAATTGTTAAGTTGAGGAGATGAAGAGCGTTTTGCTCATCACCCCCTATCAAAAAATTTTTGGTGTAATGTTTACGTTGGCTGGGTCGCTACTTTTTCATGGCTTCTTTAAAAACTTGATTCCAATCTTGTTTCATATCGACAAACAACCAACCTTGCTCTTCACCCACTTTAAATGATTTGTCTAATTTCCCCACGTGAGAGTCTTTATCATACGCCCATTCACGCTTGTCATCCGTGTGATGGATAACCGCTGAAAATCGTGGGCCAGACCCCGCTTTAGTCCACTCTAGCATTTGTAAGTCACCGTCAGAATTACCAAATGCCATCACCGGGCGCTTACCAATGAAGTTCTGGATCGTGACAGGCTTCACCGCTTTATCATTCACAAAATCAATTTCTGGCAAGCGTTGAATAGTCGGCTGTCCATCAACGACCTGATACTCCGCTTTTAATGTCGTCCCAACGATATTTTGCGTTGGGATCCCGTATACTTCTGGTGCCCAAACACGCATGAAGTCAATGCCACCTCCAGAAATTATATAGGTCTGGTAGTCATTTACTCTCAAGTACTCGAGTAACTCAAGCATCGGTTGATAAACCATTTCAGTGTATGGCTTTCCCGTCGTAGGATGAACGGCCGTTTTCATCCACTCCTTCACTTCTTGATGGAACTGATCAGTCGACATTCCAGAGTGAGTCGCCATAACAAGCTGCATCACACCTTCAAGGCCTTGCTTGCCAACCCCCTCCAAGTCACCTTTTATTGCCGAAGCAAAAGGTTCTGTTGTTTTCCAATCAGGATGCTCAGAGGCCATCTCTTTCACTTTATCGATCGCAAAAAACAGCTGTAGATAAACGGGTTTTTCTGCCCACAGCGTCCCGTCATTATCAAACGTAGCGATCCTTTGGCTTTCAGGAATATAAGCGTCCGAGCCTTGAGTCGTCGTTTTAGTAACAAACGCCATAATAGCTTGCTTCGCACCGGTGTTGTTCCATGACGGCAGAGGATCTTGCACATCAGCAGCAATGCCATAGCTAGACAGAGCAAAACTTGTCGCAAGGACAATCACCTTTAACTTTATAGCCATTTTAATTCCTTATATTGAGGTACGGGATGCAAATCCAAATGAAAGTATAGTTCACGATTAACAAGCGCAATTCAGAGCAACATATGTAACGACACCAAAAAGTGACCCTGTAACTAGAAACGCGCTTTAGTTAAAGAAGCTTACTGATAAAGTGTTGAGTTAGCTGGCGTCAACCTGCTCTGAAGTACTTTGACGTCCCTTTTTCTGATTAAGCTCATCAATCACGTAATCCGGAGCCACTTTCTTTAGTTCCGCTAAACACTGTTCAGACTTGGGTTTATCGTACCGAATGTAGATATCACACACTGCATAAAGCTGCTCCGGCGCGCCAGAGATCAAATAAGCTTTTTCAAAAGCGTGCACAGATTTTTTAAGATCTAACTCTTCTTGCAGAACACCATTTAAGTACCAAAAATAACTGTTGTTCTTCGCCATATTAGCGGCCTTTTCAATTTCGCTAGCGGCATCATGCTTCTCACCAAGTCTTACTAGCGCCAATGACTTCGAGTAATGCAAAGCAGCGTTATCAGGAAAAAGTGTGATTGCTTCATCAAGTACTTGGATAGCTTGTCGATCTTTTTGTTGCGCTCGAAAATTGTCCGCATAGCTTAACCAGACTTGCGGGTTACTTGGCATCAGCTTGGTTAGCTCTGGATAAATCAATGCCGCTTTGTCCCACTCTCGATGCCAACGATATACATCGGCAAGGAGTAATCTAGAAACGTTGTCAGTTTTCTGCGACAAGTAGGATGTTAAATCAGTCACCGCGCCTTCAAGTGACTGTTGCTGCTCCGAACTTAAACTGGCGTAATCTCGAACCAAGTTTATCGCTGCGGTAATTCGAACCATTGCATCGTCATCACTTAGCAACGGGGAAACCAGACGCCAGCGATGCTCTATCATATAGGGTTGAGCTCCTACAATTGCTGCTTCACGAATTCCAGCATCTGCATCTTTCAAACCACGAGCGACGGCAACCAAAGCGTTTTGGCTGGGGTAGTTGGCTAGTTCACGTAAAGCATCAATACGCTTTTCTGAAGACAACTTCTTGTTTTGTGCATCATAAGACAATTTTTCGACTAGCTGTGCTAGCGTCATTAGTTCTTCTTGAGATGCTATCTCAACGGGTGAAACTCTATCTGAATTGAGCGGAGGTTTATCTTGAGCCCAAACGCCTTGGCTTAACGCTACACTCATCGTGAACGTTAAAAGTGACTTCGTAAAACGCGTTATCTTTTGCATTGATGAGACCTTACTTTTATAAAACTGGACTAGTTGAATCTTAGAACTTAGTGTCAAAAACAGGTCGATTAGACGCTTTCAGATGCAAAGCCATATCACTGTATTTGCCGTGTACCACAGGGTTGCCCATCGCTCGTAAAATGTACGCCATTGATTTGTCGACATGCGCAAAAAACTTCTTCCAACCTGCACATAGATAGTTGAGGCCGGGCTCACCTTCTCTGGTGCGAATAAAGCGGTTTTTAGGGCATTCTCCAAAACATGCAAACTGATAATCGCAATTAACACACTGCTGAGGCAGTGTACGACTTTTAGCAAACCCGAATTTCTGCTGGTCAGGGCTATAAGCGAGAGTATCGAGTTTTTCGCGGTGAATATTTCCGACCTTGTATTCCGGGTAAACATAGTGGTCACACGCAAAGACATCACCGTTTGGTTCCATTGCTAAACCTTTGCCACAGATTTCACCTAGCGTGCATAGTGGGTTTTTTCTTCCCATCCATGTTTCCAAACTCGCTTCAAAATACTGTACAAAAACGTTACCAATATCATGCACGACCCACTCATTGAATATCGCGATAAGGAAGTTACCCCATGCTTCATCCGCCACACAAAATGGCTCGACAACCGAATCCTTGTGGCCGGGAATCAGACGTTTATCACCTTGCATTAGTTGATCATTGGGCTTCCAAGTTTGTGGCGCTGTTGTTCTGAAAGTTTTCTGCTCAACAATCGGAATAAACTGCATTTGAGGGGAACATACTTCATCTCGTAAGAAGCGATACACTTCCAAAGGGTTACGACTAGTCAAGTTGTTCACACACGTGAGCGTTGCAAACTTCACTTCATGCTTATGCAATAGCTCAACGGCGTTCATCACTTGTTTAAATGTACCTCTTCCCGCTCGGTTTGTTCGGTAAGCGTTGTGCATCATCTCAGGGCCATCGATGCTTAAACCGACGAGAAAGTGGTTCGCTTTTAGAAACTCGCACCACTCATCATTAAGAAGCGTGCCATTAGTCTGAAGATCATTAGAGATCGTAATACCATGAGGGCGGTATTTATCTTGTAATTCAACAATTCTTTTGAAGTAATCCAACCCCAGCATGGTTGGCTCTCCACCTTGCCAAGAGAAGATAATTTCAGGTGTGTTCTGCCCTTCTATGTATTGGCGGATATAGCTCTCTAAGGTTTCGTCATCCATTATTGGCGAGCACCCTTGCTTATATTCCAACAAATCTTGTTTGCTTAAGTAATAACAATAAGTGCAATCGATGTTGCAAGCAGCACCAATGGGCTTTGCCATCACATGTAAACGCTTAGATGCTTTTCCGTTGAACTGCGGCCCTTGAGTTATGTGCATTCATCACCTTCTTAGTTGCTAACCTGTCCCCAATGATGTCAAACCTAATCATCGAGTTAATCGCCTAGGGTGATGATAATGTTCAATTATTCTCGGCGCTTGTTATAGTGTGTATAACCGTTTGTTATGGTTTTGCTTGCTAGACTTTCTGACCAAAGTCGTTGACGGAGTCGCCGAATGAAGCATCCCAAAAGTAAGATTATTTCCTTTGTCTCAACCATGTCGGTCACGCTGATAATTAATGGGTGTGCAACAACCCCACCACACTCTCTCGCTCAGAAAATCGATCAAGATATGGTTCTTGTCGAAGGTGGGCAGTTTACGATGGGCGCAGATAATCCATCAGCCAAAAAGTCAGAGCGCCCAGCTCGCACTGTTAACGTTGATGGATTCTATTTGTCAAAATTTGAGGTAACTCAATCGCTTTTTGAAGCTGTCACTGGCTCCTCTCTGAGCTACTTTCGAGATCCAAATACACCCGTCAATAATATTAGTTGGCAACAAGCCAATTATTTCATTAAGAAATTGAATGAAAAAACGGGAGAGCATTACCGTCTACCAACAGAAGCTGAATGGGAGTTTGCCGCTAAAGGCGGAATTTTAACTAAAGGCTTCACTTTTTCTGGATCAAACAATATTGACGATGTGGCTTGGTATGCGAATAACTCGCACAATAAGGCTCATAAGGTAGGTCAAAAGCAACCAAACGAGCTTGGGTTGTACGATATGACAGGTAACGTAGGCGAGTTTGTGATTGATGCTTTTGACGAAGGTTATTACAAAACAGCGCCCAGTGATAATCCGGTAAACGCAAAAGAGGAAAAAGAAAGCCTTGCACACAAGTCTGTACGTGGCGGCAGCTTTGCTTATGGCGCAGACGAATCTGAAAACTATCGCCGCGATTTTGCCAGCCAATCCGTCATTATGTCTGACATGGGCCTTAGACTAGCGAAAGACGTAGACTAAACTAAGTAGAGAAAGTGGCGCGATAAAGGCTCCACTTTTTACTATTGGTGTTTAATCTCTACAGATTCGCAATAGATGCTTTCAGCTGATCAATAGCCTGCTTAGGAGCATAATTACTCAGCTCTTTTAGACACCTATCGAAAGCAAAAGCGACAGCACCTTTTTTATGATTTCTCGCTAGAACTTCGCATTGAGCATATAAATGTTGAGGGTTCCCACCAACTTTAAACGCAGTCTGCAATGCCTTACTGGCTTCCAGAACTTCACTTTTTTCTAAAGCTAGACCATAAACATACCAGTAGTGAGCGTTTGTCTTTCCTAGTTCTGCGGCATGTTTAAGTAGAGCTTTGGCCTCATCTTCCTTGCCTTGGCGTAACAAAGAAAGACCGGCACTGTAAGGTAATGAGCTGGATTTAGGCTGAGCTTTCATCCCTTGTTGTAACACCGAGAGCGCAGCTTTTTCTTTCCCAAGGCGTCTATACAGGTCCGATAAATTCACGTAACTATTTTCGAAATAAGGCTCGATACTTATCGCTTCTTGGTATAACGCAATTGCCTTATCGATTTCGCCTAAGCTGCGGTATACATTTGCCAAATTGGTTCTGCCGAAACCACGATCGGCGTTAAACTTTTGAATGTCCATGTACTCTTCAAGCGGTGGTTGAATCCTATCTTTTTGTAACGGCGTCATTTGCGCATAGCTGGTCACTAATACCGAAGCCGCCTCCGCCCTCACTGAAAGTACGGGATCATCCAGCAGTGGTTCTAAAATTCGCCATCGATCATGAAACTCATAACCAGACGAGCCCGCGACTGCGCCGAGTCTAATCATTTCATTCTCATTTTTAACGGCCCTTGCAAGCGAAACAGTCGTATTTTGGTCAGTATTGCCGCCCATTCGCTCTAATGCAGAAGCTCGTATGATGTCTTTTAATGATGAATCCTGAGCAGAGTAAGCCAGAGCATTCGCCGCCCCTTTGTGCCCAATTGCATCGGCATAAAACGCGACAGCAAAGTGTTGTTGATTGCGGTATTGAGAGTGAGGAAACCATTCGGCTATCTGCGCATCCGCCCACTGGTTACTCTTATCCTCATGACAAGACGCACATACATTAGGCGTGTCGATGTGTTTACTCAAGTCAGGTCTAGGTACGTGCCAACTGTGGTCTCTACGAGGATCGACTTGCATATAAGTCGTTTCTGGCATGTGACAAGTCGTGCATTGTGACGCTTTGGCTCCCGCTTCATGGAAGGTGTGGTTTTCTGGGGTATATTCTGACGCAATATGACATTGTGAACATACCGCCTCTTCTGGGATGTTTAGTTTTGCCGAATGAGGATCGTGGCAATTGGTGCATGTTACGCCTTTTTCAGCCATTTCAGACTGAAGAAATGAACCGTAAACATAGTCTTCATCGTAAATTTGGCCATCGTGGTAGTAGAGTTCTGGAGTGATCAGGCTTAACCGATATTTATCGAAAAATGAGCCTTGAATGTGATCACCTGTCTCATTCAACTGCGTTCGACGGCTGTGACATTGTGCGCACGTCTGAACTTGATTTGTTTCTGCGATTGCTTTTGGTTGTAACGTTCTGTGGCCCTTCTCAAATACCCACTCGGTTACCGCTTTAGATAAATTTCGGTCAAAACCATAGTGACTATCTGTATCGAAAGAGCCTCCTGTAGATGCGGATTTTTTCGCCAACTCGATGTGTCCACTTGCAGGGCCATGACACGCTTCACAACCAACATTGATCTCGGACCAAGACGTGTTGTAGGTATTTTTGATTGCTTCATAGTTCTTCTTTAAATTGGTCGAATGACAGTCTGCACACATGAAATTCCAATTTTGCCCAGTGTTAGTCCAGTAAAACTCATCTGTCGTTGTTGTCTCTGGATAGAGGTGAAACCAGCGCTGACCACCTTCCGATTTCGTCCTTGAATCCCACGCAAAAGGAATGAGCTGTACACGACCGTCTTCAAACTCCACCATATATTGCTGTAACGGTTCCCAGCCAAATGTGTAGCTAATTTTATAATCATGCCATTCACCATCAGGGCCTTGAATATTGACCCAATACTCCTCGCCTTGTCTAAAAAAACGGTTGGGTTGCCCATCATGCGTCACTGTGCGGTTATCAAAATCACCTTGAACAGATTCTGAGTTTGCATGTTTCATTGCCATATCGTGATGAGAGCCCTTCCAAGCCTCCACCTCTTGTTGGTGACATTCCGCGCACGTTTGCGTGCCGACATAGTCCAACCCAAGCTTCGTGGTATTTTGGGGACTCTCTATCACTGATGCCTGGGGAAAAAAAGAACCACTCACCATGACGATACCCAGAAATAAACACCGAAACCGAACTGCCCACTGACTCATAACTATCCTTAGTATTTAGATGGTGCAACTTGAATCAATATAGTAGCTAACCCCTTGGTTATACAAATAATTAGAAGTGAAAGGCCGTCAAAATGAGTGCTCCATTCTTTGTCCCCCGATTAGGGAGTATCTCGGTGTTTTTGCTGAAACCTTATTCGTCTCACCAGCAATCTGCACTGGTGTTCATTAGTGACCCATCTCTATTTTTAAAACCTCCCCAAATCATCAGAATGACAAGTATTTTTATTTAGAAACAAATAGTTAAATACCCTCGATAACTTATGGTTATAAAGAGTATAAGAGGATTTTTCTATACACATCATTAACTTATGCAGCACCTAAGCACAAGGTTTACTTGTGCTTCTCGTTACTCTCAACCACCTGGAGTTTTTTATGGCAAACCAATTGAGAAAAATCGCAGTAGGCGTCGGGCTGTTAGCAACGTCCAGCGCAGCGATGGCGGCAGACAAACCCAACATACTTGCAATTTTCGGTGACGATGTCGGTTACTGGAACATCAGCGCATATAACCAAGGTATGATGCGTTACAAAACCCCTAACATCGATCGTATCGCGAACGAAGGGGCTTTGTTTACAGACCATTACGGCCAACAATCTTGTACTGCCGGTCGAGCAGCATTCATTACTGGCGAAGAACCATTTCGCACTGGCTTGCTGACGATTGGTATGCCGGGTTCCGACCATGGGATTCCAGATTGGGCACCAACTATTGCTGACTTACTAAAAGACCAAGGTTATATGACAGCTCAGTTCGGTAAAAACCACTTGGGCGATCAAGATAAGCACCTACCTACCAATCATGGTTTTGATGAATTCTTTGGTAACTTGTACCACCTTAATGCAGAAGAAGAGCCCGAAACCTACTATTACCCTAAAGACCCAGAGTTCCGTAAAAACTATGGTCCTCGTGGTGTAATTAAATCTTATGCCGACGGTAAGATTGAAGATACTGGCCCAATGACGCGTAAACGCATGGAACACGCGGACGAAGAGTTCCTCGAAAGCACTTTATCGTTTATGGAGAAAGCGGTTAAAGCAGATAAGCCTTTCTTCATCTGGCATAACTCTACGCGCATGCACGTGTGGACCCGATTACAAGAGAAGTACCGAGGCAAATCCGGTGTTAGCATTTACGCTGATGGCATGTTAGAGCATGACGATCAAGTCGGCGTATTGCTCGACAAACTCGATGAGTTAGGCGTTGCTGACAACACCATCGTTATTTATACAACAGATAACGGCGCAGAGACCATGACTTGGCCTGATGGGGGCGCAACCCCATTCCACGGTGAGAAAGGCACGACTTGGGAAGGCGGTATGCGTGTGCCTCAACTTGTGCGTTGGCCTGGTGTCATTAAGCCAGGAACGAAAATCAACGAAATGATGGCTCATCAAGACTGGTTGCCAACATTGTTGGCGGCAGCTGGCGTTCCTGACGTGAAAGAAAAGCTTGCTGAAGGTTACAAAGCAAATGGTAAAGACTGGCGTGTCCATATAGACGGCTACAACTTCATGCCATACTTCGAGGGAAAAGAAGAGAAAGGACCACGTGAGTCTCTGCTCTACTTCACCTCAAATGGTGAACTAAACGCAGTACGCTGGAATGACTGGAAACTTCACTTTGCAACTCTAGAAGGAAACCTAAGCGACGCCGTGCGATCTGTACCAAACTGGCCTAAGATCATTCACTTACGCGCTGATCCATTTGAAAAAGGTCCTAGCGAGTCACAAATGTATCTACGTTGGATGGCAGACAACATGTGGTTGTTTGTACCAATTCAAGACGTTGTTGGCGACTTCTTTAAAACGTTACCTGAATACCCAATGCAACGCGGTACAACTATGAACCCGGCTTCTTTAAATTACGACTCTTTGCAGATGCAAGAAAAGATGCAGCAGTTAGAAATGCTTAAACAGGAAGTGAATAAAGTTAAGTAATCTAATTAATCACTCTAGATTGCGTTACTGAGCCAGCAGAGTTCTGCTGGCTTATCTGTATCTCGGGATGGGAACACACTTAGCTCGGTAGTTTACTCCATGCAAAGCGGGCCTATATTGAGAACACAGAAAAACAAAAAAGGAGAGCAAGCCTGCTCTCCTTTGTATTTTAACCGTGAATAAACTAAGCTACGTTAACCGATTTAGTTAAACTATTGCTCTGAAAGAATTCATCATGTAATGCGCAAATCGCACGCTGATATTCTTTATCACCCACTACGAACTGAACGTTTACATTTCTCATTGATGAGTGAAGTGCAACTGGCGTTACGCCATTGTTCATCAAAGAAAGTACACCTTTCGCCAGTGTCTTGTTGGTGTCAATTTGAGAACCGATGGCTGAAATCAGCGCGACCATACGGCCTTTAATCGACGCATTCGGATAGCGTTTTTCAGCTTTATACAATACTTTGTTCAAGCTATCAGTACTGCCACCTAGATAGTAAGTAATAGAGTTCGCGTTCATCTCTTTACCAACTAAACTTACGCGAGCATCAGAGATAATTTCCATTAATTCGTAGCTAACGTTATCGGCTTTTCCCACCATCGCTTGGTCAAATAAATGCAGTGCGAACACCTTTTCTTTACCTGCGATAATTTCGACTTTGTCTTCTTCTGGGCGGTAGCTTGAAGAGATCAAAGTGCCTTCGTGTTCAGGTTCAAATGTATTTTTAATCTGTAGCTCAATACCACTCTCACGTAAACCTGCGGCTGCATTTGGGTGAATCGCTTCCATGCCAAGGTTAGCAAGTTGGTCTGCTACGTCATAGTTTGTACTACCAATTGGCAAAACTTTTTCAGGACCAACAACACGCGGGTCTGCAGAGCTCAAGTGATATTCTTTGTGAATTACCGCTAAATCCGCTTTTGTTATCGCTGCAATTCGGCTAAATGTCATCTCACTATAACCTCGGTCATAAGTGTGCATTAGGCCTTCCTTACAGTAAGCATAACCTGTAACGATTGGCAATTCTTTTGACACATCGATATCAGCAAACGCATCACTGATCGATTCATCAAGGCTTCTTGGCGCTTGATTGTCCCAACCGGACAGGTCAACGAACTTAGCGTTAATACCCATATTTTTTAGTTTCAGTGCCGTGTTGTAAGCACTGTGCGCCTCACCGATAGACGACAGAAACTCTCGAATTTGAGGCAAATACTGACGTAGCGAAAACTGACCGTACTGACAAGTTTCTAAAATGTTCGCAATACAATTTTTCGCTTCAGCAATACGTGAGCGAATGAATTTATCTGCACGGATACGATTCATTGGGTCCGCGAAAATATTTTCATTTGTGAGCAGCATACGGCTTTCAACGTATGCTAACGCTTCTTCCCATTTGTCATCACGTTTCGCGATAAGCTGATAAACACCTGGCTTACTGGTTTTTTTACATTCGAGTAGCGCGTCGGTCATACCGCCGTATGCAGAGACGACAAAGATACGATTGTATGGCGATTTAGGACGAAGAATAATGTTGTCGAGAACAGCATCAAATGCTGTCATTGATGTACCGCCGATTTTTTCTACGGTAAATGTCATGATAAGCCTTTTTTGATTGGTAACTTTAAAAGAAAAAAGAAGAGATAGTTGATCGTGGGGCGACAAGCACCCCACCTCTATCTTTTAGTCAACGAGAGGATAAACACCGTTTTCATCGTGCACTTCAGCGCCGGTAATTGGTGGGTTGAATACGCACGCCATTACCATTTCTTTATTCTTATAAGCTCTCAAGTAGTGCTCATCGTGTTTATCAAGGATGTATAACGTACCCGGTTTAATCGGGTAAGTTTCTCCACCAACGACTTCAATTTCACCTTCACCGCTCATACAAAAAACCGATTCTAGGTGATTTTGATAGTGAATGTGTGTTTCAGTACCTTCATAAATCGTAGTAATGTGGAAAGAAAAACCCATGTTGTCATCTTTCAACAACATACGGACACTTTCCCAGTTATCTGAAACCACACGTCGCTCACTGTTGCGACACTCATCGAGTGTTCTGACGATCATAATTAATAATCCTTATTAAGATGCTTGTTTGAAATGTTTCGCAGCGATGGTTTCCACTGCACTTTCAAAGATGCTTAGTCCTTGGTCTAATTCTGACTCGCTAATCGTAAGTGGGCAGAAGAACTTAACGACTTCGTCGTCAGGGCCAGCTGTCTCAATTACCATTCCGTTTTCGAAACAGTTTTTCGCGATTTCAGATGCCATATCACCGTTGATACACTCAATACCAACCATCATGCCGCGACCTTTTTTCTGCACAAACATTTGTGGGAAGCGACGAACGCAGCGATCAATAACAGCACTTACTTTGTCTGAACACTGCTTGATGTGTGTTTCAAAGTCATCATTTGCCCAATAAATTTCTAATGCTTTCGCCGCGGTAATAAATGCATGGTTGTTGCCACGGAACGTGCCGTTATGCTCACCTGGCTTCCACTGGTCTAGCTCTGGTTTAAGTAGAACGACGGCCATTGGCAAACCGTAACCACCGATCGATTTCGATAGCGTCACGATATCTGGTTGAATACCTGACGGCTCAAAGCTAAAGAAAGTACCTGTGCGTCCACAACCAGCTTGAATGTCATCGACAATCACAAGAATGTCATTGGCTTTACAGATTTTGCTCAAACGTTGTAACCACTCGTTTGAAGCAGCATTTAAACCACCCTCGCCCTGCACAGTTTCAAGAAGTACAGCGGCTGGTTTATCCATACCTGCAGAGTTGTCGTTTAGCATGGTTTCGAACAATGCTAGACCATCAACGCCAGCGTAACCTTCAAATGGAATACGAGTGACGTTACTTAAGCTAGAACCGTTACCTTGTCTGTGATGCTGGTTACCCGTTGCAGCCAGTGCGCCAGCTGTACAACCGTGGAAACCGTTAGTAAATGCAACAACGCTGTCGCGACCTTTTACTTTTTTCGCTAACTTAAGTGCTGCCTCAACGGCGTTAGTACCGGTTGGGCCAGTAAACTGAACTTTGTAGTCCAAGTTTCTTGGTTTAAGGATGTAAGTATCCAACGCTTCAAGAAACGATGCTTTCGCTTCTGAGTGCATATCCAAACCGTGAGTAATACCGTCCATCTCAATGTACTCAAGCAGTGCTTGCTTAAGTACTGGGTTGTTATGGCCGTAATTTAGAGATCCCGCTCCAGCAAGGAAGTCTAAGTATCGTTCACCTTGTTCTGTTTCCAGCCAGCAGCCTTTCGCTTTACGAAAAACGACTGGGAAATTGTTTGAATATGAGCGTACGTTGGATTCCTGCTTTTTGAAAATATCCATGATGAGACCGTTTTTAATTCCTATTGTTTGAGGATTATTTGAGAGGAATGCGATACAAATATTCTGTATCGTGTTTGCCTTTAAAGTGGGCTTCTTCGTCCAAAAATGTGCTTACTTGGCCAGAGTTGCCGTTCATCGCATCTAACTTTTTGAACAATGCCCAAGAGGCTTTATTATCTTCCGTGATGGTAGTTTCTACCGATTTAACACCGCCCAATTCCTCTCGGGTGAGAAGTTCTTTCAACATGCGGAATGCTAAACCGTGACCTCTAAAGCGAGGTGAGACTGCAACTTGCCAGACAAATAAAACGTCTTGCTCGTCTGGTTTCTGATAACCGGAAATGAAACCTGCGATTTCGCCTTTTTGCTCAACCAAAATACTGGTTTTGCTGAAATGCGTAGACTGTAGGAAATTGCAATAAGATGAGTTCATGTCCAATGGAGGACAGTCTGCAATTAAGCTGTAAATGTCGTCACCATCAGAGATTTTAGGCTCACGAAAAATCCATTTTTTACTTGAGTCTTCTCCAATCTCTGGATAAAGAACCCAAGGTGCTGATGTGATCATGTGGAAATACATATCCTTTGAGGTCTAATTAAATTTCCTTTTTATTATGGGCATTCCTCGCGACTAAAAATCAAATAATCCGCCTTTTTATCGGCATTTTTGTGACAAATGTCGCAAAAGCATGCCATTTAACCAAATCTTAAAATAGTTCGAGGTCTAATTTATTAAAAAATCACTTAAAGAATAAATATAAAAAACGAACAGAAAAAACAGTCCTCCATGGTCTTCATTTCTCAGCAAAAAATTCAAAAATCAAAAAAAAAGCGGCGTGCTTTCGCATGCCGCTTTATTCAAATATTTAACTGCTGATGTTGGTTATTTCGATTTCTTCTTAGAAGCCGCTTTTGGACGAGGTTCATCCATCAAGCCTTTTACTAGAGAAACCGTTGCAACAAGCAGAACAATCGTAAATGGTAGGCCTGTGGTCACGGCCATTGCTTGAGCTGCCGCTAGGCCACCACCAAGCATCAATGCAATCGCAACTAAGCCTTCAAACGTACACCAGAACACGCGTTGAGGCGTTGGCGCATCGACCTTACCGCCCGCAGCAATAGTATCAATAACCAGTGAACCAGAGTCTGAAGAGGTAATGAAGAATACCACCACCAAAATAATACCGACGAAAGATGTAATTTCAGCTAGCGGCATCACATCTAACATGGCAAATAGTTTTAACGGTAATTCCGCGTTGAACACGGCTTCATAACCATCGCTCACGTATTGGCTTATAGCGTTACCACCAAAAGCGGTCATCCATAACACACAAACAGAAGAAGGGATAAGGATAACGCAAATAATGAACTCACGAACTGAACGACCACGAGATACACGCGCAATGAACATACCGACAAATGGTGACCAAGAAATCCACCAAGCCCAGTAGAATGCTGTCCAACCTTGAGAATAGTTTACGTCTTCTCGTCCAAATGGCATTGATAGGGCAGGAATATTAGCCACATATGACACTATATTTTCGAAGAAGCCCGTTAAAATCGCGATCGTCGGGCCGACAACAATAACGAAAAGCAGTAAAAGCGCAGCGAGACCCATGTTGATCTCAGATAAGATTTTCACGCCTTTGTCTAGTCCCGCAACAACTGAGATTAAAGCGAGTGCGGTGATGCCAATAATCAATAGTACCTGCGTAGTATTCGTCATTGGGACATCAAATAGGAAGTTCAAACCCGTTGCGGCTTGAGACGCACCGTAACCTAGGGACGTTGCCAGACCAAAAACTGTCGCTACAACAGCAAGAATGTCGATAATGTGACCAGTCCAACCCCATACACGCTCACCAAACAGTGGGTAAAAAATGGATCGCATGGTAAGTGGTAAGCCTTTGTTAAACGAGAAAATCGCCAAACCAAGGGCCAATAGCGCATAGATTGACCACGGATGAAGCGCCCAGTGGTAAATCGTCGCCGCCATGCCTAGTGCAGATGCAGCACTTGCATCGCCTTCTGCACCACCTAGAGGGGCCCAGTCAGTACGAACACCATTCTCAACGTTCACGCCACCAATAGCAGAACTAAAATGAGACATAGGTTCTGATACACCAAAGAACACCAGACCGATACCCATACCTGCTGCAAAGAGCATTGCCAACCAACCCGCATAGGAATAATCTGGCGTCGCTTCTGTACCGCCGATTCGTACGCGACCTAGCGGTGTAAAAATCAACCCAACACAGACAATGACAAAAATATTACCAGATGCGAGAAAGAACCAATCCAAATGGTGTAACAAACCCGCTCTTAGATCTGCGAAAAACGGCTCTACCTGTTCTCGAAATAATAGTGTTACTACAACAAATAGGATGATTGCTAAACCAGAAATTGCAAAAACACGGTTATGAATATCAAGGCCAAACGGGCCTACTTTTAACGCGACGTTATCCTGACCAATTTGATAGTCAGTGTCTATCGCGTTTACCTTTCCATCGGGGCGTTGAATGCCACCGTTATTATCGGTGCTCACGGATAATCTCCTTAAAAATACGTGACCAAATTTAAATTACTTTCGTCGGAGTTTGAGTGATGAAACCTCCCATCACTACCAAGCACATGTTCAAAAAACATAGTTCTTATAAGCGGTTACTCAGTCCGCCATCATAATCGCAAAGCCCCCTACCTTTCATTGCATTTTATTGTCTTCATCATAAACAACGCTTATTGCCAAATCGAAGAGATTGGCATGCTTCGATTAAAATGGTATTGCAACTGTGCTTGAAACAGTTCAGCAGTTGCCAGCGCATCGGTCAAAGCATGATGAGGTTGATAAGCAGGAAGGCGATACCTTTCACGAGCATGCCCCAGCCTGACAGAGCCTGGCTTCTTACCTTTTAACTTATTGAATAGGCCACTGCATTCACGGCGCTGTATCGCGTGTTCAATGTCTAGCGTATCGACAACGGGAAAGTGTATCCCCTCCCCAATGCTATTTAGCAACGCGTTATTAAAAAACTGCCTTTCGATATTTTTATAATGAACAAGCACAACTTTGCCTGACAGCGCATCCAATATTTCCCCTAAAATGTGGGTTAATTGGGGCGCGTTTTTGACTTCAGAATCAGTGATGCCATGAATCACAACTGACTCTTCGTTTAACTCACGATTAGGGTTAACAACCCAATGCGCAGAGCCACTACATTGAACACGATCAATAGTAAACGGCACAAGTCCAATCGTGAGAATTGCATCCTCTTCCGCATTCAAACCTGTCGTTTCAAAATCTACCGAGACAAATGGCACTTCCTCAACTGGGGTTTCCCCATTAACCATCGGTGTCGAGTAATAACGTTTGAGTCTCTCGTCTCTTGCTTCGGTCGCGAGCTGTTTAAATAACGTTGACCACTCTGGCGTCCGAGACGTATCCAACAACGGCTGATCTTTTGCTGCCTTTTTTGAGAACCACATTATTTGCTACTTCTCTGGTATCGGAACTTGATGAAGTTCTGTGCATTACTAAGGATTTGGAAAGCAGCTTTTAAGTTTCGGCGCTCAAACTCTGACATGTTCTCTGGCTCAATGTTGTTATCTGGTTCATCTCCATTTTCGATATCGAGTGCTTGATGACGAATTCGAACCATGTAGATCAATTCCATTGCATCCCTCAAGTCCATTCCTCGACCTTTAGGTAAAATGCCCGCATCATTGATATCGTCTAATCGGTCAAACGAGTTTTGCGAACGGGAACCAATTGCCAATGAATGTACTCGAATCAAATCTGCCAATGGCGCAGTACCTCTTCTTTTCAAATTAATAGAATTGCGGTGACGACCATCTTTTTCCATAACAAAATCTTTGAAGAAGCCCAATGGCGGTGTACGACGTATCGCGTTGTAAGCCATACATGCAAGGAAGCGGTTGTTTCTTTTCGCGCGCCTAACAATAAAGCTGCTTAATTGTTCCGCCCACTTCACTCGCCCATGAACACCTAATAAATCAAAAAAGATATTACTGTTTAACAACCTTTCAGGAGTTGGGTTATCTATCCAGTTGCCAAAGCACTCCTCCCACTCCGCTCGGGTTTTTCGCCACTCTGGATTGGTTGCCATAATGTCGCCAGTACAGTAAGCATAGCCGCATGCTGCTAAACCATCACAAACAAATTTGGCAAACTTTTCAAAGTACTCCCCGTGCATCTCAACATCATAACTGTTGTCGAGAATAAGGGCGTTGTCTTGGTCCGTTACAATTAACTGCTCATCCCTGGCCATCGATCCCATAGCGACCAAACAATACGGAATTGGCGCAGGGCCAAGTTCTTGCTCTGCTAATTCAGCCAAACGCTGTTTAAAGCTACTACCAATTACCGACATGGCTCGACCAATCATATGAGCGTTGGCATCTTCATTCACCATTCGTACAAAGCAGTCTTTCACTTGTTCAGAAACTTGCTTGAGATCTTCAACGCTGGTTTGTTGGAAGATGGAGCTAACGAGTAACAAACTGTTTTGAGATTCATAACGGACAATATCCGTCATGCCAATAATTCCTATCGGCTTTTTATCTTTTAAAATAGGGAGATGGTGCACGTTGTAGCGCAACATGGTTAACATGGCTTCAAAGACATAAGCGTTGTAATCCAGAGACACCACGTCATAACTCATGACCTCACTCACTGGGATATTGGTATCAATGCCCTGAGCTAATACGCGAATACATAGATCGCGATCAGTCAATATTCCAAGTAGTTGTTCATCATCTTCTTCTGTGAGTTCTTCTGCTGGGCGAACAATAAGCAAAGAGGTGACATTTTCCTCCGCCATCAGTATCGCGGCTTCTTGAATCGATGCCGTCGCCTCCAACGTTACCGGATCTCTCGCTAAGATTTTACGTGCCTTGGCAGTGGTAAAGTCATTGCTTTCTGAGCGGCTGGATATTGCGCTTCGCAAACGCGCGCTGTCTTCCAGTTCCATGTAGTCAGCAAAGTTTTCAAACTCATCACAAAGCTCGTTGAAAATATCCTCCGGAATACAGTAAACCAAGGTGTCTTCTATCGCTTTGGCAGGCATACGCACACGGTTGTTCATTAACAACCCCATCTGTCCAAACAGTCCACCAGCGTCAATCCTGTTATAGAGTTCGCCTTTACGTCGGTAGATCTCCACAGCGCCGCTTCTCACCATATATAAGTCGCGGATCGTGTCTCCAAAATTGAGTATCTCTGTGCCTTGCCGAAAGTATGCAACCTCGGCATTTAGAGCGATCTTTTTTAACTGCTCTTCGGGTAGATCATCGAAAGGTGGGTACTGGCTAATGAAGTTGAGCACTTCTAACTGTTCGGCTTCCATCTTTTATTCCATACGTTGCCTAAACTACAGCGATAAATATCACCAAGATTGAAATCAATCAATGAATAAATCTAAGAATAACAACACCTAACCTAGTTCGCAGAATAAAACTCCAACCAAAAATTAGAGCTCTAATGTTTTTAAATATAGACCTCTAATCTATTTTTCCTTATAGCTATGCAGATGGGCTGAGTTGAAATGTACTAAAAACTTCAAAATAAATTCAAACCAATGTCATGGAAAAGTTAAGCGAAGACAAAATCAACCATAAACATCTATTTTTATTAATAAAAACACTATTTAACCACACCACCTTCATTGTTTATTGTATGCACATAAAATCCAATTAACCGAACCCCATTCGTTGAAAGTTGAACTAAAATTAATTAGAGTACAAATCGTTAAACAGTTATAAACACACAAAAAAGGACAGATAACATGGATCCCATACTGGAAGTTAAGGGACTGTATAAAGTGTTTGGAGAAGACCCAGAAAGAGCCTTCTCGCTTATCGAAAAAGGTATCGATAAGGACGGTATTTTTGAACAGACAGGTTTAACAGTCGGCGTAAACGATGTATCTCTCACCATTAACGAAGGTGAAATTTTCGTAATCATGGGGCTTTCTGGTTCGGGAAAATCTACTCTCGTTCGACTCCTAAACCGACTCATTGAGCCAACGAAAGGCAGTGTTTATCTAAAAGGGAAAGATATTGCCCATATCTCTGAAGACGAACTTCGAGAAGTTCGTCGCAACAATATCTCAATGGTGTTTCAAAGTTTCGCACTTATGCCTCACATGACGGTGATCGAAAACGCTGCATTCGGTTTAGAACTTGCTGGCATTGATGTTAATGAACGTCAGAAAAGTGCCCTTTCCGCCTTGGAAAGAGTTGGCTTAGACCCTTATGCAGAATCTTTCCCTGACGAGTTATCCGGTGGTATGAAACAGCGCGTGGGTCTAGCAAGGGCATTGGCTTGTGACCCAGACATTCTATTAATGGACGAGGCGTTTTCCGCTTTAGACCCATTAATCCGTTCTGAGATGCAGGATGAGCTTATTCGTCTACAAAACGATGATAAACGCACAATTGTCTTCATATCTCATGATTTGGACGAAGCAATGCGTATTGGTGATCGTATCGCCATCATGCAAAACGGTGAGGTTGTTCAGGTTGGCACACCTGATGAAATATTGCACAGCCCAGCAAATGATTATGTTGAAGCATTTTTCCGCGGCGTAAACATCGCAAGTGTCTTGACAGCAAAAGATATCGCTCGCAAGAAGCCAGCCGCCGTCTTTAAGAAATCGGAAAATGATGGCCCGGGCTCTGCGATGCAGATTCTGATGGATCATGACCGTGATTACGGCATTGTCGTCGATAAATCTAGCCGATATTCCGGCATCGTGTCTCTTGACTCACTACGTTTGGCTCACAAAGAAAACCGCTCTCTAGCCAGTGCTCAATTGACGGATGAAGTCACTCTTCAGCCAGAGCAGTCAATCAATGACATTTTGGGGCTAGTTGCAGGCGTTCCTTATGCCGTACCTGTCGTTGATGAGCAAGGTACTTACTTTGGTGTCGTGACTAAATCACGTCTTCTACAAACACTAGATAAGGATTAACACGATGTCTTCAGAGCAAACTAACAATGATCCCTGGTCGAATACCGCTCCTGCACAAGATGATCCTTGGTCACAAGGTGTAGGTGCTGACGCTGCCCCAAGTAATGACTGGTTAAGCTCAGAAACTGTAGAGCAAGCGCCATTCGACATTATGAACCCATTCCAAGATGCGGTTCTACCACTTGATAGCTGGGTAGAATCGGGATTGAACTGGTTGGTGGAACATGGTCGTCCTGTTTTCCAAGCAATTCGAGTTCCAATCGACTTTATTCTTACCTCGTTTGAAACTGCTTTGGTGTCTACACCTGCGCCTATCATGGTGCTCATTTTATTTTTGCTGGCGTGGCAGTTTTCCAATGTAAAACTCGGTTTTTCAACACTTGTATCCCTTGTTTTTATCGGCCTAATTGGTGCGTGGTCACAGGCGATGACAACGCTCGCACTGGTTTTAACCGCCGTCTTCTTCTGTTTGCTTATCGGGCTACCGATGGGGATATGGTTGGCGAGAAGCCAAACCGCAGCCAAATTTGTTAGACCAATACTCGATGCAATGCAAACGACCCCCGCGTTCGTTTATCTAGTGCCAATCGTTATGCTATTCGGTATTGGTAACGTTCCTGGCGTTGTAGTAACCATCATTTTCGCACTGCCTCCCGTTGTGCGCCTGACTATTTTAGGGATTCAGCAAGTACCTGAAGAGCTGATCGAAGCGGGCCACTCTTTCGGGGCAAACAAAAAACAGATGCTTTACCGCATCCAATTGCCATTGGCGTTACCAACGATTATGGCAGGGGTAAACCAAACCTTGATGCTTTCGCTTTCTATGGTAGTGATCGCTTCAATGATTGCGGTTGGCGGCTTGGGCCAAATGGTACTTCGTGGTATCGGCCGACTTGATATGGGTCTTGCTGCTGTCGGTGGCTTAGGCATCGTAATTCTTGCCATTTTATTAGACCGTATTACCCAAGTATTAGGGGTTAATGCGGGTAACACCAAGCTTCGCTGGTATCACACAGGTCCTGTTTCATACCTATTAAAACTGAAAACAAAGACGAACCAAGACGATCTAAAACTTAGGAGAAACATCAATGAATAATTCATGGAAGAAAGCGCTCTCTGTTGGAGCTCTAAGTACTATCGCATTTTCAACTTATGGTGTGGCAAGCGAACTACCGGGTGAAGGTGTGACTGTTCAGCCAGTTCAATCAACCGTTGCAGAGGAAACGTTTCAAACATTGATCGTAAACCGTGCACTTGAAGAGCTTGGTTACGACGTAAAACCGACTAAAGAAGTCGATTACAACGTAGGCTATACCTCTATTGCTAAAGGCGACGCCACTTTCTTAGCTGTAGGTTGGTTCCCTCTTCACGCCGATAAGTACACGATGTCTGGCGGTGATGATAAGTTTTTCCGCAAAGGTCAATATGTAAGTGGTGCTGCTCAAGGTTACTTGATCGATAAAAAAACCGCTGAAAAATATGGCATCACAAATATTGGTCAATTAAAAGATCCAAAACTGGCGAAACTTTTCGATGCCAACGGTGACGGTAAAGCGGACTTAACAGGTTGTAACCCAGGTTGGGGTTGTGAAATGGTCGTTGAGCATCAGTTGGATGCGTTCAAGCTTCGTGACACAGTAACGCACAACCAAGGTAACTACGCTGCGATTATCGCTGACACGATTTCTCGTTACAAAAAAGGCGATCCGATTCTTTACTACACTTGGACACCTTACTGGGTAAGTGGCGTCTTAGTTCCGGGTAAAGATGTTGTTTGGTTAGAAGTGCCATTCTCTTCACTTCCTGGTGAGCGTAAGGACATCGACACAACACTAGAGAACGGTAAGAACTACGGCTTTGAGATGAACTCTATGCGCATCGTTGCGAACAAAGAGTTTACTGAAAAGAACCCAGCAGCAGCGAAGCTGTTTGAAATCATCAAGCTAAACATCAATGATGTTAGTGCGCAGAATATGATGATGAGCCAAGGTAAGAACAGCTCAGCAGACATCGAGTCTCATGTAAATGGCTGGATCAAAGCGAACCAGAAAAAGTTCGACGCATGGGTAGACGAAGCTAAAAAAGCAGCCATGTAACCGACACGACCATTAAAATACGTGACACCTAACTTTAGAGCCAACCGATCACATCGGTTGGCTCTTATTTTATTCACATTAGTAAAAAGGATTGCAACAATACTGAGCCTTGCTCCTCAGTATTTTCTTAAAGTTTCTACTTAATTTCATTCCTTAAGAATTTCTTAAGTTTCGCGTTTTATTTTGTTGATAACCAATCAAACAAAGGAAGCGCTCATGAAACACCATGCACAAATTTCTGCAGATGGCTTTACTTTAGACATCGTCTATCCAATGCATCCGCTTTGGAGCCAAGTTATCGAGCATGTTTCTCAGCGTTATCAAGAAGCATTCTTTGCCGAGCTGAAACAATTTATGCCGGCGTATTTAACCCTCATTGAAGGCGCTCAAATTATTTCCGTATGCGGCTTTCGCATCGCCGAAGATGAGCCCTTGTTCCTTGAACAGTATTTAGAAGACGACGCTCAAAAGCTGGTTTCTAACGTATTTAACTGCGACGTAAAACGTTCGAACTTAGTGGAGTTTGGTCACTTGGCATCTTTCGCTAAGGGCATGTCATCTCTGCACTTCTACCTGATCGCAGAAATGCTGGTCAATCTCGGTTTTGAATGGTGCATCTTCACCGCGACAGACCCTCTTCACGCAATGATGGCGCGTCTAGGATTGGAGCCTCATATCATCGCGCAGGCCGATCAAAATAAAGTCCCCTATGCCAAGTCCACTTGGGGTTCGTACTACGAACATCAACCGCGTGTGTTAGCTGGTAATTTGCAAAAAGGACTAGAGCGCCTTCGATTAGTCCAAGAAAGAAAACGCAAACAAGCCTAGATAGAAAAGTAAACGTCGTTAAAACCGCAAACACAGCCAGAACAACTTGGTTAAACACCACTCCAGAATATAGGTGACGTATGAATATTCTCCTCGATGCCATTACAAAATGGGCAAAAACGACACCAGATCGAGTAGCACTTGTCGGCTACGAAGCGAATCAAACCGTTGAACTGACTTACTCTGAATTGTTAAACAAGATCGAACTCGTTGCCGCCGAGCTTATTGCACAGAACATCAAAGCACTCGCGCTACGCGCAGAAAACAGCATCAATTGGGCCATTGTTGATTTGGCGGCGATGGCGGCAGACATAGTCGTCGTACCTATTCCGACTTTTTTCTCTGATGCACAGGTTGAACATACGTTAGAGCAATCACGCGTCGATGCTTTAGTCGGCGATTGGCAAGCATGGTTGGCTTCTAACCCTAAGCAAAGCTTTAATCAGCAAGACCATCCGTTTTCCATTACCAATTTGCCTTTGCTGCGTCGTAACCAGTTGGGAGATGAAGATACACAGGTAGCTTATCTACCAGAAACCGGAAAAATCACATTTACGTCTGGCTCGACTGGTCAGCCTAAAGGTGTGTGTTTAAGCAATGATCATTTGTGTTTGGTGGCGAAATCGCTCGCCGACGCAGTAAACAGCGCGGCGCACTCGCACTTAGTGCTGCTTCCGTTATCGACGCTTCTCGAGAACATAACAGGCGTTTATGTTCCACTCATGTTGGGCGTGACGTCATATATTTTACCCGGAGAACAAACCGGCTTACTCGGTTCAAGCCAATTCGAACCGGGTTTGTTTGCACAAGCATTAGCGACCATCAAACCAGAAAGCTTAGTACTAACACCGGCTTTATTGCTTGCGCTCATTCCCATCGCGAAACAACAGCCCTCTCTTGTAGATTCTCTAAAATTTGTTGCCGTTGGCGGCGCAAGAGTGTCGTCGCAACTGATTAACACCGCGCATGCGCTGAACATCCCTGCGTTTGAAGGTTATGGCTTGTCTGAATGTGGCTCCGTCGTTTGTTTGAATACACCAGCCACATTTAAAGCAGGAACGTGTGGCAAACCGCTTCCGCACACTCAGATTCGTATCGCGGAAGATGGTGAACTGCTCGTCAAAGGCAACGTTGCTCTTGGTTATTTGAATGAGCCGTTTACTCAAGAATGGTTAGCAACTGGCGACTTAGCCCAAATTGACGCGCAAGGTTTTGTCACTCTCTCAGGACGCAAGAAGAACCTTATCGTCACCGCATACGGCAGAAATGTCTCACCGGAATGGATTGAATCAGAAGCGTTGGCGTTTTTGCCGATGACGCCACTAATCGTTACGGGCGATAACCAACAAACATTATGCGCTGTCATTGCCAATAGCGAAGACGTCGAAGCAAAGGTTCATGCATTAAACCGAACCCTACCCGATTACGCTCAAATCCGAACCTTATTGCTGTTTGACAACCCCCGAACCATCTCTGGTTGGTACACGGATAACGGCAAGCTCAAACGAAATCAAATCGAACATGATGTGGCTCAGTTATTAGCGAGCACAACGCCTGAATTAACGCTGCAAGCGCAAAAGATCCAACGCATCGATTTGCCCTTCCAGCAACACATTACGTCTTTCCAAACTGCATCTTAGTTAACGGCTTCTTAAGGAGAAGGTTATGACTTTATTTTTCGAACAACTCAAACAAAGCACTGCCGCTGCTCAACAAGCAATGTTAACTGCGCCAGTCATCGCAGACGTTCAACAAGGCAACATTTCCAAAGATATGTATATCGCATTTCTAACCCAAGCTTACCATCACGTTAAGCACACTGTTCCCTTGCTGATGGCGTGTGGAGGCCGACTATCTGGCGAATACGAATGGGTACGAGATGCCATTGCCGAGTACATCGAGGAAGAGAAAGGCCATCAAGAATGGATTTTAAATGACATCAAAGCGTGCGGCGGCGATGCCGAAGCAGTGCGCAATAACAAAGATGTAGGTCAAGTAGGTGCACCGATTGAACTGATGGTTTCCTACCTTTACCACAACATTGACCGCCACAACCCACTCGCGCTGTTTGGCATGGTGTGGGTATTAGAAGGCACCAGCGTCGGCATTGGTGGCCAAATGGCTGAAAAAATCCAGTCAACGCTAAGCCTACCGCCTTCTGCAATGACTTACCTAGTTTCACACAGCGTGTTAGACCAAGATCATCTGCAATTTTTTGAATCACTGATGAACAAAATCACCAAAGTGGAAGATCAACAAGTCATCATCGACTCCGCAAAAATGGTGTTCGCATTGTACGGACAAATGCTGCGTTCTTTGCCTTCTTTCTCAACCCAACAAGCGGCGTGAGGTGAAGCATGATCATTAACAACAGCACCATTCTCCTGACAGGCGCAACGGGCGGAATTGGGCAAGCCATCGCGCAAGAGTTAGCAAAACGCGGTGCCAGCCTCATTCTTGTTGGGCGAAACGAAGAGAGCTTGCAAACACTACAGCGTGAACTGTCGAATCCAGAGCGCCATAACCTAGTCGTTGCAGACATCACCTCATCAGAAGGATTAACAGCGATTAAAGATCGAGCGCGCCAACATCAAAAAGTGGACGCACTAATTAACAATGCGGGCAGCAACGATTTCTCGTTGTTAAGCCACAAACGACCAACGCAGATTGCAGACGAAATCCAACTCAATCTCGTTGCGCCGATGCTGCTGTGCCAGTCGGCGTTGACGTGGTTAAAGCAGCCTGGGGTGATTCTCAATATAGGTTCCACATTCGGCTCAATTGGCTACCCAGGCTATACGTCCTATTGCGCGGCAAAAGCGGGGTTGCACCGCTTTACCGAATCGCTCGACAGAGAGCTGTTCGCAACCGGAATCCGTGCGCTGTATTTGGCACCAAGGGCGACAGAAACCTCACTCAATAGTGATGCCGTCAATGAAATGAATCGACAACTGGGTAATAAAACGGACTCACCGCAAGTTGTAGCCGATCACGTTGTCACCATGTTGGAAAAAGAAATTTCCGCGAAATGGATTGGTTGGCCAGAAAAGCTTTTTGCGCGCATCAATCAACTGCTTCCAAGCGTGGTTTCTTCTGCGATTCGTAAGCAGCAAGAAACCATTCATCAATACGTAAACCGAGTCAGTCACTGAAGAGGACATGGACGATGAATACCAAACAACTACTTTGCGCTTTGACGATTTGTTCAACGTTAGCTTCGACCGCTGCGTTGGCAGGTAATGCTCCACTGCAACAGGTTCAAAAGAAATGGGCGGAATGTCAGTACAGCACGCCTGACGGTGACGAAAAGGAACAATGCTTCCATCGCGCGATTGCCAAAACCAGTATTTATCTCGACAGAGAACCGGGCAATCCCGAACTCACTGTTTGGCTGGCAATCAATAAAGCATCGCTGGCTGGTGCTCAAGGTGGCTTGGGTGCACTATCACTCGCCAAAGAAGCCAAATCTTTACTCGAAGGGGTAATCGCAACGTCACCGCAAGCGCTTGATGGATCTGCATACACCAGTTTAGGTTCTCTGTATTACAAAGTTCCGGGCTGGCCAATTGGCTTTGGTGATGACGATAAAGCCGAAGAAATGTTGAAAAAAGCGTTAGAGATCAATCCAAAAGGCATCGATCCGAACTATTTTTATGGAGACTTCCTTGCAGAAGAAGGTCGAGACAAGGAAGCGAAAGTGTATTTGACTCGCGCAATGCAGGCGTCACCTCGCCCTGACCGACCTTTGGCTGATAAAGGTCGAAAACTGGAAATTGAAGCGACTCTTGGGAGTTTGAAATAATCCATGCGCTTATTACTCGTAGAAGATGACAAACTACTCGGTCAATCCATGGTGACTTCATTAAGTCGCCATGGGTACACCGTGGATTGGGTGGAAAAAGGCTATGGCGTGACTAGCGCACTCAAAACAGAAGCGTTCACCGCCGTAATATTGGATCTCACTCTCCCCGATATCGATGGATTGGAAGTTCTGCGTAATATTCGCAAAGGCGGATTTAAGCTCCCCGTGATGATACTTACCGCCCGAGACGACATTCGCGATCGCGTTCAAGGCCTTGATGGCGGCGCAGATGATTACCTCGGAAAACCGTTTGCACTCGAAGAGTTGCTCGCTCGCTTGCGTGTGTTGATTCGCCGTCAATCCGGTAGTGCAGAGGAAATCATTCAAGTTGGACAGTTGTCTTTATCCTTATCGGAACAAAGCATTCGCTACGATGACGCGCCGCTTAAACTCACACGCAATGAATTTAAAATCCTCACCAGCTTGATGACGAACGCCGGACGCGTGCAAAGTAAGGAGCAATTGCAACAATCACTACACGGCTGGGATGAAGGTTCAAGCGACAACGCTATCGAAGTTCATATTCACAATTTGCGTAAAAAAGCGCCCAAAGTGGTCATTAAAAATATTCGCGGTGTGGGGTACATTCTTGAAAGATAAGAAGTCGTACTCGATCAAACGTCAGTTAACTCTATCAGTAGGCGTGTTGGTAAGTGTTCTCTTACTCATCTCACTTTATTTCAGTTTCCAATCTGCGAAGCACGAGGTCGAAGAAGTTTATGACGCTAGGCTTGGACAATCCGCAAAATTAATGTTGCTGACGCTCTCAATTTCAACGGAAGAGAGGACTCTCGCTAACCATCGAGAATTATTTAATGAGTGGATGGAAAACATTGAGTCAATGTCAAAGTCTGACGACGACAATGTCACAAAGTTCGGCCACCCTTATGAACAAAACTTGGTTTTTCAATTCTATCGAGACAACACACTGCTCTGGAGCTCTGATCAAACCTTGCACGCGCTCTCTACGTCCTTTGATAATAACGGCTACGCTGATATCGTAAAAGACGCTACACAATGGCGTACATTTCAGATTTCACTGCCACAAACAAAACATGATAATGAATACGTCGTGGTTGCAGAAAAATACAAGATACGTAAAGAGATCATCCACGAAATTGCCCTATCCACATCAATAGAACAATTGCTGATACTACCAACTTTGTTGCTTTTGCTGTTTTGGTTGATCGATAAACATTTCCGACCGATTAACGACCTGCGCACCGCCATCACACAAAGAAACGTACACCGATTAGATCGCATTCATGTAAAAGACAACACCGTTGAACTCGCACCACTTGTCGATTCGCTCAACTCGCTCCTCTCTGAACTAGAGTTAGCCTGGCAAAGAGAGAAACGCTTTACACGTGCTGCAGCGCATGAACTAAAAACCCCACTAACAATCCTTCGTCTTAACGTAGAAAATGCACTTGAAAGTAATGATCCGGAGCAACTGAGAGGAGATTTACACAACATTCTGCAAGGCATTGAACGCACTGACCGCCTTATCCATCAGCTACTGACTTTAGCTAAAGTAGATAGCTTATCAGAACTTGTATTCGACACCGTTGAGCTAACCCCTTTGTTGCAAACCGTTGTTGCTGATTTGGCACCGTTAGCATTGAAGCATAAGCAAGACATCAGTTTATCATCTTCCAACATCGCTATATCCGGTGATCGAATGTTGTTAGAGGTGTTATTTCGTAACCTCGTCGATAATGCGATTCGTTACTCCGGCGAGCACAGTGACATAAAAGTCAGCGTCACAGAGAACAATAATACAATCAAAGTCTTAATTTCCGATACTGGTCCAGAAATCCCGAAAGAAACTCGTGAAAGAATCTTCGAACAGTTTTATCGGGGTCATTCCGAACATGGCGACGGTGCGGGTTTAGGGATGTCAATTTGCAAAGACATTACAGCACTACACCGTGCAACACTTGAGCTCATTCCCAGAGAAAATAGTAGGAATACGTTTGTCGTCACTTTCCCAAAGTGCTAACAAAAGCGATACAGACCATAACCTGTTTAATTTATGTTCTAGCCGAACATGAGCTTCATTCCACACTTACATAGACATACCAACACTTACACTACTCGACCATAAACCCACATTATAATTCACGTTTATTTCACGCTTGCTTTGTTAAAAACAACACAACATAACAATTAAACTATTCGAATAAATATGAAAAACTTATCTAAGGGCTCTGTGTGGGGGCCTTTGCAGCCAATTGCTGCTTTTTCTTTGTTTTCACTTATATTTTTGTCTATCTCACGCGTTTTGCTCGCCTTTTGGCAACTTGATCGAATTGACTCTTTCAACGACTTAATTTACATCCTAGGCCAAGGCTTACGCGTAGACATTGCAACACTGTGCTGGTTATTCATCCTCCCTGCACTGCTTTCTGCCCTAATGCCATTAAACGGCAAGATTGGGCAATGCTGGAAATGGATATTGCGCATATGGATGGTTTTAGGGCTTTGGACTCTCGTGTACATGGAACTGGCAACGGCACCATTCATTCAAGAATATGACCTACGCCCAAACCGTCTGTTTGTGGAATACCTTATCTATCCGAAAGAGGTCATGGGCATGCTTTGGACTGGCTATAAGCTAGAGCTGTTTTTTGGCGCGTTAGGCACGGCATTAACTCTAGTTTTGGGTTGGAAGTGGAGCAAAAAACTGACCGACAATGCACAGCAGATCAACTGGAAGTGGCGCCCACTATTAGCCATTTTTGTTGTGCTTCTTGGTGTTGCAGGCGCACGCTCGTCTTTAGGCCACCGCCCGCTAAACCCTGCCATGGTGGCATTTTCTAACGATCCACTTCTTAACGACTTAGCATTAAACTCATCTTACTCACTGCTGTTTGCTGTCAACAGCATGAAGTCAGAAAAAAGCGCAGAGCAGTTCTACGGCAAGATGGATAATCAAAAGATGTTGGATCTCGTTCGCGCTTCGTCAAAAAAGTCCGACTTTGATCCAACATTACTTCCAACCATGAACAGTAACCCCGCGACTTACCATGGTAAACGTAAGAACTTAGTGATCTTGCTACAAGAGAGCTTAGGAGCGCAATTTGTGGGTTCTTTGGGTGGTCTGCCTCTTACGCCAAACCTGGATGAACTCATGGCTGAAGGTTGGCAGTTCACGCAAATGTACGCAACGGGTACTCGTTCTGTTCGTGGTATCGAAGCCGTAACCACGGGTTTTCCACCATCCCCTTCTCGCGCAGTGGTGAAACTAAGCAAAAGCCAAACAGGCTTCTTTACCATCGCAGACTTACTCAAAGCACAAGGCTATCACACGCAATTTATTTATGGCGGTGAAGCAAACTTCGATAACATGAAAACCTTCTTCTTCGGTAATGGTTTTGATCAAATCGTCGAAGAAGATGATTACAATAACCCAAGCTTTGTTGGCTCTTGGGGGGTCAGTGATGAAGATTTATACAACAAAGCAGACGAAGAGTTTGAACGTCTTTCAAAAAGCGACAAACCTTTTTTCAGCTTAGTTTTTACGTCAAGCAATCACAGTCCTTATGAGTATCCGAAAGGTAAAATTGAGCCATACGATTCCGAACACATGACGCGTAACAACGCGGTGAAATATTCAGATTACGCTTTGGGTACGTTCTTTGACAAAGCGAAAAACTCATCCTACTGGGATGATACTATTTTCATTGTCATTGCAGACCACGATGCCCGCGTGTCTGGCGCTAACTTGGTTCCAGTTAAGCACTTCCACATTCCTGCATTGATCATTGGTAAAGACATTCAACCACGTAAAGATGACCGTATCGCAAACAACATAGATATGCCGCCTACGCTGTTGTCTCTTATTGGCGTAGACGCCAAAACGCCGATGATTGGTCGTGACTTAACGAAACCACTGGCTCGCGAAGATGAACGCGCAATGATGCAATACGACAAAAACTTTGGTTATTTAACGCGTGACAACCTAGTTGTGCTTTCTCCTGGTGAAAAAGTGTCGACCATGGAATACGACTTTGAAAGCCAAACCATGAAACCGCTAGAAGTCGATGAATCCGTTATTGAACGCGCAAAAGCAAACGCATTGTTTGCATCTAAGGCGTATCAAAACAACTGGTACGCTTCGAAATGTACCAACTAATATCTGCTGATTCAGTTAAAAAGGAGCCAAATGGCTCCTTTTCTTTATTCTGTAAGACTCTTCACTCTTAGAGTACATGGAGGAACGCACACTTTGTATCTAGAAAATCATAGTCATATGTAGAGCATGAACTTTTCAGGATTGTGTTCGATGACTAAGGCCAACACGTAAACAACGAGGCTTGTTGATATCAAGCCAAACAGAAAACTGACCCGAAATACCATCGTTGTTATCGTGATAAAACCATAGGCAAATACACCACTATTAATCATAGCGTACAAATTATCCAGACCAAAACTTGGTAAGGGTGCGCTAATAAATAGGAGTGAAAACATCATAATATTTGAAATTTTTTTAACCCAACTTGGTTTTTGTAGATAAAAACCCGAAATAGAAAAGGACAACAACAGCAATGGCACTAACCCATAATAAGTAAATTTGTAATATGGCGTAATCCAATCTGAACTCTGGTTTAAGAATAGTATTATGCAAGTAACAATGGTCGATGATAACGCTAAAGAAAAACACTTTGTTCCTTTGTAAGGTTTGTCTTCAAAGTTAAATAACCTAAAAATTCCCACTGCAATACCAAGAACAACCCATGCAAATGTCACTAGCTGTAAAAATGCGATCTCTTCGCGGATGGCAAAAAAGCCAAAGTAAATAGCATGATAAAAAGACCAAACCATACCAATTGGTAAACCCAAAGAGAGTTTTTCTAGGAGAATTTCTGACTGCTCTTCGTAATGAATAGTCCACCATACTAGTGCGACATAAGCGAGCAACACACCAAAAATGACAACATATTGCGCTTCTGAGATACTGATAATCATTGGAACTAAGGCTAGGGTTAAGCCAATGATAACAAATAGAATCTGGTAACAAATCGCGGGTAATGTGCAAATAAGTCGCCAAAATACCCTACCGATATCTTGAAGAAGTTCGTAGGTTTGAGCGATAAAATAAGCAACAGCAGCGATAAGAAGCAACACTCCACATAGTTTCATCAAGTTAACTAAGTTAAATAGTTTCACCCAGTCACTGCTTTCTTCGGCTTGCTTCAGTTCTTTTTGAGCGTCATCAATGTGAGCGAGTTTCAATAAAGCATTTTTTCTGTCTTCATTTTCGAGAAAGTGTCCAAACTCTTGGCTTGCTTCACTCTCCGTTATCACTCCATTTTTGTAAAGAAGATAGATAGTTGAAAGGCTCACTCTTTCTATTTCTGTAAGATCACGAATTTTTTCTTTATTATTAATTTCATTGATAGCTAAAATTTGACTTTCTTTCTTTTCTATATTTTTTGCTGAAATACTTAATGAACATGTAACACAAAAAATAATAATTAACAGTAAACTAATCGTTTTACACATATGAACGGGATTGCTTTTGACAAGGAAATGTCAAGAAGATAAATGGAATCAAATACAAAGCAAACGATATGTTCATATGCTCGATCCTGAGCCAATAAAATTGAAAGTGATACTTCTCACTATTTCAAACAAGGTACTTTAACTTGGTCTACTGACAAAACCTGTCTTAGCCTTCCGTTAGATTCAACCTCATACTTCTAGTAAATTGAGAAACAGACCATGCTAACTATCAATTCATTCGTTCTCTATGTTGAGGACATCCAAGTAAGCCAAGCTTTTTACTCGAAACTGTTTGATTGTGAGGTCACGTTTTTGTCTCCAACATTTGCTTCTATGCCACTCGCAAATGGCTTAAAACTGACACTCAAGCAAAGTGATGTTCTTTCCCCTTCCAGCGACATCAAAGGTGGTGGCACCGAGTTATCATTTGCAGTGCGCAACCGCCATACGTTAGAGCACGTTTACAACAGTTGGAAAAACATGGGCGTTGAGTTTGCTCAACCACCAATGACTTCGGTGTATGGCTTAAATTTTGTGGCTACCGATCCGGATAAACATCGCATTCGCGTTTTCATTAGTGAATAAAAATGCGTTAAAAATGCTTTTTACCCATTCCCAATGTGACTTCAATAAATTAGACTCAGGGAAACATCAAAAGCTGCGTTGTATATAAGAAGGAATGCCCATGAGCTCAAGTATGATCCTTAGCGAATCTCTAATCGAGAGTGGAAGAGATATCCCCCTCAAAGAACTGCTTTATGCAAAGCGCGTGCTGGATAACTACATGGCAGTAGCAAAAGAGAGCAGCCCACTTGAGCTGTTGACAGAGATGAAATCGGCAGCAAAGCAAGTGGAATACTTTACCACTACGAGTAACCCGTGTGAGGCTCGTAATGTCATCAGTCAGATGATTGAAAAAATCGACACCGCGGAATCTTTTGAGTCGTTCAAGGCTTTAGCAGGCAAGCCCTCACTAGCTCTCAATGAACTGATTGAAGATCGCGCCCAACTGATTAAACATGAGCGAGAATTGCTGCTTGCTTCAGGCTATGACGCCTCGCGTATCTAAGAATAAACGCTAGCTCCCGAGTTTAAAGCTAGCAACGAAAAAGGAGCTCTTAAAGAGCTCCTTTTACTTTCCAAAATCAGGTATAAAAGATCTAGAGGCCGATATCTTCAGTTATTGCTTTGATTTGCTTGAGATCCATTTTATAAACTTCAATCATTTGATCGACCTGACTTAGTCGTGAATTGGCTTCATCGTGTTTATCACACGCGTCCGATTTCACGTCCCAAGATTTACCTTCCAAAAATACATCACACTCTTTTTTGAGTTTCTCGATCTTAGGCAATAATTTCGCCCTTTCTTTCTCTAGAGACTCCAATTCTTGCGAAATTTTCAGCTCTTTTTGAAACACCTCGCGCGATCGTTCAAAGATAGTCGCTTGCATATCCGCTTGACGACTCAACTTCTCATTTTCCGACTTCGTCGTATTGATCTTATCTGCCTGTTGTTTCAATTGAGACTCTAGCGACAAGTTAACTTTCTCGACCTCAGTCAATTGCTTTTGTAACTTCTTAAGCGCTTTCTCGTGCGCTTCATCTTTCGCAACGAGCAGTTCAGTGACTTTATCTTGTATTTCTTGGTCGAGCGCTTCTTCGCGCACTTTTACTTGAGACACCAACTGCGTTTTATCTTGCGTCAACGCTTGGTATTTTTCTTCTAGCACATGATAAGTCGATTCCCACTTGTTCGCAGTGACAATCGATCCAACAAGGCCACCAAATGCCAAGCCTAATACCGCAGCAATCGCGATATAGATATGAGTACGTTTGTCACGCTCTTCAATGACAACAACGTCGTCTTGTTCTTCCATCTTGTTCTGAGAACTCACCGTATACTACTCCAAGGACTCTTTTACTTTGCTAGCGGATCAATTCCGCAAACATAATCGATGCTGTATAAATCAGAAAGGCGCCAATTAATGTTATAACGGTCGCTTTTTGGACTTTTTCATTGGTTCGATAACGAAACAGCACAAATGCTACTGCAATCAACACCGCAATGGCTAATAATCTGGTCATACCGCCTCCTTGTCCACTCATGAAAAACTGCCTAGGTCCATAGACGGTTTCACAAAGATTTATTGTAACTCATTTATACGCCCCATAAGGTCAACTTAGCGTAGATTTTAAAATAAGTGCTTCGATTTTAATCAAATTTGTGTTCTCAATTGAATAACTTATGCCGTAATAATCGAAACACATTTATCGTTCTGAAGTGTGTTCTTGGTTCTATTCCCTAGCCCAATAAGTTTTGTTTTTGCAGTTACTCACACAAAAAACTTGGGTAAACATAGCTTCGTGAAAATAAGTGGGGTTATTTCGTTGAAAATAAATTGACATAGGGTGTTGAAATGGACCAAAAACATGATAGAGTTCACACGTTAATGATGACCAGCATCATTAACTAACCTTTACTCATTTAATTGAGTAATTGTTCCGATGAAGACTGCAGGAGAGTGGTTATTAATCAAATTTTAACATTTGATTAGCATAACTCGCCGAAGAATTAACTATTTCAGGTGCTACCTAGGTAGCGGGGACTGTAGTTGGAGGAACCTCTGGAGAGAACCGTTAAATCGGTCGCCGAAGGAGCAAGTCTTGCACTCACGCAAGGTGAAACTCTCAGGCAAAAGGACAGAGGAGTGGAAAGTTACAACCTAACTATTTTGCTTGGCCTTCCCGCCTACAACCAATAGCTTAGTTCTTTTAGAGATCGTTGATCTCGTCCTTTCCCTCTTCTCCTTATTAGTTGTTTTATTAAGGGGAAATCATGAACGACCTACAATCTTTACTACAAACCATCGATAATTTTGTCTGGGGTCCACCACTGCTTATTTTGCTAGTGGGTACCGGTGTTTACTTCACTTTTAGCCTCGGCTTGATCCAGTTTAAACATCTCCCAACAGCGCTAGCGATGGTATTCAGTAAAGATAAGTCATCTGATAAACAAGGTGACGTTTCTAGCTTTGCAGCACTTTGTACTGCGCTCTCAGCAACGATTGGTACTGGTAACATTGTTGGTGTTGCCACCGCGATCAAACTTGGTGGACCAGGTGCCCTATTCTGGATGTGGCTCGCCGCCCTTTTCGGAATGGCGACTAAATACGCCGAATGTTTGTTAGCGGTTAAATACCGAAGAGTAGATGATAAAGGCCAAATGATTGGTGGCCCAATGTACTATCTGCAATACGGTGTTGGCTCAAAAGCCCTCGCGATCATGTTTGCAGTGTTTGCTTTGGGTGTTGCTTGTTTTGGTATTGGTACGTTTCCACAAGTAAACGCGATTCTGGATGCAAGTGAGATATCTCTCGGTGTTGACCGTGAGCTCTCTGCCTTTGTACTGACTCTTTTGGTTGCTTTCGTAACTTTGGGTGGCATCAAATCCATTGCTAACGTTGCAGGAAAAGTGGTTCCTACCATGGCTGTATTTTACGTGTTGGCGTGTTTAAGCGTGATCATCATGAATGCAGACCAATTGTTCAACGCCGTTGAATTAGTGTTGGTATCAGCATTTACATCAACAGCAGCGACTGGCGGTTTCTTAGGTGCAAGTATCATGCTGGCGATCCAATCAGGTATCGCTCGTGGCGTATTCTCAAACGAATCTGGTTTGGGTAGCGCGCCTATGGCAGCAGCGGCAGCGAAAACAGACTCTTGTGTGAAACAAGGCCTGATTTCAATGACAGGTACCTTCTTTGATACCATCATTATTTGTACCATGACGGGCCTAGCCTTGATCCTTACTGGCGCATGGCAAAGCGACTTTTCTGGTGCAGCAATGACGACTCATGCCTTTGCGGTAGGTTTGAATGCGGATACATTTGGCCCAATGCTGGTGTCAATTGGTTTGATGTTTTTTGCATTCACAACCATTCTTGGATGGAACTACTACGGTGAGCGTTGCGTTGTGTTCCTCTTTGGTACAAAAGCGGTGCTTCCTTATAAGCTGATTTTCGTTGGTTTGGTGGCATCAGGCGCGTTCCTCCATCTAGACATGATTTGGCTACTCGCCGATATCGTAAATGGTCTGATGGCGATTCCTAACCTAATCGGTTTGATCGCACTGCGTCACGTCGTGCTGGCAGAAACCAAGCTGTTCTTTAGCTCAGCATCGCAATCTGATGAAATTGAAGCAGTAAAAGCTTAGTGACATGACAAGTGTTCAGTAATGAACCGTCAATCGCTGAAAGTAAATTGGAAATGGTAAAAAACATAAAGCCCGCTGGTATTCAGCGGGCTTTATTTTATCTTAAGCTAGGCGGTTAATCTCTCAACCATTGATGCTCAACCTTTTCTCCACGTTCTTGAAAAAACTTCGCATTTTTTTGCTTGAATTGATCCGACTTCAGCTCTGATAGAGGCCAGTCTGAAAACGCCTCTGTTACGAACGAATCTCCAACCCCAACTTCAATCGATTCAAGATGCTTCCCGATGTAGCGATAAAAGTAGCTCTGCCCCAGTGCATCACAAACCATCGGCACATGTCTCATGCGTTGATGGTTGACGGATACTGAAGCCCAAGTTGTCGTTTTAGGTTCGCAGCTTTGCTCTTTTACAACATCAACTTCAAATTTATTGTCCATTGTTGTCGAGACAAAAACGACAATACCGTCATTCATATACACACGTCGAAGTAATAGCTGTTTCGTATCTTGAGTTCGCGTCTGTTGTATTCCATTGGAAAATGGCTCGAAATAGCCCCAGTGCCAAGACCAGGTCATGCCACGTTGCGCAAACTGTACCTGTGGCCATGTCTGCCAAACAATGGCACCAACCACGCCAGTAATAAACACAACGAGCAATATCAAAAGGTGGTAAATATTGCGCATTACACGGGCTTTTCAATCAATAACTTTACGCCAAGTGCGACTAAGACAGCGCCCGTCGCTCCTTCCATCCACTTCATAAAGCTTGCATTCTTTAACAGGCTCTTAGCTGAGTTAAGTGCGCCAGCCAAACCACACTGCCAAACCATCGCAATAATAAAGTGCACGGATGCCATCATCATTGATTGAAGCAAAGGAGAACCTTCTGGATTCACAAACTGTGGCAAGAACGCCAAGTAAAAAACTGCCGTTTTTGGGTTCAAGACGTTAGAAAGAAAGCCCTCTCTAAAAGAGCGTTTGCCATTAAACACTTCATGAACCTGCTCAGTCACTGACAAACCATTCTTCGACGACATCAGGGCTTTTAAACTGCTCAGACCAAGCCAAATAAGATAAGCTGCACCAATCATTTTTACGATTTGGAACAACTCTGCAGATTGCGCCAGAATGGCCGAAATACCAACCGCTGAAAAGAAAGCATGCACAAATAAGCCAAAGCAAATCCCTAAACTGGTTGTACATCCGTCTTTTAAACCCGCGCGACTGGTATTACGGATAACAAGGGCCGTATCTAAACCCGGCGTTAGCGTTAAAATAGTGATGGCAATAATAAATGCCTCAAAATTCAAGATATCCATATTATCGTGATAATTAATTGTTAATCCGTCATCAATACCGTCAATCCACGAGATTCGCAAGCTTCTTTTTTAAGAGAGCTATACAACTGAGTGAATTTATGGACAATGAGTGACGATTAATTGTTAATTATTAGTAAATTAACGCAGGTTGTTTCGTGCAACTCGACGTAAAGGACCCGTTATCAGGTGTTTAGGGAAAGAACAAAAGAATAAGAGTAGTCACATGAAAGCATTTACAAAACTCATTGAACATTCCAAAAAAGTGGCAAATTTTGAGCACCTCTCTGCCATCATAGGTTGGGACCAAGCAGCGGTCATGCCATCTGGTGGCGCTGAAGCGCGCTCCAATGCTATGGCAGAGCTTGATGTACACGTCCACTCATTGATGACTCAGCCACACTTGGGCGAGCTTTTCGCTCAGGCAGAAGAAGAGACGCTATCTGCAAGTGAAAAGTCCATCCTACGAGAAATGAAACGTGAATGGCAACAAGCTAACTTGCTACCAGAATCATTAGTTCAAGCTCAATCTCTTGCTGGCTCCAAATGTGAACATGCATGGCGTACGCAACGCGGAGAAAATGACTGGTCTGGCTTTGAAAAGAACTGGGCAGAAGTCGTCAAGCTATCGCAAGAAGAAGCGCAAATTAGAGCCGAAGCAAACGGCACAACGCCTTACGATGCCATGCTAGATATTTATGAACCAGGCACAACGTCTGCATCGTTAGACACGCTTTTTGCTGACGTAAAAACGTGGCTACCTTCCTTGATAGACGAAGCGCTTGAAAAACAGCAATCAGACAACATCTTATTGCCAACTGCGCACTACCCTGCGGAAAAACAAAAAGCGCTGGGACTGGAAGTCATGAAGCTACTTCAATTCGATTTTGAACACGGTCGGCTTGATGAAAGTGTCCACCCATTTTGTGGCGGTGTGCCAACAGATGTGCGTATTACAACACGTTATGATGAAAGCGAGTTTGTCCAATCATTAATGGGGATCGTCCACGAAACTGGCCATGCCCGATACGAGCAAGGGCTACCAAAAAATTTAGCAGGAACGCCAGCTGGTCAAGCCCGCTCTATGGGAATTCATGAGTCACAGTCGCTCTTCTTTGAAATGCAAATAGGACGAAACAACGCATTTATCGACCACCTTGCTCACATGGCTTCCAAGCATTTTTCTGGGGATGAATTTGAAAAAGACAATCTAGCCAAAATCTACACTCGAGTAGAGAAAGGCTTTATTCGCGTAGATGCGGACGAATTAACATACCCTGCCCACGTTATTCTTCGATATGAGATTGAACGTGATCTTATGAACGGTGCCATCAAGCATACAGACGTACCAGAGCTCTGGAACGAAAAAATGAAAGCGTATTTGGGGCTCTCAACGGAAGGGAATTTCAAAAATGGTTGTATGCAGGACATTCATTGGACGGATGGAAGTTTTGGATATTTCCCGTCTTACACTCTCGGTGCGATGTACGCAGCCCAGTTCATGGCCGCAATGAAGCAAACAGTAGATGTGGACGCGGTTATTCGCTCTGGCGATCTGACGCCGATATTCGATTGGCTGTCGAAGAACATCTGGAGTAAAGGCAGCTTATTAACAACGGATGATCTCGTAAGAGAAGCAACGGGTGAAACACTAAATGCTAAGCACTTCCAAGCGCACCTAAAAGGCCGCTACCTGTAAATAGAAAAAGAATAGAACGTAAAAGCCCAAGGTTCGTATGTTCCTTGGGCTTTTTTAAGCTCTTTCTATGCTATGCCAAGCTAGGGATAAGTCTAGGCTTGTACAAACAATCCTCGCCTTCAGGTCTGGTTTTAAACCGACGGTGAAGCCACATATATTGGCTCGGACTTGCCATGATTGACGTTTCAACTATCTTATTCACGAAAACTGCCGCACCTTGAGGATCTTCTTTCGGGAAACCGTCGACTGGCGCACTAATCGTCAAGGTATAGTGTCCGTCCTTTCCTCTTACCATCGTAAAAGGCACGATGGCACAATCTGTCGAATCAACCAGCAGACTTGTACCTGTCGTCGTGCAAGCATTTTTAACGGCAAATAATGGCGCAAACGTTGAGCGTCGGTTTCCATAATCATGATCCGGTGCATACCAGACCCGCTCACCCGTTCTAAGCGCTTCAAGCATGGCTTTAACGTTCTTGCGATCAATAAGCGTACGATTAGAGCGAGAACGACCCTTGTATTGAAAGTAATCAAAACAAGGATTGTTGTTTGGACGATAAACACCAGTTCCAGACTTTTTAATGCCAAAAGCACGAGCACCTAACTCTAAGTTCATCGAGTGTACGGCCAACATTAATGCCCCCTTGCCTGATTTTTCTAAAGCCTCGAGGTGCTCCATTCCTTTTATCGTAACGTGTTTGTTTACCCGTTTATCAGACCAAAACCATGCCATCGCGGTCTCAAATAGCGCAATACCTGTATTGTCGATATTGTCTTTTAAAATTGCTTCGCGTTGGCATTCTTCCATCTGAGGAAAGCAAAGTTCAAGATTGCGCCTAATCGTAACTTGACGTTTTTTCATGATTCGCATAGCTAAACGGCCAATGCCACGTCCTAATGCTAACTGAACTTTGAAAGGAAGGAGACTGAGTAAGTACATCACGCTGATGATAATTAAGGTTCCCCAGTAACGAGGCAAAAGAAATTCAGCCTTGAATTCAGGCTTTTGGTATTTATTCATGTGAGTATTGTCAGATGTGCCCATCTATAAGTGATAAAAACAATGATAATGGACTGCACTTTTATCATTGATAGCGCTAATAACATAAATTAAAGCGCGCGGATTCTATGGTTCTTCGACACACTACACAATAAGAACTTTGCAGAAATATGTAGGGGGATGAAAAAGCAGCAAAGATGAATCACCACGTTAACATCGATTGGAGTGATTAATCTACCGCACTTTCATAAAGTTTGGACAAACATAACTTTGTGTTTTCAATGCGCTAGATAATGGTGTTTTTTTAACCCCATAATGCAGCTATCATGAAAATAACAATAAACATGATAATCATTACCCTGAACAAGTAAGACAACTTTCCGGTGCCACCTTTTGGCGCTTGGTTACAGCATCCCATTGTGTTTCTCCATCGTTTCATTTCGATATGGCATTAATGTACTCCTTGACCTTAGAGGAAAGTCAAACCTTTACCCAAAGGTTCTAATTCACCGCTATAAGTGTTTATTTATCCGACATATCACTCGTTTATATCCCAAAGAAATAAAGCGCGTTGTTTTCAGCTCATTTTCGGATAAATACATACCGTTTTTCGCTATATACCCACTATTTATGAGGAATCTACAATACGCGAGTCTTACTTGTAGCACGCTACTTTTACAACCTAGAAGTTGTGCGCTCATCCATTAAAGGTATCGAATGAGCAATATCGTTAAATCCGCCGTTAAATTGAGTGTTTTTTCTATCATCATGATCACCGTAACTTCGGTCGACAGCATAAGGAACATTCCTGGGGCGGCTTTGTTTGGTAGCCATGCCATCTCTTTCTTCTTACTTGCTGGACTCTGTTTTTTTGTCCCTACAGCGCTAGTGTGTGCTGAGCTAAGTACCACTTATCCAGAGCAAGGTGGTGTATATCTTTGGGGCAAAGAAACACTAGGGCCAAACTTTGGCTTTGCCACCGTGTGGTATCAATACGCTGAAAATATTGTTTACTATCCACCTTTAATTTCATTCATTGTTGCAACGGGGGCCTACCCTTTTTTCCCAGACCTGGCGCAAAACAACATGTTTATGTTGGTGATGATTAATGTAATTTTTTGGGCGTTAACTTTAGTTAATATCTTTGGCTTGCGCCTCTCTTCCCTGATTACAAATGTATTCGGCACCCTAGGTTTGATATTTCCGATTCTATTGATTATCGGATTAGGCGGGTACTGGGCGTATACCCACCCTAGTGAGTCTCATATCTCGCTTCGCCACGTATCTGACTGGTTACCGGATCTTTCTCAAGATGGGATCGGAGCTGGTTTTACTGCGGTAGTTCTGTCACTTACAGGCCTTGAAATCACGACCTCTTATGCAAGCGAAGTCGAAAATCCGCAAAAAGCCTATCCCAAAGCTCTGCTGATCTCCACAATCTTAATCTTGGTTTCTCTGACGGCGTGCTCACTGTCTATTTCTTCGGTCGTCTCAAGTGACCATTCTAGTTTGAGTGAAGGAGTGATACTTGCCTTCAAAGCTTTTTTTGATGATCTGCACCTCTCATTCCTGCTGCCTGTCATTGCCCTTGCTATTGTTTTTGGCACGCTTGCAAGCCTGAATAACTGGATAATCGCCCCAACTAAAAGTCTGCATGTTGCCGCAAAAGATAGTTTCATGCCGATGTCGCTCGCCAAAGAAAACCGCAACCAAGCCCCCGTCTCATTGTTGCTCTTGCAAGGCACGATTGTTAGCGTGCTCTCTTTGGTTTTCATTTTTGTTCCTAACGTCAATCAAGGCATGTGGTTATTGAATATCCTGATGACTCAGCTCTATATGGTGATGTACATCTGTATTTTTGTTAGCTTTTTGGTCTCACGCTACAAACACGCAGATATTGAGCGCCCATTTCGAGTTTCGGGCGGAAAAATAGGAATGTGTTTAGTGGCTGGGTTAGGCTTGATGAGTTGCTTGGTGACGATTGTTGTATCTTTTGACGTGCCAGCAGGAATTAGCGCAAAAACTGGTGCATATGTACTGATATTAGGATTTATCACATTTAGCCTCCCAGCGTTCGCCGCCGTGATGTATCGCAATCGAAAACATCGTCAACAAAGCAAAATGCTTGAGGTACTAGTAAGTTAACTATTGGATTGACATTAAAAAGCCGCAGCAATTTCTCGCTACGGCTTTTTATTTGGCATCACAAGTTGTGTTAGTTATCCGTGTCCTACAGTCTTGGATAACAGGTTAACAATCATCACACCAGTGAGGATAAACCCAATGCCAACAAGCGCCGGCAAATCTAGCCGCTGTCCATAAACAAAGTAGCCAACCGTCGCAACTAAAACAATACCCGCCCCACTCCATATGGCGTAAACAACCCCAACAGGCATCGTTTTTACCGTGACGGAAAGCAAGAAGAAAGCAATGCCGTAACCAATCAGAACGACTGTACTCGGCATCATTTTCGTAAATTGCTCTGTTTTGGGAATATAGGAAGTGGCAATCACTTCACATACAATCGCGATCGACAGCGCCAACATTGGCGGCATAGAGACAAGCATTTTGAACATAAGGCATTAACGCTCAACAGAAATGTAACCGACAACACGTCCGGATAATTAGGTCGCGCATTATACCCAACTCATCTCTCGATGGAATACCTCTTACTCAAGCAGCTTCAAAATGCAGGATTCACAGCGTGATCACTTGAATATAGAGACATTCACACGCCATCGCTTTCACTCACTTCTTGATGAGTAAGCGACAGGCCTGCTTTTTGGTGCTGCCGAGCAATTTCAAAGTAGATGTGCATATCAATTGGCTCTGGTGTATTGAGTAGCATCTTGCCCACTTCTCGTTGAAAGTGACCATAATTACCTAACTCATCCGTCAGCCCTAGCTGCTCGTAAGAAGCTTCATTGGCAAACATTCCATAGGCATACTGATAATGACTTAGATCCTTGCTCTTATCATGACCAAGCTCTTGAAGGGCTTGATCAATTTCTTTCGGCGTATAAGTATCTTTATCGCCAAACAAGCGCAATAGTACGCTAGGAACCTCTTGAGCGATGCTCTGAATTTTTGTCTTTCTTTTAAAAATACCGAACATAATGTCCTCCACTGACGATGTTTCCAAATACACACTTTAATGCATATTGGTGAGCTGATTGTTTTTAGTATGGCTCATTAATCTGAGACTTCCTTACAACGAAGTCACTTTCGCATATTAACGTGATCACATAATTACCAGCAAATAGTACGACCAGCGTTTCAAACATATCTCATCAGAAACTCCGCTCTAGTCACAATTGTGTGACAGCTTCGAGCTCGGTTTACCATAATGTAAAGAGTAGATTGAAAAGTCATATTTCGTATCGACATCTAAACTTAATTAAGTTAGCTTTAGAAGTATAGACGTCTAGATTGACTATGCTTAGGGAGAGAAAGTCGTGCCAATTAGAATTCCAGATCAATTACCAGCCACCGATGTGCTAAGGACAGAGAACATCTTCGTAATGAGTGAAACGCGTGCTGCGAGTCAGGAAATACGTCCTTTACGAGTGCTGATCCTGAATCTGATGCCCAAAAAAATAGAAACTGAAACTCAGTTTTTGCGTCTACTCTCAAACAGCCCATTACAAGTCAATGTCGAGTTATTACGCATTGATAACCGCCCAAGCAAAAATACGCCAACCGAACATTTGGATACTTTTTATCGTCAATTTGAAATGGTGAGAGATAAAAATTTCGATGGCATGATCATTACTGGTGCCCCACTAGGTTTGGTTCAATTTGAAGATGTCATTTATTGGGACCACCTAAAAACCATCATGGAATGGGCAAAAGATCATGTGACATCGACTCTTTATGTCTGCTGGGCAGCACAAGCAGGACTGAAGTTGCTCTACGATCTACCTAAAAAAACGCGTAAAGAGAAACTTTCAGGCGTGTACCATCACCAGATTCATCATCAATTCCATCCTATGTTACGTGGGTTTGATGACACATTTTTAGCGCCTCATTCACGCTATGCCGACTTTTCACCTCACTTTTTAGAAGAACATACCGACTTAGACATCCTAGCCACATCGGATGTTGCAGGTGTTTATTTAGCTACAACAAAAGACAAGAGAAATGTGTTTGTTACTGGGCATCCTGAATACGATTCGCATACCTTACATAACGAATATATCCGCGATTTAAGCGAAGGCATGGAACCAGCCATTCCCGTCAACTACTATCCAAACAACAATCCTGATAATCCACCAATTGCCAGTTGGAGAAGTCATGGACATCTCCTCTTTTTAAACTGGCTGAACTACTGCGTTTACCAGCAAACACCTTATGATCTTGATCACTTCAGTGAAGACGCTTTTACTAAAGACGATTAACCTCAAAGCTCGCAAACAAAGCGCTTATGATGCCTAAATGTAATATGTGAACCAAGCCGCCATATGGCGGCTTTTTCATACCAGTTTGCAAACCTGATCGCATAGTGTTTTTTCCTCAATAGGCTTTTGCTACGTAATTCATATCATGCTGGGAGATTCAGGGATGTAGGGACAAAGAATGAAAACAACAAAGCTCGGTGCACTACTATTAATCTCTCAGTTTGCACTTGTGGGCTGCGTGACGGTGAAAAAAGATGGTAGTCCTGTCGTTAAAGCCGATCCTGTAGCAATGGCAGAATCACGTATCGCACTTGGCCTAGGTTATTTAGAAGGCGGCAATATGATTCGCGCGCATGATAACTTGCAACAAGCCTTAACCCACGCACCTCAATACTATCGTGCTCAGTTATCGATGGCTCACTACTATGAAACGGTTGGCGAAGATGCTAAAGCCGAGCAAATGTATAAACGCTCTCTACGCCAACACACCAAAAACGGTAACGTGCTCAATAACTACGGCACCTTTCTTTGCAAGCGGGGTGACTTCGAGAAAGCCGATCAAATGTTTAATCGAGCCATTGAGCAGCCTTATTACTATCTCATTCCGGCCAGTTATGAAAACGCCGCATTTTGCGCGTTGAAGTCACAAGATAAAGACAAAGCGAAATACTACTTCGCCCGAGCTATTGATCATGACCCTCATAGGCCAAAATCTATTTTGCAGCTAGCCAAGCTAGAAATTGATAGCGGCAATTACACTGAAGCCAGAATTCGATTAATGAGATTTAATCAAATGTATGGCGTTAAGAAACCCTCTTTACAGCTCATGATTCAACTTGAACGTGCAGCAGGTAATGAAGCACTCGAGAAAAAATATCAAAAGCAATTGGAGATATTTTCTTAACACGACATCATGATAAAGAAGGTGTACTCGCTCACAGACACTACTGAACTTGACTAAGAATCCAGTGAATTAAAACCCACGGTGACACATTCATCCTGTACATAAACTTCAAATTCGGTACTATTTGAACGGAATAAGTGACCAAGTCACATTATAAAAGTGCGCTAGTAAAACGAAATTTGTACATCATACTGTTTCTACTATTGATTTGGGGCGCATTGATAAATGCTAAATATTACTGACATGCACCAGAAGGAAGTTGAAGCCGGATGAAACCTGCCTGCACTCTGTTATCACTCACTTTGCTGAGTTCGCCTTTTGTCGTCAGTGCACAAGAAAATATTGAAAAAACATTCACGTTTGGCATTGTTTCCAATAAAGCTCAAAGCAAAATCAAAAAGTCGACGCCTTTTACGCAGTACGTGACCAATGGTTTGGCTGAATACGGATACACCAAGGGTGCAGTAAAAGTATTTAAAAATTATCGCCAGCTCGCGGTGGCACTTGAAAATGGCACCGTTCAAATTGCAACAGCCACCCCCTTCAATGCAATGACCCTCGAGGCAGAGTCTGGTAGCCAAGCCATTGCCATACGCTGGAAAAAAGGTTTACAAAAATATCATACGGTATTCTTTACCCACAAAGAGAGTGGTATCGAGTCGATTTCTGACCTGCGCGGAAAAACACTTGTTTTTGAAAAGCGTACATCCACCAGCAGCTATTACTTACCCGCTATTACACTGCTTAATCAAGGGGAGAAATTAGAATACCTCCCCTCCTCCGATGACAAACCAGCCAAAGACAGTATTGGATATTTATTCCTTGACGAGCACTTGGCTCAATCGAATGAAATCAACCTTTCAGTATGGGTGTATAAGCAGAGAGCCACTGCAGGAGCGTTCAGCAATTTCAATTGGAGCAACCCTAAAGATCTTCCAGAAAGCATGAAAGACAAACTAACGATTTTCGCTCGCTCGGTAGAAATACCTAGAGACTTAATTCTCGCCTCTCCGACCTTAAGCCAAGATCAGCAACATAAAATCACGTCAATATTGCTCGGTATGGAGGCATCTCAGCAAGGTGCTTTAGCACTTAAACAGTTCCAAAACACGAAAAAGATCACCGCTCTAACGCCAGAAATGTCCGCGTCCTTAAATACCGTTCGAACATCTATTCACTTGTTACCGAAGGTGGATTGATGTTCCACAAACTCTCACTCGAAACTAAATACATTTGCTCGACCATTTTTGTTGTCCTGTTTGTCGTAGTGATAAACCTCGCACTATACATGCATGGTTACGATACGTACTCAAATAACTTAACCCGCCAAATCACCGAGAACTCACAAGAAAAAACAGAGTCTTACGTCAAGCAAAAAGGATTGGTTTACGCAGAGTTATTATCAAAACAACTTTTTGACCCACTCTATACGGATAATATCAGCCAAGCGTACGAGCAAATTAAAGCGACATTAAGCCAACCAGATGTCTCGAAGATACACGTTGTTGATAATGAAGGGCTAATCTTTCACGACGGTACGACTCAGCTGAGTATGTTTGCCCAGCCTCATTACCGTTCTCGCTTTATTTTAAAAGCAATAGAAGAGTCTAGAATTCTCATTTCTTTTTCTAAACATCAATTAGAAATTGCTGCACCGATTCAGCAATCGAATATCACACTGGGCGCGGTGTATCTTGAACTCAACCTAGCACATCTATTAGAAGAGAAAGAACAAAACATTGCGCAAGTACAAGCGCTTACCTCAAACGATAAGCAAAAGATGTTTAACTTGCTGCTCACGATCAGTGCGATATCCGTTCTGCTCGGAAGTGCCATCGCGTATGCTTTGGGTCGCTCATTAATAAAACCACTCAAACAACTTAAAGAACAATTTACAGAGTCAAATACTCAAGCACTGCCAATCACTGATATAAAAAGTAAAGATGAAGTGGGTGATCTTATTTCGGCGTATAACAAAATGTCCAACAAAGTGAACCGATACACAAGCCGGGTGGAGTTCATGGCGTATCACGACATTCTTACCTCCCTGCCTAACCGAGAAAAGTTGCTCATTGATATCCAAAAGCAAATAACGAACCGCAAATCACCCTCACTCGCGGTTGTTTTTATTGATCTGGATGACTTTAAACATATTAACGATAACTACGGGCATAGCATCGGAGATAAATTGCTAGGTCATCTCGCCTCAGAACTTCAAGGTCGTTTGCCGAGTTACTTCCAGCCTCTTTACCGTCTTTCAACCATCGTAAGCCGAGTCGGCGCTGACGAATTTGTGCTGGTCTTTCCATGCAAAGACAGCCTCCACGCTAGAGAAAAAGCGGACGATATTCATCGCCAATTGCTTTCTCCTTTTAACTTGGAAGAGAACGATATTCAAATTACGGCAAGCCTTGGAGTCGCGGTGTATCCGGAATTTGGCTCAAACGCAGAGTCTCTTTTACAACTCTCCTCACTGGCGGCGCAAGAATCTAAACGACGCGGTAAAGATATCATGACGATATACGATTCCGCGTTTGATGAGACAGTGAAGCAGCGCTTATACATAGAAAAAGAACTGCGCCGCTCAATACGTGATTTGTCTCAGTTCGAGCTTTGGTATCAACCCCAGTTCGACCTCAACACCTACCAGTTGATTGGTGTTGAAGCATTGGTTAGGTGGAATCATCCGGAGAAGGGTTATATTAGCCCAGAATTATTTATCCCGATTGCAGAACAAAGTGACTTAATTTTAGAGCTTGGTGAATACCTCATCGAGACAGCAATTAGCCAGCGAGCACAATGGGCGGATCATTTCGCTGCTGATTTTCATATCGCATTAAATTTGTCTCCTAGGCAGATCTACCGCCAAGATTTAAGTCAGCTCTTTTCGAAATATTTACAACAATATCAAGTCCCCCCTAAAACCATTCATGTTGAAGTGACAGAGTCTCTGTTTATTGATGATATTGAGAAAGCGCAGTACGTGCTCAAAAAATTACAAGCTAACGGCGTAGAAGTGTGGCTAGATGATTTTGGAACTGGGTACTCTGCCCTCGCCTACCTACAACAAATGTCGTTTGATGGGCTTAAAATTGACCGTTCATTTATTGCTCAAATCCAAAAAAATGAACAAGATGATTCATTAGTCCGTGCGATTATATCCATGGCTCATAACCTAAGAATGAGAGTGGTAGCTGAAGGCATAGAAACCCAGACCCAACTAACAAGGATGGAATCACTTCACTGCGACGTTGTTCAAGGCTTTTTCTTGGGTAGACCGGTGCCGGCAGAAGAAATCATAGAGTTTGAGCAACAACGCCAAGCAATAGATGACTCAACCGCCAGCAACTATGCTTAACTGAATAATTTATCGCGTTCATTGAATTAAAGGGGATTCGTTCTGCAATATCGGTCACACTTCGCCATCTCACAAGTATGAATTTCCTCTTAAAATCCAACATTTGAGATAGGTACACTACACTTTTCATATCAACTCTTTGGATATGGAAACGCGTGTGGTCGGGATATTTGCTTGGAACAACCTGTCTGTAAAGCAGAAACTTTTTGGATTGGTCCTACTACCAATCTTATTGTTATTGCTTCTTGCAGGTAAACATGTACAAAACCTCTCTATCCAAGCTCAAGAACTTCAAAAAGCACAACTCTTCTCCCAATATATAGATCGTGTTTCCTCACTGTATTATTTGACGAGCGATCCAAGGGTCGCGAATAACGCTCAAGAAACCCGCCAGCTCGTTCAAACTTTACAAGATACAGCTTCACCTGTTTTTGGCGACAATGCCGATATATTAAATCAGCTCACGAATTTCGAAGAAGCAACACTGTCAATGCTCTCGTCCAATAATACAGAAGATAAGTTAGATGCTGCTGAGTGGCGTGCCGACACATTCAAAGAGATTCTTTTGAGTTTGGATAGAGTCTATTTCAGCCATGTAAGTTATGAAACCAATACTCACCTCTCCTCATTGATGCAGCTTGAGTGGTTAATGTTTTGGTCAACAGAAGAGCATAGACTCAGCAAATACTTAGTGGAATCTACAGAGCAGGGGCAGATTTACGATCCAGCTATCCAAGCCAGTATCCAATCATTAATCCAGAACCAACAACTGCTGTTTGAACGCTTTGTCACACTTAATGCGAATAAGCAGCAAGTCAACCTCCTCATCGAAACCTTTACCGATAATGTCTTTGCTAAAAGCCAAGCATTTCGAGCCAATTTGTTGCAGCCATCAAACCTTAGAGTATTGACACCCACTCAAATAGATGACGGGTTATCTGCGCTTTATAAACGCTTAAGTTTATTACGTAACGTTGATGACCAGATGGAACAGCAACTTATTAAGGATATATCCAAGACGATCAGTGAAACAACACAGCACCGCATTGGCTTCATTGCGCTAATGAGCCTCGTGACATTGCTGATTGTGAGTTTGACACTGAGGTTAGTGCGCAAAGTCACTGGCAACTTGAATTTAGTCCTCGAATTCCTAAGTCGAGACACTTACGAAGAGGACAACAATGAAAACTCACCACTGACAGAGTTGACCAAAGGGAAAGATGAGCTCAGTAAGTTTGCTAAAGAGGTAAAAAAACTGAGTTACGAACGTGAGCAGTCAAGACAAAAGTTAACTCAAGCCAAAGAAGATGCTGAAAAGGCGAAAGATGATGCCATCGAGGCAAGCAAAGCCAAAAGTAGCTTTCTGGCGAATATGTCTCATGAGATTCGAACCCCGTTAAACGGCGTTATTGGCATTTCAGAAGTTTTGTCAGACACGCCGCTAACGGCGACACAGCGTGATTATGTCGACACGATAGAAACCTCCTCGCAATTACTGTTGAGCCTAATAAATGACGTTCTGGACTTCTCTAAAATTGAATCTGGTATGTTGCTTATCAGCCCTCATTCAACCTGTGTTCGTGAATCCATCTACGATATTGCTTCTATTATTTCCCCGAAAGCGAAAGAAAAAGGCATCGACGTTCAAGTCAGCATCAGCCGCAATACGCCCTATCACGTTATGTTGGATGATCACCGTATACGCCAAATTATCATGAACTTCATGTCCAATGCCGTAAAGTTCACCGAACAAGGCTGCGTTGAACTCTCTGTCATCACTAGAGAAATCAAAAATGGTGAAGCGAGCATCGAGTTTTCAGTCAAAGACTCAGGGATCGGTATTGATGAGCAGCAACAAAAAAAGATATTTGCTCCTTTCGCCCAAGAAGATAACTCCACCACCCGACAGTTTGGAGGGACAGGGCTCGGGCTTGCAATTAGCACGCAGCTGGTAGAGTTGATGGGCGGTGAGATTCAGCTTGAATCCGAGAAAGGAAAAGGTAGCCGATTTTTCTTCGAACTTACGGCTCCAATTGTGACTCAAGAGTTCAATGGCTATCACTCCCTTAATCACAACGATATATGGATAGTTTGCAACAACCCTACTTTGGAGCAAAAGCTGCGTGACGAGTTGAGCTTTTTCCACATCAATGTTCAGCAATCAGTAAATACACTGGATGCTCTGCCAACGTGGATTGATAACGAGCGCATCATTGTTATCAACGTAGAAACTTCTCCAAATACCGCAGCCAAACATCTAGGTGAAATGAAAAGACTTTGCATGCAAAATGTTCGAGTTTGTCTTATTAAACACCTTCATAGTGCCCAGCGTGATTTTGGTAACAGCATTAGTGCATTGGTCACTCAACCCCTCTTAGGACAGCGCTTAGTAAAAGCACTTGAGACTTGTGCTGCAAACTTCCCTCAAGCAAACAAAGAGAACACAACAACACCCAATGCTAAGACTCTCCCAAAAATCTTGGTGGTCGACGACAACACCGTCAATCAAAAAATCGCAGGATTACACGTCACAAAAGCGGGCTTCGACTTTGATATCGCCGTAAACGGAGAAGAAGCCGTAGATATGTTTCAACAGAATCAATACTGCTTAATCCTAATGGATTGCATGATGCCGGTGATGGATGGGTTTGAAGCAACCAAAATGATCCGTCAAATTGAAGCAAAAGAAAAACGGACGGTCAAAATCCCAATTATCGCGCTAACAGCAAGTGTAGTCGATGATGACATTCAAAAGTGTTTTGATGTTGGAATGGATGATTATGTGCCCAAACCTTTTAAAGCGGGTTTGTTGAAAGAGAAATTAGATAAAGCCATTGGACTACGCATTTCCAATATTGTTTCTGATGAAAAGCGACTGGCAACAAACACCACTCACACTCCTGAAAAAACCTCGCATGCTGAACAATCAGAAGCGACCGTGACGCCTATTCGCTCAGAACGGATTTTGCTCGTCGAAGATAACAGAGTAAATCAAAAAGTCGCTTCGCTGCTTTTATCCAAAGCAGGTTATCAATTTGAAGTGGCCGAAAACGGACAGGTTGCGGTCGAAATGTTCCAAAAAGATGGTGGGTTTGACATCATTTTGATGGACTGCATGATGCCGATCATGGATGGGTTCGAAGCCTCACGACAAATACGCGCCTATGAAGCAAGTAAAGGTCTTCCTAAGACTCCCATCATCGCGCTAACGGCAAGTGTTGTGGATGATGACATTCAACGCTGCTTCGATTCAGGCATGGACGCTTATGTACCCAAGCCTGTTCGTAGAGAAAAGCTGTTGTACCAGATTGAAAATGCGATATAGGTAGCGATGATGAGCGGCGACATTTCTCTCCTCTGTTTTCTTTTGCGCTGCATAAAACGCTACCTATTCATTGTTGTTTTCCTTCTACCCATAGATAGTCAAGTACTTGCTGCAGAGAGCTACGCCGTTTTCTCGTTTAATAGTGAGTTCTCGCCCCTAACCATCAATAAAGCGCGAAAGTTGTACAGAGGAAAAACGCAACTCTTACAAGGGCAGAGAATTGAGCTATCTGACTGGCCAGCGACATCAGCGGAGAGAGCGGAGTTCTATCGCTACCTTCTCAATAAAAACTTGGCGCAAATGAACGCGCACTGGGCGAGCTTGTCTTTTTCAGGCAAAGCGAGACCACCCAAAGTGATTGCAAACTCTAGCATTGATGCGCTGATCATGTGGATGCAAGAAAAGCCCAATCGGATTGGTTATGCCCCTGCGTCGAGCGTGCCTGGAAATGCTCGTATTTTGTGTGTGGTGAGCTCGGAGGATTAATATGAAAAAATATTTGACCATGTTATCACTGAGTGTTGTCGCCTTTCCGAGCTTAGCCACCATTGAGTTATCAGATCACCTGTCTTTGAGTGGTTTTGGTTCGACATCTTGGTCTAAGTCGGATAACTCCACAACGGTTCTCGTCAACCGCTTTATTCATGATGAAGCCTGCTACGATTGTGACACAACCTTCGGCCTGCAGCTTGATTACTTTTACAAGGCATTTCGAGCATCCGCACAGATAGTCAAGCGTCCGCAAGATCATTGGAGCTCGCCCCAATTAGAGTGGGCATATTTAGCTTATACCTATAAAAATATAGAGATACGTGGGGGACGATTGAGGCTGCCGCTGTTTTTGATGTCTGAGTATAATTATGTCGGTCACGCTTTTACCCAAGCTCGACCACCAAATGAAGTGTATGACAGCATATTAGGCATCACCGCTTACAATGGTTTATCCATTCGCTGGAATCACGACCTCAATGAGCAAATCATGCTTACTGCAATGCCATTTATAGGGTTTAAAGACAGCAGTGATGTCACCCTCAACGAAGAGACTGAACTGAAGATCGAATCAGACAACACAGCCGGAATAAACTTAACACTCAGCGGAAATGCCTACCGTTTGAACTTTTCTTATCTACATGGCGATTATGACCAAACTACGGTTCTCTCCAATACCAAGCAATCCACACCTGAAGGGGGAGCCATGTTAATTGACCGCTTGGTTCTAAAAGAAAAAGGCAACACGATTGACCAGTTTTCTCTAGGAGTAAGGTATGAGCTTGATAACCTTGTGATAATGGCTGAAGGACAAACCAGCAACATTTCCTCCTCTTGGTACGCAACAACGGGTTACAACGTGAATAAATTGACGCCCTACATAGTTTACGGCCAACAGTTTAATAACAATGATACAAAAAATGGGGACAGCTATCTGCTTGGGGTGAGATACGACCTAGATTATAACGTGTCACTGAATGCTGAATGGCAAAAGTTTAACGCCCACAATAACGATACTGGAGCGTTTTCATCGATACCAGAAGATAACAGCGCCAATCTTTACACCCTGATGTTAAATTTCGTTTTTTAACTTTTCTATACTGACACCGTATAAACCGTGGGCATTTACCTTTGTTATCGTTGATACATGTTGTGCGTGATTTGACGCTCTTTGTAATAGAATTCTTTGTCATGTTTGCCTATCTCTCGCAATACACGACACGGGTTCCCTACCGCAACAACATTACTTGGAATATCTTTTGTTACCACGCTACCGGCACCAATTACGCTGTTTTCTCCAATCTTGACGCCAGGCAATACCACTGAGTTAGCGCCGATCCATACATTATCACCAATATAAATAGGGATATTGAATTGCGCAACTTCTCTTCTGAGCTCCGGTTCAATCGGGTGGCCTGCCGTTGCTAGTGTCACATTGGGTCCAATCATGACGCTATTGCCAATGTAGATATACGTATCATCGACTAGGGTTAAGTTAAAGTTTGCATACACGTTATCACCAACGTATGTATGCCTCCCCCAATTCGCTCGAAGCGGCGGCTCAAAATAGCAGTTGTCACCAACAGCGCCGAGCAAACGTCGTAATATTTCTGTACGCTTTTCAGATTCAGAAGGCCGAGTTTGATTGTAATCGTAAAGAACTTCTAAACACTGTGTTTGCTGCTCGACTAACGCTTCATCATTACAAAAATATATTTTCTGACTATGAAGCATTGATTCACTATCCATAATATCCTCCGTTCTATCTGCCCAGTAGCCTCAGGCTGCTGGAACACCTCGCAGTACGAGTTCCTGTCAAGATTGGCTAACAGAATGCATGATGTCGTTTTTTGCAATAAGTTTAATGACATGCTTGCGAGGCCTAACGCAAAATACCGAATAACTTGAAAGAAATATGTGAATCAGACGATTAAATAACACAAAGATCGATGCAGAGTTAGCTTTGTTTATCTCGATTCATTTTCAAGCGCTTTTCTTTACGTCGTAACGCTCGGAAAAACTTCGACTCCTCGTGATACCAGCCGATAACACTAACCGGGAAGCCCACTAGCATCATGATAAAAAGATCCGCGGGCAGCTGCTCCAAAATATCACTCAGGGAGTGCAGCTCACCAAAAATGAATAAACCAATGACTTTACCAAGCAATAGTGCGCAACAAATCATAAAAAAAGACTTCATGATGTAATGCCATTTGCCTTTTTTACGCTCTTCTCGCCAATAGGCATATTTATGTTGTCGGTCGTACATTCATCCCCCCCCCAAGTGACAATGTCACTAGCCACAAACATTCAGGCAAAGTAACGGCTTTAGCTGCACTCTAATGATAGTGTGAATCAGAAGCGAATGCTTGTCATGGCAATGAGAAAGCGGCACATCATGCTGCGCATTTTACGACCTTATGGACGCTAGCATGATCGTGCAATACAGAGAGATATCAGCTTGTTAATTACGGAGTGAGTTAATGTTTTCGGAACACCCAAATTGGACCAATAAGAAGAAACTGCAAATCTTCGAAAAAAGACGGTTTCTTCCCTTCTATTTTGTGACCAATGAACTGCAAGATCCACAGGACACCGAATAGGAGCATCGAAATATGCAGTACGGGCAGCGCCAATACCTCCAAAGACCATATCAGGCCGATGCACGCTAATGTATACCCTAACATCATCATAAAGACGCTGAGAGACAAACGAAAATAGAAAACCCATACCGGTATGACAGCAATCCAGACCCAGTTAAACTCGAAACCCAAGATGGAGATTTGAGGAATTGACCAAATTAGACCGACCACAGATAGGTAAATACCCGGAACTGCGATTGTGTGAATCTTTTGGTTGATGGGGTTTTGATGGCTCTCCCCATATTCTTTTAGCCATTCAGATAATGCTCGCATATCATTCCTACTTTTCCGCCTACTTATTCTTATATAGCTTGAGGATGGAAAAGGTGCGAATTTTTCTGTAATAGCTATTACTGACCAAGCAATGCTCGTTGCACTTTTGGTAGTTTGGCAACGACGAGAGTATAAGAGCGCTCACATAAATCCTGAATCAATCCATCTTCCACATCACCATTAAAATAAACCGTTATCCAGTGACGCTTATTTAGGTGATAACCAGGAGTGATGTCCGTAAACTGCGATGTTAAGACTTCTCCATCTTCTGGCTTTACTTTTACGCTGACATACTCCCGACCGTTTCTCTCTGCAATAATCGCAAACATTTTACCTTTGATTTTGTATACAAGCGCTTCTGGCCCAAATGGGAAATCACTCTCTGCACACATAAAGGTACTTAAATAGCCTTCTAACTCTTTGCTTCTCATTCCGTCCCACCCTTCCTGTATCTTTTACTCAAACAAAGGCAATAGTAGCCTTAACGCCTGGTTAACCTGCTCTTTCTCATTACCTTCTAAACCATGTAGTAGCGATTGCTGAACGTCCACATGCTCTAAGATCAACTTGTCAATTAAGGTTAAGCCCTTTTCAGTTAACTCAACGGTGACACTGCGTCTATCTTCTTTACTGTGTGTTCTGGTAATAAAGCCTTTCTTCTCGAGTTTATCTAATCGGTTCGTCATCGCGCCCGAAGTGAGCATCATCGAATCAATTAGCGCCGAGGGAGTAAGGCAGTATGGTGAACCTGCTCGGCGAAGTGTCGCCAACACATCAAATTCACCCATCTTAAGATCGTACTTCTTATGTAGGTCTGCGACCCGACACTCCATGTGCTTAGCAATTCGCATTAGCCGCCCCATAATTGCCATCGGTTCAGTGTCGAGCTCTGGCTTCTCCTTAGCCCACTGCTCTACCACTCTATCAATTGCGTCCATGGTTTCTCTCCAAACGTCATTTAATTTTTATTTTAACATAAAGATACTTTACAAAAAGTAACCTTACCGATATCTTTACAATTAATTATCTCAACGTAAAGATATTTAACATGAATATTTTGCTTGCAATGATCCCGGCTTTTTTTTGGGGGACAACTTATGCTGTTACTCAGTTTACGCTTCCGGACTGGCCTCCCGTTTTACTTGGTGCGCTAAGAGCATTGCCTGCGGGTCTTTTGCTCCTCGCAATAAAGCCATCTTTCCCGAAAAAGAGTGAATGGAAAGTGCTGCTTGTTTTAGGAACTATCAACATCGCTTGCTTCTTTGGTCTCATTTTTGTCATGGCGTTGACGCTTCCTTCTGCGATCTCAGGTGTCGGTATGGTATCAGTGCCCGTTTTTGCGATGCTGTTTGGCTGGGCAGTCTATAAGCGCCAGCCAAGCGCAATACAGGCAATAAGTGGAGCGACTTTGATTGCTTTGGCTTGGTTCTTATTTGATCCTAGTTCTATTTCGCTCAACCCTATGGGTTTGCTGGCGATGATCTCCGCCATCATGTGTATTGTGGTAGGTAGTAGCGTAACGAAATCACTAGGAACGAAAATGCATTGGTGGACAGTATTAACATGGCAGCTCATTTTGGGTGGTGTGATTATGTCTGTCGCAACAAGCGTGCTAGCAATAAACAATCCAGAGCCATACGTTACAGCCATTCAAAACTTATCAATGACGAACACCCTTGGGCTGCTGTGGGTGATCATTCTGAACACTGCATTAGGCTACGGCATGTATGTTTGGCTATTGCAGCGTATGTCGGTCGTTGACTTTACTTTTGGTGGCATTGCCAACCCCGTTGCGGGCATTGTGTCAGGTTTGCTGCTATTAGGTGAGACTTTCACCCCTCTCCAATACAGCTTGATGCTAGGGATGATTGTTATGTCATTGCTCCCTCAATTGATCGCTTCATTAAAAACTAAAAAAGCCGCCCTTTCTTCCTAAGTAAAATCCTAACGCCCGATGCTAAAATCGGGCGTTCATATTCTCTGTAAACTCTGTTTGAATTCTAAGACTTCAACAGGTTTTTTATGGAACAGTGAACCCAAAAAGGTTCAGCAATAAAAAAGGTGCCGAAAGACACCTTTAATAATGAATACGCCCCATTATGCCTTGCTTTAAGTCATCACAAGGTTGTTAATAGGCTCTGGTTTAGCGTAGACATACCCTTGAATAAGGTAAATAGAATGCTGAGCCAAATACGCGACTTGAGCCTCGCTCTCTACACCTTCTGCAATCATCTCACATTCCGCTTTCTTTGCTGCCGAGACAATAGAATCTAACACTTTCAATTTTTGGTCATCAGAGCCTATTGGATCGATGAACATCTTATCCACTTTTAAGCATCGGATACCCAGATCTTGCAAATAAGAAAAGCCGCCATACCCAGTCCCAAAATCGTCAATTTTGAACTTGTAGCCTTTATTCGCCAGATACAAAATCTCTTTTTTCGCTGCCTCTGTATCTTTTACAGGAATTCGCTCGGTCAACTCAAAATGCACTCTCTTCGGACATGGCCAATTCAGTTCTGACAGTAACTTAGTGAGTTCACCTGATTCTAAATGGGAAGAAACAATATTGATGCTGACCCACACATGCTCAGGCAATACACTAAGATCTTGTATGATTTTACGAATAAGCTGATTCGTCATTGGGACAATCAGACCACTTTCTTCTGCAGCGCCAATGAACATGTTTGGCGACACCATACCCTCACGACGAGACCACCGAATCAGTGCTTCATACCCCACTGTCGCACCATCACGGCTATCGACAATCGCTTGGTAATAAGGGACAAATTCCGCATTATTAATCCCATTCTGGATCAAGCCTTTGATAGACTTTCTCAAGCTCTTACTGGACACATATACAAACGCAAAAGCCAGCCCCATAAGCACACTGACTAGGCCTCCCCATAGAAAGACTCTTTCCTGAGCATAGCTCTTCAGTTTCTCGCCACTGTGTATTTTGATGAGCATATTGGCTTGAGAATCAGCCGAGAAGAATAACTCCTTTGAAACTGCCGCTTCTTCTGCTGCAATGGCTGGTTTTCCTCGACTTATTGTTAAATCTCCAAATACAGGCTCATCATATATAAACTCGACGAACAAACAGTCTTCACAAGGCGTTTTGATCACTTCTTTAACCCAACTATTATCGAGAACCCAGATAACTTCGACATGTTCATTTTCATAAATGACCATCCACTCAACTTGATCTTGGTGTTCCGGTAAAATAAGTGATACAAAAAAGTTTTCGCCAAGCTGAAATCGTTGCGCATTGGATAAATGAGATACTTCGCGACCAATCGTGGAGCATGTTTTACCGTCATTCGTTTCCATCGCAATAAAACGGATGTAACGATTATAAAAACGTGGGTCGCGTAATGTTCTAACATCACTATTACTGCACGTGAAATCTAACTGCGAAACCTGCTTTACAATCGCCTCATCCAAATACATGGATCGTTGGTGTAAATAATCGACATAGGTGTCTATTTTAGTCTCTTTGATATAGCTGATGTAAAAATTGGCTATTGAATTAAAAGCCACAACAAAAACTGCAATGGGAACTAGGCCAAGCAAAATGGCATTTCTTGTTATCTTTGTAATCAAAGTTCCTCCTAACGTTCAGCCAAACAACTTAAATTAAAGAGTGACATGAACACTATCTCACGTTCACACACCAAAAAGTGAGGATCGAATCTCAATAAGAAGTATAGAAGCGCAAGGCTTGCCACAGAAAATGAGAGTACTGCTGCATATCCAAGATAGCAACTCTCTTGAGTGAGACTTACCGACGATAATCGCGAGAAAAGAGGGGCTTATGCTCAACATAACCAATGTATAAAACGACTTTTTTGCCATCCAATGACTCGCCACAGTCACTAACTTTCTAATTGACCTTTGAAGGCACTAGCAACACACTGCATGATAAAATAGGAAAAGCTACTTAGAGCTTTTTACCAGCATTACAGGCTTATCGACCAGGGAGGGTCATGAAATGAAATTAGCTCAATTAAATATTGCGCTTGCTAAATATCCTTTGGATGCACCAGAAATTAAAGATTTCGTAGACAATTTGGACTTAATTAATGGTATAGCTGAAGAAAGTGAAGGCTTTATCTGGCGTCTAAAAGACGACTCCGGTGATGCAACAAGCATTAAATTATTTGATGACCCGAACATGATTGTAAACATGTCTATTTGGGAAAGTACTGACTCACTTAAAAACTTTATGTTTCGTACCGGTCATAGAGATTTTATGCGCCGAAAAAGCGAATGGTTTCATCGTCTAGCGGAGGATAGCTATGTTCTGTGGTGGGTAGAAGACGGTTATATACCAACACCACAAGAAGCCTTGTTACGCCTTCAGCATTTGCGCGAAAACGGAGATACGCCATTTGCTTTCACATTTAAAACAAACTTTACAGAAGCAGATCTTGTGTAAAGTACACGTATGCCAAAGAACCGGCGTTCAAATTTACACTGACTATAAGGTTAATTGGTGTGAATCACTGTCAGTTCTACCGACTTACTCGGAAAGAAATGCAAGTGAACGCATAAAATGCGTTCACTAGGTTTATCGTTCATAGGGTGTTCTATTTCAGAAATAAAGTTCATTCGTGTTAAATTTACGGTACCATGCACAATTGACCAAATTGTAGTTATTCATGATTATACCAACTAAGACTCCCTCTCCCCTGCCCTCTGATGTATCTTGCTCTAACTGTAAGGCTTGTTGTTGCCGTCTCGAGGTTATGATTATTTCAGATACTGGCGTACCTGAAGAGTTTATTGCGCGTGACCAATATGGAGGCGAAACAATGATGCGGCTAAATGATGGTTGGTGTGCAGCTTTAGACAGAGACACATTAATGTGTACGATTTACGAAAATAGGCCTTGGATTTGCCGCGAATTCGAAATGGGCTCCAATGAATGTTTAGATGAACGAGTTAAATTCTTGTAAAACCACTCAAATTTACACTGATGGCAATGCGGAGTATTTGTAGAAAGTGTGCAAAGGAAAAGTAAGGTGTTTAAATCTGAGTATCAACAAATTATGGATACAAAAAAGCCCACCGTTTGGTGGGCTTTTTCTAAAATTTGGTGGGTCCGGGCGAACTCGAATCGCCGACCCCTACCATGTCAAGGTAGTACTCTAACCAACTGAGCTACGGACCCAAATTTTGTGTTCCTAACCATTCAATTCAGAATGGTGCGTCCGAGTGGACTCGAACCACCGACCCCCGCCATGTCAAGGCGATACTCTAACCAGCTGAGCTACGGACGCATTTCTCTGGAACGACGAGGATATTAGCTATAAGCGAACGACGGTGCAAGCACAAATTTACCAACTTTGAACCGTTTGGCGAAAATGTAAACTCAACACGCGTTTTCAGATGATTTTATCGACAAGGACTGAGCCTGCAGGGTTTAAAAGTGTGATCTATATAACTTTTATTATCTCACTTAATTGTCGTAAGGCACTTCACTGAGCATCCAAATCTGTAAGGTTTGCGATACCTTAGGGCAAGTACCAAATAAAATCTGATATTTAGGTTTAAATGGTTCGCCGATATAGGTTGTACGGATCAACTCTCCTGTTTTGACATCCACTTGAGTGCTCACCCTGCCTTTGAAGTTTTGAAATATGACAAACTGCTCACTGTGATAAACCATTTGCTCTCGGTAAAACAAGAAATGATCTTGGGGTGTCTCTGTTAACTCACACTCCAGTGGTTTCAAATTAGGTATCGCACTAACATTAGATGCGATGAACAACGCTGACAAAATCCATCCGTATCGCATATGGCTTCCCTATTCTGCACTCTTTTTCAAAGTATAGGTCTTGCCTTGGGGACTGATACAAAAAAGGCTTTGATCATATCGAATCAAAGCCTCATCCGTTTTGCTGTTCAACTGTCGTCTTTAGTCGTCCGACTCAAACACCACATTGTAATTCTCGGTGTAAGTACAATTTGGTTGGCGGCTGCAAGTAAAGAAGCGTCGACCTTTGAATTCACCTTGGCTTGCGGTTTTAATGATCATCGGACTGCCGCATTTTTTGCAAAAGCGCACTTCTTTATCAGGCTCAATCAAATCTATATGTGCCGCAAGCAAACGACGTAATCGCCCAACTTGATAACTGTGCTTTATCGAAGCGCCGATTAAAGGTAGGTTTGCTGTCTTACAAACATGGATCAGTAACTTTTGTCTTTCTACCTTGCCCTTGCTTAACTCTTGCCCGTTATCCAATTCAACGATCACACGCGGCTCTAGCGTCCTAGGATCACAAATAACGTAATCAAAATAACTTCGAGATATGCGATTGTTCGCGACAAAAAACTGCTTCTTATTTTTGATTTCTTTTGGCGTAACCAAACTGGACATGTTTACTTTCGCGAATACCACCGCATGTTCACCTACCGCTGCCCTCAACGCATTATAGAATGCGCTCTCTTGCCCCCTGAGTAACGGTCCTTTCGAGCGATAAGGATAATCACGCGTGTCGTCGTGCTTAATCACGTACTTTTGAATAACAAAGAAGAATAAAACCAGAAGAACAACAATGATAAAAATGTTGGTCATAAATAAAGTGCATCCAAAACAACTCGTTGCTCAAAGCGTAAATGGAAATGCTATGCAGAGCAACAAAACCTCGCAATTTTGAGGATCCACGACGATAGCGAGAAACAGAAAATTTTGCTCCCCAATAAAAAAGAGCCAATCACACACTCTGATTGGCTCGTTTAAATTTTGTTAGTACATTATGATGCTAAGAATCAACTATTAGCGTCTGGCTGATTCTCTGGCATCGCATCAATAAAAGCAGGCAATTGATTACATGCTTGCACAACAGCGTTAATGGTTGGGTAAAGAGAAGTATCTACACCAAAGCGTTGTGCGTTATAAAATTGTGGTACCAGACAAATATCGACAATAGATGGCGAGCTTGTCAGGCTAAACTTACAATCACCATTTAGTTTACGATGCTTCTGAAGTTTCTCTTCTAATGCCGTAAAACCTTTGTGGATCCAGTGATGAATCCAAGCGACTTTGCGCTCTGGCTCGCAAGCTAACTCCCCCTCTAAATACTGTAGAACTCTTAAGTTATTCAGGGGATGAATCTCCATTGCAATATCCTGAGCCAAAGCTAGCGCTTGGTATCGAAGCGGCGTTTGCTCGGGGATCACAGTGACATCCGGATAGTGTTCTTCTAAGTATTGAATGATGGTCAGTGACTGGGTTAACTGAACCTCCCCATCCACCAGCACAGGAACCAGTTCAGAAGCGTTTAACTCATGGTACTCGTCACTGTGTTGTTCGCCACCATTGCGCACCAAGTGTACCGATTTTGAATCATACGATAACTCTTTAAGATTCAAACAAATACGCACACGATACGCCGCCGATGATCGCCAGTATCCGTATAAAATCATGCCATCGCTCATATCATCTCCCAACTGGCGCTCTTAATGCTTGAGATATTGGCTAACTTGTTGGTCAATCGAGCCAAAGATGTTGTTGCCATCCGCATCAAACATTTCCAGTTTGATTGAGTCGCCAAACGACATGAAGTTAGTCGACGGTTTACCATCACGAATGGTTTCAATCATGCGAACTTCCGCGATACATGAATAGCCAACGCCACCTTCTTCAATAGAAGTGCCATGTTCCGTTCCCTGCTTGTTGGATACCGTACCTGAGCCTATAATCGCCCCAGCAGATAGCGGGCGCGTTTTAGTCGCGTGAACAATTAAGTCTGCGAAATCAAACGTCATATCGATACCTGCATTCGGGCGACCAAACGGCTTGTGGTTGTAGGTCGAGACCAGTGGTAAATGCACTTTGTTTTCGTACCACGCATCGCCTAGTTCGTCAGGTGTTACTGCCACAGGAGAAAACGCAGAAGAAGGTTTAGATTGGAAAAAACCAAACCCTTTAGCTAATTCTGCGGGAATTAGCCCACGCAGTGAGACATCATTCACCAGCATGATCAAACGAATCGACTCCTGAGCCTCTGCAACACTTGCGCCCATTGGTACGTCACCAGTTACCACAGCAACTTCGCCTTCGAAATCAATACCCCATTCATCACTCGCAAACTCGATGTTGTCACAAGGACCAATAAAGGCATCAGAGCCTCCTTGGTACATCAGCGGATCCGTCCAAAAACTCTCTGGCATTTCAGCGCCGCGAGCTTTTCGAACCAACTCAACGTGGTTTACGTAAGCACTGCCATCAGCCCACTGATAAGCGCGAGGAAGCGGCGACTCACAGTAGTGCGCTTCAAACTCTTCATACCCTGCGACTGTGCCATTATTCAGTGCAACGTATAGCTCTTCCAGTTGCGGTGCTAGCGCATCCCAGTTATCAAGTGCCACCTGCATCGTCGGAGCTAAGTTCATGGGGTGGAATATTTCTGTCGCAGGTACGCAGCGCGTTAAGTCTTTGCTCACGACCATCAACAAACCGTCACGAGTGCCATTTTTCTTGGTTGCTAATTTCATCCTTGCCTCTTACTTCTCTTGCCAGCTATAGACGTATTCTTTGTTTTCTACTTTTTCCAGCTCATCCGAAAACTGAAGTGCGTGACGCGTATCAATCATGACCGCGACTTCGTCGGTAAAAGTCTTCTTATGCTCTCGCCCTGCTTTGAAAGCTTTCGGGTGAGGGCCATGTGTAAAGCCTGCTGGATGGAATGTCACCATGCCTGCTTCAATGTTGTCACGGCTGAAGAAATCACCTGCATGGTAGAACAAGACTTCATCATAATCGTCATTGTTGTGATAGAACGGTACTTTGAGCGCTCCGGGATCACTTTCAATCGGACGAGGAACAAAGGTACACACCACAAATCCTGCTCCTACAAATGTAGTATGTGCAGAAGGCGGTAAGTGGTAACGATGTGACATAAGTGGACGAATATCACGCCAGTTCACTTTTACTACCGCCAAATCACCATGCCAGCCAATCGCATCCAACGGGTTGAATGGGTAAGTTATAACACTGACTTTATCGTGGCGTTTCACCTGAACCTGCGTTTGATTCTCGGAATATTGAGCACGGAACTGATCGTTGATCGACGGCGTTTCCAAAACTGCCGGATCAAACACCGCGTGGTTTCCAACCATGCCTTTTTCGGGCAATGTATAGGCCGCATCGGTGTTTTCTATCATCAGAATGAACATCGGCTCGCTTGGCTCTAAACGCCAGCTCGTTGAGCGTGGGATCATGACATAATCCCCTTCGCTCACTTTCAAATGACCATAATCACAATACAGATCTGCCGTACCTTGGTGGATGAATAGCAGTTCGTCGCCATCAGCGTTTCTCACCAAGAAGTCCATTTTTTCATCCATACGCCAGACACGAACTTTACAATTCGCGTTGTGTAACAGATGCGGGACTGCCCACGGGGTAATATGGCTGGCTTTCTCGACTAGATTAAAATCGAACGCTCGTGGACGTAACTCGCCCTCCCACTCAGTCCATCCCGTTGGGGCATGTTGATGATGAAAATGTGTTGCGGGGCCGAAGAAACCACTTCGACCTGCCTCACGTTCATAAATTGCCTCTTCCGGGAAGTCAGCATGCGCTTGTTTAGAGCACACTCCCTCCCGATGAGGGAATGTGATCCATTTATGCATCGCTCAATACTCCTCGGCGAATTTGGTCTTCTTCTATCGATTCAAACAACGCTTTGAAGTTACCCTCGCCAAAGCCTTCATTGCCTTTACGTTGGATGATTTCGAAGAACACAGGGCCGATAACGGTTTGAGTAAAGATTTGTAGCAAGATGCCATCTTTCGTTGGCGCACCATCAATAAGAATCTGCAAATCACGAAGCTTGCTTACATCTTCACCGTGGCCTTCAACACGCTGATCGACTTTCTCGTAATAAGTATCTGGCGTTGGCATAAAGTCCATGCCTCGCTCACGCAATGTTTTGACCGTTTCGTAGATGTCGTCTGTGGTCAATGCGATATGTTGAATGCCTTCGCCATTGTATTCACGGATAAACTCTTCAATCTGTGATTTATCATCTGACGACTCATTGATAGGAATTCGGATTTTGCCGCAAGGTGCGGTCATCGCGCGGCTGACAAGACCAGTCAGCTTACCTTCGATATCGAAATAACGAATTTCGCGGAAGTTACCAATGCGCTCATAGAAACCAGACCAGACATCCATGTTGCCTTGCTTAACGTTGTGCGTTAAGTGGTCGATTTCGTAAAGACCAACATTCGCTTTTGATAAACGCTCATCAGCATCATCATAAAAACGAAAATCGACATCATAAATGCTCTGCTTTCCATAACGATCGACAAAATAAAGCAAGCTTTCACCGATGCCATAAATAGCAGGAATGCTAAGCTCCATCGGCCCAATTTCCGTTTTATATTCTTTACCGCCATTCTCTAACGCATGCGCCAGAGCAACGGTCGCGTCTTTCACTCGAAATGCCATGCCACAAACCGACGGACCGTGGACTTTGGCGAATCCCTCAGCTTGGCTATGCGGCTGCGCATTCACAATAAAGCTAATGTCACCTTGTCGATATAACCACGCTTCTTTTGAGCGATGCTTTGCGATTTCCGCAAAACCTAACGATATAAACAGATCTTTAAGCTGTTGAATGCCTTTGTTGTCAGCAGCGGTATATTCAACAAACTCAAATCCGTCTGTTCCTAGTGGGTTATATGCATCAACCATGACTTTCTCCTTGTCTCAGTAGCTTTTGTTTGGACTTATTTTTCTAACTTGGCGCAGGTCTTGAGAAATTGGAATACGTGGGGAGAAATCTTTACCTTGGCGATTTTTACGCATAATTGTAAAATATATGTTACACACAGGAGGCACATCGAACCCACTTTCGTAAACATCAAACAAACCGCTTATTTTCAATATATTAGATTGATATTTTCGGCTTTACGCCAACACACAAAATGTAAAAAAGTTGTTACTTTGGCATTTTATCTTGGCAACGTAGCTCAAAAAGTAAAAGGGGATGGAAAGTCTATTGCACCCTATCTCTATCCGATTTATTCATTTGATCCTGCAAAACATCAAAAGTAATGTTTCGTGACGCTTCATACAGTTCGAAAGGCTCATCGGTCAGAATCGTGTCATGGATACTCCTTTATTGATTCACCTCAGTTTTATTCAAAAGTAACTGTGCCATAAGTGGTGCTCTGTTCCCTATCGAGCCGAGCCACAAGGCTTCACGCTCGATCAGAAAAAGAGACATCTAATGACACACATCAATCAAGAACGCTTAGTTGAACACTTTTGCCAACTAGTACGTATCGACAGCGAATCAAAAAACGAAAAACAAATTGCAGAAACACTGGCAGAACAGCTAGGCGAGCTAGGCTTTACCGTACGCAAACTTCCAGTACCTGAGCACATTTCTAACGGCTTTAACCTGTACGCCCGTTTAGACGGCAAAAAAGACGGCTCTATCCTAATGAGCTGTCATATGGATACGGTCACTCCAGGTATTGGCATTGAGCCAATCATCGAAGACGGCATTATCCGTTCAAAAGGCAATACGATTCTTGGTGGCGATGATAAATCTGGTATTGCTGCCATCATGGAAGCCGTTCGTTGTATTCAAGCGGAAAACCGTGAGCACAAAACGTTAGAACTTGCTTTCACCGTGTATGAAGAAGGCGGTTTATTCGGTTCACAATACTTCGATATGTCACACGTCACTTCAACGGAAGCAATCGTGTTAGATACGGGTGGTCCTATTGGCACTATTGTGACCGCAGCCCCAGGCCAGCAAAAAATCGTGGTAACAATCAAAGGTCGACCAGCACATGCAGGGCTTGCGCCAGAAGAAGGCATCAGTGCGATCATGGTGGCGGCAAATGCCATCAACCAAATGAAGCTGCTTCGCATCGACGAAGAAACGACAGCCAACATCGGTGTAGTGAATGGCGGTCAGGCCACAAACATTGTCATGCCTGAATTAAAAATCGTCGCAGAAGCACGCTCCCTGAATGGCAATAAACTAGATGCTCAGGTCAATCATATGATCTCAACATTAGAGTCTGTCTGTGAAAAACACGGTGCAGAAGTCGACATTGAATCTAGCCGAGCCTACGATGCATTTGTTATTGAAGAAAACCACCCACACGTTAGCGCTATAAAAGCGGCGTTTGCAGAGTTGGGAATTGAGGCTTTCACAAAAGGCACTGGCGGCGGTAGCGATGCTAACAACTTTAACAAGAAAGGTCTCACAACGGTCAATCTTTCAACTGGCATGGCAAAAGTACACACGACAGAAGAGTTTATCGCGGTAAGTGATATGGTCAAAATCACTGAGTTCGTAAAACATTTCCTAGTCAGTTAACGTCGTACCTTTTGAAGAACAGACGAACTACCCTCCCCTTTTAGCGCGCGCTTGAAGGGGATTTTTTATTTGCGCGAAACAAAGCCTACCCCGTAATGCAGACTTAGTACTGGCTCCATATCAATCCCCCAGCTCACTTTTTGATACCAAATAGCCCAACATTTGGCACCCTGTTACAACATTGTTAAAACTCAATTGTGTAGATAATTTATACAATATACATTTCTAGCATCTTTCAGGATGAAAAGAGTGAGACAAGGATGAAATTACCTAAGTTGCTTTTATTAGCGTCGATGATGAGTCCAATACTGGCAACACCAAGCTATGCCGCGCCGCATCCCGCAGGTGTGACCCTCGATGAGACACAAGAAATTACGCTAAACAATGGGGCTGAAGTTACTTCTATTGACCCAGCCAAGCAAGCCGCAGAGCCCGCTTTTAATCTCGGTCGAGACCTATTTGAAGGCCTGGTCATTCAAGATAAGCAAGGTAAAACCATTCCTGGTGTTGCTGAGTCTTGGTCAGTCAATGACAACAATACGGTTTATACCTTCCACTTACGTGATGCAAAATGGTCAAATGGCGAAACGGTCACTGCGCAAGATTTTGTCTACAGCTGGCAACGCTTACTGAATCCGAGCACTGCTTCACCGTACGCTTGGTTTGCGGCCATTCCAAATATCGCAAACTCACAAGCCATTATGAAAGGCGAAGCAGAACCCGAGTCTTTGGGCGTGAAGGCGCTGGATGAAACAACGTTCCAGGTAACACTCGAAGAGCCGATTCCCTTCTTTACGAAACTATTAAGTCATCCAGTGCTTGCACCCGTTCATAAAGCGACCGTTGAAAAACATGGCAACCGTTGGACCCAGCCTGAGCATATCGTTACAAATGGGGCGTTTACTGTCTCTGAATGGAAAGTTAACGAAAAACTAGTGATGGTTAAAAACCCACATTATTGGGACGCAAGCAATGTAGTGCTGGAAAAAGTCACCTGGCTACCAATTGGTGATGCAAATGTAGTGCTAAACCGCTACCTAGCCGGTGAGATAGACCAAGCGGTTTCCATTCCTGCCGCTCAGAAGAAAAAGCTAATTCAACAGCGCCCACAAGAAGTGGCAAGCACCAGTGCGTCTCTTGGCTCCACATTCTATTACCTCAACACTCAACAAGGGCCAACAAAAGACGTGCGGGTCCGTAAAGCCCTCTCATATGCCATTGACCGTCAACTGTTAACGAGTGCTATCTTGAGAAACGGTGGGGTTCCAATGTATACCCTTGTGCCCCCTCAAACAGATGGTTTTAAATCTCACACTCCTGAGTTCGCAACTTGGAACCGCCATAAACGTATCGAAAAAGCGCAGCAATTACTGTCAGAAGCTGGATACGATAAAAGCAATCCGCTTAAGTTAACGTTTACCGTACCAACTTTCTCGATGGACGTAAAAATGGCAACAACCATGGCAGGCATGTGGAAAAGCCGATTGGGTGCGCAAGTCACGATAAAGCAGCTAGAACCGAAAGTGTTCTACGCACTTAAAGAGCCGACCGACATTACTCGCGGCGGCTGGACGGCCGACTACAATGAAGCCTCTACATGGTTGGATATCTTCGTTTCTAGTGGCGAGTACAACGATTCTCGTTATAACAACCCGCAATACGACGAGTTAATGGCTCGTTCAAAGACCATGAGCAATCCATCAGAACTGTATCTACAAGCAGAAAGCATGCTGATTGAAGACATGGCCATTATTCCTATTTATCGTCCGGGTAACGATCAATACCTCATCAAGCCTTATGTGGGCGGCTACGAACTGACAAACCCTGAGTCTTCGTATTACCGCAAGAATGTCTATGTGAAAGCCCACTAAAAGCATGTTTTCGGTCTGAGTCGGCAAGTTCAATGTTTACTTGTCGTTCCTCATATCTCTCGGTGGAGAAGGCAACCTGAGCTCAGACCATTTTTTATTCATAACCGTTCGAAGTGATTTCGGATGACCAAAGGATGATGGATCATGATTTGGTACATTGTTAAGCGATTAACTATCGCTATCCCCACGCTTCTATTCATCGCACTCGTATCATTTTGGCTGATGCACATTGCACCGGGGGGACCATTTGATATGGAACGGCCTATGCCAGAAGTGGTACGTGCGAATATCGAAGCAAAATTCCATTTGGACCAGCCCTTCCTTACTCAGTTTTGGATTTACATTGGTAATTTCATACAAGGAGATCTCGGTCCGAGCTTCGTTTATCAAGACTTCAGTGTTACACAGCTCGTCGCACAATCATGGCCAGTTTCAGCAGTATTAGGCGTACTCTCTTTTTGTATCTCCGTTCCACTTGGCATGTTACTTGGCACCATTGCGGCATTGAACCGAAATAGCCGCCTAGATTACGGCCTGATGACACTTTCGATGACTGGAGTTGTGGTTCCAGCTTTCGTGCTTGCTCCGGTTTTAGTCATGATTTTCGCTATTCAGCTCGGCTGGTTCCCTGCTGGTGGTTGGGAAGGAGGAAAGCTGGCTTTTCTTGTTCTTCCCGTGCTCAGCTTAGCGATTGGCTCCATTGCGAGTATTGCACGCGTCATGCGTGGCGCAATGATTGAAACGCTCAACCAACCATACATTCGAACGGCAAAAGCCAAAGGTTTGTCCACAACCTACATTTTATTCCATCACGCTTTGCGACCATCCCTGATTCCCGTCGTTGCGATGCTCGGCCCTGCGTTTGTGTCTGTTGTGACAGGATCGGTGATTATCGACATTTTCTTTGGTACAGGTGGCATGGGACAACACTTTGTGTCTGGGGCTCTCAACCGCGATTACGGCCTAGTAATGGGTATTACTCTGATTGTCGCTTCACTCACTATCTTCTTTAACCTTGTGGTCGACTTGTTATATACGATTATCGACCCTCGCATACGCGTTTAGGAGTCCAGCATGTTAACGATCAAAAAACTGGATACACAAGCTCTTCAAGATCAAGTCGTCGACAATATTGAAGCCGTCGAAGGTCGCAGTCTTTGGCAGGATGCATGGACTCGATTTCGTAAAAACAGAGCCGCGATGACATCAGTGTATGTTTTGGCGTTCATTACCTTATGCATCACTTTCGGCCCCTCTCTTGCCGCTTTTGGCCATGATGAAATTGACTGGGAAGTGCTCATCGATCCATACGAGCTAGGAAAACCTTCACTGAGCAGTGGTCATTACTTTGGTACCGATGATCTCGGGCAAGATGTCTTTGCTCGCACGATGCAAGGCGGCAGGCTCTCTATTTTGGTAGGTTTTGTTGGCGCCTTAGTCGCCGTTGTTATTGGTACGATTTGGGGAAGTATTTCCGGCTATCTTGGCGGCGTTGTCGATAGCGTAATGATGCGCATTATTGAGGTGCTCGATTCGGTGCCATTTATGTTTATGGTTATCCTGTTTGTTACCCTTTTTGGCAACAACATCTATCTGATCTTTATTGTGATCGGAATGGTATCTTGGTTAGGCATTGCCCGTGTTGTACGTGGTGTCACCTTCGGTCTCAAAAAGCGAGAATTCATCGAAGCCGCACACTCTATTGGGGTTTCTAAATTGACAATTGTCCGACGCCATGTTCTGCCTAATGTGCTTGGTATCGTGATGGTTTATTCCTCCTTAATGGTGCCTGGATTCATTATGTTCGAATCGTTTTTAAGCTTCTTAGGGCTTGGTGTTCAACCACCGGATACAAGCTGGGGAATCCTAATCTCCGAAGGCGCAAAAACGATTGACGTTGCATTGTGGATGCTGCTTTTTCCCTCTCTGTTTTTAGTTGCCACCCTCTTTTGTTTTAACTTCATCGGCGATGGCTTGCGTGATGCTCTTGACCCGAAAGACCGATAAGGACAAACCATGCTATCTATTGAAAACATGAACGTGCGCTTCGATACGCCAGATGGGCAAGTGCAAGCGGTCAGTAATCTCTCCTACTCGATTAAAGCAGGCGAAACTCTTGGGATTGTTGGAGAGTCAGGCTCGGGAAAAAGCCAGTCTGTCTTCGCGTTAATGGGGTTAACCGCGGATAACGGCGCCGTGTCTGGCAGCGCGATGTTCCACGGTGATGATTTACTCGCGATGTCTAAAAAGCAGCTCAACCGCATCCTTGCAGAGAAAATCGGAATGATCTTTCAAGATCCGATGACGTCACTCAATCCATTCATGAAAATTGGCAAACAGCTTTGTGAAGTTCTCATGATTCATAAAGGAATGAGCCGAAAACAAGCAAAAGTTGAATCGATTCACATGTTGGATGCGGTGCGTATTCCCTCTCCCGAGACTCGGATGAATCAATACCCTCACGAATTATCTGGCGGAATGCGTCAGCGAATCATGATAGCGATGGCATTGTTGTGTAAGCCCGAGTTGTTAATTGCAGACGAACCAACTACCGCGCTGGATGTGACCGTTCAGGCTCAAATTTTGACGCTATTACGAGACTTACAACAAGAGTTCAACACCGCAATTTTACTGATCACTCACGATATGGGCGTCGTCGCCGAGATGTGTGATCGCGTATTGGTCATGTATGGTGGTCAAAAAATGGAGCAATCCGATACCGAGACATTGTTCGCTCAACCTGCGCACCCCTACACTCAAGGCCTGCTAAAGGCTATTCCTTCTATCACTGAAGATATGCCACGTTTACCAACCATCCCAGGTAACCCACCAAGTGCGTTGATTAACCATCAAGGGTGTCCGTTTAGAGAGCGGTGCGAGCATCGAGAGACGCGTTGCCAATACGAAACCCCACGGTTTTCCCCATTGAACACGAGCCAGTCCATTGCCTGTCACGTTAAAGCACCCAGCGTTATCACTCCTATTCAAATAAAAGCTTAAGGAGGCATTATGAATAAAAAAGAAGTCCTCATGTCTGCTCGTGATTTAAACGTCCACTTTCCAGTGTCGCGTCACCTTATTCCAAGTCGACGTAAAATCGTGAAAGCGGTCAATGGTATCGACTTAGATGTTTATCGAGGTGAAACACTTGGCATTGTGGGGGAATCGGGCTGCGGAAAATCAACGCTTGCACGCGCCTTACTTCGCTTAATTGATCCTACACATGGCGAGTTGACTTGGAAAGGTCAAGACATGCTCGGGTTTAGTAAAAAAGAGCTTTCCTCTCGACGTAGAGAATTTCAGATGGTGTTTCAAGACCCATCCGCTTGTTTGAATCCGAGATTAACCATCTCAGAATGCATCGCCGAACCACTGCTCACCCATGAGCCACAACTTAAACGAGCAGAGGTAGAAAAGCGCGTCATCGCTATGATGGATAAAGTGGGTCTCTTGGCGAGCCAGCGAAACCGCTATCCACATGAATTTTCCGGAGGTCAATGCCAGCGTGTGGGCATTGCTAGAGCGTTAATTCTCAATCCAGATTTGGTCGTGTGTGATGAACCCGTTAGTGCGCTAGATGTCTCCATACAAGCTCAGGTCATCAATCTTCTAGATGATCTTAAACAAGAAATGGGGTTAACACTGGTAATGATTGCGCACGACTTAAGCGTGGTGCGCCACATCAGCGACCGCGTTATGGTGATGTATCTTGGTAAACCTATGGAAGTAGGACGTTACGATAAAGTATTTGATGATGCTCAACACCCCTACACCAAAGCACTGTTATCCGCCGTCCCGATAGCTAATCCGCAATTAGCACGTGACCGTGAAATACAACTATTGCCCGGTGATCTCCCGTCTCCACTTAATCCACCGAGCGGTTGCGTTTTTCGTACTCGATGTCCAGAAGCCACAGAAGTATGCGGGCAACAGAACCCAATAAAAACAGGCTCGGATCAGCATCATATCTATTGCTCAAATATGACTTTAGGAACCATTTAATGAACAATACTAACTCAGTAAACCAACGCCTTACATTATTGCGTGAGGCAATGTCTTTTCACAACGTGTCTGCATATATCGTGACCAATAATGACCCGCATAACAGCGAATACTCAGCGGATCATTGGTTAGCGCGAAGCTGGATTTCAGGTTTTACCGGCTCAGCAGGCGATGTCGTCATTACCCAACAAGGTGGTGGCCTTTGGACTGATGGTCGTTACTATATTCAAGCTGAAGAACAGTTACACGGCACAGGACTTGAACTGTTTAAAGCCAAACAACCAGAAACGCCGACAATTGCCAAATGGCTGGCTACCACGCTCCCAGAAAGCAGTATTGTCGCAGTTGACGGGCGCGCCATCAGTTACGCTTTTTATCAAGGCCTCAAACAAGCCTTTGAAGCGAAAAACATTAAGATCATTCTCGACCTGGATTTACTCGCACCGATTTGGCTTGAAAGACCACCTCGCCCAAGTGCACCCGTATTCGAGCACCCCACCGCTTTTGCTGGCGTTGACACAGAAAATAAGTTAGCGAGAATCCGTTCTTGGTTAACCGAGAACCAAGTAGATAGCTTATTAGTGTCAACGCTAGATGATGTCATGTGGACAATGAATATTCGAGGTGGTGATACGAATTACTGCCCAGTTTCTGAAGCGTATCTAATCGTAGAGCAATCACTTGCGACACTGTTTATTGATAAAGCCAAACTGCCTCAAGACGTTGAAAGAGCGCTGACCGAGCAGAGTGTACACATTCGCCATTACAACTACGTAAGCCAGTATTTAAATCAGCAATGTGAGGGATTATCGCTCGCCTTTAGCCCGACTCACACAGACAGCTTATTGGTGAGTTCGATTGAACGGAATGTGAATCTAAAGCCAATGGCTTGCCCTGTAACGGCAATGAAGGCCATAAAAAATGCGACCGAGCTAACTAGCCTAGAACAGGCATTAACAGATGATGGTGTGGCAATCGTAAGGTTTATGAACTGGCTAGAAGAGCAAGTTCCAAGCGGATTCGTTACAGAATTGTCTGCTGAAGCACAACTGAATCACTATCGCCGTCAAACCCGACATTATGTGAGTGACAGTTTCCGCACTATCGCAGGCTTCGCAGCTCACGGGGCAAAAATGCATTATGCCGCCGATGAAGAAAGCAATGCGGCAGTCAATGAAAGCAACTTCTTTCTCGTCGATTCTGGTGGTCAGTACCTTGGCGGGACAACAGACATCACCCGTACTTTCCACTTCGGGTCACCGACCATTAAGCAGCGCAAAGATTATACCTTGGTGCTCAAAGCGGTCATCCGACTGACTCAAACTCGATTCATGAAAGGCTCTACGGGTGCCAATCTTGATATCATGGCGCGTGGCGTCTTATGGCAACATGGTATTGATTACAAGTGCGGCACTGGACACGGCGTAGGCATTTGCTTGAATGTTCACGAAGGCCCACAAAATTTCTCGCAAAGCCACCGCGAGGTTGAGCTAAAACCGGGTATGGTCATTACTAATGAACCAGGCGTTTATCGCGAAGGTGAGTACGGGGTAAGAATAGAGAACATTCTTAAAGTTGTAGAAGTAGAACAAAATGAGTTCGGCACGTTCTACGGTTTTGAGACCATCACTCTTGCTCCAATTGCGACCAACGCCCTTGATTTATCAATGCTAGATCAAGCAGAGCTAGACTGGCTCAATCATTACCATTCACGTGTCTATCAGGCGCTTAGCCCTTTTCTTGATGCGCAAGATAAAAACTGGCTGCAAAGCACAACCCAACTTATTGAGAAATAGGATATAAGCCAGTTTTATAACGTTTTCATTTTCATCTCAAACTCCTTGTTTGCCAGCCTTCGGGCTGGTTTTTTTATAGAGATAACGGCGTAAAAACAAAAACGCCCCGCGATGTTAGCGAGGCGCTCCACTTAGTTTAAATGACGTAGTTAAATTGTCCTACTGACGACACTTCTGAACATCAAAATCAACGACGATGGCGGCATTCTCAAAGTCACCAGAGACTTTAACGTAGCCCCAGTAGTTACTCTGATTTGACAACGTAATACACTCTCCATTACCAATATTATCTGACCATCCGTGAAGATTAGTATCATCCGGCCAACCAGAGTTACTGTATTCAAGCTTTAGGTTGCCCGTACCATTCCCCGTCGTTATCGCCAGGTTTGAGCTCTCATTCACCGCTGGCACGCTTAGCCAAATGGTTTGTTGATTTGCCAAGCAAACTGGTTCTCCTGCTGTTAGGCGCCCACCGCTTACTTTACTTTGCACCGCGCAGTCTTGTGGCAATGTGTCATTACCGCCCAACGCTGAGATAACAACAGTATGAGTGGCGGTTGCCGTCAAGCCTTCACTGTCTGTCACACTTAGGCTGACCGAATACTCCCCTTCACTCCCATATTGGTGCGTCAGCTTGGTTTGTGTACTTGTCGAGCCATCACCGAAGTCCCATAAGACGCTGACGATCTTCCCGTTTGGGTCTGTACTGTTTTCACTGCTAAATGTAATGCTTTCACCGACTTTCCCCTTGTTGTTTGCGGTTATGACTGCATTAGGTGCACCATTTGAGACAAGGGCTTGCTGCCACTGCTCAAACTCACTTTGATACAAATTCGCCCATTGGGTGATCGTGGCCTTGTAATTGCTCCAATTCCCTTGGCGTGTTTCCACCAGCATTTGGTTTACGTCATCTTTATGATTTTCAAACACAAAACGTACAGCTAAGTACCCCCAACGATAAATTCGATCGACATCAAACCCATCATAAGTAGTCTCGAAAATCTCACTTAAGGTATACGTCGAGCCGTCTAAAATCGTCTCAAGTGCTGCTTGGTTGTCATTTTCTTGAGCGACATACTCTGCAATGCCTTCACTCCACCACACTATTTTTTCAGTTGGATGACTAAACCCTCCATAGAGATCAAATCGACCATCTAAGTAATGCACGTATTCGTGCTCTAAGTTCCAGACAAAGTGATCCGCGTTCGCATAAGAGGCTTCATAAGCAATAAAGTTGGGAATATTCCCCGGCTGGGAAGGATCGCCCTCCAAGTACATACCGCCATTGTCAGTACTAATATCGAAAATTGGCCCTGCGTACTTACCATAATCGGTGCTTGAATCGAAGATATTGACTTGGATCTGAGTATTGTGGTCATCTTTTACTGGCTGTTCACCAGTTTCTAATGACTGATGAAAGTAACCCTCTTCGTAGCCCATTTTAGAACATGCGGCCGCGTGTTGCTCTTGCGTCATATTCTGGGACAATATTCGAATTGTCGGACTACAAGTATAAGTTTGCGATAGCACCAAGCCTTTTAGCTCAGTTTCGAAATTACAAATTCCGAACTCACTACAATCTGCGTAATATGAGGCGGTGTCCGCCGCCGCAAGCCAAACCGCGTCACCCCGACCATACATTTCATACTGTTCAAAGATTCGACTCAGCTGACTCTTCACAACAGAACTCGCGTTACCCGTATACTTGGTCAGACGCCCGAGCTCTCGCCCTGCATTCGCGGCCATAAACTCATCTTCAGCACCGATTGATGACGCCCTTAGAGCAAAATCGCCTAAAGCTTTGGCAAGGTCTGTTTGGTTACCAATTACTTGCACAAATTGCTCGTTCCACTGCCCACCAAACAAAATAGTGAAAACACCATTAACCGCATTGCGCATATACCAGTGCTGGGCGTATTGATCATTCCAACGTGTAAGCCACTGGGTCACTTGCGGTAAGTACGCGTGCTGCAAGCCCGCACTATCCATAGTGATGATAACTTCACTAAGCACTTTGCCATGACGATCGCTGTTCTCGTAGAAGTTTGCGTTGTTAACAAACGCATCCACGGACTCTTTCACCGCAGGGGTTACCCATTCAATAAATGAGATGTTGTCATTGTAAAACTCGGCGTAATAACCCGCGCGTAAGTATAAGAACAACGTTTCTAGTTCATCGCTCCCGCCACCCGTATACCCCTTCGCCAATGTCGTAGTGTGCTTAGCGATGTTGTACATATGATCGGAGCTAAATACCGACTCTTGAATCCGACTTTCAGCAGAGAATAACTGGTTCACACACGTCGCGCCCTGACTTAAAATTTCGCTGATCAATTGGTTACTGCTTTCGGTAACCAATGCCTCCAAATCACAAGCAGTGCTCGACTCATCAAGGCTTGCAAGTGACTGTACTCGAGTTGCCTTAGAGGGCTGAATTGGGAGAGTTGCGGTTGGTTGGTATTCAACTCGATTGGATTCAACACCGTGTGTATGAGCCGAATGTGCATGTTGCTCTGTAACTTGAGAAACTGGCTCGCTTAACGCAAATACGCCAGTGCTGGTTAATGTTGTCGCAATCGCGACACTCAAAATCTTCAGTTCCATCTAATTTCTTCTATATTGAGTTTTCCTTAGATGCATTACGTCTTTTGCATCGCCACTGCCCTTATTACTGCAAGAGCATCTCCATATAATCTACTCGCAAGACAAGAAGAAACATTTTGTTAACAACTGGGTGTGGCGGTATCAGTTTTTGGTACCAGAAGGAACACGGAGTGAGCTTTAAAAATTCGTATTTGTTAAAAAATAGAGATGAGCTAGAGAAGAAACGTGTAGTTAAACGGGTATACCCAGCACGTTAAATGGCTAGGTATACTACAAAGCGGGTCGGTAAAAACTCGCGAATCAAAGCCCCTAAAGAAGGAATCGGACAATGGGCTAATACTCTGTAGGTTCTAGGCTGCTTTGTGGTCGAAGAGTGCGGTAATTTGTTCTTTTAACGCGTGCAAAAATTCGGTATTTGGTGTGTTTTCAAGGTACATTTCATACTCTTTAGAATTATAAAAGTACTCATGCGCTGATGCGTTAAGGATCTTACTAAAAGACAGTGTTTCCAATTCATCTTCAAGAGCACGGCAACTCAATTCACCATACCCTGAGTCGCTATCTTTAGCGAATTGGGTTTCAATGTTGCTGATATATAAAACACAATCCTTGATAAAGAGCTCAACGTTACTTATGCGCTGTTCGATATCTTTAAGCTGACCGCTGTTCCACTTAGACTTTTCTTGCTCGAGCTTATCAATAAGTCCACTTTCACGTAGTCTGGTATTGTTATCTTTAATTCTTAGTAACTCATCGAGCACTTTATTAAACTCAGACTCAGCCCTAAGTCTTAAGATTTCCAACTCCTTGGAGAACAGCTTTGCTTTTAACTCACTTGCTTGATACAAGCCAGATATAGCAGCATTTCTTTTAACTCCAAACATAAAAATCCACCCAAAAGATACTTACTAAAAAGTAGCACACAAAAAGCAAGATAGAAGACGCGAGGTTTTCGTCAGCACGCTACACATTACTACCTAATCTCGATTGTAACGTAATAAACAGAATTTTCATCACTTAGAACCACCAACTATTTGAATGAAAATCACACAGTTACTTTGATAAAAGTATTTATTTTAGAAAAGGCAATCCCAAGTATGTAACGGTATAAAATTGACACTATAAAAACAAAAACGCTCACACTCTACTACCAAAGTCAAATATCAATGTCAGAGATTGGACAAAACACTCACTATTTACAGTAATGAAAAGCCACTATTTCATTGAGAACCAAAATTTCAACATACTACATCGGACTATGCTGATCATAGACGGGGTTACTGATGAAACGTTAGAATGCCACTACTCTGGTAACCTAGCATAATATTTATGACCGACGCTGATATCGAGCTACAACACCTTTGGTTAGAAGTCCAAGCCGAACGCTGGCAAAACCTGCCACGCTTTTTATTCAGTTACTACTGCTACAAGCACAACCTTATCAGTAAAACCAACAAAGTTTGCTGGGAGACGGCACGTGCAAACCTGCCCGCTTCAACATCAATAAAAGAGCGAAAAAAGGCGGTGGTTGAATCGTTAGTCCCTGAGGAAGCCGTCGTTGGGTTATTGAAAGCCATCAGCAAAGACGGGGAAATGACGTTTGACGTGATGGGAACTACACTTGATGCGTTTTTACACTATGTTGTGATTAGCAAGGAAGAAAAAGCCCAACTTAAACCAAACATGCCAGCTAGTTGGTATCAGCAATCGAACAAGTCGCCTTTGGCACGTTTCGAGCAAGCTGGCATTAAGCTACAAGAGTGATATGTCAGTCATCGCTGACGACAAACACAAAAGAAAAGCGCCTACAATGAGGCGCATTTGTTCAAAAATTGAGGTGCCCCTAAACAAAAGTGCAAAGTGACCAACAAAGAAAAAGTCTGGTTATTCTTGAATGCCTCTAATGCGTACATTACGTCTACGTAAAACTTCTAATGTCACGAGCAAACACACCGACATAAAAATCAACAACGTAGCGACCGCCAATATGGTCGGACTAATTTGCTCTCGAATTCCTGACCACATCTGCCTCGGAACGGTTTTTTGTTCTGCCCCAGTCAGGAATAACGCCACCACAACCTCGTCGAACGAGGTGCCAAAGGCAAACAAGCCGCCAGAAATCATCCCCGGACGAATCAGCGGAAAGGTAATGTGTCTGAAAGTATAAACAGGGTTTGCTCCTAAGCTAGCCGCCGCTTTTACCAAGCTATGGTCAAAGCCGCTTAACGTCGCAGTAACGGTAATGACGACAAAAGGCGTACCTAACGCAGCGTGTGCCAAAATGACGCCTAGATAAGTTTGTGATAAGCCAAGGCGTGTGTAGAAAAAGTACATCGCAGCAGCAGAGATAATGACTGGTACGATCATGGGTGAGATCAACAGCGCCATAATGGTATTACGAAAAGGCAAATTACTACTGGCTAAACCCAACGCCGCCAGAGTTCCCAGCCCTGTTGCAACGAGTGTCGCCATAAAAGCAATAAACGTGCTGTTTTTCAGCGCCAACAGCCACTGATCACTAGTAAACATTTCTTGATACCAGCGAGTAGAATACGCTGCCGAATCAAGGTTTAACATCCCCTCGGTAAAAGTAAAGTAAGGCGTTGCATTAAACGATAACGGGATGATGGTCAGAATTGGAGCGATTAAAAAGAACAGCACCACCCCACAAAAAGCTAAGTAACCTGCGTAAGCAACTCTCTCTACTTTTGATGCATAGTTTGGTAATGCCATGGTTATCCTCCTACCTTAAGATTATTCATGCCAACCACACGGTTGAACATATAAAACAGAACCAGTACAACGAACAAAAGCAGTCCACCCAATGCGCCAGCCATCCCCCAGTTCAGTGATGTCTGCATATGATAGGCAATCATATTGGAGATCATCTGTCCGCTTCTTCCACCAACCAAAGCGGGCGTAATGTAGAAACCAATAGAAAGAATGAAAGTGAGCAAGGCCCCCGCACCTATCCCCGGTAACGTAAGCGGCATATAAACTTTGATGAACGCAATGAAAGGCGTCGCGCCTAGAGAACGAGCGGCACGGAAATAAGTTGGGCTAATTCCTTTCATTACGCTATACAGAGGCAGGATCATAAACGGCAACAGAATGTGAACCATAGACACCACCGTTCCGAAGGTATTGTGAATCATCTGAATTCGCTCGGAAGTAAAACCCGACCAAATAAGGAGATCATTAATGACCCCTTGGTTTTGCAGCAGAACAATCCAAGACGTGGTTCTGACTAATAATGACGTCCAAAATGGCAGCAGCACAATGATTAAAAGTAAGTTCGCGCGCTTATCAGGTAAATTGGCAAGCAGGTAAGCAACGGGGTACGCCATCACCAAACAAATTAAGGTGATTGAAATAGACATCCAAAAAGTTTTAAAGAAAAGGTCGACGTATATTTGGCGTTTTTCTGGTTGGGGCTCAATGTCTCCAAACTCATTCACTTGCAAGTCTAGCGCAGCAAGATAATGACTGAATGTTAATGCGCCACTAAGATTCTTAAACGCCGCCCAATATTTAGGATTAGTCCATCGCTTATCAAGCTTGGCCAACAGTGTCACCGAGCTAGGCAGCGACGTCAAACGAGACAACTTTCTACCTGTTTTCATCAATAAGCTGCGCATACCAGACTCTTCAATATTCATCCGGCTGGCTATTTTCGGTAGCTCTTTGCTTTGATAAAGCGCAAGTACTTCAACAGAGAATGCCTCAATGACTTCTTGATGAGGCTGACCTTGATAATCCCAACTTTCCAAGGCTTGAATAGTTTGTGGCAGTGACTGGGATATTTCTCGGTTATCCACGCTTCGATAAAGCATGTCGAGGATAGGAAAAGCAAACGTAAGCAGAATAAAACACACCAATGGCGTTGTGAGCATAATGGAGCGAAGCTTTTTTCGGCGCTCCGCCTTTTGCAACTGCGCTTTAAGATTGGTTTCTTGTTGATGAACTTGACGTTCGATTTCCAATACAGAATCTAATGCGGTTAGCTCTCGACTCATGCTGCTACCTCGCTACTTTGAGTTTGTGTCCCATCAAGAGCATGGCAATCGTCACTTTGCCAACCAATACGACAAATTGAGCCAGGCGTTAACTGCAAGTGTTTACGATTATCGTTAGGTACTTTAACGATGAAGTGACCAACGCTCTCTACTTCGACGACCAGACGATAATGATCACCGTGATAAATCAATTCTCGTAAGACACCCGAGACTTGGTTCTCACAAGACGCTTTCTCTGGTTGAATAACAATCTTTTCTGGTCGAATGGAAAGTGTTGTTCTCTGCCTTTGCTCAGATACTCTGACAGGTTTCGCAGTAAATAACTCTTTCCCAACGAGCACTTGGCAATACTTTCCGTTCCACTCTTTGACTAAACCTGAGAGTTGGTTGTTTTCTCCGATAAACTGCGCCACAAACGTATTACTCGGAGATTCATAAAGCTCGGTTGGTGTCGCGAGTTGTTGCACTTCGCCGTGATTAAAAACCGCAATACGGTCGGACATAGTGAGAGCTTCGTCTTGATCGTGCGTCACATACAAAATGGTGATGCCAAGCTTTTCATGCAAATGTTTAATTTCCATCTGCATTTGCTCACGCAGCTGCTTATCTAATGCGCCGAGCGGTTCATCCATCAACACGAGTTTAGGCTCAAACACTAATGCTCGCGCTAACGCAACACGCTGTTGTTGACCACCTGATAACTGCTTTGGGTATCGAGTCGCAACATGCTCAAGCTCGACCATTTCTAATACACTCTGAACTTTGCTTTGAATCGTGTAACTGTCGAGTTTTCGCACCTTTAAAGGAAACGCAAGATTCTCGGCAATGGTCATATGTGGAAACAACGCATAGTTTTGAAACACCATACCGATATCGCGCTTGTGCGGCGCGAGATGATTAACGGGAACGCCATCGATATAAATGTCTCCACCGGTCGCGGTTTCAAAGCCCGCTAGCATCATTAAGCAAGTGGTCTTGCCCGATCCTGACGGCCCCAACATAGTAACGAACTCTCCAGGAGCAATATCTAAGTTGAAGTCTTTCACCACCAAATTCGTGCCATCGTAGGTTTTCTTAACGTGTTGAAAGCTGACATAGTCCTTGTTTTCCGTGCTCATGACTTCCCTCTTCTCATTTTTTGAATATTACGAATGAGTAGAGCGTCAGTTAACGCTCTACTAAACAGCACAATTACAGATTGTATTTGGATAGGTCTAAGCGGGTTTCTAACGCATGTTCAACCATTTGAATGACTTGTTGACGCTCTTCACCTTGTAAAAGTTGGCGTGGCGCACGAACTTGTTCAGATCCACGTCCGCAGACTTGCTCGGCCAGTTTAATGCACTGAACCAGCGTAGGAATGGTGTCTAAACGCAGTAGCGGTAAGAACCAACGGTAGATTTCTAACGCTTCAGCATAACGACCTTGGCTTGCCAGTTTATAAATCGCGACGGACTCTTCTGGGAATGCGTTGGTTAAACCAGAAATCCAGCCAGTCGCGCCTAGCATCAATGATTCAAGAGCGATGTCATCAACACCACTGAACACGGTAAAGCGGTCATCAAATTTATTGTAAAGCTCGGTGATACGACGAGTATCAGTGGTCGACTCTTTGATAGCCACAATGCTTTCAAACTCAGCCAGTTTCGCCATGATATCGAGGTTTACATCGACACCATAAGCAACCGGGTTGTTGTAAATCATGATTGGCATTTCTGGCGTTGCTTCTGCTAGCGTGCGGTAATATTCGAACGTTTCGCTCTCAGACGTGCGGTAAACCATGGCAGGCATCACCATACAACCATCGATACCAATTTTGTACGCATCCTGCATGTAATCAACAGCTGCTGTGGTAATAGACTCTGCTGTACCAGCAATCAAAGGCACACGGCCATTTACGACTTCTTTTGCCGCTTGCAAGACCTGGCGTTTCTCCTCCGGGAACAACGCGCAGTTCTCACCGACGGTACCCAAGCAGATAATGCCATTCACACCATCTTTAATTTGGTTATCTATAACGGTTTGCGTTGCGTCTAAGTCGATTGACTGATCTTGACGAAATTGCGTACTGACCGCCGGATAAACACCTTTCCAATCAATTTTCATGAACTACTTTCCTTATATGTATATTGTATGCAATTTAAATAAACGAGCAAAAATGCTCAGGCATGGCTATCTATGCCATTTTCTAACAACACCGCCTTTACAGCGGCCAAATCAGCCAAAGCACTGCCAACTGATTTGTATAAAGTAATGACCTCATCGTTTTGACGTCCTGAGATTTGTTGGGCGCAAAGCTGCGGTAATTCCCCTTTGATATCGTCTGACGTGAATACGCCCTCTTGAATTGGAATGAGAAGATCGCCCGCTTCGGCTAATACGTTAATGCGGCTATCGACATACACCTGCGCTCGTTGCACTGCTTCTGAGTCGCATTCACGCTTATCCAAGTCATGATTACCGACCAAATCAATATGGGTACCCGGCTGCACGTCCGCGCCATTAAACAAAGGCTCTGCTGATGCGGTAATACAACTGATGATGTCAACGTGTTTGATAACGTGGTCCACTTTTTCTACGACTGAAACGCGAAACCGACGCTCATCAGGAAGCGACTGATACTCTGAAGATGACACAATGGCATCTACCGTCGCCTCGGCTTTGTCTGAGTTACGCCCCCAAATATAAACCTGCTTAAGTGGGCGAACCGCAGCGTATGCCCACGCAAAATAAGGCGCAAGATTGCCCGTTCCGCAGATCAACAGACGATCAGCATCGGGACGCGCTAAATAGTCCGCTGCCAACGCAGAAGCTGCGGCGGTGCGCCAAAACGTTAAAACTTTACCGTCCACGAGTGCGAGCGGCTCACCATCGTTTCGTCTGAAAACAAGCAGCTTAGATGCAAGCGTATCTTTGCCTTGCTCAGGATTATGCGGGAAATACGTAAAGGCTTTCACCGCAATCAACTCCTGGTTCCAAGCTGGAAGTAGCGCAAACGCCTCGTATTCTCCCTCTTCTAAGGGCATGACTCGGCGTTGAGGTATTGTCGCTGGCCGCGAGTACATTTCACGCATCGTTTCAATAAGAGACTTCATTGTTAAACATTGCGCGACTTGCTGTGCTTCGATGACTTTCATCATTTCTCCGAAAACATAAATACAGTTGAGGAAAAGTACGGAACCTCGCTTATGGATGAAAACTCGGCCCCATACACAAATTAACGCCTAGTTAAGCAGCCAGGTATTGAACTCTTCATTTAGTTCATCCGCATAGTCTGACCACCATTCATCGTTAATCAGGAAGGCGGTTTGGAAGTTTTGAGGTGCGGTAGGAAGGTTCGCTAAAATGTCTGGGTTCACCTCCGCCGAAGACGATTTACGCGTAGGCCCGTAGGCAACGTACTTAGCTTGATCAGCTAATGGTTTTGTTCCTGAAGAAAAAGCGATGAAGTCCAATGCAAGCTTTGTGTTCTCGCTCCCTTTAGGTATCGCCCATCCATTCATGTAACCCATTTGACGGTCCCATATAATCCGAAATGGTTGACCTTCATCTTTACGGGCATTGTGAATTCGGCCGTTAAACGCCGAGGCGATCACCACTTCTTTGTCAGCAAGCATTTGAGGTGGCTGGGCACCAGTTGTCCACCACAGCACTTCTGATTTGATCGTATCCAACTTAGCAAAAGCACGCTCACGCCCCGCTTCGGTTTCGAGCAGGCTGTAGACCTCTTCTGGCTTTACACCATCAGCCAATAGTGCCCACTCAAGATTGCCCTGAGGTTGTTTTTGCAATGCACGTCGACCTGGAAAAGTTTTTAGGTCAAAAAGATCGGTCAACTTGCTTGGCAAAACCTTACCTTTAAACGCGTCTTCGTTCACCGCTAATACTGTGGACACAACGATGGTATTAATTGCGCACTCGTGAATCGCACCATCAATGAAATCCTCTTGTGCTGGTGTTCCATCTGCGCCCGGAGGCAAAATACTTGGGCTCACTGGTTCTAATAGCCCTTCTGCACAACCACGAACAATGTCCGGCTTGTCGAGAGAAACCAAATCCCAGCGCACGTTGTTCGCTTCCACCTGCGCTTTAATTTCGGCTAATCCGCCGCTGAAATCCTCGGATACGATCTCGACACCTGTTTTTTTAATGAAAGGCTTGTGATATGCCTCCACTTGGCTCTTGGTGAATGCACCACCCCAAGATACGACCGTCAATTTGTCTTCAGCATAAGCAGAGGTCCCCAACAGCATTCCTGAAATCAACAGCGCCAATGGTGCTTTGGTCATTCGTGACATGTTTTACTCCTTTTGGTTGTTTTTCTGGAGGCATCCGAGTACGGCTGTTGGATACCAGTTTTGTTAAAATTAAGTTAACACTAGCATTTAATATATTTTATACAATATTTAATATTAAATTTTTCAGGCAAATCGTTGTAATGAAAAAGGTGAAAGATCAATCGATGTCGGCTTTCCTTCGATAAGCTCTAAAAGGAGATCTGCCGTAATCGCCGCTTGAGTTAATCCAAGGTGTTGGTGGCCAAATGCCAGTAATACATTTCCATCCCAAATGCTATCAATAACCGGTAACGAGTCGACTGTTGAAGGCCGATTACCCATCCACTTTTCTCCTTGCTTGAGTGGATGTAACCCCGATTCAAACATCTCATCGCCTAACTGAAAAAGCATTTCTGAACGTTTCATATTGGGTGGTGACTCTACATCGGCATACTCAACAGTGCCTGCCAATCGTAGCCCACCTGACATAGGAGTCATGATGAATTTTCTATCGGCAGAGCTAATAGGAAAAGGCAATACATCACGCTTGTCATCCACCATTAGGTGATAACCGCGCTCGGCTTGAATCGGCACTTTGACTCCGGTTAGTTGCCGTATCAAAGGCTTAGAATGTACACCAGCGGCAACAATGATTCGGTCAAATGAATGTGTTTGAGACTCAACCAACACATCACCATTTTTCGCCAACGCAGATACACCTTTTTGTAAAACCTTACCGCCAAGAACTTCAAAAGCTTCATTTAGCTCAACACAGAGCTGATAAGGGTCTAGTGTATTACCTGTTTCGGGAAAAAAGACTCCGACACGAACCTTATGGCTGAGATCAGGTATCCGCTCTCGAATCTCCTCTTGTGTCCAAACTTGATACGTCACACCGTTTTTAGCCAGTGAGTTAAGCGTACTTTGATAATTCTGAAACAGTTTCTCGTTTTCAAAAGTGAGCAATGAACCATTCATTTTTATTAGATGTGCTTTTCCGATTGAATCAAGCACGCCACGCCAACTTGCCACTGACCGCTCGTTAAGACTCTTAATCGCGTTTTTTGCCCGCTCCGCAGCTGATGGCTTTGTTTGTAATAGAAAACGAATCATCCACCCGATTGTGTTTGGAATATCTTGCCAACGGATCGAAACCGGACTTTTGGGATCTAGCAGCATTTTAGGTAATTGCGGAAGCAGCGCTGGCGTTGCAAGAGGGAAGATTTGCTCAGTCGCGATATGACCTGCATTTCCCTTAGAGCATCCATTCCCCACGCCATTGGGATCAAAAATCGTGACTTGATAACCTTGCTGCTGCAATTTCAAACCAATTGATAAGCCAATAATCCCCGCACCTATCACAGCGATCCTTTCCTTTTTAGTTTCATCCTTGACCAACATAAATATGCTCCGAGTCACACTTGAAAACGTAGATTGTATACAATATATTTTACATTACGTTAACATCACTATTGTTTAATTCAACCATTTTTTCAGCAAGGAGCGAAAAATGAGACAAGGAACTTTTTTCTGTATTGATGCCCACACCTGCGGCAACCCAGTTAGGCTGGTAGCAGGCGGTGTGCCTCCACTCGAAGGCAATACCATGAGCGAAAAGCGCCAATACTTTCTTGAGCATTATGATTGGATTCGCCAGGCACTCATGTTTGAGCCTCGCGGCCACTCAATGATGTCGGGGTCAGTTGTCTTGCCTCCTTGCAGTGATAACGCAGACGCTTCTATTCTGTTTATTGAAACCAGTGGCTGCTTACCAATGTGTGGCCACGGCACCATTGGAACCGTCACCACCGCTATCGAGAATCGCCTTATCACTCCCAAAAAAGAAGGTCGTTTGATACTTGATGTCCCAGCAGGACAAATCGAAGTGCACTACCAAACAAAAGGTGACAAGGTCACGTCGGTAAAGATATTTAACGTACCGGCTTACCTTGCCCACCAAGACGTAACCGTGGACATAGAGGGCTTAGGTGAGCTCACTGTCGATGTTGCTTATGGCGGAAACTATTACGTAATCGTCGATCCTCAAGAAAACTACGCCGGACTTGAACACTACTCTCCAGATGAAATTTTGATGCTTTCACCAAAAGTTCGCGAAGCGGTATCTCGAGCGGTTGAATGCGTACATCCAGAAGATCCGACAGTGTGCGGTGTTTCTCACGTGCTATGGACCGGAGAGCCCACTCAAGAAAACGCCACCGCTCGAAATGCTGTGTTTTACGGCGACAAAGCGTTGGATCGCTCGCCATGTGGTACGGGCACTAGTGCGCGCATGGCGCAATGGCATGCAAGAGGCAAACTCAATCAAGGAGAAGACTTTGTTCACGAAAGTATCATCGGCAGCCTATTTCAAGGACGTATAGAAGGCATCACCGAAGTGAATGGCAAAGCCGCTATTTTGCCAAGTATTGAAGGATGGGCACAAGTATACGGTCACAACACGATATGGGTAGACGATGAAGACCCATATGCGTACGGATTTGAAGTGAAGTAATAAGGATAGTAAGGAAGAATGATGAACCCACAAGAACCAACCACTTTTTACGCAGTCAACGCCTTTACTGGTGAGCCTCTACCCACAGCGTTTCCGGTACATGGAGAGCAAGAAGTTAATCAAGCCGCCTCAGCCGCCCAAAACGTTGCGCGTGAGTTTCGCCAACTAAGCAATGCAAAGCGAGCGAGCTTACTTTGCTCTATCGCCTCTGAATTGGAAGTGAAGAGTGAAGAAATCGTTGCTCGTGCTCATTTAGAAACTGCCCTTCCCGAAGCACGTTTAAGCGGTGAAATAGGACGTACCGCCAACCAATTACGACTATTTGCCGAGGTTGTGAGCTCGGGTAATCACCATCAAGCAATTTTCGATACGCCAAACCCAGACCGTCAACCACTGCCGAAACCAGATATTCGTCGTCAGCAAATCGCAATTGGCCCTGTCGCCGTGTTTGGTGCGTCTAATTTTCCGCTCGCATTTTCTACTGCAGGTGGTGATACGGCTTCGGCACTGGCAGCTGGCTGTCCTGTGATTGTAAAAGGCCATACCGCCCACCCTGGCACCAGTCAACTTGTTGCTGAGTGTATTGAGGCTGCACTTGAGAAAGAATGCTTACCGCAAGCCATCTTCACGCTATTGCAAGGCAACAAACGCGCACTTGGCCAAGCACTCGTTACCCATCCAAAAATTAAAGGGGTCGGGTTTACAGGCTCAGTCGGTGGTGGCCGTGCGCTGTTTAATCTAGCTCAGCAAAGACCAGAGCCAATCCCCTTCTATGGCGAACTAGGGGCGATTAATCCAACATTTATTCTCCCTTCAGCCATACGAGCAAACGCATCATTGGCTGAAGAGTTTGTGGCTTCTATGACCTTGGGCTGTGGACAATTTTGTACAAAACCCGGCGTTATATTTGTCTTGAATAGCCCAGAAACGCAAGCCTTTATCGAAACCGCTCAAGGGTTAATTCGACAACAATCAACGGCCACTTTGCTAACGCAAGGAATCCGAGAAACGTATGAATCCGAAGTGGATAAGCGAGCTTCCGAAACAGGCATTAACGTCACTCGTTCTGAACAAGCAGAAGCGACCAATGTATCACCAGTACTGTTCGTGACAGACAGTAAAAACTGGCGTAAAAACCCGCAATGGGAGGAAGAAATATTTGGTCCTCAATCGTTAATCGTAACCTGTGAAGATTTCGATGACATGTTGAAACTGAGTGATTCACTGGCAGGTTCCCTCACCGCAACCCTTCACGCCACCGCTGAAGACGAAGAACAAGCGAAGCAACTGCTTCCAAGTTTGGAAGAAATCGCCGGACGCCTTGTATTCAACGGTTGGCCAACTGGCGTCGAGGTTGGTTACGCTATGGTTCATGGTGGACCATATCCTGCTTCAACCAATTCTGCCTCAACATCTGTCGGAGCGGAGGCTATTCATCGTTGGTTGCGTCCCGTAGCTTATCAAGCTTTGCCAGAATCTTTATTACCAGATTCATTAAAAGCGTCGAACCCACTGGGTATTCAACGCGCCATAGACGGCAGAGTGTCCCAATAAGCTCACCAAATGGCTCAAAAAGGCATCAACTGATGCCTTTTATTTAACTCTACTTCTCAAAACCTTCTTTCCTAGTTGGTTTGTGCCAGAAAAACAATAAACTACTAAAGTAAAATGGATTGGATACAATATTAATTTCACGGGAGACTTCAATGTCACAGAAACCTGTTTTTAAAACGCGCACTCAGCTCGTTGAGGAAGCAATTCGAACTCAGATCTTGAAGGGCGAGTTAAAAACTGGTCAACCTTTACGTCAAGATGCGTTAGCAAAAGAGTTTAATGTTAGCCGGATTCCTGTGCGTGAAGCGTTAGTTCAATTGGAAGCACAAGGACTCGTTAGCTTTGAACCTCACAAAGGTGCGACGGTCACTGAGCTATCTCCAGAGAAAATCAATGAGCTATTTGAACTGCGCGCTGTCGTGGAATGCCACATTTTAGAGCGTGCGATTCAAAATATGACAGACGCTGACCTTGAACGCGCGCGAGAAGTTCGCGAACGTTTCGAGTCAGTAGTGAACAGTGGCGACGAAGTAGAAGAATGGAGCAACTACAACTACGAGTTCCACAAAGCCCTATATGCGCCAGCCAACATGCCTGAAACTATGGACGTCATTTACAACTTGAACACAAAGTGTGACCGATACATACGTATGCAGCTATTGTTCACAACAGGCATTAAAAAGGCAGAAGAAGAGCACTTAAGCTTGTTTGAAATGTGCCAAAATCGCGATATAGAAGGCGCCAAGTACCTGCTGAAAAAACACATTCTAGAAGCAGGCACAGCGATTCGAAACCTGCTGCTTGAAAGGCAAAATATCAGCCAGTAAACGGAATAACGAATAAGGTGATATTCAAGGATGAATGTTGGACCAAAGTTTTTACTCGCAGCGCTACGACAAAAGATTAAAGAAGAAGGGCTTTGCTATAATTCCTTGTCAGAGAAAAGTGGCATCCCTTTATCTAGTATTAAACGCCACCTACATAATCCTGCTTTAGGTTTGGATAAAGTACTTATTTATCTGAACTACCTGAATACCGATCTCATCGAACTCGCAACCTTAGCCAACGAGCTTCAGCACCAAAACGAGCAAATGCTAACAGATGAAGAGAGTGCCCTTTTCGTTGAGCATCCTTATTTACTTGATTTTATTTATATGCTGACTTCTCGTGATATTAAACCGCAAGAGATAGCCCATACTTACGGACTTTCTGATACAAGCTTACGATTCTATTTGCGTATCGCGGAAATTCTAGGATATGTCGAAAACTTCGGAGACGGCTTGTTTTACCGTTCTGGTCGTCGATTTATTATGGAAGAAGGTACCGCATTGGACACCTTATTCAAAGAGCGATTTCAGCAAGAGTCGCTTTCTCATAACATCAACCCAGGTGTGTGTGTGGGTCGCATTAGGCTCACCGAAGAGCAAAAAGTGCAAATAGAGGACGAGCTTTGTAATAAATTAGCGAAACTTAACGCAGTTAACACTTCCAACAACGAAGGTGAACTAACAAATATATTAATGCGCTGCACTCCTGGCGCTCAGATATTTTTCGCAGATGACTTACCGGATATTGATGGAAGCCTGTTAAAGCACGTCGCCCAATTGACTAAAATAAATTAAAACATTAGATTAAAAATTCACCCCAAACCTAAAATGCATCATTTATTCCTGCCAAATCTCTAATAAGTAGAGTTTCCCGTCCCGAAACTTACTTTCTATTTAGCAAACAACAATTAGTCTACTAAGAGAACCCTCCATTTCATCTTTGTTTTTTCCTTATTATTACGTTTACACTACTAAGGAACTTAAGGAATAACTAATGGATTTATAAGAATAAAAGATAAACATTTTTACGTTATTTACCTCACACTCTTTAAATATAAATTTGCAGACGAACGAATTAAATTAATACATTCACTTAGCTAATAAAAACAAAAGCAAAACAGATAATTACAATTCTATTATTTATAAGGACATAGAAAAGTGAAATTTAAGTATTCTTTAGCAACGGCAGTCACTCTCGCATTATTACAAGGTTGTGGCGGTGGCGGCGGTGATGGTTCATCTACTCCGTCAACTAGCAGCGCAACCGGACCAACATGGAAAGCCGGTGATTTTAGCCAACCATCAAGCTCGTTTGTCAACCAATGTGAAACCCCACGAGTGGGTCGAGACCCATATAACAATTATGCCGCCTATCCAGATAAATTAGGTTCTGCTTTACACGAAAAACTCTTTTTAAGAGCTTTTACTAACGAAACTTACCTTTGGTATGACGAAGTTCCTGATAATAATCCAGCAAACTACAAAACCGTGACGGATTACTTCAACACACTGGTCACCTCTGCTACTACCACGACTGGTAAACCGAAAGATCGCTTCCACTTTACCGTCCCTTATGAAGATGAGATGAAATCATCGCAATCTGGTTTAGTCGCTGGATTTGGTTTTAACTGGGCATTCCTACGCGGCGTACAACCTAGAGACGTTCGTATTTCCTACACTGAAGAAGCCTCTCCAGCTGATAGAAGCGGCATTGCTCGTGGTGATAAGCTTCTAAAAATCAATAATATTGATGTTGTTAACACCGGTAGTCAGTCCGACATTGATTTTATTAATAAAACTCTATTTAACCCTGACATCAATCAAGATTACACCTTCACATTTGAGAGTGTTGACGGCCTAGAGAAAACCGTGACACTTACCGCCTCTGATGTCATGACTTCTCCAGTTAAAAATGCCAAAGTGATCGCACACAATGGTATGCAGATCGGCTATCTACAATACAACTCCTTTGAACCAAGCGCTCAAGCCCCACTTATTGAGGCGTTCAGTACGCTCTCGGCAGAGAATGTTGACGAGATCGTCGTTGATTTACGTTACAACGGCGGTGGCTTAGTACTTCAGTCTTCGCAAGTAGGCTACATGCTAAGCGGTGCTGGTCAGAACCGAGTCTTCAGTGAGTTGATTCACAACGACAAAGTGATGCGTACCATTAAAGATGGGGATAACATCTATCGCTTTACGAATCTAGCAATAGACTGGGCAGCACAAAAGTATTCGGACCAAATGCTGCCGACACTGAACAAAAAGCGGGTATATGTGCTGACTTCAGGAGGCACGGCTTCCTCAAGTGAACTGTTGATCAACGCTTTGCGCGGCATTGATGTTGAGGTTATCCAAATAGGCTCAACAACCACAGGTAAACCGTATGGGTTCTCAGCAGAACAAAACTGCGGCACTATGTACTACACTATTCAGTTCAAGTCAGCGAACGAGAAAAAATTTGGCGACTTCTCTGATGGTTTTATTCCTACTCCAAAGAGCCAAATCAATACCGAGCTAGGCTTAAACAATAGAGTGGAAGGTTGCTGGGTCAATGATGACCTAACAAAACCATTAGGCGATCCGTCTGAAGGTATGCTTTCTGCGGCACTAAACTACATGGAAACTGGAACCTGTCCGCCGGTCTCCTCTTCTAGTTTCAACGCCATGCCGCGTAACATTTCATCTCCGGAGTTAAGCGATCTTCGCTCTCCGCTACGAACAGAGGCAATTCATGTTGAGATCAACTAACTTTTTACGAATGCTAATTCGGGTTGCGCTTTTCTTAGGCACTTCGATTTCTTTGATAGGATGCCAAGCTATGTCACAAGAACCCGTTGAAGCATTGAGTAAAAAGAACTCTCCGGAAACAGTCATAGAGATTCAAAACGCGATCGCAGAAATCCAAGGGACACCAGCACCTAGAATCGCAAATAACGTATTTGAATCCTCACCGCATTTGTTGATTGAAAAAGGACGAGTAAAAGGGAACAACAATCAACTGTTGGATGGCAGCTATACGGTTCTTCCAGACCAATATACGTTGCAGATAAGAGGTGAAACCTGTGGCTTGTACTACGCCAAAACAGATACCTTTGTCACTCTCAGTTCACTAGATTGTGAGCCCATCATTAAGTTTTAGATCTCCCAAAATAGAAGCCCGCTGATATCAGCGGGCTTTCTACTTTATTGCTCAGTGTGAAACGGTCAACGTTACTTTAGTTCAATCCATGCTTTGCGCTGTTGCTTATCCATGTATGACCAAGCTACAAAGCGGCTCACTTTCTGCCCTTGACTCATTTCAACCACACGAATGGCTTTCACACCCAATTTTTCAAGCTGCTTGCGCATCGGGCGAACGTTGTCTTTTTTGGATATAAGTGTTGTAAACCACAAGACCTGCGCAGCAAAAGCTTGGCTTTCATTCGCCATTTTTCGGATAAACGCCGCTTCTCCGCCTTCACACCACAATTCAGCGTTTTGACCGCCAAAATTCAACGCAGGTTTACTTGTCTTTACTTGTGCGGTTTGAGGTTTTAGCCCCTTCTTACGCTGGTTTGCTTTTAGATTATCGATTTTACGCTGGCTGACCATAGCGGCATCTTCCGCCGAACGGTGGAATGGCGGATTACATGTCGTCACATCATAACGGTCATTCGGTTGAATGATACCGCGATAAATATTGGCATCACTGTGTTGCTGTACCAGTGCAATTTTTCCCGTCAAAACACGATTGTGCTCTACGATCGTTTGAGCCGATTGGATGGATTTTGGATCGACATCGCTGCCCGTATAGTGCCAACCGTATTTTGTTACACCAACAATCGGATAAATACAGTTTGCTCCCACGCCAATGTCCAACGCTTTCACTTTTTGGTGCGTGTACTGACCTTTTGCTTCACCATCAAGTAGCTCTGCCACTCGGTGAATGTAATCAGCGCGGCCCGGAATCGGCGGGCAAAGGTAGGTGTCGGGAATGTCCCAGAACTCGATACCATAATACGCAGCAAGCAATGCTTTATTGAGCATTTTGACAGCGTTAGGATCAGAGAAGTTTATGGAATCTTCCCCTTTCGGATTTTTGATAACGAATGGCTTTAACTGTGGTTCACTTTCCACAAGTTTTTTAAAATCGTAACGACCTCGATGAGCATTACGCTCATGCAAGCCATTCTTCGCTATTTTAATAAACTCGACTTCGCTCTTTCCTGCAGGCTGCGGAGATTTGCGCGCAACTTTGTCTTTAACACGCTTCGGCTTGGCTTTATTCGCGTCTGTATTCTGAGCCGCCTTTGAAGCCTTTGGCTTTGCTTGCTTCGCGTTGTGATTATTGTTCTTCATTCAAATTCGCTTTTAAATCGAGGTAAATCATAAACAAACGAGCATCAAATTCGAGTTGGTGATACTCAGGCTCCATGTAGCAACATAGCTGATAGAACGCCTTGTCGTGGTTTTTCTCACGAGTATGCGCCAACTCATGTACCACCAGCATTCTTAATAGTGGCTCGGGCGCATCCTTAAATACATTGGCAATGCGAATCTCGTTTTTCGACTTCAGCTTACCGCCATGGTTTCTACTGATAACACTGTGTAAACCAAGCGCATTGTTTACCGCGTGAATTTTCTTATCGTAGACAACTTTACTGATTGGCGCAGCTTTCTTCATGTAGCGGTTTTTGATTGCCATGGCGTACTCATAGAGCGCCCTTTCGCTTTTGATTTGGTGCCTATCGGGATAACGCTTTTCGAACCAAGGAACAAACTTGCCACTCGCTATCAATGAGCTCACCTGCTCTACGATATTTTGTGGGTAACCTTGAATGTATCGAAGTGACGGATGCATAGAATTAACGTCTGTTATGACAAAATAAAGGCGCTCAATATACCTGAGATAAAGGACAGTTTCACCTTAGCTTTCGCCTTTCATTTATGGTGAAAGGCCGTTAAACTTCGCCTCCCAATGATAATGGAGAGAAATTCAATGAAACGTGTCGTTCTTTACGTCAAAGACAAATGCCCTCACTGCAAAGATGCTCAACGTTATCTGGATTCGAAAAATATTAACTATCGTTTGTGCAATGCTAAGATGCAACGCGGTCGCAAAGAACTTGATGCGCTTGGTGCTCGTTCAGTGCCAGTTTTAAAAATTGGTGATCGGGTAATGATTGGCTGGAACCCAAAGAACTTCGAGAAGATGTACAAAGGCGACTAGTGCTCGAACGATGAATCTGCGCTGCGTTTAAACGTAGCGCTTGATAAAGTCGATAAACGTTCGATCTGCTATTGATAAATACCCCTGCTTGCGCCAAGCAAGTGCCAGATCCAGCGTAACGGGTGGTTCAAACGGTAGGCCAACAACGCCCGACTCATGTTGAGTCACCAATTCCAGTAACGCGGTAATCGCAAACTCTTGTTTCACAATACTCAAAATCAAAGGCAGTAAGTTGGTCTCGAATGATGACTTCATGGTAAACCCATGCTCCTCACTCACCTGATCCAAAAATTCGCGGTGAAAATAGCCATGCTGAAACATAACCAAATCGTGTTCAAAGAACTCATCAAAAGTAAGAGTGTCTCGCTGGGCTAACTCATGCTCAGGTGAAACAACTGCGACCATTTGGCTAGTAAATAAATGGTCAGTTTCTAGGTCATCAGGCACGTTATCACAACTGATCACACCGATATCGAGTTGACCATTGAGCAGCATACGACGAATCGATTGAGTCCCAGCTTCGACCAAGGTCAATTTTAACTCCGGGAACTGGCTTTTAAACGCCATCACAATTCGTGGAAAGAAATAACTGCCCATCATTGATGGCGTTCCGAGTCGTACTTCTCCTTTCGCTAAGCCTTTCAACTCATTAATCGCGAGCTGCGCGTCGTGCAACTGTTGAATCACCCGCTTGGCATGTACAAGTAGCGTTTCGCCCTCTTTCGTTAAGCTGATTTTTTTATCATCACGGCGAAATAGGGTCACGCCCAAAGACTGCTCAAACTTTTTGATAGAAATGCTTAAAGCGGGCTGGGCAATATGCAGGGCTTTCGCCGCATGGGTAATGTTTCCATGTTCAGCGACCGCCAGAAAATGTTTAAGTTGTTTCGATTCCATTAGATCAAAAATATATGGTATCCATATTTTTAATATATTTTTTTAATTTACAACGAACTGATAGATTGATCACAGTCTCTCCATTTGCTCACATTAGGCAGGATTCATGGTCAGTTTTGGCACACCGGAATACAAACGCATTACGCTCTCGCTAGCGCTTGGTTCCTTCTTGGTTTTTTCAAATTTATACCTACTACAGCCAATGCTGCCCACTTTTGCCCAAATTTTCACGATCTCAGAAACGCAAGTTAACTGGCTATTTGCGGCCTCAACACTCGCTCTCTCTTTTAGCCTCGTTCCAATGGCTGTGTTATCAGAGTCAGTGGGACGAAAGCCAGTCATGATGGCCGGTCTGTTTTCGATTCCTACCCTTTCCGCTTTGATGCTGTTTGGTGACTCATTTCTGTTTTTGGTGGTATGTCGAGCATTGATCGGTGTCGCGCTCGCAGCTTTTGCGGCGGTCGCCGTGGCTTACATGGCAGAAGAGCTCGACAAGCACGCTTTCTCGATGGCAATTGGAACGTACATTGCGGCTAACTCATTAGGCGGTATTGCAGGGCGTATTAGCGGCGGCTTATTGGCGGACAATTTCAGTGTTGATGTTGCCATTGAAGTTATGATGGTGTTCACTCTTCTTGGTGTCATTGGTGTTCACTATTTATTGCCAACACAGCGCAACTTCACCCCGTCATCAAGCAGTTTGCGCCATCAAAATCGTGCGCTTATTGGTCATTTTAAAAACCAACGCGTGTGGTTCGCGATGCTGATAGGAGGACTCAACTTTGCTTTGTTCGTCAACCTTTATTCCGTAATGGGTTTCCGTCTGGTGAGTGAACCTCACAATGTGCCCGTCGGGTTGGCCTCACTGATCTTTATTTGTTACTTGGGAGGGACTTTCTCCTCTCGTTGTGCAGGCCACTGGAGTAAACGTTATTCCTCAATCCTCGGTATGTTCTTGGGCGCGATAGTGAGCATGACGGGGATGTGGATTGCGGCGGTTGAAAGCTTGACTGCAATGCTATTTGGGTTGTTGCTGATAAGTTTTGGTGCCTTCTTTACTCATACCCTCGCCTACGGTTGGGTCGGTCAGAACGCCACTCGCGCCAAAGCCACCGCGACAGCGCTCTACTTAGTACACTACTACGTAGGCGGTAGCTTAGGAGGATTCTTACTTCTTTATTGTTGGCAGCATGGTGGTTGGTCGAGTGTTCTTATGGGGGGAAGCGCAGTCTACCTAGCGATGTTTGCTGCGATTGCGTATTTGAAACACATTGCCGAAAGAAAGCATACTGACCAAACACCTGACGCAGCGAGTTTAAAGAGTAGCTAAGGTACGCTCATTTGCGTAATACCTCTCTGATTACTTGGATAACCAACTCTGCTATGCTTGCGCTACTTTAATAAAAACCAGAAAGTCGTATGTCAACGCATTCAACACAAAACACAGATATCGAAGCGATCACTCAACAGGTCGATCAATGGCTCAACGATGTGGTAATCGGGCTCAACCTTTGTCCGTTTGCTGCCAAACCGCAACGTAATAAACAAATCAAAATTTTTGTTAGTGAAGCGACTCAAGAAGAAGCGCTTCTTGAAGATATTTTATTGCAGCTGATTGAGCTGAGTAACACAGAACCCGAACAGCTTGAGACAACGTTGGTTGTGGTTCCCAACATGCTACAAGATTTCTGGGACTACAACTTTTGCATAGATTGGGTTGAAGGATTAATTAAGCAGCAGAACTGGGAAGGTATTTTCCAAGTAGCGACTTTCCATCCTGATTACTGTTTTGGCGGCGCAAGGCCTGAAGACGACGAAAACCTAACCAATCGTTCTCCTTACCCGATCTTCCATTTGATTCGCGAAGAGAGTATGGAAAAGGTACTAAAACACTATCCTGACCCTGAGTCCATTCCCGATTCAAACATCGCTCGTGTTTCCGCCCTTTCAGAGGAAGAACGTAAAAAGCTGTTCCCTTACCTATTTCGTTAAGCACCACCATTCCCCAAAGGCAGATTTATCACCAGTTAGATGCAATGCCCTTGGGGTTCAAAGTGCGGTTTGATATCATTGCCGCTTCAATCGATTCAATGGAAATTAGAATGCAACTGTCAAAGCTAACCCAAGAGATTTTTGATCACTTATACCGTGATATCACCGAGTTCCGTAGTACGTTCGACTTACCAGTCGCAGACGCTGCAAGCCTTGATGCGCAAGCAGACACACTACACACCTCTTTGGCGATCGAAGAGCTAACAGAGCTAGCAGAAGCAGATTGTAAAACTGAGCAAGCAGATGCCATCGTAGACAGCGTGTATGTATTAATGGGCCGTCTCGTTCATCTTGGCCACAGCAAAGTAGAAGACAACCTGGCGATCAGCTACTTAATTGATCTTCTATTAAACGTTGCGGTAAACCGTGGTATCGAATTTATTCCTTGCTGGGATGAAGTACATTCAAGCAACATGAGCAAAGTATGCCGTAACGAGCAAGAGTACTCAGAAACAGAGGCATTCTACGCGGAACAAGGCATCAAGTTGATGGCGGTACAGAAAGGTGAATACATCATCGCAAAATGCGCCGAAGATTTCGTATCGGAAGGTAAAACCATTTGTAAAGGCAAAGTACTCAAATCAGTTTACTATCGCCCAGCAGATCTAAAACCGCTAACTCAGTAAGCGTTGAGTTTGGCTATCTCGATTAAAAAAACGACCTCAAGTAGGTCGTTTTTTATTGTCTCTTAAATACTAATCAAAGATTAAATAAGGTTGCTCATCTACGATGACCTTTTTGACTTGAGTATTGAATACTTTCCCGAGGGCTTCTTCCGTTAGCACAGTATCGGCATTTCCTGATGAGTGCAGCACACCGTTGTTAAGCAGCAATACTTTATCTGCGTGCTTTAATGTGCGGTTGAGATCGTGATTAGCAACCAATACTCCAATTCCCTGCGCCGCCATAGCGTTAATCAATTGATAGAGCAGACCCTCTTGCGCAATATCTAACGGTGCTGCTGGCTCATCCAAAATTAAAAACTGCGAAAAAGGATTAATGGTACGCCACACCTGTAAACATACACCTGCTAATCGGACACGTTGCCACTCACCGCCGGATAATGTTTGAATACTGCGATGAAGCTTATCTTGCAGCTGTACCAGCTCCACCACCATATTGACGGCATCACGCACTTTGATATCCGCAATCTCAGCGCCACTCGGTAGAGATAGAGCGAGATACTGAAAAACATCGACATTAAATGCTGGACGTGATTGCTGACACAAATAACCTCGAACATGTGCTTGCTCTGACAACGGTAAAGTAAGCAAGTTTTTGTTGCCAACATAAACTTCACCACTCATACCCTCTCGGTGGCTTAACGTGCCAGAAATCGCAGCCAATAAAGTACTCTTACCTGAACCATTAGGCCCAACGACATGTACGATTTCGCCTGCTTTGCATTCAAAAGAAAGAGGCAATAATCGACTACCAACCGACATATGTTTAACGTGCATCATGACTCTTCACCAGCATCCAGATGAAAATAGGTGCGCCAATCGATGTTGTCATGACACCTAAAGGTAACTCTGCGGCGTCCAATAACAGCCTTGCGCCAATATCAGCAAATACAAGCAACGCAGCACCAGATATTGCAGAAAGTGGCAATAAATAACGGTTTTCCGTACCAAAAGCCAAACGCAACAAGTGCGGTACCACCAAACCAACAAAACTGATGATGCCCCCCAAAGCGACTGAACCACCCACCAAAACAGAAATGGCGAGGATCAGTTTCCAACGCATTTGATGTACATCGACGCCCAATTGGGTCGCATGAATCTCACCCAGCATCAATTTATCAAGCGACTTGCCTTTACAGCACAACCAGGTAAGCACAGGTAACATCACCAAGGTAACGGTATGTTGATACCAACTCGCACCGCCAATACTGCCCATTAACCAATACATCAGTTGGCGTAAGCTGAGATCATCACTGAAGTAAAATGCCCACGTCACAATCGCGCTCGATAAAATACCCAATGCGACACCAACCAAAAGCAATCGAGCCGTCGTCAGGTGCATTGCCCTTGCTATCGCTACCAAAACAAACGTGAACACCATCGAGCCTGCAATCGCTGCCAACATAAAAACAATCGGGGTGGGAAGAACAGGTGACGCGAACATGATTAAGACCATTGCTAAGCTTGCACCTCCAGATATACCAAGCACGCCGGGTTCAGCCAAAACGTTCCCAAGCAACACTTGTAACGTCGCGCCAGATACCGCTAACGCAGCACCAATAATTGCCGCAGACACCAACCTCGGTAAACGCAAGTCCACCAGTAGCTTATGTTCAAATGCAGATAAAGATTGAAAAGGAGAAAGGAAAATTTCTCCGACCATCAAGTGGATGGCAGAGAGTACAGCGAGCACGATCGACATAACCATCAGGTTACGTTGCCAGCGTCGTTCCTTGTTCAGGATAAGTTGTTGAAAATCCATAGCGGCCGATAAAAACAAACGAGGCTTAACCTTACAGTTAAGCCTCGGTAAATTGCAATTAACTTCTCAAAGCAATGTTGGATTAATCGTAAACCAACTCACCCTCTTCAAAACGGGTTTTCACTTCACAAACCATCAGAGCTGCACGTTGACCTATTGCGACATGGCGGTTCGGGAAGACAATCGCTTCGTTTTCGTTCTTCGCCATTAATGGTTTGTCGCCATCATGACCAAACACTTCGCCGTGAACAAATGAAGTGAAGTTTTCAACATTGTCGTCGAACATAAAGTCAAAGTCTTCGTTCAGTCGAACGATTGTGCGACTTACGCGATATTTAATGCATGGTTTTGGTAGGTGTTCTGGCTTCGTTTCCGCAATCAAATTACGTAAAGACAAATCAAACGCAGTCAATTTATCGAGGTCATTTTCACCAATACGAGCCACACGACCAAGCTCCATTGTGAGAGCTTGCGCACCAAAGTTCTCGGCACTGTACCAGCTAAACGTACTCGATGGTGAGTTTGATAAGAGCACAGCTTCAATGTGTGCACTGTCCAAGAAATCGATTAATGCCTTGCTTCGCACAGGATGACGAGTCTTAGGACTTACTGCAAACGTATAGTGCTTCGAACCTCTAATCGCGCAGTGCAAATCAAGATGCCAGCGTGTTGTCGGGTCGGTATCTTGATAGAAATCGCGAACGAGCAACTTTAGTGTATCAGCGATGACAAGCTCTTTTGTCTGCTTGTGTTCTTTTTCGTCAAAAAGACGGTTGAGGTTTTCTTCAAGGAATCGCGTGTGCGCCAGAGTGGATTCTGGGTGAGCGATAATGAACAGACAACGGGTATCGACCGTCTGGAACCCAGATTCTATGTCTTGAATAATGGAATCCACCAGCTCCATCGGTGCCGTTTCATCTCCGTGAACCCCACAAGAGATGATGACGTTCTTCGTATCCTGAGTATAGTTCTCAGGGATCACTTCTAGTACACCACGCTGATAGAGTTTAAGTTTTACACCGTTAGAAAGCACCTGCTCCGCTGGTGCAACATCGATATGAACATCTAACGTGTCAGTTAAAAACGATTGGCGAAAGAGAGACTTCGTCATGCGTTACTCCTTAATAGCACGGCGGGTATGTTAATAAATTGTACAAAGGATTTTTGTTGCTGCGATCTCACTTATGAGTAGAAATCACTATTTCCCTCGAAAATCCGATACCTTTTCGCGCCAGGCACTCAAATCAAGCATTGAGGCGTTTAATTTTTAAACAATTACAAAGTGTTAGGGCTGTGAACTTTACCACAGCCCTGATTAAGATCATTATGATTTGATCAAATTTTTGTAGCTATAAAGCAGATTATGCATCAACACTGCGAAAAACTTAGCCGCGCTGTGCGAGCAAACGCTCAAACTCATCGACTTTTTCACGCACTAGCTCAACGCTCTGCTGCCAAAACGTTGGTTGAGTTAAATCCATCGATAGATGCTTTTCGACAACATCTTCCGCCATCATGCAGCCAGTATCGCGCAGCAAATTGATGTAATCGGTGTAAAACGCTTCGCCTTTGGTTTCTCGCTGTGCATAAATACCCTTGCTGAATAAGAAACCAAACAGGTATGGGTAGTTATAAAAACTCACACTATCGATAGAAAAGTGCAGCTTGCTTGCCCAGAAGTACGGATCCGGCTCGCTCATTACGTCGCCATACCATTCTTTCCAAGTTTCAGACATCAACTCACAGAATTCATCTGCGGTTAACTCTCCATCCTGGCGGCGTTCATAGAACGATTTCTCAAACTCATAGCGGACCGGAATGTTGATCATTAAAGCTAGCGCAGATGACAACTCCTCCCACAACATCTCTAGCTTTTCATCGACGCTCTCCGCTTTCGAAATCAAATGATCACGAACGATGTTTTCTGCAAAAATAGAGGCGGTTTCTGCTAACGTCATTGGGTAGTAAGTTTGGCAAAGTGGCAAATCACGAATAACCCAGTTATGGAACGCATGGCCAAGTTCATGCGCCAGAGTCATCAGGTCTGAGCGACTGCCACTCCAAGTCATAAACACAAGTGGTGTTCGCGTTGCTGGCAGTTTGGTGCAGTATGCACCAAGGCGCTTGCTGGCATTTGGCGCGGCATCAATCCATCCGTTTTGTACCATCAAACGGACAAACTCCGACATCTCAGGGTTTACTGTTTCAAATGCTTCACAAATAACATCAATCGCTTCATCAAAGTCGTAGACCTTCGCTTCACCGCTCAAAGCAGGCATAGCCGCCAGATGATTCCAAGGTTTCATCTCATCCAGACCATGTACTTTCGCCATCAATAAACCCGCTTTCTGACCAATAGCTCGACTGTCTTTGGCTACGGTCATCATCGCATTTAAAGTTTCAGCTTGGATTCGGCTACCATGCAAACTCGGCTCTAGGAAGTGAACTTCACGCTTCGTCGAACGCTTTTTGTTTTCAGTTAAACGCCATCCTGCTAACGCATTCAAAATTGCAGCGAATGATTCTTGGTGCGTTTGCATTGCATCTTGTACGCCTCGCCAAGCGGCTTCTTGACGCTCGAATTCAGAACCATAAAGAATGCTTGCCGCTTGAGAAAACCCAAGCACTTCACTCTTACCATCTGCATACTTAAGCTTCACTTTCAATGAGCCAGTCAGGTTATCGTATAGGTTACCCCAAGCCGATTTGCCATCCACACTCATCGCAGCCAGTAACTGTTCTTCTGCGTTGCTAAGACGAGTATCCGCCAACTTTCTAGAATTCAAGATAGAAAATGCTTGCCCACTGATATCAGGATTCTCATGATCTAACACGCGCAAGATAAACTCTTCGTCGGCATGCGTTAGTGTCAAATCAAAGGGACTAAACGCTTGAGAAAGCTCCGAAAAGATGCGGGTCATTTTACCAAGTAACGATTTCGCTTCGGCGTTTGTTGCATCAACAGAAGCATAACAACTCGCAAAATTTGCAACTGTGCCCGCTAAACGACTCGCGGCTTCATTGGTCAAAATCGCATTTTGCATGATCTCTACGTTGCCACAATCTGCTGATTGTTTATTCAAAAGATCAATACATTGTTCAACAAGAGCAATATCGTCTTGAATTCGTGGGTCAGAAAGGTCGTTATAAACGATGGACAAATCCCAACTCGGCGTGGTCATTTCTATATTTCCTTTTTATGTAACTGAGTCAATTTTCGCTTCCTGCACCTAGCAGATGGGCTTCCACTGACATCTTCCGTGACTATGCCCACAAGCAATATCGCTCTGGGCATTTTAATTTTTATAAGTTAACGAGTTAAAAGAGGTACGCCAATCGAACGGACCGAGGCGTAAATTTGCTCATCGATGGTCATTGTTATATGCGTGACAGACGCGTTTCCTATCGACAACGTCGAGTACCACTTTGGGTTACGCCAATCTAACTCCAATACATGAGCAAGAATCATACGAATGACGCCACCATGCGTGACGATAAGTAGATTGTCATTGATATCGTTGATGATTTGAGACCACACGCGACATATGCGCTCAGAAAATGTGCTTAAGCTCTCAGCATTCGGCAACGTGTGCTGTGCTGGCGATTGCCAAAAAGCATCTAGCTTTTTCCACTGTTCAGTAAGCATATCAAAAGGCACACCATCAAAATCACCAAATGCCATCTCTTGTAAAGATTCATCCGTCATTACTGGTAATAATTGCTGTTCAGCAATTATATTTGCCAGTTCTTGACAACGTGAAAGAGGAGAACAAATCACTCCACCCACACCTCGTCCACTCTCGATCCAAGCCCGAGCAATGCTTTCTTGGTCAGCAGGCGTAACTTTTACATCCGTTTGGCCATGAAGTCCTGGTGGAGCATCTACTTTTCCATGACGCACAAGATAGATATTGAGTGTTTTCATTTTGTTCCACCCTACTCTTTAAGAACCAACGGCAAACCAGCAGCAACAAAGGTAACACGATGGCAAACACTGGCTAGTTTTTGATTCATCCGTCCTGCATTATCCACAAAGTAACGACTAACCGCCCCCAAAGGCACAATACCCATTCCAACCTCGTTAGAGACGAATATTAACGTCGCATCTGAGCCACGTACCACCTGTATAAGCTTTTCAATTTCTGCTTCTAGCTTCTCATTGGAACATTCATCACCTAACTCAAATATCCAATTGTTGAGCCATAAGGTTAAACAATCGACCAATACAACATCGGTGTTAGCGAAATTTGTCAATAACTCAGATAAATGAAGGGGGCATTCATGCTCTTGCCACTCGCCCCCTCGTTGCTTTTGATGATGCGCTATTCGCTCTCGCATTTCTTGGTCAAATGGCAGCGCGGTTGCAACATAATGTAATGAGTGTTGAGAAGTGGTCGATAATTGCTTGGCTGTTTTTTCCGCCAAATGCGACTTCCCAGAGCGCGCGCCACCGAGTATCAATTGCTTCATGAGATGTGATAAAACCCAATCATAGTGAGATAAACAAGCAGTTCCGATAGCTGCTGCGCTGCGCCAAGACAATCCCCCGTAAATCCGCCAATTCGCTTGGTTAACCAACGTTTGAACATCAAACGAAATACCACGAGAACAAGCGATATAAAGATCGCCTGCGTGATACCAAGCACAAGCAATGTTATGCCACCAGTAAACAACAAAATGGAGACTTCTAAAGAAGACTGGCTATTTGCCAGCGGTTTACTTTTCGACGTATCACTGTCACTGACATAAGGCATGTCATAAATAAGCGTCGCGGCTAGTGCTCGGCTTGCGGTATAAGCGACGACAATGACCAACCAAAACTGCGGCAAGTTAGCCAGTTCACTCCAAAAAACATACTTAGCCAATAACGCCATAATGAGAGTGGCTGCACCATAAGTGCCAATGCGGCTGTCCTTCATAATAGAGAGGCGTCGCTCGACAGTCATGCCACCGCCAATGCCATCCGCCATATCAGTCAAGCCGTCTTCGTGAAATGCCCCTGTTAACAATAAGCTAAACACCATCGTTAATACTATGGCAACCGATTCTGGGAAAAGAATTGAGGAGAGCGAAAATACCAGAGCACAAAGTGCTCCAAGCACGAGACCAACTAACGCGAAGTAACGGCCAGCCTGATTCATGCGTTCTTCACTGTATGGCAACGCTTGGGGTACGGGTAAGCGACTAAAAAAACTGATAGCTAATAGAAACAACTCCCACTGGTATCTTAACGATGACGGCGTGACGTTCTCAGAATTATCAGGGACTGACACTATACTGTAACTCCTGCACTCTCAAAGCTCGCCATCTTGTTGTAAAACTGGGCAGCAGCTTTTAACAAGGGTAAGGCAAGAGCGGCTCCGGTTCCCTCCCCTAATCGTAAACCAAGATCGAGTAGAGGTTCTGCTTTTAGGTACTCTAATACAAACTTATGTCCATTTTCTTCGGAGCGGTGGGCAAACAACATGTATTCGCGTGCTTCTTCGTCTAGCAACGTTGCTATATACGCAGCAACCGATACGATAAACCCATCCACTAAAACTGGGGTTTTAAGCCGCTTGGCTTCTAAAAAAGCGCCTACCATTTGTACGATTTCAAAGCCTCCAACCTGTGCGAGAATCGCTTTAGTATCAAGACCTCGACATCGGTTTACTCCCTGTGCAACCAGTTTATATTTGCGGCTCAACTGCTGTTGATTGACTCCGGTGCCAACGCCAACACAATAATCAATATCTAATGAACTCAGCGCCGATAACAGTGCGGAAGCCGAACTGGTGTTACCAATGCCCATCTCACCGAACATCAATAGATTTGAGCCAGACAAAATGGTTTGCTCAGCAATCTTCGCACCATACTCTAAACCTAGCGCCACTTGTTCTGGGGACATCGCTGATTGTTTAGAGAAATTAGCCGTACCGTTACCCAACCGTTGTTCAACCAAGTTTGGATGAAACTTAAATTCTGGAACCAGCACATCAATAGGTGCCAACATGCCGCAATCTATTACTTTGAGTTGGATGCCATTGATGTCGCAAAAGCAGTTGATGGCTGCGCCGCCGGCGAGAAAGTTAGCCACCATTTGCTGAGTGACTTCGCTTGGCGCAATGCTTACGCCCTCCTCTGCAACGCCGTGATCTCCAGCAAATACCAGCATGCTCGGTTTACAGATAGCGATGGAATCAACTGGCTGAGGTTTATCCTGACTTTGAATAAGAGCTAGCTGTAGTGCCACCTTTTCCAATAAGCCTAAAGAACCGACGGGTTTGGTTTTGTTATCTATGCGCGCTTGTATCTCCGCTGCAAAAGAGTCATCCATTTTTTACGTTCCTTTGATGTTGTCTGGGTGAGAGGTGTTCTGTTGTTCAAGAGGTCTTGTTCAGCGACAGTTTTTGCGCGCCCACTATTGTATACACTTGCATCCAATTGGGGCAGCGCTAATCAAGTTTATCTCAGGATAGTCTACTGAGTTCGCAGAGCGTCTCACCTTTCGAGCATTCGATTATAAGTAACTCCTTGAAATCCGCTACAATAGCTTAGGCTATATTCCCATATAGGAGAAAGGACATGGATAACAACACCTGCGCCATCATCGCTGGGGCGACTGGCTTAGTCGGTTCAAAAGTCATTACAAACCTCATAAATCAATCAGGTGTTGGTACCTTATATTATCTTTCTCGCCGCCCACTCGATGGCGTCCTAGATGCGGACAATAAGCTTGTTCCTCTCATTGATGCCGACCTCTCTATCCACCAATGGGATGATAACCAACCAACACCGACCATCGGCTTTATTTGTTTAGGCACAACTCTTAAGCAAGCAGGCAGTAAGGATAATTTACGTAAAGTAGATGTTGATCTGGTGTGTAAAGTCGCCCAACAGATGAAAACGATCGGAGTCAAACGCCTTGCGGTTGTTTCTAGCCTTGGTGCAAATAGTAAATCACCATCCCATTACTTAGCCTGTAAAGGACAAATGGAACAAAGAATCGAAGCTATGGGTTTTGAGGAAATCGTGTTTGTTCGCCCAGGCCCGCTTGTTGGTCAACGTCAAAGCCCAAGAACGGACGAGAAGTTAGTGCAAACTCTGTTTAAGGTAATTCGCCCATTCATGCTTGGCAAACTGTCCAACTTTTTACCTATTCGAGCGGAAGATGTCGCCAAAGCGATGATTTATCAACTTTTCAGTTATCAAGAAGACTCGGTGGTTTACTTACAAAGGCAAGAAATGCGTGACTTACTGCATCACTACGAATAACCATTTTGTACATTTAACGTGCTAATTCACACTCTCACGCGACTTAGATCTCGTTTTTATATTCATTTTAGATCTAGCTAATACCCGTTTGTCATTTTTAAAGTTATATCGCGAGCGTTATCTTACGCCCCATAAACAAATCCGTATAAAACCCCGTATAAAAAACAACCGCCATTTCGGCAGGTTGATAAGGTCAGATTATGAATTTTGCAGTGATAGCCTCTCTAGCCGTCTTTGTTGGCATATTGTTCTTTCTATTTAACCAACAACAAAAGAAACACACACTCTCTCGTCTCGTTTTAATCGGTCTTGTTACTGGTTCTCTTTTTGGTCTTGCTTTGCAACTCATTCACGGTGAAGGCAACAGCGCAATTGCTCAAACACTTGAATGGGTAGGCATTGTAGGCAGTGGCTACGTTGGTCTACTGAAAATGGTCATCATGCCACTAGTATTGGTATCGATGATCTCTGCAGTTGTTAAATTGGAGAAAGGTGGATCATTAGGTAAAATTTCTGGCCTGACCATCTCTGTTCTTCTAGTAACGACTGCAATTGCTGCACTTATCGGTATCTTGGTGACAACAACCTTTGGCCTGTCAGCAGAAGGTTTAACTGAAGGCGCTCGTGAAACCGCTCGTATCGCCGTTTTAGAAAGCCGTGCTGGTACAGTAAGTGACCTGACTATTCCTCAAATGCTAGTTAGCTTCATTCCAACCAACCCATTTGCTGATCTAACAGGTGCTCGCTCGACCTCAATTATCGCTGTCGTTATCTTCGGTGTATTAACCGGTATCGCCGCTCGTAAAGTGATGATGGAAAAAGCAGAGTTAGAATCACCGATTCGTACTTTCGTAGAAGCAGCTCAGTCAATCGTTATGCGATTAGTGAAGATGATCATGGCGTTAACGCCATACGGCATCGCAGCACTGATGGCAAAAGTGGTAGCGACATCAAGCGCAGGCGACATCCTAAACCTACTTGGCTTTATTGTGGCGTCTTATGTTGCTATCGCTCTGATGTTTGTTGTTCACGGCGTATTAGTCTCTTTTGTCGGCGTTAGCCCTTCGGAATACTTTAAGAAAATCTGGCCTGTACTGACCTTCGCGTTTACATCTCGTAGCTCAGCAGCAACGATCCCACTAAACGTAGAAGCGCAAATCACGAAGCTTAACGTTCCACCAGCTATTGCAAACCTATCAGCATCGTTTGGTGCCACTATCGGCCAAAACGGATGTGCAGGTATCTATCCTGCAATGCTGGCAGTGATGGTAGCTCCGACAATGGGCATCAACCCACTGGATCTGCACTTTATCCTGTCATTGATTGCGATTATCACCATCAGCTCATTTGGTATTGCTGGTGTAGGCGGCGGTGCAACGTTTGCAGCATTGATTGTTCTTCCTGCAATGGGCTTGCCTGTCACCATCGCGGCGCTGCTTATCTCTATTGAACCATTGATCGATATGGCACGTACCGCACTGAACGTTTCAGGATCAATGACTGCGGGTACGATTGCTAGCCGAGTGCTGAAGTCACCAGAAAGTGAAGCAACATTGGAAGAAACACGAGCATAGAACTCACATTCCTTCCAAAGCGATAAAACGTAAAATATCAAGCCGATGGTTCGCCATCGGTTTTTTCATTTTCAAAAATTCAACTTGCATCTTTCGTTGCTAGTCAAAGCGTTGAATGGTCTAATACTGTCATCGGTTTTGTAAACGGTAAGCAGAATGCACCAAGATAATCAGCCCACTTTTTTCTTCTTTGATTATGAGACATGGGGAACCAACCCCGCGAAAGATCGCCCAAGCCAGTTTGCTGGTGTTCGTACAGATGAAAACTTTAATGTCATCGGCGAGCCTTTAGTCATGTACTGTCAACCACCAGCTGATTATCTTCCGTCTCCTGAAGCTGCGCTTATTACTGGTATTACTCCGCAAAAAACGGTTCAAGAAGGCCTTTCTGAGCCAGAGTTTATCGCTAAGATTCACGCTGAACTCGCGAAACCAAATACTACCAGTTTAGGCTACAACAGCATTCGCTTTGATGACGAAGTGACCCGTTATACTTGTTATCGCAACTTTATCGATCCATACGCATGGAGTTGGCAAAACGGTAACTCGCGCTGGGATTTACTCGATGTGCTACGCGCATGCCACGCCCTTCGCCCAGAAGGCGTAGAATGGCCAGAAAACGAAGATGGCTTCACTAGTTTTAAATTAGAGCACTTGTCTGTTGCTAACGGCATAGAACATAGTAACGCGCACGATGCGATGGCAGACGTGATTGCGACTATCGAAATGGCGAAAAAAGTCAAAGCAGCGCAACCAAAATTGTTTGACTACTTCTTTTCTATGCGCCAAAAGCGCAAGCTCAATGAATTAGTCGACATCGTCAACATGACGCCGTTGATGCACGTTTCAGGCATGCTAGGGCGCGAATGCCAGTACACTAGCTGGATTGTGCCTGTTGCTTGGCATCCAACCAATAACAACGCGGTTATCACTATCGATTTAGCGAAAGACCCTCAACCTATTCTTGAGCTATCCGCAGAAGAGCTACACGAAAGACTCTACACTAAGCGAGAAGATCTTGGTGAATTGCTACCAGTGCCAGTTAAACTAGTTCATTTGAACAAATGCCCTATTCTCGCCCCTGCAAAAACGTTAACGGCTGAAAATGCAGAGTCTATTGGCATTGATCGCCAGCAATGTCTCGCTAATCTCGCTTTGTTGCGCCAACATCCTGAAATTAGAGAAAAGTTGATTAGCCTCTTTTCAGTCGAGCGTAAATTCGATAAAAGTGATGACGTCGATACGCAACTTTACGACGGATTCTTCTCTCCGGCCGATCGCGCAGCCATGGATATCATTCGAGAAACCGACCCGAACAATCTTGCCGCATTGGACATTGAATTTGATGACAAGCGCATTAAACCTCTATTGTTCCGCTATCGTGCGCGTAACTTCCCAGGCACATTAGACGAGCAAGAACAGAGACGCTGGGCATTACACTGTCGAGAAGTGTTTGAAAGCCAAATTGAAGAGTACATGCTGAATTTAGAAAACTTAGTTCACGAACATGAAAGTGACGAAAAGAAGATTGCGATATTAAAATCCGTGTACCGTTATGTAGAGAGCTTAGCTTCTTAACTCCTCCTAATACAAGCGCACCTTATGGTGTGCTTGTTGTTTATATACTGTCAAAATGATTAAAGAACGATTCTTACAACTGATCCAACTGCTCATTTCAATCTTCCTCATCATGGGGGCACTTGGCATCGGAATTACCATTCAAAAGTTCACTGGCGTTTCCGTCCCAGGAAGTGTCATCGGTATGCTCGTACTGTTTTTCTCCATGACTCTTGGGCTTGTAAAGGTCGATTGGGTCAAACCTGGCGCCACGCTATTTATCCGCTACATGATTTTGTTGTTCGTTCCTATTAGCGTGGGATTAATGCAACATTTCGATATGTTACTCGCTAATGCCCTCCCTATCATTGCTAGCGCAGTTGGAGGCTCACTCATTGTACTGGTCAGCCTCGCTTGGCTGCTGGACTACTTGCTAAAGGAGAAGCACTGATATGTGGTTAGTTGTTACCATTGCGGTTTTTCTTGTCGCGCGCCAAATCGCAATCAAAGTGAATAATCCTCTAGCAAATCCTTTGCTGATCAGTATTGCAGTGCTCATTCCTTTGCTTACTTACTTAAATGTACCGTTTGAAACGTATTATGCGGATAACGAAGGGATCAGTTTTTTACTTCAACCAGCTGTAGTTGCTCTGGCTTACCCGTTATATGAACAACTACCACAAATTAAAGCAAACTGGCGAATCATCACTTTTGCTTGCACGGTAGGCAGTGTGATGTCTATGATGACAACCACCTTGATCGCAGTCGCTTTCAAAGCGGATATCAGTTTAATCGCAAGTCTAGTGGGTAAATCCGTCACTACGCCAATAGCAATGGAAATTTCGAGTCACCTCGGTGGTGAAGCTGCCGTTGCGGCGATCTTGGTTCTGATTGTTGGTTTATTGGGCGCGATTTTGGCATACCCAATTTACAACTTAATTGGAATTAAACACCCGATTGCACGTGGCCTAACAATGGGTACCGTGTCTCATGCCTTAGGCACCGCGACATGTGCAGAGAAACAGCCCATTGATGCCGCGTTCTCATCACTCGCATTGGTTTTATGCGGCATCATCACTTCTATTTTGGCTCCAAGCTTTTTTGCTTTGGCTGTCTGGCTATATCAATAGTTAAGCGCTCTCGGTCTGCCCTCCTTCCGGCAGGCCGTGGCCTTCCCGTTTCTTCCTTATCCCTTCCAAAATTTTGTATTACCTCATCTAACAACCCGTTCTAGTAAGATCGTTAAGGTACTCTGACGAGATACACACTAATAACTTCAACATTCAGTGCAATATTACTGACTCAACGTTGCTTAGATATCTAGGAATAACGTTGTGTGGACATGTAGGCATCGTAATTAACATATCCCAGCGTCTTGGTCATATGAATATATACTGATATGGTTAATTGTGAGACGGAGATAACGCTTCACGTCAGTGCAATCGAATACATGTGTGAGCTCACTCTAATTATGTAACAGAATTATCAATTGCATTATTTATCGTGATCTAACGCACGGAACATTTCTATCCTTCACATAGAATAACTGTCCATGCAATAACAAGGATTCAACATGAAAAGTCGCATTGAACAGGCGCTAGCAGGCGCTCCAGAAGCACTTTCCAAACAACTTGCTCCTATCATCCAAGCTGATGATTTTGATGCTACGCTTTCAGTTCAACAGTTTGAGCAGTTGCTTTCAGCTACCGGTCTATCAGATAAAGAGCTTCGTGTTGCTCTACTTCCTTTTGCCGCAGCATATTCCTATGCTCCTCTTTCTGAATTTTATGTCGGTGCTATCGTTCGTGGTCTCTCAGGTCGCCTTTACTTCGGTGCCAACATGGAATTCTTTGGTGTTCAGTTAGGTCAAACAGTTCACGCTGAGCAGTCTGCAATTAGCCACGCTTGGATGAAAGGTGAACGTGGTATTAAAGATATCACTATTAACTTCAGCCCATGTGGTCACTGCCGTCAGTTCATGAACGAGTTATCTACCGCAAACGAGCTTAAAATTCAGCTCCCAGAACGCGAAGAAAAGTCGCTGCATGAATACCTACCTGAAGCCTTTGGACCAAACGATCTCGGTATCGAATCCGGCTTAATGGCAGAAGTAAAGCATCAGTTCTCATGCGATGATGAAGACACTCTAATTCAAAGCGCTGTTGAAGCGATGAACATGAGCCACTCACCATATACCAACAACTTGAGTGGCTTAGCATTAGAAATGGCTAGCGGCCGTGTATTCCAAGGTGCTTATGCGGAAAATGCGGCGTTTAACCCTAGCTTGCCGCCATTACAAGTTGCGCTGATCCAAGTACTACTTGCGGGTGAAACTTTTGACAATATCAAAGCCGCTGCTCTGGTAGAAAACTCAGAAGGCAAGATCAGTCATTTGGCTGATACGCAATCAACGTTAGAAGCGTTGAATCCAGATATTCCACTTAGTTTTGTCAACGTATAAGCGACAATTTCAGTATAAAAAGCTCTACGGCATGTAGAGCTTTTTTATTGCCTAAAAACCAAAAGCAAACGTTTGCTTTGTCATGAAACTTCAGTATGATCTCCTGCAATTTCTGTCTCACCACTCTATTTTGTAAGGGAACACTATGTTTGGCACTGCAACCAGCGCAAATGCTACCCGTGTATTACTTTTAGGCTCTGGCGAACTCGGTAAAGAAGTCGCAATTGAATGTCAGAGACTTGGTTTAGAAGTGATTGCTTGTGATCGCTATGCTAATGCTCCAGCGATGCAAGTTGCTCACCGTAGTTACGTCATCGATATGTTAGATGGAAGCGCCTTAGAAGAAGTTATTACAAAGGAACAACCTACTTACGTCGTACCTGAAATCGAAGCTATCGCAACCGACAAACTGGTAGAGCTTGAAGAAAAAGGGCTGAATGTTGTTCCAACCGCTAAGGCAACCAAGCTAACAATGAATCGTGAAGGTATCCGACGTTTGGCTGCAGAAGAACTAGAACTGACGACATCACCTTATCGTTTTGCAGATACTTTTGAAGACTTCAAAGCCGCGGTTGAGCATGTAGGCATCCCGTGCGTAGTAAAGCCAGTTATGAGTTCTTCAGGTAAAGGGCAAAGTGTCATCAAGACCGAAGACGACGTAGCAAAAGCATGGGATTACGCACAGGAAGGCGGACGTACGGGGGCAGGTCGCGTGATCGTGGAAGGTTTTATCGACTTCGATTACGAAATCACTTTATTGACCGTCAGAGCCGTTGACGGTGTTCACTTCTGTGCTCCAATTGGCCATCGTCAGGAAGATGGCGACTACCGCGAATCATGGCAACCACAAGCCATGTCAGAAAACGCAGTAAAAGCAGCAGAATACACGGCAGAGAAAGTAGTCAACGCACTCGGTGGCTACGGCATTTTTGGTGTAGAGTTATTTGTTAAAGGCGATAAGGTCATTTTCAATGAGGTCTCTCCTCGCCCACACGATACAGGCATGGTCACTATGATTTCTCAGGAAATGTCAGAGTTTGCTCTCCACGTACGTGCATTTACCGGAATGCCGATTAATAATATCGTACAATATGGTCCATCTGCGTCGGCCGTTATTCTTGGTCAAGGGACTTCTACAAACATTCGCTTTGACAACCTAACCAAAGCCTTAGCTCAACCTCAAACGCAAGTTCGTCTATTCGGCAAGCCAGAAATCGATGGTCGCCGTCGTTTAGGTGTTGTCCTTACGCGACGAAAAACCACCGAAGAAGCCGTTCAAGATGCTGTTGAAAGTGCATCAAAAGTGAATATCACTTATTAAATACGAACCACTTATACAAAAATAGCGCAGCTCAAATTGCTGCGCTATTTCGTTTTACAAACCAAAAAAACCTATTCACTCTCGATTAGGTACACTTCTTCAGAGAAGCGACTTAAGCCTTTTTTCGCAATTTTAGGATGGTTTTCATCAGCTTCATCTACGTTCAAACAGGTAACTTTGTAACCTGAAAATAACTGCTCAATCTCTTCGACTGGCACGCTAAATGGAGGCCCTGCCATCTCTTCTTGAGGATAGTTGAGTGTAACAAGCAAAATACGACCGCCTGGATTCAAAAGTTGCTTGAGACGCTCTACATACTCCTCTCGCATATCTTTCGGTAAAGCAACCAACGCGGCGCGATCATAAATGATATCGGCTTGAGATACTGGTGCAGTGAAAAAGTCCCCAGTATAAATAGAGAGCTCATCAAATTGATAAAGCTCGTGCATACCATTAACAGGCGTCACGGTTGGCGTATAAAAATGTTCAGCAAAAAAGGCACGAACAGCGATATGGCTCAGCTCAACACCTTCAACTGAATCATGCTTCATCGCCAACCAAATCAAGTCTTCTGACTTTCCACACAAAGGCACTAACACTTTGTCTTCACGCTTTGGGTTTGTGTGTTGCCAATATGCAGGTAATAGCGGGTTTACATCTTCCAAGTGAAATCCGATTTGATTACTGGCCCATTTATTATGCCAAAACTCTTGGTCTCTCATTTTACTTTCTACTTGTCGGCTGATTTTCATTTTGAGAAGTAAGACTAACGATTTTTTTCAATTTGTCTATGCCGTTCATCTTTGGTTAATACAGCGGTGATAGGATGTAAACGTTCTTATAGGAACCACGCCTTTGTCTGATAAACAGAATAAAGAAAAGAGAAATGGTGATCTAACGCACGATTCCACTTCAAGACAAAACTGAAACCTTGGAATCTTTCGTAATGACCCCATTAATAAGTTAGTACCTGATTTGCCGAACTTAGCGACCTTTATGTTCCCTATTTTCTAAGTACAAGCAAGTTAAGGAGAGTGAATGAGCTTATTTCTTCGTACTACAGCATTGATGCTTTTGGTACTTAGCCGTGCACCGGCATTTGCCGCACTTCCAATTACCCCAGCGCCGAGTGGCGATCAAAATCGTTCAACAAGCCAAAACGAAGTTTGTTCGAAACTCTTTAAACATAGCCTTAGCGGCTTGTATGGTATTCAGTCAATCGACGCAACTCCAACTCAGCCATACACTGACTTCGACATTCTTTACAGCAAAGCTCACCAAGCACAATTTGAGCTTGAAACTATCTGTAAAAGTACCGCACTTCTTAATGATGCTCAGCCATACTTCGCAGGCGTAAAGTCCAAACAACGAGCAGAAGAAAAAATAGCTTTGGAGTTAGATGGAAAAGTCGAACGCATTACTGACCTAGCCCGTGCCACGATTGTTGCTGAAGACGTCGCGAGCTTAGTCTCCATTTATGAAACCTTAGAGCGTGAAACAACAATTGTTAAAGTAAAAAATCGCTTCAAAAAACCTGGTCCTTCAGGCTATAGAGACTTGAACTTACTCGTTCGTTTACCAAAGACAAATCTGGTTGCCGAAGTTCAACTGCACTTAAAAGCCATCGCAGATGTGAAAAGCGGTCCTGAACACGACCTATACGAAAAAATCCAGAAACTAGAACGCCAAGCGATGATGGAGAAACGCGAACTAAGCGAACTAGAACTCGCTTCTATTCGCAACATGCGTGCACAGTCTAAAAACTTGTACCAACAAGCATGGCAACCATACTTAACAACGCACCTAGAAGCAGCGTAATCCATATCATTAAGATATACTCAAAAACAGAAAAACCACCGCATTGCGGTGGTTTTCGTTTATATGCGACACAAGTTTTACGCAAAAAAAAGACCACGCCTTAGCGTGATCCATTTATTCGGCTTACTGTACTTTCTTCAGGTTTTCTACACGAGCTTTTAACTTCTGACCCGGGCGAAAAGTCACTACACGTCGAGCAGTAATTGGAATATCTTCACCGGTTTTCGGGTTACGACCAGGTCGTTCATTCTTGTCACGAAGATCAAAGTTACCAAAACCTGACAGTTTTACCTGTTCGCCACTTTCCAGTGCCTTACGAATCTCTTCAAAGAACACTTCCACCGTTTCCTTGGCGTCCCGCTTACTAAATCCTAATTTATCAAACAGGTTTTCTGCCAGTTCGGCTTTTGTGAGCGCCATAAAACTTTCCTCAAAGCTATGTTAAACAATGCTACGTTAGTGTAGCGCCAGAGCAGTTTTACCCTACCAATTCAACAACATATCGGGGTTACATCAGGAAGTGTATGACAAGCTTATGATTTTCGCCAACTTTTTTCTTGGCGAACAAAAGGAATAGCACTATGTAAATTATTGTTAAACGCCAACATTTTGATATTTTTGTTTTTGTTTTCTCTTTAATAGGAAAAACATCCAGCTGATAAAACTAAAAGTAGTTTAAATATCAACATTAATCACTATTTAATAAAAATATCAGAGATTGGTTATTTAACAGACACTTGACATAGAACTTGTCGTAAATTCAGTGATTTGTATGTAACTCGATACGTAACAATTGAACTAAATGGTATGACCACCTGGCTTTGCAACTGTGCTTAGAAAGCTTGATTAAACCCACGCTTCTCACTGTTCAGCGATGACGCAATATATAAAGGTTGATAATGTGGTTCTTCGTGTATCTCCACATTAGCTCCTTACACTTCATCTAGGCGACCATGATTAATCAAATCATAAATATTCTTTTCCCTGTTTTTGCTCTTGTCGGCGTCGGCTATTTGGTAGGTCGTTACATCAAGCCTGACTTTCGTCCAATCAACCGCATTAACATTGAGGTTTTCACACCTGCGCTGGTGTTTTCTTCGCTCGTTAGCATGCCGTTAGACTCGAATCAGGGACCACTCCTTTTTGCAGCAATTGTCGCGGTTTTGGTTCCCGCAATACTCATGATCCCTGTATGTCGATTGACGTCACTGTCGTTTAAAACCTGGGCACCACCACATATGTTTCGCAATAGCGGAAACCTTGCTATTCCTTTGTTTACCTATACGTTTGGAGAAATTGCGCTATCCTCAGCAGTACTGCTATTTGTCGTATCAGCATGCTTGCACATTAGTTTAGGTGTAATGCTACTTAGTCATGGCAACCCTTTTAAGCAAATAGTCAAGATGCCAATCTTTTTAGCTGCGTCGTTGGCTCTGTTTCTCAACGTGTCAAATGTGGGGGCATGGGCACCTTTATACGAAACGACTGCTCTACTTGGGCAAGCGGCAGTACCCGTGATGCTTTTATCCCTGGGGGCGCAAATGTGTCATTTAAGAGTGGACGGTTTAAAGGTTGGTGTATTGTGTACCGTGCAGTCGCTTGCAACTGGGGCGGTTGCATTTGCACTTATTTATTGGTTAATTCCCCTTCCAACGATGCAATTGCAAATGATGGTACTCTTCACAATGCTGCCACCAGCCGTCATGAATTACCTATTTGCGGAAAGGCTGAATATAGAGCCCATGAAAGTGGCGTCAATGGTACTATTTGGCAACTTTTTCAGTATTCTTACGCTCCCACTTCTGCTTAGCTATACCCTCTCACTCGCCGCCTAGCCGCCAATAAGCTAGCGTTAGCGTCTGTTGGCTGAAAAACGATATATGCCAAGTCTCGATTAAGCGTTACCTCGAGTTTGGTCCAGACTTTTGAGGTTGTGGGAGGTGACGTAAACGGCCTAGTACGTGAATCACAATAAGATAATGCTCAACATAAAAAAACCCTGCCGATTTGACAGGGTTTTTAGTTTCTTAAGAGAGATAGTTCGTCTAACGCTTAGTCACGTAGAGACGCACCAAACTTCTCAGAAACGTGAGCAACGATAGCGTCAACCGCACCAGCTATATCTGCATCTTCAAGCGTACGCTCAACTGACTGTAGAGTCAGAGCGATTGCTAGGCTCTTCTTACCTTCTTCAACGCCTTTACCTACGTAAACGTCGAACAGCTTCGCATCTTTAAGGAACTCGCCACCTTGCTCTAAACAAGCATTAACGATGTCACCAGATGCTACCGCTTCGTCCACAACTACCGCGATATCACGACGGTTTGATGGGAATTTAGAAAGCTGAACCGCTTCTGGGATCACTTTACTGTTGATTGCAGACCATTCGATTTCGAATACGATAGTACGACCGTTTAGACCGAACTTACGCTCAAGCTCAGGGTGAACGGTACCGATCACGCCCACTTCTTTGCCATCTACGATGATTGCCGCAGATTGACCTGGGTGAAGTGCTGGGTTAGCTTTTTTGCTTTCAGGTGACAGTGCAGCGAAAGAGTACGCTTTTTCGTTCGCAGATAGCTCTAGAATCGCTTCTAGATCGCCCTTAAGGTCGAAGAAATCAACGGTGTTAGTTTCGATATCCCAGTGCTCTTCACCACGAGTACCAGCAATAACACCTGCAAGCATAGGCTCTTGGCGCATGCCGTTTTCTGCAGATTCACATGGGATGAAACGTAGGCCGTATTCGAATAGACGAACGCGTGGCTGTTGACGTTTCTGGTTGTGAACAACCGTGTTCAGCAGCCCTTGGATAAGACCAAGACGCATTGCTGACATGTCTGCAGAAATTGGGTTTGGAAGCACTAGAGGCTCAACACCAGGTACAACTAGCTTTTGTTGTTCAGGCTCAACGAAGCTGTATGTAATTGCTTCGTGGTAACCACGGTCAACAAGAAGATCACGAACGCGTTTCAGTGGAAGATCCGCTTCAACGTGGTTGTGCATCTTAAGTGCTGCAGCTGGGTGTTGGTTAGGAATGTTGTCGTAACCGTAGATACGGCCAACTTCTTCAATCAGGTCTTGTTCGATAGCGATATCGAAACGCCATGTTGGCGCTACTGCCACCCAACCTTCTTCTGAAGCTTCAACAGTCAAACCTAGGCGCTCTAGGATTTCTACTACGTCAGCATCAGCGATGTGGTGACCTAGTAGGTTGTCTAGCTTCGTACGACGTAGAGCAACTTTGTTTGGCTTAGGTAGGTCTGCTTCAGACTCTACTGCAACAACAGGTGCTACTTCACCGCCACAAATTTCAACAAGAAGCTGAGTTGCACGCTCCATTGCGCTCACTTGTAGTGCGTAATCCACACCACGCTCGAAACGCATTGAAGAATCAGTGTGAAGACCGTAGCTACGTGCGCGACCACGGATGTGGTCAGGTGCAAAGAATGCACACTCTAGTAGAACGTCTTTAGTCTCAGTTGTTACACCAGACTCTTCACCACCAAAGATACCTGCGATTGCAAGTGCTTTGTTGTGGTCAGCAACAACTAATGTATCTGCGTTTAGTTCTGCTTCGCTGCCGTCAAGAAGTGTTAGCTTCTCACCTTGCTCAGCCATACGAACTACGATGCCACCTTCGATCTTCGCTAGATCGAATGCGTGCATTGGTTGACCTTGCTCTAGAAGCACGTAGTTAGTGATGTCTACAACAGGGTCGATAGAGCGAATACCACAACGACGCAGTTTCTCTTGCATCCATAGTGGCGTTTCAGCTTGAACGTTTACGTTCTTAACAACACGACCTAGGTAACGAGGACACGCAGCAGGAGCTTTCACTTCAATAGACACTTTATCGTCGATTGAAGGGGCAACTGCTTCTACTGATGGCTCAGTCACGTCAGCACGGTTTAGTACGCCAACTTCACGAGCTAGACCACGAATGCTGAAACAGTCAGCGCGGTTTGCTGTTAGATCTACGTCTACCGTTACGTCATCTAGACCTAGGAATTCACGGAAATCAGTACCGATTACTGCGTCTTCTGCTAGTTCCATGATGCCGTCTGACTCAACATCAATGCCTAGTTCAGTGAACGAACAAAGCATGCCGTGAGATGGCTGGCCACGTAGTTTCGCTTTTTTGATTTTGAAATCGCCTGGAAGAACAGCACCAACTGTTGCTACCGCTACTTTCAGACCTTGGCGACAGTTAGGTGCGCCACAAACGATGTCTAGAAGCTCTTCTTCGCCTACATCTACTTTAGTAACGCGAAGTTTGTCTGCGTCTGGGTGTTGACCACATTCAACAACGTGACCCACTTTAACGCCAGTGAAAGAACCCGCTACAGGAAGAACGTCGTCTACCTCTAGGCCGGCCATTGTAATTTGATGAGTGAGTTCGTCAGTAGTAACCGCTGGGTTTACCCACTCACGAAGCCATGATTCGCTGAATTTCATGTTGATGAACCCTCTGGATTACTTGAACTGTTTTAGGAAACGAAGATCGTTTTCGAAGAACGCACGTAGATCGTTCACGCCGTAACGAAGCATCGTTAGACGCTCAACACCCATACCGAATGCGAAACCAGAGTATTTTTCAGGATCGATGCCTACACTACGTAGTACGTTTGGGTGAACCATACCGCAGCCTAGTACTTCTAACCATTTACCGTTTTTGCCTTTCACGTCTACTTCAGCTGAAGGTTCAGTGAATGGGAAGTAAGATGGACGGAAACGTACTTCTACTTCTTCTTCGAAGAAGTTACATAGGAAATCGTGCAGGATGCCTTTCAACTGTGCAAAGTTTACGTTCTCATCAACCAGCATGCCTTCCACCTGGTGGAACATTGGCGTGTGTGTTTGGTCGTAGTCGTTACGGTATACACGGCCTGGTGCGATGAAACGGAATGGTGGTTTACCATTTTCCATCGTACGGATCTGTACGCCTGACGTATGAGTACGAAGCATTAAATCTGGGTTGAAGAAGAAAGTATCGTGATCAGTACGAGCAGGGTGGTCAGCGGCAATATTTAGCGCATCAAAGTTGTGGAATGCATCTTCGATCTCTGGGCCAGCTTCGGTGTTAAAACCAAGTTCGCCAAAGAACTTCTCAATACGCTCTACAGTACGAGTTACTGGGTGTAAACCACCGTTCTCAATACGACGACCTGGTAGTGTTACGTCGATTGTTTCTGCTGCTAGTTTCGCTTCAAGCTCTGCACGTTGTAGTGCGTCTTTACGAGCTGCGATAGCTTGCTGAACGACGCCTTTCGCTTTGTTGATCTCTTGACCAGCTTCACGGCGTTCTTCTGGTGGTAGTTTGCCTAGGCTTTGAAGTTGAGCAGTTAGCTCACCTTTTTTACCCAGATACTGAACACGCACTTCATCAAGTGCGACTAGCGATTCGGCAGCTTCAATTGCAGTGCTCGCGCTAGCAATGATCTCTTCTAGATGTTGCATCGTTTCCTCATCTACCTGTTGGTAGTGTCCATAAGGGAGTGATTGGTTTTTTGATAGCTGTACATAGTAGCCAAACCGGGCACCAATGCCAAATTGAATTACGAAAAGAAGAGGTTATTGAATAAAAAGAGCACAAAAACGTCAAAAATGTCATCTTTCATTAATCTGCCGTTAAGTTGTGCCCTTTGTGTTTTAGAAATAGTATTGAATAGATAGCTCGATAAAATCGTCATCTCGGGCGAAATAGAGCAAATCGTTTGGCGTTTCATTTTGGAACAACCAAGCATCAATTTGCCACTTAAAGTTATTCGATATTCGGCTCGAGGCTTCTAACTTGGCATTGTAAACATCGGCGTTATCTAAATCCTTTGTGATTCCCGTCAACACTTCCGTTCCGTCCTCGTCGTTGAGCGCCCAACGAATGCCTGCAAACACATCATTTTGACCGATAGTTTGTGCGTTATTCCCACGACTGTCGTAGAGGTACTCACCAATCACACCCACATCCCAAACCGTGTCAAATGCGCCAACGAAGGTGTACTCAAATCCCGTCACAAGACCGACATGATTATCAGCACTATCTCGATAAACACTTTCCAGCTTCCATAACCAATCGCCAACGATTCCTTGTACATCGAGACCGACATGACTCATCAGAGCGTAGTAAGGCTTTAATTCCCCGTACTCAAAACGAAAGTAAGGATCCCGGTTTGTTCCATATAAATAGCTCAGGCCTACGTCCCAATCGCCAAGCATTTTCGAATATCGAAAAGCCACATCTACCTGCTTTTCTTCTCTGCTTGATTCATAGATAGCATCATCTGAGACAACAGGTTCGGTTCGCAAGCGCCCGTCAGTACCCGCAAACGTTCGCTCCCTAAAGTAAGGTAATAACATTGCATGGACGGTGCCCCAATCTTTGAATGAGGTAAAATGCAACATCGGCTGACCGAGCTTATCTTCACCATCGACGGCTTCAATGGCGTCTGTCTGGTTTACTACATCAACCAAATGGGCGGATTCCGTCACTCCCCAAAAAACCTTACTAATCCCAACTCGAAGCTCATAATCATCCCAGTACGTCAGATAAAGCGCCTCTCTTATGTCTCCATGACTTCGCTCATCGTCTAGACTATCCAAACGATAGAAAGGTGTGAGGGTAAAGCTCGCATCACCATTTTGCATCTCCCAGTAAAATTCTGGCTGCAAAACCAATGACGTTTGCGCTTTGCTCTGGCCCTGAGAGCCAGTTTCAAAAAACTGACGATGCTCAATATTGACTTGTCCAGCAAGCTCAACGGCGGCAAGAGGCATCGAGTAAAAAGAGGTTGCTGCGCTAAGCAACAACCCAACATTTGATCGGTTCATTTCTCCTCCACTACCTCACTCGCTTTAACACATTCTTATGAAAATCATTGTCTTCTAGCCCAGTGTTAAAGCGCATTTCACTTGTTGTTAGCTCAGTGCTTTTTCCTGTTTGATGATTTGTCATCGCCATGGTGTGCGCTCGCCAATATTGGTTGAGGTACTGCTTGTAATCTGAGAAAGAAAGCGTTTTTAACAACGACCCTTTGCGATCGTAAAACTCAACTTTCAGTGGGCGATAATGCGCTTTATCTAACCACACCGTTTGCTTGGTATAACCTGAATTTTTGTCTGTAGGGATTTGCTCTATGACGAAAACATCTTGCCCATTTATGGTGTCATCTTTTAAGTAATTGAAACGGTATTTTTCAATCTCAAAGGAACTGAGATCCTCATACGCAAATTCACTGCCCATGAAAGGGCCTGATTTGTTACGCGAGGAAATACGTTTCACACGCTTCAGTGCTGGAAGGTAAAGCCACTGGTCATCGGCACCCACTGTATGAGAGTGGTTGAGAAACGCGGTGCCTTTCACATCTCTTGGTTCATCAAATATTGTGAGTCCTTTGTCACCATCGTCCTCAACTTCGAGTGATTGGAGGCGCATTAAACGTGTGCTGCTTTCTCCTTGTGCGTTCCGCAGAATCATTTTCATGGTAGCAACAGAATCCCCCCACCCTTCATCACGGGCTTTGCGCTCTTGAGCAATTTCTAATCCTTTCGCTTCATCCGCTAACACCGCATGACTCATAAAAAGCGAGACAGAAAGTGCAGATACTTTTAAGGCATTTTTTAGTAAATTCATGTTCAATCCTTTGATTCGTTATGACTGAGTAACAGCCGTGGTTTGAGAGTCAGTTGATTTAAGCTTGTTTCGGCGGCCCACCTCGTCGTAGACGCCTTTGTCAAACAACATCAGTAGAGTCGGTAGAAAGATGAAATCCACAACAAGAGCAATGAAGATAACAATGGCACTCAACTGTCCCATATCGGCATTTAAGCGGAAGCTCGACATCGCCAGAACGGAGAAACCAGCAACAAGCACGACAGTCGTAATCCAAAGCGCGCGCCCCACGGTACGAAAAGCGTAACGAACCGCTTGTTCCGCGCTATGGCCATCTTTACGAGCGTGTTGGTATTTAGAGAGAAAATGAACGGCATCATCAACCACAACGCCAAGCGTCAACGTCACAACAACAGACAACCCCAAATTAATTTCACCAGAAACCAGCGCCCAAATACCAAAACCAATAAGCGCAGGGGCGATATTCGGGACCAGGCTGATTAAACCGAGCTTGAACGAGCGTAAGGCAAAGATCAGTAATGCCGAAATTAAGACCAGAGTGATAGGCAAAGTTGACAGCATGCTAGCCATATTCGTTTCGCCAATATGCGCAAACATCAGTGATGGACTAGAAGCAACAACATCATACTGAGGCGCGTTTTCGTTAAACCATTGGTAAATACGATTTTCCAAATCAACAAGCTCGACACTGCCCAAGTTCTCCACGGTGAGAACCATCTTGATTGACGACTTATCAACATTGATTTGGTTGTTCAAATCTAAGCCATACGGTAGTGACATTTCATAAAGCAGCAGATATTGAGCCGCTAATTCTCTGTCTTGAGGGAGCGAGTAATAAGCCTGATCATCTCCATGCATGTTCTTGTTTAGGCGCTTATAAACATCGCTCAAGGTCGCAACATGGTCCGTTTCTGGCTGCAATCTTAGCCAGTCAGTAAATTTACCCACAGTATTGAGAAAATTAGGATCCGCAATGCCCTGCGATTCGTTAGTTTTTATCGCGATACTGATGTTCGCCATGCCACTGATTCGCTCTTCCATAAAATCAGCCGCTCGACGAAATTCATTGCTATGACCAAAATATTCGACGGATTCATCGTTGACTTTGTTCAGCGGAATCAAACTCGCACTCGCGACAATGACAAGCACCGACAACGGCAATAACGCATGTCGCTTTGACACCACGAAATCCCCTAAGTGATCCATAAAGTGCTTTCTTTCATCAGCAGTGTCTGACTTCACCCTAACAGGAAGGATATGAAGTAACGCCGGAAGTAATGTGATGGAAAGGAAACAAGCAATCATGACGCCAAGGGCTGATAGGTTGCCGAAATCTCTCAGGATTGGAGAATCCGACATATTCATCATTAAAAAGCCGATCGCGGTGGTAATGGAGGTAATCAGGATGGGCATGAAATTGAGCGCAATACTTCGTTCAATAGAATGGGCTTTACTAAAGCCGTTTTGCATAGACTGACGCATCGTCGCTATGATGTGCACACAGTCGGCGACGGCAAGCGTCATCACCAAGGTAGGCACATTAACTGTCGCCGTGCTTAAGAACATACCAGCCCATCCTGATAAGCCCATTGTCACCATAACTGAGCCGATAATAACGATGAGTGTCGCGATAACACTAAGCAATGAGCGCAACATGATGGTCAAAAACACCAATATCACTAGTAGCATGGTCGGCACTAGCGTCGCGCTGTCATCTTGAGCTGCGGTCATAAACGCGTAGTTCATTGCAATAATACCGGCTTTGTGGAACTCAGTATCCGGGTACACTTGCTGATAACGCTCAATCATTCCGTTTATGTAGGCAACCACTTCTTGTACTTCAGCGGTTTTATCGACCTCAGGGAGTTGGACCGTAATATTCACGACCGTGACATCCCCTTTTTCGGAAATCAGTGAACTTTTCAGAACCGGCTCACTCAACGCAATACTTTTGACTTTCTCGATTCGCTGAGGCGTCAATTCATATTCGCTATACAGTAAATCTTCGACAAGAAGATCATCTTCAAACGCTTCGGTATGCTGGTAGTTGGCAAGGGAATCAACACGGGTGGAGTATGGGACTTGCCACGCCTCGTCAGTGATCTGCTGAATAAGAGATAAGGTGTTAGGAGTAAAAACAGTGCCACTTTTTGGCGCTATGACCAAAGCAAGACTGTCAGATTTTGCAAAGGTAGTCTGAATTTCATCAAACGCAAGTAACTGCTCATTTGTTCCATCAAAAAAGATGTCGTAATCCCCTCTAAAGTAAAGATTTTTTCCTCCAATAGTTGCTATAACAATCAATAAAACGGTAGCAAGCACAACCAACACACTGTAATTCGTTGGTAGCTTGACCCAGCTCATTCGGGCTTGTTGTTGAACGTTGTGATGTGGCATCACACTCTCCTTTTGTGACGTTTCGTCAAATTTAAAAACTAAAAAAAACAGCGAATGCTGTGATAACCAGATAACTTCAACATATAAAAATCAGATCGAATTTATTTGGTTATATAAGTTAGTTTTTGAGTAACTTCCTATACTTCTCGAGATCGGTAACTTGAGTACCAATTTCTAATTTTTGACGCTTCGTCACAATGGTGTAATAAAAAAGCCAACTAAAATATTAGATGGCCTCTATAACGATTAGCGATTCACAGACTCTAAATAAGCAAGCTCTTCGCTGAACAATTCCTGTTCCACTCGACGCCACGTTTTACGGTAATCCCACTCTGTCGATAAAGGTGACCACCCTAAACCATCAAGTAACATATTCGCGTTATGCAGTACTGAGAATGGATCTTGAATTCGCTGAATACATCGACTGTTCGATGCATTTTGCGCTAGAGCGTTTGAACCGAAGGCAATAGACCAGTTAGCAAATACGATGGCATCAGAACCAATTGCGGGAGAGAACTTAAGGTCTCCACATTCCACCGCATTATTCACTAACGCATCAGCACCATCTATTACTTGTTCTTCTAAGTTGTTCAATTCATTCACACGCTTAGGCGAAGCTTTCTCTAGGACCCAAGGCGTCTTTGCAACAATCGCACAAGTTGATAGTACAGGCTCCATACGAGCGTAAATACGATAACCTACATGCATAGCAATGATTTTTTCTCTGGTATTGCCATTGAACTTAGCGGTACGTTCGAAAAATATTGCTTCGCTTCTCAGCGAGTGAATACAAAGCGCAAGAATCACATCTTCTTTGCTGCAAAAATGATTGTAGATCGTTCCCTTCGAGTAAGGGCTTGCTGCTGTGAGCTTGTCCATCGTTAAGTTGGCAAAGCCTTGCTCTTGAACCAGAGACTTAGCCAATTGAATAAGCTCTATTTCACGATCAGCAATCGCCTGTTGTTTTTTAGTTAGCCCTGAAGACGTACGACATCCGTCTTGCTTGCTATCTTTTTTACAGCGAAAGTTAAACATAATCCTTTGATCCGTATACCAACACACTCCCAATAATTGTAACACGATTCTTGAATACAGGAACGCCACTAAATTTGACGAACCGTCATAAATGACACTTCGTCATAATAGATCAAAAAACAAACATTGCAAGTATGAATTTATAGCTAACCGAAAAATAAGCATTACTTATATATAACCAAGTAACATCAAGATGCTTGGTTCAGCGAGAATGATTTGATTGTAAGGAAAATCTAGAGTGGAGTGCGGGGACATAACCCCAAAAATCAGAACCTTAAAAATTGGACAACGAGTGATATTGAAATGATGTTATTCAAAAAAGCCCAAAACACTTAAAGTTTGGATTCAAAACAGCAACTGATAGATGCTCTATTTACAATAGTGTGTTCTGTCTTGGGCTTTTCTTTTACTGCTTCCTTTCAATATTAGAGCTGCAAAACTCAATAACATGGTGAGAAAAGCGATTCTCTTTAAGTAAAAGACTGAATTTCTAAATCGAGAGGCTTGGTTTATCACCTGCAGATGCAATGGCATAACGAATATCGTCAATAAATCGCCCTTCTGTCTCGATAATTCCATCAGAGAATGTGACTGGTTGATGTGGCCCTGCAAGTAGAACAATATTAGTAAAATCAGAGACGTTGAAGTTCTCTGCCACAACATTTTTGGAATGAAAATCGATAACCGTTTTTGCGACTTGATCTTCCAATTGCAAAAGCTGCTCTTCGGTAATTTTCATGCGTGCCAAAGCCACACGAACGCATTTATCGTGGGTTGTTGTCTGTTCTTTTATGATTTCCGTATATTTATCATTGAGCTTGGAGTTTTCTGCATAGCTGTAATATAACGGCCCGTGCAACGTTATATTTTTATCTTCATCAACGTAAACAAGATCCAATAACTCCAAAGCTTTTAGGTAATCAGACATGCTCTGCTCAGACAAATCATACTTTTTCTTTAAAATGGAATATCCATCTTTGCCTCGCAGCATTCTCAATTCACGATAAAAATCGTAAAGATGGGGAAATTGAAAAAAGACTTCATCTTGCGTACGGCTAAAGTAATCCTCGTCTTCACCTTGTAATTGATTCGCAAGCTTTTGTAGCTCATCTAACGTGCAATCAACAGCTCTACAATATTCAAGCAGTTTATCCAAAGCGAGATTTGTGCTTGTTAAGTGTCTCTTAAAAGTGGACAGCGGCATGCCCATTTTCTCAGATAGCTCTCGATATGTTAGCCCTTTTGTTTTAATCGCTTGGCGTAATGCGGCTAGCAAGTATTCGGGAGTCAGATCTCTCATCTACAATTCCTTTTGGCAATGTTACAGCTGTATAGTATTTGTAACAATTTAGAACCGCTTGGCAAGGTATAAGTTCATATTTTTATAAGAAAAATATGAATTAATATATCGAAATCAAAATTCACGCGATAAATGAAAAATTCAATATGAATTCAATTTCATTATGAATATAAAATGATACACAAAACAAAAGTGAAGTAAATTACTCTAAATTATTTGGATTAATTTTAATGGTAACGTAAAGTTAAGAATATAAGCCTATTCGCTCTGCGAAAATCTAGAATAATTAACCTAAAAGGAACAGAACGGTAAATGCATAATAATTCACCGCTCTCTGTTAGCATTTTTGCAAAGCTATTCAAGTAGACTAGTCCGCCAGTTTCACTGCAGTACCAAATGCCAAAATTTCCGAAGAACCATCTACGATTGAGCTCGTGGTAAATCGAATCCCTACAATCGCATCTGCACCTTTAGATTCAGCGTCTGCTATCATGCGCTGTATAGCTATATCACGCGCGTCGGTCATCATTTCCGTGTAACCGCGAATTTCGCCGCCAACAATGCTTTTGATACCCGCCATGAGGTCACGGCCAATATGCTTTGATTGAACAACATTACCAGTTACAACCCCTCTTATTTCAGAGATCTGCTTGCCCGGAATGCTTTCTGTCGTTGTGTAGATCATTTTTAGTCCCTTATAAACGTAAAATATATACCCAAGCCATTTTATTACCAACAGAGCAGCGATCACTAATCAAATCGGGAAGACTGATAGACAAGATTCTGAATGGCAAAACTGAAAAATATTTGGGTATATATTTTAGCAATAAAAAAGGAGAGCTAATGCTCTCCTTCTCTTAATCCTAAACTGCTAATTAAAGAGCAGCTTTCGCTTTTTCAACTAGAACTGCAAATGCAGCTTTGTCGAATACTGCGATGTCCGCAAGGATCTTACGGTCGATCTCGATAGATGCTTTCTTAAGACCGTTGATGAAACGGCTGTAAGATAGACCATTTTGACGAGATGCCGCATTGATACGTGCAATCCATAGTTGACGGAATTGACGTTTCTTAGCGCGACGGTCACGGTAAGCGTATTGACCAGCTTTAGTAACTGCTTGGAAAGCTACGCGGTAAACACGTGAACGCGCACCGTAGTAACCTTTAGCTTGTTTTAGAACTTTCTTATGACGTGCACGAGCTTGTACACCACGTTTTACGCGAGGCATTATGCTTCTCCTAAACTAAACGATTGATAACTAAAAAGAATTAAGCGTATGGCAACATACGGATTACTGCAGCCACTTCACATTTTGGAAGGATTGCATTCGGACGTAGTTGACGCTTGTTCTTAGTAGTACGCTTAGTCAGGATGTGACGTTTTGTAGCGTGCTTGTACTTAATACCACCAGCAGTTTTCTTAAAACGCTTAGCAGCACCTTTGTTGGTTTTCATCTTAGGCATGATGAATAACTCCGCATTGAGTAGGTTTAATAAACAACGTAATTAGGGCGAACAAAACCCAGCCGTTATGCCTTTATCGAAAGGAAAGCGGCTAGGTTTTAATTACTTGATGAGCCGTTAATTACTTCTTTTTAGGGGCTAGCACCATGATCATCTGGCGACCTTCAATCTTCTTAGGGAAAGATTCAACTACAGCAAGTTCTGCAGTATCTTCCTTAAGACGATTTAGAACGTCAACACCGATGTCTTGGTGTGCCATCTCTCGGCCACGGAAGCGAATTGTTACCTTCACTTTGTTGCCTTCTTCAAGGAAACGCGTCAGGTTGCGTAGTTTTACCTGATAGTCTCCAATATCAGTTCCAGGACGGAATTTTACTTCCTTGATCTGGACCTGCTTTTGCTTCTTCTTCTGCTCTTTAGCAGTTTTGCTCTTCTCGAAGAGGAACTTACCATAGTCCATCACACGACAAACAGGTGGCTCGGCGTTAGGACTGATCTCAACGAGATCCATACCAGCTTCTTCAGCAGCTGCAATGGCTTCTTGAATCGATACAACACCAACTGATTCACCGTCAGCGCCTGTTAGTCGAACTTCACGAATACCACGAATTTCACCGTTGATACGGTGCGGGTTTTGTTTTACCGGCTGTTGGCCACGTCTTCCGCCTTTAATAGCTTATTCCTCCAGATTGAGCTTACGGCTAGAGATCTCGTCTTGGATGTATGCAATAAAATCATCCACTTTAAATTTACCAAGATCTTTACCTTTACGAGTACGTACTGCAATTTCGCCAGCTTCCATTTCTTGGTCACCAACAACAAGCATATACGGTACACGCTTCAAAGTATGTTCGCGGATTTTAAAGCCAATCTTCTCATTTCTCAAGTCCGCTTTAGCTCTAATTCCACTTTTTTGTAGTTTTTGTACTATTTCTTGAACATAACCTGACTGTTTATCAGTAATGTTCATAAGAACTGCTTGTTCTGGCGCCAACCAAGTTGGGAAGAAACCAGCATATTCTTCGATAAGGATACCGATGAAGCGCTCTAGTGAACCTAGAATCGCACGGTGAATCATTACCGGTACAAGACGTTCGTTATTTTCACCTACATAAGTAGCGCCTAGGCGACCTGGTAGGTTGAAGTCTAGCTGGACAGTACCACACTGCCAAGCGCGGTCTAGACAATCGTATAGTGTGAATTCAATCTTAGGACCGTAGAACGCACCCTCACCTTCTTGAATTTCGTATGGGATATCCATCGATTCAAGAGACTGCTTCAATGCTTCTTCAGATTGATCCCAGATTTCATCTGAACCTACACGTTTCTCTGGACGAGTAGACAGTTTCACTACGATGTTATCGAAACCAAATGTTTGGTACGTATCGTACACCATCTTGATGCAGTTTGTTACTTCTTCTTGGATTTGGCTCTCAGTACAGAAAATGTGAGCATCATCCTGAGTAAAGCCACGTACACGCATAATGCCGTGTAGTGCACCAGATGGTTCGTTACGGTGACATGAGCCGAACTCAGCCATACGTAGCGGTAGGTCGCGGTACGATTTTAGACCTTGGTTAAAGATCTGTACGTGACCTGGACAGTTCATTGGCTTAATCGCGTATTCACGGTTCTCAGAAGAAGTTGTGAACATTGCATCAGCGTATTTATCCCAGTGTCCTGAGCGTTCCCAAAGAACACGGTCCATCATTAGCGGACCTTTTACTTCTTGGTAACCGTACTCATCTAGCTTAGCGCGGATGAATACTTCCAGATCACGGAAAATAGACCAACCATTGTGGTGCCAGAACACCATACCCGGTGCTTCTTGCTGCATGTGGAATAGGTCTAGTTGCTTACCAATCTTACGGTGGTCACGCTTCGCTGCTTCTTCTAGGCGAGTTAGATGCGCTTTCAGTGCTTTCTTATCGTGGAAAGCCGTACCGTAGATACGTTGAAGCATTTTATTGTCGCTGTTACCACGCCAGTAAGCACCTGCCACATTCAATAGGGTGAAGTGTTGACAGAAGCTCATGTTAGGAACGTGAGGACCACGACACATGTCGATGTATTCTTCATGGTGGTAAAGACCTGGACGATCATCACGAGATACGTTTTCGTCTAGGATTTCCACTTTGTATGGTTCGCCACGTGATTCAAACGTATCACGCGCTTCCTGCCAGCTTACTTTTTTCTTAACAACTTCGTACTTGGTTTTCGCTAGCTCTTTCATACGCTTTTCAATCTTTTCAAGATCTTCTTGCGTTAGAGACTCATCTAGGTCGATATCGTAGTAGAAGCCGTTGTCGATGGTTGGACCAATCGCCATTTTAGCTTGTGGGTAAAGCTGCTTAAGAGCGTGACCAAGAAGGTGAGCACAAGAGTGACGAACTATTTCTAGACCGTCTACTTCATCTTTTACGGTGATGATTTCAAGGCTTGCGTCTTCTTCAATTAGGTCACACGCATCAACGCGGTTACCGTTTACACGACCAGCGATCGTTGCTTTTGCAAGACCAGGACCGATCGATTGCGCAACTTCCATAGTAGAAACTGGGTTGTCAAATTGACGCTGACTGCCGTCAGGAAGAGTAATAATAGGCATGCTATGTCCTTTACAGTGGTGTTGCACACCAAGCAACACATGTTATTCAAATTAGAAGCTATTTGTTGAAAATAGTTGAGAGTCAATAAAGGCCTCTCGGTAACACGAATACCGGACCGTTATCGAAAGTGGGATTGTACCTAGCTCACATTTAGATTGCAAAGCGCGATTTTGTTTTATCATAAGAACTTAACCTCAACCCTCGTGGCAACAACTCGTGGCAACAATCTGATGATTCTTCTTAAGGGCTCACATCACTTGTAAACAGAGTTCCCCCCTCCCAATAGAACTTGAATACACAACTGGTATAATAGTTCCTAATACATATTAACTAACACAGGACCCAGCACACCTAGTTCCACCTCAAAGTGCAATTTAGGTATATAGTTGTTTTATTGAGTAGTTTGCATGTAGGTGTTCATCATGATCTATTTCAAATCGCGCTTTATGGGGCTTCTAAGCATTTCGATATGCTGTGTACCAGCCATGGCATCAGATGACCTGTATGGGCCGCTACGTTCTTACGCACAATCTCCGATGCAAGTGGTTAGCCATACCAATATACTGCGCTCAGGACATAGCCTTCCCTCTGACTTTGTCGAAACCTATGGCTCAGGAACCGTGGCTAGTGTTTGGGCTCATACTGATGAATACGCACTGGATTATTACCACAACCAAATCGAAATTGGCAGCAAGTGGCAAATCAATAGCCGTTGGCAATGGGAACTCAATTATCGGTGGGTTTTTGCCGCTGATAACCATTTAGATGGACTGACTAAAAGCTTCCATAACCTTTTCGGTATCGGACAGAATGGCCGAGACAAAGTAGACAGAGATCGTTTTTACATTTCAATGCCGCAATATGATGTGCTAGAAGATGATTTCGAAGGACAAACGCTTGCCAATAACTTATCTACTTATTTGCAATATCAAGTGTTTCAGAATGAACATCACGGCCTATCTATTGGTGGCAGCTTATATTTTAATGATGTTGCTCACGGGACTTTTCAAGGCAGTAATTTCGAGCAAGGTTTCCAAGTAAATTACAGTTATTTGAGTGACGCCCATGCATTTTACTCGATGGTTGGCATAACTTTTCGCTCAGATGATCGCGCCTTACTGGATCTACCCTATCGGCATAATACGATTGCCGTTGCAGCTGGGTACCGTTATGCGTTGGAAGATCACCACCACCTGATGTTTGAATACCATTGGTATCAAGGCTCAACAGAAGGACCCGCAGAGTTTGCTGATGCCTCTAATGAACTGGTATTAGGCTATCGATATCTAATGGAAAACTCCGCGCTTGAGTTTTTAGCCGTAGAGAACGCACGAAACATGGATAACAGTACCGATATCGCTTTCACAATAGGATATCGGTACATATTCTCATCAAGTTGATGAGAACTATAGATTTAGCGTTGGTGCGACCGCGGCAGCGACTTGAGCATCAGTTGCATTGATCGGCAATGTAAACGAGCGATATTGGTCACCAGCCAAGCTGAGCGAACGGTCAATCTCCGCCAAACAATGCATGACCTGCCCTTCCAGAATAAAAGAAAGCTCAATTTCTTTTGATGAGATAAAACCATTATTGCGGAACTCTAGCTCTTGATAAATTCCAGAGCGAGAAGCAAACGAGCCACCGCGCAAAAAGCCTTTTTCAACATCGGCTTTAACCATAGTGAAACCAGCTTGCTCGATCGCTTGAATAACGCGAGATGCTACTGGTAGTGGTTTCACTTCAATATAGTCACGGTCACGCGGGTCAATCGCAAAATCAATATCTAACGTCGTTTCAACCCAAACATGGCATTGATTTGTAAGTGCGCTAACCGCAGTAATTGGAGTTTCATCATGCAGTTTTAGCTCAAACGGAACCTGCTTCTCTTCATTAGGTTGAATCACAAAGGGGTCTACCGCCTTCAGCTGATCAATAGTGAACGTTTGGTAACTTACGCTATCATCCACTTCAACTTTCATCTCTGTGTTCAATTTAATCGTAATAGCATCAATTTGTTGTTCGACGTCTCCGCCTTTGATATGAACATGCCCTTTCAGCGTCTCTCCTTGAAACACGCTCATTTCGTCTAAAATCGTATCTACTTTTGCAGAACCGATCCCCAGTGATGCTTTCAATTTTTTAAACATGTTTTTCCTTTTTAGCGACTTTTCTTCTCATAATCGTTTGTTTACACAATTGCTTTATACTCTGCAAGCAATAGACCACAAGAAAATGTTCGAATTCCATCATCAATCCAAATAATGCTCAACAGCAAGAATCATTCAGCCCCACAATAGGATTGTTCTGTCACTAAGTGGTGCATTCGTCGAGAAATGTTTGCAATTTGTACCTAAATTAAGCAGTATTTGTATAGTCAAATAAAAGGGAATCATTATGTCTGCACCACTCTACATTCAAATCAAACAATTTATCCTCGATAAAATTGATGCTGGAGAGTGGATAGTTGGTCATCGTATCGCCACAGAGATTGAGCTTACCGAGCAATTTGGTGTCAGTAGAATGACAGTGAACAAAGCAATTCGGGACTTAGTTAATGAGGGCCGATTACAACGTCGCCCACGCTTAGGTACGTTTGTGTGTGATCCTGGTGAAAAGTCAGAATCTCCTCTGTTAGACATTCGAAACATTGCCGAAGAAGTCAGCGACCGAGGGCGACAATATAGCAGTAAAGTGCTCAAACAAGTTGCCATAAAAGCAGATGACAGCATTGCGACAAAACTCGGCGTCATGCTTGGCACAACGGTGTTTTACAGTGAAATCATTCACTATGAAGACCAAACGCCTATTCAATTGGAACTCCGCTGGGTGAACAGCCAATATGCCCCGAGTTATTTAAATCAAGACTTCACACAAATCACTCCGAATCAATACCTGTCAGATAATTGCCCACTCAGCGCTATTGAACATACCGTAGAGGCAATTGTGCCTGACGGCCGTATTAAACAAGACTTAAAAATGCAAGCCAATGAGCCTTGCCTTCTCTTGAATCGCAGAACGTGGAGCCAAGATAAGTTAGTCAGTACCGCCCTACTTTATCACCCTGGTAACAAATATAAGCTGAGCTCAAAAGTGCTCATTTAATGACAAGATCGGTCCTCTAAATCTACGTTTTGATCACATTTTAGCAACATCAATCTTGTCAGTGTTCTTATTTTGCTCTATTTATTTGTATATACATTTAATAATACAAATAAACACAGGAACACAAAAATGGATTTGCTGATTGAAAACGCACGTCTGGTCACCATGCAGTCGGGAGAGCGCGGTTATCTGCCAACGTCTCCTGCTCGTATTGGCATTCAATCTGGAAAAATCGTTGCGATCAGCACCTGTGCAATTGGTGAAGACGAACCGCAAACCGAGTCTCTGCTGTCTACCCAACATTACGCTCAGAGTATCGACCTTCAAGGCAAGTTAGTTCTGCCAGGTTTGATCGACTGCCACACTCATCTTATTTATGCGGGCAATCGTGCCAACGAATTTGAAATGCGCTTAAACGGCGTGCCATATCAAGAAATTTCCAAACAAGGCGGTGGGATACTTTCAACGGTGCATGCGACGCGTTCAGCAACCGAAGCGCAATTAGTTGAGTTAGCGTTGCCACGTTTAGACGGGCTACTCGCGAGCGGCGTCACTTCTGTCGAAGTGAAATCAGGCTACGGATTGACACTGAATGACGAAGTAAAAATGCTCCGTGCAGCCAAAATGCTTGAACAAGAGCGCAAAGTTAAAATCACCACTACACTTCTTGCCGCTCACGCCATTCCGCCTGAGTTCCAAGGCCGTGCAGATGACTATATTGAGCACATTTGTCAGGACATAATCCCTGTTGTCGCAAAGGAAGAATTAGCCACGAGTGTCGATGTTTTTTGTGAATCGATTGGTTTCAATCTTGAACAAACAGAAAAAGTGTTTGTAGCTGCAAAACGCCACGGCTTAAAGGTTAAAGGGCATACAGAGCAACTTTCGAATCTCGGTGGTACAGCCCTCACTGCGCAATACAACGGTCTGTCAGCGGATCACATCGAGTTTTTAGATGAGCAAGGTGTTAAAGCACTTGCTCGCTCAAACACTGTCGCCACTCTATTGCCTGGCGCTTTTTATTTTCTAAGAGAAACTCAGTTACCACCGATTGAGTTGTTGAGAGAGCATAACGTGCCGATGGCAATTGCTACGGACGTCAACCCAGGTACATCACCGTTTTCTGATCTCACACTCATGCTGAATATGGCGTGCACACTATTTCGCCTTACACCGCAAGAAGCGCTGCGTGGTGTAACGCAACATGCAGCCAAAGCTCTGGGTTATCAAAACTCACGTGGCACCATCAAAGTAGGGTTTGATGCGGACTTCTCTATCTGGGATATCGAAAGCCCTGCAGATTTAAGCTATCAAGTCGGAGCAAAACGTCTGGTAGGTCGTATAGTAAATGGTGAATACGTTTCACACGGAGGCCAATAATATGTCTCAATTCGACTTACACTCTCCCCTATTTCATTGGCAAGGCCGTCATGATGCCGAGGACGGCAAACTTGGTCAGCGAATTCATCACGTGGTTCAACGCCAGAAAGCAGATGAGTTGGGGGCCGTTGCAAGTGGCGTCTCATTACTGGGTTTTGCTACGGATGCTGGCGTAGCGAGAAACAAAGGACGCATTGGCGCGAAAAAAGCGCCAGACTTAATCCGACGAGCACTCGCTAATTTAGCATGGCACCAAGACGTCCCACTATATGACTTAGGCACCGTGGTGTGCGAAGACGACTTACTGGAAGAGAGCCAATCTCTATGTGCGGCAACCATTTCAAGCGCACTACCTCATACGCCTGTCATCGTGTTAGGTGGCGGGCATGAGATTGCGTGGGCCTCGTTTTCCGGCTTAGCGGAGTATTTTAAAGCGCACTATCCAGAGAAGAAGCCTAAAATCGGTATCATAAATTTCGATGCGCATTTCGATTTACGCGCATTCGAGAGCAGCATCGCCGACATCAAACCAAGCTCTGGCACTCCCTTCAACCAAATTCATCATTTTTGCCAACGCAATGATTGGGACTTTCATTACGCTTGCATTGGCGTAAGCCGCAGTAGCAACACTAAAGCGCTGTTTGAAAAAGCAGATGCGTTAAATGTTTGGTATGTAGAAGACAATCAGCTTTGTTACCTAAACCACAGTTATCACTTAACTCAGCTTCAACATTTTATTGACGACTGTGATTACCTCTATTTGACCATTGATCTGGATGTATTTCCTGCGGCAACCGCACCCGGGGTCAGCGCCCCTGCGGCTCGGGGAGTGAGTTACGACACTATTGCACCCTTTTTAGATCGAATTCTTCATTACAAAAATAAGCTCATGCTGGCTGATATCGCCGAATACAACCCTAATTATGACGTCGATAGTCAAACTGCACGCTTAGCTGCCCGTTTGTGTTGGGATATCGCCAACGCGATGGCGGAAAAGCAACACAAACCATAACGCATCCTAGATGCCACTTATTATTACGACCAAGCAAGTACTTGGTCATCACGAGAAACTAAAGGAGTCTGAAATGACACAGCGCCAGGGACAAGATCCACGACTTGATACAAGCAGAACAATTCGTGCACCTCACGGAGATAAACTGCGCGCAAAATCTTGGCTAACCGAAGCCCCTCTTCGTATGCTGATGAACAACCTCGATCCTGATGTTGCAGAACATCCACATTCGCTGGTTGTATATGGCGGCATTGGCCGTGCGGCACGAAACTGGGAATGTTACGACAAGATTGTTGAAGTACTTGAAAGACTCGAAGATGACCAAACGCTTTTAGTTCAATCAGGCAAGCCTGTTGGTGTTTTCCCTACCCATAAAAACGCCCCACGCGTGCTTATCGCAAACTCAAACCTCGTTCCTCATTGGGCAAACTGGGAACACTTCAACGAGCTCGATAAACAAGGCTTGATGATGTACGGCCAAATGACCGCTGGCAGCTGGATATACATTGGCTCACAAGGCATCGTCCAAGGCACATACGAAACATTCGTATCTGTTGCGAAAAAGCACTTTGACGGCGAAGCAAAAGGCCGATGGATTCTAACTGGCGGTCTTGGTGGTATGGGTGGTGCTCAGCCTCTAGCTGGTACGATGGCGGGCTTCTCCATGATTGCGGTAGAGTGTGATGAATCGCGTATCGATTACCGCCTACGTACAGGCTATGTCGATAAGAAAGCGACATCTTTAGATGAAGCGCTTGCTATCATCAAAGAATCAGACACACCAGTATCAGTTGGTCTACTAGGTAATGCAGCAGACGTTTTCTCTGAGTTGGTAGAACGTAATATCACGCCTGATGTAGTAACAGACCAAACATCTGCACACGACCCGCTCAATGGCTACTTACCACAAGGCTGGAGCATGTCTCACGCTGCAGAAATGCGTTTGCAAGATGAAGCAATGGTTGTTAAAGCAGCGAAAAAATCCATGGCAGTGCAAGTTCAAGCCATGTTAGAACTGCAAAATCGCGGCGCCGCAACACTCGACTACGGTAACAACATCCGCCAAATGGCTCTGGAAGAAGGCGTAGAAAACGCATTTGATTTCCCTGGCTTTGTTCCAGCCTACATTCGCCCTCTATTCTGCGAAGGTATCGGTCCTTTCCGTTGGGCTGCTCTCTCTGGCGATCCTGAGGACATCTATAAAACCGACCAAAAAGTAAAAGAGCTAATTCCAGATAATCCGCACTTACATAACTGGCTAGATATGGCGCGCGAGCGCATTCAGTTCCAAGGTTTACCTGCACGTATTTGCTGGGTTGGTCTTAAAGATCGTGAGCGTCTTGGTCAAGCATTCAACGAAATGGTGAAAAATGGCGAACTTAAGGCGCCTGTTGTCATTGGTCGTGACCACTTAGACTCTGGCTCCGTTGCAAGCCCGAACCGAGAAACAGAAGGCATGATGGACGGTTCTGACGCCGTATCAGACTGGCCACTATTAAACGCACTACTCAATACGTCGGGCGGCGCAACTTGGGTTTCACTGCACCACGGTGGTGGCGTAGGTATGGGCTTCTCGCAACACTCAGGTATGGTTATCTGCTGTGACGGCAGTGAAGATGCCTCAAAACGTATTGCCCGCGTGCTGCATAACGACCCAGCAACAGGCGTGATGCGTCATGCTGATGCGGGATACGATATTGCTAAACAATGTGCAGCAGAGCAAGGGCTAGATTTGCCAATGCTCAACGAAGAACTGAAGAAGCTCAAGTAAGGATGAAAGAGATGTTAAATTTAACGCTAAAGCCAGGTCATATTAGCTTAAACGAACTACGCCAAGTGAGCCGTTCACCAGTCAACCTTACTTTGGATCCTGAAGCCATTCCGGCCATTGAAGAAAGCACGCAAGTCGTGGATCGTGTCATCGCGGAAGATCGAACGGTTTACGGAATTAACACTGGTTTTGGTCTATTGGCTAACACACGAATAGCCCCGGAAGATTTAGAAACACTGCAACGCAGTATCGTTCTTTCTCATGCAGCAGGCATCGGTGAGTTTATGTCAGACGAAACGGTTCGTCTGATGATGGTATTGAAAATCAATAGTCTGTCTCGTGGTTTTTCTGGGATTCGCCTAAAAGTCATTAATATGTTGACCGACCTAGTTAACGCACAAGTTTACCCTTGTGTACCTAAAAAGGGCTCTGTTGGCGCATCAGGTGACTTAGCTCCTCTGGCCCACATGAGCACAGTATTACTAGGTGAAGGACAAGCTCGTCACAACGGTAATATCATTTCTGGGCAAGAAGCGTTAAAAATCGCAGGTCTAGAACCCATAACTCTGGCGCCGAAAGAAGGTTTAGCGCTGCTAAATGGTACCCAGGCATCAACAGCGTTCGCATTAGAAGGTCTGTTTATCGCGGAAGATCTTTTCGCTTCGGCTACAGTATGTGGGGCAATGTCTGTCGAAGCCGCTCTCGGCAGCCGACGTCCATTCGATCCGCGCATTCATCGTGTACGTGGTCATCGCAGCCAAATGGACGCTGCACTGGCCTATCGTCATCTATTGGATACATCAAGTGACATTGGTGATTCGCATACTAACTGTGAAAAAGTGCAAGACCCGTATTCTTTGCGCTGTCAACCTCAAGTAATGGGGGCGTGTTTGCAGCAAATCCGCAACGCCGCCGAAGTATTGCAAGTAGAAGCGAACTCCGTATCAGATAACCCGTTGGTGTTTGCTGAAGATGACGACATCATCTCTGGCGGTAACTTCCACGCTGAGCCTGTTGCAATGGCAGCTGACAACCTAGCACTGGCGATTGCTGAGATCGGCAGCCTGTCTGAACGTCGTATGGCATTGCTTATCGATAGCGCATTATCAAAATTACCACCGTTCTTAGTTGATAATGGTGGTGTGAACTCTGGTTTCATGATTGCCCAAGTCACCTCTGCTGCGCTAGCAAGCGAAAACAAAACGCTCGCTCACCCAGCGTCAGTAGACAGCTTGCCAACATCAGCAAACCAAGAAGATCACGTGTCAATGGCAACATTCGCGGCTCGCAGACTGAAAGAAATGGGCGAAAACACTCGCGGTATTCTAGCGGTCGAATACCTATCAGCAGCACAAGGCCTAGACTTTAGAGCACCAAACAAGTCCTCTGAGCGTATCGAGATTGCCAAACAGATGTTGCGTGAAAAAGTATCGTTCTACGATAAAGATCGCTACTTTGCGCCGGACATTGAACAGGCCAATACTCTGCTTAAGCTGGCTATTCACAACACGCTCATGCCAGAGAGCCTGTTACCAAGTGTTCAGTAATCCAGCATTACTAGCACTTAACCTAAAAACCGGATGATAACTTGAAGGCTCCACGTTTCGCGTGGAGCTTTTTTATCTCCTCATTAAACGTATTCCCAGCGATCTTTATGAACACTTGCATATTGTTATTGCTATACTTTTAAAAATAGCCGACGTAATAAAGTCGCTGTTTATTGCTTTCACAAATAAAAGCGTTGCTAAAGTATGCGTTTTTAACGATTTATCCGCCGAAATAGTGTCTTATTGTTAGGATACGGTGAAGTTTTCACTGGATGGACCATTGCTACGCAGATATTCGCATATAATCCCACACAGTTTTGGTTACTACGTAAAAATTATGTTTCTAACACCTTATTTTTCAAACACTAATCACCAGTTTCAGTTCACTCGCGAACAAGCAAGCCACTTTGCAAAACGTGTCGCAGGTGACTATAACCCAATCCACGATGAAGACAACAAACGCTTTTGTGTCCCTGGGGACTTACTTTTCGCAGTGCTTCTTAGTAAAGAAGGCGTCAGCCAAAAGATGCGTTTTAACTTCTCTGGCATGGTAAACGATGGTGTAGCACTTCATATTGAAAATAAGTGTGAAAAAGAAAGCGCCGTTGTTGACGAGGCAGGTAAAGAATACTTACACATGTCCCGTGAAGGTGAGACTAATCACGATCCCGCATTTATTGAGCATGTCGTAACAAATTACGTGCAATTCTCTGGCATGAACTTCCCTCACATCATGGTTCCTCTTATGGAAGAGAAGCAAATGATGATCAACTGCCAACGTCCATTAGTTATTTATGAAAGCATGGAAGTTGAATTTTCACGCTTAGACCTTACGCATCCTGAAGTGGATTTCACTGGCGCAACGTTCGACGTGGAAGGCAAACGTGGGGTAGTCACCTTAAACTTTGCGTTCAAAGAAGACGGTGAAGTTGTTGGCAAAGGCATCAAGCGCATGGTTGCAAGCGGCTTGAAACCATATGACCAAGAAGCGGTTGATGACCTTGTACGCCGTTTCAATGAACGTAAAGATGCATTCCTAGCAAAGTTCGTTAAGGCAGCCTAATCGACTGCCCTATCAGAAGCGCTCAAAAAACGTGTTTACTAAAAGAAAGCCCAACGTCGATCGTTGGGCTTTCTTTTTATGTCTCATCCAAATAAAACTAAACGCAATGCTTAGATCCAGCGGCGGACGTGGTTTTTGTAATCCACATACTCTTCACCAAACAATCGCTCTAGAACACGTTCCTCTGGCTTGATTTGAAATCGATTTATATAACTGACAAATACGACGCTACAAAGCACCACACTCAAGTGCTGCCACCACAAACCAATTGCAATGATTAGAAGCAGTAGCGCCATATACATCGGGTTGCGCGAAAAAGAAAATACGCCAGTTCTCACCACGGAAGAGGCCGTGTCAGGCTTTACAGGGTTAACCGTCGTTTTTACTTTATGGAATTCATACACACCAGCAATGCCCATATAACCAGAGAGCAAAGTTAACCCGCCAACCACAACCTCGACAAAGGGCACACTAATATTCAGGCTCGGCACCAGAACTGTCAGTCCATACATGAGTAGTATGACCAACAAAAACACCGCAACAGGTGGGACTTTGAGTTCAAGTTTTCTCAAGATTCATATCCTTTGAAATTGTTGTATGTGACTTCTAAAAAAGCCCAGTAAAACTGGGCTTAATTTGATGTGATTATATCAAAGTTAACAGCGCCTGAACGGGATGTTTGGGCTTTGTTCCTTCAAAGCGTTTCACTTGGCTGCGGCAAGAGTAGCCAGTAATCAAACATCTCTCGTTATCTAACTTATCTAAGCTTGGCTTCCAGCTTAAATTGTAAATGTCTTTCGACATCGACAACTTATCGACCTCGTGACCAAACGTACCCGCCATACCACAACAACCAACCGGTACAGTATTTAAAACCGCACCAAAGTGAGCAAAAATAGCGCCCCACTCTTTTTCCGCATTCGGCATTTTGGTTTTTTCAGTACAGTGCGCAAACAGATACCAAGGTTCCTGCGCGTTATGCTCTCCGCTTTCAAACGCTTCTAGTCTTGGGTAAAGCCATTCGTGGGCCGTTAGTACATCGAAATCACCTCGCTTACTGCCAAGTACTTCAGCGTATTCATCTCGATAACACAACACCAACGCAGGATCGACACCAACTAAAGGAATATCCAGATCCGCTACCATCGCCAAAAACTTCGCAGTATCGGCTGCTGTATCCTTAAACTGACGTAAAAACCCTTTAATGTGTTGTGCTTTACCATTCGGCTTAAATGGCAGAAGCACCGGATGCATGCCCAGCTTTTTCAATAATTTAACGAAGTCTTCTACAACATCGGCGTCGTAGTAGCTAGTGAATGGGTCTTGAACAATTAAAACATGCTTGCTCTTTTCAGACGAAGACAAACCGCTGAGCGCTTGCAGATCATAAGGCGTTGTCAGCGACTCTACTCGTTGTTTCAATGTAGGTACTGATAACAACGGCGCATCGACATACCCAACTGCTGAAGCCGTTAAGCTCTTGACCCACGACTGCTTCAAAACACCGTTTACGACACCTGGCGCTTTCGCCATCATCGGCAGCATAGTCTCTATGTTCGCAACCAGATAATCTTTTGCTGGACGTTGGTAACGAGAGTGATAAATGTTTAAAAAGCGTGAGCGGAAGCTCGGAACATCGACTTTAATCGGACACTGGCTCGCACACGCTTTACATGCTAAACAACCATTCATCGCTTCATACACTTCGTGGGAGAAATCGTATTCGTGACGACGATTGATAGAATGACGTACGCGGTCAATCATGGTTTTGATTGATGTTTTGTTTTCTAGTGTTTGCTTTTCTAAGTCAAGAATATCAATGCCTTGCTCAGTAAGCTGACGCAACCACTCGCGAACCAAGCCAGCACGCCCTTTTGGCGAGTGACGACGATCGGCCGTCACTTTCATCGATGGACACATCGGTGAGCTGGTATCGTAGTTAAAACACAAACCGTTACCGTTACATTCCATCGCTTGCTTAAAGCTGTCACGCACTTGTACGTCAATTTGGCGGTCATAGTAACCACGTTTGGTGTCGGTTACTTTTACCAACTCTGCATCGCTATCAAGTGGCGTACAGATTTTGCCCGGGTTCATTTTGTTGTGTGGATCGAATGCCGCTTTCACACGTCTCAGCTCAGTAAACAACTCGTCGCCGAAAAACTCAGGGCCATATTCTGAGCGGAAACCTTTGCCATGCTCACCCCACATCAAACCGCCGTATTTCGCCACCAGCTTAACCACTTCATCAGAAACTTCGTGCATCAATGCTTCTTGGTGCGGGTCACACAAATCCAACGCAGGACGTACGTGAAGCACCCCGGCATCGACGTGGCCAAACATGCCGTAATTCAGAGACTTGCTGTCTAACAGCTCTCGAAACTCTACAATGAAGTCTGCCAGGTTTTCTGGTGGCACACAGGTATCTTCAGCGAATGCGACCGGTTTAGCACGACCTTTTGCTGCGCCTAACAAACCCACCGCTTTTTTACGCATGTTGTAAATACGCCCAATGCTCGCTACATCGTTACAAACCTGGTAGCCGATGATGCCCGCTTCTTCTGTTTCCAACATGGTATCGAGCTTGGCGGTCAACGCTGCAACCTGCGCAGCAACTTCCTCTTCGTCCTGACCTGCGTATTCCACCATATTGATGCCAAGCATCTCTTTGTTTGGAACATCGGTAAGCAAATCACTCACGGTGTGCCAGACGATATCTTGCTTCGCGAGATTAAGTACTTTCGAGTCAACGGTTTCTACAGATAGCGCTTTCGCTTCGACCATAAACGGTGCATTACGCAGCGCAGAGTCAAAACTGTTGTATTTAACGTTAACCAAAGTACGTGCTTTCGGAATTGGCGTCAGGTTTAGCTTCGCTTCAGTAATAAATGCCAATGAACCTTCCGCGCCACACAGCACTCGTGTGATATCGAAACGATCATCGTCTTCATCTAGCGCGTTCTTTAAGTCATAGCCCGTTAGGAATCGGTTGAGAGGAGGAAATTTATCCACGATCTGCTGGCGTTTTTCACGACATACGGATTCCGTTACTCGTAGCGCCTTGGCAGCAAACTCGCCCTCTTTTGGGTAACCATGAGACAAGTCCGACTCTAAAACTGAACCATCAGCAAACACCGCTTGTAGCGACAATACATGATCGGATGTTTTTCCGTATTTCAGAGATCCTTGACCAGAAGCATCGGTGTTGACCATTCCGCCAATCGTGGCACGGTTACTGGTAGATAAGTCTGGAGAGAAGAAGTAACCGTAAGGGCGAACCGCATCATTTAACTGGTCTTTCACTACACCAGTTTGTACACGAACCCAGCCTTCTTTCTCATTAATCTCAAGCACTTTGTTCATGTGGCGAGACATATCCACCACAATACCTTTGGTTAGCGACTGACCATTGGTCCCTGTGCCGCCACCACGAGGTGAAAAGGTAATTCGTTCGTACTTTTCTTTATTGCTCAGTTTCCCGAGGAGAGAAACATCTTCTGTCGTTTTGGGATGAACGACAGACTGAGGAAGTTGCTGGTAAACACTGTTGTCAGTGGCAACCGCTAGTCGGCTTGAATATTGGCTTTCGATATCACCAGTGAATCCGGCGTGCTCAAGCTCTTTCAGAAAACTAAGAACAAGAGGATCAACATCAGTTTGCGAGTGTAATCTTGGTAACATTTGCTTCCTGCCCCTACGACGCTGAATCCGATCAGCTGCGGGTTATGTAATTATTTGCTCACTTATCATACAAGTTGGCGTTCAGCGAAACAAAACACCACAAAAGAGTAAGTGAAGTAATATTCTTTGAATTTCGTCACTTTACAACATTTAAAAAGACGAGCAAATCAGAATCTCGATACAATAATTAAACTTATGCTTTATTTTTTCACGCTTGATGCCTTACATTGGGGAACGAATCGCGTTTATAGATGAGTTTTCAGAATGAAAAAAAATAAAATTGTGACCACTGAAGATATCCTTCTCAAACTTTGCCAGTCTGTTTCTGGCGTCCTTACCTCGGCGACATCTTCTCAAGTAAATTACTCTGCAATGGTGCAAAAAATCCACAAGACTAGCCTCAAGCCAGATTTTGGCTGTTTTGTTCTGTTTGATGGCGGGTTTACCGGGCTGGTCGTAATTAATTTTACGGCAAAAGCCGCATTAGAGATCTACACCAACTACATGCGTAATATGGGTATGCCAGAAGAAGAACTGGCAATATCTCATACTTCTGACGAGGTGGGAGATGTTCTGGGTGAGCTAATGAACCAACTGGTTGGAGATTTCACCAATAAAATTCGTAAAGAGCTGCAAACGAACATCACACAAAACCAGCCAAAAATGATGGCGCTGAATAAGCAAGTCATCTTACAAGTGGATACCAACCTTGACCGCCCTCAAGCTCGCCGAGTGACGTTCTCCACCGAAAATAACAACATTTTCTATCTGGAGTTAGCGATGGACAAAACTGAGTTCATCCAACTAGAAGAGTTTGAAATCGCAGAAGACGAAAATCCAGACGATATTTTAGAAGCAACACGTAAAAATATGGCTGAGAAAGAATCTAAATCGTCGAGTTCAAACGATGACGCCGATGATTTACTCAACCAGCTCGGATTGTAATTCCAACTAATCTTAATGAAGAATGGCTTCTTAGACACAAGTACGACTTCATACTGATTATGACGAACTAAAACGCCTAGCCTCGCCTTCCGCGGGGCTTCTTTTTATGTCCATAAACCACCTTCACTCCCACCTTGTATTTCGTTTTTATGTCAAAAAAGGTAATATGTCTGACTTCATAAATTTTCTGCTTTCGTTACTGGTTGTCGATGGATAAACAAAAAGCTCTGAAAAAAATCGCCAAGTGCTTAGAACTGGGCAATTCCGCTAATGTTAATGAGGCTGCCAATGCTATCAAAATGGCACATCGCCTCATGCTCAAATATGGTCTGGATAAAGACGATATTGAGTTTATCAGAATGGGGAAAACACAATCTTCCCACCTACTACCAGCGAATATCAGTTCTACCATATTGCGAGTGATTCGCGGCATTAACACTAAATTCGGTGTTGAAGCGGTGTTGTTGAATCACAAAGGGCTCAAACGTGTCGAGTTTATCGGTGAAGCAGATCGCGCGATTTTTGCTGCATTTGCTTTCGATATTATTTATCGCGAGATGAACGAAAGTACCGGACAATTCCGAAACAGCTTCGCAGGTACGGGCACCTCTTCTCAAGAGGTGACTCGCCGCGTGAACTCATTTGTATCTGGTTGGGTAGAGGGCGCGATAGAGAAACTTCCAGTCATTTCCCCAGACGAAGAGTCGGCCAACAAAATCAATGATTATATTGATAAAGAATTCCAAAACATTGACCGCGAAACCTTCAAGAAGCAACTGAAAGAAGCGATGAAAAACCTAACCGAAGACTACGAAGTGGGCTTAAAGAAAGGTAGAAGAGTCTCCGTTAACCGTGGTGTTGGCGGCGAGCAAGCGCGTAAAATGTTGGGCAATCCATCGAAATAACCAGAACAGCAATTGATTAACGTAGGTCCCAATATTCCAATGTGATTGGGACCTACTTTTTAAAGTTGTGATAGTAACGATAAGAATTTTCTTACAGAAACTCTTATCAATCTTACTTTCTCATAACAAATATCAATGCTTACTTATTCATAATTCGCATCCCATTATGAGGCATGGTTTCGCCTCAGTTTTATACGGAGATTTTCCCTTGAAAAAGATGCCTATTGCACTAGCTCTAGTGCTAGCTCTTACTGGCTGTCAAGCCACTCAACGCCAAAATGCAACAACGGGTGAATACGAAACTAACTCAACCACGCAAGGCGCGCTTATTGGTGCTATCGCTGGTGCAGCAATCGGTCTAGCAACGGGCGATGACGCTAAAGAACGTCGTCAGCATGCACTCATTGGTGCGGCCGCAGGCGGAGCGACTGGCGCTGGCGTTGGTTACTACTTTGACCAACAAGAAGCAGAATTGCGTCGCGCTTTGCTAAATTCTGGTGTACAAGTTCAGCGTGTTGGTGAGAACCAGCTTTTACTGCGTATGGAAAATGGTATCGGCTTCTCTTCAAGCTCTTACCAGCTTGATGCTAGCATTCATAATACGCTACGCGGTGTTGCTCGCATCTTGGTTGAATACCCAGATACCAGCCTTGTTATCGACGGTTACACTGATAGCACGGGCAGTGAGTCATACAACCAAACGTTGTCTGAGCGTCGTGCAGAGTCCGTACGTCAATTCCTAGTATCTCAAAACGTTGCACCTGGTCGTGCAATTGCACGTGGCTACGGCGAACGTAACCCAATTTGCTCAAACCAAACTTCTGAAGGTCGTGCGTGCAACCGTCGTGTTGAAATCCAGATCTTGCCACTGAAGTAATTTGGTTGCACCATAGCGGTAATAATAAAAAATTACCGGAGCAGGCCTAACCATAATCGTTAGGCCTGACATATCAATGTCTGTCAAAACGTCTGCCCTACTCTGCTTATTTAGCCTCTGCTTTTCTGGTTACTCGCTTGCCTCTCAAGCTCCAAATGACCCCATAGAACAATACGAGTACGCACAACAATTATTGGCATCAAACAAAGCTGAAGCCTCAACAGAAACACGCTACTGGCTAGAGCAATCCGCCAACCAAGGTTACCTCCCTGCGCAAAAACAGCTCGCGAACGACTTTGCTAAAGGGATAAATGGCGAAAAAAATGAAACACAAGCGTTATATTGGCTAACCTCTATCGCACTCAATGACCCAACCGATCGTGGCTTTCTTCTCGCCGATTTTATTCAGCGCAATCAAGATAAGGTCACAACTTCTCAATTGACTGAAGCCTTGTATCAAATGGCTTCTCAGCATAATCCAGCAGCAGAACAAGCATATAATCAACTGTTAGAGCAGCGCTTCAACCAACTGCGAGCTAAACAAGTCTCGCAAATAAAGTCGCTCGATAAAAAGGCTGAACAAACACAAGAAGAGAAAAGCACAGTTGCAAACCCCAAGGTAGAATACTCGCAGTTTTTATGGCTGATCTGGCTAGCGGCGATACTCATCATCAGCGGCTTAAGCTTCTTCGTAATCAAGAAACATAAGCAGAATAGAAAAGCGCGTGAAGCCAAAGAGGAAAGCCAAAATCAGCGAATGGCGGCAAAAGTTAAAGAGCTAGAGTTTACGAACAAGCAACTGAAACGCCAGCTAGAGAAAGTATTCAAAGAATTTAAGAAATCCAAAACCCAGGCAGAGAACCATAAGCTAAGCGTCGCATGCGCCATGTTTGGCTACACACCACAACACATCCCTGATTTACAAGCAATAAAGCTACGCTATAGACAGCTATCAAAGCTTTATCATCCGGACACAAGAGGCAGTGAAGAAGAAATGAAGCGACTCAATCATGCCTTTAAGCTTGTCTCACAAAATGTTACAAAACAGTAAAAACAGGTCGAGACACTTTGGCTAGCATGCTTTTAGACCCATATAATCAAGCGCCGCAATCGATCTCCCTCTCAAACAAATTAACAGACATTTAACTTAAGTCTCGCTTTTATGCCATAATGCTCAGCGCAAAATAACACCTAACGACTCAAATTAATCTAGGTGGGGAGAAAATCAATGTTCACTGAAGAAGGCACCTGTGATTGGTGTAAAAAACCTAGTCTTGTAACTCGTCACGATTATTTAGATGGCAAGCACCATTACTCATGTAAAGCTTGTTACGACATGGCAAAAATCGACGTGCGCCTATTTAACCAAGGCGAATTACAAATGCGCGAACGCTTGCAATGAGCGAGCTAAGCAAGACGGAATCAACGGAACTGATTTTCAAAAGCGCCTTTTAAGGCGCTTTTTTGATCGGCCAAGCCCTATTTCCAATCTCTATCTCGTATTCCCTCCTATCCTACATAGCATGTCGCATCGGTTATCAGCCCCTCTCCTACTGTATACAAACCACTGCCCGTGAAAAAACACCTGTATATACAGTAGTGACCCCCTGTATGTATCTCGTCCAATTTTCTACTCATCTCACATTTTTAAATTGATGTTAGACATATCAAAAATGAAAAATAACCAAATAAATTCAGATACTTAAAATAAAATCCTTTTGTTTCCTTCTCAAAAAAACGCAAATAACTTTTGAGAAACGGGTTGATCAGGTCGTCAAAACAAACTACTGTATACACATACAGCATGTATAAAGGAACAGTAAGATGCAGTTACAAAGTCAATCTCATACATACTCTCGTTACAACGTATTGGCACAAGCAACTCAGCCCATGGCCGTTTCGGATCAGCTTCTATCTAAGCTGGCTGTTTTATCGCAGCAGAAACAATGGATTTTGTTTACAGCAGACTGCCCTCGTCCAGACTTTGAACAACTTACTGCTTCTAATATTTGCTGTAAAAACGTGATTCAAATGAAGCCTTCTCAACAGCTTTCAGAAGTCGAGATCGTGATCAAAGCCATCCGATCAGGTAATGCCAGTGCTGTTGTCGCATCAAATAAAATTGCACTTATGAATCAATCGATGTTGCGCGACATGGCGCAGCGCTATCAGTGTGAGGTTTTTTTCGTCGAAGGCAGAGTTAATAAGTACCACTAATAAGTTCGACGTTATCCATCCTGCATCTCGCCTCCTTTTTAAGGGGGCTTTTTTTGTATTAAAGAAAATAAGCAAACGTTTGCTTTTTCTCTGGCGAGTTAAAATAGTTCTGGTATGATGCCCACATTCGATTTATTCAGCGCCCACATTTTGCTGAATATCTTCTCTTTCTGACGTTTGATTAAGATGATAGGAATGTCGCAATGAGCCTTGCTAATCAAGTACTTGCCGTCAATGACGACCTGCCAATTCGCACCCATAAACCCGTTCACAGCGGAAAAGTTCGTTCAGTTTACTGGTTAACTGAAGAAGACAGTGCCCGACTGATCAAAGAAAAAGGATACGATGTCGCTCCAGATGCGCCTTTGGCTATCATGGTGATTAGCGACCGAATCTCTGCATTCGATTGTATTTGGCATGCTGAAGGTGGTCTTAATGGTGTCCCGGGTAAAGGGGCTGCGCTTAATGCGATTTCTAATCACTGGTTCAAACTGTTCAAAGAAAATGGCTTAGCAGATAGCCATATTCTAGACATTCCTCACCCTTTTGTTTGGATTGTACAAAAAGCCAAACCTGTAAAAATAGAAGCCATCTGCCGCAAATACATCACGGGTTCGATGTGGCGCGCTTACGCAAATGGCGAGCGCGAGTTTTGTGGAATCCAACTTCCTGAAGGGTTAGAAAAAGACAAAGCACTGCCAGAGTTGCTCATGACCCCATCCACAAAAGGCATTCTAAAAGGTATTCCCGGTGTGCCAGAAGCGGATGACGTGAATATTACTCGTCAAAACATCGTAGACAACTACGAAGCATTTAACTTCTCAAGTGCCGACGATATCGCACTCTACGAAAAACTGCTGAAAGAAGGCTTTAACGTTATCAGCCAAGCGTTAGAAGAAATCGACCAAATCTTTGTCGATACCAAATTCGAATTTGGTTATGTTCATGATGCTGCTGGCAATGAAAAGCTGATTTACATGGATGAAGTGGGTACACCAGACTCGTCTCGTATATGGGATGCTAAAGAGTACCAAGCAGGTCACATCGTAGAGAACTCAAAAGAAGGCTTCCGCCAGTTCCTACTTAACCACTTCCCTGACCCAGATATCCTGCTAAACAAAGAACGTATGCCAGAGCGCGAAGCACTCGCTCGTGATAATGCTTTACCCGTCGAATCTTTGATGGCGATTTCGAGCACCTACATTGGTATTGCCGAGAAGATTACAGGCAAGCCGATTCATTTGAGTGAGAATCCGAAAGCGGAAATCATCGAAGTACTGAGCAAAGAATACGGATTGATTGACTAGCACTGTCGCCAGATTGCTAAACGCTTTCCAATAAAAAGTCCGCACTAGCTTGCGGACTTTTTTCGTATTAGGCTCAGTTTAGCCGATATTTAACGTAGTGCCATCTGTTGTAGAGGCTGACTTAGTCGTCACCTGATATGTTTTGTCTTTAATCGTTGATACGAAATACCAGGTCGACTCTGCCTTGTCGGGCGTAAAAGTAACGCGCATAAAGCCACGCTGTTTGATGTCTGCCCACTGTAATTCTGACACTAAGTGCGGCAACGTGTATTCCATTTGAGCGATCGCAACAGGATCTAACGCTAGGTAGGCCTCTAGCCCAGGGGAACTCACCGAGCTAGTTGCAAACTCTATCCCGATAGGATGCTTAGATACGTCTTTAAGCTCACTTGCCCATGCGTTGTGCGTATCTCCTGCCAAGCAGACAAAGTTACCACTGCTGGCTTTGGCCAGTTGATAAACTTTCTCTCGCTCAACGTAGTAACCATCCCATGCATCTAGGTTATATGGCAAAGCAATGGTATCTAAACTTGGGTCAAAGAGATAACCCGTAATCGCAGAGTTTACCGCTAATAACGCCTCTGTTTTTTGGTCTTCAGTGGCAGTAAACAATTGAAACATAGCGGTCATCACCGAACTTGGCAGCTCCATACGAGACATTAACACTTGTTGCCCTAGCACATTCCAAGTTGCGTCGTGCGTACTGAACGCATCCATCAGCCAAGCGAGTTGGTCAGCGCCTAACAGCTCTCGGTCTTCACTGCGCGACTGAGCAACTAAACCGCCAATAGCTTCCATCTTTGGAGAGCTGAGCGAGAAGTAATCCAACGGTTTATCACGTCCCACAAGTCGCGTGTCGAGCATCATCAAATTGACTAAACTTCCAAACGAAAACTGACGGTAAATCAGCATGTTTGAGAAAGTGTTTTCACGAACGGGCAACCATTCTGTCCACGCGGCAGCCGCAGCTGCACGACGATCATTAAAGCTGCCTTCCTCTTCTTGATGGTTTTCCGCACCATTTTTCCAAGTATCATTTGCAAGCTCATGGTCATCCCAGACAGCAATCATTGGTAGGCTCGCATGTAACGCTTGCAGATCAGCATCTTGGCGATATTGCGCATACCGTTTTCGGTAATCATCTAAGGTAATACATTCAGTGCCTTTGCTTGGCTCTCGCCCTAGTGCCTCAGCATCTTCACTAGCGTAGCCACCAGCACCATACTCATAAATGTAATCACCGAGATGAAGCACCACATCAAACGGGTCTTGTTCATGTTGATTTAAGATCTCTCGATACACATGGAAATAGCCTGCAGGATAGTTTGCACAAGAAACAACAGCCATGGATGCCTTTTCTACACCATCCTCTGGTAATGTTTGAGTTTGCCCGACTTCGCTAGTGACATCTCCAACCATGAATCGATAGTAGTAGCGAGAATTTGCGTTGAGATTTTGAACATCGACTTTTACCGTGAAATCTCGGCTCGTGTCTGTGGCAAAAGTGCCACTTTGCACGATATCAGTAAAATTTTCGTTAGATGAAACTTGCCAGCTTACATCTGCGTAGCTTGCTGAGGTCGTAACACGAGTCCAAATGATTACTTGTGTTTGAGTAGGATCTCCACTCGCCACTCCGTGCTCAAAGGTAACCGCAACAGATTCACTAGCATCGCTACCACAGCCCACCAGCCCGGTAACAATCGCCGTTGAAGAGGCAGCTTTCATAAAGTCTCGACGAGACAAAGACATATTGACTTCCTTTCTTATTGTGTTTGTTTTTATGCCCAAATGACGTGGTGACTCAATCATCCTTGTATGCCAATAAGGGACGTTAATTCGAACTTACAGTACCAACCACTTAGTCGGTAATTTGTCCTAAAAACACAAAGTTAGAAGCTAGTTATGACAATTGCATTTCCAAACGTTACATTTTTGTTAATTTAAGTGCAAATACTCTATATTCATCACACTTCCAAGACCTGTGACAAAAACCTCAAAATAAAAAAGCGACCTACTTTGAGGTCGCTTTTCATTGCACTATTGTTAAGTGGTACATCGATGAAGTGGAAATGCTCAGCCTAAAACTTGATGTTCAGGACATCTTGTTCTGACGTGTCCACCTTCAACTGACTGCGAGATTCTATGTACTCGATTTGCTGAACATCGAGCGAATATGGCATAACGACTCGCAATTCATTGATCCCTTCATGTTTAGCTAACTGGGTTAAGCGGACCAAATTGGATTCATCACTTTTACGAGAAGACATCGATTTTAATGCGGCATCCCACAACCGATCTTCAGGCTTGCTCAATTCCGCAATGTTCTGTTTCCACATCAAACCGAAAATAGGCGCGATGGTGGCAAATGCCTCTAAAAAGGTCCATTTTTTACTACCTGTTGCCCCTAAAAAGCTAGTGTAGTCGAATTCAATGCACGTCTTTCCTTGTTGATCCATTCTATGCCCCCGACACTCGAAAATGAGATATACCAAATATCGTTCAACTGTTTTGATATAGCAATGGGATATAAAACATTCGTCTTTTATGCACTAATTTACATGCAAAAGGAAATATTAAAACCAGCTTTGTAACAACTGATGTACAGCTTCGCCATATATAAGCATTCAATTGATTAATATTTCAATTAAGAAACTAAAAACAACACGTAAGTAACGCTATCAATATGAAATTATTATAGATTCACCAAAAAAATATCAATTCTTGTCACAACGTCATCCGCCTACCTACTTCACATCAATCACTCGACTGGCCTTTTTATACTGTATCTTCCAACCAGCCCAGCGTGGCAGCTCCCAACGCTTCGGGTCTCCCTTACGGTTTCCCTCTCGATAAACGACCTGTACCAGCTTGCGAGACGCGTAATACTCAACATCCAGTTGGAGTTCTGGCAGCGAAAGTTCCAAAGGGTACTGCTCCGTGAAATCGTCGTATTCCCATTCTGGAACACCGTAAAATGTTAAGTCTTCCGGTTCAAACAACGCCATATCATCGACATTTTCAACGCCTAATGTTTCCAACTGATCCTTTAACCAGCTAGAAAATGTCAAGGAGGCCAAGTCGTTAACCTCTTCTCCTTCGACATTAAGGCCCAATGCGTTGTAGAGTTTCCAGTGTTGGATTTGTTGTTTTCTTTGAGAAGCAAAACCTGGTAACAGTGTCTCGTCTTCTATCATTTCGACAATAGACTGAACAGCAACATCACCTTGTAACGCTTGATGTTCAGAACAGACTGTTCGCCCGGCGTAGACCAAATGCATCGTTGCTCTTGGGGCCTCCTCTTCATAATTCGTCTCGCCTTGTTGCCACTCCCCTAGTTCAAGTTCGCGTAACAACGTCAGCGGGATAGGCATCATGACCGATGCGAGGTTCAGTGTTTGCTTAACGCCTCGTCCTGGCACGCTATGGCTATCTAGCACAATGGCCGCTTCTTCTTTATCAGGAAAGCGGCTGTTACGCCCAACCAGCATCTCGACTACTCCATTTCCTAGAGCATCTCTTCGACGAGCTCGTCGGACAAACACAAGCTCAGGGTGTAATGAGGCGATGGAGAAAAAGAGCGCTTCACGGTTATATCGAGAGGCAACGTCAAGTTCCGGTAATTCAAATACTTCTCGCATTTGTTTCGCTAAACCTTGTGCCTCTTCGAGTGCGCTGGCATCAATGACAATGCCCGGAAGTCGCTCCCCCCGAACCAAACGGATAAGCAAAGAGGCATCACATCCGTATGGCTCCTCTTGAGATAGAAGCTCAGCGACTTCGCCACTTTGTCGCTGATAGAGCTGCGCAGGCACAGATAAGGCGGCAGCCAAATCAATCATTGCTTCCTTCTCTGGCTTCGCTTGAATTCTGGTAACAAGATCGGCAAACAGTGCATCAATAGGTAGTGGGTATACTTTTCTACCGTGCTGCGTGACATTGCCATCCTCATCAATCGCTTCCATAGATAACAACGTCGAATGAGATGCCTCTAGCGACTTTGGAGGAATTGAGTCGAGAAAATCGAGTGTTGAAAGACGGTATCCACAACAAGCCGCTGCCAGCATGGGCTCGACGAGCTCTTCTCTGTGCAATTCTGGAGGCGTCACTAATTCTAAAGGCGCGTGTTCACCATATAGACGAATACAAGCCCCTTCAGCAACACGGCCCGCCCGCCCCATTCGCTGCGCGGCGCTGGCCTTAGAAATGTGGGTCAGCGTTAACGCTGTGCGACCGTTACGTTGAATGGTTCGACGCTCTAAGCCGCTATCAATGACTACTCGGATGTTAGGTATCGTTAAGGAGGTTTCCGCAACATTGGTTGCCAATACGACTTTTCGTTGTTTTTGCGTAGTTAACGCGCGGTGCCGTTCTTCATCACTAACCGAGGCATGAAGTTTGACCACCATGACTTCGCCGCAACTTTGTAGCATCTGAGCACATTGGGTGATCTCTTTGCGTCCAGGCAGGAAAACAAGAATATCGCCATCTTCATCTTCCAATGCTTCTTTTACCGCTCTGAAAACCTCTTGTTCACATCCCTTCTTATTCGGTAAATAACGGCTGTCTAAAGAACTATGTGTCACCGTGACTGGAAAGCAACGCCCTTCAGATCGCAGACGCTTCGCATTCAGGTAACGCGCTAGCTTTTCGCCCTCCAGCGTAGCGGAAGTGACGATCAACCGATGTTGATTTTCTTGCTTCAAAATTGCGGTTAATAGATCAATATCCCAGCGTCGCTCGTGAAATTCGTCCACTATCACGATATCGAAGCCTGCTAGCTTGTTTTCCGCAAACCAACGCAGTGCGACTCCCGGAGTCACAAATACAACTTCGGTTTTTTCATCAAAGTAGGCATGAAGCTTGATCGCGTAACCGACTTTGCGACCTATTGGCTCACCAGATTGCTCCGCAAGATATTCAGCCAACGAGGTACAAGCAATTCGACGTGGTTCAATAACCAGCACGCGTCCGTGTTTTACCGCCCACATAGGCAAACGTGTAGATTTACCTGACCCGGTTTCGGCTTCCACCACGAGATGGTTTTGGTTCACATGTTGGTCAAACTCAGCTTGCAGGCTGTCGATAGGTAGTTGAAACATAGAAATTGGATTTGATTTGATGATGCAGAACATTATACCCAAGTAAAAAAATCCTGCTTTAGGTATCTCTAAACAACCAATATTGCCGATATTTTCGGCGGTATCTGAGTTTTTTTGCGACATTACATTGATGTGCATCAACGCATGTTTACAACTAAATGGTGAACCCGTTAAAATTTGGTGCGCATCCTTCAACCCTACATAAGGCACCCAATGAACAACGATAAACGCCCACTATATATTCCATATGCGGGTCCGGCTCTTTTAGCAACCCCTCTTTTGAACAAAGGCAGTGCATTCTCTGCTGAAGAACGTAGTTCATTCAACTTAGAAGGCTTGCTTCCAGAGTCTACCGAAACAATCCAAGAGCAGGTGGAACGTGCCTACCAGCAATACAAGAGTTTCGAAAGCGATATGGATAAGCACATTTATCTGCGTAATATCCAAGACACCAACGAAACACTGTATTACCGCCTAGTGCAAAACCACATTTCAGAGATGATGCCTATCATCTACACGCCAACTGTCGGCGCAGCATGTGAAAACTTCTCTAACATCTACCGTCGTGGTCGTGGTCTATTCATTTCATATCCGAACCGTGACCGTATTGACGATCTGCTGAACAACGCAGCAAACCACAACGTTAAAGTGATTGTTGTGACAGATGGCGAACGTATCCTTGGCTTGGGTGACCAAGGTATCGGCGGCATGGGTATTCCTATTGGTAAACTGTCACTTTATACCGCGTGTGGTGGTATCAGCCCTGCTTACACGCTACCAATCGTGCTTGATGTGGGTACCAATAACCCGCAACGTTTAGCTGATCCGATGTACATGGGTTGGCGTCACCCTCGTATTACGGGTGCAGAATACGATGCATTTGTAGAAGAGTTTATTCAAGCAGTACAGCGCCGTTGGCCTGATGCCTTGATCCAGTTCGAAGACTTTGCTCAGAAAAATGCGATGCCTCTTCTTGAGCGTTACAAAGATCGCGTGTGCTGCTTCAATGATGATATTCAAGGCACGGCGGCCGTTACTGTTGGCTCTCTACTTGCAGCCTGTAAAGCAGCAGGTACTCAGCTGTCTAAACAGCGTATCACCTTCTTGGGCGCTGGCTCTGCTGGTTGCGGTATCGCAGAAGCGATCATCGCACAAATGGTATCGGAAGGGATTTCTGACGAGCAAGCTCGCTCACAAGTTTACATGGTTGACCGTTGGGGTCTGTTACAAGAAGGTATGCCTAACCTTCTTGATTTCCAACAACGCCTGGTGCAGAAACATACCAATACGAAAGAGTGGGAAAATGAAGGAAATGGCTTCTCACTCCTCGACGTTATGCGTAACGCCAAACCAACGGTACTGATTGGTGTTTCTGGTGCTCCTGGCCTATTTAGCCAAGAAGTCATCGAAGAAATGCATAAACACTGTAAGCGTCCGATTGTCTTCCCACTATCGAACCCAACAAGCCGCGTAGAAGCAACACCTAACGACATCATTCGCTGGACAAATGGTGAAGCACTTGTTGCAACAGGTAGCCCATTTGAGCCTGTGGTTCATGAAGGTCGCACTTACCCGATTGCACAATGTAACAACAGCTACATCTTCCCAGGCATTGGCCTTGGTGTACTTGCTGTAAACGCAAAACGTGTCACCGACGAAATGCTAATGGAATCGAGCCGTGCGCTCGCAACATGCTCTCCTCTAGCAATCAACGGTCGTGGTGCACTACTTCCACCGTTGGAAGAGATTCACTCGGTATCGAAAAAGATCGCGTTTGCTGTTGGTAAGAAGGCAATCGAACAAGGTGTGGCATTAGAAATTACTGATGAAGCATTGAACGTGGCGATTGAACAATCGTTCTGGCAGCCTGTTTACCGTCGTTACAAACGCACTGCGTTCTAAGCTTGAGACATTTCGTTTAATAATTAGCCCCTACCATGTAGGGGCTTTTATTTTTTTATCATCCTAACCAGATTTTGGCATAAATGGGCTTCTCTCTTTTTGTTTCTATCAGATATGATGAGAACTACATTTTTAGTTAAGGATATAAAACGTTTTGTTGTTTTCTCGCATAAGATCAAAGTGGAAGCTGAAATTTTCCTGGAAGCGACTTGCTTTGATTTTGTCGATCTCTGTACTTAGTCTGCTTGTTTCTGTTATTGCCATCGACCGGTGGGTGGTTTTACAAGCCAAAGAAAGCATTTTCACTGAATACGAACCAATACCTCAACATGAGGTTGCTGTGGTTCTCGGTACCAGTAAATACATCGGTAAGATCCTCAACACTTACTACACTCATCGCATTAATGCGGCGATTGAGCTTTACAACCAAGGCAAAGTAAAACAGTTTTTATTGAGTGGCGATAACGCCCATCGCTCCTACAACGAACCGTGGACGATGAAACGCGACTTACTTAAAGCCGGCGTGCCTGAGGAAGTGATTCACCTTGATTATGCTGGCTTTCGTACTCTAGATTCGATTGTGAGGGCGAAAAAGATTTTTGCTTCGGAGCGCTTTCTGATTGTGACTCAGCGCTTTCATTGTGAGCGAGCGCTGTTTATTGCCGATGCTTACAATATTGATGCGCAGTGTCTTGCGGTAGCAGGACCTACGACAAACAAACAAAAAACATCAATGCGTATTCGAGAGTTGCTCGCCCGTGTGAAAGCCTTTTTAGACCTCTACATTATTAATACGCAGCCCAAGTTTCTTGGTCCTCAAGAGCCTATCGTTGCAGTAAAAGAGCCTGAAAAAATCTCTAATGAGCCTCTGCAAGTTCCCGTCGAATAGAGGAATCACGCAGCTCACAAGGCTAATAACATTTCTATAAAACAAATGGGTAGTTTTCTACCCATTTCCAATTCTCAACATCACATTTTCTAATTTGCTCTACGATTCAGGCAAAACTCTTTTTTGCATTCCAAGTAACATTTAATCAATAAATAACTACAAGTCAGTTACTTTGCCATAAAAAAACCGACAAAAGGCAATGCAAAAGGAGCACTACCCATGACCGCACTCGCTGTGACATTGAAGAACTGGTTCTTCACTCGCAACAGCATGATTTTGAACGCGAATATCGTATTGTTCATTATCTTGTTTAATACCCTACCCTTTGAGCCACAAGTAGTAACCGGCCTGAGCATCTTAGTTTTTGTTGCTATTCTTTGGCTAACCGAAGCAATTCACGTCAGCATAACCGCGCTACTCATACCATTACTTGCGGTATTTTTAGGCGTGTTTAATACTCAGACCGCACTGAACAACTTCTCCAACTCCATCATCTTTCTATTCTTAGGTGGTTTTGCACTTGCTGCAGCTTTGCATAAGCAGAAGTTAGACCAAGCTATTGCTGATAAAGTGCTATTGCTCGCAAGAGGCAAAATGTCTGTCGCTGTATTCATGCTATTTGGTGTGAGTGCTGGCCTGTCAATGTGGATTTCAAACACCGCCACTGCCGCTATGATGCTGCCCCTTGTACTGGGTGTGATGACAAAGCTAGACGCGAAGAAAAATCACAATACCTTTTTGTTTGTTCTGCTCGGCATCGCTTACAGTGCTTCGATTGGTGGTATTGCAACGCTGGTTGGTAGCCCACCAAACGCCATTGCAGCAGCTGAAGTCGGCCTAAGTTTTACTGAGTGGATGAAGCTCGGTGTGCCTATCTCATTAGTACTAATGCCAATCGCTATTCTCGTTTTGTACACCATGACTAAGCCTGACCTTAGCCACAAGTTTGACCTTGACCATCAACCAGTCGAGTGGACAAACGGCAAAATGATTACGCTGGCGATTTTCTTACTGACCGTGACTTTGTGGATATTCAGTAAGCCAATTAACGCTATGCTAGGTGGCTTCGCTAAGTTCGATACCCTTGTCGCAATAGGTGCGATCCTTCTGCTTGGGGCTTCTCGCGCCGTCGAGTGGAAAGATATTGAGAAAACAACCGACTGGGGTGTGTTAATCCTATTTGGTGGTGGTATCTGTTTGAGCAACGTTCTAAAAGCAACCGGAACAAGCGTATTTTTGGCTCATAGCTTGTCAGGCTTCCTTGAGCAAGCCGGTATTCTCCTAACGATTCTTGCAGTGGTTGCTTTTGTTGTCTTCTTGACTGAATTTGCAAGTAACACCGCTAGTGCTGCACTACTGGTCCCTGTATTTGCAACCATCGCAGAGGCCTTAGGCATGTCTCCGGTCATTCTCTCTGCATTGATTGCCGTCGCCGCTTCTTGTGCATTTATGTTACCAGTTGCGACGCCTCCAAATGCGATTGTGTTCGGTACGGGTCATATCAAGCAAAAAGAAATGATGCGAATTGGCTTCGTCTTAAACATTGCCTGTATTGCTGCACTAACGCTTTTCGCTTGGTTGTTCTGGTAAAAAATAGCAAGTTCGATTAGCACTACACTGCTGCTCACGGTAATCATATCGATGACCTAAACTTCCCCCTAAGTGGTGTTCAGCAGTTTCCCTCTTGGTGGCCAGTTGGCCACCTTTTTTTATTCCTTTGAGTGACGAATCGTTAGGCTTGCTTCTTTTCGCAGGCAAGCAAACCATAATGAACCTCGACCCGGTTACGACCATTGCGCTTCGCTTGATAGAGCACTTCATCTGCTCTCGCCATGGTTTCTGAGACGCGTTCATTTTGCATTTGGGCGACGCCAATGCTGCATGTTAATGATTCACCGTGTACCCACAAATGACTCTCCACATTTTTGCGAATCATTTCCGACTTCTTCACAGCTTGATCAATATTGGTGTCAGGGCAAAATACAACAAATTCTTCTCCCCCCCAACGAACAAGTCGGTCATCTGGGTAGATGGAACTTGCCACCACCATGACAAATTCGCGCAATATGTCATCCCCCATTTGGTGCCCAAATTTGTCATTCACCTTCTTAAATTTATCCAAATCCATATAAAGGATACTGAATGTACTATGCCCCCAGCGAACTTGCCGTGATTGCTGCTCAAGCCAGTGCTGAACTGCGTGACGGTTCATCGCTCCCGTCAACGCATCGCGATGCGCCAACTCTGCAAACTCATAGTTTTGAGCTCGCAACGTACCATTCACCTTCTCTAAATGACGATGACGTTTTTTCGCTTTTTCATAAGCGACTCGATTTTTTCGTAATTCGTGCAGCGAAAATGCCAGTCCAAGCGCCATCCAAGAGAGTAAGAGCGCATACAGTAACGTTTCTTGTGCAAGGTAAGCGCCTTCAAACTCAATTTTATCAATCACAATTTTGTGCTCGCCAAGTGCCGCACCAGATCCGGTCGCGATATCAATACGTGTGATGTTTGAAAATTCAGGTGCAGAGTGTTCAATCGCGACTTTGTTGTCTACTAACCACCACGTCATCACCTGTAGATTTTTAATCGGAATTTCGATGATGTCGTTTGAACCGGACGGAGAAAACTGCATGCCATTGTATTTAATCGTGTACTCGTCGTCTGGTTTGGAATACTCAGGGTTATAGTTGCGCAGATATAAACGCAAATCATGGCTCGGATTGGGCCCCACCCCCGCCTCTTCATATCTCACTTTCAATCGAATCGTATGGTAATTGGAAAGGTCAATCCCCTGTGTTGGCGTTGTGGAATCGGTATAAACAGAGATTCCGCAATAAGGCCAAGCATACGAGCTTTGCTTTAAGTCACAGCTGAGAACTAGGCTTTGCTTATCGTAAAAAATATCAGCCTCACTCAAGCCACCTTCGCTGGCGTCTTTAGTCGCATAGATATTGAAATGTTCTGGTGTAATGGTCAGCTTTCGTGTATCGCCAAGAACACTATAAAGCGCAACCAAACTAATAGTGCAAATAGAGAGGGCAAAGATAAATTTATGGATCCACTTCATGGGCGAGTGACCTGCTCAGCTTATATACAACACAATGTACTCAATGATTTTTCGAACTTCAAACAAAGTCATTTATCAAGAAACAAAATTACTTTTAGCTTTCGTTCTTACTTTCGATACATGGTAACGTGTTTTGAACCGTTATCACGTTTTTAAATCTCTCAAAAATGCGGTTCACTTGTTATTTGCGAAGCATTTCACAGCCGTATTTCCTAACCCATGAAGGCCAGTGCATAACATTTCAGAGCGATACATTTCGCTTTAATGTGCCTGTCAACCCTGCATCTCATCACCACTTCGGATATACTGTGCAAAAACACAATAATGAGTAATGTCATGTCATTAATTGCAACTGGTACGCTAAATAAAATGCGTGCATCTCTGGACGGTGCTGTCAGTTACCGTCTACCTGTTGGTGAGGAAGAAATTGATCTATCGCCGTTTCTGGGTAAAACGCTCACACTGACTCACACGGGCAATATTTTTTGTTGCTCATGTGGTAAGAAAACGAAAAAGAGTTATTCGCAAGGCCATTGTTTTGTCTGTATGAAAAAGCTAGCAAGCTGCGATATGTGCATCATGAAGCCAGAGACTTGCCACTACGACCAAGGGACTTGTCGCGAGCCACAATGGGGCGAAGAGAACTGCATGGTGGATCACTTTGTCTACCTATCCAATACATCCAGCTTAAAAGTTGGTATCACTCGTCACACGCAAATCCCAACTCGTTGGATTGATCAAGGTGCGACTCAGGGTTTGCCAATTTTTAAGGTAAAAACTCGACATATCTCCGGATTAATTGAAGTTGAACTGGCGAAACACATCGCAGATAAAACCAATTGGCGCACACTGCTGAAAGGCGATGGTGAACCAATGGCACTGCAAGATCGTTTTGCTGAGCTATTACCTTTAGTCGAAGACAAGATTGCTGAGATAAAACAGCAATTCGGTGAAGATGCAATTGAAATATTAAGCGAAAGCATTACCGACCTTAGCTATCCGGTGCAACAGCACCCAACTAAGATCACCTCGCATAATTTCGATAAAAACCCGATTGTTACTGGCACTTTGCAAGGCATCAAAGGTCAATACCTCATTTTTGACACTGGCGTGATCAACGTAAGAAAATTCACTTCCTATGAAGCGGAAGTAAGCACCTAGCTGCATATATATATATATAGATGGTTTGTTGAAATAAAAACGAAAAAGCTCGAGTTTGACTCGAGCTTTTTTTTCTATCAGGAAGATATAATCAGTTACGCATCAAGGATGTTTTCTAGTACATCGAACAACATATCGACTTCTTCTATTGTGTTGTAATGCATGCAACCAATTCGTACTACACCACCCGACTCTTCTAGACCAAGTTGACGAACTAAGCCCAGCGCATAAAAGTGGCCGTTCCAAACACAGATGTTGTGTTCTCCCAGCGTTTTCGCGATAAATTCTGGAGAATATCGGTCGAATGTTAGCGCAAAAGTCGGTGTGCGGAGTTGGCTATCTTCTTTCGCAATGCCAAATAGATTGACACCATCTAGTGCACTCAGACGCTGTAAGAAACGCTCACTCAAGCGTTGCTCATGTTGTTCATACAACTGGTAACTTTGTTCCAATCGTTGACGAAGAGGTAAACCGGCTTCACCAAATTGAGCCAGATACTCAACCGCAGCAACGACACCAGCAAGACCTTCAAAACTTTGCGTCCCCGTTTCAAATCGGCCTGGGCCAATATTGGTTGCTGGCTCGACTTTGTACGGACGAATACTGTGCAGCCACTGATCGGCAATGTAAGCAATACCAACGTGCGGGCCGAAAAACTTGTAAGCAGAGCACGCTAAAAAGTCACAACCCAACGCTTGAACATCAACCAAGTGATGCGGCGCGTAATGAACGGCATCCACATAAACTTGTGCCCCGACGTTGTGCGCCATGCTTACTACTCGCTGCACATCCACGATAGAACCAGTCGTATTCGATGCATAGGTCACCGCTACAAGGCGCGTTTTATCAGAAAGAAGACTGCTTAAATGCTCCAAGTCCAACGTACAATCATCTTCGTTGATACGAACCTGATGAACGATAACGCCTTGATCTTCTGCCGCTTGTTGCCAGCTGGACACATTCGAATAGTGGTCCAAAGCAGAAACAATGATCTCATCTCCCTCTTGCCAATCTCGGCTAATCGCACGGCTGAGCTGAAAGGTTAACGATGTCATGTTCGCACCGAAGACGATATTGCCAGATGACGGCGCGTTAAGCAGAGCTTGCGCTGACTCGCGTGCGTTTTGCATCACGTCAACCGTCTTTTGGCTAGAAAAATAATGCCCGCCTAAGTTGGCGTTGAAACGACCTAAATACCCCACCATGCTGTCTAGCACTGATTGAGGTACCTGTGACCCGCCTGGACCATCAAAAAACGTCACAGGTTTGTCGTTATGGTATTGAGCGAGTGCCGGAAACTGCTCTCTGATCAGATTAAGATTGAAGTTCATTGCGCTTATCCGTAGCCGTGAGTACAAACACATCCATATGACCCGCTTCATCATCAATGACAGAACGGATTGGGCACGCGTTGTGCCACAGTTTACTGTCTGCCAATATTGCAACCTCACCCGTTTCTAACACCTTACGGAAAAATGGGGCTTGGTTATGACTGCTGTACAGCATGATGTCGCCACCAATGATGTTATGACGTCCCACGCCAACCATTGCAATGTGATCAAAACCGTCTTGGTGTACACCTTCAGGTGCCACTTGAGTTTCTTCTTCTAGCGCTGTGATTCGGATTTGGTGAATTTCTATTTCCTGGCCGTTAGGCAGATGATTCGCATTGACAAACAATTCGCACATTTCTCGGAAACCATCACTGGTGAGAATATCCTTCTCAATCGGCTCAAATTGTCTTACAACATCACCTTGGAATCGGTTGATATCAGACGATTGAACAAAGCTGTTTTTGTTTAAGTCAATGACTTTGCCATTATCAAAACCAACCACAGAATAACGTCTTAGTCGATACTGACCATCTGCATGCTCGGTACGAGGCAGTTCTTCAAACGATGGGGAAAGCTGCTCAATTGCTGCCATGCTGAGCTGTGTTAAATGCAGAGTATTCTCACGTGAATGTAACATCATTGTCTCCTTTAATGAGGCACATTAATTAACATTTAATTTACACACTAGGTTACGCAAATATTCTGCAATTGCCAGCTTTTAACGTTGATAGCTTCAACAAAATAACAAAAACAACATAACAGACCAATCCAAGGCACAAATACAGAACCATGTTTCAGTTTTGCGCTTTGGCGATATTTGAAACTAGACTTCTCTACTACGAATAGAATTTTATGCTAGAAGTCAACGTTCTTTATCAATCTTTAGTGGGTTCTAATCTATAACCAATTATTCGATCACAATCGTTGTTTATGCTTTTAAAGCACTAAGAATTTCCATACAATCGAGGGAAATGTTCAGCCCTTTTTGGAGCCATAATGAGCGACGTAAAACATTGTAAACTATTAATTCTTGGTTCTGGTCCAGCAGGATACACAGCTGCCGTCTACGCAGCGCGTGCCAACCTAAACCCTGTGCTTGTGACGGGAATGCAACAAGGTGGTCAGCTAACCACCACTACTGAAGTTGAAAACTGGCCCGGCGACGCTGAAGGTCTGACAGGTCCTGCATTGATGGATCGCATGAAAGAGCACGCCGAGCGTTTCGAAACTGAAATCGTGTTTGATCACATCAACGAAGTAGAACTATCACAACGCCCATTTCGTTTAAAAGGCGAATCTGGCGAGTACACATGTGACGCATTGATTATTTCTACAGGTGCATCAGCAAAATACCTTGGCCTTGAGTCTGAAGAAGCATTTAAAGGTCGCGGCGTTTCTGCTTGTGCAACCTGTGACGGTTTCTTCTACCGTAATCAGAAAGTTGCAGTTGTGGGCGGTGGTAACACTGCTGTTGAGGAAGCACTTTACCTATCTAACATTGCGTCAGAAGTTCACCTGATCCACCGCCGCGATTCATTCCGTGCAGAGAAGATCCTTGTGAAACGTCTGATGGATAAAGTTGAAAGCGGTAATATCGTTCTTCATACCGATCGAACTCTCGATGAAGTACTTGGCGACGACATGGGCGTAACTGGCGTTCGTATTAAAGACGTCAACACAGGTGCGACTGAAGACCTTGAAGTGATGGGTGCGTTTATTGCGATCGGCCACCAGCCAAACACACAAATCTTTGAAGGCCAAGTAGACATGAAAGATGGCTACATCATCGTTAAGTCTGGCCTAGAAGGCAACGCGACACAAACTAGCATTGAAGGTGTATTTGCAGCAGGCGACGTTATGGACCATAACTACCGTCAAGCTATCACATCTGCAGGTACAGGTTGTATGGCGGCATTAGATGCTGAGCGTTTCTTAGACTCACTTGGTGACAAATAACTTTTCACATTTGTGTCATATCCTTAAAGCCCAGCGGTATTCCCGCTGGGTTTTCTTTTGTATACTACCGCCTCATTAAAACAATTATCATTAAGCCTTCACGATGGATAAGAAAAAGCAAAGCAGCTTGAATAAGTGGCTGAAGCAACAAAGTAAGTTAGCCAAGCGCTGGCTTATGATTGCGATAGGCCTAGGCGTACTTTCAAGCGTGTTTTTATTGGCTCAAGCAGCCCTGCTCGCCTCCATTCTGCACCAGTTAATCATTGACCAAGTAGACAAAGCCGACCTCATTTGGCATTTTGTTGGGCTTGGTGGCACGGTTATCGGTCGAGCTACTTGTACCTGGGGTCGAGAGCTTGCCGGTTACCGTTGCGGTGAGCAAATTCGAGTTTATATTCGCCAACTCATTTTAGATAAAGTTCATAAACTTGGGCCAGCTTACATCAAAGGCAAACCTGCCGGCAGCTGGGCGACGCTCATCTTAGAGCAGGTAGAAGATATGCAAGATTTCTTCTCTCGCTACTTGCCTCAGATGTCATTATCGGTACTAGTGCCTTTCATTATTTTGGTTGTCGTATTCCCAGTAAACTGGGCGGCAGGCTTGATCTTCCTAGTCACTGCACCACTGGTGCCTATTTTCATGGCACTGGTTGGGATGAAAGCCGCAGAAGCAAACCGCAAAAACTTTAAAGCGATGCAGCGTTTGTCCGGTCACTTTTATGACCGCTTGCAAGCAATGACGACCATTCGCTTATTCGATAGAACAAAATCTGAAACTGAAACTCTGAAGGGTGCTTCGGAAGTCTTTCGTACTCGTACCATGGACGTTCTGAAAATCGCGTTTCTATCTTCTGCGGTTTTAGAGTTTTTCACTTCCATTTCTATCGCAATTACCGCCGTCTACTTTGGCTTTAGTTATATCGGAGAGCTCGATTTCGGCTACTACGGCACAGGTGTTACGCTGTTTGCTGGCTTGTTCATTCTGATTCTTGCGCCAGAGTTTTATCAGCCATTACGTGATTTGGGCACGTTCTACCATGCGAAACAGCAAGCGGTTGGCGCAGCAGAAAGTATTGTCGAGTTTCTAGATTTGGAAGTCGATCAAATCAAAGATGGAACCCAAGCGTTAGATAAAAACAGCCCTATCCATATTGAAGCAGACGAGTTAACCATTTTTAGTCCGGAAGGTAAGCAGCTCGCAGGTCCCCTATCCTTCTCTCTTGAAGCCAACAAAAGTACGGCTTTAGTTGGACCAAGTGGTGCAGGTAAAACAAGCTTGGTAAACACCATCCTCGGTTTCATGCCTTATCAAGGTAGCTTGAAGATTAATGGTTGTGAATTGTCACAACTGGATCTAGCCACATGGCGAGAGGCCGTAAGCTGGATTGGTCAAAACCCAATGCTATTACATGGCAGCATTCGAGATAACGTCACGTTAGGCAAACACAACATTCAAGATGCAGACGTTCATTCTGTTTTGAATGACTCTCATGCTGCTGAATTTGTTGAAATGCATGGGTTGGATTACCCGATATCTGACCGCTCTGGTGGTTTATCTGTCGGTCAAGCCCAGCGTTTAGCGTTGGCTCGCGCTATGCTACAAAATGGTCGTTTTTGGTTATTAGATGAACCGACCGCAAGCTTAGATGCTCGTAGTGAAAAACTCGTCATGGAAGGCATTAACAAGTACGCACATGCCACAACGAATTTGATAATTACTCACCAGTTGGCACCTTTACAAAGCGTATCGCAAATTCTTGTTATGCAGGACGGCCAGATTGTTCAATGTGGTGATTACGACACACTGTCGACAGAAGATGGCTTATTTAAAGACATGTTGGAAGCGAACCTCGCACAACGTGAAACAGACAAGGGGAACTTAGATGCGTGATTTACTCCCTTATCTAAAACTCTATAAGAAACATTGGTTTGGTCTTTCTCTAGGTATGCTATTGGCATTTCTGACCTTAGCTGCATCTATTGGCTTATTAACGCTATCGGGTTGGTTTATTTCAGCCGCTGCGGTGGCAGGCTTGACGGTAGCTCGTGAGACCTTCAACTACATGTTACCAGGTGCTGGGGTACGCGGCGCTGCAATGGCTCGAACCGCAGGTCGATGGGGAGAACGTGTCGTTAGCCACAATGCAACGTTCAAACTGCTTACCGATCTACGTATCTTCTTCTTTAAGAAACTTGCACCACTGATTCCGGGTCGTGTCTCTACGATGCGTGATGCTGATCTGCTCAACCGCCTAGTGGCGGACGTAGATGCGATGGATCACGTTTATCTTCGACTTATCAGCCCTGTCGTGATTGGTATTTTTGGGATACTAAGTTTAACGGCTGTCCTGGCATTTTTTGACTGGCATCTCGCCCTGCTGCTTGGTTCGATTCTTACCGTCATGTTGTTTGTATGGCCGGTGCTGTTCTATAAACTGGGTAAAAACAATGGCGAGAATCTCACTCATCATAAAGCGCAATTGCGAGTGGCGACTCTGGACTGGCTTCAAGGCTACAGCGAACTGAGTATCTTTGGAGCAGAAGAGCGTTATCGCAATCTCATTCTAGAGAAGCAAAAGCAGCTTTTGTCTAATCAGTTTGTGAACGCGAATTTAACGGGCATGGCTTCAGGCCTGCTTATGCTTGTGAACGGTCTTACACTGGTTGTGATGCTTTGGTTTGCTGCAGACGGCGTAGGAGGTCGTGCTCCTGATCCTTGGATTGCGTTGTTTGCATTTGCAACGATGGCAAGTTTTGAAATTTTGATGCCTATTGCGGGCGCGTTCCAGTACCTGGGGCAAACGTTGACTTCTGCTCGTCGTTTAAATGAAGTAATTTTGGCTGAACCGGACGTTGTCTTCCCTGAGCAATCGAAACATAAAGGCACAACGTTAGACATTGAATTCGACAACATTGACTTCACTTACCCTGACGGTCAGCAAAAGGTGCTGAAAGACTTGTCACTCTCACTACCGTTGGGCACTAAAACAGCCATTGTAGGTCAAACAGGTTCAGGTAAATCAACACTCATTCAGCTTCTTTGTCGCTACTGGGATGTAAACCAAGGTGAAGTTCGAATCGGTGGTACAAAGCTGCAAGATTGGAGCGAGTCTGACCTGCGAGAAGCAATGACAGTGGTAAGTCAACGCGTTGATGTACTGAATGGAACACTGCGTGACAACTTACTTATGGCCGCTCCAGAAGCAAGTGATGAGCGACTGTCTGAGATTCTTCAAAAAGTCGAACTTGGTGGCCTTCTTGAGGCTCCAGGGTTAGACGCTTGGTTAGGCGACGGTGGTCGTCAGTTATCTGGTGGAGAGAAACGCCGAATCGGTATCGCTCGCGCATTGCTACGTGATGCGCCAATCCTACTCTTGGATGAACCAACTGAAGGTCTCGATAAGCGTACGGAACAGAAAGTGATGGCGCTTTTCAATGAGCACTTTGCTAATAAGACAGTGATATTCATTACACACCGACTAATAGAATTAGAAAGCATGGATAGCATCTGTTTGATGGAACAAGGTGAGATCATCGAACAAGGCGACCATCCAACGCTACTCGCTCAGAAAGGTCGTTACTACCAGCTATTACAGTCTCTATAATTCGATATTCAGTGACGAGAAGGGCTCATCAAACGATGAGCCCTTTGTTATTCCTGTATTGTTAATTGCCTAGTTAAGTACGTATACAGGGCTGATTTACCGACCTGATTTTTTGAGATAAGCCGCCATTTCATCTTCCGGAACCATCCCTCCACCTGTTGCCCAAACAAGATGCGTTGCGTTTCTGAGTTTTTCTTCGTCAAATTGCATTCGAGACTGATAAGCATGATTATTCGAGACGTGCACTACCCCAACCATACCGGCTAATGCAGAAGGCTCTAGGTTAATGCCTTCTAGTTCACTTAACTCACCCAAGTGGTGATACATATGAGCATCATCAATGGTGTAAAAACCATCAATTAGCCTTTCCATCGCTCTACCGACAAATCCCGACGCACGCCCTACTGCTAATCCATCAGCAGCGGTCATGTTGTCGATACCCAAATCTTGTACCGCAATCTCGTCATGCAAGCCGGTATGCACGCCCAACAACATGCACGGAGAGTGCGTTGGCTCTGCGAAAATACAATGAACATGATCACCAAACGCGACTTTCAAACCAAATGCCACGCCACCAGGCCCACCGCCAACACCACAGGGTAGATAAACAAAGAGCGGATGATGCTCATCAACCACGATTCCCAAGTCATCAAACTGCTGCTTAAGACGCTCACCCGCAACAGAGTAACCTAGAAACAACGTCTGCGAGTTTTCATCATCAATAAAGAAGCAGTTAGGATCTTGCTCTGCTTCTTTACGACCTTGCTCAACGGCAACACCATAGTCTTGCTGGTACTCCACCACTTTGACGCCATGTGATCGGAGCTTATTTTTCTTCCACTCCCGCGCATCAGAAGACATGTGAACCGAGACTGAAAAACCAAGCTTTGCACTCATGATGCCAATGGACATACCGAGGTTACCCGTTGACCCAACAGCAATACTGTACTGCTTAAAAAACTGCCGAAACTCATTGCTGAACAATTTGCTGTAATCATCGGTTTCGCAGAGTAAGCCAGCTTCAAACGCCAACTTTTCGGCATGGGTGAGCACTTCATAAATGCCACCTCTCGCTTTGATAGAACCAGAAATTGGCAGATGACTGTCTTTTTTGAGCATTAAACGACCCAATATTGGCGTGTCGTATTGGTGCTCCAAACGCACTTTCATCTTGGGAACATCCACCACAGAAGACTCAATGATGCCATGCGAAGCTTCCGTTTCGGGAAACGCTTTCATCAAATAAGGCGCAAATCGTGCTAGCCGTTCACTCGCAGCTTGAATATCTTTCTCATCTAGCCCCACATAGGGCAAACCTTCTGCTAAAGAGGTTATGTTTGGGTTAAACCAGCAAACCTCCTTAAGATCGATAAGTGGCGCCAAGAGTGGGAACTGCTTGATCAGCGCTTCAATATTCGCCTTGGTCATTTTACCTTCCTGGAGTGATGTGAGTTGAGATAAACAAAAGCGCCGCAATTGCGACGCTTTCATGAATAACAGTGAATTTGATTTTATGCGTAGTTTTTCTCAAACTCTTGCATAAAATCGACTAACGCTTGTACACCTTCTAGCGGCATGGCGTTATAAATGGAAGCTCGCATACCACCAACGGCTCGGTGCCCTTTCAGTGATTTCAGCCCTTTGGCATCTGCTAGTTCAAGGAACGTCGCATCCAGTTCAGGTTTCGCAAGTTGGAATGGCACATTCATCAAAGAACGGTTTGCTGAGTGCACGCCATTACGGTAGAAATCAGACTGATCGATGTAATCATACAGTAGTGCGGCTTTAGCGCGGTTCACTTGCTCGATCGCTTTTACCCCACCCTGCGCCTTCAACCATTTGAAAACTAGGCCAGACAGGTACCATGCAAAGGTTGGTGGCGTGTTGAACATTGATTCTTTCTCAGCCAGAACAGTGTAATCCAAGATACTTGGCAGTACCTGCTTCGCCATACCTAACAAGTCGTCGCGCACGATAGCGATAGCAATGCCTGAAGGACCAATGTTTTTCTGAGCGCCCGCATAAATCACACCGTATTTCAATACATCAATCTCACGAGAAAGAATCGTCGAAGACATGTCAGCGACGATTGGCTTGTCAGTGACAGGAAGATCGTTAATCTCGATACCGTCAATGGTTTCATTTGGACAGAAATGCACGTAAGCCGCTTCTGGAGCAATTTTCCATTCGTTTGCAGGTAGAACGGCTACTTTTCCGTCGATTTCTGTTTTTGCATCAAATACGTCTGGCTCGCAGTATTTCTTCGCTTCAGCTACCGCACTTTCAGCCCAATAACCGCCGTCGATGTAAGTTGCCGTCTCGGCATCACCAAGTAAGTTTAGAGGAACAGCAGCAAACTGAGCACGAGCACCACCTTGGCAGAACAGCACTTTATAGTTGTCCGGAATATTCAGAAGATCACGTAAATCCTGCTCGGCTTCTTCTGCAACTTTGATGAACTCTTTGCTTCGATGGCTGATTTCCATGACCGAAGTACCAAGGCCTTGCCAATCGATTAGTTCCTGTTGTGCTTGCTGCATAACTGCTTTAGGCAGACCTGCTGGCCCTGCACTGAAGTTAAATACGTTGTCCGTATTTTGTTCCATGATGCTCATTGCTCCTGCTATGTAAATATTACGAAATTAATATCACGTTTTCGCAGCGATAAAAACAAGAAAAGAGGTCTTACGACCTCTTTTTAAAGACTAAGCGTTAAATTGGATTAATTCCGCAACAATACTTGGCTACTGTTGTTGCATCAAGGCGGGCATAAGTAGCGCCACTAATGGGAACTCATGTCCATTTTCGAACTTCAATTTACCGTCACCGATTTCTGCTTTGAGTTGATAACCGCCCTCGACTTTCTCGATCAACTCCATGATGAGCAGCTCATCGATTCCTTCTTGAATAAATGGGTAGTGCGTCACTAATTCGTCAGAGAAGTAAGTACTGAGCTCACCAGTAGTCGCCGTCATCAACTTCATTGGGTCTTGAGTAATGTGGTCAGTACCTTCAGGAATGGATAATTGCCACTCGTTATGGAATTTACCGTCACCAAATGCAAGTGAAAGCTCATTCACGGATAAATCAAAACCTTTGCTAAACAGCGTGTCAACATGCGGCAATAAGCTCGCAATTTCCTGCTCGTCTAACATTGGAGAGCTTTGATAGATAGACATAATTTGGTCAAATGACTGGCTATCCACATCTGCAATTGAGAAATCCAACTTAAAGTTATCGACATCCGTACCATCAGTTAAACGCAGTTTCTTAGCATCTAGGTTCAGCTGACTGTTCAGCTTATCACCAGACTCATTCATCGTAGTGTTGCCGCGGTAACTTGCATTCTCAATCAAAAAGACAGGCGTTAAGTTCGAATCAACCACATCCAGCTTCTCTAGAGAAAAAGATTGCTCACCCAGCCAATAGCCTTTTGCTTGCTTACCTTTACCCTGACCTGTCAATGCATTCAGATGAAGCTCTTCACCGTTTTCAAAATCCACTTGAACAGAAGGAACAGAAACTTGGTAATTGAGATCACCCAATACCGTCACATCTCCTGTCACTTTTGCAGGGCTTGTAGAAACAGAAACACCTTGCGCTTCGTTACGATAATGCCAACTGTCTAGGTCAAGGGTGAATGCCGTATTGCCATTTAGTTGAGTCTGACTATGCATCGTGAGAGGCAAAAAGTCATTGTCCACCAATTTTGAATCTGCTGTTAGGCTTGTTAGACCGTGGCTAACATCACTGGTTACGTCAAACGTCGTTGGCATACCATCACGCTCTAGCTGCGTTTTAAGCTCAGGATCAACAACTGAATAACGAGTCAGCACGACTGAAGACAAATAGCCACGCTGATACTCGACCACTTCGCCTTTAATCATTTCATCATTCATATTGGTAATACCATCTTCAATGATGGACTGACCAATTTGTCCGACAGCCAATGGCCAACACAGCGCTAATGAGATAGCACCACCAATGGCGCCGATTTTTTTAAGATTTTGCATAACGTCACTTATTAGGTATTTTCGGTCAGTCTACCCCAAACCTTCTGCGGAGAAAACATTGAGACAAATCAGACTATTGATGCTTATTCTAGTCCATTAATCAGGAATCATACTTGGCTCCCACTCATCATATCCTTTTATTGTTAAAGTTTGCGTGGCGAAGTTTTAACCGGAGCTAAAACATCTGTGAATCGTTATGCTGTGTTGTGTCTCGACAACAACCCAATCAGTGCTGAACAGTTTCGATTGGAGCTGTCTGCCTTCTCAAGTAAGTTTGATATTTTTTCTGTCGAATCGATAGAAGAGGCTCAAAGCGCTTTAGAGTATCTAGAGGAAAGAGAGCAGACTGTTGCTTTAGTTATAGCGAGCCATCACGCTCATTTTAATGGCGTGGATTTTCTTATTGGTTTAGACCGGATGCCGCATACCGAGCAAGCAAGAAAAGTTCTTATTAGCTGCTCGTCTGATATCGACGCAATTCTCACTGCCGTTAATGAGGGCAGGCTCGACCACTGCCTCACTAAACCTTTGCCAGATCACGTCTTATTTAACACAGTGCAAAAAGAGCTGACCCAATTTATATTGCGAAACGGTAAAGAAGACCTGCTAAGTTACAGTCAGATATTGGATCATCACAGCTTGTTGCGAGCGCACATCAATAATCAGATGAGCCATTATCAAGCGGGCTTTTTACACGACTACCACTCGATGTCTGATGCTGAGTTAGCCGAGCAAGTGATCTCAGCTCTCCAACAGTTCTTTAAAGACAATGACGAAACAAGAGCCTGCCGCACCTATTCAACTGAACACTTATTAACCGTAGAAGGCGAGCCAAATAGCTTCTTGTGGTTTATCACCGATGGTGAAGTGGCTCTGTACAAGCGCGATGAGCAAGGCATGCAGCGAGAGGTTGTACGCCATAACAAAGGTAATATTGTCGGAGGCATGTCGTTTGTTACTGGAGAATGTTCTTTCTCGACAGCCCTAACGCTGACAAAGACAGAGGTCATCAAACTCGATCGCAACGTATTCAATAAAGTGATGCAAAGCGACTCAAACTTACTGCCTCTTTTTACAAACTTGCTCTTACGCCACTTCAACCGCCGGTTACAAAGAAGCATCAACACTAAGCTGCAACTTCAAAAAACGCTCGAATCGCTGGAGTCTGCCCACCAGCAACTCATTGAAAGAGAAAAAATGGCAATGCTCGGCCAGTTGGTTGCGGGCGTGGCGCATGAACTAAATAATCCGATAGCAGCGATATTGAGGGGCGTAGAAAATTTAACTCATACGCTAGAACGATTACTTAACGAAATACCCAGTTCCGATATACAAACCAAAGGCATTGAGTTGTTGAGCAAAGCTCAAACCGCAAAACCCGCTTCAACCGCTGAGCTCAGATCACGCGTTAAAGCACTTAATCATGCCCTTCCAGACCGAACACTGGCAAAGAAAGTGGTGAACCTTGGGCTAGAGTCAGATCACGAGTTACTCACTCAACTAACGAAAAAACAGCAAATATCTTCTCATGTTCTCGATACTCTTGAGCAATACCACAAAGCAGGTTCTACTCTTCGCTCAATTAACGTCTGTGCTGCGCGAATTGCAGATATGGTGAAAAGCCTTAAAGGTTACGCACGCTCAGATGATGAGACCCAGCACTATGCTGATATTCATGAAGGTATTGAAGACACCTTGGTGATCTTCGAAAACAAACTAAAAATGCATCAGGTTTCCACTAATTACGCGGATTTACCTCCTATCCTTTGTCAACCAATCGCGCTCCAACAGGTATGGACGAATTTGGTCTCTAACGCCATTGATGCATTTCCGGAAAAAGGCGTTTTAAAAATACAAACACGTCTTGCAGAAAAAGATCATACACATTATGCCGTTATCTCGTTTGAAGATAATGGGTGTGGCATTCCTGATTCGCAAAGAGAAGCCATTTTCGAGCTCAACTTCACGACGAAAAAAGAAGGCAACTTTGGTTTAGGCATTGGACTGTCCATCTGCCAGCAAATCGTGACAGCACATAAAGGATGGATTGACGTCGAATCAGAGCTCGACAAGTTCACACGAATGACAGTCTGGTTACCAGTCATCGAAAAAGGAGATGAAATATGACCAAGTATTTAATTTTATGTGTCGATGACGAACGAGAAGTCTTGGATAGCGTGCTCCAGGATCTCGCTCCCTTTGAGGAACATTTTATTGTCGAGGGAGCGGAATCAGTCACTGAAGCAAGGCAAGTGATCGAGGAGATGGCGGAAGAGGAAGTTCAGCTTGCGCTCATTTTATGCGACCACATTATGCCGGAGCAAACTGGGATTAGCTTCTTAATCGAACTCAGTCAAAATGGTGACACAAAAGCAGCCCGCAAAGTCTTACTTACAGGACAAGCCGGCTTAGAAGACACCGTTGAGGCCGTCAATAACGCAAGTCTGGACTATTACATAGCCAAACCATGGAGAGGTGAAGAGTTGAGAAAAGCAATCGTGTCTCAGCTTACTGCTTTTATGATTGCAAATGATGATAACTTACTATCTTGGACTCAAGTCCTTGATTCTGAGGCGATCCTCAATGCCATGGCTGAACGCAGAGCAAGCTTCGGCGAGTAATATGCGTGGCTCTAGCTTGAATGTCACCAAAGCCAGCTGATCCACGTTATTTCGCGCAATAGCGCGAGTATGGAAAAGCATCACTATTTATCCGATTGATGCTCTTAGACGTTATGTATATGGCGTAGTTTTTGCTTAAACCCACTAACTATTAAGTTAATTGACAAAACATCGACACATTTTTGTTGGTCGTGGACCTTCCTTTTTATTATGATGTCGGACAAATCAGATTACGGTTCAAGTGGTTGCTTGAATCCATGGAAATAATGAACAAGGTTTATCGTTAGTTATGCGTAAAACACTATTAGCCGCTGCCTTACTAGTGGCATCAAGCCATGCCCTAGCCGCAAACGACCGCAATGCGCCAGCAACTATGAGCAACTTTAGCTACGACTATTTCGAAGCACGTATTGGCGCAAGTCCTGTGACATTTGGTGCTGGATTCAGCAAATCAATTCACCCTAACGCACATGTTATTGCTCGTATCGACTCTGAGTTTGAAAGTGATTTTGACTCAGCCGCTGGTTTTGGCTTTCATTCGCCACTAAACAACTGGGCTGACCTTACAGGTGAAATGCTAATGCGCGTTGTACAACCTTCAAGCGATAGCAGCACTGACGTAGGTATGGAACTGAACTTAGGTGTTCGTCAATGGTTAGGTCCTCAATTAGAAGTAGGCGGCAAAGTCGGCTACGTTTCTATTGATAACGATGACGACTGGACCGGTGCAGCATACGCTCGTTTCCACTCAACTGAGCTTTTCTCTCTAGGTGCTGAAGCGCGTATCAACGACTTTTATGGTGATCAGGTAATGTTCACCACGCGTTTTAAGTTTTAAGATTTGTGCTTTAAGAAAAGAGCAAATTAAAAAACAAAAACCGAGGCCCATGCCTCGGTTTTTTGTCTAATCTAATGACTAACTCAATGAAGTGGTCAAAAACTTCAATGTCCTTTTTCCGCTTTCAACACTTGCCTTTACGACCCGCTAACTCCATCAAAACGAGTCAATCATCGTGCGTTCAGCTTGCTTACTCACACAGCGCCAGTAACTGCTTTTTACGCGGCTCTTGAATCAGTTTCCAATGAACACCGTCAGTGGCACCAGCGAATTTCCAAAGCAACTTAACATCAACGTCATTGCCATAAGCCACTTTAACTTTGTTGAAGACTTTTACAGGTCCAAGTTCTAAAAAGGTTTCTACGTCATCAACACCTGCTTTCTTGACCATTCGCTCAAGAGTTAACTGCATATTTGGCAGATCTCTCAAACGTCTACTGGCAGAAGACTTTTGATATTTTCGTTCCTTAATTGAGTATTCAATTGATTTTTGTACCAGTTCATCGAGTCCTGCATATCCGGATTCAAACAAATCTGTTACATCATAATAATTTACGGTTGCCGTCGTCTGTTTTTTGACGTGCTTATATTTTTCGCAATTCAGCTGAGTAAACACTTCGTCCAATCCATTACCACCACGTAAGTAGCAGCAATCATTGCTGACAAGCGCAAACATAGCATCATCGGTGAATAAACCGATACCACCGAACATAGAACGTTTTTGATACTCACTAAAGTTGCGTACATATTTAAAAAAAGCTTGGTCTGTCATGTCCATTGACCTCTTTAATCTGAATAAATTACCCCGATTAGCGATGTCACCAGATAAACAGCAGCTTATAGCGAATTATAAATGTCGATTTGTTGGCGATATTTTTGTGAGTTGTGCTCACCAACTTGCTTAATCATACTTAACGTTGAAAAATAAGTTAGGACATAGGTCACATATAAAAAAGTATATATTCGGCATACGTGATTAGTTTCACACTTATTATTCATGTGGTGATATTTTTTTGACGCACGGCATGCCCAAAACACGCCATCATTATGATCTCGCTGGCAATTACGAGCACGTGATACGCATTTAATTGATAAAGAATACGCTGTAAGGGTACACTGTACGAAAGATCTCAAGTACAGCGTCACAATGGAACATTTATCATTTTTTTGGCTGCCAAATAATAAAGATAAGCTTATAAACGCACTGGAATCCGAGTTTGCTCAGCTGGTAGAACAGTCCATCTCAACGGGTAAGATTTCATTACCCCCTATTCCTGATGTCGTGCTTAAAATTCAGCAGTTATGTGTCGAAGAACACACCACTATTTCAGATGTTGCTAACTGTTTGTTAGAAGACCCCGGCTTGGCGGCGGTCGTTCTGCGAGTAGCAAACTCTGTAATTTTCAATCGCAGAAACATTACCTGCAATGACTTAACCACCGCGGTATCTCGCCTTGGTATACTGCGCGTGCGTGATATTGTTACCGCACAAGCGATTGAACAACTTAAACATTCAGTAAATTTAACCAAAGAATGTAATGCTATCTTGGTGAAAAGTGCAGCGGTATCCCGAGAACTCGGTGCCGTCATGGTGATATTAGTTCAAGCGTTTCGTAAACACGAGCCAGGTACTTATGGGCACTTGGAGCAAGAAAAAGCATTGCTGGTTGGTCTGCTAGCCGATATCGGTTTGTTTTGTCTAATTAACGAGTACCACCTGTACTTAGATAGAGGCAATTACCTAGATCCTGAAATTGCGTTGCAAATCTTCCAAACTCGTTGTTCAGCAACAAGCAAACTGGTGCTAGAGCGCTGGGGATTTGACAATGACTTTAGAGAGGTCTCCTCAAACGAGAAGTACGAGCAAACGCGACCGGAAGTAAGTTATTTAGACATTGCAAGAATCGCGCATCACTTATTGATGTTCCGCAATCATGATGAGCGCATTGATGAACACGAAGTTGAATTCAACTTAACAGGTGCAGAGGTCTTGTATGAACTCAGCAATATGAGTGATACTGACTTCAATGACCAAATACGTGCAGTGCTAAGTGCTAGCGGCTTGTAATTTATCGTTTTCTCACACCTAATTCGCGATAAACGATTCGCTCAAGGCTGAGCAGCGTTTGGTATTTGGTGAAATATCTCTCTAATTTCAACCGATAAATAATTTGATTTATGTGTGTTGGTATTATCTCAAAAAAGGAATCATAGAGCTTTATGTTCTCAGGGATGCTATTTATTTTCGCTCCACTTGTTGTGGGGTATCTAATTCCTATATCTCGAGCCTCGTTACTGGAGAAGATCAATCAATCAACGTCCTACCTTATTTACGTCATTTTGTCGTTGATGGGACTTAGCCTAGCAGCGCTCGATAACTTAAGTAGCAACTTACAGAGTATTCTCCTCTATGCGAGTACTTTCTTTTTATGTTTAAGTACCTGTAACCTGTTAGCGCTGCCTATTATCGATAGGATTATTCCTCTCCAGACCAATCAGAATCAAAAGAAGCTGCCACTATCCTCGATGGCTTTAGAATCAGTAAAGCTGATTGTTGTCGTTGGTGGCGGGCTAGTAGTTGGTCTGCTGTTACCCATCGATTTAAGTTGGGTGGATACAGCGAGCGAATGGATACTCTTCCTGCTCCTATTTTTTATTGGTATTCAGCTTCGCAATAGTGGTCTTACTCTCCGCCAAATTTTATTAAATAAACAGGGTATGGCCATTGCGGCAGTTGTGATCGCAACATGTATGCTTGGTGGCGTTATTGCAGCGATACTTTTGGACCTTCCTCTCTATCAAGCCCTCGCGATGGCTTCAGGCTTTGGCTGGTATTCACTCGCAGGAATTTTGATGGGAGACGCTTTTGGCCCCGTGTTTGGGGGAGCATCTTTCCTGATCGAATTGATGAGAGAGCTGGTCGCGCTGGTAGCCATTCCTCTCTTTATTCGCAGCTATCCGTGCACAGCAATTGGTTATGCAGGTGCAACAGCAATGGACTTTACCCTACCTGTTATTCAGACTACAGGTGGTGTGCGTTGTGTCCCAGTCGCCATCGTTAGTGGGTTTATTTTGAGTTTACTGGTACCAGTTATGATGCTTTTCTTTGTATCACTTGCTAGCTAGATCTCAGGTTTTCGCTTTAACATCCATTACAATACGGCAAAAATTCAAATACCTAGTTAACGTCAAAGTGATCAAGATTTTGGCAATAATCCGCTTTCTTTTTGTCAATTAGCCCAATGATTTATCACGACTAAAGAGAAAGAAGGGTGAAACATCAACTTATGTGCCTTGCGTTAATAAAGGGATAACAACCAGAAGGAAGAAGAATGAAACGCTTTGTCGTTGCAGCGCTCCTCGCTACAAGCTCAACTTTTACGTTTGCCGCAGATCAACAATGTCTTGCCAGCAAATACGACGGCTATGTTGATGCCTCACTACAGTGGTATCAAGATCTTGTTGATTTGACGGTTACACAGTATCCAGATCTAAAAGAAGTTAGCCAGTGGTTCTTGGACGGCCGTAAACATCACTTTGAATTAAACCGTGAAGCAGTTCACTATTTTCTAGAGAACGATCCTAGCCGTGTTGCAACAGAACAGCCAATCGAAGCATGGCTAAAATTGGAACAACACGACGTTAAGCAGCTAGCAAGCCGAAGTGATAAGTTAGGTGAAGTTGCAAAACAAACGTTTAGTGACCGTCAATCGACTAACCACCCCAAAAACTACGAGCTTCGTTCAGCATTCGCCGACCTGCTTAGCCATCCACAACAAATTGATACCGCGCTTAATAAGTACAATCAGTCAATAGAGAAGATTGAAAAGCAGAAGTGTGATTAATTAATCGTTGAGGATGCTCGAAAACGCCGAGTGTTTTTAACACATTAAAATCAACGATTTTTTAATGCGAAGATTGTAGCCCTCACCTAAAATTTTCATTTCAGCAACATGGGTTTCAACAATTAAAACGGGACTTTGCGCCCGTTTTAGTTTAGATTGTGCCGCTCGCATTACCACAATAACTACAAAGATTCTTTGCTATGGTTAAGGAACAAAAAACCGCTGACGTTAGCTTTGAGAGCTTGCTAAAGATCTTCACTGTCCCAGAAGGTCCTGACTCAACGTTAACCAAAATTGACGAGAGCCTCTCGCGAAATCTAAATCAATTTCTTCGTGAACACATCGTGGCAGAAGAAAAGCCTTTACGCGAAATCGAAAAAGACTTTTCTTCTGCTCAGATTCCTGAGCAGCCAGAGTTCGTGTCAGATCATACAGAACACTTACTCGACACTTTGGTGTCGCACTCCGTTCACACTTCTTCACCAAGCTTCATTGGTCATATGACATCGGCGCTGCCTTATTTCTTGATGCCACTGTCAAAGATCATGATCGCCTTAAACCAAAACCTGGTAAAGATAGAGACTTCTAAAGCCTTTACCCCGCTTGAACGTCAAGTTTTGGGCATGCTACATCGCTTGATCTATGGTCAGAGCGATACGTTTTACGATCAGTGGATGCATAGCGCAAACCACTCATTGGGCGCATTTTGCTCCGGCGGTACCATTGCCAATATCACTGCACTTTGGGTAGCACGTAACAAGGCGTTAAGAGCCAATGGTTCATTTAAAGGCGTTGAGAAAGAAGGCCTATTTAAAGCCATGAAGCATTATGGCTACGATGGCTTAGCGGTATTGGTGTCTGAGCGTGGTCACTACTCCCTTAAGAAAGCAGCCGATGTACTAGGTCTAGGTCAAGAAGGCTTGGTTGCGGTTAAAACGGATGCCAACAACCGTATTATTGTCGACGACCTTAAAGCGAAAATTGTTGAACTAGAGAAACAAAACATCAAGCCTATTGCTGTTATTGGTGTAGCTGGTACAACAGAGACAGGTAATGTCGACCCGCTACCTGAAATCGCAGAAGTCTGCCAAGCTCACGGTTGTCATTTCCATGTGGATGCCGCATGGGGTGGCGCAACACTTATGTCTAATCACCACCGTCACCTTCTTAACGGTGTGGAAATGGCAGACTCAGTAACCATTGATGCGCACAAGCAACTCTACATCCCGATGGGCGCTGGTATGGTTCTGTTCAAAGACCCTGACGCAATGAAATCCATAGAGCATCACGCTCAATATATCTTGCGTAAAGGCTCAAAAGACCTAGGCAGCCATACATTAGAAGGCTCTCGTTCGGGCATGGCAATGTTAGTCTATGCCGCAATGCACATCATCAGCCGCCCTGGCTATGAGCTGCTGATAGACCAAAGCATTGAAAAAGCTCGCTACTTTGCGGATTTAATCAAGCAACAAGATGATTTCGAATTGGTTTCTGAACCAGAGCTTTGTCTGCTCACATACCGCTACTTGCCGCCATTCATCCGTGAGGCATTAGCAAAAGCGGAAGGTTCACAAAAAGAACAACTGAATGAACTGATTAATGAATTAACACAGTTTATTCAAAAGCGTCAGCGTGAAACGGGCAAATCGTTTGTTTCACGTACAAGACTGAACCCAGACCAATGGCAGCGCATGAACACGATTGTGTTCCGAGTGGTTTTGGCGAATCCGCTGACGACCAAAGAAATTTTGAGTTCGGTGCTTGATGAACAGCGTGAAATCGCCAAGCAAGCACCAAATTTGATGGAAAGAATTCAGCAGGTGGTCACTGATATCCAATCGTCTTAATGGCCCGAAAGAGTTACATCAATTTGAAATTTTTTTTCGTTTTGATGTAACTCAAACATCATTCTCGTGCGACTGGCGCAACAAAATATCGATTACACATCCAATTCTGTAGTTTTTACAACATTTTGTTTGAGGCCTGTCAAATTCTCACTAAATAGTATCCGTTATTGGTTTAGACTGGTTGAAGATCAGGTTTATACTGATTCTATGGCGCTGGTTGTTTTCGTTAACGCCCCACTCTACTCTGGAATCTTCGTGTTTCCTTTCGTTAACAGAGCCAGCGAGTTGTTCTCTATACCCTCGTGAACACTATGAATACATTAGAAAAAATTCAAAAAAACCTGGAGAATTTCAGTAAGTCAGAGCGCAAAGTTGCGGAAGTAATTATGGCGTCTCCACAAACTGCAATTCATTCAAGCATTGCAACGTTGGCTAAAATGGCTGACGTTAGTGAGCCCACTGTAAACCGCTTCTGTCGTCGTCTGGACACCAAGGGCTTTCCAGATTTTAAGCTTCACTTGGCACAGAGCCTAGCCAACGGTACCCCTTACGTTAACCGTAACGTGGAAGAAGACGATGGCCCAGACGCGTACACCCATAAGATTTTCGAATCGACCATGGCGTGTTTAGATGTCGCGAAAAACAGCCTAGATCCAATGCAAGTGAACCGTGCGGTCGATTTGCTAACGCAAGCGAAGCGCATTTCATTCTTTGGCCTTGGTGCATCATCTTCTGTAGCCCGAGACGCACAAAACAAGTTTATTCGCTTTAACATTCCAATTACTTGTTTTGAAGACATTGTCATGCAGCGCATGAGTTGTATTAACTGCAGTGATAATGATGTTGTGGTTCTTATTTCTCACACAGGTCGAACGAAGAGTCAGGTCGAAATAGCAAACCTTGCTCGTGAAAACGGCGCGACGGTCATTGCGATTACAGCAAAGGACTCACCGCTAGAAAAGGCAAGTTCACTCGCTATTACGCTTGATATTCCTGAAGATACCGACGTTTATATGCCAATGGCGAGTCGAGTTGTACAGATGACGGTGATTGATGTACTGGCAACTGGCTTCACACTCCGCCGTGGTACAGGTTTCCGTGAGAACCTAAAACGCGTAAAAGATGCGTTGAAAGACAGTCGCTATGACAAGCTAAGTCAGTACTAAGTCCTGCTGTTTAGTGAAAGATTTAATAAAGGGGAGCTCAACGCTCCCCTTTTTTCAATGCGCTTTAGATCAATACATCAACCCAAGTCGTTCACACTCGATAAGTCCGTTCTTGATTCAAGCACTTCTACAGAGCTCACGTGTTGTGTGCTCTCTGCCACACACTCTCCACTGCAATCACAGACTTGCTGCAATATGTATATCAAACGTTCCTGATTAAGGGGTAGCGGGTTGCCTTTGATCGCCATCGACTTAAGAGCATCGTTCGCCACTTGTTCAAAAGAAGTTTGGCATACTCCGAATTGGCCAAGTAACGGCAACGCTAACTTATCTAACACCATATTTACCCAAAGAACCCCATCGTGCTCATTCGCGTTCGCACGATCGGTAACCAGTTGGGCAAGTTTACGATAACGATTTATCACATCATTCCTGCCAGCGAGCTTCGCGGCGTTAATATTTTCCTGCATCACGTGCGGTGCAAGACGCGCCGTGATCACGCTGTGGGGAGCATCTAGCTTACCTCCTAACGCCGACGCAAGCCCATGCGCAGCACCTAATTTGGCATTAGTAATGGCCATGCCACCAAGCAACGCAGCGAATGATAAATCCGAGCGAGCCTTATGATTATCTTGCTTACAAGCAGCAATCACTGAACGGCTTAAACGACGAAGTCCCTCTTCGCACACCATATCTGTAAGAGGGTTTGGCTCACCACACACATACGCTTCCATCAAATGAGTGAACGCATCCATCGCGCCACGCCCGGATGTGTATTGATCGGTTCCATAAGTGAGCGTCGGATCCACAATGGCAACGTCTGCCAGCATATCTGGGCTTCGAAGACTCACTTTCACTTTATCTTGTCCAGACTTCAACACCGCATTTCGAGTCACCTCTGAACCCGTGCTTGCTGTCGTAGGAATTGCAATAAAATGAAGAGGTTTTGCCTTCAATGGTACGTTTCTTCCTACCACTTCGACGTAATCGTAAACATTGCCTTGATTAGGAATAATAGCGGCTAGAGCTTTACCCATATCGATGACACTGCCACCGCCAATAGCAATCACCATATCAGGCTGGAATTTTCTACCGAGTACCGCGGTCTCTTCTACCATTGTGATATAAGGTTCGCCATTGATTGCTACGTGTTGGTAACGCATATTTTGAGCTTTAAGGTAGTTAATGATGGGCGTGGCTCGTTGGGTTTCCTTCCCGGTTACCAGCAAAACACTGTAACCAAATTGGTTGATAACGGATAATGAAGACTGAAGTGCACCTTCACCAAATATAATCCTTGTTGCAGTCATAAACTGAAACATACACATCCTCCCAAAATAATATACCCAAATAACCTCTTGCCCTCTGATTTAACACTTATGTAAGAGTTGAAGTCATTTGCGTATAGCCAGATTAGATTGCTATGTTTTTGAATAAAAAAAATTGACCAATTCCACCTTGCCATCATTAACCCCTTAAAATGTATGTTTTTTATGCGTCACTTCACATACTTTAGAGCCATAGAATAAGGGAGCGCGTTTAGTTTTTATTCGATAGATTTCACCTATAGAACCAAGAGGTAATTGCTGCTTTATTTCCGTATCTGGATCGGGCATAGTTACTGCAACAAAAGAGAGCGCACTCAGCCGCTATGTTTTGTACGCTTTCAAAAAAGAATAGATTTAGGAGAAATAAGATTATGTTCGTTGTTATCTTTGGTCGCCCTGCATGTCCTTTCTGTGTTCGTGCAAAAGAACACGCAGAAACGCTAAAAGCGAAGCGTGACGACTTCAACTACCGTTACGTTGATATCCATGCTGAAGGTATTTCTAAAGCAGATCTTGAGAAAACAGTTGGTAAACCAGTTGAAACTGTTCCTCAAATCTTTATCGACCAAGAGCACATCGGTGGCTGCGACGAGTTCGAAGCATACGCGAAAGAGCACCTAGGTCTATTTGACGAATAATAAAGACAGTTTTTAAGAAAGCCGCTTCATGCGGCTTTTTTATTATTTTTCAGTTGGTTATTACCTTACGTCAACTAATGGTAAAACCTAAAAAAATTCACTTATCTTTTTGCTATATTTAGTTACAATTCGCAATTCTTAATCTTTTTGGCACACACTTTACCGAGCCACACAGTGAACATAGACGTCGTATACCTTCTTGAGCAAAACCCTATCCTTCTAATCTTCGTCGTATTAGCCATTGGCCTTGCCATCGGAAAAATCCGATTTGGCAAATTACAACTAGGCAACTCCATAGGCGTTCTAATTACCTCGTTGGTAATGGGTCACCTTGGCTTCTCATTCAATGCAGAAGCATTAACCATTGGCTTTATGCTGTTTATCTATTGCGTTGGCATTGAAGCTGGACCAAACTTTTTTGGCATATTCTTCAGAGATGGTAAGCATTACTTTATTTTAAGTATGACCGTTCTCGTGTCCGCAGTCAGCTTAACGTATGGCTTGAGCCACTATTTCGGCCTCGACTTTGGCTTGTCAGCCGGTATGATGGCTGGCGCGTTGACAGCAACACCAGTACTGGTTGGTGCACAAGACGCTCTAAACTCCGGCCTTGCTACTATACCGCGCAATATGGATTTTTCTTTGGTATTAGAAAATCTATCTGTAGGTTACGCGATGGCTTATCTGGTGGGCTTAATTAGCATGATCATGTTCGCGAAGCTGTTGCCAAAACTGCAGAAGCAGAACCTGTCTGATTCTGCGCAGCAAATTGCTCAAGAACGTGGCCTTGGAAATTCAAGCCAAAGAAAAGTGTACTTACCGATTATTCGTGCTTACCGAGTCGGCCCAGAATTGATTGACTGGACTGACGGCAAGAACTTGCGTGAACTGGGTATTTATCGTCAAACTGGCTGTTACATTGAACGAATCCGCCGCAATGGTATTCTCGCCCATCCAGATGGTGATGCCATTTTGCAAGAGGGTGATGAAATTGCACTGGTTGGCTTCCCTGATAGCCATGCTCGCTTGGATCCTAGCTTCCGCAACGGAAAAGAAGTATTTGATCGTAACTTGCTTGATTTGCGCATCGTTGAAGAAGAAATTGTCGTAAAAAGTGACGCTATCGCAGGCAAGCGTTTATCTGATTTAAACTTATCTGAGTTTGGCTGTTTCTTAAACCGCGTGGTACGTGCGCAAATAGAAATGCCGATGGACTTAGACATTGTGCTCGCTAAAGGTGACGTCCTTCAGGTGAGCGGCGAGAAAAGCCGAGTACATGGACTCGCGGAAAAAATCGGTTTCATCTCGATCCACAGTCAAATGGCCGATTTACTCGCTTTTTGCAGCTTCTTTATTTTGGGTATTCTGTTTGGCCTCATCACGATGACATTCGGCCAGGTTTCGTTCAGCTTGGGTAACGCGGTAGGTCTTTTGTTATCTGGTATTACACTTGGTTTCTTACGAGCAAATCACCCTACTTTCGGCTATGTCCCGCAGGGGGCGCTGAATATGGTCAAAGATTTGGGTTTGATGTTCTTTATGGTGGGAATAGGTCTAAGTGCAGGCGGAAAGATGTTCGAGCACTTGACTCAAGTTGGTCCAAAAGTGATTGGTTTAGCATTCATTGTTAGTGTTGTGCCTGTGGTATTGGCCTATTTAGTGGGCGCACACATACTCAAGATGAACCGTGCCCTGCTCTTCGGTGCCATTATTGGTGCCCGAACTTGTGCCCCAGCTATGGATGTCGTCAACGACTACGCTAAATCCACCATCCCAGCTCTTGGCTATGCGGGTACCTATGCGATTGCCAATATTCTGATGACGTTGGCAGGTACAATCCTGATAATATTAAGTTAATAACTTTGACTGATGAAAGCAAAAAAGGCGCTCAATGAGCGCCTTTTGTATATCGGTTGTCTAATCAGTCATTCGATTAGATTTGGATAAAATCAGCTTCAACCGCTGGATTTACATCCGCTTCGTAATCTACGCCTTCAACACCGAAACCAAATAGTTTCAAGAACTCTTCTTTGTACTCTACGTAGTCAGTCAGTTCTTTTAGGTTCTCAGTCGTAATTTGAGGCCATAGCTCACGACAGTGCTGCTGAATGTCGTCACGAAGTTCCCAGTCATCCAGACGTAGACGATTCATCTCATCCACTTCTGCTGCGCTACCATCTTCTTTGTACAGACGTTGGCTGAACATACGGTAGATTTGTTCCATACAGCCTTCGTGTACGCCTTCTTCGCGCATTTTCTTGAATACCATTGCAATGTACAGTGGCATAACAGGAATTGCGGAACTTGCCTGAGTTACAACAGATTTAAGTACAGCAACATTTGCACTGCCGCCTGTCGCTGCTAACTTGTCGTTTAGCGCTTTCGCTGCACGATCTAGGTCCATTTTCGCTTTACCTAGTGCGCCATCCCAGTAGATTGGCCAAGTTAGCTCAGTACCAATGTAGCTGTACGCGACTGTCTTACAGCCTTCAGCAAGAACACCAGCATCAGACAGTGCATTGATCCAAAGCTCCCAGTCTTCACCGCCCATAACGGTTACTGTGTCTTTGATTTCTTCTTCTGTTGCAGGCTCGACACTTGCTTCGATGATCACATCTTTGTTGGTATCAACAGCAGTTGATGTGTAAGTTTCACCGATAGGCTTAAGCGCTGAACGAACTAGCTCGCCAGTTTCTGGCATTTTACGTACTGGGGAAGCCAGTGAGTAAACCACCATATCGATCTGACCTAAATCTTCTTTGATCAGTTCGATAGTTTTCTGTTTCGCTTCATTTGAGAAAGCGTCGCCGTTTAGGCTTTTTGCGTACAGGCCTTCTTCACGCGCTAGCTTTTCAAAAGCAGCTGCATTGTAGAAGCCTGCCGTACCTGGTTTCTTCTCAGTGCCTTCTTTTTCGAAGAAAACACCGATAGTTGATGCACCGCCACCAAATGCCGCAGCGATACGAGAAGATAGACCGTAGCCACTTGATGCACCGACAACAAGAACGCGCTTAGGTGCGTTTTTGATTGGGCCTTGCGCTTTAGTGTACGCAATTTGTTCTTTTACGTTAGCTTCACAACCAACAGGGTGCGTTGTAGTACAGATAAATCCACGAATTCTAGGTTTGATGATCATATTCAACTTCCTTTAAAAAACCATGTTAGGATAAAAGTTTCGTCGGGATTTCGCATCTAATTTCTGTAAAAATGCTCTGAAAAGGCAAGTGGTTGGAGCACTATCCCAACATCCACTCTGCAAGAACACAAAAAAGCACCTCATTGAGGTGCTTTTCTTAGTATTAACGGTTTACTATGCCGCCGGGTTCAAATGCGACTTTTTTGGGCAATCGGTTCGTACTTCAGAAAAGTCATGACTAAAGTGGTCAACTTGAATCGCCTTGTAACGCAATTTGTCTGCCGCCATTATTTGGTCAATTTCTTGCTCAGTTAACACGCCAGCTTCAAATGCTTGCTGCAAACGGTCGTGTAAAAGACCTTTACGAGCCACTTTCCCATCCTTCGCCGCCTTCATAAGCTTACGCTCTAATGGTTTGATTTCGTACATTGCGAGGAAGGCATTCTCCATTAAGCCTACGCTGTCGTCGTCGGATTTTCCGATGTAGCAAAGATGCGTGAGTCGATCACGTTGTGCTCCTGGCGTCATCATCGCTTCCGCCAGATTCACACACAGTTCATCGCTTGGCTTATTAAAATGATTACCAAGTGGGAACAATAACCCTTTCAGCACACCGCCAACGTATTTCACAGGGAAGTTGGTATAAGCCTCATTTAATGACTTAGATGCGTTATACAAACAATGTTGCACGGCGTAGTGGACAAAATCTAGATCGCCTTGTTGACGTCCTTCATCTTCATACTTTTTCAGTGCGGCAGACGCCATATATAGATAACTTAAGCCATCACCCAGACGTGCGGAAATCATTTCTTTACGCTTCAAATCACCGCCTAGTGTTAACATCGCGAAGTCAGCACTAACGGCAAGCGCTCGGCTTAATCTTGTGATTTCTTTATAGTACTGCTGTGTTGGGCCACTCATGTGCGCTTTTACAAACCGAGAACCAGTTAGCGCCGCGCCAAATGCACCAAATGTATTGCCTACCGCATGTTTGATGTGTTTAAAGAGCAAGTTGTCAAATTCTTTCGCCCCTTGTTCAGAATCTGGATTCGCCGCGGCTTCCATTTCTTTCAGTACATATGGGTGACAACGAGTCGCACCTTGACCAAATATCATCAGGTTACGAGTCAGAATATTCGCGCCTTCAACAGTGATCGCAACTGGGATACCGAGATAGTGTTTAGCAAGATAGTTCATTGGGCCATCTTGAATCGCACGACCTGCATGAATATCAAACGAATCATTTAGAATAGTACGCGCAATTTCCGTCATGTGGTACTTGGCAATCGCGGTTACAATCCCAGGTTTTTCTTTCATATCGAGAGAAGTCGTCGTCAGCGTACGTGTTGCTTCTAGTAGATAAGTAAGGCCACCAATACGCCCCATAGCTTCTGCGACACCCTCAAACTTACCGATCGACATACCAAACTGTTTACGTACGTAAGCATAAGCACCGGTTGTACGTGTAGTAAGGTGGCCAATCGCTGTGCCAAGCGCTGGGAGAGAGATACCACGACCAGCAGAAAGACACTCAACCAGCATACGCCAACCTTTACCTGCGTAATCAGCGCCACCGATCAACCAGTCCATAGGGATGAAGACATCTTCACCACGAGTCGGACCATTCATGAATGCAGAACCCAGAGGATCATGGCGCTCGCCTATCTCGACACCTTCATGGTCAGCGGGGATCAGCGCACATGTGATTCCAACCTCTTTCTTATCACCAAGTAGCCCTTCTGGATCCTGTAGCTTAAATGCTAATCCGAGCACTGTCGCCACTGGCGCAAGTGTGATGTAGCGTTTATTCCAGCTAACTCGCACGCCAAGCACTTCTTTGCCTTCGTGAGTGCCATAACAAACTACGCCTTGATCTGGTATACCACCGGCGTCAGATCCCGCTTCGGGCCCTGTTAATGCAAAACAAGGAATGTCGGTACCATCAGCAAGACGAGGCAACCAGTAATCTTTTTGCTCTTGCGTGCCATAGTGCGATAAAAGCTCACCTGGACCAAGAGAGTTCGGTACCATTACCGATACCGCGGTACTGATACTTCGAGTCGCAATACGAGAAACAATGGTTGAGTTCGCTAAAGCGGAAAATTCACGACCACCATACGCTTTTGAAATGATCAGTGAGAAAAATCGCTCTTTACGTAAGTACTCCCATACTTCAGGCGGTAAATCCCTGTCTTCTTTGACAATCTTCTGGTCATCAAGCATTTCTAGAAGGGTTTCAAGCTCATTATCCATAAATGACTGCTCTTCTGCTGTCAGTGTCGGCGTTGGATAATGGTGCAATGTAGTGAAGTTAGGCTTGCCTGAAAATAGTTCGGCATCCCACCACACACTACCCGCTTCCATCGCCTCTTTCTCGGTGCTAGAGAGAGGTGGCAATACTTTTTTGAACACTTTAAAAGCTGGGTCACTAATCCATTTTCTTCGTAGAGAGCTCATAGTTCAGATCCTTTTGTTCACGTAACCGCTCTGGGCATAATTTTATTATTGGTTTAACTTTCTTATTTGTCTTGTGCCAACTGCTTCGCTGACATTCCTGCTGACAAATAAGGAATCAGCAAATCGACGACAGATTTCACATCGACTTCCTTTTCAAATTTACTTTCAGCAAGCTCCGAAAGAGCCTGGCTTGAAGCCATCGTAAATACGCAGGTACCTAGCGTGAAGTGCAGTCGCCAAAACAGCTGCTCCTCACATAGTTCCGGGTTTGCCTTCATTATCGAGAAAGTGAAAAGGTTCAGTACCTCTTCGTATCTGGTGGTAATGAACCAGCGTAGATGACCTTGAACGTCTGTATAACCGCGGCCAATTAACAACATAAACAGCGCAGTACCATTTGGGCGTACATCATTTAATGTACGCAAAGGTAAACGCAATGACTCAAAGACGTCGTCCATGTCGTAGCTATCACGCGTATTTAACTCAATTAGTGAGGTTTTAATGCTCGGCATGAGCGCTTCTAGGTATCTATCTAAAACCGCTCTAACTAGCGTTTTTTTATCGCCAAAGTGATAATTTACCGATGCTAAGTTGACGTTCGCTTTACCTGTTATCGTTCTTAGCGAAGTATCATTAAAACCATGTTCAGCAAAGAGTCCTTCTGCGACATCGAGTATTTTTTCTTTTGTTGATGTTCTCGGGGCCATTTTAATCACTCGTATTAAACAACTGTTTGAAAATATACTCCCGAAACTTTAGATTAACAAATGATTAACATCACACTTTCACCAATTGGTCTGACCAGAACTTAGAAGGTGTGATCTAATCTTTTGAATTTAAGTCTAATAAGCAAATGATGCTCGCCTGAAGAAAATGACCAAGTTTCGCAAACCATCGTATTTGAAACGCTAGCAATGTCGTTAGGCGGTCGGAGTAGGAGGTGCGGGTTTGAAATGCAATTTAAGTTTATAGCTACTATAGAAAAGAGGGCTATCGAGTTTCAAACCGCCATTAAGTTGGTTACGCTGTTCGCCTCTTCTCTTACTTCTTTACGATACAAGCGGGCAGAAAGAATTAAATCGAATTTTTTTGAAAAAAAATGGAACTGTTTGGAAAAGGCTCGGTCTGAATAAATGTAACAACTAGGGCATTTTAAGTTTCACTGGCCGTCAAACTTGTTTCCATCTAATTGTTACGTTGCTGCTTTTTTCTTATTAACTCCTATGTTTGTATCCGCCCAGTCAAATTTTCGGCTGGGCTTTTTTTCGCCCGCAGATCTACAACCTAACTTTTCGATGATTCCGTTCATCTCCATGGTCTAGACATCCGCTCAATACGAAAGTGTCGCTATTAAGTCGCTGATGTACTGAACTATGGGTATAAAAAAGCCTCCCGATTGGGAGGCTTTACAAAATAGCGCATTTTTATCTTACGCTTGCGCTTTCTTAGGCAAAGAAAAGTGCAGTAAGGCATAGCCAAGTAATGCTGCTGTCGTCGAACCCATTAAGATGCCTAGTCGAGCATAGGTATCAAATTCAGGACTTACATTTCCGAACGCTAAAGAGGAAATGAAGATAGACATTGTAAAGCCAATACCACACAACACAGATACCGCAAAGATATGCTTGAAGTTAACCCCTTCAGGTAACTTAGCAACGCCCATTTTTACCGCTGCCCAGCTAAAGGTAAAGATACCTAGAGGCTTACCAACCAGTAGACCCAAAGCAATACCGAGTGGCAGCATTGAAGTCAGACCTGACATCGATACGCCTTCTAACGAAATCCCCGCATTGGCAAATGCGAATAGAGGCAGAATACCAAATGCCACGTATGGGTGAAGCGCGTGCTCCATATGTTTAAGTGGAGAATGTTCGCCCTGCTTTCCCTTTAGTGGGATAGCAAAACCAATCACTACACCTGCCAATGTTGCGTGAACACCAGATTTAAGCACCGCGAACCATAAGATCGCACCGACGATCATGTATGGCGTAAGTTTTGTTACTTCCTTCGCATTCAACATGAATAGGACACCAGTCATGATGAAGCCAACAAGCAACGCCATGGTCGACAGGTCACCGGTGTAAAATAGCGCGATAATAACAACCACACCCAAATCATCGATGATAGCAAGCGCTAGCAAGAACACTTTTAGGCTTACTGGTACACGCTTACCTAATAACGCCATGATACCTAAAGCAAAAGCGATATCTGTCGCCGCTGGAATTGCCCAACCAGAAATCGCCTCAGGATCGTTGGCATTAAAGGCTACGTAAATAAGAGCAGGAGCTAACATACCGCCAACCGCTGCAATCGCAGGGAAAATTGCGGTTTCTTTTGATTTTAACGCACCTTCAAGTAGCTCTCGCTTAACTTCAAGGCCAATGAGTAAGAAGAAAACAGCCATTAGGCCGTCATTAATCCAGTGAGAAACTGACATACCAAATACATAAGTATGCAGTACAGATTGATAAGTTTCGCCCAGCGGTGAGTTAGCAATGGTCATCGCAATTGCCGCGGCAATCACGAGAAGAATACCACCAGCTGATTCCATTTTGAAAAAGTCACGAATGACATCGTTCATGGTTTCGTCCTTATATTTATTATCTTAATAAACGATTAACAAAGAATGATAAGAGTGTATAGCGGTCGAAAACTTTAGAATAATCGCTTCTTCAGAGTATAAACTTCGATTTTTCCGATATGAAGTTTACTATACATCGTATTTTCCAACATAACACTCAATTTTGATCACAGCGCGTACTTGTTGTTATCGCGCCAAATGTTTATCAAGATTATGAGAAAATCAGCATAACATGGCATGTACTGTCATGATAACCCCATACTTTTGAGAAAAACTCAGGAAGTTTCATCCACTAAAAAACCACCCATTAGGGTGGTTTTTATCAGAATTTAATAACCAGTGAGCTGCATAAAGCCCCAAGCCTCGTTGGAGCCAGAAGCTAAGGTAGGACCTTCCCAATACGGTATAACAAACGGAAGCCACATATCTGATTTGATAATACGAGTGGTCAAGTTAATTTGATGCTTTGGAATATTAATAATCCACTGCAAAGGCAGCCTTCTTCCATTTGATAAACTGGTCACTTGCATTGGTTTAATACTGATATCATCATCTGAGAGATAAATGACTTTACCTGAGCGTGTGGACAAGGTGCCAAATACATGCGGTGTTTGTCCATGGTGGCGATAGCGGCTGACTGTCAGTGCTCGACCATCATCTAAATTGAATACAAACCAATCCCAACCCTGTTGCCCTTCACCAATTAAGCCACTGCCCCACTCTTTCTGAGCCCAAGCAGAGCCAGCAACAGAGAAGCGTTTGCCATTAATGTTCAAACTCCCTTTCACCTTTAAAAATGGCGCACTAAAACTGAAAGAGGCAACAGATTGCAACGCATGTTTAACCTGAAAACCTTTGTCTCCATTCACGACAAAGGGGCCATTTGTCATAGTATTGAGATCTAAACCAAACGCATCGGTAGTCACATTCAAGTTACCAGGGAAAGGCGTTGCACCAAGTGAACGCCACGTCCAATTATCAATCCATAACCTGAAAGGACGATTAGTCATGCCAGCTTGGCCTATCCCGCCTCTCGCTACACGTTGCTCTTTCCAGACGTGCGAACCATGGCTAACGACAACATGTGAAATATACAGTTGAGGGTTTTGCCATCCGCTGGTTTCTCGCTCATCCGTCGCGACCCTGAAGTAGCTCCATTGAACGTTGTATATTTTCCCTTGTTCATCTTTCAGTTTCGCAAAGTAGTGCCACCATTCATGTTGGTACTCGGGATGAAAGCGAAAGTCTGACGGTAAAGAGACATGCTCGTCAGGTAATACAGGTTCGAAAATCGTTTGATTTTCACGCGTTAGAATAGAATTAAGCTCGCTTTCTTGTGTCGCTGTCGCTTCCAACCAAAAAGTTGAGTAAAAAGCAGCCCCGGTCAAAAAGGCAAACGTAATAACAATCATCGTTGAAACTAACAAGCGTTTTTTAGAGCCCACTTTTTTCATTACAACGCATCCCTTAATGACTTCATTGGCGTACTCTTAATCATTCTAATAACTGGCAATGCGCCAGCAATCATGATGGCAAGCATCGCCCAAGCAATAGTTTGAGCGTATTCCCAAGGGATCGTTTGAAGCTCCAGAGACCAGCCGAATGATTGCTTAATGATAATATCAACGATCAAGTGTGCAAGTGCCAGACCAAGTGGCACCGCAATAATTGCGGAAATGGCCCCGAAGACAAACAACTGCAAACCACCTAATGCGACAAGTTCCTTTCCGGATACCCCCATACATCTCAGCAAAGAGAAGTGCCGCTGCCGCGACAACTCGCCCGCCAATGTCGCGAAGAATAAGCCAAACACAGCAATAATCAGCGTGATGTTGCCCAAGGTTCCTGCAATAGCGAAGGTATGATCAAATACCCTCATTGCCTGACTATAAATATTACCATTATCAAACACACGGTCTTGCGGGAGGCGGAATACATTTTCTAAGCGATTTTTCAGCCCCTCCCCATTGACACTATCTTTTAACACCACGCCAAGGCCAACATTGCCCGTCCCTGCAAATGCATACAGCCAATTCCGGTGCGACATCATCACCTGGTTATACGGGTTTCCATAATCGTAATAAACACCGACGACTTGCCAGTCTCCACCCAGTGGCTCCTGTAAGTTAATGAAGTCTCCTGGGCGAATATCCAACTTCAAGGCCATCGATTCACTCACCATCAAGCTCTTGGTCGCGTGCAGTTGATACCAGTAATTCGGGACACCTAGCTTTACCGTCAGTGCATCTAGCTCACCTTCAGAAGAGCCTGTACTCACCACTTGCAAGGCACCATGTTCGGTTGGCATATCTTTTTCCCAACGCCACCAAACCGAGTTGACTTCTGGTTGGTTTTGCAGCCACGCACTCATCCGAGCTGCTGAGTTATTTGTCGGATAGATATAAATATCCGCTGCTAATCGCTGGCTCAGCCATTTATCGGTCGTATCCCTAAAGCTGCCTACCATCGTTTCTACGCCGATGTTTGCTGCCAGTGCCAACATAAACGCCATTGTTGCCACACCGCGATAACTCATGCTCGCAGCCGCATCGGCAAAAAACCAACGTACACGTACCCAACGCATGGTGTAAGAAAAGCTCTGGAACATATGCCACATAATAAATGGCATGAACAAGGCCACACTAACCAACATCAGCGCAATAATGGCAAAGCCAGTTTCTTGTGTTTTCGGTGCTTGATACACTGCGATTGCCGCGACACAAAACGCACACGCAGCAAGAGCCTGCCAAGAGAACTCACGCCCTGCAAATCGCATTAATGACAGTCGAGAAGATAGACGAATTGGCTGTGACTTCAACAAACGAATCAATGGCCACAAACACGATATTAATGCGCCCATCGCTGCCATGATCAGACTATATAAGCTGGACTGCCAAGACCATCCTATTGTTAAACCTACGTTGGCATCGTACAAATCGCTCAGGCTCGATGAGACTGCAGGGATCAGTTCATTTGCCAAGATCAAACCAAAAAAGTTACCACACGCCCACGCAATAAAGACGAGCAACGACAACTCTAACAACAATGCTTGAGCCAACTGCGTTCCGTTGACCCCCGTCTGTCTCAAAATACCCACCAAACGTTGTCGCTGAATAAATGACAAAGACATCGCTTGATAAAAAATAAACAACCCGACCAAAAATGACAGCATCCCCATCGCAGTGAGATTCATGTGGAATGCATTAGTTAACGACTCAAGCTCCGTACGCGTATTCCTAACGAGCGTCATGCCATTGGGAAGCATGTTTTTCAGTGCTATTAGTTTTTCCTCTGGCATTTCACCACAAGAAATCGCAGACAAACCTGAGCTCCGCTTGAGCATACGCAGTAATGAGATGTCGGTAACCAGCCGAGTCCCAGAGAGCATTTTGTTTTTATCGACTTGAATCGGTCCGAGACGACTTCCGTCATTCATCTCAATAAAGTCCCCATCCTGCCAACTCATGTAAGCGGCCAAATCTTGACTGACTAGAATGGGATAAGGAGGTTTCATTAATGATAGAACGGGCATCTCACCCAAAGATTTGCCTTGCTGCAATGGAATCATCGCGACAGGATCAATCCCCACCAGCATCAAGCTCATGTCGGTTTTAGCATCTAGATGCAGCACGTCAAACGGCGCACATTGGTTAAACCCAGCTCGGCGCAACTGGATATAGAAACCTTGAGGAATTTTATTGGCAGAGTGTTTAGTTCGGATTCGGTATGGCAAAGGATTGGAGAAAAGCTTTTCTCCTGTCGCATAACTTTGTTTTGCATGCTGATTGATAGAAGTAACACCAACAAGAAGGGACACGCCTAAGGTTAACCCTAGCCAGACAAGAATAATTTGTAGTGGGTAACGACGGTAATGACCGAGTAGTGCCTTAACTACGGGCCATAACATGCAGTTGCCCTCCTTGAAGTCGAATCTTACCTTCCATATGGGCCGCCACTTTTTCACTGTGCGTCACTAACAGCAAAGTACACTCCAGCTGGCGAGCGAGACTCGTCAATAAGCGCATTACCGCTTCTGCGTTTCGCTCGTCTAGGCTACCAGTTGGCTCATCAGCGAGTAGGATTTTAGGTTCCATATAGAGTGCACGAGCAATAGCAGCACGTTGTTGCTGACCACCAGATGCTTCTTCCGGGTAGCGCCCTAGCAGAGGCATTAAATCCAGAGCAGAAAGAATTTGACGCCACAACTCTTTATCTTCTGGCAAACCTTTTAACTGACGACAAAAACGAATATTGTCGGCAATATTGAGCGTAGGAAGCAGGTTGAACTGTTGGAAGATATTACCAATATTGTTGCGGCGATAAAGGGTTCTCAAATGCTCTGGCGCATCATGCATGGCAAAATTTGGAAACTGAACTTCACCAGAGTCTGCAGTATCCAGTCCGGCAATTAAGTTCAGCAAAGTACTTTTACCCGAACCACTTTCTCCCATCAGAGCGACTTGGTCACCTTGCTGTAATGTTAATTCTGCCCCTTGTAATACAGGGTGAAATTCTCCCCCGTCTACATAGCCTTTACATAGGTCTGACAGTTTTAACATTGATTATGCCGCTCGGATGGTATTTAAAAATTGGGATCAGAATCTACACTAAAATCCTGTTAGTAGAAAGTATTTTGAATGCTTGATCACACTATGAGAGTACAAATGCAACTCGATTCACTTTCTGTTGCTAATTTTGTTGACGTATTGAGCAGATTTTTGCAGCTGCAGAAAGCTCTGTTTACCTCTATTGACCGATAAGGTTTTTCATCCATTTTCGGCTCACCATTCTTGGCAGACAAATCGTCCACTTCACAACTTCCTCGGTCAAAAAGAGTAAGTAAACCCATTGTGGGTCCCAACCGAGCTGAATCGCTGCAAATGCCGCGAGTGGAATCCCGATCACCCACTGCGCAAGAATGTCTTGATACAAACAAAACTTAACGTCACCACCTGCACGTAATATCCCAACAATGACCATCATCGGCACCGAGCGTAGTACGACACCTAAAGCAAGAATCACCAAAAACTGTTCAGCTAACTGGCGAGTATCCGCTGTCAGTGCACTAAACGCATTAAGGATCCATTGATTGGACACTATCAATACAACAGCGACCACAAATGCGATAAACACATTCAAAATGACCGTAGCCCAAGCTTGGTAATACACAGGTTCAAAGTTTTTCGCGCCGAGTTGGTTACCCACTAAAACCGCAGCTGCATTCGATAGGCCAATCATCATAGCGAGAGCGATTGACTCAACGGGCGTCATCACCGACAACGCTGCCAAACCTTGCACACCCGCTTGCCCCATGATGGCATGGTAAGCGAACAATCCACCAGCCCATGCCAAAAAGTTAAATGTGGTCGGTAAGGAAAGGCTCAAGAAACGCGTTATTTTGTCTAAAACCAAACCTGCGCGTATATCATCCCAACCAAATGCAATTATGTGTTTCTTCAGCCATAAATAGCCAAATAGACAACCGACTTCGATAGCGCCACTGCTAACCGTTGCAATGGCTGCCCCTGTAATCCCTAAAGCAGGAAAACCTAAGTGACCAAAAATTAACACCCAGTTGAGGAAAACATTAGACAGAATGCCTATACCACTAAAAAATGTGCTCAGCCCCGGTTGGTGCATCGCTCTCAACCCCACCGACATACTAGCGACACACGCAACAGCAAACATGCTAACGGATGAAATAATTAGATAGCTGGCCCCTAACTCAATCACTTCTTGTGAGTCTGTAGTCAGTTTCATGACTGGCTGTGGGAAAATAACAAACAAAGCAACGGCAATGGCGGCAAACACCATGGCTATCATCCATGTTAAAGCGGTACTGCGACGTACCCCGACTTTATCGCCTGCCCCCCAATATTGTGCGGTCAGTAATGCACCACCCGTCGTCACCCCAACTAACATGATGGTAGTAACAAACGTCGCGCGCGCCGCTACCCCAACAGCGGCTATTTCAGCTTCACCAAGTTGGCCGAGCATAAGCACATCGACGAGGCTTCGGCTAGAAAACATCATGCTTTGCAGTGTAATTGGTAGCGCGATCGCGAATAAGCGACGTAAGAATGCTTTATCTGCATGTATTGAGAGTTGAGAGAGAAAAGTCACAAGCGCTCCAACGACAACTTATTGATAGAATGGGGAAAGTGTCTCATGATTATACTCTGTGGTGTTTATTCCACCAACGATTAAAAGGACAGATAATGAAAAAGGTGTTGGTGCTAGGCGCCTCGGGTTACATTGGTTCTCAACTTCTTCCGTTACTCTTAGATAAAGGTTACGCCGTCACGGCCGCAGCGCGACATATCGATTATTTGGAGTCAAGGACTCGACCCCATCCTAATTTAACGTTGCGGTATCTGGACCTAGCCGACGCAGAAGCCACGCTCGCTGTGGTGAACGATTTTGACTTGGTATTTTTCCTAGTACACGGAATGGCACAAGGCGATGACTTTGTTGAGTACGAGCTAAACCTTGCTTTGAACTTTAAATACGCATTGGAGCAAAGCCGTGTCAAACATGTCATTTATTTAAGTGCCATCCAACCGCAAACCGGAAACTCGCGCCATTTAGCCGCACGCAAAGCAACGGGCAAAATTATCCGACAGTCTGGCGTTCCAGTAACTGAATTGCGTGCAGGCGTCATCATTGGCCCCGGCTCCGCGGCTTTCGAGATCATGCGAGATTTTGTCTACAACTTACCTATTTTGATTGCGCCTAAATGGGTCGACTCAAAAGCCAACCCTATTGCCCTACCCAACCTCAATCACTATTTATTGCAGCTGGCCGAAGCATCACCCCCAGAAGAAAACCAAATTTATGAAGTTGGTGGGCCAGATACACTCAGCTACCGCGAGCAGTTTAAAGTCATTTGCCGAATCACCAACAAGCCTTATCGGCTGTGGTCGACACCGTTGCTTACCCCCAAAATGGCATCGTACTGGCTCGGCTTGGTCACCTCTGTACCAGCAAACATCGGCAAAGCATTACTCGCGGGGTTAGAGCATGACTACATTGCCGATTCCAAAGCGATTGAAGCACGATTTCCGCAAACGCTGATCAACTACGAGCAAGCGGTATCCGATACCATTCAAGATGAAGGCACGTTTGTGCGCAGTAATGTTTGGGGCTTTGAGCCAGCGGCACTTCGTCGATGGCAACCGGGGTATGGCTACTACCCTAAACAAGCCGGTGCGAGCATAAAAACTCAAGCCTCCCCTGCGGCATTATGGAAAGTGGCTCAAAAAATCGGGAGTCGTGAAAAAGGCTATTACTTTGCCAACATTTTGTGGCGCACACGTGAATGGCTCGACATCTTTTTTGGTGGCGGGAAACCGATTCGCGTTTCTCCTCCGGGGCCGGAGCTCAAAGTCGGCGATTATATTGACTCTTGGAAAGTGATTCGCTGCGAGGAAGATCAGTTCCTCTCACTGTTTTTTGGGATGAAAGGCCCGGGGCTTGGACGTTTAGAAATTACCATCAAAGACCATGGTGATGAACGAGAACTGGATATCACCGCTTGGTGGCACCCGCAGGGGTTTCTCGGGCTGCTTTACTGGTTTGCCATGATGCCAGCCCATCTATTCATATTCAAAGGCATGGTCAAAGCCATCGCGAAAGAAGCCGAAAGTATCAGTATTACTCCTCAGGTGGGACAGTCTCTGGAGAATCTAGAGAAATAGGCAGGTGATGAGCAATCCCCGCATGGCAATCAATGCACGATTGCTCTCGACTTTCCATCATTTGATGTCGACGCGCAACGGTTCGTCCTTGCGCTTCGAAATCCATCTTGTCAACGGAATGGCAATATCGACACTGTTTTGATTTATTCTCGATAAACTGCTGTGTGACTTCAGCAGCCAACCTCGGACGATGCTCCGCCTCGAAGTTCTCTAACGTAATTTCTCCAGTCAGTTTGTGATAGATGTCGGCTGTAGCGCCGATTTTCAATGCGATTTTAGCAAAAAACTCCCTAGGGACATGGCAATCACTGCACGTAGCGGCAACCACACCCTGAGCATTTTTGAAGTGTGGAGATGCTTGGTACTCCTCAACTATCGTATCCATCCCAATATGGCAACTGTAACAAAACTCGTTGCGATTGGTGTAATCCATTCCAAAGTGGAAAACACTGAGGGCCGCCCCACCAAGGATAAACGCCAATAAGCCACCAATTGGTATGCCGAGCATCCATTTTCTGTTTGGTTTACGCCATAAACTCATTGGTGTTCATCCCAAAGTAGCGCTAGCGATAACTCGCATAGTATTCTACGAGCGCGTTTAAATCATCGGCACTAAGCCCTTTGAACGCCTCATCCATTTTTTTATCAACGGAGCGTTTGCCTTGCTTAAACTGTTTCAATGTCGTGGCGAGATAGCCCTTCTGCTGACCAGCTAAAATCGAAGCTTCATCCAGAGCGTTACTGCCACCATCCGAATGACAGTTCTCGCAACTTTTCGCGTGGATAGCCTTACCTTTCATCGCTAACGCTTGATCAAAAGACTGCTTAGCTGGCACAAACTCAAGCCCAGCATAATGCTTTGCTAACTCTTCAATCTGCGCCTCAGATAAAGATTTAACTATCGACACCATGTCGCCTTTTTGGCTCGTGTCTCCGTATACGTGATTAACCGAAGCTGAGGGTCTGCCTTCAAGGTAACGCAACATCTGGTCAAAAAAGTTGAACTCGGGAATCCCTGCGATGGTAGGAATATTCGTGTCTGAGCTAACACCGTTTGGCCCATGACAAGCTTCACATTCGTATTGTGAAATTAGCTCACTTGGTGACGCTAAACTGTGGGAGGCCAAAACTGAGCTAATGACTAACACCGAGGAAAATTTTAGAGAGAATTTAATTAGTTGGTGCATATTAGACTGACTCCGTAGTAATTATCTTTATTAATCAAAACCAGACAACGAATAAACGATAAGAAAATCAATTTATAAATGCGACTTAAAACCAACGATATCCAAGATAAAAATATTAAGCCGTCAACTATTTAAAGTATCGTAGTTCAATACCCTTACTTTTTCTGCGCTGACCTCTTCAATCGCAGAAAATCCAACCCAAATAATTGATTTAAAATGACAATAAATTCAACCCCAAAATTCACATACAAAAATAGTGGTTTATTTTAATAATATTTCATATTGCGTCTATACTCTTACAAGCCATGTGTTTCGATTTATTCAAGCGATGTAAATATGGATATTTTTTCTTTTGCCTTGAATATGAAATTAATATTTCAATCAATCGTTTATTGAAATATTCAACCATTCCCATGCATTCCCACTTACTTTAGGACGAATCGAGAGGGACTATGAACGGTTTAAAGTCGATCGCTACATTAATATTTTTTATTTTACTGCTCACCGGATGTGGTCCAGACAGCAAAAACGATCAGAATACACCACCACCTGCACTTGGTGATTTCGAGATCAGTGTTTCCGAGCCATCATTGGTCACTCAAGAAGCCGGGGAAACCAAACTGGTGGTCAATTTTACCGTCAAAGACGGCAGTGGCAGACCTCATGAGCTAGACGAAACGAGAGATTTTCGCATCGCACTTCTCAAAGCAATGCCCTCTCGTGTCGATACACAAAACTCGAGCGATCCAGCCTTTGCCTTCAATGGGCGCCATGGCAACACTTATTGGAAGAGTTTCCATCACTCAAGTAATACCGCAAATAACCGTGCCAGCATGGAGAGTGTTTGGGATGGAACACTAGTAAAAACAGACGAGGGGTATCGCTACACGTTTGCCATTCCTGACGTTTTGAAAGTGTCCGATCCTTATACTGCCGACTCTTCTAGCAACAATGGTTTTATCGCTTGGGATGCGGATAAACTCCACCGAATCGTCATGGCATATGGCGAGCAAGGCAACGGTTTTACCTACGTGTTTGAATGGGTGCCGCAAGAAAGTTCAGATACGGCTGTCTCTCGCAATGTAATAGAAAAAGGCACCTGCGAAAACTGCCATATGGGCGAACCGCTTCATCATGGACCGGGCTATCGCTCAATTGATAACAACATTGCCGTTTGTACCGCTTGCCACAATGACAGTAACCCTGGCGCTGCGCCAGCCAGACGCCCTCTCGCTGCCGTTGTTCATCAATACCACGGTAATGTTTTCAAATTAGGTAGCGACAGAAATAATACCGACACTTACAAACAGCCTGTCGACGAGAATGACGTGCTCGTTACCGACATCAATGGTTTAGTCATTGAAGGCAACCCTTTCCCGCAAGATGCCCGCAACTGTACAACCTGCCATTCAACCGATGTCGCGAAAGCATCAGACGCCAACAATTGGTTTGAACACCCAAGTCAAGTTGCCTGTGAGACCTGTCACTTGTACCGAGACAGAGGAGCGCATGATAACCAAATCGGTACGGGTTGGGTAAGAAACGGCGAACCACAAAACTCCTGCTCTGGCTGTCACCGACCTTATGACCGAGACGACAATGGCGCTCCAATCATCGGCCAAGACGCAAGCCGAAGTGCTAAAACGGTTCACGTAATGCGTTTAGAGAATCTTGCAAAGGCACGTGATTCGCTTGAAATCAACGTTGAAAGCGCGCGATTTATTGATGACCAGTTTGAGGTTGAACTAAGAGTGTCGAAAGCGGGCACAGGTATTGGATCCATCGACGAACTGACACCTTTCATCAATGAACATGGCCACCTCAATTTGTTGCTGAACTGGGATAACGGCCAAGGCCCGATGGTCGCAAACAACAGTCTCAACGTCGCCGATGATGGCGCACTTGGTGACGGCTGTGAGGCTCAAGGAGAAGGCCTATTCTTGTGTCATAAAGACTTCACTGACGCTGCGATTAAGCCAATCTCCAACTCTACGTTGACGGTTAACATCGCCGACATGCCACTTTGCGCCAACCGTAGAGATGGCGAGCTCGCCGAATGCGTCACGTTTGAAGGCATCGATCTTATCAAATCGCCTTTCGTCATTGCCGCCAATAACGCATCCGGCTCGTTTGATGTGTCTGGTATCAACAAGCAACACAAACTGCCAGTGGGCGCGGACATTTCATCGTGTAACGATTGTCACAAAGAGCTGACTATCCATAAGCTTGGTGAGCATCCGCATGCCGCCACCGACTTCCAACAATGTAAAAATTGCCATAACTCTGAACGTTCTGCGTTTTATCCTGGAATGGCAGCTGATCTAAAGTACCACGTACACTCATTCCACGCCTTTGGCTCCGCTCATAGCGGTGAAGCGCCTTTCCCTGGCGCAGTCAACAACTGTGAGGCCTGCCATACCAATGCTCAATACAACTTACCTAGCCAACAAAATACGCGCCCTTCTCTTGCGAGTGGTAAGTACTTTAGTCCTGCATTAGTCGCCTGTGGCGCGTGTCACTTAGAGTCATCTTTAGCTAATGCTGACCCGGATAGTGTGGCAGGAGATGCGACTCTGAACCATATGCTGAATCACGGCGCCGTATTTGGAGCAGACACAGCAGCACAAGCCATGGGCTCCGAGCAATGTGCAACTTGCCATGCCATTGGTCAGTCACAAGGGGTAGATAAGGTTCACAAGGTATACGACTACCGTTGAATTCGTCATTGAACACAATGCTTTGACAATTAAGGACAAGAAAAGGAAGAGCTATGAAAGCAATGTTTCTGCGGTGGTTGGTAACTGGGATACTTGGGTTAGGCGTCATCTTCACCGTCAGTTCGGAAGATATCGCCGAGCCAGAACCCAAAGCGGCGACGTTAACTCAAGAAGAAATTGAAACCATATTAGACACCAAGTTTTCCGAGGGGAAATATTCACGCCGTGGGCCAGATGGCTGCCTTCGTTGCCATGACGATACCTCAGACAAACCTGCAACCGGTATTTTCGACAACATCCACGGCAAGTCAGCGAACTTGCATGGTCCAATGAATGATAAACAATGTGAAGCATGCCATGGCCCAGCAAACAATCACGCGCGCAATCCGCGAAAAGGACAAGTTCGTGAGCCGATGATCACCTTTGGGCCAAACTCCCCTGTTCCGGCCGAAAAGCAAAACAGCGTGTGTTTATCTTGCCACCAAGATGCGAAACGCTCGACTTGGCATAGCAGTGAGCACGCTTTTGAAGGTCTGTCTTGTGCAAGCTGTCACCAACTGCATCAAAAAAACGATCCGATGATGGTTGCCGAAATGCAAGCAGACAAATGCACCGATTGCCACTCCCGCACCAAATCGGATATCCACAAACGCAGTCGTCATCCTATCATTGACGGCGTCATGACTTGTTCTAGCTGCCACAATCCACATCAGGCATTAAATGAAGCGAGCCTGAACTGGTCAACCGTCAATAACGCTTGTTACGAGTGTCATGCAGAAAAACGCGGCCCATTCTTATGGGAGCATGAGCCTGTAACTGAAGATTGTACATCCTGCCACACACCTCATGGTTCAGTGAACAAAGCCCTGCTCAATAAACGGCTGCCAATGCTATGTCAGGAATGTCACCGTGTGCCACATGCAAACGTAGCCATTCCTGAAAACGACTTGAGAGTGCGCGGCGGAAGTTGTTTGAACTGCCACAATCAAGTGCATGGCTCTAACCACCCACGTGGTCAAACATTAAGTTATTAGGAGGGAGGCATGAAACTATCTCAACTGTGCATCGCTATTTCCCTTGCTTTTGCTGTGCAAGCGCACGCCAACGATTATTCGTTACAACGTTCTCAACCAGCCGACACTAGCCGCTGGCAGTGCAGTGAATGCAGCAGCGATGGCACGTGGAGTGGAGAAGTCAGCGCTGGCGTCGGTTACCTTAACAACGATGGTTCCTCGCGATTCTATAATTGGAATCCACCCGTTTACGGTACAAACTCTGACAATAAACACTTTAACGCGAGCCTAAACGCCGATATCGAACAATATGAAGACGATGCGTTCTACAATCGAATCGTCGTCGAAGATCTTGGTTTGCAACGCTTCTTACTGCAGTGGGAAATGGGCCAGTACGACGGATTACGTGTCCTCGGCAGTTATAGTGAAACGCCGTATTTCTGGAATCAGTCCTCACTCAGTGCGTATCATCCAAGAGAGGATGCACTCGTCAGTGGTGACCTATCGAAATATGAAAACTCAGTGACGCGAGAGACGTTTAAGTTAGAACTCAAGTACACACCACATACGCCATGGAAGCCATATGCATCCATGAAGCACGAACGTAAAGAAGGCACAACTTCGCTTTATTCATCGACTATTCCGGGTTACGCCAACGCGCCGGGATTCATACCCAAAGCCGTCGAACATGAAACCTTAAATACTCAAGTAGGAGTAAGCTACATGGAAGATTTGTGGCTGGTGGATATTGCGTATCGCGGCTCGTTTTTTAGAAATGACAAGTCCGCACTTTATTACGGCAGCACTACCAATCCTTACGCTAACCACCTCGCGTATGAGCCTGACAACGACTTTCACCAGTTTGCTGTCACGGGGAATTATCGGTTGAATCAACAAACGTTCAGTGGCCGCTTACTTTGGTCACAGACGTCTTCTGAAGGCGGGTTAAATCCGTTTCCACAGTCCCCCGTTAACTCCAATACATTCCATGGCGAAACCAACACTTGGCAAATGAGCGCGGATTACCACAACAAACTTTCGCGAGACACTGCTTTCGCCATTTCTGCGGACTATTCAGATAAAGACGATAACTCCGATAGAAACACCATCATCGGATCGACGAGAGAAAAATACGACCACACCAAAACCAAACTGGAAGCAACACTCAAGTATCGTGTTACTTCTGATGTAAAAGTGAATACGGGTTACCATTTTAGACAAGATGAGCGAAGTTATGCTGATAGGAAACGTACCGATGAACAACGCGTTTTTGTTGGGGCCCAGTACAGACCAAATAGACCGTGGCAATTAGGCGGTAAAGTCTCCTACTCTTTTCGCGATGGCTCTGATTGGCAGGACGACAGCAGCGACTCGCCTAATTTGCGCCAATACTATTTAGCCGACAAAGAGAGGATTGAGCTCCGTGGCCACGGCAGTTATGACATGACCGACGATGTCCAATTGCTTGCAGAGCTTTGGTACGGCAACGATGACTATGCAAAACCCGATATTGGTTTGAGTGAAGGGGAAGATTACGGTTACGACCTCAGCCTTAACTTCAATTTACTCGACGGACTAAGCGGGCATGTTTTTTACAATCAACAGATCATCCGCTCCGAGCAACAACAAGCAAACTCTGACGTTGTCGGTTGGAATCGCTACACCACCAAACTCAAAGATGACATCACAACCATTGGCTTTGGTGTGAGTAAAGAGCAGCTACTAGACGACAAACTTTCTATCTCGTTTGATTACAGCTACAGCCAAGCTGATGGAAAATCTTCAACCACATCTGGTGGCTACCAATATCCTGATAACGAGGCGAACTCGTACCGATTTGAAGTCATCGCTGACTATGAAGTATCTGAAAATCAAAACGTGCAGCTTAACCTCCGTTATGAAGACTACTCAGAAGAGGATTACTTGTTTAATAACGAAACCGAAACGATGGGCGACGTTTTGCAAAGCTATGAAGGTTTATATGGTGGCGTCTATTGGAAATATCGCTTTTAAATACAGAGTGACGTGACAAAAAAAGCATCAGACGTTTCAAACGCCTGATGCTTTCGTATTTCAATTCTACTGCTGTGAGAAGTTGATTAAGCTTGGAAGCTCAACGGAATCTCAGCCAATTGGTTACCTTCGTTTGCAGGAAAGATAAGGTACTCGCCGTGGTATTTCACCATCGATTTGTAGTCCGTCACTTTATGCACCATAAAGCCCGCTTGCGCTGCTTTCTCAACAAACTCAGCATGGTTGCCACGTACAAACCAGCTCATTGGTTTGACGAGCAGCTCGCCGTCGAAGCAGCTTTCGCATTGATCTGCACATAGCGCCAAAGAGTTTTGACCTTCCGTGAAGATTTGGATTTTGCCACAACCAACCAATTGTTCAGAGGTAGAAACTTCCCAACCTGCTTGCTCCATCACATCTAAAAATGCTTCGACGTCAGAGTCTTTGATCACTTTTGAATCTTCATCTTCAGGAAAAAACTGAGCGTAAAAAGCGGAAATACGCTTGAAGATAAACAACAAACCAGCGTCATTACCCTTTGAACGACCCGCTTTTTGCCAACGTGTTAAGTCATCGCCTACGGCTCGACTGAAACGCTGAGATTTAAGTGCTTTGGTAACCCAGCGCACTAAATAATGGTTATTCGCAACAGGGGCATTGGCTAACTTACCTGAGCGATGCTCTTGATCTAACTCTTCAAGTGCTGAGTTAACTAAGTTTTGAATTTCTTTGGTGTAATTCGACATTACGCCTTTCTTCCTAAAGTCCAATAAAACAGTGCTGAAAGCACAGAACAAGCAAACATCACAATGATCATCGGCCACGCCACATTACCTGGTAGTGATGCCACCAGCGCGCCAACCAATGAGCCGATACCGAATCTTAACGTCCCCGCCAGAGACGAAGCTGTACCCGCCATTGATGGGTAGCCACTTAAAAGCAGCGCCATCGCGTTACTACCTATCGTCGACAATGTACCGATAAAAAGCACAACAAAAGGTACGATACCCCATAATCCGAAGTCCATTAACCAACTTACGAATAAACCAATCCCCGCCAAAAGTTGCACGAACAACCCAAAACGAAGCATGGCATGAGAGCCAACTTTCTTCACCAAGCGACCATTAATACTGGTCATGATGATCATCGCAACAATGTTCAAACCAAATAAATAACCAAAGTGGTCTGGTCGAACACCATATAAATCAATATAAACAAACGAACCCGCGGTCAGAAATGCAAACATTCCGGAAAATGAAAACGCTCCAGAAAGCATCAAACCTATCGCTTCAGGGTTGGAGCATAATCTGGCGTAGTTTCTCATCGTAGTGCGAAAACGAAGCGGCTGACGATTTTCTGGTTTCAGCGTCTCTGGAATTTTCCAAAGTACCAGTAGAATTACCACCACAGCGAAAATGGCTAACACCCAAAAGATCGAACGCCAACCAAACCAGATCGCTAGGTGACCACCTATCATAGGCGCGACCAAGGGTGCCATTGTGATAACTAAAGTGACGAAGGACATTGCACGGGCAAAGTCTTCACGGTCAAACATGTCACGCACGACGGCTTGGATAATGACCGCCGCTGCCGCGCCAGCAAAACCTTGTGCTGTTCGCACATAAGTCAATGCATCAATGCCGTTTGTGGTCGCACTCACTACCGCCGCTAATCCAAAGAAAAGCACACCCAAAATCAGTACAGGTCTACGGCCAAAACTATCGGCAAGCGGCCCGTGAATTAACTGGCCAATCGCAAAACCTGCCGTATAAGCCGTCAACGTAATCTGAACCGCACCAGGCGCAACACCCAAATCTTTCGCGATGGTTGGCATTGCAGGCAAATACATGTCGATCGCCAAAGGCGTCAAAGCACCAATCGCTCCTAATACAAGAAACAATAGAAAACTGATTTGGGATTGCGGAGCGCTTTGAGCTTTTTCTGTCATTCTTTTACCTCTTGTTGGAGCCCTTTCGTCAATACTTTCAGAGCAAAGTGAACGTAACGGACGGTTCTCATATCGTTGAATCTAGAAGCCAAAGGCCTGCTCTATCAACGTTCGAGAATCATAAGGGCAAATATGTACCAAGGTGTGACCTTGACGAACTCGACATAGAAAAGCGTGTGAAAGCGAAGTGTGTTTATGAGAAATAGACACAATGCAATGGAATTGATTCCACCATTTACTCACCACAGCCGAAGGCTTTGCAATAAGAGTATGCATGGCTCAGCTAAATGCAAAGGCATATCACTCAGATGAGTAAACACACCGGAATTGTCTAGGCACTAATTTTGGTAGGAAAATTAATTTTGAGCCAATTCCTACCAAAAAACTAGTTCCAATTGGGAACTAAAGAATTTCCCATGCCGATAATTAATTCCAAATAGAATCAATTTCTTCCTGCGTGAGGTAGCGATAATCACCAGGTTCTAGTGCCTCATCGAGTTCAATCGAACCAATACGCTCACGATGTAAGTACTCAACTTTATTTCCTAACGCCGCAAACATGCGTTTCACTTGGTGATACTTACCTTCCACAATAGTTAACAATACTTCATTCTCTGCCTCGTTCACGATCTCCAAACGAGCAGGCAATGTTGCTTCTGATTCATTGCGCAAAATGATGCCTTGTTCGAGCTTTTCCGCGTAATCAGGCTGAATCGCATCGACAAGCCAAACACGGTACGTTTTCTCACACTTATGCTTCGGTGAGGTAATGCGGTGAGACCACTTACCATCATCCGTAATCAACACCAAACCGGTTGTGTCGACGTCTAATCGGCCCGCAAAGTGAAGGTTTTCAATTTTAGGCTCATCGAGCAATGCGAATGCAGTTTGGTTGTAGCCATCTTCATGTGAACAAACAAAGTCAGCAGGCTTGTACAACATAATGTAACGAGGGCCAGGAGCACCAATAACACGGTCTTCCCACATTACTTCCACACCTTCAGGTACTTTAAATGCACCACTTTTTTGAACCTCACCGTCAACGGTGATGTCACCACTTTTGATGATCTTTGTTGCCTGTTTGCGCGTTGCACCCAGAGCGTCACACAAATATTTATCTAAACGCATGAATACCTCATTGAATTATACCCAAGTAACCTCCAAATCTCGGTTTAAAGGTCACTTGGGTATAAAAGTCAGGTATTATAGCGTTCCTCGTTCGAATAGTTGAGCAATTTCACATATTTTCATGTACACACTTCGCCCTTATCAAGCCGACTCGGTTAAAGCAGTCATTCATTACTTTCGTAAACACTCGACACCAGCAGTGATCGTACTGCCTACTGGTGCCGGAAAAAGCTTGGTGATCGCAGAGCTTGCTCGCCTTGCGAAAGGGAGAGTGTTAGTTCTCGCTCACGTTAAAGAGCTGGTCGAGCAAAACCACGCGAAGTATGAAGGTTATGGTTTAAAAGGTTCTATCTTCTCAGCGGGATTAGGACGAAAAGAAACTGATCAGCAAGTCGTGTTTGCTTCGGTTCAATCGGTCGTACGTAACTTAGATTCGTTCAAAAACCAGTTTTCTCTGCTCGTTATTGATGAGTGCCATCGTGTGCCGGATGACAAAAACAGCAGCTACCAAAAAGTTATTACTCACTTACGAGAACTGAACCCAGGCATTAAGGTGCTGGGACTAACTGCAACGCCCTATCGTTTAGGAATGGGCTGGATTTATCAGTACCATACCCGAGGTCAAGTACGCACCGAAGAGCCGCGATTCTTCCGCGATTGTATTTTCGAACTGCCGATCCGTTACTTGCTCGACGAAAACTTCCTCACTCCGGCACGAATGATGGACGCGCCTGTTTTGTCTTACGACTTCTCGCAACTGAAACCCGCAAACACCGGACGCTACAAAGAAGCAGAAATGGACATGGTGATCGATAAAGCCAAGCGCGCCACTCCGCAAATTGTTGAGCAAATCATGCAATATGCGAGAGAACGTCAAGGTGTCATGATCTTCGCCGCGACTGTCCGACACGCACAAGAGATCCACAGTTTACTGCCAGAAGGCGAAACTGAAATCGTCATTGGTGATACACCTACGCCGGAACGTGACGCGATCATCCAAGCGTTCAAGAATCGTCAAATAAAATATTTGGTCAATGTTTCGGTACTGACTACCGGGTTTGATGCGCCGCATGTCGATTTAATCGCGATTTTGCGACCAACAGAGTCAGTCAGTCTATACCAGCAGATTGTAGGGCGAGGATTACGCTTATCAGACGGAAAATCAGAATGTTTAGTGCTTGATTACGCAGGCAACAGCTACGATTTATACCAACCTGAAGTCGGTGATCCCAAACCAGACTCTGATAGTGAAATTATCACGATTCCCTGCCCGGCTTGCGGATTCAATAACAACTTCTGGGGTAAGTTGGATAGTAACGGTTTCTTGGTTGAACACTTTGGCAGACGTTGCCAGGGTTACTTTGAAGATGAAGACACAGGCGAGCGTGAACACTGTGGCTACCGTTTTCGTGCCAAATACTGTGGTGAATGTGGTGCCGACAACGATATTGCTGCGCGCATTTGTCATGAGTGTGACGCAACGCTTGTTGATCCAGATAAAAAATTAAAAGAAGCCCTTAATCTGAAGGATGCATTAATCTTTGAATGCACAGAAATGGACCTGTCAGTATTCAAGTCCAGTGATGGTAAATCTCAACTCAAGGTGACATATTCTGGCGAACCATACCAAGGCGAAGGCAATGCGTTAGTTCATGAGTTTTGGTCATTGAGTACCAAAAAACAAAAACAAACGTTTAAAGACCAATTTGTGCGCCCTCACTTGGCAGACAAGCATCGCCCTTTTGAAGAGGCTTCACCGACACGTGTTGTTGCCAATCAACATCGTTTCCGTTTACCTCAGTTTGTTATTGCAAGGAAATCCGGTCGCTTTTGGAAATTGCGAGACAAAATTTTTGAAGACGAGTTGAAATAACGTCTGCAACATATAGTAAAACTGAACTCGATGATTCACTCTCTGTTCATCTATATCCGATATACTGCGGCTAACGTTCTAGAAAAGGTTTGACTATGTATAAAGCAACGACTTCTCAACATTCTGCGTTACTTTTCGGCCTTATCACGACATTGATGTGTGCACCAAGTTTCGCCAAGCATGACGACTACTATGCATCACAAAATGGTCACGCCATCGTGCAAGATGTCGAAAAGCCTGGAACACGTATTGAATTCGATGAAGATCAAGATGAGGTCTATCGCGCGGTTCAACAAGGATATATACGACCATTTTCGGACCTTTACGCCGCAGTAGAAAACGACCTATACGGCCGCATCATCAAGGTCGAGCTTGAAGAAGATGATGATGCTTGGGTGTATGAATTGAAAATCCTGTACAACAATAGCGTCCTGAAAGTTGAGTATGACGCCGCCACGCTGGAAATGCTTGAGATCAAAGGTCGCAGCTTTAACAAAGCGTTAAAGCCACAAAACAACTAAACTGGTCTAATGCGTAATCCCGACTCAATGCGTAGCTTACGTCGATAACACTCCAAACATAATAAGAATCACCAATATGAAAATACTTGTCGTTGAAGATGACCCTCGTTTAGGCGAGCAAATCATCGAAACATTAGAAAGTACCGGCTGGGTACCAGAATTATCTCAAGATGGCATAGACGCTCTGTATCGCGCGACATCGGAAGAATGGGACGCTATTGTTCTTGATCTAGGACTGCCGAAATTGGATGGCCTCACCGTGCTAAAAGGCATTCGTGATGAAAACATCAATACCCCTGTCGTTATCCTGAGTGCTCGCGATACCCTAACGCAGAGAGTTGAAGGTCTAAACGCAGGTGCAGACGATTACCTAACTAAGCCGTTTGAAATGGTTGAGCTTATCGCTCGTATTCGCGCACAACTGCGAAGAGCATCAGGTAACGCCTCTCCTGTGATGCAAATTGGCGACTTGAGCTTGGATACGCGCACTTCTAAAGTCATGTGGCAAGGGCAAGCAGTAAGCTTAACGGCACTGGAGTATAAAGTGGTCGCTTACTTTATGCATAACCCAGAAAAAGTAATTTCTCGCACCGAACTCGTCGAGCACATTTACAAACAAGACTTTGATCGTGACTCCAACACAATCGAAGTTTTTATCGGCCGAATTCGCAAAAAAATCGCGCCAAAGATCATCAAAACTGTCCGAGGGTTGGGATACCAATTAAATGCCGAATAAGAACAGGCTACCGTTGAACGCAATAAAACGACTGAGTATCAAAAGTCGCCTCGTTTTAGCGGCGATCGTTTGGTTGACGGCAATGATCCTCGCAGCTGGTGTGACGATACCGACCCAAGTGTACAACTATATGGTTGACGACACTCGCTCACAGCTGAGCATTTTTATGGATGAAATCGCCGCTCAGTTAGAAGTCGATGAGACTGGGCACCTCTCACTCGCTGCTCTGCTCTCAGATCCTCGATTTAACCGACCTTACAGTGGTTTATATTGGAGTGCCTCTACTGAGACGAGTCTCGAGCGTTCTCGTTCTTTGTGGGACAAAAAAATCGAATACAAAGGTCTGGATAACGATGCTTACGGCGCGAGAGGCGAAAAGCTGATTACCATAGAAAAAGCTCTGTACTTACCAGATTACGATGGGCCTATCCATATCATTATTGGTATTGACGAAGAGCCTATCAAAAGCACCCTGCAAACGCTAATCGGGCAACTCTGGCTTATTTTAGGCTTATTATTCGCAGGGGTTCTTGCCGTCATTTTGCTGCAAATTGCATGGTCATTGAGTCCGCTTACGAAGTTACAAAAAGAGTTGGCCGAGCTGAAGTCTGGTAACAAAAAGAGTCTAGAAGAAACCTATCCGAAAGAGATTTCTCCTCTTATCTTCGACCTCAACGCTCTGCTTTTCCATTACCAGGAGTTGTTAGAACGAGCTAGGAATCATGCAGGCAATCTCTCACATGCGCTAAAAACCCCACTTTCTGTCCTAAAAAATGAAGTACAGACGTTAGAACCTGATACGCAATCCCGTCTGCGTACTCCGATCAATCAAATACAAGATCATATCGATTACCATCTGGGCCGTGCTCGCATGGCGGGGTCTATGAATATTTTATCAGTGAAATCGAACCCAGCAGAGCGTGTAGATGCTATATCAATGGCGTTTGATAAAGTGTATGCGAGCCGAGATATCTCCTTAATTAATGAACTTGATTCAGAGCTGAATGTAGCGGTAGAGCAGACCGATCTCGACGAAATGCTGGGTAACTTGCTTGAAAATGCCTATAAGTGGGCCAACAACATGATTCGTGTGCACTCCTCTCAGGATAAAGACAATATACACATCATCATTGAAGATGACGGACCAGGCATCCCTAAAGAGAAACTGAGTCAAGTAATCAAGAGAGGCGTTAGATTGGATGAAGCAACCCCTGGGTCAGGTCTTGGTCTAAATATAGTCAGTGAAATGGCACACAGTTACCGAGGTCAATTAACACTGGAAGCGAGCGCTTTAGGTGGCTTAAAAGCATCTTTAGTCTTACACCTCAGCCGAACATAAAGCATATAACGCATAAACTTTGTTCTTCGGACCATGATTAGTAAACCGATGAAAATGAAGCCGATGTGAACAAAATCCAAGCAAAGCGTTAAAAGGGATAGCCTTCCACCCAGCTAAATCATACCTTTTTGTTGATTTGGATACGATTTGGGTTGCCCATTTATAAGTGGAATGATAGTATCCGCGCTCGCTTGAACAGTTCCTGTTTCAAGCTTTACCACGAACAACAAGGTCGCATTGTTGATTGTGAACATTTGATTTTTACTAATTTGAGAGTAAATACTATGAAATTCGAAGCAGTAGTACGTACTGAACTAGGTAAAGGTGCGAGCCGCCGCCTACGTCACGCTGGCAAATTCCCTGCAGTTGTATACGGCGGTGAAGAAGCAGCAGTAGCTATCGTTCTTAACCACGACGACATCGTAAACCAAATGGACAAGCCTGAATTCTACGAAGGCCTAGTTCTAGTTATCGATGGCAAAGAAGTTAAAGTTAAGCCACAAGACGTTCAACGTCACGCGTTCAAGCCAAAAGTTGAACACATGGACTTCATCCGTATCTAATTCCCTACCAAGGAATTAATCGGATTAAATCCAAACCTTTTGCATTAAAGATAATCGGACTTACCAACCGAGACATCTAAAAAATTTCAAAACCCCGGAGTCTTACCACCTCCGGGGTTTTACTATATGTGGCATATAACAATTGATTTATGAACGGGCAACGTACTTCACTAAAGTGAGATCCGTCAGCGTCATACGGTCTATGATTTCCGTCTCTTCCTCTCCAGTACGTACAAAACCACACTTCTTGTAGAAGTTAAGCCCCTGTTTATTGGTATCCAGTGCTTTCAGGCTTATCTGCATAACGGGCGTAGAGAGTAGACGCGTTTCTAGTTCATCTAACAATGCACTCCCTGCCCCTTGCCCATAATGCAAAGGAGAGACATAGCAACATGTTACCCACGCCGTTTTATCTTCACAGGTGTGGTTAGGTAGTTCGTAACTTAAAAAGCCGACGATTTCCCCTTGTCTCTCAACGACGATCAATTGGGCCAGTTGCTCAGTCATGACTCGCGTCCACATCCTTTCTCGGCGCTCAATCGTAAACTGATCGATGTAGCTCTGTGGCATTAACCCTTTGTATGCTACCTGCCACGAATCAACATGTATCTTGGCGATTTGAGTTGCTTCCTCTCTGACTGCGTTCCTTACTGTGTATCTCATTACTATCCTTTCTTAAAATTCACCACTTACAAATTCTTTCAACCCTACTCTTTAAATCGAAGCTCAAAGCGAGCAGCCACAGATGCAACGCTTTACATTACTCCATTTCATTTTCATTAATTCAATGATAGTGCACATCGTAATATCCGAAGAAAACGCCTCGTTATTTACGTTTCACTTTCGCTCATTAGATTGAATCTATTTGTTTTAACATCCGGGTATCGAAAGCGGGATAAACACGGTAAGGTATCGAATAAGAATAAATAAACGATATCTAAGGCATAAGATTTCTAAACGGTCGCAATTATAGTACAGAGAGAAATACCCTTTCTGGTTGTATTAAACAGAGTAAGCCAAGATCAAACGAGTTTGGGTTTTACAGTGATCATTTTATATACAAAACATTTCCCTCATCATCAGAGCGAAAATTTATAACGATTTGTGTCATAGCTGCTAAGAAAAACATGAACTTGGCAAAATAATCACCAAAATCAGCGCTATACTTCGCAAAATGCGCATTGATTCACACAAACCACATTCATTCAATTGGCCACTTCACAAAATAACCCCCTCCCTCTAATTTCAATATACTAAAAACTATTTCTGTTTAATTGGAGACGTAGTTTGCAGGCTTATTAATTCATTTCTCCGATAGAAGTATAAATAAGAGATAGATCACTAAAGTTTCACATTAATTCCGTATATTTCACGCCGTAACAATAACAAAATCACAAAGAAAGGATCCCTTATGAAGTTTTCCAAATCTCTTTTGGTAATGGCAGTGGGCGCTGCGCTAGCAGGATGCGGCTCAGACAGCGATAATTCTCCAGTAACCTGCGAGACTGCAGATTCTTGTACTAAGTTCACCGTTCTCCACACTAACGATAACCACGGTCGCTTTTGGCATAACAGCGACGGCGAATATGGCATGGCTGCGCGTCACACTTTAATCGAATCTATTCGCGCAGAAGTCGAAGCAAAAGGCGGTGAAACCATTCTGCTGTCTGGCGGTGATATTAATACCGGCGTACCAGAATCAGACATGCAAGATGCGGTTCCAGACTTCGTAGGGATGAACCTACTTGGTTACGATGCAATGGCTGTCGGTAACCACGAGTTTGATAACTCACTAGATATTCTCGATATGCAAGCTGAGCTAGCTGACTTCCCTATGCTGGCTGCGAATATCTATAAGAAAGATACCAATGAGCGTTACTTCGACCCTTACAAAGTATTTACTATCAACGGCCTTAAGATCGCTGTTATTGGTCTAACCACCCAGGACACAGCGAAGCTAGTTAATCCAGACAACGTATCAAACATCCACTTCGAAGACCCTCAAGTTGAAATCAAAAAAGTACTTAAGGAAATCGAAGAAAACGAAAAAGTAGACCTAGTATTTGCAACGACGCACATGGGTCACTACCAAGATGGTAATAATGGTAGTGAAGCACCAGGGGACGTGAAGCTCGCTCGCTCTCTTGAAGAGGGACAACTAGACGCTATCATCGGTGGTCACTCACAAAACCCAGTGTGTATGGAGCCAGGTACCAATGAGTATGCTGATTTCAAACCTGGTGATGATTGCGCGCCAGACCAACAAAAAGGCACTTGGATTATGCAAGCGCATGAGTGGGGTAAATATGTGGGTCGTGCGGACTTCGAATATTACGACGGCAAGCTTCACTTAGCGAACTACGCACTGATTCCTGTAAACCTTTTGGACGACAACGATGAAGTGATCGGTGAACGCATTCAACAAGATGCGACGGTAAAAGCGTTACTACTGCCATACCAACAGCAAGGTCAAGAGTTATTAGATGAGAAGATTTCTAATACGACGGGTAAGTTAGAAGGTGATCGTAACGTAGTTCGCTCTCAACAAACTAACCTAGGTCATCTACTGGGCGAAGCATACCGTACTTACAAAACGGTAGGTGCTGACTTTGGTGTGATGAACTCTGGCGGTGTGCGTGATTCAATCCAAGATGGTGATATCACTTACCGTGATGTACTAACCGTTCAGCCATTTGGTAACTTCGTGACTAAAGCAACTATGACAGGTAAAGAAGTTAAAGAATACCTAGATGTGGTTGCGACGAAATCTGCAGGCTCTGGTGCTTACGCTCAACTAGATAACATCACTTTAGATGTAAATTGTGATGCTGGCTCAGTAACCATTACCGACATTAACAATAAAGGCTTCGATCTAGACGCAACGTACACATTCTCTGTAATCAGCTTCAGTGCTGCTGGTGGCGATAACTATCCAATCATCGATGTTCAATCTACCCAGCTAACCGATGCATACGTTTTACGTGAGTTCTTCGTAAATAACCCACAGATCTCTGCGGATAGCTACAACAAGAACTTAGAAAACATCAAGTATTTCAGTAACGGTCAAGCTGTGAAAGGTTGCCCAGCAACTAATAGCTAAAAACACCTTACACTCTGACGTGAAGCGCTTTTAGAAGTTGTTCCGTCAGAGCCTCCCTAAAAACCGAAGCGTGACGCTTCGGTTTTTTATTTTCGTTAAAGTGCTGAAAATTATCGCCCTTCATAAAGTGTTCAAAAATTATTCATTTGTGTTGTTGACGCCCATGTGCTGGGCTTCTATGTTTGATAAGGTCTTTCGAAAATACAGATTCATCAACTAACTTTTCGCTATGAAGTTTCGTAGCTTAGTGGATGATTCTAGGAAAGATGTGAATGGCGTTACAAACACTGCTCTCAAACAATTTGTCTTTTTGACCTAAAACGAAGGTGATTCGCCGCCAAGCGTTCACCAATGAGCAGCGATCTGGACGTCAATATGTTCAAACTGCTGCCATCGAGTTCAGGAGGTCAAAAATGAAACGAGCCAGCAATAGCTACAGACTTCAAATGATCAAAGAAGTGGTTACCCGTAGAGAGCGCGAAGCTTGCACGGACCCTATGGCAAGATACATTCATCAACTGATGGATGAACGCCCTACTAGTAAATTAGATGTTGAATTCAATCATCGATTTTCAGGAAGCCACTTTGACGAACATGCTGGGGGATGGGTCAGTGACCGTTGGTCAATGAAGTAGCGCTAATTTAACGAGTTTGCCTTACACGCACCGCATAGTAAGAGCTAATACAGTCCCGGCTCATCATTGATTATTGCCGAGCCGGGATAATTCGAAATTTAAAAGAGATCTTGCTGTGGTGATAATTCTTCTTGAGACTCTTCTGCCTTTCCCTTCCCTGCCAATACCTTTCTTCTATAGCGCTGACGGCATAGTTTAATCACATGCAACTGTTGAGCAGGCGTATAAGTGAGCCAGTTAAATCGCTCTTCTCTTTTACGCATACATCCTTTGCAATACCCTTTCTCGTCCACACTACAAATACCAACGCAAGGGTTTGGGACGGTAAAAAACTCTAGTTGCTCCATGCTCTAACCGTTTTTTGCTCGCTGTGCTGTAATGATATTATAACGACTTCAAGATACGCTCCCAACAGTGCTATACATCTTGCACCTTGAAGCCGTTTGAGTATATAAACTGGACTCTGTCACAGTAATACGAAACTATTACCTTATGCTGACAAAAACAGTGTTTTATTACCTATACTTACCACGTTTTCTAAAAACGGAGTCTATAAAATGAAGCTTAGCCTAAAAACGTTAGTTACAGCAATCTCTCTTCCTGTTCTTATGACTGCATGTGCTAGCAACGGTGACAATGTGAAAGAAATTACGGCTCAAGATTTACAGCACCATAATTGGGAGCTGGTTCAGATTGATGGTAAAAACATCGAATTAAAAGAACGTCAGCAAGCGCCTCGCTTAGAAATCGGAGAAAATCTGACTGCAAATGGTAACGCGGGGTGTAACAACTTCTTTGGTCAAGCTGAACTAAAAAACAATCAACTACGCATCGAAAAAATGGGAATGACCATGAAGATGTGTATGGATGACCAAATGAAAATTGAGCAAGCGATGTCTGAAACTCTTACTGAATGGAGTGATATAACGCTAACCAAAGAAGGGCTAATGCTTAAAAATGACGATCACGAACTAACGTTTCAGTTGCGTGATTGGGTAAACTAAGTCCCATTTCATATTCTAAGAGCAGCCATAAAATGGCTGCTTTTTTTATGCCTCCTAATCCATATCAAAGCAGGCAGGATGTCTGTTTCGCACGTTTCGGTTAGCAAAATCGTTTAAAACGACAAACTCTTTCCCTCGTTACGCCCTCAACGCCACGTCTACGACGCGGGTTCAGTCTTCCAAATCAACATATCGAAGTTGCTTGAGGACAATAATTTTCAATTACTTGAAAGAATATCGTCAAACAAGCGGTCCGCTCTTGTATACCTAAAACGACACCAGAATTGTCCTTTCTTCGTTTTGCTTCACATTGAGAATAATTCTTTGAATCAATGAGTGATTCCGTTTGGGATTGCCATTGATAATAGAGAGAGATGAATTACTATCCTTGTAACAAAGCGGAGCGACTTGTTTAGACGTCAATAACGCCGGAAACGAGAATAAAAAGACATAACACGGAATAGATATGAAAAAGCTACTCAGTACCGTTGGCATTTTAGCCACCACTTTCGCGACATCTTCTTTTGCCAACTCATCGGTTGCTAGTGAATGGCAAAAAATCGAACAACAAGCCGACGGACAATCCGTCTATTTTCATGCTTGGGGTGGTAGCCAAGAGATCAACCGCTATATCCAATGGGCAGGCAAAGAGCTTAAATCTCGCTACAACGTGACGCTAAATCACGTGAAAGTCACTGATATTTCTGAAACCACAACTCGCCTAATCGCAGAAAAAGCCGCGGGCAAAAACAGCGGTGGCAGTGTTGATATGGTTTGGATCAATGGCGAAAACTTCAAATCAATGAAGGATAACCAATTGCTGTTTGGTCCTTTTGTTGAAGGCTTGCCAAGCTGGCAGTACGTTGATAAATCATTGCCAATTGATGTGGATTTTTCAGAGCCAACTGAAGGTCTGGAAGCACCTTGGGGTGTGGGGCAATTAGTGTTTATTCATGATGAGCAAACCCTGCATAACCCTCCTCGATCTTTTGCTGAAATGCTGAGTTACGCAAAAGCGTTTCCAAATCGCCTAACTTACCCTCGCCCACCAGAGTTTCATGGGACAAGCTTTATTAAAGCACTGTTGATTGAGTTGACCAACAACGATCCCGCTTTGCAAAAACCAGTCACTGGTGAAACATTTGAGCAAATCACTCAACCGCTGTGGGCTTACCTAGATGAGTTCCATAAAGTTGCTTGGCGTGGCGGTAAGCAATTCCCAGGAGGGACGGCTGAAACGCTTCAATTACTGGATGATGGTCAGATTGATCTTGCGATTACCTTTAACCCAAACGCGGTTTTCTCTGCACAATCAAGTGGTAATCTTGCAGACAGCACCAAAGCGTATGCGATGGACGCAGGTGCACTCTCAAACATTCACTTCTTAGCGATTCCTTGGAACGCAAATGCCAGTGCCGGTGCGCAAGTTGCGATAAACTTTTTATTGAACCCTGAAGCACAGTCTCGCAAAGGTAACCTAAACATCTGGGGCGATCCTTCAGTGCTAAGCAGCCAATACCTAACAGGTTCGGCTAAAAATACTCAACAATTCAAATCTATCGCTGAGCCGCATCCGAGTTGGCAATCTGCCTTAGAAAAAGAATGGTTGAAACGCTACGGGAATTAATAAGAGCCCATGTTAAGAGCGCTATATTTAATCATTATCGCTGTTTGTATTTTACCTACCATTCCGGGACTACTCGGAGTGGTGGTTTCTGCGCTCGGTTATGTACCTCCTATCGGCTTGCACCACTTTTCTTTGGATGGCTTTAACGCTGTTTTTGATTGGGAGGGTGTTTGGACATCCATCGGGCTGACTTTCTACTCTGCCATTTTCAGTAGCTACTTGGCTTGCTTGATCACATTTGCGATTTTGCAAGCATCGTGGGGCAGCAAGTTTTGGCGAAAAATTGAAGTTAGCCTTTCCCCACTTCTCGCTATGCCGCATGTCGCGTTTGCAATTGGCTTTGCGTTCTTGTTTGCACCAACTGGTATGGGCGTCCGTGTTCTCAACCAACTGTTTGGTTACGATCCCAATGCACAAACGGTGAATGACTTAGCATTGCTGATTAAAGACCCGCATGCACTCGGTTTGGTCATCATGCTTGCGATTAAAGAAGTGCCGTTTTTATTGTTGATGAGTATTCCAATTCTTCAGCAATTGAAAGTCGATAAGATTGAAAAAGTCAGTCATTCGATGGGCTACAGTTCGGCGCAAGCGTGGTGGAAATGCGTGTTCCCACAGTGGATAGCAAAACTGCGCTTTCCAATGCTGGCGGTATTGGCTTACAGCTTGTCGGTTGTTGATGTTGCATTGATTATTGGCCCTACCAACCCACCAACATTTGCGGTTTTAGTGTGGCAGTGGTTTAACGACCCAGATTTATCGCTTCTACCAAGAGCTGCCGCAGGCGCGGTCGTGTTGTTTGCTATCGCTAGCCTTTTGATTGGATTTGCACGCTTAATGGAATGGTGTATTACCAAAGGCTTCAAACGCTGGCAGTACTCTGGTCGAAACGGGTTTCGTTTACCCGGTAAAACCCTATTTTCACTGATCGCGCTACTTGCACTTCTAATGATTCCACTCATGGTGGTATGGAGCTTTGCTCAACGCTGGCGCTTTCCAGATTTACTACCGAGCCGCTATAGCCTGCGTTTTTGGGAATATGAATGGCACAGTATTCTTGGTACGCTGGAGCAGAGCATGCTGATTGCCGTTATCAGCGCGACCGTCGCTCTAGCTCTTGCCTTGATCGCACATGAGTATCGCCTTCGTTATCGCTGGCAGGTGCCCGGTTACATCATCGCCATCCCAATGCTGATTCCTCAGCTATCCGTGCTATTCGGTATGCAAGTAGTGACGCTGTACTTAAACAGTAACGCGTATTTCTTTTGGGTATGCTGGGCGCATGTGTTCTTCGCATTCCCATTTATTTACCTCTCGCTAGACGGGCCGTGGCGCAGCTTCGATAACGGCTTAACTCGCGTCGCACTCAGCTTGGGTAAAACACCGATGCAAGCTTGGTTAAAAGTGAAACTGCCAATCCTCCTACCTGCGATTGCATTCGCATGGGCGGTTGGGATTAGCGTAAGTCTGGCGCAATACCTGCCGACATTGGTGCTAGGGGCTGGGCGCATTAGCACCATCACCACCGAAGCCGTTGCGCTATCCAGTGGTTTTGACCGACGTGTCACCGCGATTTACGCCATTTGGCAAGCTCTGCTGCCATTCTTGTTCTTCTCTTTTGCGATACTACTAAGCCGCTTACACGTGAAGTATCGCCGCTTGTCTATAAAAGGTTTACTACTGAATGAGTCTTTGTCTCGAAAACCTCGCCATCCGTAAAACCAATGGCGACACGCTTTTTTCAGCGTTCAACATGACCGTAGAGAAAGGTGAAATTGTTACTCTGATGGGACCAAGTGGTTGTGGTAAATCCACTTTGTTGGATGCTATTGCTGGGCACCTATCCGCCGAGTTCAACTACTCTGGATCCATTACGCTTGATAACGAAAAGTTGGATGCCCTCCCTGCCCATAAGCGTCAGGTCGGTATTCTATTCCAAGACGATTTGCTCTTCCCTCACTTGACGGTGTGGGAGAACCTTGCCTTCGCGCTACCAAACTCAATCAAAGGTGAGGAGCGTAAAGCACACGCCATGCAAGCACTGAAGAACATTGCATTGACCAAACTTGCCGAATCCTTCCCAGATCAAATCTCCGGAGGACAACGCGCCCGTATCTCATTGACTCGTATGCTGCTGGCAAAGCCGAGAGTTGCGCTACTTGATGAACCCTATAGCAAGTTGGATAAAGACCTGCGTGTACAATTTCGCAATTGGGTGGTCGAACAATTACATCAAGCGAACATCCCTACTTTGATGGTAACGCACGATGAGGATGATATTCCTGATGGCAGCCGCTGCCTAAATTGGCCGTGGGAGACAAACCATGCTTGATAGCCTGAGTATAAAGCTCATCCGCAAACCGCTGGCACTCAGTGCGACGTACCTCGATAAATGTGGCATCACCGCAAATCAGACGACAGTATTTGGTTTTGTGCTTGGCTGTTTTGCCCTACCGGCTTTGATTGCCGAACAGTGCTTGTTGGCGTTGCTGTTTATTTTGCTGAACAGAATCTGTGATGGATTAGACGGTGCACTGGCGAGGATTCAAGGCATTACCGATGCCGGAGGCTTTCTCGATATCAGCTTAGATTTTCTGTTCTATTCCTTGATTCCTTTTGGTTTTGTGTTGACCAATCCAGAACAAAATGCCATTGCAGGGGCATTTTTGATTTTTTCCTTCGTCGGCACTGGGAGTAGCTTTTTGGCTTTTGCCATCATGGCAGGCAAACAAGGCATCGATAATCCAGTGTATAAACACAAATCTCTCTACTACATGAGCGGTTTAACCGAAGGTACTGAAACCATTGGTTGTTTGGTGCTATTTTGTTTGTTACCGCAACACTTTGCCGTCATTGCTTATATCTTTGGTGCAGCATGTTGGTTTACCACATTCACACGTATTTACTCTGGGTTTCATACGCTTAAAGGCCATTAAACCACTTAGAAGTTCACGTTGCCTTGATAGAACAGCCGCTAAGCACCTGTTTTATATAACACTAAAGCATATATTAAATTGGGGTATATACTCTTTGGATGGAGAGAAATCATTCGGAGGCTATATGAAAAAATACGTCAAGCTAGGTATGCTGCTCATCATGTCTTGTATTGTTATGCTTAGCGGCTGTACCTCACCTAACCCGTACGGAGATGCATACGGCTCTTCAGACACACGCAAAGTTCAGCAGGTTTACTACGGAACGATTGAAAAAGTTGAACCAGTAACCATTGATGCCTCTACCCAATCCAACGCCATAGGTACAATCGCTGGTGCCGCCGTGGGTGGTATATTAGGCTCAAAAGTCGGGGGCGGCTCTGGCTCGGATATCGCAGCTATTGGTGGTGGTCTGCTGGGTGGTTATGCCGGCAGTAAAGCCGCTGAAGCAACCGCGAAACGAAATGGTGTGAATCTGACCATTCGCTTAGAGGATGGAAAAATAATCTCTGTCGTTCAAGAAGCAAACCCAAACATGATTTTTCAGCCAGGCCAAGCGGTTCAAATCAACATGTCTGGTAATGACGCAAGGGTTGTACCTCGCTAATTTGAACACGATGACTCCGTTCCATTGGTCTGCTGTTTTGTTTCGAAGAGCTTAATCCGCGCAAGCGTACATTGCTTACTTATCGGCTTGCGCGATTCTATTTGTATCAAGTTTGATCGTCGTCAATGGAACATCAATCTCCCACACCTTTCGATGTTCAAATGACATCAAGTTGCTAGCATGAGCCCATTCCAGATAACTTTGGGCTTGTTATGACTCCGACTGTTGACCACGTACTCCTTAATATCGCGCTAAACCTCAGCTCTAACCGCTCTCACGAACAGCAATATCAAAACCTCATTGATGGGGTCGCGCAAGTATTCCCATGTGATGCGAGCTGCCTGTTTATCTTCGATGAGGATGGGTTTCTGACTCCTGTCGCGGTAAAAGGCTTATCCAGCTCGGTCTTAGGTCGTCGCTATTTCCCCAAAGCGCATCCACGCTTAGATGCCATTATTCATAGCCGCGAACCGGTGCGTTTCGATGCCGATTGTTCACTGCCTGATCCTTTTGACGGCACACTATTAACCGAAGACCAGTGCATTGATGTTCACGATTGCATGGGCTTTAGCTTGTATGTGGAAGGACAACTTGTTGGCGCACTAACTATGGATGCTCTAACGGTGGGCGCGTTTGATGACATTGACCCTGTCGCTATCGAAACCTTGGCGGCTTTGACCGCTGCGACATTGCGTAACATTGCTCAATTAAAAGCGCTCAAAGCACAAAACCAAAAGCAGAAAAGCGTCACTCAAACCCTTATCCAACAAGCCCGTTCCCAACATGGCGAAATGGTGGGCTTGAGCCCGCAGATCAACCAGTTACGAAACAACATTGCGACCGTTGCTCAATCGGATTACGCGGTACTTATCACAGGAGAGACCGGTACTGGTAAAGAACTGGTCGCGCACTCGGTGCACGCGCAATCTCATCGTAGCGATAAGCCGATGATCTACGTAAACTGCGCGGCCCTGCCTGAAGGTCTGGCTGAGAGTGAACTGTTTGGCCATGTCAAAGGCGCATTCACTGGAGCCAATAGCCACCGCGCCGGTAAGTTTGAACTGGCAGACGGCGGGACGATTTTCCTTGATGAAGTGGGCGAGCTGCCTTTGATTTTACAGGCAAAATTGCTACGTGTGATTCAGCAAGGCGAGCTGCAACGTGTAGGTAGCGATCAGCATTTGATGGTCAATGTGCGCATCATTGCCGCGACCAATCGACAGCTGGAAAAAGAGGTCGAAGCTGGCGCATTTCGAGCAGACCTTTTCCACCGTTTAAACGTATTCCCAATCCAAGTTCCCCCACTTCGTGCCCGTGACGGTGATATTCCCGTTTTAGCCGGATATCTGTTAGAAAAGGTACGCCAACAATTTAATGCGCCCAATCTGCACGTTCACCCTAAAGTGTTGACTAAACTGGAGTCTTTACCTTGGTACGGAAACGTACGCGAGCTCGAACACACTTTAACTCGCGCGGCTTTACACGCCATTCAACAAGGTGCGAGCACGATCATGCTTAACCATTTCGACACCTCACTGGCTCTCGATGATGTAAAAAACACATCGCATTATCTGCCTAAAGAAAGCCAGCCAATGCGAGAGCTGATAGAAAGCTATCAGCGTGATTTAATTGAACATGCTTTGAACCAAACTGGTGGCGTTTGGGCAAAAGCAGCGGAGTTTTTGCAAATGGATCGCGGGAACTTATATCGGATGGGTAAAAAGCTCAGGATCAATAAATAACCAACCACAAGAAGCCGATGTAATTAAGACATCAACTGCGTTGTCTTAATTACATCAATCACTCATCCAAAAACGATAAAACTGAATATAAATCAATAAGATAATAATTGGCACACATTCTGCTCTCTAGTGGTCAACATCACGACTATTAAAACAATCACTGGAGAACCCAATATGTTCTGTATTCAATGTGAACAGACAATTCAAACCCCTGCTGTTAAAGGTTGTTCTTTTGCACAAGGCATGTGTGGCAAAACTTCTGAAGTATCAGACCTACAAGACGTGTTGGTTTACACACTGCAAGGGGTTTCTTTTTGGGCATCAAAAGCACTTGAATTCAACATCATTAACGATGAAATCAACCAATGGGCACCAAAAGCATTTTTCTCTACATTGACGAACGTAAACTTCGACCCTGAACGTGTCCTAGAGCTGACTTCTCAAGCAGCAACGTACAAAGCATTGCTAAAAGAGCAAGTGATGTCGGCAGCAACGCTTGCCGATACCGAAGTCGCTGACATTCCTGCGGTTGCTCACTTTGAGCTACCAAACAGCGCAGAAGCAATCTTAGCTTTTGCTCCGCAAGTCGCGGTTAACCGTGGTAAAGACCAAGTACATGAAGATGTTATTGGCCTACGCCTACTTTGCCTATACGGCCTTAAAGGTGCAGCCGCGTACATGGAGCACGCACGTGTTCTTGAGCAAACCAACAACGATATCTATGCCGAATACCATGAAATCATGGCGTGGTTGGGCACAGATCCTGAAGATCTCGGCGAACTACTTGATTGCTCAATGCGCATTGGTCTGATGAACTACAAAGTGATGGAAATGCTCGACCAAGGTGAAACAACGACCTTCGGCCATCCAGAACCAACCACGGTGAACGTCAAGCCAGTAAAAGGTAAATGTATTCTTGTTTCTGGCCATGATTTGCATGACCTAGAAAAAATCCTGCAACAGACCGAAGGCAAAGGCATTAACGTTTACACCAACGGTGAAATGCTGCCTGCACACGGCTACCCTGAGCTGAAGAAATACTCTCATCTTGTCGGTAACTACGGCAGCGCATGGCAAAACCAACAGAAAGAGTTCGCAAACTTCCCTGGCGCAATCGTAATGACGTCGAACTGCTTGTTGAATCCAAATGTGGGTCAATACGCAGACCGTCTATTCACCCGTAGTATTGTTGGCTGGCCTGGTGTGGCTCACATCGAAGGCGATGATTTTAGCCAAGTGATTGAATGTGCTCTAGCGCAAGACGGTTTCCAACACGATGAAATCGAACACCACATCACGGTTGGTTTTGGTCGCAATGCACTGATGAACGCCGCCCCTGCGGTTATCGACCAAGTGAAGCAAGGCAACATCAAACACTTCTTCCTAGTCGGCGGTTGTGATGGTGATAAAGCGGAACGCAGCTACTACACCGATTTTACGGCTGAAGCGCCAGAAGATACGCTAATCCTGACCTTGGCGTGTGGTAAGTTCCGCTTCAACAAGAATACGTTCGGCGATATCAACGGTATCCCTCGCCTATTGGATGTGGGCCAATGTAACGATGCTTACTCTGCAATCCAGCTTGCACTTGCACTGGCGCAAGAGTTTGACTGTGACATCAATGAACTGCCACTCACGCTTGTACTTTCTTGGTTCGAGCAAAAAGCGATCGTTATCTTGCTAACGCTATTTGCATTGGGCGTGAAAGGCATTTACACAGGCCCTACTGCACCGGCATTCCTAACGCCAAACCTAATCGCGATCATCCAAGAGAAGTTCGATATGCGCAGTATTGGCAATGTTCAGGATGATCTAAAAGCCATCCTAGCAGCTTAATAAACTTGCTTGTTACGCGCCTCCTTACGTGGAGGCGCTATCTATTTCGAACTAAAAATAGCCACAACCAAAGAGATTGTTATGTTTTTTGAATGGCAAGGTAACCAACCCGTCACACTCCGTTGCATCGACAAATACTTCGAAACACACGACACCGTCAGCATTAAGTTGGCTGAGCTAACAGAGTCACTTCTGTTTCAGTTTAAGCCTGGCCAGTTTATTAACTTGGGCGTCGAAATTGATGGAAAAATGGAGTTTCGTGCCTATTCAATCAGCTCGATCAATGAAGACAATCACCTTCAACTCACCATCAAACGAGTATCTGGCGGTAAAGTATCGAACTACATCGTTGACTCGCTGCTGCTCGGTGATACCGTTCAAGCATTACCACCAGCAGGTGAATTTAACTGCATCGACCATCCACCCGTGTTACGTGATGGCGAAACAAAAGCCTTGCTTATCAGTGCAGGTTGCGGTGTCACGCCCGTATATTCGATGGCAAAACACTGGCTGAGTAATCAAGATGAAAACGACAACGATGTGGACATCGCATTTCTTCATATCGCGCGCAGCCCCGAAGAGACGATTTACTACGATCAGCTAGAAACGTTCGACGCTGTGTATCCAAACTTCCATTTAAAGCTGTTGCTAAAAAACCGCGAAGGAACGTCACACCCACAAGGTCGTTTGAATGCCGACTGGCTTAAAGAGCTTGTTCCTGATTTCAAACAGCGCACCGTTTACCTGTGTGGTCCAAGCCAGTTCATGCAAGATGTTCACGGCTATTTGAATGACCTTGGTTTTGACATGACGAACTTCTACCAAGAGAGTTTTACGCCTGCGACTGGCGCAGAAACATCGGTCTCCGATGAAGTTGTTCGTGTTTCTGTTCCTGACTTTGCTCAAACCATCGATGCGCAAAAAGGTCAGGTACTGGCCGATGTGCTTGAAGGCGCAGGTTTACCATTAATCGTCGCTTGTCGTAGCGGCATTTGTGGCTCGTGCAAATGCAAGGTTCGTCAAGGCAACGTCTCTTCCACCAGCCTAGAAACATTAACGCCAGAAGAAATTGAACAAGGCTATGTGCTCGCCTGCTCATCAACCATCGAAGCGGATCTTGAAGTGCAGATTGGTTAGTTTTCCAAATACAAAAAAGCGCCGCGATACGTCTGTCTAGTTGTTTCGCGGCGCTTTTTTTGATGTTACTTCTGTTGCAACAAAAGTCTTTTAGCTAAATAACAACACTTTCAATGCTGCTTCGCTGTCTACGTCCATAAACTCTGGCGGGTTATCCAGACGCTCGCGGAACGTCAGTTGTGGCGCTTCTTCTTTCATGCTTTCAATCAAGAAGTCGCTTGTCACAGATGGCGAGTTCACACATGCCATCACTTGACCGCCTTCTGCCAACAAATCTGGCAACCGACGTAGAATCTTTTTGTAATCTTTAGTCAGCGCAAAGCTGCCTTTCTGGAATGACGGCGGATCGATGATAATCAAATCATACTGACCAGATTTTTTAATCTTACCCCACGATTTAAAGATATCGTGCCCCATAAAGCTTACCTGGTTGATGTTATGACCATTTAGCTTGTGGTTCTCACGACCTTTAGACAGCGACGCTTTTGCCATGTCGACGTTAACCACTTTATCTGCGCCACCCGCAATGGCAGCGACAGAAAAGCCACACGTGTAAGCAAACAAGTTGAGCACGTTTTTATGCTTCGCATGTTCGCGAACCCAATCACGACCGTAGCGCATGTCCAAAAACAGACCGAAGTTTTGATTGCGGCCAATATCCAATTGGTATTTCAAACCGCTTTCTTCAACGACAGGGCGAGCGTCTAATTCACCGACAAGCACTTCTGAAGGCGCACCATCGGCATAACGGTGCTGAAGAACCATAGTGCGACCTTGCTTATTTGCCCACTGTTGTGATTGTGCCACCGCATTGAGGCCGCTTTTCAGCTCAGCGAGAAACACGTCATCAACTTCTTTAAACAAGTTGATGACCAACTGACCTTGTAACCAATCACAGGTAATTTGCTCTAGGCCCTCAAAACGACGGCCACGACCATGAAACAGTCGACGAATTTCATTCGGAGCTTGCGCGAGCTCGGTTTCTAGATGCTGAAAAAACAGCGGAAGTTGTGATGCTTGCATCGAGTTCTCTTATTAGTTTTCTTTGTGACGGTTATTTGATCGTAGGCCAGTTCAGTTCCCAAGGGGAAAGCCAAGTATCCAAACCCTGAGAGACGGTCTCACTGTGCCATTTTTTACCAAGCATTTTGTGTTCTCGTGGGTCGCAAACAAAGCGATATTGCTCATCTCGGTATTGGAAGCAAAGTGAAAATGCATGCAGATAACCGCGATCAGCCTCATTGCCTGCATTGTAAATCGGGTCACCAACAATACCTGAGCCAACCGATTTTAATGCCACGCGGATTTGATGCGTTTTACCAGTGTGTGGCTTACATAAAAATAGGCGCTCTCCTGGCTCTGCCGCAAGAGAGAAAAACTGGGTAACGGCTGGGTTATTTTTGCTGTTGACCAGCTTCCATGATGAACGGCGCGAACGCTCCATATCACCAACGACCAAACCTTGTTTCTTTTTCGGCTTTTTAGAGCCAATCGCCAGATAGAACTTTTCCACTTGGCGGTCAGCGAAGGCTTGCGATAACGCACTGGCCGCTTTGGCGTTGCGTCCGAGGAACAGAATACCCGATGTCATTTTATCCAAGCGATGGATAAGATAGAGCTGCTCATCACCACTCTGCTTGGCCACTTCTTGCAGCAGCATTGTGTCGCCATCGTCTTTATGAACAGAGACGTTGGGATGCTTATTGATGATCAGAAAATCGGGATGGGTATGTAGAATATCGAACATAAAAAAACTGGCTCCACGTTTGGAGCCAGCAGTATACATAAGTTATCGGACAAAGCTATCGAGGCTTGCCCCAAGGCCTGAGCTAGAGCTTTCTAGAGAAAATACCAGCAAGACCAATGATCGCGATACCCAGCAGCATGATTTCACCTTTGCCACTGTCAAAGCCCGACTTAATCCCCATGAAGGCAACAATAGCAATCGCAACAGGAATCAGGTATTTAACTAGGTTGTACCACAATCCAAATAGCGGGAAAGATACTTCGCCGTCATTAGTGATCTCTTTTTCTAGCTCAGCACGGCTTAGGCGCCATCCAGCAAAGATACAAACCAACATACCACCAACCGCTAGGAAGATTTTGTCCGTTAGCAAGTCGAAGATATCAAAGGCACCGGTACCAAACAGCGTTGGTCCCATTCCACCTAACGATAGTGACGCAAAAATACATAATGCCGCCATAACTGCACTTGCAGACAGAACAGCGTTAGAGCGCTTCATGCCTTTCTCATCGATTAGGTAAGACACGACAACTTCCAATAGTGATACTGAAGAAGTTAATGCCGCCACCGTCAAGCCGATGAAAAATAGCAACGCGAATAGCAACCCAATCACACCGCCCATTTCAGCAAATAGTTGAGGAACGACAACGAATACAAGACCAGGGCCTGCCGCAGGCTCCATGCCAAAGGCAAACATAGCTGGGAACATAGCAACACCAGCAAGAATCGCGACACCTGTATCCATCGCAGTAACCATACCGGTTGTTTGAACTAGGTTCTCTTTCTTCTTCAGGTAAGAACCGTACGTCATCATACAACCCATACCTAAGCTAAGTGAGAAGAACGCCTGCCCTAGTGCAGCAAGAACCACATTGCTGTCGACTTTAGAAAAGTCCGGCATGAATAAGAACTCAAGGCCAGCCATTGCACCTGGCAGCATTAAGCCCTTAACAGAAACAACGATTAGGATTAAGAACAGAAGCGGCATCAGAACCTTACCGGCTTTCTCAATACCACCCGAAATCCCTTTCATCACAATCATGACGTTAAGGAACAGGTAAACACCCATCCACATTAAAGGTTGAATCGGATCTGAGATGAAACCGCCAAAGCTGTCGCCAATTGCTTCTGGCGCGCTGAGTAGACCACCACCCACTTTAAAGATGTAGGCCAATGCCCAACCACCAACCACAGGGTAGAAGCCCATGATCAAAAGACCACTGAAGACTCCCATAACGCCAGTGAACGTCCAGCGTCGGTCAGTTGTTTTGAATGCACCTACGGCAGAAAGACCTGTCTTACGACCAATAGCGAACTCTGTCAGCATCACGCTAAAGCCGATAAAAATTACAAAGATAAGATAGATAGCAACGAATGCACCGCCGCCACTCTCACCTGCTGTGTAAGGGAATTTCCATATATTGCCTAAACCGACAGCGGAACCCGCTGCTGCCATTACGAAGCCTAGTTTAGACCCCCACGTATCACGTGGTGCTGCTGTATTAGTTGTAGCCACGCTTTTTCTCCAAAATTAGTTTGTTGTGTATGCATAGAGATAGGCGTCTAAAAAGTTTATGTAAAAATTATTGTACACTTATAAAATAAGCGTTCGACGCACTATGTCTAGAAAGTAAAGCAGCTCCCCTTTAAAATTGGAACCCCAAAAAAGTACATTTATCGCACAAGTGTCGAGTTACGCAGGTTAAATGCTGCTTTTTTGTTCAAAAGTTAAAGAATGACCTTATTTTTCACATTAAAATAACAGAATCAGCTGTTATGAAATTCGTTCCTCATATAAGGTCAATCCCACGTCTAAATGGGAAATCTATTCCCCCAACCCACTTTTATGCTTAATATCCTAGAAGGGCATATTACTCTGAGCGTATATGGACAAGTTTTATCACTTTCTTACTTTAGCTGGCATCGGGCTATATTGGTTACTGGTCGCAGGTGTGACCATTCGTGTCGTTTTAAAGCGCCGTGCAGTGAGCGTGTCTTTAGCTTGGCTAATGATCATTTATATCCTTCCCGTTCTGGGTGTCGCGTGTTATTTCCTCTTCGGTGAACTGAACTTAGGCAGAAAACGGGCCGAACGCGCAAAAGAGATGTTTACACCATTCGAGAAGTGGTTCAGTCAGTTGAACGACTGTAACGCGCACAACCCAGAAACGATGGGAAGGCACATCTACCGAATTGATGAACTTTGTAACAACCGCCTTGGTCTTCCCGCATTGAGCGGTAATACATTGTCGCTGCAACAGTCACCTAATGAGATTTTGCATTCCATTATTGAAGACATCGAAAACGCGCAGAGCAGTATTCGAATGGTATTCTACATTTGGCATCCAGGTGGTTTGGCTGACTCTGTCGCTTCTGCACTTATCCAAGCGGCTAAACGCGGCGTAGATGTCAAACTATTGCTCGATTCAGCAGGTAGTCCACGTTTTTTCAGAAGTCCTTGGTATCGAATGATGCAGGATGCTGGAATTGAAGTTATTCAAGCGCTAGAAGTGAAGATGTGGCGTATTTTCTTACGTCGTCTTGATCTTCGCCAACATCGCAAGATCATCGTAATTGATGATGAAATTGCTTATACAGGTTCAATGAACTTGGTTGACCCGGCTTACTTCAAACAAAACAGTGGCGTCGGGCATTGGGTGGACATCATGGTTCGCATTACGGGACCAACGGTAAACGTATTGAGTGCTATCCACTGTTGGGATTGGGAAGTCGAAACTGGCGAACGTCATTTACCGAGACTACCTGAATGCAAGATCGATGAGAGTGAATTCCAACACCCTATTCAGGTTGTGCCTTCTGGCCCTGGTATGCCGGAATATCTGATCTATCAAGTATTAACATTGGCAATCAACCAAGCCAATCGCTCGGTACGAATTACAACGCCATATTTCGTGCCCAATGCAGACTTACTTGAAACGTTAAAGATGACAGCACAACGAGGCATTGATGTTGAACTCATTATTCCACATAAAAATGACTCGATGATGGTGCAATGGGCGTCACGCGCGTTTTATAGTGAGCTTTTGTGTGCAGGAGTCAAAATCTATGAGTTTTATGGTGGTTTGCTGCATACGAAATCCGTCGTAATTGACGACCAATTCTGTTTAGTTGGCACCGTAAACATGGATATGCGCAGCTTGTGGCTGAACTTCGAAGTTACCCTCGCCGTTGACGACGAAGAGTTCACAAAGCAAATGTCTTGGTTACAAGATAGCTATATTAAGCAATCTCACACTGTTGTATTGGAAGAATGGGAGAAAAGAAGCCTATTTTCTCGATTCTTAGAGCGAGTGTTCTATCTCTTCAATCCACTCCTCTAATACCTCAAATACACCGACTAAAAAAACCTCCAGCGCTTCAAATATCTTGCTGGAGGTTTGTTCTACTTACGTTTTCCACCTTAGCGATACACTCTAAGCCTACAACTCAACCTTTCAGCTTTGACGCCTTCACTCGATAATCTCGGCTATTATTGGGTGATAGTTGACTTTTCCCTTGCAAACGTTATGTCGTCCATGTTTTAAATAATCAAAATCGTAATATTTAAGACAGGGAACTTTTATGTCAGAGGGCAAAAAAACCAAGCTCATTACCGCTGGCCGCGATAAAAAGTGGACAAACGGTGTTGTAAACCCACCCGTTCAACGCGCTTCAACCGTGGTATTCAACACGGTTGCAGAGAAGAACCAAGCCACCATGAACCGTACCAATAAAACATTATTTTATGGTCGCCGTGGCACTAACACGCACTTCGCTTTTCAAGATGCAATGGTTGAGATTGAAGGTGGAGCAGGTTGTGCTCTCTACCCTTGTGGGACGGCAGCAATTTCAAATGCGATTCTCTCTTTCGTCGAAACTGGCGATCACATTCTGATGGTGGACACTTGTTACGAACCAACTCGTGATTTTTGTAATATCATCATGAAGAAAATGGGCATCGAAACTACCTATTATGATCCGATGATTGGAGAAGGTATTCGTGATTTGATTCAACCAAATACCAAAGTCCTTTTCCTAGAATCTCCGGGGTCAGTCACAATGGAGGTGCAGGACGTACCAACATTGGCGCGCATTGCTCATAAGCACGATATTATTGTGATGCTTGATAACACATGGGGAGCTGGCGTGAACTTCTCACCATTTGAACATGGTGTCGATATTTCCATTCAAGCCGCCACCAAATACATAGTTGGTCACTCTGATGTAATGTTAGGTACAGCCGTAGCTTCCGAAAAATACTGGCCCCAACTGCGTGAACAAAGCTACTTGATGGGTCAGTGCGTTTCTCCTGACGACGCATACCTAGGCCTTCGTGGTATTCGCACGCTGGATGTTCGCCTAAGACAACACGCAGAAAGTAGCTTGAAAGTCGCCAAGTGGCTGACTTCTCGTCCGGAAGTTGATCATGTCCGCCACCCAGCATTGGAATCGTGCCCTGGCCATGAGTTTTTCAAACGTGACTTCACTGGTGGAAACGGCTTGTTTTCATTTGTTCTCAAAACGTCTTATCCAAAAGCGACGACGGCTCTGCTTGACGGTATGAAACACTTCAGTATGGGTTATTCTTGGGGCGGGTATGAAAGCCTCATTCTAGCTAACGAACCAAAGAGCTTTAACAACTTGAGAACCGTAGCGCACCCATACTTTGAGGGCACTTTAGTTCGAATTCATATTGGCTTAGAAGACGTGGATGACTTGATCGCCGATCTAGAGGCTGGTTTTGCACGCTATAACGCGTTAATTTTAGAAAAAGAAGTCTCTCTAAAATAGTAATTGAATCGCCCTGCTTCGCGGGGCGTTTTTATAACTCGCTGACTTAATTAGAATTATCTAACATTCCCACCAGCTATTCGTTAATGTTAATCATTTGTGTTGTTTTTCAATTGAGCAGTCACAGAATGAAATAATGTGCCACAAATAGACTTTCCAAATTTAGAGTTTCTCTCCTACTTTTTATTATTCATAAGAGGTCATACCACAAGGAGATAGTTTTGAAACTCAAATTCATAGCGCTAATTCTTTTTACCTTAATTACCGTCCCAATAACCACCGTACACGCCGCAACGGGTTATACCCAAACCAAGTATCCGATTGTTCTGGTTCATGGATTATTTGGTTTTGATACCCTGGCAGGCGTAGATTACTTTTTCGGAATACCACATTCCTTAACGAAAGACGGCGCTAAAGTTTATGTAGCACAGGTATCCGCGACCAACAGCAGCGAAGTTAGAGGGGAGCAACTGCTTGCTCAAGTAGAAACCTTACTTGCTGCAACAGGCGCAGAGAAAGTCAATCTCATCGGTCACAGTCATGGTGGTCCAACAACGCGCTACGTCGCCTCTGTCCGTCCTGACCTAGTCGCATCAGTTACGAGTATCGGTGGCGTTAATAAAGGGTCTAAAGTGGCAGATTTAGTTCGTGGCACCGTATCTGAGGGTTCTGGTAGTGAGCAGCTCGCGGTAAAACTGGCGCAAGGCTTAACCACTCTTATTAATCTTCTATCAGGCGGTTCTGATCTCGACCAAGACCCTTTAGCCTCACTAGCAGCATTAACCACGGAAGGATCATTGGCGTTTAACCAGCACTACCCAGAGGGAGTGCCTACTAGCGAATGTGGTAATGGCGACTTGCTAGCTTCAAATGGCGTTTATTACTACTCATGGACCGGATCATCCACTTTTACAAACGTTTTCGATCCGACTGACGCTGCCATGATGGTACTTGGCTTAGCCTTTGATGGGCCGAATGATGGCTTAGTTGGTGCGTGCAGCACACATTTAGGCAAAGTCATACGTGATGATTATCAAATGAACCATTTGGATGAAATTAACGGTCTACTCGGTATTCATCATCTTTTTGAAACCGATCCAGTCACGCTTTATCGCCAACATGCAAATCGTCTCAAACTTCAAGGTTTATAAGAGGTCATCACAATGAAGAAAGTCGCTCTCACCACTTTTATCCTGCTCTCGATATTTGGCGTGGGAGCGCTTTCTCTGTTGCAAAGCGACAAACAACAAGAGACAACCTCTAACCATTCGCAATCTCAGCAAGATATAGCCGCCGATGTCTCTTCCCCAAAAGACTTCTTCGAATATTCTCTTAGCCGACTGGGCGAAGAAGATCTCGATACGATCAAAGCGGAAGTCAATGATGACACTTTAGCAAAACAAACACTGAATATTGATGCCAAACTCTTCCAGACCTACCTTTCCTACAAGCAAGCGCTCTCTGCATTGGAGCCTTTTGAGCATAACCAACTAACGCTTGAACAGTTAACCATGCTGAATGAAGCGATACTGAATTTACAACTTCAATACTTTAGCGAGGTCCAGATAGCTCAATTGTTTGACGAAGAAAACCGACTTCGCCAACTAGCATTGGAAAAGCTGACGATTAAAAAACAGGCATCGGATATCGAGAGTCAAACACACCTTCTCAATCAAGCGTTATCAGAACAACCGGATTACATCCGAGAGAGTGAACGCAATAACGCATTAACGGAGCAACTCGAGCGAGCTTCTCAGCTTGATTCACAAGATAAGTACATCGCCCGTGTTGCACTGGTGGGAGACGCTGGAGCGCAAAGGCTGCAAAAGCTTGATGAGCAAAGAGCATCATTTGAGACTCAACTCGCCACTTACTTAAAACAGCGTCAAGATATTCTGAATAGGGATTTTCTAGGGCAAGACGAAAAACAGGCAGAAATCATTGCTTTAAGAAAGCAAAGCTTCGATGCCACTCAATGGCGTCGAATCGAAGCTTTGGAACGTATTCATGATAACCAGAACTAACAACATAAACTTAATAAGCCAAACGTTACTTATTCTGCTTTTTAGGACATCCAACGATATGGTCATCCACCATGCCGACGGCTTGCATGAAAGCATAACAGATGGTTTCACCGACAAACTTGAAGCCTTTCTTTTTTAAGAACTTACTCATGGCTTTGGATTGCTCTGTCGAAGCTGGTACGTCACTCATATGCTGCCATTGATTGACGATTGGTTCGCCGTCCACGAACTGCCACAACGCGTCTGATAAACTTCCGTATTCAGCAATTAACGCTTTGGCCGCTTTGGCATTACTGAAAACCGAGTTAATCTTTCCGCGATGCCTTACAACATCGAAGTTTTCCACGATGTATTCAGCGCGTTCTTCATTTCTTTGTTCCAACGCATCTAGGTCGTAGTTCTCGAACGCTTCTCTATATCCTTCGCGCTTTTTAAGAATGGTGATCCAACTAAGCCCAGCTTGTGCACCTTCCAACGTAATAAATTCAAACAGGACTTGGTCGTCATATACTGGCACGCCCCATTCGGAATCATGATATTCGCGCTCTAATGGGTGATTCATCGCCCACGCACACGTTTTTTGTTCTGTCATTATTCTTCCTTAAAAAGCGCCTCTAACTGATGAGCTAGAGGCGCGATATTTTTCATCGTTATATCAGTAGCACTAAGCCTGTTTCGGTACTGCCACTTTATGGAACAAACGATACAACACTGGCACGACAATCAGTGTCAGGACTGTCGCAAAGCCCAAACCAAACATAATCGTAACCGCCATTGGTTTGAAGAAAATATCTGGTAATAGTGGGATCATACCAAGGATCGTCGTGATTGCAGCCATACACACAGGACGAACACGGCTTACCGCAGCATCAACGACCGCATCATAAGCCTCTTTACCTGATTTCATTTCTATTTCAATTTGGTCCAGTAATACGATGCCATTTTTGAGCACCATTCCCGATAAGCTTAAGAAGCCGAGCAAAGCCATAAAACCAAACGGCGTGTTGAGTGCTAACAAACCGGTGGTGACACCAATTAACGCCAACGGCACGGTAAGCCAAACAATGAGTGGCTCTTTGATAGAGTTAAATAGGAATACGGTGATCAAGAACATGAACAAGTACCCCATTGGCATGGTAGTAAACAGCGACTCTTGAGCATCACCTGAAGATTCGTATTCCCCCCCCCATTCTAGTGAATAGCCAGGAGGCATTTGAATCGCTTCGATTTGGGGCTGTAAACGTTTTTGCAACGTCGATGCGGTTTCTTCACCAAGAATATCAGGGTCTGCCATCACAGTGAGCATACGCTTACGGTTCTTACGTACGATGATAGGATCCTCCCAACGCATGTCGTAACCCATTGTGACTTGTTGAAGTGGGATAAACTCACTCTGTGCTGGACTCCATATTTTCATGCCTTCAATGTTACGAATATCGATGCGTTCATCTTCAGGTAAGCGAGCCACGATAGGCATGAGCGTCGTGCCGTCTCGGTAAAGGCCTATCGTCATTCCAGAGAATGACATGGACAAGAAGTCATCGACATCTGATTTTGTAATGCCATAGCGACGTGCCTGACTCTCATTAAACTGAGGCTCAAGAACTTGGGTTCGTTCACGCCAATCATGCCTGATATTTGTTGCCTGAGGATCGGCGTACATGATGTCCTTGACCTGAGCGGCTATCGTACGAAGGACGGTTGGATCAGAGCCAATAATGCGCGCTTCAATTTTTGCACCACCACCTGGACCTAACTCAATCTGTTTGAGCTTGTAATTGATTTCTGGGTAGTTGGCTTTTAAATACTCTCGAAACTTCGCCATTAATGGTTTCAACGCTTCGTAATTTTCCATACGAGTGGTTATCTCACCATAAGCCGCATAACTTTTCTCGGGCGCGTACGTTAACATGAAGCGCTGTAAGCCTTTACCCGCGGTCGTCGTGATATGGTCAACATGCTCTTGCTTAGCTAACCAACTTTCTAACTCTTTAAGCGTTGTGTTGGTTGCTCGAATATCAGTTCCTTCTGGCATCCATACATCTAACTGAAAAATCGGCGTTGTCGAAGATGGGAAAAACGCTTGCTTCACAAAGGTGAACCCGTAAACACTTGCCGCTAATCCCGCAATCAGCACCACAACGGTAAACCAAGCACGACGCATACAAAACTGAAGAAACTTTTTATAAATAACGAAAATAACCCCGTTATATGGATCATTTTCTTCCCCTTCACCTTGTTTAATCTTCTGGCCTTTAAAGAAGATGTCAGCAAAGAATGGTGTCAACGAGATAGCGGTAAACCAACTCAACATCAATGAGATCAGCAGAACCGTAAACAAAGTGCCACAGTATTCACCCGTCGAGTCTTCAGACAGTCCAATGGGCGCAAATGCAGTTACCGCAATCACAGTTGCCCCAAGTAATGGCCACTTGGTTTGGGTAACGATATCAGTCGCCGCTTGGAGTCGAGTTCGCCCTTTTTGGGTACCAATCAAAATCCCCTCAACCACGACGATTGCATTGTCCACCAGCATACCTAACGCGATAACCAAAGCACCTAATGAAATCCGCTGCAAATCTATCGCGAGATACTTCATGAAAATGAACGTACCCAACACCGTCAGCAGTAAAATTAAACCGATAAGCAGACCTGAACGTAGCCCCATAAAGAACAGAAGTACGATAATGACGATACCGACAGCTTGAGCCAAGCTGACAACAAAACCGCTAACCGATTTATCCACCTCTTTAGGCTGACTGTAAATTTCGGAAATTTCGATACCGACAGGTTGTTGGTACTTTAGCTCGGCAAGGCGATGATCAAATGCTTTTCCGACTTCAACGACGTTGACACCTTCAGCAAAAGAAACACCCACGTTCAGTGCGAGGCTGCCGTTAAAATTAATAATATTACTCGGTACTTCTACATACCCACGTTTTATTTCCGCCACATCTTTCAAGAAGATGAGCCCCTGAGCTCCCGACTCAGTAATCAACAAATCGCCTAGCTCATCCACACTCTGGAATTCGCCAGTCGGCTGAATTCTGATGTACTCGTCACCAATTCTGATCGCCCCTGCGTCAGAAACCACGTTTTGCGTCGAGAGAAGATTAAAGACCGTATCGGGAGAAAGTCCTATACTGCTCAGCTTTTTCATCGATACTTCGATGAAAACTTGCTCTTGCTGCTGCCCGGATACCGAAACTTTGCTCACTCCATCAACCAGTTCGAGCTCTCGGCGTAAGTAATCGACGTAATCCAGTAGCTCCTTATAGCTATAACCGTCGCCAGTCACCGCTAACAAAATCCCGTAAACATCACCAAAATCATCGATCACTTGAGGTTCATTCACACCCGGAGGCAACGTCCCTTTAAGGTCATTCACTTTACGGCGTAACTCATCCCAGATTTGTGGCAGATCATCAGGGCCATAATTGTTCTTCATCGTGACCGTGATTTGCGATAATCCTCGGCTAGAAATCGAATTCACTTCATCAACATAAGTAAGCTGCTGAATCGCTTTTTCGATCGGATAAGTCACTTCTTCTTCGACTTGTTGCGGCGTCGCACCAGGGTAAGAGGTCACCACCATGGCATCTTTGATGGTAAAAGCAGGGTCTTCAAGACGCCCTAACCCAAAGAATGCAGCGATACCACCAATCAAAAAGATCAGTGCGACCATCCAACTGATGACACGATTTCGGATGAAGTACGCAGCAATACCGGTCACATCATCATCACTTTGAGGCACTGATTTATTAAGATCGCTCATAGACCGGCCTCCTGCGTAGCCATTTCCTGTATCACTTCCACTTTCATGCCATCCCTTAACCGAGAAACACCGGCAATCACAACTTTGTCTTTGAGCATGAGACCATCAAGGATTTGAATGGACGTTTTAGATGCTTTACCTGCTCGAACCTGTCTGCGCGATACCGTATTGTCATCATTCAGTACCCAAACAAATTTGTTTTCGCGCCCCAGCTCGTCACCGTCCGCATTGAAAATGGCTTCAATAGGAACATTAATTCCTAAATTGAGATCCAAGCCAACGTTCTTATCTTTGGAGGTCACCTCAACGGCCATCCCATCTAGGATGTATTCTTCTTCCGGCATAGGAAGCGATAATGTGACGGTAAACGTGCCTGTTGTTGGGTCTGGCTCAGTCGTAAATTCTTTCACGGTCGCGTTGTACTCGTTACCACTAGGCACGCGCACCAATGCCTTTATCGCGGTAAGTCTTTCTTCCGTTGGCGGTTGGTTAACATAGAGCCGGTCTGGAAGTTGAATCAGCACCTCAACTCGCTCCAAACTATGAATATTGACGATATGCTGTCCGACTTGGACATTTTCGAATTGCTCGATATTAACTCGCGAAATGATCCCATCCACAGGCGCCTTTAAGGCAGTAAACGATAAACGGAGTTTCGCTAACTTAAGCTCAGCCAGAGCGATTTGTCGTTGTGCTGCAATTTCATCAAACTGAGACTTAGCTAATAGGCCTTTATCAACCAAAGGACGTGAACGGCGATACTGACTGTCAACAACAGAAAAACGCGCACTCGCATTATCTACATCCAACTCATAGTCCGTAGGGTCCAACGTTGCGATAACATCACCCTTCGTGACTTTATCGCCCTCTTTTACCATGATGCGGCTGACTTCTCCTGCCACTCGGAAACTCAAATGAGAGCGATCCGCTGCATTCGCAACCGCAGGGAAATATAAGTTGTCATCCACCCGATTTCCCGCTAATGAGGTAACTCTTACACGCGGTGTCTCAAGAGCTTTTTCTGGTGCCTTATCGCCACAACCAACAAGAAGAAACGTTGAAAATAATGCCGCTAGAGAGATGATTCCTTTCATATTACAACCCTCTTTCCTTAATCCAGGCTCTTACCTTAATTCCGGGTTCAATTACACTAACACCAGAGATAATGATTTGATCGCCATCGTTAAGCCCCGCTAACACTTGGTTTTTGTCATTCATCTCAATAGCGGCTTTGGACACAATGCCTTGCTCATCAACACGCCAAACGTATGTTTTGCCGTTCTCTTCTAGCAGCGCGGAATTAGGAATTTTTGTTGCACCAGCATTTTTAGATAGGAGGTAAGCATTGCCAGACATGCCCGGTAAAAGGCCTATTTCTGATGGTCGCTCCATAACCATAGTGACTTTGTAACTACCGGTTTTAGGATCGGCTTCTGTATCGATTTCTTGAAAGGTCAAGTCAAATGACTGCTCGGGGAAAGCGTCAAAGACCATTCTGGCAGAGACATCGCTACCCTGAGTGTAACGATTTAGCAGATAGTCAGGGACTTGGAATATCACCTTAAGCAGTTGGTTGGATTGAATATTCATCACGCCTTCTTTTGCGGCGACATACTCATGGTTTTCTGCTGGAATATATGAAATCGTACCATCATATGGCGCGACAAGTTTGGTATACCTTAAATTTGCCTTTGCTTGATTCCACTGAGCTTTGGCTGAATTGTGATTCGCTTTTGCCTCATCAAAATCTTGTTCGGACACCACTTGGTCTTTGCGTAACTTTTGGTATCGCTTGTACTGCACGTCTGCGAGCGCGAAATTTGCCCGAGCTTGCTGTTCAAGCAGAGCATATTCATCAGGGTTTAATGAAGCCAATACATCGCCTTTGCTGACGACTTGACCTTCATTCACCTCAATCGTTTGAAGAAGTCCAGGAACTCGAAACGTCAGTACCGCTTTATCACCAGCTTCCGTCGTGGCAGGAAAGTGTCGTTCAAATTGGGCATTGCCAACAGATACTGTAAATAGCTTTGCGGGGCGGGATTCAGGTTCTGGAACAGGGGGAAGTTCTTTACCACACCCCGACAACACAGCCGAGATGGCGACAGGAATGAGCAATCTTCTCATTACGTTCATCCATAAAAAATTAAGGGATTATTTTTAAAGTAGATGAATTCTGGGCGAACTTCCAGAGTTGAAAAGATTAATAGTGCTTTAAAATTAGTAATTTGTGACAAAAAAGCAGGCTTTGCGCCTGCTTCGTTTAAATCTTCTTTGGATGCGGAGTGTTTAGAGCTTGCTGAACTCCCGATTCACCCTATATGTATCAGACGTAACATACGCTTCCATGTTACGGATTTTGCCATCAAGACGGTCAAAATCGCGTTCCAACACACTGAGCAATTGGTCCGGACTTTGTCCTTTCTGCCAAGGCTTACTTTTAAGTGTGTGCTCTTGTTGCGCTCGGATATTTTCAGAATACGTCACTGGTTGCTTTTCTAACATAAACGCCATCGCGACGTATGCTAACAACACCAAAAACGTACCGCCCAACAGCGCTGCAGAAATCACTACAATACGAATCAACCAAACCTCTGCACCAAAGTAGTTGGCAATTCCGGCGCAAACACCGGAGATTTTGCCATTTACTGGGTCACGATACAGCTCTCGATTAGTCATACTTGCGTCTCCATGTTGGTGACTCAGCATCCAAGATGCGCTCCAATGTATCGACTCGGGACTGCATCGCTTCCGCTTTTTCAGATAGTACCTGAAGGCGCTCTAAATCTTGGCTCGACAGTGCACTATCTGTTTTGCGTTTGCTGCGATAGTGTAAGAAGAGCCATAGTGGAGCGACAAAGATTAAAAAGACAATCACTGGTCCTGCTATAAAAAATGCCGACATAAATGGCTCCTTTGTTATTTATCTTTCGATGACATCTGTTCTTTCAGTTTTGCCAACTCTTTTTCGATTTCGTCTTGAGCTTGAAGCTCTGCAAACTCTTGCTCTAGCGATTTTGCATTACCAGTTTGTGCGTACAAATCTGCTTCCGCTTCCATTTCATCCACTTTACGCGAGTACTGCTCAAACTTTGCCATCGCTTCATTAGTACGGCTAGTGTGCAGGTGTTTTTGCACATCACGACGGTTAGAGGCTGTTTGGTTACGAATTGCTAGTGCTTGCTGTTTTGCACGCGTTTCTGCAATTTTGCTTTCTAACTTACCGATCTCGCCTGTAAGCTTGTCGATCGTTTCTTCTACTAACGTCTGCTCAGTGTGAAGACCTTTTATCACTTGCTCAAGCTTTTGCTTTTCAATTAACGCTGCACGAGCCAAATCTTCACGCTGTTTGACCAACGCTAGGCTCGCTTTTTGGCTCCATTCGCCAATTTGCTCTTCTAACGTTTCAACTTTACGAGCCAACTCTTTTTTGTCTGCAATCGCTTTAGCCGAGTTAGTACGCACTTCAACAAGTGTGTCTTCCATTTCTTGAATGATAAGACGGATCATTTTTTCAGGATCTTCCGCCTTGTCCAGCAATGCACTGATGTTTGAGTTAACGATATCTGCAAATCGAGAAAAAATACCCATAACGGAACTCCTCTTTTTTCCTATTAAAACTCGACAAGGTGGTGATTGACCTTGCGTCTCCCTGAATACATTACAAGTAGCATGCCAACTTAAAATTACATTTAAAATCAGCAGTTTATGCATTTTGTTGTCGTTATGCACTATTATGCTATGATGTTTTTCACCAACTGTTGGTGAAATTCACCAACTCCATATGTAAATCATGGCTCGGCTGTTAAATAAGAAGGACTTTATGAAGCAAAACCTGATTGGTGAATCACCTGCTTTTCTCGCCGTACTAGATAAAGTATCACAACTTGCGCCTATTGAGCGTCCAGTCCTCATTATCGGTGAACGAGGAACGGGTAAAGAACTCATCGCTCAGCGTTTGCATTATTTATCAAGACGTTGGGATAAGCCACTACTATCACTCAACTGTGCGACCTTAAGCGAAGGACTAATAGATTCAGAGCTATTTGGTCATGAATCCGGTTCTTTTACAGGTTCTAAGGGCAAGCATAAAGGACGTTTCGAACGCGCCGAAGGCGGCACTTTGTTTCTTGACGAACTGGCCACCGCACCACTTTTAGTTCAAGAAAAGCTGTTGCGTGTCATCGAATATGGTGAATATGAACGAGTTGGCGGTCATACCGCTCTCAATGCGGATGTTCGACTTGTTTGTGCAACCAATGCGGACTTACCAAAATTGGCGGAACAAGGCGATTTCCGTGCCGACTTACTCGATCGTTTAGCGTTTGATGTCATCATGCTGCCTCCTCTTCGTGAACGAAAAGAAGACATCCTCTCTTTAGCAGAGCACTACGCGATGAAGATGTGTCGTGAACTTCAACTGGAATATTTTGTCGGTTTTACCTCAAAAGCACAGCATTCGCTTCTTGAATATGAATGGCCAGGTAATGTCCGTGAACTAAAAAACGTGATTGAACGTGCTATTTACCAACATGGTCTCAATGCCGATCCAATTGATGAACTGATTTTCAATCCTTTTGAAACAGTTTGGAATAACACGCTTGGTCATAATGCCGAGCAAGCCGAACTGCAGCAAGAAGAGGAAGCACCAAGCAGCGCAGTTCAATTCCCTCTAGACTATAAACAGTGGCAAGAAGAGCAAGACATCCACTTACTCAATCGCGCATTGGAAGAAGCCAAGTTTAATCAACGACAAGCAGCCGAGCTACTTGGTTTGAGCTACCACCAATTACGAGGGATGATTAGAAAATATGGTTTAGTCGGGCAAAGCTAGCTAGGTCGAAGGTGCTTGATCGGTTAGCGAGCGAGTGACAGCGCTCTAATTTGTATGTCTTTCAAGCATAACACCTTACAGTGTATGGATTTTATGTTTGGAGCGAGTTCACAAAGGTGATAAATTAGCGAGATCATTTTCGCTTGTTAGCTCTGAAAGAGTAAGATCAAATGAAACAAGCAAGATCCAATGAACATTTCATATTATGAATGCTTTTATAAGATTATCGCTGAGCCTTATTGGGATTAGCCTACTGACCGCTTGTGGTGATGAAATTGACCACAATGACATTCGCAAAGCTGGCTTTGTGTTTTGCGGACAAGGTAAGCCAACTACGTTTAACCCTCAGCTTATTGATAGCGGTATTACCGCAGAGGCACTGAGCCCGCAGTTGTACGATACGCTGCTCACGCTCGATCCTAAATCACATCAGCCAGTAGCAAATATCGCTGAGAGTTGGTCTGTGAATGAGTCAGGAACGGAATACACGTTTAAGCTTAAACGTAATGTTCAATTCCAAACCACGTCCTGGTTCACTCCCACTCGCCCATTGAATGCAAAGGATGTGGTATTTAGCTTCAAGCGAATCATTGATGTAGACCATCCTTTTCACCAAGTAGGTGGTGGTTTTTATCCATGGTTTGCAGGGTTAGATTTTCAAAACCTGCTGCAAGACGTGACTGCGATTGACGAGCATACGGTAAGGTTTACCTTATCTCAGCCAAATTTTTCCTTCTTGGCAAATATTGCCACCAGCCATGCTGTCATATTGTCTGCGGAGTACGGACAGCAACTGGCAGCAAAAGATCATAAAGAAGAAATCGACCAACTTCCTATCGGTACCGGCCCATATCAACTAAAAGAGTACCAAGTGAACGACTTGATTCGATTAGAGCGTCATTCTAATTACTGGAAGTCACCAGCAAAAATGGAACAAGTGGTGTTCGATATCTCTCATCGAGGCACTGGTACCTTGGCGAAACTTTTAAGAAACGAGTGCGATGTGCTCTCTTCGCCTATTTCGAGCCAAATACCCGTTATTCAAGAAAATGACAACCTTGAGCTAACTGCTACGCCAGCCAACAACGTTTCCTTTATTGCGATCAACACTGAAACCACCGCACTTAGTGATGCTCGCGTCCGCCAAGCACTTAACTTAGCGATTAACCGTCAGAACATTTTAGATTCGGTTTACTACGGAACTGGCTCGCAAGCTTATACATTGCTACCGCCTAATTCATGGGCCTATCAAAAGGACAGCGTAAAAATTCGTTATGACCGTAACTATGCATTAGCACTACTCCGTGATGCTGGCTATGAAGACGGTCTAGAGCTGACCATGTGGGTACCACTTGAACCACGCGCCTTTAACCCAAGTCCTCGCAAGACCGCGGAGCTAATCCAAGCGAATTTTGCCGATATTGGGGTTGAGTTAACGTTGCTAACCGATGATAGATTCGAACGTGTGGATTTAGAGAACATCAACGACATCGATTTACTTTTAACTGGTTGGATTGGTGATACCGGGGACCCTGACAACTTTTTCCGCCCGTTATTATCTTGTGAGTCTGATCGCGTTGGCCTCAACGTATCGATGTGGTGTAACGATGATTTCGATTTCTTACTCGATTTGGCATTGGAAACTCAAGAACCGCGTTACCGTCTGAACCTATATCGCCAAGCGCAGAACATTTTAAATCAAGAATTCCCGGTAATTCCTCTGGCACATGGTGTGCAATTCCGTGTTCACGACAAATCACTGACAGGCTTCAAATCAAGCCCTTTCAATGCCCAACCGTTTGATAGAGTTGAGAGAATTCACTGATGTTTTGGTATACCGTTCGACGCTTTAACCTATTTTTCATCACTTTGATGATCCTCACATTAGTGGGCTTTTCTCTGCTGCGCCTTGACCCTCTCTCGCACTGGGCAAACGTTGATTTTTGGTCTGGTTGGCAAACTTACTTAATCAACCTTTCTCAGCTTGATTTTGGCATAAGTAAAAACGGCAACGAGATTTATGACGAGCTCGCCGTCGTATTCCCTGCCACTTTGGAACTGTGCTTTTTTGCCTTTTTGGTGTCCCTTTTGATCGGCATTCCGCTTGGAACCGTGGCTGGGATGAAGCAAGGTAAATGGCTCGACACCAGCATTTCATTCATGTCGATGTCTGGTTATTCCGCTCCAATTTTTTGGGTGGCTTTGTTACTTATCATGGTTTTTTCATTGGAATACCAACTCTTTCCCGTGGCAGGACGGTATGACCTGCTTTACGAAATTGATCATGTAACCGGATTTGCCATTATCGATGCATTCATGGCGAAAGGTGAATACCGCGCTCACGCACTGCAAAGCGTCATTGAGCATATGGTGCTGCCATGTTTGGTGCTCGCTTTGGCTCCAACCACGCAGGTTGTCGGACTAATGCGTTCTTCGGTGGCGGAAGTGATGAGCCAAAACTACATTCGTGCAGCGAGAATCAAAGGTCTCTCTAACCGCGAGATCGTAACTCAACATGTCTTGCGTAATGCGATACCGCCTATCATCCCCAAAGTCGGTGTTCAGCTTTCCAGTATGATTACCTTGGCTATCATCACTGAATCTATTTTTAACTGGCCGGGTATTGGTCGTTGGTTGTTAGATGCATTGGCAAACCAAGATTATGCATCAATCCAAGCTGGCGTGATGGTACTTGCGACTTTGGTTCTCACCGCTAATATTCTCTCTGATTTGATTGGCGCGATGATTAACCCTCTAGTTCGAAAGGAATGGTATGCTAACAAATAACGTTTATCAGGAAGAGCGCATTCCAACTCAGTTTGAGCGATTTTGGCGAAGTTACCGCGCCAACGGGCTAGCCATGTTTGGCCTATGGTGCTTGGTATTTATCGTCCTAATTACCATTTTTGCGCCACTGCTTGCGCCGTTTGATGCCCAAGCACAGTCAGGCGAATTGCTTGTGCCGCCATCATGGGCCCCAGCAGGAACGGTTGATTACTTTTTGGGAACCGATGACTTAGGCCGAGACATTCTGTCACGCTTGATCATGGGCTCTCAACTTACATTTGGTGCAGCCGTTGCCATCACTGCGATTGCCGCGGTCGTAGGTTGTTTGATTGGCGTATTAGCAGGTATGACGAAAGGCTTACTCTCAAGTACCCTCAATCACTTGCTCGATACTGTCATGTCGATTCCCTCGCTGTTATTAGCAATCATTTTTGTGGCATTTCTAGGTTTTGGTGGGTTCAACATTTTACTCGCGATCTGCTTGGCATTGATTCCGCGTTTTATTCGTTCTGTTTATATCGCAGTCCACACCGAAGTTGAAAAAGACTACATCATGGCGGCACGCCTTGATGGCGCTAATGATTTCTACTTGTTGTGGAGTTCAATTCTTCCCAACATATTGACGGTTATTGCTGCTGAAATCACGCTCGCGCTGTCTGCTGCGATTTTAGATATTACTGCGCTGGGCTTTCTTGGCTTAGGCGCACAAGCACCAAGTACTGAGTGGGGAGCGATATTAGGTGACTCTGTCGAGTTGATTTATATTGCACCTTGGACCGTAACCCTACCCGGCCTAACCATCATGTTTACCGTTATTACCCTAAACTTAGTAGGTGAAGGTGTACGTCAAGCGCTTAATGCGGGGATCGAATAATGCCGTTGTTAGATATTCGACATTTGACTATTGAGATTGAAACCCCTCAAGGGTTGGTCAAAGCCGTGGACCGAATGAGCCTAACTTTGAATGAAGGTGAGATTCGTGGTCTTGTAGGTGAGTCTGGTTCAGGGAAAAGCTTAGTTGCAAAAGCGATTGTCGGGGTAAGTAAAGATAACTGGCGCATTACCGCGGACCGTATGCGCCTTGGCAATATTGACTTGCTTCAGCTTACGCCAAAAGAGCGTCGGCGCGTCATTGCTCGTGATATTGCGATGATTTTCCAAGAGCCTTCAACTTGTCTTGACCCTTCAGAAGAAGTGGGACGTCAATTGATCGAGTCCATTCCATCTCGTGCGTTTGAAGGGAAATGGTGGGAGCGATTTAAATGGCGTAAAAAACAGGCCATCGCGCTTCTGCATAAAGTAGGCATTAAAGATCACAAGCGTTTAATGGGTAGCTATCCTTATGAACTGACCGATGGTGAGTGTCAAAAAGTCATGATTGCCATGGCGATAGCGACCAAACCAAAGTTGCTGATCGCAGATGAACCAACCAACGACTTAGACCCGATTACCCAATCGCAAATATTGCGTTTATTGAGCCGTATGAACCAGCTCAATAACACGACCATTCTGCTTATCGGTCACGACTTAGCGACCATCACACAATGGGCGGGCCGCATTACGGTAATGTATTGTGGTCAGTCGGTAGAGTCTGCCGATACCAGTAAAATCATTGCGGCACCCAAGCACCCGTATACAGATGCCTTGCTTAAAGCGATGCCAGACTTTAATGATTGGGTACCACACAAGCAAAAACTCCAATCCCTACCGGGATCGATTCCGCCATTGCAGCATCTGCCCATCGGTTGTCGACTCGGTCCACGTTGCCCGTATGCGCAGAAACAATGTGTTGAAATTCCACACACCAGACGAATTAAGAATCATAAATTTAACTGCCACTTTCCATTGAACACGGAGAAAAAGTCATGAGTGCGTTACTTGAAGTCGATAATTTATCGAAGCAGTTTGTTACGCGCTCCCGACTATTCAAACGTCAGGTTAATGAGGCTGTCAAACCGGTGAGCTTTACGTTAGAGCCAGGGCAAACTATCGGTTTTATTGGCCAAAACGGTTCAGGAAAATCCACTCTTGCCCGTATGCTTGCAGGCGTTGTAGAGCCAAGCTCCGGAGAGATCCGTGTAAATGGCGAACGATTGGAGCACAAAGATTACGCGACACGCTGTAAGCTCATTCGCATGATTTTCCAAGATCCAAACACATCGCTCAACCCGCGTATCCAGATTGGCCGTATTTTGGAAGGCCCATTAAAGCGAAACACCAACATGCCGCCAGATGCACGCATGCAGCGTGTGAAGAACACCCTACTCCGCGTCGGATTGTTGCCTGAACACGCCTATTTTTATCCACAAATGCTAGCGGCAGGTCAAAAACAGCGCGTGTGTTTAGCTCGTGCGCTTATTCTTCAACCTTCCATCATTGTCGCTGATGAGGCGTTAAACGGTTTGGATATGGCAATGCGCTCACAGATCATTAACTTATTCCTCGAGTTGCAAGAAGAGATGGGATTGTCATTTGTGTACGTGTCTCAACACATTGGCATTGTTAAGCACATTACTGATAAAGTGATGGTGATGCATGAAGGTGAAGTGGTCGAGTTTGGCGAAACTAACCAGGTACTCACTAGCCCAGAACATCCGATTACTCAACGCCTAGTCGAAAGCCACTTCTATAAGGCGCCAAGCCACCAAACAAAATAGCCTATCAAAGATGTCATCGTTCAAATGTAAAGAAGCCTGCGTTAAAGCAGGCTTCTTTATTAAATGGACACGAATCGAAAAATTAGCGGCGGCTCGCTTGTTTGCGCAGTTCGAAATCAAACTCATCAGGAAACAAAACCACCCCTTCTTCATTTTGATTTGGGAATACAACAACAGATAATTCGTCATCTTCTAGACCAGAGGTCCAACGACTGTGCCACTTATTTAGAGAGATCGCTTCTGGCTCGCAATCTTCCCAATCACCATTCGCCCATTGCAAAGCAAACTCTTCGTTTGGCCACACTGGTACACAATCATCATCTTCTGTATTTAACATGACACAGCCATGTTCATCTTTCAGAATCCAAACTTTACGATTCGCCACAATCTCTTTTACGCAGTACTTTAAACGTTGCTCTTCGTTGTAACGATTGATGGTATCCATCTGCTCTTGGGTCAGTTGCTCAGACATATTCGTCTCCTATTTCCCATAGAAAAATGCCCGCAGCTAGGCGGGCATTTAAAGTATATGCTAGAAAATTAAGCTAGCTCAGTTTGAAGCCAAGGCCAACCTTGCTTCTTACGGCTTAGCGTGTTTTCCATCATTAGCATGCCGTCTTTCTCGTGCTTAACAAGCTTCTCAGCCCACTCACCTTTGTATAGAAGACGAGTTTGAGCAGTCGTGATGTCTGTTAGCATTACAGCAGCAAATGCAAGATTATCTTTTTCGCAACGCGCTTCTAGATCCGCTTCTAGTGCTTCGATCATACCGTCAACTTGCTCTAGTGTTGCAAGCTCAACCTGACCTACTACTACGTCACGACCGTTGAATGGGTAACCTTTAAGGTCTTTCTCAACAAGCTCAGCCGCAGATAGACCTTCGATGTTTGTCTTAGCAATTAGAAGATCTTTAGTGAATGCGTCAACATCTTGTACGTCTGCGATTACCGCTAGCTCAGCAACGGCATCTTTGTCTTTTTGTGTACAAGTTGGAGAAGCGAAGCCTACTGTGTCAGATAGAATTGCTGACATCATTAGCTTAGCGATTTGTGGAGTAATCGCGTGACCTTCAATCTTGAACATGTTGAATAGAACAGTGTTGGTACAACCAACAGGCCAGATCCATGCTTCCATTGGGTTTACTGTCATCACGTCACCTAGGCGGTGGTGGTCAACAATACCCGCAATTTCAGCTTCTGCGATATCGTCTGGTGCTTGTGCTAGATCTGAGTAATCTACTAGCCAAACGGTCTCACCCGCAACTGATGTGCGAAGCTCAGGAACTTCAGCGCCAGCAACTTCTAGGATGTGCTGAGTTTCACGGTTGATTTCGCCTTGGCGAATTGGCATAGCTTCAACGCCACGCGCTTTTAGAAGTTCAGTTGCAACGAGTGCACTACAAATACTGTCACTGTCTGGGTTCTTATGACCTACAACTAGAATCATGTTTCTTCCTATTCAAGTCAATTTTATACGCCGCCTAATACAGTTAATTAGGGCGTGTTTGCTCACAAAGGCCGATACTTTACCTGATTTCAGAGAGTTTGACACGAAGAAAAGTTCACAATGCTATTGCGAATAAATCTCATTTACATATAATGATAATTATTCCTATTTGCATTTGAGTAAACGATGAACGCGACCCAATTTTTACACTCTGCACAACAGTTGTTTCAGCCTACTCAGTTTCGTTTAGCTTATAAGCGATTGCTGATCCCTATCGTCATGCTCATTTTGCTAGGCAATGAAAATACACGTGACGTTGCCGTACAGACGCTATCCGACTCATTCTGGGCGGTGTCATGCTATGTTGCCGCCACCTTGGCAATTTATCATTATCTTTCAAACTTTATGTCGAAAACCAATCGAATTACCGAGCTCTACCACCGCTCGCGTAATCATCAGGTTTTCTTTGCTTCTTTATTGGGCGCATTGCCTGGCTGTGGTGGCGCTATTGTTGTGACAACGCAATTTATTAGTGGCCGAGTGGGATTTGGTGCGATTGTCGCGGTACTTACTTCAACAATGGGTGACGCTGCCTTTTTACTTCTTGCCGCCAAACCAAGTGTTGGATTAGGCGTGGTTGGATTAGGCATAATCGTGGGTACTCTTTCAGGGCTGGTCGTTAATGCTTTTCATGCTGATAACTTTCTGCGCCCAGAGCCAAAAGAAGCACTTCAGACACATGCTTGTTGCCAACACCAGACAGACCGACACACGCCTCTTGAACAACGTGCAATCAATCTACAAGGCGCATTTTGGAAATGGCTTATTGTGCCTGCTAGTGTCGTTGCTGTGTTAATGTCTTTCCAAATCGATATTAATCAGCTGTTGTCTTTGCAGGCTAATACCATTGAATGGCTGGGCGCTATCTTCGCGGTGATCACAATGTCGTTGTGGGCGATGACAAAAGAGCTCGGCGATTATCAGTCAACGGTCTCTGAAGATGAAAAAATCGTGGACTCACACCCGATTCAAAAAGCAGCCCAAGATACGAATTTCGTCAGTGCTTGGGTGATCGTGGCGTTTCTGGCGTTTGAACTGACGACCTATTTTTCTGGAATCAATCTCGTAGAAACCTTTTCTCATTGGGGGATATGGATGCCATTAGCTGGCTTAGCCATTGGTATGCTACCTGGTTGTGGTCCGCAAATTTTAGTCACCAGCCTTTACATCTCTGGTGCAGCCCCACTTTCGGCGCAGCTGGCAAATGCGATTTCCAATGATGGTGACGCCCTATTCCCCGCCATTGCTATGGCACCGAAAGCCGCTTTGGTCGCGACTATTTATTCATCCATTCCTGCTTTTATCGTTGGATACGGGTATTACTTTTTATTCGAGTTCTAACGCTCAGGACGTCAAAACGAAAAAGGAGCCACAGTAGGCTCCTTTCTTGTTTTTATAATCGAACGATTTGGTTCACGTTATGCCGTGACGATCGCTTTCGCATTTAACCCTTTATCAACGCTAACCATTAATAACTGACAAGGTTCTTGGTTTAGCTTTTCTCCTGTCCAGTAATCATACCAATCCATCGGTTGATCAGACGTCAGCGTAAATTCCATCGCCCCGTAGCTGGCATAGTTAAACAAGCAGTGAAGGTCATTCTTCGTCGTTAGTTTTAAAAACGCATGATTTAAACTCAAAGCCGTGAACTTTGCTGACTCTTGGTTACGTTGTTGACGTAGCATGAGCTTAGCCAATGTCTTCTTTGCAAATGGCGTAATCTCAGGGAGCGGATCGCCAGACAGCAGCAAACCACCACACGCCAATAACACCGTGCGATGAAATTCATACTCTTCTCTGGATGCGGCTTGATTAGCTAATGACGTGAATGTCGCGCAATCCGGATCAATTTGCCACAGTTTTCGATGCTGCCAACTACGATAAAAGGTTTCTTTGGCTATCTGCTCGAAACGACGACTATGGCGTTCTACGTCATCAGAAACACGCATTGCATCCACAAGCCCTAGAGATGGCCACATTGGCGCGTTGCAACCTAAAAGCCACGCATCACCAGCGCCTTTAGCAATCGCTTCCATTCCTAAGCGATACGCCTCAACGCCGGTAATACCAGACTGTTTACGCACACCTTTCAAGGTGCCCCAATAGTTCGCGTCTAGCTTGAACAATTCAACGCCCCACTCTTGTCTCATGACAGAGACCACATTCGTCAGATGGTCTTGCACTTCTGGATTTGAGGTATCGAGTATGTACCAAGGCGTGCAGCGCCAACCACCGTATGTGACATCTTCTGCTTTAAGTAAGCTTCCATCTTTGTGACGAACAAACCACTCTGGGTGTTGTTTGAAGATCTCCGACTCAGGTTGAGCAATAAAGGGGGCCATCCAAATCGCCGGCTTTTTGCCTTTTGCACGGATACTATGAATGAGCTCTTTCACACCACCAGAAAACTTATCCGATGGGATTAACCAATCGCCCATAAAGGCTTGATAGCCATCATCCAGAAGTACCCACTCTAGGTCTTCAAGCTTATCTTGCATGCAATCAACGTTCTGCATGATGTTTTGCTCTGTCACGTCTGCGTAGTAGGCATACCACGAACACCAACCGACAGGCGCATCTTGTGTCACACCTTGGCGAACAGGATGATGCTCTGCAATCATCTCTCCATAGATTTGATAAAGCTCAGACAGAGATTGGCCGCAGAGTACCGCCACGGATTCAAGTTGATTACTTTCCCAATCCGCCACTTGAGTAAACTCACCATCAATCGCGGCCGATAAAACCCAATGTCCATCACGCAGTACAACATCAAAATAGCCCGCAAAACGGTGACATGAAGTAAAGCCAAACAAGATATAGCCAGCCGAGCCTTCCACCACTAAATAGTTGTAGTAACGCTTAGGGGCATCTTTGGGATAGATTCGATAAGAAGGGTTGTTGTCTGGACAGCGACCAATATCAACGGGATAGCTAACCGTTCCCGCTGTTTGCGCCAGCATTTGGAAGCCATCGCCAATCACATTGGCCTCGTGCTCGTATAAAAACGGCATCTCGAACAACACTTCACGGTCGGTAAACGTTTTATTGTGAAGCCCAGCAAAAGAAAAATGTAATTGATTACCCTCAACTTCAACTTGGAGGTCGTTGTTATTCACAGTGATCTCAATGTGATTTGCCAATTGAATGCTCTGAGCCATAAAGAGTCTACTCACTTAATTATTATTGTTTAGCTTGGTTCATTATCCCCTGCTTGTCCCACCCAATTCGTTATCGACGTCACGAATCCTACTGTCGTTTAGCATCACAAATTTATTATTGAGATAACGCTCACTGAAATTTTGGTTAAAAAAATACCAGCCCGAAGGCTGGTATTTCGATTGATGTGAATTGCATTAATTAAGCAACTTCGATTGGACCACCGAATGAAGTCACTGGCGGTACTTTGCCGGTGAACTTCTCGAAGTCTACGATACATGTGTTCGCAGAAGTCGCCTGCGCAAGTTCAGAAGAGCCAATGTCTTGCGTTAGCGTGTTAGGGTCACCGTAAGTACAGATTGCGCCCTCTTTCTCGTTTAGAGGACCGTACCATGCACCTTCTTCGATACGAATAACGCCACGTGGGTAGCTGTCAGTAAGAACAGCACCAGCTAATAGCTGACCACGACCGTTGAATACGCGCACTAAGTCACCGTCTTTGATGCCTTTCGCTTTCGCATCCGCTGGGTTGATGTAAACAGGCTCACGACCTTGCACCGCGTAAGTTGCACGGAACTCTTCAGATTCACACATTTGAGAGTGCAGACGCTTGTCTGGGTGACAAGACTGCAACCAGAATGGGTATTTATCTGAACCAGGGCCACCGTGTGAACGCTCTGATTTTTCGAACCACATTGGGTGTTCTTGACAATGTTCGTAGCCGTAACGGCCGATCTTACGAGACGTGATCTCGATGAAACCAGACGGCGTACCTAGTGGGTTAAGCTCAGGGTCTTTACGGAAGTCCGCATGACGAACCCAAGGTTTACCTTCACCGAAGTCTAGTACGCTCTTCTCCCAGAACTCGTTGAATTCTGGCATTTCAAACTTACCTTCGTTCGCTTTTTTACAATCGTTGTAAAGGCTTTCGATCCATTCCATCTCGCTCATACCACGAGTGTATTCTTCGCGGCGACCAAAACGCTGAGTTAGTTCACTCATGATTTGGAAGTCAGGCTTAGATTGGAACAATGGATCGACGAGACGATGCATTGCAATCAGACCTTTGTTCGAGTATGAACCGTATACGTCGATGTCGTTACGTTCCCATTGCGTACACGCAGGTAGAACGATATCCGAGAAACGACATGTTGCAGTCCAAGCAAACTCGATCGTTACAACCGTTTGAAGTTTGCGGAACGCTTTCTTCATGCGGTTACGATCTTGATGGTGGTGCCATGGGTTACAACCCGAGATCACCATCATCTTGAAGTCTGGCAGTTTCACTTTACCGCCGTTGTAGTTGATCTCTTTGCCTGGCTCAAGCAGACAGTCGATCCAACGTGCAACTGGGATAGTACGGCTGTAACCGTTAAAGTCGTTGTTGTCCCACTTCGGCTTCATACCTTGGTCAAGGTTACGAGGGAAACCACCAGGGCCCGCGAAACCAGTTGAAGGTACACCGATACTTGAGTAGTGGTGACCGTAAGAGATACCACCGCCAGGTAAACCGATTTGACCAACCATTGCAGCAACCACAGCCGCCGCCCAGTATGGTTGCTCACCGTGCTCTTGACGCTGGATACACCAACCCATCAGGATCTGTGTACGGCCACTGACTAGCATACGCGCGAATTCGCGAATCTTGTCCGCTTTCACGCCACAGATAGTCGCAGCCCACTCTGGTGTTTTCTCTACTTTATCTTTTGTCTTACCTTGAACGTATTGAATAAATTCTTCAAAGCCTAGACAGTAAGTATCAATGAACTTCTTATCGTACAAGTCTTCGTTGTACAGCACGTGCGCCACAGCAAGCATGAACGCTACGTCTGTCAGCGGGTTAATGTACAAGTGATCATTCTCTAAGTAGCGCTGAGTCTTGTTCTTCACTGGATCTACAGATAGAACGTTGATCTCACCTTTCGCTACTTTTTCTTTTAGTTGTGCTAGGTACTTGAACGACTCATGTGTTTCACAGTTCCAACCTACTTGAAGGTTTTTCACTGGGTCGTTAGCCCAAAGAACGATGTTGTCAGAGTTCTCTAGGATTTCAGACCAAGACGTACCTTGTGCGTAAACTTCGGTTGAACCAAGTACGTAAGGCATGATGGTTTGACCTGCACCCGTCGAGTAGTCACCTACTTTCGTGATGAAGTTGCCGTGCATACCTACTGCACGTTGCATGTGCGCGGTACAGTTGTTGAATGAACCTGTTTGGTTCCAACCCGTTTGACCTGCGTGTAGCGCCCATGGACCGTAGTCTTTTTGAATACGTTCTAGTTCACGGTAGAACAAATCTAGCGCTTCATCCCAAGTCACGCGGATGAAACGGTTGTTACCGCGAGTATCCGCGCTATATTTATGTTTCTTCAACCAATCTAGACGAACCATTGGGTAACGCACACGTGAAGGGCTGTAAATAATGCCCTTGATGCCGTTTAGCATTTCAGTTGGGTTTTTGTCTAGCTCTAGCGGTTTGATCTCTTGAACTTTACCCGCGTAGATGTGGGCGCGGAACGCGCCCCAGTGAGAACCTGTTACTTTCCAAGTACCTGTCGTCTCAACAGCATTGGCAGAGGCTGACGCCAATAAGCTAGGACCAATAACTGACGCTGCACTTGTGGTTGCTACACCTTTAAGAAAACTTCTTCGTGTAATAGCCATTTAAATTACTCCAATCCGACGCTTATTAGTGGTGACCTTCAGCATAATCTGAAGAGTGTTTCTGTAGATACTTCAAGATCAGGGCTTCACTGTCTGTATCTAGGTTAACGAACGCCAACATACCGTCGAACATACCTGGCCAGGTGTTCGCGTCGAAGTGCGCTTCCGCAGGTTGCGTGTGACATACTGAACAGTTGGTTTTGTACGCTTCACGAGATTTTTCCCAAACAGGATTGATGTCGTTCAGCATAGACTCTTTCTTAATCCATACTTTCGCTGCCACTTTTTCCCATGGAAGACCCGTTAGCTCATCCACTTTTTTCTCACCAGTCGTCACAATGTTGCTATCTGTCGCTGCTTCTTTCATCAGAGACGCAGTCGCAATGTTCTTACCGAAGTCTTCTTGAATTACGCGACCAAAGCCTTTCGCTTTACGCCAGCCATCGATTTCGATTTCAACAAACTCGCCTTTGTCTTCAAGAACTTTAACGGTCGATGCTGGGTTAAGAAGACCGGCTTCTTTAGTGCCTTGTGCATCAAAGTAAATTGGTAGGTGACGAACACTCACTAGTTGCTGACCTACAGAGTAATCTGTATTTGAAGTCATACCTTCTAGGTCACCCACGATACCGCCGATGCTGTCCATACCTGCTGGCAGGTTATGCGCGATACCTTTATGACAGTCAACACAGCTTTGATCTTTCTCTGCTGCTTGCTTCATTTGGATACGAGCGGTTGGGGACATTTGCTCGAAATCCATCGATTCGTAGTTGTGACAGTTCTTACACTCTAAAGATTTGTTTGCCGAGAAACGATCCCATTCGTGTTTCGCAAGTTCGATACGACGCTCTTCGAACACACCAGGTTCATCGTAGTTGCCAAATACCTGTGCAAATACCTCTTTAGAGGCCTGCATTTTACGAGCAATTTTGTCTGTCCAGTTATGAGGAACGTGACAGTCAGGGCAAGTAGCACGAACGCCTGAATGGTTTTTCCAGTGAACCGTTTCTTGCAGCTCAACGTACACGTTGTCACGCATTGTGTGACAACTAATACAGAATTCTTCTGTGTTGGTTGCTTCTAGAGCGGTGTTAAAGCCACCCCAAAAGATAACACCAGCAATGAAGCCGCCCATAGTCAGCACACCTAGGCTGATATGTACAGCTGGGCGCGTCATGGTACGCCACAGTTTAATGATTAATGATTTCATTATTTGCTCTCTTAAAATCTTTTCAAAAGTGTGGTTATGAGCTCACAGGCTTACATGCCGTGCGCGCCTGGAGGTCCAAAGAAGAACACTTGCAACATCCAAACGATGAACCCGTAACCGCCGACAAAAGCCACACTCAGAATTGGGAAGAGAACAACTGCAATGAAGAGGAACGACTTCCACTCCAGGGAGCGTTTTTCACCACTCTCAATTTTATTAACATCACTCATACATTTGCCTATTTTGTATCTAGTGTTATTGAAAAGCCCGCGTAACCAAGCTTAAGTTTTTTACAATCTCTAATGGAAAATGTTAGACCATACTAATAGTAAGGTTCAATCAAATAAGAGCTCTCAGGCCTTGTAATTCAACACTTTTTTGAGCTCATCCAGAGATGTGATTGATTGATGTTATTTATTAAAAAACATGAACAGATGTGACAAAATAAGTCTTTTAACTAATTGTTAAAACGACAACATTTACCAAACATAAGTTACATTTGGATAGTAATTAACGGGTCATAAATTGGCTTAAAAACCCGTCAAAAGATAATAAATTGTGAATAAAATGATGCGAAATAATGACAAGAATAGCGCTAAAGGTTTACGTTGAGAACATCAAAAAATGCACATTGATGTGCATATAAAGGAGGAGCTTAGTTACAATTATTCGCGGATTTTCGAGGAGCGATTATGGATAGCGTGGTGGATATAAGTTGGACCAAACTAGCATTGTTTGGTCTGATTTTGTTGGTTCCCTTCTTTATTAATGCCCGCTACAAATTAGGCATTGCGAAAGACACAATAATTAGTGTTATTCGTATGACACTTCAGCTCATATTGATTGGCGTGTATTTAGAATATCTTTTTCAATTAAACAGCTTACTTGTCAATATACTTTGGCTTGCCATCATGTTACTGATTGGCGCAAGCTCAATTGCAGGAAAAGCTCGCCTGCCTAAAAAGCCACTTATGCTTCCTCTTCTTACAGGCTTAACCTGTGGTCTAATTCCACTTCTTATAGCGATTACCGCAGGCCTAGTGCAGCCATCCCCTATTTACAACGCCCAGTACATGATCCCACTTGCGGGCATGCTATTGGGTAACAGCTTAAGTAGTAACATCATCGCACTGCAGAATTTATTTACGGCTTTTGAACAGAGACAATCAGAATACGAGGCTGCTATCTCACTTGGTGCCTCTCCTCGTTATGCATCATTCCCCTTCATTCAAGAGGCCCTTAGAAAGTCACTTGCTCCAACTTTAGCCTCTATGGCCACTACAGGGCTGGTTACCTTGCCAGGCATGATGACTGGTCAAATTCTAGGTGGCGCAAGCCCGATGGTTGCAATTAAATATCAGTTGGTGATTATGCTGGCTATTTTCGTCATGTTGAGTACCTCCGTCGCTATTACGCTGGAGATGACACTGAGCTGGGTACAAACGAAAGAAGGCCGGATCAAAATAAAAATCCAACAACTAGAACCTACCAAAACTCATAGATAGTTTAAGCGTGTGAACAAAGCCAGTGAAAGGGCTTGTATTATCAAGTCAAACGCACTTTTAACTGAATCACTCATCCATTCTTTCAACATTCATCAAGATGCTTTCTGGAGAAAAGTCAGACAGAATTCTCTCGAGTATAAGCCTCTAATTTTATGAAATTTTCTTTGCAAGTTTAGATACGCACGGCCTTTGAGACAGGTTATCCACAGAAAATGTGGATAAACACCCTAAACCCATACGCAACCAGAAACATAGCAGCATAAGTGATCAATCTAATCGTCATGCTTTGATCACTTGTCTGACATATTCTAATTTTAGAGTAAAGATAGTGACCACAAACTTGGAGAGACGTACATGGATGTCTTAATGATCAAAGAAAATTACGATGAACTCCTATCCGATGCACCTCTGGACTGGCTCGTTCAAGAACCAAAGGAAGTGACTTCTCATTGGCTCCCAACCGATTTTGGCATCAATGAAGAGCTAATTTAACTCACTCGATTTGTGTGAAACTTATCGACATGAATAAAAGAAAGGCGAACCATTTAGGCTCGCCTTTCTTTTATTCTTTTAGATTTATCGTAAATGCTTGTCTTCATCACGTAGATAAATCATCCAATACCACATACCAACGAATACACCGCCACCAATGATGTTCCCTATCGTTACAGGGATAAGGTTATTTACGATGAACCCCATCATGTTTAAGTCCGCATAGTTTGCAATATCCGCCCCTGTCATTTGCCAAAATGCTTCCGGTGCAAAATATTTGATTCCAATCGCCATGGGGACTTGGAACATGTTCGCAATACAGTGCTCGAAACCTGCCGACACGAACATAGCCACTGGCAGAATCATGACCGCTATTTTGTCAGTTAATGTACGTCCACTAAACGTCATCCAAACAGCAATACACACCAGCACGTTACACATGATACCAAGCGCAACAGCAGCAAAGAAACCATGGTGCAATTTGTGTTGAGAGATCGCCATCGCGTTGAGGCCAACTTGGCCGTGATCAAACATATACTGCTTGGTGACCAACATGCATGCTACCAACAAAAGAGCACCAACCATGTTGCCGAAATAAACCACAAACCAGTTTTTGATGAGCGCTTGCCACGAGATCTTTCCACTGGCTCGCGCTACCAATGTTAATACTGAGCTAGTGAAAAGCTCACCACCTGTAACGACAACAAGAATCAAACCAAGGCTGAAGGCTAGGCCACCGATTAGCCTGGTAATACCCCATGGAAGGTCGCCTGCACCTGTTGTCACCGTGGTGTAAAAGATGAACGCAATACCAATATGAAGTCCGGCAGAAATTGCCAATAAAAAAGATTTGATCGGTGCTTTAGTTGCTTTACCTACCCCCACTTCAGCCGCGCGTTCCGCAGCCTGAGGCGGTAATAGTGAGTCAAACTGATTGAAGTTCATTGTGGTGTAACATTTAGAAACAATTAAAGAGGCGCGGATAATCGCTCCATTTCCCTACTTTTTCAAGCGCTATTTGACATGTTTACTAAAAATGTTGTTATCGAGAGATCAACCGATAAAGGTCAACTATCATTAGCAATCGTAACTATCATTGATACTTAACAAGTATTCTGCCTTTCGAACAAAGATCCTGCGTTATATCAGCCTGATAGCGCCATACTTAACACTTCTTATCGTTTAATGTTGCTCAACTCTTCTTTTCAGACTAGCTTGGTAAAAAAGCGTAAAGGAATCATTTATGAAATATTCAGCTGAACATATCGCCGAATTGAACCTACTTCTTCAGTTCGATTTAAGTAGTGCTGCAACTGGTATTAAAGTTCATACAGACGCGTCAGAAGAAATGCAGGCAGCCGTTGCTCGTCTATACGAGAAGCAACTTTGTACACAGCCTGATGGTGGTTATTTAACAGATGAAGGTATTGAAGTAGCAGAGCATGCAGATAAGATTTTAAGAGTCCTTTCTGTGTAATTTGAACAAAAACGCCACCGAATTCGGTGGCGTTTTTTATTGGTCCCTGCATTTTGTTCCTGCCGAAACCTGAGGCGCTAATCGTTTTTTCATTTTACTAAATGGCTGAACCTTGTCGTACAACCAATTAAAGCCTGTGGCATAAAATAGGAAGAATACTAGGAAGCCAGCTTCCAACACCAGAGCTTGGAGAAGCGTAATTTCTAAGAACCAAGCAATGACGGGTATAGAGATAAAGATCAACCCTCCCTCGAATCCAATTGTATGCCCAAAACGCATCGCTAAACTTCGCTCAGTTCGATTGCTGCCAAACCACTTATCAAAGTACAAGTTGTAGATGTAATTCCACACGACGGTATACATGCTCAACCCAATCCCAACTAACGCGAGATCACTCGATCCCTTTCCGGTGATCAATGAAGCCGCTGGCACAATGATCGCGAGTGCGATTAACTCAAAAAGTACTGCATGAAAAATTCGTTCGTTACGAGTCATATTTCTCTGTCCAAATAGTTCTACTCAATGCTTAGAATTTTATCTATTATTCAGATAACAAAAAGTTAGATACCATCGGCAAAAGCGATATGTTTACCATCGAACAACTGCAAGCTTTCATTGCTACATCAGAAACCGGATCATTTTCAGGCGCGGCAAGAAAACTGGGGCGAGCTCAATCCGTAGTCAGCCAACACATCATAAATATGGAGGTCGACTGTGGTGTTGATCTATTTGATCGCTCTGGTCGATATCCGAAATTAACCGAGAGTGGCCTCGCGCTCATACCTTATGCACAAGCGGCAATCAGCCAACTAGACCGATTGAACAACAGAGCATCACAGCTTTTTTCAACACCAACGAATAAATTAGTTTTAGCCATTGATGAAGGGATTCCTCTGACTCGCTTGCCCGACGTGCTAAAAAATTTAGAGCAACGCTTTCCACATTTGCAAGTTGAATGCTTGACTGCTTCAAGTCCGGATATCATTGAATTGGTCAAATCGGAGCGCGCCACTACTGGGATTATTTTGAGTGACTTACAAATGCCAAGACATATCGATTTCACTAATCTTGGTAACATTGCGTTCGATGTCTATGTCTCTTCAACGCACGCTCTAGCACAGCAACGCGTCACTCACATTGATCAACTCAAACAACATCGTCAACTGGTCATACGCTCCAAAAACGCAGAGCCATGTGGTCTCAATCAAGCATTCAGCCCGGATATCTGGTACGCTGATAACTACTATATTTTGTTGGAATTAGCGAATAAAGGGTTTGGTTGGTGCTTTCTTCCAGAGCATTTAGTCGCGTATTCACCGAACACACTGAAAAGAGTTGGGGATGATTTCACAAAGCTGGCTTGGCAAGTCAATGTTGACCTTATTCAACATCAGAAATGGCATTCAGATCCCCTCCATCAACAAGCCAAAACAGAGCTGCTCAATCTATTCGAGCAGACATAAACAAGTAAGTAGGAAGACCCAAATGGCAAATACATTGATCGTAGGTGCAGGCTGGCTCGGAACTCCGCTAGCAGAAACTTTGATGAAAGACGGACACCACGTTGTCGTTACTCGTCGTAACCAAGCTCGGTTAAACGAGTTACCCGCTTCATTAACTCACTCCGCATTATTCGATTTTAATCAACTTAACGCGGCGAAACGGCTAGATGAGTTGCTTAAGCAACATCAAATTACTCACGTTGTCGGTGCTTTTCCCCCTGGTTTTCGTAAAGGACGCGGACAAGAATACGCCCAACAATGGCAAATGCTCGCAAACGCAGCAAAGCAAAACAACGTTGAAAAGCTCGTTATGATTAGCTCTACAACGGTGTATCCCAACCTAGCTTCTGATATGGAAGAAGCAGATGCGTCACTCTCTTTAGCAGCCGACAGCCCTTATTTCTCTGACAATGCACGTATTATGCTGCAAGCCGAGCAGCATGTTATCGAATCTAATATTAGCTTCGTCATTATGCGTTGTAGCGGGCTAATGGGGCCAGACAGGCACCCTTCTCGCTTTGCAATGAGACTAAAACAAGTCAGTCGTAAAGCGCCTGCTAATATGCTTCATCAAGACGATGCAGTATCGGCGGTCAAATTTGCTTTAGATAATTTAAGCAACCAAGTTATTAACGTGACCACACCGCATACCGTCAGCAAGGCGGAGTTCTACCAAGCCGCTATAAATAAGAGCGAAAGTGAGATACCTCTTCCACCAGTCACAGAACAAACGGATAAGCGCATTCTCGCAGACAAACTACTCTCACTTGGCTATCAATTTCATTTCAACTCAACTTTGGACGCGCTATGAAACTCTATCGACACATAGAAACACTTTGGGATTACATGCAACTCAAACATGAGCTGAAACCCGCAAACTGTTTGTTTGTGATGTGCAGTAACGATGTGCGTGTAGCAGAACATGCAGCAAATCTGTACCACCAAAAGTTAGCGCCTTTGATTGTATTTTCAGGGGGAGAAGGTCGTTTTACCGATGGACTGTTTGAAAAAAGCGAAGCGGAAACTTTTGCCGAGATTGCCAAGATGTCAGGTGTGCCCAGTGAAGCAATTTTGCTCGAAGCTGAATCCACCAATAGTGGAGAAAACGTTCGCTTTACTGAGCAACGATTGAAAGAGGAAGGAAAACATTGCTCATCGTTTATTCTGGTGCAAAAACCATTTATGGAACGCAGAGCTATAGCGACATTTGAAAAACAGTGGCAGTCACCCTACTCCCAGCTCCAAGTAAGCTCTACGGCTCATCCGTTTTTTGAGTATATTAATGAAGACATGCCATTAATGATGGTGCTAGAAGCACTAATGGAAGATTTCTCTCGTGTAAAAAGCTATCCAGAGAAAGGATTTCAAACCGAGCAGAATATCCCTCAGCAAGTCGAATCGTCTTACCAGGTTTTGCTAGAGAGATTTGGTTTTGACTTAGTCTAAGCCCTTTCTAGCAGACAACAAAAAGCCACCGATTACGGTGGCTTTTCTGTATTAATACGGATTATTTACCGAGTGCTTCTTTGTAATGCTGACGGCACACGGAGACATATTTGTCGTTACCGCCGATCGCAACTTGATCGCCCTCTTTAATCGCCACGCCATGTTCATCGGTACGAATAACCATATTCGCTTTGCGACCGCAGTGGCAGATCGTTTTGAGCTCAACCAACTTGTCTGCCCAAGATAACAGGTACTTACTGCCTTCAAAAAGTTCGCCTAGAAAATCGGTGCGAAGGCCGTAACACAATACTGGAATATGTAGTTTATCAACAACTTCAGTAAGTTGGTAAACCTGCTCTTTCGACAAGAACTGACACTCATCAACAAGAATACAGTGACGTTTCTCAACCTCATTCAGAGCTGCGATCTCTTGATATAAATTGGTATCCTGACGAAACAAATGTGCGTCAGATTGAAGACCAATACGAGAGCTCACTTTACCGACACCAAAGCGATCATCTAGTGCCGCCGTAAAAATAACTGGCGTCATGCCGCGTTCTTGATAGTTGAAAGAGGATTGAAGAAGCGTTGTTGATTTACCCGCATTCATTGCTGAGTAATAGAAATACATCTGAGCCACAGAGCATTACCTAAAGTTAAAGTTTTAATTTATGGAAATGGAAAATAAAAGGGCTGAATTATCAGCCCTTTAAAAATGAAAATTCAATTACTTACGACGCCACGTTGTGCCTTCTGGACCATCTTCCAGAACAATACCCATTTCGGTCAGCTTGTCACGAGCCATATCTGCATTCGCCCAATCTTTCGCAGCGCGAGAGTCGTTACGCAGCTTGATAAGAGCTTCGATTTCAGCCACTTCATCATCGTTACCTGCATCACCTTTTAGGAAGGCTTCTGGATCTTGGTGAAGAATACCGATCACATCTGCTAGTTCACGCATTAACGCACCTAGCTCGCTCGCTTTCTCTAGGTTTTCTGTTTTCAGACGGTTAACTTCGCGCGCCATGTCGAACAGAACTGAGTACGCTTCTGGCGTATTGAAGTCATCGTTCATCGCTGCTGTAAAGCGAGATACATACTCTTCACCACCAGCAGGAGCAGCATTTAGATCCAAACCACGTAGAGAAGTGTATAGACGCTCAAGCGAAGCGCGTGCTTGGTTTAGGTTCTCTTCGCTGTAGTTTAACTGGCTACGGTAGTGACCAGACATAAGGAAGTAACGAACCGTTTCTGCATCGTAGTGACCAAGTACGTCACGGATAGTAAAGAAGTTGCCTAGAGACTTAGACATCTTCTCGCGATCTACCATCACCATGCCACTGTGCATCCAAGTATTTACGTACTTAGTGTCGTGTGCACAGCATGATTGCGCGATTTCGTTTTCGTGGTGTGGGAACTGAAGATCAGAGCCGCCACCGTGAATATCAAAGTGATCACCTAGGATTGAAGAGTTCATAGCAGAACATTCAATGTGCCAGCCTGGACGACCAGGGCCCCATGGTGATTCCCACGTAGGTTCACCTGGTTTAGACATCTTCCAAAGAACGAAGTCTAGTGGGCTGCGTTTGGCTGTTTCGACATCAACGCGCGCGCCCGCTTGCAGCTGATCCAAATCTTGTTTAGACAGTTTGCCGTATTCGTCAAACTTGCGAACCTCAAACATTACATCGCCATTATCCGCAACGTAAGCAAAGCCACGTTCAATCAGTTTTTGAACAAGTTCGATGATTTCTGGAATAAACTGGGTTGCACGAGGCTCAATATCTGGGCGCTTCATGTTTAATGCGTCGAAGTCTGCGTGCATTTCACCGATCAAGCGCTCGGTCAATGAGTCACAAGACTCGCCATTTTCAGCCGCACGTTTAATGATCTTATCATCGATGTCTGTGATGTTGCGTACAAACGTTAGATCGTAACCTAGGTAACGAAGGTAACGTGATACCACGTCAAAGGAGACAAAAGTGCGACCGTGACCGATGTGACAGAGATCGTAGATGGTAACTCCACAGACATACATGCCGACTTTGCCAGCTGTAATTGGTTTGAATTCCTCTTTCTGTCTTGTGAGTGTGTTATATATCTTTAACATGATCTCTATCTATGATTGTGAATGAATAAAAGAAGGTCGAGTATATCAACTCCGACCTGGTTAGGTAATAGCAATTAACCGATAAAACGATAATCGGCTAAACTTCAAGCACAAAACGAAGAATTTCCTCTTCCTGAGTTTTTAAAGCACTAGAACTTAGGCTAGAATCTCGGGCTCAACACAACACAGTAAAGGAAAGTAGCATGATCACCCTTCACACTAATTTTGGTGACATCAAGATTCAACTAAACGAAGAGAAAGCGCCAGAGACTAGCGCAAACTTCCTTCAGTACTGCCGCGATGGCTTTTACGACAACACTCTTTTCCACCGTGTTATTGACGGTTTCATGATCCAAGGTGGTGGCATGGAACCTGGTCTACGTGAAAAAGCATCACGTGCACCTATCAAGAACGAAGCAAACAACGGCCTAAGCAACAAAGTGGGTACACTTGCTATGGCGCGTACTATGGAACCGCATTCAGCAAGCTCTCAATTCTTTATCAACGTAAACAACAACACATTCCTAGATTTCCGTAGCGAAAGCCTAGATGGTTGGGGTTACTGTGTATTCGGTGAAGTTGTAGAAGGCATGGACATCGTAAATAAGATCAAAGGCGTTAGCACTGGTTCTTACGGCATGCACCAAGACGTACCTCTAGAGGACGTAGTAATCACTGGTACAACAATTGAAGAATAATTCGTAAGAATTATTTCTAAGAGATAAGTTAATGGGGAGGCATCGCTTCCCCTTATTTCTATGACAACATTATTTATTTCCGATCTTCACCTCACCCCATCGCGTCCGGATATTACGGAATGTTTTGTGACGTTCATGCGAACAGAAGCAACGAAAGCCGATGCACTTTATGTATTAGGCGATCTGTTCGAGTTTTGGGTTGGAGACGATGACAAAACTCCTTTTGCCAATCAAATCCGTACAGAGTTCCAGCAACTAACAAAGACTGGCGTTCCTGTTTATTTCATTCAGGGCAATCGCGACTTCCTATTGGGAAAACGCTTCTGTAAAGAGACAGGCATTACATTATTAGATGAAGTTAGCCTCATAGACCTTTATGGTACTAAAGCGGTTATTCTCCACGGTGACACCTTGTGCACTGACGATATTGATTATCAAAAATTCCGTAAGACTGTTCATCAACCTTGGTTGCAATGGCTGTTTAATCACATTCCTTGGTTTATTAAGAAGAAAATTGTCTCAAAAGTTCAATCCGATATTCGTGATGATAAAATGAGCAAGCCTTTAGACATCATGGACGTCAATCAAAATGAAGTCGAGAAAGTGATGTCTCAGAATTGCGTCAACTTAATGATTCATGGTCACACTCATCGCCCGAATACACATTTTTTTGACGTCGATGGCGTTAAAAAGACCCGGATAGTTCTAGGGGATTGGTATACGCAAGGCTCAGTTTTACAAGTAAATTCTGATGGCTTTGACCTACAAACGAGACCATTCATACAGAATTTGCGTTAAGCATGTAGAGCGTGTAGAAGATTCACGCTCAAGTCGTAGATATTTTGTAAAAAATCGCTATTATCATAATACTAAGTTAAACAGAACGAAGTACCTAATTGAAGTATTCTTACGTAGCTCGCCAACCGATTCTGGATAGAGAAAAACGAACCATAGGTTACGAACTTCTCTTTCGAGACGGTCCTAAAAATACCTTCCCTGAAGTAGAACCAGAGCTGGCTACTAGTCGACTGCTATCCGATCATTTTTTGTCGACGCATTACAACACATTAGGGAACAAACTTGGCTTTGTTAACTTTCCGCATCAAAGCTTGGTGAATCTAGTCCCAACTCTGTTTCCCAAAGAGTCTCTCGTCATTGAAGTCCTTGAAGATTGTGAACCGACAGAAGAGTTGCTAGAAGCAATCAAGCACCTTCATGAATGCGGATACAAAATTGCTTTAGATGATTTTGTGCCGACGAAGGCTTGGAAACGTTTTCTTCCATACGTTTCCATGATCAAGTTTGACATTCGACTCGTACCGATCAAGAAAGCCGCTATTTTTATTCAGGCATTAAGCCCATTTAAAATCGACTTTCTTGCGGAAAAAGTAGAGACCTACGAAGAGTTTGAGCAAGCTTTAGAAGCCGGCTTTAACTATTTTCAAGGGTATTTTTTTAGCAAACCTGAGATGATCCAGAAAAAACGGTTGAACCCCGCGTTTCTTACAGTCATCCAGCTTTGTAAAGAGATTGCAGATAAACCCATCGACTTCAATGAGGTTGAACGTCTGTTTTCGATTGATGTGACGCTGTCATACAAGCTGCTTACTTACGTAAATTCAGGATATACATTAACGACTAAGATTAAGTCGTTCAGACAAGCGCTTATTTATCTGGGTGAAGAGCGACTACGACGCTTTATTTCCTTAGTTGCCATTGCGTCCGTTCAAGAGGATAAACCTGACTCTCTTTACTCTTTAGCGATTCAGCGTGCAAGAATGTGTGAACTGTTACTTAGTCAAATGAACACTAGGTATGACCCTGGGCAGGCTTTTTTGACAGGAATGTTTTCTCTACTCGGATCTTTGCTCGATCAACCGCTCTCGGATGTCATTGAAGATATCCCCGTTGACGAAGATATAAAACTCGCATTAACCAGTCGAAAAGGCGTACTTGGCCACTTACTTTCAATGACGATCGCCTACGAACAAGCAGACTGGGAATTAGCTGAGCGGTATTGCACCGTTCTTAAATTAACCGAGCCTCAATTAGCAGACGCTTTTAATCAATCTACCGAGTGGGCTCAAGAACTGCTGTCTCAAACGCCCTAAACCGCTATAATGCCTCACCTCCAGCCTCGCAATTGTGAGGTTGTTTGTTTTTACCGCTTAATTAATCGAGATTTCATTTTATGGCTTCTTCTTGTCCTTGCGGCTCTAACCGCACCTACCAACAGTGTTGTGAAATTGCCCACAATAACCATGCTGACGTTACCACTCCGGAGCAGTTAATGCGCTCTCGTTACAGTGCGCATGTGTTAGGTCTAGTAGATTACGTGGTGAACACGTACCACCCAAGCTGTAATGCAGAAGAACAACGAGAAGGCATTGCCCAATCTATCGACAGCGATTGGTGCAAACTTGAAGTATTAAAAACAGAAGCTGGCAGTAATGACAATGAAGGCTTTGTCGAGTTTAGCGCTTATTTTGATGAAGACGGCAAACGCTACTGTATGACAGAGCGTTCTCGCTTCGTAAAAGAAAATGGGCTTTGGTACTACATTGACGGCACATTTCCTGAAGAAGAGCCAGAACAGGATCCACGATTGAGCCAGCCAGTTAGTAGCCTAAAGCTAGGTCGTAACGATCCGTGTATCTGCGGAAGCGGTAAGAAGTTTAAGAAGTGTTGTGGGTAAAGGCATCCACGCTTAGCTTATTGAGCTCGCTTTAATGAGATTCCTGATCTCACCTAAGCTCGTCGGAATAACGTGAATATGTACTTTCGTTTGAAATAGATAACGCGACTTCAAATACCGTTAGAAAATATATCGTCATTCTCAGCAACGAAGAACAAGCGTGATTCAGAATATAATCACCGTAGGCTCTGCTGTCAGGTTTCCCCACCGAATCAACAATACTACATTAAAAAAGCCCCTAAGCTCGAGAGCATAGGGGCTTTCACTTATCTATAGCAAGCTTACTTATGACGCTCTTTCAGTTTGTTCACTACGTCATTCATCGATAAGCCTTGGTCTTGAAGCAATACCATTAAGTGATAAATCAAATCTGCTGATTCACACACTAACTCCGCCTTATCGCCCGACGTCGCCGCAAGCGCGACTTCAACGCCTTCTTCGCCCACTTTTTGCGAAATACGCTTGGTGCCACGGGCATAAAGACTGGCAGTATAAGAGGAATCTGGGTCGGCACTCTTGCGGGCAGCCAATAGCTGCTCAAGTTGATGAAGCCACACCATTTGTGACTCCTCTTGAGGGTCCACATCCCAGCAAGTTGTGTTACCCAAGTGACACGTAGGGCCAATGGGATTTACTTTCATCAGTAGCGTATCGTTGTCGCAATCGAGCTGCATGTTCACCAATTGTAATACATTGCCTGAGGTTTCCCCTTTGGTCCAAAGACGCTCTTTGGTACGAGAGAAAAACGTCACTTGACCCGTTTCGCCCGTTTTTGCCAACGCATCTTGGTTCATGTAACCCATCATCAGCACTTGGCTTGATTGAAAATCTTGTACGATGGCAGGTACCAGACCATCCACCTTTTCCCAGTTGATTCGCTCAGCTAGCGAACTTACTTCGGCGGCTTTCACACTCATAGTCGTACCTCAATGCCTTGTTGTTTCAAATACTGCTTTAGTTCACCAATATTGATGACTTGCTTGTGGAATACCGATGCGGCAAGCGCGCCATCCACATTGGCTTTTTGGTAGGCTTCTGCGAAGTGCTCCATGGCACCTGCACCACCCGATGCAATCAATGGCACGTTACACACTTCACGCACCATATTAAGTTGTTCAATATCGTAGCCGTTACGCACGCCGTCTTGGTTCATCATGTTCAGTACGATTTCACCAGCGCCGCGTTTTTGTACTTCTTGCACCCAATCACGCGTTTCCCATTGGGTCGCTTTGGTGCGTTCTTCATCACCAGTAAACTGGTAAACCTGATACTTGCCCGTCTCTTTGCCATAGTATGAATCGATACCAACGACGATACATTGCACACCAAACTTATCAGCAAGGTCAGTAATCAACTGAGGGTTCGCCAAGGCAGGAGAGTTAATAGATACCTTATCTGCACCAAACTCAAGAATGCGCGCCGCGTCCTCTGCTGATTTAATGCCACCAGCCACACAGAACGGAATATCAATCACTTCTGCAACGCGAGCGACCCAACTTTTATCAACGACACGCCCATCACTTGAAGCGGTAATATCGTAGAACACAAGCTCGTCAGCGCCTTCTTCAGCATAACGCTGCGCCAGAGGAACGATGTCACCAATGATTTCGTGGTTGCGGAACTGGACGCCCTTCACCACTTGTCCATCACGAACATCAAGACATGGAATTATTCGCTTTGCCAACATGCAAACGCCTCCTCTGCTGTGAACTTACCATCTAACAATGCACGACCAACAATCACACCAGCAACACCGCTGCCTTTTAGCGCTTCGATATCCGCTAATGAGCCAATGCCGCCTGAAGATTGGAACTGCACTTGTGGGTACTGTTTACATAGGTCGACGTAAAGCTCAACGTTTGAGCCCTCTAGCGTACCGTCACGAGAAATGTCCGTGCAAAGCACATGCTGTAGACCTACCGTCAGATAATCGTTGATCAGAGCTTCGATAGTCACGCCTGAATCTTCTTGCCAGCCAGAAATGGCAACTTTACGCGTGTCGTCTTGGTCGATATTGATATCTAGAGCGAGAACGATTTTCTCTGCGCCGTATTTTTCCATCCAACCTTTCACAAGCTCTGGCTGTTTTACTGCTGTAGAACCGACTACAACACGCTGCGCACCGGCTTCTAACAGATCAATCACGTCTTGCTCTGTACGCACACCACCACCGATTTGGATGTTCGCTGGTGTGCTTGCTAGTAGCTTTGCAATCAAATCTAGCTGGCGTGCTGTCGTGTCTTTCGCGCCAGTTAAATCCACCAAGTGCAGCCAGTTAGCACCCGCTTGGTGGTACAAATTGAACTGCTCTGCTGGGTCGACTTTGTACTCGGTTACTTGGCCGTAATCACCTTGATAAAGGCGAACCACCTGTCCTTCAATTAAATCAAGAGCTGGAATAATCACACTAAATCCCTTTTATAATTCTAAGAAGTTTTGAATAAGCTTCGCGCCCGCTTTTGAAGAACGCTCTGGGTGGAATTGCACACCATAATAGTTACCGCTTTGAACCGCAGCAGTGAATGGATTTCCGTAATCACATTCGGCAATGGTGTAGTCTCCAACTGGCATCGCAAAGCTGTGCACAAAATAGAAGTACTCACCCTCTTCAATACCTTTGAATAACGGATTGCCTGCTTTTGCAGAAACGGTATTCCACCCCATGTGCGGCAGTGGCAAATCGCCGGTTTGAAGCAGCTTCACTTCGCCATCACAAAGTCCAAGACACTCAACTAACTCGTCTGCTTTCTGGCCTTTTTCTTGAGACACTTTGCCCAACAGTTGCATGCCTAAACAGATACCTAGTAGTGGCTTTTCTACCTGTTTTACCAAGCTGATAAGATCGCGCTCTTCTAGGTTTTTCATCGCTTCACTGGCGGTTCCCACGCCCGGTAGGAATAACTTATCTGCCGACAACACGACTTGCGGATCTTTTGAAATAGTTACGTCATAACCTAGGCGTTCAATAGCAAACTTCACCGAAGAGACGTTGGCACAGCCAGTATCGATAATGACAACTTTCTGTTCTGTCACTGTTTTTCTCCTTGCTAAGATTCGCCTTAAAGCACGCCTTTACTACTTGGTAGCTCAGTGCCTTCTACTTTGATTGCTTGGCGTAACGTACGGCCAAACGCTTTAAATAGACTTTCAATGATGTGGTGATCATTGTTGCCCGCAGAAGAAAGGTGCAACGTACATGCTAATGTGTCAGTCAAAGAGCGGAAGAAGTGAACCACCATCTCTGTTGAAAGATCACCCACTTGCTCACGGCTAAACTGCGCATCGAACTTAAGGTAAGGACGACCAGATAGGTCCAGTGCACATTGTGCCAAGCACTCATCCATTGGCAGGCTGAAACCAAAGCGACCAATACCACGTTTGTCACCCAGTGCTTCTTTCAATGCTTGACCCAAAGCAAGAGCGGTATCTTCGACCGTGTGGTGATCATCAATGTGTAGATCACCTTCTACTTTGCACACCATTTGGAATCCACCGTGCGTCGCAATTTGATCCAACATGTGGTCGAAGAAACCAAGACCCGTTGAGATATCGTTACCGCCTTGCTCATCAAGGTTAACCGCAACTTTGATGTCCGTTTCTTTCGTGGTACGAATAACTTCAGCAATACGAGCTTTCACCGTGAGGTCTTTCAGGATCTGTTTCCAGCCCATGGTTTCTGGGTTGTATTGAATACCGCGAATCGCCATGTTTTCTGCAAGTTGAAGATCGGTTTGACGATCGCCAATCACGACAGAGTTTTGGAAATCAACTTTGCCACCTTGAAGGTACTCTTTCACCATGCCTAGCTTAGGCTTACGGCAAGAGCAGTTATCTTCTTCAAAGTGAGGACAAATCAACACGTCATCGAACTTCACACCTTGAGACTCGAAGATCTCCATCATCATGTTGTGCGGTGCATCAAAATCAGCTTGTGGGTAGCTGTCAGTACCCAAACCATCTTGGTTAGTGACCATCACTAGACGGTATCCCGCATCCTGCAACGACAACAGGCTTGGGATAACAAATGGCTCTAGTTTTAGCTTATCTAAACGGTCTACTTGAAAATCAACTGGCGGCTCAACAATTAAGGTGCCATCTCGGTCGATAAATAGGATTTTTTGTTGCTTGCTCACTCGAACTTCCTTATTACTAATCTTGTTTCGTTCTCGGCATAAACCGAGAACGTTGAGAATTCTATTTATGAATAGTAGTTTCTAATGAAACCCAGTGTCTTTTCACACTCGTCGCGGTTACCAACACTGATACGCACGCAGTTCTCAATTGGCGAGTTACGCAGGATAATGCCCGTATCCCAAGCGGCTTTGAAAAGAGCATCGCCATCTGGGAATTTCACCAATAAGTAGTTACCCCACCCTTCAAAAACCTCCAGACCCGGAATCATCGACAAACCAACTTGTAAGTAAGCTCGGTTTGCGTTCAAGTCGAGAACTTGGAACTTCGCTCGCGCTAATCCTGCTTCAGAGAGCGCTTGAGTAGCAATTTCAGCAACTGGAACCGGTACTGGATATGGTGCGATCACTTTAAGAAGGACGTTAATCAGTTCTTCGTTTGCTAGCGTAAATCCACAACGAAGACCAGCAAGCGCGAAAGCTTTCGACAGAGTACGTAGAATCGCTAGATTTGGATATTCTGCCAGTAAATCTACTGTTGACGCTTCTGGACAAAAATCGATGTACGCTTCGTCCATGACCACGATTGCGCGGTCTTTTGTCATCTCAAGCAGAGAGACAATATCGTCACGCTTAACTAAGTTACCCGTTGGGTTGTTTGGCGAGCATACGAAAACCAGTTTTACGTTATCTAGATTCGCTTCGATGCCTGCAAGGTCTAGTTGCCAATCTGACATTAGCGGCACCGTTTTGCGCTCTACACCGATGGTTTCTGCACTGATGGCGTACATACCGTAAGTCGGTGGGCAGTATAAAATCGCGTCTTCACCCGGTTCACAGAAAGCACGAATCAATAACTCAATACCTTCGTCTGCGCCGCGAGAAGTCAGCGTTTGTTCTGGCTTCACTCCAGCATACGCGGCGTAAGCAGAAATCAGTTCTTTCGGCTGGCATTCGCTGTAACGATTAAGACGAGCAAAGTCTGTTTTGTATTCATTGTTGAATGGCGATTCGTTGGCGTTCAGCCATACGTCACCTGTTCCACCAATTCGGCGAGCCGAAAGATAAGGTGTTAGTTGTTGGACTTGTTTACGCGCTAGCTTTTCCATATCTTTACTCTCTTATTCTTACTTACTTGCTAATTTTTCTACACGGATAGTAACAGCACGTTTGTGGGCGTCCAGACCTTCTGCTTCAGCCATGGTGACAACCGTTGGCGCAAGATTTTTAAGACCGTCAGCTGAAAGCTCTTGAACCGTCATTCGTTTAGAAAAATCAGCCAAACCTAAGCTTGAATATGTCCGTGTGTAACCGTAAGTAGGAAGAACGTGGTTAGTGCCCGATGCGTAATCACCTGCAGATTCAGGCGACCAATCCCCAAGGAAGATCGAACCTGCGTTGTCTAATAGAGGCAGAAGCTCGCGTGGGTTCTTAGTCTGAACAATTAAGTGCTCAGGACCATAATAATTAGAAATAGAGATCGCTTGGGTGATCGATTCAGCAATAATGATTAAACTCGATGCGAGCGCTTTTTCTGCAATCTCTGAACGAGACAACTCTTTCAATTGACGACGAACGGCATCTGTCACCTGATCTGCAATAATGGCTGATGGCGTCACAAGTACAACTTGAGAGTCAGGTCCATGCTCTGCCTGACTTAGAAGGTCCGCCGCAATAAAATCTGGGTCCGCTGTTTCATCCGCAATCACAAGAACTTCCGAAGGACCCGCTGGCATATCAATCGCTGCGCCACGGAAATCATTGCTCACCTGACGCTTTGCTTCCGTCACGTAAGCGTTACCCGGGCCAAAAATCTTATCAACTTTTGATACGGTCTCTGTACCATATGCCATTGCAGCAACAGCTTGACCACCGCCGACGTTGTACACTTCATCAATGCCACACAATTTTGCTACGTAAAGGATCTCGTCAGCGATTGGAGGCGGAGAGCAAAGCACAACTTTACGACAGCCAGCAATTTTCGCAGGCACGCCAAGCATCAAAACCGTCGATGGCAATGGCGCGCTACCACCAGGAATGTACAAACCCACTTTTTGAATTGGACGTGTTACCTGTTCACAAAGCACACCCGGTTGAGTTTCGACTTTAATTGGCTGTGGCTTTTGCGCTTTGTGGAATTTAGAAATATTGGCATAAGCTTGCTCTAATGCGTTTTTCATTGATTCAGACAAGCGCTCTGAAGCGGCTTTAATTTCCTGAGAAGAAACACAAATGGACTCAGGTTTAACGCGATCAAACTTTTCTGTCAGCTCGTTGAGAGCAGAGTCGCCTTCATTTCGAACTTTAGCGATAACCTCAGACACTGCTGCAGTGATATTTGCACCTTCTGCAATAGCAGGACGTTCTAAGATCGAATCTTGCTGCTCTTCACTTAAAGATTGCCAAACGACTGTTCTCATGATGTTTACTCCATCATTTTTTCAATTGGTAGCACTAGGATTGAGCTAGCGCCTAACTCTTTTAGCTGTTCCATGGTTTCCCAGAACAGGTTTTCAGAACTCACTAAGTGAACAGCCATTTTCTGCTTATCTGCAGAAAGAGGAAGAACCGTAGGATCCTCAGCACCAGGAAGTAGTGCTTTGATTTGATCGAGCTTTTCAGCTGGTGCGTGAAGCATGATGTACTTAGACTCTTTCGCTTGTTGTACGCCTTGCATGCGAGTCAGTAGTTTTTCAATCAGTGCTGTTTTGTCTGCATCAAACTCACCGATACGTTGAATCAGCGTCGCTTTAGATTTAAAGATCACTTCCGCTTCTTTTAAGCCATTCGCTTCTAACGTTGCGCCAGTAGATACCAAATCAGCAATAGCGTCAGCTAGACCTGCGCGAGGTGCAACTTCTACAGAGCCAGTTAGCATACATGTGGAGAATGGAACGCCTGCTTCATCCATGTAAGCTTTTAGGAGTTGAGGGTAAGTTGTGGCAATACGCTTACCAGCTAAGTCTTGTGGACCGTTGTACTCTTCATCCTTGTCGATAGCGATAGACAAGCGACAACCGCCAAAATCCAGTCGACGAAGTTGAACAAACTCACATGGCTCACCCAAAGCTTTGCGATCAAGACGAACTTCTTCTAGTTCGTTTTCTCCGATGAAACCAAGGTCAACCACGCCATCCATGATCAAGCCAGGGATGTCATCGTCACGAACCAAAAGCAAATCAATTGGCATGTTCTCCGAGTGAACCACTAAACGCTCACCCATTACATTAAATTTTACGCCGCACTGTTTTAGCAGAGCTTGGCTCTCTTTGCTAAGGCGACCTTTTTTCTGAATTGCGATTCTTAAGCGTTGTGTTTGCATTGCTTTTTCCCTGTGCAAGATTTTGATATCTAAGTAATTTTTGAATTAATAAAACTAAAAAACCCTCGAGAGATTGGAGTCTCCCGAGGGTTTAAAATCTGCTTTTACTTTGATTTCACCTCCGGGAGTTTCCTGCCTCCCGGGTATGCGTACATCGCCCGAAAGACTAGATTGGGTGATGATGGTGATGAATGTTCATTACAAAATTACGCATACTTATTTAAGGCTCTATTGAGTTGCTTCGTTAGTAACCACACTAACCAAGGATTCTATATTTTTCAATACTGAATTTAGCATTTTCTAACTATTTTTTATAATTATTTGATTTTAAAGGATTTAAATTTAATTTCAGTTGAGTATCAGGGTAGAAATTAGGTTTCTATTCAACCCTATTCTTAAAGAAAAAGAAGAATAGTATGAATTTTCATCAAAACAACTATTTAGATCTCACCGCCCTTAGTAATTGACATCATTCTCAATAAAGAGACATCCACTCACGTTTGAGACGACTCATTCAAAACTATTATTTTAGTGGGGCAAAAAATAGTGATTAACCATGAAACTGCGTAACGGTAGTAACAAACAAGCTGTGGATTTCAGCGATACAACACTATACCCATTAATCGGCAATAGTGCATGTATCCAAGAACTTCGCACGGCAATCCAAAAGTACGCTCAATGTGATGCTGAAGTACTCATTCAGGGTGAAACAGGGGTGGGCAAAGGTCTCTGTGCTCGTCTTATTCATCAGTTGTCGAACAGACACTCGGCACCTTTTGTTGAAGTTAACTGCGGCGCAATTCCAAGTGGTCTTATTGCGTCCGAACTTTTCGGTCACGAAAAAGGAGCATTTACAGGAGCGATTTCAGATCGTATCGGTTTTATTCAAAAAGCGCATAAAGGTACCCTATTCCTAGATGAGATTGGTGATATGCCGCCGGATCTACAAATCCACCTTCTGCACTTTTTAGAGAGTAAGCAAATCCATAAAGTCGGCGCTGATAAATTCATTGACGTGGACTGTAGAGTCATTGCTGCGAGCCACGTGGATTTGAAAAATGAGGTTGTACAAGGTGGATTCCGTGAAGATTTATTCTATCGGCTTAATATCTTGCCATTAACCATTCCTCCACTGAGAAAGCGTGGGAAAGATATCCTTATGTTATCAGAACACTTCTTAACAGATTTGTCTCATGGTCAGGTACAAAAAATGTCGGATAAAGTCAAAGCCAAGCTCCTCAAGCATCGTTGGCCAGGTAACGTAAGAGAACTGCGAAATGTAATCCAACGAGCGATTGTCATGTGTGAAGATCACACGCTTCTCGTCGCCGACTTGGGCCTTGATAATAATGAAAGGCAATTACTCCCTTCAGTAGACCAAATTGATCTCGACTACCTACTGCAAGCTATCGAAGAAAATAAGCACAATATGAGTGCGGCTGCACGTCATCTTGGTATTTCAAGAACAACGCTTTATCGTCTAATAAAGAAATACAACTTAAATGTTTAGTTGCTGTACAGGTGTAACGTGACACTGTGTAACAGACAACTCATCATATATCATTTACTTAGCCCCTCATCATAAACCTCTTGATGTTACTGCCTTTAAAATCAACAACTTAAACTAGGCACAGTCTTTGCTTAGAGCTAAGAAGAAGTCAGTTGATAGATTTTCTATCACAGCACAGAAAGGAGTGCTCAGAACACAAATAGCTCGCTTTTAACACGAAACGATTATCCCCAAAAACGCGATTGCCCCCCTCACCTAAATCGCGTTAAAAAAAAGCTCCGCTAAATTTAGCGGAGCTTCCTCTTTATTAAAAATACTGAGCTGTACTAGACATTTTGGCACGATGCCATTTTAGACTTCGACAACCAAGAAAGTGCTCCACATACAATAATAAATGTGATTGATGCAGCGATGAATGAGAATGCAATTGACGCAGTCATCCCCAAAGTAATGAAGCCAACACAGGAAACTAGCGCCACGGACAACGCATAAGGCAACTGGGTCGATACGTGATCAATATGATTACAACGTGCACCAGTCGACGACAGAATAGTGGTATCGGAAATAGGTGAACAATGGTCACCAAAAACGGCACCGGCTAAAACTGCACTTAGCATTGGGAGCATTAGCGCAAGATCAGTTGCACCAGCCATATCACCCGCGATTGGAAGCATAATGCCGAACGTACCCCAAGAAGTACCTGTTGAAAATGCCATTAGACCAGACAACAAGAATAGGATAACTGGTAGCCAATGTGGATTGATATTGCCCTGAGCCATTGTAGAAAGGTAAGAACCCGTCTTCATGTCACCGATAACCGAACCGATAGTCCAAGCAAATACTAGGATTAGAATCGCTCCAAACATAGACTTAGCACCAATCCAAAGTGTGCGTGCAATTTCACCCATTGGAAGACCTTGCTTCACAACAGTAAATAATGCGACAGCTAAGCCAAGCAAGCTACCGTAGATTAGTGATGTGCCTACATCTGTATTTTCAAACGCACCTAGAAGCGCAAACTCTTTGCCGTCAGCAGCCAATGCTTGGCCACCCGTGTAAAGCATAGAAGCGATAGTCGCAATAATCAGCGTCACGATAGGAAGTACCAAGTCTGACACTTTACCCTTTTCGCTTTCACGGATATCTAGCTCTTCGTTTAGATCATGCGCTTCTTGCGAGTCGTTTTCTTTGTCTTTATCAAAGCCGCGGCCTTGAGATGCAGAGATTTCATGCTCACGCATCTTACCGATATCGAGGCCAAACCACGCCACAGCAAACACCATAAGCAGTGCAAAAACTGCGTAGAAGTTCATTGGAATAAGACGAACGTACGCGCCAAGAGCCGAATACTCAGTGATCCCATGTGAGACTAAGATACCGCCGATAATCGTAATAATGTAAGCACCCCAGCTAGAAGCAGGCATGATCACACACATTGGTGCAGCAGTTGAGTCTAGAATGTATGCAAGCTTCGCGCGAGACACATAAAAACGATCGGTTACTGGACGAGAAATGGCACCAACAGCAAGACTGTTAAAGTAATCGTCGACAAAAATGAATACGCCTAAAAAGGCAGCAAGAAGTTTGGAGCCGCGTTTACTCTTCACTCGAGATTGTGCCCATTCGGCAAATGCACGAGTACCACCAGATAGCGTTAATAATGCAGTTGTCATACCTAATAAGATTAGGAAACCAACAATGCTCATGTTCCAAGTGTTAATTCCGCCATCTTCAATAAAGACAGAAGAAACTTGAGAACTCACGTAACTAACGGTATCACCGATAGACCAGCTATTAAGTAGAACCGCACCCAGCACGATACCTACACCTAAGGAAACTAATACACGTCGAGTCAGAATCGCCAAAGTCAAAGCGACAATAGGTGGCAATAATGAAACAGGAGAACTAGAAAAATCTATTAAATTCATGATCTTCAAAAACCAAAGTTTGGCTAGAGATCTACTGCAGACAAGTCACGTAGCATACGATACGTGCTCATGTTGAACTTAGCGACAGGGAAGCGAACACTCCACCCAACCCTACAGTAGCGCTCCATAGTTTAATGTGAATATATACTATGGCAGTGTTGTTCCTTTCAGATACAACCCCAGCAAGTAACTTTGATGAGTTACTTACTTCGGCAATCTTCGCCTTCCACTATTATTCATTGGCATCACCCCAATAATAGCTACTCTTCGAGACCGCGCCTCTACGGCAACAACAAACAATTAACCACTAACTGTACAAATTAACAACAAATTGTCTGCAATATTGCATCAGGTAGCAGCCATTGTACTTATGATGAGAGTCAATGCAACACATCAAACTAAATTAAACAAATAAATAATGACTGAGATAATTTATAAACCTTGTCTACTTCAAGTTAGTTTTGTGCAACTGAAATCACATCAATTTTGTTATTTATGAAACATTATTACTACCTTAAAAATATCATGGTTTATCTTGTATCAATAAATTAAGGATATATGACACTCCATCAAAGATGGACGCTTCATATTTTTAAGTAATAACTCAACTTTTTTTATAAAAACCAAGCTGGCTCTATCTCTATACAATAACGAGTGTTGATTTCAATTCTCATCTAATAAGATTTATTTCGAGTGTAATAATATTTATTGCTTTAAAAAAATAGCTAAATTTAAACAAAATCTTGATTTAGTATTTGCACATAAGGAAAAGATAAAGTTAAATATAAGGACTCTTTGTTTATTTATAGATTGGCATTATTTAATCGTAACGATAAAAAGTGCCCAACACATTAACCTTTTAATAGGAATCGTTATGTCAGAGCTGACTAAAACCCTTCTAAATATCCGTAGCCTTCGTGCATTTTCTCGTGAGCTGACTCTAGAACAATTGGAAGAAGCTCTAGATAAACTAACTACTGTTGTAGAAGAGCGTCGTGAAGCAGAAGAAGCAGAACGTGCAGCACAAGCTGAGCAAGAAGCTAAGCTAGCAGAGATCGCAGAGAAAATTGCTCAAGACGGTATTGACGTAGAAGCGCTTATTACTGCGCTATCTGGCGAAACTAAGACGAAAGGCAAAGCGAAGCGTGCACCTCGTCCAGCTAAATACAAATACACAGACTCAAACGGTAATGAGAAGACTTGGACAGGCCAAGGTCGTACACCTTCTGCAATTCAAGAGCAACTTGATGCAGGTAAATCTCTGGATGATTTCCTGATCTAAATCCGCGCTATTTTTAAAAGGCTCCCAATGGGAGCCTTTTTTATTTGGTTCATTACAAATAAAAAAGGCGCATTTTTTAATGCGCCTTTTACTTTAGTTATAGAATGGTTAATTAAACTACTGTGTATTAACGTTCCCAGTATGCTTCTTCTAGGCTATCTTCTCGCTCAGGAAGCCCACGTGACAAACGTGGAGAATGTTGCACGAGAACTTCGTAGCTCGCACGGTTTGCGTATTTACATACTTGAGAAAAAGAAGAGTAAGTTAAATATTCGTTACTGTGCTTGCTTGAATTAGGCACATTTTCTTTATGGTATTTGTTTGCCGCCATATCATGAAGAACAGCAGATAACGCAGCATCACCTGCACCATTGGTATTCTTGATTTTTTCTGGACCACCCATATATGGCGAGATATGTGAGTACACTTTTATTGGTGTTTCACATGTATCTTTTTTCGCCGGACGACTAAATTCATAGCGATTAAATTCAGCGATTGACCCCGGAAGTAATGGCAAAGAAGTTTCGCGCTTCGCGCTATCTTCCGTATAACCCGCCATAAATAGGCCTACAGGCCCCGCGGTGCACAATACTAGATCTGCCCACTCCAGTGTTTTATCAGATGCAGCAAGTGGGTCTGACTCACCCGTCAGTGCTTCTGCTTCATCTTCATTCATCGCAACGACTGAAACGTTATCTCGAATGAATTCTTGCCAATATTTCGGGTCATCTTGAATAACGAACTTCGTCCCAAGAGTCAGAACAACGGGCACATCATTCTTTTTCGCGTACTCAATCGCTTTCATTGTTGCTTCAGGCATTGGGTCGCCTTCTTTACAACGTACTAAATATGACGTTAGTACAAGCGCCGATGCATTTTTAAAGATTTTTTCTGGAATGCTATCAGGATGCAGTTGGTTCATTTGCCCTTCACTGATCGCAAAAGTACGTTCACCATCTTCTGTAATAAGAGCGAAACAACGACCGATAGCGCCATCAACACCTTGTAGATAGTTCAAGTCCATGCGGCTTGATGTATTACAAAGGTAACGGTAGCCATAGCTGCCAATTTTGATATCCTGGCTCATCACTCCAAGCAGCGTAGAGCGATCATCTGCTAGCACAGAGTAGTTGTGTAGCGTGTTACCAATTGTGCCACCCGCATACTCATTGGTAATTAAGTTCTCTTCTTTAAGTTGCTGGTACAACTCTTCTGCTCTTTCGTCATCAATAACCAAAGAGTGACCTTTACTCAGACCGTACTTTTCAATCACATCCGTTGTAACTTTAGCTTCAATATCAACCAAAGTTTGGTCAATACCAATGATGTGAGTGCGCGTCATCTTCTTGCTTTCTTGTGCTTGGCTCACCAGCGGGTCACGAGCATGAACAGGAAAATAGTGCTTCGATTTGCGTTGTCCAGGAAATTTCATATTGTCAGTCTGAGTAAGGGGATGAAAAGGAGAACGGATTCTATACCGCTAATAATAAAGCGGCAATAAAAGCAATTATAGCAAACGTTTGCTAGCCACTTTTTTCTTCTAGACTCCTTATTCACCTTCCATAAAACTTAGATCTGGCAGTTGCTCAAGGTGCTCGCAGTAACGCTTTAGGTTGAACTCACCTTCATTTTTCATCACATCGAAAATTTCAATCGACATGGCACATGCCATCATTGCAACCGCTTCTTCTCTAGGTGTCCCTGTCATCATTAAGCGCATTAGCGTCTCTTTAACTTTTAATGGATTGCCGTCCTCAAGTTGGTTTTCAACAATTTCAATCAACTCGGCTTCTTGCATAAACTGGTTTTCTTCGGTCATTTGGACTTTCCTCTTGGATTTTTGCCAACTATGCCATATATACCTCTTCTATACTTGCGAAATTGCCCGTTCGAATTTCTGTTGAAGAAAAATGCAGCGAAACGAATTGTGATTTCGATCTCGGATCTGTCACCGGTCTGTGGATTCTGATAGAATCTGCATCCCGTTTATTTAAGTGGTGTTTAGTAATGTCTGATAACAGCCAAAAGAAAGTCATCGTCGGTATGTCCGGCGGCGTTGATTCATCTGTTTCTGCGTATCTTCTCAAGCAACAAGGCTACCAAGTAGAAGGCCTGTTCATGAAGAACTGGGAAGAAGATGACAACGAAGAATATTGTACAGCAGCAGAAGATCTTGCTGATGCTCAGGCAGTATGTGACAAGCTAGGCATTCATCTACACACCATCAACTTTGCTGCCGAATACTGGGATAACGTATTTGAGTACTTCCTTGCTGAATACAAAGCGGGTCGTACACCGAACCCTGACATTCTTTGTAACAAAGAAATCAAGTTCAAAGCGTTCCTAGAATTCGCTGATGAAGTGCTTGATGCTGACTACATTGCAATGGGTCACTACGTACGTCGCTCTTTCCCGGATAACGGTGAGAAACCAGCGATGTTGCGTGGCCTAGATGGCAACAAAGACCAGAGCTACTTTCTATATACACTAAGCCACGAACAAATTGGCCGTAGCCTCTTCCCTGTTGGTGATTTAGAGAAACCTGAAGTACGCCGTATTGCGGAAGAGCAAGGTTTAGTAACAGCGAAGAAGAAAGACTCGACAGGTATTTGTTTCATCGGTGAGCGTAAATTTACCGACTTTCTAGGTCGTTACCTTCCTGCTCAGCCTGGTAATATCGAAACGCCAGAAGGCGAAGTGATCGGTCAACACCAAGGTTTGATGTACCACACACTAGGTCAGCGTAAAGGTCTACACATCGGTGGCCGTAAAGGCGGCGGTGGTAACGAAGAGCCGTGGTTTGTTGGTGAAAAAGACCTAGAGCGTAACGTGCTAATCGCAGTCCAAGGTAAAGACCACCCGATGCTAAAATCAGAAGGTCTACTTGCGTCACAACTTCACTGGGTAGATCGTGAGCCAATTCGCGATGTTATGAAGTGCACAGTGAAAACTCGTTACCGTCAGGAAGATATTCCTTGTACAATCATCCCGATCGATGATGAAAACATTAAAGTGATCTTTGATGAACCACAAATTGCAGTGACGCCTGGTCAATCAGCAGTGTTTTATAAAGATGACGTATGTCTAGGTGGCGGCATCATCGAGCAACGCATTAAATATTCTCAAGCTTAGGAGTCGTTACGTGGCGAATACACTTTATGACCGTACTATCGCTTTCGCTGGTATTTGCCAAGCTGTCGCTTTGGTTCAACAAGTTGCGAGAAACGGGCATTGTGATCAAGATGCTTTTGAAACATCAATCAACGCTATTTTGAACACAAACCCTGCTAACACCGTTGGCGTATTCGGTCGCGAAGCCGATCTAAAGCTCGGTCTGGAGTGTCTGGTTAAAGGGATTGATAGCACCCCATCAGGCAGTGAGATCACTCGTTACATCATTAGCTTAATGGCGCTAGAACGTAAGTTAAGCGCTCGCAACGATGCCATGTCCCAGCTTGGTGACCGTATCCAGATGGCCAAGCGCCAGTCAGAGCATTTTGAACTGCTAGATGATCAAATGATCAGCAATTTAGCAAGCATCTACTTGGATGTTGTTAGCCCTATTGGACCACGCATTCAAGTAACAGGCACGCCTTCTGTACTGCAACAAACGGCAAGCCAACACAAAGTCCGTGCTCTACTGCTATCTGGTATTCGTAGTGCTGTTCTGTGGCGCCAAGTAGGCGGTAAACGTCGTCATCTAATTTTTGGCCGAAAGAAAATGGTCGAACAGGCTCAAATCCTGTTAGCCAGAATATAGAATACTCTGCTAGCTCGCGTTTATCGCGAGCTACTTATTTTCGAATAAAACAAATCCCGCGCAAACGTTTGCGCAATATTCGTGACAATTGCCACAGTTATTGGTATAACGCTCACGAAATTTAGAAACCCAATTCAGGAGAACATCATGGAACTGTCAGCATTGACTGCTGTTTCACCAGTAGACGGCCGTTACGGAAGTAAGACGATTGCGTTACGCGAAATTTTCAGCGAGTACGGTCTACTAAAATACCGTACTATCGTAGAAATTCGTTGGCTACAGAAGCTAGCGGCTACTGCTGAAATTGCAGAAGTGCCAGCATTCAGCGCAGAAGCTAACCAATTCCTAGACGACCTTGCTGCTAACTTCTCTGAAGGAGATGCACGCCGTATTAAAGAAATCGAGCGTACAACTAACCACGACGTTAAAGCGGTTGAGTACTTCTTAAAAGAGAAAGTAGCAGACGTTCCTGAACTGCACGCTGTTAATGAGTTCTTCCACTTTGCATGTACTTCTGAAGACATCAATAACACCTCTCATGCGTTAATGCTAAAAGAAGCACGTGAGCAAGTGATTCTTCCAGAAATCCGTAACCTAATTGACGCTATCAAAGCACTCGCAGTTGAATACCGCGACATTCCTCTTCTATCTCGTACACACGGCCAGCCTGCTTCTCCATCTACAATGGGTAAAGAAATGGCAAACGTGGCGTACCGTATGGAGCGTCAATTCAAGCAAATCGAAAACGTTGAGATCCTAGCGAAAATCAACGGTGCAGTAGGTAACTACAACGCACACCTTTCTGCTTACCCAGAGCTAGATTGGCACAAGTTCTCTGAAGAATTCATTACAGAGTCTCTAGGCGTAACTTGGAACCCTTACACAACACAAATCGAGCCGCATGATTACATCGCTGAGCTGTTCGACGCTATCGCTCGTTTCAACACTATCCTGATTGACTTCGATCGTGACGTTTGGGGTTACATTGCATTAGGCCACTTTAAGCAAAAAACCATTGCTGGTGAGATCGGTTCTTCAACAATGCCGCACAAAGTTAACCCAATCGACTTTGAAAACTCTGAAGGTAACCTAGGTCTTGCGAACGCAGTATTCGGCCACCTAGCACAAAAGCTGCCTATCTCTCGTTGGCAACGTGACCTAACTGACTCAACGGTTCTACGTAACCTTGGCGTTGGTGTTGGCTACGCAATCATCGCTTACACTTCTACGCTAAAAGGTATCAGCAAGCTAGAAGTAAACTGTGAAGCACTTCTTGCTGAACTAGACAAGAACTGGGAAGTACTAGCTGAGCCAGTACAAACAGTTATGCGTCGTTACGGCATCGAGAAGCCATACGAGAAACTAAAAGAGCTAACTCGTGGTAAGCGTGTAGACGGCGAAGCAATGCGCAACTTCATCGACGGTCTTGAGCTCCCTGAGCACGAGAAAGCACGTCTGAAAGAGATGACGCCAGCGAACTACATTGGTCAAGCGGTTGAGCTGACAGATAAGCTGTAATCACACCTTGATGATCTGCAATTGAAAAGGTTGACGTGAAAGCGTCAACTTTTTTAGTTAGGAAGAAATAATTTCGGTTATTTGGTAGTAATGCAAGAGGATAACCCCCTCAACTATTATGGCTGTTTTTGGAAGAATAAGGTTATTGTCCCGACCTCTATACCAAACTTTTTAATTTTGGTGAGGTTGAAAACATGCTTCTCGTCCTGACGATAAAGCCAATCATCAAAAGCGACCGTTACTGTTGAGTCATCCATTTGCAACTCAAAGTCATACCGCCACTGCAACGCATTGCCTTGCTCAGCCCCTGTTGCTACACCAATAATATCCTCTGCTTTACCTTCATAGCGTCCATCTTCTAATTTGGTAATAACCCAAATTCGCTGGTCAACCTCTCCATCATCAAACACAAAGTCTTCCACCAGCGTCAACGTGTTACCTTCCACAGTACCCACGATGTCGACTTCAAAACGACGAGTTTGTTGTTCAGTGTAGTCTTGGACCATCCCCCACGCCTTTGTTTCGCCTTCAAAATAGCCGAATAAATCAAAAGTCGGTGTAGATGATTGATAATTATCGATATCTGCTGAGCATGCTGAAAGTAAGGCTGCAGCAGCCAAGGCGACTGATTTTAAAATTCGTTTAAGCACTATCTAACCTGCCCTATTAATTGTTTTCGAAGTTTTGGGAACTCTGTATTAGGTGACAACCATATAGACAAAAACGCATCGTTCATTCGCTCATCTTGAACGAAGCCGACTGTCTTGATTTGTGCAATGCCAGCTTGTCGGTAAAGAAGCTGACCAGTTTTACCATCGGTTAAGTAAGTAAGCTCATCCCCTTTTTTTATATCAGGGAACATACGGTTTAGCTCACTGATCCAACTTTTTCGATATGATTCAGTAAAACCAAGTTTTGCCCATTGCTCATCAGTTACATCAAGCAACTGCTGCTTGCTGATGTCTCTTTGATAGTTAATTTCCAATGCCAGAGGGTGTGGTGATACATCGCCATTTACAATAAACTTTCCATCAGGTGCTCTTAGTCGAGACTGATATATATCGAAGATGAACCATGTGAGTTGTGCCTCACCGACGGTTTTCCACCCCTTCCAACTCGACATCTTATCTGCGTTTTCACTGTTTCCAACTGGCTGAGCTTGTAGAGCAAAGGAGCCCATAACTACTAGAGAAGCAACTACCTTAATCAGCCTCTGGGTTAAATCTCTCTTCAAGCTTTTCATATCCGTATACCTTGAGTATCAAAAGCGTCATGGCAAACCATTCAGCAAATAGAATGACCAACGTAACGCTGGTATTAAATCCATATTCAACGACTTGGAGCTTGTAACCGGCGTAGTAACTGACGGTTCCTCCAACGCCACCTACAATTGATACGTAGATTTTTGGGAAACGGTACAAAACAGGCTTGAGCTGATAGGCATACCAAGAGAACAGAACCCAAAGGCACAACAACCAAATGGGTAACCATTGTGTTGGAAAGACAAAAACAGAAAACTGTTGATTGAGCGTATCGAGCACTACACCCGCCAAAACGATACTCGCGATGTGCTTCAAGGCAGAAGCGTCCGTCCTCCAACAATAGACAAGAGTAAGGAATGTTAAGATCAGTGTTAGCCACTGCCATTGATAGGTCCCAAGCACTGCAGAGAACCAACAGAGCTGGAACCATGTAGAGGCAATCAGCAACTTCATAACGGTTTAAGGTCGCTGGAATGTCATGTTAACGGCACTGATACTTCGAGCTAAAAAGCCGCCTTCACAATAGCTCAGGTAATAGCGCCACATGCGGACAAAGCGGTCGTCATAACCGAGAGAGCGTACGTGCTCTTCAGCTTGATTAAATCTAGAGTGCCACTCGCTCAAGGTTTTCGCATAGTCCAAGCCAATATCAAATAAGTCTCTCACCACCAAGTCACTGTATTTGGTCGCAGCTTGAGTTAAAGATGTAACCGAAGGTAAAAAACCACCTGGAAAGATGTATTTCTGGATAAAGTCAACGTTGTTACTGTAGTAATCATAACGCTGGTCAGCGATAGTAATGGCTTGAATTGCCATTAAACCACCCGGTTTGAGTAGTGATTTGCATTGCTTGATGTAGGAAGGCAAAAATTGTTTTCCAACCGCTTCGATCATTTCTATCGAGACTAACTTATCGTAGTGACCCGAAAGGTCTCGATAGTCTTGTTTTAGTAGAGTGATCTTGCCGCCCAAATTTCGCTCTCTAATTTTTTGTTCAGCGTAAGCATGCTGCTCTTCAGAAATCGTCGTTGTCGTTACATGACAACCATATTGCTCTGCCATGTAAATGGCCATAGCCCCCCACCCTGTACCGATCTCAATCACTCGATCGGATGGTTGAAGATTAAGCTGCTGGCACAAACGATCCATTTTGTTGATTTGCGCTTGTTCCAAAGTATCGTTGTCTTGCACATATAAGGCCGATGAGTACAGCATGTTGTCGTCTAAAAATGACTCGTACAAATTGTTGCCCAAGTCGTAATGCGCATGAATGTTTTTACGAGAGTTCTCTTGAGAATTGCGGTTGGTCCAATGACTGAACTTGTACAGTATTTTAGTTAGCCAACTTCCTTTCTCTTCAAGTTTATCTAGCGCTCGCATATTGAGAGCCATAAGTTTCATTAACGAGGTTAGATCCGGGCTGTCCCACCAACCATCCATATAAGCCTCACCCGCTGCAATGCTGCCACCTTGCAAGATTCGCGAGTAAAAGCCAGGATGCTTTACCTCAATCGTCGCCACAACAGGCTGACCGCTGTATTCACCGTTGGGCGCATTAAAGCGCTCGCTTCTTTCTGTCGTTTCCGTCTTAAAGCTTTCAATAACAGTTAAGCAGCCGATTTCCATTTTTTGCAGACATTGAAAAATAACTCCGCGAGCCGCCTTTTGTGTTGTCGTCAATTTGCGCGGCAATGTCATAGAACTGGTATTTAACATGCAGAATTCTCCTTATGCTTTTTATTTTTTTTGTCTGTTTTTTTAGTGTCGGCTTCTATTTCGTCGTGTGTTGAATATTTAGGATGAGAATAAAAAGGCGCGCCTTTCACCCAAAGTTTTAATGCGTGCCAATAAATACCAACCATTACTTTTACCGTCTGTATTGGCGTAACGATCAAACACTTCAATAGGCTTTTGATCGAAAATACTTGAGCTTTCATTGTCATCGTCGCATCAAAGTGCTTTTCGCTTTTGTGGCATTCAAGATGAATCCTTAACTTGTCCGTCAGTGGTTTAATCTTCCAATGATACTGTTGGTCAATTGGATTAAACGGAGAAACATGAAAGGCTTTCTCTTGTTCCCATCCAAAGTTTTCATCGTTTTGCTCAGCAGCGACTGCGTAGTAATGACGCTCGTTCCAAGGTGTATTGCTGACTTCAGCTAAGAGGTATTTCCATTCCCCTTCTTTGTTATAAACGTAGTAGAAATTCACCGGACTAAAATAAAGTCCTAAATAGCGCAAATGACAAACAGCGATGACTTTGCCGGTACAACGAACGCCTGTTAACTCTTCAATTTTGTCGTGTACGGCCACCTTTAAACAGCCCTCACCAACATAGTCACTGCGTTTAAAGCGTGCCCAATGCCACCAACGAGAGCCAAACCCCCAAACTTTTTCCTCTAGTTTTTTTAGCTCATCGACGTCAATAGCTGGCATAAACAATGAGTAGTTCAATTCATGTTTTATCGGCGTGAACCTGCGATGCCGAACGTTGCCAACAAACAACTGGCTGTTCATTTGGCTATCCATATCACGCTGCACCTTTTTCTAAGTTGACAGCAGTTTGAACGCGATATTTCTCTTCAAGCCCTTTCACTACGTCCAACGCGCTGCGAACGCCATCCTCATGGAAACCGTTGTACCAATAAGCGCCGCAGAACCAAGTATTGTTCAGCCCTTGCACCTCTTCTTTACGTTGCTGTGCAGCGATAGAATCGGTGGAAAACACTGGATGGTGATAGGTAAACGTCCGTAATACTTTGCTCGGTTCGATCTGCTCAGTGCTATTTAGCGTGACACAGAATGTGTGCTCAGATTGAACACGTTGGAGAATATTCATGTTGTAAGTGAGCGAAGGGAGATATTGCTGTTCGTCTTCACTGCCCTCCAGTAGGTAGTTCCACGAAGCCCACGCCGCTTTACGCTTTGGAAGTAAACTCGTATCAGTGTGAAGCACCACTTCATTCGCTTGATAAGCTATATTACCCAGCACCTCTTGCTCGACTGGGCTAATGTCACCTAACGTGTTCATCGCTTGATCACTGTGACAAGCAAAGATGACATCATCAAACCAGTGCATTTCACCGTTAACTTTTAAACCCACACCATTCTCACTACGGAGCACTTTTTCTACCGGACTATTGAGTCGAATTTTATCGATAAAACCTTGAGTCAAAGGTGGAATGTACTCACGAGAGCCACCTTTAATTACATACCATTGCGGTCTGTTAGTGACATCAAGCAATCCGTGATTTAAGAAAAAGCGAAGGAAAAACATCAGCGGAAATGCGCGCATGTCCGCTAAAGTCGAAGACCAAATTGCAGCGCCCATCGGCAAAATGTAGTTATCTGAAAAGAAAGTACTGAAGTTGTGCTCATCAAGAAACTCACCTAGCGTCTGAGAATGACTCGATTGTTTGCTAGCGACGCTTTTGGCAAGTTTGTTGAAACGAAGGATCTCGAAGATAAAACGATAGAACTTAGGATTTACCCAATTGCGCTTTTGAGCAAATAATGTCGACACGGTATGACCGTTATATTCCAAGCCATTGCCGTCGTTTCTTACGCTGAAGCTCATCTGGGTTGGCAATCCTTCGACACCAATCTCGTTCATCATTTTGATGAAATTAGGATAAGTGCGATCGTTGTAAACGATAAAGCCCGTATCAATCGCATATTCTTTACCATCGAGTTTTACATCCACCGTCGCGGTGTGCCCGCCAATGTAATCGTTAGCTTCAAATACGGTGACATCGTGCTCTTTATGTAGATAGTAACCACACGTAAGGCCAGAAATTCCGGTCCCCACAATCGCTATCTTCTTTCTTCCTGCTGTTTTCATTTTTATTCCTTCTTATGACACGAGTTTAGCAGTTAGGCGAGCTTGCCAACTGTATGGAAGTAACGAGATAAAACGTAAAATACTGGTAAACCTCGCGGGGAAATAGATGTGAGTCTTGTTGGCAGCCAACTGTTTTCTGATAGAGTTCGAGGCTTGCCGCGTAGAAATAATCATCGGCATTTCGAAGTCATTTTTGTCAGTTAACGGGGTTTCCACAAAGCCTGGGAACACGGTCACCACTTGAATGCCCTTCTTCTTCAAATCAACAGCTAATGTGCGAGCAAAGTAGCTCACAGCAGCCTTAGAAGCGCCGTAGGCTTCAGCCCTTGGCAACGCAACTTCTGAAGCAATAGAACCTACGATAACGATGCGATGCCCTTTATCTAAGTGTGGTTGGCAACCTTCTACGCAGTTGGCAACACCAACGACGTTTACATTCATCACACGCGCCATGAGTTTCGCGTCAACCACACCGTTGTCCATATACTCACAATCCCCTGCATTAAAAACCCAGGTACTCGGCGTGAAAGGCAAACTGGACAGCGCCTGCTGAGTTTGTTCATGGTTTGTCACGTCAAACTGCAATGTATGGATATTAGAAGAAGCAGCCCCCAATTCAGCAAGAACGTCTTTGTTTCGCCCACAAGCAATAACGCTCCAATCAGAGTTCGCGTAATCTAAAGCCAGTTGCTTCCCTATTCCGGAGGTAGCGCCAGTGATTAAGATAGTATTGTTCATTGTCCTAACCTCTGCTTGATAGTTTTTACGACTGAGCCAAGTAAAGGTAAGTTTTCGTAAAGCATTTCTCCGAGATCAAAGTAATCTCGGTGATAAATAACTTGGCCTTCGCTGAATTTAAGATGCGACACACCATTAACGAGAATAGGTGCACCTTTTTGAAGTTTGGGATGCTGAAGATCCATGGTCCACGTTAGGAAGCCAGTATCTCCGACTTGTTGATGTTCGTGGATAACAAAGTCACAGCTTATGACGTTGGCATATAATGATGTGAAGTAATCTGAAAGTGCAGGCCACCCCTCTAAACGATGAGCAGCATCTTCAAAGACGACATCTTGGTGATATACGTCTTTAAGCAGATGTAAGTTCGCTTTATTCAGCTTTTGATAGATATTGCCAACAGACTGTATGTCCATGTGTTTACTCCTACATGCCCATCAAGTTGTACAAAATTATTATATGTACAAGATAGTTCATTCGTTAAAAGTTGTACAAAAATTATTTTGTATAACTTTGTTTCTGTAGGTAGATACGTGATGAATCTCGCAAGCGATCAATCGATCAAAAAAAAGGCTTGGTCAAAACCAAGCCTTTTCAGGAAATTAACGATTACTTTCGTGTGCGCTGTCAGTTTTTTACAACTAGTATTGCTGACTACGTAACGCTGCAATACGTTTATCTAGCGGAGGGTGGCTCATCAGTAGCTCAGTCAATGACTGCTTGCCATTGATACCGAATGCCATCATTGTGCCATCAAGTTGAGATTCGTGACTCATCTTCAAACGTTCCAATGCCGCGATCATTTTCTCTTTACCAACTAAGTGAGCAGCACCTGCGTCGGCATGGAATTCGCGATGACGGCTGTACCACATGGTAATAAAGCTTGCCAAGAAACCAAACACTAGCTCAAGCACCATAGATACACCGAAGTAAACCATCATGTTTGTACCTTGACCTTCTTCATCATCGTTCGATGCCACAATATTGGCGATAAAACGGGATAGGAAGATAACAAACGTGTTCACAACGCCTTGCATCAATGTCATCGTGACCATGTCACCATTTGCAATATGGCTCACTTCGTGGGCCAGTACCGCTTCTGCTTCATCACGAGTCATATTGTGTAAAAGGCCAGTGGAAACCGCGACAAGAGAGTCATCTCGCTTTGCCCCCGTCGCGAATGCATTGATATCTGGTGAGTCATAAATAGCCACCGTTGGCATACCAATACCCGCTTGCTGAGCTTGACGACCCACAGTTTCGACTAACCAATGCTCAGTTTCGTTACGCGGACTTTCAATGACCATACCGCCAACCGAGCGCAGTGCCATGCCCTTTGACATCATCAACGAAATAAGTGCACCACCAAAACCAAATATGGCGGCCATAACTAGCAAACCAGAAAGACTGCCAGGTTGCATTCCAGTGGTAGCGTAAACAATATTCAGAACAACACTAAGCACTAGCACGACAGCTAGGTTAGTTGCTAGGAATAACATAATTCGCTTCATTACTTTTCTCCGAGGAAGCTTATCGTTTTTTTAAAACGGATTGTTATAAGGAACAGGTGGTAATCGCTGTAAAAGCCAATTCCGCTAAGTTTCATGCTCCGTGCGTTATAGATATAGTCTATCCGCGATAAAAACAAGGTTAAGCAATAAATTGCAACATTTGTTTTCGAGACTGAAAGATTATGTTCAAGCGATTTCTAGGCACGTTCTGATAAAAGCCATTACCTCCATTCATATTCATTCCTTTCCGTAATGAAAAGTACTTTGAATCGCACCTCATCTATCAATGGATGACCTTGATGTTAAATCTATCACCTCTGGGCAACTTAGCTAGAAATATTTTACTAGACCAAAAACAGTATGTTAGCCCCGCTATAGACTTTGGTCTTATTGTGCGGCGACATGGACATGCTAGATTCAAGTGAGATGAACAAAACAGAGCCACTCTAAGTACATTAAAAAGGTACATTAGGTGAGCTCAAAACTTCCATGTATTGAGGGAAAAACCATGGTAGAAACTAACGATTATCAAATGGCTATTGATTTACTACGTTGTCATCTAGGCATCTCAGAGGATGAGGCGAAGCAACAACTTGGTATTTCAACCGATCATCATATGTCTCAGCGTGTTGCAGAAACTCAGCAAGCATTGATGGGGCTTAGCCAAGATAAGTAATCTGATGTTATAGACTACACCAATAAAAAAAGGGCTGCATTACGCAGCCCTTTGGTTTTTAGTATTTTAAACACAATCAGTCAGTATTTAGCAAAGGCTCGACATTAATGTACTTGCCTAGCTCTTTGCGCTTAGCACTTGGAATGTATGGGATTTCGCCAAGCTTAGGCGCACCGATACGCGCTTCAAGCATCTCGATAATATCAGCATAGTGCTCGGTGCCAGGGTTAACTCGGTTTGCCACCCAACCAACAAGATTCAAGCCATCCGCTTTAATACTCTCAGCCGTGAGTAAAGCATGGCTCAAACAGCCTAGTTTAATACCAACCACCAAGACCACGGGCAACTGCTCTGCTTGTACCCAAGTAGATAAACAGTCGGTATCTGACACAGGCACACGCCAACCACCTGCGCCCTCAACGAGAACGACGTCAGCTTGCTGCTTGTGTTGAGCCAGCTTTTCACTGAGGAGTTCGTATTTTATTTCGACATGTTCATGTTTTGCCGCGATGTGAGGAGAAGCAGGCAATTCTAAAGCGTATGGATTCACATCATCATAAGCGACATCAAGTGTCGCGGCCGCTTGTAAATGTAAGGCGTCAGAGTTACGCCATCCAGCTTCAGTCTTATCACTCCCTGCTGCCACTGGTTTATAACCAATAGTGTTTAGTCCTTTTGCTGCCAACGCTTGCAAAATGGCTTTAGACGCTACCGTTTTTCCTACATCAGTATCCGTACCAGCAATAAAAAAAGCATCAATCATAGATGTATTACTCCAAAACAAACCTGATAACTTGCAGGTAGAAGACCTTGATCATTTTTAAACGCTTGGTACTCATGCTCAACTTGCAACAAAGTCTCTCGACTGGTTAAACCATGTGAGCGCCCACTTACGTGATTTGCACCTATACCTTTGAGGTCACGCATAACTGAAAATGCTGAGTCGTACCAAACTGTGATGGTGGTCAAGTCTAGTTGATGGTTGTCACATCGAGATTGCGCTAACGCAATTTTTACCTGATTGAGCGATAGAAAGTTATTGACGTGTTGATATGCATCAATTTTTTTCCATGATGCTCGCAACTCGCACAGTGACCCTTCAGCTAGGGTAGAAAAAACCGCCTTCCCATTAGCTTTTAGTACACGACGAACTTCTCTCAGGGGATAACTTAAATCGGCACACCATTGCAAAGCCAAGCTAGAGAATACGTAGTCGAAGCTTGTATCGTCGAAAGGCAAGTTTTCTGCGTCGGCTAGCACATAATTCATTCGTTCATGGCCACAGCGCACCATAGCTTTGCTTAACATCTCTTGAGAGATGTCCACACAAAACACTTCAGCGCCACGCTCTTGAAGAAGTTGAGAAAAATAGCCCGTACCACATCCTAAATCCAAAACACGTTTATGAGTTAAGTCATTCGGAAGTTTGTCTAGTAAGCGATGGCCGACATCACGCTGGAAAGCGGCATGTTTGTCGTACGTGTTAGCTGCTTTACTAAAGGAAGCAGCGATCGCTTGTTTATTAGGCAGTAAGCAATCCAACTTCATTTGCTCTGCATTATCCATTACTGCGTTCCTAATGCTTGCTTCAATGCCATTGAAAGCGTTTTAACTTGTTCGTTAGTGTGATTAGCAGTGAGTGTGATTCGAAGACGAGACGTCCCTTTCGGAACTGTTGGAGGACGAATAGCAGTAACCCAAATACCGTTTTGGCGACAAGCACCTGCTACTCGCAAAGCCAAATCAGATTCACCAATCACAAACGGCTTAATCGAAGTTTGAGTCTCAACAAAGCCCTCAACGTCGTTGAGGCTATCTCGATACACTTCACTTAACTCTGTGAGCTTTTCACGTCGCCAAGACTGCTCTTGAACCATCGAGACAGCATGCGTGAGCGCATAGGCTTGTGCCGGAGGCATCGCCGTGGAATACACATGGTGACGAGCAAACTGAGTTAAAAAGTCCCCCGTTGCGTGGTCACATAAAATAGCCGCGCCAGACATACCAAACGCTTTGCCGAAAGTAACGATCAGTATCTCAGGCTTAACCGCCGCTAATTCACATGAGCCACCGCCAGATTCCCCTAGAACACCGATACCATGAGCGTCGTCTACAGCTAGCCAAGCATCATGATTACCGGTGACGTCAGCTATATCAGCAAGTGGTGCACAATCCCCGTCCATACTAAACACCCCTTCAGTCACGACTAAGTGATTGTCTTCGCTATTCAGCAGCGACTTTAGGTGCTCGATGTCATTGTGCTTGAAGCGCTTCATCTTAGCTGGTGACAACGCCCCCGCTTCCATCAACGAGGCATGGTTCAAACGGTCTTGAATGAGTACGTCTGATTTTTCTAACAAGGTGAACAACAAGGCTTGATTAGCACTGAATCCAGAACCAAACAGAATTGCTCTGTCGTAACTCAGCCATTCTGTTAGTGCCGCTTCTAAATTGCTGTGCGCGGCACTAAAACCTGTGACCATTGGAGATGCACCACTGCCACTGCCGTATACACTCAAGCCTTGCTGCCAAGCACGAACGAGCGCTTGGTCATTGGCCAAGCCTAAATAATCATTACTTGAGAAGTTGATGTAGCGTCTGCCTTCGTATTCCAAAATCGATTGGTTGCCGGAAAACACCACATTCATCGAACGATTCAGCCCCTGCGCTTTACGATCGGCAAGGGCGGACTCGATACGAGATTTAAACGCTGGCATCGTAGAAAAGGTCGTCTTTTGTCGGACGAGCAGCAACGCGCTCTACGACGCGATCCAGCAACTCGTTTTCTTCGATTTCATCAGGTTTTTGAGACACCTCTTGGCTGTTAATGCCGAGCTTGTCGAACAGCATCATGTCTTTGTCTTCAGAAGGGTTTGGCGTGGTCAGAAGTTTGCAACCATAGAAGACGGAGTTTGCACCCGCCATAAAACACAGCGCTTGCATTTGTTCGTTCATGTTTTCACGACCAGCCGATAAACGGACTGCGGATTGGGGCATCATAATTCGTGCTATTGCAATCAGACGAATAAAGTCGAACGGCTCAACGTCGTCCACTTCTTCCAATGGTGTACCCTTCACCTTAACCAGCATGTTGATTGGCACACTTTCAGGATGTACTGGCAAATTAGCCAGTTCAACCAACAAACCTGCTCGGTCGTTAGCACTTTCACCCATGCCGATGATGCCACCGGAACAGATCTTCATGCCAGCATCACGAACGTGAGACAAAGTGTCTAAACGGTCTTGGTAAGTACGTGTGGTAATGATGTTGCCGTAAAACTCAGGTGAGGTATCTAGGTTGTGGTTGTAGTAATCCAGACCAGCAGTTGCCAATTGCTTTGCTTGATCTGGCGTCAGCATGCCTAATGTCATACACGTTTCTAAACCCATGCCCTTCACGCCTTTGATCATGTCGGTCAAATGCGGCATGTCACGCTCTTTCGGGTTTTTCCATGCTGCCCCCATACAGAATCGAGTAGAGCCAGCATTTTTGGCTTTTTGCGCAGCATCGAGTACACGCTCAACTTCCATCAGACGCTCTTTCTCGATGTCTGTGGTGTAACGAGCACTCTGAGGACAGTACTTACAATCTTCTGGACAAGCACCTGTCTTAATCGACAGAAGCGTGCTTACTTGAACATGGTTGGTTTGTTGATATTGACGATGTACAAGTTGCGCTTCGAATAGGAGATCCATGAATGGTTTTTCCATGAGATCGCGCACTTCAGCATGCGTCCAGTTATGACGAACTTCCACGTGTATTCCTTTAGTCACTTTTGTTGTTGTGTTGACAGTCTACTGAGTCTCGATAAACTGTCAACACAACACAAAATAACAAAGTTTACATCTGTTTATCTTTTAATCTCAATTATTATTGGAATCGCACATGGATCTCGCCTTCGACCGCCAGCATATCTGGCATCCTTACACTTCAACATTGACACCTCTGACCTGCTACCCAGTGGCATCGGCAAATGGTGTTCACATTAAATTGGAAGACGGTACTGAGCTGGTCGATGGCATGTCTTCTTGGTGGTCGACGATCCACGGCTACAACCATCCGCATTTAAATCAAGCCGCTCACCAGCAAATCGATCAAGTCTCTCACGTGATGTTTGGCGGGATTACCCACCAGCCAGCAATCAGTTTGTGTAAGAAGTTGCTATCCCTAGCACCAAGTAATCTTGAACATGTATTCCTTGCCGATTCAGGCTCCGTTGCCGTAGAAGTCAGCTTAAAAATGGCACTGCAATATTGGCATGCAAAAGGTGAACGCCGACCGAAGTTTCTTACTTTACGACACGGTTATCACGGTGACACCTTTGCGGCCATGTCGGTAACCGATCCTGATAACTCCATGCACTCTCTCTACAAAGGCTTTCTGCCTGAGCATATCTTTGCGGAGTCGCCAACTTGTGGCTTTTGGGATGAGTGGAAATCTGAAGATCTTGCTGACTTTGAGCACAAGATTGAAACACATCATCAAGAACTCGCTGCGGTGATCCTAGAGCCTATCGTTCAAGGCGCAGGCGGCATGCGTATCTACCATCCAGAGTTTCTCAAAGGTGTGCGTAGGCTTTGTGATAAACACGGTTTGTTATTGATTGCAGATGAAATCGCAACCGGTTTTGGACGCACAGGCAAATTGTTGGCCTGCGAACATGCAGATATTCAACCAGACATTCTGTGTGTCGGGAAAGCACTCACTGGCGGCTACATGACCCTCTCTGCGACCCTCGCGAGCAAACACGTAGCAGACACTGTTTGTGGTGGTGATGCTGATTGTTTTATGCACGGTCCAACCTTTATGGGGAATCCACTCGCTTGTGCTGTAGCTACTGCAAGTTTGGAATTGATCGAGCAAGGTGATTGGAAGCAACAAACCCAACAAATTGAAACGCTGTTTTCTGAGTTACTACCAAAACTTGAAGAATACGACTTGGTGAAAAACACCCGTTGGTTGGGTGCTATTGGCGTAGTGGAGACGCATCGCCCTGTGAATATGGAAACCATCCAGGCTCTCTTTGTTGAGCACGGTGTTTGGATTCGTCCATTTGGCAAACTGATTTATATGATGCCGCCGTTCATCAGCAAGCCGGAAGATATTGAAAAGTTAGTGAATGCGATTGATGCTGCGTTACAACGCAAAGACTGCTTCGCTTCATAGTTCAATTCAACATGAAGACGGTTGAGTATGAGACTCAAACCGTCTCGTTATTTACGAGAAAAGCAAAGCTATCGAAGTTGACTGTCTTTACTCGCTCGTCGATGATATGTTGAATTTGTTGGCTGACGCTATCGTCGTTTGCCCACCCTACGGCCACAAGCCCTCCTCGTTACTTGAATGAGAAAAATCTACTTACCGTGTTAAGGTGGATGACTATATCGCCTACAAATAACAAGATAATTAGGGTAAATTCGAAAACACTATTACGATTTGGTAATAATCACTCTGTAATCGATTATTCGGCACTCTCATGGAAAAGCAATGCAAGGTTACTCATACTCCCTTCCTCACATTCAAAATACTGCGTTTGCTCAGGCTCTCTCAAAGTAACACTGAGTATCTTCTCTGCCTCATTAAACTCCTCACTAAAGTACTCACTGACTAATATGACGCGCTCACCAATACTAAATTCCAAAGACTTCTCATCTACCAACGCTCGATGATAATGTTCAACACGATAATCTTGAGGTTTTATCCGCTGTAAAACAGAGCTTTGATTCTCAATGGACTCATTAAAGATAATCCCACCTTTGCCTTGCTCTATAAAAATACTAAAGTTCATAGTTTGGTTCACTGAGCATTCAAAGACTTTTCTGGGCGAGGTGTTAGCAACAGCAAACGTGCTCATCATCGCAACACTTAAACCCAAAGTGACCGCCAATCGTTTCATTACCATTCAGCCAACACTGTAAATAGCGCTTGTTCAGACATACGGGTTAATACATATCCGTGTGAAGATGAATACGAGCCACTGAGTACACTATTCTCTTTCTCAATAACGATATCCTCGATGCCGTCAGCGTTGTAATCACCTTTTGCGGTAACGGTAATAACCTGAAAGCCATCAGTCGAATCGTAATACTCTGCTCTGACTTCACTGATGACCTGAGTTCTTTGGATATGGTCTGCTTCATCCCACGTTGAGAGTGTCTTTGCTTTCTCTGCACTTTCGTCAGAAATAACAAAAGCAAGTGCACTTGGAGCGAAATTAGGAAAGGTATCGTCTAACTTAAAGTCTGATATAAATGAGCGCTTAGAGGCAGCTAACTTTGCCATCTCACTCCATGTTTGGCACTGAGTTAAATATGCTTTAAACGCGCCGTATTCATAGGCTTTTGCCGCAGTAAAGCCCGTAGAGTTTGCCGTAGCTAAGTCTTGGCAATTAGATACTAGTTTTTCTTCATCAGATGCACGTTTCAATTCAAGTTCATAGCCCCAATCGAGTGAGTTACGAAGTTGCATATTTTCTTTGGAAGGTTGCGCTATTTCGCGCGCGAAAAAGCGATCGGTTCGCTCACTATCTAAGTATTGAGGCTGAATAAGTTCACTTGCGATAACACACTTACTAACGAGCAAAGTAAGCGCAAAAATAACAAGCAATGAAAGATGATTTACTGGCATAACGTTTAACAACAAGGGCAAATGATGTCATTAGCTTGTCACGTGAAAAACCGTTTAGAAAAATATCATTTGTCTCGTACTGCCAGATTCTGGGCGAGCTCTTCACTATTGCGTGTGCTAATTACATAACAACGTATTTTCACTCGACGCAAATAACAAAAAACCCAGCACTACGGCTGGGTTTGGTGTTCTAGTGGCTAATGCGTTAACCGATGTGCGTTGCGCCGCCCATGTACTTCTGAAGTACTGCAGGGATTGCAATGCGACCGTCTGCTTCTTGGTTGTTTTCTAGGATAGCAACCATTGTACGACCTACTGCTAGACCAGAACCGTTTAGCGTGTGTACAAGCTCAGGTTTCTTCTCGCCTTTACGACGGAAACGCGCTTGCATACGACGAGCTTGGAAGTCCCACATGTTAGAACATGAAGAGATTTCACGGTAAGTTTCTTGAGCAGGAACCCAAACTTCTAAGTCATAAGTTTTACGAGCGCCGAAGCCCATATCACCTGTACAAAGAACCACTTTACGGTAAGGAAGCTCTAGAAGTTGTAGAACTTTCTCAGCGTGACCTGTTAGCTCTTCTAGTGCGTTCATTGAATCTTCTGGCTTAGTGATTTGTACTAGCTCAACTTTGTCGAACTGGTGCATACGAATCAGACCACGAGTATCACGACCGTATGAACCCGCTTCTGAACGGAAACATGGCGTGTGTGCTGTCATCTTGATAGGTAGATCCGCTTCGTCAGAAATCGTGTCACGAACTAGGTTCGTTACAGGTACTTCTGCCGTAGGGATTAGCGACAGTTTACGTGGCTCTTCGTCGTTTACTTTTTCCGCTAGAGGCTCTGTGTGGAAAAGGTCTTTACCGAACTTAGGAAGCTGGCCAGTACCGAATAGGCTGTCAGAGTTTACTAGGTAAGGTACGTACATTTCTGTGTAGCCGTGTTCTTCTGTGTGAAGATCTAGCATGAACTGAGCGATTGCACGGTGTAGACGAGCAAATTGGCCTTTCATCACGATGAAACGTGCGCCAGTGATCTTAACTGCGCTTGCGAAGTCTAGACCGCCACCCATTTCACCTAGGTCAACATGGTCTTTCAAATCGAAGTCGTAAGTCTTAGGCTCACCCCAACGAGAGATTTCAACGTTGTCGTTCTCGTCTTTGCCATCTGGCACTTCATCTGCTGGGATATTTGGTACAGAAAGCGTGAATTCGTCTAGTTGAGCCATTACTTGCTCAAGTTCAACTTTCTTCGCATCAAGATCGCTACCTAGAGTACCGATTTGTTTCTTGATCTCTTCTGCGCCTTCTTTGTCGCCAGCTGCCATTTTTTGGCCGATTTGCTTGGAGATGGAGTTACGCGTGGATTGTAAATTTTCTACTTCTACTTGAATGGACTTACGTTGTTCTTCAAGTTTACGAATAGTCTCTACGTCTAGCTTAAAGCCACGACGCGCCAGTTTAGCAGCTGTTTCATCCAGCTCTGTACGAAGTAATTTAGAATCCAGCATTGTTAATCCTATGCTTTTTGTTGTGAAATCACGCGCACTTTCCAAGCGTACGCGTTAAAAAAATTTACTGAACAAATGTATCCAAAAACGCCTACTTTTCATAGCGCTTTTGTTGGCTATTTGCGTCTAATTTAGCCAAGTAATCTAACTTTTCGCCGATTTTGGTTTCTAGACCGCGATTTGTTGGCTGATAATACTTACGATCCGCCATTTCTGGTGGCAAATATTGCTCACCGGCTGCATAGGCACCCGGCTCATCGTGAGCATAACGATACTCTGCTCCATAACCCATGTCTTTCATCAAACTGGTAGGTGCATTTCGAAGGTGATGAGGCACTTCATATTCAGGTAAGTTATGAGCATCTGTGAGCGCTTGTTTCCATGCCACGTACACCGCATTACTTTTTGGCGCGCACGCTAAGTAAACGATCGCCTGCGCAATCGCGCGTTCACCTTCTGCTGGACCAACGCGTGTAAAACAGTCCCACGCGGAGAGTGCAACTTGCATGGCTCTAGGGTCCGCATTGCCGACATCTTCCGATGCTATCGCAAGTAATCGGCGAGCGATGTAGAGCGGATCACAACCTGCAGCGATCATACGTGCAGCCCAATACAAAGCGGCGTCTGGATTTGAACCACGAATGGATTTGTGAACCGCAGAGATTAAGTCGTACCAGATATCACCTTTGTTATCAAAGCGAGAGACCTTTTCTCCCGCCACTTCCGCAAGCAACTTAAGCGTGATTTCTTTTTCACCCTGCGCATTGTCTTCTGCCATATCGTATAGCAGCTCAAGGTAGTTGAGAGACATGCGAGCATCACCGTTAACTAGCTCTGCTAGGCGATCTAGTACGTTATCGGCGAAATGTGCTGGTATATTCCCCAAGCCGCGATCTTTGTCGTTAATCGCTTGATCAAGCGCCAGCGATATTTCGCTCTGGCCAAGAGAAGTCAACTTATAAACGCGAGCACGCGAGAGTAATGCGTTGTTTAACTCAAACGAAGGGTTCTCTGTGGTCGCACCGATAAACGTAACCGTACCGTCTTCAATATGCGGTAAAAACGCATCTTGCTGCGATTTGTTAAAGCGATGCACCTCATCCACGAATAAGATAGTGCGGCGACCTGCCATTTTGTTCTCACGCGCTTTGTCGATCGCAGCACGGATCTCTTTAACGCCAGACGTCACCGCAGATACACGCTCAACTTCGGCGTTGGCATAGTTTGCTGCCACTTCCGCTAATGTCGTTTTACCTGTGCCAGGTGGTCCCCACAAAATCATCGAGTGAATGTGTCCGGCCTCTAGCGCTCGGCGTAGGGGTTTACCCGGACCTAAAATATGCTGCTGTCCAATATACTGTTCGATAGTTTGTGGTCTCATACGAGCAGCAAGGGGACGAAAATCTTCGTCCCCTGAGAAATCTAACGTGTAATTACTCACTACCAATTAATTCCTTTGGTCATCCACTTCCACGCCATCTGGAATTGTGAATGTAAATCTGTCTACCTTTGGTTTACCAAGCTTAACATTACTAAAAGTAAACAGCCCTTTCTGACCATCTTGCTCAATGACGTTAAAGCCTTTCACTACGCCTTTTGCATCAATATTAATCTGGAATTGGCCTTGAGTAGAGTCAATTGCCGTTGGAATGAGCGTAAACTCATTACCTTTCTGAGAAATCTTATAGTTATCCCAGTCGCTTGCTCTATTGCGAGTTAACAGCACAAATGGTGTTTGCTCGGTCGCTTGCTCTTGCCAGTAAATGCTTACTTGTTCAATGAATGGACTGTAATACCACAACGTCTTACCGTCAGATACTAAAAGGTTTTCATCAGGGAAAGTCGTACTCCAACGGAACAAGCTTGGACGAGCGATTTCAACCGTGCCCTCACCTTCCATTACCGTTTCACCTTCAGGGCTGATCACTTGCTGGGAGAAATCGGCACTGAAACCCTCGTTCATTGCGAGACGTTTATTGAGTTCATCTTTTGGAGATGCTGCATTCGCAGCTGAGAAGAAAGAAACGCTTAAAACTAGCGCTGAGAAAAGTTTCGCTGAAAATCGTTTTTTCATTCAGATACCTATCAGAGGGTCAAAGACCTAAAGTTACTCACCTCAGTTGGACTGAAGTGAGTAAAACAAGTTCATTAATCTTTTGGCGGCGCAGGAGCTAAAACTTCGCGGTTACCGTTGTGACCCGGTGCACTCACGATACCTTGCGCTTCGAGTTGCTCAACAATACGGGCGGCACGGTTGTAACCGATCTTAAATCGACGCTGTACGCCAGAAACAGAGCCTCGACGTGACTGAACTACGTGCTCAACGACTTGATCGAAGAGTGGATCCACATCTTCATCCGCTTCCATTTGCTCACCTGGCAATAAGCTTTCTGGACTTTGATCTCCGCTGATGATTTCTTCAATGTAGTTCGGTTTACCACGCGCTTTCCAGTTGTTTACAACCGCATGAACATCGTCATCTGATGCAAACGCACCATGAACACGGGTCGTATGGCTAGAGCCTGGTGGTAAGTACAACATGTCACCCATACCAAGCAGTGATTCTGCACCACCTTGGTCTAGAATCGTACGGGAGTCTGTTTTAGTCGATACCGTAAACGCAACACGAGTTGGAATATTCGCTTTAATCAGACCCGTGATAACATCCACCGATGGACGCTGAGTCGCAAGAATTAAATGAATACCTGCCGCACGCGCCTTTTGTGCCAAGCGTGCAATCAGTTCTTCTACCTTCTTACCCACCACCATCATCAGGTCAGCAAATTCATCGACAACAACAACGATGTACGGCAGTTTTTCTAACAATGGCGGTTCCGTATCCATACTGTCGCCTTCTTGCCAGAATGGATCATGAATTGGGTGACCTGCTTCTGCTGCCATCTTCAACTTCTCGTTAAAGCCTTTCACATTACGAACGCCCAATGCCGACATCAATTTATAACGACGTTCCATCTCACCCACACACCAACGTAGAGCGTTTGATGCGTCTTTCATATCAGTCACAACTTCAGAAAGAAGATGAGGGATACCTTCGTAAATAGAAAGCTCTAGCATTTTCGGGTCAATCATGATGAAGCGTACATCTTCTGGGCCAGCTTTATACAGCATGCTCAAAATCATCACGTTCACACCCACCGACTTACCAGAACCGGTTGTACCTGCTACTAGCACGTGAGGCATCTTCGCGAGATCAGCCACAACAGCTTCGCCCGCAATGTCTTGACCTAACACAACCGTTGTTGGTGACGTTGCTTGCTCAAACTGAGGACTACTGATTACATCAGATAAATAGACCGTCTGACGACTCATGTTTGGCAGTTCCAAACCGATGTAAGGCTTGCCAGGGATTACTTCTACAACACGTACAGCCATTGCAGACAATGCACGCGCTAAGTCAGTTGAAAGACCAGAAATACGGCTTACCTTTACCCCCGGCGCCAAATCAAGCTCGAAGCGAGTGATCACTGGACCAGGATAAATCCCCACCACGTCGGCTTTGATTTTGTAGTCCGCTAGCTTGCTCTCAACCAATCGAGCGACCTGCTCTAGCGCATCACGGTCGATAAAGTTTTCGCGTTTTTCTGGATGGTAAAGCAACTCGAGCGTTGGAAGTGGCTCTTCTGGAACAGGCAAGTTTTCTTCTTTCTGTACCAAAAATGGGTTCTGTGTCGCTGCTACTTTGGCTTGCGCACTAGAAACCATGTCTTGGAATGCCGCTACATCTTCGTCGCCGTCTTGAACCTCCGCTTTTTGAAGTGCAGGTTCAAATGTTGTTGAAGGTGTTGCCACTTGCTGATGAGGTGTTGTTGGAGCTGGCTGTACTTGTTGTACAGGCTGTGACTCCACTTCGTCTTCATCGTCTAACACGTCAAAATCAGAGATCGTAGGTTCAATGTGTTGACTCGATTCTGTTTGCTCCGTGATGCTATCTAGCGCAGCGGAATCAATTACAGGCTCTTCATGCACAGGATGCTCAATACTTGGCTGCTGTACTTGCTCTGCTTCAAATTGTTCGTACTCCGCATAATCTGGTTCAACACTGTTCGGTTCTTCTGTAGCTGTATGTTGCTCTACATAGGAAGAGTAAGTGTCTGCAAATGATGGGGCTACCTGTTCTTCAGTTCCCCAGTCATCTGCTTGTTGCGCTGCAGCTTCAAGCTCTTCTATCGTGACATTCAGCTGCTTGGTACGCTCCAGAAGCGGATCAACGTTATCAGTATTCACCGCATGGACAGGTTGCGTTTGGTGCTCAGGTTGAGCATAAACTGGCGCAGCATTAACCGTAGCCTTGCATTGTGGTGGCGTTGGTTCCACCATCATTTGTTCCGCTGGCTTCTCAGGTTTAGCTTGCGGCATATAAATAGGATACTCATGCGCAGGCGCCGATTCTTTCGGCTCATCGACATCGAACGCCGTTAAATGAGGAAGCGGCTCATCATCAATGTCATGGTCTACGTTATGTCTAGGCGTAGAGACTTTATCTTCCACGAACTCATCTAACTGAGGTTCTAAAACTTCTTGCTCAGAGCCTCTTATCTTATTTGCAAGCGCCGCAATTAGCGCTAATGCACGATCACCAAGCCACTCCACAATATTAAGCCATGAGATGCCAGTAAAGAGAGTAAAACCCGCTCCCCATAAGAACAGCAGTACCAATGTCGTGCCAAGTACATTCAATGTAGGTAAAGCTAGGCTAGACAACACGTCCCCGACGACACCACCGGACGAGAAATACCAAATATCATCAAAATTAATATCGGCTAGACCACAGCTAGTCATTATAAGGACGACAAGGCCGAGTAACCTTGTACCCCATAACATGAAATCAATTGGCTCATCTTCTCCTCGTTTACGGCAAATCACCCATGCAGCCGCAGCTAGCAAGAAAGGGATGGGATAAGCGAGAGAGCCAAATGTGAAGAATAGTGTGTCCGCAAGCCAAGCGCCGAAAAGGCCACCAGCATTATCGATCTCCCCTCCCCATGCGGTTTGGGACCAGGAAGGATCGGCCGGACTGAAGGTAAATAGTGCAACCGCAAGCAATACCGAGCTAAGAACGCCAACGATAAAGCAGCACTCTTTTAAGCGTTGGAAGCCATTTAAGCGTGAAGACTGGGGCTCTTCACTGGTTTTGATAATGGTTTCGACTTTCTTTGCGTTCTCTTTGAACATAAATCAACTTGAATATGGAAATGAAATAGGAAATTGCAAAACATTCCGAGCGGCATCAAGCCGCTCGGTAAATTGATTTAACCATATCAAAGAGAAAAACCCAATTACTCTCTGGCGAAAGCGGAAGCATATACCGCTTTCTTTGCAAGAAATTAACGAGTTTTGATCACAAGCTGGTTAGATTGTTTCACTTCTTCCATTACAACGTATGTGCGAGTGTCATTTACGCCAGGTAGACGTAGTAACGTATCGCCCAATAGTCGGCGGTAAGCACCCATATCTGATACACGGGTTTTAAGAAGATAGTCAAAGTCACCTGATACAAGATGACACTCTTGTATGTCGTCTAGCTTTTGAACAGCTGAGTTAAACTGCTCAAATACATCCGGCGCACCACGGTTTAATGTAATCTCAACGAATACTAATAGTGACGCATCCAGGAACTGCGGATTCAATAATGCAGTGTATCCTGTGATGTAACCCTGACGCTCTAAGCGACGTACACGCTCCAAACATGGCGTTGGAGAAAGTCCCACACGTTTTGAAAGCTCAACGTTTGAAATACGACCGTCTTTCTGCAGTTCATTAAGAATGTTGCGGTCGATACGGTCTAGTTCCTTGGACGGCTTTTTATAGTTGTCTGCCATTTTTTATTCCACCTTATTACTTCCTTGCAAAAAAATATACTACAACTTTTTAATATTTGGTGCCAAATTTTACAAATCTATAACTATACTAGTTATTAATTCGACAATAACACCCTACAAACAGTTAATACAACCATTATAGAAAGAGGATACAGGATGATCATTGGCGTACCTAAGGAAATCAAGAACCACGAATATCGTGTTGGTATGATCCCAGCAAGCGTGAGAGAACTCATCTCACATGGTCACCAAGTTTTAGTTGAGACCAATGCAGGTGCCGGCATTGGTTTTTCAGACGATGATTACATCGCTGTCGGCGCATCCATTCTCCCTCATGCTGCAGACGTATTCGCGCAAGCAGACATGATTGTAAAAGTAAAAGAACCCCAAGCAGTAGAGAGAGCAATGCTCCGCGAAGGGCAAATTTTATTTACTTATTTACACCTAGCACCAGATTTTCCACAAACTGATGAGCTAATCAAGAGCAAAGCTGTCTGTATAGCCTATGAGACTGTAACAGATAATATGGGTCGTTTGCCACTGTTAGCACCAATGTCAGAAGTGGCAGGTCGGATGTCTATCCAAGCTGGCGCGCAAACATTGGAAAAATCACACGGCGGTCGTGGTCTGCTACTAGGTGGCGTACCTGGTGTTGAGCCAGCGAAAGTCGTCATCGTTGGTGGTGGTGTTGTTGGTGCAAACGCAGCTCGTATGGCTGTTGGTCTTCGCGCTGACGTAACCATTCTAGACCGTAACGTAGATACACTTCGTAAGCTTGACGAAGAATTCCAAGGTCGCGCTAAAGTGGTTTATTCTACTGAAGACGCTATCGAGAAGCATGTTCTAGAAGCTGACCTTGTTATCGGTGCCGTTCTAATTCCTGGAGCAGCAGCGCCTAAGCTGGTAACAAAAGAGCACATTGCTAAGATGAAACCTGGTGCGGCAGTGGTTGACGTGGCTATTGACCAAGGTGGCTGTTTCGAGACATCTCACGCAACAACCCACGCAGATCCAACTTACATCGTTGATGAAGTGGTTCACTACTGCGTAGCAAATATGCCTGGTGCGGTTGCACGTACTTCAACTTTCGCATTGAACAATGCAACACTCCCTTACATTGTGAAACTCGCAAACAAAGGCTACCGTGAGGCACTTCTAGAAGACAAAGGCTTCCTTGAAGGTCTAAACGTTATTCACGGGAAAGTAACATGTAAAGAAGTAGCAGAAAGCTTTGACTTGGAATACGTTGAACCAACTCAAGCTATCGCTATGTTCAATTAATGACAAAATAAAACACAATTTGTCACGTTTTGTTTACAAAAGCCCACGCATAAGTGGGCTTTTTCATATAGAGCGTTTAGCTATAAAAAATAACTAATTCTTATATGCGCAAATTAAAATATTTCTAGGTGTAACTGATTTAGGGCAAAACTCTGACAATCTAACACGATAACCACGTTCTTCAAGATAAAGTGCTTTGTCCAATGCGAGCCAGATCTCCAATGGACGTTGAAAAACCAGTTGCACTAAGCTCATTCTCTCCATTTGCCAGAAGCGTTGTTCGCTTAACTTTTCAAAATGATCGAAATCGATTTCTTGAGAAAGAACGATACCTTTCTGCTCCGCCGCCCAGCGACACAAAGATTCAAAGCCTTCACTTAATTGCGACTTACGAATACTGGGGACAGGTTGATATTCTGCCATGCCTAACGCTCGTCGAGTAATCAAATCGAAGCCAAGACGAAACACCATTTCCTGCTGACGATGGCGACGTACACGCTCCCCCCCTGTCACCGTTTGCTGTAACGGGATACGCAGTTCTTGCTTAGACAATGAGAGAGAAGAAACCCTCCCCGGTTTCGACATCGGCTGGTATTGTTCCGACTGAATCAAGTGATAACAACAAGGTGAGATGGTCATCGCAGCAATCCCATTCTCACTGCCGTACTGCATTAGACGAACATGGAGGTCACCACACGCATGCAGTGCCACCGCGTGTTGCGTTGGCTTGAATACCGCTTTTGCTTTGCTATCAAACGCGTCACCTTGAATAAACGTCATTTTCCAATGGTGTTCATTCGCAGCTTGTTGCCCTGAATCACACAGTGCTTGTTGATATTCGAAACTGGTCACAGGCTGATCGGTTTGTGTTGCTAGGATTCGTCCTAAATAACCTTTCCCTGAACACCACTCTAACCATTCTTCGCCACAGTGTTGTTGAATTGCAGCTTCACCCATCGAGCTGATTTGCTCCAGCTTACGTCCGGGAATGCCGTTGTCTAAACCACGAGCGAGTGCCAAACCATTTAAGGTTAAAGACTCTAAACGCGTGTGATAAGCGAGTTGTTCGAGTTGAGGCACGAACGCGCTTATCGCTTTTAAGGCGAGTTCAGGTTCCGCTTTATACTCTTCGATTTGAGAGGGAGAAAGAGACACTAACCACTGGCACAACTGAGGGTGTTGCTCTTGCCAAGGTAATGAGGTGTGAATGCTACTTTTAAATGGTTCAAACCGCCATAGCGATTCGTTTTCCAATAAGCAGTCATTAATAAATTGAAATTGCGTTTTCATAACTCCCCCTACAACGAGCGCATTGTAGAGGGAATCGAAACATCAATGAAGTGTTATCTCACCGGGAGCTCGATGTCTTTAAACATCTCTTCGATTTCTGCATTAGATTTCAACGAAATCGCCTGCTCTACCACTGGGCGAGTTAAATGAGGAGCAAAGCGTTCCATAAAATCGAACATGTATGAGCGCAGGAATGTGCCGCGACGGAAGCCAATACTTGTCGTACTAGCCCCGAATAAATGGCTCGCATCTATTGCGACTAAATCGCTGTCCTGCTCTTCATCCACAGCCATGCTCGCAATCACACCAACACCAATACCCATGCGAACATACGTTTTAATAACGTCCGCATCAGTTGCAGTGAACACCACTCTCGGGGTTAAACCCTCACGATTAAATGCGGTATCTAACTCTGAACGGCCCGTAAAACCAAACACATAAGTGACCAATGGATAAGCGGCAAGATCGCTGATCGTTACTTTGTCTTTCTTCGCTAATGGATGATCTTTAGGCACGACAATTGAACGGTTCCAATGATAACAAGGCAGCATGATGGCATCTTGATATAAGTGAAGCGCTTCTGTCGCAATCGCAAAGTTCGCCGTACCTTTGGCAATCGCCTCAGACATTTGTGACGGCGTACCTTGATGCATGTGTAATGACACTTTTGGGTAGCGAGAAGTGAAACCTTTGATGACATCCGGCAAAGCATAACGCGCTTGCGTATGTGTCGTAGTGATATTCAGCGTCCCCATTTCTGGGTGGGTGTGCTCCCCTGCTACAGCTTTGATACTTTCTACGCGAGCCAGAATTTCTTGAGAGATGCGTACAATTTCTTCACCAGCAGGTGTCACCTGTGTTAAGTGCTTACCGCTACGTTCAAAAATCTGAATGCCTAACTCATCTTCCAGCAACCGAACCTGCTTACTGATACCTGGCTGAGAGGTATACAAGCTTTCTGCCGTCGCGGATACATTCAGATTATGGTTTACAACCTCAACAATATACTTCAGCTGCTGCAGTTTCATCGTAATCCCTTACTTGTTCATGAGATAATTTATTGGCCACTCGGACGAGCGATATAATAATTAGTTATAACGCGTTCAAATCGAAATGAACAGTAATTTCTAACTTATACCTCAATCACATACTGATAATCCTCAACATAGAAACAATATGCACAAAGTTGAGCCAATAAATGACTGAAGTTCTATGATGTGACTTCTATCAGTAGCTAAAACGTGGGAGAGACAAAATAATCAAACAAATAGGGTGCCGAGTAAGATAAGATTCATGTATTCTTTAACGCTAGCCGTAGAAAAGTAAAGCAGACGCAAAGATATGAATATTGGTTTAATAATCGCTTTGGTAGCCATCCTACTGGTGTTGATCCTAGGCTATAACATTATGTTGCAGTATAAGGTCAAGGTAGAGACTGCGAAAAGACAGGAGTCCGCACGCTATGTTGCCTTGATTGATGGCACTGAAGAGTTGATTGGTCATGCGCACCATATCCCTTTTAGCAAGGAGCTGTTGCTATGTCTAAACAATCGTATTCTTGACGCGCTAGAAAGCATGCATGAGCTTGACCCGAAGAATAAGCAGCTTGCTCAACGTATCGAAAACATGAAGCAACAGATTGAGCAACTGAAAGAGAATGGTCCCACTGGCGAGAGTACCACGTTCAAAATGCCGAGCAGTGATAAACAAGCCATCGTCATGCTTAAGTTGGTGAAACGCCTCCGCGATACTATCCGTAACGAACACAATAAAGGCCGTATCGACACCCAGACTTACGTCGCTGAAAATGCGCGTTTAGAAACGATGCAGATTCGTATCAACATCGAAAACGTCATTAAAAGAGCAAACGACTCAATCGCTCGAGGTCAACCTGGTACAGCACTTCAACTGCTACGCAAAGGTATCGATGCATTGAGTACAAAGAGCGATCCCTACTCTATTCAAGCGAAACAGAAGCTTGAAGACATGTTGGGCGACCTAGATAAAAAACGCCAAGATAAAAGTGATGCTGAAATGCAGCAGATCGCCGATAAAGAGCGCGACAATGACATGGAAGCACTCTTCGGCGAGAAGAAAAAGTGGTAACATTCACTTAAGGTCAATAAAGGCTGCAATCGCAGCCTTTTTTCTATCCGTAAGATAGCGGATATGCCCAATTAGAATGTGAAGTACTAAAACTAAAATGATGAATCTAGACGCCTATCAAGATCTTCTTGCTCCCATTAACCAATTTCTGCAATGCAGCACACCTGATGAATGGGTAGAGGAAGCAAAGAAACCAGAAAACCTTCAAACCATTTTATTAGACCACCTAATGTGTGAGCTAAAAGCTGGCCAATCTGCGATGTTTTTAATTCGTAAGTATGCCGTTGACCAATCCAGTTCACATGCTCTGCTTGACTGGTTTAAACCCTATGAAGATTTTGCTTATCGCAATGTAGGCTCACTAGAAACTTTAAAAGGTAAGAGCAATATTTCCAAAGCGATCATGGCTAAGTCAAACTCACCGTACAGCCAAGATTTGATCGATAAAATGGTGCTTTTGATTAAAGAGGAGTTACACCACTTTTATCAAGTTTTAGAGATCATGGAAAGTCGTGGAATTGAGTATAAAAATATTCCAGCAAGTCGCTATGCTAAAGGGCTCATTTCGCAAATGAAGACTCATGAACCGGAAACGCTGATCGATAAGCTCATCATTGGTGCGTACATCGAAGCCCGATCTTGTGAGCGTTTTGCCAAACTAGCACCACATATGGATGACGATATCGCAAAATTCTACGTTTCTTTACTGCGCTCAGAAGCACGCCACTATCAAGATTATCTTGTATTAGCAGAGCAAATCGCGGGCAAAGACATCAGCGAACGCATAGCCTATTTTGGCCGAGTTGAGGCGGATTTAATTTCTACGCCAGATATAGATTTTAAGTTCCATAGTGGTATTCCAGCCTAGCGAGCATATTCTCCCAAGATTGAGCATGCTCTGAACTTATTTATATAGGCAGAGAATAAATAAGCCGGACATTTCGTCCGGCTTATTTTTTGTAGCAATGAGGTTAGGAATAAAGCTGAAACAAAATAACTAGAGCTGGAATGAACCCATTCGAGTTTTCAAGTTGTGCGCTAGGCTACTGATCTGCTGGCAAGCTACAGCCGTTTGCGAAGCTCCCTCAGCCATCTCTGTTGAAGCACTATTAATATGCTCCACACTTCGATTCAGTTCTTCGGATACTGAATTCTGCTCACTGCACGCCGTTGCAATTTGTGTGCTCATTTGCGCTATGTTATCGACAGAATGTTCAATTTCTTTTATCTGGCTATCAGCGTCATTGACTTGCTCAACACACTGAGAAATGCCCTCCTGACAATCACGGCTTGAATGCCCTATTTTGCTGCTGCTCTCTTGTAGTTGATTAACAATTTCCACAATTTGTGAAGTGGAGTCTTGAGTGCGTTGCGCCAGAGAACGAACCTCATCTGCCACAACAGCAAACCCACGTCCTTGTTCACCGGCCCGAGCAGCTTCAATTGCGGCGTTCAGTGCTAACAAGTTTGTTTGCTCCGCAATCCCGCGGATCACATCTACGACCACATTGATATTGTTTGAGCTAGATTCAAGCTCACGTGCCAGTTCATCTGACTCTTGGATCGTATGTGATACACGCTCAATTACTGCGATAGTTTGTTGTAACGTCGCCGTTCCTTGCTTTGCCACTTCCGTTGCCGAGTAAGCAGAGGTCGCGCCAACTTCGGTATTTTGTGCCACTTCACTTACAGCAGCTTGCATTTCTGTCATCGCAGAAGCCACCGAGCTAAGTTCAATTTGTTGATTTTGCATACCAGAAGCGGTCTGAGAAGAAATAGCACTCACTTCCTCTACTGCTGCCGTTAGCTGAATCGTTGAGTCATTAATCTCAGAAACCAGCGAATGTAAGTTTGTTTGCATACCGACAAGCTCTTTGAGCAACGTTCCTAACTCGTCTTTGCTCAATTCACTTTCGTCGATTTGATTATTCAATTGACCCTTGGCGATTTTAGAAGCGAATTCCAATGCTCGATCAACAGGCCCGCAAATGACTCGAGAAAGCAACATGGCAGACATCACCATGACCAATGCGACGACAAGCGCACCAACAGCAGCGCTGTATTGTGTAAATGCCGCTTCATTTTGTACTTCTTCGCCAATCAAATTCACCAACTCATCGTTCAACGCGAGGGTATCATCCAAGCTGCTCAACGCTTTTGAGTAAGTATCGAAACTCGATAAAATCACATCATTTGCACTTTCAGCATCACCTTGGCTTAGCAGTGCGTTGTAAGTCTTCGTTTCCTTGATGTATTGATTCCAAGTTTCTTTAAAAACGTTAAAAGACTGCGTTTCACGCTGATTAAGGTCGAGCTTTTCGTATTCTGCAATACCAGCCTGCACGTCAGAACGCCATTGGTCGAGGCCTTTTAACCACTCACCAATTTTGGGATGATTTGCGTTTGGCAATAAAGAGAACTCATCTTTGCGCACTTTAGTAATATCAACTTGGATACCTTTCAAAATCGCAACAGAAGGTAAGCTTTTATCCGTTAGCACTGAGATGTCTTTATTCAGTGTTAACAAACCTTGTACCAACATTACTGACACTAAACCAAACACGGCAAAAACGGTTAAATAACTAACCGATATTTTCTTTACGACACTTAAGTCTTTAATACGCATGCACTTTCTCCCTGCAGCCTTTCCAAACCTCTCACTTAAGTGAAAGCTTAACCTCTAAAACACACTGTTTTTTGCGCTCGATATCATTGAGCGCTCTTATATACATCGGCCTGAGAGATCAAATCTTGATCAGTAATTGATATTTTTATCACGTGCTATTTTAGAGATAGGCTCGCATGCTCCGTATTGTGTCTACATTTTTTTATGAGCGCTTCCCGGCGCAACTCTAAGATCTCATCGATGAGTTTTTCTTTAGCGTTGATGCCAAAGTGCTGGGCATAATTTTTGACTTTTTCAATCTCATTAGGCTGTAAGCGGTATACCTCTTTCTTTAAACGAGCTTCTGCTTCGCTTCTAATCAAACCTTGGTCTTGTAGTAATTTAATTATGGTTTCATCGATTGGATTTACTGCTCTAGCCATGGTGCTCCATCTATCAATTTAAGTTCTAGCCATGTGGCTGGATGAATGACGCCGCACAACTTATAGAGCTAAGATGACAACTTGATTGCAGTGAGTACGATTCGGTAACCATCGCTATTATTTACAACCGCTTAAGCAACCATTAACTCTCTACCCCGACTCCTCACCATTGAATAAAGATCACATTCTGATAACAATTTTTAGTACTGGCTTCGATGTCATCCATATTTAACGTGCAAGTAATATTTATAAACAAGAATGATTGCTCTAGTTCAAATGATGGAAAAATGAGATGAAATTATCGCAGTGGGGTCTTTTATTAAGTGGCTTGGTGGCATTGCCAAGCATTGCAGATACAGATGTTTATCTAACCAATAACTCTGATCAGCCTTTAAGTATTCAAGTAAAGCACGAAGGCAGTGATTTACTTCAATACGGAGAAGAGTGGCAGCAACATGTACAAGTACTTGGTCCGTGGGAAACCAAACCTGTATTGAGCTTCAATCGTTGGGAAGGCGTGAAATCCAACCAAACTTACCGTTTTGAAACTGTGGTTTCTAGCCCTAAAGGTGAAAGCATAACACTCAATCAGGTCATGGAAGGTCATTGGTATAATTCAACCATTGAATATGGCTTATCGGCGGCCGATGTAGATTTATCTCTTAAAGATGATCGTAATATTCATCGTGCCAACACTAACGCTTTTGGCATCCGAGAAACCGAACTGGCATTTAAGTCAGACAGTACCGCTCGATACGACGATCTTTATTACACCATCACACCAAGCAAAGTAAATGAATCTGTCGATAACGAAGAACAAAACCTTAAGTTGATGACATACAACATCTGGGCTCTTACGGCTATTGCATCGCACATCGGTGATCGTTACGAACTGATTCCTCAATACGTCAAAGGTTATGATGTATTAGCGCTGCAAGAAGTGTTTGCAAGCGGTCGTGAAGCATTCCTACGTGAGTTAGCTAAGGAATATCCGTACCAAACTAAGATGTTAGATAAAGAAGGCGTTAATATTCATGATGGTGGGGTGATCATTGTCAGTCGCTATCCTATCGTGAATGAAGCGCAATATGTCTTCCCCGACTGCTCTGGCACAGACTGCTTTGCCGACAAAGGCGTGAATTATGCAGAAATTATTAAAGGTGGTCAGGCTTACCATGTGTTTGCTACCCATACCGCATCTTTCGATACAGACACCGCTCGCGAGTATCGTCAGCGCCAGTTCAAACAAATCCGCGCACTCGCTAAATCTCTCAACATTCCTTCAAGCGAAACTGTGGTATACAGCGGCGACTTTAACGTAAACAAAAGAAAGTTCCCTGGTGACTACCAACAAATGATCGCTAACTTAAGCGCCATAGAGCCTCAGTATTCTGGATACACGGAGTCAACCTTTGATCCCCGTATCAATAACTTCGCAGGTGAAGCGTTATCAGGCGGCGAAAACGTGGAATACCTTGACTATGTCATGGTGAGTAGCGAATACGGTGTGAAATCATTCAATGACAACCGTGTGGACGTGCCGCGTACAACTTCAGAAAGTTTATGGAAACACTACAACCTTTCTGACCATTTCCCAGTTAGCGCAACAATCAAGCCATGAAGAAAATCGCGTTGATAATCATGTCCGCCATTATGGCGGGCATGATATTTTTAACTTTCAGTCAAGATGGGCAGCAAGAAGCAGCCGTGTCCGCTTCTGCTCCAAAGACAAAAAATAAGAACGTCCCCAGTACATCACTAAAAACAAGCAATATCGCTCCCAGTGCAGACGCTTCACCACAGACCGCAGAGCTCCCTTCTGCGACTCAAATAACGACTGAGAGACTAACTCTGCTCAAAGGGAGAGAACTCGTCGCAGAGCTTGAATCATTTTGGCATGAGTGCATGTCGAACCGCGACTGTGAGGAACAGTTAGCCTTGCTCGAGCCTTATTTATCTTCAGCACGATTTCAACTTTTGGCGAGCTACCATCAACTCAACAGTCAATGGCAAGAAAGTGTGGGTAATTTGTTGTTTGATGAGCAACAACCACTAGCCTCACGTATTGCACAACTTAAAGCCGAGGCAAGAGGTATTTGGGGCGAGTTGGCTGATGTTATTTTCGCGGATGAGTTCGCCCTATACGATTTCAATTTAGAGGCCCAACAGCTCAACACGCAAAGTCCAGAAAGCTTTTTGCAAGCTTTCGAGCAACTCATCATAGACTGGCAAGAAAATGCAGAGGCTATCGGGCTTACAAACGACCAAGCAAAATATGAGCGTGCAGTCGCCCTGATACCCAATAGCATGAGCTTTCCAGATCGCCAAACCATCATCGCAGAGCTGCAAAAAACTTACTTAACGAAGGACGAAAGCGAAGAGATTCACGATCGTCAGCAACAAATTGCCGAGCAAAAAGAGCAAGTCAGAGATTACCAACAAGCATTACAACAACTTGAGTCCAGACTCAGAAAAGAGAGAGCCACCAGCCATGCTGGTTTATCAGATCCGGAATGGCAAAGCTATTACCAACAAGAAGTAGCGGATTTTCGTCGCGAGTTCTTTTCTTCTTAAACGTCAGCTTTCATTGATGGGAATTGAAAGTCCAAAAGGCACGTTACGAATAAACAGCCGTGCCTTTTATTCAGAACCCTGCTTTTTAATTCAGAACAAATTCAAACCAAATACATCTTTCACATCAAATAGCACTTGTTCAGTTTTCTCACGAGAACGCTGACTGCCTTGTTTTAAAATATCAATCAGCTGTGCTTTATCATTCAAATACATAGTGCGCTTTTCTCGAATAGGTCGAAGCATCTCTTGTAGGCATTCTTCTAACACTTTCTTGGTCAAACCATCACCTAACCCACCGCGTCGATAATGCTCTTTTAGCTGTTCGACGTAATCTTTATCAGGGTGAAAGGCATCGAGGTAGGTAAATACGATATTACCTTCGACTTGGCCAGGGTCCTCAATTTTCAGGTGATTGGGGTCGGTATACATAGATTTCACCGCCGCAGAAATCTCCTTTTCAGACGCCCCTAGGTTGATTGCATTCCCCATGCTTTTAGACATCTTATTTTTGCCATCAGTACTCGGCAAACGAGGTGCATCACTAAGTAATGGACGGCATTCTCTAAGAACCTCTTTTCCACCCAGGTGGTTTATTTTTCTTACGATTTCATTAGTTTGCTCCAACATCGGCAGTTGGTCATCACCTACCGGAACCAACGTCGCGTGGAACCCCGTAATATCGGCAGCTTGAGAAATTGGATACGTTAAAAAGCCAGCAGGAATAGAGCGTTCAAAGCCTTTACTCTGTATCTCATTTTTAACCGTGGGATTACGCTCTAAACGCGCAATAGAGACAAGATTGCTGTAATACATCGTTAACTCAGCTAACGCTGGTATTTGAGACTGCAACGTGATCGTGGTTTGTGTGGGGTCGATACCAACAGCCAAATAATCTGCAACGACATTGAGAATATTAGAGGATACCTTTGATGGGTTATGCGCGTTATCCGTCAAACCTTGCATATCTGCGACTAAGATCGTTTGCTCATAATCCGTTTGCAATTTGACTCGTTGTTGCAATGAACCGACATAGTGCCCGAGGTGTAACGGACCTGTCGCTCGATCACCGGTCAGGATAATTTCATGCTGTGATGTACTTTGAATGGTGTTCATATTTATCTCCAAGTATTTAATAGATCGCTACTGGAGATAAAAAGATCAAACACTCTTAGCTACCATCCAGCAGCGTAAGAATGTGAGTATTCCGTGCCGCTCTATTTAGAGCGCCACCAAAAGAAGGTTGTTGATGAAGGGCTAACATGTATTTTCATGTTTTCAAACTAACAGTACATCGAACTGAACTCAATCTGTTTTTGTATTGAATTAGCGTAAGTATTCAAAGAGCCTACAGAAACGATTACATTGGTAAAGACATCGCAATGACTAAAGCTGCACCAAACACCGAACCTGAGACAAATGCACAAAGTACGGTTTTGTTGTGTTTCCTTTTCATCGATGAACTCCTATCCATAACCACAATGACCAACCCTTTTATTTAATACGCATGTGGATGCATCACGATAAGTAGTAAACCAACATATCGCGCATAGAACCAGTGCAGCTTTGTTAAACTGGGACCTCGTCCATAACTTGGAATGCAAATGGTTCTGGAACCAACAAAAGAGGAAAATTTCATCACTTTTCTGTCCTGTCTCCCAGAGTTTATGGCTTAATAGACAGCAGGAATATTTTTCTTTTGCTGCGGGTACTTACATGGAAGCTGTTCTACATCAGTTGCAATTCTCTTTGTCGATAACCGGCCCTATCTGCTTGATGTTAATACTTGGCGTGGTGTTCAAACGCATTGGACTGATCAACGATAATTTTATCGAAGTGGGCTCTAAACTGGTGTTTCAAGTTACGCTACCTGCGATGTTATTTGTCAGTATTGTGGCTTCAGAACACGATTTTTCCGCGGCGAGTGGCTTTGTCAATTTCGGCGTCATCGCTAGCATTTCGTTTTTCATTTTCACCTACCTTTCGGTCAAGCTTCTGTTCAAAGCATCGCCTGACCAAGGTGTTCTTATCCAAGGTGGGTTTCGAGCAAACACAGGTATTATTGGCATCGCTTACGTTGCCAATGCGTATGGTTCTCAAGGTGTGGCGTTAGCAGCGCTTTATGTCGCGGTCACCACGTTTCTTTATAACGTCCAAGCGGTTATTTGCTTATCTCCCAAGGGCGCAACTTCTGTCCCACAAGCCGCAAAAATGATGGGCCGAACACTGACGAGGAATCCACTGATAATCTCAATCGTCCTAGGGATGGCTTTCTATTTGCTCTCTATTCCAGTACCGAATGTTGTTATTGATGCAGGGGACTACTTGTCCAAAATGACATTACCTTTAGCGCTGTTGTGTACGGGCGGCTCACTCGATTTTAGCTTGATGAGAAAAGAGAAAGGTCCATCTTGGTTTGCAAGCAGTTACAAGCTGATCGTGGCACCCGTAATGATCACTATTGGTGCTTACTTAGTAGGTTTTCGAGGAATTGAGTTAGGTATTCTTTTCTTTATGAACGCTTCCCCAGTGGCAGCAGCCAGTTATGTCATGGCACGTTCTATGGGAGGCAATGCCACATTAGCCGCAAATATCATCGCACTCACTACGGTACTTTCTACCATCACGTGTACGTTGGGCATTCTATTTCTTAAGTTTTACGACTTAATATAATTGATCACCGATAAAGTAAAGGCGCGTTAGATAGCATTAAGATAAGCTACTGGTCGTGATTTGCAAAAGTGAGCTTTCTTACCAAACGAAAAAACTCACTCGCTTCTGATTCAGACAAACAAGCAAAAAATTCTTTCTGTAAGTTCGTCATGATTTGATGCACTTGCTTTAAAGCGTTTGCCCCCTCTTTTGTCATGCTGAGCATTTTGAGACGCTGATTCGATTTACTTTTAGAAACTTGAACAAACCCTCGCTTTTCCAAATTATCCACCATTCGCTTTGCTACACTTCGCTCAGTTCGAACCGCGTCAGCCAACGCTTGCTGACTCATGGGTTGAAACTCTTCCAAAGCGGCCAGTGCACTTGCCATCTCGAGTGTCATTAAATTTTGCCGAGAGAGCTCAGCTTGAGCACGGTTGCGATACATTCGCTGCATCACACCGCAGACAAACATAGGGCTTTGATCCAAAACGGAAATTGGGGAGATTTTCTGATCTTTCATCGTCGTTTGTTCTTCTTTAGGCTTTCATTCGGTCGGAGGAGTAAGCAGATTCTGCATAAGGCAAAACGCTCCCCCTTCAAGTTTGTGTCAAAGACGGTAACCACCAAGTGAAAACATAAAATAAAGAGCGCCGAAGCGCCCTTTTATCGTGTTTATTATCACCAGTATAACTCAGTTACAGCAACCAAGTCTTACTCGCTTTGCTGAGCTGGTTTAGGATTAGTCTCAGACAACTCTGCCTCCGATTCTTTTCTCGCACGTCGATCAAACAATCGCTCAACCACCACAAAGAAGATTGGCACAAAGAATATACCTAAGATTGTCGCACTGATCATGCCACCAAGTACACCAGTACCTACCGCATTTTGACCTGCTGAGCCCACGCCAGAGCTGATAGCAAGCGGTACTACACCTAGACCAAAGGCAAGCGATGTCATAATAATAGGGCGCAGACGAACACGAACGGCATGCAGGGTAGCTTCGATAAGGCCAGCGCCTTTCTCGTAGTAATCTTTCGCAAACTCAACAATCAGAATGGCGTTTTTAGTTGCCAAGCCGACCGTCGTTAATAAGCTCACCTGGAAGAATACATCGTTGTCCATACTTCGCGTCATTACCGCGAGCACAGCACCAAGCACACCAAGAGGCACAACTAACACCACGGCGAAAGGTACTGACCAACTTTCATACAAAGCGGCGAGAACTAAGAATACGACGAGGATAGACAGCGCATATAACATTGGCGCTTGGTTTCCGGAAAGGCGCTCTTCATACGAAATACCATTCCAGTTCACCGTAAAGCCTTCTGGTAATTTTTCTACCATTGCTTCAATTTCTGCCATGGCTTCACCAGTACTGACGCCAGGAGCTGCGCCGCCTTGGATATTCATCGCTGGCAAACCATCAAAACGCTGCAAAAGAGGTGAACCATACGTCCACTCTCCGCTCGCAAAGGCAGAGAAAGGCACCATCTCACCTTTTGAGTTACGCACGTACCACGAATCGAAGTCTTTTGGCTGCATACGGTATTCCGCATCACTTTGCATCATGACTTTTTTCACTCGACCGCGATCAATATAGTCGTTAATGTACGCTCCGCCCCATGCCGCTGACAGGATTTGGTTGACGTCATTAATGCTAACATCCAGAGCACGCAGTTTAACGTGGTCAATGTTCACTTTGTACATTGGCGCATCTGCTTGGCCGTTCGGACGAACACCGACAAGTTTCGGGTTTTGTGCAGCCATGCCAAGCAGTTGACCTTGCGCAGCGACTAATGCGTCGTGACCTTTGTTCAACGAATCTTGAAGATAGAAATCAAAGCCTGTCGAGTTACCCAATTCTTGAATCGCAGGAGGTGCAAATGCAAACACCAGTGCTTCTTTGATGGTTGAGAAGTACCCCATCGCTCGACCAGTAATGGAAGCTGCATCAGCACCCGGCGCTTCACGCTCTGACCAATCTTTCAGACCAATAAAGGCCATCCCCATGTTTTGGCCTTGGCCTGCAAAACTAAAGCCCGCAACGGAGAAGACGGATTTCACGTTGTCTTTCTCATCCACAAGGTAAAAGTCGCGCATTTTCTCAAGTGTTTTTTCCGTCTGCTCTTGCGTTGAGTTAGGCGGCAAAATGGCCATTGAGAATACCGTGCCTTGGTCTTCATCCGGCAAGAATGACGTCGGAAGGTTCATAAACAGCCAGCCCGCACCTGCACTCATTGCCAAGAATACAACCAACATACGACCTGTGCGCTTGAGGAGTTTAGCAACGCCGGTTTCATAGCCAGCTGTCATCGCATCAAACTTGCGGTTAAACCAGCCAAAGAAGCCTTTCTTTTCTAGAAGCTCAGCATCGCCTTTTTTCAGTAATGTTGCACATAATGCTGGAGTCAGAATTATCGCTACCAAAACTGAAAGTGTCATCGCCGCCACAATCGTTATCGAGAACTGACGGTAAATAACCCCTGTAGAACCAGACATAAACGCCATAGGGACGAATACCGCAGAAAGCGTCAGACCCACACCAATCAGGGCACCAGTAATCTGCCCCATCGATTTTTTGGTCGCTTCTTTTGGCTCTAACCCATCCTCATGCATCACACGCTCGACGTTTTCCACCACAACGATGGCATCGTCCACTAGCAAACCGATAGCCAGAACCATCGCGAACATGGTTAACGTGTTTACGCTAAATCCAGTCGCGTACAAAATAGCGAAGGTGCCGAGCAGTACGACAGGCACTGCGATCGTTGGAATGATCGTCGCACGGAAGTTCTGCAAGAACAGGTACATGATTAAGAACACAAGAAGAATGGCTTCTAATAGCGTTTTAACCACTTCTTGAATCGAGGCTTTGACGAATGGCGTTGTTTCAAATGGGTAAGCAATCTGCAACCCTTCTGGGAACGTAGCACTCAGTTGTTCTAAACGCTCTTTCACCGCATTAGCTGTCTCAAGCGCGTTTGCGCCAGTACCTAATGAAATACCTAACCCCGATGCTGGGAAGCCATTATATTGGCCTCGAATATCGTAACTTTCTGCACCACGTTCAACACGAGCTACATCTTTCAAATAAACATTCGAACCACTGGCATCAGACTTAAGAATGATGTTTTGGAACTCTTCCACACTGCTCAAACGACTTGCAGACGAAATCGTTGCATTCAACAGCTGACCTTCCTGCGCAGGTGCTGCACCAAGTTGACCTGAAGAAACTTGCGCGTTCTGTTCACTGATAGCATTTGCTACATCGATTGCGGTCAAGTTGAACTGCGTAAGCTTAAATGGATCCAGCCAAACTCGCATCGCATACTGCGCACCAAACGCCTGTACTTGTCCTACGCCAGTTACACGACTTATCGGGTCTTGAATATTCGTTACAACAAAGTCGCCGATATCGTTTTCTGTAAAGTCAGGATCTTCAGAATAAACTGCCACCACCATGAGAAACGCCGTGTTGGATTTATTCACGACGATACCTTGGTTTTGTACTTCCATCGGCAATGATGTCAATGCCAATTGCAGCTTGTTCTGCACCTGTACTTGCGCGATATCAGGATCAGCTTCGCTATCAAACGTCAGGGTAATTGTCGCATTACCGAATGCATCACTGCTCGATGATAGGTAGCGAAGATAATCTAATCCCGTCATATTTTGCTCGATAACCTGCGTTACCGAGTCTTCAACGGTTTTCGCTGATGCACCTGGATAACGAGCACTGATGGTGATCGTTGTCGGTGAAATCGTTGGGTATTGCGAGACGGGTAAATTGAATAATGACATTACCCCCGCCAACATCGTGAGAATTGCGAGAACCCAAGCAAATACCGGACGATCGATAAAAAATCGTGCCATGATTACTCCTGTTCACCGTTTTGGATAGTTACAGGGCTGCCTGGACCTACCTTTTGTAACCCAGCAGTGATGACTTTATCGCCCGCTTCCAAACCATCAATAATGCGCCATTGACTATTGATCGCTTCGGCTGTCTTCACTGGTCTCGCTTCCACTTTGTTCTCACCATTCACCATCATCACTGTTGCTTTGCCTGTCGCATCGCGAGAAACGGTATTTTGTGGTATCAGAATCGCGTCAGGGTCAACACCAGTAATAACCGTCGCACGAACAAACATTCCTGGTAGCAACAAACCGTCAGGGTTTGGGAATTCAGCACGAAGCGTCACGCTACCCGTGCTTTCGTTCACATTGACCTCGGTAAATTTCATCGTGCCTTTATGTTCGTACGTGCTGCCATCTTCAAGCATCAATGTAACTTGCGCAGAATCATCCTCTTGCATATGACCTTGGGAAAGAGCCGCTTTTAAACGCAGCAGTTGCGCGGATGATTGCACAATATCAACGTTGATAGGATCAAGCTGCTGAATGGTCGCTAATTTGGCTGCTTGGTTAGCCGTAACCAACGCACCCGCCGTCACACTCGATTTACCGATCACACCGCTAATCGGAGCTTTCACTTGCGTGTAATCTAAATTGATTTTTGCCGTATTGATCTTAGCTTTTGCGACTAGGACCTGTGCTTGCGCTTCCTTGTATGCTGCTTCTGCTTCATCCAAATCTTGTTGGCTGATGGACTTTTTGGTGATCAAGGTTCTGTAACGCTTCACTGTGGCATGGGTCGATTCTGCCGCTGCTTGAGCTCGGATTAATTCCGCTTCAGCGCTCAGCAAATCCGCTTGAAATGATGAATCATCAATTTGATATAGGGACTGTCCTTGTTCAACAAGGCCGCCTTCAACAAAATTTCGCTCTGAAATAATGCCTGTAACTTGCGGACGAACTTCCGCTTCTTTGAATGCACGGCTACGACCTGGCAACTCGACAGTTAACGTTTGGCGAGTTGGTTCCACCGTTAACACTTCAACTTCGGTTGCGGGCGCAGGACCACTACCTTGGCTCGATCCTTCTTCGCTAGGTTGACATCCAACCACAAAAAGGCTCGACGCAATCAGCAGAGATAGCGTGGTTTTACGTCTCATGAATTTTTCTCTCTTTTACCTACAAGCCTTCAAGATTCCTTGCTAAAAACTTCTAGAATGACTTAATGATGACTAACGGATGTATATCCAGAACAAATTACTTAGGATGATAATTACCCAGTGTTGTACATACAACAAAATTTACAGTTCTATACGCTTACGAAAAACGTTTATGGTAAAGGTGTAATGAAGTTCTCAAATTTGAAGATTTTGGGTTGGAAATCACACTTTCCTGTGAGCAATTGCAATGGTTAAAAAGCAGCAAAAGTGATGATAAAAGCATCATCACGCTGTACAGAGTTTGTCACCGCTGTCTAGGATTATTTGCACTTCTGGTATACAAAGTTAAGTAAAAGAGGGATGTAAATATAGTCGAGCCTTCACAAGTCAGGTTCGACCCTTATCTAAAAAATAACCCGCTAAGAAGCGGGTTATTTCGTCAGTGAGACTGCAGTTATCAAGCTTATACTTTGAACTGACTAACCTGATGATCTAAACGCTGGGTTTGCTCTGATAACATGGCTAAAGATGCTTGCGCTTGGTTGACGATTTCCACAATAGATGTACTGCTATCTGCAATGCCTTGTACGTTGCTATTTACTTCGTCACTTACCGTACTTTGCTGGCTTGCAGCCGTTGCAATGTGTGTGTTCATCTCGTTCATACGTGAAATCGCGTTTAAGATTTCAGAAAGGGATTGACTCGCTCTCCCTGCCGATTGAATTGTTTCATCACTGCTATTTTGGCTACCACGCATCACTTCTACGGCTTGTCCCGCACCAGATTGTAGCTTTTCAATCATGGTTTGGATTTCACCCGTGCTCTGTTGTGTGCGACTGGCTAACGAGCGGACCTCATCTGCGACAACAGCAAAGCCTCGCCCTTGTTCTCCTGCACGAGCCGCTTCAATCGCTGCGTTAAGCGCCAATAAGTTCGTTTGCTCTGCGATACCACGAATGACATCCAATACAGAAGCAATGTTACTCACATCATGATCCAATGTGTTAATGACGTGGCTTGCACTTTCGATTTCACTTGCGAGGCTACGAATTGAGCTAACGGTTTGATCCAAAATAACATTGGTATTGGTAAGTTCATCATTCGCAGTCTGGCTTGCAACCGCAGCTTCGTTGGCGCTATCGCTGACATTTCTGCTGGTGACTTGCATCTCATGCACTGCCGCTGCTACCGCCTCGCTGTCTTTTTGCTGTGAAACGGTCGAGTTCGCGATGGTCGTGGTCAACGAGCTAAGATTTTCCATCTCATTACGCAAGGTATTCGAACTTTCAATTACTTGAGAAACTGTCGCTTGGATTTTAGACACAAACTGATTAAACGCGTTCGCTAAATTGCCAATTTCGTCTTGTGTTTTCACATCGATTCGCTGGCTTAAATCACCTTCACCAGAAGCAATTTCTGTCATCGCATTTTTGATATCGTTGATAGGATTCACGACGGTTTGCAACAACAAAAACGCCATCGCAATAGCGGCCAGAATAACAATCACAATGCCCGCTTCAAGAATTACCTGAGCTCTTGTTGCGGCTGCTGAGATTTCATCTTTCAATAGGCTTTGTTTTTCTTCTATCGCATCTTTCACAACATTAAGTTGCGCTCTTACCTCGATAAACTGATTTTCAAAGGTGTGTTTGTGTTCGTTGTAGTAACCAAGCCATTGTGATTGAGGTAAACGCAACATCGCTTCATAACTCGCCAACCATTTTTCACCTAGGGAGACAAGCTTTCTCACTTCATTACCGTGTGAAGAAGACATCACGCCAGCTTGCGATAGCTCAATCATTTTCTCCATACGAGGCAGCGCTTTGTATGCGTTGTCTTTGTATTCACCGATGTGGTGGTCAATATCGGTTTGAGTATCAGAAAGAGCAACACCTTGGATTGCAGATGTCGCTTGGTAAAGATCGCGGTAAGCATCCTCAATCGTTAATAAGTTCGGCACTATCTGTTCGTTAAGTGTTTCACTCAACTCAGATTGTTTCCAACTTGTCATAACGTTTAATACAGAGCTCACAATAAACAATCCAATAATCAGTGACAGCGGAATCACTATCTTCTGCTTGATCGTTAAGTTCTGGAACATGAATAGACTCTCTTTAATTATGGTATACAAACTGCCAGAAATTATATCAAACAAATAGAGTATCCCATTAGGTAAAAGACTCTATTAAACATGCTATCTGATGACTTTTTGACAAGCGTTCTAATTTCAACAATTAATTGATTTTGTGGAAAATTTAATAAGGAACGCTCATCACAACATGCGAATAAAAACGCACTACCTGTACGGAAAATGTGTAACAAAAGATGAATTAAAAGGAGGCTTTTTTGAAGGACTTGCCGACTCAATGAGTAATTGAGAATCAACACGATATACAGCTCTGGGATTGAACTTGTCGCGTAATACGAAAAAGCCCCAGCATTTCTGCTAGGGCTCAAATGTGGCGGTGAGTGAGAGATTCGAACTCTCGATTGCAAGCTACCAAGTTTAAATTACTAAATATCAATGACTTAATATTACAGGCATAGACGTTTATGTACCACTTTTTTGTACCACTTTATGTAGGCAGTCGACCAAATACGTATAACTCTGTGCTCAAATCACTTTTGAACGTCTGCTATCACTCTCTCGTACTCAACAGGAATAAACTTACAGTTTGAAAGTGTAATCATCGCCTTGTTGACGATGGTACATTTCAGATCTCCATCTCTACCTTTTTTGCAGTATGCGTTTAGTTCTGGATATTTTTCTTTAACTTTCCGCTCAAGAGCGTGACCATTCATTCTTAGATAATCCCTGTCTGTATATAGTTTTACTCCTGATGTATAGGCTAGAACTGCATCTTTATTACTATCTCTTCCGAGTACCTTAGATATCAATCTATCTATACTAACTTGTAAAAGCTGGTCATTTTCAATAAATTCATGCCAGTTGACTTCTGAGCCACATATATCAGACATAGTATAATTTTTATCCACATGAAGGAGTAAGATTATACAAACAGGATCTAACGTTATATTTTCAATAGAGTAAGCATAATCTTCAGCTAATATGGAGATACCCTTTTTAGGTCTATTCTTTAGGTCCCAATCAATAATACCTCTAACGGTTTTACTGTCGTTATTAAGAAGTGCCTCAACTTGACCTAATACCTGTACACAGTTGCCAATTCCATTAATTGACTTGGTAAACTCACTGAGCAGGTTCTCATCAGTAACTTTGAGTATTTGCTTCGCCTTATCCATTAATTGCTGACTTGGCATTTTTGGACCTGAACTAACAAAGCTCAATGATATTTTAGGGTCAATCAACTTTGAGGAGTTCATTAATTTATAGTAGATACTTTGATATACATCTGCATCATACTGACTCTCAACGAAAACTTGACGTCTATTATCTGGACTAATTGATATTTGTGTTACACCATCTAAAAGCTCAGCTATCCCTTCATCTTTTTCAATGAGTTTAATATTATTATTTTCAACTAGAAACACGCTATCTTTTGGTGATAAAGCTACAGTAGTTGGTGAATGCGTACTAATAATAACTGTAGAACCAAAACTTTTGCTAAAGGACTCTAACGCTTGATACATTTTCACAACCATTTTAGGGTGTAGGAAAGCATCAGGCTCATCGATAAGCAAAACCTTAGGTGCCTTTGTAAACTCCACCTCGTAGTACTGAGTATTAAACAAAGTTAGTGCTAACCATAGCAGTGTTTTTTCACCTGATGAAAGCTGCTGAACTGATAGAACAGAGTCTTTTCCGTCTTCTGTATTGATCAAACTAGCTTGAAAAGAGTAACTTTTTGAATTTTCGTCAGGGGCATTAAACTTAAATTTACCATCAAAAGTTTCGTCAAGTATTTTATTTATTACAATCCATGGTTTGTCCCCAAATTTATCTATAAACTCAACATCTGAAAAGAACTTAACATCTTCATTTTCAACTGTATTCAGCCATTTATTGTACTTATTTAGGTGCTGCCTCTGGATGTACTGATTAAAGATAGTCGATATATTCTGAACGCCAAGGATATTGTTAGAAGGTTCTTCATAATTTAGTATTATATCGTCATGACTAAGCTCCGAAGCAGGTTTGTCCATTTTCTTTGATATTGCAGAACAAAGGTTGTAAAGCTGCTCATAATTTAAAGTACTACCTTCATTTCTTCGGTCATGTGCTTGAGATTTACCTCTATCAAAAGGAAGATCGAAGTCATGCTTAACACTATTATAAAAGCTCAAAGCAGCTGTAAGTCGATTTTGACTATTTGAATGATTATAAACATTTCCAAGGTTTGGATTAAGAGCTGATTGTTTTATATACGAAACACTAGCATTATCTAAGAGTGACCCATCAATGGATATTTGAGTAGACCCATTACTAACACTTTCAATAAATCTAGTTTTTCCTGAACCGTTTCTTCCTGTTAAAACCATAATTCTCGCATCCAAGCGCAGGGGCTTCTCAAGCAAAAAACCGTTAAAGTCTTTTGTTCCTGTGAGCTGAACATCTAATCCAAGTTCCATTGTCGATCCCCTAATTTAGCCAATAACACGGTTTGATAAACACTATCCACATTGCCATTATATGCATATGTTAAGCTTCGACTAAAGTAAATGTGATAGATGTACCCGTTAGGTATACCTAGCTCAAAACCATTCGTTTTCGAACCTACCCGCATAGTATGAGACAAAAACGTCTCATAAGTACCCTCTTGACATTTTGACCTAGGCTCATAAAATCCATACTACTTTTTCAGAGTGGTATGCGAGGGCTAATGAGTACGAGGACTTATTTCTATTGTCGAGTCTCTACAACAGAGCAGACAACAGCGAACCAAATACAAGCCTTCAAAGACAGAGGGTATGAAGTCAACGAAGCTTTTGTAGTTGAAGATGTTGTATCAGGTGGTGTTTGTGCTTTGGAACGTAAAGGCTTCAGGATTCTTATTGAGCACAAGCTTGTTGCAGGTGACACGCTGGTGGTCTTAAAGCTAGACCGTTTAGGACGTGACAACATAGATGTACAACAAACGATCAAGCTTTTGATGGACAAAGGTATCAATATCCACTGTTTAGATTTACCACATAACGACCTAAACAGCCCTGAAGGTCAGTTAATGTTGAAAATGTTTTTAGCTTTTGCTGAGTTTGAAAAAGATCGTATTAGAGAACGAACAATTGAGGGTCAAGCAAGAGCAAGGGCTGAAGGTAAAACTATTGGTCGTCCTGCCAAAGCAAGTGCAGACAAAGTGGCAAAGCTAAGGAATGAAGGACTGTCCATATCCAAAACCGCAGAGAAGCTTAACATCTCTCAATCAACGGTTAAGCGCCTCTACGCAGAATCAAAGAAGAGTAAGGAGAAAAATGGAAACAACAGTAACTAGCAACGCTAAAGAAGTAATTAACGCCTACACAGACGGTTCGTGTATTACGCAGAAATGCTTAGGCGGCTGGGCATTCATACTAACTAGAGCAGACAAAGAGCTAGAACGCTCTGGACACGAAAGAAAGACCACCAGCAACAGAATGGAACTAACGGCAGCAATCAAAGCATTAGAGGTCATATATAAGAAATATCCGAATAACCCTATAACTGTCCACACAGACAGCCAATATGTAAAAAATGGAATCACTACATGGATACGTTGCTGGAAGCGTAATGGTTGGCGTAGGAGTGACAGAAAACCCGTCCTTAATGCAGACTTATGGCAGAAATTGGACGAACTGAACGAATCAATGAATGTTTCTTGGGAGTGGGTAAAAGCACACAATGGTCATCCTCTAAACGAGAGAGTTCACATGCTTGCTTACTCTGCTATTCCACAAAAGTAAAATTACAAAGGTATAACAACATGGAACAAACTACATTAGTTGAAGATTTTATCCTACCAGAAGTTGAGCTTAACGAGATAGACAACTATCACCGCATACCTGAAGTCAAAGCGTGGCTTGTCTGTTCAGTGAAAAACGCAAAGAAAGCGGCAAAAGATGGTCTACCCGTAATCCGAACGCACGCAGGCAACTGGTACGGTCGTCTCTCTTAAAAAATGAACTTTTTTAAATCACGTTTTGTGTAAACGTCAGGGGGCGATGCAATCGAAGGAGAAACGAACTCGGAAGCTAACGCCCCCCTAGTACATCTGTAAGTTAACACAACGTAAGCCTTAAGGTTCATAACCGCAGCCGCTATGTAGCCTTACCGAGCCTTCGGAGTATATGTAATCAGAGGTTTATGTCCCTCTAAGCTAACCTCTGAAAAGCCACACGGCAATAGTCAACAAAGTAGTTAAAAAAACCAAATTAACTACATAAAAGCAAATACAAAATGAGAAACAAAGACAATTAATATCAGTAACTTAACGAAAAACAACAAGGTAAAAACGGGGTATACACCCTATAGCTACCTCTACATTCATGTATAGTCTCATCCACTAGTTGTCAACAAGTAATACGCACAATGGAAACTAGAAGAATAACACTATCCTCAATAAATGCAGATGATAAACGCTACCAAGTCAGAGACCCTAGAACTTCACCGTATGGGGAACGTATAGATCAAGAGAAGGCTTCACGCAGACACATTCAGACTATCGTTAAGGCATTGAATGATAACCCAAAAAAACGCATAGAACCCATTGAGGTAGTTGAAGACCCTAAAAAGTATGGTCAGTATATTATCGTTGATGGTTTCCACCGCTACGGGGCATACAGGCAGATCTTTAAAAACACCAAAGGTAAACGCTTCAAACAAATTAGAGTTAAGGTACATACTGAAGGTGTAACACTAGATAGAGCCTTGTCTATCAACACCGAGCACACAGCCTTATCTCTTACAAGCAGTCAACGAACAGAGTTACAGTGGCAACAATTTCTAAATCTCATGAGTCAAGATAATCCCCCAAGCATTAAGAAGACCTCAGAGATACTTGGTATTCAGACCTCAACGGTTAGTAACTGGCGTAAACTTAAGAATAAGTTTGAAGAGGCTGGTTTCTTTGATAAGAAGAGCAATGTTGATAAGAACCCCATTACGGGCTTTCCTATGCTAAGACCGAGCCGAGAAGCACTTAAAAGGGATGAATGGTCTTCTGTTGACGAAGAAACCACAGGAGCGTTAACTGAGGATGATAAGGCTACCGCTAGGCAGATTTTAGAAAAGGCCAAATGCGCTAATGAACCAGATAAGCTTGCTAAGTTCATAAGGCTTTATCTAGGTGAGCCGTTAGACGCTATAGACTTTGATATAAGTATTGATGAACTTGAGCAAGAGAATGAAGAATACTTCTAAGATAGTAGTGTCAACCCGCATGAGCTTCACCATAAACACCCTAGGTGACTATTAGATTACCAGTATAGATACTCTAAACCCTTATCATACGAGGTATAAAGCATACCAAGTTTTAAACTTCTATAAAAAACGAGCCACCAGCAGGACTAGAACAGTTTGTTACAGGCTGGTGGCCTGATGGGTTACCACAAACGAGACAGAGCTAAACGAGGGAGACGGTCGATAGCTTCTTTCTTCGTCTCTAACTCAACCGTACCATATGAACCGCCTACACCCGCTGGAGTATGACCAGTAATAGCGTCACTAACAGTGTCAGCAATACCCAGTCTGCGGAGAGCCGTCTTAAAAGTATGCCTAAAGGCATGAGCTGGTTGGGTTGTGTGTATACCTAGAGACCTGACTGTTTGACCCCACCACTTACTGAGTGCCGCTGATTTCTTGCCGTATTTGTTCTCTTTAAGCTCAGGGAACAAGAAGCCGCCTGACTCCGCAACATAATCTAAGAAACCTAGTTCTATCAGATGAGCAGGGATAGGTACGTGTCTCAGTGAAGAGTTATTCTTAACGCTTTGCCCCTCACCTCGACGGATGTTGAGGTAATGTATGCCTGAGTCTGATTGGGACACATCTGACTTATGTAGTTGAGACATTTCCTCTAGGCGTGCACCTGTATATCTGCACAACAAAGGAACCCAATAACAAGCCATGCCATAAGGTTTACGAGCATTAGCATCATTAAATACGTCAGCTTGGAACAGTCGAAGAATTTCTGAGTCAGTATAGCCTTTTCCCTCACTTGCTTCAGTTTTCTTCTCCGCCGTGGCAACACGCACACCTACGTGTGGATTAGAATCGATGATGCCTAGTTCAATGGCGTAGCTAAACACAACAGAGGTCTTGCGTAGACAGTTCTTCACCGTAGTAGCACTTAAAGTCTCTAGACCTTGTATCTTTACAAGTTCAATTTGTTCTAGAAGAGGTCTATTCCTGATACTTGCAATTTTAGACTTAGGTAACTGAAGCAGTGTATCTCGAAACTCAACGATATGCGCACGAGTTACCTCAGTAACATCCAGATCTCCGATAACTTCGATTAGACGCTCAATCTGAAGGCCAGCCTCATACAATGCTTTAGCGTCTTTGTCTTTAAGAATCTCAGACTGGTGATACCTCTTAAACACATTAGATATGGAGTATTGAGATGCCTTTTGGCGTTTAGGCTGACGTTTATTAGCTGAAGGGTTAACTGATAGAGGTTTGTCTGCGATAGGATTAGATATTGCTTCGTAGCCATAGTCACGGTTGTAACGTGCTCTACACAGCGCTTCGATGCGATGAATGTAGTGATAGAAAGCTACTGCTAATTGACGGAAAGACTCACTGTGAGAAGAGACAACTAAACCTTCTCTATCTAGTTGAGCAACAATAAACTCTTTTAGTTCATCTGCTAGCTCTTGAAGCTGTTCAGGGGTAGCAGTATCAACCTCACTACCATATAAAGACAAAGTATCAGACAAGCCAAATTCATGGACTGAACCTTCCGCATCTACATCCCTTTTTAGGAAAAGATCGTAGTTACCAGAGGTATCAACTTCATTCTTTACGTGTTCATACCAACGCTCTGCGATGATTGCACAGTCTCTAACATTGAGTACGACATTGGATGAATTAGATAGTTTTAACTGAGCAACGGCGATCTGCTTCTGTGCATCGGATAGACACTCAGTAAATCGTGGTTTAGCTTCAGAAAGATTTTTAGTTTGAAGAGATTTCTTGAAGACTGTCTTACCGATTATAGGAACCAGCTTTTTTGGTACAGCCATTCTAAAGTAGTAAACACCAGTTTGAGGATGCTTATAAGGACTTGCCATGATGTTCGACATTGTACCTACTCTTTGTACCAGTAGGCAGCTTACATTAAAACACCAAACCCTTGTATTATAAGAAGTTCTTACACTACAAGGGCTTATAGAATGTGGCGGTGAGTGAGAGATTCGAACTCTCGATACGTTGCCGTATACACACTTTCCAGGCGTGCTCCTTCAGCCACTCGGACAACTCACCGAATCAATTTTTGGTTAGCATCATTGGCTAACGAGGCGCTAATTTAATGATTATGTGCCTGATGGTCAAGGCTAAACATAAAAAAAAACGCCCTTTTCCACTCGATTGCTCACTAAGTAACTAAATTGAGCAAAACTGGGTCATTTAGATACTTTGAGAATAACCGGGAACACGGAACCAACGGCGGCACATGTCCAAGAAGTACCCATACAACACACCCATACCGCAAGAAATAATGGCGTTACTTGTCACCGCGGTCACTATTTGGTCTGTAGACGCACCAACTGCGAATAAAATTCCTGCATAAACTGGAGACTGAAAAAGCACATAAGCGACCAGATCAGATACGTTTTTCATAAATGAAGACGGCGATACCTTGTTACCCTGACGTAGCACCCAATCACGAAAAACGCCATACGGCCAAGCAATAGCAATATTCACTGGAATAGATAGTGTACGTGATGCTAAAGATTGCTCAAACGTCATCCCTGAAATCAAAATCTCGACAATCATCCCTGTGATAAAGCAAAAAACAACCATAGCAAAGGTATCCGCTGCGGCGTGACGAATACAAAATGGTCCGCGAGACTTCATTAACCAACCCCCAAAATTAAATACCACCAAAAATAAACAAAATAAAACTATCAACCGTCAAACAAATAAATGACCAGTTAATAAGGCAATTAAATCACATAAAAAGCAGCGTATGGCACTGTATTTGAAATCAAGTTGTAAATTTATAACCATTTTTTAAAATGAAAGTAGTTTTTTTCACCACCAACAACTAAAAACGCCTAAAATGACGTAAAAATGGTAGAAAAATACGGATTTAACTTACACAAAAAGTGGGATAAGTGATTGTTTGGATGGAGGGTTAGGATAAAGTTCAGGGAATAAACGATCATTCTAATAACTTATGCTACTGAGTTGTAAAAATTCAGAGTATTCCCGATGTGAGCGCAACTGAGAGCCGCACCGTTTCTCTTATGACAGAATCTAACAGCAGCGCTAAGCTAATTGAAAGTAAGGAAAAAATAGACGATTCAGCTAAAGGTTAGGTATGAAGAGTAAAGACAATTCATGATTGCATTGAATCGCGCTATATGGATTAAGCTATGATGATGCGAGCAAGAGCGTTAAGGTGTCGATATCATCTTGGTTTGGAGACTGCTGACGCTTTAAGTTACGCCTTATTCGCTCGGCAACTAAAGAAACGTCTTTATTAGCATCAGGGGTGACTTGAGCAATAATCGCTGAAATAGCCTCTAACGCTTCGTTGAGATGACCATTATCTAGAGCAACATAGAAGTTTAGTAGCCACTTTTCCGCATCAAGGATATCCGTTGTATTATCACCAAAGTCCGACTGGTATTGGTATAACCGTGCTGCATGGAGATATAACGCATCATTTAATTCAGACTCCACAATTGGTTTCGCAATTATGTGGTCGGCTCCTACATTTATCATGCGCTCTTGTGTTTCTTTGAATACATCCGCTGTGCAGCCAAAGATCAGTACCGACTTTACAGGCGAACTCATCGCTCGAATGGCTGATATCGCCCCAACACCATCAAGAACAGGCATATGATTGTCCATTAATATCAAATCAAATGACTGAACGGCCACCTCATCGACGGCAAGCTGACCATTTTCAACACTTGTGCACTCAAAGCCTTTGGCTCTTAGGAAAGTTTCCATAATGATCGCATTTGTTCGGTTGTCTTCGACAATGAGCGCTTTCAAACCTTTGCAATTCAGCTTATGTGCATTGACTGCTTCCACTTTCCCTGGCTCACAAGGCGTAAGCGCGATCTCGACGGTAAAGGTTGTCCCGACATTCTCTTGACTCTGCACAATCACATGCCCTCCCATATGCTCGGCAATTTCTTTTACTATCGCCAAACCAAGCCCTGTACCACCAAACCGCCTAGTCGTCGAGGACTCCGCTTGTTCAAAAGGACGGAAAATGCGTTTTTGCGCTTCTTGAGAAATACCGATACCCGTATCTTTCACCGCGAGAATAAGCTTGGTACCTGCCTTGCTCGATTTCTCGGTCAGCTCTACCTCTACGATGCCCCGGTCGGTGAACTTGACAGCGTTGTTTAGTAGGTTAAACAACACTTGGCGCAGACGGGCTTTGTCATTGTTGTACCAGCGCCCTGTTGGTAAATGAGACACGACTCCAAAGCGAAGGCCTTTTTCTGCACATAGTGTTTGATAAACACTTTTTATGCTGCCGATGATCGACTCAATTGGGAAAGGCGTATTTTCGAATTCAACATGCCCTTGCTCAATTTTTGAGTAATCTAAAATCTCATTAAGTAACGTCATCATATGATCACCTGAGTCATAAAGTGTTCTCAGGTGCTTACGTTGATCATCGGTGAGTGGTGTTTTTAACAATATCTGAGCGGTTCCTAATACACCGTTCATTGGCGTACGAATCTCATGGGATAATGTGGCTAAAAATGCCGTTTTAGCGTTCGTCGAAGCCTGGGCTTTTATTCTCTCTTGCTCTAGATAGATGGTTTTTTCATTGAACTTATCGATGAGCTGTCCAATTTCATCTTCGCTATCGTAATCAATGTCTATGATCCCGCCAGTTTTCGAGTCATCAATCTTAGCCGCAATACGGACAATCGGTTCGACAATGTAACGATTCAGCAAGTAATACCCGACCAGTACACACAAGAGTAAGAATGGAATGATCCTCCCCTCAACACTCATGACTTGTTCAAACACTTGATCGGCTACTTTAGCTTTCGCGTTGACAACTTCCATCCGCCAATCGAACTCTCCGAAATCAAGCTCACTGACATAAATTTCGTCTGTTAGTTGGAAGTTGTGCTCAATAATCACGTTCGAGTCAGCATCGCGAACCACCACACCTAAAGAATGCTGGTTAGTATGCTCTCGAATAAACTGAAAAAGTGCATCAAGTGATAAGTCTACCGTTACAACGCCAGCGAATTGACCGTTTTGATAATATGGGGAAGACGCAGTAATCATCTGAACCTGAGTAAAAGTGTCGATATAAACCGTAGACCAACTCACAGAACCAACTGGCGCGTCAGCTGCTGCCTTATACCATGGTTCATTGTCATAACCGCCAGATTCAGGATTATTGTAGGAGTGAATTTGGTCAATACCGCCATCACTGTTTTTGTTGAAGAATAGGCTTTTATATCGCCATTGTTCAGCTTTGAGTTCTGGTTTGGGCCATACGCCACCACTGACGAGCATCTCATCACTCAATTGGAGAATATGCGGAATTGTCGTGTTGAGAGATTGAATATTTTCAGTCCCCTGGGCGAGTCCTGCAAGGCTACTCAATACACCGGTAGAGCTAAGGAGAGGCTCTTTAATCTCTAGAGCAAGCAGTTGGGTGCGTAACTCTAGGTTTTGCTCTAGCTTTTGCCTAACCGGAGGCTCGACAACCAAATAGGCAACAGAACCAATCGTTGCGATAAAGAAACACAGGTAAAGTGTTAGGGCGAGAATGCTTTTTTTTCTAAGTGATGAGCGAATTTCCATAGATGTGTGAATCATTCCCTAATATCGATTTATCACTAATTGATTGGTAAGATGAGCGCAATCAACCAGCCCATTAACAAATGGTATTCTATTTTGAAACTACAAGACATCCTTTCTCTCCCAGAACTTGACGGTAAACTACTAAACCTAGCAAAAACTCAAGGCTTTGTAACAGCGATGGCTGCAGCGCCAAACGTATTAATGCCTCAAGAGTGGTTGCCATTCTTATGGGGTGGTGAAGAAACTGCGCCATTTACTGACGGTGAGCAATTAGAGCAATACATTGATGAGATTGTACAAATGTGGAACCAAACTCGTCCTGCTCTTCTAGAAGGATCTTGGCAGTGGCCTGAAGGATGCGCGTTAGATGAACAAGATATTGTAACAAGCCAGACCCGTGATTTCTGTGAAGGTGTATTACAAGGTTGGCAACTTGCTCGTGATGACTGGGAAACGCTAATGCCAGAGGACAGCGAAGATAATGCTCTGCTCGGCGGTGTTTTGCTTTCTCTTACGATGCTTTACGATCCAGAAACGACCATTGAAACGTTGGCAGAACAAGGCATGGAAGGCTTAGAACAGTTTGAAGAGATCTTCAATGCCATGCCAGTGATGCTATGTGGTCTTACTCAGCGCGGTGTTGCATTAGCTGAAGAACAATAAGACACAACGCTGTCGACCATCAAGATTGAACCGCTGAATAGACAAAAGCTCTCTGGATGGAGAGCTTTTTTGATCATGTTAAAATCACATGTGGAATATATCGCGACATATCTTGCGTGACTAAGCTAGTGTCTTCCCGAATCGAAATCCCAGCGGCTCTATCGTTGACTAACCAGCTGCCAATTAATGTATGGCTTTGCCCAAACTTGGGTAACGGATGATACTGCTGGACGATATTGAATTTAGATTCATAAGGCCCTGCTGTTTTGAGTATGCGTTTCCCACCTTTGACGACCTCAATATTTGCGCCTTCTCGAGAGAATAGTGGTTTGATTACAAAATCTTTCAAAGTGTTCGCTTTTGAATCGTTAGCAAAATAGGCAGGTAAAAGATTAGGATGATTCGGAAAGCGCTCCCACAATAACGGTAAAAGTGCTTTGTTGGATAGAATCGACTTCCACATAGGTTCTAACCAATTCACTTTCGCGGTCGCTAGGTATTTCGCATATTCCTCTTCAAACATAAACTCCCACGGATAAAGCTTGAACATCCAACGAATCGCTCTGTCATCTGCATCCACAAACAGACCATCTTCCGTCGCACCAATATCTTCGACATAAACAAACGCCGTCGCTAACCCAGCTTCGCGCGCGCAATCTTCTAAATACTGGACAGTCCCTTTATCTTCTTCAGTGTACTTGCAGCAGCTAAAGTGAAGGGTTTGCCCGGGTTGATATTTGGCTATCTCGGAAAAACGCTCAATCAAAAAATCTTGAAGAATGTTGAATTGATCCGCGCTCTGGTGAATTAGACCTTTATTTACAACATCCTCTAACCACACCCACTGCCAAAAACCCGTTTCAAACAGGCTGGTCGGCGTATCCGCATTGTTCTCCAGTAACTTAGCTGGCGAAGTTCCGTTGTATGCAAAATCCAGACGCGAATAGAGTGAGGGTTCATTTCGGTGCCACGAAGAAGCAACCTGCTCCCACATAAATTCAGGGATCGCACATTGCGTCAGCAACCTCTCACTCCGAACTACTTCATCCACAATAGCCAGACACATCTGATGCAGCTCTTCAGTGGGCGCTTCAATATCGTTCTCTATTTGCTCAAGCGTGAATTGATAGTAAGCACTCTCATCCCAATACGGTTGGTCATACATGGAATGGAAGCCAAAACCAAACTGGCGTGCTAAATCACGCCAGTTTTCTCGTTCTTGTATTTCTCGTCGAAACATAGTGCTTATTAACCGCCTCGGCTGACCGATACCGCTTTACCAAACCCGCCTCGAGACATTGCTCTACCAATAGTTCCGCTACCACGTTTATTTAGGTTACTGGTCGCAACCTTCGTCGGCTGATTACGATAGGAACCAAAAAATTGTCCGGCACCATTATAGAATTTGGATTTATAGCGATACATTGGTTCAGAGTAATAGCTCTTGTTGTAACCTTTCAAACCGCTCAGTGCTCGACTGTAAAAGAAGCCCCCAAAGTGAGGCACATAAGCTCGGGAACTGGAACTGTAGTAACAATCGTCTTCGTAAAAATCATTTTCACATTCGAACTCATTGTTGTAGCGAGGGGCATTTCGTTCGGCGCGAGCCAAAGCTTCTTGATAAGCAATGTCACACTGCTCACTGAACTCTGGCGAGTTTGATTTGCATTCATCAGCGTCAGAAAAAATGTAGCCTTCGGTTTTCGATTCTTGTGTCGCAAAGAAGAAAATACCGCCAAAAGCAGCAAAGGGAATAATTTTCCCAAGCTTTAAACTTTTGTCCATGGAAGAACGTTTAACGTTAGAACTCCGCTTCATCGTCCCTCCTAGTACGTCATACAAGCGGCATTTAATACACCGACCGATATAGAAACAGCCGCTAATACAATACCGGCAGGCAGCTCATCTTTTTCGATACGCTCAGTCACTTTTGGAAGTAAAACAAAACGTACAATCGCAAATGCAATGATCTGCGCCAGCATTGCAACAACGCCCCACACCATAAAATCGACAATGTTGACTGAGTTTTTTGCAGCCCCCGAAATCGCAATACAATAACCAAGAAATGCGCCACTTAGTGCAATCGCTGCCGCTGTATTTTGCTTTTCTTTGATCAGGTGCCATTCATCGTAAGGCGTAAGCTTGACGTAGATGAACTTAAACGCCAAAACGAAAATAATAGAAACAGAAAAATAGAGTAAAAAATTGGGAAAACCTGCTAACAGGTCAGCAATCATGTGCATTATTGTTCCTTGTTCATTTCTTTCCATGCAAAATCTTCAATACGTTCATCTGCAATGTAAAACAGCTTGGTACTCGGTGGTACTTCTGCATCTAAATCTGGGTTGAGTTGGATACCATGGCCAATGTCAAAAGCAATTAGCGTGGCATGATGACGTCTTTTGAGAAAAACGAAGAGACTCTCAACAGTAGTTACTGGCAGCCTTTCAGGATAAATGACCGAGTATTGAGTCATACCCCGTGTTGAAGCTAATAGCTCTTGGTGAAGTGCACTTGAGCCTGGATCTACCGCCGCTTTTGCCAGCATTTCTGCGCCAACTGCAGGTATGCATTCCGCTTTAGGACAGTGTTGACTTAAAAGACGGCCTAACGCCTCATCTTTAAAGTAAGCGACCAAATGTGCGGAAGGATTCATAGAAGCACAGTACAGCGCGGCTGACAGCGTGATATCGTCCGAGAGGTTATCAACAATAACGCAAGCTGCTTCAGCAATATTGGCGTTTTTCATCTCTTGTGAATCCGTGTAGCTGGTCACTTTGATAAAACTGATCTCGCCTGGCAACGGGTTTTCTATTTCTGAACGGCTGCATAAAACAATCGGACGCTTCCCCTCTTCTTCATGTTGTAACATGCGAATAAGGTGCATCGTTCTCGATCCATTCCAACCCAACAATACAATATGGTTTTCCACTCTTACTCTCCGTTTTCCTAAAATACCCGCTCGCCAGTAATCCATCGCTGCTCCAGCGACACGTCCCAATAATGCAGCGAATAGGCTCAAGCCGCCTGGGATCACAAACAGTACAACAACCCATTTACCCAAATCTGTCACTGGAGAATGATCACCATAGCCAACCGTACTCGCCGTAACCATAAGGTAATAGATAAAGTTAGAGAAGCTGTCTGTTAATGCGGTTTCACCAGCGAGAACGAGCAGTCCCCATGAAAGGCTCACATATAAGCCACTAAAGATGAGAAGACTTCGGTTGCTCAATTTAAAAAGGTGTGAACTAAGCCACTTTTTAACTACTAACCACACCGCCATAAATTTATAACCTCGACATTCATTGATTGCATCAATAGTAACTCATTGATAGTAAGACACAAAAAAACCAGCCATATTCGGCTGGTTTTTGAGATTTACTTTCAGTTACGCCTACTTTTTAAGCATTACCTTTCACTTGCATATTTAGCTGCTCAGCAAAGTCCAACATACGATTTAACGGAATGAGCGATTTAACACGCAATTCTTCATCAACAAAGATCTCGTGTTCTTCACCGCCTTCACTAAGCGCTTTCTCTATCGCTTTCAAACCGTTCATTGCCATCCAAGGGCAGTGTGCGCAGCTACGGCATGTTGCGCCAGCACCTGCGGTTGGCGCTTCGATAAGTTCTTTCTCTGGCACAAGTTGCTGCATTTTAAAGAAAATGCCTTTGTCTGTCGCAACGATCATTTGTTTATGAGGAAGCGCTTTCGCTGCTTTGATCAACTGACTCGTCGAGCCAACGGCATCGGCAAGTTCTACGACACTTGCTGGTGATTCAGGGTGAACCAAAATAGCCGCATCTGGATACACGCTCTTCATTTTGCGTAGCGCATCAGCAGAAAACTCATCATGAACCACACACTCACCTTGCCATAGCAGCATGTCTGCGCCAGTTTTATTAGCGATGTACGACCCTAGGTGACGGTCCGGTCCCCAAATAATTGGCTTATCTTCAGCGTCTAAGTGTTCTACGATTTCAAGCGCAATGCTTGATGTAACGACCCAGTCGGCACGGGCTTTAACCGCTGCTGAGGTATTTGCATAAACCACAACCGTGTGATCAGGGTGAGCATCACAGAACTCACTGAACTTATCCGCTGGACAGCCAAGATCGAGCGAACATTCCGCTTCCAACGTTGGCATTAGAATGCGCTTTTCTGGTGTTAGGATTTTGGCCGACTCGCCCATAAAGCGAACACCGCCAATGATCAGTGTGCTTGCAGGATGACGATTACCAAACTTCGCCATTTCCAACGAGTCACCAACAAAACCACCCGTTTCTTCCGCTAGGGCTTGAATCTCAGGATCGGTATAGTAGTGCGCGATAAGTACCGCATCCTTTTCTTTTAGCAGCTTTTTAATGCGCTCAATGTAAGACGCTTTTTCTTCTTCGCTTAATGGAACTGGCTTCGGTGGGAATGGGTAAACAGTGTCGATTTTATCTAATATATGGCTCATTGCTCTTGCTCTACGCAACTTCCTTTAGTCCGAGTATTGTAACCTCGTTAATTTTCAAAAACCAACTTGTCGCGGGGATTTCTAGCTATCTAGCCGTATATCTTTGTTACAGGTAGCATTTCTGATTGAAAGGATCCGTTGCAAGGTGGGGATAAAAGGCTCGATGCCATTCCTCTCGATTTATTCGATCACCACCGATAAAGAAACGGAAAAGAAAAAGGAAGCCGAAGCTTCCTTTTTAAAACATAACGTCTTACAGCTTAGAGCTGGCAAGTTTTGCAGATGCACTACCTGGGTATTCATCAACCACTTGTTGGTAGTACTTTTTCGCTTGAGCTGCATTGTTATTACGCTCAGCGATTTCACCTAACTTGAGCAAAGCATCGGCTCGCTTATTGGAGTCTTTATAAGACACCACCGCAGCAAAGCTCTTTACAGCATCTTTGTCCTGCTTCTTAGCGAAGTACAATTGGCCTAGCCAATAGTGAGAATTCGCTGAGTATGTGGAGTCAGGATAATCTTTCTGGAACTGCTGGAACGCTGCAATTGCGCCAGTGTAGTCACGTTTCTTGAGGATGAGGTCGACTGCATTTTGGTATGCCGTTTGCTCATCAACATTTGGTGTGTACTGACCACCTGTTTTAGCCGGTTTCGCTTCTTGCGCAGGCGCGGATTTGATTTCTCCACGCACACGATCTAGCTCGACAAACAACTCACGTTGACGTTGCAACATTTGTTTCATTTCGTAGCTATTTCGCTCTAATTGACCACGCAATTCACTGATCTCTTGTGACATTTGGTCAATTTGCTGTTGCATTTGGAGCTGAACGCGATTGCGGTTTTGGAGCAAACGTTCTAGACGCTCTACTTCCGTTTCAGATGAACGGCTCTTAGAGACGGATGATGTGCTGTTGAGATCGGATACTGGAGCTGGTGCAGCGAACGCAAAGTTCGCTGCACTTGCCAGTAACGTAAGCGCAACAGCGCGCTTAGTGTTACTGAACATGAGGATTACCTCGAATTAGTATACTAGAACCGCGCGACGGTTCTTAGCGTAAACTTCATCTGATTGACCTAGAAGAAGTGGCTTCTCTTCACCGTAGCTAACGATTGAGATTTGGTCAGCTTGAACACCTAGTGCTTGCAGGTAGTTCGCTACTGCTTGTGCACGACGCTCACCAAGAGCGATGTTGTACTCAGGAGTACCACGCTCATCAGCGTGACCTTCGATAGTTACGTTAAGAGCTGGGTTCTTGCTTAAGTAAGAAGCATGAGCTGCAAGCATCTCTTCGTAATCTGCTGCAATTGTTGAGTTATCAAAAGCAAAGTAGATTGTTTGAGTTTCACGTAGCGCTTGCTCTTTTAGCTCTTGCTCTGTTAGCTGACCGCTTTGATCAATTGGCGTAGCTACTGTTGTTTCAACTGCGCCATTGTTGTTTGTTGCTGCACCAGTGTTAGAAGCAGCGTCGTCGCTTGAACTACACGCTGTAACAGCCATTACAGGAAGCGCGATTAGTAGCCCTTTTAGAACCTTGTTCAGTTGCATCTTATTTTCCTTTATTAATCAAACTTATTACTACAAAAACGGTGACCATGCAGGCGCTCTAACACGCCCATTTGTTGCCGGTAATCTAGCTTTGAATCGACCATCAATTGACACCATCGATAGTACGTTTTTCTTGTTGTAAATCGAGCTATACACAACCATGCCACCGTTTGGGGCAATACTAGGAGACTCATCAAGCAAGGTCTTAGTTAAGACTTGAAGAGCACCAGTTTCCAAATCTTGTTTCGCCAAGTTAAATCCTGCGTTACTGCGGTTCACCATTACTAGGAATCGCCCATCAGGAGTAATCTGGCCACCCAAATTTTGGCTGCCTTGCCAAGTCAAACGGTCAATAGAACCGCTGCCCAAATTTACTTGATAAATCTGTGGTTTACCACCCCTATCCGATGTGAAAATCAACGATTTTCCATCTGGATGCCAGAACGGTTCAGTATTATTTGATCTGCCACGCGTAATTTGCGTCAGCTTGCGAGTGTTAAGATCGAACGTATAAACATGAAGCGAGCCTGTCTTAGAGAGAACAATCGCTAACTTGTTGCCATCAGGCGAAAATCTTGGGGCACCATTATGACGTGGGTATGAAGTAATCTTCTCACGCTCACCGGTGTAGATGTTCATGATGAAGATTTCTGCTTGACCATTTTGGAAGCTAACATACGCAAGCTTTTTACCATCTGGCGACCATGCTGGTGACATTAATGGTTGTTTAGAACGTAAAACCAAGCGCTCGTTGTAGCCATCGTAATCAGCCACACGAAGTTGGTAAGGGAAACGGTCTTTATCATTCACTACCACGTATGCAATACGGGTCATGAAGGCACCACGGTCACCCGTTAACTGCTCATACACCAAATCAGAGATACGGTGAGCGTACTCACGCATGCGAGGGCCTTGAACGGTCGCGACCTTATTGAACAGCACATGATCTTTTGACAGTACTAATTCGCCATCGCTACCAAGCGCTTTACTTTTCCCGCCCGTTAGCTGGCCACGCACAATATCAACAAGTTGGTAGTTGATAACGTAATCACCTTGAGCATTTTGTTTGATTGAGCCAGTCAGCAAAGCATCTACGCCTAAATTAGTCCAGGCATCAAAATTGACTTCTGATTCACTGAACGGAGTTTGTGGCATCTTGCTCGTTGGAACGGGGCTGAACTTACCACTGCGTTGCAAATCCGAGGCAATAACAGCAGAAATATCCGTTGGAAGCGCTTGAGTGCCCTCCCACTTAAACGGAACAACAGCAATTGGTCGTGCTGAATCAATACCATCGGTAATGACCAACTCTAATGCGGCATTCGCCACATTTGTCATACTGCTAAACAGTACAAACATTCCTAGTAAAAGGCGTCTAATCACGTCTTATTCCTTATTCTAGTACTCAACGGTTAAGTTGATATCTCTAACTTTATCAATAACATCTCGGTCTTTAGGCATCGGAAAGTTACCAACTTGGGCAACTGCACTTTTAGCTGCACTACAAAGACGAGAGTCACCGTTTAACACAGTAACATTACTTACAATACCATCAGTCCCAGTAGGAACTAGCTTCACATTAAGCCTACACGACTTTCCCACAAGATAATCGTCCTTAATGATACGACTCTCTATCAATTGTTTGTAAATTGCACCGTAGCGGTCGACTTCAGATTGCACATGTTGATTTTTAGCTTGCTGATTCTGTTCTGACTCACTCTCAAGGCCCGCAAAAATATCATCTAGCGCGGCTTCTTGTGCTTTACGCTCGCGCTCCGCACGTTCTGCAGCTTCTCTCGCTTTGCGCTCTCGCTCTGCCGCTTCTTTTGCCGCTTTCTCTTTTGCAATGCGCTCTTTTTCAGCTTTTTCAGCGGCTTCACGCTCACGACGTGCTTTTTCTTCCGCTTCTTTTGCTGCCTTTTCACGAGCTAGACGTTCTTGCTCAGCTTTTGCTATAGCGGCTTCTTTCACTAAACGCTCCTGCTCAGCTTTACGCACAGCTTCTTCTTTTGCCTTACGCTCTTTCTCTAGCTTAGCAGCTCGCTCTTTTTCTTTGCGAACGCGTTCTTCTTCCTGCTTGCGCTCTTGCTCTTTTTTCTTACGTGCAGCTTCTGCTTCTCGTGCCGCTTGAGCATCTTTCGCTTGCTGTTCTTTCAACTTGCGAATTTGCTCTTCTTCAGCTTTACGGTTTTTTTCTAGCTGCTCTGCTTCGCGTCTCAATTTATCAAGACGCTCTTGTTCTTTTTTTGCTGCCTTTTCGCGTTGCTGGCGAATTTCTTTCGCTTGTTGCTGCACAAGTTTTGGATCGATGACAACAGCTTGAACCATTTGCCCTGTAGGCTCTGGTTTAGACATGTTGAAGTCCGTCCCCCAAAGCAGGGCTACAACTAGAATTGCATGCAAACCAACCGATATTGCTATCGGTTTGGCGTATTGGTTGGGTTTCTTCTTGTGATCTTTCATAGGTAATTGATGTCTATTCCCTGATATCGGTCATTAGACCTACCTTAGGGATACCAGCTCGACTTAGTTCATCCAGCAATAGCACAACATCGGCATATGGTGTTGCCGCGTCGCCACCTACCGCAACTGGTGAATCTGGCTTAACCTCTCGCTCCGCTTTCACTCGCACAATAACATCTTGTAACGACAAACCTCGCTGAAGTTCTTCATCATTTACGCTTAGGCCTAAATTACCCTCGCTATCAATTTCGATGATGATAAAACTACTGTCAGTTTCGCCAGCAAGGTCTTGCATAGATTCAGCGGTCGATGTTTTCGGAAGATCAACATCGACGCCTTGAGTCACAAATGGAGCGGTCGCCATAAAAATGATCAACAGTACGAGCATTACGTCAATGTACGGAACAACGTTGATCTCCGCTGTCATTTTTCGCTTTTTAGGTTGATAACCCGCCATGCTTTATTCCTTATCCGCGCTGTCTCTGCCAGCCATCGCTTGGCGATGAAGGATGCTGTGGAATTCTTCAGAAAATGTTGCGTAAGTGTGCTCTAGTTTGCTCACTTTATTGCTTAGGCGGTTGTAGGCCATTACAGCCGGAATAGCCGCAAATAGACCCATCGCTGTCGCGATCAATGCCTCGGCGATACCCGGTGCAACCATAGACAACGTAGCTTGTTTTACTTCTCCCAACGCAATAAAAGCGTGCATGATCCCCCAAACGGTACCAAATAGGCCGATGTAAGGACTGATAGAACCGACTGTCGCTAAGAACGGTAAGCTTGTTTCTAGTTCATCAACCTCACGAGAGACAGCAACGCGCATTGCGCGGCCAGTGCCTTCCATGATGTACGCTGGTGAGTTTGCGTTGCTCTTACGTAGACGAGCAAACTCCGTGAAACCTGCGTAAAAAATTTCTTCTGTGCCTTCAATTTCGTCTTTACGCGCTTTTACTTTTTGGTAAAGCTGAGAAAGATCAGTACCCGACCAGAATTTGTCTTCAAACTGCTCTGCATTCTTTGAGGCTTGAGAAAGCACTTTGCTGCGCTTGATGATCATTGCCCATGACACAATTGACATACCAAGCAACGTCAGCATCACAAGCTTTACCAACAGACTAGCCTGAAGAAAGAGATCTAAAATGGAAATATCAGCAGTCACTATTTGTTAGCTCCGAATTTATAAAGGTTGGAATAGCTATTGGTTTCATTTTCTTATTATCGATACATGCTACCTTAACAGAGGCCTTGCACAATATCTTGCCTTGATCATTGACCAACTCTTGACAGAATTGCAGGGAAGCACGTTTTATTTCTGACACTCGGGTTAATACTGTCAAATGCTCGTCCAGCCTTGCCCCTTGGTTGAAATCAATATCCATGTGTCGGACAACAAAGCCGATATTTTGTTCCAGTAACACATGTTGAGAAATGCCTTTGGCACGTAACATTTCTGTCCGCGCGCGCTCAAAGAATTTTAGATAATTAGAATGATATACAACGCCGCCCGCATCGGTGTCTTCATAGTACACGGTGATCGGCCAGCGAAAGAGATTTGATGTGCCTTGCAAGGGAGTCCCAATATATTCAATTCTTTAAAGTAATTACTATAACTGAAGCGACAGCAATTGGTACCGAGCTAAGGGAATATTTTTGAAATTTGTAGAAAAAATAAAAGCTAGGCGAAATACCTAGCTTTTATTCGATGATTTAGTAACCGACTTTATTACAGCGTATTTCAGCCTAAAAGAAATAAAGTGCCGTTAAATAAATTAAGATAGCTAACGAAAAGTAGGGACTAAACAAAGCTTGCCAGTACCAGTTTCTCGGTTTGAAGCCCACACCGTAAACCATGCTTGAGCATACAGACCAAATCAGTGCTGGTGCGATGATTGAGTTAAAACCACCAATTGCTTGATGGTAAGCTTCAGGATCCCACATCACCAATCCTACATGCATAAAGCCAAGGATGAGAGATAAGACTCTTAACAGAGTCTTATCCATCGGAGCGTGAAGTTGCGCTACCTTATCAGCGAGATTACTCACTGTCTTTGTCCATCATTTCTGAGTGCTCTAACCAAAGAGCGTTGATGATACCGAATGCACAAGCAAGTAGTACACCTAGAATCCATGCGAAATACCACATAGTAAATGCTCCTTAGTAAAGTGAGTTTTTGTTGTCTTCAATGTACTGATCATCAAGGCGACCAAACATCTTGTAGTAAGTCCAAGACGTGTAACCAAGGATGATTGGTACCATAACAAACGCAACGCCTGTCATTAGATTCAGAGTCAGTTCAGATGACGTTGCATCCCACATTGTTAAGCTGTGGCTTGGCATTAAGTCTGAAGGCATGATGAATGGGAACATCGCAAAACCTGCAGTAAAGATAACGCCAGCAACACCCAAGCTTGAAGTAATGAACGAAATCGCACATTTTTCAAGACGAGATGCCAATACGGCAAGAAGCGGCATTGCGACACCTAGTACAGGAGCAGCCCATAGTAGTGGGTAGTTTTCAAAATTCTTCATCCACGCACCAGCTTCACGGATTACCTCTTTGTTTAGAGGGTTAGAAGCTGCATTAGTGTCGATACCGCCAACAATGACGTAACCATCGATATTTTGGATCCAGAAACCAGCAGCTACAAACGCTGCAACCGTCAGTAAACCAGCCAACTGAGCAACGTTGCGAGCACGCACATGCACTTCGCCCGTTGTTTTCATTTGTAGCCAAGTCGAACCTTGCATCAAAATCATGAACAAACTAACTAAGCCACACAGCAGTGCAAATGGGTTTAGAAGACCAAAGAATGAGCCATGGTATGTTGGCATCAAGAACTCACTCAATTGGAATGGTACACCCTGTAGTAGGTTGCCAAACGCTACACCAAAGATGATTGGTGGAACAAAACCACTGATTGAGATACAGATATCCCAGGTATTACGCCACTTTGGATCTTCGATTTTAGAGCGGTAGTCTAGGCCCAGAGGACGAAGCCATAGCGCTGCTAGTGTCAAAATCATCGCTAAGTAGAAGCCTGAAAATGACGTTGCATAAACCAAAGGCCAAGCTGCAAACAATGCACCACCAGCAGTGATAAGCCAAACTTGGTTACCATCCCAGTGAGGGGCTATTGAGTTAATCATGACGCGACGTTGCGTGTCGTTTTTACCGATAATAGGTACAAGCGCGCCTACACCCATATCGAAACCGTCTGTTACTGCAAAACCAACTAGTAGAACACCGATTAGTACCCACCAGATGAGTCGCAAGATTTCGTAATCAAACATCTTGTTATCTCCTTACCTTACGCTTCTACTTGGCGACTAACTTTGTCTTCAACAGAGTCAGCATTTTGCTCGAAGTGGTAGCGACCCGTTTTCAGGCTACTTGGGCCTTTACGAGCGAATTTCAACATTAGGTAAACTTCTGCAACCAGGAATACCGTGTATAGCGCCAGAATTGCGAATAGTGAAGTCCAGATTTCGCCAGCAGTTAATGCTGAAGCTGCAACGTGCACTGGTAAAATTTCACCAACAGCCCATGGCTGACGACCGTACTCAGCGACGAACCAACCCGCTTCAATCGCAATCCACGGTAGTGGGATGCTGAATAGTGCAGCTTTAAGAATCCATTGTTTCTGTTCGATCTTCTGACGACACGTTTGAATAAATGCCGCACCGAAAACGAATAGCATGATGAAACCACAAGCAACCATGATACGGAATGACCAGAATAGCGGCCATACTGTTGGGATTGAGTCATCCGCAGCAGCTTGGATTTGCTCTTCTGTCGCATCAACAACATTGTCTGTGTAGCGTTTTAGAAGTAGACCGTAACCTAGGTCACCCTTCACTTCATCAAACGCAGTCATGTTTTCTTCTGACTTGTCGCCCGCACGAAGCTTCTCGAGAAGTTCATAAGCGTACATACCGTCACGAATACGATCGACGTGCTCATCACGTAGGTCACGAAGACCTGTTACTTGCTCATCAAAAGAACGTGTCGCGATGATACCCATTACGTAAGGGATCTTGATTGCGTAATCGGTGTGCATGGTTTCTTGGTTAGGAACACCAAACAACGTAAACGCTGCTGGAGCTGGTTCTGTGTGCCACTCTGCTTCAATTGCAGCAAGCTTCACTTTTTGAACTTCACCAAGCTCGTAGCCAGATTCATCGCCAAGAACGATGGTAGATAAGATAGCCGCAATACCGAAAGAAGCAGCGATAGCAAATGAACGACGAGCAAACGCAATGTCACGACCTTTTAATAGGTAGTATGAACTGATGCCTAGAATAAACATTGCGCCACAAGTGTAGCCAGAAGCAACCGTATGCACGAACTTAACCTGAGCAACTGGGTTTAGTACAACTTCAGAGAAGCTTACCATTTCCATTCGCATGGTTTCGAAGTTGAAGTCCGCGCCTACTGGGTTTTGCATCCAGCCGTTTGCGATAAGAATCCAAAGTGCAGAGAAGTTAGAGCCCAGCGCCACAAGCCAAGTAACCGCTAAGTGTTGACGTTTAGATAGACGATCCCACCCGAAGAAGAATAGACCAACAAAAGTTGACTCCAGGAAGAATGCGACAAGGGCTTCGATCGCTAGCGGCGCACCGAAGATGTCACCTACATAGTGGGAGTAGTAAGACCAGTTCGTACCAAACTGGAATTCCATGGTAAGGCCTGTCGCCACACCAAGTGCAAAGTTAATACCGAATAGCTTACCCCAGAACTTGGTCATGTCCTTGTAGATTTGCTTGTTCGTCATTACGTACATCGATTCCATAATGGCCAGAAGGAAGGCCATACCAAGGGTCAATGGTACGAATAGGAAGTGATACATCGCTGTCAGTGCAAACTGCAACCGCGATAGATCAACTACGTCAATCATGGTAACTCCTATGTGTCGGCTGAATGACACTCTCTACATATTGCAATCCATATTCAAGTGTTATTTACACTTGAAAAATGTTGAATTATCACAACTCATTGTTGCAAAAATGTGCTTCATTGGTTAGTTAATTGTTAAGCATCAGCTAATATAGCTAGGGCTAATATTACTTGTAAAAACAGATTGTTTCAAAAGGTTTATAGCCGGAATGCGCTTTGATATACATCAATGTTTATGCGCGGAATTTGCACAAAAATCCATCACATTGATCCAGATCAACCAGTATTAGATACGGATGTTAAGAGAGAGTAATCAGGAGAGAAATTAACCAGTTGCGAGCAAACATAGAGTTAACAATCAATGCTTTTTACTTACTAAACTGGTATGAGAAGAAATTCAAAAAATGTGAGTTTGGTCAACTTTAATGAAGCGCTGGGCAGCAAAGGCCCAGCGCGGGAATCTTATTTTTCAATTCCGAAATGCAAATACGCACGATCTGTCGCGATTCTTCCACGTGGAGTGCGTTGTAAATAACCTTGTTGAATAAGATAAGGCTCAAGAACGTCTTCGATAGTATCCTTTTCTTCACCTATCGCTGCCGCCATGTTATCGAGTCCGACCGGACCACCACCAAATTTCTCCATAATTGCGAGTAGTAGTTTGCGGTCCATATAATCGAAACCTTCGGCGTCCACATCAAGCATATTCAGCGCTTTGTCGGCAACCTCTGCACAAATGTGACCATTTCCTTTCACTTCCGCATAATCGCGAACACGACGTAGTAGGCGGTTAGCAATACGTGGTGTGCCACGTGCACGTCTTGCCACTTCCAATGCACCTTCAGGTTCCATTGACAAACCTAAACAATCCGCGCTGCGCTGCACAATATCTTGGAGGTCTTTTATCTTATAAAACTCAAGACGCTGAGTAATACCAAAACGGTCGCGTAATGGTGACGTTAAAGAGCCTGCTCGGGTCGTTGCACCAATCAAAGTAAACGGCGGCAAATCGATCTTAATAGAACGAGCGGCCGGACCTTCACCGATCATAATATCCAGTTGATAATCTTCCATCGCCGGATACAGAACCTCTTCAACCATCGGGCTTAAGCGGTGAATTTCGTCAATAAATAGAACGTCATTTTCTTCTAGGTTGGTTAGTAACGCGGCTAAATCGCCTGCTTTTTCAAGAACTGGCCCTGAAGTAGTACGGATGTTTACTTCCATCTCGTTGGCGACAATATTTGCTAGCGTGGTTTTACCCAAACCCGGAGGGCCAAAAATTAACAGGTGATCAAGAGCTTCACTACGTAACTGAGCAGCTTTGATGAAGATCTCCATTTGGTCACGAACGTGGTCCTGACCTTGGTAATCCGCCAACTTCTTTGGTCGAATAGCACGATCAATGACATCTTCATCACGAAAGGCAGGGTTTTCTGGAGCGATTAAACGATCGGCTTCAATCATCTTTTTACCTTGAAAAATGGTTACCTGAGAGAATAATGCCGCTCGTTTAACAGCAAGTGGCATATTTCTGTATCTCGTCATCCTGTACAGCGACGAAGGAGCGTGATACAGGATCTTCTATCCGAGCACTTTATGGTCAAAATTGTTTCATTAACCGCTCAGCATGCTGCTATTAGATTCCCAGTCTCGCTAGGCTCGCTGGAATGACACAAAAAACATCGTTAAGCGATTGGCATTAACCTTAGAGAATGAGTTATCTTGAACAAATGCTCACTGTGAAACCAGCGTTACACCATTGATTTTAGAGCTTCACGGATCATTTGCTCACTGCTCATGTCCGGTTTAGCGATCTGAGACACCACTTTCGACGCTTGAGTCGGCTTGTAACCCAAAGCTAGAAGCGCGCTAATTGCCTCTTCTTCCGCGTTGTTGGATGTCGCACCAGAATCCGCAGGAGCAGCATCCGTAAATGGTGTAAATAGATCGCCAGCGCCCCACCCTTTCAAGCGGTCTTTCATTTCAACAACCAATCGCTCTGCGGTTTTCTTGCCAACGCCTGGAAGCTTAACCAGCGTAGAAACGTCTTCATGTTCCACACAAGTAACAAATTGCGTTGCTGTCATACCAGAGAGAATACCAAGACCGAGTTTAGGACCAACGCCATTGGCTTTGATCACTTCACGGAAAAGTGCGCGTTCTTTTACTGTGTTGAAACCGTATAGCAATTGCGCATCTTCACGGACGACAAAGTGAGTATAAATAATGGCTTCTTCGCCAACATTTGGCAGCTCGTAAAAACAGCTCATTGGCATCTGGACTTCATAACCAATGCCATTAACTTCAATTAATACTTCAGGTGGTTGTTTTTCAATCAGTGTGCCACGAAGACGTCCAATCACTATAAATACTCTTTGGAAATGAATTTGCGACAGGATAATAAAGAACTGGATAGACATCCAGTTAATTTTATCGGTAGCGCCCTTTTCTGGCACTGGTTGCTTTGCCCGCTAAGGCAACGAGAGTTTTGTTCGTATTGGCATGACAAATCGCCACACCTAAAGCATCGGCTGCATCCGCTTGAGGCTTGGCGGGCAGTTTAAGCATCTGCTGAACCATATGCTGAACTTGCGCTTTGTCCGCACCACCAGTACCGACTACAGCTTGCTTAATAAGACGCGCGGCGTATTCGTATACCGGCAACTCTGCATTCACCGCAGCAACAATTGCGCTGCCACGAGCCTGGCCAAGCTTTAATGCTGAATCCGCATTTTTAGCCATAAACACTTGTTCAATCGCAAATACGTCCGGTTGAAACTGAGTAATGATTTCCGTGACGCCAGCGTAAATCTGCTTAAGACGGCCCGGAAGTTCTTTTTCTGAAGTACGAATACAGCCACTACCAAGGTATTGCAAATGGCGTCCATTTTGACGAATGACCCCATAACCGGTAATGCGTGAACCTGGGTCAATGCCCAAAATAATTGACATGAATGTTCCTAAAAATGAGGCCGAATGCGACCTCAATTTCTTATTATTACTTTCTAATTTCGGAGCGAATACCGCTCACTGCACATTGAGTTTACTCTAGAGAGGCTGCAACGTCGTCAGAGATGTCACCGTTGTGATAAACCTCCTGAACATCGTCCAGATCTTCTAAAGCGTCAATCAAACGAAGCAGTTTTGGCGCAGTGTCCACATCCAGTTCTGCTTTCGTTGAAGGGATAAGCGACACTTCGGCGTTCTCCGCCTCAAAACCGGCAGCATCAAGGGCATCTTTTACGAGTCCAAAATCGCTTGGCGCGGTGTAAACATCAATCGAGCCATCTTCTGATGTTTCGATGTCATCAGCGCCACTTTCTAACGCCACTTCCATCACCACATCTTCATCTAAACCTGGGGCGTATGAGATCACGCCTTTCTTGTCGAAAAGATAGTTTACACTACCATCCGTACCCAGATTGCCTCCTGACTTCGAGAACGCATGGCGTACGCCAGATACTGTGCGATTTCGGTTATCCGTCATACATTCGACCATGACCGCAGTGCCACCCGGGCCATAACCTTCATAGATTACGGTTTCCATATTGTCATCGCCTTCACCACCAGCACCTCGGCTGACAGCGCGGTTGACAGTGTCACGCGTCATGTTGTTAGACAACGCTTTATCAATTGCAGCTCGCAAACGTGGGTTATTTTCTGGCTCACCGCCTCCCTCTTTTGCCGCAACAACGATTTCACGGATTAATTTGGTAAAGATTTTGCCGCGCTTCGCATCTTGCGCTGCTTTACGGTGACGAATATTCGCCCATTTACTATGACCTGCCATAATTCACCTTTTAATGTATTTTGACGCTTAATAGCAAACATGAGCTAAAAAGCGTTGCTTGGGAAATTTCTTTGGAAGTTTCTTGGGTTTATTTAAACAAAAACTCCCGCAGTTGCGGGAGTTTTCTTCAAATGTTGTGCGCTTATTCTGCGTCTTTTTCTTTCGCTGCAGTCACTGCGATTGCTAGCTCTTCTAGCGCTGCTGGGTTCGCAATGCTTGGTGCGTCTGTTAGTAGACACGCCGCTGCTGTTGTTTTAGGGAACGCGATAACATCACGGATGTTCTCGGTACCACATAGCAGCATCACTAGACGGTCAAGACCGAATGCAAGACCAGCGTGTGGAGGCGTACCGAATTTTAGTGCATCAAGCAGGAAGCCGAACTTAAGCTGTTGCTCTTCAGGTGTGATGCCTAGAATATCAAATACGGCTTCTTGCATATCTGCGTTGTGGATACGAACAGAACCGCCGCCAACTTCGTAACCATTTAGAACCATATCGTAAGCGTTAGAGTTTGCCGCAGCTGGGTTCGCTTTTAGCTCTTCCGCAGTCACACCTAGAGGTGACGTGAATGGGTGGTGCATCGCGTGTAGGTTACCTTCGTCATCTTCTTCGAACATTGGGAAGTCAACAACCCATAGTGGAGCCCATGCAGATTCGTCAGTTAGCTCTAGATCTTTACCTAGTTTCAAACGTAGCGCGCCCATTGCTTCTGCAACGATACCCGCTTTATCAGCGCCAAATAGGATGATATCGCCAGATTCCGCTTGAGTGCGATCTAGGATGCCGTTGATCACATCTTCGTTTAGGAACTTAGCTACTGGAGACTGGATACCTTCCATGCCTGCAGCACGGTCGTTAACCTTCATCCATGCTAGACCTTTCGCACCGTAGATACCAACGAATTCACCGTAGCCATCAATTTGCTTACGAGTCAAAGATGCACCACCTGGAACGCGAATAACGGCAACGCGGCCTTTCTCGTCGTTTGCTGGGCCAGAGAATACTTTGAACTCAACGTCTTTCACTAGGTCAGCAACGTCTACTAGCTCTAGTGGGTTACGTAGGTCTGGCTTGTCAGAACCGAAACGGCGAATAGCTTCGCTGAATGGCATTACTGGGAACTGACCTAGGTCTACGTTTAGTAGCTCTTGCCACATATCGCGAACCATGTTTTCCGTCACTTCACGTACTTGGTCAGCCGTCATGAATGACGTTTCGATATCGATCTGAGTGAATTCTGGCTGACGGTCAGCACGCAAGTCTTCATCACGGAAACACTTAACGATTTGGTAGTAACGGTCAAAACCAGACATCATTAGAAGCTGTTTGAATAGCTGTGGAGACTGAGGAAGCGCGTAGAAGCTGCCTTTGTGAACACGGCTAGGTACTAGGTAGTCACGCGCACCTTCTGGTGTCGCTTTCGTTAGTACTGGAGTTTCAATGTCTAGGAAGCCGTTGTCGTCTAGGAAACGACGAACAAAGCTAGACGCTTTAGCACGTAGCTTGATGCGATCGCTCATTTCAGGACGACGAAGGTCTAAGTAACGGTACTTCAGACGTTGCTCTTCAGAGTTCTTTTGGTTGAAATCTAGAGGCAAAACGTCACTGCGGTTGATGATTTCAAGACCTGTCGCAAGGATCTCAACTTCACCTGTTGCCATGTCTTTGTTTGCTTGGCTTTCTGGACGAACGCGTACTTCACCCGTTAGTTTGATACAGAATTCATTACGAAGTGTGTTAGCCACTTCATACGCATCCGCCATATCTGGATCAACAACTACCTGAACGATACCTTCGCGATCTCGCATATCAATAAAAATAAGACCGCCTAAATCACGACGACGGTTAACCCAGCCGCAAAGTTCTACAGTTTGTCCTGCAAGGGACTTGTTCAGGTGACCACAGTAATGGGTACGCATAATGAAATTCCCAATCTCTCAAATGTTGTTAACTACGCTCTGTCAGCCTCATTGCCAAGCAGAGTAAAGATTCAGTTATACGCTGAATGTCCACGAAAATCGACTACTCAACATACAATTACGTGTGTTTTATCATTCACTGGTGCTTTTTAGTACAACAAATGTTCAAAAGCGCACCAAAGCGAAAAAATTGGTGGGGATTATAGCGTGAAATTACCTATTTCAGCAAAACTCTCGTAAAGTATTCACACGAGTAGCAAGCAGTAAAGAATAATGGATAACTTACCTCTTCGACTTGGATTGACGATGTGGTCGCACAATCAATGGCAACAAAGCTTTTACGGCAGCGGGACAAAGCCCGCTGAACGTTTAGAAAAGTATGCACAGGTGTTCCATACCGTGGAAGGCAACACGACATTTTATGCCACGCCGACGCTCAACACGGTGCAAAACTGGAGAGCAGCAACCCACGATGATTTTCGCTTTACTTTCAAACTTCCTAAAGCCATCACTCATGAGCAAATGCTAAGAGGTTGCAGCGAACAGCTGAGAGACTTCATGAAAGTCATGGAGCCGTTGCATGACCGTGTGGGGCAATGGACAATTCAATTGCCAGCCGCATTTGGTCCTGAGCACCTTGATCGACTGAAAAAGTTCTGTGCGAGCTTTCCACCTAACTTCCCTCTTGGTGTTGAGGTTCGTCATATGGCATTTTTCTCCAAAGGTGAAGAAGAGCGAGCGCTTAACCAATGGTTAGTAGAAAATAACATTGACCGCATTATTATGGATAGCCGCCCTGTCTTTGCCGCTAAGCCAGACAATGAAGCGGTCATTGATGCGCAAATGAAAAAACCAAGAGTACCAGTCCACGCCATTGCTACCGCTTCACACCCTTTGATTCGCTTTATTGGTCATCCAGAAGAACAGCAAAATTACGAGTTTTTTACACCATGGCTCAGCAAGTTGCCGCAATGGATTGCAGAAGGTAAACAGCCGTATGTCATGATCCATACTGCGGACAATATAATTGCGCCGGAGTTGGCAGCCAATCTGTATAAAGACATACAAAAGCGTATAACACTTCCTGACTTGGCATCTTTCCCGGCTAACGATGGCAACTCGCAGTTACAGATGTTCTAACGCAACACATGACAGAGGCGCGAAATTCCCATAAAATACGCGCCTTTTTTGGTGCCTGACATTTTCAGGCGGCTTGTATGCAGAGACTTGGTTATGAACCCTAAGAGCAATCCAGATACTATTTTTTCGGCTCCAATCGATAAAATTGGGGATTTCACGTTCGATGAACGCGTAGCGGAAGTATTTCCTGACATGATTCAACGATCGGTGCCGGGTTACAGCAACATTATTTCTGCAATTGGTATGCTGGCAGAGCGTTTTGTAAAGCCCCACTCAAACATCTATGACCTTGGCTGTTCTTTGGGTGCTGCAACATTGTCTATGCGTCGCCATATCAAACAAGAAGGTTGCCAAATCATCGCAGTGGACAACTCTCCTGCGATGGTTGAGCGTTGCAAATTGCATGTAAACGCGTACCGAAGCGATACTCCTGTAGATGTGGTTGAAGCGGATATTCGTAATATCGATATTGAAAACGCATCAGTTGTCGTACTGAACTTTACTCTGCAATTTCTTTCTCCAGACGATCGTTACGCCCTACTTGAACGAATCTATGCAGGTCTACGTCCAGGCGGAATTTTGATTTTGTCGGAGAAATTCGTCTTCGAAGATGAAGTGTCAAACGAGCTATTAATTGACCTTCACCACGACTTTAAACGTGCAAATGGTTATAGCGAACTAGAAATCAGCCAAAAGCGCAGCGCGATAGAAAACGTAATGCGCCCAGATTCAAAGAAAGAGCATAAAGAGCGTTTCGCTAAAATTGGCTTTTCTAGCTACGATGTTTGGTTCCAATGCTTTAACTTTGGCTCTATGTTCGCAATTAAATAAACCGTGCATACAAATGCCCTGAATCACGCCGATTTAGGCTGTTATTTAATAATTTTAATACCATCAACTCAGCGATTAACTAACTATGTTTAACTTTGCAAACTTCTACCAATTGATTGCCCAAGACACACGTCTTCAACCTTGGCTCAATGTGCTACCACAACAGCTAACGGATTGGCAAAATGCAGAGCACGGTGACTTTGGTCGCTGGTTGAAAGCACTGAACAAGATTCCAGAAGGCTCACCGGATCAAATTGACATCAAGAATTCAGTGACCATCAGCAACGACACTCCTTTCCATGAAGGTGAGCTGAAGAAATTAGAGAACTTACTTCGTACATTCCATCCGTGGCGCAAAGGGCCATACCACGTACACGGCATTCATATTGATACTGAGTGGCGCAGTGATTGGAAATGGGACCGCGTGCTTCCGCATATTTCTCCATTAAAGAACCGCAGCGTACTCGATGTTGGTTGTGGTAACGGCTACCACATGTGGCGCATGCTGGGTGAAGGTGCACGCTTAACCGTCGGTATCGATCCATCTCACCTGTTCCTAATTCAGTTCGAAGCAATTCGTAAACTAATGGGAGATGACCAACGTGCGCACCTACTGCCGTTGGGTATTGAACAACTACCTAAGTTAGAAGCGTTCGACACGGTATTCAGCATGGGCGTGCTTTACCACCGTCGCTCTCCACTGGATCACTTGGTGCAGCTAAAAGATCAATTAGTGTCCGGTGGTGAACTCGTACTAGAAACACTAGTGATTGAAGGTGATGAGAATTCAGTGTTGGTTCCAACTTCTCGTTACGCACAAATGCGCAATGTCTATTTCTTCCCTTCAGCAAAAGCGCTGAAAGTGTGGTTAGAGTTGGTAGGATTTGAAGATGTACGCATCGTTGATGAAAACGTCACTTCGGTTGATGAACAACGTACCACAGATTGGATGACGCATAACTCTCTGCCAGACTATCTAGATCCGAACGACCCAAGCAAGACTGTAGAAGGTTACCCTGCCCCTCGCCGCGCGGTTCTTGTCGCTCGCAAACCATAATTCGCTGAGATTCCTGACATTGTCTTAACTCATTTTACGAGTTAAGACATTACCCTCTTTCCTCGTACTGAGCGTGTTTGTTTTTCGAGTCCATTTGTTACATCAAAACATAAGCACGCTCTAAATAAGGATGCGCTTTTATGTCCTTGATTTTTAGCTTTTCATCACTATTCCTCAAACAATAAGTAATAGAGAAACATTCTTACTTGTGAGGCTTTATCGATATGAGCTAAACTCCTAAAAAATAAACAACTTAATCCAATCCCAAGGTTTTCAATGTTATTACGATTGACCCCGATTGTTGCCATCGCCTTACTGTCTGGATGCTCACTAACCAAAGGCGAACAGTACCACCAAGAAACGTTAGCGGCTATTCAAACTTCAGAAGCGAATGTCAATAATCGCATTACTAACTTAGAGCTTCAGCTCAGCAACCAATCGGACTATATCGACAGCCTTGAAGAACAAGTCGATAAACTACAGGTTGAACTTCTGACATTTCGTGATGAAGCAATGGCAGAAGTGAAAAAGCCAAAAGAGCCGATTATTGTCCAATCTCCTGCTCCTGTGGAACCAACACCAACTCATGATATTGTCCTTGGCTCAATTGAAAAGGTCACTATTGACTCCATTAAGCAGACTTTTGATGCACGTGTCGACACCGGTGCCGCAACCTCATCTTTAAATGCAGTTGATATTGAAGAGTTCGAAAGAAACGGCAAAAACTGGGTTCGATTCCACCTGGCAGATACCAGTAAATCTGAAGAAGAAAAAAATACTTGGATCGAAGCGCCAGTCATTCGTTACGTAAAAATTCGCCAAGTTACCAGTGAAGAACTAGAACGTCGCGCTGTAGTCGAACTTTGGGTGCGCGTTGGAAAAATTCATGAAAAAGCGCAATTTACGTTGGCAGATCGCTCGCATATGAACCATCCTATTTTACTGGGTAGAGAATTTATGCGCGACATCGCACTTGTCGATGTAAGTCGTACCTATATCCAAACGGACGAAGATAAAAAATAATAAGGTAGATTATGACGTCAAAAATACCGTTTTACCTTTCAATCATCTTATTGGTGATTGCGGGCATTGCTTTGAGTGTTTTCAGACATGAAAACTACGGCGTGCCTTGGACACCAGGCGAAACTCGTCAGGTATGGGATGTAGAGGCACGTATTGAGTTCAATGCTAACGGCAATGAAGTCAAAGCTTCACTCGCAGCACCTCATACACAAAGTGGTTATACGCTTATCGGTGAATCCGCTTCCTCTTCTGGTTATGGCGTTTCCTACATTAATTCTGATTCTGGACGTCGTGCCGAGTGGTCAATTCGTCAGGCCAAAGGTCCTCAAACCATTTACTACAAAGCGCAGTTCTTAGTGGACCCTCAGGCTAAAGTTACGCCTCTACCACCAACTGAAGACATTACGCCACCAACTCTATCAGCGCCACAAGCTGCGGCGGCAAATGCCCTTGTTGAGCGTGCGATGAGTCGCTCTGCCGACAATGTGACCTTCACTCGTGAGCTCATCAAAGCGCTTAATGACCCAGACAGTCAAAACTCATCGCTACTACTGAATGACTTCAGCCGTACTGATGCACTACATAATATTTTGCTTACCGCAGGTATACAGAGCAAAACTGTCGGTGTTATCGAACTAGAAGATGGCCGTCGACGCCAAACCATTCAACCAATGGTTCAGGTTTGGTCAGGTAAAGATTGGGTACTGTTCTCACCAAATTCCGAACAGAAAGCCGTGAAACCAAACTTATTAGTTTGGGATGAGTCGAATGTATCCCTGCTTGATCTTGTTGGTGGTAAAAATAGCCAAGTTCATTTCTCAATGATCAAGCAAGAAATGACTCCACAGCAAGCGACGAACAACAAGATAGAAGCTGATGGGCTTCTGAATATTTCAATTCATAGCTTGCCTCTTGAAGAACAAGCGATGTTTAAGACTATCATGCTGATCCCTATCGGTGCCCTTATCGTGGTGTTCTTGCGTGTGATTATCGGTCTGAAAACATCCGGTACTTTCATGCCAGTACTGATTGCTGTTGCGTTTGTTCAAACCCAGTTATTAACGGGTATTGTCGGTTTCTTACTGATCGTTGGCACAGGCTTGATTATTCGAAGTTACTTATCGAGGTTGAACTTACTGCTTGTAGCACGGATATCAGCGGTCATTATTACCGTTATTATGATCATTTCGGTGTTCACAGTAGTCGCATTTAAGATGGGCTTAACGGAAGGATTAACAATTACGTTCTTCCCGATGATCATCTTGTCTTGGACAATTGAACGTATGTCTATCCTATGGGAAGAAGAAGGCGCGAAAGAAGTCGCTCTGCAAGGTGGGGGCTCACTGCTCACCGCAGTATTGGTTTACTTAGCGATGACGAACTCATACATTCAGCACCTAACCTTTAATTTCATTGGTCTACAGTTGATTGTTCTGGCCGGTATTCTATTGCTAGGTACTTACACAGGTTACCGTCTAACTGAGTTACGTCGTTTCAAACCACTAGCGGAGGACTAAACGATGTTCGAAAGTTTTACTTCGCCAGCTAAGCTTCGCCATAAAGGCATTATGGGGATGAACAAACGTAACCACAGTTATATCGGCCGTTACAATGATCGTTCTAAATACCCATTAGTTGATGACAAGCTCAAGACTAAAATTATTGCGCAGGCAGCAGGGGCGACAGTCCCTGCCCTGATCGGCGTTATTCATAACCAAGCAGAAGTAAAGACAATCCATAGAATGGTGCAAGATTGGCCTGGTTTTGTTATCAAACCCGCTCAAGGTAGTGGTGGTAAGGGTATTTTGGTTATTACCTCGCATAAAGATGGGGTCTATACCAAACCTTCCGGCTCTACAATTGGTAAGGACGAAGTTGAACGTCATATCAGTAATGCGCTTGCAGGCCTTTTCTCTCTTGGTGGTAAAAACGACGTCGCAGTCGTTGAGAACCTGATTAAGTTTGATGATTGTTTCGATGGCTTCAGTTATGAAGGCGTGCCTGATGTTCGAATCATCGTATTTAAAGGCTACCCTGTTATGGCAATGATGCGCTGTTCTACGGCGGCGTCGGACGGTAAAGCAAACCTCCACCAAGGCGCTGTGGGCGTGGGCATTGATATCGCCACAGGTAAAGCAATCCGAGCGGTGCAATTCGACCATCCAGTCACCCACCATCCGGATACCGGCAAAGACCTTTCTACCCTCCAAGTCCCGCACTGGGAGCGCTTGCTTGAGCTTGCGTCTAGTGCGTGGGAGATGACAGGGTTGGGATACATGGGCACTGATATGGTGCTAGATAAAGAGGAAGGGCCTATGGTTTTAGAGCTCAACGCTCGTCCTGGCTTAGCAATCCAAATCGCTAATGGTGCAGGCTTGCTTCCTCGTTTGAAACACATAGAGAGCCTCGGCACACCTGCCGAGTATCCAAAGCCGATTGAACGTGTCGCCTACGCAGCAGAGCAGTTTGGGGTAAAACCGCAGTTCTAATCGCCAATCACAATATCATTCGCCAGTAATTGTTCGGATTGCTGGCGTTTTTTGTTTCCGTTTCCAAAACCGTCTACCTACTCATCTTATTAAACAAACCTATCTCACCTATAACTTGAATCAATGATCGAGCTAACAGAATCAACATAGATCGTTTCTTTTCTCCTTTAACTTTTGAGTATGATGAGGTCTCCCCTTACTCAACTTGAGAGGTTGAGAAATGCTAACAAAAGAAACAGATAACGATGAACCAGAGCTTGAAGAACAAGAGAGCTTAGACCAGCATTTACAACGCTTGTCTGAGCTTTCTGTCCAAGCACTTGAAGAGCTTGCTGAAATGATCGATATCAGAGACGATATTTCAGAGGAATAAAACTTAGCCTCCCCGCTAAGTTCTATTAATAAGCCGAGACTGTCGTCCTACAGTCTCGGCTTATTTTATACGCTTTGAAGCCTCCCGCTAACAAATACAAAAACGCCCGCGTTCATTGCGGGCGTTTTGCTAGATTCGGAGTTTACGATTCAAACTCTTCGATCATCTCTTGCGCTTCGGTCTTAGGCTTATCCGTTTGACCAAAACCACGTAGACCAACTACGTGTACGTGCTCATGGTCTTTAAACACCTTACGCACCAACTTGTAGGTAGTACCTTTCTCTGGGCTGATGTTTTCTGGTGCCGCAATAAGAAGCTGCATATCCAGACGGTCACACAATTCGAACAATGTCGCGATCGATTTCGCATCCAGACGCGCTGCTTCATCCAAGAAGAGCAGACGACAAGGCAAAATGTCTTTGCTGCGAAGACGACGAGATTCTTCTTCCCAGCTTTGAACAACCATCAGGAGGATTGACTGACCAGTACCGATCGCTTCACCTGTTGATAGCGCGCCAGACTCGGCCTGTAGCCAACCGTCTGTACCACGGTTCACTTCTACACTTAGCTCTAGGTAGTTACGGTAATCCAGTAGCTCTTCACCCAGAACTTGCGGTGAACGTTGGCCCATATCGATGTGTGGGTTCACGCGTTGGAACAGTTTCGCCATTGCTTCAGAGAAGGTAAAGCGAGTCGATTCAAACAGGTCTTTGTGCTGCTCTTGCTGTGTCGCTAGACCGTTCAGTAACACTTCGTGACTTTCACGAATTTTCACGTTTAGACGTACGCCCTTCACCTGACCAAACGAAATGTTCGACAAGCCTTGGTTCAACATACGAATACGGTTTTGCTCACGCTGAATCGTCTTCTTGATGATGCTCGCTACCGACTCAGAGCTGATCGCTAGACGGTTTTCACGCTGCGTTAGCTCTTCCGTTAGACGCGCCAGCTCGACTTCCATCTCTTCGATTGCTTCAACTGGGTCATCAGTACGGATGATATCCTGACGAATACGCTCACGAAGATGTTGGTATACAGCAATGTAGAACAGAACTTTACGCTCTGGACGTGCGTTGTCTTCTGATAGACGCAGCGCATCACGCAAGTCGTCATTGTTCGCAACCGCTAAACGCAGCGCACCCAATGATTTATCCGACATCGAACGCAATTCATCCGCCGACATGTAAGCCAGTTCGCGCTTGTGTAGACGACGCTCAACATCGTTTTCACGCGCTAAGCGAAGTACTGAACACCAACCCGCTTTCGCTGCAACGACAAATTTGCGCAGCTCTGCGTATTCTTTCTGCACTTTCTTCAGACGTTTCGCTAAGCCTTTCATCTCAAGCTCGGTCGACGTTATCGTGCGCTCGTATTCACTCTTACGACTACGTGAAGTATGTAAGCGTTCGTGCAGCTCGTCACGACGGCGCATTGCACGCTCTTCCGCACCTTCGTCGGCATTTACGCCATACTCTTGCAGCTCTTGTTTGAACTCTTGTACGGTTTCTTGCTTCGCTTGATGCGAACTCTTCAAAGACGCCAATACTTGGTTGTATTGGTTCATTTGTCCTTGTGCTTGCTTCAACTCTTCACGAGAACGAGTACGAGTCTGTTCAGCTTGAACCAACTTCGCTTTTAGCTGCTCACTCAGTTCGCTACTTTTGTTCAGAAGATCAACCGAGTCTGAGTAAGCGAAGTAGTGACGACGTTCAACCAGATCCGAGAGTGCAAAGATTTGCTTCTTAAGATCTTGTAACTGTTCATCTGCCGCTTTGTATTCTGCTTCTAGTGCATCAAATTGCTCTGGGTCAGCATCAAGCGCAGACGCAATATTCTCTAGTTGCGCGACGGCTTTTGCATGATTATTTAAGAAGTTTTTCGCCTCTGCAAGCTGAGCGATTTTCTCTTCTAGCTCATCAAAACGCGCTTGCAATGATTCATCTTCAACAAGCACCATGTGTGATGCTAGCTTGTCCAGAGAAGACAGTGCTTGCTTACTAGTTTGAAGCTGAGAGCGTTGCTGCTGCTCTTTTGCATCCAGATCCGCCAGCACGCGAGCAATTTGGTTACGCTTATCACGAATGGTTGCCAGTGCTTGTTCTGGATCAGCGTCAAAAGCCACTTGAATGTGGTTAGACACAAATTGGTTAAATGCTTGGTACAAACGCTGCATTTTCTGAGAGTCAAACGCCGCTTTTGCGTGCTTCTCTACCACTTCTTCTCGTTCGTTACGCAGCAACTCTAGACGCTGCTCACGTGCTGCACGACCAAACAATGGGATCTCAGGCAAGCGAGAGTAACGCATTTGGCGATCGTTCATGCGAACACAAACCGCGCCCTCTAACTCTTCTGCATCGAACGAGCTGTCATCAAAGGCATCGATGTCACCTTCAATGATGTACAAGTCTTCTGGACAGTCGTCTAGCTCTACCAGTTTCTCTTCGATACCTGACAGGTCAGAAACAACGATAGCGTGACGAGCCGGACCGTACATCGCACTGAAGTAAGGCGCGTCATCAATCGTGATGTCATCGTAGATCTCAGACAGTAATACACCGCCTAAAGTATCAGCCAAACCTTTCAGGCGAGGGTCGTTTGAACCACCAGGAGAAGCAAGACGTTCAATCTCAGCGTCTAGCTGGCTACGGCGCTCAGCAAGCTTATCTTTAGCTAAGGACAGCGCCCTTTCTTGCTCAAGAACAACCTGCATGTGGTTCATTACCGCATGGCGATCCTCAAGGTCTGACCCGCTCTGCTCTCTCAGTTTCTCTAGCGCATCGTTCGCCGCAATCCAAGCTGGCGCTATCGCTTCAAACTTACTGATTTCTGCCGCCGCGTTTTGCTCTAGACGGCGCTGTTCACCACGCTGATCACGAACTTCCTCTTGAGCTATCTCTAGTGATTCGATTTGCATCGCATGACGTTCACGTTCTTGTTCAAACGTAACTTCATCGGTTAGCTCGACGTGATATTGCTTTTTGTATTCAGCAACCAGTTCACGTGCTTGACGCTGCTGGTTAAGGCTGCGTTCGAGATCACGGTGTTGTGCTCGCCATTGCTGTTCGTTTTGTGCAATTTGCTGTGATTCTCGAGCTTTAGCGATTGCCGATTTTGCGTGCTCAGAGGCTTCTTTGCGCTCAACAGGGCCAACGATGCTCTGTACAAGCTTCAATGCAGTATCAAACTGCTCTGCCGCAGCTGATGACATATCGAGCTTATGTTTCACAGACAACAACGTATTGGTATTTTCTGACTCTTTGTTTTTCAGCTCCGCCACTAACGCTTGTGCGGATTCTGCCGTTAGGCTGTCATCGCCAAGTAGCTGCTTCGCTTTCTCCAGCGCTTGAACGGCTTGTTGGTATTGAAGCGCGCGAGTTTGCTGAACGTCAAGAGCTTGCTGGTAATCAGCAAGTTGCGTCTTAAGGCTGTCCACCTCTTCTTCTGCAACGGTCGCTTGCTCTTCAGCCATCATCACGCGTTCTTGCGCTTCTTCCACTACCATCATTTGTTCTTCAAGACGCTCGCTCAGCTCTTCAAGATCTTCTTGGTAGCGTTCGATCTTCTCTTGCTGACGCAGCGCGTTTTGCACCAGTTGCAAGTGATCCGAAGCCGCTTGGTAGTCTTGCTCTAAAGAAGATTCTGATTCGATCAGCAGTTCCAGCTCTTCTTGAACGCGGTTAAGCAGATTGTTTTGCTCAATCAAGGTCTCGCGAGAACCAAATAACTCTGAACGCAAAGACAATGTCTGTTCTAGTTTTTTACGACGCTCGTTGGCATGGCGCATATAGTCCGCTGCCACGTAGTTGGTCGACTCTGTAATCAAGTGTTTGAACAAGTCACGGTCTGCTTGAGTAGTTTTGATCGCTTCTAGCGTCATGCGGTTTTCACGCAGCGCCGATTCCATATCTTGGAACGCTTTCTTCACGCCGCCATTTTGTGGCAGAAGGTAGTCACGTAGCGAGCGCGTAATCGCACTTGAAATACCACCGTAAAGCGATGCTTCGATCAGGCGGTAGAATTTAGAGCGGTCACCAGAGTTGCGCAGTTTCTTCGGAATCACACCGAATTCAAACATTTGTGCGTGGTAATCCACGATAGAAGAGAACGCTTTGAACTGAACGCCTTCAAATTCCGCGATCGATTCTTTTACTTCGTTGATTTGACGTACACGAGCTTGAGTCGCAGATACGCTTTCAACCAAGATATCCGTTGGTTTCACATGGCTTGGAAGACCTTGGATAACAAACGGTTTGATGTCTACTTTCTTATCACGACCTGCAACTTGCTGCATTTTTACTGCAAACAGTAGGCGTTGGTTACGTGAGTTCACCACATCTAGCGCCGCATAACATGCGCCCGGCTGCAGCTTACCGTATAAACCTTTATCGCGAGACGATTGGCTGCTGCCCGCTTCTGTCGTGTTACGGAAGTGCAGTAGCGTTTGGTCAGGAATCAATGCGGTGATGAACGCCGCCATTGTGGTTGATTTACCTGCACCGTTACCACCTGATAGCGTGGTGACCAGACCATCGATGTCAAATGTACGGGCAAAGAAGCCGTTCCAGTTGACCATGGTCAGCGATTGGTATTTACCGCGTTCAATCATGCTCATGCTTCACCCTCTTCTGTTGTTTCTTCTTGGGCTTGGTCGTCTTGATCTTCTTCAGACAATAGGCTGCCTTGGCTTGGCTCTTTGGTGTGCACTACCGCTTCACCATCACGGATCAGACGTAGCTGCGCTTCACGCATATCATCACCAATACGTACATCGGCACCAAAGCGGAATACCGCTTCACTGATGCTGAATTTACCGGTCTCACCAATGTTGATGATCATGCCTAGGCGGCGTAGACGACGAAGTGACGTGCGTACTTTTTCAAACAGCTTTTCTTTATCAAGGTCAGAACCGGTAGCACGGTTGGTCACCAGCTTCATCAGCTTGTTTTCATCAGCCAGAGCAAGTAGCTCGTCGTACAACTCTTGGTTAGTGAAGATGCCTTCGTGCGCAAGACGCTCTGGGCTTAGATAAAGGAAACACAGTACCTTCCCCACCAGCATATCCAGTTCAGAAAGGACACTACGGCCAATCAGAGACGTTGAACGAGGACGAAGGTAGAAGAAACCTTCTGGCGCTTTCACCAATTCGGTATTGTAGCGCTGGTAGAAAGAAGAAAGCTCAAGTTCGAAATCCGACAACAACGCGTGGTTATCCAGATCTTCACTTGAGATATGACGCCCTGCTCGAAGCATGCTGTCTAGCGCTGGGAACAGAGGGTTAGAAATTGCTTTTGCCAGTTTATCTGACATGTATTCATTAGTATCGGTCGATGACATTCGCTTGTACCTTTGCCCCAAATTCGTTGATTGCTTTCCAGTCCGGTTGAATCGCTTGGTAATCCGATTCTGAATACCCCAGACGTACAGCTTGATCAACGATAATGCGAGCTAAATCAAAATGATGAGTGTAAGGATGCTGTGCAAGGTAATCTCGCAATACCACACTCAAGTCGATTGGCGTGCCTTGAGCTTTATGCGCTTTTAGCATGTCACCAATTCGTTCAGACAACTCATCATTGACTTGTTGAAATTCTTCATACTCTACTTCCATCGGAACTTGGCCGGTCACTTCGTCATCACGTAGCACCAACGCCTCGTCACGAAGGTCAGAAAGCCTTTCCGCATCTGCATAAGTCAGATACCAAGGCGCATCGAAGTAATCTTTGACGGATTGACGTAGACGCGAGCTAAACGCACGGTTCTTATCCATATCAATTGCAGTACGGATGAACTTGTGCACATGTCGGTCGTAACCAATCCAAAGGTCGATCGCTTGCTGGCCCCAGCTTGTGATTCGGTCCAGCTTCATTTGCAGACCAAACAACGCTTCTTCGATGAACTCAAGCTCAGGATCGCCGTAAACAATTTCTTGAATATCTAGGATCTGAGTTTGCAGTTCATCACTGGCGGCTTGCAGCGTATCTTGAAGTTCACGCAATGTGCTCGACGTTTCTGACAGTAGCGCTTCACAGTTGTTGATCGCTTCGCGCCAGTCTTTATTTAGCAGGTCGGCAATTTGTTGTTTTACAGATTGCTGCTGCTCATCCATCACACGCTGGTTAAGATCGATTTGATCGAAGATCTCGCCTACAGAATATTTTAAAACTCCGTATACGTTTTTCTTCCAGTGGCCCGGTGTACCACCTTTTTGTGCTGCCTCAATCGCTTTCGCCATTTCATCTGCCACCATAGACAGTTGAATAGAAAGGCGCAGTTTCGAGAACTCACGATGACGCACATAGTAATCGGTAATTCCTATCGCTAAAGGCGACAAGCGGTAAATGCTCGCTCCGTCGGTAATCTCACTGACAAAACGGCTAATAAGGCGCTGCTTGACCATCTCGTTGATGGCGTTGTTCGCACGAAAAGCGGAGGCTTCGCCAGTCTCATCAAATAATCGAGTGACGATGGCAAACGCATCATGCAATTCACCTTCACCCAATTCTTCATCGAACCTTTCATTACTCAGTACGGCAATGGCTATCAAGAATGCCAATCGCTCTGTGGTCAGGTTCAACGAGAAATCGTGCTGCTTAACCCAGCCAACCAACTCATCGATTGGTTGCTCTGCAGCATTGAGAGTCATCTCACTCATTGTTATTCCTGTTTATCGTTCTTTTTAGCCCACACATGAATGTAGCGGCCTAATGAGAGGTATGGCTCTTGTCGACAAAGTTGTTTTTCTAGCGCCAACACATCTTCAAACTCGTAATCGCCCATGTATTGCATATTGCCTATGTAATCACTAAATGAGCGGATACCAGATTTGCCACAAATACTAAAGCCTGAATCTTCTATCCATTGGTAGACTTCTTCAGGTTTTAAGCCTTTTTGCGGCTGTAGTTTAAATCTTTTTCGGTGAGGCATGCCGTCTAATATATGAGGAATGTTGCCACAAACCACGTTTTTATAGACTAAACCATGGTGGTTATAGAACATCACTGATGCGATGCCTCCCGGTTTTACTTGTTCTAGTACCGTTTCAAGTGCGGCCTTAGGATCGACCAACCACTCCATGACGGCGTGAAACATAACAAGATCCACCTGTTCATCCATATGCTCACCAATGGATTGGACAGGCGAATGAATCAGGCGATACTGCTCAAGCAAACCGTTTTTTTCAATATCCTGCTTAGCCAACTGCAGCATTTCCGAAGATAGATCACATAAAGCGATTCGATGTCCGAGCTTAGCAAGCTTTTGCGACATTTGTGCCAAACCACCACCAGCATCCAACACCTCTAGGGGTTGCTGGTCAGCATCTAATTCACTTAGAATCTGTAGAAAATCTTCCCACACAATGATTTGGCGGATCTCCCCTTTATCGGAGCCGTAAATATTTTTTGCAAATTTGTGGGCGATATCGTCGAAATTGCGGTCTTCTGTCACTTCTGCTGAGTTATCATAACGGATTGTGCCGCTATTCTGGCACAAGGAAAGCAGGAATAAAGAGGGGTACCCTCATTTTTATTATCAATTGATGTTTTTTCGGACTATTTATGTATGTTTGAGCTGAAAAAAGTAGTGTCAGCCTTGCTTATGCCACTTCCGGCATTGCTGCTGATAGGCTTGTTGGGTCTTGCTCTCATTAGTTTTACCACAAAACGTAAAACTGGCTGCTTCGTTGTTCTATTCTCTTTTGTTGGCATTTTTCTTGTTGCCTTCCAACCTGTTTCAACCAAGCTTCTTATGCCATTAGAGCGAGAGCATAAAGCCTTTTTGCCAGTTTCTGGCACCATCGACTACGTGATGGTTTTAGGGAATGGTCATGTTATCGATGACGAAATTCCACCCACCTCGCAGTTAAGCCGTGCAGCATTAATGCGCTTAACTGAAGGCATTCGTATTTTAAGAATGTATCCAGGTGCTAAATTAATTTTGTCTGGCTATGCTGGCGGATCTGAAATTAGCCACGCGAGAATGATGGCGAACGTTGCCCTTGCGTTGGGAGTCGCGAAATCCGATATCATTTTATTAGAAGATGCGAAAGATACGTGGGAAGAGGCGCGTCAAGCGGCTGCATTCGTTCAACAAAAGGAGATTGTGTTAGTCACTTCTGCGAGCCACATGAGCCGTGCATTGTATGAGTTCAACGCAGCAGGCATTAAACCAATCCCAGCCCCGACCAACTTCTTAGCTATTAGCGAAATCAGTCAACCTTGGGATAAATACTCACCCAAAGCGCGTTACTTAGAACAAACAGAGCTTTATTGGCATGAGTACTTGGGCAGTATTTGGCAAAGGTTGCGTGATACCGTCGGTCAAACACCAATGGTTGAAGCAAAGTAGTACTATCTTGAAACCACAAAAAAGGAGAGCCGAAGCTCTCCTTTTTCTTTTTAAGACTTAGGTTTGTTCAGTTTAATCACCAGCAAACATATAGCCTTCGCCGTGCACCGTCACAAAAATTTGTGGGTTCTTTGGATCAAACTCCATTTTTGCGCGCATACGTCGAATAAGAACATCAATAGTACGATCATTGGGAGCATCAACTCGGTGGCTGATCATATTCAAAATACGCTCGCGACTTAACACCTGGTTAGGGTAAGACGATAACGCCACCAAAAGTTCGTATTCTGCTTTGGTCAATTTTACGGGTTCGCCGTTACGGCTCAGCGCACGACGTTGAATGTCGAATGTCCACTCTCCAAAACGTACAATATGTTCTTCACTGGTTTCGTTCGCTTTCGCGCTACCGCTACGCGCTGCTGAAATACGCCACAGCAAGTTTTTAACGCGAACCAACAACTCCCTCAGTTCAAAAGGCTTTGTCACATAATCGTCAGCGCCCATTTCTAGGCCTACGATTTTATCAATGCTATCCGTGCGTCCTGTTACTAATATGATACCAATATCCGATTGGCTACGTAATTCACGAGTAAGCATCAGGCCGTCTTCACCCGGCAGGTTGATATCCAGCATGATTAGGTCTACATCACCCGCTTGCAGGACCTCACGCATTTCTGCGCCACTCTCTGCTTCGCTGACTTGGTAACCCTCATTTTGGAAATATCCCGCAAGCTTACTACGAGTTACAACATCATCTTCTACGACTAATACGTGATAGCTCATTTACACCACTTTTCTGTCTTCTTATTATCCAAGACGTATTCTATTCATAACTAGTAACATTTCTAGTCATAGATACATTAAAAAGCAAGATTTAGCGTTTTTATTGATTCAAAACAAGCTTACCCATCGCTATTAATAAACGTTAATTTTTGACCATAAAACATAATAATTATAGTTACTGCTATTCATTTTAATTGATTACACTTAGGGGATATCCCTAATTGACTTTGTGATGCACAACTTGAAGCATCATTCAGGAGCCCAAGATGCAAGAAGTGAAAGCTTTTAATGAAAAACGCGCTGAAATTTACTGGTGGTTTTCGAGCTTGTTCGCAAAAGAGCTAACAGAGAAAGAGCTGGAAGCCTACCACAGTGTTGAAATTCGCAGTTTTCTAGCAGGTTTAGGTGAAAATGAGTCACTGAAACCAGCCGTTGATAGCCTCGTTGATGCGCTAAACCGATTGCAAGATCGTGAAGACGCTCAATTGGAGCTTGCTGCTGACTTTTGTGAACTGTTTTTGAAGACAGAAAAATACGGCGCTCTTCCTTACGCATCGATGTACATCGGTGAATCAGGTTTGCTGAATGACAAGCCAGCCGAGGAAATGGAAAAGTTGATGGCAGAATTTGGCGTTCAAGTAGATGAAAATCTAAAAGAGCCTGCGGACCACTTAGCCGTTGAACTCGACTTTCTTGGCAACATGATTATCCGCTCAAACGAACTTGAGCAAGAAAAACACATGGAAGAAGCCTTCGTTAAACAAAACGACTTTATCCAGCAACAGTTGATGTCTTGGTTACCTCAGTTTGCAGACAAATGTAAACAATTCGACGAATTTGGGTTCTACTCGAGCGTCGCGAAACTATTAGTTGCATTTTGTAAACTAGACAGCGCTTACCTTCTTGGTGAATAATTGCCGCCTATTTTTAAGGAGCCCGCCTATCGGGCTTCCTGTATACCTGAAATAACTGAATGTAAGTAAGTTGGGTATATTATTCGTTTGCCTTAACTTAGCTCAAAGACGCTTGGTTATTTAGCAGTCAAAATGTGACTTCAAATACACAAATCTCTTGCTGAAAACATTGCTAGTCCGTCCACATAGGGCTAAAATGTGAGCGCAAACGATTAAATATGATTTATATGTAAACCGCTGAAATATAGCGGTTTTTGTGTTTTTTAACAGGTTGATGGCAATTTATCATCAGATAGAAAAAAGATAAAATTCATCGACCGATGCTGCTACATACCCTTTTGTCGTACTTGGACCAACCGCTGCCGAAACACTTAGCGCCAACCTTAGATTGCTGGGTGTAAACCATTAGAGCATCAGGTACATCCACACGACATATTTCAGTAGCTCGATACAGGACACCATTTATGGCCACTATAAAAGACGTTGCTCGCTTAGCCGGCGTTTCCACTACGACAGTTTCGCACGTTATCAATAAAACGCGTTTCGTTGCAGAAGCAACGCAAGAAAAAGTAATGAAAGCCGTGGACGAGTTGAATTACGCGCCAAGTGCGGTTGCACGCAGCCTAAAGTGTAACTCAACTCGTACGATTGGCATGTTAGTAACGCAGTCAACCAACCTATTCTTCTCAGAAGTGATTGACGGGGTTGAGAGCTACTGTTACCGCCAAGGCTACACTCTGATTCTGTGTAATACGGGTGGGATTTACGAAAAACAACGCGATTACATCCGTATGCTGGCTGAAAAACGTGTTGATGGCATCCTAGTGATGTGTTCTGACTTAACCGAAGAGCTTAAAGAGATGCTTGACCGTCATGCCGACATTCCTAAAGTGGTCATGGATTGGGGTCCAGAAAGCTCACAAGCGGACAAGATCATGGATAACTCAGAAGAAGGTGGCTACATCGCAACCAAACATCTGATCGACAATGGCCATACTGATATTGCTTGTCTAAGCGGTCATTTTGAAAAACTAGCTTGCCAAGAGCGCATTGCAGGTTTCCGTCGCGCGATGAGCGAAGCAAACCTAACTGTAAATGAGGACTGGATCCTTGAAGGTAACTTTGAATGTGATACGGCCGTATTAGTCGCAGATAAAATTACAGCAATGGACAAACGTCCGACAGCGGTATTCTGTTTTAACGACACAATGGCTCTGGGCCTAATGAGCCGCCTACAACAAAACGGTATCAAAGTTCCTGATGATATTTCAGTGATCGGCTACGACAACATCGAGCTTGCGGAATACTTCTCTCCACCGTTAACAACTATCCACCAACCTAAACGTCGTGTGGGTAAAAATGCGTTCGAGATCCTACTTGAGCGAATCAAAGATAAAGAACACGAAAAGCGAATTTTCGAAATGCAACCTGAGCTTGTAATTCGAAACACCGTGAAGAAAATGAACTAAAATTCGCCAAATATAACGATGTCAAATAAGCGCTCTAAAAGGGCGCTTATTTTTTATCTCTAAATAACTTTTCCCTGACTTAGGTTTGTTAGACAAAAAATCTCGAATCTCTAAGTCTCTGTTTTATATGTAGGTAAATCACACACCCTCACAACCTCGAGATCATCCCGCCTTATTCTCAAATATGCACAAATATGCGCTTGTCGACACTTTTTATTGAACCAGAATCACACTTTTACGGGTAAAACGTGATGTTAATTCAATATACGAAGTATGCTCATTCTGTCACGCACAGGGCAAACCATTCGAAAGGGTGGGACGCAAAGCCTCCGGCCTGAACCATAATACTATATGGAAGGTAGCGGGGTTACCGATGGCAAGTGTGCAAGCGATGACTTTACCCTGTAATGACATTGCTTTTGCGCATGTTTGCTACTCTCTCGGACCTGACTTTTGGTGGCGTAATATTAATTACACCGAGATAACAAAACATGGATAAACCGATACTCAAAGACTCTATGAAGCTATTTGAGGCACTTGGTAATATCAAGTCGCGCTCAATGTTTGGTGGCTTCGGACTATTCGCTGATGAAACAATGTTTGCACTAGTTGTAAATAATCAGCTTCATATAAGAGCAGACCAACAAACTTCATCTGACTTCGAGAAACAAGGGCTAAAGCCTTACGTTTATAAGAAACGTGGCTTCCCAGTCGTTACTAAGTACTACGCAATTTCCAACGATTTATGGGAGTCTAGCGAACGCTTAATCGAAGTAGCTAACCAATCGTTGAAAAAGGCAAAGCTTGAAAAAGAACAGCAAGCAACTACAAAGCCTAATCGCTTAAAAGATTTGCCTAACTTACGACTGGCTACTGAACGCATGCTAAAAAAAGCAGGCATTGAGTCAGTAGAAAAACTGGAAGAGGAAGGTGCACTTAACGCTTATAAAGCGATAAGAGATACGCACTCTGCAACCGTCAACATTGAACTGTTATGGGCACTAGAAGGTGCTATTAACGGTACTCATTGGAGCGTTGTACCTCAAGCTCGCCGAGATGAGTTGATGAATGGCCTCCAATAAAAGTCGGCCTTAAAAACTATCTTGTAAAACCGCAGTCTAATCTGCGGTTTTTTTGTGAAATTTTTTCGACTTTCCTTCTGTCTTATTACATATATCCCAAATTGGAATCATAAATATGAATAAGAAACTGATATTAGGCCTAATCCTGGTCGCGATCATTATCTTTTTAGGCGTTAACTTTAGTCAGTATTTAACGTTGGAAAATGCAAAAGCACAACAAGAAGCGCTGACCACATACATCGATCAGAACTTTGTTTTTTCGGTAGCTATTTACTTTTTTGCCTACATTGCAATTACCGCTTTTTCTATTCCTGGGGCAGCTGTGGTTACATTACTTGGTGCGGCTCTATTTGGTTTTTGGACGAGCTTATTACTGGTTTCTTTCGCCAGTACTATGGGTGCAACACTAGCATTTTTAAGCAGCCGATATTTGCTGCGTGACTGGGTACAAAACAAGTTTGGCAATAAGTTAATCGCAATTAACCAAGGTGTCGAAAAAGACGGTGCATTTTATCTATTTTCCTTGCGTCTCATTCCGGTATTCCCTTTCTTTCTTATCAACTTGTTGATGGGCTTAACGCCAATGTCTGTAGGTCGATTTTACCTTACTAGCCAAGTAGGTATGTTGCCAGGCACTGCAGTTTACTTAAACGCCGGTACTCAGTTAGCAACAATTGAAAGCCTGTCAGGCATTATTTCACCTGCGGTATTGGCCTCTTTTGCGTTACTGGGGCTGTTTCCAATCATCACTAAATGGGTTATGAATAAAGTAAGGCCAACACCGAGTCAGCAAAACTCATAATTAGTAAGTGGACGTGTTTAATAAAAATATTCATTGCTAAAAACCCAGCAGAAGCGCATATCGTGTGCGAATTATTGAAAACCGAGCAAGTCTATTGTGAAGTCCGCGGAGAGGGTATTTTCGGTTTAAAAGGAGAGCTGCCGTTTAGTGATGATACCGATCCTTATGTCTGGCTTTTTGACGCCAAACAACAAGTAAAAGCAGAAGGAATAGTACAAGCCTACCGCAAACAATCCGATGGAAATGAGTATCAAGATTGGCAGTGCCCGAAGTGCCATGAGGTAAACGAGGGGCAGTTTGGTGCTTGTTGGCAATGTGGACATCAAATAGGGGAGCCTTAATAACTCCCCTACTCCTATTCAATCGATTTATTAAGCGCTAAGCAGAAACCGTTTGCTGCTTAATAAATTCGATGGAATGTTGATTGAAATCTTCAGGGCGCTCAACATTACAAACATGACCACAGTTGGGGATCTCTCGTAAAACACTAAGCTTATGCGCCGCAACCATTTCTTTAACAGGCTTAATAAACATGTAATCTCTGTCGCCCATTAAATAGAGTGTGGGAATGGGTAACTCTCGATCTTTAAAATACTTCATTAAAGGATTTACATCAGCAGCAAGAATAAACCAACGTTTAAATTCTTTTTGGCAAAGCTTCTTGGCCTCACGAATAAAAAGATGGCGAGACTCTCGCTGGCTTCTCTGTGGCATAACAATGTACGCAAAAAGTTTGTAGAGCCACATGTACGGCAGAATGTGCTTACAAAAATTACCTAATTTAACCAATATTTGAGAACGAGTATTGAGCCTTGTGACAGCGCCACCGAGCACCATTGAACGCACGCGCTCTGCTGATAATTCAGCAAGGTTTCGAACAATAATGGTACCAAGCGACATACCGACAAAATGAGCGGATTGGATCTTTAAATGGTCCAATACTTTCAAAATATCTTGGGTAACTTCCGTAAAGGTATAACGGCTGGCAATGAGTTCTTTAAGTAACTGATTTGACTTTCCATGACCTCTTAAATCGATCAGCAATAAGTTAAAGTGTTGCTTGTAAGCTTTGATTTGCTTGAACCAGATAGAAGAGCTACCGCCAGCACCATGCACAAATACAACCCACTCATGACTAGTAGGGTGCAAATAGGTTTTATGAAAAAGTAGCGGCTGGGTCATATTCAAGTATCAAAAAGGTCGTGCTATTGAGTAAAAAGCCATCCTACCACACTCCCCTTACTCAAGATAATAAAGGCACCTCATTCGGTGCCTTTCGTTACAATTTTAAGTCAATTTAACGCCGAATTGTAAAGTTGCAAATAAGCTTCTGCGGCCTTTTGCCAACAAAAATCTTGTTGCATCGCATGCAACTGTACTTTATTCACTTCAGGTTCGTTTTGAGCATAGAGCAACAGTGCCCTTAGCATCGTTAACAACAATGCCTGCGGTGTCGGTTCGAAAAAAACAAACCCCGTCGCTTCAGAAGGGTTCACATCATAATCGTTGACGCTGTCCTTTAGACCACCGACACCACGTACTATCGGTAATGTCCCATAAGCCATACTATAGATTTGATTCAAACCACACGGCTCAAACTCAGAAGGCATCAGAAAGAAATCAGAACCCGCTTCAACGATATGCGCAAGTTCATTATCATAAGCTTCTACGAAGACAAATTTACTAGAAAACTGTGCAGCAACCTCTTCTAGCTGAGCGGCTAGTACAGGGTCTCCGGTCCCAACGACAACTAGTTGAACATCGTGCTTCAAAAAATCGGCCAAAGCAGGCAACAAGTAATGCACACCTTTTTGCTGGGTCAACCGACAAACCATACCGAACATGGCTACATCTTTTTCAGGCAAATTTAGCCGCAGTTGTAATGCTTGTTTACACGCTTTCTTGCCTTGCGTCATACTTTGTTGGTTAGCGCAGTAATTAACTGGCAAGTAAGTATCCGTTTCCGGGTTCCAAGCACTGTAATCACAACCGTTCAAAATACCAACTAAGTCCTGCTCGCGTTGCTGAAACTCCCAAGCCATTCCATGACTGCCAAGCTCTGTTTTGAGTTCCTCTGCGTACGTAGGGCTGACAGCGTTTATCTTATCGGCATTCATTACACCAGCTTTGAGCATAGTAATATGCGTTGTACTCACCGCAGCATCGGGAACGTTTCGACAATGAAACTCTGGCAAGCACTGCACGTCTTCATAACTAAATACGCCTTTAAAAACCGCATTATGTATAGAAATGACACTTTTAGTATGAGCAAAAAACGGATCATTGCCATACCTGTGCTTGAGCAAAAATGGAACAAGACCAGTGTGCCAATCGTTCGCGTGTATGATATCTGGCTGAAAAGCAAGCTTCGGCAACATGTCTAAACATGCTGCACTAAAAAACGCAAAGCGCTCACCGTTATCGGTATACGCTTGGTTGTTCTCCGCATACATCGATGGTCGATTGAAATACGGCTGACAATCAATCAGATAAACAGGATTTTGACCTAGCATGAGCCGCAGAACTCGATACTCCGTATGCGGCCATGATGTTAGTTCTGTTTCTAATACAACTTCTGCGTCAGCGAGTTTATCAATACTGCTGTACGCAGGGATGGTAATTCTTACGTCTTGCTGTAGGTTTTGAAGGGCTTCCGGTAGTGCCTTGGCAACGTCTGCCAAGCCACCACTTTTAATGAGACCTTCGACCTCAGAAGCTACAAACAGAATAGATAAGTTGTTAGTAGCCAACTCGAGCTCCTTTCGGAATAACAACAATGCCCTCCTCAGACACGTGGAAGTGTTTTTTATCTTCTTGAAGATTCACACCAATCTGAGTACCAGGAGCAATATCGGCATCCTTATCGACAATCACACGACGTAAAACACAGCCTTCGCCAATTTTCACGTCACCAAGAAGGATACATTCGCTGATATCGCAAGCAGATGCAATATTACTGCGGAACCCAAGCACCGACTTTTCTATTCTTGAGCCTCTGACGTAACTGCCATTACATACCAAACTGTCGATGATCTGAACACGGCCATTATCAGAGTCTGTAAATGTCGCTGGCGGCAATGGAGGATAATAAGTATGCAGCGGCCATTTACGGTTATATAGTGAAAACGGTGCGTCTTTTTCTAGCAGATCCATGTGCGCCTCCCAGTACGCATCAATGGTTCCCACATCACGCCAGTACACCTCTTCTCTTTCACCGCTGATTTTGTTAGTACTGAAGTCATACACGAACACGTCACCTCGAGGGAACATCTTAGGAATAATGTCCTTCCCAAAATCATGTGACGAAGCTTCATTATCCGCATCTTCAACCAACTCAGAGAATAACACCTGAGCCTCAAAAACGTAGTTACCCATTGAAACTAAAGCGTAATCAGGATCGCCAGGAATTGACTTCGGGTTTGCTGGTTTCTCTTCAAAGCCTATCATGCGACCTTCACTGTCCACTTCGATAACCCCAAATTGCGACGCCTCTTTTAGTGGCATACGCAATGCAGATACCGTGAGAGAAGCCTGCTTTTCTGAATGGAAGTTCAGCATTTGTTTGATATCCATCTTATAGATATGGTCAGAGCCAAAAATACAAACTTGCTCTGGTTCCTCTAATTCCATAAAACGGAGATTTTGATAGATCGCGTCCGCCGTTCCTTCGTACCAACGCTTACCAGTGCGCATTTGAGCAGGAATAGGATCGATAAAGCGGTCAGTGATGCCATTAATGTTCCAGCCCTTTTTTAAATGATGGAACAAAGATTGAGATTTAAATTGGGTGAGGACGTAAATGCGCATTAAATCCGCATTTACAAAATTGTTTAGAGCAAAATCGATCAATCGATAGCTACCACCAAACGGTACCGAAGGTTTACTACGAGATTCTGTTAAAGGTCTCAAACGAGAGCCTTCACCGCCAGCAAGAATCATTCCCAAAACACCAGCCATTTGTTGTTCTCCATATCGTTATAGCTTGGATTTGGTACTCGCTTGAATGAGTCATACTCGGGGAGTCAAGCGAATACATTTAGTAACCGTATCAGGAGTTTCTTTGAACTCTTACAACACGATAAAAAAGCTACGGCACTTCCAGTATGCAACGTCCACTCTTTTCTTATTTTTCGACGCAAAATGCACACAGTTGCACTAATTTTTGTAATAAATTATCTAAGCAGGTTCTAAATTACAATTTTTAATACGCCATTCTGTGTTCCATACAGTTCTTGCTTACTCAAGACGATATCTAGATCACACATGCAAAAGCAAACGATTACATTATGAAAACAATTTACGAACGGATTCACTACACCACCGACTTTTTGAGCTTAATATATAACAAATATATGAATGCAAAATGAAAGTTACGACGAATGTTTTTTACATAAAAAATACGTTCACTACTAATAAATCGTGACTCTGGTGTTTTCTAGCGACAATGGTGCTTGTTAAAGTGAGGAAAGGTCGATTAGAGGAAGAATGCGCAGAAGAAAACTGTAGGCCCCTACGCAAAAAAGGCAGCGATATCGCTGCCTTTTTACATTACTTTAATGGTGCATTTTTATGCTTTCGCTTTTTTACGCTTATCTGTGACTTCCCACTTACCTTCAACAAAGAGCGCTGTCCAACCAGATGGTTTGCCGTTCTCTTCCGAACGAACGTAGTTCTCTTTTGTTTTGCGACTAAAGCGTACAACTGCAGGACGACCATCAGGATCTTCTTGCGGTGCGGTCGCTAGGTATTTGAACTTCTCAGGTAAACGCTCTTCAAAACGTGCCAGTTCAGCAACCAAAGGAGCACGTGTCTCGCGCGATTTCGGGAAGTTGCTTGCCGCCATAAATAGACCTGAAGCACCATCACGAAGTACGAAATACGCATCTGAGTTTTCACAAGGCAACTCGGGGAAATGAACAGGATCTTCTTTCGGTGGCGCGACTTCGCCATTCTTCAGAATCTTACGAGTGTTCTTACACGTTTCACTCGTACAGTCCATGTATTTACCAAAGCGACCGTTCTTAAGCACCATATCAGAGCCACATTTGTCACATTCAACAACTGGACCATCATAGCCTTTGACTTTGAACTCACCGTATTCAACAAGGTAGCCTTCACAGTTCGGGTTATTACCACAAACATGCATCTTACGCTTGTCATCAATCAGGTACGCATCCATCGCCGTTTCACAGATCGGACAACGCTTTTTAGCACGAAGCGCGGCCGTTTCAACGTCTTCTTCTAAAACGTTAATAATACCTTCTTCGTCACCCAAGTTGATGGTTGTCTTACAACGCTCTTTTGGTGGTAACGCGTAACCAGAACAGCCTAAGAACACACCTGTCGAAGCAGTACGGATACCCATTGGACGGCTACACGTCGGACATTCGATATCCGTCATGACGATATGGTTTAGCTTCATACCGCCTTCTGACTCATCCAATTCCGCTTTTTCAAGATCGCCAGTGAAATCAGCAAAGAAGTTATCTAGCACTGCTTTCCAGTTCACTTCACCTTCAGCGATTTGGTCCAGTTTCTGTTCCATGCGGGCGGTGAAGTCGTAGTTCATTAAATCGTTAAAGCTGTCATCAAGGCGGTCGGTAACAATTTCGCCCATTTTTTCGGCGTAGAAACGACGCTGATCAACTTTTACGTAACCACGATCTTGAATCGTAGAAATGATCGATGCATAAGTCGAAGGACGACCAATACCTCGTTTTTCCAGCTCTTTAACCAGTGCTGCTTCAGTGTAGCGCGCAGGTGGCTTTGTAAAGTGCTGTTTAGGGTCAAGTGACTCTAAGCTTAGCTTATCGCCAAGTTGTACCGCAGGAAGGATTGTATCCTCGTTTTTGCCCATTGGACGTTGTACACGAGTCCAGCCGTCAAATTTAAGGATACGGCCTTTCGCTTTAAGCGTGTATTCTGCTGCTTTTACGCTGATGGTTGTTGAATCGTATTCTGCTGGTGTCATTTGACACGCGACAAACTGATTCCAAATCAAAGCGTAAAGTTTGTGCGCATCAGCATCGACACCTTGCAGGTCTTCCGCTTTAACACCCACATTTGAAGGACGGATCGCTTCGTGCGCTTCCTGTGCCCCTTCTTTACTGCCATACGTCAGCGGTTTCGCTGGTAAATACTTATCACCAAACTCAGAACCAATAAAATCACGTACAGCGTCCACAGCCTCGGCACTTAGGTTAGTCGAGTCCGTACGCATATAAGTGATATAACCGGCCTCATAGAGGCGCTGAGCTAGCATCATGGTCTTTTTCACGCCGTAGCCAAGACGTGTACTCGCTGCCTGTTGAAGCGTAGAGGTGATGTAAGGTGCTGAAGGCTTGCTCTTCGTCGGGCGATCTTCACGCTTACATACTTCGTAACTTGCATTCTCAAGCACAGACATCGCTGCTTTGGTTTCTGCCTCATTAACTGGCTTAAACGCAGAACCATCTTTCTGAGCAACAAGTAGTTTAAAGTCCGCTTTGTCTTTCGTTTTCGTATTCGCATGAATATCCCAGAATTCTTCTGGTACAAACGCGTTAATCTCACGCTCACGCTCAACTAATAGTTTCACCGCAACAGACTGCACGCGACCAGCAGATAAACCACGAGCCACTTTTTTCCAAAGTAGAGGTGAAACCATAAAACCAACGACACGGTCCATGAAGCGACGCGCTTGTTGGGCATTAACACCATCCATGTTCAGCTCTCCAGGTGTTTGGAAAGCTTGTTGGATCGCGTTTTTCGTAATTTCGTTAAAAACTACACGTTTGTATCGCTCTTCATCGCCACCGATGATCTCACGAAGGTGCCATGCGATTGCTTCCCCTTCGCGGTCCAAGTCGGTTGCGAGATAAACGCAATCTGCGTCTTTGGCGAGTTTTTGTAGTTCGTTGACAACTTTTTCTTTGCCTGGAAGGATTTGGTAATTCGCTTCCCAGTCATGATATGGGTTAATCCCCATTTTTTTGATCAACGCTTTGCGGTCTTTCTCTTTTTTAACGCGCGCTTTCTCTTCCGGACTCATCCCTTTTGTTGAGATGGCTGCGGCTTTTTTCTCACCAGTGCTTTGACCGGCCGTAGGCAGATCACGCACATGACCAACACTAGACTTAACAATAAAGTCTTTACCAAGGTACTTATTTATCGTCTTTGCCTTGGCTGGTGACTCCACTATAACGAGTGATTTACCCATAACTGACTCTAACGTCCTTCATAATAATGCGGGTAGAAACCTTGTTTAAAGGCCACCCGCATAATGTTCTATTTCATTGCTTCTTTTTTTACTATTGTGCGAGATGAAAAGAAGATCAACTGCTTTTTTGAAATTCAGATCCGATTGGTTGACAATTCATCGTCTTTATACTTCAAAGAGACAGGGTTCTGAAAGGTATTGAGCGGCATATCTAAACAGGCAAACTTAGCATCCGCTAATCCAATGCAATAAATTTTGTTACCCATCACAAAATAGTTTCGTTCAGTGGCTCTTCCATATCCTCCAACTAATCATACTTACACTCTAAAAATTGATCTGTTTAGGCTAAGTGAACGATTGACTGAATTAATCATGCAAACCCATTTTAGTTGTAGGTATACTCAGCGTTCTCAACTGAAATGAATGGTAGAAAAAGTATGTCTGATAGAACGTTTATCGAAGAGTTCGACCTTCTTTTGATCGCTAACCAAATCATCCAAGAACACGATGATTACATCGAAGGGATGCGAGCAACAAGCGTAGAAGAAAAAGAAGGTGTTTTAGTTTTTAAAGGTGAATACTTCCTTGATGACAAAGGTTTACCAACTTCAAATACGACTGCAGTATTCAATATGTTCAAATACTTAGCGCATCACCTTTCCAAGGAATTTACGCTGGTTAAATAGTAGCGGAAAACAAAAAAGCCAGAGTGTTATTCACTCTGGCTTTCCTGTTTCAGGTCAGAATATTTAGCAGCTTAAAGCCTTAAGTTTGTCGAAGTAGTCAGGGAACGTTTTCGACGTACACTTTGGATCGTTAATCGTCACAGGCGTATCACTAAGTGCCACCAGCGAAAAACACATCGCCATTCGATGATCATCGTAAGTATCAATCGCAGCATGCTTTAACTGAGAGACAGGTTTGACAATGATGTAGTCTTCCCCTTCTTCCACTTCCGCACCCACTTTACGTAATTCCGTCGCCATAGCTGACAAACGGTCTGTTTCTTTTACACGCCAGTTATAAACGTTACGAATAGCAGTAGTGCCTTCGGCAAATAGCGCTGTTGTCGCGATGGTCATTGCAGCATCAGGGATATGGTTGTAATCCATATCGATGCCTTTCAATTGACCAACACGTGAAATTACGTAGTCATCACCCCATTCAATTTCTGCACCCATTTTTTCAAGCGCATCAGCAAATTGAATATCACCTTGAATGCTGTTTTTACCGATACCCGTGACTTTAACTTCTCCGCCTTTGATGGCTGCCGCCGCTAAGAAGTAAGAAGCAGAAGACGCATCACCTTCAACCAAGAAATCACCTGGAGCGATGTATTGCTGACCGGCAGGAATCACAAACTCTTGATAGTCGTTGTTGATCACATCGACCCCAAACTGCTTCATGATATGCAGGGTGATATCGATATAAGGCTTAGAAACCAACTCGCCTTCGATGTTGATGCGAATTTCACCTTCAGCCAATGGCGCAGACATTAAGAAAGCGGTCAAGAACTGACTTGAAATGGATCCATCGATAGAAACTGTACCTGCTTTTAGGCCAGTACCGACTATTTTGAGAGGCGGAAAGTTCTCGTTTTCCATGTACTCAACCTTCGCACCAGCATCTTTCAGTGCCGTGACAAGGTGACCAATTGGACGCTCTTTCATACGAGGTTCGCCCGTCAGTACATACTCCCCTTCTCCAAGACAAAGAGCCGCAGCTAACGGTCGCATCGCAGTGCCAGCATTACCGAGAAATAACTCTACCGGTTCTGAGACAGAAAACGGACGCCCAAGGCCTTCAACGAGACATTCTGTTTTATCTTCGGAAAGTTGGTATTGAACGCCGAGTTTAGTCAGCGCATTCAGCATATGACGGATATCATCACTGTCGAGGAGGTTAGTAAGGCGAGTTCTGCCTTTAGCAAGAGCAGCAAGTAAAAGAGCTCGATTAGAAACGCTTTTAGAGCCAGGAAGATTCACTTCCCCTTGAATTTTATTGATAGGTTGTAACGTTAGGCTTTCCATTAAAAGTTGATAATCCTTTGTGCCCTCAACATACGATTTTTTATGAGAGCTAAACAATTCTTCGTGAATTCAGACTACCCAAAAAAACACGACAAAACCAGAGCAAATCGGCGCTAATTTATGAATATACTCAAGTAGCCTAAAGATGCAGAATTAAAGGCATTGCCAGCGATGTAAATAAGAGCGAAAGAGGCGCGACGAAACAGCAAGCTATTTCGACTTTATTTGACGATAAGCCAGCCCTACTGTGCATGCCTGGTTAGGCTACCTTAGGTTAAAATAACGTAGGATCAATAAGCGATATCAACCCTGACTCCATCATCAAAATATAAGATACGAACTTCATCCCCTCGACTAAATAGCATATTTTTATCAACATCTTGGATAACATTAATCAGCTTGTCGCCCTTCACTTTGATGAGTAGCTCAACTAACTTATATTCAACCGTGTATTGGTAATTACTTTGATTTTGTGCAACCGCTGCACCTGCAAGTGCACCCACGGCCGTCGCAACTTCTCGTCCCGTACCACCACCAAATTGATTGCCGACTAAACCGCCTATTGTGGCACCAAGTAGCGTTTTCCAACCATTATTTTTCGATTGAACGACCTCTTGCTGAGTAATATAACGGACAGAGTCAATCTTCCCATACACCACTTCATTTACCGGCTTGGCAACATTTCTTTCATATGCTGCGTTGGCGGCAAGTGGGAAAAACAGTATGATCCAAAGCCATACTTTCACAATATTTCTTGACCAGGTCATCATAAACTCCTCTGACTCTAATGTTGGTAACGACTTCTTATGTCTATTTATTTAACTGAACTCGATGATACGTTCAACTTTCCCTCACCGTATAAAGCACTCAGCGATCCCAATGGTTTGCTTGCTTTTGGCGGTGACTTAGATCCCATGAGAATCCTCAATGGTTACTATCAAGGCATTTTCCCTTGGTATGGTCCTGGAGAACCTATTCTATGGTGGAGCCCTTCCCCACGCGCTGTTTTTGATCCCTTAGCGTTTAAACCGTCTAAAAGTCTCAAAAAATTTCAGCGTAAACATAACTATAAAGTAACGCTCAATTTCGCGACAGAAGAAGTGATTAGACTATGTTCATCAACACGTCCTGCAGAGGAAACTTGGCTCAACGAGGAAATGCAAGCTTCTTATATTGAGTTAGCTAAACTTGGTCACTGTCACTCAGTAGAAGTATGGCATGACAACGAGCTCATTGGGGGACTATATGGCATCTGCGTTGGTCAACTTTTTTGCGGAGAGTCGATGTTTAGCCTAAAAGATAACGCATCTAAAATTGCATTGTGGTACTTATGCAACCATTTGGCGTCAAAGCAAGGTCAATTAATCGATTGTCAGGTTATGAACTCGCACTTGGCATCACTTGGCGCATTTGAACTAGAGCGTAACGAGTTTATGCAAAAACTACTATCTTTAAGAGAAAAACAAACACTATTTGATACCTATAAGCCCCAAGTTTTGCAGGATTCAGTATGAGTACGGATATACAACATATTCGAATTGGATTAACGAATAATCACCCTTGCAGTTACTTGCCTGAACGGCAAGAGCGTGTGGCGGTAGCACTTGATGCAGGGCTGCATACTGAAGAAAACTATCAACTACTGATGGCCAACGGCTTTCGTCGTAGCGGAGATACCATATATAAACCGCACTGTGAGCATTGTAATGCTTGCCAGCCAATTCGAGTCTCGATTCCGGATGTGACGCTATCAAAAAGCCAGAAGAGGCTGCTCAGTAAAGCACAGCCTTTACGTTGGGAAATGAAACCCGAAATGGATGAGGAATGGTTTGCGCTTTACAGTCGTTACATTGCCAAACGACACAAAAACGGCACTATGTACCCACCAAAGCGTGATGAATTTTATCGGTTTGCCCAAACCAGCTGGTTGACCACTTCATTTTTGCATATTTACGATGAGTCAAATCAATTACTCGCCATTGCGGTAACGGATGTAATGACTCAATGTTCGAGTGCATTTTATACTTTTTTTGACCCTGACTACCCGTTATCTCTTGGCACTTTGGCAGTGCTCTATCAAATAAAATACTGCCAAGAAAACAAACAACAGTGGCTTTATTTGGGTTATCAGATTGATGAGTGTCCAGCAATGAACTATAAAACACGCTTTCAACGCCACCAAAGGCTAGTAAATCAGCGTTGGCGAGGGTAGAATACGCCTCAACTTTACATAATTACTATTTAGCGGCAGAATATAGCCCGCTAATATTGCCTAATTTCTAAAGAGGATTAAATGGCTAAAGAAGACGTAATCGAGATGCAAGGCACGGTCCTTGACACTCTACCAAACACTATGTTCCGTGTTGAACTTGAAAACGGTCACGTTGTGACTGCTCACATCTCTGGCAAGATGCGTAAGAACTACATCCGTATCCTAACGGGTGACAAAGTAACTGTAGAGATGACTCCATACGACCTGTCAAAAGGCCGCATCGTCTTCCGCGCTCGTTAATCTCTGATTTTCGGATGCAATAAAAAACGGAGCAGTTTGCTCCGTTTTTTATTGCATGATTTTTATTTCCGAGTAGGTTCAGACAAACAAAAAGCGCACGATAAAATCGTGCGCTTTTACTTCCCTACGGAGCAATTAATGCATCGCTGCCTCTTTCTCACTCAAATATTCAAATTTAAGTGTGTCATTCACTAGCGTTACTTTCACAGTGCCGCCGTCGACTAGAGAGCCAAACAACAATTCATTAGCCAAAGGTTTCTTAAGTTGCTCTTGGATAACGCGTCCCATTGGGCGAGCACCCATCGCCTTATCATAACCTTTATTCGCTAACCAATGGCGTGCATCTTGCGATACCTCCATTGATACGCCACGAGCATCAAGTTGCACCTGCAGTTCAACAATAAACTTATCAACAACTTGATGGATAACGCTTTCATCAAGGCTGTTAAACCAGATGATGTTATCAAGACGGTTACGGAACTCAGGAGTGAACACCTTCTTAATTTCCGCCATCGCATCGTGACTGTTGTCTTGCTGAATCAAACCAATTGATTTCTTCTCAGTTTCAGCCACACCCGCGTTGGTTGTCATAACGAGGATGACATTACGGAAGTCTGCTTTACGACCGTTGTTGTCCGTTAGCGTACCATTATCCATCACTTGCAATAGCAAATTAAAGATATCTGGATGCGCTTTCTCAATCTCATCGAGTAATACGACTGAATGTGGGTGCTTGATAACAGCGTCTGTCAGCAAACCACCTTGGTCGTAACCGACATAACCAGGAGGCGCACCAATTAAGCGACTCACGGAGTGACGCTCACCATATTCCGACATATCAAAACGAAGTAGCTCGATCCCTAGAAGCTTAGATAGCTGCACCGTCACCTCTGTTTTACCCACCCCAGTAGGGCCAGCAAACAAGAATGAACCAACTGGTTTGTTATCCACGCCCAAACCTGCACGTGTCAGCTTGATCGCTTCGGATAATGCATCAATCGCATTATCTTGACCAAATACCAACATCTTCATCTTGCTATCTAGGTTCTTCAAGATGTCTTTATCTGAAGAAGAAACCGACTTCTCTGGGATTCGTGCCATCTTGGCAACCATCGCTTCGATATCGGCAACACCAACCGTTTTCTTACGGCGGCTTGCAGGAGCAAGACGACTGCGAGCGCCAGCTTCATCAATGACATCAATGGCTTTATCTGGTAAATGACGTTCATTGATGTATTTCGCCGAAAGTTCTACCGCGGCACGCAGTGCTTTATTGGTGTAACGTACTTCATGATGTGCTTCGTACTTCGGCTTCAAGCCCATCAAGATTTTAGTTGTGTCATCCAGAGAAGGTTCTACAACGTCAATCTTTTGGAAGCGACGGGACAACGCACGCTCTTTCTCGAAAATGTTGCTGTATTCTTGGTATGTAGTCGAGCCGATACAACGCAACTTACCGCTACTTAGTAGAGGTTTGATAAGGTTTGCGGCATCAACTTGACCACCAGAAGCCGCACCCGCACCGATGATTGTGTGTATCTCATCGATGAACAAAATTGCATCTTCTTCTTTTTCAAGCTGTTTCAAAATCGCCTTGAAGCGTTTTTCAAAATCACCACGGTACTTAGTACCAGCCAATAGAGAACCAATATCCAATGAGTAAATCACGCTGTTTTGAATAACTTCCGGGACCTGCCCTTCTACAATTCGCCAAGCAAGACCTTCTGCGATGGCTGTTTTACCTACCCCGGCTTCACCCACTAATAATGGGTTATTCTTGCGGCGGCGGCAAAGTACTTGAATAGTGCGCTCTAGCTCTTTATCGCGACCAATCAGTGGATCGATATTGCCATCTTTAGCGACCTGATTAAGGTTAGTCGCAAAGCTTTCCAAACGTTCTTCAGAATTCGGCTCTTCGACACTCTCTGAACTGAACGAATCTGATGATGGGTCTTCGCTTGCACCTGACGCTTTAGTAATACCATGGGAGATAAAGTTAACAATATCTAATCGGGAGATGTCGTTTTTCTTCAGTAGGTAGGCGGCATGCGACTCTTGCTCACTGAAGATCGCCACAAGCACGTTTGCACCTGTTACTTCGTTGCGGCCAGACGACTGTACATGAAAGACGGCGCGTTGTAGCACACGTTGAAAACTCAAAGTCGGCTGGGTTTCACGCGTCTCATCACTGTCTGGGATAAGAGGCGTAGTTTGATCGATGAATATATCGAGTTCGTTACGTAAAGCGTCAAGATCCGCTTTACAAGCTAAAAGGGCTTCCTTAGCTGCATCATTTTCCAATAATGCAAGTAGGAGGTGTTCGACAGTCATAAACTCGTGGCGTTTATCTCGCGCCCGAGCAAATGCACCGTTAAGGCTTGACTCTAGTTCTTTATTTAGCATAAGTACCTCCCGAAAAAACAACTTGGGTTGTTCGAGCAAGTCTTCTTTGTTTACGCTTGCTCCATAGTGCAAAGTAGCGGATGTTCATTTTCCCTTGCGTACATCGTAACTTGCGCTACTTTTGTTTCGGCAATTTCTGCACTGTATGTGCCACAGATTGCCTTTCCTTCATAGTGAATCTTGAGCATGATCTGAGTCGCTTTATCAATGTCATGTGAAAAGAATCGCTCAAGTACCTCTATGACGAAATCCATAGGTGTATAGTCATCATTATTTAGTACAACATTGTACAGCTTAGGTGGCTGAACTTTCGTACTTTCTCGCTCCAGAAGATCAGAGTCCGGAGTGACCCATTCAAAATTTTTACTCATGGCAATTCAAAGATATCGTATCAAAGGGTTGATGTTTTCGACCTATAAAAACAATCTACCACAAGCGTGCAGCGCGGTGTAGTGAGATATGGCACCGAATTCGATCTTTGATCGATAAAAGTTGCTACCTAATATAGAGACTAATGCAGGTCTTGAGGGGGCGCAAATAAAAGATGCTTGTCGATAAGTTACACATTTTTACTTATAAAATAACTTTCTTTTTACCCCCTCCGAGCTATTGCGAAACATCTCTCAGTCTTCTACCGAGATCACACTTCCTAACTGAGAATGGGGTAATTATCACGAAAACTTCATTTTTTATTCAGTTAGAGGATTCATCTATCATAAGCAACACGAACAGTATGGTTTTTCCAGTGAATACTACTTTGCAGGCTAATTGACCAAACTTCCGCGTATATACGAAAAACTGTTTGCAAATTTGTTAATCTCAAAAGTGATTTGTTTTCAATTATGTTTCTGTTTGTTGCTTAATGCTATTGACTGTCGGGATTCATTGACTACAGTGGAAAGTGTTGATGCATAAATCGTCATTTTGAATCCATTTGTTTTTAAGCAGCTTGGTGAATGTGATTTCTCATTGACTAGATGTTTGTTAGCGTTCGCTGACAATAGTAGTACCAGGTTAAAGGTATAACTTGGTTGTTGTAACAACTCAGTAAAAAATGCATGAGGGATGTAAAAGCATGGCTACAGGTACAGTAAAGTGGTTTAACAATGCCAAAGGATTTGGGTTTATTTGTTCAGATGAAGAAGAGGGAGATATCTTTGCCCACTACTCAACTATCCAGATGGACGGTTATCGTACACTGAAAGCAGGCCAACAAGTCTCATACGAGATTGAAAAAGGTCCCAAAGGCTGTCACGCGAGTAGCGTCGTGCCTCTTGAAGGTCAAGCCAAATAATTAGAGCGCTGTCGAAAAATAAAAATATTGCTCTCGAAGCATCATTTTGATGTTCTGAAGAGAAAAATAAACCCGCCAAGATAGCGGGTTTCTTACTATTTGTAGCTTATGAAATGCAGATAGACCACATACAAAGTATTGATAAAATAAGAAACACGTCGAAAGCGACGTGCTCTTTTCATCTATTTTACTTGTTAATGATCGCGTTAAAGGTTTCGCTTGGGCGCATCAACTTAGAAACCAATGCATCGTCTAGCAGGTAGTAACCGCCCAGTTCTCCTTTCACACCCTGTGCGTTGTTTAGCTCAGCGACGATTTTTTCTTCATGCTCTGACAACGCTTTCGCAATCGGTGCAAACTCAGCAGCGAGATCAGCATCGTCTGTTTGCTCGGCAAGTGCTTTCGCCCAGTAAAGTGCGAGGTAGAAATGACTACCGCGATTATCTAATTCGCCCACTTTACGTGATGGAGACTTGTTGGTATCTAAAAACTCACCAGTCGCTTTGTCTAGCGTATCCGCCAAAACTTGCGCTTTCGGGTTGTTTGCCACCACACTTAGATGTTCTAGGGATGCAGCTAGTGCTAAGAACTCACCTAAAGAATCCCAACGAAGGTGATTCTCTTTTTCTACTTGTTGAACATGCTTAGGAGCAGAACCACCAGCACCTGTTTCAAATAGACCACCGCCATTCATCAATGGAACGATAGATAGCATCTTAGCTGACGTACCTAACTCTAGAATTGGGAACAGGTCTGTTAGGTAGTCACGAAGAACGTTACCCGTTACAGAGATAGTATCCAGACCCGCTTTCATACGCTCTAGCGAGTACTTACAAGCATCAACAGGAGATAGGATCTTAATCTCTAGACCATCAGTATCGTGCTCAGGTAAGTAGGTATTTACTTTCTTAATGAGTTCAGCATCGTGCGCACGGTTTTCGTCTAGCCAGAATACGGCTGGAACACCTGTTGCACGTGCGCGAGTCACTGCTAGTTTAACCCAGTCTTGGATTGGTGCGTCCTTCACCTGACACATACGGAAGATATCGCCTTCTTCAACCGCTTGCTCTAACAATACGTTACCCGCAGTATCAACAACGCGAACAGTACCCGCTGCGTCTAGAATGAATGTCTTGTCGTGAGAACCATACTCTTCTGCCTTTTGAGCCATTAAGCCAACGTTAGGCACGCTACCCATAGTGGTCGGGTCAAATGCGCCGTGCTCTTTACAGAAATCAATCACCGCTTGGTAAATACCTGCGTAGCTACGATCTGGTATCATCGCTTTGGTGTCTTTTTGTTTACCATCTGGTCCCCACATTTGACCAGAAGAGCGAAGCATTGCTGGCATAGAAGCGTCTACAATAATGTCGCTTGGTACATGTAAGTTTGTGATACCACGATCAGAGTCAACCATCGCAAGTTCTGGTTGAATTTGGTAAACCGCTTGAATTGCCGCTTCAATTTCTGCTTTTTGCGCTTCAGGTAGAGACTCAATTTTCGAGTAAACATCACCAATGCCATTGTTTACATCAACGCCCAGTTCTTCAAACAGCTTACCGTATTTATCGAAAACGTCTTTGTAGTACACTTTTACTGCATGGCCGAAAATGACTGGGTCAGAAACCTTCATCATCGTCGCTTTCATATGAAGAGACAGCAGCACGTCTTGTGCTTTCGCTTCAGCAATCTCTTTCTCGAAAAATTCAACCAGCGCCTTCTTCTTCATCACTGAAGTGTCAATGACTTCTTTATCTAGTAATGGGAACGCAGACTTGAGCTCTTTAACTGCACCATCATTACCAACAAACTCGATTTTTACCTCTGTTGCACCAGAGATAGTCGTAGACTTTTCGCTACCAAAGAAGTCATTATCTGACATGCTCGCGACATGAGACTTAGACTCTGCTGACCACGCACCCATTGAATGTGGATTTTTCTTCGCGTAGTTCTTAACCGAAGTTGGAGCACGACGATCTGAGTTACCTTCACGAAGTACTGGGTTAACCGCACTACCTTTGATTTTGTCGTAAGCCGCTTTAATCGCTTTCTCTTCGTACGTGCTCGGTTCTTCTGGGTAGTTTGGTAAATCGTAACCTTTCGCCTGAAGCTCTTTAATCGCCGCTTTAAGCTGAGGAACTGAAGCTGAAATGTTAGGTAGCTTGATGATATTTGCTTCTGGAGTTTGAGCTAGTTCACCAAGCTCTGTCAACGCATCGCCAATGCGCTGTTCTTCTTTTAGATGCTCTGGGAAGTTAGCGATAATTCGACCTGCTAGTGAAATATCACGAGTATCTACATTGATGCCAGACGATGCTGTGAATGATTGAATGATTGGTAGTAATGAATAAGTTGCTAGCGCCGGCGCTTCATCAGTGATGGTGTAGATAATTGTAGGTTTTTCTGTAGGCATGAAATTTCCCTATTTTTTAATCAACTTGTTGGCTGATCAACTCAGCGTCTGAGTTGGTTTAATTGACGCATTGCTGCACGTTAGCAGTACATGTCTCCTCACTAACGCCACATGCGGTTCGCACTCTTTGTTGTAGTTTGAAGCTCTGGGCTCTGAATCCATGAGTGCACTGATATAATTAAACAAATAACACGAATTAGTCTATCATTCTGTGCGCGTTTGTTAGTTTTAGGCGCGCAAATCATATCCGATCATGAGAAAACTTAAAACTTTCAAACACAGTTCATTTACATTTTTGCAGGGTAGTTAACATGTCATCTCGTACAGGTCATGAAAAAGGTCGCGGTCGCAATCAATCCCAAACGGGCCGATTTAAACACTCAGGAGCTCGCAATAGCTCAAAGACTCGTACTCAAACAAACCGTCGCCCTGTTCGCTCAGCAAGAAACCAAAAGCCAAAAGTGGATCCAAAAGACCGTAAAGTCATTATATTCAACAAGCCTTACGACACGCTCAGTCAATTTACCGATGGTGATGGTCGCAAAACGTTAGCGGACTATATCCCAGTCAAAGATGTCTATGCGGCTGGCCGATTGGACCGAGACAGCGAAGGTTTGATGGTGCTCACTAACGATGGCATCTTGCAGGCGAAGCTCACGCAGCCAAAGTCAAAATCCCCGAAGACTTATTGGGTTCAAGTCGATGGCGCTCCTCTAGAGCAAGATCTTGAAAAATTGAGAAAGGGAGTAGAGCTAAAAGATGGTATGACCCTACCAGCCGAAGTTGAAGTGATTCCAGAACCACAAGTCTGGGATAGAACCCCTCCTGTTCGTTTTCGCGCAAATATCCCTACCACTTGGTTAGCCATTACCATTATTGAAGGAAGAAATCGTCAGGTGCGTCGCATGACTGCGCACATTGGCTTCCCTACTTTGCGCCTCATTCGTCATTCGATGGGTGATATCGTCCTTAAAGACCTAATGCCTGGTGAATGGAGAGAAATCTCTCTCTAATAGGCAGAAAAGATAAAAGCAGGCTTAAAGCCTGCTTTTTAGATTCGTACTTTTTCAGTTAAGCCCTATCTAATGAACTAAGGGATTACTGCTCAGCAAGCCAGTTTTTAAATGCCTCTTTTTCCGCCGGAGACGCTTTCTGGTACATCGTCTTTAATACATCAACCATTGGGCTGTCGTTCGATGCGACTGTTGAACGGGTATCACTACTCTCAACTCGAGGCTCGATATCACTTACTGATTGTTGATGCTGATTCACAGTTACATAACTAACGGCAACACTCGCGATACCGCCAGCAATATTGTAGTTACGAGATTCTTGAGGGTAATTACGACCAATTTGAACACCATCTGACTCTAATACATCTTCGACCAAAGCAATAGGTTGACCTTTGGTGTCCAGCAGTTGCCAATCTAAAGGTGAGATGTTGTTTTGCGCTTGACGAAGAGTTTTAAACTCTGGTAGTTCAAACTTTAGTTTTTCATTTTCAACATCAAACTTAGCGATGATCACGTCACTGTAAACTGTCTTAAGGTTTTCGTTTGTTTCAAAAGCAGGTTGATATTTGAAGACAATTTGGTTAGTTCCGTCGGGGATCTCAATTGTCTTCTCACTAGAGAAAAGTCCCCCCTCAAGTTTTGGCTTCTCCATATTGACGGCCAGTAACTTCACGTCTTCTGGAACCACTAAAGTCGTTGCAGCATAAAGGTTTGTACTGGCAAGAATAGACAACGCCATTGCCACTTTTAATGATAACTGCATAGAGTTTTTCATCCTTATCTTCATAGTAAAAGACCCAGCATATAGCTGGGTCTTACAATATCAAACTGGGTATTGATTACCAGTAGAAACGTGCACCAACACCGAAGTCAGTTTTAGAATCAGTTTCTGCAGTTGTTTTACCAGCTTCTAGCTTATCACCATCAAAATTGTAACCCGCTTCTGCGAATACGCGAGCCCATTTAGAGAACTTGTATTCAACGCCAGCGTAAAACTTAGATTGGTCGCCATCTTTCTTGCCAGATTTGTCAGAAGATGACATTACTAGCTCGTAGCCAGAGTAAAGTGTTGTTTTAGGAGCTACAGCGAACATGCCTGCTAGAGAGATACCGTGAGAATCGATAGTCTCGTTAGCTGCTTTGTCTTCATTTTCGTTGTAGTAGTACGTAGCACCTAGAGTGTGCTCATCTAGAGCGTATTCAGCAGTTACTTCGAAAGATAGGTTCTCAGTGTTGTTACCTTTAGAAGCAATCTTGTTCTCAGAAGAAAGAACGCCAGCGTGTACAGATAGGTCATTGAAAGACTTACCTACGAATACTTCGCGGATTTCTTCGTTTTGATCTTTCTCACCTAGCGCGTAACCAGCTTTTAGCCAGAATGCGTCATTTTCGTAAGCGTATTTAATTTGAGAAGAGTTGTTCCACGCGTGTCCGTAAAGAAGTGCAGAACCACCGAAGAAGTATGAGTAATCAGCTCCGTAGATGTCATCAGCCCAAGTACCTTCTTTACCAAAACGAAGTGTACCCATATCGCCCATGTCGAAGCCAAAGATGTGACGGCGTACGTATACTGAGTCATCAGTACGCTCGCTTGAATCAGCACCTGCACCGTAGTTGTCACCTAGAGCAACACCGATTTCAACTTCACCTAGAACTTTTAGGTTGTCGTTTACAACGTAAACACCATTTACACCCATACGAGAAGAGCTAGTGTTTAGCTCTGCAGTGTGGTCTGTGCTGTCTAGGAATAGAAGAGTTGGACGTAGCTGACCGTAGAAATCTACAGAACCTTCTTCAGATTTGAATACTTCAGCTGCGTTCACTGAAGTTGCAGACGCAACTACAGCTAGTGCTAATAGAGTTTTTTTCATAATTAATCCACTGCCTTTTCTTAGTTCGGGATATCCTTGTCCGGTTCCCTTTTTTTATATGTTTGAGATAGAGCGTTAACAAAACGTTATACAGCGCCTTCTCAAAATCTGGAGCTAAGAGTGCAAAAGATTATTCTGGCTGTCAAATTTTCTAAATACCAATGTAAAAAAACAAAAATAACATTTAAAAACAATAACTTGAAAAGTTTATCTTTATTTATTCGACGAACATCTAATCAATCCTCTTGATTTTTCATAATTTATAAAACCATTAACAATGAGATTTTAAACCCAAAACAAATACTAAAAAACAAAATATATAGGATAAAAAACCATACAAATATCATATTTGGAGTTTTATATTTTTCATATAATGAAATTAATTTCATTTAGATAAGGTTCAATATTTTTTTGTGAAGAAGATCTACATTCCTCATAAAAGCATTCCGTTTTGTGAACTACTGTACAACTAGTGATGTGTGCTACTATTCGCCTCCAACGCATTTGAGGCCCGTATGCTGACCAGTAACATTCAAAAATCGATTCGTAATAGCTATCAAAACCTGCAAGATCAACTTGATAACTTTGTACCTAGAAGAGCACAAAACTACCTTGTTGCAGAGATTGCAAAAACGCTGTGCGGTCAGTACCACAAATCTAACCGAATACTGGTTGCAGAAGCAGGGACTGGAATTGGTAAGTCGCTCTCCTATCTAATGGCTGCCATCCCCGTGGCTGTACATAACAATAGAAAAGTGGTTATCTCAACGGCGACCGTAGCTCTGCAAGAACAGCTCATAAATAAAGACCTCCCTCTTTTTCGTCGGATTACCGACCGAGAGTTTTCTTTTATTTTGGCAAAAGGCCGTCAACGATATTGTTGTGCAGAAAAACTTGCTTCAGCTTGTGGCGCTGATGGTGGTCAGTTAGCCATGTTCGAAACCAAGCCTAAGCAAAGAGATATAGAGCTGTTGGAAACAATGCATCGCTCTCTTGCGCAAGGTAAGTGGGACGGTGACCGTGATTCTTGGCCTAAAACCATTGATGATAAGCTATGGCAACTGATTGTTAGTGATAAACACAGTTGTAATAACAGCTTACCCGGCCATCGCGGCTGCCCATTCCAAAAAGCGCGCTCAGAGTTGGATAAGAATGATGTCATCATTGCGAACCACTCTCTCGTCATGGCAGACGCAGACTTGGGGGGCGGAGTAATCTTACCTGAGCCAGAAAACACGATATACGTCTTTGACGAGGCACATCACTTGCCTCATGTCGCCCGCGATCATGCTTCAGCATCTGCGAGCTTAAAAGGTGCGGCAGCATGGCTTGAGAAGTTAAATCAGTCGATTAGCAAGTTTTCATCGCTCGCAGACGAGAAGCGCGTAGCTCGATTTCGCAACGACCTTCAAGACGCGGTTCAGAACTTGATACCAGCACTGACTCAACTGCCTAAACAGTTCGATCCAGCTCAATTTGAAGAGAGTATCTACCGCTTTGAGCACGGTGAACTACCAGAATGGCTAGAGAACCAATCCAAAGAGTTAAAGCAGTTCAGTAAAAAAGCAAATCAAAGTGTGGCAAAAATTGCCGACCTTATTGCGGAAAGAGTAAAAGATGGTGAGCTTGCGACAAGATTAGCTGAACCAGCGCTTGCAGAGCTCGGCTTCTACATTCAAAGGTTAGAAAACCTGGCGCAAGTCTGGCACTTGATGGCTGAGCCAACTCGTGAAAAAGGTGCGCCTTTAGCTCGCTGGTTAGAAACCCACCCCGATCGCGAGGGTGATTTCATTGTGAGTGTTTCTCCGCTTGAAATTGGATGGCAACTCGACCAACAAATTTGGAGCAGGTGCATTGGCGCCATTTTAGTTTCCGCAACGATGCGTGCATTAAACTCCTTCCATTACTTTTGCCATCAGGTTGGTATTGATGGAAAACCAGAGTCAGGCACACAGTTTTTAGCGCTTGCGTCACCATTCGATTACCAAAACCAGGCAGAATTGCTCATCCCTGCGATGAAATATGAACCACCAGCGCCTCAATTTACTGAATATCTTATTGAGATATTGCCTAAGTACTTGGAAGACAAGAAAGCCAACTTAGTATTATTCTCATCCTATTGGCAGATGAACCAAGTTGCGAAGGCGCTGTCTTCGGAGTTCATAAAAAAAGGCTGGGCGTTGCAAGTTCAAGGTGAAAGCTCACGTCAAGAAATTCTAAAAAAACATAAAAAGCTAATAGAATCAAATAAAACCAGCATCTTATTTGGTACTGGCAGTTTCTCTGAGGGGCTAGATTTACCTGGCGAATTACTTGAAAACTTGGTGATTACAAAAATTCCATTTGGTGTTCCAACCTCTCCTGTCGAACAGGCTCACTCCGAATATATCGAGAAAAAAGGTGGAAACCCGTTTATGCAAATAACTGTACCTGACGCAAGCAAAAAGCTGATCCAGAGCGTAGGTCGCTTACTGCGTAAAGAGAGAGATTCTGGTAGAGTAACGATTCTTGATCGACGCCTAGTCACTAAGCGATACGGACAAGCCTTAATCGACTCACTACCTCCATTTAAACGTAAAATAGAATATTAGAAGAATCACCATTTATGGAAATGATTGAGCCAACTATGCTGTTGGTGTTGGCGCTTGTCGCTTTTGTCGCTGGATTTATTGATGCAGTTGCCGGTGGTGGTGGCATGCTAACCGTACCTGCTCTACTATCGTTGGGCTTGCCGCCCCATATTGCACTAGGCACCAATAAACTTGCGGCTACCTTTGCCTCTTCTACTGCGGCATTTACGTACTACAAGAAACGTTTATTCAAGCCTCAATGTTGGGGAAGAGCATTTGTTGCGACGCTTGTCGGAGCAACATTAGGTACCCTACTTGTGGACGCGATTAGCACGGATTGGCTAGAAAAAGGGTTACCTCTTGTTATTTTAGCGGCGGCGTTATACACCGTCTTCCATAAAACACCGCACTCTCCTCATCAAAGTCCAATTCCCGAGCCTTGTCCAAAACTTCATAGAAAACAGTACATGCAAGGATTATCCATAGGGTTCTATGACGGGCTCGCAGGGCCTGGTACTGGGGCTTTTTGGACGGTAAGTTCAATGGCTCTGTATCGGCTGAATATCTTGCTCGCCTCTGGCTTAGCAAAAGCAATGAACTTTACCAGCAACTTTACCTCTTTGATCACGTTTGCAGTCCTCGGTCATATCAACTGGGTGCTAGGCTTAACAATGGGGGTATGTTTAATGGCTGGCGCTTTTGTTGGCGCACATTCCGCCATTCGGTTTGGTTCTAAATTCATTCGCCCTGTATTTGTTACTGTCGTCAGTATACTGGCCATAAAATTGGCTTATGACGCATGGTTTGTAGGTTTGTCATGAACATTTCTCAACTCCAGGAAAACCTAGAACAAATGGCGAAGCAAGCCGCTGTTCTTGACCGTCAAAGAGGCGAACACCATGTTCCGCTTTTTGATGAGCGCTTATTTGGTTGTCGCTCTCGCTTACTTACTCCTTGCGTAAAAGAAGCAAAAGCTACGCTGGATGCGATTGTGCGTGAGCAAAATGAAGGTAAGCTCACCGCTTTGCGTGCTGAGTACCTCACTGAACGGTTAGTAGCGCAAATCGGTGCGATTCAACGCGAGATCTCTACCACCAAAATTCGCAAGAATGAGATCAAACATAGCAGCCATTTCCGCAAGCCTATTAACGTGCTTTACCAGGAACTCGCTCAACACCAAGAGTGGGCAAGACGCTTGCGCGAAATGGTGTTAGAAAAAGAACGTGCTGTCGAAACCGCTCCTAGTTTTATGCGTGCCGAGGCTCAGAAAGTGTTGCTAGCGACCGAGCAACGTTTGGCACGTTGTGAGGCAGCGCTTCTGAAACTAGAGAACCAAATTACACATAGGGAAAAACACCAATAATGGCCGATCAACCAACCTCGCCTTTAGATGACGCACCTGAAGAGATCAAATTGGCTGTCGATTTGATCTATTTACTTGAGAGCAATGAGATAGATCCAGAAGTTGCGCTTAACGCTTTGAAGATCGTGCAAAACGACTTAGAAAACAAATTAAAAGCAAAGTAGCCCAACGTTTCGCTCCTTTCACCGAGACTCGTTTTCAGTGCTCTTGCACAATGATACTATTCATAAAAAAGTACGCCCTCAAAAAGGATAAACAATGAAAGTAATCAGCTTTAACATCAATGGACTACGTGCGCGACTGCACCAACTCCAAGCGCTAATCGACAAACACCAACCAGATGTGATTGGCCTTCAGGAAATTAAAGTTCACGATGAAGCATTCCCGATTGAAGCTGTCGAAGCCATGGGCTACAAAGTGTATTTCCATGGTCAAAAAGCGCATTACGGCGTCGCAATGCTTTGTAAGCAAGAACCTCTACACGTACAAAAAGGGTTCCCGACGGATAACGAAGAGCACCAAAAGCGCATGATCATGGCAACGTTTTTAAATGAAAACGGCGAAAAGGTCACGGTGCTAAACGGCTACTTCCCTCAAGGGGATAACATCAGCCACGAAACAAAATTCCCATACAAACGTCAGTTTTATAAAGATCTTATGACCTACCTAAACGATCATCACAATAGTGACGAGCAATTGATTGTTATGGGTGACATCAACATCAGCCCTATTGATGCAGATATCGGTATCGGCGAACCAAACCGTAAGCGTTGGCTAAAAACAGGTAAATGTTCATTCCAACCGGAAGAGCGCGAATGGCTGAAAACCTTGCTAGATTGGGGCTTTGAGGACACCTTCCGCAAGCTATATCCAGAAGTGAACGATCAATTCTCGTGGTTTGATTATCGCTCTCGCGGGTTTGATGATAACCGAGGCCTACGAATTGATGTCATTTTGGCGACCCCTTCTCTCGCGCAAAAATGTATTGACTCGGGGATCGATTATGAATTACGCGGTATTGAAAAACCTTCAGACCACGCTCCAATTTGGTCGACGTTCAAGTAATACATAACTGAGCAATAAGCGGGACTCAACGCTAAGCTTATCCCATGAAAAAGGGAGACTCTGTCTCCCTTTTTCATGCAAGTTACTTTCTACTCAGCTAGTTCAGCGGCCAAACCGTTTGACCATCAACACTGACTGGCGTTTGAGCAAATTCGTTCAGACAGTAGCCGGTATTGCTGCTTGCAAAGTAAGTGAGAGGCATCGGCGGTAGATTCAGCGCCACAACCTGCTGTTTCGCTTTTTCTGTGAACGAGAAGCCCCACATATCTAAATAGCTCGTCATGTCTCGCTGAGAGATGTAGCTCAGAGCAATAAGCAACCAGTCGTTGTTTGAGATGCTATTTGCCTCTTCACGAGAGTAGTTGGTGAAACCAATACTCAATCGTCTCTCATTCCAAAGCGCATCATCCGATTTCAAGCGGTTAAACTCACGTTCAATCAGGTGCAATCGCGCCAATAAATGCCAACCATTTTGCAGTACACCTTCATGCTGCGTCGCCATCATCATTTGAATGTAAACGCGAGCTCCCCAACTCCAACCAGTTTGATTTTGCGCTGCCATGTAAGCGTTTGGATCCGCTTGAGTTCGGCTTGCTTGCAATAATTCAAACTGGCCTTTGAAATCTAAGCTTTGGCAAGTTGAAACTTTCCCCGTATTCTGGAAGAAACGAGACTTACTGTAATACGAGTAGTAATTGGTCGTTGAATGCCCTTCCCAACCAGCAAATCGGAATCGACCTTTTTCCAAGCCATGACCAAGCTCATGTAAATCACCGTGACCGAGTGGGCTGAATGACCAGTAAGCATCGTATGGGTTACCAGAACAGCCGTAACCACACGTCGCTTGGTCAGCGTTCATATGCTTCACCATATCAATATTGGCGATTTCCCAACCTTGATTTTTGGCATACTGGATAATTTCCGGAACCTCATCGATACCCGGCCCTTGGAAACCAGCCAAGACATGTGGGTAGTTATGAACATACTCTTCTGTCGCTAGCGCCATTTCAGCTGGTGTCGACCACATCTCATCGTTGACAGATTCAAGCATTTTGTCACGTTTAGAGTGTACCTCAAATCCAGGCGTGATCAGTTCAGCCCAATCGAACAAATTCGCTTCAAGCTCCTGAATAAACGCATCGTTATCCTTTTCACTTCTCCATACAGGGTGTTGCGCTACATGGCTAAATGTTAGAGCTACTGGTACATCATTATTGTTAAAGTGAACCTGGATAGGCCCGCCATAAGGTGAAGTCAGCGTGATGGTTTCACCCGGCTTCACCTCATAGGCGAAAGAAGTCAGCATTTTTGGTCGCGTGTATCCATCTTTGCTGAACTCATGAGTTGCGCCACTTCTTAAACTGTTGATGACAATTTTAGTCGTCACTTCATTACTGTCATTGCGCGTGACCGTAAAGGTCTCCCCAGGAAGCGCATACACACCAGCAGAGCGGAAGTTACGCTTTGATTCCATATTAATCGTTGCGCTGATTCTCTTTACTTCAGGGCTAAACTCACTACGGCTGAAGTTCCCCATATTTGGTTGTTTTGGGTTTACGCTTCGGCTGTTGTATTGCACGTAATCGGCAAAGTACGACTTTAGGAATTCGGTCGTTTGGGTTGACTGTTTGTCCATTGGGAACACAACCGTTTGACGATAGTGATCAGCCAGCAATACCATGAGTTTTTCGTATTGGTAGCCATCTTGATTAAACAAATCTACTTTTTGTTCATCAAGCTTTTTCAACCGATGGCGAATACTGTTTGCCCCTGCATAAAATTGACTTTCCATATTCGCAGTATCAGGACAAGATTTGTCATCACACTGTGACAAGTCAACATTGAAGTTTTGAGATTCAAAACGAGACAACAGCGCTTGTTGCGTAGCAACAGAGTCTGGCACGAAGTTCATGAGTGATGAAGGCGCCCAATCAACCAAGCCTAACTTACGCCAATAGTTATCTCCCACATAATCAACATGGAATTTTTCCAAAATGTCTCGGCCAAGTTCAGTTAGTCCTCCATCCCAATGCAGGTATAGAACAGGAATTTGGGCTTGCTCAGCGTATGCCAGAGCATCGAGTACTTGTTGGTTGGTGTCGCCAGATTGCAGATGCTGTGACAAGATCAATAAGTTTGGAGTATTGGTTTGCAAGCAGCTAAGTAGCTTCGAACCATCGCATAGGTTGGCCTCGTTAAACGCCAACTCTTGTGAAACATTGTCTTTCAGCCAATTCCGAGTCGCTTGCTCATCAGGGAAGTAATAAGACTGATCCATTTGCGCGATGACAACGTTTGAAGTAGCTCCGCCTGACAACCAAGTGACCAGGTTGCTTAGCCATTGCGTCATCGCTGCATTCGAAGACTCGGGAAAGCGTTGTGCCGTTCTAAATGGGTTACTACCTAATAGCGCATAACGTTGACCATTAGCTTTTTCTCCAGCAACGCCAATTGACAACGCCTGATCTTTATAACCGCTAGCCATGGCCTTGTTGGTCATCAAGATGGTGTCGTTGAACCCATACTGAGGTGCCAAGATCGCTGCATCATGGGTTGGATCCCAATAAAGGCCAGAAAGGTTTTTCGCAATTGCAGATTTGATCGTATTCGACTGTTTCTTGTGCCCTTCCACAACTTGCCGACTTTCTCGAATGAAATCGTTCGGGTCAGAAACGAGCAGTGCATTACCAGTTTCCAGAGCTTGTTGAACTGGAACTGGCGTTGGTTTTACTTGAGCATTAGGTTGTGACTCTCCCTCTCCCCCACCACATCCAGTGGCAACGGCGGCAAGGCCCAACGATAGAATTGTTTTTTTCATTTTTACTTACTAAACAATGGGTTTATCAAATATTAATGTAAGTACATGAATAAAAAGAAATAGTCTTTTGTATCGGTAGGAAAAATAGGAATGAAGATAACAAAATCATCAAAAAGCAATGGTACCCATTTCGATACCATTGCTGACATTAATTATTAACTTAAAGGACGTAGGTATGCCAAGAAGCGCTTTTCTGCCACTTTAAAGCACCACAAGATCATAAACGTCAGTGCCATGTAGAACAGCCCCGCCGTTAGGAAAGATTCAAATGGCGCATAGTAACGTGAGTTAACTAAACGCGCAGCGCCAGTTAGATCCATAATGGTAACGATACCCGCGACCGCACTACCGTGCAGCATGAAAATCACTTCGTTTGAATAAGCTGGTAATGCTCGACGCAGTGCACTAGGCAAGATGATACGTCTGTATGTCATAAACTTACTCATCCCATACGCTTTGGCAGCTTCTACTTCACCTTTGGGCAAGCCATTAATCGCACCACGAATAATTTCTGCTGTATAAGCCGACGTATTAAGAATAAAAGCGACTAAAGCACAAAACCAGGCGTTTTCCCACAAGGTATCTTTCACAGGAAAGAACTGATCCATACCGTAGTAAATCAAATACAACTGGACCAACAACGGCGTTCCACGGAAAAAGTAAATGAATCCCCAAGAAGGTAAGCTAAAGGCATAATTCGTACTATTACGTGCCACGGCTAATGGAATCGAGACACACAAACCGATAACCAACGCTAATCCTACCAGCCAAACTGTCGTCCAAAGTCCCTGAAGATAAGTTGGGAAACTTTCAATAATCAAAGAAAAATCCATAACTTACCTCGCATGAATACTGAACTTACGCTCAACAAGCTTGAGTAGCCCGGTCGAAACGCTGGTAAAAAACAGAAAGATGAGCGCGACAGCCATGTAAAAGGTAAACGGCATTTTCGTCGTACCCGCCGCCAACGAGCTCATTCTCACCATGTCATCCAGGCCGATGATGGAAACTAACGCAGTGGTCTTGAGTAACACTAACCAGTTATTACCAAATCCAGGTAATGCATGACGAATCATCTGAGGCAGTAAGATTCTTCTAAACGATAAGGCTGAGCTCATACCATAAGCTTTCGCCGCTTCTAGTTCACCTTTGTCCACCGCCATGATCGCTCCGCGAAAAGTCTCCGCCATGTAGGCACCAAAGATAAAACCAATCGTGAGTACACCTGCAATAAATGGGCTGACATCAATATAGTCGGGTAAGTAAGACGTCCATTCATGGTTTGGATCACTCGAAGCAAACCACTCATTGAGCGTTTCGTTAATGGAGTACAGGCTATTGTTTAAAAGTATTTGTCCACCAAAGAAAATCAGCATCATCAGAACCAAATCAGGAATGCCGCGAATGACGGTGGTGTAAAGAGTGGCAATCGCCCTTGCCCATTTGTAAGGCGCTAACTTAGCTAATGCGCCAAGCATACCTAAGATCACGGCAAGAAGGAGTGAAAGCACTGCAACTTCTATCGTTACTAAAGCCCCTTTTAAAATCGAAGCTTCGTATCCTTGTAAATCTAGCATAGGTGAGTTCCTAATCCCTAAACTCAAAAAATCGACCGTTGACTACTTCTAGGAACAAGCCAACGGTCGCTTAATTACGGTTTATTCACCGTACACATCGTAGTTAAAGTATTTACCAGCAATTTCTTGATAAACACCTTTCTCACGTAGTGAAATTATCGCCGCGTCCAATTTCTTCGTTAGATCTTTATCTTGTTTACGCACGGCAATACCAAAACCTTCACCGAACCACTTAGGATCGGTCAATGACGGACCAACAAACTCGTACGCGTCGCCGCCCGCTTTATTAAGCACACCTTCTTCTAGAGCAGAGGCGTCTCCCAATACAGCGGCAACACGACCATTGGCTAAATCTAGGTAAGCCTCATCAAAAGAACCGTAACGAACAATCTCTACTTTATCGCCATAGTTATCTGTCAGATATTTGTCGTGTGTTGTTGCACGTTGAACGGCGATTTTCTTGCCATCTAGGTTGTCAAAATCCAGATTCGCACCCTTCTTGGCAATAAATTTGTTTGGAATCAGTGCGTATTTGCCAGTGAAATCGACTTTCTTCTTACGTTCTTCAGTAATAGACATCGCAGCGATGATTGCGTCGTACTTACGCGCTAATAGAGAAGGAATGATGCCATCCCAATCTTGCGCGACAATCTTACATTTCACTTGCATTTCTTCACAAAGCGCGTTGGCCATGTCTACGTCGAAGCCTTTCAGAGAACCATCAGTTTCTGTCCAGCTAAACGGAGGGTAAGCACCCTCAATGCCGAAGCGAACTGTTTTCCATTCTTTCGCTTGAGCGACACCAGATACTGCCGTTGCAGCGATCGTTGCTGCTAATAACCACTTTTTCATTTCCATACTCCTGTGATTGCTATTTTATTTCGTTTTGTTTGTTGTGCTGGCTTAGGAGGCAATAGTCTGCCGCCTAAAAATATTAGTAAATGGATGAGATAAACTGCTGTAATCGTTCTGAATCCGGGTTTGTAAATAGCTTAGCTGGATTTCCCTGTTCTTCCACTAAGCCTTGATGCAAGAACATCACATGGTTTGATACGTCTCGCGCAAATGCCATCTCGTGCGTGACCACCAGCATGGTTCGTCCTTCATCTGCCAAATCTCTCATTACCCCTAATACTTCCCCAACAAGTTCTGGGTCAAGCGCAGAGGTTGGCTCGTCAAACAACATCACTTCAGGGTCAACTGCTAGCGCACGGGCAATAGCGGCACGTTGCTGCTGACCGCCAGATAAGTGCCCAGGATAATAGTCTTTACGCTCATATAGGCCTACTTTCTTAAGCAAGACTTCTGCGTTTTCAATCGCTTGGGCTTTTGGTACGCCTAGAACATGAACAGGGGCTTCAATCACGTTTTCTAGTACTGTCAGGTGTGACCATAAGTTGAAACCTTGGAACACCATCGCTAGACGTGAGCGAATACGTTGCACTTGCTTTTCATTAGCAGGAACGGATTCCCCTGCTCGGTTGTTCTTCATTTGGATTAATTCACCATTCACCCAAATTTCGCCTGCGGTAGGCGTTTCTAGCAAGTTTATACATCTAAGAAAGGTACTCTTACCAGAACCGGAAGAGCCAATGATGGAGATGACATCTCCTTTGTGCGCGGCAAGAGAAATTCCCTTGAGAACTTCATTTTGTCCAAATGTTTTGTGCAGGTCTTTTATATCTAGCGCTGGTACATCATTCATGCGCTCTACTCCCTGTGTTTTTGTCACTGCAATTAAGGGACTCCGCCCTCTCTAATTCGGAACAAATTAGCACCACACCCTGAAACTTGCAACAAATTATTAACCTAAATAATTCGAATAGAAAGATACGATAGCCAAATTAATATGCAATATATAGCAACTTATTCTTCAAAAGCTGAATATTAAATATAAAAAAGCCCCTTTAGAAGGGGCTTAATAAATTTACAAAAGTGTTAATTGAAACTTATTTAGGGTCGTAATGAATTAATTAAAACGACTGACTACCAATGAGTTTGAAGTACGTAATGTCACTTCATTTTCTAGGCCTTCTTTTTCAGAAGTAATGATGCCATCCAAGTCTTCATCTAGCTCAGGCTCTGACGCTTCACCATTAGAAAAGAAGCTCATGAAAACTTTAGAGTCGATATTGCTATCGTCACTCAATACCAAAGCAGTGCGATTAAAATCGTCCGAAGCTGAAACTTTCAAACCGTTAACGGCTGATGTTGGGAAATTGTAGTAATGGAGCTCAGGAACAACAACAGAGTCACTGTCACTCTTTGTGAAAATACGATGTGTGACTTTATAGTCGCCTGAAGCCGCAAAGTAAGCAACACGAGTAAAGCCTTCTGTAGACGATGTTAAACCCATGTCCAGATCAATCACCGAGTCTGCACTTCCTTGTGTTGATACATTTGGTTTTGTGTTTGGCAGGTTATCAATATTTAAGTAAGAGCTTGGATCAACGTCAATATCCCATCCATCAGAGACCGTTTCGTTAAGTAGAGAGTCCCAACCATTAACTTGATTCTCTGAGAACGCCATGTAGACCCAAGTTTCTTTATTCGTTGCACTAGGGCGATTATATTCAACGGCCGTTTTATCTAGCTTCAGCGCATCATACGCAAAGCCGTTAGTAATAAAACCAATGTGGAGAGTGTCGTAAGTATAATCAGAAGACGAATAAATGTTTGACGTATTATCCGCTCTGACTAAGGCGATCTCACCAGTCCCCCACGAACCAATACCATACTGGTAAAGCGCTTTGTCGCTTGAACCAGATTCATACTGGAACAACGCCGTAGGCTCACCTTTAAGCCCCATAAGCTCATCGGTAGGCAACATATCAGGGTTGGGTGACGTGAAAATATCGGTTTGCGAGACAAAATTGTAGTCTCCACCACCTGATTCAGCATTTCGGTAATCTAGGTTAGTAAACTTATTGCTTGCTAAGTTACCGCCAGTAAAGCACTTGTTCAAAGAGTCTCGGTTAAGGGCAAACGTGGCATTACGTAGTTTCTTATCTTGTAAGAATTCTTTTGAAAACGTATTTACGCGAGCTTCTCTACCGTTAAATTCTATTGCTTGAAACGTTACAAAGCCGCCGTCAGGGATATCTTCAAGATAAAACTTAAAGTTATCAGCGGTTGGTTTGATGATGTCTCCGGCTCTTTTGCCATCTGCATCAGAGTAGTAACCGATAACATAGTTAGTCACTTGCTCTTTTGACGCTGCGCTATAGGTTAAAACCGTTTTATCACCGTTCAGCTCAGTTTTGTGGTCATACACCGTACAACCTTTCGCAGTAGCTTCACTTTCAGTCATTGTTGCTGGTATAGCAAAATCAAAAGTAAACGCTGTTTTCGGCGCAGCACCACCGCCGCCACCGCCACCGCCGCCACAACCGACCATTAACCCTGAGATGATTGCCACTAGTGGCAGTACTTTAAGCTGTTTCATGTCTTTTTCCTAAACTGAGCGGCAATGATTAGCCAAAAAATCGTCTTTGCTCTGTAGAAAGCAAGAATAAAGCCAGCTTTATATAATCATCATGAATATTGATATTTACCCCGAATCCCTCGAACGATAAGAGCAACAAATTCTAATTTTATGCAACTTGTGTAATGAAATTACACAAGATTTCACCATCTCATTCGCATGCCAGAAACTTTCTGTAGTTTTATTTCACAACCATTCTTAAAGTGATCTAAATCAATCACCCTAAATGGCTATCTTGCTAGACTCCTGCCAAAAGATGAGGATTTTTTTGTGCCTCAACACAATAAGTTATTAGCTATGCTTAGGCACAATGTCGACGTGTAACAAATCTAATAATAGCTAGCATAAGCGTGCCGCAGGATGCGGATTAACACAATTGAATGAAGAATTCATAACTTTTAAATATATGAGGAATCTATGTCAGACGCAGTTAACAAAACGCACTCTGATTCAGATATCGAGACCAAGAGCTACCGTGAGCTTCATCGTCCAGCATCTGAGTTCGCAAGCCGTTCAGACTACCTAGACCACGAACTACAAATTATGAAGCCGCGTCGTTTCGGCTTAAACTTGCCAGGTCGTGACTTCCGTTTTGAACTTGAAGATCTTGTTCCAGCACTTGCCGGTACGATTGGTATTATCGCGATGTACTCAGCGGTAATGATGTCTTGGGCTGAAGGCCTAACTGCCGCATGGGACCATGTTAACCTGGGCAAAGATTTCGCTATCGAAGTTGCCCGTGTAGAGATGCTCATCCCTGCACTTCTTTTCTGTGTACTTGCTTCTGGCTTTATTAATCCTAAAGCCAACCTAGCAGGTAACCACGGCCCAATGATCCCTCTTATTGGTACCATCGCGCTTGCTGGTGCTCACCCTCTTGCATTGGCAATTCTTATTGGTGTGTTTGGTTTAATTCTGAGCCTGTTAAAAGGTGGTTCAAAACTGGTTAACCTCACCTCTGAAGGTACGGCTGGTGGCCTTCTCATCTTCTTGGGTTTAACCGGAACGATGAGCCAAATTAATTCCATTCAAGCTTGGGCTGTTGGTTTGCAATCCGACACAGTTGCCGCAGGTAGCATGGGTTACATTGGTCTAATCGTTCTTGCGGTTACCATTGGCCTGTACGCGTTTCTTGCTAAAGTGAACAAACGCTGGCTAGCAATCCCTGTTTGTGCCTTCACTGGCCTTGCAATCGCACTTATTCTTGGCGCAGGCTTCGATATTAAATTCGTAACCGAGACGGGTCTTCCAAACCTAAACCCAATCTACTGGTGGGGTTCAACAGAAGAAGGTTGGATGCTTGGTCTTCCTAATATGGAACACTTCATCGCTTCTCTACCATTCGCAATTCTTGCTGTAGCAATGTGGTCTCCTGACTTCTTGGGTCACCGCATCTTCCAAGAAATGAACTACCCACGTAAGAGTGAAAAAGTACTGATGGACGTTGATGACACAATGACAATGTGTTCTGTGCGCCAAATGGTCGGTACCGCTGTCGGTGGTGGTAACATCACATCATCTTGGGGGACTTACATGATCCCTGCAGCAATCGCGAAGCGCCCTATTCCTGGCGGTGCAATCTTACTAGGTTCTCTATGTATTATTGTTGCAATTCTTGGTTTCCCTATGGATGTTGCTGTATGGCCACCAGTTATGCGCGTTGCTCTTCTCGTTGGTGTATCTCTGCCACTACTTGAAGCAGGCATGCAGATGGTGAAAGACTCAAAAGATTCACAAGCAGCAGGCATCTGTATCTTTGGTTCAGTAGTCGTTAACCCTGTTCTAGCTTGGGCACTAACTATGCTTTTAGATAACAACGGCTTAATTGGTGATAAAGAGCGCGCGTCTCGCTTGTCGTTTGTAGACAAGATTGTGATCCCAGTAAGCGTACTTATTATCTGTTTAGTTGCTATGCTTGCAGTTGGTATGCTTGAAGGCCAATATGGCATCCAAGCTTGGCTGTAAAGCTGACAGTTCAGAAAATGTGTGGGTAGCGCTAGTCGCTACCCCATTTTTATCGAGATTTTTGAGGATTTATTGATTTAGTTTAAGGTTTGCAAAAAAATTTTAGTTTAACCTCTAACTGTTGCTTAAAAAGAGAAACGTTAAAACTAGTGACAATATTTATAGTTTTGTAACTCGAACATTTAAATTTAAGACTATAAATATTGTTATTCATAAGAGTGTACTGTTCCCCTCTTTAACTTGGGGATAGCTGGCTCAACGGCGAAGCAGTACGTATTTTTTTCTACTAAAAAGGTAGGTATGTCATGGCAGAGCAATTTGCTAAAGCTTGGGAAGGTTTTGCTGCAGGCGACTGGCAAAACGAAGTAAACGTTCGTGATTTCATTCAGAAGAACTACACTCCGTACGAAGGCGACGAATCTTTCCTAGTTTCTGAAGGTACTGAAGCGACTAACAAGCTTTGGGCTAAGGTAATGGAAGGCATCAAACAAGAGAACGCGACTCACGCTCCTGTTGATTTTGATACTTCAGTTATCTCTACCATCACTGCTCACGATGCAGGCTACATCGAAAAAGACCTAGAAACTATCGTAGGTCTTCAAACTGACGCTCCTCTAAAACGTGCGATCATCCCTAACGGTGGTATCCGTATGGTTGAAGGTTCATGCAAAGCCTACAACCGCGAGCTTGACCCACAAGTTAAGAAAATCTACACAGAATACCGTAAAACTCACAACCAAGGCGTTTTCGACATCTACACTCCACAAATCATGGCGTGTCGTAAGTCTGGCGTATTGACTGGTCTTCCTGATGCATACGGTCGTGGTCGTATCATCGGTGACTACCGTCGTGTTGCTCTATACGGTATTGATTTCCTAATGAAGGATAAATTCGCACAGTTCTCTTCTCTACAAGAGCGTTTCGAGAACGGCGAAGACCTACAAATGACAATGCAGCTTCGTGAAGAGATCGCAGAGCAACACCGTGCTCTAGGTCAAATCAAAGAAATGGCTGCAAAATACGGTTGTGACATTTCTCGTCCTGCTGAAACTGCACAAGAAGCTATCCAGTGGACTTACTTCGGTTACCTAGCTGCTGTTAAATCTCAAAACGGCGCAGCAATGTCTCTAGGCCGTACTTCTACGTTCCTAGACATCTTCATCGAGCGCGATATCGCTGCTGGCCGCATCACAGAAGAACAAGCTCAGGAAATGATCGACCACTTCGTAATGAAACTACGTATGGTTCGTTTCCTACGTACTCCTGAGTACGATGATCTATTCTCTGGCGACCCTATCTGGGCAACTGAGTCTATGGGTGGTATGGGTCTTGACGGTCGTACGCTAGTTACTCGTACAAACTTCCGTTTCCTAAACTCACTATACACAATGGGTCCTTCTCCAGAGCCAAACATCACTGTTCTTTGGTCTGAGCAACTACCTGAAGGCTTCAAGAAGTTCTGTGCGAAAGTGTCTATCGATACTTCTTCAATTCAGTACGAAAACGACGACCTAATGCGTCCAGACATGAACTCTGACGACTACGCAATCGCATGTTGTGTATCTCCAATGGTTGTTGGTAAGCAAATGCAGTTCTTTGGTGCTCGTGCTAACCTTGCGAAAACTATGCTTTACACCATCAACGGTGGTGTGGATGAGAAGCTAAAAATCCAAGTTGGTCCACAAATGCCGAAGATCGAAGGCGATGTACTGAACTACGATGAGTTGTGGGAGAAAATGGACCACTTCATGGATTGGCTAGCGAAGCAGTACGTGACTGCACTAAACGCTATCCACTTCATGCACGACAAGTACAGCTACGAAGCGGCACTAATGGCTCTACATGACCGTGACGTTAAACGTACTATGGCTTGTGGTATTGCTGGTCTATCTGTTGCGGCTGACTCTCTGTCTGCAATCAAATACGCAAAAGTTAAGCCAATCCGTGACGAAGACGGTCTAGCAATCGACTTCGAAATCGAAGGTGATTACCCTAAATTTGGTAACAACGACCCACGCGTTGATGATATCGCATGTGAACTTGTTTCTGTATTTATGGGCAAAATCCGTAAGCTTAAGACTTACCGTGATGCAATCCCTACTCAGTCAATTCTTACTATCACTTCAAACGTGGTTTACGGTAAGAAAACTGGTAACACACCTGACGGTCGTCGTGCTGGTGCTCCATTTGCTCCAGGTGCTAACCCAATGCACGGTCGCGATGAGAAAGGTGCCGTAGCATCACTAACTTCAGTTGCAAAACTGCCGTTTGCTGACGCACAAGATGGTATCTCTTACACATTCTCTATCGTACCTAATGCACTAGGTAAAGATGAGGGTTCACAACGCGCTAACCTAGCTGGCCTGATGGATGGTTACTTCCACCACGAAGCGGGTATCGAAGGTGGTCAACACCTAAACGTGAACGTTCTTAACCGCGAAACTCTAGAAGACGCCGTTAAGCACCCAGAGAAATACCCTCAGCTAACAATCCGTGTATCTGGTTACGCTGTTCGCTTTAACTCTCTAACTGCAGAGCAACAAGCTGACGTAATCGCACGTACATTCACAGAGTCTCTATAAGACTTTAGTGAAATAACGTTTTAGTGATACAACAAAGGCTGATGCTTCTAAGCATCAGCCTTTTTTTATTTCTTGAATGAAAGTTGTGATATTACGAAAGATTTTGCCCACATTCTTACGTATGATGCGAAAAAAGTTAGTAAATAAAGTATATGAAACTCAGTAAATTAATTGTTCTTACTCTTCTTTCTCCAGTTGCGATGGCATCCACTAAGTCTACGGTCTCTTTTACACTCGACAATGATGGTATTTTCGGCGTCGACCAAGACTACACAAATGGTATTTTTCTTTCCTACGCAACAGGCCAACTGAAACAAGAAAGCCAATGGAAATGGCTGAGTCTGGCAGACTCAGTACACGCCAATATCGATAAAATAGAGTTGGTTCTTGGCCACAAAATGTGGACTCCAAGCGACATTGAAGCGGATTACCCACTGGTCAATGATCGCCCATATGCGGGTTATCTACATACTGAGATCAACTATCTTTCTCTGACTGATGACAAAGCCGTCCGCTACAACTTCACCATCGGTGCAACAGGTGAAAGTTCGCTTTCAGAAAAAGCGCAAGAAATCGTTCACGGCATAACAGGCTCGACTGACCCACAAGGTTGGGATTACCAGATCGACGATAAAGTGGCGTTTAGCCTTGGCTACCGCGTATTTAATAAATTGATGCGCAGCGAAGAACAAAAAACGCAATGGGAAATCACCAACATTAACGACATCAATGCAGGTAACTTCCGTAGTGATGTCTCTCAAGGCGTCATGTTTCGTTGGGGTACAAACCTAGCAAGTAGCATCGGAGCCGCCAATATTAGTGTTGAGAGCCCGTTCTCAGCGAGTATGCTCGCACAGGATACTTCAAGCTGGTTCTTATTTACGGGGTTTGAAGGTCGTTACCGTTTCAATGACATGACCATCGAAGGCGATCGCCCTGGTATTCCTGAGCCATCCGCGCCATACGACGTCACACTGCAAAATTGGCAAGCAAGCGCCGTAGCGGGTGCAACTTGGTATAACCAAAATTACGGTGCAAGCCTAACCTTTACGATAAAAACGCCAGATTATGAAGAATCCCAAACGGATGTTTATGGCACAGGCTCCTTCTCTGTGTTCGCCTTTTTCTAAAAGCTGACTTATCCCTGTATCCGCACCAATCTAAATACGAGGCAAGCTCTCTCGTTTGGTATTAACCAACCCTGTGATCAAGCATTTATTTAGATTGGTCTATCTGTTTTCTTTCTTCACATAACCTTGCCTTTAGTACCGACAAAGCTGTTTTAACCCTGCTTTTTGTAATAAAATAACAGCTAGAATTTACTAGTAATGAGAGCAAAAGATGTCAACAACTGGTCGTATTCACTCATTTGAGTCATGTGGTACCGTAGACGGACCTGGTATTCGTTTTATCGTCTTCTTGCAAGGTTGTTTGATGCGCTGTAAGTATTGCCACAATCGCGATACATGGGATACGCATGATGGCAAAGAAGTTACGGTTGAAGAGATCATTTCCGAAGCGAAAAGTTACCGCCACTTCATGAATGCATCAGGTGGTGGCGTTACTTGTTCTGGCGGCGAAGCGATGCTTCAACCTGAATTTGTACGGGACTTTTTCCGCGCAGCTAAAGCAGAAGGTATTCATACGTGTCTAGATACGAACGGTTATGTTCGTAAACACACTGATGTTATTGATGAAGTACTGGATGCAACAGACTTAGTAATGCTTGATATCAAGCACATGAAAGATGAAGTGCACCAAGATCTCATCGGCGTATCGAACCGACGTACATTGGACTTTGCTCGTTACTTGCAAAAAATCGGAAAGAAAACTTGGATTCGCTATGTAGTCGTGCCTGGTTACACAGATGACCCTGAAGCAGCACACATGCTTGGTGAGTTTATTAAAGATATGGATAACATCGAAAAGGTCGAGTTACTTCCTTATCACAAATTGGGTGCCCATAAATGGGAAGCATTGGGCTTAGAATACCCACTCGAAGGGGTAAACCCTCCACCGAAAGAAACTATGGACGAGATTCAATCCATTCTTGCGCAGTACAACGATAACGTAAAATACTAAGTGAACAGCAAGACTAACCTCTTTAAAATACCAGCATATTGCTGGTATTTTTTTAACTATACCTAAGTACCTTCAATGAATCTCTATGAGGTGATTTAGGTATAAAAAGAACAATAGAAATGATTGCGTCATGATCGCATAGGAAGGAAGTAACATGGATTGGTTTAACTTGGGCTCTCTGGTTGTCATACTTTGGATAGTGCTCGCCTACTGTCTACCAGATTGGAAAAAAGTAGTTTGGCCCAAGCTTGAAAAGGAAAAAGCATTTCAGCACCTCGTTTTTGCAACACTCTTTTTTTTCAGCATCCTATGGGCAACTCAAGCAGGCGTAAAAGAAGGACTACAGATTCATTTTCTCGCGCTAACAACGCTGACGATGATGTATGGTTGGCGTATGGCCTTTCTAATCAGTATCCCCGCAATGCTGGTCAACCACCTGCTACATGATGTGTCGTTGTTGCAGTTACCCACGTCTTTAGTATTGTCTGCCCTGCTTCCTATCTTCATTAGTTACCTCGTCTTTCTTTTGAGTTATCACTACTTGCCAAGAAACATTTTTGTGTTCATCTTCGTTGCAGGTTTTTTCAACGGCGCGATAACAGGAAGCCTGCATCTGCTGATTAACTCCTTTTACCATTTATCGGTTGGTCATTACGATTGGGAAACCATTCAACATAACTACTTTATTTTTGTACCGTTGCTTGCCTTCCCTGAGGGCCTATTAAATGGTATGTCACTGGCGGTTTTAACCGTATTCAAGCCAGAGTGGCTAAGAGTATTTTCAGACCGAGACTACATATACAATCATTACCATAAATAAGCGTTTTTAAACTGGTCAAAAGTGACAGTTCTTGCCATTTTTTAGTATTAAATATGTGTTGAGATCATGTTTCACTCATGTCTTAAGCGTTAACCTAAGCACATTAAAAATGTATTAGATATCTAGTGAGGTCATCATGGAAATGTCAAACGCTCAACGTTTGATTCTATCAAACCAATACAACCTTATGTCTCAACTTGATCCAAGTAATGCGGCCAAATACAAACGCTTACAAACGATCGTTGAACGTGGCTATGAGCTACAAATGCGTGAGTTGAATAAAGATTTCGGCTGTCTCTCAGAAGCGGAGTGTCGTGAGATCATCGACGTTATGGAGATGTATCACGCGATGCAAGAATCTTACAACATGCTCGATACCGAAGATCGTAACAAAGTGGATCAGCGCCGCTTGCAGTTCCTTGGGTTTGATATTGCTTCAGAGGCCCAACAAGTCCATTACGTACGCTTCCTTATTGATTCTGAAGGTCTGTACCCTCAATTTGATAAAGCAGACCATCACTTTAACAGCCAAATGCCAATGCTGGATAAATACCGTCGTATGCTACAAACTTGGCGCAACTGCCCTCGTCAGTACCATTTATGCGAAAACGAGCTTGCACAAATCTTCAGCGCATAAACTATTCGTCTACGAAAAGGAAAGCACTCGCTTTCCTTTTTTATTTGCCCTGTCACAACCTTACCGCTGCTTTTTCACCTTCTTACGCTTCCCTTGTGCGATGTAGAGCAATGAATCACTGAGACTCTTCTGTCTTTGCCAAATATCTGATTTCTATTGCACCTATTCACGACATAAATTCATCTTCAGTGAAAGAGTGATTCAAATGTCACTTTTGCAATAAATTCATAATTGTTAAGCAAAATTGCAAATCCCCGACTAGGCTTAAGTAGAGAAAGGCTGTGATTGAAAGATTCATACCCACCGCTCACCGTTGTAATGAAAAAACTGTCCATAAAGCAAAGTCTTTGGTGTCGCCAATCTTACATTCTGTACGAACCAAATGTGATAACAGGACGTATATTCAAACAACAAGGAGCATAACAATAGGTGGGAAAGCCTGAATCAACGTTCGTCGGTAGACTGACTATTAAAGGGGAAAGCGACATGAGTATTTTCGACCACTATCAATCAAGATATGAAGCTGCAAAAGATGAAGAGATGTCGTTACAGGAGTTTCTAGCCCTGTGTAAGGATGACAAAAGCGCTTATGCTAATGCAGCAGAACGCCTACTGATGGCGATCGGTGAACCAGAGATAATTGATACGGCAAAAGACCCGAGATTGAGCCGCATCTTCTCGAATCGTGTTATCTCTCGTTATGAAACCTTTAAAGATTTTTATGGTATGGAAGATGCCATAGAGCAAATTGTGTCTTACCTAAAACACGCGGCGCAAGGTTTAGAGGAACGTAAGCAGATCCTTTACCTACTCGGTCCTGTCGGCGGTGGTAAGTCCTCACTTGCTGAAAAACTTAAGGCTTTGATGGAACAGATGCCTATCTATGTTCTTACTGCTAATGGCGAACGTAGCCCAGTGAATGACCATCCATTCTGTCTATTCAAAGCCACGGAAGACGGCGATATTTTGAAAAAAGAATATGGCATCGAGCAACGTTATCTTCGCTCGATTATGTCGCCATGGGCCGCTAAACGCCTTCATGAATTTGGCGGCGATATCACTAAATTTAAGGTAGTGAAAGTTCGCCCTTCAATTCTCGATCAGATCGGTATTGCTAAAACAGAACCAGGGGATGAAAACAACCAAGATATTTCATCACTGGTTGGTAAAGTCGATATCCGTAAACTCGAACATTACTCGCAAGACGACCCAGATGCCTACAGCTACTCCGGTGCGCTGTGTAAAGCAAACCAAGGTTTAATGGAATTCGTTGAGATGTTCAAAGCGCCGATCAAAGTACTTCACCCACTATTGACGGCAACGCAAGAAGGTAACTTCAACGGTACTGAAGGTCTTTCTGCGATTCCATTCGACGGTATGATTCTGGCTCACTCGAACGAATCTGAGTGGCAGACTTTCCGTAACAACAAAAATAACGAAGCCTTCCTCGACCGTGTGTACATTGTAAAAGTACCTTACTGTCTCCGCGTATCCGAAGAAGTGAAAATTTACCAAAAACTGCTCGAAAACAGTGAGCTGTCTCAGGCTCCTTGTTCTCCAAGCACGCTCGAAACTTTAGCGCAATTCAGTATTCTTTCACGCCTGAAAGAGCCTGAAAACTCATCCATTTTCTCAAAAATGCGCGTCTACGATGGTGAAACGCTAAAAGACACCGATCCGAAAGCGAAAAGCTATCAAGAGTATCGTGATTATGCGGGTGTCGATGAAGGCATGAATGGCCTCTCTACACGTTTCGCCTTTAAGATTTTGTCGCGCGTATTTAACTTCGACCAAACCGAGGTGGCAGCCAACCCTGTACACCTGTTCTATGTGATTGAACAACAAGTTGAACGTGAACAGTTCCCTGCTGAAACGGCAGAGAAATATCTCGAGTTCTTGAAAGGCTACCTAGTGCCTCGCTACGTTGAATTTATTGGTAAAGAGATTCAGACCGCTTATCTCGAGTCTTACTCTGAATACGGTCAGAACATCTTCGACCGCTATGTCACCTACGCAGACTTCTGGATTCAAGACCAAGAGTACCGAGATCCAGAAACTGGTCAGCTATTTGATCGCTCTTCACTGAATGCTGAACTAGAGAAGATCGAAAAAACCGCTGGCATTTCTAACCCGAAAGATTTCCGAAACGAAATCGTTAACTTTGTGCTTCGTGCGAAAGCGAATAACAATGGTCAAAACCCGGTTTGGACCAGCTACGAAAAACTGCGCACAGTAATCGAGAAGAAAATGTTCTCCAATACCGAAGAGCTACTTCCGGTTATCTCATTTAATGCGAAAACCTCTTCTGAAGATCAGAAGAAGCATGACGACTTTGTCGCTCGCATGATGGAAAAAGGCTATACCGAGAAACAGGTTCGCCTACTTTCTGAGTGGTACCTACGAGTACGTAAGTCATCCTAACCCAGTATTGAGTTAGGTCGCTTGTGAAACATGAAGAGGGCTATTTCATGGCGCAATTTATAGACCGAAGGCTCAATGGCAAGAACAAGAGCGCTGTTAATCGACAGCGCTTCTTGAAGCGCCACAAAGAGCAAATAAAAGAGTCGGTAGCAGACGCAGTGAATCGACGCTCGATTACGAATACGGAAACGGGCGAAGACGTCTCTATCCCTCACAAAGACATCAATGAGCCGATCTTTCATCAAGGCAAAGGTGGTGTTCGCGAACGAGTTCATCCCGGCAATGACCAATTCATTACTGGTGATAAAATTGAGCGTCCCAAAGGTGGCGGTCAAGGTAGTGGCTCGGGAGAAGGCAATGCCAGTCCAGATGGAGAAGGCCAAGACGAATTTGTATTCCAAATATCAAAAGATGAGTACCTCGATATTTTGTTCGAAGATCTCGAGCTGCCTAATCTAGAAAAAAACCAAATTGCCAAAATTACTGAATGGAAAACGCACCGCGCAGGCTTTCAAACTGCTGGTATCCCTTCAAACATTGCGGTAGTACGTTCGCTGCAACAATCTCTTGCACGACGTACGGCAATGACCGCGGGTAAGAAACGTCTTCTCAAAGAGCTAGAAGATGAACTTGCTCGTATCAAAAACATTGAACCCGCTCAGCAGTTTGAAGAGAACCGCTTGAAGGCTGAAATTGAAGAGCTGCGTAAGAAAATTGAGGGGGTTCCATTTATTGACACCTTCGACTTACGCTTTAAAAACTATGAAAAACGCCCTGTACCATCTAGTCAAGCTGTGATGTTTTGTTTGATGGACGTATCGGGCTCGATGGATCAAGCAACGAAAGACATCGCAAAACGTTTTTACGTTCTGTTATACCTGTTTTTAACTCGTACTTACGAGAATGTAGACGTCGTCTTTATTCGCCACCACACCCAAGCGAAAGAAGTGGACGAACACGAGTTCTTCTACTCGCAAGAGACCGGGGGCACTATTGTATCCAGCGCATTGAAACTGATGGACGAAATCGTAAAAGAGCGCTATCCAATTGGACAATGGAACATTTATGCTGCGCAAGCATCTGATGGCGATAACTGGGCAGATGACTCGCCAAGATGCCGCGATCTATTAGTGAACAAACTACTGCCAAACTGTCAGTACTACTCCTACATAGAGATCACACGACGCTCGCACCAAACTCTATGGCATGAGTACGAAAAACTCACCGATGAATTTCCGAACTTCGCAATGAAAAACATTCGCTCTGTGGAGGATATTTTCCCAGTCTTCCGTGAACTATTCCAAAAAGAAACGGCGTAAGGAGGCTAGCGATGAGTACCGCAACGAAAAACCTCTCAGGAGAGGCGCCTAAGAAGCGTAATAGTAAAATGCTGCCAGATGGACCGGATTGGACATTTGAGCTGTTGGAACGCTACCACAAAGAGATTAAGCGTGTCGCACAACACTATCGCCTAGACACTTACCCTAACCAGATAGAAGTGATTACTTCCGAACAAATGATGGATGCCTACTCAAGTATTGGTATGCCCATCAATTACAACCACTGGTCGTTTGGTAAAAAGTTCATCCAAACGGAACAGAACTATAAGCATGGTCAAATGGGGTTAGCCTACGAGATTGTCATTAACTCCAATCCGTGTATCGCCTATTTGATGGAAGAAAACACCGTGACAATGCAAGCGCTAGTGATTGCTCACGCTTGTTACGGGCACAACTCTTTCTTCAAAGGTAATTATCTGTTCCAAACCTGGACGGACGCTAGCTCCATCATCGATTATTTGCTGTTTGCCAAAAAGTACTTAGCTGAATGTGAGGAGCGATATGGAGTACAGGAAGTGGAAAAACTGCTCGACTCCTGCCACGCCTTAATGAACTTTGGTGTAGATCGTTACAAGCGACCAGAGAAAATCTCCATTACCGAAGAGAAAGCGCGACAAGAAGAACGCGAGGCATACTTACAGTCTCAAGTGAATGAATTGTGGCGCACGGTACCAAGAGCCAAAACCAAAGAGGAAGATCTTAAAGAGCGGTTCCCAAGCGAGCCTCAGGAAAACTTGCTCTACTTTTTCGAAAAGCATGCCCCACTACTAGAGCCGTGGCAACGTGAAGTCGTGCGGATTGTACGCAAAATCAGTCAGTATTTTTATCCGCAAAAACAAACGCAGGTCATGAACGAAGGCTGGGCAACATTCTGGCATTACACCATTCTCAACCATCTTTACGATGAGGGTTTGGTATCCGAAAAGTTCATACTAGAGTTCTTACATAGCCATACCAGTGTGGTAGCTCAACCGCCTTATAATAGCCCTTACTTTAATGGTATTAATCCATACGCCTTGGGCTTTGCCATGTTCCGAGATATTAAACGTATCTGTGAAGAACCAACTGATGAGGACAAGGAGTGGTTTCCGGATTTGGCAGGAACCGATTGGTTAGATGCGGTACATTTCGCGATGCATAATTTCAAAGATGAAAGCTTCATTAGCCAATACCTTTCTCCGAAATTAATGCGTGATTTCAAGCTGTTTGCGATCAACGATGATGACCACAAAAACTTTATTGAAGTCGCCGCGATACACGATGAGATGGGTTATAAACGCATTAGAGAAACCTTAGCCGCTCAGTACAACTTATCTAATCTTGAGCCAAACATTCAGGTATTTAATGTCGATGTTCGTGGTGACCGCTCACTCACGTTGCAATACGTACCTCATAACCGAATCCCGCTTGATGACAGTTACGAAGAAGTTCTGAAACACGTATACCGATTGTGGGGATTTGATGTCATTCTGCAAGAAGTAAAAGACACAGGTCACCGAGAAGTCTTAGCGACCTGCCCTAAACGAAACCAATATGACACAAACATCTAACTAATACTTGGATATAAGCAACAAAAAGGCTCCTAATTCAGGAGCCTTTCTCGTTCTTAATTCAATGTGACCTTTGGTTATGCTTGCTTCGCCACAATAGCGCGCACCGCCTCTAGATCTTCTGGCGTATCAACGCCGGCTGCTGGCGCTTCTTTCGCTACCGCTACATGAATTTTTTCACCGTACCAAAGCACTCGTAGTTGCTCAAGGCACTCGATCTGCTCCAATGCGCTCGGAGCCCAATTTACATACGTATTAATGAAACCAGCTCGATAAGCATAAATACCAATATGACGCATTAATGGGTTGGCAATGATTTTGTCTTGTTTGGCAAAGTTATCGCGATCCCAAGGGATAGTTGCTCGGCTAAAGTACATCGCATAGCCTTGCTCATTAGCCACAACTTTAACTGCATTCGGATTAAACACTTCTTCTTCCGAGTCTATTTCTACGGCTAATGTCGCCATCGGAGCGTCACACCCCGATAAGTTATCAGCAACCTGACGAATGATAGATGGTGGAATCAAAGGCTCGTCCCCTTGCACATTAACAATAATGTGGTCTGCCGGAATAGCCATCTTTTCAACAACTTCAGCAAGGCGTTCAGTACCTGATTCGTGGTTAGGAGAGGTCATACAGACTTTACCACCAAACGACGAGACAGCATCAGCAACACGCTCGTCATCAGTTGCCACGATAACATCTTCCGCACCCGCTTGTAGCGCTTGCTCGTAAACCCACTGAACCATAGGCTTACCGCCAATATCCGCTAACGGTTTACCAGGCAAGCGGCTCGATGCATAACGCGAAGGAATGACAACCGTAAAAGACATTAGCGTCCCTCATCCATACTCATAGTACGAGCCTCAGGCTCGAGTAGAACGGGAATACCCTCTTTGATCGGGTAAGCGAGGCGATCCAATTTGCAGATCAACTCTTGATTCTCTTTATCGTACGTCAGCTTACCTTTGCAAACAGGGCAAGCTACAATCTCAAGCAGACGGTGATCCATAAGCCGCTTTAACCTCTTTTATTCTATTTAAAATTTGCTCTGCATCGTTTGGTTCAAACTGGGCAGATACAGGCAGATACCACCAATTATCTTGCGCATAATGGCTGCACTTGACAGCATCTTTCTCGGTCATAATCACATTGGCCCCTTGTTGAGCCAATGCTTCTAATTCTTGTTGGTCAAAGTCTTGATGGTCAGCAAAACCTTTTGTGACTTTAACATCTGCGTTCATCGAGTTTAGTGTATGAAAAAATCGTGGTGGATGCCCAATCCCTGCAAATGCCACTAGCTCTTTTAACTCAGAAACTTCCACAAGTTGCTTAGTCTTGAGGTTAATGGCTTTAGATGGAGCTAAAGTCATTGCGATTTCGCCCGTATGTGCTTGACCGCCATTGGTGATGATAAAGTCGACTTCAGCAAGACGCTCGACCCCTTCACGCAGTGGGCCAAGCGGAATGAGGCTTTCATTCCCAAATCGACGATTCCCATCCACAATCACTAACTCAATATCACGGCCTAACGCATAATGTTGTAACCCATCGTCCGTAATAATGATATCCACACCTGACTCAAGCAGTGCTTTCACTGCATTTGAACGCACCGGGTCTACCGCAACAGGCGCTCCTGTGCGTCGATGAATCAACTTAGGTTCATCACCACAATGTTTCGCAGGCGTATCTTCTTTTAGCACTAACGGATAGGCAGGAGCTTTTGCTCCATAGCCACGAGAAACGACCCCTGGCTTAAGCCCAAGCTGTTGCAGTTGCTCAACAAGCCAAACCACAACTGGTGTTTTGCCATTACCACCAGCCGTGATATTGCCGACAACAATAACAGGGATAGGCGCGTTGTAGGCTTGCTTACGGCCTGTTTGATATTGCTTTCGCTTAGACTTACTTATTGCTCCAAATAATACACTCAGTGGCCACAAAAGCGGCCACAAGAGGTATTTTATTGGATGGTTTTCAAACCAGATTTTTTCAACCACCGCGTCTATTCACCAAACTGAATACGGTGCAATTGTGCATACGCACCATTTTTTGCAATCAGATCGGCATGGTTGCCACGCTCAATGATGGCGCCATCATCAACCACAAGAATCTCATCGGCTTTCTCGATAGTTGACAAGCGGTGCGCAATCACGAGTACCGTTTTGTCTTTCTGCAGCTCATCTAATGCAGCTTGGATAGCGCGTTCTGATTCCGTATCCAAAGCAGAGGTCGCCTCATCAAGAATCAATACCGGTGCATCACGCAATAGAGCACGTGCAATAGCGACACGTTGACGTTGACCGCCAGATAGACTCGCGCCATTTTCACCAATCATGGTATCAAGTCCATCATCCATTTTGCTGATGAATTCCATAGCATGCGCGAGTTTTGCCGCTTTCTCGATATCACTACGCTCGTATTTTCCATCCGTTGCGTAAGCAATATTGTTTGCAATCGTGTCATTAAATAAATGAACATTTTGTGATACTAGCGCAAACTGCTGACGCAAGTTCTTTAACTCGTATTCACGAATATCATGTCCGTCTAATGTGATAGAGCCACTATCAACATCATAGAAACGATTGAACAAGTTCGCGATGGTACTTTTACCGGAACCGGAACGACCAACCAGCGCAACGGTCTTCCCTCTTGGAATATCGAAGCTGACATTTTCCAATGCTGGCTTTTCTGCGCCAGTATAAGTAAAGCTTACGTTTTTAACTGAAACATCGCCATTTGCGCGTTCAACTGTCAACTTACCTTCGTTTTTCTCAGGCTCAAGGTCAATCAACGCAAAGAGCGTTTGGCTCGCGGCCATACCACGTTGGAACTGAGAGGTAACGTTAGTAAGCGCTTTAAGCGGACGCATCAAACCAAACATCGCAGAGAAGACAACGGTAAATGTACCTGGAGTCAGTTGCTCTTTAATCGAGTCAATACTTGCTAAGTAAAGAACGGCAACAATAGCAAGTGACGCAATCATTTGGATGATAGGGTTAGCCGCTGCTTGAGCAGTCACCAACTTCATGCTTTGTTGACGCATTTGGTTGCTGACCTTCTCAAATCGTTGACGCTCGATATCCTGGCCACCGTAGCTCAGCACGACTTTATGGCCTTTAAGCATCTGCTCTGCTGACGCAGTAACGTTGCCCATCATTGTCTGCATATTTTTGGATATTTTTCTAAAACGTTTAGAAACGACACCAATACCCCACGCGACAACAGGAGCAACAGCAAACAGCACTAACGACAACTGCCAGCTGTTGTAAAACATCAGGACTAACAGGCCAATGATACTTGCACCTTCGCGAACGATGCTCACTAACGCTTGGCTAGTTGCCGCAGAGACTTGCTCTGAATCGTAGGTAATGCGTGACAATAAATTGCCCGTCTTTTCCTTATCGAAGTAAGACACAGGCATATGCATAAAGTGATTGAATACCATACGGCGGACTTGCATAACCACATTGCCGGATACCCAGCTCAAACAGTATGTGGAGACAAATCCACTTATGCCACGGACAAACATCATGGCAAAAATAATCAATGGAAGCGTGCGTAGAAAATCAGATTCAGCGTTCCCAAAACCTTCATCTAGTAATGGTTTTAATAGGGAAATCATATAGGTATCTGATATAGCATTAATAACTAATGCAATGACTGCAACGACAAGACCTGACTTGTAAAGGCGAATAAATTGCCATAGACGCTTAAACGTCTGCCAAGTCGTTTCATCAGTATTTATCGACATAGAAGTGCTTTATTTTCTTACATTAAGACTCTCATTCTACTCCCTTACGCAGCATCTGCCTATACCAAGGCTCAAATGTATCGCTACGTTTGGTTTCTGAGCGCCAATTATCACGGTGAATAGAGAAGCTTACCTGACCATATTCCCCAGTATCAAGCCAAGTAATGTCAAGCTTGCGATATGCTGTAACAACATGTTCTGCCGGCATTCCCCATTGATTATTTTTTGCCAAAGAAGCAACGGCCACACTCGGGTTTACCGCTTCAATAAAGCGAGGATTCGACGAACTTTTACTACCATGATGAGGGACCAACATCACATCACTTTTTAACTTTTCAGGCTCCCTGAGCAAGATCCACTCGCTAATGGTCTCAATATCACCAGTAAAAAGCATACTGAACGTAGAAATAGGGTCGGTAAGGCGTAGTACACAAGAGTGCGGATTATATGCACGTTGAACAAGAGCAGGAGGCCAAAGTACTTCTATATTTAACCCTTGCCATTTCCAATGATCGCCGCGAGTACAAGACTCATATCCGATAAAGTTTTGGCTACTGAGTTTGCGCTGTGGCGAAAAGGAATCTTCAATGAACAAGCGTCCTCCTGCATGGTCATTGTCGGAGTGGCTGAGGATCATCGTATCGATGCTTTCATAACCTCGTTGATGCAAGACCGGAGTGACGACCTGCTCCGCAATACTGCCATTTTGCCATGCTTTACCTGTATCATAGAGCAACACTTTATCGTCTTTTTCTACAATCACCGCAAGGCCATGGCCCACATCTAGTACATCAATGCGCCAATGTTGCTGATCATATTCCGATGTGAGCTTAATACTAATTACAATGCCAAGTAACAAACACCACGCGTACTGAAACATGAATCGTTGAAACACCAAGCAAATAATTCCCGCCAGAATCAACCCTGTCATTTCTATACTAATGGCTTGCCAGGAGCCTATCGCGTACTGAATTGACGTGCTCAATGGCTGCAATGACCAGTCCACCAACTGCCACAGAGGCTTTGCTATCATTTCAAGAAATAAAGATGAGAACAGGGCCAGAAACATCAAAGGCACAACGATAAATCCGAACCAAGGAATAAACGCCAAGTTGTATGCAATTGATGACAAACTGAAACCAGAAAAGTAATAGCCACTAATAGGCACGATTAACGCACTCAACATCAATTGAGTAAGCAATAACACTTTTAACTTCGCCTTCCAGCCCCCGTTTTGATGCCGAACCAAATTGATTGCAAACAGCACTGCGCAAACTGACAAATACGATAACCAAAAACTCATGCTATACGATGCAAAAGGTTGAACAAGCAGTTGTAGCGCTACCGCGAGCAAAAGTACCCGCCAGGAAGCCCAGTGCACTAAGGTATATTTGAGAACGACGTAAATAACACATACAGACACCGCGCGGGTAGTAGGTAATGAGAAGTCCGCTAACCAAGCATAGGCAACGGCAAACATCAGCCCACATAAGCTAGGCAATAGCTGGTATTGAGGTAACGCATAACGAATGGCACCGCCCACCACTACCCCAAAAGTAAACGCCATACCAATATGTAAGCCCGAAATCGAGACCAAGTGCAGTAAACCACTGTCTCTGAGTGCTTGCCAATCCTCCTTAGATAACCAAGAGCGATCGGCAAAAACTAACGCATTTATTAACGAGAAATGATGAAGGGAGGACACATCCTCCGAAACATCAGCGATAATGGCTTGGCGCAAAGATGTAGTAGAACGAATAATCCAGGTAACATCCTTGTTAACAACACCGCGTGCGATAATACTTTTACCCATTGCGTGCTTTTCAGCGTCAAAACCAGCTTCGTTGCGTAGGCCTGTAATCGGCTTTAACGAGACGGATGTCGTAAACTCACTGTTAACATCGAGTGGAAAAGGCGTAATAAGACGGATTTTAGGTTTAAGAAAAGGTAACAGAGTTTGAGAATTTACCTTTTTTAGAGCCACAATGCCTTCATATCCGTGACTTATTTGCGTAAAAGGGCTGTCAACTTTACCAATTATGGTAATATTCTCCCCTGCTTGAAAAAGGGCTTGTCTCTGAGACTCCAATACATTGCCGTGGACGATGACAACCATAAAGCCCGCAATTGCGCCTATGCTAATTAAGCCACGACGTAATTTGATTATTGAGCCAGTGGTTATTATTCCCAGCAGCAGCCAACGCCAATCTGGTATTGTCGGCCACCAAGCTGACGAAATTACGCTCGCTACAAATAACGCCAAGGTCCAACTTTTTTCTGAGAGAGTCATGCTGTCCTATGCCTAGAAAGCTGATAAAACGCTTCATGCCAGATCATGAATTGATCAAACGCCAAAAAGCATTGAAGGTCTTCGGCAATGTGTTGTACAACCCGAACTTGTGGTGTTTAAATCGTCGCTCGGCGTCTGGGGCTTTTGCTGTCGGGTTATTTATGGCATTTGTTCCGCTACCAAGCCAAATGATCATGGCTGCAGGTTTGGCAATCATGCTTGGCGTCAATTTACCTCTCTCCGTCGCTTTGGTATGGATAAGCAACCCCATCACCATGCCTGTGTTATTTTATTTTGCGTATAAGCTTGGCGCTTTAGTGATGCATGTTCCTCCGCAACCTTTCCACTTTGAACTTTCGTGGGAATTCATCATGCAACAGATGAGCACTATTGGCCCTCCATTCTTATTAGGCTGTGCTATCTGTGGTGTCATATCCGCGATTATTGGCTACTTCGGCATTAGAGGACTTTGGCGCTACTCAGTGGTTCGGAGCTGGCAAAAACGCAAAATAAGATAAGACGTTACTGCATAAAAATCAGCATTTGCGCTATCAGTTGAGGGGCACCTAACAGTTAGAATGAAACACGATGTCGCTCAAGTTGGATAAATACAAAAAAGGACCGAATTCGGTCCTTTTTGATTTTCTCGTATTGTAAAACGGTTGGTTATTTAGAACTCAGCACCGCTGCTGGATTTAACTTCGCGGCGCGAGAAGCGGGATACCACGTTGCAAGCAAACTCAGAACGATCGCCGTCATCGATACCAATGCTACGTCTGGCCAGTGTAACTGTGATGGTAAGAAGTCAACGAAGTAAATATCACCCGATAAAAACTGATGACCAATTAAACTCTCTAACCCTTTAATCAACGGAGTCAGGTTTAACGCCACTAAGACACCAATAACACTGCCGACGAGACTGCCAAATACACCAGAGAACACGCCTTGCCAAACAAAGATACGCTTGATTAGGCTATCTTTCGCTCCCATAGTTCGCAAAATTGCAATTTCTGCGGCTCGATCTTTCACTGCCATCATCAGCGTAGACACAATGTTAAAACATGCCACACCAATCACCAGTACCATCACCAAGTACATAATGGTGCGTACGAGCTGAATATCGCGATACAAAAAACCAAACTTTTGCTGCCAGCTTTTCAAATACACGTAAACATCCACCATGCTACCTACCTCACGAACAATAGAAGGTGCATTGAGAACATCATCCGTTTTTAGTGAAATGCCAGTGACCCCTTCCCCTAACCTCGCGTATTGCTGAGCATCCGCTAATGGCACTAACGCTAAAGAGTGGTCTATTTGGCCATTCAACGTTAAGAACCCAGACACCTTCACGCGCACACGCTTGGGAGCCTGCACTTTGTTTGCGCCGCCTGCTTGCGGAATCATCAACGTAATGTAATCCCCCACGGCGACATTTAACTCGTTGGCTACACCTCGGCCTAAGATCACTTGCTGCTGACCGGCATAAAAGTTTTGCCAAGCTTCTTGGTCAATAAAATTCGATAAGCTCGACACCGCTTGCTCGAAAGTAGGCTCTACGCCACGAACTTCTATCGCTTTTAGCTTACTGCCTTTTTCTGCTAAGCCCGTAAAACGAACGTACGGTGCTGCCGCCACAACATGTTCATGGTTTAGAGCTTGATTCATCGTTTTGGTGTAGTTATGAAGCGGTCCATTAACACCTTCCAACTCACCGTGTGGAATCACAGACAACACACGCGATTGCAGCTCACGCTCAAAGCCATTCATTGCAGAAAGACCGATAATGATAACGGCTACACCAACCGCAATGCCAATCGTTGAAGAAAGCGAAATGAAAGACACCATCTTGTTGCGCTTTTTCGCTCGACTGAAGCGACCACCAATCATCAATGCTAAAGATGAAAACAAAATTAGCCCTCCGAAAACGCAGTATCAGTCACAAAACGATCCACGAGCAAACCATCTTGCATGTGCATTTGACGATCCATTTTCGCTGCCAGCTCTTTGTCATGCGTGACAACCAAAAATGCAATGTTTGACTCTTTATTGAGCTCGCGCATCAAATCATAGATAGACAGTGCCGTATTGTGATCTAAGTTCCCCGTAGGTTCATCGGCCAAGACCAGATCAGGTTTATTCACCAATGCACGCGCAATCGCAACACGCTGACGCTCACCGCCCGATAACTCGGAGGGTCTATGTTGCATCCGATGACTCAAACCAACTTTATCTAACAACGCTTTAGCCGCCTGTTTTGCATCCGCTACTTTAGCGCCGCCAATCATCAGTGGCATCGCCACGTTTTCAAGCGCAGTAAAATCAGCTAACAAGTGATGGAACTGGTATACAAAACCAAGGTGCTTGTTGCGTAAAGCCGCCTGTTTATTCGAACTTAAAGCCGATAGGTTTTGCCCTAGAAAATCAACTTCACCATGAGTTGCGTCATCTAACGCCCCTAAAATATGCAATAAGGTACTTTTTCCAGAACCAGAAGAGCCAACAATAGAAACCAGCTCCCCTTTATCGATATCGAAACTTACGCCTTTCAACACTTCCGTATCTAACGAACCCTCTCGGTAGACTTTACGAATATCACGACATTCTAATAGCTTATTCATAGCGAAGTGCCTCAGCAGGTTTAACAGAAGATGCTCGATAAGAAGGATAAAGCGTAGCAGCGAGGCTAAGAGCAATCGCCAACACCACCACTAAAAGAATTTGCAGTGAATCAATCAAAATAGGTAGATGGCCACCGAAACTGAATAGCGCCACACCGGCAGATTCAAGAATCGCATTCAGGTTAAGTGACAAGATCACTCCCGCAGCGCCACCGACAATCGCGCCAATTACACCGCTGCTCGCCCCTTGTACCATGAAAATGGCCATCACTTGAGATTGAGTCATGCCTTGAGTTTTCAATATTGCGACTTCTGATTGTTTCTCCATCACCACCATGATTAAGGCGGAGATAATATTGAATGCAGCAACGCCCACTATCAGACCTAGCATGAGTCCCATCATGTTCTTTTCCATTTTCACCGCTTGGAAAAGCTCACCACGCTGCTCGCGCCAATCACTCCATTGCCACCCGTCAGGCATGGGTTGATCAGCAAAATCCGTCACCATAAATGGGTCAGAGAAAAAGACACGCCAACCAGAAACCGTGTCTTTAGGGAAACGCATCAGCTTAGATGCATCCGTCATGTTCACAATCATTAATTGACCATCAACGTCCGATCCCGTATTGAAAATACCAGCGACAGTAAAATTGCGCTGGCTAGGAATACGGCCAAGTGGGGTAAACTGAGTCGCGTTGGTCACCATTAAGCGCACTTTATCCCCCATTGATACCTTTAGCGAGCGCGCCAAGCTATGACCTAAAAAGACGTTGTAATCGCCCGCTTGAAGTGACGATAATCGCCCAGCAATCAAATGGTTGCTAATCGGATCGCCTTTCTTTGGTTCAATGCCAATGAGATAACCTGCCGTCAGTTGCGCAGAACTCTGAATTACGGCCTCTCCACGAACGATAGGCTCCGGTTCAGATTCACTCGACATCGCTTGAACAAATGGAGGGGCAGACTCGGTCAACGGCGTTTTTCCATCGTGTTGTGAAACAACAGCGTGAGGCAGCACACCTAAAATGCGCTCTTTTAACTGCGATTCGAACCCATTCATCACAGAAAGAACCGTCACCAACGCCATTACACCGATCGTAATACCCGCCGTCGACATATAAGAAACAAATCGGCTGAACCTATCCCCAGAGCGTCCCCGAAGATATCTCAAACCAATAAATAATGAGATAGGATGATACATATAAGACAAACCAACTGGTTGTTTTGATATAAAGCTTTAGCAGATTATCTTACCTTACTCTTCTCATTAAGAAGACAAGAGAATCGCTAAATTTGTCAACGACATGCAATAAGTCTGTATTTAGGGCAAAAAGTTCAAGGACAAATCAGGTAAACTTGATAACTTCATTCAGTTAGCGATAATCAGTGCCCTACTTCTCTTTGTTTGTTGAGTGAACAGGGAGCGCTCGCTGGCAAAAGGACCGACTATATGACAGAGCAAGAATACTTTACCGTCCATCATAATCTCACTATCAACGTCGAAACGTTGAGTGCGGATTTTGCTTTGCCAGATGAAGAAACCTTTGTCTCCGAAATTCCAGCACCGTTTATTGTTGCCAGCGAATTTAGCCATCTAGATATGTTGGCAGACAATGCACGTCTAGAGCTAAAAAACAAAGATTTAAAGCATGTGATTAACTTGCTTGATACGCAAAACGCGAAACTTAACCTCTTGTTGAGCTTTATGCTTTCACAACAAGATGACGCCTCCATTCGATATCAAACCACGAAGTTTGGCGCCAGCCAACTCAGTTACCGTTCAGATACAGCGCTATCTGCCCAACAACTCGTTCGTGTTAAACTGTTTCTCGATCATCCTGCTGCAGCGATTTACGGTTACGCTCAAGTAGAAGAATGTGATGCTTCAGAGCAAGATTTCATTATCACTCTTAGATATAAGATGCTACGTGAATCTGACCAAGATTTGCTGATAAAGGCGGCACTATATCAACAACAAAAACTTTTACGTCAGCGCTCGATGGAGCGAGATAAAAAATAACTCCTATGACAAAAGCAACGATTCTTTCCGTCACCAATCCTTCTGAGCGTGGCGACAAAAAACAGCTAGGTAATTTACCGGGCGCGGCTCTACCTCTAGCTATTGCTGAGCTAGCCAAGCAGCATTCGAGTCACTCGCTACTCATCGTGCCTGACCCGCAAATCGCTTTAAAGCTTCAAGCGGAGATTGAACAATTCACCGACCAAACAGTAAGCCTGTTCCCTGATTGGGAAACGCTGCCTTACGATAACTTTTCTCCGCATCAAGAAATCATCTCTGAACGTATCGCGCGCCTATACCAACTGCCAAGCCAACGTAATGGCATAACCATCGTCCCGGTCAGTACAGTATTGCAACGCCAATCGCCACGTGATTTTCTGTTGCAACACACTTTAATGGTGAAAACTGGTGATCGACTCTCGCTTGAGAAACTACGTGTACAACTTGAAAATTCGGGCTACCGCCACGTAGACCAAGTATTTGGGCCAGGTGAATACGCGAGCCGTGGGTCGATTCTGGATCTCTTTCCTATGGGCAGCGATGACCCGTATCGCATCGACTTCTTTGATGATGAAATAGATACCATTCGCACGTTTGATCCAGAGAACCAACGCTCTATCGACGATATTCAGCAAATCCAATTGCTGCCTGCGCATGAGTTCCCAACCACTAAAGAAGCGATTGAGGATTTTCGTACACGTTGGCGCACCCAATTTGAAGCACGCCGAGAGCCAGAGTCGATCTACATGCAAGTGACCAAAGGCACTTGGCCCCCGGGTATTGAGTATTGGCAACCGCTGTTTTTTGACCATACCGAGACTTTATTTGAATATTTGCCAGAAGACTCTCAAGTCATCACATATGGTGATATTGAATCTGCGGTCGATACTTTCTTAACCGATGTCGAATATCGGTACGACCAGAAAAAAGTTGATCCACTACGTCCTCTTTTGACTCCTGAACAACTTTGGCTGAAAAAAGACGAACTCTTCAGCCAACTAAAACAGCTCCCTATGGCTCAATTGAGCCTAGAGAAAGTGGTTAAGCGTGCTGGTCGTCAAAACCTACCAGTACAATCGTTAGCCGAGCTTGGCGTTCAGCAACAAAATAAAGAACCGCTTTCGCGTCTTCGTCAATTCAGTGAGCAATTCAGCGGCAAAATTGTTTTCTCGGTAGAGTCAGAAGGTCGTCGTGAAGCACTAACGGAACTGTTGCAAGGCATCAAAGTTCGCCCAGTCGTACATGGCTCACTTTACCAAGCTCTAGATTCGGGTGACCGCTTCAGTTTGATCTTAGGCGCTGCAGAGCATGGTTTCATTCACGAAGAGCTGAACTTCGCTCTGATCTGTGAAAGTGATCTACTTGGTGACCGCGTTATCCAGCGACGCCGCAAAGATAAAAAAGCAGTCAACAGTGACACCGTTATTCGCCACCTTGCGGAACTAAAACCCGGTCAACCCGTGGTTCATATTGATCACGGTATTGGCCGCTACATCGGTTTACAAACACTTGAAGCCGGTGGCATGAAAACGGAATACGTCACCCTTGAGTATCAAAACGATGCCAAGCTCTACGTACCAGTTTCATCACTAAACCTTATTAGCCGTTATTCAGGCGGTGCTGAAGAAAGTGCACCACTGCATAAATTGGGTGGCGAGGCTTGGGCAAAAGCACGTCGTAAAGCGGCAGAAAAAGTGCGTGATGTCGCGGCCGAGTTGCTGGATGTTTACGCTAAACGAGAATTAAAACCAGGCTTCAAATTTGAGCTAGATCGTGGGCAATACGCAACGTTTAAAGCAACGTTCCCATTTGAAGAAACGGATGACCAAGCGATGGCCATCAATGCCGTCTTGTCAGACATGTGCCAAGCAAAAGCGATGGATCGCCTAGTGTGTGGTGACGTGGGCTTTGGTAAAACAGAAGTCGCTATGCGCGCAGCATTTGTCGCAACGGATAACAGTAAACAGGTCGCCGTTCTCGTACCGACAACTCTGCTTGCTCAGCAGCATTTCGAAAACTTCCGTGACCGTTTTGCCAACTTACCAATCCGAGTTGAAGTACTGTCTCGTTTTAAATCGGCCAAAGAACAAAAAGTCATTTTGCAAGACGTTGCAGATGGTAAAGTCGATATTGTCGTTGGTACGCATAAGCTGCTTTCGAGCGACATTAAATTCAAAGATTTAGGTTTGTTGATCGTTGATGAGGAACACCGCTTCGGAGTTCGTCAAAAAGAAAAAGTCAAAGCAATGCGTGCGGATGTGGATATTCTTACCCTCACCGCAACACCAATTCCACGTACACTGAATATGGCAATGAGTGGCATGCGCGATCTGTCGATCATCGCGACACCTCCAGCGCGTCGTTTAGCCATCAAAACCTTTGTTCGTCAAAGAGAAGAATCTGTGGTCCGTGAGGCGGTACTGCGTGAAATCATGCGTGGTGGTCAGGTTTACTTCCTGCACAATCAGGTAGAGACTATCGAGAAAACCGCGGAAGACTTGCAAAAGCTTATTCCTGAAGCACGAATTACCGTGGCACATGGTCAAATGCGTGAGCGCGAACTAGAGCGCATCATGAATGATTTCTACCACCAGCGCTTTAATGTGTTGGTGTGTACAACTATTATCGAGACCGGTATCGACGTACCAACGGCGAATACCATTATTATGGATCGTGCAGACAACCTTGGTTTAGCGCAACTGCACCAATTGCGTGGCCGTGTTGGACGCTCTCATCATCAAGCCTATGCTTACTTATTAACGCCACATCCAAAAGCCATGACCAAAGATGCTATCAAGCGTCTTGATGCGATTGCTTCACTGGAAGACTTAGGCGCAGGCTTTACTCTAGCAACTCACGACTTGGAAATCCGTGGGGCTGGTGAGCTGCTTGGTGACGAGCAAAGTGGGCAAATTCAATCGGTTGGTTTTACACTGTACATGGAAATGCTGGAACAAGCAGTCCAAGCATTGAAAGAAGGTAAAGAACCTTCTTTGGACGAGCTGCTTCGAGAACAAACTGAAGTTGAAATGCGAATCCCAGCGCTCTTGCCAGACGATTACATCCCGGATGTGAATACACGACTGTCGATGTACAAACGTATTGCGAGCGTTACGAGTGGTGAAGAACTCTCAGAGCTCAAAGTGGAACTTATCGATCGATTTGGACTGCTTCCAGACGCGACGAAGAACTTACTTGCTGTCTCAGAATTGAAAATTTCGGCTGGTAGCCTAAAAGCGAAAAAGATAGAAGCCCATGATAAGGGTGGATTTATCGAGTTTTACCCTGATGCTGACATAAATCCAGCGTATTTGGTTAAACTGCTGCAATCACAGCCGCAAAAATTTGCAATGGAAGGTCCAACTAAGTTCAAGTTTAGCGTACCATTGGTGGACCGACGTAAACGCATTCAGTTTGTTCAAGACTTACTGAATGATTTTAAACAGAATTTATTACCAACGAGCTAATAGTCGAATGAGAATACTGATCCCGTTATTGCTTCTATGTGTCTCAATGCCTTCTTGGGCACAGCGTCAATTTGATATTGAAGTGATCATTTTCAAGCGAGCAGTCGACGCTGAAAGCACCACTGAATCTTGGCCGAATCAACTGCCAAAAATCGATATGGAAAATGTCGGCAGCTTAGAGAGTGAATCATACCGTCGCTCTAAAGGCGTAACACTACTGCCACGCTCATCTTTCCGCCTGAATGCGCAAGAAGCAGCATTAAACAACCACGCTGGGTTTAAAGTGCTTAAACACGTAGCATGGCGTCAAGGTGACCGAGGTAAATCTAGCGCCCCAATTTTCCGTATTGTTGGTGGACGAGATTTCTCTGATTCTTATCATGCAGATGGTAGTCCAATCAATGGCAGTACTCAGACATTTTCCACTGACGGTTACAGTGAAGAGACAGTCAGCGGCCCTTTGTATGAACTAGACGGTCGATTCCAAATTTACGTGCAGCATTATCTATTCGCTGAAACGACACTAGACCTGCGCGAGCCAAGTGTTAGAGAAGTGCGTTTTGAACCAACTTCAACCGAGCAATTGGCGGATGATTTAGGTGAGGTCGATGGTAATGTTCAAGTGGGTAACTTGGCGGAAATCTCCCCTACAATAACAGAAGAAAAGTTCCTCAAGAGCTACCGAATGGATCAAAAACGCCGTATGCGTAGTAGTGAGACTCATTACCTAGACAACCCATTGATGGGCATGATCATTCAAGTTCGTCGCGTTCGATAAGCACGAGTGATTCAACAAAGCGCAGCATTTGCTGCGCTTTGTTTTTATCTGTTATGTCCTCAGTTATTCCTAACCAACGCAGAGCAAGGAAAATAACTGCGTTACAGTATGAAATAGACAGTTTTCAAATTACTTACACTCAACATGGAAGTCGTATCAGTTCATGAGTCCAGATTTTGAAATCATTGCGCCCCGCTTAGCGCTCAAGCTCATCCCTTCTGAAGAAGCTCACTTACTACAACGTTTGCTTGCAGAATCCCCTTCCCTACACCAGTGGCTAGATTGGTGTAATCAAAACATTACGTTGAAAGATGCACAGGACTTCCTGTTGGCAACCCGACTTAACTGGGTAAAAACAGAAGCTTTCGGTTTCGGTATCTATGAGCGACAAAGTAACACTCTAGTAGGAATGGCCGCCGTAAACGAGTTATATCACACGTTTAATATGGCAAGTATTGGCTACTGGGTTGCTGACCGCTATCAACGACAGGGCTATGCTCAAGAAGCCGTTAGAGCCTTGGCTGAATTCTGCTTTGCAAAGCTGAGTTTAACTCGACTGGAAATTGTCTGTGACCCCGACAACGAAGCAAGCCAAACCTTAATTGAGTCAGTCGGTGCACAAAAAGAAACCATCGCCAGAAATCGGTTTATTTTTCATGGTAAGCCTAAGGATGGCGTTGTGTACTCACTTTTACCGGCAGATCTAATATAAATAAAAAGCCACCGACTTGCGGTGGCTTTTTATATTTCGAAGATACAGCATCCGCGCAATCCGCGTAGATGTGAATTTGGCGTCTTAGTGAAGCTTAAGGTTTGGACGCAGTACTCGGTTGATACGGCCCACGAGCATCATCAGTCCGGTTTTAAATACGCCGTGCAACGCCATCAGGTGCATTCGATATAACGAGATATAAACGACACGTGCAATACGGCCTTCTACCATCATCGACCCTTTGGTTAGGTTGCCCATCAAGCTACCAACGGTAGAGAAACGGCTTAGAGACACCAATGAGCCGTGATCTTTATACACATAGTCTTTCAGCTCGCGTCCGTTGATCTTCGCAACGATGTTGCTGAATGCTTGGCTTGCCATTTGGTGCGCAGCTTGCGCACGTGGTGGAACAAACGAACCATCAGCCTGAGTACATTGTGCTAAGTCACCAATAACGAAAATGTCATCATCACGCGTCGTTTGTAGTGTATTTTTCACTACCAGTTGGTTGATACGGTTCGTTTCTAAACCAGCGATATCTTTAATAAAATCTGGTGCTTTAATACCCGCAGCCCAAACCATGATTTGTGCCGGGATCTTCTCACCATCTTTCGTGGTGAGGCCATCTTTTTCAGCTTTAGTCACCATGGTTGCCGTGCGTACATTTACGCCCAACTTCACCAGCTCCTGATGAGCAGCAGCCGAAATACGTGGAGGAAGCGCAGGTAGAATACGCTCACCCGCTTCAATCAGGTTGACGTTCAGCTTGCTAGAGTCAAGATCGCCAAAGCCGTAAGTACGCAGCTCTTTAACGGCATTGTGTAGTTCTGCAGATAGCTCAACGCCAGTTGCACCAGCACCAACAATCGCTATATCCACCGTACCATTACCGTTTTTCGCGTGCAGTTTTAGGAACTCATTGTTCATTTCTGTGCGGAAACGGTGCGCTTGTTCTGGACTGTCTAGGAAAATACAGTTCTCACGAACGCCAGGAGTGTTGAAGTCGTTTGATGTTGAACCAATCGCCATGACCAGAATGTCGTATTCTAGCTCGCGGCTTGGCATCAGAAGCTCACCATGCTCATCTTTAAGCTCACTTAAGATGATCACTTTACGTTCGCGGTCGATGTCTTGAAGGCTACCCATTTGGAAGTCGAAGCTGTGGTTTTTTGCATGAGCTCGATAACTCAGAGCATCCACCCCTTCGTCCAAAGAGCCAGTTGCAACTTCATGCAATAATGGCTTCCACAAGTGGCTCGCTTTACGATCTACTAGCGTAATTTGCGCACGGTTCTTGCGACCTAGAGTTCGGCCAAGCTTAGTTGCCAACTCAAGACCACCAGCACCGCCGCCTACAACGATAATGCGTGTCACAATGATTTTCCTCTACAAAAATGAATATATGGGGTTCAGCTCGACATATGGCTCACAGGCATGCTGTGCCATACATCCAACCGATGAATTCTTGGTTCTTAGAGGTGTCTCAATTTATTTGGATTAAAAACTGCTGCCTAATTTTATTCTTTATCTATCAATAACTTGTTAGGAATCAGCATATTTGTCTGGTACGCATACGACGCCAGAGATTTTTGGGCAAGTTTATTACTCGCTCTCAATTTTTTTTGATATTTATCAAATTATTTTAGTCTGGTTCATTATATAGAGACGTACTTTGAAGGCAACCAAAATCCGTGTGACGAGTACGGATTGACTACTTTTCGACTACTCTACAACAAGGTATTCGTGCTACATAGGATGGAAGTAAGAAAACGGTAAGGAGAACACAATATTCTAAGCGCTAAACCAAGAAAATGAGGCCTTTAAAGAGAAAGTGACTCGGCCTACTCACAAGAGGGGGTCGCAGCAAAGCAGCCGATAAAAAATGCCGCTTTACTGTTCACACTCAAACACTCTTAAGTATTTTTAAATGCCTTCATCGCTTGTAAATGGTGAGAGATCTTTTTGAACTTGTGGGACTGCGTTTCGTCCCAAATGATTTGATAGTATTTTTCTAACTCAGCTGCAGTTTTCGCATTGTCATGCACTTCATCATCTTTGGATAAAATCACCAAGCAGTGCGCCTGATTTTTCGCTCGAAACTGATCAACACATTTTGTTGCGATATCTTCGTACTCTTCTGGGCGATCGATTCGACCAGCCATCGTTTTTTCTGGGTGCAAGTTCGGGTTAAACATCACTTGTTTGATACCGCATAGAAAACCAATTCGTTCAGACCAATAACCACCTAAACCAACCCCACAGATTAACGGGTTTGGATCATCCGATTGATCGATAACTTTAGACACCTCTTTTAACAAGTGTTGCATGTCGTGCTTTGGGTGAAGGGTGCTGTAATTGATAAAACGAACGTCGTCGTCGATGAATTGCAGTTGAAGAACTTTTTCGTGGTTACCCGGGCTTGTACTGTCAAAGCCGTGTAAGTAAATAATCATGTGTACCTCTCCCTGTGTGTATCTGGTACTTTTATTAAAACTACCACTATTTCCTTACTGTTAAAGGGGAAAATATCACGAGTTCTCAAAACAGTGATCTTCCATACACAATGAGCCTTTCAACTCATGCGCACTGTTTAAGTATTGTTCATCTCCCCACAATTTATAGGCCAGTAGATACCAAAGCATCGCCATCACTAGGGTTCTTGGCTGCCACGCCTGTACACCACTTAACCAAAGAGACGTATCGTCGATACCTCGAATTTGGCAATACTGTTTCACTGCCTCTTCCACAGGCGCATCCGCGACTTGAATAGTCAAGGTCAAATCAAGCCTAGGGTCAGCAATACCAGCATACTCCCAATCAATGACTTTCACTCCACTATCTCCCCGAACGAGGTTGTAACACCCCAGGTCAAAGTGACAAAGAGCTAGTGGAACCGGCGCTACACTCGGTTCCGTGCGCCACTTCATGTATAGAGCCTCAAATTCCGTATCCGCATACTGACCATCAAGCTCAAGCCAATAATGATCGATGCGAGAAATATAAGAAAATGGAACCAAAGGGAGCGCGCTGATCGGGTGCTGATGAATGGTCGCCGCAATGGATAATAAATCTCTTACTGGTAGCCCTACATCCGAAAGTGCTTGCCCTTCGATCCATTCCACCAGTAAACCTTGCTCGTGGATAAACACTGGCTTAGGACCAATTTCTAATGAAGAGATAGCATTCAGAACTTGATATTCATTGTGGCGAGAAATTGAAAAAGCCTTGCAAACATTACTGGTCGGTCGCCAGATGTATACAAGGCCTTGAGAGGATTCCAACCGCCAACAACGGTTGGTTAGCCCCCCGGTAACGGTTTGAACTTTTACCGGAGGCTCAGTAAAGAAGCCATCGAGAGCATTAAGACTCGGATCTAACTGTTTTGCTTGTTGCCAAGAAAACCATGCCATTGATGACTTCTCCATCAGTATCGATTAAAGACCGAATAAGCTCTTCGATTGCGCTTTACGAATTTCCGTTTCATCCGCCCACTCAATCAAGCCTGTTTCTAGGTCCATTAGGCGCATGGTCATCTTGTAGTATACATCTTTATCGCTACCTGCATTTTTGACGATGCTAGATAGGTTACCGTAAAGCATGTATTGCGCACCCACCATTTTACCAAATTGGATCGCTGTGCTTTGGTTAACCAGCTCATCCGTGTTTTGGAAGTTAAGCTGTTCACGCACAGACTCAACACGATCCATATCAACAAAGCGGAACTTACCAGAGTTCAGCATCTTAGTAGAAATAGTGTCGGTAATGGATTCAGTGTCAATGTGTTCACTGGTCTTGTTCTTAATTCGCTCAACAAAAACGATAGGACGTTGATCACGAGTAATTGCTGCTACAGAACCCGACATCATCATGCTATCAACCATTTCAGCCGCGATTTTTTGTAAATCTGTTGAGCCAAAATCGATAGTTGTGGTTTCTGTTGCTTGCGCATCGCCGTAAGAGACTTTGTTAGAACAGCCACCCAAAATGACGGCAAGACCTAAAAGAGCAATAATACTTTTTTTCATGAGAGTTCCTTAGTTTTTCAATACCAGCGCATCGTTAGCGCGGCAGCTTCGGCAAAGCCGTTAAGATTAATTGTCTTGTGCTTCTCTAATTTGAACACGGAATTTGGTGCCATTTGGATTCACAGTAACTTCAGATAACGTGACTTGCTCAAACCCTCGCACAATCATTTTGCGCCATGGGCCAGGCTTGGTATTCACTTCTAAACCATTATTGTCATACCAATAGAAGCGGTAAAGAATGTGCTGGTCACCTTTATAGTTACTGCTTAGTTGCACCACTCCACGTGGACGATCATCAACGTAAGTGGTGGTGATGTTGTCAACTAATAAGCGACTACCCAAAACGTTATCATTAAAAAATACTTTTTGCGTTTGACCATCAATTCGAATACCAGCCGTGTTTTCGGCGCATCCAACTAAACCAATAGCCATTGCTAAACAAATAAGCCATGCTTTCATTACAGTCTCCCTAGCTGTTTATGCCACACGGTTGAGTGTGTTCCCTGACGAGATACCCATACCAATGTAGTCTGCTGTGCAGGCACTTCAAACTGATAGGTTTGATCACCCAAGTTTAAACTTTGTGTTCCCGGTTTCACGACTTTTGATGCCGTTTTCACTTGCGCTGGTAATGTTTGCCAACTTCTCGTATCCGGCTGCTCGGTCAATGTGTTCCATACATTGAAAAGTATGTTACCCACATCATCGCCTTTTTTCGCCGCCTCTTTTCGGATTCGATCTTTTGCCCAAACGCGAAGAGCTTGACGGATCACCATTGTAGTCAGACGTTCATTAAGATCGTTTTGTGCCATCGCATTAACATCAGTCAGCGTGCTAGAAGGCAATACCTGACCATTTAAAACCACATCGCTAAAACGTTGAGCACCCCGATTCGGATAATAAGGAAGCGCCAACGAATAAATGGCCCCATTATCGCGACTGTCGTAAATCGGTAGATCAATACGCCAACCTTTCAAAGCCTCCACAACGCCTTGTTCATCAATAACGATGACTCGACCTTGAGACTGAGTTAACCCAGAAGGTGCTTTACCATACCGTTTCTCTAGCATGTGTAAGTCTTCACGCATGCCTAGTTTCTTAGCGGCGTACAACGTGCTTTCAACAACTTGTTTGTTGTCTGGCATCACAGCGAGTGCTCGTCGGTAATCAACATAAGCACTGTTTAAATCTCGTGACGCTTCATATAACAAGCCAGAAAGATAGAACAAATAGCCGTTTTGTACTGCGCTTAGTTTTTTACCAGCATCAGGGTAGCTCGCCAACACACTGCCTAAATTGGCAGACATGCCTTGCTTTTTCAGGTCTTTTTCTGCTGCTTTTAGTTCTTTTTCACGCGCCTTTCTGGCCGCTTCCTGAACTTGATTGGCTCGACGCACTTCAACAAGCGCCCCTTCCAAATCATTTTTCTGTAAATAGTTTAGCCCGAGATAAAGGTGCAGAAAGCCAAGTTCATAATCGGCGGGATGATAATCTTGGAGATTGTCGTTCACTGCGAGAGAGCCGACGCTCGTTGCCGTTTCTGACACAGAAATAGTCGCGCGATCTTGCTGAACACGAACGGCACGATCACCATTTTCCAGCGCTTTCAAACTTGTCGGGTAATCTTCAGCAAGAAAAGAAATACGGCCCTTTTCAAAGTTGCCAAGTATCTCGCCACCCACTTCGCTCGATTGAAGTTGTTTCGCTTTCGCATATTCCCCTGCAACAACGGCTTGATAAACTTCTTGATTCTGGTTGCTGTAGTGACTAAACAGGTTGCCCGCAGACAAATTCGCGCAGCCAGAGGCCATTAAAGCCCAGCTCATCAGCCCTAACAGCTTTACACCTAGTTTCACATTTATCTCCACAAATGTGTCATTCGACAGGAAAAAGAAGTGGGTGAACTGCGCCACCCACTTTTTAAAGCTTAGCTCAATACCATTGGACCTAGAGGACGACCGCCTAATAGGTGCATGTGAATATGGTAAACCTCTTGGCCACCGTGCGGGTTACAATTAACGATCAGGCGATAGCCGTCTTCCGCAATGCCTTCCTCTTTCGCCAGTTTTTTAGCAACAGTGAACAAACGCCCCATCATTGCTTCATCTTCAGCTTCAACATCATTCGTTGTTGGGATCAATTTATTCGGAATAATGAGAATATGGCTCGGTGTGCGCGGGTTAATATCGCGAAACGCAGTCACCAACTCATCTTGATAAAGAATATCGGCAGGGATTTCCTTACGAATAATTTTACTAAAGATCGTTTCTTCCGCCATGAGGACTCCATTTTATAAAGGTAATTAGACCCCAATTAGTATGCGCCAACCAAAAGCGGAGCTCAATAAAAACAGTGTTCACTTAACATTATTAATCAAACGCTAATTAACGAAGCTTTTTTTGTCGTGTGCGTCATAAAATGCGCGTCACAAACTCAATACAATCCAATGAATTTTGTTACTTTTTTAAGACAATTATTATTTTTATACCCAAGTAAGCTCAAAATTCTTGGGTAGCTTGTCTATTTTGGGAGAGGAAGCTCACTTATGCGAGGTTCAGTTATTAAAAGGATGTATGCGGGCTTTGCTCTGATCATCATCCTATTTGCCGTCACAATTGCCATTATGATGGGAGGAATGAGTGATATTCACGGGAAGTTTGGCACCGTGTCTAAATCATCCCTACCACTGGTATCGTTATCTAACCAAACCAGTGTTGAACTGCTTTCTGCCGACAAATCGTTTAAAGATTTTCTGACGACAGAGAATAAACAACGCATGGATGAAATGCGTCAGGAATTTGCTAGATCTCAACAACGTTTCGAATCCACTTTGGCTCAACTGGAAACTGCAAGCCAAATCTACCCTTCTCTTGCCGAACCGTTTTCACAATTAAAAACGTTAGAGCAGAGCTATTTTACTGAAGCTCTTGAAGCCATGGACAACTACGAAGCGATGTTCGCTGCGCAAGAAAAAGTGCAAAAATCGTCACGTCGCTTCCAAAAGCTGAATACCGAATTGTCGGTCGGACTTAAAGAATATGTGGCAGATCAAACCAGCATTTCTGTCAAAGTCATGGCGAAGAGTTACTTCATTAAGCTAAAAGATGCCGAAGTTATAACCTCTGATGCCCTCGCCAGCTCTGATCCTGAGTTTGTTACGCAAGCCGTGACCAAAAACCGCAAAGCAGTGACTCATTTGAACTATGCTTTCCGTGGTTTAGTTACTCAATTACCTGAACTAAAAACAGCATTTGGTGAGTCGGTAGAACAATTCACACGCGACGTGGGAATGCGTGGAGGGGTCTTAGACCAGCACAATAATTACCTCAATGCTCGTGCAGCGCTATACAACAACATCGCCAACCTAGCGAATAAAGTTGATTCAACCATGGCGATTCTTGAGCAATTTACGACAACCGCAACGGATAAACTTAATGAATCGTTAGCAGACGCTGGTGACATTTATTCTGCGGGTGTGACGAAAGCCATCATCATTGGCGTTGTTGTCGTGCTACTTGCCACAGCGATTGGCTACCACATCGCGCATAGCGTTCGCGAACCATTGACTCGTATTCTAAAAGTGCTTGAAAGCCTGACTGAAGGTGACATGACAGAACGTATCGATATTCGCTATAACAACGAGTTCAGCCGAGTGAGTGGACACATTAACTCACTAGCCGACAGTCTTCACGAGATCTTAGTGAAACTCAACGAAGCGTCAGAGAACCTATCTTCGACCGCAGCAACAAACGAAAGCACGTCTTCGCAAGCGCAAAGCAAATTAAGCTCACAACGCGAGCAAACAGCAAACGTTGCGACCGCAATGACGGAAATGTCTCACTCAGTGCAAGAAGTCGCTCAAAGTGCACAAGGCTCACTAGAAATGGTGCAGCGTGTCGAATCTGCCTCTGAAGAAGGCAGAAATGTCATGAGCAGCAATATCTCGACCATAAATCAACTGGAAACGCGTTTGAACGAATCCGTTTCCGCTGTCTCTGAACTGCAAAAAATGAGTGGTCAAATTGGTTCTATCCTCGATGTGATTCGCAACATTGCTGAACAAACTAACCTACTGGCATTGAATGCAGCAATTGAAGCGGCTCGCGCTGGCGAACAAGGTCGCGGCTTTGCGGTAGTGGCCGATGAGGTGCGTGTGCTTGCATCCAGAACCACTCAGTCCACCACTGAAATTGAATCGATGATCAGTAATCTGCAATCCAGCTCTCAGTCAGCAAATCAAGTAATACAAAGCTGTATGAGCGATATGGAGATGTCTGTTGAGCAAGCATCAAAAGCGAACAGCTCAATGGAAGAGATTCAAGCGCTAATCATCGAAATCAGCCAAATGAGTACGCATATTTCGCAAGCGGCAGCAGAGCAAAGTGAAACCTCAGCAGACATTGCACGCAGTATTGAAGATATCAATAGTATCGCCGATGAAAGCTTCCAAGCTATGTCGAGCATCGCACAGACCAGTGAATCCCTGACTCACTTGGCTCATCAGCAGAATGAATTGGTTCACCGCTTTAAGTTATAAATAATTTATAAATTTGAGCATTAATTAGTGCAATCAACTGTATAAGGGCGACTTTTTGTTAAGTCGCCCTTGTTTTTTATCAGCCATGTCTACATATGATTAATATGGCCAGCTCATCCCCTTGCACATCTCTTTTCGAGCGGCCTCATAAAAAGGAAAATCTATGGCTGTTCATGTTGGTATTATCGACCAAGACCCAGTGAGATTGGTCACTCCTCTATTAGATAATCGTACGCTAAGCACACATATCGTCTTCATCGGAGACAAGAGCCAGTTAGATATATTTGACCGACTGAGTGCCGTTTTAGAGCAACGAGACATTACTTCCGAATTTTTTGAAATCCCATCCGCCGTCAATACTTCGCTGATCAAACAAGCGATTCAAAAACTGGCAAAAGATCTCCATGAGCGCGGCGAAGATGTGAAATTGAACGCCAGTTGCGGTCTTCGTCATCGCTTATTGTCTGTGTACGAGGTTTTCCGTACCTATCGCTGGCCAATTTTTGTGGTTGAGCCAAGTAGCGATAAGCTTTGCTGGTTATACCCAGATGGCAAAGAAGATACTCAGGTCGAAGACCACATTACGATTGCTGACTACCTCACTATCTTCGGCGCACGCGGCGAGTTCCACCACGTTGATTTACCTCCTCTTCTTGATAAAAAACTGTATGAACTTGGTGAACGCTGGGCCTCAAATGCGCTTGAACTTGGTCCAGGCTTAGCGACTCTTAACTACCTTGCAACCACATGCCGCAAAGAGCAAAAACTTGATGTGGAGCTTTCTGAAAAGCAACAAGGCTACCGTGAGCTCAACATGCTGCTTTCGGACTTAGTGGAAGCGCAAATCGCCACTTATGAGAATGGTGTTCTAACGTTTGCAGATGAAGATGCACGCCGCTTTTCAAACGGTGAATGGTTAGAGACTCTGGTACACAGCACGGTCAAGCAAATTCAAGATACGATGCCGACGATTCAAGATCGCTCTTTGAATGTTCAGGTTTATCGCAAACTTGGTGAAAGTGAAGTACGCAATGAGTTGGATGTTGCAACAGTGGTAAACAACAAGCTCCACATCATTGAGTGTAAAACCAAAGGCATGCGAGATGACGGCGATGACACCTTGTACAAGCTAGAATCCCTCAGAGATCTGCTAGGTGGTTTACAAGCACGTGCAATGCTGGTGAGCTTCCGACCGCTTCGTCACAATGACATTACTCGTGCAGAAGATTTGGGGCTAGCTCTGATTGGCCCTGATGAGCTTAAAGACTTAAGAACGCACCTAACAGCTTGGTTTAAAGACGCAGGTGGCTCGGACGAGATCTAGTATCAGTGATAAAAGCTAGAATTCAAAATGATCAAAAGCAGCGTTACAGGCTGCTTTTTTCATACCTAATTTTTAAGTGTGGGCTTAGATAGGTAGAAAAAAACCAGAGGCGTGCCTCTGGTTTTTCCGTTTGTTTAAAATGCCAATTATCGCGGCTTACAGCATTTTACGCGCTGCTTCTACTACCACCTTAATTGAACGAGCTTCCGTCTCTTTCAGAGTTGAATGATCTGGAATCTCTTTTTGTGTACGGTTGATGATTACACCCGCCACACAACCTGCTTTTAGACCAGAGCTCGCACACATTGTTAGCAATGTTGCAGACTCCATCTCAAAGTTAAGTACGCCCATGTCTTGCCATTCTTGCATAGAACCTTGGAAACGCTTCACAACGCGACCAGAGAACGTGTCGTAGCGCTCTTGACCTGGGTAGAACGTATCACTTGAAGCTGTCACACCCATGTGAACCGCAGCGCCAGACTCTTCTACTGCCGCTTTCATTGCAGTTGCTACTTCAAAGTCAGCAACTGCTGGGAATTCCATTGGCGCAAAGTGCAGGCTCGCACCGTCAAGGCGAACTGACCCCGTCGTTACGATCATGTCACCTACGTTTACATGCGGTTGAATTGCGCCAGTTGTACCAACACGTAGGAAAGTACGAACACCAAGCTGCGCGAGTTCCTCAACTGCGATAGAGGTAGAAGGGCCACCAATACCTGTAGAACAAACCACAACAGGTTTACCGTCTAATTCGGCACGGTATAGCGTGTATTCACGGTGACTTGCTAGAAATACTGGGTTTTCCATTTGTTCTGCGATTTTTTGAACGCGCGCTGGATCACCAGGAATGATGGCTAGAGTCGCACCATTAAGATCAGCTTCAGTAACACCTAAATGAAATACAGCTTGAGACATAAGTCGCTCCTTATTGTGGCTTATTTTATGAACAATAAGCTCATTAATCAGTTGTTGGGTACAAATGCACTGTAGCGAACCTTTTACCAACATAGAGTGATCACAATCACAATGAGAAAATGTAATGAAACTATAATTTCACCCAAAACAAGCAATGATCACACTTTTGTAGAGTTTGGCTCATTTTGTTGCATAGCGATGCGTGATTTCAAAAACAAACTAAAACATCTTATTAGATTTCATCGATACGGTTAAAAAAGCCCGAGACATGAATGCCTCGGGCTTTTTATTAGCTAGTTAGGTAGGTCACTTGGTCTGCTTGGACTCAAAACGGAGCAATCTCAACGCATTTAACGTAACCAGTGCAGTTGCGCCGCTGTCGGCTAATACTGCCACCCATAGACCCGTAATGCCCAATAAACTTGTAACCAAGAAAACGCCTTTCAAACCAAGCGCTAACGCAACATTCTGACGAATATTGCTTAACGTCGCACGCGATAGTTCTATCATGGCAGGTAACTCAATCAGACGATTGTGCGTTAATGCCGCGTCGGCCGTTTCCAGAGCAACATCCGTACCGCCTCCCATCGCAATACCGATACTCGAAGCTTTCATCGCTGGCGCATCATTAATACCGTCTCCCACCATTGCAACGGTGTGTTGCTGTGATAGTTTCTCGACGTAATGCACTTTATCTGCTGGTAATAAGCTTGCTTTATAATCCAAGCCTATTCTGGTCACCATTGCTTCAGCACTTCTCGGGTTGTCACCGGTTAGCATCACCGACGTTATCCCAAGCTCCTTCAACGTAGCGATAGCTTCTTGGGCATCTGGGCGCAATGTATCTTGCCATGCGATCACGCCAATGACCTCGTAATCGTAACGCACAATAACAACCGTTTTACCTTGTTGTTCCAACGTCACCACTCGCTCTTCGGTTTCTTGAGAAAGTGGGAAATCGGCCTTAGAAGGCGTGACTACTTGGACTATTTTCCCATCGACGTAACCTGTGACACCAGAGCCCACTTGCGCGGTTTTATCTAGCGCTTCAGGAATAGTAAGCCCCTGCTGTTGCACTTTATTAACTAAAGAAACCGCGAGAGGATGGCTTGAGCCAACTTCGATTGAGGCTGTCAGGCTAAGTAACTTGTCTTCATCTACATCAAAAGCAAAGACGTCGGTCACCTGCGGCTTACCTTGCGTCAATGTACCGGTTTTATCAAATGCGACGGACTCCACCTTACCAAGCAACTCAAGCGCCGCACCACCTTTGATTAATGCCCCCCGCTTCGCCGCAGCCGCCAAGCCAGAAGTAATCGCTGCAGGCGTTGAAATAACCAACGCACACGGACAGGCGATCAGTAACAGGGCAAGTCCTCGATAAATCCACGTTTCCCATGGTTGAGCAAACAACAGTGGTGGCGTGACGATAACCATCAAGGACACCAACATCATCAGCGGCGTATACCAACGGCTGAATTTATCCAGAAAACGTTCTAATGGTGCCTTACGAGATTCTGCTTCTTCAATCAAATGGAGAATTCGGTCAATCGCATTCTCGCCTTGACGAGAAGTCACCTGTAAACGAACGACTTTATCGACAACCACAGCCCCGGCCATCACTTTGCCACCCGTTTGGTGCTCAACGGGAACGGATTCTCCCGTTAACGCGCTTTCGTCAAAACTTGCAAGCGCATCTTGCAACACACCATCCGCAGGTAAACGACCACCGGGGGCAACTTCTATAATATCCCCTGGCTTAAGCTGAGCTGCAGGCACCTCTTTACGCTCACCATCAATAATTAAAATTGAATTTTCTGGAACTAAGTCCATTAGCGCTTGGACACCACTTCGAGCTCGGGATGATGCATATGCTTCTAACTTTTCACCAATAAGGAAAAGCAATAACACCATTGCCGCTTCAGCGGTTTCACCTAAATATAAAGCGCCGAGCGCTGCCACACTCATTAACGTTTCAATCGCAAAAGGCGTACCGCTACGCGCCAACTTGAACGCTTTAAGCGCAATTGGGTATAAACCCAGTAAACAGGTCAACGTGAATAACCAAGTACTTATTTGAGGGTCGATCTTAGAAATTATTGCCGCGACAACCATCGCACTAGCAATAGAGAGAATTTGAATGTTGTCTTTTACTACCCCACGCCAGCCCTTCGTTGCAGTATTTGGTTTTGGAGCATCGAGTGAAGAAAGCGGAAAACCTGTTTGTTGGGCTGTATGCTCTATCGTAGAGGTCAGCTCGCGATCGTCAAAATCGACAACCAGTTTTTCTGTTGCAAATAAGACTTTTGCTTGGTTAACACCTTCCAAAGACGTAATAGCCTTCTCAAGCTTTTGCGCACATGAAGGGCAATCCATACCTGACACAAGCCACGAGTTTCGAATTGAGGAATCACTCTCCCTTGAGGGCTCTTCTTCCTCACCAGGGTCGGCGCTACAACTCCCTCCGCTGCAACATGAACTTTCGGACACTTCTACGCCAGCTTGAGAAATGTTGAGTGAAGATTTTACTGGTGCGCAGCACGACTCGCTCGCGCCAAGCGGCACCGCAGTTTTGATTTTGCTGGATTGGCAACCTTGATGTTTCGTACACATAATTTATTTTCCTTATTGGTGTAGGCTCTTTGCCTATGACTAAGGATAAACCTTAGAGCTAGCTCCAAGGTCAAGGTGATTTTTTAAAAACTCATCGATTGAAAATAAAAAAAGACGCCGAAGCGTCTTTCCAAATGACTTATTTAAAATCAAGCACCTATGATATTTGTTCAGAAAGGTTAAACTGGATGCTTAAAACACTCATTTAAAGTCATCCCGATGGCGCGCAGCACATCTCGCCTAGTGATAACGCCAACCAATTTACCTTTGCCGTCAACCACTGGATACATTTTTGGCTTACCAATCTTCATCATGTCAGCCAACTCAATCACTGACATGTCTGGAGAAACAGATAAAACATCGTCATGCATACACTCTTGAACGGTATGCGTATCTTGGCAGTGATAACTCGCTTTCACCAATTTATCTAACAAGTCTTGCTCTGATAAGAATCCAACTACCTTTTCATTCTCATCAATGACGGGTCCACCTAATGTGACGCTTTGCATGACTTTATTCAAAGCAGCCGAAAGTGACATATCTTTAGTGAAGGTCACCGCTTGCAACGTCATGTAATCTTTTACTTTTAATGAATGCATTCTTATCTCCTTAAGGGCATTTTATTGCGGCCTTTAGATAAGTGTCGCCTAATTTCCTGAATTTACTAAATGGAAATGAGTAATTTTATTTATAGGTGCAGCCTATTGATCTGAATAAAAATTAAGTCATCCTCGGCATTCACTGTTGTTTAATTGAGTACAACTTGCAAATGGGCTCATTTTTGACAGGTGGTAAATACAACAAAGCCAGTCAAATTGACTGGCTTCATTGGCGCATAGTTACATTAACAATGATGTCGACGCATATTGTCTAAAATAATACCGGTTGCCATTGCGACATTCAGCGACTCAGCACCACCAAATGCCGGAATCGTGATCTTATTTGTCACGAGCTTCGCAGCTTCTTCACGTACGCCGTGGGACTCGCTGCCCATCAACAAAATACCTTCAGCAGCGAATTCCGTTTTATGAACGCTCTCCCCTTCCAGAAACGCGCCATAAACTGGCAAGTTGGCTTCTTCTAAGTAACTTGGCAAATCCACCAGACTCACTTGTACGCGGCCAAAGCTGCCCATGGTCGCGCTGATCGTCTTAGGATTATACGGATCAGCACAATCTGTACTCGCAATAATGTGCTTGATGCCATACCAGTCTGCGACACGAATAATCGTTCCTAGATTACCTGGGTCAGATACGCCATCTAGCGCAATCATCAAGCCTTTTGCTTGAGGCACTTTTACACTCGGGATTTCAACCACTGCAATGGCCGCGTTATTGCTCACGAGAGTGCTCGCTTTGGTCAGGTCGTCAAGCGATGCTTCAATGCAATCAAAACCACTTAGCGCACTAGCGTTTTGTTCGAGAAATGCCTCGGTTGCGAAGACATGCTTCACCTTTAATGAACTGCTTGCCAGCTCTAAAACGTTCTTTTCACCCTGAACTAGGAATAAGCCATGCGCTTTACGCTGTTTCTTTTGACCTAAAGCACGAAGCAGTTTTAATTGGTTTTTTGAAATCATTAAAGTATCCCAGGTGAAAATGGTTATTCGGCGAATGTACTCGAAACAATCTTCACGACAGTTCGGTATCAAGCGCGTGAGATTATAAATTATACCTAAATAACCTCAAGAAACTTGATTCATCAGAAGACTTTGAAGAGCAAACGCAGTAAAAGAGGGTTCAAAAACGAAAAAAGCCCTGCGATATACGCAGGGCTTTTAAAGGGTGGGACCCCAGCCACATCCCGGCACACAAGTCACCCGCTGCGGCTGCTTCCTTCCGGACCTGACCGAGTTCACGAGCTATTGTTGCGAGAGGACCAGAGCCCCATAATTCTTTTCGAGAGGACTTGCCTCAATCGATGGGGCGATTATTCAGTATCAGCCCTCATAATGCAAGAGCAAAAGCCTTGAATTTCGTCATTTCATTACCGTTTGGACAAAACTCGATCAATTCATTCCTCTATGATTGAGCCACGTAACGATGCGAAGAAGGATAACGGCGTGTTGACTGCTTACTTGAATACATATCTTCATCAGCTAAATGCATGGCTTGCTCTAAGCTCATGTGCTGTTCTCTTTTTGCAGAGACACCGATAGAGATACCCACAGACTCTAACTCACTACACAGTTTGCCTTTTACATCAATTCTGCTGAGCTCTTTCATTGCCCTATTTAATTCTGCTTGAGTCGGATAGCCCAACAGTATGAACTCATCTCCCCCTATCCGGTAACTTTTTCCTGACCATACATAATGAATTTTTAGCGCCAATAATTGCAACACCTCATCACCAGCACGGTGACCGTACGTATCATTGATTCGTTTGAAGTGGTTAATATCCAAGTAAAGTATGGATAGATCTTTGTTTACGCCTTTTCGATGTTTTACTTGCAACGCGCGGCGATTTCTTAACCCCGTTAAATTGTCAGTATTCGATTGACGATAAAGATAAAGCGAAACGCAAATCGCAAACAACAATACAAAGACAAACACAGCCTGCGTTTGCGTTGCCAGCCGAACCTCATATTCAAGCGCGGTACGCCAATCTGGGCGCAGGTCGTACTGGGCAATGATCTTATCAACTTCCAACATCGCTATCGCTCGACTGAAAAAAGGAGCAAGCATGGCACCTTTCTCGTTCGCCACCAATCCAACAGAAAGTTGTGACTGGTAAAACTCGCCAATCGCCGTGTCCTGCTCTATCGGAACCAACTCGCTCAGACGTAAAAAGTGGTTGAGCATCGCTGTATCCATCGGAATGTAATCGACCTCTTCATTCAATAAACCCTGAATGAGTTCTTGTTGGGTACGATAACGTTTCAGCTCTTTTAGCGGTAAAAGTTGCGTCATCATTTGGTCGAAAAAGTCGTCCGCAACCACGCCAATCCGCTCAGAGATCAACTGTGACACATGAGAGTAAGTGTTCGGCTTGTAACCTAAACGCTTGACCATAACGGATGCTGGTGAGTAATGGGGTTTGGGAAAGTAACTAAATTCATGTCGCTCGCGACTGACCGTTAACGGCGCTAAAATTTCAAAATTCCCCTGCATAAACTCATGATACATGGAACCCCAACTTTCATTTGGCTCACTAATGATCACGCAGTTTAATGCCAAGATCTCACAGCTTCTCAGGACGACATCTGCCGTCATCCCTTCGATACTGCCGTCTTCGTTGTAAACAACATATGGAAAGATAGATTCGAGCTTGATCCGTATTGGCTCACTGAAATCAAGAGGTAATAAGCGAATAGATTCTCGCAATGCCGCTCGCCTTAATTCAAATTGATACTGGGAGATTTCTTCACGAAGTTGCTTTTGCACTCCTTCCCCATGAATAAACGTAGCGAACGTATCCAACTCTTCGAGATGATGATCTTTTTTACTGATGATCGATACTGGCTTTATCGAAATCTGATCATTCAACATCTTAGCGTCAAAGCCCTCCAGCAGCATCGGCTTAAGCTGATTGATGGCATCGACTACGCCTTCAACAACGCCTGATCTCAGTAACGTTACCGCTTGGTCATGACCTTGATAAGAGACCTGTTTTAGCTCCGGGTAGTATTGTTTAAGTAATTCGGCATAAACCGTATCTTTAGGGACGCCAACTCGTGAAATGTCACTCAACGTCGAGTCTTTTAAACCAAAAAGGTAGGTATATTCGATATTAGTTGGGCGGGAGTAACTAAAGCGTTGAGCACGCTCTTCTGTGTAAGTGATATTCGCAGCAAAATCCGCTTCCCCATTCGCGACGGAATTTAGAATGGCATCAAAGCTGGAATAGTTCACATATTGAACGGTAAAGCCGAACTCTTTCGATGCAGCATTAAAAAGAACACGGGTGACGACATCATCCGCTTCTGTCGCAACTTTATAATGAGCAATTAAAGGTGATTCAGCTTTTACATTCAAACTCAGTAGGCAACAAGTAAAAAGCAACAGTGTTCGAGCAAAGGTAGTCATGACAAACTTATCTTAAATCAACCACTTATATTGTGGTTATTATTATTGGAAGTTTAGTAAATATGAAATGAAGAACATATACTAATCTTCATTTTGTTCCACAACCAATTCGATAGTCTGCCGCACGTGTCACTTTTTACCTGACGAAATACTCATAATTCTGCCTGTTCATCGCTGCTACGTAAGATATAGTCCGTCATCCAAGCCGTTCCTAACAAACAGATCCAAACAACAAAAACAGGGTTTGGTACATCTGTAGTCGGACTCACCACTAAGGCAGCAAAGCCAACAGTCGGTAATGTCCAGCACAATAGTTTACTCCAACGAATGGAGTGTTTAAGCTTCGCGAGGGTTTCCATTGAAGCCAGCATTCCTGTCACGCTCAATGCCACAAGCACGGCATATGGCAAGCCAGCAATCCATAATGGGAACAACAACAGCATCGGCCACCAGCTGTGCTTATTGGATGGGGTCCAATGTACAGCAGACCACCACATCGCCATGACCGAGACAGTTTGAACCACTGTAACCCAAGCGGATCCATCCAGCTTCCCACCTTGTTGCGTGACCATAATACCGACTTGTAGAGTAAGTACGATTAGACCTGCGGTGAGCAGGACGCCCAACGAACTTCTACGAGAGAACACTACCATTAAAAGTGGGAAAAGGATCAAAATACCAATCGATAGCGCGATTGGTTGCATTGAGAGCGTAGCGCCAAAAGCCATCATTGCGCCCAGCAACACCAAGCCTGCAAACCCGCCTTGTGGCAAGATCCACAACGCCGGGATCATGAGTGCAAGAACGGGAATATCTCCCTCGCTCAAACTCATCGCTCGAACGCACACCACTGCGAGTAAAGTCGTAATGAAAAATTGAAGTGTCGATAAAATCATAGCGCCTCCTGGCTTCCCCACCTACTTGGTAACTCAACGGCAAAAACTGGGATTAAAAGTCGTTGAGAGGGTCTAGATTCAAGCTTAGCTTGTGTTTGTTTTATGCTTTTTAACGCTCATTAACATACGGCACGACTGAAGAGAAAATGTGATCAACAAAAGTCAATCGCGGGCAATATAAACGTTAAGAACCGTTAGCAATATACAAGTCCGATGGTTTACCATTCCTTAGTAATCCACAATAGACACTTTTGAGTATGGACCAATTTTTAGCGCAAATCTTTGCTGTAATTCACCAAATTCCAAAAGGAAAAGTCTCCACCTACGGGGAAATCGCAAAAATGGCAGGTTACCCGGGCTACGCAAGACATGTTGGTAAGGCGCTTGGTAATTTGCCAGAGGACAGCAAACTCCCGTGGTTTAGAGTGATAAATAGTCAAGGAAAAATATCCTTAAAAGGCAGTAACTTAGAACGACAAACAAAGAAATTAGAAGCCGAAGGAATTGAAGTATCTGAGATTGGAAAAATTTCGCTAAGAAAATACAAATGGCAGCCTTAGGCTGCCATTTTTTGTTCGCTGAGTTTGATATTAACGCGTACCAACTAGACGAATATCCAACTGGTGAGTTTGTGCTTCATCTGTGATTACACCGTTATGCGTATCGCTGATAAAACGCAATTTACCATCCACTTCAATACGCGCACGGACGCTGTAACGATGGTTTGGTTTGATTTCATTGTTATCGTAGTTCAGTTCAAAAGAAAGAGGAACTTGTTTACCTTCCGTTTCGAATGTCTGCTTTGCTAGTACTTTTGCTGGCGCGTCAGCCAAAGACACATCTTCTAACGCGACGGTAACCACTGCGTTTGGCGGCAGAGCAATACGCTCACGGTAAGCCACTGTACCTGTAATCGTCTTCATTGACGCCTCTGCAGATTCCATTTCTGTATTTTGAGAAGTTTGGCAACCCACTAACGCAGCCCCAAAGAGTAAAGAAGTAACAAGCAGTAGTGTTTTTTTCATATCTTCCTCGAAAAGAGTATTAAACCGGAGCAATTATAGGTGTGGAATATAAAACTGTCTGCATCCTGTCAGTTTATTTGACAATAGTTTGACTGAGTTAGAATTTATCAAACAATTGATTTTGTTTCATAATCGGAACAATACTATTTCTAAGTTACTCAATAGTTCTTAACTATGGCACTTCACAAGAGTGAGACTGTTGAGGTAAGTTGGAGTGAAAGACAACGGTGAGGAGACACAATGAGTAAACCATTACGAGAATTGCTCAGCCTACTACAACTCGAAAAATTAGAAGAAGGCTTGTTTCGTGGCCAAAGTGAAAACCTAGGTTTGCCTCAAGTGTATGGTGGCCAAGTGATTGGGCAAGCGCTTTCTGCTGCGCGCTACACCGTTGAAGAAACACGCGCGGTGCACTCCTTCCATAGCTATTTTTTGTACCCTGGCGATCCAGAAAAGCCCATCATTTATGATGTAGAAAACCTAAGGGATGGCCGTAGCTTCAGCACCAGGCGCGTTAAGGCGATTCAAAATGGACGCCCTATTTTCTACCTAACGGCGTCTTACCATGGCGATCAACCTGGGTTTGATCATCAAAAGGAGATGCCAGACATTCCTGGCCCAGAAAACTTCGCCTCTGAGAGTGAGCTTGCTAGCCATATAGCCGAATTCCTGCCAGAGCGACTACGCAAAACATTTTGTGGTGAAAAGCCAATTGAAACCCGTCCTGTTACGGTCATCAACCCCCTAAAGCCCAAAAAAGCAGAGCCTAAACAGTATCTTTGGATTCGTGCCAATGGTGAAATGCCAGAGAACCTGCTTATACATCAGTACCTGTTGGCCTACGCATCAGATTGGGGATTCCTCGTGACAGCAATGCACCCACATGAAGTGTCATTAATGACGCCAAACTTCCAAGTTGCCACCATTGACCATTCAATCTGGTTCCACCGTCCGTTCAAAATGGATGAATGGTTGTTGTACGCGATAGAAAGCCCAACAGCGAGTAATACTCGTGGGTTAGTGCGTGGCGAAATCTATAACCAGCAAGGTCATTTAGTGGCAACCGCAGTGCAAGAAGGTGTAATGCGCTATACCAAGTAACCGCTAAACCCTAAACGACAAAAGGAGTGCTCAGCACTCCTTTTTTGTGGGTATCAAACGATAATTAATTTGGTTGATACTTCATAGTAATGACCGACCATTCGTAAAGTGATTTCGGGTAACCGTATTCGCTTTTCCCGTAAACGACATTTGGGTCAGCATAGAATCCACCTTTATCCGTTGCTAAAAATTCACGCACCCCACGACGGTAAGTAATGATTGGTGCTGCCGACTCATACTCTATGTCTTCCAAATTAGAATCATCAATCACTAAGAACCGAGTCATACGGATAGTGCTACCGCTGGTGCAATACCCTGGATCATCATAACCAATTGCATTAAAAGGCTTAAGGTCATCAGCAAATAGCTCTGATGTACATCCATCGAATCGAGCAACATGCACCCACGCTGCCTTTTCTTGTCTTCGGTCATCGCTACCAACTGGCTTAAACATAAATAGCACAACCTTACCTTTACCGTGTTTTTGCAACTCGTCATCCGTCGGTTCACGTACCGAACGCGAACCCAAGATACCAAATTCACTCTCTTCTAAATTGGCAAACTGTGGGGCACTAAGCGTGCTCACAATAACGGTTTGTTCGCTATTAAGTTGTGTGTATTTATCTGCAACACCCGACTCTGCCAAATCGACACTAACCGTGACTTTTGTTCTTGGTAACGCTTTGTAATCTCGCGATTCACTCTCAGAGATATCTAGAGCAATAGAATGGTATTGAGAGTAATTGGTTAGCGTCAACTCTGCATTCGCATTGTCTAACGTGGCAAGATCTTTGCTCACAGTATCGCCAAATGAGTAAGTTCGAGTACCGACCGTTCTACCGAAATCTAAGTCAATTGCCTTGAAAGGCGTAAACTCAACGGTTTGAAGTTTCGTGGTAAGACCGGGATGATCCGCTTTATTAATGGTGCCGTTAACCAATACGGTTTTAGTTGTATAGTTACGTGCAGTTAGTGTCACTTCTAATTGGTACTCGCCTGCGTGCAAAATCTTCAAACGCCCCGTTTCAGAAGATACTAACTCAACCACAGGATCTTTTTGGTTAATAAGACGATAGCTGGCTTTCGCCTCTCCTCCACTCATCACTGGTGAGATAATAGTACCCGCTGAAAAGTCTACCGTTGGATAAGCAATCGATACAGGGTTTGTGCCCTGTTTGATCGTTACAGAGAAACTGCTTTCACCCGGAGTAAATTTATCGTCCCCTGCATCCGATACAACAACTCTTGTGCTGCCAGCATTGAGGATACGCATCTCGCCCGTTTTGCTGTCTAGGGAAACCACATCCGTTGCTGCATTTTCTGCAAATCGATACGAAACTTCGCCAACCGTACCAGAGATGGTCGGTTTTTGAACATAAGGCTGGCTGGTTTTCCAAGTCTCTTCCACTTCGGATTGCACATCAATCCGACTCGGCGCACTCAGAATATTAACGTACACTTTCTGATCTGGACCCGCAGTGTAATTCGCGCTCTCCTGTCTGCGAACTGTTAACGTCGCTTTACCCGCTTTGTAAACATAGGCACGTCCATCCGCAGTCACCTCTATAACATCTGTAGCAGTGTTATCAACGAGTTCTACATGATCGTTACTTGTACTTAAACCAAAGTCACGACGAAGATCAAAGCTATAGTCTTTGCTATACACCATTTCATAATCTTGTGTCACCATGGCTTGTCCCGCAGCTTTCGCTACTTTGATGACTACATTAAACTGAATTGGTTGATATAAATCCCCACCATCATCTTCAAACTTAAGACGATATTCACCAGCCGTCTCTACTTCTAACTTGCCATCGGTCATTCTTAAACCGTCCGGTAAACTACCGACTAGGCTTACGTTGCCTTTTTGTCCTGAAAATGCCAAAGGAATTGAGAGGCTAGGCTGATAAATAAGCGACATTTCAATGTCGTTCATCACCGGATGAGGCGCGCGATTGACTTCAACATTGAAGCGAGCTTTACTTGCAGGATAATTACGCATTTCATGCTCGTAGATTTCAACTTCAGCCGTACCTACACCTTTGATCAGCAGTGCTTCACTGCTCATAGATTTAGCGATAACATCTGTGCCGCTAATAATTCGCAGTGAATAGTCGCCGCGAGCATTCGTCACCTTAGGGAAAATTCGGCCACCTTCCTCATAAGTTTTCACAACGTCCGCTACGCTGATTGCTTCGCGTTGACCTTGTTTTACATCCACAACAAATTGCGCCGTTTGCTGCTTATCTAAAAAAGCATCGCTGTAAGTTGCTGTCGCTTCAACGGTTAGCTGCCCGACATTATGAACAAGGAGCACACCTGACTCCGGGTTGAGTAACTCGGCAACTTTGTTGTCTGGTTCGCTGCGAATGATTTTGTATGTGATGCTTTGCGTTTGAGCTTTATCTAAACGTGCAGGTTCTAACGTCAGCCCTTCTCTATATTCGTCTTCCAGCAAGGCGAATTGAAGTTGCCCGGATGCTACTCCATGAAGCTTCACCGTTGCGCGAACTTGCTTCGGCAGATAAAGCTCGTTACCTGAGTCAGTAATCAGTACCGACGCCTGACCAACTGAGCCTAATGAATATACCGAACCGTTCTGATCAACCCGAATCAAGTTATGACCACTTTCTACTTCATAACTCAGTTCACCTTTTTGGCCACGAACGGTCAGCGCTTTCCCTTCAGATTCGATTGCATTAAAGTTTAGATCACTAACCGAAAGGTCTGTGTTAATACCTCGTTCCACAGTGATAGAAAATCGTGCTTCAGAGGATTCATAAGCAGAACTGCTATCCGTAGCCAGAATTGTTGCCGTTCCTGGACGCAAAATTTGTAGCATTCCAGAGTCATTAATTTTCACAACATTTAGCGGATTAGAGTCAATGACTTGATAAGACACCGAGCCATGTACATTGCTCAATTTTGCCTCTGTAACGGTTCCCACGCCCTCAAACTTCAATACCGTGTCTTCAGCTTTTAACTGTGGACGGCTCTGCTTTGTTATCGTAGTTGGTGTGTTTGTATTGTTTGTTTTAGAGTCACCTCCACCACCACAACCAGCGAGTAACGCCGCGAGAAAAAGCAAATAATATTTTCTGTTCATTTTTAGAAACACTTTGTCACAAATAAGTGCTAGCGATAATAATACGATGTTTTATTAATCACTATATCCATTTTTGAGTACTTTATTACTTAAGTATTTGCTACTGTATTACGCATAAAAATAAATGTTCAGAAGTGGTGACTAAAATACACAAAACAACACTAAGCAAACGTTTAAATTAAACCAATTAATTAATTTAGTAAAAATGAATATTCAATAAAAATAAAACACGAAAAATAAAGAGAAAAAATTGCGTTATTTTTTCATGCGTTTTGCTGTATGAGCACTTAATAAAGGATAAAAAACAAACAGTTAATGCGGGAATAGAAGAGAGAATAAATATCGTTTATATTTATTCCAATCCAGTAAAAAGTAACCTAGTTAGAATAACCCTGCTACCTGTTAACACTTAAAATGCTAACAGGTAGAGTAACCATTAAATAAAATTCGTATAAAACTATTTAGTTGAGAAGTGGTAACTCAGTCGTATATTTAATGGATTCCATAGCAAATGTTGAAGTCACATTAGACAATCCCTTTACACTATTAACTAAGCGCTTATAAAACTCGTCAAAACACTTCATATCTTTCACCAGCACTTTCATCATGTAGTCATACTCGCCGGCCATACGATAAAACTCCATTACCTCGGGGAAATCACTCACTGTTGTGACAAAATGGTGATACCAATCTTCGGAGTGATCGATGGTTTTTAGCTGAACAAAAGCGATAAAAGACAGGTCGAGTTTTTCTGCACTCAGTAACGCCACGCGCTTTTCGATGTAGCCTTCTTCTTCCAACCTTTTCAAACGCTTCCAACATGGCGTCGTTGTCAGATTTACCTGCTCTGCTAACTCATTTAATGACAAGGTGCTGTCGGTTTGTAACAACGCAAGCAGCTGTTTATCGACCCGATCCAAACTCATCCTATAAAACCCACGAAGTGTAGAAAACTTTTCTATCAAAATAGTCATTACCGGCAACTATAGCAAAGTTTTTCTCTCATATTATAGGTAAATTATTCCCATCTAATGCTTATCTATCGATTTCCAAGGAGAGACGCCATGTGTACTGACCACAACTGGATCAACAATGCAGTGCGTAAAATTGAAGCAGACTTTCAACGTTCTGCTGATACTCATTTATTTAAACTCGAACTGCCTTCTCTTGATGGTATCGATATCTACCTAAAAGATGAGAGCACGCACCCAACAGGCTCTCTGAAACACCGATTGGCACGCTCGTTGTTTCTTTATGCGATTTGTAACGGATGGATTGGTCCTGAAACCACAGTGATTGAAGCGTCCTCAGGCAGCACTGCCGTTTCAGAAGCGTATTTTGCTCGCTTGCTTGGCTTACCGTTCATTGCTGTTATGCCGAAAACCACCGCACGTAAAAAGATTGAACAAATTGAGTTTTACGGTGGTAAAGCGCATCTTGTAGAGCGCTCAGATCAGATTTATGACGAGTCTCGACGTTTGGCTCAAGAGTTAAATGGCCACTACATGGATCAGTTTACTTATGCTGAACGTGCGACTGACTGGCGCGGCAACAACAACATTGCGAACTCTATCTTTAGCCAAATGGAACTAGAAGATCACCCAATTCCTAATTGGGTAGTAATGAGCCCAGGAACTGGTGGTACATCCGCAACCATTGGCCGTTTTATTCGTTACCAAAAATACGACACCAAACTTTGTGTCGTAGACCCTGAAAACTCGGTGTTTTACGACGCTTTCCAGTCAGGTAATCACTCATTAAAAGGTGAGACCGGCAGTAAAATTGAAGGCATCGGTCGACCACGTGTCGAGCCAAGCTTTATTGCAGGTGTTATTGACGAGATGCGCAAAATTCCAGACGCTGCCAGTGTGGCAACTGCACATTGGGTTTCTCAGCTGATTGGGCGTAAAGTAGGCGCATCAACGGGGACGAACCTCTACGGTGTGCTTCAACTGGCCTGCGAAATGAAACAACGCGGTGAAACAGGCTCTATCGTGACACTTTTATGTGACTCTGGTGAGCGTTACTTAGATACGTATTACGACTTAACATGGGTAAAAGAGAACATCGGTGATATTCAACCTTACCTCGCGCAACTTGAAGTCATTCAAGCGAAAGGCTGTGTCGAACCTGCATGTTGCGGTCCAATTACCGCTTAATATGTAAATTCGAATGTAAAAAAACAGCCCGCTGATGTGCGGGCTGTTTTTTTGGAAATGAGTATTACTTTTTCTGACGCGCTTCAAACGCCGCCAATTGTTCTGGCGTTGCCGCAGGTTGATGATTTTGCTTCCATTCATCGTAAGTCATGCCATATACACGTTCGCGAGCGTCATCAATATCTAAATCCACACCAAGATTTTCCGCTTCGGCTTTGTACCATTTGCTAAAGCAGTTGCGACAAAAGCCCGCAAGGATCATGAGGTCGATGTTCTGCACGTCTTTATTCGCGTCTAAATGCGCCAATAAACGACGAAATGTCGCCGCGTCTAACTTATCTTGTTCTTCTTGAGTCAGATTTTTATATTTGAATTCAGCCACTTTCCTTTCCTTCTCTCTTATTTGATTGACGTTAGTCACCATACCGAATAGTAAGTTCTCCAGCCAAGAAAGTCTGCTTTAGCGCAACAATTCTCAGTCTAAATGACTACCTTTGCGTAAAAACTGATATGATAAATGCTACCTATCTTATTGATTAAATTAATATTAACACAACTCATTACAACGGTCTTTTACAAAGGTTATCGTCAAGTTATGAAAAACGCCATTCTATTATTGTCTGCCTTGACCATCAGTGTGCCGACTTTTGCTGCTCAAGAACAAACTCATCAATCTTATTTTTATCTGGGTACTGGTAACGTCGGTTTTGATACACCCTATTTTGGCTCAGACAGAGACAATGAGTGGTCCACACCACATATCACTGTTGGTTGGGGCTATCATGTCAATCAATACCTTGCGTTTGAAGGTGTGCTTCGCTATTCCCAAAACGAACTGAAGAACGACAAACTGAAAACAGATTTGGATTTGCACTATTACCAAGCGGGTATGTCAGCTGTATTGACCAGTGATAACCTTGGCGATACGCCACTTTCTTTGTTCGGCCGCGTGACCGCGTTAGGGACTCAGGCAGAAATGTACGTTCCAAACCAACAAAAAGTCACAGATGATTCAGGAGCACTATTCAATATCGGTGCTGGTGTCCATTGGGATATGAGCAAAGACATCTGGTTGCGCGCAGAGTACATCTATAATGTCGCAGATATGGGCTTTGAAGATTTTTACGACAGCTACGAAGGTGTGCAAGTTAGCTTAGGGAAACGCTTCTAACATTAGATAGCACCAAGTTACCAGAATTGAAATACAAACAAGCCGAGGTTTTTACCTCGGCTTGTTTTACAATCTACGGAGTGTCATCAGTTACTGAGCGGAGAACTTTTCTGTTGTCTCTTGATTCACATGGCTACTTGGTTGCCCGGCATCGAGAGAGTGTAAAATGCCATCTTGACGATCTTTTAGTGCATTCGTTAACGTCGGAAGTGCAGTGGTCGCTAACAACGCCATAACACCCGCAACTAAAACCATTTCTACCATGTAACTACCACGTACTTTTTTCAAGAGAACACCTCAAATAATAATAGGTATATGCTGCTTTCCCGGCATGACACCTAACAGGACCCGACATTCAGTCAATACGATGAGCGAGTCCTGTGCCCCTCGAAGAAGTGGCGAAATAATAAACAAAAATAATCATTAGATCTATAAGTAATCACGCTCAATATAAAAAAACACCGAACAAAAGTTGTTCGGTGTTTTCAATCAAAGCTTTACGTACAGCGGCTAAGGATGAGCAATACGGCCTTTTGTATCGTGGCTGAGTGCTTTGTTCAATTCTGCTTCTACATGACCTGGCGCCTGTGTTTTCGCCGAAATCAATCGGTACATAGCCGGGATGACAAATAAGGTCACCAATGTCGCAAATCCCATCCCGAAAAAGATCACGGTACCCACGGCAATACGGCTCTCATAACCAGCCCCTGTCGATACAATCAACGGGATGGCACCAGCAAGCGTGGTAAATGCTGTCATCAAGATCGGGCGTAGACGTCGCGCAGCTGCATCAATAACCGCTTTTTCGAATTCAACACCACGGTCACGTAACTGGTTGGCAAATTCGACAATCAAAATGCCGTTTTTCGTCACCATGCCGATCAACATGATCATGCCGATCTGGCTGTAAATGTTCATGCCTTGCCCCATCACAACCAAGCCAAGGAAGCCACCAAATACGCCCATCGGTACCGTAAACATCACCACTAACGGGTTCACGAAGCTTTCAAACTGAGCCGCCAACACGAGATACGCCACAAGCAATGCCAACGCAAACACGACAGCAACACTCGCTTGGTTCTCTTTAAAGTCTTTTGACTCGCCAGAATAACTCACCGAGATGTCACCTGGTAAGTTGTCTATCGCTTGTTGATCAAGGTAATTCAGCGCGTCTCCTAATGTGTAGCCTTCTGACAAGTTGGCTGTAATAGTGATGGATTTCTGTTTGTTGTAGTGAGATAGACGAATAGAAGCTGCCACTTCTTCAATTTTAGTGACCGCGTCTAACGTCACTAACTGCCCACTATTGGTTCGCAGATAAATCTGGCTTAAATCCGCAGCATTATTAAAGCTGTTTTCATCACCACGAAGATACACATCATACTCTTCGCCACGCTCAACATAAGTCGTTTCACTTTTACCACCAAGCATGATTTCTAGCGTATCAGAAATGTCTTTGACACTGACCCCTAGTTCTGCGGCACGCTGTCTGTCGACCGTAACCAATAGCTCTGGCGTTTTCTCTGAGTAATCGATCTCAGCACCTTCCATCATTGGCGATTCTTCTGCTTTGTTTTTCAACATTTCAGCCCAGACGAGAAGTTCATCGTAATCAGAGCCACCTAATACAAACTGAACAGGCTCACTCGAACCACCTTGGAAACCAGGCATGAATGGGAACACTCGAACATCAGGTATGCCAGCCAGTGCACCACGCACTTTGTTAAGCGCTTCCTGAGCTGTTACATCTCGCTCGTTCCAGTCTTCTAGAATCATGATAACAAAGCCGGTTTGGTCGCCTGCCTGTCCACCAAATGCAGGCGTTTGGATACTAAACGACTTCAGATACCCTTGCCCGAGTAATGGCATCAATCGGTCTTCAACAATGTCCATATTGGCTGACATACGATTGTATGACGTGGCATCAGCCCCGCGAACAAACGCAAACATCACGCCGCGATCTTCTTGAGGGGTCAACTGGGCTGGCACTTGGTTCATCAAGAAGTAACTGCCGCCCAAACACGCCAGAATCACCAGCGGTGCAGCCCAACGTATTTTCAATGCGCCTTTCAATAATGAGCGGTAACCACTCTCCAGTTTACTAAATAGGCGATCGACCACTTGATTAAATCGATTTGGTTTTACATTCGCCTTCAAAATCTGACTACCCAATACAGGAGTTAATGTTAGGGCGATCAAAGACGAGAAAATCACAGACATCGCCAACAAGACAGAAAACTCAGTAAATAGCAGACCTACCATGCCATCCATAAAAGAAATCGGCAGGAATACCATCACCAGCACTAGCGTTGTCGCGATAACGGCAAAGCCTACTTCCCGCGTACCTTTATAGGCCGCAAGCAAAGGCGATTCACCACGTTCGATATGGTGGAAGATGTTTTCAACAACCACAATCGCGTCATCCACTACCAAGCCGATAGACAGGATCAGCGCCATCAAGGTGATTAAGTTGATAGAAAAGCCAAAGTAATAAGCGGCAATGAACGAAGAAATCAGCGATACCGGAACCGTAACAGCTGGGATCAAGGTTGCACGAGCTTGACCAATGAAGATGTACAACACCAAAATAACCAAACCACCCGTAATAAATAGCGTGCTATATACCTCTTCTATCGAGCGCTCGATAAACACCGTCGCATCGTAGTCGATAGCAAGCCGCGTCCCTTCCGGCAAGAACTTCTGGATGTTATCAACTTCAGCTCGAACTAATTTTGCTACTTCTAACGGGTTCGCATCAGACTGAGGAACAACCCCCAAACTAACATTGACGACGCCATCGCTTTTAAAGGTCGAGTTTTCGTTTTCTGCACCGATAAAAACATCAGCGACATCTTTCAAATAGATAGGCGTGTTGTCGCTCGCCCTTTTAATCACGAGGTACTGAAAATCTTCCGGCGTGTTATAGCTACGCGCTGTCCGTACCGACATGACTGTCGAGTCATTGCGAACTTCACCACCCGGACTTTCTAAGTTTTCACTTCGCAGTGCCGATGTAATGTCCGAAGCCGTGACTGAGCGCCCCGCCATCAGCTCTGGCTTAAGCTTCACGTACATCACCTTGTACAAACCACCAGAGAGATCAATGGAGCTCACCCCAGAGATCAAGCTAAAGCGATCCATCAATACACGTTCTGCATAATCCGTCAATTGAGTGCGGTCCATCTCTGCAGAACTGAGATTTATATAGAGGGAGGCCTGACCTGAACCGTTATTCTTGTAGACAATTGGATCGTCCGCCTCATCAGGTAGCGAACGTTGAGCGCGAGCCACCGCGTCGCGAACATCACTAACACCCGTATTGAGATCGTAACCTAGCTCAAAAGTGATCGTGATACGCGAACTGCTGTTTCGCGTCGTCGAACTGATCTCATCTATTCCGCTGATGCCTGAAAGCTGATCTTCTAATACAGAAGTAATTTGACTCTCGATGATCGTCGCGGAAGCGCCCTCGTAACGCGTACTAATGGAAACGACCGGACTTTCAATGTCCGGCATTTCTCGCACCGCTAGTTTCGTAAAGGATACAAAACCAAATACACACAGCAGCATACTCAATACCAGCGCTGCGACTGGGCGTTTTACAGAAACGTCAGAAAGTAACATTAGTTTGCTTCCTTAGCCGCTTCGTCTTGCGTGCTTTGAACACCTTGATTACCAGTTGCGTTAGCTGTTTCTGACTTTCCTGGTGCGACAATTTCCTTAACTTCAACACCATCTCGCATATTAACTATGCCCTGTACAACAATTTTGTCGCCAACTTCAACGCCTGATTCAATAACGACTTCGTTATCGACACGAGCACCGAGAATGACTTCTTGTCGAGTCGCTTTATTGTTGTCATCGATGACGTATACGTAACGCTTGGTGCCAGAGTATTCTAGTGCTTGAACCGGGATAATTGGCGCTTCAATCGCAGGGAAGGCCAATGATGCATTCATTAACATGCCCGGCTTTAAGCGGTTTTCAGGGTTCTCAAACTCAATACGCACACGCAGGTTCAGAGTTTCTGAGCTGATCCGCGTATCAATGCCTGTAACCTGACCAGTAAACGTCTGTTCACCCCATGCACTGGTTTTGGCAATGACTTCCATACCAATAGAAAGCATCGATAAATAGCGCTCCGGTACTTGTAAGTCCAGCTCCATGACGGAAAGGTCATCCAAGGTCAACAGCTCTGTACCCGCGCTAACCATTTTACCGCGACTAAAATCGATGAAACCAACAGTGCCAGAGAATGGAGCCGTAATATGAAGATCGGCCAAATTTGCTTGAGCAGCGTCCAGCCTTGCTTGTGCAATTTCAACGCTTGCTTTTTGTGCGTCGATCTCAGTTTGGGTGATAGCATTTCGCTTAACCAAACGTTGAAACTCTTTTAGCTTACGTTGTTCATCTTTAAGGTACGCCTTTGCCTCAATCAAAGCGGCTTGAGCCTTATCATCATCCAACTTGATTAACAGCTGACCTTGTTGGACATTTTGATTCGCTTTAACAGCGATTTGATTCACTTTGCCGGCGACTTCCGATGCAACAACCACAGACTCCGCCGCTTCTAATTTACCGATAAGCGATAAGGATTGATTGATCTCGTGCGTTTCTACTTGCTCAGTTACGACGGTAACTGCTGAGCCTCGCATAGCTGCGAAAGCTGATGGAGAACTCATTAATATAGAAAGCGTTAAAACAGATAACGATAACGTGGCTTTCATGCTCATGATATTGACTTCTAAACGAATAAACTTATGTCATTAAACTGCTTACATTTTATCAGTAGATACGTGGTTTAACGTCAAGTAGTGTAAATTCAAGTAAAAAGAGCGTTTCTCTTCTGTTCAAAGGACACACAAAACGCTGACTTTCTACCATCTTTGCCCAAAAAGACAGCATTCAACGTAAAAACGCAAGAAAAACGCTTTACAGCCTGAGCGAGTTTGCTATGATTCGCTCCGCACTTGGGAGATGAGTTGGGAAAACATCTTGCTAAGTATAAAAATCCTCTGGAGGGGTTCCCGAGTGGCCAAAGGGAGCAGACTGTAAATCTGCCGGCACTGCCTTCGATGGTTCGAATCCGTCCCCCTCCACCATATTCTTTCTTGTGTTTTTCCTTTAAACATAAGAACAACTTGGAAGCTAGGTTGGGAAACTATCTTTTAAGTATAAAACACCCTGGAGGGGTTCCCGAGTGGCCAAAGGGAGCAGACTGTAAATCTGCCGGCACTGCCTTCGATGGTTCGAATCCGTCCCCCTCCACCATATTCTTTCTTGTGTTTTTCCTTTAAACATAAGAGCAACTTGGAAGTTAGGTTGGGAAACTATCTTTTAAGTATAAAACGCCCTGGAGGGGTTCCCGAGTGGCCAAAGGGAGCAGACTGTAAATCTGCCGGCACTGCCTTCGATGGTTCGAATCCGTCCCCCTCCACCATATTGAAAAAGCCAGCTCATTGAGCTGGCTTTTTTCGTTTCGGATTCTTGATAAAGTAACAAGCCCTTCCTTATTTAACCCAACTTCTTCGCGGTTCTCCCTCTGTTAGATCCTACTTTAACAACTGGGCCAAAGCGAATCTCCTATGCCCAAAGTTCGGATCTGGTCGTTGTAATACAAACAATGTACTAGCACTTTGTCCTTGTTTTATCGCAATGACCATAATGTGAATGCTAAAAACATTCAATAAAGCACTTGAGGACTGACTAGCAAAAAAGATATTCGGCAGAGTTAAGCGCGAGCTATGATGAAGCTCCATCTGGCAGGTTTTGTAAAAACACCTTTCGCAGATACAAAAAATCCCGCAGGGGGGCGGGATTTTTATTAGTGACTAAATTGGTTTAAAGGTGACTAGCCTTGAATACCAACAATTAACCATGGTGCATTAGGCACAGTCAAGTCACGCTCTAGGTGCCAGATGTCTTCGATTTCTTCTTCAACACCTTCTACTGTGTCACGGTAACGACCGCTAAACTGCAGGCTAAGCTGTGCTTTATTTGCATTGTAATCGGCACGGACGATCTCTGCATCAACGTACATTACATCAGTATGCTGCTCACCGTCGAGCTTCGCGCGCTCTGCTTTCAGATCTTCAAACAAGCTTGGAGAAACATATTCTTCAATGGTTTCCAGTTGATTATGATTCCACGCACCTTGCAGGATTCGGTAGTGTTCACGAGAGCCGTTAATAAACGCTGCTTGGTCAAAGCCCGGTGGGTAGTTATGTGGTACGTCCGTTTGAGCGCCGAAACCACCAAAGCCACCATTATTTGTGTTTGGCTGTTGCTCAAAGTTTTGCATGTTTGGTTGCTCAAACTTAGATGCGTTACCACCAAATGCAGGTTGCTGACGATGCTGGTTCATACTGCCCTGCTTCGCACCTAGCATACCGCGCATTAATTTAAAGATGACAAAGGCAATCAAACCAATAATTAGGATATCCATAAATTGGATACCTTCAAAAGCACCGCCAAAGAATGCAGCAAGTAGACCACCAGCAAGAAGTCCGCCTAGCAGACCACCCATTAAGCCTTTTTTACTTGAAGACTTCGCCGTCTGATCTTTGCCGACCGTATTGGTGTTTTGTTGCTGTTGTTTTGGTGCTGGCGCTGTTTTGTAGCTCTTACCGAAAGACTTACTGCCACCAAACTTCTTCGCTTCCGCGATAGGCGTTACAGCAACGGTAAACATCAACAGAGCAACAATAGAAAATAAACGTTTCATCGTTATCCTTAAAGTTAGCTATCTAAGATTGTGCTCTATCAAACGAAACAACGATTGTTTCAAACAGTAGCACGCCAAAGATGATTGTTACGTCATCATACTCTGTATGCCTGTTGATGAAAACAGCTTACAGAAGCTGACATGTATCAGAATATTGCCAAAGATACAGACTGCTCTCGGTTAACTTCGAGATACTTGGTTCGTTTAGAAATGCTTGGAATGAACTCGCTGCTACTTGGGGATGTTTTACTTGAATTAGAATCAGTGACACAGCTCAGAATCCTGCACCTTGACGTCACTTGAGTATATTGCCTTGTTGACGGTTAATAGGTAGCTGACTATCATATTGAACGATGTTCAATAAAGCAGTTTGAGAGTATGGCGCGCAGAAACGATCACACCAGAGAAGAGCTAGTGAATTTGACTTTAACAACAGTCAAAAACTTTTTAGATGAGAATTCTTACCACGAACTCAGTCTTCGTAAAATCGCTAACATGATTGGTTACGTGCCAAGCACATTAGTCAACATTTTTGGCAACTATAACCTGTTACTTTTACACGTAGTCGCGCAAACTTTAGACGAACTCTCCCAAGAAGCACTGAAGGCGACCAATAGCAGTAAAGACGCTCATCAAGCTCTATTTGAACTGGCTTATTGCTACCACGATTTCGCTCAAAAGCACCCTTACCGTTGGCAGTTAGTGTTCGAGCACAACATGAATGGTGCAGAGCTTCCAGAATGGCATGCCAAACGTATCGACGGGATGACAGGAATGTTGGAGTCACTATTGGCTCAAATCGCACCACATCGTACCGAGTCCGAAGTGATTCAAGCGAGTCGAGTGCTTTGGTCTGGCGTACACGGTATTACTTTACTCAGTGTTGATGATAAATTTTTCTCTAGTGAACCCATTGATGGTAAAGAATTAATCAGTAACCTGCTTTCTAACTACCTCACAAACTGGTAACAAAGGATTATCCATGTCGTCCGACAGACAGCCGTCCTTACTTACGCAAAGAAAGTTCCTACCCTATTTCATTACTCAGTTTTTTGGCGCTTTCAACGACAATATTTTTAAAAACGTTTTGCTGCTGTTTGTCGCCTTCGCGGGATCCAGCGCACTACCTATTTCGAGCAACTTGTTCATCAATTTAGCGGCTGGCTTGTTCATTCTACCGTTCTTTCTATTCTCCGCTTCAGCTGGCGTATTAGCCGATAAATATGAAAAATCATGGTTTATTCGCAAGGTAAAGCTGTTTGAAATCGCCATCATGCTTTTGGGCGCCATTGGTTTTATAACCGAAAGTTATGGTGTGCTTTTGCTGCTACTGTTCTTAATGGGCACACAGTCAGCGTTCTTTGGACCGGTTAAATATGCCCTTTTGCCCCAAAAATTAAACGCGAAAGAGTTAGTGCCAGGCAACGCCCTTGTTGAAGCTGGTACCTTTATCGCCATCCTTATTGGTACCCTAGGTGCTGGAATTATCGCCTCAGCAGACAACGCAAAATACCTTGCCGCATTTTGTGTCGTACTCTTTGCATTGTTGGGATATTTGTCGAGCCGCTCAATACCCTTTGCAGCCGCCAGCGCACCTAACCTTTCTTTTCGTTGGCAACCGTATAAACAAACTAAACACACGCTATCCATCGCAAAATCAGATCGTGTTGTTTTTCAATGCATTATGGCGATAAGCTGGTTCTGGTTTTTAGGCGCCGCCTATCTAACCCAGTTCCCAAATTTCACCAAGATTTACTTAAATGGCACCGAGAGTGCGGTGTCTTTCTTACTTGCTCTGTTTTCTATTGGTATCGCGCTAGGGTCGCTTCTTTGCAATTGGATCTCGAATCATCGTATCGAAGTCGGTATTGTGCCTATTGGCGCACTTGGCATTACGGTATTTGGGTACTTGATGGCAACCTCCATTCCAAGTGACCTACCTATCTTCCATAACTTTGTAGACTTCTTTAGATATGAGCCTTTTTGGCCATTATTTTTCTATCTATTGATGATTGGCGCCTCTGGCGGGCTGTTTATCGTACCGCTTTACGCATTAATGCAACATAGAGCAAAGGAAACCGAGCGCGCACAAGTCATCGCAGGGCTCAACATCTTTAACTCTCTGTTTATGGTCGGCAGTGCTGTCTTAGGTATTGTGTGCCTGAGTATCATCAAGATGACAATTCCTCAGCTGTTTGCATTGTTAGCCATTTTGAATTTCTTGGTCGCCGCTTACATTTTTTTGCAAATACCGATATTCGTTGTCCGTTTTGTGGTTTGGATGCTAACTCACACTATTTATCGAGTGAAACATAAAAACCTACATAACTTGCCAGAACAAGGCGGTGCGTTGATCGTATGTAATCACGTGAGCTATATGGACGCCTTGCTACTTAGCGCAGTATGCCCAAGGTTGATTCGTTTTGTGATGGAGGAAGATTACGCCAACCTACCTCCACTAAGACGCTTTTTACGCAGAACTGGGGTAATTCCGATTTCAGCGAGTAACAGAAACTCCATCAGGCGTGCATTTAATGATGTAGAAACCGCATTAAGCGAAGGACATATCGTCTGTATTTTCCCAGAGGGGAAATTAACCTCAGACGGTGAAATGAATGAATTCATGCGTGGCATTGATATTATTCTGCGTCGCAGCCCAGTACCTGTCATACCCGTGGCACTCAAAGGCTTATGGGGAAGCTATTTCAGCCGCGCGAAAGGCCGCGCATGTTGTGGCTTACCGACTCGATTTTGGTCAAAGCTAGAAATTGAGGCCGGACAGCCGGTTCCACCAAATGAAGCAACGGCAAAAACGATGTTCGATAGAGTGCATCAACTTAGAGGCGACTGGCGATAAAAATACATTTGAACACATGTTTAGAATAACTGAACATGTGTTCAAATCATTAAGACAAACTGACCACACTCAGTGCGATATACTCGCGCTTTCATTCACAACAGCGAATAAAAACCTTGAATAGAAACTACCTCTTGTTTGGATTGGCGTTACTCTTTTGCTTAACCCCTTTTGTCTCCTCTCCTATTGCCCTAGTTATTGGTTTTCTACTCGCAAGTTTTGGTTTTGTGCCTTCAGAACTGCCCATTGCTTCTTTTACTAAAAAGCTGTTGTCCTACTCGATTATTGGTTTAGGCTTTGGCATCAACTTTGAGCAAGCACTCTCTGTTACATCGGATGGTATCGGTCTGATTATCGCCACGATTACGGGCACACTGATCATAGGCACTATCATTGCCAGAATAATTAAGTTGGAGCGAGTAACCGCATACTTAATCTCGTCAGGTACAGCAATTTGTGGTGGTAGTGCAATTGCCGCGGTGGCACCAGCGATTAAAGCAAAAGACGAACAGATTGGATTAGCACTGGCAACGGTATTCGTCCTAAACTCCATCGCACTATTCGTGTTTCCTGTGGTTGGTCATGCTTTAGGGCTAGATCAACACACATTTGGTACATGGGCCGCGATTGCTATTCATGACACTTCTTCTGTTGTTGGGGCTGCCTCAGCCTACGGTGAAGAAGCGCTAACTACAGCAACAACGTTAAAACTCGCACGAGCTTTGTGGATCATCCCTGTCGCACTGATCAGTGCCGTGATCTTTTCGAGAGACCAGAAAGAGAATGGAACGAAAAAGTTAGTTATTCCTTATTTCATTTTTTGGTACTGCGCAGCCATCGCGTTTAGCGACTTCTTCCCTCAATTTGAAATGGTCTATCACGGTATTTTCGTTGGAGCGAAACAAGCTTTGGTGGTGTGTCTATTCCTGATTGGTTGCAGCATTTCAATTTCGAAGCTGAGGTCTGCTGGAGCTAAGCCACTATTGTTTGGTGTAACTCTGTGGGTGTTAATTTCAACCACTTCTCTAAGTTGGTTATTGTTTAGATATTAGTGGTCTTCTCATCGTGTTGAGATGACGACGGCTCAAGTTTGCTGTTTTTGTATGTAACAACCAATGCGATAGCGATCAAAAAGGCCGTCAGCTCTGCAAGAGAGCGGGCGAGCCCTTCACTGCTTATTGCAATACCAATTTGTAGTGCTACCGCCGTAATTAATACTAGCTTTACCATCCTGAACTTTATGCCTTTTCTCTCTTCGAAGAAGCATAATTATGATTCAGAGTTATAAGGATACGAAATTCCCTTTCTGACTAATACATAGCAAAATTGACTAATGCTGAATTGATGGCAATAGCCACTCCTTCACTGCCTTCCGAGAAACCTTGATCCCACTTTCTAGTAGCACTTGTGGCATTAAATGGTATTCCACTGGCCATTTAAACTTCTCTAATTTGGGTTGCAAATGCAGGTCATATTCCGCTTTGCTGCGCAAATCATTGGTCTGAATCACAGCAACAGGGCGATGACCAAATTCCGCATCTTCGACTGGAACCACTATGCTCTGCACCACGCCATCAATTTGGTTCAATGCTGCCTCAATCTCTTCACAATGAATGTTCTCACCACCAGAGATAAATTGATTGTCGGCACGGCCGATGATCTTTAACTCGTCACCTTGCCACTCACCGAGATCCTTGCTATCGAACCAGCCTTTCTCATCCAGAAACGGAGTAACATGACCTTGATGAAAATACCCTGCCGCCAATGTTTTACCACCGACAAAAATGCGTTGGTCAACCAACTTTATCTTACGATGATTCAATACGTGTCCAGCATTACTGGTACTGTCAATTCTCTTTGCGGTAACGGTAGAGGCTGCTTCCGTCATCCCATAACCTAACCACGCCTCAATCCCTCGTCCTGTTGCTCGCAACGCCAACTCGTGAGCAACGTGGCTGCCGCCCAATAGCACATGCGTCAATGACAAGTGAGCATCATCATCCAATAGCCGTTTGAGCTGCGTTGCAACCAAAGAGGCGTGTGACACACCCTGAATATCTTCGACAAGTTTTCCTGTACCGATTTTCAATGTCGCTCCGACATATAGCCAACGATATACAATCGCCAATCCAGAGACGTGATAAAGCGGAAGCGACAATAGCCAAGAATCTTGCTGAGTGAAAATGAACTCTTGCAACAAGCCTTCTGCTGAAGCAAGGTGTTGTCGATGTGTATGAACCACAGCTTTAGGCTCCCCTGTCGAGCCAGAGGTAAATACCACTGAAGCGAGCCTGTCATGGTGATAGGCATCTTCAATCACCGCATCACGCTCTTGTTGTGAAACTAAGGGCGGTGAAAGCAATGTTGCCTTGAGTTTTTGTATATCATGTTCAGAAAAGGTCGAAGCGCACTCCTGAGCAAACCAGATAAACCGAGTTTGTTCAGGTTTATAAAGGGTCGCAAGTTTACTCTGTAACGTATCGAGTGGTTGTACCATGGTCAGCGCGGCAAGTGCGCCTAACTGCTTGGAAGCAAGATAAAACAGCAGAGTTTCAACTTGGTTTTTACCTACCAAAGTCAGCACATCTCCCCGCGTTACGCCCAAGTCATTCAAATAGTGAGCGTATTGGTCAATACGTACTGAGAGTTGTTGCCAGTTTAATGTTTCTGTTGGTGTCTTGAGTGCAATAGAAAAAGGGCTCGTTTGAGCCCAATATTTCCACGGTGCCTTCGCAACATTGTCTATGCAGAATGCCACACAATCTCCTGATCTTTCAGAGGAAGAACGGGAAGTTCACACTTAGGCCAGCCTTGCTCTAACTGAGCTTTGAATAGGCCAATCGTATCCAAACCTGGAACTTCATCAGGCAGCTGCCATTGGGCAAAGCGCGCTAATTGCGTTAAACCGAGACTGGATTCAATGCTCGAGCTAATTACCGCTTTCATCCCCAGTGACTTCGCCTTCTCTATCAGTGTAATACAAAAATCCACCGAACCAATGAGTGTGGGTTTGATGATGATAGTTTTCACACCAGTTAGATCTTCAAGACGGAAATCCTCTCGACGAACCGCATCTTGCAACGTTTCATCCCAAGCAATCGCAATACCAGTATTGATAGCAAAAGAGAGACTATCGCCAGGAGAGCGGCACGGCTCTTCCAAAAAGGTAATGCGCTGACGCAGAGACGGAGTAATGTATTTAGCAAACTGCTGCGCTTTTTCTGGTGTCCAAGCGCGGTTTGCATCAAGTCGAAGCGTTAATTGAGGGATAGATTCAAGGAAAAGGTTCACAAGCATGCCATCGCGAATTGGCTCATAAAGCCCGACTTTTACTTTCGCGACTTTCTCTCCTTCCATTTCGTTCAGCTTTGGAATAAGCTCGTCTGGGTCACCAGTACACAGCGGCGCTGTTTGATACTTACCTTGTTGGGGTAAGCCACCAGCTAACTCTAACTGTGCCATCGATAAACCAAACGCGACCGATGGATACATGTTGGCGTAATCCACATCCAATCCTGCTACCCAACGCTCCGCTTGTTCTTGTAGCTGAATACCAGCATCTTCGGTGTTCTCTAAACTAAAACCAGGAAGAGGAGCGACTTCTCCAAGCCCTATTTGGTCACGTTCAGAAAGCGCGACAACATAACCAGCACGTTCTGTTAGCTTATTGTCTCGCAGGATGACACCACTATCCATGGGCAAGCTATAACGATAAATTTTCGCTTCACGCATAATTCGAGTCCTATGTAATGCCGTATATTTGAGCGTTCTGGCGAGCAATCCCACCAGCCTCCCAGAGGGCGAGGCGCTCAGGAAAAATGGAACAGAGGAGCTAAAACACTCCTCTTTTTATACGAATTATGGGTTACGAGGGAATTTGTCGAAGTCTGGGCGACGTTTCTCGTTGAATGCGTTACGACCTTCTTGTCCTTCATCGGTCATGTAGAACATCATCGTTGCGTTCCCCGCAAGCTCTTGAAGGCCTGCTTGACCATCACAGTCCGCATTCAATGCAGCTTTCAGGCAGCGTAGCGCCATTGGACTATGCTGAAGAACTTCACGACACCAACGAACGGTTTCTTTCTCTAGCTCTTCTAGCGGCACAACCGTGTTGACCAAGCCCATGTCTAACGCTTCTTGCGCGTTATAGAAACGACATAGGAACCAGATTTCGCGTGCTTTCTTCTGGCCTACGATACGAGCCATGTAAGATGCGCCCCAACCGCCGTCAAATGAACCCACTTTAGGGCCTGTTTGACCAAATTGAGCGTTGTCAGCCGCAATCGTTAGGTCACACATCATGTGCAGTACGTGACCACCGCCCACAGCCCAACCTGCTACCGATGCGATCACTGGTTTTGGACAAGTGCGAATATCACGTTGGAAGTCCAATACGTTTAGGTGGTGTGTACCTTGGTCGTCTTTATAGCCGCCGTAGTCGCCACGGATCTTCTGGTCACCGCCAGAACAGAATGCGTCTTCACCTAGACCTGTCAGAATGATCACGCCAACACCAGAGTCGTAACGCGCATCTGCCAACGCATCAATCATCTCTTTTACTGTTTGAGGGCGGAATGCATTACGCACTTGTGGGCGTGCAATGGTAATTTTCGCGATACCATCTTCAGATTTATGGTAGTGAATATCCTCGTATTTCTCGCTGCAATCTTTCCATTGAACCGGAGCGTAAAGTTCTTCTTCAGAAATGCCTACTGTTTTAGCCATGGTGATTCCCATTGTTCTCGTTACTCTCACCAAAGTGAGATTGAATTATGTGCTTAATATGCATCGCAAATTGTTGGGGCTGCTCTTGATGAACGTTATGTCCTGCGCCTTCAACTTGTCGATACGCCAACCCGCTACGTTGTGCCAGTTGGCTAAATTTTTGGTCTTTCGCGCCACACAAGTAATACATCGGTATATTCTGCTTTTTCAGTGTGGGCAACAAATACGCCTGCTTGGCTAACGATGTTGCCATCAGCATGCTCGCGACCGCCGAGCCAAGATTATCACTTCGCTTCGCAATTAATGTTTGTCTTTGCTCATGGTTTAGTGAAGAAAACACCGCTTGCTGATACCAATCGTTCAAAACACGTTCAAGTGGTTCAGTTTTGAAACGCTTTGCCCAGCGAGCATCATTCTCCAATCTCACCTGTTTCTCTGACTCAGTTTGAAGCCCGAAGTTTCCCCCTTCAACAATTGCGCCCACAATATTGAGATCTGAGAAGCATTGATTGGCAATACCATGCATCGCAATACGGCCGCCCATCGAGTAACCAATCAAAATAAGTGGTTGTTGCGGACGAAATAATAAAGATAGTGTGGAATTAAGCAGTTTGCAGCAATCATCGAGATCGTTGCACTTTGTAAACTGGCTACGACCATGACCAGGAAGGTCTATAACAATTCGTTCAAACTGAGTCAGCTCATCCAAACAAGCTTGCCAATCAGCACCACTTCCTAAAAAGCCATGCAAAAACACCAGAGTGGGAAGGTCGCCACTTTGGTGTTTTTCAGTTGAAGAGAGACGCTCAGAGTGAAGCATGCAGGCTCTTATTAAATGCCTTTATCAACTCTGCGGCTTGGCTTGGTGGGGTTTGAACTTCCACCAGCAGTGTGCCTTGGCCGCTCGACAGGTGCTCGGCAACCATTGCTTGATACATTTCTAACGTAGTTGGCTTCTCATACTTTAAACCAAACTGTTTGGCTGCATGTTCAAACTGATAACCGTGGGGCATTTGGTAGTACGCAGTGCGATGCTCCTGAGGCACCGGTAACATATCGAAAATTGCGCCACCATCATTGTTTGTGACCACAAGTACCGTCGGCAGTTTATTGTGAGAAAACAGCGCTAGTGAATTGAGATCATACAGTGCTGATGTGTCACCAATATACATCAGTAACGGATTACCTCTTGCTCGCTGCACACCAGATGCGGTAGCAAACAAACCGTCAATTCCTGACGCGCCTCGGTTAGTGAACACTTCTACATCATCAAGTTTGCCGTACATATCGACAAGTCGAACAAACAAACTGTTACCCAAAAAGACATCAGCGTTTTTAGTGCGCTCGTTGATGTCTGCTGCCAACGCAATTTCGTCAATGGCAGACGCTGAATCAGATAGGAAAGCTTCTTCGATACGTTGATGAACTCGCTTAACTCCATTCGCTAACCTATCAGCCCACCCAGCAAATATTGGCTTCTCAAAGCTAATGCGAGAAATCCAAGTTTGAGGAAGCTCAACCCAGTGCATTTGCGCCAGATGATTTTGGTTATTACGGTCCATACGCGGCGAGATATACCAGTATTGAACGTCTTTGTCTTGTTGACTCTGCGAAACTTGTTTATCAATCCACTGGTTCAAACGTTTGGAGATGATTCGGCTACCAAATTGGATAATAAGTTCACAAGATTCAAGCTCGTTTGCGAACTCGGGAAGTTGAAGCCAGACATCGTAATGCGCCCAATCCGAACTGAGACCACTTTGCGGGTCTGCAAGTACTGGCCATCCCATCTTTTGTGCAAATGCCTGCGCCGACTTCGCTTGTTCAAGCGGTAAGCTGCCAATCACAACCAAGCCTTTTTTATCCGCACAAGACGGGATTTTCGCCTGTGACAAGTGGCTAAAACGCTGGGTATAACTACCACTTCCTTTTCGCCATCCGGCTACCGAGTCTAAGTAGGTTTGATAATCCGCTTTTGCACCATTGGAATACAAAGGTTCTGGAAATGCACAGTTAATATGAACAGCACTGCCTTGCAGCTGCTGAGTAAACATCACTTCGTCAACAGAGGTCAGCAACCAATTAAGCGATGTTGTTAAAGTTGGGCTTGGTAAATTCAAGCTGGCCGAGACATGATGTGAAAAAATACCCAACTGGTTAATCGCTTGGTTTGCGCCACAGCCAACGAGCTCCATCGGACGATCCGCAGTGAGCAGCACCAGCTTTTCACCAGTAAGCCTAGCCTCCGCAACGGCTGGTAATAAGTTCGCCACTGCCGTACCAGAGGTAACGATGATTGCCACTGGCTCTTGAGTAGCTTTCGCTAAACCAAGAGCCATAAAGCCGAGACCACGCTCATCAAAGTGAGTATGAATAGAAACATTGGACCGTTCTGCCACCTCTAAAGTTAAAGGAGTAGAACGAGAGCCAGGAGCGATACAAACATGCTTAACGCCAAATCGCTGAAGCTCAATCAATATGGTTTCTGACCAAATTCGATTGAGCACCGCTTGGTCATGATTCATGATGCGACTCCCAACGGGGGGTGATCAGAAATCAGCGTAAGTAACGTCGACATTTTCTTATCAAGTTCCGCCCACTCATGCTCTGCCACAGAGCCTGGCACAATACCTGCGCCCGCAAACAGTTGTACTTGGTCACCGAGCACAAGCGCGCTTCTGATCGCGACACAAAACTCTGCTCGTTCATGGCTTATGTACCCCATTGACCCCGCGTACCAGCCGCGTGCAAAGGGCTCATTATCAAGAATAAACTGCATGGATTCTTGTCGAGGTAAGCCAGCAACCGCCGCCGTCGGCTGAAGCGCCGATAACAACTGAACACCGTTTATTCCCGTCTTTAGGCTCGCGTGAATATTTCGCTTGAGGTGTTGCACTTTTCGTAGCCTAACCAAACTTGCCTCGGCCTCCACTTCAACCGCTTCGGAATGCGGTGATAGGCGATCAATAATGTCATCAACTACATATTGGTTTTCATTGAGGTTCTTTTCATCTTGGGATAACCAATTCGCCAACTCCATATCGTGAGTGGCGTTGTCCCCTCGACCAATCGTGCCTGCTAACGCTTCGGTATGAAGTTCGTGCCCTACGCGAGAATACAAACGTTCTGGCGTAGAACCCATAAAGCTGTGTTTGCTGTCTAAGCTCAGCATGAAATGGAAACTATGATGGTTATTTAAGTAACTCGCTTTCAGCAATTGTGCAGCACTTAATGTGTTATCAAGCTGCACGGTAGAGCGACGCGCCAATACCACTTTCTTAAAATCATCATTCTTTATACCAGTCAGAACTTTATGAACTAACTCATTCCATTGAGGCTGACTTGGCGTATGAACAATAGAGCGGATGTGAGAAGAAATCGGAGCTAAGGTCGCGACCTCACAAACCAGTTTATGCAGTCCTGCTAGGGTTCGCGCTTTGTCTTCTGAAATATTAACTGCGAGAGACCATTGTTGGTCAAAACGAATTAACTCAATTTGAGGCAAAAAGAAGAAAGAAGGCATACAGCGACGATTCTTCTCATGCTGGCCGTCAAAAGAGCGTCCGCCCCAGACTCGTTGCCCTTCACCTAGAATGGTATAAGCAGGGCCTGGCTCAACAAAAGCGTGTAATTGCCCTAGTGCAACGACCTCTTCACGAGTATCGCGGGACTGCCAGTAGAATTTAGGGAAAAGTGGTTGTGCATCAAGCCAATCAATAAATGAGAAATTAGGTTTCTCGCTCAGGGGCTCGACCAGACGTGTTTGATTGCCTTCCGCTTGCTGAACTCGCTCGATAATTCTCTTTACGGCTTGATGGAACTGTGACAAATCAACCTCGTAGTATGTGAGGATAAATGGTAACTGACGGCTACTCTAAGTTTAGACCCAAAGCAAATCAAGGTCGTATGCGATCTTTTGCAAAATCCTGTGATAGCAAACGAGCAAAACTTAACCAGCAAACAGATAATTTACAGATATATATTCTAATAAAAAACAAATTATTGTATTTTAATAAAGAAATTAACGAATTTTTAGGAATTATACAATGCAAAATATCGGGATGTCGTCAAAACTCGATAATGTCTGCTACGACATTAGGGGTCCTGTACTCAAACATGCTAAGCGCATGGAGGAAGAAGGGCATAAAATCCTAAAGCTAAACATTGGTAACCCTGCCCCATTTGGTTTTGACGCCCCTGATGAGATTTTAGTCGACGTGATTCGTAATCTGCCGACTTCTCAAGGCTATTGTGATTCCAAAGGCATTTACTCTGCTCGTAAAGCCGTGGTCCAACACTATCAACGTAAAGGTATCCGCTCTCTAGATGTCGAAGATGTGTATGTGGGTAACGGCGTGTCTGAGCTGATCGTGATGGCCATGCAAGCGCTATTAAACAATGGCGACGAAATGCTGATCCCAGCACCTGATTACCCGTTGTGGACAGCTTCAGTTGCACTATCAGGCGGTAAGCCGGTTCATTACCTATGTGATGAAGGTGCAGACTGGTACCCTGACCTTGAAGACATCAAAAAGAAAATCACACCGAAGACACGTGGCATTGTTCTGATCAACCCGAACAACCCGACAGGTGCGGTATACAGCCGTGACTTCCTACTTGAAGTGATTGAAATCGCGCGCCAGCACAAACTGATCATTTTCGCAGATGAGATCTACGACAAAGTGTTGTACGACGGTGCAACACATACCTCAGTCGCAACACTCACTGAAGACGTGCTCGTCATGACATTCAATGGCCTTTCAAAAGCCTACCGTGTTTGCGGTTTCCGTGGTGGCTGGATGTTCCTAACGGGACCTAAACACCTAGCTCAAGGGTACGTGAATGGCTTGGAGCTGCTTTCATCGATGCGTTTATGTGCAAATGTACCAATGCAACATGCGATTCAAACCGCGTTAGGTGGATACCAGAGTATCAATGAACTGATTTTACCTGGCGGACGCTTATTAGAGCAGCGCAATAGAGCGTATGAACTGATCAATCAGATTCCTGGTGTTTCTTGTGTCAAACCTAAGGGTGCGATGTACCTCTTCCCGAAAATCGACACAAAAATGTACAACATCAAGAACGATCAGCAGATGGTTTTAGATTTCTTAAAACAAGAGAAGGTCTTACTGGTGCAAGGTTCCGGTTTCAACTGGCCAAAACCAGACCATTTCCGCATAGTTACACTGCCACACGTTGAAGATCTAGAAATCGCCATTGGACGTTTTGAGCGATTCCTATCAACCTACAGCCAGTAATGAATCACTGGTAGTAATTAGTGCTGATCTCTCATATGCTTAGAGGAACTCCTAGTGAGTTCCTTTTTTACACCAGAAACGGAGAAAGCCATGAAAGAAAGCCATTTTTTCGCCCACCTGGCTCGAATGAAGCTGATCCAACGCTGGCCTTTAATGCGGTCCGTCTCACCAGAAAACGTTTCAGAGCACAGCTTACAAGTTGCTTTTGTCGCTCATGCCCTTGCCCTAATTAAAAACAAAAAGTTCGGCGGCAACCTTAACCCAGAACGCATCGCGATTCTTGCCATGTACCATGACTCCAGCGAAGTATTAACGGGGGACCTTCCAACCCCAGTGAAGTATTACAATCCTGAAATTGCCAAAGAATATAAGAAGATAGAATCGGCAGCGGAACAAAAATTACTCTCAATGTTACCGGAAGAGTTCCAAGATGAATTTGCCCCCTACCTTCTTTCTCACTCTGCACACGAAGAGGACGCAAAAATCGTCAAGCAAGCCGACTCCATCTGTGCCTATTTAAAATGTCTCGAAGAACTAAGCGCAGGCAATCATGAGTTCGCTCTGGCAAAAAAACGCTTAGACATCACTTTGCAAGAACGTAGAACGCCTGAAATGGATTACTTCCTCAATACCTTTGCCCCAAGTTTCGAATTATCGTTAGATGAAATCAGTTAGCTTACGGAGATAATCGTGTCGTTTGAATTACACCCGCAATGGCAAGAGCGCCATGATGATGAGCATAAAATCCGTCGTGACGACCATCGGAGCCCGTACCAACGAGACCGAGCGCGCATTCTTCACTCGGCTGCATTTCGACGCTTACAAGCAAAAACCCAAGTACACGGCAATAGCTTGGAAGACTTTCACCGCAGCCGGTTAACACACTCCTTAGAAGCGTCGCAACTCGGGACCGGTATCGTCGCCCAGTTAAAGAAAAAACAACCAGAGTTCCGTGATCTATTGCCATCAGACAGCTTAATTGATTCATTATGTTTGGCGCACGACATCGGGCATCCTCCATACGGTCATGGGGGAGAAGTCGCTCTAAACTACGTAATGCGCGAACATAGCGGTTTCGAGGGGAACGCCCAAACCTTTCGTATCGTCACTAAGTTAGAGCCTTATACTGAGCATTTCGGAATGAATTTATCACGCCGCACACTGCTTGGTTTGATCAAGTACCCTGCCCTTATTAGTCAAACACGCTCCGTCAAGTTGCCTCAACCAGCCGAGCATCAACGCAAACTAAAAGCCAAAGATTGGAGCCCAGCGAAGGGCATTTATGATTGTGACAAAGACTTATTTGATTGGGTAATTGCGCCGCTTTCTGACAACGACAAGGCATTGCTTAGCCTAATGCGCTCAAAGCCAGAATCGGAGTTTGAGCACAGTAAAACGCGCTTTAAATCACTCGATTGCTCAATCATGGAGCTAGCGGACGATATCGCCTACGGCGTTCATGATTTAGAAGATGCAATCGTACTTGGTATGGTGACACGTCAGCAATGGCAAGAAGGCGCAGCAAGTCAATTAGCGGACTGTGGCGACCCGTGGTTTGAAGCACATATCGATTCCATCGGACAGATGCTATTTAGTGGTAAGCATCATGAACGGAAAGATGCCATCGGTGGTATGGTTAACGCCCTCCTGACCAGCATTTCAATCAAGGCGATGGATGAGCCTTTCAATAATCCATTACTGTCTTGGAATGCGTGTTTAGAGCCACAAATGGCACGAGCACTTGACGTACTCAAGCACTTTGTCAGCACCTTCGTTATCCAAGTCCCGCAGGTCCAGATCGTTGAATATAAAGGTCAGCAAATTATTATGGATATTTTTGAAGCGTTAACAGCAGACCCAGAGCGCTTACTACCCGTTCATACAAAAGATCTGTGGTGTCATGCGAAGAGCGAGAGCAATAAGATGAGAGTCATCGCCGATTACATTTCTGCAATGACCGATGGTCACGCACAAAAGCTACACCGCCAACTTTTCTCTTCCATCGTTCTTTAGTAACACTCAACCTTTCAGGTAATTCTTTTCAAATACGCCCGGCGGCATCTGGGCGATTTGGAATTCGATCATCTTTTCAAAGGCATGCATAAGCGGTGTAAAGTCTCTCTCGGGTTCAAGCAGGCGAAGCGAATGATAACCTGCCTCGACTGTCGATAAGCTATTCTCAGAGGGCGCTTTACGAATGGTGTAATGCCCTTGTAATTGCTTCGGTAATTGCACGGTTGGGAGTGGATGTAAATTGCTAGAAAGCTGCCACATTTTGTACGCTTTTTTCCACGTCCCATCGAGCAAAATCAAACGTATTTTCTTAGATACACTACGGCTCGCTTGATTAATTTCAGAGATGCATCGTGACTCTTCTGATGGGTAAAGAACAAAATGTTGATATGATTCATCCGCCAACAAGTGATTTAAGACATTATCACCAGAAAAGTCCTCTCCTATCAGACAAATACAGTTATCTAAACTCAAATTGAGAATCCGTGCCGTACCAAGCGGACGATGTTCTTCACTCGTGTGCTGAAGAATGATAAGTTCTACCTCGCTTGCCAACGGTACAATCCATTGGCAAATACACGCTTTTTGCGATTTTCCACAACGAGAACAATAACGAGACATAGAGTGAACCTTTATACCTTGCTGAGTATTATCAGCGTGATCTGTTTGATACTTCAATTCGAACCAATGGCAAGCCTAACCGAGTGGCACAGCTACAATATACGCCATGGCGAATGGTGGCGAATCGTAACAGGAAATCTCACACATACCAACTTTGCGCACTTAGGGATGAACCTGGCAGGATTGTGGATCATTACTTTTATTTTTCGTCCAAGCACTCGCAACTTCCTTATCGTTTTCTCACTCTTGTGTGCATTTGTTGGCGCAATGAATTTGTTTACCAACATGTCAGTGTACGTGGGATTATCTGGCGTACTACACGGACTGTTTGGATTCTGGGCACTCAGAGAAGTCTTTGAAAGCAGAAGAAGCAGCTTGTTGTTGGTCGGCGGGCTTATTGCCAAAGTAGCATGGGAGCAGATCTATGGTCCCTCAAGCAGCACTGCTGCGCTTATCGGCGCAAACGTTGCTATTGATGCTCATTTATTTGGCGCACTCGGTGGGTTAACAATGGCTCTAATGGAAAAAGGCTTTCGCCGTCGTTTATTCGGTTAAAAAATCCCGAACCACGAAAGAGGGGTTGGTTCGGGAAAGCAGTAATAGGGAAACAGATATTGTTCTGAATTCAGACTCAATATCTGAAATACATCAAGCTACAGTAAAATGCGGTCTTCGTTTTTCTTAACTGTCGCTTCACCAATGCCTTTTACGCTCTTCAAATCTGCTGCTGTTTTAAAAGGGCCATGCTCCTCGCGGTAGTCCACGATACTCTGCGCTTTCTTCTCACCAATACCTTTCAACATGGTCGCTATTTCTTCAGCAGAGGCCGTGTTGATATTTACGGTAATTTCAATTCCTTCATATTTGTCAGTGGCTGAATCCGCAGCCATGCTAAAAGGCGCAAAAACAAATAAGCACAATGTCAAAATCCATTTCATATTGAACATACAATCTCCAAAATAGTAGGCTAAAACCAGTCACCAGTAGCAAGTCACTATCCAGTTAACAAACCTAGATGACCCGATATTCGCAATGACTGGTATCACTTAAACGCGCACTAATTTAAGTAATGCTTATTGATGATTGAAGTTAATAAAGACAAAAATAAAACGGACCGCTTATGCGGTCCGTTTTAGTTAACATGCAAATTACACTAATTGTGCTTAGTTGCTCACAATAAAGTACTCAATGTCAGTGTTTGCGCGCAGTACAGCTAGCACAGATGATAGGTCTTGCTGAGAAGATGCTCGCTGCATTTGCATCGCAACTTGCTCTTCTAAATCACTATCTAGCTCAGCATTTACAGCATCAAGCTCGATGATAACAATGTTACCTTCAAGATCTTTAGACTGACCATATACTGGCTTACCATCGACTGGTTTTGCCATCGCGAATACCGTTGTTGCCAACGGAGAACGGCGATCTACTGTCTCTTGTTCACCAAATGCAAGGTTGTTTTCAGTAAGCACATCTGTCTTACCTTCTTTCAATGCAGCAACAACCTGTGTACCAAGTTCCATCGCATCTTGCTCACCCTTAACGCGAGATAGCTCTGCAATAACCTGATCTTTCACTTCTTCTAGTGGAAGAACCGTCTCATCACGTGCGTCTTCAACACGAACAACAATAATATGTTCAGGTGCAACTTCGATAGCTTCAGAGTTTAAGCCATCTTCTTTTACTTCTGGGCTAAGGATAGCTTGCATTACCGCAGGGTTACGAAGCACTTCAGGTGCGTCAACTTGAGAAATAAAGTCCGTTGTCTTCACTTCTTGGTTAACCGCTTGAGAAGCGTCATACAATGAGTCTGGGTATTCAAACGCTACGCGCTCAAGCTCGCTTTGTAGCTCGTAGAATTGATCAACTGCTTGTTGGTCAACCATTTCTTGTTTTATTTCAGCGGCTACTTCTTCAAATGGCTTCGCCACAGAGTCTTTTAGCTCTTCAAGCTTGATAATATGGTAACCAAAGTCCGACTTTACTAGACCTGACGTATCGCCTGGATTCTTCAACGCAAATGCCGCTTCTTCAAAAGCAGGGTCCATCACATCACGCTCAATCCAACCTAAGTCACCGCCGTTTTCAGCACTGCCAAAATCGTCAGATTTCTCTTGAGCAAGCGTCGCAAAATCTGCTCCCGCATTTAGCTCATCTAAGATAGCCTGCGCTTTTGCTTCATCGTCCCCTTCTACAAGAATATGAGCGACACGGCGCTGCTCTTCTGAAGAATATTTGTTTAAGTGCTCATCGTAGTACTTTTTCACCTCAGCGTCAGAAACATTAACTTGTTCCTTTAGCGCTTCAGCAGACAGTTCGATATAAGCGACTTTAACCTGCTCTGGGCGAGTAAAGTTGTCAGGGTTTGCTTTGTAGTACTGTTGAATTTCTTCGTCAGTCAATTCAATGTTTTTCGCAAACTCTGCTAAGTCGATTTTAATCGTGCGAATATCACGAGTTTGAGTGAACAGCTTACCTTCTGCCTGTACTTCACCTGGCAGAATAAATTCACTGTTTTGTAGTGCATTCAGCAGTTGTTCACGAACCAATTCACGACGCATGTACTCAGCAAAAGAGTCTGGCGAAAAGCCTGCACGACGCAGAGAAGCTTGATAGATCTCTTGATCGAACTGACCATTAGATTGGAATTGAGGCATGTCTAGAATCATGCTACGAACTTGGGTGTCGCTGATTCGCAGACCTAAAGCTTCTGCTTGTTGGTCAAGCAACACGTCATTGATCATTCGATCTAAAACGGATTTGCGGAAAGATTCAACATATGCAGGGTCAGCCAGCATTTGAGAGAAGTAGTCACCCAACTGAGCTTGCATACGGTTACGCTCATTTTGGTATGCCATCTCGAACTCACCACGAGGAATCTCAGTGTTACCGACTTTCGCTGCAGAGTTGTTGTTACCACTAACGATGTAGCTACCTACACCTGCAAATACGAAAGACAGGATGATAAGCCCAAGGATAATTTTGACCGCGATGCTATTCACGCCTTCGCGTAGTCGATCCATCATAATTTAACTGCTCTCCACAATTGAAGCCTACTGCTTCTATCTAATAGAAATAATGGCGCAATAATATCAGAAAAAGAAATGCGCATCAGTATGATGCGCATAATTTAAGAAAGTTCGGCTCGAAGTTTGTAAATTTTTGTTCGAAACTTATTGTTTGAGCAAAAGTTAAGCAAATGGCCGGTTACAGAATTAACGCTGTGATTAGTTACAAGCGTCTTTCAGTGCTTTACCAGCTTTAAAAGCTGGTACTTTTGCTTCTGCGATTTGGATTTCTTCACCAGTTTTTGGGTTACGACCAGTACGTGCAGCACGAGTACGAACGCTGAATGTACCAAAGCCAACTAGAGCAACTTGATCACCAGACTGAAGAGTGCCGCTTACTGCTTCGATGAATGCATCTAGAGCACGACCCGCTGACGCTTTAGAAATGTCTGCATTTTCTGCGATTTGTTCTACTAACTGAGTTTTATTCACTGTAATTTCCCCTTTGTGTCATCTGTGATTATTTTTGTGATGACTTTCGTTCCATTGTTAAGAAAATATGCTCCATCCCTTATTCGTCAAGGGCTGGCAGCTATCGAAACTAACTTAGCGCCCAAAAAAAACGCTGACAAGCCTTTTTAGACTTATCAGCGTAAACTTTTACTTATTTTTGCTGCACATCACTATTTTTGAGACTCAAACTCAACGCCCGTCGGGTCTCGCTCTAGTGCGACTTTCAGTACTTCATCAATCCACTGCACAGGAATGACTTCCAGATCAGCGATAACATTATCAGGAATCTCTTCCAAATCACGCTCGTTGTCTTTTGGAATTAGCACAGTCTTAATGCCGCCACGGTGTGCCGCAAGTAACTTCTCTTTTAGGCCACCGATAGGTAGGACTTCACCACGCAGTGTGATTTCCCCCGTCATCGCTACCTCTGCTTTCACAGGGTTACCTGTCAGAGCTGAAACCAAAGCAGTACACATTGCAGTACCCGCACTTGGGCCATCTTTTGGCGTCGCGCCTTCCGGTACGTGCACGTGAATATCTTTCTTCTCGTAGAAGTCAGTATTGATACCCAGTTTTTCTGCACGAGAGCGAACTACTGTCATTGCAGCTTGGATAGACTCTTGCATCACGTCACCAAGTGAACCTGTCTGAGTCAGCTTACCTTTACCTGGCATAGATTGAGTTTCAATCGTTAGCAGATCACCACCCACTTCTGTCCAAGCTAGACCTGTCACTTGACCAATTCGGTTACTTTCATCCGCTTTGCCGTAATCGAAACGTTGAACACCCAAGTACTCTTTTAGGTTGTCCATCGTTACCGTTACTGACTTGATGTCTTTATCCAGCAAGATGTTCTTCACGGCTTTACGGCAGATCTTAGAGATCTCACGTTCTAAGTTACGGACACCCGCTTCACGAGTGTAATAACGGATGATGCCAATAATTGCAGAGTCTTCAATGATGATCTCATCCGGTTTTAGACCATTGCGCTTAACTTGCTTATCAACAAGGTGACGTTTTGCAATGTTCAGCTTCTCGTCTTCGGTGTAACCAGATAAACGAATAACTTCCATACGGTCTAACAATGGACCTGGAATGTTCATTGAGTTCGAGGTTGCAACGAACATAACGTCAGAAAGGTCGTAATCCACTTCTAAGTAGTGATCGTTGAACGAGTTATTCTGTTCAGGATCAAGTACTTCTAGTAGCGCTGATGCCGGATCGCCGCGCATATCTGAAGACATTTTGTCGATTTCGTCCAGTAAGAACAATGGGTTCTTCACGCCAACTTTCGACATCTTCTGGATTAATTTACCTGGCAATGAGCCAATGTAAGTACGACGGTGACCGCGGATTTCTGCTTCATCACGTACACCACCCAGCGCCATACGAACGTACTTACGACCTGTAGCAGAAGCAATTGAACGACCAAGAGACGTTTTACCCACACCTGGAGGACCAACAAGACAAAGGATTGGACCTTTTAACTTATTGATTCGGTTTTGAACCGCCAAGTATTCAAGAATACGCTCTTTTACGCGCTCTAGACCGTAGTGGTCTTCATTAAGAATCTCTTCTGCTTTCGCTAAATTTTTCTTAACTTTTGAGCGTTTAGCCCAAGGCACGCTGACCATCCAATCGATGTAGCTACGAACCACTGTTGCTTCGGCAGACATTGGAGACATCATCTTAAGCTTTTGCAGCTCTTGCTCAGTCTTTTCACGTGCCTCTTGAGGCATTTTTGATTCGTCAATCTTCTTCTGCAGCGTTTCGAACTCGTCTGGTGCGTCTTCCATCTCACCAAGTTCTTTCTGAATCGCTTTCATTTGCTCATTCAGATAGTACTCACGCTGAGATTTTTCCATTTGCTTTTTAACGCGACCACGAATGCGTTTTTCAACTTGCAGCAAATCGATCTCTGATTCCATCTGGCCCATTAGGAATTCCAGACGCTCAGTGACATCAACAATTTCAAGTACTTGCTGCTTATCCACCAGCTTCAACGGCATATGAGCTGCAATGGTATCCGCTAAGCGTGCTGCTTCGTCGATACCGTTGAGTGAGGTTAGCACTTCTGGCGGAATCTTCTTGTTTAGCTTAATGAAGCCTTCAAACTGATTAATCGCACTGCGAACAATCACTTCTTGCTCACGCTCATCCAATTCTGGCGTAACAACAAATTCCGCTTCCGCTAGGAAGAAGTCACTCTCTTTAAAGTGATTGATTTTCGCACGTTGCTGGCCTTCAACCAGTACTTTTACTGTGCCATCCGGAAGCTTCAGTAGCTGGAGAATGGTGGCTACCGTACCTACTTCAAATAGGTCGTCAACCGTAGGCTCATCAGTATCAGCTTGCTTTTGTGCCACAAGAAGAACTTGTTTGTTGGTTTCCATCGCCGTTTCTAAACAGCTAATCGATTTCTCACGACCAACAAACAATGGAATAACCATGTGCGGGTAGACCACTACGTCACGTAGAGGTAGTACCGGGATCTCGATACGCTCGGAACGTTCCAAGTTCATATAATTCTCTCTTCCGCTTTCACGTTTACGTATTACTTATCGATTTATATGGGGGCTAATTGTTTGGATTCAATAAGAGAAATAAAAAAAGGAGGTAATTACTTACCTCCTTTTTCATTACGGCTGAATTTATTCTGCTCCAGCGGCCTGATTGTCTGAGTTGCTATAAATAAGCAATGGCTCTGACTCACCATTGATGACGGACTCATCAATCACGACCTTACTTACGTCTGTCGCAGATGGCAGTTCGTACATGGTTTCCAGTAATACGCCTTCAAGGATCGAGCGTAAACCACGAGCACCTGTTTTACGCTCCATTGCTTTCTTAGCGATAGCGCGCAGCGCATCTTCTCGGAACTCAAGTTCAGCGTTTTCAAGCTCAAACAATGCTGCATATTGCTTGGTTAATGCGTTCTTCGGTTCACATAGGATCTGAATCAACGCTTCTTCATCAAGCTCAGTCAGTGTTGTTGTCACAGGAAGACGACCAATGAATTCTGGAATGAGTCCGTACTTCACTAGATCCTCAGGCTCAACCTGAGTAAATAGCTCACCCACGGTCTTCGATTCGTTTTTAGAACGAACTTCCGCACCGAAGCCAATACCTGTACCTGTTGCAACACGCTGCTCAATCACCTTATCTAGGCCAGCAAATGCACCACCACAGATGAACAGGATCTTCGACGTGTCCACTTGCAGGAATTCTTGCTGAGGGTGCTTACGACCACCTTGAGGTGGAACCGATGCAACCGTACCTTCGATAAGTTTTAGTAGCGCCTGCTGAACACCTTCACCAGATACGTCACGCGTAATAGATGGGTTTTCAGCTTTGCGTGAAATTTTATCAATTTCATCAATGTAAACGATGCCGCGTTCAGCTTTAGCTACATCGTAATCACATTTTTGCAGAAGCTTTTGGATGATGTTTTCAACGTCTTCACCCACATAACCAGCCTCGGTTAGTGTGGTTGCGTCTGCCATTGTAAATGGCACATCCAAGAATCGAGCTAATGTCTCAGCAAGTAGTGTTTTACCGCTACCTGTTGGGCCAATTAGAAGGATGTTACTTTTACCAAGCTCCACACCTTCACTCGTTGTATCACCATTGCGTAAACGCTTGTAGTGGTTATATACCGCAACTGCGAGCACTTTTTTCGCGTAATCTTGCCCGATCACATAGTCATCAAGGTGTTCACGGATCTGTTTTGGCGTTGGTAACGCTTCAGATTCTTTCTTAGGGAGAACATCCTTGATTTCTTCGCGAATAATATCGTTACATAAGTCGACACACTCGTCGCAAATGTACACTGACGGACCTGCGATTAGCTTGCGAACTTCGTGCTGACTTTTGCCGCAGAAAGAACAGTACAGCAATTTACCGCTGCCACTTTCTTTGCTTTTATCTGTCATTCGCTAACCTCTTAGCCTTTACTCTTCATGAATGAGTGTATATCAATTTTTGCCAAAATGCGCTGGCTAATTACTCGCCGCGGTGGCTTAACACTGCATCCACGATACCGTATTCCACAGCCTGCTCTGATGACATGAAGTTATCACGATCAGTATCGCGCTCAATGACTTCAAGAGGTTGGCCAGTATGTTCTGCTAACAACTTGTTTAGCTTCTGCTTAATGGTCAGAATTTCCTGAGCATGGATTTGGATATCAGAAGCTTGACCCTGGAAACCACCCAATGGTTGGTGGATCATTACACGAGAGTTAGGCAGTACGTAACGCTTACCTGGCGCACCACCCGCTAACAGGAAGGCACCCATTGAACATGCTTGACCCATACATACAGTGCTCACATTTGGCTTAATAAACTGCATGGTATCGTAGATAGACATACCAGCTGTTACGCTGCCGCCTGGCGAGTTGATGTATAGGAAAATATCTTTATCTGGATTTTCAGATTCTAGGAAAAGTAGCTGAGCCACGACAAGGTTTGCCATGTGGTCTTCCACTTGACCCGTTAAAAAAATCACGCGCTCTTTCAGCAGACGTGAGTAGATGTCGTAAGAGCGTTCGCCGCGGGAAGTTTGTTCAACCACCATTGGTACTAGCGCGTCCATAATTGGCGACATTGCATTTTTTTCTTGGTAGCTCATATTCTTATGTCCCTAAAATAAATGGCCCGGATGATGACTATCATACGGACCATTGTTAGCAGAATAGTTAACGTTAAGTCAACCTTCTACGCAAGATATTGCTTATTAAGCAGCAGGTTGTTGTTGGTTAAGTAGCTCGTTGAAGCCTACTTCTTTCTCAGAAACCTGTGCTTTAGCGATGATCGCGTCGATTGCTTGCTCTTCTAGAGCTACATTGCGCATGTTGTTCATCATTTCTTCGTTTTGCTCGTAGTAAGCAATAACTTCTGATGGATCTTCGTATGCAGTAGCCATTTCTTCAATTAGAGCTTTAACTTTCTCGTCGTCCGCTTTTAGCTCTTCTGACTTGATTACTTCACCTAGTAGAAGACCAACTACTACGCGACGTTTAGCTTGCTCTTCGAACAGCTCACGTGGAAGCTGAGCAGCAGCTTCTGGGTTACCACCGAAGCGTTGTGCAGCTTGTTGACGTAGAACTTGGATTTCTTGCTCGATAAGCGCTGATGGTACGTTGATGTCGTTTTGCTCAACTAGACCGTCAATCGCTTGCTCTTTGATGCGGTTCTTAACAGCTTGCTTAAGCTCGCGTTCCATGTTTTTACGAACTTCAGCTTTAAGTGCTTCAACACCGCCTTCAACAACACCGAACTTAGCAACGAACTCGTCGTTTAGTTCTGGTAGTTCACGAGCTTCAACTTTGTTCACTTTGATTGCGAACTTAGCTGCTTTACCTTTTAGGTTTTCAGCGTGGTAATCTTCTGGGAAAGTCACGTCGATGTCGAATTCCATACCAGCAGTTTTACCTGCGATACCGTCTTCGAAACCAGGAATCATGCGACCAGCGCCCATTTCTAGTGGGAAGTTCTCAGCTTTACCGCCTTCGAATTCTTCACCGTCGATAGAACCAACGAAGTCAATGCTTACGCGTTTGCCATCTTCTGCTGCTTCTTCAACTTCTACCCAAGTAGCTTGTTGCTTACGTAGAGTATCGATCATCTCTTCTACGTCTGCGTCTTTAACTTCAGTTAGCGGTTTTTCAACAGTGATGTTTTCTAGGCCTTTAAGCTCAACTTCTGGGTAAACTTCAAAAGTTGCAGTGAAAACTAGGTCTGAACCTTCTTTGTTTTCTACAGGAGCGAAAGTTGGAGCGCCAGCTGGGTTAATTTTCTCTTTAACGATAGCTTCGATGAAGTGGCGTTGCATAACTTCACCAAGAACGTCTTGACGTACTGCTTTGCCGTACATCTTAGCAACCATTTTTAGAGGCACTTTACCCTTACGGAAACCATCGAAACGACGGTTTTTAGCGATGTTGCGTAGTTCAGCTGTTACAGCGTCTTCGATGTTTGCAGCTGGAACAGTAATGTTTAGACGGCGCTCTAGGCCCTCTAGCGTTTCAACAGTAACTTGCATTATATATAAACCTCTAAAGTGGCTCGGTTTTCCGAGCGTATGAGCGAAACTCAGCGGAGCTTACGCTTCATCCTTGTGTAGTGTTCTGTCCGAACACCTAATTTAAATCGAGTATCGATACTGTTTGTCAGTACCGGACTAATCAGTGATATCTTCGATAAAATTACCAAAGGTATCTCCTATTAGCCTCAGGACAGAATTTTTAGACGCGACATTCTAGCGATCTGTCGCAACCCTGTCGAGCCAATAGCCACTATGTGGACATTGTCTGCGCTAAATTCTCGAATGCTGACCCATTTTTTCTTCAAAAATGCGATTCAAACAGCGTCTAAGTATCGTCAGCATATCTAGAATGGGGACAATAGCGACTTTTTCAAGAGAATCGACCGGTTTTTTTATCGAAAAGCCTAAAAAGAGATCTTGCTCTTGTTTTACTCCACAGAGTTGAAAACTAAATCCCTAATCCTCCCTACAAACTATTAACATTTTCTTACGTGACCAAAGGAAAGGTTTAAGGAGTGTAAGGATGTCGCAAAAAAACCGGATTCTGCTGACTTTTTTTGCCTTCTATTTCCTTTGCGCAATCATAGGTGGTCATTGGGTTTGGCAGACTAGTTATCAATCATTGCTTGATAAACACCAGTCCCAACTTGAGCAATTTTCTAGTCATATTAAAAACAAACTCGATAAATACGCCCATATCCCTAACCTTCTGGCCAAAGATGACCCTCTCCATCAAGCGTTACTGCATCCAAATAACAGTGCCCAACTGGAACTCACCAATCGGTATTTAGAATCCGTTAATGACGTGATTGAAGCGGCAGATACCTATTTAATCGATCAATGGGGTACGACGGTCGCGGCCAGCAACTGGCGTAAAGAGCGATCTTTTCTTGGACGAAATTTTGCGTTCCGCCCTTATTTCAAACAAGCAATCGTTGGGGAACGAAGCCAATACTACGCGCTGGGTTCGACTTCGGGTAAGCGTGGCTACTACTATTCTTATCCGATCATATACGCGGGCGGCGTCCTTGGTGTGGTCGTGGTTAAGATGGACTTGAGTAAGATAGAAGACAACTGGCAGCAGCCAAATAGTGTGTTCGTCGCGAGCGATCCGCACGGGATTGTTTTCATGAGCAGCCGAAGTGATTGGCTACTCAAAAGCTTACAACCACTGACTGAGAATGAAAGAAAACAAGTTTGGGCAAGCCGACAATACCTTGATGAGCCAATTGAAACTCTAGGATTGGTGGGCAATGTGGAGGAAACGCATTCTGAGCTTAAACAAGGTTACCCATATAACAAAGGGACCTTGGTGGTCTCTTCGTTGCCCCTACCAGAGCTCAAGCTGACCATCCGTGTACTATCTCCCAAGCAGTCTATCGTCTGGCTCACTATGGGTTACATTTTTGTACTTACTCTTGCATTCACCGTATTGTTTTTAATTGGCCAGCTCATCTATCACCGTCAACAACGCCACTTACAACTTGAGAGAATTCAACAAGAGGCCAATCAAAAACTTGAATATCAAGTCATGGCTCGCACCGCAGAATTGCAAGCAGAAATCGCCCAGAGAATAGAAACCGAACAAACACTTCGCCTAACGCAAGACGAACTCGTTCAAGCTGCGAAACTAGCAGTATTAGGGCAAATGTCAGCCAGTATCAGTCATGAACTGAATAATCCACTTGCGGCCATTCGCAGCTTTGCTGAAAACGGCAAGCTGTTCCTCCAAAAAGAAAAATATGAGCGAGTGGAAGATAATCTAACTCGTATCTCAGCCCTCACTGATCGTATGGCAAACATCAGTCAGCAGCTTCGTTCTTTCGCTAAAAAAACCAGTGGAAACGAGCTGGCTCAATCTCGTTTGTTTCCAGTAATTGCCTCAGTCAAAGAGCTGATGAAACCCGCACTTAAATCTGCACGTGTCACGCTAGAAACTCAGGTACCAGAGCACGATGTTGAAGTTCAGATCAATATCATTCAACTTGAACAAGTGTTGGTTAATTTACTGACCAATGCGATAGAGGCTCTCAAAGAGCAACAAGACAAACAAGTACAGTTATCCATAGAGCAAGACGAGCATGCCGGTTTGGTTTGGATTCATGTAGATGACAATGGTCCAGGGCTTGGAGATTTCTCACTTTCGGACTTATGTGAGCCTTTCCTAACTACCAAACAAAATGGGTTAGGTTTAGGACTCTCTATCTCGCAACAAATCTTAGCCAGTATGAACGGAAGATTATGTGCCCAAAACCGAGAACAAGGCGGAGCTCGGTTTTCATTGTGTTTACCTATCGCTCCTAACAACACAGAAAAATCAAAAGGATGAGATCATGTGTCAGGTGTTTTTTATTGATGATGAAGCCGATCTTAGACTGGCAATAGAACAAACGTTTGAATTGGCAGATATCGATGCCACATTCTTTCCAGACGCTGAATCTGCCTTACTCGCCATTAAGCAGGGAGCCGAGCCAGGTGTGGTGATTACCGATATTTGCTTACCCGGTATTTCAGGGATGGATTTACTGAATACCCTTGTGCGCAAAGACACCCATCTTCCCGTGATTATGATTACTGGTCATGGCGATATCTCAATGGCGGTTAATGCGTTACACCAAGGAGCGTATGATTTTATCGAAAAGCCATTCCCACCTGAGCACCTAGTTGAAACCGTCAAGCGCGCCATTGAGAAGCGCCAATTAACGGTTGAAAACGAGAAGTTACGCCTGTCTCTCAAGGCAAGTAAAACGCTCGGACCTCGTGTTATCGGAGAAACGTCTAGCATTCAAATGTTACGCGAAACCATTGCTCACATCGCCGATACTGATGCAGATATCTTATTGTTTGGCGAAACTGGTACAGGTAAAGAGTTAATCGCCCGTTCTTTGCATGAGCAAAGCTCTCGACGGAACCAAAACTTTGTCGCAGTAAATTGTGGTGCAGTACCAGAGAATTTGATTGAGAGCGAACTCTACGGGCATGAAAAAGGCGCATTTACTGGCGCAGAAAGCCGCCGTATCGGTAAGTTTGAATTTGCTCAAGGCGGTACACTTTTCTTGGATGAAATCGAGTCAATGCCAATCCAAGCCCAAATCCGTTTACTGAGAGTACTGCAAGAGCGTGTGATTGAGCGTGTCGGCTCGAATGAACTCTTGCCCTTAGATATTCGAGTGATTGCCGCCACCAAAGTCGATTTGAAACGCGCTGCTGAAGAGGGAACCTTTCGCCAAGATCTTTACTATCGACTGAATGTGGTTACCTTAGATCTCCCGCCACTGCGTGAACGGAAAGAAGACATCCCTGCCCTCTTCCATCACTTCCTATTGGTAGCGGCTTCACGTTATGGTAAAAGCTCTCCTAGCTTGTCATCCCACGACCTCGCCCAACTGATGAACCATGACTGGCCAGGCAATGTTCGCGAGCTAAGAAATGCAGCAGAGCGTTTCGTGCTATTGGGTAAATTAATTCAGTTAGGAGAATCGACTCCGGTTGCCAAGCCTTCTTCAAGTCTTGCAGAACAAGTAGCAGAGTTCGAGAGAGCTGCCATTGAAGGTGCATTACTAGAAAATAACGGCAGCATTAAACAGACAATGGCGCAATTGAATGTGCCTCGAAAAACTCTGTATGACAAAATGCAACGCTATCAAATAGATAAAGAGCTCTATAAATAAAACGATTCCCAAGGATTGGTATTATATCCAACTTAAATCATAATTTTTAATAACTGATTCATCATGGTTGTTACGGATATGAACGAGAAAGTGAGAATACCGATCATTACAGATACCGTGATGGTAGACGGGCAATATCAAGAAGAGAGACGTTCAGGCGAGGAGCGGCGCAAGAATAAAAAGAAGTGGCGAAGCTACGAGCGGCGAGTCCACCCAGACCCTCGTAGGCCTAGCTACAAACCCATAGACGAAGAGGTGTGAATCATCACACCTCTTTTGTTTTTCTTCAAATATCTGGTGCCATTACTTAGTAATGATTTCTGGCCCCATCAAGGTGGTTGGTAACCAAGTCGATACCCATGGCACGTACGTTACAATAATAAGGAATAGGAACATCACCGCCACCCATGGCAGTGCGGCTTTTACTACATTCATCATCGACATTTTGGCGACACCTGCAGTAACAAACAAGTTAAGCCCAACAGGTGGTGTTATCATACCTATCTCCATATTCACCACCATCATAATACCTAAGTGAATTGGGTCGATCCCCAGTGCTATCGCAATTGGGAACACCAGTGGTGCAACAATGATCAATAAGCCTGATGGCTCCATAAACTGACCACCAATCAACAGCAATACGTTCACTACAATCAAGAAGGTGATTGGTCCTAAACCAGCTGACATCATTGACTCTGTGATCATTTGCGGGATACGCTCTTCCGTGAGAACGTGCTTCAAAATTAACGCATTGGCAATAATGAAAAGCAGCATGATGGTGAGTTTACCCGCTTCATACAGCGTGTGTTTGGTGTCTTTATGAACGAAGGTATGAAAAATTTTGACTAACGCAGGTTTAGTGTTTTTCTTGTCTGCAAATGGCCCCATGTCTTTGTATACAAAGTTGGCAATAAAGAACGAGTACACAGCAGCAACTGCAGCGGCTTCTGTTGGGGTGAAAATACCGCCATAAATACCACCGAGAATGATCACCACCAGCAACAAGCCCCAGCTTGCATCCTTAGCTGCATCAAACGTCTCTTTCCAACCGACAAATGGTTGTTTTGGCAGGTTCTTAATACGGGCAGCAATATAGATCGCTATCATCAGCATGACGCCAGCCAACAAACCCGGTATCACACCACCGAGGAACATACGTCCAACTGATACATCAGTCGCAGCAGCGTAAACTACCATAACGATAGACGGCGGAATCAAAATCCCTAGCGTACCTGCGTTACAAATTACGCCGGCCGCAAACTCTTTTGAGTAACCGTTTTTGATCATACCTGCGATAACGATGCTACCTATGGCAACAACCGTTGCTGGAGATGAACCTGACAGCGCGGCAAACATCATACACGCGACAACCGAAGCCATCGCTAAACCACCACGGAACCAGCCTACAATCGCAATCGCGAAACGAATGATCCGTTTCGCTACACCACCTGTCGACATAAAGCTTGAAGCTAAAATGAAGAATGGAATTGCTAATAGAGTGTAGTGTCCAGCAAATGCATTAAACAACGTTTGAGCAACAGACGCCAAAGACGCATCCGAATGAATCAAAAGGAAAAGAATACTGGAAAGACCAAGAGAAACTGCGATTGGCACGCCGACGAGCATGAAACCAATCACCATCAAAAATAGAAATAAGATATCCATGGCTTATTGCTCCTTGCTCTTAGAATTGTCTGAGGCCTTTGGAGCCATAAGATCACCGGCATCACTCATCTCTTCTTGAAGCGCCTCTAGCTCTTCTTCCGCTTCATGTCCTGCAATCAGTCGGTCGAGCTTTCCGGTAGCAATTTGCCATGTTGCCTGAGCAAATCTCAGCGTTAGCAACGCCATACCAAGCGGCAAAGCGAAATAAGGAATAAAACGTGGCAGCTTTTCGTAACGCTCTCCCTCGTTTAACCAATCCGCCATAAACTGAAGCATTTCCGGCATTGGAATATCATCCGTTTCATACCACGCTCGGTCTGTGGCGAACGGATACCAGTAGTTCCAAGAGCCAATTAAAAGCAAAATAGAGAAGGCTAAACAGCATATTGCAGCAAATAACGCCAAGGCTTTTCGTTTGCCCTCTGGCACTATGTTGATGATCACATCAACACCAATATGAAAGTGTTTTTTCACACCGTAAGAAGCGCCGACCAACACCATCCATGCGAACATAAAGACGGTGAGCTCAAGCGCCCAAAGAATATTGTCGTTAAAGACATAACGAAAGATGACATTGGCAAAGGTTAACAAGGTCATGGCACCTAGGAAGAAAGCAATCAAAGTCTCTTCAATGGCATCGGTGATTCGTCCAGCCTTGGCAAAAAAAGTCTGTTCCATAATTACATCACGTCGTCTGTAGGGGAAAAGAGCCCCCTCTAATCGAGAGGGCTAAGCGTGCTAGGCGTTATTATTTTTGGTTAGAAGCCAAAGCGGCTTCGATTAGGTCAGAACCAATGTCTTTTTCAAACTTCTTCCATACTGGCTGAAGTGCAGTGACCCATTCTTGGCGCTGTTCTGGCGTTAACGTGCGAACCACACCACCAGCTTCGATGATGTTGTTTTTGTTCGCAAGGTTCACTTTGGTCGACTCAGCATTACGCTGCGCTGTCACCTCTTGGATGATTGTGTTTAGCTGCTCGCGCTGCTCGTCTGGTAAGTTTTTCCAGAAGTCGTTTGACGTCACTACTAGGTAATCCAGAATCCCGTGGTTCGTTTCCGTAATGCCATCTTGAACTTCGAAGAACTTTTTGCCGTAGATGTTTGACCAAGTATTTTCTTGACCATCAATAACCTTAGTTTGCAGGCCACCGTACACTTCTTTGAATGACATTTTTTGCGGGTTTGCGCCTAGCTGTTCAAACTGAGCAACGAGAACGTCAGAAGCTTGAACACGGAACTTAAGCCCTTCAGCATCGGCTGGAGAAATGAGCGGCTTGTTGGCTGACATTTGCTTCATGCCATTATGCCAAAACGCAATACCTTGTAGGCCACGTCGTTTCATTGAGTTTTTCAGCTTTTCACCGGCTTCAGAGTTTTGGAAGCGGTCAACAGCGTCGACATCGTCGAATAAGAAAGGCAGATCGAAAAGGCGGTACTTTTTGGTGAATTTCTCAAACTTAGAAAGAGAAGGTGCAGCAAGTTGAACATCACCATTTAGTAGTGCTTCCAACACCTTATCATCATCGTAAAGCGTTGAGTTCGGAAACACCTGCATACAGACTTTACCGTTCATCTCTTCGTTAACGCGTTTTTCAAGTAACGAAGCCGCAATACCTTTTGGGTGTTTGTCCGCGTTCGTTACATGGCTGAACTTGATGACCGTTTCACCTGGGTCACAATTCGCGGCAGCGTTAAAGCTCGTTACAGCAAGCGCAGAGACAGATAGTAGAGTTAGAGGCTTAAACATTATTATTCTCCTTGTTGAATCACATCCCATCCCGTCCATGAATAACTAGGTATTAGGCGATGGGTACGGATGTTCAACAAAGAGCAATTAATGGACCATGTTAAAATTCATATGCATTTCAATAAATTAACAAAGCCCATTAACATGAACACAGAGTATAACGAGTGAATTCCACCCAAGAAAAAGATTCAAATGGGTGGGAAATGACCCATTTATGAAGAACAGCTTATCTCCATTTTCTTCCCCCATTCCGGTGGCAATTTCGCGTAATCATCAAACTCGGGTTGCTCATCAAATGGGCGCTTTAACAGTTCGGCCAATCGGTGTAATTCACTAAAGTCCCCTTCTTCCGCTTTATCAATGGCCAACTGAGCCAAGTAGTTACGCAAGATGTATTTGGGATTGGCTTGACGCATCTGTTCGCAACGCTGTTCGGCTGAAATCAGCTCCCCTAGTTCATCAACCTCTAGCTCACATCGAGCTAAGTACAGATCAAGCCAAGCTCGCGCAGCTTCTCGGTCGAGAAACAAGTCGATTACGGCTTGAGAAGAATCAGTATCAAGATTTGAAAGCGTTCTAAAGAAGCGAGTGTAATCCGTGTTATTTTGGTGAAGGAGCTCAAACATTGCTTCAAATAAACGTCCATCTTCCGCGATCTTGGTTTTTAAACCCAACTTCTCACGCATTAGGCGGCTGAACTGCTGACTCAACCGGACTTCAAATTGGCTCAACGACGCTTCTAAATCTTCTCGCTCAACGAGTGGCGATAGCGCATGCGCGAGTGCTGAGAGGTTCCAAAGCGCAATTCTTGGCTGTTGGTCAAATGCATAACGGCCTTGGTAGTCGGAATGATTACAAATATATCCCGGCTCATAATCATCAAGAAAACCAAACGGGCCGTAATCAAACGTTTGACCAAGGATCGACATATTGTCGGTGTTCATCACACCATGAGCAAACCCATACGCTTGCCAATAAGCAATCATGTCCGCTGTTTTCTGAACAATTTCACCAAACATTGCAGCGTATGGCTTCTCTGCCGATGCACAATCAGCAAAGTGCCACTCGATCACTTTGTCCGCCAGCAACTTTTGCTCTGCCAATTGATTGGTATAGAAAAAATGCTCGAAATGGCCAAAACGCACGTGGGTCTCCGCCATACGAATCAACATTGCGCCGAATTCTGTTTTCTCGCGATAAACCGGCGTGTCACTGACCATCATGCCAAGAGCACGAGTCGTCGGAATCCCAAGCCCCACCATGGCTTCACTACATAAATACTCACGAATGGTTGAGCGCAACACCGCCCTGCCGTCCCCCATTCGCGAGTAGGGGGTTAGCCCCGCGCCTTTAAGGTGAATATCAAACCAAGTGCCATCTTGATGCTCAATTTCCGCCAACAGCAATCCACGTCCATCGCCCAAGTCTGGGTTGTAAACGCCAAACTGATGTCCTGCGTATTTCATCGCCAGAGGGCGAAACGGTTCGAATTCGCTTTGCCCAGAAAAAACCGCCAATAGCTCATCGCTTTGCTCTGCTGGTAAACCAAACTGCTGCGCAAACTCACCATTCCAAGCGACCCAACGAGTGTTATCCAAGGGTTGCGGCTCGACCAAAGTATAGAAAGCTGACGGTAATTGACTAAAGCGATGGGTGAAACTGACCCGTTGCCAAATGGACATGTGGGGTTCCTTAATAAAAAGAAGTACTGCTGTCAGTATACGTGTGAACGTCACTGTCATTCAGCCATGAAATGGGCATGGGTATTTTGCGTGAATAACGCGAAGGCGGTAGGAAGGTATTAACCCGCTGCATACCACCTCACAAACGGAAGTGGTATGTAAAAGCGATCAAATGATTAAGCGGAAAACTCTTCACCCGTTTTTGGTGGCTCTGATGGTGTATCAAAACGAGCGCGTTCAATATCCACGACCGTTTTATAGCTCAACGATAACAAAGCCAACTGGTACGCACCGAAAATACCATAGGCAACCCCCACAAGACTCAGCATGAAGAGGTTAGTAAAGTGACTAAAGATAAGCTGACTGAGCAATCCCGCGCCCAATGGAATTAAGCCCATCAAAATGAATACTTGTTTGTTGTATGGTCTGCTTTGGTTCCACGAACGACGCAAGCTGCGCGGCTGATGATCCATTGCGGTCGCTGGCAACACGAACGACCAGCGCGCCATCACCCAATAGCCCGGAATGCTTGCAACCGTTGTGATAAACGCCATGGCGACAAAATCAGGTTCACCACTTTCTGCAATATAGAGAAACGACAACACAAAGATTGGGATACCAATGACGAGCATCATCATCAACCCAAATAATATCCACCAGCCAATGAAACGGAATTCTCTGGCTGACAAGCGAAATACATCCAACGCTGAGTGCATGTAATCGCCAACCAAATAAATTCGGTGTACACGCACAGCCGCCATCGCGGCAACAAGTGGGTATAAAATGATTGTGACGAAATAAAATCCCGCGATGTTTCCTTCTTGAGCGTTCGCTTGATCTTGCCCCGTCATTTCAGGATACATAAACACAAAAATTGAGTGCACGATGATCAATGGAATACAAGCAATGACAATTGCGAGTAGGTTCCTTCTGACCATCACTGCTGCTTCTCGGCATATTGCCGAAACAGAAAAGTCCTCGGTTGACATACAACATCCTTAATTTATAAAAATCTGCCCATAGGGTAACCGCTGAATAGAAAAATCGCTTTAAAAATAATGAGAAACACATCTCATAAGATAATGAGAGATACTAGGAAGTAAAACAGGCACAAAAAATAAGCCACTCAATGTGAGTGGCTTATACCGTAATTCGATACCGTTTTAGACGCGGCGTCGCCAGCCCAATGCAACGAGTAACATCAGAGCCCAATAAGAAACACTGCCGCTACCTTCAGAGTTCTTGAATGTCGTTGTTTTCAAGGAAGCGACAACCGTAACGGTCACTTCACCTATTGCGGTAGCACCGTTGCCATCTGAAACCGTGTATTGCAGCTTGATGTTATCAACCGCACTATCCGGAGCTTGAAAACGAATTTTACCATTCTCTACACTCGCACTTCCCACGCCCGTTAGGTTCTGTACGCTTTCTACAACCAGTTTATCGCCATTCACATCCGAATCATTGCCAGCAGCATCAATCACAATGCTTTCACCAACGGCAACGGTCGCCGTATCTGCTAACGTGACTGGCGCTGCGTTTTGCATGGTTAAATTGACGGTAGCACTGGAGGTTTCATTACTTGGATCAGTAACAGTTAGACGGAATGTCAGAACCTCACCCGCTTTTATACCTTGAGGCACTGTAAAGCTTGCCGTAGCACTGGTCGAATTTCCGATAGAAACTGAAGTACCAGCCAATTGCTCCCATCGGTAGTTCAACACATCGCCATCCGCATCTGTGCTGTTTGCCGCCGACAATGTTACTTTCTGTCCAGCAGTAATCTTTTGGCTATCCACATCGATGAGCGCTTTTGGTGCTTCATTACTACCAAGTACTTCGACCTGCACGCTCACAACCGAAGACGAATACACGCCGTCCGTAGACAGCAAACGATATTGGAAGCTGTCCAAACCAACGAAGTTAGCTTCAGGTTGGTATTGGTTGCCAGAAATGGTGCCGTGCTCAGGCTTCTGCACAATGTCCACATTGAACTGATATCCTATGGCCATGAAATCATTGTCCATCAGGTTCAGATCGATTGGCGTATTCTTATCGGTTTGCAGTGAATCAGCTTTCGCTTCAACAATGTTGTTCGCCTCCACATTCAAGAGTGCTGCGAACGGAACATAAGAGAATCCGGCTTGCTCTAAACCAAACGTACCTATCTCGTTGTAATTACCAGTCCACATTACAGGCAGAGATGATTTTTCAGTTTTTAGTAAGCGGCCAAAGTCAAAGTTCGATTCAAATTCACCGCCTTCTAATTCCACTACTAACAGGTGCTGACCCGCACTTAATTGGCTTGGTTGAGGGAATAAAATTCGGGATGGCTTTTGGAAGCTACCTTGCTGTAAAAGTTCAGCATTGTTCTGATCCAATATTAATCGGTAGCCCACGTTACCTGAGAATGGGAATCGCCATACTCGATAAGTCATGTCACTTTGAGCGCTATTGCTTTGCGCGTAAAGTTGAAGACCATCAAGCTTTGTCTCAGCATTCAAATCCAATGATACCGCCAGAGTGTTACTGCCACTTGCGTACACATAACCTTGGTGAAGAGAGTTCAACCATGCCGATTTATTTGGCTCGTTTATATGCTCAAGAGAAAAACTGCCGCCGTTGGTATTGCTGGCAATGTTGGAAATACGAACCCCAGTATCAAACCCGGCGATCGCTCTCAGACTTGGGGTCGATGTATCTGAAATGACATTGCCACCATTAGGATACAAATCGCCGGCATCACTGCTTCCATCATGTTCTAACTCATTCAGACCATCGGACTGCATGATTTGAACCTGCATCGCGCCAACATCGTTAAAGCGATTCTGGACATTAACCGACGTCGCTAGTATGCCTTCTGCCGCCAATGCTCGGTCGTAACCGCTAAAGGTACGGTTTTCCAAATAAACGCGTGGGCCAAACTCTTTCAAGTACGGGTCGAGATACACCAGTTTGACATCGTCGTTGTTCACGGAAATAGGCATCGGGCTTTCATGAGTGATCGTTGGTACTACGAAACCAGCGGCGTGTTTGCTCCACGCACTCATGTTCACTGGCGTGTCTCCTGCGTATGAGTCTCCCGGTTTCTGTGCCCATGAACCACCGCCCATCACGCCCCAAGAACCGATCGAAGCATCACTGTTCCTTGCGTACAAATCCGGCAAGCCAAGCATTAAGTGGCCAAGCTCATGTACGATCACGCCTAACGTCGCTTGATGATCAACTTGGTAGTCAGCAAACACACAGTAATCAGCAATTTTTTTGCCATCTAGTGTCACATCGTCGTGAGAGAATTTATGAGGCCAAATAGAAGGACGATCAAGGAATCCGGTTGAACGGTCGCCACCCGCAAAAATAAACATAACTGAGAGTTCTGACGGTTCTACGGTACCATTTTGATTGCTGTCGTAAGCCGAAAGATTAAAGTACGGATCCAGTTTTTGATATGCTTCGGTGAAGACCGCATTCAACTTGGCAGTGCAAGTCTTGTCAGTTGAGCTAGAGTGGCAATTTGGGTGGCTTTGCGCCACGGTCACATTGATCACACCATCATTCGCGGTACCATAACTCTCAATCGCAGGGACAACTTTGAATTTCCCTTGAGAGTTTTTATCAAAATAATCGACAACGCTTTGGCCATCGGTATTAAACACACGTTGTTCGAAGTCATGCACCATTGCTTGGTCATCAAAGGAGACTTGCACAACCAACAGTGGTTGTTGCTTCATCGATGAGCTACTCATCGCCTGATAACCTTGCGCCGAACGCAATAGATTTTGGCGCGCCATCGGTTCAATGGTTTTTAGAGAAGATAACTGCGGCTTAACTTGTAGATCCGGGCGAAACTTCGCCAATTCAGGCGCATCACTCGATTGAGTTTTAGCAACACCCGTCGAGCGTAACGTTGGGATGTCTGACTCGCGCTGAATCTGTGCAAAAAACCAAATGCCATCTTCATGAACCAAGGCATTACCTTGTTTATCTTCAAACCAGTGGAAATCGGCAGTGCCGCGTAAAATTGCCTCACTAGAGGTACCATCGCTCAACGCAATAGTATGCCAAACTGGTGATGGCGGAGTAGTTGCCATGCTCTTACCTGCAAGAAGCGCAGTTAGCATAGTCAAGGCGAGTGTGTTGAACTTCAAAGTACGGCTCCATCTTTTCGATTCGTTTAATTCCAAGCACAGCCAGTACACAGTAACCCATAAACATAGAATGAGGTTAAGTGGCTAACGACTAAGGCTGGTATCAATTCGCTCAGATAACACAATATTATTTAGCATCACGTTACAAAAGCGTCGGATGCCCAAATACTTTTGTAAGTGTGGCTTCCGAGGGTATAAATTGAGTGAATGAATAGTATCGAAACAAAAGGAAGAAGAAATAAACTTCTGCGACTTTGTAGATAAAATTGGGCAACGTCCCACATATTTTATAAATGTACGAGCACTGCTATTAATCAGTGCTCGTTATGGTCGGTGGGGTGCAGATAAACACTACTTTACCCTGTAAGAACGGCGTCTTCTGGGTATTTGATTAAGGTAGGTTCAGGGCGGGCCAACATGTAGGCAAGCGTGAGTGGCCCGATACGACCAATGATCATTACCACGATCATAATGTACTTGCCAGGTTCAGAAAGCTCTGCCGTCAAACCAGCGGTAAGTCCTACCGTCGCAAATGCGGAAATGGTTTCAAACATGACCTTATCAAAGCTTGCCTTCTCTGTGAGCATCAATAAAAACATCGCGCTTGTCAGAATGGCGCCGCTCACAACGATAATGGCGAGTGACTTAGTCACGGTTTGCCAGTTTACGGTTCGTTTAAACATAACCACGTGTTTCTTTTGGCGCAAAAAGGTCCACGTAGCCATGAACGCAACGGCAAATGTGGAAACCTTAATACCGCCCCCCGTTGAGGTGGACCCAGCACCAATCAACATCAAAACAATCATGATCAATAAAGCTGGCTGGGTAAACTGCGCCAAGTCGACACTGTTGAATCCGGCCGTTCGAGCACTGGCGGATTGGAAGAATGCCGCCAACCATTGACCCGCCAAAGGTAACGATTCAATTGTATTTGGATTACTCCGCTCGAGTAACCAAAACATCACCGTCCCAACGAGGAGCAATATCGGTGTCGCGATAAGCATGATTTTGGTATGAAGATGCAAAAAGTGGAAACCTTTACGCCAGTTCAGCCAGATGTCTCCGACAACAGTAAAACCAAGCCCACCAAAAATGAATAACCCGGCCAGGGTAAAGATGACCAGCGGGTCATTCACAAAGCTCATCATACTGTCTGAAAACAGAGCAAACCCTGCGTTGTTAAACGCAGAAATCGCATGAAATAACGCGTAAAACATGCCAGTTTGCCAGCCCATTTCAGGAACCCAACGAAAGGAAAGGAAAATAAACCCAATAGATTCCGCGACAAGCGCAAAAATCACAATCCGCTTCACCAGTCGGTTTAAATTGACCTGTCGGTCTTGCCCTAGCGCTTCTTTCGCTAACGCCTGCTGGCGTAAGCTTAAACGCACACCAAACATATAGAGTAAAACCGCCGACAACGTCATCTGTCCCAACCCACCGATTTGCATTAAAAACATCAGCAAGATTTTTCCGGCTAACGTAAAGTGCTGCCCGGTATCGACAACACCAAGCCCTGTCACACTGATGGCGGATGTTGCGGTAAACAAAGCGTCCGTTATCGAAAGGCCTGTAACAGAAAAAACTGGCAAGGTTAACAGCACGGCAGAAGGCAGCAACAAACCGAGAAAACTCAGCAATATAATCCGCGGCTCGTTACCCTTACCTTTTTCTCGTTTACCATCTGGCGCGTAAAAAACGCCTTTTTGATGAAACTGCGTCATAGTGATTTTAATTTATTTGCCAGCGCATCTTGCGGGCCAACCACAATAATGAGATCGCCAATTTCCAGCTTGGTATTAAGGTCTGGCGCCTTGGTTATTTCTGGGCCCCGTTTAAACCCGAGTACTTGCACACCGTCGACTTTGCACAGTGCGAGGTCACTTAATGTCTTACCCATCCAACGAGATCCAATCACAAACTCCGTCATGGCTAAGCCACTACCTAAAGGGTGGAACTCAAGAACCCGTTTATCGAGCATTTTACGCGCGACACGTATCCCCATGTCACGTTCAGGCATGATAATGTGGTCCGCACCAATCTTTTGCAGGACACGCGCTTGAAATCGATCGTTGGCTTTAACCCATACTGACTTCACTCCCGCTTCTTTGGCGATCAGTGTGGCGAGAATACTGGCGTTAACGTCCGCTCCAATAGCAATCATCACCATGTCGTAATCATCAAGCTTAAGCTCAGCAACCGTCTCTTCGTGAGTGCAATTAGCCACAATTGCCTGACTAACAAAACTGGCAGCTTCTTTAACTCTGTCTTCGTTGATATCAACCGCTAAAACTTGAGCTCCTGAATCTTGTAGCTCTTTACACACTGCCAAACCAAATCGGCCAAGACCAATAACGGCGAATTGCTTATCACCTGTTTTCATTTATGCCTCATCTTATGCATTCACTAGCAAGCGAAAAAGTCTGCGCCCATTCCTAACCTTGTGCAAACCTGAGGACAGAGAATTGACAAAAGCTTTACGAAAGCTGACTCACTTTGAGTGTTAAGCGTATGACATAAATTAATTTTTTTCCTCATTACGGCATAAAAGCCAACACTGTCAACCCATGAGTGAGTCTCCCTAAAACGCAAAAAGCCGCAACAATGCGGCTTTTGGATCGTAGAGATAAAACAGGCTATTTTGATTCGCGCTTATCGTGCGGTTTACGCTTGTTCTTAGGTACGTAATTTAAAATAGAAATCGGCACTGGCTTTCTTGGTGCAAAGCCGTCAACTTCCACTCGCTCTAGCAAGTGCCCTAAACGGCTCTCGATCATACAAAGGTTTTTAAAGTCATCTTTTGAGACTAATGAGATCGCTTCACCTTGTGCGCCAGCACGACCGGTACGACCAATACGGTGTACATATTCATCTGCTGGATACGGCAAGTCATAGTTAATAACAACGGGCAAGTTATCGATATCAATACCGCGCGCTGCAACACCAGTTGCAACTAGGTACTGGATTTCACCGGCTTTGAACTTTTCTATTAATTCCTGGCGAACACGCTGATTACGGCCACTGTGAAACGCTTCAGCCACAATGCCACGCTTTTCAAGTTGGCTAACAAGCTTGGCAGCACCGTGTTTGGTTTCAATAAATACCAGTACTTGCGACCAGTCGTTTTCTTTGAGCATGTGACTTAACAGCGACGACTTCATGTCCTTATCGACGGTGGTGATCCACTGCTTGATGTTCGACTTAGATGCACTGTGTTTTGCAATCGTGATCTCTTCAGGATCAATAATCGCGTTTTTCGCCAAATCACGAACAGGGTTAGATAGCGTTGCCGAGAACAGCAGACTTTGAACATGTTCTGGCATGCAATCAACGATCTTATCGATCGCATCGATGAATCCCATGTCCAACATCTTGTCCGCTTCATCAAGCACTAGCATTTCCACTTCATCAAAGTGAATAGCGCGTTGACCGTACAGGTCAATCAAACGTCCCGGCGTACTTACCACAATATCGACACCCTCGATCAAGGCTTGTTTTTGTGGCGCATAATCCACACCACCAAACATCGCCATTGAGCGCAGCGGTAAGTTTTTACCATAAGCTTCAATGCTTTGATGAACCTGAAGCGCAAGTTCGCGTGTGGGCGTAAGAATAATAGCGCGAGCACGTTTTTTACGTTGAGTTTCGCCTTGACTAAGCTTTTCTAAGATTGGTAGAACAAAACTGGCCGTTTTACCTGTCCCCGTTTGTGCTGCAGCAATTAAGTTGCTACCACGCAGTACGATTGGAATGGCTTTTTGTTGGATAGAGGTCGGTTTTTCATAACCTAGCGCTTTTACTGCATCAGTAATCGATGCGCTTAAACCAAGCTTAGAAATTGGCATAGAAACGTCTCAACAGAGGAAATGGGCGCGTAGTGTATCAGAATCCCAGTGAAGTAACAGAAGGATTCATGCACGTAGAGCCCGATAATAGAGCACTGCATGATTTACTCGCAACATCACATTTCTTGCGCGTGAATCTAGTTATGCTGCTAACGTGTACATTACTGGGAAACGTTATGGACGTATTACTGCTGGTTGGATTAATCGCACTCAATGGCGCGTTTGCAATGTCAGAGATCGCTCTAGTCGCAGCCAAAAGCGGAAGGCTAAAATTAATTGCAGAACACAACGCCTCTGCCGCTTTAGCGCTCGAACTTAAAAACAATCCGACTCAGTTTCTTTCCACGATCCAAATAGGCATTACCGTCATCGGGCTATTAAGTGGTATTTTTGGTGAAGCAACGCTTTCAGTACCATTCGAAAATTGGTTAGTAACCCAAGGGCTAGAAAGAGAGATAGCCACGGTACTTTCAACGATGAGCGTCGTGCTCATGATCACCTACTTCGCGATTGTGGTGGGAGAACTCGTTCCCAAGCGCTTTGCACAAAACAACGCAGAAACCATCGCTATTATCGTAGCTTATCCGATCCACTGGCTCGCCAAGCTCACCACTCCTTTTGTCTTCTTATTGACGTTTTCAACCGATACTTTTCTCCGATTATTGCGCCAAAACGACAGCAACGGTGAGATTGTTACCGAGGAGGATATTTTTGCTATTGTTAGCGAAGGCTCTGAGTCCGGTGCGATTGAGCCACAAGAGCAATTGATGATTCGCAACTTACTCCACCTTAACGATCGTTTAGCATTATCGTTAATGACACCACGGTGCGATATCCATTACCTGGATGCCAACCAACCTATTGATGTCATCCTTACTGACCTTCGCCAAACCCAACACTCCGTATGGCCAGTCTGTAAAGGTAGCTTGGACAATATTATTGGCACCATTTCATCCAAAGTCCTGCTCGATGAATATGACGAATTATCTATAAGTAAACTGGCTAAACAGCTCAAGCGTCCGCGTTTTGTACCCGAGTCCATGAAAGGGTTACCTCTCCTTAACTACATGCAACAAACCAGTGCGGAAATGGTCTTTATTGTCGATGAGTATGGTGATGTACAAGGCCTAGTAACCCTTTACGACTTGTTAAAGTCAATTGCTGGAGAACTGGGCATGGCTCCACAGCAAGTGTGGGCCAAGCAACAAAAAGATGGCAGTTGGTTGATGGACGCGTTGATCCCGCTCAATGAGCTCAAGAATAAACTCGAACTGAGCAGCATAGAAGGCGAAGAGCGAGAAGGCTTTCAAACATTAAATGGGCTTTTGACATGGCTTTATGGTCGAGTCCCAAATGTTGGGGAGCACATTCACTACCAAGGTTGGCGATTTGACATACTCCTCGTTAAAAAACATCGCATTATGCAAGTCAGAGTCACCAAAGACACCGATACACCAACCAACAATAGCGAAGTGGAATAAAGCACAGCCCTATCCCATCAAATTGGGCTGTAAACCTTTCTCTAGTTTTTTCCGTACTTTATAGGAAACATCATTAAGCGTGATTTTTCCTGTATTGTGACGATCGATACCCGCATTTTGTCGGTATGCAATCGAGCCTTGCTTGAACAAAACGAAAGAAGACGGTTTGCCAATCGCAGCAGGATAGAGAATTGCCATATACGCATCTTCCAGACTATTGATTTTATGGCGATATGGCCAGTAATAGGCTTTTACATAGTCAAGTTGCTCGACCGCGCTCATCCTCGCAAGAGTTTTCGTACTCACTCCTAATGACTCAGCTGTAGAGGGCATAAATTGAATTAACCCTGTCGCCCCACTTCCTGAACCATTTTTGATGCTTGGACTGAAGGTTTCAGCGGTTTCAAATGCCATGCAGGCCATCAGATGATTAGGGTTGATCTCCAGCTCTTCACTAATACGAATGACTTTGCATTTGAACTCTGGAGAAACTTTGCCTCCCCACGCCACCGCGTTCTCGGGATCAACAACCGAAGAGACAGTTGGCGCGTCGTGTTCTTTGACAATTCGAGAAAGTAAAGGAAGTGTTTGGCGCAGTCGATGGTTCGAACTCACCAAGCGAATTGATTTGGCAAGAAACTTATCTTTTTTTTGGTGCAGTTTTTGGAACTTTACTAATTTATACAGTTGCTTATAAACCGTTTTCACAACGAAGCCGGATTTAGGGAACACTCCCAAAATGTAATCCATTTCCTACACGTTTAATATAAATATCAGCAACAATGAGTATGTATGTGATCATAATCACTATAAATTTTCTCAAATTCGATACACCTCGAAACAAGTGGTCAAGATGTCTCCAGTAAGCTCGAAGTACAAATAAAAAGGTATTGTCGAGAATAAAAAAGGTCTTACCAATTTCTCGGTAAGACCTAGGTTTACGCATCCTCAGCTAAGAGAATTTATACTCTTACAGTTCCGCTTCTCGAACCAGCTCAGCGAGCGTCGACAAACGTTGTTCGCTTTGTTTTACGTAAGGGTTGTTTGTATCCCAAGCGTACCCAGCCAAAATCGCGCTAATCATCTGCTTAATACGTGGATTCGGGGTTTGGTAGAAAATCACATCTTGCAATGTTCCGTTGTACCACCCCTCCACATAAGTACGGAATGTGTTCACCCCCACCATCAAGCGTTCCGAATACTCTTCTTGCCAGTCAACCACTTCACCATTTAATTGACGAGCTACACAATCGGCCGCAAATTCCGCTGACTTCATGGCAATAGTAACGCCAGATGAAAACACAGGATCAAGAAACTCGCCGGCATTACCAAGCAGTGCGTAGTTTTCTGTCGCTAAGCGTTTGACGTTCGCTGAATAGCCACCCAACTCTCCTGTTGGATTTGGGTAATTCGCATTTCGCAACAAAGAAGCCAACCCCGGCTCTTCATTCGCCAACTGCTGCAAAGCTGCAAGCTTATCTTCTGGATATTGCTCGAAAAACTCAGGCTCACCCACCACACCAAACGAACACGTACCATTCGAGAATGGAATTAGCCAGTACCACACATCGTGATTTTCAGGATGCACGGAAATCAGAATTTTATTACGATCGTACTCTGGCTCTTGTGGAGAGATACGATCTTCAATGTGAGTAAATATCGCTTTTCTTGGAGGAAGACAAGAAGGCTCTTCAAGATCCAACAAGCGTGGCAAAACACGGCCAAAACCACTCGCATCCAAAACAAAATCAGCTTCGATTTGATAGGTCTGTTTATCCGGCCCAACAACTTCTAAGCGCGATTTTTTGCCTTCAAACGCCAAGCTAACTAGCTCATGTTGATAACGAATATCGACGCCCTGCTCTGCGGCACTGTCGGCGAGCACTTTATCAAAACTGGCACGTTGCACCTGAAACGTCGTACCCGGCCCTGGGGTATATTTGTCCGTAAAATCGAACTGGGTGTAAACACCATTGCGACGAAATGCAGCGCCATCTTTATATTGGAAGCCAAACTGCTTTACCGCATTGGTCATTCCTGCTTGCTCGACAACTTCCATACATGCAGGAAGCAGGCTTTCTCCGATAGAGAAACGTGGAAAGGTGGCTTTTTCTATGACAACGACATCTATGCCACGCGATTTTAATAATGCAGAAACGGTGGAGCCAGATGGGCCCGCTCCTACGACGACAACTTGCTTGAGCTCTGTTTTCATTCTGAATTTAGTTTGCTTGTAGTTTTAATAAGGTGTGACCAAGGCCAATGTTGTCGGTTCTTTCGACGACAGATAAACCTGCCGCTTCAACAATTTCTAAGAAATCATCACTGCGATAAAAACGACTATTGCCGTTGGCTAAACAGGTAAAGTAGAGAGAGGTTGCATTAAGGCTATAAGAAGCACCCGCGTATTTTTGGGCATCCCAAAATAGCTCCAATACGTAAATAGTATCTCCCTTCATTAACTGGGCTTTGACTTTTTTAAGGATATTTAGGATCTCAATTGGGGAAAAGCAATCCAAGAACTGGCTCATCCACCATACGTCAGCATGCTCAGGCAATGTTTGTGCTTTATCAAGCATGTTGGCAGGGTATGGACGTACACGCTCGGCGAACTGGTTTTCTGAGACATTTGACATCGCCACTTCTAATTGCTGCGGCAAATCGACAATGGTAACTTCAACATCAGGATCATGCTTACAACACTGAATAGCCCATTTCCCGGTATTTCCGCCAATATCCACGAGGTGCTTTGGCTTGCTTGCAAACACTTCTTTCAGCAGTAATGGAAACGAGCGATCCGAATAGAAGTGATCGAACTTAAACCAACTCTGTTTGGCTTGGTCTGGCAGCGTCGACAGACCTTGATAAATCGTCTCCCAATTGCCCAACTCTTTCAAACCAGAAGGCTTACCTTCTTGAATCGCTTCCGTCAGATGCATCATCGCGGCGTAACAGACATCAGCCGTAAAGTCCATGTTTGCGTTCGTCATACCATCGTGAAGAAGGTAAAAACCAAGGTTCGCAAGCGAATAGTTAGGTCTTTCCCATAAAACAATATGTGCGCTAATCGCCATATCCAACAATACTTTGACACCATATTCTGACACGCCCGTTTTCTCGGCAATGTCCGTGGCACTCATGCCTTGTGAACCGACGCTGTCTAGCGCGGCTAAAATACCTAAATCTCGGAGCGTTCTGGCGGTCTGGAACACGATTGGTGCAAAAGATAACTTCTGAGCTTCTGTTTTTGCTTCAAAAGCATTAAAAGGGTCATTATTTTGATTTAACACGGAAAAACCTAACTGCAATTAATATTTTTATTGTTTAGACTGAGAGCCTAACAATGCAATAGCTCGTTGAATATCAACATTCAAGTTGTTTATCCAACGATTGTAATTGCGATGGATTTTGCCATTACTGGCTTTTAGATTTACTGAGTTGAGATAAATAATTGAGTAATATTTGTTGTTATATGGAATTTTTACTTCTGCAAAGTGTTTACGAACGTGAATTTTTGCAATAAGAACGCCTGGGCTTACTTCTTCAATCGTCCAGCCTCGGTTGGTTGCCGATTGCACAATGGCCATTTTTACTTGTTTATTTTGAAGATCATAAGCAACTGGAGTATCCTCCACATTCATTACAGGTTGTACTCGTCCACAACCGACAAGAAGCAAAGTTAATAATAACGAGACATACAGCTTAAAACGCGACATGATAATTTCCTTTTTTATTATGACTTTGGGCAAAACCCAATTTGTATCGAGCTGTAAAATAAACAATTTAACCCAATATGCCAAACTCGAAGATCAACATTTCGTTCAATATTGATGCGTGGACAGCGAATTCATTCGGTTTATCCGAATCCAATGAATGGAAACAATGGGCAACAGAGATAAAATGGCCAGAAAATGGCAAAATCAATGTTGCAGATATTCCTGCGATGATGCGCAGAAGAATGAGTCCACTTAGCAAACTGGCAGTGCAAACGGCAATCGAATTGCTTAATCAACATCAGGTTGATTACCTCGTATTTTCGAGTCGTCATGGCGAATTGCATCGCAGTGTTGCGTTAGTTAAAGATATTATTAACGGTGAAGAAGCGTCTCCGATGGCTTTTTCTCAGTCAGTGCATAATACCGCCGCAGGGCTTGCCACTATTGCAACCAAACAGCCCATCCCCCTAACTTCGATCGCTGCGGCAGAAAACACATTCCAAAGTGCAATATTAGAAGCATGGCTGTTTTTGTCCGACAATCCTGATAAAAAAGTGCTGCTTGTTGACTTTGATGAGCCTATGCCTGACTCTTATTTAGAATATGAAAACCAACAATACCAAGGGTTTGGACTCGGCTTGATACTTTCTCATGGAGATAGCTTCACGGTGCAAAGCGGCATCAGTGCAAAATGCTCAAACCATCCGTTGCCACAAGGCTTAGCGTTTTTGCAACACTACTTGTCAGATGAAAATCAGTGGACTATTCACGCTCCGCAACAAATTTGGGAATGGCAAAAGCAATGAGTCGCTTAAATCAGTATTGGCGTGTGCTAGCAACCGGCTTTTGTTTTTCAGTATTTGGGTTAGGTGGTTTAGCACTAAGCTTCATTGTTATTCCGACCATTCGTATTTTCGTTTCGGATCAAACCGAACGTGAATATAAAGTTCAAGGTGCCATTCGATATTCATTCAACACCTTTTGTAAATTGATGAAGTTAAGTGGAGCAATCGATTACGAAATTATTGGTGCCGATATTCTTCAACAAGATCGTAATTGTTTAATTGTTGCCAACCATCCTAGTTTAATCGATTACGTTCTCATTGCTTCACAATTAAATCGCTGCGACTGTTTAGTAAAATCGGCAATATGGTCGAATCCTTTTATGAAGCACATCGTAAAAGCAGCCGGATATATTCCCAATGAAGCGCCGGATGATTTATTAGCACTTTGTGATGAACGATTTAACAAAGGCAACGTGTTGCTTATATTTCCTGAAGGGACAAGAACAACACCTGGTGTAGAACCAAAATTACAACGCGGCGCAGCACAAATTGCGGTAAGAACAGAGCGAGATTTAAGGGTTGTCCATATTACAGTAACGCCAAGTTTCCTCACAAAAGAGAAAAAATGGTATCAAGTACCGGCAACAAAGCCTTTTTTCAGGGTTGAAGTTAAGGATAAAGTTGAGATTGACCCTTTTATAAAGCAAACTACGTCGCCGACAATAGCGGCGCGACGCTTACAACAGCACCTAGCTGAAAACATTTTTCCAGAAAACTTTTATTAATAAGCAGGTCCCAGTGGAACAGTTACACAACGACATTAAGCAACTTATTATTGATGCTTTAAACCTTGAAGATTTAACCGTAGATGATATTGAAACGGATGCACCACTTTTTGGTGATGGACTTGGCTTAGATTCTATCGATGCACTTGAGCTTGGACTCGCAATTAAAAAACAATACAACATCGTTATTGATGCCGACGACTCAAACACGCGCGAACACTTTGCTTCTGTAGCAAACCTAGCGAAATACGTTTCTTCTCAAACTAATGAATAAGTTGTAGGTATATTCATGACTGATGTAAATAAAGATCAAGTATTTGAACAAGTTAAAGATGCGCTTGTTGAGCTGTTCGAAATTGACGCAGCCGACATTCAGTCAGATGCGCACTTATACCAAGATCTCGACCTTGATAGCATTGACGCCGTTGATTTGGTCGTACACCTACAGAATGTCACTGGCAAAAAAATCAAGCCAGCAGAGTTTAGTGCTGTAAGAACCGTTGACGATGTGGTTAACGCCGTCACCGAGTTATTGAAGGAAAGTTAATGCGCCAATTGCTGACTGGTCTGTCTGCAATTGTACTGTTTGCCTACCCCTTCGCTGTCTATTTCGGTATAGATAAATTTGGCTTGAACTTAGTCGGGGGCTTGTTAATTGCTGCGTTACTTTTGCGTGTTTTCGTCGCAAATAAGACCCCACTAAAAGAGTTTAAATTCTTGGCGCTCGCTACGGGCGCTGTTGGCATTGTTCTAATTACACTTGGCATGGTGTTTAAACAACACGGGTGGCTTCACTTTTACCCTGTGGTTGTCAATGTATGTATGCTGTGTGTCTTTGGACTGAGCTTAAAACAGCCGCAATCAATCATTGAAAGGCTTGCTCGCTTGCAAGAGCCTGACCTTCCGGCTAGTGGCGTGGCTTACACACGCAAAGTGACGATGGTTTGGTGCGTTTTTTTTACGCTCAATGCTGCCGTTGCGCTCTATACCTGTTTCCTACCAGTAAAAATATGGACGCTTTATAACGGCCTCATCAGCTACTTACTTGCTGGTGGCTTGTTCGCTGGAGAATGGATCGTGCGTCAATTTGTTCGAAAGGAACACTAATCGTATGAATACAACGTATTCGAGCTTTACCTCCCTAGCGACCTTGTTCGTCGCAGAGAGGCCTGAGCAATCCCCTGTCTCTTACGATCGCGACACAGTTATCACTTGGGGTGATTTCCAGCAGCACGTCGCAACGCTTGCTCAGCAGTTAGAAACCCAACCAACGCAAAACATTGCGTTGTGTTTTGGCAACAGCTACCTGTTTGCCGTTGGCTTTTTCGCTTGTTGTTATGCAGGAAAATCCATTGTATTACCTGGTAATTACCAACCAGAAGCACTCAAAGAGCTCAGTGATCACTACGATTTGTTGCTGCATGATGCCGATGTCTCGGTTCCAGAACTGTTGAGCTCGCTTTTGATCGAAGCTCAATCATTGCTAGAAATCACTGTGATTAACGAGCCAAAAGCCAAACAACCTTATGTTTGGCGTGAATTGAATCTGGCACAAATACCAGTGACGCTATTCACTTCTGGTTCAAGCGGCAAACCAAAAGCCATTGCAAAAACGCTGAAACAGCTCGATATCGAAGTGTCTATTCTAGACAACCTATGGGGCGACACGGTTGCCAACACACGCGTTGAAAGCACCGTCTCTCATCAACACATTTACGGCTTGCTGTTTCGCGTATTGTGGCCTTTGTGCTCTGCACGTCCATTTTCAGCACACAACCTCGAGTTCCCTGAGCAAATTGTCCATCACGCCGATGCTGACACCACGCTAGTAAGCAGCCCTGCGTTACTAAAACGACTCAGTGAAGAGCACAATCCGGTTGCGATTCGGTGCGTATTTTCTTCTGGTGGCCCCTTGCCAAACCAAGCGGCGCAGCACAGCCAGCAGTTGTTTGGGTCACTTCCTATTGAAGTTTTTGGCAGCACAGAAACCGGCGGCATCGCTCACCGTCAGCAGCACGTAGCTAGCACTCCCTGGACGTTATTCCCTGGCATTGAAGCAAAGCTTAACCATGAAAATTGTTTAAAGCTCCGCTCGCCACACATTGATGAAAACACTTGGTACCAAACTGCGGATGAATGCTATTTCCATGATAGTATTTCTTTTGAATTGCGTGGACGCACTGACCGAATCGTCAAAGTCGAAGAAAAGCGTATTTCCCTTGTCGAAGTGGAAAAACGTTTAGAGCAATTGCCGTGGATTCAAGAAAGCGTGGTGATCCCAATGGAAGAATCTGGTCGCCTCACGTTAGTCTCAATCATCGTACTTAACGATCAAGGCAGCGATGTGCTTAATGAACTTGGTAAAGGCAAATTTTGGCTTGAGCTTCGCAAGGCACTGCGCAATTGGCTAGAACCGATCGCTATCCCGAGAAAATTCCGAGTGGTCGACGAAATTCCATTGAACAGCCAAGGCAAACGCCAAGTTGCTGAAATTGAAAAACTATTCCAATAAAGCTAGTAACATGGATAAAAGAAAACCAACTATTCAGAATATTGAAGTGAGTGACCATACCGCGGAGCTGTCGCTGCGAGTGCATGCTGACATCTTAGATTTCCAAGGTCATTTCAATCACTTCCCTCTTTTACCCGGCGTCACTCAAATTGATTGGGCGCTGTTCTACGCCGTTCAACATTTGAATACTCCCAAGGTATTTAAAGGAATGGAAGTCATCAAATTTCAAGAGCCGATTCTGCCAAACGCCGACGTTTGCCTCTCACTCTCTTGGGACAATGAGCGCGAGAAATTGACCTTTAAGTACACATCGACAAACGGTGAAACCTTGGTGACTCACTCGTCAGGAAAAATGAAACTGGGTGAGTCACGTGAGTGATTATCGCCCCTGCTTTTTGATTCCTTGCTACAACCACGGCAGCACAATTGCAGACGTGGTTGCGTCGTTATCCTCTTTCGCTTTGCCAGTGCTGGTCGTGGACGACGGCAGTAATGAAGACACCAAACAAGCGCTTTCTGCTTTGAGTGAACAAGGGCTGATAAAACTGATTAGTTTGAGTGAAAACCAAGGCAAAGGTGGCGCGGTGATGGCAGGCCTACATCAAGCTCACCAGCTTGGTTTTACGCACGCCATTCAAATCGACGCAGACGGTCAACACGACCTAGAAGCATTGCCGAAATTGCTCAGCGCCAGCGAAACAAAACCAGATAACCTGATTTCGGGCCAACCGATATACGACGAGAGCGTACCCAAATCCCGTTTGTATGGTCGCTACGCTACACACGTTTGGGTGTGGATAGAAACCTTGTCACTGTCTATCAAAGACAGCATGTGCGGTTTTCGCGCCTACCCAGTGGCGAAAACGGTCGCCGTGTTGAACAAGTACAGCATCGGCAAACGCATGGATTTTGATATCGAAATTCTAGTGCGAATGTATTGGGAAGGCGTCGACATTGATTTTGTTCCAACGCGCGTGATCTACCCTGAAGGTGGCATTTCCCACTTCGACGCATTGTGGGACAACGTCAAGATAAGCTGGATGCACACTCGCCTATTTTTTGGCATGTTGCCGCGCATTCCTTCGCTACTCGCCAGAAAGCGCCGTCATACAGACGACAGCAATGCCCACTGGTCGAAACGAAAAGAACAAGGCACGATTTTAGGCATCAAAACCTTACTCGCGGTTTACCGCTTGTTCGGCAGAAAAGCGTTCGACCTGATTTTGAAGTTAGTCATGCGCTACTACCACTTCACGGGTAAATCTGCCCGCGAAGCGTCTGAGATTTACCTGCAAAACTTGCAGTACTACGCAGCGCAGCAGAACATCGCACTACCAAAACAGTTGGACAGCTATCATCATCTGCTTTCTTTTGGGCGTACCATGCTCGACAAACTGGCAGCATGGCAAGGTGACTTTAACGTCGATAACCTAACCATTCACGGCCAGCATCATTTCGAAGAGATGGCGCAGAAAAAACAAGGCGTGCTCATTTTAGGCTCGCACCTTGGCAATATCGAACTCTGCCGCGCGCTTGGTCGTCGACACTCTCATGTCAAAATCAATGCCTTGGTATTTACCCAACACGCTGAACAATTTAATGCGGTAATGAAGGCGGTAAACCCAAACTCGGAACTGAATCTGATTCAAGTCAGCTCAATGGGACCAGACACCGCGATTCTGCTTCAACAAAAAATCGAGCAAGGCGAATGGGTAGTGATCGTTGGCGATCGCACTTCCACCAGCAAAGAAAATCGTGTCGTTTGGGCCGATTTTCTTGGTAAACCTGCACCATTCCCGCAAGGCCCATTCATGCTGGCCTCGGTATTAAAAGCGCCGGTTTACCTACTCTTCGGCCTACGCGACGACGAAGCAAACACTCCGCATTTTAATGTGTACTTTGAACACTTTAGTGACCAAATCACGCTACCGCGCAAAGAGCGTCAGCAGGCACTAGAACACGTTGTTCAACAGTACGCACACAGATTAGAACACCACACACTGCAAGCGCCGTTACAGTGGTACAACTTTTTTAACTTCTGGACTTTAAGTAATCAGCCACATGACAAACAACAATAATCACAACATCACTTTTGGTGCCCAATCTTTAACCATCGAAGATGTCGTTGCCATTGCTCAAGGTGCAAAGGCAAGCATGAACACCTCGCCAAAATTTACCGCGAAGATCGATCGTGGCGTGGCGTTTCTGGAACGATTACTGAAAGAAGAAGGCGTTATTTACGGCGTGACCACGGGTTACGGCGATTCATGCACTGTGGCGATTCCACCCGCTCTTGTGGATGAACTTCCGTTGCACCTTACGCGCTTCCATGGCTGTGGCTTAGGTCAAATCCTTTCTCATGAGCAAGCTCGCGCGGTGTTGGCGACACGTTTATGTTCATTGTCGCAAGGCGTATCTGGCGTGTCTCACGATCTGTTGAACCAAATCGTTACGCTTATCAATCACGACATTGCGCCGCGTATTCCACAAGAGGGCTCGGTGGGCGCAAGCGGCGATTTAACGCCTCTGTCTTACCTAGCGGCGACCTTAATTGGCGAGCGTGAAGTGCTTTACAAAGGCGATGTGCGACCAACACAAGAAGTGTTTGCAGAGCTGGGCATTGAGCCAATTCGCCTAAAACCAAAAGAAGGTTTGGCGTTAATGAACGGTACATCCGTGATGACTGCCCTCGCCTGTATTGCCTACAAACGCGCAGAATACCTAGCGCAGCTTTGCACCAAGATTACCGCGATGGTTTCTGTGGGTATGCAAGGTAATGACTTCCACTTTGATGAAGCGTTGTTTGCGGTAAAACCTCACCCTGGTCAACAGCAAGTTGCGGCTTGGCTGCGTGATGATCTCAATGCTGAACGTCCGCCACGCAATAGCGACCGACTGCAAGATCGCTACTCGCTGCGTTGCGCGCCACACGTAATTGGCATGGTGCAAGACTCACTGCCTTGGCTACGTCAATTGATCGAGAATGAACTAAATAGTGCCAACGACAATCCAATTATCGATGGCGACAACGAGCGCGTTCTCCACGGCGGTCACTTCTACGGTGGTCATATCGCAATGGCGATGGATACGTTGAAAGTGAACATTGCCAACTTGGCTGATTTGCTGGACCGTCAGATGGCGCAACTGATGGATTACAAGTTCAATAACGGCCTGCCGTTTAACTTAACCGGTGCAGAAGGCGAGCGTAAACCGATCAACCACGGCTTTAAAGCGGTTCAGATTGGTATCTCAGCTTGGACGGCAGAAGCGTTGAAAAACACCATGCCAGCGAGCGTTTTTTCTCGCTCAACCGAATGTCACAACCAAGACAAAGTGAGTATGGGCACCATTGCGGCTCGCGATTGCTTACGCGTACTTGAGTTAACAGAGCAAGTTGCTGCGGCTTCACTGCTGGCAAGCGTTCAAGCGGTTGAGATTCGTCGCCGTCATAACGAATTGGACGAACACCACATGAGTCAGAGTTTGCGAGTAATTCGTGACGCCGTGCTGAGCGAGTTTGAATTTGTGATTGAAGATCGCCCATTGGAACAAGATTTGCGTCATTTCATTGAACGCATTCAGCAACGTCATTGGCCACTCTACGCGGAGGTATAATGCAAGAGCAGGTTCTCTACCCATTAGAAGCGGAGGTGACAATGGTCACCTCATTCCAAGATGCTGACCCGATGGGCGTGATATATCACGGCAACTTCTTTCGGTATTTTGAAGAAGCGCGTCGTGTGCTGATGGAGAAGATCCAATACAGCTATCGCGATATGCAAGACTCTGGGTACATGTGGCCGATCATCGACACGCGCGTTAAATACGTGAAGGCGATTCCGTTTAATCACACCATTCGTATTACCGCGCAACTCACGGAGTGGGAAAACCGCTTACGTGTGGATTACGTGATTTACGACGCCGAAACGAATCAACGTATGTGCAAAGCGCATACAACGCAAGTCGCCGTATCCATTGAAAAGCAAGAGATGTGCTTTGTTTCTCCAGCAGTCTTTTTAGATAAAGTAGAGCGATGGCACAACCATGGGAGCCTGAACTAATGCAAAAGTGGTTACTCTCTTTTTTGCTAATATTTTCTGTTTCAGCACTGGCAACACCGACAGTAAATGTAACGGATTTGGCATCGCTTCAACAGCAGTTGTCTCAGCATGAAATCGTACGCGGAGATTTTACGCAGCAGCGTCATCTGGAAATGTTCACTCAACCTCTAACCTCTAAAGGTCAGTTCACACTGAGCAAAACACATGGCTTGTTGTGGCAACAAACAGAACCTTTCGCAGTCAATTTGGTATTGACGGAAAACAAACTTCGTCAGACTTTTGCCGACCAAGCTCCGAAAACGATTTCTGCAGAAGAAAACCCAATGGCGTTCTACTTTAGCCATGTGTTTTTATCCGTGTTCCACGGGGATACTTCTGCACTGCAAGAACAATTCACACTCGATTTTTCAGTTGAGAACAATCAATGGCAGCTCGTTTTAGTGCCAAAACAGTCGCCATTAAATGCGGTGTTTCAATCCATCACTCTTTCCGGTAAAACGCACATTGATCGCCTAACCCTACAAGAGCTGCGTGGCGATAAGACCGAAATCACGTTTACGAACCAGACCTCTCTACCTCAGGAACTCACGGATGCCGAAGACGCTCAATTCCGTTTCTAAACTCAGTCTCAGCACTCACACCTTTGCTCTGGTTTGGCTCAATCTCGTTGTTTTAGCGGGCGCGTTGCTACTCAAACAATGGGTTTGGAGTGCAGAATCTCCGATTGAGACCAACATTTTAAAACTGCTGCCGAAGAACCAACAAAACCCGGTGGCTGAGCAAGCCTTTGAGTCGGTCTCGGCAAGTATGAGCGACAAAGTCATTTTCGTGATCACAGCGCCGGACAAAAATGCCCTTTTTGCAGCGGCCGCTGAATTTGATAAGGGGTTACGCCAAAGTAATCATTTTCGCGATGTGGTGGGGAAAATCTCACCTCAAGAACAGCAAGCTTGGGCGAGTTACTACTTTAAGCACCGCTTCCAATTGCTGACGCCTGAACAACGAGAGCGTTTAAGCCAAAATCCAGAACAGCAAGTGCAGCATGTGATTCAGTCGCTGTACAACCCGTTTTCTGGAGTGACCGGGCAAGAGTTACAAAATGACCCTTTCTTGCTATTTCGTGATTATTTAAGTCAAGTTACCCAGCAATCGTCCTCTTTCCGGTTGGATAACGGCTATCTATCCGTCGAAAAAGACAGTGCTCAATACTTGCTTATTACTGCCGAACTAAAAGACTCGCCTTATAGCCTAACGGGGCAGCTTGCAGTCCCTGATATTAAAGCGCTAGAACAAAGCGTCGCGCAGAAATATGGTGCTGAAGTCGCACATACTGGCGTTCTATTTTACGCCGACTTTGGTACGCAAAGTGCCAAATCGGAGATCAGTACCATCGGTGTGTTCTCTCTGCTCGGTATCATTGCATTGTTCGTGTTGGTCTTTCGTAGTGTGATGCCACTGTCTCTGGCGCTGCTTTCCATCACCATTGGTTTGCTCGTTGCGTTGTCCGTTACGACGTGGATTTTTGGAAAAGTCCATCTGTTCAGCTTAGTGTTTGGCGCAAGTTTAATCGGCGTGTCTATCGACTACGCATTCCACTACCTAACCGAACGCCTTGCGGCGGGAAATGAATGGGATAGCGAGCAAGGGTTAAAGCATATTTTCATAGCTATCACACTTGGCTTAATCACCAGTTTGATCGGCTATTTGGGCATGTTAGTAGCACCGTTTCCTGGTTTGCAGCAGCTTGCGCTGTTTTCATCCATTGGTCTGATTGCCGCTTACATCACCGTGGTGGCTTGGTATCCGATACTGGCTCGTAACCCATCGCGATCCATTTCGAACTTACCAGGACAATCATTGTTGGTGAAATGGCTAACGCTTTGGAATCAACCTCGAATTAAAGTCGGATTGCCGATGTTATGTGTGGTTGTGAGTGGCTTTTTCTTGCTGCAATTGAACTACGATGACGACATTCGTCTGCTGCAAACGATGCCGAACGATCTCAAGCAGCAAGAAACCTTGATTACGACGCTCAGTGGCATGCAATCTTCGCAGCAAATGTTGGTCGTTACCGCCGACGATGACGAAAACCTAATGAAAAAGCTGGAGTCTTTGACGCCAACATTAGAAGCGTGGAAAGCGGACAGCACCATCGAAAGCTACCAGAGTCTGAGTCGCTACTTGAGCTCGGTGGAGCGTCAGCAACAAGACTATCAATTGATTCGCGATCTTTACGCGACACAATCCAGCCCACTAGCTTCCGGACTGAGCTTAAGTAAAAAGCCTAAAATGGACGCCGACTTTATCCCTGTCACGGTTGATCAGTACTTGCAAAACCCAGTATCAGCGCCTGTGCGTTTTCTCCATTTGGGTAAGATCAAAGGAAAATCTGCAACGGTAGTGGTGTTAAACCAATTGCAAGACTCCGCCGTTGTTAAGGCATTTGCCAAATCGCAGTCTGATGTTGTTTACCTAAACAAAGCAGAAGAAATTTCCGCCCTATTTGGTGAATACCGAATCAAAATCATGGAGCTGTTGGCAGCCGCCAGTACTGTGATCTTTCTGGTGTTAATCAAGCGGTACGGTCTGCAACACAGTTGGCGAGTTTTACTGCCATCATTGATTGCTTGCGCCTGCGGTCTGGCAACGGCTGTCGCGATGGGAACAACATTAAACCTGTTCAACTTGCTTGGCTTGGTGCTCATTCTTGGTATAGGGATCGATTACACTCTGTTCTTTGCCGAGAAAGCCCGCAGTGTGAGCACACTATTGGCGATCACCCTTTCGGCAATCACCACAGTGTTGTCATTTGGGTTGCTGTCACTCAGCCAAACTCACGCAATTCACAGTTTCGGCATTACGGTGTTAAGTGGTATTTTTGTCGCTTGGCTGCTCTCTCCGATTGCAATTAAAACAGAGGAAACGACGTCATGATTTTCAATCACGCCTTTCGCTACGCGACGTTCATCACACTGAGCCTGTTTTTAAGTGCATGCAGCTTGGTCCCTCACCAATCGACGCCTCAGGTCGACATTGACGAGCACACCCAAGTTAGCTTACCCACTCCCGCAAGCTTGGGCTATCAGTTGTCTGCCAGTCAGTTAATTACGGCTTCTTGGGCAATAGATGGTAAAACCACATCTGAGCAACTTCCGGTACAACTGCAAGTAACCAACAACGAAGTGGTGCTGGCAGGCTTCTCATCCTGGGGGACAAGAGTACTCTCACTGTCTTACGATGGAAAACAAATTCAAACCGAAGTGCTCAACGGTTTACAAGGTTCGCTACCGCAGCCAGAACAGGTATTATTTAACCTGATGATCACGCTCTGGCCGAGTTCCGCTTGGGAAGGATCGTTAAATGAGGTAAGGTGGCGAATTATTGATAAAAATAATTCTCGCGTCATCTTTGATAGCGACGGTGAAAAGATCATTGAGATTCAATACGGCTCTTCTAACAAGTTAGAGGGTAAGATTGATTTTCATCACCTCAAACATCAGTTTTCAATTTCTATTCAAACACTGCAACATCAGATTAATTAAGAACAATTTAGAATAACAATATGCCTATTCGCTCTTCTCAACCTTTGTATATTCAGGCCTGTGGCTTTCACTCTGCCATGGGACAAGATGACGCCATCATCCACCAGTGTTTATCAGGAGCGAAACCATCCAACATGGTGGTTGACCAAGATATTTTAAATTCAGGCCGCCAAACAGTAATCGGTCGAATTGCACAGACGTTACCGCAATTACCGACCGCACTCAGCCAGTTTGATACGAGAAACAACCGCCTCGCACTTTCGGCTTTGCAGCAAATCGAAAGCGACGTGCGTGACGCCATGGCTAAATATGGTCGTGACCGTATCGCAGTCGTGATCGGCACCAGCACGTCTGGCATTTCAGATGGCGAAATCGCATTTGGCGAAAAGCTGGCAAATGGTGAGTTTCCCGCCGACTACCATTACACCAAACAAGAACTTGGCAACTGCAGCGATTTTATTGCCGCCTACTTTGATTTGAGCGGCCCACATTACTCAGTTTCCACCGCTTGCTCTTCTAGTGGTCGCGTCTTTTTAACCGCGCAACGCCTGATTCGCTCTGGCATTGTTGATGCGGTCATTGTAGGTGGTGTGGATACCATTTGTCGCCTAACGCTAAACGGCTTTAACGGTTTAGAAGCTCTATCCGATACCCTTTGTAAGCCGTTTGACCAGCATCGCAACGGCATCAATATCGGCGAAGCCGCAGCATTAATGTTGCTAAGCAAAACACCTGCGCCCGTTGCTCTTCTCGGAGCTGGCGATAGCTCAGACGCGCACCACATTTCCGCACCACACCCAGAAGGGTTAGGCGCAGAAGAAGCGATGAAAAAAGCGTTGGCCAATGCAGGACTTGCAGCGCAAGACATTGGTTACATCAACGCGCATGGCACAGCAACGCCGTTAAACGATGCGATGGAAAGCAAAGCCATTCATCGCTGCTTTGGAGACTCCGTTCCCGTAAGCTCGACAAAGCCACTCACCGGACACACATTAGGCGCAGCAAGTGCAACGGAAGCCGCGATCGCTTGGCATATTCTCAAGTACAACCTTGATTTGCCAATACAACACTGCGAAACCAAAGCAGACGATATCCATATATCGTTAGTTGAGACGCCAACCAAACTGGGTAACAAAGCGATTCTCAGCAACTCTTTTGCTTTTGGTGGCAATAATATTAGTCTTATTTTTGGTTACGCTCATGACTAAACTTCCTCCCATCGAACAACTTTTGCCACACGACAAACCAATGATCTTGGTCGATCGTGCCTTGGATGTTCAACAAGATACGATTCACTGCCAGGTTGATATCGCAGAACACAACCCGTTCTTCGACTTGGCCTCTCAAACCGTGCCAGCTTACGTTGGCATTGAGTTTATGGCGCAATCTGTCGCGGCGTGGTCTGGTTACCACGCATTAATGAAAGAACAAGCGCCACCGATTGGCTTTTTACTTGGTAGCCGTCGATACACGTCTGAATGCGATGCGTTTTCTCGCGGACAGGTGCTCGATGTGTATGCTGAAAAAGTTATGGAAGATAACGGTATGGCGGTTTTTTCAGCCCATATTGAGCTACAAGGAACTGTTGTAGCGACTTGCCAATTGAACGTTTACGTTCCATCAGAAGAAAAATTACAAGAAATGAAAATCAGGAGTCAACAATGACCCGACAAGTCCTCGTTACAGGTGCCAGCAAAGGCATCGGTAAAGCCATTGCCGTTCAATTGGCCAAAGATGGTTTCCAAGTCATTGTCCATTACATGGGCGATCAACAAGGCGCGAAAGACGCCCTAGACACCATCGAACAGCATGGTGGTAGCGGTCGTCTTATCCAATTCGACATTAGTGACCGTGCAGATTGTCGAGAGAAGCTAGAAGCCGATATCGCCGAACACGGCGCTTACTATGGCGTCGTGAACAATGCTGGCATCACAAAAGATACCGCTTTCCCTGCGATGACCGAAGAAGAATGGGATGGTGTGATTCATACCAACCTAGATAGCTTCTACAACGTTCTTCACCCTTGTGTTATGCCAATGGTGCAAAAGCGCAAAGGCGGCCGAATTGTTACGCTTGCATCAGTCTCTGGCCTAATGGGGAATCGTGGTCAAACTAACTACAGCGCAGCGAAAGCGGGCGTAATTGGTGCAACAAAATCACTCGCACTTGAACTGGCAAAACGCAAAATCACCGTCAACTGCGTTGCTCCAGGGCTTATCGACACAGGCATGGTAGATGAACACGTAAAAGAACACGCGATGCCGCAAATTCCTTTGCGCCGCATGGGAGAGCCACAAGAAGTTGCTGGTTTAGTCAGTTACCTTATGTCTGACATCGCAGGCTATGTAACTCGCCAAGTCATTTCGGTAAACGGAGGCCTAGTATGAGCCGTCGAGTTGTTGTAACCGGAATGTCGGGTGTGACTGCGTTTGGTAACGATTGGCAGTCTGTCGAACCAAAACTGCGTGACTGCCAGAACGCGACGCAATACATGCCTTCTTACGAACAGTATGATGGCTTGAACACCAAGCTCGCGGCACCCATTTTAGATTTTGATCTGCCAAAGCACTACAAGCGCAAACAAGTACGTGGCATGGGGCGTGTTTCCAAATTAGCGACCGTCGCAACAGAAAACGCACTAAGCCAAGCAGGTTTGATTGGTAACGACGTGCTAACCAACGGTCAAACGGGTATCGCATACGGCTCATCAACAGGCAGTACCGACGCAATCGGCGCATTTGGTGTCATGCTGAATGAGAAAACCACGAAAGCGATCACCGCAACGACTTACGTGCAAATGATGCCGCATACCACGGCAGTGAACGTTGGTCTATTTTTCGGTTTGAAAGGCCGAGTGATCCCAACCAGCAGTGCATGTACCTCTGGCAGCCAAGCAATCGGCTACGCCTACGAAGCGATCAAACACGGCTACCAAACAGTAATGGTTGCTGGTGGCGCTGAAGAATTGTGCCCAACGGAATCCGCTGTCTTCGATACCCTTTTTGCCACCAGTCTGAAGAATGAAGACCCGAAAAGCACACCAAGACCTTATGACTCCGATCGCGATGGTTTGGTGATTGGTGAAGGTGCGGGAACACTGGTTCTGGAAGAGTACGAACACGCCGTCGCTCGTGGCGCGAAAATCTATGCAGAAATCATCGGTTTTGCCAGCAACTGTGATGCCGCACACGTCACTCAACCACAGATGGAAACCATGCAAATCTGTATGGAAATGGCTTTGCAAAACGCGGGCATTCCTGCGGAGAAGATCGACTATGTATCTGCTCACGGCACTGCCACCGACCGCGGTGATATTGCAGAAAGCAACGCAACAGCGAATGCTCTGGGCAAAGTGCCAATCAGTTCACTCAAGAGCTACTTTGGCCACACACTAGGCGCGTGTGGCGCAATTGAAGCGTGGCTAGGTTTAGAAATGATGCACACAGGTTGGTTCAACCCAACACTCAACCTAGAAAACCTCGACGAGCAATGTGGCAATTTAGACTACATCGCCGGACAAGGCCGAGAACTGGACGTGAAATATTTGATGAGTAACAACTTCGCCTTTGGCGGCATCAACACCTCCATCATCTTTAAAAAGATGTAATGCCCTTGGTAGATGCAAAAGCGCTGGTTAACCAGCGCTTTTTTGTTGGTTGCCTATCAGGTTCATATATCACGCTGTAACGGCAAACAAGACATTACCATTCCGCGATACAAAGGCGACTTTTAACACCACGAATTTGTAAACCCATCGCTTCAAAGACATGCTCAAAATCTTGGCAAGATACAGGTACATTAGGCAACGACAATGAAGCCTCAGTGAAAAATGTCCGACTCAAAGTATCCGTCTCTCCCCACGCTAACTGCCACCAATCCAAAATTCGCGACTTGGATGCGTTTAATCGATAGCTAGCAGGAATACGATCACGCTTCTTTAGGTTTTCAACCTTAGATGTTGGTAGTAAGTTCCACTTATCATTGTTGGGCCAATAAGCAAAAGGCAAACAGTGATCAACGTGATACTCATTTCGTAATTTGCTTCCACTCCATACACTGACAATGTCGTAATGGCTGAGCTTCAACTGTTCAATTCTCTTTCGCACGACTCGCGTATCATGGTCTTTATCAATCCAGACCAAACAATCGTGATACGTTTGCAGTGGAATACTCCGCTCTTGATTAGACCGAAATCGTTGCATTTCCATAATCCACTGGTTGACCACCAGCGGCTCAATCCAAGAGTTATACAATCGAAAACAATCCCAAAGGCTTTCATCCAACACAAACAGCCCATAACTTTTGAGGAACTCGCTATCCACAACAATTGAACTTTTTGGCTTCTTAGCTGAACGAATCATTTCAAAGTAAGAGTTTGATTTATCGCCCTGATAGGTAAAGGCGACGGGGCCATCTTTTATGGTTTTTAAGCTATCTTTTATTGCTTTATCCAGCGCCACTGCGTCTTCGCCAAAAAATGTCGCGCCTATAGCAAGATCATCAGGACTTAAATGGGAAAGTCTGCCCCAACCATCGGGCTTTATAAAACCTAGCCCTTTAGACGAGTTCGAGCTTTGCTGGATGTTCTCTTTATCGATTAAACGCTTAAATTGACGAATCCAATATAAGCCAACTAATCCTAATGGGATGGCAACTTTACCTTCGCTGCGATCAACCACTGCACCAGAATGAGCATCTGCAATTCGTAGTAAAGTACGCAGTAGTGCGAGTTTATAGGTAGCCGATTTGGAATCATTGACGATAATGTGACGAACCTTATTCAAATCACCAGAACCATCATCAGGCAAAGACATCACTACCGTTTGCCAAGATACACCCGTTCGCTTTAACTGATCATCATCGAGAGATACGTTCCTCACCATTAAAGCGCTATTCTTTGCAAACTTTTCGAGCTCTTCAACCGATACCGGATAAGCTTTACGACCGTCAGAAAAGTCACCGTGACGAAGGCTAATCACCAATCGACCATTAGGCGCTAACAAATTTGCAAGTTTGCGAAATGCACGTTCACGGTGCGTAGGCGCAAGATGCATCCATACCGCACTGACAAGAATTAAATCGAAGCGAAAGCCAAGATTAATGGTTTTCTCAAGCTTAGGTAATGCATCTTCAAGCCAAGTAACGGAATCGCCACAGTAAGACTTACCAAGTCTTAGAAGTGCTTGAGCAGGCTCAATCGCAACAACTTCACCCCCATGTTCAGCCATCCATTTCGCGTCTCGACCAGAGCCCGCGCCAACATCTAACACGCGATCTCCAGCCTGGGGCCAGAAAACTCTCCAACTCGCGTGGACATCCTCAAACTGGAGCGATGTGTATTGCTTCGCGAAAGAGTCGGCGTGTTGGTCATAAAAATTAGAAGTGGCAGGCATAAAGACTAACGAAAGATAATTAATATGCGTCCATATTAATTGCTAGAAATTGCAATGGCTAGAATGCCATTCAAAAGTTGTAGATAGAGTGGTAATTACAGCCAAAAACCTAAAAACGACAAAGCCCCGACAACTCAAAGAGTTATCGGGGCTTTTGAATAAATGGCACGCCCTATTGGATTCGAACCAATGACCACATCCTTAGAAGGGACGTGCTCTATCCAGCTGAGCTAAGGGCGCGCTACAGGGACAGGATTATACGAGTTCAAACGGGTAAATCAACGGGTTTTCATAACATTCTGATCTGAATGCCTAAAAAAAGTCCATCAAAACGCTTAATGTTCAAAAACACCACAAAGCAAACGTTTGCGTATGGATGTTAATAAGAAATTCTGCGACAATGCGCCGCAGATAATTTGCCTTCTTAATTTATAAGGAAAGTCATGACTGCTCAAAATATAGACGGAACTCTCATTTCCCAAACTGTTCGATCCGAAGTGGCAGCACGTGTTAAAGCTCGTGTTGAAGCTGGGCTACGTGCCCCTGGTTTAGCAGTGGTTCTAGTTGGTGAAGATCCTGCTTCTCAGGTTTATGTCGGTAGCAAACGCCGCGCATGTGAAGAAGTTGGGTTTGTTTCTAAGTCTTTTGACCTTCCTGCGTCTAGCTCAGAAGAAGAGTTACTAGCGCTGATTGATGAATTAAACAACGATGATGAAATTGACGGCATTCTAGTGCAATTACCCCTTCCTGCGGGCATCGACACAACACATGTTTTAGAGCGCATTCACCCAGAGAAAGACGTGGATGGCTTCCACCCTTATAACGTTGGTCGTCTTGCGCAACGTATTCCAAAGCTTCGCTCTTGCACGCCAAAGGGCATCATTACCCTACTAGACCGTTACAACATAGAGCTTCGTGGCAAACATGCTGTTGTGGTCGGTGCATCAAACATTGTTGGTCGTCCTATGACACTTGAGCTGCTGCTTGCGGGCTGCACGACAACAACATGTCACCGTTTTACCAAAGACCTAGAGAGTCATGTGCGTCAAGCTGACGTTGTCGTGGTTGCGGTTGGTAAGCCAAACTTCATCCCTGGAGAGTGGATTAAGAAAGGTGCAGTGGTTATCGATGTCGGCATTAACCGTCTTGATTCAGGCAAGCTAGTTGGCGACGTGGAATACGATAAAGCACGTGAAAGTGCGAGCTTTATTACTCCTGTCCCTGGTGGTGTTGGCCCAATGACCGTCGCAAGCTTAATTGAGAACACGATGCTCGCTTGCGAGCAGTTCCACACAGACAAATAACGTAAACTTCAGATACGAAAAAGGCTCCGCAAGGAGCCTTTTTGCTAATTTTAGGTATCTCTTTCAGTTACAGACTTAAAATCACGCCCGCAATTGAAGCGCTCATTAAGTTCGCCATCACACCAGCGATAATCGCACGGAAACCATGCTTAGAAACAAATGCACGCTTTTCAGGTACCAATGAGCCCAGTCCGCCAATCAACATCGCCATACTTGAAATGTTTGCAAAACCACACAAAGCAAACGTCACGATTGCTTGTGAGTGTTCACTGAGTTGAGACTTCACTTCAGCAAGCTGGATGAAAGCAACGAACTCATTCACCACAATCTTATTACCAATCAGCGAGCCTGCTGTGGTTGCTTCTTGCCATGGTACACCTAATAACCAAGCGACAGGTGCGAATACATAACCTAGGATCAGCTCGAAGCTTAGTGGCGTCCCAACAAGGTCACCAATCCAACCTAGCATGCCGTTTAACATTGCAATGACACTGATGAACGCCAATAGCGTACCACCTACCGATACAGCAATGCGTACACCCGCCATTGCACCATCGGCTAATGCTTCTACTACGTTGGTTGCACGTGGAATTTCAACTTGGCTAATGTCGATATCTGCTGCTTTATCCGTATCTTCTGGCATTAAGATTTTTGCCATTAACAAGCCCGCAGGTGCCGACATAAATGCGGCAGCGATCAGGTAGTTAAGGTCAACGCCCAGTGACGCGTAACCGACCAACGTTCCACCAGCAACAGAAGCCAAACCACCTGTCATCACCGCAAAGAACTGCGAGTCGGTCATGTGCTTTAGGTATGGCTTTACCATCAATGGCGCTTCAATGGTGCCAACAAAGATATTCGCCGTAGCAGACAAAGACTCTGCACGACCGATACCCAGCAGCTTTTGAATACCACCGCCGATAAAGTTAATGATTTTTGGCATCACACCAATGTGATAAAGACCTGAGATAAGAGAGGAGAAGAAAACGATGATACCCAGAACATTGATCGCAAAGGTGAAGCCCCCTGTCGCCAAATTACCGAATAAAAACGCAATGCCCTCTTGACCATAGTTGATCAAATTCGACACTACGCTGCTCACTGAATTCAGCGCATCTCGTCCTGCTGGTACATATAAAACCAACAACGCAAACAGTACCTGCAAAGCAAACGCAAACGACACTGTTCTCAGCTTTATATTTTTTCTATTTGTAGAAAGTAGCCATGCTACGAATAGTATGGCTACGATACCAATAATTGAGTTCATAAAATGAATCCGACAGAAGGGGGATATGGAAGGCACCGGATTGTATAGCGGACTCAAAATGCTGCAAGTTGAGGATGTTAACAGTGTGAAAAGTTTAAGCGCCCAATAATTAACCTTAATTATAAGTCATTGAATTATAAGAATATAAACGTTTGCTTATTTTTATTGTTTCTATATAGAAAAGATGTTTCTAGTTCTGGAAAAATTTTTGTGAAGTGAATCACCTTATGTGTCGTTCAATAACGTCATTGATCCTGTTACTTAGGAATAGATATGTAAGGCGCTAGACGTTGATCCCAATGACACGGGTTACCGATCTTCTGTTTGATGAAGTTAATCACTGCGGATATTTTTTTGGGCATATGTTGGCGGCTTGGATACACCGCATAAAACGGCATCGACTGGCTGGCTTTCCAGTCCGGTAACAACTGTATTAACTTACCCGTTCTAAACTCATCACCCAGTAAGTAAGTGGCAAGGTAGGCAATGCCCCAACCTGCAATAGCGGCATCCCGAACGGCTTCTGCCAGATCCACTGAATAGTTGCCCGAAACTTTTACGTTCAACTCCTGCTGATCTTTAGTAAACGCCCACCCCGTATAGTCACGCTCCCAGCTTCTGTATATAAGACAGTTGTGAGAAGACAAGTCATCCGGCTCTGTTGGCGTATCATGCTTCAATAAGTAATCTGGTGACGCCGCTACAACAAACTGGCAATCCGTCAAACGCTGCGCAATGTAGCCTTCAGGCAAATGCTCGTTGTTAGTCACCCATAAATCGAGCCCTTCGGCTAACATATCGACTTTATAGTCAAACAAATGCACCTCCACTTGAAGTTGAGGATACAGTTCGCGCAACTCTTGAATTGCGGGGATTATGTGCAAGGTACCGAATGATTGCGACAAACCAAGACGCACTAAGCCTGCCACTTCATCCCGCTGGGTTTCCATCTCTAATGTGGCACTGCTCACCGCTTGTACTACTTGCTCACAGTGATGAAAAAAGGTTTTTCCTGCCTCAGTCGGCGTAAAGCTTCGCGTAGTGCGTTGAACAAGCTTGATACCAAGAGATGCTTCCAGCTGGCTCAACTGCTTACTCACATGAGACACCGACACGCCTAAGCTCTTTGCAGCCGCTGTGAAGCTTTTATGTTTAAGAAGAGCGGAGAAAATCACCATTTGTGCGGCACGTTCAGATAACACGCTTTACCTCGATTTGATTATAGGAAAAACAAAGGACTCCGAAGAGCCCTCATATTGAATACTGGATGCCAAGTGATTATTTTATAACAGCTCAGTATTTAATTCGGTCAGCCAAGTGACTCACGGCGAGTGCGAAGTAGTAAGAGCGGTTCCACTTCATCAGTACGTTGTAGTTATTGTAAACCAGATACGTACGACCATTCTCGTCGTCCGGCATGATCAACCATGCTTTGATGTCTTCATCCAGTTTTGGCAACGGGCTACCATCGTATTTTGTGATACCAAGTTTGCTCCACTCCTGAAGATATTTACCTTTTTCAGCCGTGCGCCCTTCTAAGCTGCGATCAATGCCTTTAGGGACTTTCACTTGGCGACCCCAAATGTATTTGTCATCCCAGCCGGACTTGCTCAAATAGTTAGCGGTTGATGCAAACACGTCGGCTTCAGATTGCCAAATGTCTTTTTTACCATCCCCGTTGCCGTCAGCGGCAAAACGAAGAAAAGAGCTTGGCATAAACTGACATTGCCCCATCGCACCAGCCCATGAACCCTTAAAGTTTTCCAGTTCAATATGGCCTTGATCGAGGATCTGCAATGCCGACATGGTCTCTTTACGGAAAAACTCTTCACGACGACCTTCAAATGCCATTGTAGACAACGCGTCAATCACTTTGAAGTTACCCGTAAATTTACCAAAGTTACTTTCTACACCCCACAGCGCCACGATAAAACGAGGCTGCACACCGTACTCATCGCCTATACGCTTTAGCTCGGTGTAATGCTCCTTATAGAGTTGTCTTGCTTGCTTCACCTTCCATTCGGGCACCGCGCGAGGAATGTATTCATCCAACGTCAGTTTCTTCTCTGGTTGGTTTCGGTCCGCTTTTACTGCTCGAGGCTTGTACTCAACATTCGCAAAAGCAGCACTAATGACCTGCTCTGAGATACCTTTATCACGCGCTTCAGCACGCAGCTTATTCAAGTATTCATCGAAACCCTCGCTACTTGCAAAAGCCGAGGTACACACACCAACGCTAAGCATGGTAGCCAGTATTTTTTTCATATTGCCCTCCTTGAGCAAGGCAGAAATCCCAGATGAAAAACGATGACGTTATTCGCCTTTCTGCTGGGCTTTTTGTTCTTTGTACTTTTCTAGTAGGTTCTCCGGCGGAGGCGGAACCTGCAAAAAGAAGCCATCATTTTGCAATGAAGCCTTCACTTTTTCGATATCAACTTGTGCCAATTTACGGCCATCAAGTTTAATCGTCATAACAGCGATAGGCTTACCGAACATCTGCATTAAGGTGTCAGGAACCTGTGAAAAATCATCCTTTTTCGGAATATAGAGATAAGTACCTTCTTTTTTCGAGCTTTTATAAATAGAACAAAGCATGACACGCCTTTTATGCTGATTTAGCCGCGTTGAGTGCGGATTAGGTTGAAAACGTCAAATTCTCGCAAACTTAATAGCAAATTTGAGATTAATTCACCTATTTGCCCACGAGAGAACTTGCTGCGTCAAAGGATGAAATATAACATGACAGACCTAGTTTAAGGCAACGCTCTTTCAATAAAGGCAAGAAGTCCACGATGACCCATTCACCAGACCTTAAAGGTAGCAGTTTTACATTGTCAGTTTTACACCTTTCTGACAATGAGATCGCAAAGACTGTCGAATTTTTGCAAGAAAAAGTTTCTCAAGCACCTTCTTTTTTTGCATCCGCGCCTTTGGTAATCAATATAGCAAAAGTACAAGGCGACATTGATTTCCCTAAGCTTAAACAAGGCATCTCAGATGCTGGTTTTATTCCGGTCGGTGTAACGGGCTGTAAAGACAAGCGTGTACAAAATCTTGCTTCCGAAGCTGGCTTCGCCATTATGTCGGCAAGCAAATCACCAAGCCAGGCGCCAGCCAAAATGGCACCAACGAAAGTAGTTCGCACGCCTGTTCGATCAGGACAACAGATCTACGCGAAAGATGGTGATTTGGTAGTGTTAGCGCACGTAAGTGCTGGTGCTGAAGTCATCGCTGACGGCTCTATTCATATCCATGGCACACTTCGAGGCCGTGCGATTGCAGGCGCAAGTGGTCAGCAGGAAGCGCGTATTATTTGCCACGATTTACAAGCAGAACTGGTATCCATTGCGGGTGACTACTGGTTAAGCGATCAAATTGAAAGCGAGTACTGGCAAAAGAAAGTAATGATCAGTAAAGCCGATGAGTCATTACATTTAGAAGTTCTCGCGATTTAATCTAAAAAGGAAAAAAAATGGCACGCATTATTGTAGTAACGTCTGGTAAAGGTGGCGTTGGTAAAACCACTTCAAGCGCAGCCATCGCCTCTGGTCTAGCTCTGAAGGGAAAAAAGACCGCGGTGATCGATTTTGATATCGGTTTGCGTAACCTCGACCTAATCATGGGCTGTGAGCGCCGTGTCGTGTATGACTTTGTAAACGTCATTAACGGCGAAGCGACATTAAACCAAGCGCTGATCAAAGATAAGCGCACGGACAACCTATTCATTCTTCCTGCTTCTCAAACTCGTGATAAAGACGCACTGACAAAAGATGGTGTTCAGCGCGTATTCGGCGAACTTGATGAAATGGGCTTTGATTTCATTATTTGTGATTCACCAGCAGGTATCGAACAAGGCGCATTGATGGCCTTGTACTACGCCGATGAAGCCATTGTCACAACGAATCCAGAAGTCTCTTCTGTGCGTGACTCTGACCGCATTCTCGGTATTTTAGATTCTAAGTCCCTGCGCGCAGAACAAGGGCTAGAGCCAGTAAAACAGCACCTGCTACTGACTCGCTACAACCCATCTCGCGTCACTCAAGGCGAAATGCTAAGCGTTGAGGACGTAGAGGAGATCTTACATATTCCACTACTGGGCGTGATTCCAGAAAGCCAAGCCGTGCTTAACGCGTCAAACAAAGGTGTACCGGTTACTTTTGACGATAACACCGATGCGGGCATGGCTTATTCTGACACCGTTGATCGCTTATTAGGCAATCAGGTTGAATTTCGTTTCCTTACTGAGGAGAAGAAAGGACTCTTTAAACGACTCTTTGGAGGCTAGACATGTCATTATTAGAATTTTTCCGCCCACAGAAGAAAACTTCTGCGAATCTAGCTAAAGAGCGTTTGCAAATCATTGTTGCTGAGCGCCGCAGCCAAAATGATCCTGCGCCTTCTTACTTGCCTCAATTGAAAGAGGACATCTTGAAGGTGATCAGTAAGTACGTGGCAATTGATCCAAATATGGTTGACTTAACATTTGAGCACAAAGACGACGATATCTCAGTTCTTGAGCTCAATGTGAAGCTACCAGACGACGAGAAGTAAACCACTTTTCCTCACGAGATTGAATGCTCAGATTAGAATGAAAAAGGTTGGCACCGAGGCCAACCTTTTAATCTAATCTTTTATTACTTTAATGCTTTGTTCATCTTGTCGCCGAGCAGGTCCAAGCGCCAGCCCTGCATCAAGTCAGGCAACACTTCTGGATCGCAATCTTTTTTCCACACCCAACTGATCAGCTGATTAATCTGCTTTTTAGAAGCAAGGAACTCCGTCGCTAAGCCAGACTTCTGCGACGCCGATTTCACTATGTCTTTCATATTTTTGAAGACTTGTTTGTAACCTGGATAATCCATTAAGCGTTCAATTTTTGCTGGATACTCTTCAGAAGGTGTTTGCTTCGCTTGTTTAACAATAGCGGCAATCTTCGCGCCATGGCGGTTAATCGCTCGGATATCAATATCTTCCGCTTCCATCTTCTTAAAGTTAGTTAAGCCAAGACGAGCGACTGTTAATAGGTCACCTTCTTTGAAGATAAAGTTCAGCGCTAAATCTCGTTTGATTGCTTCACGATAACGCCACATCGCCAATGGCTTTAAAATCGCCAGTTCAGAAGGTTTTAACTGCCAAGCACCTTTAATATCAAGGTAGGCATTCTCCTCATTAGTGACGCGAATTCGTTTTGAAACCAACAAATCACTTTCTTGTTGTACGGCTTCCCACCAACCTGCTTGCGTCACCTTATCGAGCAGCTTTTCGTATAACGGTAACAAGTAATGCACGTCTGCAGCAGCATAATCTAATTGCTTTTGCGTCAACGGTCGAGCCATCCAGTCAGTACGTGATTCACTTTTGTCGAGCTCTACGCCTAAATATTCTTCCACCAGCGATGCGAAGCCTGTTGATAGACCGTGGCCAAGAAAGGCCGCCATCAACTGTGTATCTACCATAGGGAACGGCGTACAACCAAATGCGTTTTGGAAAACTTCTAAATCTTCACCGCAGGCGTGCAGCACTTTTAGCACAGAAGTATCTTTTAATAGCGCTACGAACGGCGTCATATCCGTTAATTCGGTCGGATCAATCAGCGAGAGGCGATTACCATCGAAAAGCTGAATCAGACCTAACTGCGGGTAGAAAGTGCGAATACGGACGAATTCGGTATCCAGCATCACTACATCTGCCTCTCGGGCGTGAATGCAAACTTCTTCTAGATCTTTGTTTTTGGTAATAATTTGATAATTCACATACTTCTCGCTATAAAAAATGCCAGCAAAACGCTGGCATTCTATCATTTTTTAAATCTCTCGACTCGACGAAATCGGCTTATGCGCTTTTCTTCGCGAGTTCAGCGTCGTTCTCTTCACGCAGAACACGACGCAAGATCTTACCGACATTGGTTTTAGGGAGGTCTTCACGGAACTCAACCAACTTAGGTACTTTGTAGCCAGTTAAGTGCTGACGACAATGCGTAATAACTTCATCTTTGGTCAAGCTCGGGTCGCGCTTCACGACGTAGATCTTCACTAATTCACCAGAGACTTCGTGCGGTTGACCAATAGCAGCCACTTCAAGGACTTTGCCGTGCAGTGCTACAACGTCTTCGATTTCGTTCGGGTAAACATTAAAGCCTGATACCAAGATCATGTCTTTCTTACGGTCAACGATGTGCAGGAAGCCTTCGTCATCGAACTTAACAATGTCGCCCGTTGATAACCAACCGTCTTCGTTGATCGTATCTTTCGTTGCTTCAGGTCGTTGCCAGTAGCCTTGCATAACCTGAGGACCACGAACTTGAAGTTCACCAGTTTCAGTATTCGGAAGCGCATTGCCTTCTTCGTCCACAATACGAACTTCTGTTGATGGCACAGGCAGACCAATCGATCCATTGTATTCAACAAGGTCATGCGGGTATGCCGCAACCAATGGAGAACACTCGGTTAGGCCGTAGCCTTCTAGTAGGTAACAACCCGTGGTCTTCTGCCATCTTTCTGCCACTGAGCGCTGCACTGCCATGCCGCCGCCAACGGCTAAACGTAGGTTACTGAAATCCAACTCGTGGAAGTCTTCGTTGTTGATCAAAGCATTAAATAAGGTGTTCACGCCCGTAATCGCAGTAAACGGATGCTTTTGTAGCTCTTTCACGAACCCTGGAATATCTCTAGGGTTCGTAATAAGTAGGTTACGGCCACCCATTTCGACAAACAGTAAACAGTTTACGGTAAGAGCAAATACGTGATACAGCGGTAGCGCTGTCACGACCAATTCACGGCCTGGAGATAAAACCGGCCCGTACGCGCCTTTCGCCTGTAAAACGTTCGCAATCATATTACGGTGTGTAAGAATCGCGCCTTTCGCGACGCCTGTCGTACCGCCCGTGTATTGCAGGAATGCGATGTCATCCCCGGACATAAACGGTTTAACGTATTGTAGACGACGACCTTTACGTAGAGCCTGACGCATTGAGATTGCACCAGGTAAATCGTACTTAGGCACCATGCCCTTAACGTACTTCACGACAAAATCGACAATCGTACCTTTCGCTCGTGGCAGCATTTGACCAAGGCTGGTTAACACCACGTGTTTAACTGGTGTTTTATCGACGATTTGTTCTAGCGTGTTCGCAAAGTTAGATACAATCACAATCGTCGTCGCACCTGAGTCATTCAATTGGTGTTCAAGTTCACGAGGAGTGTAAAGTGGGTTAACGTTTACGGCGATACAACCTGCACGCAAAATACCAAACAACGCCACTGGGTATTGCAGTAGGTTTGGCATCATCAGAGCAACACGGTCACCCTTTTGCAGTTTTAACTCGTTTTGCAGATACGCTGCGAATGCGCGACTACGCTCTTCCAATTTACGGAAGGTCATAACCGAGCCCATGTTCATGAATGCCGGTTGGTCTGCATATTTTTGTACAGACTGCTCAAACATTTCTACCAAAGACTCATATTGCTCTGGATTAATGGTTTCAGGTACGTCACTTGGATAACGTGAAAGCCATGGTTTATCCACGATGTTACTCCTCGTTTATAACTGGCTAAAAAATAGCGTCCTTTTTATTTTGAAAGCTATTACAGCACAGCGAACGTGCTTGAGCACGCAACTCTCAAACACTTGTTTAAATTTTGTTAACTACACCAAGAATTCGCGTTGCGACCTCGAGTATTTGCTCTAAATGACAGTGATGACCACCCTTGACAGAAACCACTTGCGGCGGGTTCTCTCCCCAATCAGCTTGGTTAGATGGTAAATTCTGAAATCCTTGATCGCCTAATACGATCAAATGAGGACAACGTATTTGGCTGGTAATCGAGTTAGCATGCGCTTGCGCCATTCGGTAAAGCGACGCACATTTTAACTTGGCGTCATGCCGCCAATACCATTTATCTCCTCGCTGCTCCGTTCCTCGCTCGACTATCGGCAGAAGCTGCTCAGCGGTTAATTGGTTGGCTTGCACGCGTAATTTTAACGCCAGATCGAAGGAGGCAATGGCTCGCTCTGGCTTGTTTTGCTGTCTTATTCGACTTAAAACGCCATCGCGAAGACGAGGCAAACTGTTAGTAGGATCTTCAGTAAGAGGTCCTGCTCCCTCAATTTGCACAAGAGCTTCGACCTGCTCTGGAAACGCAGCACTATAGCAACTTGCGATTAAAGCACCAAGTGAATGCCCTACTAATATCAGTCTGTTTGGCGATAATTCGTCCAACAACTGATATAAATCGGCAATATAGTCGTGAAAGGGGTAATAGTTATCGTGAGATTTATGACTCGATAAACCGTGACCAAAATGATCGATGGCGAGGAGGTGTAAGTGAGGATTAAGTTGGTTCAACTGCTCCATGAGCGCTTTAAAGCTGCCCGCATTATCTAACCACCCATGAAGAAAAACGACTGACAAGTCAGCCGTTTTCTCGTTCCCTATCTCAAGGGCTGCCATTTTGCCGGCAGGAAGCTCGAATTGACGCTCATGCATCGCAGATTATTTGACCTGTTTTATCACTTTACCGTCTTGTGGGAAATCATTACGCCACATGCGGCAGTTAATCGAGTAACATGGGTAAAAGTAGGTTGGCGAGTCATACATGCGTACACGTTCTTCAATTTTCCACAAACGGTAGCCTTGCCCCTTAATGATCGGGAATACGTATTCGTGCTCACCAATCTTTCCTTCTTCTTCTCCGGCGCCTTTACCTACAACCGTCAACAAGCGGCCTTCACTAAAGGCGACGGGCTCTAAATAGCCATCAAAATAGGCGACAAAACGTCCCGTTGGCTCTTCATCAATATCCGGTTTACCAGATTTACTGATTGGTAGGTTTACGATTTCTAGACGGGTTTTATCTTTGAAGTTATCCACTTTAGCGATGATTCCACCAAGGCGAACATCTTCACTCACTTGCCCCTGAGACTCAGCAAAAGCTTTATAGTCTGTAACGACCAATTCTGTGCTTGCATTTAGCTCCTCTGGCAACGAGCTACACGCAGACAAACCAACCGTAGCAAATAATGCGAGAAAAAACCGTCCAAAAACCTTCATAAACCACCTTTCAATATTAGTAACCCCAAGCAGGGGAGATCTCACACGTAAATATCGACACCAAGTAATTGAGCCAGTTCCTCTTTTTTAGCTCGATTCATGACATCCATGTACTGCTCCATTGCTTTACGTGCGCTCCCTTCAGGAAGGTCATATTGCACTTGAGCTCGGTGAATTTGGGACTCATCCACGTGTTTTATGGAGTGCGCCACAGCGTTAGCAACCTTTGAAGGCTGACCTACAGGCTGCTTTGTTTGTGATTTATCTACCTGCTTCTTTTTGCTGACTTTATTAGTGCGATTTGCACCGGGAATCAAAGAAGGAGGCAAGCCATTAATCGACGCCATAGCACTCCATAAAAATACAGGGCAAACGCCCTGCTTTTTGTCAGGTTAATGAAAAACGGACTATTCGCGACCAGGAAGTTTTTTCCATGTCACATTATCGCGTAGATAAACTGGGCTAGAATCTTCTACCGGCACAGTATTACCCTTTTTAAATTCTTGTTCAGCAAGAATCACGATGTCTTGTGAATCAGGGTACAGAACCTCGCCATGCGTCAAATTAAACGGTAGGTCTGCTAATACTTCTTGGTAGGCATCCCAACCCGTACCTGCTGTCGTCCACGTTTTGTCGTCTGCTTGTGCTTCTTCAATTAGACGTGCTGGTGGAATTACGCACTCTGCATCCCTCCCTGCCCACTCACCGTTTGCTTGGCGAGTGTAACGTGCCCAGTAGACTTCACCCATACGTGCGTCAATAGCCACAGCGACATCGGTCACACCATGTAAGCGATAGCTACCTTGAGCCATTGCAGCCAGCGTTGAAACGCCGATCATAGGTAAGTCAGCACCGAACGCCAAACCTTGTGCGATACCAATACCGATACGAACGCCAGTAAAGCTACCTGGACCACGTCCAAACGCTAACGCATCCAGCTCTTGTAGAGTCAGGCCAGCTTCTTTGAGTACTTCATCAACCATTGGCAGTACTTTTTTGGTGTGATCGCGTGGTGCAACCGCGCTACGTGAAATCACTTGATCATTAGCCAACAACGCAACTGAACAGTTTTCAGTCGCTGTATCGATAGCAAGAATTTTTGCGCTCATTTAACTCTCTACAACTCTCATTTATTGGGTTATGCCTCAGCACTTGCGTCTGTGACAGATTGTTCTGCTTTCAGGAATGCTTTGATTCCATCTAAGTCTCGCGTTCTTGGGATAGGTGGTAGGCTTCCGAGGAAAATACCACCGTAGTCTCGCGTGACAAGGCGATTATCACAAATGATCAACGCACCGTGATCCTTCTGATCTCGAATTAATCGCCCTACACCCTGCTTTAACGTAATCACTGCATCCGGGATTTGTACTTCAGCAAATGGTTCACCACCACGTAATCGACAATCCTCGATACGGGCTTTGAGTAACGGATCGTCAGGGGCGGTAAACGGTAATTTGTCGATAATAACACAGCTCAGCGCATCACCTCTAACATCAATCCCTTCCCAGAAAGCGCCTGTCGCCACGAGTAAAGCGTTACCCAGTTCCATAAACTCCGCCAAGGTTTTCTGCTTACTCATCTCCCCTTGCATTAACACAGGCAGATCAAGTACTTCTCGGAACTTCTCACCTAGTTCACGCATCATGCTGTGCGAGGTACATAAAAAGAAGCAGCGACCATCATTTTCTTCAATCACCGGAGCAAGCATTCGGACTAACTTATCCGCTAAGCCGTTACTGTTTGGCTCTGGCAGATACCTTGGCACACAAAGGCGCGCTTGTTTTTGATAATCAAAGGGGGACGGCAGAGAAAATTGCTTTGTAGGCTTGAGGCCAAGGCGCTCAGTAAAGTGCTTGAAGTCGCCCGATACGGCTAGAGTTGCTGACGTGAAAATCCACGCGCCTTGTTTAATCTCTATTTGCTCATGGAACTTGTCCGCGACAGAAAGAGGCGTAATGTGCAGAGCGAAATGACGAGGCGAGGTATCGTACCAGTATGAGTAACCGGTAATATCGACATCGCATACCCGGTCGATGCGGCCTTTGATCAAATTGGCACGTTCAAAGGCGGTATCCAGTAATTGACTGCGCCCTAAGGCTATTTTGAGTACATCAATCGCCAATTCGAGGCTATCAGTTAAGCGCAATAATTCTCGCTTAATAGACCCTGATTGCAACGCCTCACGCCAGTTGCCACGAAAGCCTGGCTCACCCAGTACAATCCGCATGTCCATTGCGCTTTGCATGAGTTTGTCGCCCACTTTTTGCAATTGACGCATATCTTTGGCTTCGGTGCGGTAGGCTATTTCAATGTCTTTGGCAAGATCATGAATTTGACGGCTTGAAACTGACTGGCCGAAATATTCGCTCGCAATATCTGGCAACTGATGAGCTTCATCAAAAATAAACACATCGGCTTCTGGGATCAGTTCACCAAATCCTGTTTCTTTGATCGCTAAGTCAGCAAGAAATAAGTGATGGTTCACCACAACAATGTCGGAATCCATGGCTCGCTTACGCGCTTTCAATACAAAGCAATCGGTGTAGCTCGGACACTCTTTACCTAAACAGTTATCATTGGTTGAAGTGATGGTCGGAATGATCATGCTGTCTTCTGGCAGATCATCACAATCACCAAGGTCACCTGTTTTGGTTTCTGATGACCAAGCACGCACTTTAACCAGTTGAGTTAATAACGTCGGGTCAGATTCATTAGTGTGGCTTTCGACCATTTGGCGGCTCAAACGATCCAAACACAGATAGTTAGAACGCCCTTTTAATAACGCCACTTGACCATAAAAACCAAGCGCATTGACCATGAGCGGTAAGTCACGATGGTACAACTGCTCTTGCAAGTTTTTCGAGCCTGTACTGATGATCACTTTTTTACCGCTCAACAGCGCTGGGACTAGGTAGGCGAAGGTCTTACCGGTTCCGGTTCCAGCCTCTACCACCAACTGGGTTTGATCTTTGATCGCACTGCTGACGGCTTCCGCCATATCGATTTGTGGCTGACGAGCTTGAAAGCCCGGAATGGCCTTACCTAACGCGCCATCAGAGGAAAAAGTTTTTGCGATCATGCTTGGTATTGAGTTTGAAAAATTATCGAGAGTATATCAGAGGAATAGGAGTGACATCAGCCCACAATCTGGCCAGCTTGCGGCGACGCACGGATATTTTGTTGAAACCAACGTAAGAATAGATTATTTATGGTGAAACATGGCAGTACAGTTACACCCGCCTGGGAATAATAACAAATTCGTACGCTAAAATATTAATGCATGGAAGTACCTGATTTATGGAAAAGAAAACACTGTTGACCCACTGTTCTGACGCCCCGGGTCTCATCTCGAAAATCACTAATATCTGTTACAAGCACCAACTCAACATCGTTCACAATAACGAATTTGTTGATAATACCAGTGGCCACTTTTTCATGAGAACGGAGTTGGAGGGATACTTCAACGATCAAACGTTTCTTGCCGACTTGGACCAAGCCCTCCCGCAAGGTGCTAAGCGTAAATTGGTTGGCTCTCGCCGTAAGCGCATCGTCATTCTCGTCACAAAAGAAGCGCATTGTTTAGGCGATATTCTGATGAAAACCTACGATGGAAGCCTAGATGTTGAGATCGCCGCTGTGGTGGGGAATTACGACAAACTTCAAACTCTCACCGAGCGCTTCGACATTCCTTACCACCACGTGACCCATGAAAACCTTAGCCGTGAAGAACACGAGCAGAAGATGCTAGAAGTGATCGATCAATACGATGCTGACTTTTTGGTGCTAGCTAAATACATGCGCGTATTAACGCCGACGTTTGTTGAGAAATACCACCACAAAATCATTAATATTCATCACAGCTTCTTACCTGCTTTTATTGGCGCGAAGCCATATCAGCAAGCTTACGATCGCGGTGTGAAAATCATCGGTGCAACAGCACACTTCGTGACTAATGATTTAGATGAAGGGCCGATCATCAAGCAAGACGTCATTCCTGTCGACCATACATTCAATGCCCAAGATATGGCACAAGCGGGACGCGATGTAGAAAAGAATGTGTTGAGCAAAGCGTTGAATAAAGTCATTAACGACCACGTTTTTGTTTATGGAAATAAAACAGTGATCCTGTAATCCTTCCGCACTAGTTACAAAGAGAATGAAACCCGTCCAACTTGGCGGGTTTCATCTTTTCAGGGATATCCCCCGACTCTAACCATCAAAATTAAACCGATATATTATAATTTTTCATTTCACTACAACTATTTACTGAGAGAATGATTCCGTTTATCATTTGGACCCCTTATAATAAACCACGTTAATATTACGGAATTAAAATGAAAAAAACGTTAGTGGCTTTTCTGATTGGGCTGACTTTGCCAGCAACCACAATCGCAGATACTCTTAAGCCTGTTCAGAATGATGTATCCACTCGCATTATTGGCGGCGAGCCAGCTAATACTTCCGACTGGAAGTTTATTGCTTCACTGGTCCGTAAAGGACAGCCAACATCTATTGGTCACTTCTGTGGCGGTAGTTTCCTTGGTGGAAAATACGTATTAACTGCTGCGCACTGTGTGGAAGGTCTTAATGCGGACGATATTGATATCGCTCTTGGTCTTTATGATCAAAACAACGAGTCTCACGCGCAGCGCATCGCGGTTAACAATATCTACTCGCATACTGCATATAACAGTAATACAACGAACAATGACATCGCTCTTATCGAATTAGAACGCAATGTCGATAGCGCAACTATTGATCTGGCAACGCCAGAACTTTTAGATAGCGTGCGTGTGGGAGACAAGTTGCATGTGGCTGGATGGGGAAATACGTCCACGACAGACAGAATATACCCAACCGTTTTACAACAAGTAGATTTGGAATACGTAGATCGAGCTACCTGCCAAAACCTATCGGGAAATTACTCTAATGTATCAGATGACGGCATTTGCGCCGGATACTATTGGGGAGGTAAAGATAGCTGCCAAGGAGATAGCGGCGGTCCGCTCATCGTTGATGATAACGGCATCAACAAATTACTAGGCGTAGTCAGTTGGGGGGATGGATGTGCTCAACCAAATGCTTATGGTGTTTATGCAAACGTCGCTCATTTTCAGCATAACGGCTGGATAGATAGTCATCGTAATACTATCAGCTACACTCAGTATCGAGATCTTCATTTCGTTGAGCGAAAAGCGCAGCAAGAGACCTTTACTATTCGTAATGACGAGGTGAATACGCCAATCAACATCACGGGCGTTACCCTAACAAGCGGAATCAGCCTCGCCAAAAATACCTGTACTGCGACACTGGCACCATCTCAGAGCTGTCAAATTACGGTAGGCTACTACCCAAGCTACTCGCACTCAGTTGAAACGATTGAAGTCTCTACTGATCATCCGAAACTATCTAAACTTTCGACTACCTTAATATATAGTGGTATTGATAAAGCAAGCAGCTCATTGAGCAGTGCCGTTACGCTAGCTGGCGCAAACGTGTACACCAATGAACACGCTTGGACCGCTGAAAATGGTGAACTTCAGTCAGCAGAAATGGGAATGTCTACTGGTGCATCCATCTTGCATTTAACCGATCTTCCAAAAGGCAAACTATCAATGGACTTTAAAGTCTTGTCAGATGGTTTCGATGTTTTTGTCGTTTACGTCAATGGCCAAGAGTATGACTACACTCGCCAGCTTCTTGAGTACAATGAACTTTCTATCGATCTTTACCGGAAGTCAAACACGGTTACTTTTGCTTATCTGAAAAACTACGAGTTTAGCGGTGGTTACAACGCGCAAGCGTATATTCGCAATATCAAGATGTCAGTTAGTTCAGATAACACTAGCGAGAGCAGCGTAACAAAAACATCGAGTTCAGGCGGCAGCTTCTCGATTAGCCTATTGATGTTGCTAGCTGCAGGTCCTTTCCTGCGTCGCAAAAAAGGATAACAAGATGCAATATATACTCAAAACAATGCTGCTTGGTTTGAGCTCAATCAGCTTAGTCGCTTGCTCGGCAAATACAGAAATGCAGCAAGGTCAAGAGTCTGAACACCAAGTCGTCATGGTTGAAGCGTACCGAACTAGCGATAGTCAAATTTCATTTATCGCCGAGTCTAATGGCTGCAGTAAGAACGATGACTTTAGCTTAAAAATAGAGCAAAACTCTTCAACGGAAGCCCTGCTCACAATCGTCAGGAACAAAGTGGATCATTGTAAACGAATGCCGTTTCCAAAGACTTTCACACTAACTCTAGACGAAGAGTTGAAAGGCAAAAAGCTTTCCATTACCAACCCAAAAAGCAAGTCACCAGCTAAATAGTGATTCGCTTACGAAAGGGAGCCTCAGCTCCCTTTTTGCCTCTCGCAACTCAGCAATTTTCACTCTAGCGTTTTACGCCTGCTCAGACTCCACAATACGCTTAAGTGAATGCGGGTGCAGCTTGATACAAATGCCTTGGTACTTAAACGCCACGGTTGGGTTGTTCAAGCGTTCGCCTTCCCCTTTCGGGCTCGACAATTTGCTCTTTACACCCAGCTCTTTTAACTCATCAAAACGCGCGCCAAACGCTGGGTAAGTGTGTTTCAAATCAGCAAGAAACTCATCTGCGGTTTCGGCATGAGACGGAATCACAAACTCCACATGTTCCCAGCTTTCATTTGGGTAGATTTTGCCTTCCGCAGGGTATGGCAGCTCCAGACACTCAATCTTCCAGCCACGGCTTTCCAACGCTTTGTCGAATTCGATAACGATGATTGGGCGACCGTTTATTTTCGCTTGTGAAATCACCTTACCGTATTGATTCCATGCTTCATGCGCGGCTTTCGCTGTTTCAGTATCATTAATACGCAGCGCAATATGGTCAGCTTGAGCAAAGCTCAGATCCAGTTTTAACAGGGTTGCAAGCTCTTCAATCTTCGCCATAAATGCGTCCAGATCTTGGATCATCAATTCAGGCGTTAGGCGCTTTTCAACTAGTTGAGTCGTCATTATGGCTCTCTTATGGGGCGATTTATCTCATTACTTTGAGCGCAATAGTAAACGCAAACTAAGCCACATTTCCATTCAATCGAAAAAGTAAAAATTTCGCCTATTCATCTCTGTATGAAAAGCAATAAAGTTGTTATGATTAGCCCCATTTTTGTGAACTCTAACAGAGCTCGGCGTACATTTTGCCGAGTTCTTTGTCCTTGAATTGAAGGAAACGCGTGTGAATATCCAAGCACTTATTAATGACAAAGTATCTCAGGCTCTAGAAGCCGCTGGCGCACCTGCAGGCAGTCCTGCAGCCGTTCGCCAATCAGCAAAGCCACAATTTGGTGATTACCAAGCAAACGGCGTAATGGGCGTTGCTAAAAAACTGGGTACTAACCCTCGAGAATTTGCACAGAAAGTACTGGATGTTCTAGACCTAGATGGTATTGCGAGCAAAACAGAAATCGCTGGCCCTGGTTTCATCAACATTTTCCTAAGCGAAGAGTTCCTTGCGAAACAAGCCGACGCGGCGCTAGCAGACGAACGTCTTGGCGTAGCTAAAGAAGAAGCACAAACCATCGTCGCTGATTACTCTGCACCAAACGTAGCAAAAGAAATGCACGTTGGTCACCTACGTTCAACCATCATCGGTGATGCGGTAGTACGTACGCTTGAGTTCCTAGGTCACAAAGTGATCCGCGCGAACCACATCGGCGACTGGGGTACTCAGTTTGGCATGCTTATCGCAAACCTTGAGCGTGTACAACAAGAGTCTGGCGAAGTTTCTATGGAACTTGCGGACCTCGAAGGCTTCTACCGTGAGTCGAAAAAGCTGTACGATGAAGATGAAGAGTTCGCAGTAAAGGCGCGAAACTACGTGGTAAAACTGCAAAGCGGTGACGAGTACTGTGCAGAAATGTGGAAAAAACTCGTTGATGTAACCATGATCCAAAACCAGCGCAACTACGACCGTCTAAACGTGTCACTGACTCGTGACGACGTCATGGGCGAAAGCATGTACAACGACATGCTTCCTAAGATCGTTGCAGACCTAAAAGAACAAGGTCTTGCCGTTGAAGATGATGGCGCGCAAGTTGTATTCCTAGATGAATACAAGAACAAAGATGGCGAACCAATGGGCGTTATCGTTCAAAAACGCGATGGTGGTTTCCTATACACAACAACAGATATCGCATGTGCAAAATATCGTTATGAAGAGCTAAGCGCAGACCGTGTGCTTTACTTCATCGACTCACGTCAACACCAGCACCTAATGCAAGCTTGGACGATTGTTCGTAAAGCGGGCTACGTGCCTGAGTCTGTATCTCTTGAGCACCACGCGTTCGGCATGATGCTGGGTAAAGACGGAAAGCCATTCAAGACTCGTGCGGGTGGTACCGTTCGTTTGGCAGATCTTCTGGATGAAGCAGAAGTTCGCGCAGCACAGCTGATCGAATCTAAAAACCCTGAACTAGATGCAGAAGAAAAAGAGAAGATCTCTAAAACAGTTGCAATGGCAGCGGTTAAATACTCTGACTTATCTAAACACCGTACGACTGACTACGTGTTCGATTGGGACAACATGTTAGCGTTTGAAGGTAACACAGCACCATACATGCAATATGCATACACTCGCGTAGCTTCAATTTTCGCTAAAGCTGGTGTTGCTATGGATGCTCTCCAAGGTGACATCAAAATCACTGATGAGAAAGAGAAAGCACTTATTGCTAAACTTATGCAGTTCGAAGAAGCGGTGCAATCTGTTGCTCGCGAAGGCCAACCACACATCATGTGTAGCTACCTATTCGAACTAGCAGGTCAGTTCTCTAGCTTCTACGAAGCGTGCCCTATCCTAGTTGCTGAAGACGAAGCAGTGAAACAAAGCCGTCTGAAACTAGCTGCGCTAACAGCGAAGACCATCAAGCAAGGTCTGTCTCTACTGGGTATCGATACTCTAGAGCGTATGTAATCCGCTTTTACGTAGTTAGCTTAAGTAGCACAAGCTAAATGATGACAAAGGTTGACGTGAAAGCGCCAACCTTTTGTTTTATCTGTCGTATACTAATTCAAACTAAAAATTAATCGGACAGCAATAATGAGTTTTGAACTTCATCCTCAATTGGCAAAAGACACTTCGGTGATTGGTCACTTCCCACTTTGCGTCGCGCTTCTTCATAAAGATAATGCTGTGCCATGGGTTATCTTGGTGCCTAAACGCGAAAATTTGAAAGAGCTACACCACTTGCCAATGCAAGAGCAACAACAGTTTTTGCTCGAATCTCAAGCGGTAAGCCAAGCACTCGAAGCGACATTCCGCCCAGACAAGTTAAACCTTGGCGCCCTAGGTAACATGGTGCCACAGCTGCACATTCACCATATTGCGCGCTTTAAAGACGATATGGCATGGCCAGGACCAGTTTGGGGGAATACAAAAGGAGAGTTTCGTACTGACGAAGAACAAGAAGAGATTCTTAACCGAATTCGTAATGTGTTGTCGTTAAGCTCTATCTTCCGTAAAGCGTAACCGTTATATAACTTTTAATTCAGGTAGAAAGTAAAAAGCCGCATCATTGCTGATGCGGCTTTGTTGTTTGTGCGCGATGGTTCATTGCTCCTACTACATGGTCACGGTAAGTGACAAACCATCGTGCTTTGTGACTGCATAGCGTATTCGCGTTATATGATGAGCTTTATTTGTATCTACCAAGCGAGAAATGCGACCTTTGTTAATCCATACACTTAACATGGCGTCTGCACCGTCTTCACTCATTCCGAACTGTTTTGCTAGCTCAGATTGGGAAACCGTTCCTTTTTCAGCAATATATTGATAAAGCTCTTTTAAAATCATACGACTTGCGCCTCAAACTCGCCTTGATGTTTCTTGCCTACGCGCTTGAAAACGCGGTACGTGCCAAAGAAAATCGCAATAATTATGGCAATCCAAACGCCGCTGGTGATAGGGCTATCAGCGAAATGCATAAGCTGATGATAGAAAGTCGCACTCAAGTACGCGAGCCCCATTGTCCATACCGCTATAAAGCGCGCAAAGTTATTGCCGAATTCTCGAACATAGGCACCCATCGCAGCCACACAAGGAGTGTAAAGTAAGATAAAAACTAGGTACGCAAAAGCAGCATGACCAGAAACAAATTTCTCTTTTATGTTACCAAAGATCGATTCATCAATTTCTTGCTCCTCTGCGACTGCATGAGAATCTGCTAAATCACCGACGTCAATCCCCAGAGGATCAGAATAGCTCAGCCCTGCTAGGTTTTCAGGAATGCTCATCACCGCTTCTTCTAGGCTACCCATAAGATCAAATTCTGCATCCTCTCCATCGGTTGGCGTAGTATATAAGCTGTTCAATGTGCCCACGACTGCCTCTTTCGCGAAGATACCAGTAATAATACCAACCGTTGCTGGCCAGTTATCCTCTTGAATACCAATTGGTGCAAACACTGGCGTCACAACCTGAGCGGCTTTTGATAGAACCGATTTATCACTGTCTTCATTACCGAATGTACCGTCAGTTCCTAGCGAGTTGAGGAAGCTCAAGATAGCAACAACCACAACGATGGTTTTACCTGCACCCAATACAAACCGCTTAAGTTTTTGCCAAGTTTTGATCACCACGTTCTGCAATGTCGGAAGCTCATAGTCAGGCATTTCCATCACCAAGCTATCACTGCTGCCAGGATACAGCGTGTGCTTGAGGAACAGACCGGTAAACACCGCGGCGACAATACCAAGTAGGTAAAGTGCAAACACAATGTTTTGACCAGAGCCTGGGAAGAAAGCGGCAGCAAATAAAGCGTACACAGGTAAGCGAGCACCACATGACATAAACGGTGCCATCGACGCAGCCAACTTGCGCTCACGCTCTTGGTCTAGCGTGCGCGTTGCCATGATCGACGGAACGTTACAGCCAAAACCAAGAACCAAAGGGACAAACGCTTTACCCGGCAAGCCGATTTTCTGCATCACTTTATCAAGCACAAACGCAGCGCGTGCCATGTAACCCGAGCTCTCAAGCACAGCAAGGAATAAGTACAAACACGCTATGACCGGGATAAAGGTCGCAACTGTTTGAATACCGCCGCCTAAACCATCAGCAATCACCGTAACTAGCCATACGGGGAGGTGACCATCTAATAAGTGATGTCCACCATCAACCAGCAATGCGCCTACACCAATGTCAAAAAAGTCGATAAATGCACTACCGATGTTAATCGAGAACATAAACATCAAGTACATAACCACAAAGAAGAATGGGATCCCAATCCACTTGTTCAAAATAAACTGGTCGAGTTTTTCAGTCACGCTACGGCTTAATTTGCCTTCGCTTCGGCGAACTTTTTTACACTGTTCATGCAGGTATGTGTACTTGGTATCCGCGACATGCAAATCGATATCCAAGTCTAAAGTCGCAATGACTTCCAATACTTTGCTTCTATCAATATCGGAAAGGCTATTGAGAACCATCGTGTCTTTTTCAAGCGCACGAATCGCTAATGCACGATGGGCGACGGTTTGATCGTTAAAAAGTGCGGAAACAGTTTGAATCGCCGACTCCATCTTTTCACCGTAATGCAAAGATAGCTCTTTAAGCGCGACCCCTTGAACGATGGACTTATGAAGTTTTTCTTTAAACTCTGCAACTTGAGTTTTATTGGTTGCAGATAAACTTACTACAGGACAACCTAACGTTTTCTCAAGCTCTGAAACGTTAATCATTTGACGTTCACGTTTTAGCGCATCCATTTTGTTGAGAACAACAATCATAGGACGGCCAAGTTCGCGAAGTTGTAACGTCATATATAAGCTGCGCTCTAAACTCGTGGCATCAACCACGTTGATAATGAGATCGGCAGGATGAGTTAGAACCGCACGCGATGCAATGGATTCGTCAATACTATTGCTATCATTACCACTGTCTAACGAGTAAATACCAGGAAGGTCAGTGAGCAAAAACTCGTCACCCGCATGTTTGAATTGTCCCGTTTTCTTTTCAACGGTGACGCCTGCCCAGTTACCAACTTGCTGTTTTGCGCCAGTCAAACCATTAAATAGCGTCGTTTTACCACTATTAGGATTACCTACGGTAAGCACTTGATATTGCATTACACTCGCTCCACTTCAATTTTCTGAGCAATGGTTTCTCGCAATGCGACAGACACACCACGGACTTCGACTTGTAAAGGATCACCCATTGGAGCACGTCGAATCACTTTGACTTCTGTATTGGGAAGCAGCCCCATTACCATGAGTTTCTTTCTGATATCTGATGAAAGACCATCTAACAACCGAATCTTCACCGTATCGCCAGGATTAATCTCTGATAACTTCATAGTGGCCCTTAAGAGTATTGCTAATGAGAAATATTATTATTTAATAAGTTTAGGCTGCCAATATTACTCTTCTATAACCCTTCAATCCTTGTGTGAAATCAAAGATTTCATAAATGTTTTCATGCTTTCAAACGTCAACTCCGTAAATTTCCTCTCGTTATTTACGTCAAAATTAACAATTAAAAATCACGATCAATGAAATAAAAATGTCACAAATAAATGGTAAAGATAAAAATTTCCACATAAAACAACAGGTTAGATGACATTTAAAACTTTGTCGTTTTTCTCATATCAACATGGCGTTATTTTTATAAGAAAAATAAGTAACCTCTCGTATAGTTACTCCATCGAGAGGGCAACCTCTCAAATGAATTCCAGAGGTGGCATGGCAACATGTCACTCCGGCAGCAAGCGAAGGTGTCATTGACACCCGTGGTATAGTCCCCCCGGCTATACCACGATATTTTTTTTCATCTCTCTAAACTCTTTAGCTTATCCACCTTTTCAGCACAGTTCTGTTTTCACGAATTTCGCATTCCCCCACTACTCAAATGAACCAACGCACTCTAGATACAAAAATACAACCATTCATCTATTTGTCGCCGTAGGTAAATCCGTCCTCTTAAGCCATGTATGGTTATAGCTAAGAACAGCGCTACTAACAGATAGAGCGTGACCGTGCTTACGTATTGAGAATGGATTTGTAGGCTAGATGTTATGAAGAAGCAATGAGAATCACTGCATTGGTAGCTCTAGCAATAGTAGAGCACTATAAGCAGCTCCCCAGTCTTTTGAATATTCACTAGGGAGTGTGTAATGAGTTTTTTTAGTTGGTTTCTTGGCTTTCTTGAGTCAAAGCAAACTTGGAAGGAGGCAAACCAAAATGCAATTTAAACTTTTGGCTAAAGTAAGAAGGATCATTAAAGCCGCAGTTAAACGCTACTTCGCTGATTTTCTCGCCCGCTAATAACTGCTCACACGCCGTTTCTAAACGAACCTCTGTGACATAGTCTTTTAACGTTCTTGACGAGGCTGATTTAAAGCGCCTCTGTAAAGAGCGTTCTGACATGAACAGCATTTTAGCCGCTAAAGCAGTACCAAACTCAGGGTCATGGTAATGCTCAGCCACCAGCTGATAGACTTTTTGCAACCATTCTTTCTCTGGGGTCACTTTATCTTCGACGATAGGTTCAGACTCAAATTCTTGCAAAGATTCATCCACATAACTCATCTCTTTCGCAGTTGGCCATGTAATTTCGATTTTATTTTGAGCGTCGGAAGTAAACACCGCCAAGTATCCTCCACTCGTGGTCACTAACTGGGCAAGATGATCAATACTCAATTCAGAGTGGTTCATATTAGATGGACGCCCGGTCGTGACTTTATTAGGCAGTTGCGTCCCATAATCAAGAAAACTCAATGAAACAATATCATTGTCCTCTTCTAGCATGATTCTCACCGTTTGGCCTCGGAAAGAACGCTTGATGATATTGGCAAAAATGCTGTTGAAGATAACATCAAGGTTAAAGCTTTCCAGAGCAATTCGACTTGTTTTTCTCTCATCTTCAAGCTCCACCATAATCCCAGCCTTCGCAAAATCATCTTGCCATACATCAACCACCGATTGAGTTATCTGACTCAAATTGTAATTGTGACTACCGCCGCTAGCTTCGCCAGGAACACTTTTTAACTCATTTAATTGCCATGTCGTTTTCGCCAGATGATCTTCCGTAGCTGCATCCAAAGGTATGGGTAATTTTGCCGCTATAAAATCCACACTGGACTTAATAGATTGCGCCACGTGATCAACCAACAGGTTTCTGACTTGAATCTGTTTACGTAGCTGTTGGTTACTCGTCAACAACACTCGGCTTTGATGCCTCAACTGGTTAGTTTTGAGTGTCACTTGCGCAGCTAAATCACGGTTAGCCTGTACAACATAGCGAGAACGCCAGTACATAAGTAGTGCAACCATGGCAATACTCGCGACCACAAAACCTAAAATTGCGAGTTGCGATAAATACCAAGGATTAAGCACAATAAAATACGACTCGAGCCCAACCAATCCAGCAGCGACTTGAGACTCATTACTTACCTGTAGATGGTATTCACCGGAATTGAGGTGCTCTAGAGTCAGTTGGCCTCCCTCTAGCGCTTGCCAAGGATCATCGCTATTCAATCGATAATACAAATTTTGGCTGTCTGGTTTTGGCATCACGCCAAATAAGAAACTTAGAGAAGAGCCATACGGTAATTTTATTCCATTCAAATCGGCGCTACCAACTTGTAGAACCTCGTTTTCAAGCACAACTTGGCTCACGATAAACTTCGACTCTGGAGGGTTTGACACAAGCAGCTTGGATGCTTCAGCTTTTACCAACCCGTATTTCGACCCTAGGACGAGCTCTCGCTCACCACCTTCTTTTTGCTGTATAACACTGCAAATTCCTGGTAGAAACTCGTTGTTCATTAAGCCAGACGCCGATGAATAATGTTTCACTAATTCACCCGAAAGGTGGTAATAGCTTAACCCGACAGAAGAGGCTAACCACACACCTTGCCTGTCTCTGATCAAGCAAGCAGGTCGCGCGTTGGGCACACTCATTTCAACAACACGTTTCTCGTCACGTCCTTTAATCGTTTTAAAAACGCCGTAAGATGACGCAAACCACTGACTGCCATCAACCGCCGTGACCATGTCTAATGATTCACCAAATTTTTCGGAATAGCGGATGAACTGGATGTTTTCATTGCTGTATTGATAAACCCCATGATCGGTCCCTATCAATAGAGAGTCTTCAGTGTCGTATAAACGCGTAACCTTAGCTGGTAAGTACTGACTTACTAGCCACTCACTTCCAAAGTTTCTTACGCTTTGCTTGGTTATATCAACATTGTAAAGATGGTATCCACTTGATACCCAGAGACGCTCATTACCATCTACAGTCACGTGCTCCACTGCGTGTCCAGCCATAACCTGTAAATAAGGAAATGTCACTTTGTTAAGACCATTCAGCTCGAATATTTCGAGCCCTTTAGAGGTCGCAAGCCAAAGCATCCCACCTTGAAATGCAAATTCATTGATCTGCGAATCAAGCTCCAAGACTTTGATGTTGCCACTCTCACCTGTCCGATAAAGCTTTCGGTCATCCGCGAACCAAAGCGCATCATCAGGTCCTGTGGAGGTTTGTCGAATTCGCCCTGATAAGGTTTGCGAGTCGTAACTACTGAAGGTTACTCGTTCAAACTTTTTACTAAACAAGGAGTAATAGCGAATGCCTTGGTTAGTCGCGATCCACATCCCTCCCATGTTGTCACTCAGTAGCGAATAGATCTTTGTATTATCCAGCTCCAGTTCAAGAAAGCTTGCAGGCTCGACTTCTGTCACTTCGCCTGACAAGAATGAGTATAAATACAGACCATGCTCAGTCCCCACCCAGTACTCTTGATTTGTCTCAGCGAAAGTCAACACATGAGAGCCGCCAATCTTAATCACCTCTTTATCAGGTTGATAAATATTGAAAATTAATGCCCCACGCAACGTTCCTACCAGAATTTCTCTGCGCGTGTGTGAGTAGTAGATCTTTTCAATGTAGTTCTGACCTGAAGCGACTACATGGTCAAACTTATCTCCTTCTGAAAGATAAAAGCCAGAAGTTGTAGCAAGTGCCCACTTCTCTTCGAGCAGAACTGCATCGTTAATATAAACATAGCTATTGTTACTATGTTGATAGAGCTGCAACAAAGAAAAGGACTTTAACTCGCTAGTATCGATGTTGTAAGTATAGAAATGTGCGCCATCACTAACCCAAATATAATCTTCAGAAGAACCGATTTTTCTTATTTGCGACCCGGGGTTTAAGCTAAAGACTAAACGTCTTTCTTGATTTGGATAAGTTTGATACACCTCATTCTCAACAAAGGTCCAGAACGAGCCTTCATGATAAGCCAGTTGCTTGGCAGACGTTTGTAAAAAACTGCCTGATTTAGGTAGGATATTTTGGCCATCATAAAACAACACCCGCCCATGCACGTCGTGAATCCACAAGCCCCCTTGCTCACCCAAGAACAATTTTTTAGCTGCAATAAAAGTACCCTTAACCTGAGTCGGCAAAGGGTAAAAGATGGCATTCGCATTATGAAGAGCAAATGCTTGGAAAGATAGGAAAAAGCCCAACAAGACAAGGGCTAATTGGCGTAGCAAGACGAAAACCTTTTATATCAATTTGTGCTCGGCGCTCACCGTCCATATCTTCTACAGCATGGACTTATACGGTTATTTTGAGCTGCTAATTATTGATAATGATATCTCAATTACTGTTTGAGAAAAGGCTCGCCTTGCCAAAGGTTGTAATTCTTACTACTGGATCACGTTAAAAGGACTATTCCTACACAACAACACTACTTAATCCGTCTTTTGGCTCAAGCACTGCTCAAAATTATTCGCCATATTGTTGAGAAAAGTAAAGTAACTGCCCGGTTTTGCTTCAATTGTGCTCCCTAATGGGTCAAGTTCACCTTTGGCAACTTTGCTACCTCGCATCACGCTCTGAACGACAGCTGGAGTAAACTGAGGTTCAGAAAACACGCAGGCTACATCTCCTGAACTTAACTTTTGACGAATTTGGATTAAGGTTTTTGCGCCCGGCTTACGATCCGGGCTCACGGTGAAGTGCCCCATTTGATTCAACTCATAACGCTCTTCGAAATAACCATAAGCATCGTGAAACACAAAGTAACCTTTGTCTTTCACTGGCGATAATTTCTTCTTGATCTCTAGGTCCGTCTGGCTGAGCTCAGTTTCAAATTTTTTAAGGTTTTCTTGGTACTGTGCTGCATTTTCCGGATCAAGTGATCCCAGTTGATTCACGACAGCCTTGGCAACTTGTTGTGCTTGACTTACACCTAACCAAAAGTGCGGATCATGTGAACCATGATCGTGGCCATCATGGTCATGATTGTGCTCACTATCAAACTCACGCAAATCTAGATCTGGAATTTGACTAATAGTCAGAGTATTCGATCTGTCTGACACGACTTTTTCCAGAAACGGTTCGAGATCATGTCCGTACCAAATAACTAAATCAGCAGAAGCGATTTTCTTAACATCCGATGGGCGTAAAGCGTAATCATGGGGTGAAGTGTTGGACTGCAGTAATACATCTGGCGAAGTCACACCTTGAGTAAGTTCTGTCACTAATAACTGAATAGGTTTGATACTCGTTAGTACCGTTACTGCGTGTGCTGGCAACGTTAGCATCGCTGACGCAGCAAGAATTAATGCTCTTTTCATAGTTTTACTTGGGATATGGTGTAGAAAGTGTGATAATGTTACATTATAACATTATTGATTTGCAAATGAGTTTCATTCATGTCTTCCTTAGTCCATCTTGAGCACTTATGCGTCGAGTTCGATGGCCGCAGAGTTCTCGATAACATTAGTATGGAATTACAAAAGGGCAAAATAACAACCCTAATTGGTCCCAATGGAGCGGGAAAATCAACGTTAGTCAAAGTCATTTTAGGCCTTCAAAAACCGACTAGCGGCAAATTAAACCGACAAAGAAAACTAAAAATTGGTTATGTTCCTCAAAAATTGAAGCTCAATGACTCTCTTCCATTGAATGTCACCCGTTTTCTAAATTTAGCAGGAAAATACAGTAAACAAGAATGTATTGATGCATTAAGGCTTGTTGGCGCTGAGCATTTAATTAGTAGTAACATGCATCGCTTGTCAGGTGGTGAAAACCAACGCGTATTACTTGCGCGTGCTTTGCTTCAACGCCCAGAGCTGTTAGTGCTAGATGAACCTGCGCAGGGTGTGGATATTCAAGGTCAAATCGATCTCTACGATCTAATTGAAAGCATTCGTCACCGATTCGATTGCGGTGTATTTATGGTGTCACACGACTTACATTTAGTAATGGCCAAAACAGATGATGTCATTTGCCTGCATCACCATGTTTGCTGCTCTGGTTCACCTGCCACGATTACTCAGCACCCTTCTTACATCGCGCTATTTGGCAATGCAGCGAGAGAATCGCTCGCGTTTTATCATCACGACCACGAGCATCATCATCACGATTTATCCGGAACGCCAGTAACTGGCGATGCGACATCATGCTCCAACCATAAACACGGACATCATCACCATGATTGAGTTTCTTCTACCTTCTATTCTTGCTGGTATTGGCATCGCGATCATTGCAGGTCCTCTTGGGTCATTCGTCGTTTGGCGCAAAATGGCTTACTTCGGTGATACCCTGGCACATGCTTCATTGATGGGTTTGGCATTAGGCTTTCTGCTCAACGTGAACCTTTATCTTGCACTACTCGTTTGCTGTTTAGCACTCGCCGTATTGCTCGTGACATTGCAGAAACAACAACTGGTCGCAACCGATACGCTTCTGGGTATACTCGCCCATAGCGCATTATCTGTTGGTCTAGTTTCTGTTAGTTTCTTGGATAATGTCCGTGTAGATCTGATGAGTTACTTGTTCGGTGACTTACTCGCAGTATCTCCGCAAGATCTGATGTTCATTTACGCAGGTGCCGCTGCTGTTAGTGTGTGTCTTTACGTTTTTTGGCGACCTTTATTGTCGAGCACAGTTAGTGAAGAGCTTGCTGCCGTCGAGGGCGTCAATACAGACTTGGTTAGATTGGTGTTAATGCTTATGGTAGGTGTTGTGATTGCCGTAGGAATGAAGTTTGTTGGGGCACTTATCATGACTTCTTTGCTGATCATCCCAGCAGCAACAGCACGTAAGATCTCTTCATCACCAGAGCAAATGGCACTGTTCGCATCTATTATTGGCTCTGTGGCAGTACTGATGGGGCTTAGCCTATCATGGCACTTCGATACGCCGGCTGGCCCATCAGTAGTAATCAGCGCAACATCTCTGTTTATGCTTAGCCAATTTATTCGCCAAAAATCGTAAAAAGTACCTTGATACAAAAAAGCCTAGCAATAATTGCTAGGCTTTTTTAGCTTTAAGCTTCGAGTTGGAAATTACCAGCCCGTTACTTCACGTAGACCTTGGCCGATCTCTGCTAGAGATTTCACAGTCTTAACGCCCGCCGCTTCTAGTGCTGCAAATTTGTCTTCAGCAGTACCTTTACCGCCAGAGATAATCGCACCAGCGTGGCCCATACGTTTACCAGGAGGAGCAGTTACACCAGCAATGTAGGAAACCACTGGCTTCGTTACGTTTTCTTTAATGTATGCTGCTGCTTCTTCTTCTGCTGTACCACCGATTTCACCGATCATAACAATCGCTTCAGTTTCAGGGTCTTCTTGGAACAGTTTTAGAATATCAATGAAGTTTGAACCTGGGATTGGGTCACCACCAATACCAACACAAGTAGACTGGCCGAAACCTTCGTCAGTTGTTTGCTTAACTGCTTCGTAAGTTAGAGTACCGCTGCGAGATACGATACCTACTTTACCTTTCTTGTGGATATGACCAGGCATGATACCGATCTTACACTCATCAGGAGTGATAACACCCGGACAGTTAGGACCGATCATACGAACGCCAGTTTCTTCTAGCTTCACTTTCACGTCGATCATATCTGTTGTAGGGATGCCTTCCGTGATTGTTACGATTAGCTCGATGCCCGCATCAATCGCTTCTAGAATTGCATCTTTACAGAAAGGTGCTGGAACGTAGATTACTGTCGCTGTTGCGCCAGTTGCTTCTACTGCTTCGCGAACTGTGTTGAATACAGGTAGACCTAGGTGAGTTTGGCCACCTTTACCTGGAGACACACCACCAACCATCTGAGTGCCGTATGCGATAGCTTGCTCTGAGTGGAAAGTACCTTGACCACCAGTGAAACCCTGACAGATTACTTTAGTGTCTTTGTTAATTAATACAGACATTATTTAGCCTCCGCAGCAGCAACAACTTTCTGAGCAGCATCCGTTAGCGACTCAGCAGCAATGATATCAACATCAGAATTAGCAAGAACTTCGCGACCTAGGTCAGCGTTAGTACCTTCTAGACGAACAACAACAGGTACGCTTACACCTACTTCTTTAACCGCACCGATAATACCTTCTGCGATCATGTCACAACGTACGATACCACCGAAGATGTTAACAAGTACCGCTTTCACGTTGTCATCTGATAGGATGATCTTGAATGCTTCAGCAACACGCTCTTTCGTCGCGCCGCCACCTACGTCTAGGAAGTTAGCTGGTTTGCCGCCGTGTAGGTTTACGATATCCATCGTACCCATTGCTAGGCCAGCACCGTTAACCATACAGCCAACGTTACCGTCTAGTGCTACGTAGTTCAGTTCCCACTGAGCTGCGTGTGCTTCACGCTCATCTTCTTGTGATGGATCGTGCATTTCACGAAGCTTAGGCTGACGGTAAAGAGCGTTTGAATCGATGTTGATCTTACCATCAAGACATAGCAGGTTGCCTTCACCAGTAACCACAAGCGGGTTGATCTCAAGTAGAGCAAGATCGTACTGGGCGAACATCGTGCCAAGACCCATGAAGATCTTAACGAATTGTTTGATTTGGTCGCCTTCAAGACCAAGTTTGAACGCAAGCTCGCGACCTTGGTAAGCTTGTGGGCCTACTAGTGGATCGATTGCTGCTTTGTGGATAAGCTCCGGCGTTTCTTCCGCAACTTTTTCGATTTCCACACCACCTTCTGTTGAAGCCATGAAAACGATCTTACGGCTTGCACGGTCAACAACCGCACCTAGGTATAATTCGTTTGCAATGTTTGAAGCTTCTTCAACAAGGATTTTTGTAACTGGCTGACCGTTAGCGTCAGTTTGGTAAGTCACTAGGTTTTTACCTAACCACTTTTGTGCAAACTCTTTAACGCCTTCTTTTGTATCGTGCAGCTCTACACCGCCCGCTTTACCACGGCCACCAGCGTGAACCTGACATTTAACTACTTTCTTTTCTGTACTGATACGGCCTGCAGCTTCAAAAGCTTCTTGTGGTGTATCACACGCGTAGCCTTCTGGCACAGGCAAACCGAATTCTGCAAACAGCTGTTTGGCTTGGTATTCATGCAAATTCATTTCGATATTCCGTTTGTTTTTCCCTTAGGGGATTTATTATTTCCATAACGCTGCAGTCTTGGCTGCTTGTACGTCTGTAGGGTCTTCTCAAATCAATCCCTCATCACGAGTACCCATGGTGTGGGATTCAAATGAAGGCCAGACGTTGAGCTAGTCTAGCCATTGAAATTTTTAACGTCTAGCTACCTACGATAACTAGACGTTTTAGCGATATTAAACGTCTAATAGGAGACGTGCTGGATCTTCTAGCAACTCTTTAATCGTCACTAGGAAGCCAACAGACTCGCGACCATCAATTAGGCGGTGATCGTAAGACAGCGCTAGGTACATCATCGGCAAGATTTCAACTTTGCCATCCACTGCCATCGGACGCTCTTGGATCTTATGCATACCAAGAATCGCTGATTGAGGTGGGTTGATGATTGGTGTAGACATTAGTGAACCGAACACACCACCGTTTGTGATAGTGAAGTTACCGCCCATTAGCTCGTCTACCGTTAGCTTGCCATCACGACCTTTGATAGCCAGTTCTTTGATGCCTTTTTCAACATCAGCGAAACCAAGCTTGTCACAGTCTTTTAGGACAGGTGTAACTAGACCACGTGGCGTTGATACCGCCATGCTAATGTCAAAGTAGTTGTGGTAAACAATATCATCGCCATCAATCGAAGCATTTACTTCTGGGTAACGCTTAAGCGCTTCTGTTACTGCTTTTACGTAGAAAGACATGAAGCCCAAACGAATACCGTGACGCTCTTCGAACTGATCTTTGTACTGCTTACGAAGGTCCATGATTGGCTTCATGTTCACTTCGTTAAACGTCGTTAGCATTGCCGTATTGTTCTTCGCCTCTAGTAGACGGTTAGCGACTGTCTTACGCAGGCGAGTCATTGGAACACGTTTTTGGCTACGAGCCGCTGCCGGCACGTCAACCACTGCTGGTGCTTCTTCTTTTGTCGCAGCTTTAGCGTTCGCAAGATGCGCTTCAATATCTTCGCGCGTAATACGACCACCAACGCCAGTGCCTTTCACTTGGCTTGCTTCTAAGCTATGCTCAGCCAATAAACGACGTACTGCTGGGCTTAGTGCATCATTGCTTTCTTCGCTAAGCGCAGCTTTATGACGTTTATCAGGAGATGCTTCCGTACCTTCTGTTTTGTCTGCAGTAGGCTCACCTGCAACTGCACCTGGCTTCAATTTAGCAATGATTTGTTTAGAAAGTACTGTCGCACCTTCTTCTTCAACGATAGCTTCCAAAACGCCTGCTTCCGGAGCTGGCACTTCTAGCACGACTTTGTCTGTCTCGATGTCAACCAAAACCTCGTCACGCTCTACTGCGTCGCCTGGTTGTTTGTGCCATGTCGCTACGGTTGCATCAGCAACTGATTCAGGTAAATCTGGAACCAGAATTTCAATTGTCATATCTGTTTCTTCCTTTAACTTCTAGTTCTTAATTCGAAGTTTTTGAGTTCACGTTCAGAGCGTCTTCAACCAACGCTTTTTGTTGTTTCAAGTGCACCGACATGTAGCCAACTGCTGGCGAAGCAGAAGCTGGGCGACCTGCGTATTTAAGATCTGCACCTGCAGGAATAGCGGCACGGAAGTTGTGTTGGCTACAGTACCAAGCACCTTGGTTCTGAGGCTCTTCCTGACACCACACGAAGTCTTCAACGTTAGTGTATTGAGCAATCGCTGTTTGTACTTCTTCCATCGGGAATGGATAAAGCTGCTCGATACGCACGATAGCAACATCGTCTTGCTCGTTGTTACGGCGCTGCTCCAGTAGGTCAAAATAAACCTTACCTGAACAGAACACGACGCGTTTTACTTTGCTTGGGTCTAAATCATCTACTTCTGGAATTGCAGATTGGAATGTACCGTCCGCTAAGTCTTCAATTGTCGAAGTACATAGAGGATGGCGCAGCAAAGATTTTGGCGACATCACAATCAGAGGTCGACGCATTGGGCGTACAACTTGACGACGAATCATGTGGTATACCTGAGCCGGTGTTGAAGGAACTACAACCTGCATATTTTGCTCAGCACACAACTGAAGGTAACGCTCTAGACGTGCAGAGGAGTGCTCTGGGCCTTGACCTTCGTAACCGTGAGGTAGAAGCATTGTGAGACCACACAAGCGTGCCCATTTCTGCTCACCTGACGAGATGAATTGGTCAATCACAACCTGCGCGCCGTTGGCAAAGTCACCAAACTGCGCTTCCCAAATAGTCAAACCACCTGGCTCTGCTGTTGCGTAACCGTATTCAAATGCCAGTACCGCTTCTTCTGACAGTACTGAGTCAAACACTTGGAATGGACCCTGATTGTCATGAATATTCGCTAATGGAATGTACGTACTTGCATCTGTTTGGTTATGAAGAACCGAGTGACGGTGGAAGAAAGTACCACGACCCGAATCCTGACCAGAAAGGCGAATACGCTTACCATCATCAACTAATGTTGCATACGCGAGAGTTTCTGCCATACCCCAGTCGATTGCTTTTTCACCGGTCATCATTGCTAGGCGATCGTTATAAAGCTTATTAACACGGCTTTGCAGTTTATGGCTTTCTGGGTACTGACACAGACGATTACCTAGCTCAATAAGGCGTGTCTTGTCGTATTTTGAATCCCACTCCATATCCCATTCGTGCCCTAAGTAAGGGGACCAGTCTACAGAGTGCAACGCCATTGGACGCCATTCTTTAACCACCACTTCACCGCGATCTAATGCATCGCGATACTCATTGACTAACTGAGTCGCTGTCTCGATATCTGATTCGTTTTTATCGATCAGAATATCCGCATACAATTTGCGTGGTGTAGGGTGTTTTTTGATTTTTTGGTACATCAAAGGCTGAGTCGCGTTTGGCTCATCGGCCTCGTTGTGACCATGGCGACGGTAACACACCAAATCAATCACGACATCGCGCTTGAACTCGTTGCGGTAATCCAAAGCAATACGAGTAACAAAAGCAACCGCTTCTGGGTCATCGGCATTCACATGGAAGATTGGCGCCTGAACCATCTTCGCGATATCTGTACAGTACATCGTTGAACGCGTGTCACGAGGGTTAGACGTCGTAAAACCAACTTGGTTGTTAATAACGATACGCACCGTACCACCGACTTGGAAACCACGAGCCAGTGACATGTTGAACGTTTCGGCAACCACACCCTGACCAGCGATTGCAGAGTCACCGTGGATAGTGATAGGAAGCACTTTGCTACCTTGATTATCACCCAAGCGATCTTGACGTGCTCGCACCGACCCCATGACTACTGGGTTGACGATTTCTAGATGCGATGGGTTAAATGCAAGAGCTAAGTGAACATCACCACCTGGGGTGGCAAAGTCGGCAGAGAAACCTTGGTGATATTTCACATCACCGGTGCCCCAAGTTTCGTCGTGTTTACCGGCAAACTCATCGAATAGATCTTGAGGCTTCTTACCAAGCACGTTCACCAGCATGTTCAAACGACCACGGTGAGCCATACCGATAACCACTTCACGCATCCCACTTGTTCCCGCGTGACGGATCAACTCTTTCGTCATCGGAATCAGTGCGTCACCACCTTCTAGAGAGAAACGTTTTGCACCTGGGAATTTCGCTCCGAGGTAACGCTCCAAACCTTCAGCGGCTGTTAGCTCTTCTAGGAATGTGCGCTTCTCATCTTTGTTGAATGATGGCTGGCCTACGACAGACTCAAGACGTTGTTGGATCCAACGTTTTTGCTCTGTGTCAGTCATGTGCATGTATTCAGCACCGATGGAACCGCAGTAAGTTTTGTTGAGGGCTTCATAGATGTCTTTCAACTTCATGGTTTCTTGCCCAACAGCAAAAGAACCTACGTTGAAAGTTTCTTCGAAGTCATCTTCGGTAAGATTATGAAAAGCAGGGTCTAACTCCGCCACGGTTGGGCGTTGCCATAGACCTAGTGGGTCTAATTCTGCAGCTTCATGTCCGCGGAAACGGTATGCGTTGATTAGCTGTAGAACTTTTACTTGTTTTGCATCGACATCTGGGTCACTAACTTGGACATTGTAATGCTTTGTTTCTCTAGCGAGTCGACGGAAGTAGTCACGGACACGTGAATGTGGTTGTTCTGCCACTTCTTCTGACGGCTTAGGTAAGCCTTCAAAAACACGTTTCCACTCCTCACTTACCAGATCGGGATCACTTAGATACAGTTCGTAGAGGTCCTCTACATACGTTGCATTGGCGCCAGCCAAGTGTGAAGACTCGAGCCATGCCTTCATCACGCCGTTGTGCATATTTTCCCTTAACCAGTAGTTTTCACGTTTGCTTCGGTCTTTGCCGAGCTATAAGAGCCGACCAGAACTAGTCGGCAATTTTTGTATTCTTTACTCGAAATATTCTTGAAGCAGTGAAGCGGTCATATCGGGTGATCCGCAACACTGCGACATTCCTAAGAGCGAGTAAATTAAACCGAGCGATTAACCAGCATCGACTTAATATGGCCGATGGCTTTCGTCGGATTTAATCCCTTAGGACAAACACTTACACAATTCATGATGCCATGGCAACGAAAAACGCTAAATGCATCATCAAGATCAGACAAACGTTCATCTGTTGCCGTATCGCGACTATCAATTAGCCAACGGTACGCCGCAAGAAGACCAGCTGGACCGATGAATTTGTCAGGGTTCCACCAGAATGATGGGCAAGACGTTGTACAACATGCACACATGATACATTCGTACAATCCATCTAAATGAGCACGATCATCAGGTGATTGTAGGTTCTCGCGTGATGGTGGTAATGCACCATCATCAATCAAGAATGGTTTAACTTTCGCATAGTTATCATAGAATTGTGTCATGTCAACGATAAGATCGCGCACGACAGGTAACCCTGGCAGTGGACGAATAACTATCTTATCGCCTTGTAGAGCAGATAACGGTGTGATACACGCTAGACCATTTTTACCATTCATGTTCAAACCATCAGAACCACATACCCCTTCACGGCATGAGCGACGGAACGCGATGCTTGGATCTTGCTCTTTTAGCAGAATCAATGCATCAAGCACCATCATGTCTGAGCCTTCGTCTACCTCAAGGGTATACTCTTTCATGTAAGGCTTGGTATCCACATCCGGATTGTAACGGTATAAAGAGAAGTTCAATTTCATAGTCGTATCCTCCCTTTAGTATGTACGTACTTTCGGCGGGAAAGCTTCACGATGCGTTGGCGTCATGTTCACATCACGCTTAGTCATCGCTTCTGTTTCCGGGTTGTAGATAGAGTGGCATAGCCAGTTCTCATCATCACGCTCAGGGAAATCGAAACGAGCATGTGCGCCACGGCTTTCAGTACGGTAGTTAGCCGCTACGGCTGTAGAGAATGCTGTTTCCATCAAGTTGTCTAGCTCTAGACACTCAATACGTTGCGTGTTGAATTCAGAAGACTTGTCCGCTAGATGTGCATCTTTCAGACGTTCGCGAATCACTTTCAACTCTTCTAGACCCGTTGCCATTGCATCGCCTTCACGGAATACCGAGAAGCTGTTTTGCATGCAAGCTTGTAGGTCTTTACGGATTTGAACTGGATCTTCACCGCCAGTACTATTTTCCCAACGCATGGTACGCGCTAGAGATGCTTCAATATCAGATTCAGTTGCAGGGCGTGCCTCAGCTTGCGCTGCGAGCGTTTCGCCAAGGTGCAAGCCAGTCGCGCGACCAAACACGACCAAGTCTAGTAATGAGTTGCCGCCTAGACGGTTTGCTCCGTGTACTGATACAGAAGCAATCTCACCACATGCATATAGACCTTGTACTTCCATCTCGCTGCCGTCAGCCTTTTGCTTGATTGCTTGGCCAGACACTTGAGTCGGTACACCACCCATCATGTAGTGACAGGTTGGAATTACTGGAATTGGCTCTTTCACTGGATCAACGTGCGCGAAAGTACGAGACAGCTCACAGATACCAGGCAGACGTGACTCAAGCACTTCTTTACCAAGGTGATCCAACTTCAGCTTAATGTGTGGACCCCAAGGACCATCACAACCACGGCCTTCACGAATTTCGATCATCATTGAACGTGCAACTACGTCACGACCTGCAAGGTCTTTCGCGTTAGGAGCATAGCGCTCCATGAAGCGTTCGCCATCTTTATTTAGAAGGTAACCACCTTCACCACGACAACCTTCTGTTACAAGAACACCTGCACCAGCGATACCCGTTGGGTGGAACTGCCACATTTCCATGTCTTGCATAGGTACACCCGCACGCAATGCCATACCTACACCGTCACCAGTGTTGATGTGTGCGTTAGTGGTCGACGCGTAAATACGACCTGCACCACCTGTTGCTAGAATCGTTGCTTTCGATTTGAAGTAACAAATCTCGCCTGTTTCCATACAAATCGCAGTACAGCCCATTACGGCGCCGTCTTGGTTTTTCACCAAGTCTAGTGCATACCATTCCGAGAAAATGGTGGTTTTGTGTTTCACATTTTGTTGGTAAAGCGTATGCAGAAGCGCGTGACCTGTACGGTCCGCAGCTGCTGCTGTACGTGCAGCTTGCTCACCACCAAATTCTTTTGACTGACCACCGAATGGACGTTGGTAGATAGTACCGTTATCAAAACGAGAGAATGGAAGACCCATTTTTTCTAGTTCGATAACGGACTCAGGGCCATTTTTACACATGTATTCAATCGCGTTCTGGTCACCGATGTAATCGGAACCTTTAACGGTATCATACATGTGCCATTGCCAATCGTCTTTGTGCGAGTTACCCAGAGCAACGGTAATACCGCCCTGTGCAGACACAGTATGAGAACGTGTTGGAAATACTTTTGACAACAAAGCACATGATAGGCCTTGTTCTGAAATTTGTAGTGCAGCGCGCATACCTGCACCACCAGCGCCGATTACTACGGCGTCAAACTCACGAACTGGAATAGACACTTACGCACCCCACAGAATAAATAGACCAGAGAAGACATAGCCGAATAGCACGGCAATAACACCAAGTTGCAGTGCGCCACGAAGTTTCGCGCACTTAATGTAATCCGTTAATACCTGCCATAAACCGACCCATGCGTGGATCAGGATCGAGACAAGTGCCAACATGGTGAATACTTTAGTGAAGGTACCACCAAAGAATTGGGTCCAAGATGCGTAAGAGATATCTGAAAATGCACAGAAGCTAATCAGATAAATCGTGTATAGCGTCATAATGATTGCAGTTGCACGAATCAGTAGGAAATCGTGTACACCATTACGACCAAATGAAGATACGTGTTTTACCATACCAAGATCCCCGCCAATAATGATAATACTGCTGTTGCACCAAACGCGACTTTAGCGCTCATCGTGCCAGAATCTAGCTCTTCAAAGTGACCTAGATCCATCAACAAGTGACGGATACCACCTGCAATGTGGTAGGCAAGTGCAGTAAGAATTCCCCACAGGATGAATTTTACGAAGAAGCTATCGACGATGTCAGCGGCTTCCATAAAACCCATTGGGGATGACAGAGAAATGGATAGTAACCACAGTAGTATACCCACCGCAACAAACGTAATTACCCCAGACACACGGTGTAGGATGGATGCGATTGCTGTGATAGGAAAGTGGATGGTCTGTAAATCTAAATTAACAGGTCTTGACTTTCTTTCTTTCACGGGCTTGCTCACTCAGCTCCATTGAGCATTTATTGTTATAACCAATTTCAGCTTCCAAACGTACAAAAGTTAACATCTATTTAACAAATATCGCGAGTAACCACCCAGATAATTGTAAACAACTTGTTAACAACCGGAGTCCAGCAACAAACCTCACTCTTTGTTTCTAGCCCCGAATTTATAAGGATTTAACTAAAATTTTCTTAGCCAATATACGGCGAGCAACATTCTAATACAATTGGTGTAACAAATTATGCTACATAGAACAGATTTTTAACGATTTTCATGAGAAAAATCATAACAAGTGCACACAAAGATGGAGAAAAATTGACTTTAAGCTTTAACAACAGTACAAAAATGGCACATAAACATCCTGGACGGATTAAATAATAAACAAAGGAGATTGTTATGGCGGATAAGAAAGCGACCCTTCATGTTGAAGGTCAAGCGCCAATCGAACTGCCAATTATGGACGGTACGCTAGGTACACCTGTAATTGACGTTCGTAAGCTGGGAGCCAATGGTTACTTTACTTTTGACCCAGGTTTTCTTGCCACTGCATCTTGTGAATCATCAATCACGTACATCGATGGCGGCAAAGGTATTCTTTTGCACCGCGGTTTCCCGATTGATCAATTAGCCAATAACGCAGATTACTTAGAAGTATGTTACATCCTTCTTTATGGTGAAGCCCCTACCCGAGAACAATACGAGCAATTCAAGACGACCGTAACGCGTCATACTATGGTCCACGAACAAATCGCAAGCTTTTTCCATGGCTTCCGACGTGATGCTCACCCAATGGCAGTAATGTGTGGTGTAGTCGGTGCACTTGCAGCCTTCTACCACGACTCTCTTGACATCAACAACGACGAGCACCGCGAGATCGCGGCGTACCGTCTGCTATCGAAGATGCCGACACTGGCTGCAATGTGTTACAAATACTCTATCGGTCAGCCATTTATCTACCCACGCAACGATTTGAGCTACGCAGAAAACTTCCTACACATGATGTTCGCAAACCCTTGCGAAGAGTATGAAGTAAACCCTGTCGTTGCTCGTGCAATGGATAAAATCTTCACGCTACACGCGGATCATGAACAGAATGCGTCGACGTCAACTGTACGTCTAGCTGGCTCTTCTGGTGCTAACCCATTTGCATGTATTGCCGCTGGTATTGCATCACTTTGGGGACCTGCTCACGGTGGTGCAAACGAAGCGTGCTTGAGAATGTTAGAAGAGATTGGCAGCGTCGATAACATCCCTGAGTATGTAGACCGCGCGAAAGACAAAGATGACCCATTCCGCTTAATGGGCTTTGGTCACCGCGTTTATAAAAACTACGATCCACGTGCGACAGTAATGCGCGAAACGTGTCATGAAGTTCTCAAAGAGCTAAACATTCAAGACCCTCTACTAGATGTAGCAATGGAACTTGAGCGCATTGCGCTTTCTGATGAGTACTTCGTTTCTAAGAAGCTGTACCCGAACGTAGACTTCTACTCAGGTATCATTCTTAAAGCGATTGGTATTCCAGTTTCTATGTTTACGGTTATCTTCGCGATTTCTCGTACCATCGGCTGGATTGCTCACTGGAACGAAATGCACAGCGATCCACTGAACCGCATCGGTCGTCCTCGTCAGCTATACACTGGTGAGACACAGCGTGAGTTTTCTCCACTTCACGAACGTGAATGATCTTTTTAGTTAGAAGATAAACAAACAAAAGGGTTGAGATTTTGTCTCAACCCTTTTTTCTTTTCAGCGTTTCACGTTATGAATAGCGAACACTAAACCGGATTATCAATATCGATAAACTCCACATGTAGGCCATACTCATCCGCTAGCCATTTGCCTAAAGCCTGAACACCATAACGCTCAGTAGCATGATGACCTGCAGCAAAGTAATGAATGTCCATTTCACGAGCGGTATAAGTGGTACGCTCTGAAATTTCTCCAGAGATAAATGCATCCAGCCCGTGTTGTACAGCAAGTTCAATAAAATCCTGCCCTCCACCAGTGCACCAACCGACCGTCTCAATCATCTTATCGGTATTCTCTGGAGCAATATGCAGTGGTTGTCTATCAAGAACTTGATTGATCTTGCTCGCAAACTCAGCACCAGACATCGGTTTTTTCAAGCGTCCAAACATGGCTACTGATTGAGGATGTCCTTCAAGTCCACCTTCTACTTCGATTTCAAGTAAGCGAGCTAATTCGGCGTTGTTGCCTAGCTCTGGGTGAATATCCAGAGGAAGGTGATAACCATATAAGTTGATATCGTTTTTGATCAGACTACGAATTCGTTTACCTTTCATACCACGAATTGGCTCAGGTTCACCTTTCCAAAAATAACCGTGATGAACGAGTAATGCGTCTGCATTAAGCTCAATCGCTTTATCGATTAAGGCTTGGGAGGCAGTTACGCCAGTGATAATACGCTTTACGGCTGGCGTCCCCTCTACCTGTAACCCGTTTGGTGCGTAATCTTTAATTAACTGCGGTGACAGTTTGTCATTAAGAATCTGTTCTAGCTTTAAGTTATTCATTATTACTTCCAATTTCTAGCGCATGTAAGCCTAAATAACCTCTCGATGAAATCAGACCGAGAGTGTGCAACCTAGTTGATACAACAACGTTTTGACATCTGGCACCTTGATATCATTTAGGTACTTAAAGTGTATCTCGAACCTTAATATCGATGCTAGCCACCCTACCCTCAAAAGCAAATTTAGTTACAATAACAAAGCTTGTCGCCTCACCATACATATAGGGATACGGATGAACCAACTGCAACGCTTTTACCAATGGATCGCCACTTCATCTCCTCTTTTCAAGTTACGCCCTCCGTTTACAACCTTAGAGGATCTTTCGGTAACGCCTTTAAATAACGCTGAGCAATACAATGGTAATCCAAGATTGGGCTTTTTATATCAGCACTTATGCACTGCAGTTCTCTCTAGTTCAGAACGATATCAGGTTATCGCGGAAGAGGTTCAGTTAAACGACATCGAAGGTAAGACCATTGGTGCTATAGATTTGGTGTTGCGGAATACAGAATCAAATCAAATAGAACACTGGGAAGTGGCGATTAAGTTTTATCTTCTTTATAACGGCGTTTGGTATGGTCCGAATGCTCACGACCAGCTGCATACAAAACTGAATAGAATGCTTACTCATCAGTTGAAAATGAGCGATCGCCCGGAATTTCAAAAAATAATTCCGTTAAACGACGCCCCACAAGAGCATCTATTGATGCAAGGACGACTCTATATTAATCCGTTTACTCCAGAGCCAACTCCTAGCGAGTGCTTGGGTTATGAACTAAATCCAAGTCAGATTAGTGGTTACTGGTGCTACCAGAGCCAATGGGAGTTAATCGGTAAGCCACTTTATCATTTACACAAACCATGCTGGGCGATTGGTACGGACGATTTATCTCAACCCATTGAAAAGCCTTCAGACCGATTTGTACATGCACAAACGGAGGACGGTCAATTCTGGTTTGTGGTACCGGATTCCTGGCCCGGAAACAACTCAGTTCAGGAATCTTAAAACGCAAAAGGGTTGATGCTTGCACATCAACCCTTTGTTTTCTAAATCGACTATTGAATGGTTTACAGGCCGGCAGCTGCAAACACTTGATTAACGATCTCTTGTGCTTCTGCTTCGATTTGTTTTAGGTGCTCTTCACCTTTGAAGCTTTCACAGTAAATCTTGTAGATGTCTTCTGTGCCTGATGGACGAGCAGCAAACCAGCCGTTGGCAGTCGTTACTTTTAGACCACCGATTGCAGCACCATTACCAGGCGCATGCGTGAGACGAGCCGTAATTGGATCACCCGCTAGTGTTTCAGCCGCGACCATTTCTGGTGACAACTTCTTCAGTACGTCTTTTTGAGGGCCATTCGCTACAGCTTGAATACGGTTGTATTTCGACTCACCGTGTTTCGCCGCTAGCTCTTCATAGTAGTCTTGTGGGTTCTTACCCGTTACCGCAGTGATCTCTGCCGCTAGAAGACATAACAAGATGCCGTCTTTGTCTGTTGACCAAGGCGTACCATCTTTACGAAGAAAAGATGCCCCGGCACTTTCTTCGCCACCGAAGCCGAATTTACCAGTGTACAGACCATCAACAAACCATTTAAAGCCTACTGGTACTTCACATAGCTCACGACCTAGATCCGCAACAACACGGTCAATCAGTGCACTTGATACTAGTGTTTTACCAACAGCTACATCTTTACCCCATGCGTCACGATGGCGGTATAGGTAGTCGATACAAACGGCTAAGAAGTGGTTCGGGTTCATCAAACCTTTTGGCGTAACGATACCGTGACGGTCGTAGTCAGGATCGTTACCAAATGCTAAATCGTATTCGTCTTTCAGTGCCAATAGACCCGCCATTGCGTATGGAGAAGAACAGTCCATACGTACAACGCCGTCTTTATCGAGAGACATGAATTGGAAAGAAGGATCAATCGCTTCACTTACTAGCGTTAGGTCTAGGTTGTATGCCTGACCAATTTGACGCCAGTAATCGATGCCGCTGCCACCCAATGGATCTACACCAATCTTCAGATTTGCTTTTTGGATTGCTTCCATATCGATAACGTTCACCAGATCATCGATATAGGGTTTAACCAAGTCCATCTCCACAAACAGATCCGATGCTTTTGCTTCTGCTAGTGGTAAGCGTTTAACACCTTGTAAACCTTCGGCAATCAGTGCGTTCGCACGATCTTCGATAGCTTGAGTCAACTCAGCTTCTGCTGGACCACCGTGAGTCGGATTGTATTTGATACCGCCGTCTTGTGGTGGGTTATGAGATGGTGTAATCACAATACCGTCTGCTTTTTCATCGTGCTTGATGTTGTAAGTCAGAATTGCGTGCGAGATACCTGGTGTTGGCGTGTAGCCGTTATCCTGCTGTACGATGACTTTTACGCCATTCGCAATCAAAACTTCAATCACGCTAGAAAATGCAGGTTCAGACAAAGCATGCGTGTCTTTACCGACAAACAAAGGACCTGTGGTCCCTTGCTGGGCACGAACTTCTGCAACCGCTTGAGCAATAGCCAAAATGTGGTTTTCGTTAAATGTATGCTTATCAGCGGTACCACGGTGACCTGATGTGCCGAATTGAACCTTGTGATCGGGGTTCTTAGCATCAGGTTGAAGCAAGAAGTAATTGGCAACAAGTGCCGGAATATTGTGAAGATCTTCCTGCTGCGCTTTTTGCCCAGCACGAGGGTGCATAGCCATGTTTGACATCCTTTCTTTAAATACAAATAAAATTAAAAAAGCCTCATAATATCCGCTAACTGCGACACATTATGAGGCTTCTATCAGGTTTCTTAGATTGAACCTGTTACTTTTTCTATTAAGTCAGGTTGGTACCCCATGTGTGTCATCACTTGTTCAACCATCTGTCTTTTACGACTGGTATTGTTGTTCGTGATAACCCAAAACGGTGTGCCAGGAATGGCTTTTGGCTTGGTCGTGTTGCCATTTGCCAACAAGGTTTCTTCATTATCTGCAAAGTACACGCGTTTGCGTCCCTTTACATTCGTAGCCTGCGCGAAACCTTCTGGATTTAATTTATGTAAGGTCGATAGTACTAACATAAAGCGATCAATCGCTTTTTTTAGACCGGCAAACTCATCAGAAATAAGCAGCGAACGCATTTCTTTCACTACATCAACAGATTCCGTTTTACCCGCATCTTTACTTACTACAATCCCTTGTGGCTTCTCTACTACAGGCGCGGCTTCAGCTTCCTGCAACTGACCATCAAGGTTTAAAAGGCGTCGCAAAATATCCGAGGCGCTTTCACCGATATGCTTAGTTTGGCTAGCAATGTAACGGTATAGATCCTCATCAACCTCAATTGTTTTCATTCGCTTTTCACATTCTCAATGTTTAAACTCTGGGGGATTATAACGAGATCCTCTCGGATACTCCACGTTAAACCCATCACGAATAAGATAAAATGTCAGCATTACTCAACTATAAGCAGGAAGGCCAAGGCCAAACAGTTGTTTTGATTCACGGATTGTTTGGTAGTTTAAGTAATCTGGGTCTACTAGCCCGCGATCTTATTAAAGATCACACGGTGATCAGTATTGATCTGAGAAATCACGGCCTCTCTTTTCACTCAAACATTCATAATTACGCCGACATGGCAAAAGATGTGGCACAACTCCTACAACACTTAAATGTTGATCCATCTATTATTATTGGGCATTCAATGGGTGGAAAGGTCGCGATGACACTGGTGGACATTGCTCCAGAGCTCGTCAAACAGTTGGTTGTGCTCGACATGGCACCTGTCGCCTACACAGCAAACCGTCACGACAATGTGTTTAATGGTTTACACGCCGTAATTAACGAAAAGCCAGCAAGCCGTCAACAAGCGATGGATATCCTAGCTCAACATGTTGAGATCGACGGTGTAAGACAATTTCTCTCTAAGTCACTATACAAAAATGGCGATAAAATGGACTGGCGGTTTAACGTACCGAGCCTTTTTGAGAATTACGCACAAATTATCGGCTGGCAGGAAATTGCCCCAACAGACATACCCACTCTGTTTGTTAAAGGTGGTGATTCCGATTACTTAATGCCAGAGCACCAACCTGCGGTGCAAAAACAGTTCAAACAAGCAAAAGCACATATTATCGCTAATACTGGCCACTGGCTTCACGCCGAAAAACCGGCTGAAGTAATGAGAGTCATTCGGAAATACATTTCGAGTTAACAAATTCGAAAAGCAACAATAGATTATTGAAATAACCCTTCTTGTAGTGCATTAACTTTACCGTTTAACAGTGGTATAGTGCGCCCAAGATTTTTCGGCATGAAGGGCTAAAATGCTTTACGACTATATGGATATGCTCGAGTCTATTGGGCTCGATCTTCTTTTTGCTGCTATCTTCTTTTTCATCGGGATGGCGATAAAAGATGTGCTAAAGCAAGGCAATGTACCTGTTTTTGGTCGTCGTATTGTGTGGTTAGTCCTTTTCCTAGGCTGTGCTGGCTTTATTGCAAAAGGTGTAATTCAGCTAACTTGGGAAGGCTCTGGGTTAGGTTAAACCCTTAGTACCATCGCCAATAACAAACAATGTAAAGGTATAGACTCTATGGCAAGTGTAGGTATCTTCTTCGGTAGCGACACAGGTAATACTGAAGCCGTTGCAAAGATGATTCAAAAGCAACTAGGTAAGCATCTAGTTCACGTTCAAGACATCGCGAAAAGCAGCAAAGAAGACATTGATAACTTCGATCTTCTTCTTCTAGGTATCCCAACTTGGTACTACGGCGAAGCACAATGTGATTGGGATGATTTCTTCCCTGAACTTGAGCAAATCGACTTCTCTACTAAGCTAGTGGCTATCTTTGGCTGTGGCGACCAAGAGGACTACGCAGAGTACTTCTGTGACGCGATGGGCACAGTACGTGATATCGTTGAGTCTAAAGGTGGCACAATTCTTGGCCATACTTCAACAGAAGGCTACGAATTTGAAGCGTCTAAAGCACTTGTTGAAGGCGACGACAGCCAATTCGTAGGTCTATGTATCGATGAAGACCGTCAACCGGAACTGACTGACGAACGTGTTGAGAACTGGGTTAAACAGATTTACGAAGAAATGTGTTTAGCTGAGCTTGAAGGCTAAATAAATCGAATTATACAAAGACCTCCGATTGGAGGTCTTTTTGTATATTTTCACAAAGTATCGGTGAGCACTTCCTCTTCGCGATACTGAGGTTTCTTTCTTACATAAAGCTTGCGTTGAACCTCTGAAACCACATTCCCCTGCTTATCTTTTACATGGGTAATAAATTCAGGAAAACACTTTTCTCCATTCCGTGTCATTTGATAAATGTTTTCTAGCATCCCTTCAGTAACTTCGAATTCTGCATATAAATCACTTTGCCCTGGCTTAATAAAGTTAATACTCGCCTCTTTATCCCACACGTAATACTCCTCGCGTAGAATCCCCATCAGCATCAACGAGTAAATGGGATCAGTTAAAGAGAAAATACTGCCACCATACTGAGTACGATTGGCGTTTTTATTCCACCAGCGAAGCTTCAAACGCACCTTCACGGTACGAAAGTCTTCAGAAATATGTAAGATTTTAATACCAGCGCCCCAAAAAGGTGGCCAAATATTGAGTGCGAATTTTACAATTCCTGGTTTGTATATCTTCGCAAGTCGCTTATTCATCGCAGTCCGTGCCCTCTCCAAGCTCAATGTTACATAATTGTAACTGGTCAGATCTGTAATATAATCGACCTGTTTCTAATTTACAAAAAGATTCTATTAACCCTTTGAAGTTCGTGGTTTAATGTTCTGAGCGCTTATCCTATAATGGTAGGAAGATTGAATTCTGTTAAATCGCTGCAGATGATCCAACGGGAAAGTATATGTCAGATAATAATCAGGCGCTGAAGGATGCGGGTTTAAAAGTAACCCTTCCAAGGCTAAAAATTCTAGAAGTACTTCAGCAGCCAGACTGCCAGCACATCAGTGCTGAAGATTTGTACAAAAAGTTGATTGATCTAGGTGAAGAGATTGGCCTAGCAACTGTTTACCGAGTTCTAAACCAATTCGATGATGCTGGTATTGTAACTCGTCACCACTTTGAAGGTGGTAAGTCAGTCTTCGAATTATCGACTCAACATCACCACGACCATCTAGTGTGCCTAGACTGTGGTGAGGTAATTGAATTTTCTGACGATCTTATTGAAGAACGTCAAAAAGAGATTGCAGCTAAGTACAATGTCACGCTAACAAACCACAGCTTATACTTGTACGGCAAGTGCAGTGATGGTGGTTGTAAAGACAATCCAGATGCACACAAACCAAAAAAATAACGGTTTGTTGATTTAAAATAAACGTCAGCTCATGCTGGCGTTTTTTGTTTCTGAGGGCGATATCTTTCAATAGCTGAATTGCCGTACCAACTTTTGTAAAGCGTCGATTAGACTTACCAATTCAAACCTTAATAAACATCATTGTTTTTTTTCAAACCGAACATTTATCAAACGTCCCTCGTTCTTAAGCAACTCCCTACACTACCTATAACCGCCGCATTACGATAATGAGAATAAAAAAATGCCAGCATTTGCTGGCATTTTTATCGATTTTTGCATTAATCGAGATTATTGGTTCTCAATTTTTGCCCAAGTATCACGTAGGCCAACCGTGCGGTTGAATACTAGTTTATCTGCTGAAGAATCTTTCGAGTCTGCGCAAAAGTAACCCATACGCTCAAACTGGTAGCCTTTTTCTGCTTCTGCTGACGCTAAGCTAGGCTCTACAAAACCATTGATCACAACTAATGATTCAGGGTTGATTGTAGAAGCAAAGTCTTCTGCTGCACCCGGGTTTGGAACCGTAAATAGACGATCGTACAGACGGATTTCCGCTGGTAATGCTTTATCAGCTGATACCCAATGAATCACACCTTTTACTTTACGGCCATCAGCCGGGTTCTTACCTAGTGTGTCTGCATCGTAAGAACAGAAGATAGTCGTGATGTTGCCTTCGGCATCTTTTTCAACGCGCTCTGCTTTGATCACGTAAGCACCACGTAAGCGAACTTCTTTACCTAGCACTAAACGCTTGTACTTTTTGTTCGCCTCTTCACGGAAGTCTTCACGCTCAATCCACAACTCACGAGTGAATGGTACTTCACGCACACCCATCTCTGGTTTATTTGGGTGATTAGCGACCGTCAAGTTTTCTACTGCACCTTCTTCAAAGTTTTCGATAACAACTTTAACAGGATCCAACACAGCCATTGCACGCGGAGCGTTCTCGTTTAGGTCATCACGAATACAAGATTCTAGTGAGCTAAACTCGATCATATTTTCTTGCTTCGTTACACCAATACGCTTACAGAACTCACGGATAGATGCTGGCGTGAAGCCTCGACGACGCAGACCTGAGACTGTTGGCATACGTGGGTCATCCCAACCGTTAACCAGTTTTTCAGTGACGAGTTGATTAAGCTTACGCTTAGACATCACTGTGTACTCAAGGTTTAAGCGACTGAACTCGTATTGATGCGGACGGCTTTCGATCGTGATGTTGTCCAGAACCCAGTCGTACAGACGACGGTTATCCATAAACTCAAGCGTACAGATAGAGTGTGTAATGCCTTCTAATGCATCAGAGATACAGTGCGTGAAGTCGTACATTGGGTAAATGCACCACTTATCACCAGTTTGGTGGTGCGTAGCAAAACGCACACGATATAAAACTGGATCGCGCATAACCATGAATGAAGAACCCATGTCAATCTTGGCACGAAGACACGCTTTACCTTCTTCAAATTCACCAGCGCGCATTTTTTCAAATAACGCTAAGTTCTCTTCAACAGAACGGTCACGGTATGGGCTTGGTTTACCTGGCGCCTTTAGCGTGCCACGGTATTCACGAATCTGCTCAGGACTTAGCTCATCTACGTACGCTAAGCCTTTGTTAATCAATTCAATTGCATATTCGTAAAGCTTATCGAAGTAGTTTGATGAGTAACATACTTCACCACTCCACTCAAAGCCCAACCAGTTTACATCTTTCTTGATAGACTCAACGTATTCGATGTCTTCTTTTTCAGGGTTCGTATCGTCGAAACGTAGATTACATTGACCCTGGTAGTCCTGAGCAATACCGAAGTTCAAACAGATAGACTTAGCATGACCGATATGCAGGTAGCCATTTGGCTCCGGCGGGAATCGAGTATGCACGCTAGTGTGTTTACCATCCGCTAGATCTTTATCAATGATCTGGCGAATAAAGTTTGATGGACGAGCATCAGCTTCACTCATCTATAGCACCTCAAAAATATTAGTATTGTCAGAGAAAACGGAACTCTGCATCCAAGTATGGTTTTGCAGAGTACATTGTTTCTAATGATCCACAATTCTAAGCAATTAGACAACAAGAACTCGCGCTAAAACGACAATATTTATCGAGTTAGTGCGAAAGCACAGCAGATTCAAAGTGCCAAAACAAAAAAAGACCTCCCGAGGGAGGTCTTTAGTCAGATATCAGTTCGATGTAATTAAGGCAATTTTACATTCGATAGGTCTTCATTAGCACCGATTGCTTTCATTTCGCCAGCAACGATTTCAGCTAGAGGGCCAAGGATAACTTGAAGGTTGTTTTCACCAAGTTTAACCACACCTTTCGCACCCAATTTCTTCAGTACTTCCTCATCAGCGACTGAACGATCTTTTAGCGTCAAGCGTAGTCGAGTGATACATGCGTCGATTGAAGTTAGGTTGTCATGACCGCCAAGTGCTTTTAAGTATTGGCGAGCTAGGTCACCACTTTTCTTCTCACCAGCAGGCGCTGCTGCTTCGCTGTCGTCATCTTCACGACCAGGCGATTTCAAGTTGAATGCGCGGATTGCGAAGCTGAATGTGAAGAAGTATAGAGCACCAAAGCCAAGACCAACTGCACCAAGTAGTAGCGGTTTAGTTGCTAGACCGTAGTTCAACAAGTAGTCAATTAGACCAGCTGAGAATGTGAAGCCGTGTAGCGTACCAAGCATGTTCGCAACAACAAGCGACAGACCAGTGAACACTGCGTGAATCGCGTATAGTGCAGGCGCTAGGAATACGAACATGAACTCTAGAGGCTCTGTGATACCAGTTAGGAATGAACAGAATGCAACAGAGAACAATGCACCACCAACTTGGCTGCGTTTCTCAGCAGGAGCCGCTAGGTACATAGCAAGCGCCGCACCAGGTAGACCGAACATCATTACTGGGAAGAAACCGTTCATAAACACACCAGCGCTCTTATCGCCGCCGAAGAAACGGTGTAGGTCACCAGATTTAACTGTTTCAGTTACTTCCTTCACTGTTGCAGTGATTTCAGGAGTGACAGAGTTAGCGAATTCAAATGTATGAGTTTGACCAGCCACAAGCGTTTTCGCTAGCGCAGGATCAACACACAGTTGTTGTAGAGCAGGAAGCGCTTGACCCGCAGCATTTGCACCAGTTACTAGCACTTCTTGACAAGACCCCATACCAAACCAGAAGAATGAGTTAAGTACGTGGTGTAGACCTACAGGAATAAGGGCTCGGTTCAGTGTACCGTAGATAAACTGACCAATAGCGCCAGAAGTTGAGATGCCATGAGCAAGCGCATCTAGACCACCTTGAATTGTTGGCCATACAATGCCACCAACTGCACCAGCAACTAAAGCGAATAGACCTGCCATAATCGGCACTAAACGTTTACCAGAGAAGAAAGCAAGCCACTCAGGAAGACGTGTAGCATGGAAAGCGTTGTAAGAGTGGCCAGCAATAATACCTGCGATGATACCACCAAAGAACGACATGTTTACTGATGCATCAATTGTTGACGCTGTCGCTGTCAGTACAAAGTACGCAACTGCACCAGCAAGGCCAGCTGCACCTTGACCATCTTTAGATAGACCGATCGCAATACCAAGGCCAAATAACAATGGAAGGTTAGAAAAGATTGAGTTACCTGCTTGTGCCATAAATGCGATGTCAAAAACATCCGGCTGGCCCAAGCGCAGTAACAAGCCTGCGATTGGCAAAGTCGCAATAGGAAGCATAAGAGCTTTACCTAACTTCTGCGCGTATCCGAGAATATTCACCTTAAGTTCCCCCTATAGGATTAGATGTTATGTTGAATGACTTATTTCAGTCGTCCAATTTAGTCATCCTCAGTTTATGACATTAATTTTGCTCCGCAAATTAAAAGCTCACCGTTTGTGATCATAATCACCACAATTTGCCCTTTCGGAAGGTTTTTGCTAGCGAGATCATAAAACTTATTTTATTATACGAAAAAATGGCGTTTTAAAGATAATATTCTCGCACTTTATGCAAGGCAGAATCAGTGTTATTTTGGTATCTAGGCGGGTAAATCACTGTAACTTTGCTCTGAAAAAGAATCATAAAAAACCATACAATTATTACTTTTCAGTTAGTTACTATGACAATAACATCGATAAAACGCGACTTGCTGTATGTGACTCGTTATCTAATTCAGTGATACAAACTAAGTACCCATATGACTAAAGCAGTCTCCACTTAGGTAACGATATAGAAATTGAATTCTCATCTATAAGGACTAGCTGACTATGTACGCGCTAAGTAACTGTAAAATTTATACCGGTAGTGATGTTCTTACCGATCATGCGGTCATCATCGAAAACGACCTTATTCAATCTATTGTACCGGCTGCAGAGCTACCTCAGGGCATCGAAGTGAAAGACCTCGCAGGCGCAAACCTAAGTCCGGGCTTTATCGACCTGCAACTGAATGGCTGTGGCGGTGTAATGCTAAACGATGCAATCACACCGGAAACCATGCAAATCATGCACGAAGCAAACCTCAAGTCCGGCTGTACTAGCTTCTTACCAACGCTCATTACTTCATCAGACGAAGATATGCAAACTGCAATTTCTGCCGCTCGTGAATACCACAACCAATATCAAAACCAATCACTTGGTCTACACCTAGAAGGTCCTTATCTTAACGTCGCGAAAAAAGGTATCCACAACGTCGATTTTATTCGCCCGTCAGATGAAAGCATGATTGATCTTATCTGCGCAAACGCCGATATCATAGCTAAAGTAACGCTTGCACCAGAGCAAAACGATCCAGAACATATTGCACGATTAAAAACAGCCGGCATCGTAGTTTCTATTGGTCATACAAATGCGACCTACGCCGAAGCGCGTAAAGGCTTTGAAGCAGGTATTACTTTTGCCACACACCTATTTAACGCGATGACACCAATGGTTGGTCGTGAACCTGGAGTTGTTGGTGCAATTTACGATACGCCTGACGTTTATGCTGGCATTATTGCTGATGGTTTCCACGTAGACTACGCAAACATCCGAATTGCTCATAAAATCAAAGGTGACAAGCTTGTTTTGGTGACGGATGCCACAGCTCCAGCAGGTGCTAACATTGATCACTTTATTTTTGTCGGTAAGAAAGTATATTACCGAGATGGTAAGTGTGTTGATGAAAACGGCACACTAGGCGGCTCAGCTTTGACAATGATAGAAGCAGTTCAGAATTCAGTTGAGCACGCGGGGATCGCTTTAGACGAAGCTCTACGAATGGCCACGTTATACCCAGCAACTGCAATTGGTGTTGAGGATCGCCTTGGCCGAGTTCGAAAAGGGATGGTTGCAAACCTAACCATTTTCGATCGTGACTTCAAAGTAAAAGCGACGGTTGTTAACGGACAATACGAGCAAAATTAAGCATGAATGGCGGACAGATTGGTAATGTAGATTTAGTAAAACAGCTTAACAGCGCTGCGGTATATAGGCTGATTGATCAGCAAGGTCCTATCTCCCGTATTCAAGTCGCAGATGTGAGCCAGCTCGCACCTGCTAGTGTTACCAAAATAACCCGCCAACTTTTAGAGCGCGGCCTTATTAAAGAGGTCGCCCAGCAAGCTTCAACTGGTGGTCGTCGTGCAATCTCTCTGACCACCGAAGTCAAACCCTTCCACTCTATTGCGGTTCGTTTAGGTCGAGATTACGTACAATTTTGTTTGTACGATTTAGGTGGCACTGCACTTGCGGAAGATCAACACGAACTGCATTACACCAACCAAGCTGACTTGATCGCTGGGCTTATCGATTTACTTAAAGACTTCGTAAACCGTTGCGAAGACAAAATTGATCAGCTCATCGCAATTGGTATTACGCTACCGGGCCTTGTAAACCCAACAACAGGCGTAGTTGAGTACATGCCGAATACCGATATCGATAATCTGGCGCTGGGTGAAATTGTTGGAGAGAAGTTTAATACCGCATGCTTTGTTGGGAATGACGTACGTGGCATGGCGTTAGCGGAGCACTACTTTGGGGCAAGCCAAGACTGTCAGGACTCCATTTTAGTTAGCGTTCACCGCGGTACTGGCGCAGGTATTATCGTTAACGGCCAGGTTTTTCTTGGCTTTAACCGCAACGTCGGTGAAATTGGTCATATTCAAATCGATCCGCTTGGTGAACAGTGCCAATGTGGGAACTTTGGTTGCTTAGAAACCGTAGCAGCAAACCCAGCCATTATCCAACGAGTAAAACAACTGATTGCTCAAGGCTATGAGTCAAGCTTGACTGACCTTGAAAACATCACGATTGAAGCAGTGTGTCAGCATGCAATGGATGGTGACGAACTTGCAAAGCAGAGTTTAGTGCGAGTGGGTAACCAGTTAGGTAAAGCGATTGCAATTACCGTTAACTTGTTTAACCCTCAGAAAATTGTCATTGCGGGCGACATTACTGCTGCACAAGACATAGTCTTCCCTGCAATTCAACGTAATGTCGAAAATCAATCTCTCAAAACTTTCCATAACGACCTTCCTATCGTGGCTTCACACATTGATAAGCAGCCAACGATGGGCGCATTTGCGATGATTAAACGCGCAATGCTAAACGGAGTTTTGTTACAAAAGTTACTTGAAGACTAAGTTTATACAACTAATTGAGTTACAATCTCGGGCTGTGTTTTCACAGCCCGTTTTTGTATATCAGGAATACAGCTCAACAGTATGGAAATTATTCTAATTACAACAGCTTTTTTAGCTGGCTTTATTGCGCTTAAATGTAGCCTCCCTCCCCTCGTTGGTTTTCTACTGGCAGGATTTGGTTTGCATGCATTTGGCTATCAAAGCAATGACGTTATCGTCACTCTTGCAGATCTTGGTGTCACTCTTCTTCTATTCACGATCGGACTCAAGCTTGATGTCAAAACGCTACTGTCCAAAGAAATATGGGGAGGAGCGACCGCCCACAACATACTGTCTACCGCTTTTTTTGCACTAGCGCTATCAGGTTTAAAACTACTGGGCTTAACTTCGCTCGCCAGTATGGATAGCGGTCAAATCCTACTTTTAGCTTTTGCACTATCGTTCTCCAGTACCGTTTTTGCCGTAAAAGCATTGCAAGAAAAAGGGGAAATGAACGCGACCTACGGCACACTCGCGATCGGTATCTTGGTTATGCAAGATATTTTTGCCGTGGTATTCCTGACTGCTTCAACCGGCAAAGTCCCAGAATGGTATGCCATTGGTTTGTTCGCATTGCCTTTCCTTCGTCCACTATTCTATAAACTGTTAGATAAAGTTGGCCACGGCGAAATGCTGGTGCTGTTCGGTATTTTCTTCGCGCTTGTTGTTGGGGCAGGGCTATTCGAACTGGTCGGAATGAAACCAGACTTGGGCGCGCTGATTTTAGGCATGCTACTCGCTGGCCACCCTAAAGCTTCAGAGCTATCCAAATCGCTATTCAATATGAAGGAGCTGTTCTTAGTCTGCTTCTTTTTAAACATTGGCTTGTCCGCTTCATTGAGCGTCAATGGCGTCGTACTCGCCCTACTATTTATCTTACTGCTGCCAATAAAAGGGCTCTTGTACTTCGTCACGATTAATCACTTTAAGTTTCGAGTACGTACCTCTTTGCTCGCCTCTTTATCGCTGTTCAACTACAGTGAGTTTGGCCTTATAGTCGCAGGGTTGGCTTACAAAATGGGCTGGATGCCAAGCGATATGCTCGCTGCGATTGCGGTTGCGGTGTCTGTGTCCTTTATTATTTCTGCGCCACTTAACCGCCTTAGCCACAAAATTTATCAACACTCCGGCAAGTGGCTGCAAGAGACAGCCGCAGAAAAGCTTAACCAGCGTGACCAACTCATTAACCCTGGGCATGCCCAGGTATTGATCTTAGGCATGGGCCGCATCGGGACAGGGGCCTATGATGAATTACGTGCGCGCTATGGCAAAATTTCACTAGGCATAGAAATTCGTGAAGATGCAGCACATCAGCACCGTTCAGAGGGAAGAAACGTGATCGCTGGCGATGCCACAGACCCAGATTTTTGGGAACGAATTTTAGATACAGGTCATGTCAAACTGGTGCTGCTTGCCATGCCTCATCATCAAGGTAACCAAACCGCACTTGAGCAGCTTAAACGCAGAAAATATAAAGGGCAAATAGCTGCTATCGCCGAGTACCCAGATCAGTTGGAAGGTTTGCTGGAAAGCGGAGTTGACGCCGCATTCAATATATACAGTGAAGCAGGTAGCGGTTTTGCTCGACATGTGTGTAAACAACTTGAACCTCAGTTCACACCAATAAAATAAGCAACCATACTAATATTTTTTAAAAGCCTTTCTATCAATAGAAAGGCTTTTTTGTATGGTTTTTATACCAAACCTTGATTCCATTCACCAAACTAGCCATTAAATTAAATAATATTTACACAACAAGGCTTTTTATCATTTTTATAATCACAAAACGTTGCTTTTTTTACTAGTAATGGCAAATTGAAGCCATACCGATTAGAAATTATTTAGTTTAGTAAGGATGTAGTATGTGTTCAGTATTTGGCATTTTAGACATTAAAAGCGATGCAGCCGCATTGCGCCCTATCGCATTAGAAATGTCGAAAAAACTTCGTCATCGTGGCCCTGACTGGTCTGGGATTTACTCTTCAGAGCGCGCTATTTTAGCGCATGAGCGCTTGGCGATTGTTGGCCTAAATAGTGGTGCACAACCGCTATACAGCCCTGATAAAAAGCTCATCCTTGCAGTCAATGGTGAAATCTACAACCATAAAGAAATTCGTGCTCGTTACGAAGGAAAATACGAGTTTCAAACCGATTCAGACTGTGAAGTCATTCTTGCACTGTACCAAGATATGGGTGCAGATCTCCTTGAAGAACTAAACGGTATTTTCGCTTTTGTTCTGTACGATGAAGAAAAAGACGAATACTTAGTCGGTCGCGATCACATTGGCATTATCCCTCTTTATCAAGGTCATGATGAGCATGGCAACTACTATGTTGCATCAGAGATGAAGGCACTTGTTCCAGTATGTAAAACAGTGAGCGAGTTCCCTCCTGGTAGCTACTACAGTTCAAAAGATGCCGAGCCAACGCGTTACTATGTTCGTGACTGGAACGAATACGCTGCCGTTCAAGGTAACACCACCAGCAAAGAAGAACTGACTGAAGCACTAGAAGCAGCGGTTAAACGCCAACTAATGACGGATGTTCCATATGGTGTTTTACTATCAGGTGGTTTAGATTCATCCATCACCTCTGCTGTGGCTAAACGTTTTGCTGCAATGCGAATTGAAGACGATGAAAAGTCTGAAGCTTGGTGGCCACAACTGCACTCTTTTGCTGTGGGCCTAGAAGGCGCGCCTGACCTGAAAGCCGCTCGCGAAGTTGCCGACCAAATCGGTACCGTTCACCATGAAATGACTTATACAATTCAAGAAGGTCTCGACGCGATTCGCGACGTGATTTACCACATCGAAACGTACGATGTGACCACCATCCGCGCATCCACACCTATGTTCTTAATGGGTCGTAAGATCAAAGCGATGGGCATTAAGATGGTACTTTCTGGTGAAGGTGCAGATGAGATCTTTGGTGGTTACCTATATTTCCACAAAGCACCAAACGCGAAAGAGTTCCACGAAGAAACGGTACGTAAGCTGCTTGCTCTGAACATGTTTGACTGCGCTCGCGCAAACAAATCGCTAGCGGCATGGGGGGTTGAAGGCCGAGTACCGTTCCTTGATAAAGAGTTTATCGACGTTGCAATGCGCCTAAACCCAGCAGATAAGATGTGTGGCAACGGCAAAATGGAAAAACACATTCTACGCGAGTGTTTTGAGCATTACTTGCCAGAGTCGATCGCATGGCGTCAAAAAGAACAGTTCTCTGATGGCGTAGGTTACAGCTGGATTGATACGTTGAAAGAAGTCGCAGAGCAAAAAGTGACGGATCAGCAGATGGAAACGGCTCAATACCGCTTCCCATACAACACGCCAACCACAAAAGAAGGTTACGTGTACCGAGAAATCTTTGAAGAGCTGTTCCCACTACCTTCAGCGGCTGAGTGTGTGCCAGGTGGTCCTTCAGTAGCTTGTTCATCAGCGAAAGCGATTGAATGGGATGAGTCATTCCAAAACTGTGTAGACCCGTCAGGTCGTGCGGTGCAAACCGTCCATAACGACGCTTACTAAGCGACTAAGTAGGGTGTCATGCCCTACCTAATCGGTAACCATCGTTGTTTTGCTAAGCTCGCTAAACAGCGTCCCACTGCTGGTGATTACCAGCAAGATTAAAAAAGAGGTGCCAAAGCACCTCTTTTTTTGTTTGTACACATTAGCTATTTCAAGTCTAAATCGCTGTTATCAATACTGACAGGCACTCGTTTAGTGATCATCTGCACTAACATGATTGAGCGTTTCTCACCATCTTGCTCTTGGAAGATAGCATCTATACCTGCAAACTGACCGCTCTTAACTCGGATTTGATCACCTGGTTTTGGCATACACTCAGAAGCGGTATTTTCATTACAGCATTTTTCTAGCTGCATCAATTCAAAGACTAAGTCACCTTGGACTTCTTTCGGTTGAGCACCAAAACGCACAAAATCAACAACCCCTCGAGTGGAGCGGACTGAGGTGAAGTTAGGTCCCTGTTCATAATCAAAGTACGCAAACACATAACAAGGAAACAGCGGCTCTTCGACTTTTTGTCTTTTCCCGCGCAAAATCTTCTCAACTTCTACAGTTGGATAAAAGCACTCTACACCTTGGTTTTCAAGGTGCTGTTTCGCCCTAACCTGCTCCCCACGTTTACAATAAAGTAGATACCAACGTTTCATCTTTTTTACTAGCCAATTCTATTTTGTTTTTATCCTAGCATTAAGCCAAAGTTGAGTCATTGACATTCAGTTTATCTATAAAAGTATGATTATACATCGCTCGCATTAACGGTATCTTTTCAAGAACTTACGAGAAGAAGTCCATAGACAAAAATGGAAATTAAGTTTGTAACACAGCCAACACACCATCATATCATCTGCAAATTCACCCAAAAACAGTCACTTAACAAACAACTTTAGTCGTAATGCAAAATTTTATTGTTTGTCACTCATTAAATTGCAATGTATACGTAGAAGTCGTTAAAAAATGTAATAACTATTATTAGAAGAGCTTATGTCAAACCAACATCAATATTTCGGCCACCCTCGTGGCTTGTTCTTATTGTTCGGTACTGAACTGTGGGAACGCTTTTCTTACTACGCAATGCGCGCCATTCTAGTACTTTACCTTACAGATACAACGATGAATGGCGGCCTTGGCTGGTCAACCAAAGACGCACTAGACCTATACGGTATTTATACTGGTCTTGTGTATATCACACCTCTCATCGGAGGTTACTTAGCGGATAACTATCTAGGTCAACGCCGTTCAATTTTGCTTGGTGGCGCGTTAATGGCTATCGGCCAGTTTACACTCGCACTTCCTGCTGACGCTCTGGGTATTGGTTCGCTACACAGTTTCTATTTAGGTCTTGGTCTGCTTATCACTGGTAACGGCCTCTTTAAGCCGAATATCTCAACCATGGTTGGCGATTTATATAAAGAAGGTGACAACCGTCGTGACGGCGCATTCACTATCTTTTATATGGGTATCAACTTAGGTGCGTTACTTGCCGGCGTCGTTTCTGGCTCTGTGACAACCTCTTACGGTTGGAAAGCCGGTTTTGTGGCCGCAGGTGTAGGTATGATTATTAGCTTAGTGATGCAAATGGTGCTAGCTCAGTCTTGGCTTGGTGACATCGGTCGCGAGCCCGCAGCAAAACGAGATCTAAGCAACAAAAACTCCACCACGAAGCAACCCCTAACGAAAGAAGAAGTAAACCGACTAAAAGTAATTTTGGTCATGAGCTTATTCACTATCGTCTTCTGGGCTGGCTTTGAGCAGGCCGGTGGCCTAATGAACATCTACACTCAACAATATACTGATCGTATGATTGGTGGTTTTGAAGTACCTGCTGCGTGGTTCCAATCGCTAAACCCATTTTTCATTATTACCCTAGCACCAGTTCTGGCGGTCCTTTGGGTAAAACTGGGGAAACGCGAACCTACGTCGCCAGTGAAATTTGCGATGGCACTATTTTTCTTGGCAATTGGCTTCCTATGTATGGTTGGCGCTGTGCTAGAACAAGGTGGAGACACAACGGTAAAAACATCAATGTTGTGGCTGGTGGGTGCTTTCTTCTTCCACACCTTGGGCGAACTGTGCTTATCTCCAATTGGTCTTTCACTAGTGACCAAGTTAGCACCGCTTCGCTTAGCTTCACTCATGATGGGTGCATGGTTTGGCTGTAATGCGATTGCAAACTACGTTGCGGGCTATGTGGGATCTCACGTAGGAGAATTGGGCGCAATGGCTATCTTTAGTGGCATTGCAGTCAGCGCTACCGTGAGTGGCGTCATCCTACTTCTGTTCTCGAATACGCTCGTTCGCTGGATGCATGGTGCAGAGAATACTCACAGCACAGCAGAACAAGTAGAAGAGCAGCAAGTACAAGTCGCTTGATCGTTCTACAAAAAATGAAAGGGTCGCTTTTGCGACCCTTTTTGTACCTAAAGCTTAGAGTGAACTAACTCAGCCATCATTTCTATATGAAGCTCACTATCGTTCAAACAAGGAATGTAAGTAAAGCTTTCACCACCTGCTTCAAGGAAAATCTCTTTACACTCTTCCGAGATCTCTTCCAACGTTTCTAAACAATCCGAAGAGAATGCTGGTGTCACTACATTGATATTTTTTACCCCTTTTGCAGGAAGTGCCTCTAGGGTTTTATCGGTATAGGGCTGTAACCACTCTTCTCGGCCAAATCGAGACTGATACGTCATACCTATCTGTTGCTCGTTTAACCCTAACGCTTCAGCGAGTAAGCGAGTCGTCTCTTCACAGTGCTGAGGGTAAACATCCCCATTATCAGCGTAACGTTTTGGAATACCGTGATAAGAACATAGCAAGTAGTCTCCCTTACCATACTCTTGCCAATGTTCACGAACTGAATGCGCTAACGCTTCGATGTATTTCGGGTGATTGTAGTAATCCCGAATAAAGCTAAAGCCCGGCATCACGGGCAGGTTTTTAAACGCTTTAGTGATTCCGTCAGAAACCGCTGCCGTTGTTGTGCCCGAGTATTGCGGATACAAAGGTAAAACGATGACTTCCTCTACCCCTTGGGCCAATAGCGCTTCAAAACCTGATTGCAAACTTGGATTTCCATAAGTCATGCCAAGTTCGACTGGCATATCAAGCTTTTGAGCCAGCTTTTCTGTTTGACGCTTAGAGTACACCATCAGTGGCGAGCCCTCTTCCATCCAAACTGATTGGTAGAGTTTAGCAACCTTGGGAGCTCGGATTGGAAGGATAACGCCGTGCAATAGCGGACACCAAAGCCATCGAGTCATGTCTACCACTCGGTGATCATGAAGAAACTGACTTAAAAAGCGCTTTACGGCAGGAGCGGTTGGTGCGTCAGGAGTACCCAGGTTCACGAGGAGTACACCCTGTTTATTATTCTCTTTCATAACATCCTATTCATGGTAAACGGCTTAGTTCATATACTTAAATAGCCTCACAGCGCTGCATCGCTGCCACTTGAAGTCATTTAGATATATGTTTACGAGTAAACTAAAAAAAGCGACCACTTGGGTCGCTTTCAATATATCAAAATATTAAATTTTTGACTTCAGCAAATTAAGAGAGTGCTTTCTCGATATCTGCACTAACTTCAGCTACTTGCTTAGTACCATCAAACTTAAGGTACTTAGTGTTGCCTGCTTCAGCTTCTTTACCGTAGTAGTTGATTAGTGGTGCAGTTTGCTCGTGGTAAACACCTAGACGTGCACGTACTGTTTCTTCTTTGTCGTCATCACGAACAACAAGATCTTCACCAGTTACGTCATCTTTACCTTCCACTTTAGGTGGGTTGTAAACAACGTGGTAAGTACGACCAGAAGGAAGGTGAGCACGACGACCTGCCATACGCTCAACAATCACATCATCTGCAACGTCAAATTCGATAACGTAGTCTACATCAACGCCCATTTCTTTTAGGCCGTCAGCTTGAGGAATAGTACGTGGGAAACCATCCAGTAGGAAACCGTTCGCACAGTCTTCTTGAGCGATACGCTCTTTGATAAGGCCAAGGATGATTTCATCAGAAACTAGCTGACCAGCGTCGATAACAGCTTTAGCTTGTTTACCAAGCTCTGTACCTGCTTTGATAGCAGCACGAAGCATATCACCAGTAGAGATTTGTGGAATACCGTATTTTTCCATGATGAAGTTTGCTTGTGTGCCTTTACCTGCACCTGGAGCACCTAGAAGAATGATGCGCATGATTTATCCTCTTTAATATTTAAGATTTATACCGAAGCTCACAATAGCTGGGCTTCTTAGACATCAAACCCGAGAAGCACTCGCAACGATAAGTTTCGGTATAACGTATATAGGCGAGCAAAAATACACGCCTTATTACTCACATTCAAGTCGCAGATTCTATCACAGGTTCGCCGCGCAAAGAGTGTATTAAGACTAAAGAATGTTAACGATACCCTCTTTCACGCCCTATTGATTATTAACTCAACACCTGAGATGCAAAATTTTGCGACAACAAACAAAAAGCTCGCGAAATGCGAGCTTTTTGATGTACTGAGGTTATTACACCTTAGTCAAAAGTTTATTAACAGCTCCTAAGAACTCCGTTGGGTCCTCAATTGAGCCTCGCTCTGCAAGCATTGCTTGACCAAACAGGACTTCTACCCAACGACCAAATGCCTCTTCATCCGCTTCGTCAGCCATGCGCTTAACCAGCTCGTGCTCAGGGTTTAGCTCAAAGATGTACTTCACTTCTGGCACTGCCTGACCCGCCGCTGCAAGAAGCTTCGCCATTTGAGTGCCCATTTCGTAATCGTCCGTTACCACAACAGCAGGTGTAGACGCGAGTTTAAAGGTCGTACGAACTTCTTTCACACGATCACCTAGGTAAGACTTCGTGCGTTCTACAACCGACTTAAACTCTTCTTCAGTTTCTTTCTGCTTCTCTTTTTCTGCTTCATCTTCAAACTGACTTAGATCGAGCCCAGCTTTTGTGATTGACTGGAACTGCTTGCCGTCAAACTCAGTTAAGTAGTTCATCAGCCACTCATCAATGCGGTCGTACATCAAGATAACTTCAATGCCTTTCGCTTTGAACTGCTCTAAGTGAGGGCTGTTTTTCGCAGCTGCATAGCTGTCTGCCGTCAAGTAGTAGATCTTATCTTGACCTTCTTTCATGCGCTCAACGTAAGCAGCTAGACCCACGGTTTGCTCCGCAGAATCCACTTCAGTTGAAGCAAAGCGCAATAGGCCTGCAACTTTCTCTTTGTTTGCGAAGTCTTCTGCCGGACCCTCTTTCATCACAAGACCAAACTCTTTCCAGAATGATTGGTATTTCTCTTCATCATTCTTAGCCATGCGCTCTAACATCGTTAGCACACGCTTAGTACAAGCATTACGTAGAGACTGAGTCACTTTGTTATCTTGTAAGATCTCACGCGATACGTTGAGTGGCAGATCATTGGAGTCTATTAAACCTCGTACAAAACGTAGGTAAGACGGCATGAACTGCTCTGCATCGTCCATAATGAACACGCGTTGTACGTACAGTTTCAAGCCTGATTTGTGGTCGCGGTTCATCATATCCCATGGCGCTTTAGATGGGATGTAAAGCAAGCTCGTGTAATCGTTTTTACCTTCTACACGGTTATGGCTCCAAACCAATGGATCAGCAAAGTCATGTGATACGTGCTTGTAGAACTCTTGATACTCTTCATCTGAGATATCCGATTTATTACGCGTCCACAGTGCTTGAGCTTTGTTGATTTGCTCCCACTTCTTCTCATCCGTTTCTTTGCCTTCGTCATCGCGAACAGCAGTTTGGATTGAAACTGGGATGCCAATGTGATCCGAGTACTTACTGATCACATCACGTAGACGCCATTCATTTAGGAACTCTTTACCTTCTTCACGCATATGAAGAATGATATCAGTACCACGCGATTCTTTAGTGATGTTTTCGATGGTGTACTCACCTTCACCGGCTGAGTGCCATTGTACTGCTTCATCAGCGGCTAGGCCCGCAGCACGAGTGCGTACGGTGACGGCATCAGCAACGATAAACGCAGAGTAGAAGCCAACACCAAACTGACCAATAAGCTGAGAGTCTTTGCTCTGCTCTTCAGACAGCTTTGAGAAAAACTCCGCGGTCCCGGATTTTGCAATCGTACCTAAGTGCTCGATCACATCATCGCGGCTCATACCGATACCGTTATCAGAAATGGTTAAGGTATTTGCGCTTTCATCAAACGACAGTTTCACGCAAAGATCTGCATTACCTTCATATAAGTCTGGGTTAGATAGCGCTTGGAAGCGCAGCTTGTCCGATGCATCTGATGCGTTAGAAATCAGCTCGCGCAAAAAGATCTCTTTATTTGAATAAAGAGAATGGATCATTAAATGCAGTAGTTGTTTTACTTCTGATTGAAAACCACGAGTTTCTTTGTTTTGAGATACGGTTTCGCTCATGTGTGCTCCATAACATCTAAACTAATTGGTTTTTTCATGGAGATAAGTTTGTGACTTTCCCCTTGAAATTACCTTACTGAGATGTCATTTAACATGTGGCTGACAAATGTAAATTCAAGGTCAATATTGCTAAAAACGGTGTTTTTTTAGAAAAATTTAATTATCCTACCAGCCTAAAAGCATCTAAAATGTCGTGCGCACTCCATGCGCTTCGGTAATTTTGTGACATAAATCACTATAATTACAACATCATCCATCTAAGAAGAACTAAATGACTAACATCGGCACCAAATTTCTACTTGCTCAAAGGTTCACCTTTGATCCAAATAGTAATTCGCTCGCTGACCAACAAAACGGCAACGACGTTGTACGATTAGGAAGCAACGAAAGCCGTATACTTCTGATGTTGGCAGAGAGACCAAACGAAGTTTTAACCCGTAACGAGCTTCACGAGTTTGTTTGGCGTGAGCAAGGTTTTGAGGTGGATGACTCAAGCCTGACTCAAGCGATCTCTACTCTGCGTAAGATGTTGAAGGACTCAACAAAATCTCCAGAGTTTGTTAAAACGGTTCCTAAACGCGGTTATCAACTCATTTGTTCAGTGGAACGCTTAAGCCCATTATCTGCTGACTCTAATACTGACGTTGAAGAAGCCACTTCTGAAAATGAAGTGCACGCAGCGGAAATAGAAACAAGTGACGCGCCGTCAGCAGAAGCGGCGACAGACACCACGACTGAAGTAGAGCCTCAAGTAGAACCACCTAAGGCACAGCCAAAACCAGCAGCTAACACAAATAACTGGCTACCGCGTATGATCGTTCTTTTGTCTCTGCTGCTTCCTATTTGTGTATTGCTATTCACCAATCCCGCAGAATCCCAATTCCGTCAGATTGGTGAGTATCAAAATGTACCTGTGATGACGCCAGTGAACCACCCGCAAATCAATAGTTGGTTGCCGTCCATTGAGCAGTGCATTGAACGCTACGTAAAATACCATGCAGAAGATTCAATGCCGGTAGAAGTGATTGCTACAGGTGGCCAGAACAATCAGCTGATTCTGAACTACATTCATGACAGTCAACATTCATATGAGAACGTGACATTGCGTATTTTCGCTGGTCAAAATGACCCAACCGATATCTGTAAATAAGGAGGCCAGAATGAAGATAAAATTAGCATCTGCGGTTTTGGCCGTATCCGTTCTTTTCAGTGGTTGGTTATATTGGGGTAGCGACCTAAAAGTGGAACAGGTCCTCACTGCCAATGAGTGGCAGTCAACCATGGTGACGGTCATTACAGACAGCTTGCCTGACGATCCTGTCGGCCCACTGCGTCGTGTTAATGTTGAATCAAATGTGAAATATCTCCCTAATGGTGACTATATTCGCGTAGCAAATATCAAACTATTCGCTCAAGGTTCAACGGCAGAATCCACGATTAATATCTCGGAAAAAGGGCGCTGGGAAGTCAGTGACAACTATTTGTTGGTTTCGCCTTCTGAGTTTAAAGATATTTCATCTTCTCAATCAAAAGACTTCTCCGAAGCACAGCTACGTTTGATCACTCAAATCTTTAAGCTTGATGCCGAGCAAAGTCGCCGTATTGATGTCGTGAACGAAAAAACGCTATTGCTCACTAGCTTGAACCACGGTTCTTCGGTGCTGTTTAAAAACTAACTTTGATTTGATGATAAGGGGGCAAGACGCCCCCTTTATTTTGCTTATGGATTGGCTAGATACCCTCACCCTCTTTTTCGGCTCACTTATCGCCAATACTCTGGCTTCGCTTTCTGGCGGCGGTGCAGGCTTACTTCAATTCCCTTTGCTCATCTTTCTCGGCTTGCCATTCTCGGTTGCGCTGGGGACACATAAAGTGGCTTCCGTCGCTTTAGGCTTAGGGGCAGCAAGCACACACTTAAAAGCAGGCACAATTAAATGGAAGGTCGCGCTCTACCTTATAGTCTCTGGCAGCATTGGCGTAGTCTTAGGGGCGAACTTAATTGTCCAAATACCTGATGGTATGGCGGAAAAAATGCTAGGGAGCATGATTCTCGCGCTCGGCATCTATTCACGATTTAAGAAATCGTTAGGCCAATCAGAAATAATACGTAACCGTCACCCAATCGGTTGGGTCATCGGCGGTGTCGGACTAATGCTCATCGGTATCATCAACGGGTCGCTGACCGCAGGTTCTGGTCTGCTCGTGACATTATTTTTAGTTCGCTGGTTTGGGTATAACTATAAACAAGCCGTTGCTTACACCATGATTTGTGTCGGGTTGTTTTGGAATGGCATTGGAGGCATTGCCGTCGTCCAAGCTGGCGCTCCGATACATTGGGCTTGGTTGCCTGTTTTATTGTTAAGCTCATTTCTAGGCGGCAGTTTAGGCGCATGGGCCGCGACTCGATACAGCAACCGAGTGATTAAAATTGCATTCGAAATTCTCACGTTTTCCGTGGGTATCAAGTTGCTAGTTTAAACCGATTAAAAGGAAAGTTTCATGGATAAAGCAATCATTGATATTTATTACTGCCGCCAATGCAACTGGATGTTGCGTTCAACTTGGCTATCGCAAGAACTACTGCATACTTTTAGCGAAGAAATAGAAACGATCAGCTTACACCCAGATACGGGTGGTCGCTTCGAAATTTTCTGCAATGGCCAGCAAATTTGGGAACGGAAAAAAGACAGCGGCTTTCCTGAAGCAAAGGTGCTAAAACAGCGCGTAAGAGACATTATCGACCCAGAACGCGATTTAGGACATTCAGACACAAAATAGGGAGCAATTCGCTCCCTATATTTTTACTTAGTAAAACCGTTAAATCATGGTTTGTGCTAATACTTCGCCTTCTGGCGTTTTTACCGTTAGCGTATTGTCTTCTAAAGTACCAAAGCTTCTTGGTAAACCATTACGTGGAAATGTCATCGAGCCTGGGTTAAAAATAATGGCCCCATCTTGCATCTCTGCGACAGGAACATGCGTATGACCGTGGGCGATGATATCACCTTCACGCAGTGGCGGCCGTTTTTCAGAGTTGTACAAGTGACCATGAGTCAAAAAGATTCTCTTACCAGATTCAAGTAGCACCCACGAGTAATCCATCATCATTGGAAACTTCAATAGCATTTGGTCCACTTCACTATCGCAGTTACCACGCACAGAAATAATTTGATCACTGTATTGGTTCAATAGTTCCGCCACCTGAGGTGGGTTGTAACCTTCTGGAATCGGGTTTCTTGGCCCGTGGTTTAGCGTATCCCCCAACAAAATCAGGTGCTCCGCACCAGAGGCTAAAAATAGCTCAATAGTTTCTTTAGTTGCTGGCAAAGAGCCATGCAGATCTGAGGCAAAAAATAGTTTCACGACATCGTCTCCTCACAAAGTACGAGGTCATTCTACGGCATTTTTATGACAGCTCAACCAACGACTACTGATAGCGCAATGATTCAATGACCATAGGCAAAATATAGAACCATGCGGCATACGCAGTTCCAACCAACACCAGTATCCAAAACACCATCGACATAAATTTTGACTTAGCTAGGTGGTGCAGCGGGTCTGGCTCTCCGCATCCTGGACATGCGTGAGCGCGCTTTGAGATTTGTTTCTCACACACAGGGCAAGAGACTAAAGGCATGATACAAATTCCTCGACAATGGACTTAGGGCGCAAAGAATAATGGCGAATTAACACATATGCAACCTAACATATATTAAATATTTTAGTTCTTTGTAACAGTCGCTGACTTGAGAAAAAATGCGTTGATTTTTCATTTATATCAACCTATTACACTTCTTCTCGCACCATGCCATTGATGACAATATTGTTATAACTCACCATGCCAATGACCTCCCCATCTTCAATGACCGGAGCTCGGCTAATGCCAAATCGTTCAAATAGGCGTGCACAATATTTCACATTCATATCAGGGTCGACACACAAAGCGGGCTTGGTCATGATCTCATAAATATTCGTGCGCTGTGGAGAGCGATTATTCGCCAGTACCTTTTTGGCGATATCATTCATCAAGACGATGCCATATTCATCGTTGTCATCTCGCTTTTTCACCACCAGCGCTTTGACTTGGTATTTTTTAGCCAACGTTATGCCTTCATAAACTGTCATTAGCCCATCAACCATGACATAAGTAGCCGCCATTACATCTCGAACTCTAATTATCGTTTGACTGCTCATAACTCATCCTCGACCACTTTGGTCAACGTCTCTACTTGATGCGCGACACCGACTGCATCCTCAATATCGATCTGAATAGCAATGCCCTGCCCCGACTCTCGGTCGAACTCACCAACTTCATTGATGGTTTCTAATATGTGTCGAGAAAGGTGCTCCTCAACGACAAACAGCAGCACATCTTTTTGTACTTCCAGCGTTAAGCCAAAAAACGTTCGCTTTTGATTTAAACCTTGTCCACGAGCGTTATTAATCACCGTCGCACCAGTCGCGCCAGCTTCGCGAGCAGCGTCCAGTACCTTGTCTGTTTTGCTGTCTTCAACAAACGCAAGTATCAATTTAAAGCGCATTTTCTTCGTCCTCCGAGACATCTTTATTCAGCCATTGGGTTATTTGCGCATAGCCCATCACAGAGATCATAGGAAACAGACTGGCAAAAGCGATCAAGCCAAAGCCATCAATCATTGGGTTTCTTCCTGGGACGGTAGAAGCAAGCCCCAGCCCTAGTGCGGTTACAAGCGGAACAGTGACAGTAGAAGTCGTGACGCCTCCAGAATCGTAGGCGAGCGGAACAATAAGCTTTGGCGCATAAAACGTTTGAATCACAACCACGATATAACCCGCAATGATGTAATAGTGGATAGGGTCACCGACAACAATCCGATAGCTCCCTAGCGCGATGCCAATGGCCACCCCAAATGCAACAGCCACGCGTAAGCCGTTAATACTGATACTGCCACCAGAAACTTGGTTTGCTTTTATCGCTACAGCGATTAGAGAAGGCTCAGCAATCGTGGTACTAAAACCGATAAAAAAGGCGAAGGTATACACCCAATAGTAGTCGACCCACACTAAGGCTTTTCCCACAGAGACTTTAAACTCTTGTAAAAATTCCGGCGCCGTCAGTTGCACGGCCATGGTCTCTCCGAGCGGAAACAGAGCCATTTCTAATCCGAGCAAAAAAAGAGCGAGCCCAAGAATCACATAAACAAACCCAAGCAAAACCCTCTTAAGGTTGTTAACTGGACGCCTTAACACCGCTAACTGAAAACCAAAAATAATGCTGGCGATGGGAATGACATCTCGAACGGTCGATAATAAAGTGTCTAGGAAATGTTCAATTGAAATCATGTTACGACCATTCCGTAAACCATCACAAACATCATCGGTAGCAGCGAGGCAAAAGCGATCAAACCAAAACCATCCACCATGGGGTTTCGCCCTTTAATCGCCGATGCTAAACCAACCCCTAGTGCAGTGACCAAAGGCACGGTGATAGTCGACGTCGTCACACCTCCAGAATCATAAGCAACGCCAATAATGGCTTCCGGTGCAAACCACGTCAGGACTACAACGCCGACGTAGCCGCCGATGATCATGTAATGAATTGGCCACCCTTTTAAGATGCGCAGAACGCCAATAACGATGGCGATTCCCACAGAAAGCGCTACCGTTACTCGTAGCCCTTGTCCATAATCCTGCATCGATTGCTCTGAGTTTGGGATCATCCCGCCTTCTGCCGCAACTTCTGATGCTTCTTCTGCTACGGCCGTTAATGCAGGCTCGGCGATCGTGGTGCCAAAGCCTAGACAAAACGCAAAAACTAACAACCAGAATACGCTGCCTTTTTTTGCAAAGGCTTGAGCCATACTCTCTCCGATAGGAAAAAGACCAAGCTCTAGACCAAAAATAAAAAACGTTAACCCTAAAACCACAAGCAATAAGCCAAAAAGAATGGAGATGAGATTAGGAAGTGGCTCTTGCAAAACAACTAATTGAAAAAAAGTGATAACAACAACGATGGGTAGCAGATCGCGAGCACTATTAAGGAGAGCTCGAAAAAGAGCAACAAATGCTTCCATACCTATCCTCCTTGATGGTGCAAACTGATTACGCTTGTTCCGGTAGCGATGTTTTTAGTCTGGCATAGATTTAGTTCTCCTACCGTGAACGAATTAGCGCCATACATAACATTTAGTTACATTTTTTCAATATGTGAAGTCAGTAGCCTCGCTACAGGCTTGCCACTATCCTAGAAATAATAGTGTTGAGATGATCAAGCTCAGCACAAAACGACTATAATGTTCTAATACGTGTACATTCAAAGAGATAACATGAAGATATTACTCACAGGTGGCACTGGGTTTATTGGTTCGGAGTTGCTCAAGCTGCTATCCACTCACCAAGTTATGCTACTTACACGCTCTCCTGAGCAAGCAAAACAACGCCTCCAACACGCTGATTTGGGTAATATCGAATACCTTGACTCGCTTGAGTCATTCGCCGATCTCAATCACATTGATGCCATAATTAATCTTGCGGGTGAGCCTATCGCAGATAAAAGATGGACCAGCGAGCAGAAAGAAAAAATCTGCAAAAGTCGCTGGAAAATTACCGAACAAATCGTTGAACTGATCCACGCCAGCACAGAGCCTCCCGCAGTTTTTATTAGTGGCTCGGCCGTTGGTTACTATGGCGATCAACAAGACCACCCGTTTGATGAGTGCCTGCATGTTAACAGTGAAGACTTTCCTCACGAGGTTTGTGCAAAATGGGAACAAATAGCCAAACGCGCAGAGTCTGAACAAACACGTGTTTGTCTATTGCGAACTGGCGTAGTACTCGGGCTTAATGGCGGTGCGTTGGCAAAAATGCTCTTACCTTACAAACTTGGTGTAGGCGGCCCGCTCGGGAACGGTAACCAGTACATGCCTTGGATTCACATTCTGGATATGGTCCGCGCCATCATGTACTTGCTTGAAACACCACATGCCCACGGTGCGTTCAATATGTGCGCACCTCACCCTGTGACTAACCGTATCTTTAGCGGCACGTTGGCAAAAACGCTCAAACGACCACATATCTTGTTCACGCCTAAATGGGCAATGGAGCTCCTAATGGGTGAATCTTCCTGTTTATTGTTCGATAGCATGAGAGCCAAACCCAAAAAGCTCACCGAACTTGGCTTCAAATTTAGCTACTCCAGAATAGAGCCAGCACTCAAGCACTTGCTTCATGACCGGAGCTGATGAATGATCACCTCATTCAATGTTGCTTGAGGCTTAATTTATGAAAAAGTCGATTCTTATTACGGGTTGCTCAACCGGTATCGGTTACGTGTGCGCTCACGCCCTGCAAAACGAGGGATTTCATGTCATTGCATCTTGTAGGAAAGAGCAAGATGTCCAACGTCTAATTAATGAAGGGCTAACCTGCATCAAGCTAGACCTAAACAGCCCTGAAAGTATTTCTTCGGGCGTGAAGCAAGCATTAGAGCTAGCAGAGGGTAAGCTTTATGCCGTGTTCAATAATGGTGCCTATGGCCAGCCCGGTGCATTGGAAGACTTGCCCACCGAGGCTCTTCAAGCTCAATTTCAGACCAACTTTTTTGGTTGGCACCAGTTAGTCAGAGAAGTGCTTCCTCACATGCACATACAAGGCGAAGGACGCATAATACAAAACAGTTCTGTTCTTGGCTTTGCTGCAATGAAATACCGCGGCGCCTACAATGCGTCAAAGTTTGCCCTAGAAGGCTGGACTGACACACTACGGCTAGAGCTTGCGGATACGAATATCAAAGTGGCATTGATAGAACCTGGGCCTATCGAAACTCAATTTAGAAACAATGCATTAAAAGCCTTCGAGAAGTGGATTGATATTGAATCCAGCCCTCACCGCCTCGCCTATGAAGGACAAAGAGAGCGACTCAACAAAGACAAATCTAATAATCGATTTGTTTTACCTGCAGAGTCCTGCGTCGCACCTGTTCTTCATGCATTAACTAGCGCTTCACCTAAAATTCGCTATCGAATTACTACGCCGACTAAATTATTCGCAGTCTTGAAAAGGTTATTACCAACCCGTGTGCTTGATAAAATTTTGCGACAAGCTGCATAAAAAAGTTTTGTCACAATGTAATTTCATCGTAACAATGTGATGTCATTATGAGCATGTAGGTTAAAAAAACCTCAAGCAAACGAATCAATTTCTACGCAATTCAGTGAGCACTATTCAACCTAAAGTGAATGAGTTGCTTAGATTTGGTATCGCCACCCATTACGTTTTGTAGCAATGTTTTTACTACTGCGAGGCAACAATGACATTAAATCAGCTTAACTGGCTTAGTGTGGGTGTAGTGTTGACCATGTTCATCCTATTTTGATACCGCACTAACAAATAGCATTAGAACTGCGCTGCTTCGGCAGCGTTTTCTTTTTGCCTTACACCTATTCAGCAGTAACACCACTCTCTTACCGCATCCTTTGACAAAATAGAATGATTCATTATTGATGATGATTAGCAACCATCGCTTGAATTTCCCTTAAATCAACTCCATATCTATTATCAACGACAAGACACAAAGCAAGGATACTCTGATGCAATCCCCATTTATCGTTGAGATAACAGAACAGAACTTTCGCGAAACTCTTGAAGGATCAATGAACACGCCCGTTCTGATCCACTTTTGGGCCAATGCTCAACCAGAAAGCGCACAGATACTCCCTGAGTTGCAATCTCTTGCTCAACAGTACAACGGTGCATTTACGCTTGCTTTATTAAATTGTGAAGATCAGCCCGCTTTAGCGTCTCAATTTGGCGTGCAAGTATTGCCAACTATCGCGCTGTTTATAAATGGTCAAGCCGTCGATGGTCTGGGAGGCCCTCAGCCAATTGATGCCATTGCTACCATGCTACAAAAGCATTTGCCAAGCCCAGATGAACAACTATTAAAACAAGTCAGTGAACTTCTTCACCAAGGTGAGCATGCTCAGGCTTTGAGCATCATCCACACTTTGCCGCCAGAACTGCAAGAGCGTGGTGATGTGAAACTCGCGATGGCTGATTGTTTATTAGAAACCAAACAATTTGATGTCGCCCAAGAGCTACTGAACGCTATCCCTCTTGAGTATCAAGATAACTACTACAAGAGTCTAATAGCCAAGCTCGAGCTGCATTTGCAGGCTGCAGATAGCCCTGAGTTACAACGACTAGAACAAGCATACGCAGCAGACATGGCAAACTTCGAACTTGCTTGTGAATTGGCGGTACAGTACAACCAAGTGGGTCGTGATGAAGAAGCGCTGGAACTGCTGTGGAATATTCTTAAAAAAGACTTGGGCGCCCAAGACGGTGAAGTGAAGAAGACTTTTATGGATATTCTCAGCGCGCTAGGTCAAGGCAACGCATTAGCAAGCAAATATCGCCGTCAGCTGTATTCGATTCTGTACTAACTAGCTGAAAGCGAAACTTCAACTAAAGGCCGGATATTCCGGCCTTTGTTATATAAAAAACCAATAACCTCTTAAGGTTCTCAGAACTTCAATTGTCTATTGTCTATAAATAGGTAAAAATGAATCGGACAATATGCACTTAAGGGAATAACTCATGCCAATTGATTCACTGATTACCATCGGTATTTTCGTCGTTCTTGCTGTAGTTATCTTATCTTCAGCCATTAAGACGGTGCCACAAGGAAATAACTGGACAGTCGAACGCTTCGGACGCTACACCCATACGCTAAAACCCGGCTTAAACTTGATCATTCCATTTGTTGATAAGATAGGGCAAAAAGTCAACATGATGGAGCGCGTTCTTGATATTCCAGCGCAAGAAGTTATTTCAAAAGACAACGCTAACGTGGTTATTGATGCGGTCGGATTTGTTCAAGTCATCGATGCTGCCAAAGCGGCTTATGAAGTCAACGATTTGGAACATGCCATTAGAAATTTAACTCTCACCAATATCCGTACCGTTTTAGGCTCAATGGAGTTGGACGAAATGCTGAGTCAGCGTGACATGATCAACTCCAAGCTGCTGGCAATTGTTGACCAAGCCACCAACCCGTGGGGTGTAAAAGTCACGCGAATTGAAATAAAAGATGTCCAGCCACCATCCGATCTAACGGCGGCGATGAATGCTCAAATGAAAGCCGAGCGAAATAAACGAGCGGAGATTCTCGAAGCAGAAGGGGTACGCCAAGCTGAAATTTTAAAGGCTGAAGGTCATAAGCAATCGGAGATATTAAAAGCTGAGGGCGAAAAGCAGTCTGCTATTCTCCATGCTGAAGCTCGAGAACGCGCCGCGCAGGCAGAAGCAAAAGCGACTTATATGGTTTCTGAAGCGATTGCCAAAGGCGATATGCAAGCCGTCAATTACTTCATTGCTCAGGGCTATACCGAAGCGATCAAAAGCATTGGTCAAGCCGAAAACGGCAAAATCATTATGCTTCCATTAGAAGCGACCGGACTAATGGGCTCGGTTGCAGGGATAGCAGAGATGTTTAAACAACAAGATAAAGAATAACTTATGGACTTTTTCAGTTTGCTGGAAGGCGTCTCTTTCTGGCATTGGCTAGCCTTCGGTTTTGCACTTCTAGCGGTAGAGCTACTTGGGACTGCGGGATATTTTCTCTGGCTCGGAGTTTCTGCACTTATCGTTGGGGCACTAATGACCGTTTTGCCAATGAGCTGGCAATTACAATGGCTTTGCTTTGCAAGTTTCAGCTTAATCACCACTTGGTTATGGTGGCGACGACAATGGTCTAAAGACAAGAAAGAAGACCAAGAAAGAGATCTGAACCAAAAGTATAAGCAGTTAATCGGACGCACACTTACCATTGAAGAGGACTTTTCTGTTGGGCTCAATCGTATCAAGGTTGCCGATACCACATGGTCGGCACAGTCGGATCAAGCACTTCCAGCAGGAACGCGCGTTAAAATAAAAGATATCGATGGTATTATTTTAATCATTGAGCCTGATTCTAAGTAATTTATGCCAAAGTAATGGGGCAAACTATGCTCCATTACTTTAATCTAAACAACCGCTTTAATTTCATTGATTTAATTAGAATCGAACAAAAAATAAGTAGCAGAAATATTATTAATATCCTACCATCTTCTTCCAATTATTTAATTCTTCATCATACGTTAATCAATAAGATAGAAATATATCGATATAAATTATCTTTCTAAATTTATTTTAAAAAATAAAACTTTATTGAATTATTTTTTGATCTTTTTGCCCCCCCATACATACTTAACGCATAAGCATTTAAGTTGAATGCTTTTTATTTGGTAAGTAAGAGGATGTACTATGAAGAAACTTCTCTTTTTAATGTTATGCGGTATCTTTTCTTTTTCTTCCTTTGCCTACACCAACGGAAATGGTGGTACAACTAATTTAGGACCGATAGTCGAATGTAAATTGCCAAGTGGTGATGTCACTAATATTCCAAGTGAAATGTGTCGATTTAGAGGCGGAGAATGGAACTAATATAGAAGTCAGTAGTTAGTTCGATATAAGTAAACTATTGATACCTTACTTTTCAGTAAAGTCATTATTTACCCAAGCAAGTAGATATTCAATGTCTACATTAAGGTGATGATTATGAGATTTTTAGCTGGTCTATTGTTAGCATGTTTTGCCCTAGCTCCATTAACTACTCATGCCAATGGTGCTTCAGGTGGACGTACGCTAGCCCCAGAGATAAAGTGTGAGTTACCAAACGGTAACGTGCATATGTTACCGCCGTTATATTGCAAAATATATGATGGTCGAGAAGTAAAATAAAAAAGGAGCCTAGCGGCTCCTTTTTATCATCTCACTAAGTATTAGTGGAAGCTGTAAGGGATAAGAACTTGTAGACGTAGGTCCGTTTCATCCGCATCACCAGCACCAGCGTACTCATCGCGCTCTAGGATTGTACCGTGTAGACGGATCGTAGAACCTTTCAGTGCGCCACTCTGTAGAGAGTAAGATACTGTCGCGTTAACTGCGTATTCACTTTCGTAATCCCAGTCACCTGATGCACCGCTTGCTGCAGAATCAGCTCCAGTACCGTAACCAAAGCCTAGGTAGTAGTTCCAGCCGTTACCTTGGTTGTAAGATAGACGGTTGTACCACGCTAGCTCACCCGCTTTGTTCCAGTCAGACAGTGCATCCCACCACTGAGACCAAGTACCGTTGTTCATACCGTAAGTATGAATTGTACGTGGAACGAAGTCAGCACGGTTGTCTGTGTCTGTGTAGCGTAGCTCAGACATCCAAGCTAGCTTGCCGAAAGATTGATTCAAAGATAGACCAGTGTGGAAACCTAGACCATCGTATTTCACATCATCGTCAACACCGTAGAAATCAAATGCTAGAGTTGTACGGTCACTCACAGTGTACTTCAAGTAAGCCTTGTAAGAAGTGTTGTCCGTTTCGTTGTGGTAGCTAGTTACTTGACCTGCACCCCAGTCGATACCATTTGCATATTGAACGCCAGTAGCTTGACCCAAACCAAGTTGCATAAACAAGCTGTCAGTTAGGTTACCGTTTAGGCCTAGAGAGTGTAGGTAGCTCCATGAAGTATCAGACCAAAGCGCTGGCGCGTAGTCATCTTCGTGAAGTAGCCAAGGTGCTGTAAATTGGTCTGCACCAAAGTAGCTTAGGTTGAAATCACCTAATTTAGCGTTCAATTCGAAACCACGGTAAGTACCAGGTACGAAACTCCAAACGTTACCAATAGTACCGTTACCACCCGCTTGTAGCATACCAAAGCGCGCGTTGAAGCTTTCGTTTGCTTTGAACTTCAGTGCTGCTTTGTAAACTTTAAGCTGTTGACCATCACCTGCACCCCAGTCTAGGTTGTTACAAGTTGAAATTTCGTTACATAGGTAGCCTTCGTTTGAATTGTAAAGGCTATCGTTGTAAAGGTCGCCAGAATAGTAAGCCGCAACATCTGCACCAACCCAACCATCGTGGTAGCCAGAAGTAAAGTCTAAAATTGCGTTGTAAGAAGAGTAGTTTAGACGACTCCAACGGTCACCGTTTTCACCGCCTGGCTTACCTGTTGTACGAGTACGAGAACGAGTATCAACTAGAAATAATGCATTAAGACTAGAGTCTTGCATAAATTCGTTCACTTTCTCTACGTACTCGCCACCTGCTGCACTTTCAGTAGACGCTGTAGCTGGAGCAACAGCAACAACACCAAACATTGCTGCGGTTAACGCTGAAACCTTAAAAAATTTGTCCATGGAAAAACTCCTAAAAATGGATATAGCTGTATTTTTCTATCTCACCTTTAGTTGGCCGCCGAAGGAGAGAAGTAAATTCCTGATCAAACCTCATTATTTCTAATTTGGCTTTTTTTAGTTCCTGCATACACACCGTGTATCCACGTGATTAAGACTAACTTCGCAGCTAAAAACATCCAAACGGAACTTATTTTTTTTCTAAAAAAATATGAGCCAGTCCAAAGTTCCATATAAGTTATTGATCCAGATCTTACTTTTAACAACACCAACACAAAAAGACAGTTAAACATTAAATATCAACAACTTAAATAGCAACCTAGAATTCCAGCTTGAAGTCACTCGCAGACTAAAGAAGTAAAAAACCTTAATAATTCAATGGGAGATCTTGATCACTGAAAAGATAAAAAGCATAAAAAACTCAATAAAAAAGCACTTAATTATGGGCAAGAAAAAGCCCCACATGCTTACCATGTGGGGCTTTTAGTTGTTTTTTAGCTTTTTTGATAATACTTAATTCATCAACTCGAGTAAGTCTTGTTCTGTTTTGATCTCGATACCCAGTTCTTGTGCCTTTGCCAACTTCGAACCTGCATTTTCACCAGCAAACAAAATATCCGTTTTCTTAGAAACACTACCTGTCACTTTTGCACCTAGGGATTGGAGGGCTTCTTTAGCCTCTGTGCGACCTAATTGAGAAAGTGTTCCTGTCAATACAACTGTCTTACCTTCTAACGGTAGCTCTCCTACCTGCTCAGTCGTATTAATCTCTGGCCAGTGGATCCCTTGTTCAAGCAAATCTTTAACCACTGCTTGGTTCTGCTCTTCACTGAAGAAAGTCGTAATATGTTGAGCAACCACAGCACCGATGTCTTGCACTTCAATTAACTGCTCTTCGTTAGCATTTTGGATGGCTTCCAACGTTTTAAAGTGCATTGCTAGGTTTGCGGCGGTTGCCTCGCCAACTTCACGAATCCCAAGCGAATACAAAAAGCGAGGTAACGTTGTCTCTTTTGATTTTTCTAACGCATTCACAATGTTCTGCGCAGACTTTGGCCCCATGCGATCTAATACCGTTAAAATCCCCGCAGATAACTTAAATAAGTCAGCAGGAGTTTTCACCATCTCACGGTCAACAAGTTGCTCGATCACTTTATCGCCTAGACCGTCAACGTCTAACGCTTTACGAGACACAAAGTGTTTTAGCGCTTGTTTACGTTGGGCTTGGCAAACTAAGCCACCCGTACAACGTGTTACCGCCTCTCCTTCGATTCGTTCAACATGCGAACCACAAACAGGACACTGAGTTGGAAAAATAATATCTCGCGCTGTTTCTGGTCGACGCTCTTTGATGACAGAAACGACTTGAGGAATAACATCACCCGCTCGACGAATCACAACGTGATCACCGATCTTAACTTGCAGACGTTCTATCTCATCTGCGTTATGAAGCGTCGCATTACTTACCGTTACCCCGCCAACAAATACAGGCTCTAGTTTAGCAACAGGTGTAATCGCACCAGTACGACCGACTTGGAATTCCACCTCATTCAACGTCGTCATTTCTTCCTGAGCCGGGAATTTGTAGGCAATCGCCCAACGTGGAGCGCGAGCAACAAATCCAAGACGCTCTTGCACGGCAATATCGTCAATTTTAATGACGACACCATCGATCTCATAAGGAAGGGCATCACGACGCTGCAAGATATCTTGGTAGTAAGCTTTTACATCTGCCAAGCTTTCAACTCGCTTGGTCTCCGGGCACATTGGTAATCCCCAAGATTTAATTTGCAAGAAGCGTTCGTAGTGACTTGCCGCCAATTCAGCGCCTTGCACCACGCCCACACTGTATGCATAAAAGCTAAGCGGACGAGAAGCCGTAATGCGTGAATCCAATTGTCGTAAGCTACCAGCCGCAGCGTTACGTGGGTTGACAAAGATTTTTTCGCCTTTCTTCCTTGCTAATTCATTGAGCTTTTCAAACCCAGCTTTCGGCATAAAGACTTCACCACGAACTTCAAGACGATTTGGCCAGTCATTACCTCTGAGTTTTAAAGGAATGGCTTTAATCGTGCGAACATTCTCTGTGATGTTCTCGCCGGTAGTGCCATCACCTCGTGTTGCCGCCTGCACTAACACTCCGTTCTCATACAGTAAACTAACTGCGAGTCCATCCAATTTCGGCTCACAACAGTATTCTTTTACACTCTGACTGCCCACCCGCTCTTGTGCTCGCTTATGGAAACTATCAAGTTCGCTGTCATCAAACGCATTATCAAGCGAAAGCATCGGTACTTCATGTGTCACTTGGCTAAACGCAGAGAGAGGTTGTCCACCGACACGTTGACTTGGTGAATCTACGGTAATTAAATCAGGGTTCTCAGCTTCAATATCCAGGAGCTCTCGCATTAAACGGTCGTACTCGGCATCAGGGATCTCTGGGTTATCTTCCACGTAGTAACGCACAGCGTGGTAATGCAACGACTCTTTTAGTTCTTCTAATCGCTGAAGTACTGATTCAGACATAGTAAAGCCCCGTGTATTTTCAATCGGTGAGGTTGGGAAATCCAAGAAAAAGGGCTCCATCCGGAGCCCTATTATTATTTGCTGTTAAGATTATGCGTTAGCGGCATTAAACTCAACTATTTGACGTCGATAAGACGCTAAACGGTCTGGCGTCATTAAGTTACGCTGGTCATCAAGAACGTTGCCACCTAAATCATCAGCAATTTGCTGCGCAGTTCGGAGCATTAAGTTGAAGTTCTGTTCAGCCTCGCCATAACAAGGCAATGTCATGAAGAATGAAATACCCTTCGTTGTAAACTCAGCAGGATCAGCATGCTCAAACGTACCAGGGTGCATCATATTAGCGACGCTAAACAACACTTTGCCGTTACCGGACAAGTCGACATGACGGTGGAAAATATCCATCTCGCCATAAATTAAGCCGTTTTGTTGCATACTCTCAAATAAAGCAGTACCAACAAATGGCTCTTCACCCGCGCAGTGCACATTCAATACAATCACTTGCATTTCAGGTTCTGGCTTTGGCTCTTCCTTAGGCTCTGCAACGACAGAATCGCTAACCGTTTCGACTTGCTGTTCTTTCTCAGTAATATCAAACGCGGCGGGAATAGCTTCTTCTTCCACAGCAGGCTGGAATGGATCTTCAGCTACTGGTGCTTGTACAACAGGCTCAACGTCCTCTTCTTTATCTTTTTCTGCAACAAATGAAGGGATGTCATCTGGCTCCTGCTGTGTCTGTGTTACTTCAGATGGGCCACCGAATAGCGGGTCAGATTCAAATTTGTTGTCGAAAGAACTCGCCATTCCAAAATCTGGTTCTTTGCGATCTTTACGAATGATCTCAAAGTCATCTTCAGGAGCGGGAGCGAAATCTCGTTCTTTCTCGACAAGATCATTTTTGTCCCCTTGGTCAACATCCAGCTTACCAAGCGGCTTGTTACCAAACTTTGCTTTGCCTTCTTTTTTACTGCTCCACAAACCATGAAACAGCAATGCCGCGATGGCTAATGCGCCAACAACAATGAGTACGAATCGCAATTCCTGCATTATTTACTCTCAATATACTTGTTTTTACTACTCGCAGTTCCTTGAGCAGCAACCCAAGTGCAATAAATCTGAATGATACGTTTACTTTACCAAAACTATATGTAGATTTAGAACAACTTAATGCAAGAAGTTCCGTTTTTTGTTGTGATTCTTGCCACGATTCCACTTAACAAGACGTCATTTGTCAGGGCATTGAAAGAAAAGTCCTCACAGGTACAATGAGTTTTCATTTACACGAAGCCAAAATAGACATGAAGCAAAACAATCAGCAGAGAACCGGGTTCGGTTATTTTCTATACGGGATACAATTGGCACTTGCCCCTAAAATCAGGCGCTTTGTCATCTTACCTCTACTTGCAAATATCTTGCTTGTAGGTGGTGCCATCTTCTATCTATTTTCAAACCTTAATATATGGATAGAAGGCTGGATTGGGCAGCTGCCTGAGTTTTTATCCTGGTTAACTTACATTCTTTGGCCTTTACTCGCTCTGACGATACTCGCTACCTTCTCCTATTTTTTCAGCACGCTCGCGAACTTTATCGCCGCGCCATTCAATGGCCTCTTAGCTGAAAAAGTGGAAGAGTACTTAACGGGACAAAAAGTAAATGATGATGGATTCACTGCCGTTCTGAAAGATGTTCCTCGCGTTTTAGCTCGTGAATGGAGAAAGCTGCTTTACATCTTACCTAAAGCAATAGGCCTATTCCTGTTATTGCTCATCCCTGCCCTTGGGCAAACAGTAGGCCCATTTTTATGGTTTATTTTTACCGCTTGGATGCTCGCGATTCAATATTGTGACTACCCGTTTGATAACCATAAAATCCCATTTAACGACATGCGTTACAAATTGAAACAAAAGCAAGGTAAGGCCTATGGCTTTGGGGTATTGGTGTCTGTGTTTACGACGATCCCAATTTTGAACCTCATTGTCATGCCTGTAGCAATATGTGGCGCAACCGCTATGTGGGTGGCGGAGTTTAAGCACCAACGATAGTCGATTAGAGATTAAGGAAAGGGATCTGCGCCAGCTTTTCCCTTTTCTTTTATCGAGTTCTGGGCCAACCTAATAAGATATAACTTTTTAATCCTTTTCCCTTTTTTTCATACCGCATATTCTTCTATCCATATTCACACAACGTGTAATGAAGGAACATCACTATGAGCAAAATCTACGAAGATAACTCTCTTACTATCGGTAATACACCTCTCGTTCGTCTAAACAAAGTAAGCAAAGGCAAAGTTCTCGCGAAAATTGAAGCGCGTAACCCTAGCTTCAGTGTTAAGTGCCGTATCGGTGCAAACATGATTTGGGAAGCAGAGAAAGCGGGGCTTCTTAAGCCAGGTGTAGAGCTTGTAGAGCCTACCAGTGGTAACACAGGTGTTGCTCTAGCATTCGTAGCGGCCGCTCGCGGTTACAAGCTAACATTGACCATGCCTGAATCAATGAGCCTAGAACGCCGTAAGCTACTTAAAGCACTGGGCGCTAACCTTGAGCTGACTGAAGCGGCGAAAGGCATGAAAGGGGCGATTGCTAAAGCAGAAGAAATCGTAGCAAGCAACCCTGAGAAGTACCTACTTCTTCAACAATTTGACAACCCTGCGAACCCAGAGATCCACGAAAAGACTACGGGCCCTGAGATTTGGGAAGCGACAGACGGTGAAATCGACGTATTCGTTGCTGGTGTCGGTACGGGCGGTACTATCACAGGTACAAGCCGTTACATCAAAGGTGAAAAAGGCAAAGCCATCACTTCTGTCGCAGTTGAGCCAGCAGAGTCTCCAGTTATTGCACAAGCACTTGCTGGCGAAGAAATTCAACCTGCTCCGCACAAAATCCAAGGTATCGGTGCTGGTTTCATCCCAGGTAACCTCGATTTAGACATTATTGACCGCGTTGAGCAAGTCACCTCAGAAGAAGCGATTGAGATGGCTCGTCGCCTAATGGAAGAGGAAGGTATCCTAGCTGGTATCTCATCTGGTGCGGCTGTTGTTGCAGCCAACCGACTTGCAGAACTCCCTGAATTTGAAGGAAAAACAATTGTAACCGTTCTACCAAGTTCAGGTGAGCGTTACCTAAGCACAGCACTCTTTGCAGGTATCTTTACCGAAAAAGAGAACCAACAATAATATGTGTTCAAATCAATTTTTAGTTTAAAAAAGCCCCGTTTAGGGGCTTTTTTGTTGATCCCTGCCCTACCTTTGGTAATATCAGGGTGTTTTATTTCTAGCTTCAAAATAAAGAAGCAGAACACAAAAAGGTTTCAAAGTGATTACGCACGCAAACAGTTGCGTAGTTACCAAACTTTTGACTAGTATCAGAACTGACGCGCTTTGAACTCTTCCCGTGCTAGCGCACAAGATGTAAAGCAGTTAAGCTAAAATCTAGTCACAAACTAACAAAAAAATACATTTATTGGGGTATATCACATGTACGAGAAGCAAGTAGAAATCACAGCAGAAAACGGCCTTCACACTCGTCCAGCTGCACAGTTTGTTAAAGAAGCAAAAGCATTCGACGCAGACATCACTGTGACTTCTAACGGTAAAAGCGCTAGCGCTAAGAGCCTATTCAAACTACAAACACTAGGCCTAGTAAAAGGTACTCAAGTAACTATTTCTGCTGAAGGCCCACAAGCTCAGCAAGCAGTTGACCACCTAGTTGCTCTAATGGACCAACTACACTAATCCGGTCTCCTACTCCAGAAGCCATTTTGTGAAAGCAAAATGGCTTCGTTGGAAATAGGCTCAAAACTAAGCTAAAACTATTCGTTAGCGCACCCATTATTCTCCCGTTTTATAAAGTTGACCAAACTTAAGGTAAGGCTATGATTTCAGGCATCCTAGCATCTCCTGGTATTGCAATCGGTAAAGCACTACTACTTCAAGAAGATGAAATTGTCCTAAACACAAACACTATTTCTGACGATCAAGTAGAAGCTGAAGTTCAGCGTTTCTTCGACGCTCGTAACAAATCTGCAGCTCAGCTAGAAACTATCAAGCAAAAAGCGCTTGAAACGTTTGGTGAAGAAAAAGAAGCGATCTTTGAAGGTCACATCATGCTTCTTGAAGACGAAGAGCTAGAAGAAGAGATCCTAGCACTTATCAAAAACGACAAGATGACTGCGGATCACGCTATCCACTCAGTTATCGAAGAGCAAGCATGTGCTCTTGAGTCACTAGATGACGAATACCTAAAAGAACGTGCAACTGACATCCGCGATATCGGTTCTCGTTTTGTGAAAAACGCACTGGGTATCAACATTGTTTCGCTTAGCGACATCAATGAAGAAGTTATCCTAGTTGCTTACGACCTAACGCCATCTGAAACGGCACAGATTAACCTAGACTACGTACTTGGTTTTGCTTGTGATATCGGCGGTCGTACATCTCACACTTCAATCATGGCTCGCTCTCTTGAGCTTCCTGCTATCGTTGGTACTAACGACATCACGAAAAAAGTTAAGAATGGCGATATGCTGATTCTTGACGCGATGAACAACAAGATTGTTGTTAACCCATCAGAAGCTGAACTAGAAGAAGCGAAAGCGGTTAAAGCGGCATTCCTAGCTGAAAAAGAAGAGCTAGCGAAACTGAAAGACCTACACGCAGAAACGACTGACGGTCACCGTGTAGAAGTTTGCGGTAACATCGGTACAGTGAAAGACTGTGACGGTATCCTCCGTAACGGCGGTGAAGGTGTTGGTCTGTACCGTACTGAATTCCTATTTATGGACCGTACTGCACTTCCAACTGAAGAAGAACAGTACCAAGCGTACAAAGAAGTTGCGGAAGCAATGAACGGTCAAGCTGTGATCATCCGTACTATGGATATCGGCGGCGATAAAGATCTCCCATACATGGATCTTCCAAAAGAGATGAACCCATTCCTAGGCTGGCGCGCTGTACGTATCAGTCTGGATCGTCGTGAAATCCTTCGTGATCAGCTACGTGGCATCCTACGTGCTTCTGCACACGGCAAACTGCGTATTATGTTCCCAATGATCATCTCTGTCGAAGAAATCCGTGAGCTTAAGAAAGCGATCGAAGAGTACAAAGAAGAGCTACGTGCTGAAGGCCACGCGTTTGACGAAAACATCGAAATCGGTGTTATGGTTGAAACTCCTGCTGCTGCTGCGATCGCACACCACTTAGCGAAGGAAGTGTCTTTCTTCTCTATCGGTACAAACGACCTAACTCAGTACACGCTAGCGGTAGACCGTGGTAACGAGATGATCTCTCATCTTTACAACCCACTATCACCAGCAGTACTAACCGTGATCAAGCAAGTTATTGACGCTTCTCACGCAGAAGGTAAATGGACTGGTATGTGTGGTGAACTTGCAGGTGACGAGCGTGCAACGCTTCTACTTCTAGGTATGGGTCTGGACGAGTTCTCAATGAGCGGCATTTCAATCCCTAAAGTGAAGAAAGTAGTTCGTAACTCTAACTTCGCAGAAGTGAAAGCAATGGCTGAAGAAGCCCTTTCTTTACCAACAGCTGCAGAAATCGAAGCAGTGGTAGAAAAGTTTATTGCTGAGAAAGCTCAGTAATCGGTAGTACCAAGTAATTCAATACTTAATGGCCATTAGACGGCGAAAAAAGTCGTCTAATGCGCTATATTGGTATACTATAATTCGACAGAATAAAACCAAACCTTAGGAGCATGACACAATGGGTCTGTTTGACAAACTTAAGAAGCTTGTATCTGATGACAGCGCTGACGCTGGTGCTATCGAAATCATCGCGCCACTTTCTGGTGAGATTGTAAACATCGAAGACGTGCCAGATGTTGTTTTCGCTGAGAAAATCGTTGGTGACGGTATTGCTATCAAGCCAGCAGGCAACAAAATGGTAGCTCCTGTAAACGGTACTATCGGTAAGATCTTCGAAACTAACCACGCATTCTCTATCGAGTCTGACGACGGTGTTGAGCTTTTCGTTCACTTCGGTATCGACACAGTTGAACTAAAAGGCGAAGGCTTCACGCGTATCGCTGAAGAAGGTCAAACTGTTAAAGCTGGCGACACTGTAATTGAATTCGATCTAGCTCTTCTAGAAGAGAAAGCGAAGTCAACGCTAACTCCAGTTGTTATCTCTAACATGGACGAAATCAAAGAGCTGAACAAGCTTTCTGGTTCTGTGACTGTTGGTGAAACTCCAGTTCTACGTGTAACTAAGTAATTTTTACTTAGCCGAACACGAAAAAACGCTGCCATTGGCAGCGTTTTTTATTACCTGAAGTTTATGCTTTCTTACCAGATTCAACTGAGTAGACCAAGTGCCGAACTCGGCCTTTGTTTTGCCTGAGCCAATAACGCAGTTGTCGCATCTTGGAGCACTTGAGAACGCACCATTTCCGTAGACTCTCTTGCAAAATCCGTGTCTCTTATTCGACTCTTGGATTCCGTAACACTCCGATTCACGGTATTTAAGTTATCCACCGAACCATTTACACGATTCTGAAAGCTGCCAATTTCACTTCGGTGCGAATCAACGTACTTGATCGCTGCATCAATCACCCCTATTGAAAGCTGCGCCTTACCAGCCGTCGACATATCGATGTCATCCATTGTGACTAATTGACCAGTGCTTATATCAAGCTCATCCGCTAAACTCCCATCGAGAACCACGCCCTCTGGCGCCTTGATCGTAGAGGCAAAGAATTGCAGTTCATTGTTTTCCGTTACTGAGGCACTCACTACCGATTGTTGAGCATTGATGTAAGTGGCGACCTGTTCTACGCGATCACCCAATTTGAGCCCAATGGATTCCGTTTGGGTTTGCCCTTTACTGTCTTGGTATTCGACTTTTAGAGTTTGGTTATCTTTAGTGACTCGCCAATCTTTATCGACCGCATCACCAACATAATGCAGCCCTCCCATCTCTGGGATATGGCTACGCATATTACGTAACGTCAAAGAGATTGAGTTAGCGTTCGCGCCAATATGAAAGCTTTGCGAGCCATAAGAACCATCAAATAAATTTTTATCCGCAAATGTCGTTGTGATCGCGACACGATCAAGCTCATCCTGCAGCGCTACGACCTCGTATTGGATGCTTTGTCGGTCACTGGTATCGTTACTACCATTTGCCGCTTGAAGCCCTAGAGAGCGTAACCGTTGCAAAATATCACTGCTCTCATGTAACGCGCCTTCCGCGGTTTGCGCGACCGAATAAGCATCGTGCGCATTTCTTAAGGCGACATCAAGCCCTCTCGTTTGTACATGGAGAGTATTGGATATCTGTAAACCTGCCGCATCATCACTCGCCGAGTTAATTCGAAAACCAGAAGTGAGGTTCCGTTGTGACTCGACGTTTTGCGCTGCCGCTTGACTCAGGTGTCTCTGCGCCACCATCGCGGCAACATTGGTATTTAAAGAGACCATCTAATCGATATGAGTGCCTTGTCGAACATCCTGTTGGGACGCATCTAAATCGTTATAGCCGATAAGCAAAAAAGCCAGGGATGAGCCTGGCTTTTGTATCTTGTCTTATTAAGGTGATTAACCTAGCAGACTTAGCGCTGAGTTTGGCGCTTGTTTCGCTTGCGCAAGGATTGAGCTTGACGCTTGCGATAGAATTTGTGACTTGGTCATTTGAGTCGTTTCTTTCGCGAAGTCAGTATCTTTGATACGGCTCTTCGACGCGTTCACGTTCTCGTTAATGTTGTCCAAGTTGCTGATTGCATGGTTGAAACGGTTCTGGAATGCACCCAGCTCTGCGCGGTGGCTGTCTACGTATTTCAGTGCCGCATCGATGATAGCCACAGATTCTTGTGCGCCACCAACTGAGGTTACGTCAATAGTATCTACCGTCACTTTTTTACCTTCGCCCAAACCTAGCTCGCCAGATAGGCCGCCTGAAAACTCGACTTCGCCTTCGACTTTGTTGTTGCCAGCAAAGATTTGCAGTTTACCATCTTGGTCTACTGATGCTTTCACTAGGTCAGTTTGACCGTTAATGTAAGTCGCAAGCTCTTCGATATCGTCACCCGCTTTTGCGCTGATGTTGATTTCTTGCTCTTGACCGTAGCTGTCCGTTAGGTTGATTTTTAGGTCGTTCTTACCTTCAGCAACGTTCCAGTCTTTACCTTTACCACTTTCAGCTTGGTAGCTCACACCGCCCATCATTTTGTTGTCTGAACGCATGTCTTTTAGCTCAAGCATCACTGCTTCACCGTTATCCGCACCGATTTGGAACGATTTCGCACCGTGTGTGCCGTTTAGTAGCTTGTTACCACCGAAAGACGTGGTTTCTGCGATACGGTTTAGTTCGTCATTTAGCGCGGTCACTTCTTCTTGAATCGCCACACGCTCTGATTTCGAGTTTGAGCCGTTTGCTGATTGTAGAGACAAGTCACGCATACGTTGAAGAATGTTAGTGGTCTCGTTCATTGCACCTTCAGCGGTTTGTGCAATTGAGATACCGTCGTTCGCGTTGCGAACCGCCACATCCAAACCACGGCTTTGTACGTTCAAACGGTTCGAAATTTGAAGACCCGCAGCGTCATCTTTTGCGCTGTTGATTTTGAACCCCGAAGACAAACGCTCCATAGAAGTTTGTTGAGCTGAGTTTGCGTTGTTTAGGTAACGCTGAGCGGTCATCGCTGATACGTTAGTGTTTACATTCACTGCCATGGTGATTTCTCCAATTGATTTTCCGGTATAGCGGTTTCCGACGTCTCGGAAAACCAAGTAGTTCTCTCAAAGTTACCCCTATTAACGACACCAAATTCAGAAGCTTTAGAAAAAAATTTAAAAAAATAACATTGCGAGATTTAGCTAATAAAATTGAAGAAAAGTAAGAAAAAGTGCTCAAGTTTCTACAAATTGAGCCGAGAGGGCTAAATTGTACAGAAAAACATCAAAAACAAGAGATAAGGAAATGAATAGAGAAAATAAAAGAAGGAAAATGCAGAAAAGAAAAAGCCCCTTTTCCTTTGAGAGAACTGGGGCTAGGTTGGTCGCCAGAGCCTATGTGGAGATCAAGAGAAATGAACACATTTCCGGCATACCGGGTGCAACTCTACATTGAAAATGATTGGCAGGTGAGAGATGAGAGAGCCGCTCATTCTATTATAAAGTTGCTTGCCAAAAGCCTGCATTCCCATCCACGTCTGAATGTATTGAGTACAGGCTAAGTAAACTACTGCAATAGTGACATTGCAGAGTTTGGCAACTGTTTCGCTTGAGCAAGAATCGATGTACCTGCTTGTTGCAAAATTTGTGCTTTGGTCATTTGCGTGGTTTCTTTCGCAAAGTCCGTGTCTTTAATTCGGCTGTTCGACGCGTCAACGTTTTCTTGGATGTTTGCCAAGTTGTTGATGCTGTGGCTCAGACGGTTTTGCTTCGCACCCAGATCCGCACGTTGTGAATCCACGTATTTCAGTGCCGAATCCAGCACAGAGATAGCGTTTTGAGAACCTTGTACGGTTGTCATATCAATATCTTGTACTGATGTTCTAAGAGGTTCATCGCTCAAACCAAGCTCAGACGCCAATCCACCCGAAATTGAAATTTCACCCTGAACGTTTGGATGTGCAACAAAAACTTGTAACTTGCCATCTTCGCTTACAGACGCGTTGATCATGTCTGATTGACCATTGATGTACGTTGCTAGCTCTTCGATGTCGTCACCTGCTTTTGCATTAATGTTGATTTCTAGATCATCGACATTGCCGTCTTCGTCTTCACCCATACCTGGCAAAGTGATTTTTAGATCCGATTTAGCTGGGTCAACGCCCCAATCTTTATCTTTACCGTTTTCCGATAAGAAGGTCACACCGCCCATGCGAGTATCGTCCGCACGAATGCTGGTTAGCCCCATAATCATTGCTTCACCTGAGCTCGCACCAATCTGGAATGCCGCTTCACCGAATGAGCCGTTCAATAGACGACGGCCACCGAATGACGTGGTTTCTGCGATACGGTTTAGCTCGTCAATCAATGCCATTGACTCTTCGTTGATCGCCTGACGCTCAGCCGGAGAGTTAGTACCGTTCGATGATTGAATAGCAAGGTCACGCATACGTTGCATGACAGATGTTGCCTCATTCATCGCACCTTCAGCGGTTTGTGCAATCGAGATACCATCGTTCGCGTTACGCATTGCGACATCTAGACCACGAGACTGTGCAGTTAAGCGATTAGAGATCTGTAGACCTGCCGCATCATCTTTTGCACTGTTAATCTTATGTCCTGAAGATAAGCGCTCCATCGACGTATTTAATTCGTCAGTCGCTTTGTTTAGGTAACGCTGCGCGGTCATCGCGGAGACGTTAGTACTAACTGTTACAGCCATTTTGCTCTCCTTTTGAGTTCGCAAGCTTTTGCGAAGCGGCCAGCTTTACTCTCATTTGGATAAGCACTGACCGTAAAAATTACTTGCTAAATCTGCCTTAAACGCAGGGTTTAGAATCTCTAAATCTGTTCTGATATTTTCAATACAATTTGTGTGCCAACTTATAAAATTTATTTCACCGCTTTTAAAAGAAGCACATAAACAATAAGTTAGCGTTATCACTAAACCATTTCCGGATAATGAGGCTCACCTTGCTTCATAGATATTGACCGCTACTTTGTTGCCGCCCGACTTGCCTCTCGCGTCATTGCCGCTTTGGGTAAAATCGTGCCGCATAGCATGACTCTTAATTTACGTCGATTTATCGCACTTAAGGCTTTGCACATAAGGCATCAAAAATCAGACAGTGTGTCTTAAGTCAGACTAAATATAGTTAAACAGAGTTAGATCTTTGGTCTTACCGAATGCTTGTTGCGATGCCTGTAACGCTCGCGAGTTTTCACTGAACTCGATAACGGCTTTAGAGTAATCCAAATCCTCAAAGTTGCTCTTCGCTTTCGCCAGAGACAAATTAAAGTCTTCGTGGTTTTGCTCTTGGATATCGAGCGTGCTCAATCGAGCGCCAGCATCAGTACGCGCTTTATTCAAATGGATAAAAGCAGCGTGAAATTCTTCTGTCATTTGGTGCAATTTGGCGGTCGCCGACGTATCCGACACCGATTTATCTGACCACGCCATTGCATCCTTGAAGGTATCGAAAATGCTGAACTCTGCCCGCTTTTCGATCTCGATGCTATCGCCAGGCGTAATTTGACCTTTTACGTGCACTTTCAGGCCTTTGTACTCAATGCCTTTTTCTGGAGAAAACTCATCGGCATCCACGACTTTACCGTTACGCTCTAGTTGGTAACCAAATTTGCCGTTGTTCATATCGACAAATGTCACGCGATACGCCGCATCATCCTTCGTATCAACGTTAGTGGCTCTGTTTAATAGCAACTCAGAACCGTTTTGTAGATCGTAATTCGGCTGATAATCGCCAAATGGGTTTGGTATCTCCATAAACAGCTTGCTGCCAGGATCGTTCATTGGCATCTCAAGCATGCTGGAGACTTTCATTTTACGCTGGTAATCGTCTCCAGCGTACTGAACACTACCGTCTTTATCGCGATAGAATGGTTGGCTTTTTGGCTTAGTGCCAGCAAACACGTAGTTACCAGATTCATCTTGCGAATTCACTAAGTTAAGGAAGTTGTTCGCAATCTCTTCTAGCTCACGCTTCTTTGCTTGTCGGTCTTCCGCAGAAAACGCACCGTTAATCATCTCCATCGTTAAGCGCTTCGACTCGTCGGCAAAATTCTCTGCATTGGCGATATTAACTTCGTGGTTTTCTAGACGATTACGCACCAACACTATCGAGCTAAGATATTGTTGTAGCTGTTCTTGTTGCTGACTAATATTTTGAATGTAATGCGACGCAAGGGGATCGTCGCTAGGTTTCAGTAACTTTTTCCCTGAAGCAAGTTGCTCTTGGTTATGGTGAACCTTATTCTCTTGACGACGCAAATCATTTTGTACGGACTGATAGTTATGGAAACTAGAAATTCGGGTTAGCACTTATCTCTTCTCCTTACCTCAGTTGTAAAATGGTATTGAAGGTATCATTCGCCGCTTGCATCACACGTGATGAAGCCATGTACGCTTGTTGAAACTTCATCATGTTGGCCGCTTCTTCATCGAGGTTAACGCCAGAGATAGAAGCAACGCGCTCTTGTGCCGCCTCATGCTCTAAGCGAGCGACAGAGGCTAATCGGTTTGCTGTAGAAGATTTCAATCCGACTTCGGTATTGAGGTTGTGATAAACATCAATCAAAGTACTGGATTTTCCGTCCATCATCTTATCTGTTTGGATCTTCTGCATTTTTCTCAAGTTGCCATTACCACCTTCCGAAGGCACCAAGTTCGCGGTGAACTTGTCATTCATCAGCGCGCCTTCGCTCAGCTCAAATACAGTCGCATCGCCATTTTTATACAGCGGATGACTTTTCGGCACTGAGATTTCAATCATCGGGTTATCTTTGTCTAGCGGGTATGAGTATTTGTCCGATAGCAAATTGCCTTTGTTGTCCGTGATCTTTAACCATGGCTTATCATGTTTCTCGTCGGCTGGTTGTACGGTGACCTCAAATTCTTTGACATCCCCCGCCTCACGAATTTTGAACTTGGCGTTACCTTGAGCAAAAGTGGTTGAAGCTTCATAACTTTGCGCGGCAATGGCTTTTGCATCATTAGTTTCCATCTTAATGATGGCTGCGCCACTTCGTGTTGGGCGCAACAATACGCGCTCACCAGCGGCAAGACCTTCACCAATTTGCACTTTCATACCATCCAGAACAAACGAAGAATCCGATTGATCAATGTTCAACGACATTTGCTCACCTTTCGGTGTTGTCACGCTATACTGGTCGCCATCATAACGTAGCGAATATTCACCACCTTTGATCGCTGAGATATCATCAATGTAAACCGCAACATCAGCCTGAGAGTCAGGCGCAGCAAAAACTCGAGATTTTGCCACCAGCTCAGAGTTCACGTCGGTAAATACGTCTTTACCTATCTTACCGTTAAGATCCAGACCTTGAGATTGCAGCTGATTAATTTTGTAGGAAAATCCCGTCGCTAAACGGCCCATTTCATCCTGAAGTTGTGGAATGTGTTTGTCGCGCATTTCAAGCAAGGCACCGATTTTGCCATCCATGTCGTCAGACTTGATCGCTTTAATGCCATCTCCTTCCACCATTGCTAATCGTCTTTGGTGAACATCAGGATAGCCGTCAATCATTTTGAGCTGGCTTGCTTCCGTGCCAGAAACTAGCGTGTGTCCATTGCCGATGTGAACATTAAACCCTTCCGCATTTTTGCGTGGGGTGACGGTTACTTTGGTGTACTCAGATAGCTCAGTAACCAGCTTTTCATGCTGGTCCATCAAATCATTATGTGGACCGGGTGTGCGCATCATTAATCGATGCACATCGCGGATTTCCAAGGCAAGTTGGTTCACGCGTTCAATGCCCATATCCAATTTTTTATTGGTCACATCAGATTGCAATCGTACGGTTTCATGGAAGTCATTTAATGTATCAGAGAAGATTTTCGCCTTTTCCAATACCACTTTCCGTGCCCCCAAATCGTTCGGGGTATCTGCCATGGTTTTGACCGCATCGAACCACTCGTTCAAGTTCTCTGGGATTTTCTTCGATGCAACTGAGCTCAACATGCTAGAGAGCATATCAAGATTGTCTTGGGTATCCGTTTTGTTGGCATTGTTGGTTGACGACAAGTTCAGTTCATTCACGGCAAACTGATCCCACGAGCGGCGAACATTTTCCACATGCACACCCATGCCGTAGGTAGAGCCTCCAAACATGCGCGGATCATTCGTACCTTGGATAACAGACTGACGGCTATAACCCTCTGTATTAACATTAGAAATGTTATGACCAGTGGTGTTTAATTGTCTCTGAGCAGTAAGCACACTTTGAGTACCTACATTCAGAAGATCTGACGCCATACATGCCCCCAAAAACGAAATAAAATCGGCAAAACCGATCACCTAGACACATCAAAGCAAAAGGTGTGCCAAATAAAATAGAGGTGTGAATATTCAGAAAAAGTAAAGGCTTGCACTGTGGCAAGCCTTCGAAAACAACATGAACTGGCGAAGAGTAAATTACATACTTTCGATTTTCTGCTTCACCTGCAGGACTTTGTCTGCGTAATTCGGATCGGTCGCGTAACCCGCGCTGTGGATGCCGCGAATAAACGAATCTGAATTCCCTCGCTGTTGCAATGCCGTCTCGTAACGTGGGTTGTCATTTAAAAAGCGCACAAAGTCATTAAAGCTGTCTTCGTAATTTGAGTAGGAGCGAAACGCTGCCGTCTCTTTCACTGGCGTGTTATCGTGGAACTCTAGAGTTTGAGTCGTCACTTTGTCCCCCCGCCAGCTTCGATCTGCTTTGATGTTAAATAAGTTGTTGCTGCTGCCACGCGCGTTCTTCACTACCTTTTGTCCCCACCCGGTTTCCAAAGCCGCTTGCGCAAGTAGCAGAGATGGCTCGACACCTAGAGCTTTCGCGGCTTTCTCCGCGTATGGCTTCATCGAGTTAACAAAAGATTCTGGCGAATCGAATCGAGTTGGTTCATTGCTTGGTCGAGATAGCTGACCAGATTCAATCAAGCGCTGTTCAATCTCACGCGCTTTTTTCGGGTCAACACGACGATATTCCACGGCATTATTTGCCGCATCACGCATTGCCGTTTCACTCTTGTCGTTACCTTGCCCAGCCGTTAATTGCTTAACAATCATATCGGCCAAGCCCATTGAACCAGACGAACTGAGCTCACTCGCCATCTGCTCATCCAGCATTTGTCGGTAGAACTTCTCGTTCTGGCTGTTCATCATGTTGGACTCAAAGCCCTCATTGGCTTCTCGCATGGATTTCAACATCATGGAGGTGAAAATAGATTCGAACTGACGAGCCGCTGCACGCAGTGCTTCTTGCTCGCCATCTTTACCTTCCTTCACTGCTTTTTGACGCAAGGTATCCAGCGAACTGATGTCATGAATAAAACCAATGTCGTTAGGATTGTTCATTATACCTACCTCCTAACCATTAAATGATGATCAACTGGCCTTCAATGGCACCAGCTTGTTTCAATGCTTGCAAGATAGCCATCAAATCCGACGGCGCTGCGCCGACTTGATTCACTGCACGGACCAAATCATCCAACGTTAAGCCTGGCTCAAACTTAAACATCTTGCCCTGCTCTTCGCTGACTTCGATATCCGAGTCTGGCACGACAACGGTTTGCCCGCCAGAAAAGCCGTTCGGTTGGCTAACATTCAGGTTTTCTTTGATCGCAACCGTCATGCCGCCATGCGTTACCGCAGCAGGTTTAAGGCGAACATGTTTACCAACTACGATGGTACCCGTGCGAGAGTTAACGATGATTTTGGCTGCGCCATCTGCTGGGTCGAACTCTAGGTTTTCAATTGCCGATAAGAACGCCACACGCTGGCTGACATCACGAGGGGCACGTACACGTACCGACGTCGCGTCTACTGCACTCGCCATTTGTGGGCCAAGGAAGTTGTTTACCGCATCCGCCATACGTTGAGCCGTTGTGAAATCTGACTCAAGCAAGTTGAACGTGATGTAATCGCCACGACCAAATGGGTTTGGAATTTCGCGCTCTACTGTCGCACCACTAGAGATAAGACCAACGGTTGGATTGTTACCTACGATTTTTGAACCGTCAGCACCTTCAGCACTGAAGCCGCTCACCACTAAATTACCTTGAGCAACCGCGTAAACTTGACCGTCGAGACCTTTGAGGAACGTTTGCAGTAGCGTACCACCACGCAAACTTTTGGCACTACCGATAGAAGAGACTGTCACGTCTACTTGCTGACCTGGTTTAGAGAATGGCGGCAACTCTGCCGTTACCATGACTGCGGCAACGTTTTTTATTTTCGGCTTTGTGCCCGGCGGCATCTGAATGCCGAAGTTTTGCAGCATGGCGGCGAAACTTTGCTCCGTAAACGGGTTCGCTTCGCCTGTGCCAGGTAAGCCTGAAACCAAACCATAACCCACGAGTTGGTTGCTTCGTACACCTGCCACTTGCGCGACGTCTTTGATACGTGCAGCTTGGGCAGCGGTAGAAAACAGAGCAACGCTCATCAGTATTAAAAGGAGTTTTTTCATGCTTACTTATCTCTTGCAGTCAAATTGCCGTCAGCACGGCGTGTTATAGCGCTACATTAAAGAATCGTGCCAAGAAGCCCGGCTCTTGCATATCTTGTTGTACACCGGTGCCAGAATACTGAATTCTTGCGTTAGAAACGCGGTTTGATGCAATAGTATTGTCGAAACTAATGTCATCAGGACGAATAGTGCCGCTTAAACGTATGTACTCATCACCCGTATTAAGCGTCATCCATTTTTCTCCACGGATAACGAGGTTGCCATTTGCCAAAACTTCAATCACCTCAACAGTAATGTAACCACTGATGCTGTTACTCTGCTTAGCAGAAGAGTCACCCGCAAATGAGTTTGAGTTATTTAAGTCATAAGAGAAATTGTATTTGCCACCAATTTGCAGCTCTTCGCCACCCACTTGAAGCGGGTCCATTTGCGCTTCATTGGTTTTCGATAAATCGGCATTGGCGCTTTTCGTGGCGCTGGTAGTCTCATCCAGTGTCACGGTAATAATGTCGCCAATACCACGTGGCTTGGAATCGTCGTAAAGATCGGTAATGTGCTCGGCGCTAAACAGTGAACCTGTTGCAGCAGCATAATGCTCAGGTTTCTTTTTCGGATGAATAGGAGCCCATGCAGGATCACCCGCAACCGGATCGCTTCTGCCACGCAGTGTATCCACGATACCGCTGCTCTCTTCTTTCGATTTATCGCCTTCTACCGCGTCAACCACCGTCGTTGCTTGTGTCACTTCATCCGTTTCAATCGGCTCTAACATGGCACAACCCGACATCGTGGCAATCAAAGCAAGTAGACAAATACGTTTCATCGTGAGCTCCTCAATTCTTGCTCTTAACCGTTATAACTGCTGGTTAACGAAGCTCATCATCTTATCGACTGACGAGATCACTTTTGAGTTCATTTCGTAAACGCGCTGGGCTTCGATCATGTTGACCAACTCTTCCGTTACATTCACGTTAGACGCTTCCAACATGGATTGACGGATTTCACCCAAACCGTCCAAACCAGGAACACCTTCTTGTGGATCGCCACTAGCACCCGTTGGTAAGTAAAGGTTCTGGCCAATTGGCTCTAGGCCACCTGGGTTAACAAAGTCTGTAATGGTTAGCTGACCAACGACTTGGTTGTCTTGCTGACCACGGACGCGAACCGATACTTCACCATCCGTACCGACAGTGATAGAAATCGCATCTTCTGGAATCACAATTTCAGGTTCTACAGGGTAGCCAGAACCCGACGTGACTAACGTGCCTTCACCATTTAACGTGAACTGACCGTTACGGGTGTAACCGATGTTGCCATCCGGCAACGTCACTTGGAAGAAGCCGTCGCCTTCAACCATCATGTCCAGTGCGTTGGTCGTTGTCTGCGCATTACCATGCGTGTGCACTTTTTGCGTCGCAACCACTTTAGAACCCGCACCTAGCATCAAGCCACTCGGAAGCTCAGTGTTCTGAGATGATTGGCCGCCAGGCTGGTTGATGTTCTGATAGAACAAATCTTCGAATACCGCACGGCTCTTTTTGTAGCCCACAGTAGAGGCGTTCGCCAAGTTGTTCGAAATCGTGGCAATGTTGGTTTGTTGGGCGTCTAGACCTGTTTTACTTACCCATAGTGCTGGATGCATAGTGAACCTCTAACTCTGTTAACTCATACGAAGCAGTGAATCTGAAGATTTATCCATCTCTTCAGCAGTGCTCATCATCTTGACTTGCATTTCAAACTGACGCTGTAAGTCAATCAATGCGGTCATTTCACCTACGGCATTCACGTTACTGCCTTCAATCGCTCCTGTCTGGAGGCTAACAGTCGCGTCTGCTTCGTAAGGTTGGTTTGGAGTTTTATGGCGAAATAAGCCATTGGTGTCTTTAAATAAGCTTTGATCATTAGGCTTAACAAGCTTGATGCGATCAACCGCTTGGAATTCTTCCGCCGGGGCACCCTGAGGAAGCACAGAGATGGTGCCATCTCGACCGATTTCAATTTTGGAGAGAGGAATAGGCAAAGTAATCGGCGCATCATTTTCACCTAGCACCAAATGGCCACTTGCGTTAGTAAGCATGCCATTTTGATCAACTTTTAGGTTACCGTTACGGGTCAACCCTTCTTTACCCGTGTGATCGAGTACTGATATCCAGCCGCTGCCTTCAATCGTCACATCCAGATCACGCCCTGTTGTAATCACGCTACCTTGAGCAAAGTTATGCCCTGGACGCTCTGTCATGCTGAACACACGTGAAGGATGGCCTTCACCATAAGCCTGCATTGAGCGAGCCTGTGCTAAATCCGCACGAAACCCTGTCGTGCTTACGTTAGCCAAGTTATTAGCACGCAATTGTAGTGCCTGCATATTTTGCTTGGCCCCACTCATTGCGAGAAACAGTGCGCGATCCATAAATTACTCCAAAAACTTCTCTGTACACGGAGTAAAAGCAATAGTTATGCCAACATAAAATGAGCTTATTTATCAAACATTTAAATAAGAAAGAAAAGATTAAGAGGGGTTTCAGTGGCAGAAAACTGCAACAAGGGGCAAGGTTTTGATCCACATGGCGGCAACGGCGGCAAATCAGAGATCAAAGCATGCTTAACCTGAACTGAGGTATTTTCAGGCTAAGCATCAGATGAATGTCATGATGTTATCAAGCCAAGCGGCGAAAGCTCGCCTAACTTGATGATGCAGATTATCGGATCTGCAGGATATTTTGTTGTAGCTGGTTGTGCACTTCTAGCGAACGTGAGTTTGCTTGGAAGTTACGCTGAGCAGAAATCAGGTCCACCAGCTCCTGCGTCATATCAATGTTTGACTGTTCCAGCATACCGTTGTTGATGGTGCCGAAAGAGCCTTTGTTAGATTCACCCCAAATCTTGTCACCAGAGAACTGAGTTGAATCCCATTGCGTACCGCCCTTCTTATCCAGACCTTGCTCGTTTGGAACACGTACTAGCGCGACACGACCCAATGTGACGTTTTCACCGTTTGAGTAAGTCCCCATTACGCTGCCGTTTTCATCGAAGTCAACCTTGGTTAGGAAGCCCGTTGTTGCACCGTCTTCATCGAACTTGGTCAGTTCGAACGGAGCAGCAAACTGTGTTGCCGAGCCTAAACCGAAGTTAAGCGTCTGCGCAGGATCGGCACCATTCATATCGACTGGTGTCGTGTTCGTCGCCGGATCGCCCAGTGCCACAGACGTAATTGGCTGACCATTGTTCAAGCTCGCCAACGTCCCATCGTTGTTGAACTTCATGGTATGACCCACATGGCCTGTTGGCGTTTGTGCATCACCTGCCGCAACATTTAAAGGCTTTTCACCTTCTTTATCTGTCACTGTGTAGTAAGTGTTCCACGTGTTTGGCTGAGTCTGATCTTTCAAGTAGTACGTCGTTAGCTTGTAAGACTGACCCATCGAGTCATAAATAGTCGAAGAGGTTGAACGGTTGTATGTATCTGGGTCTGAAAAATCAAACTGAGTTGGATCTTTCAAATCGCCGTTTGCTGGCAAGTTCACGCCCACTTCAATGTTTGCTGTTTGCTTTGGCTTACCAAATTCAGCAGGAATATTGATAGGTTGTGGCTCGTATGAAGAAACCTCACCAGAGCTTGGATCCACTTGGTAACCTAATAAGAACTCATCGTTCGCGGTCACCATGTAGTTTTCTTTATTTAAATGGAATGCACCATTACGTGTCAGTTCATTCTGTTGTGGAGTCAGACGCTCCTTCGCCACGGCGAAGAAACCTGTACCCGAAACACGCAAATCCATTGGGTTGTTGGTGTAAATGCTTGAGCCTTCATGGAACTGCTGCGCCACTTGGCTTGCTTGCGCACCACCACCCGGTGTGGTTTTTGCGTTAGTAAATAAAGAGTTAGAGTAAACATCAGCAAACTCAGCACGGGACTCTTTAAAGCCGTACGTGTTGGCGTTCGCAATGTTGTTACTGGTGGTGTTCAAATCCAGTTGGGCGGCGGACAAACCGCTTAAAGATACATATGACATTCCAAAATCTCCTAATCTAGCGAGCTATGACTACGCTTTGCCGACTTCCAAAACTTCTGCAAGTCGAACTGGCGATTCAAAACCAGCCAGATTGAGTAATACGTTTCCGTCACCTTTGCCGAGCAATACGCTGTTTACGTTGGCGTATGTCGATACTGGGAACTCTTGCGACTCCCCCTCAACTAAGCCAGACGCTTTCACTTTGTATTTGCCAGCAGGCAGTGGATTTCCGCTTTCATCTTTACCGTCCCAAAGCACACGCGTGTCGCCGGCTGGTTTCGCCCCTACCTCAAAAGTACGAACCAGTTGGCCAGCTTCATCCTCTACACGAACAAACAGATTATCGATAGATTGTGAAAGCTTAACCATTGCCGCCATTGGCGCGTCGTCCTGCTTCACACCTGCCGCTCCTGGGACCAATACGTCACGCCCTACCAAAGAGGAAGCTTGTAACGCTTGGTTTGATGTCATTGACGAGTTCAAACTCTCAAACTGAGTGTTCATCTTGCCAATGCCATCAACGGTCGCAAATGAAGCCATTTGCGCAATCATCTGGTCATTACTTACCGGCTTAAAAGGGTCCTGTTGAGACAATTGCTTCGTGAGCAATGATAAGAAGTCTTCCTGTTTTAGGTCTTGCTTACCCGTGCTCTCTTCCGTCTTCTTGTTGCTCTCTTGTAGACTTTTAAGCTGGTCGATATAGGACAAGCCGCTTTGACCAACGTTGTTAATTCCGGCCATACGCTACCTCCTTATCCTTATTGACCCATCTGCAGCGTACGCAGCAGCATTTGTTTACTAGAATCAGCTACTTGCACATTAGTTTGGTATGCGCGAGAAGCTGAAATCATGTTCGCCATTTCTTCCATTACATTCACGTTCGGCTTGTAGATGTAGCCTTCTTCGTTTGCAAGGGGATGGTCTGGGTTGTACTCCGCACTCAGCGGTTTATCGCTTTCTACAATACCCATCACTTTCACTGGCACCGTATCACCGCCACGCATGGCGTTACTTAACTCAGCACCAAACACAGCATGGCGCGCTTTATAAGTGTCTTTCGCAGAGCTGCTGACACTGTCGGCGTTCGCCAAGTTGCTTGAGGTAGTGTTCAGACGAACGGATTCAGCGCTCATTGCGGAACCTGTCACATTGAAAACGTTAAATAAGCTCATCTAAATTATTCCCCTTTGATTGCTTTGGTTAAGTTCTTGAATTTGCTGCCTAGAAAGTCGAGTGATGCTTGGTGTCTGATTTGGTTTTGCATAAACAAGTTACGCTCTAAATCCAAGTCTACCGTGTTGCCATCACCCGTATCAGGTTGCGTAGGAAGACGATATAGCTTGTCCCCGACCAACGTTGTAGTGGCAGGAATATGCCGACCATCCGTACGACTAAGACCAATGCTTGCCCCAGATGTTGCCGCTTGCAATTCCTTCGCAAAGTCTAAACCTCTTGCTTTGTAACCAGGCGTGTTGGCTTGTGCAATGTTGGTGGAAATCACCTCAGCATTGCGCTCACGTACGCCCACCGTGTGCTGGTGGATGCCTAGTGCATTGTCAAAAGATATAGCCATGTTTGCCTCTACAATTAAGAACTGACCGTGATTGATAACCAAAAAGCAATTAGCATGCCAAAAACATAAAGCGCTCTATCTACTTAATAGCTATCACCCATTGGAATAGCAATAAGTGAGCCAAAGTGACTGGAATGTCATGTCGTTTCACTTTGTTCACTTAATTAAAGATACACCGTGATGAGGGAACAAAGCAAAATCGCGCTTCAATTTAGCAAGTGAAAACGTGGAAACACTCGAAGGCAGGAAACCAGCAAACAAAAAAAGCCTGACACTAGGTCAGGCTTTTTATCAATGAAGAGATACCGCTATTTAAGCTTGTAAATGATACCCGGGTTACAGCGCACCATTTCAAATTTATCAGTCAGACCAGTTAGCGACTCTGATGCCCCTAACAGCAGATAACCACCTGGGTTTAAGCTGCTCGCCATTTGGTTAAGCACTTTTGATTTCATTTCCGGTGAGAAGTAAATCAGCACGTTGCGACAAAAAATAATGTCGAACTTACCCATCAGTGCATAACTGTCCATCAAGTTTTGTGGACGAAAGTTCACCAAACGTTTGACGTTGTCTTTGACTTTCATACGGCCACCGTCCGCATTCTCAAAGAAGGTGCGGCGACGTTCTGGTGAAAGTCCGCGCCCTAGAGCCAAATTGTCATACACACCTGCACGACACATCTCGAGCATACTTGCTGAAATGTCTGTTGCTGTAATAGACACGTTTGGTAACAAACCCGGCTTGCGCTGTTGCGTTTCCAGAATCGTCATTGCAATAGAATACGGCTCTTGGCCCGATGAACTGGCTGCAGACCAGATCTTGATTGGGCGCTTGCTTGCCGCTACTTCTGGCAATAATTTGTCAGCTAAAACTGTGAACGGATAAGTATCTCGAAACCACAAGGTTTCGTTAGTCGTCATCGCGTCCACAGCGGCCACTCGTAATTCACGATTGCGCCCTGTAACAACATCACGTAGCAAATCTGATAACGATGCGAGCTTAAACTTCGTCACTAAAGGACTCAGTCGGCTACGCACAAGGTATTGCTTGCTATCACCTAACACGATGCCACATTGCGATTCTAGAAAACGGCTAAAGTCACGATACTCTTGATCACTGATTGTAATAGCAGTCATTAATGTCTCTTTTATTGTGTTAATGCAGATTTAACCGCGTTACCCAATTCATCTGGGTTAAATTTCGCAATGAAGGTATTGGCACCTACACGCTCAACCATAGCCTGGTTGAATACACCACTTAATGAAGAATGGAGGATAACATAAAGGTCTTTCAAATCGGCATGTCTGCGAATTTCAGCCGTTAAGGTATAGCCGTCCATTTCTGGCATTTCAATATCGGAAATAACCAACGAAATTTGATCGTAGATATTGCCTTCTTGAGCCATTTCAATCAACTTATTGTACGCTTCTTTGCCATCTTTGACAGATACGACCTCGAAACCGATTGATGTAATCGCACGCTCTACCTGTTTACGCGCGACAGTCGAGTCATCAGCAATCAATATACGGCGTACAATAGGCTTTTCTTGTTCTGCTTGCGCGATTTCTTCACCGATAGCGGAATCCATCGTTTCATCAACCGGCGCAATCTCCGCCAGGATTTTTTCAACGTCAAGGATTTCAACCAGCTCGTTGTCGATGTTTGTCACTGCGGTCAAGTAGTGCGCTTTACCCGCACCGTCTGGCGGTGGCAAAATCGCTTCCCAATGCATATTGATAATACGCTCAACCGATGATACCAAAAATGCTTGGATCGTACGGTTAAATTCTGCGATAACAACAAAACATTTATCCAGATCAGTGGTTGGGCGGCCACCAATTGCCAGGCTCAAATCAATAACGGACACGGTATGGCCGCGGATATGAGCGATACCTTTTACCAGCGGGTGTAGATTTGGCATTGAAGTCAGCTTAGGGCACTGCAGTACTTCTTTCACTTTGAATACGTTAATGCCGTAGCGCTGTCGGCCCATCAGTCGAAAGGTCAATAATTCCAATCGGTTCTGACCGACGAGTTGCGTACGCTGATTCACCGAGTCAAGAATCCCCGTCATATGCTCATCTCCATCTCAAACTTTTTGTTTTTAAATGATACTCTACCACTGGCAAGCACGATACCAGGGAGACAGTATGGCGTATTTCACTTTCACTTCGACACCATTGACTATGACAATATGTAGAGCGCTAATTACAAAGTACGCTAAGTCTATCGGCATTTTGCTCAGTATGTTTAGCTTTTTTGTTCATTCAGCTTCAGATAATCAGATCGAGCAAATAAAAACGGCAGCAGAACAACATATTCTTGCTACAGTTGATCAGCCTGATGGTGGCGAGCTATCTGTTAATGCGGCAGATATCGACTCGAGAATAAAAGCGACGGATTGCCCAGTGCCCCTAGATACGTCAGCTTCTTCCACCAGCAGTACTCGAAGCAACATCAATGTTCTAGTGGAATGCCCACCGGATGACTGGAAAGTCTATGTGCCTGTACGGATCTCTGTATCGGTGCCAATGATCGTCGCAACACGAACGCTAGGGAGAGGAGAAATCGTCAGCGCGTCGGATGTCACCACTTCCATGATCGAGCTGCAGCGCTTTCGCAAAGATGGCTTTTCTAACTACGATCAAGTGGTTGGCGCAAAGCTAAAACGCAACGTTCGCTTAGGTGATGTTGTTGAGCGTAATGATGTCTGTGTCGTTTGCCGGAATGAAAAGGTCACAATTAAAGCGGTGAATTCTGGCATGACAATCACCACTCAAGGCACAGCATTGCAAGATGGTGCGGCTGGCGATCAAGTAAGAGTGAAAAATGATAAGTCACAGCGTATAATAGAAGGCATAGTGACTGGCATTGCGGAAATCACTGTTAATTTTTAATACCCACTGGTAGCGTGTTTAAACTGATCAATAAAAATGCAAAAAATGACTAAAGTTATTTTTGCACTGGTCGATAGTCTGGATACCAGTATTACGATACAAGGCAAAGGTTAAACATGGCAGGTATAGATAATATACGTTCAGGGCAAATGATGACGACGACAAGTCGTGCACCTGCGCGTAACGATTCCAATGCTACCAGCACGACTGAATCGAAAAAAGCACCCGCACAACAAGACGCTGTATCACTCAGCCAGCAAAGCAAAGCCGTTAGCAAACTCCAAAAAGATATGGCAGCTTCTCCGGCCTATGACAGCGCCAAAGTGGCGGCAATCAAAGAAGCAATCACAAACGGTTCATACAAAGTCGATCCTGAAAAATTGGCCGACAACATGATTAAGTTTGAAAACGAATTGCAAGGCAAAAGCTAACTGACTTAGGCCGAAGGTAAGTATTTTATGGCAGCATTAGTCGATCTCGTCAATTTCCAACTAGAAAATGCTAAGGCACTTTCTGCTGTTTTGCGTCAAGAAACACAAGCGATAACTGCGCGTGTCTCTACCGAGATTGAGAATATTGCCAAACAGAAGATGACACTCATTGATCAGCTTAGAACGACTGATCAGCGAATCGCCTCTCACCCGCACGTCAATCAACTTACTGAAGATGAGCACCTAAGTCAGGTTGTTGCTCAAATCCAATCGATCGTCCTCGACTGTCAACAAGTCAACAAAGTAAATGGTGAATCGCTTAGTCGCGCACAGCTGAGTTTCAATAAACTCAATAACATGCTTCAGCGAACTCATGGCAAAGTGGGCATGACCTACAATGCCGGTGGCAAAACCCATACTATTTCGACACTTGGCACCAATATAAAAGCCTAAACGTCACTCCTGCCCCACCATCTCTAGAATGTAGATATAAAAAAGCGACTCATTGTTGCCAATCAGCCGCGGGAAAGATTATCTGGTCTTCTGAAGTAATGCGCTTAGTGCATTAGAACAAGGTTTGTTGACGCTTCTCAGGCACCTGTTGAACTTCTCCGTAATCACGTAGCTTATCCATTTTACGAATATCCAGACGCAGCTCTGTCACGTAACTGTCTTCAACAAGATAACTACGCACAACTTCTGCACCGCGAATCACACCATCAACCGCGCCTGTAGTGCTCTCAATACCTAAACGCTGGTCTTGCAGTTCTGCACGTCCACTAACACGCATACCATACACTTGTTCTGCCAGTTCACGGTACGCATCAATTTTTGATGCACGCATCGCTCGTACACGCTTCTCTTCTACTGTGCGGCCTGTTTGCTCACTGACACTGGCGTAACCCACTGCCACTAAGATTTCATCTTGACGCATCTGTTGTAATGGCTGACACCCCACCAATATCAGTGTGGCAACAATAAATAATAACTTCTTCATGCTTCTATCCTATGGACGCAGAATCACAGTGTACGGCTGACGAATGGTTGGGTCTGAGCGAATCAACACGCCATCTTGCGTACGGATACTGTTTAACGTATCTAAGTCACGACCAATACGGTCAGCCGGAAGGAAACCCTGCGCCGTTGCTACAACCACACGGCTCTGCATACCGACCACACGTGCATTGACCAGCACCCCGCCCTCTTGGCGCAGCATCGTGCCAGTCAGTACATACTGAATTTGTTGCTCTTGCGCCAGATCTTGCCAATCACGGCTTAAAGCAAAATCGCCCTGCTGCGTCACTTGGATAGAGCCCGTAGTTTTGAAATCAACCACTTTAAACCCTCGGCGCTGGAACTGATGGATAAAACCTTCCGAGACCGAGTTACCTAACCAGTTTGTTGCATCCATATTTTGTAGATCAACAAACGAGGTAATCGCAATCGGTGTCCGCGCAGATACCGCCACATTAGAAACCATCAGGTCTTCGGTCATGCTTTCAATGAAAAAGTCCATCGTATGACGTGGACTATCCATAAGCATGAACTGGCTTCCCGAGTACGGTTCTTTACCATTGTAAATCGGTGAGTACGCGCACGATGTCAGAAGCGTCATCATCGATGCGGCGACAAGCCACTTTTTCATGGTTTGATTCTCCAGATAATCTTAGGTGATACCGTTCTTGATTAATTCCTTTCTAAGAAAGTGAATATTGGAACAGTCTTTGCTTTTCTTTGTTTGCCTAACGAAGAAAAATCCACCAAACTTCACTGAAATTGTTAAAGCAATATTTATACCCGAACGGTTGTAATCAATGAAAAAAATATTAAACAGTCTGTTTTTAATCACTTTAGTGATGCTTGTGCCTTTTAAAGTAATGGCATCTTGGTATGAAGTAACAGGCGTTGCCACTATCGTTTCTTCAGAAGAGACGGCAAGGCTCCATGCGTTGGAAGACGCGCTGTTCAAAGCCGTCAATTTTTCGGGCGCAGATATTGGCAGTATTAGCAATTTGATGCCGCTGTTAGAGGAAAGCCGTAACGAGTACCAGTTTACCAACCATGAAGTCCGTTACATTTTGGTCGAGTCTGAGCGTAAACGTCGAGGTAAAGTCGAGGTAAAAATTCGCGTCGATATTTATCCATCGGCAACGGGTTGCCACACCGATCAATACAAAAAGACGATCCTTGTCGGCAATATTGAGGTTGCCTCACCACAACAAGCGGTGATGGGACAGATTTACCAAGTGGGTGACGATTTTAGCCGCGTGGTGAATCGCCAGCTGGATCAAACCTCTCGCAGCTTTGTGTCTGTGGGTACAACGGACTATTCAATTAGCAGTAACTATCCCGCTCGTACTCAAATGATCGCGCAAGACAACGGCGCACAATACATCATTGGGGGAGTCATTACCGATCTCACTGCGACGGTCGAATCTCAACTACTGCAAGATGACATCATCAATCGTCAGTTTGCGTTAGAGATGAAAGTATTTGATGGTAAAACTGGCCATGAAGTCTTCAACAAAGCCTACCGTGAAGTGGCGCGTTGGCCATTTGCCAAAACGAGCCAAGTGGATACTCGCAGTGCGCGCTTTTGGGCGTCGACCTATGGCGAGATGATGCTACGCGTTAGTCGCAATATAATGCTGGATCTAGAGTCAGAGCTGTCTTGCAAAATTACGCTGCCAGAGGTCATCGCAGTCTTCGGCAATACGGTAACGATGGATCTCGGCCGTATGCATGGCGTAAAAGAGGGAGACAAATTGCAACTTTGGCACACCGCATCATTTATCGACCAAAACGGATTACCAAGAAATAAAGTATCGCAAAGTGAAATTACATTGACGGTATCACGTATATACGAACACGAAGCCGAGCTGACGATTGATCAGCCAAATTTAGCGTCTAGTGTTCAAATTGGCGACGTAATGAACAAGATCCTATAAAAGCAAACATTAAGTCTTGAGATATGCTCACTTTTGAATATCATAGGCAGCGCATCTTATTTGATTATACCAATGACCGTAGTGAGTCGTTCAAAGTGATACTGATAAAGACCTAAACAAAGTTGCTAGGTTTGCATTCAGTAAAACGGTTCAATGAACTGCAACTATTGGTATTACGCCCCCATGGCACAGCTGGATAGCGCAGTCCCCTCCTAAGGGACAGGTCGTAGGTTCGAATCCTACTGGGGGCGCCATATCATAGCCTTAGCTCCCACTTGAGCTAAGGCTTTTTTGTATCCACTATTTCGAGCTTCACAGAGCGTTTCCAAGTAACGTGTGAAACAATTTCCTCAGTAATCAATATGATCGCCTCGCTCCTTTACTCGACGAGATAAAACCTTTTACTGATCCGATCTCTTCCCCTTGAAATCATTTCAACAAGCCCTATTTACAGTTTTGTATTTTATTACTTTAATTATCTATGAGTTTTGCTTACCCTTTTAGCTATTAATAAAATTATTAGTTAGCACTATGTCTAAGAGCAATTTAATAACTAACACTGGACACCGCTTTATTTCTAAAGGCAAGACTGCCTTTAAGATTCATATCCATACCCCCGAGGACACGGTATTGCACCGCTCGGTTGGGTTTGTTCGTATTGGAGAAAAGAAAGGCTTACAAAAAGCCATTAAGCTGAGAAACGAATTAGGCCGGCAAATGTGGGGCAAATTTTGGCGACGTCTTTTGAAGGATCCTTACCTCATGACCAGACTCCCACACAGCGTTGAGCCAAAAATTGTTCACAAGCCTAACCCCACTCTTGAAAACCCAGATAACCGAGATACGTGTTACATCGCTAAGTGGCGAGAGTTCAATGATGACGGTGACTACAAATACAAAACGGTGGTTCGCTCTATTAGTAAATACGGCAAGCTTGCCGCCTACATGCAAACCAAAAAAGCGTTGTTAGAAGCACATAAAGACAACTTGGAAATCCTAACATTCATGGGGCGCTTAAACAGCATTGACCTCAAGTGATGTTTACCGTTTTTAACTTTTCAGTCCGTTTCAAATAGAAATGAAAAAGCCCCAAAGAGCGAACTCTTTGGGGCTTTCAGCTTTAGTCTTCTATACTACGGTCGGATAGAAGCTTATTGCTGAACTTGGTATTCAAATTCTGGAACAACGATTTCTACGCGACGGTTTTGCTGACGACCTTCACGAGTGTCGTTTGAAGCGATTGGGTTGTTTTCACCTTCGCCACGCGCTTGAATACGTGATGAATCAATGCCTTTTTCAACGAGTGCGTTAGCTACAGACTCAGCGCGTTTCTCAGAAACTTTTAGGTTGTAAGCTGCTGGGCCAGAAGTATCTGTGTAACCTACAACTTCAACGTTCGCTTGTGGGTGCTCGTTTAGGAAAGCAACTAGGTTATCAAGTTTTGCAGCGCTCTCTGGTTTTAGAGTTGTGCTGTTTAGATCGAAGCTACCAGTGCCGATTGTTTGAGTTTCGAATGTTTTCGTTACAACTACTGGCTCTTCTACCACTTCTTCTACAACCACTTCTTCAACAACAACTGGCTCTTCTACGATTACTGGCTCATCGTTGCCGCCGAATTTGAAAGAAACACCCAGTGTTGCTGTGTTACCTGTCGCACGAGTTACATCGTTGCTGATATCAGTCAGAGTTTGGTATTCCGCACGAGCAGTTACGTTTTGGCTTAGGTTGAACTCAAGGCCAGCTGCGCCTAGGTAAGAGTAATCATCTTTGCCATCAAACATTACGTAAGCGCCACCCACTTTACCGTAAAGTGCGATGTCTTCAGTGATTGGTAGGCTGAATTTAGGTGCAAGAGTGATTGCTTCTACATGGCCACCGAAAGAAGTTTGGTTAAAATCACCGATGTTGTCGAAACCTGCTTCTACTGCGAAGTATTTATTCATTTCGTAACCAACAAAAGCGCCAAGAGTAGAGTCGTCTTTGTCACAAGCCTGGCCCGCTACACACGCGTCTTCCATCCATGACTTACCCATCTTACCACCAACGTATACTTCTGCTTGTGCTGCTGAAGCCATAAGTAGAGACGCTGAAATTACCGCTGCTAATTTTTTCATTATTGATTCCTCTAAAGAAGTTCTTTTGTTAGATGCCGAAATGCGCCGTCTGACTGACGTTGTATTTCAATTCTTTTTATTCATTCCTTGAGTGAGATACTTAGTCAGCTTCTTTTTATGCACATGCATTTTTTTTATGGAAGCTACTTACGTACATTTCCTGTTCAGTGATACATATCGCCATCTCGGTATCACTGACGGGGTGAACTATAACGCTAAGAAATCGCGAGAAAAATCCCAATTCTGTCAATTTATTGTCATCAAAAATCTCAACAACATGTGATCTTAAGCAAAAAAATCCCCACACAATCACGCCGCAAACGTTTGCTTTATTTTCTGGAACACTACAACTTAAGCAAAGTTTTTTCTTAAAAATGAGACAACAAAAAGGGAACTTTAAGGATCATGGATAAAAATAAGACATATATTTGATATATAACCGTTCACTTTTTATTCATGACAAAGATATTTGGATTAAAAAATCTTATCTATACCTAGGTGAATTACGGTCCTAAATACCACATCCTTCACCGACATATGAGAAGGTTTCTCATTATCTAGGATTCAGATACAAAAAAGCCGCGGGTGTTTACCGCGGCTTTGTGACTATTTATTCAAAAGAACGTTTAGTTCAAAGCAATTATGCGTTTGCTTCACGCTCAGCAATGAACTCAAGCGCCATCTTAATACGAGCAACACAACGCTCTTTGCCAACCAGTTCCATTACTGCATCTACAGAAGGAGACTGACCGCCGCCTGTTACAGCAACACGTAATGGCATACCGATTTTGCCCATGCCAATTTCTAGCTCTTCACAGACTGCTGCGATAACGCCATCTTTGATGTTTGCTGTTGTCCACTCGGTCAGTGCTTCAGCTTTCGCTAGAGCAAGCTCTAGAGGCTCTTTAGCCACACCGCGTAAGTGTTTCTTCGCTGCGCCCGCTTCAAACTCAGAGAAATCTTCGTAGAAGTAACGGATTTGCTCAGCTAGCTCAACCAGCGTGTTGCAACGCTCACCCACTAGCTTGATCACGTCAGTGATAGCAGGACCATTCGTTACGTCTAGTTTTTGTTGATCTAGGTGCCATTGTAGGTGCTCTGCAACGTACGCAGGATCTGAATTTTTGATGTAATGGTTGTTCAACCATTGCAGTTTGTCCGTATTGAAGGCAGACGCTGACTTAGATACTGCGTTTAGGCTGAATAGGTTGATCATCTCTTCTTGAGAGAAGATTTCTTGGTCGCCATGAGACCAACCTAGGCGCACTAGGTAGTTGTTTAGTGCTGCAGGCAAGTAACCCATATCGCGGTATTGCATGACTGATACTGCACCATGACGCTTAGACAGTTTCGCACCGTCATCACCTAAGATCATTGCACAGTGCGCAAACGTTGGTACTGGCGCACCTAGTGCTTCGTAGATGTTGATTTGACGAGGCGTATTGTTGATGTGGTCTTCACCACGAACAACGTGAGTGATACCCATGTCCCAGTCATCCACTACTACACAGAAGTTGTAAGTAGGTGAACCGTCAGTACGACGAATGATTAGGTCATCCATTTGATCGTTGCGGATTTCGATACGGCCACGAATTTGGTCATCAAATACTACGCTGCCCTCTTTTGGGTTACGGAAACGGATAACACATGGGTCGCCGTCTTTTGCCGCTTCGTTTGCCGCTTTGATTTTTGGATGGTTCGCATCGTAACGAGGCATTTCTTTGTTTGCTTCTTGCTCTGCACGGATTTCATCTAGCAGCTCTTTAGACGCGTAACATTTGTAAGCTTTGCCTTCTGCCAACAGCTTATCAACCATTTCGTTGTAACGGTCAAAACGTTGAGTTTGGTAGTAAGGACCTTCATCCCACTCCAAGCCTAGCCATTCCATGCCTTCAAGAATTGCATCAACCGCTTCCTGAGAGTTACGCTCAAGGTCTGTATCTTCGATACGTAGAACGAATTCACCACCTTGGTTTTTAGCGTATAGCCAAGAGTAAAGTGCAGTACGCGCACCACCAACGTGTAGATAGCCAGTTGGGCTAGGAGCAAAACGAGTTTTAACCGTCATTTGAGTTCCTTAGGGGTAATGAGCAACGAGAGATCTCTCGTTGTAATGTCAAGGATAAAAGTGGCGACATTTTACCACCGTAAGTCAATTCTACAATCGGTTTGACACCAGAAATACAAACAGGGCAGCACCAATAAAGGTACTGCCCTCCTATTTACTGTTAAAGTGCAGAACGAAATTACTTCAGGTTACGCATCGCCCATTGCATAAATTCTTGCTGCTCCTCACGGCTTAACTCATTAAACGATGCTTTGATTGTTTTGGTTTCCGCCGGAGAAGACGCAATGCTTGCCTTGGTCGATTCTTTGTTCATTGCATTGTTATAGTCAGCCACTTCTCGCTCGTAATCACGAAAACCTTGCAAGCCACCTTTACGAAGTTGAACCATAGAGAATGCCACTTCTTTTCCGTGTTTGTCTTTCAATACCACTTTTGGATCGAGTTCAAAAGCTTTCGCTTCTTCGATGGTACGGAACGCTTTGTAAGTCAGCGATAGTTCGGCGTCTTTTTCTGCTTCAAACTCTAATACCAGTGGCTGCGAATCGAACTTACGGCGCTTGCCATCTTCAAAGACAATTTGTCCAACCGTCACCGCCAACTGATTTTCCCCGTCCTTCAGCTCGATGCTGTTATTTTTGGAAATCCACTCAGGGTACACGAACTCACCGTTGAGAACGCGAGGAACCAGTTCAGCTTGCAGAGTCAGTTGAGCAGCAAAAGCAGGCGCAGAAAGCATTGCGCAAAGTCCGAGAAGTGTCGTTGTTTTTTTCATCGTGGTTTCTCACTTTATACCAATTTAGATAAGCCTCTAAAACTTACAGGCCAGTCATTCCAAAGGCTTATTTGAATCAGTATCAAGACAAAAAGGGCGTTTCCGCCCTTTTAGCTGCTTCTTTATTAGAAGTAGTATTCAACACCCACAGAGAACTCATCGTAGTCCGCAGATTTCCAACGCGCTTCTGTTGGTTTATCCAGTTGATATGCACCGTCGCCAAAGTCTAGAGTACGAGCACGTACGTAAAGCACTGCCGATGGGTCTACGAAGTACATAACTTGTGCAGATAGTACATCGTCTGCTGTATCGTTAATGGTCTTACCATCACGCTCTAGATCAAAGTTCGCTGCGTAAGCCAGTTTGTATTGCCAATCACCAGTGGTGTACATGATAGCGGCAGACATTGCGTCTTGCTTCTCACTCACGCCGTTGCTTGCGTCAGCTTCCATGTATTTGTATTGCGCGAAGAAAGAAATACCGTTATCAAACCAGCCTTGAGCACCCACCAAGTATGTGTTGTTTTCCCACGTTTGGCCTTCCATCTTAATGTTACGGTTACCCTCGTATGCGGCATCTAACTGAATTGGACCAATTTTGTAGTGCGCTGCGATACCACCCCAGTAGTCATCACCTTCACCCAGACCCGCTTTGTCACCTGCACCTGCCGCGATATCTAGAGAGAATTTGTCCGCATACATTGGCGAGTCCCAACGAATGGTGTTTGATTGACGGTCTTGATACTTAGCACCACCGATTGCACCACCCCAGTCGTAAACATCACCGAGACCTGGGTTAGATGCAGGCCAGTCAACCAATTCGTACATCGGTGTTAATACTCGACCTAAACGAACTTGGCCCCAAGATGCACTTTCAAAACCGACGAATGTGTCACGTTCACCAAGACCTGCACCCTCGCCGCCAAAGCTAGGGTCAACGTAACCACCTTCGATTTGCCAAATAAAAGTAGGACCGAAGTTAGCAAATTGTTTTTTACCGCGGAAACCGATGCGAGATTCGTTGTTTAGCTGCATGCCACCTAGATCATCGTCCGTTGCTTTGTTGCCAGAATCGTAATCGCGGTACGCGGCCTGCATCGCGATGATCCCGTAAACTTCATAAGAGAATGAATCTTTGGTTAGGAACTCTTTTGCTGCGTCACTGTTTGCACCATCAGCAAATGCAGCACCACTGAACATCATGCCTGTGATTGCCGTAGCAAGTAGGCTTTTCTTTAGGTAAGACATTTTTAACCCCTATATTTTTTAGTTTTTTCCATTTTCAAATTCGCTAACTAGGACATGGCAGGAACTTGAAACAATGTTTGGACGGGGCAAATATGACAAACTTTTTTCGCACTAAAAAACTTTCCCTACAGCAATCTGAGCGACTTCAAAATGAGAAGATCAAAAATAATATAATCAATTAAAAATCAAAAACTTAAATTTAAATATAAAAAATCAAAAACGTTAAAAGCACTTTTTGACACTGAACTGACATTGAGAGCATCTCAAAAGCGTGAGCGACTTCATTCATCTTTTAGGTGTTTTAACGGAACTTTATATTCAGAGAGAAAAAACCTTGAGATCACTCGCAAGTAAAATGGCGGTGAACTTGTGTGATTCAAGCGATTTTGACGAAATTGTTGTGAGCCCAAAATGGGTATTGACCTTACCCTTGCAGGAAGGTTTAAGCTCAATGTATCACTATTATTGAGGTGCAGATTATGTATCAGTTTGTTATACCTTTATCAGGGCTCAACTGCATGGGCTGTGCGAGAAAAGTTGAGAGTGCTTTACATGCGAATCACGATGTAGAGATCCTCACTTTGTCCCCAACGCAAGTAGAGGTCAAAACCGAGTCCTCGCTTAAAGAGCTTGTTTCATCAATTGAATCTCTTGGTTACCAAGCAGGAAATCAGTACGAGTTAAACCTTTCAGGCTTAAGCTGTGGCGGCTGTGTGAAAAAACTCTCGTCTTTATTAGACTCTCATCAAGACGTTATTTCTTTCGAGGCTTCAACAACGCACTTAGAGATTCGTACCCTACTCTCCGAGCAACAAGTCATTGAGCTAGTTGCCAGCTTGGGCTATACGGCCAACAATAGCGCTGTTACTGATAACTCAGTTGCTGAAGAGCACAAGGCAATCACTCCCGATCAACGCCAAAGCCAGACACATCAAAGCGAAAAAGGCGACCAAGCAGCGCCTGACGAGCAACCAGCAGGCACGGCTCAACTACAGATGTTGATTCAAGGTATGACCTGTGCAAGCTGTGTCGCATCAGTAGAAAAAGCCCTTACTAATGTACAAGGGGTTGAAAAAGCTCAGGTAAACCTCGCAGAACAAAGCGCACTGGTGTTTGTGACTGAAGACTCAGATTCGTTACATCAATCTATTTTGCAATCTGTCAAACAAGCGGGTTACCAAGGCGAGGTTTTACAAGACGCCGCGACACAGCAAGAAAAGCAAGCGCAGCAACAACGTCAACAGCAAAAACATTTTAAGTTGGATGCAATTGCTGGCCTTGTTGTGGGTGCCCCTTTGATGATTTGGGGTGTTGCTGGTGGCAACATGATGATTCGCAACACCAATGACCAATTGGTTTGGGGCGCGATCGGTATTGTGTGTTTGCTGCTGCTTGCCACTGCCGGAAAGCAGTTCTTTAGTAACGCTTGGTTAGCGGCCACTCACAAGCGCGCCACGATGGATACCTTAGTTGCGCTCGGTACTGGCGCAGCGTGGTTCTATTCTATGCTTGTGGTGATTTTCCCAGATTGGTTCCCAATGGCATCTCGTCATGTTTACTTCGAAGCCAGCGCGATGATCATTGGTTTGATTTCACTTGGCCACTATATAGAAGCCAAAGCGAAAGCAAATACAACTCGCTCGCTTCAGGCTTTGGTGAACTTACAGCCTCAACAAGCGACCGTCATCACTGAGAAAGGTGATAAACAAATCGCGGTAGAAGAAATCACTCTAGGAATGAAGTTACGTATCAAGCCGGGAGAGAAAGTGCCCGTCGACGGTACGGTAATCAATGGTGAATCGTATATCGATGAGTCCATGCTAACTGGTGAACCCGTTCCTGTATTAAAAGCACAAGAGGCACATGTATCCGCAGGGACATTGAATACCGACGGATCTCTTACTATAGAAGCCACCGGAATCGGCGCAAATACGATGCTCGCACGTATTATTCGTATGGTGCGCAGCGCTCAGAGCAGTAAGCCTGCCATCGCGAAATTAGCAGACCAGATTTCATCGGTGTTTGTCCCTGTCGTTGTAGGCATAGCAATACTGGCCGCGCTTGTTTGGTTTGCCGTTGGCCCAGAGCCAAAAGCGAGCTATATGCTGGTGGTCACCACAACCGTACTTATCATCGCCTGCCCTTGTGCTCTAGGCTTAGCAACCCCACTTTCTGTTACGGTGGGAGTGGGTAAAGCCGCAGAACTCGGCATTTTGATCAAAGATGCTGATGCCCTGCAGCTAGCGAGTAAAATAGATACGGTTGTGTTCGATAAAACAGGCACGCTTACCCAAGGTAAACCAAGTGTGCAGCAAGTGTTTACTCACACCACCAGCCAAGAAGAGCTGTTGGGGTTAGCGTACGCCGCCGAGCGTCAGTCAGAGCACCCACTAGCAAAAGCGGTATGCGACTTTGCTAATCAGCACGACACACAAGAAGTGACTCTCGATAAATTTGAAAACGTTCGCGGACGCGGCATTTTGGCAACGTATCAAGGTAAACCGCTGCTTATTGGCTCGCTTCAATTTATGCAAGCGGAAAACGTTGCAACAGAGGCTCTTCAGGATGCAATTGACGAATGCGCTCAGAACGCATGGACTCCGGTTGCCGTTGCGCTCGATGGTGAGTTAGTCGGCCTGATCTCCATTGCTGACCCAATCAAATCGGATGCAAAACAAGCGCTCTCTGCATTAAAATCGCAAGGCATCAAAACGGTAATGCTGACGGGTGACAACCAACACGTAGCCAACGCTATCGGTCAAGAACTTGGTATTGATGAAGTAATCGCTCAAGTAATGCCAGATGAGAAAGCTCAGCACATTGAGCAACTTCAATCCCAAGGCCATGTTGTGGCAATGGTTGGGGATGGCATTAACGACGCCCCTGCTCTCGCGTTAGCCAACCTTGGTATTGCAATGGGTAGCGGCAGTGATGTCGCCATTGAAAGTTCGCAAATGACCATCCTGAACACGTCACCAATGGCGGTGGTACATGCGATTGAACTGTCGCGCGCTACACTTAAAAACATGAAGCAAAACCTATTTGGTGCCTTCGTTTATAACTCACTGGGGATCCCTGTTGCCGCAGGCGTACTTTATCCTGCATTTGGATTTTTGCTCAGCCCAGTTGTCGCAGGTGCGGCAATGGCGCTGTCATCTATTACTGTCGTTAGTAATGCAAATCGACTACGACTTTTTTCAGTAAAATAACCACTTATATTTGAGGCTATTATGAAGTTGAAATTATTGACCTTTGCAATGCTTGCGACCGCATCCGCCAACGTATTGGCAGCTGATGTCATTAACCACAAATCGCCATACTGCGGCTGCTGTGGTGAATGGACAAAACACATGGAAGAGAACGGATTTACGGTCGAAGAGAAATTGCACGATGACATGAACGCCATAAAACGCGATCTAGGCATCAAGAACGAACAGCTTTACTCTTGCCACACAGCAGAAATCAACGGTTATGTGTTCGAAGGTCACATTCCAGCCGAAGACATTAAAGCATTCTTAGAAAATCCACCACGTAACGCAAAAGGGCTCTCGGTACCGGGCATGCCAATGGGTTCCCCTGGTATGGAGTATGGCGATAAAAAAGACAGCTACACTGTTTACGCGTTTAACGAAAAAGGCCAAGTGTTCGAATATAGCCACCACGAAGGCAACGACAAATAACAAGAAAGCCCAGCAAATCAATTGCTGGGCTTTTTCTTAATAGACAAATATAAGATTAGAAGCCGTAAGAGGCACCAAATACAAACGCATTGTTAACTAGGCTATCACCACTTGCGTTTTCTGCACCGTGTGCTTGGCTACGGAACTCAAAGTAAGGCTGAACACCTTTACGTGTCCACGTTGCGCGAAGCTCGTGGTCCATCGTTTCCGCTTCAATCATGTAGACGTTGTTGTAGCTTAGCGTCACATCTTCATTCATCACGTAACCAATACGGTTATCCATACGGTAATCTGTATCCGCATCTGCGTCTGTCGCATCAATATGCGCACGAGTACGGTTACTTAGCGAGATACCGTTATCGAAGTTGTAACCGATCTTAACCAATGGACGGTACTGTACGTTCTCGCCAGCAGAGAACAAGTGTTGGTAACCCGCTGCAACCCATAAATGATCGGTAATGTTAAATGACTGCTCACCACCCACAGTGATTGCTGGTGTTGTGTTACCCGCGCCACCGTTTTCTGTTTCCAGTTTACCCAACTGAATACCATCAAATTCGGTGTAAACCGTAAAGCCGCCGAATTGGTTATCAAAAGTATGACCAGCTTCCAGTGTAGACGTAACGTCCGAACCATGGATTCGACCATCATCGTGGAATTGAACGTTACCTGTTACGTAAGAAGAACCAGCAAAAGCGCTAGAAGCGAAAGCGAGAGAAAGAGCACTCAGTGCAAAAATGTTTTTCATAATTACTGCCTTTATTTATTCACGTTATGCGACGGTTTTAAAGGGCTTCTCTTCCCTTTTATCGCAAACTTTGGAATGTGCCTCTTTGGCGATCGCAATATTGTTCCAATTAATTCGCGATGGAAAATAAAACATTTTAAAAAGTGATCTTGTTCAAACCGACGCTCAACAACCCTGATAAAAGTATGGTAAATACAGGCACTTACCGTATTTTTCTATAATGATTCAAAAAATAGAAGTGTGATCATAAACAGGTAATTTATTGACATTTAGCAAATTAAGTCGATCCAGTTCACAATAACCCTGACCATTACAAGCTAAAACTTATTTATCAATGAAAAATAATCAGACATTGGTCACACTTAATTTCCCATAAAAATAAAGAAACCCTCAACATGACATTGAGGGTTTGCTTAAATTTAGCTGAGAAGATTAAGGTTATTTCACGCTAGTTACGCGGCTTGCTCTTTCCCCTGTCGCTGATACAGAGCGGATAAACACTTCTCCTTTCACACTTGGACGAGCATTGTCTGCGTAAGTCAGCCAGTTTTGACCGTCTAACGAGTATTGCAGTTCAACGCCAGGGAACTGAACGTTCATAGCTAGCTTGCCGTTTTCTACTTTCGCACCAGGAATTGGAAGGCGGTAGTCGATACCAGATTTTTCTAGCTTAGCCAGTTCACGTTGGCCAAGTACGTTCGCAAAGCGGTTGTAGTCTTGGTTTAGCGATGCTTTATCAACTAGGTTAGAGTTTTGCGAGTACTCAACACCGACTTTGTAGTCATTCTCCCAATCTGCACGGTGCCATGCACGCTCTGCGGCTGCGAGTACGCGAGGAAATACCATGTACTCGTATTGCTCGTCGTTACGTACTGTCTCAGACCAAAGCTGTGCTGATAGACCGTAGAAAGGTTTCGCTTCGATTTCACCTTTACCAGCAAAGCCGTTGCCATCGCGGTCTACAGAGGTTTCTGCGTTCTGAGGCATGTTCTCTGGTGCAAAGCCAAACATCTTACGCGTATCGGTTGCACGTGTTGCCCAGTAGTAACCACGCTCTTTCGGGTCAACTTCGTATGGCATGTCCATGTACACATAGTCAGGGTTAGAAACGATCACGTCGTAACCTTTCTCAGACCACTCGTACACTGATGATGTACCACCCCAGTAAAGAACGTCCCAGAAGTTAACACGCGTATTTTCTGTTGCGAATGCTTTCTCACCTTCGCTGTATTTCAAACCATCTTGCCATGCTTGGAAGTTTGGAATGCCTTTCTCAGCAACTAATTTTGATACTTCTTGTGCAAAATGACTCGGTAGGTGAGCAAAATCGCTCACTGTGCCGTCTGCGATTAACGCCTGACATTGTGGAGATTGCGCGAATGGCTTGTCTTGTTTCGACAGATCAATCGTGCCCTTCCAGCTTACTTTGTCTTCTGCGTTAACATCTTGGAAGCCTGCGCCTAGCTTGATGTTCTTCGCTTCGTCACCACCAAAGTGCCATGTCGTTAGCGGTGCCCCAGCTTCAGCGTGCATTGCTGCCACTTCTGAAATCACTTTATCTACGAAGCGAGTGGAAGATTCCATACACGGGTTGATAAAGCTTTGCTTATCGTAGAATTGAACCGTAGTGACATTAGAAGTATCTTGAGGATCCATCAGGCGGTATTCGTTCGCTTCAGCTTCCTTACCTTCTTCCATTAGACGGTCGTAACGAGCTTCCATGGATACTACTGCGGCACGAGCGTGCGCTGGCATATCGATTTCGGGAATGACTTCAATGTTACGCGCTTTCGCGTATTTCAAGATTTCCACGTAGTCTGTTTTACTGAAGTAGCCAGAGCCAAAGTTGTCTGTCGTTGGACCGGAACCAAGCTGAGGCAGTACGCAGCTTTTCTCTTGTTTATCGAAACAACGATTAGCGCCAACCTCTGTCAACTCAGGTAGGCCTGGGATTTCCAAACGCCAGCCTTCATCATCGGTTAGGTGAAGGTGAAGTTTGTTCATCTTGTACGCTGCCATTTGGTCTAGCGTTGCAAGAATTGCGTCTTTAGAGTGGAAGTTACGAGCTACATCCACCATCACACCACGATAATCAAAGCGAGGTGCATCTTGAATAGACAGCTGTGGTAGAGAATCAGCATTTTGGCTATCTACCAGGCCAAAGATAGATTGTACTGCGTAGAAAGCACCTGCTTGGTCAAACGCTTTAATCACAATACCATCGCCTTTGATGCTCATCTCGTAAGCACCAGATTTTGCTAATTCACCAGTGAAGTCTGCAGGAACAACAGTGATGCTTACAGGAAGATCACCACGAACGTCCACACCTACCACTTCTGCACGATCTTGAATTGCTGCGAATTGAGTCGCATCGAATGCGTCTTTAGGCAGCGCAATACCCGCAGCGATATCTACTGTACCTTTGCCTGCTTCAACAGACATTGGCGTTGGTAGTAACGTGGTTGATACATCTTGTTTTGCTAGGTCTTCGTTCTTCTCGAAGCGAGACACAGCGTTTGCAAATACGTTGTTGTCATCTGGCGTACGTTTTAGGTTGTTACCCTCAAGGCCAGTCACGAAAGACGCAACGTCTTCTGTGTTAAGAGAAGCGATCATCTTAGGTTCTGCGTTTGGTGCAGCCACGAAAGCGCCCGGCATAAAGTCGGTTTCAAATAACTGCCAATATTCGCCAATTAGTGGAAGTACCACTTCTTCGCCCGCCGCAAAGCCATCAAACTTATCTGTTGGTTCCAGTTTGTGTAGGTCACCCGTTACACGAGAAATTTTGAACTGATCATTATCTACATCCAAAATCAGACGAATGCTGTGGAAGTAGATAGCCCAATCTTTAGAGTTAACCGCTTCACCTTGGTTAACTAGCGTCATGTTCACCTTGTTACAAGAAGCCCACTCAGCCCCTAAATCCTGACAAGCAAGACCTTCGTTTGCACCGTGGTTAGTCAACACTTGGTATTGAATATCAAGGTTATTAGCCAGTGAATTTACAGCTTGTTGCTCAGAGCTTTGCAGAGCAGAGCAACCTGCTAATGTGGTGATAACAGAAACAGCAATCAGACTAGGTTTAAACATCTTACTTCCCCAAAAAAGTCAGTGGTTCAAAACGACAATGATAAAAATCGCGGCTCCTCAAATGCGAGGGGCCTAACAGTTGCATTCAACATACAACCAGTTATTTCTAAGCGTAAAATAAATAGAAATAGGAAGTGATCTAGTTCAAAAAATGATACTCAGCAAAAACCATAAAAACTTAACTTTCATGAAGTTACAAGCTACGTCAAAATCGAACAACTTGTTTTGACGAGTTTGCTGCGATCTAGGTCACTCATATTCATGAGTTACGACTGATTTTGTAAGATTTGGATCACGCCTAATTATTTTGTGAACCATTAGTAAGCGAATGACCTATTTATCTTTCGTGAAGTGACTCTCATTTATTCGTCGTCAAAACTCGTCAATATTTTTAGAAATGACGATTTTGTCGAATATCCCCACTAGAGAAATTGCACTTAACCTCAAGCATTTTTGCGTATAAAGTTTAAAGGTATCTTACCTGAGGACCATTCTATGTTTCGTCTCTTGACACTCATATCATCCCTACTTGTTGCCTTTGCTCCCTTTTCTTCTTATGCAGAGCCGCAACATTGGTTAGCAAAAAAAGGGGAAACCGAGCTGATGATCATTGGCTCTGTCCATGTGGGCGATAAAACGATGTACCCACTCCCTAAAACTATTACTCAGCACTTAAGCCAAAGCGCTGGGTTGATTATCGAAGCAGATGTCAGAAACTCTGAAGGCTTGGTTTACCCACAAACAACCATTCTTTCTAAAGATGTTTTAGACAAGGCTCAACGTCGCCACTTAGTCGAGATAGCACAAGATTTAGGGTTGCCAGAAACTCAACTTTTAAATTCTCCACCATGGACGGCTGCATTAACCATCCAACTCGCTTTAGTCAACAAACTGGGGTATGTCTCTGATAAAGGGGTCGACATGCACTTAATAGGACTCGCTGATAAAAAACAAATCCCGGTCATTCCACTGGAGTCCGTGCAATTCCAAATTGATTTAATAGCAGGTCAATCAGAAGGCGGTAAAGAGATGCTCCTCTCGTCAATTGAAGAATATGACGGTGGGGAAGAATTGGTTCAGTGTTTGATAGAAAGCTGGAAGAGCGGTGATGGTAGTATGTTGGTCGAGGCATCATTAACCGATCAAGCAACAGAAGATTTTAATCAGGCTTTCTTATATGAGCGCAATCGAGATTGGGCAAAAAAACTTGATACTGGCAGTGTCCTACCTCAACGTTCGGGTCGCTATACCGTTGTTGTCGGCAGTTTGCATTTAGTTGGTAAAGATAATCTGATTGAGCTGCTTAAAAAAAGGGGATTTGACATAAAACCACTCGGTAAAACCCGCCAAGCTAGGTGCCATATTTAGAAACTTATCTGAAGACAGCCGGCCTCATCAATGATGAATAGCCAGGCATCACGCTAACACGATCACTGACAATGGTTTACTCTCTCTGCTAAAACGACTTTAACCTATGTGGATACATAATAACTCATATGAAATTTAAAGCTTTATTCCTATGCGTGAGCAGTATGATGCTCACTTCATCTCTTGCTTATGCTAAACCGTCATGTAACGTAGAAAATTTTCAAGCTATTGATATAACCCCGGAAGCAAAAGGCGGGCTATTAGATAAAGAGAGTGGCCAGTTTCTTATTACCGAAAAACCAATGATGCGTTGTGCGAACATCACTTTTTCCACTAACCATACCCGAAATCGCGTCGCACATATGATGAATCAAGGCTTTGAAGCTGTTTACTTTGATGGAAGCTCGAGCAAATCTCACTCCGTCACGTTTGATGAAGACGAACTAAAAGCAGGTTACGTCAAGATTGGTCCAAACCATCCAAAGACCGCTTATGTTTGCTTCACAACGTCTGAAACTCCTATCAGCACTATCTCCTGTGACATCAAGTAATATATTTACTCGCTCTAAAAAACGAAAAAGGCTCTACATTTGCTGTAGAGCCTTTTCTTAAAGATGCCGATGAAGCGCCATATTCCAACTTCAAGCGAACCCTATTTGGTTCAATACTATTGAAGTCTAAAATTACTAGCGCTAAAAACGACGAAAGCCTGCTCATTGAGCAGGCTTTCTAAAAGTGGTCGGTGAAGTAGGGATTCGATTGGACTGGCATTCCAGACCCCGACCCTCTGGCTCCAAATAAATATCACCAAATACGAAAAAGGCTCTACATTTCTGTAGAGCCTTTTTCTCAATATGGTCGGTGAAGAGGGATTCGAACCCCCGACCCTCTGGTCCCAAACCAGATGCGCTACCAAACTGCGCTATTCACCGAGATGTTTAACTGAGGACTTGTCCCCGTCAACGAATGCGTATATTACGGATTCTGAACTATGACGCAAGTGCTTTTTACAAAAAAACCTTAGGTCTTAATTCGTTTGATGAATAACTGAACACTAGCACGTAAAATGTGACTGATAACTCACAACAAAATACAGTTTATTAACCTTAGCAACATAATTGATCCAGATCAGTGTGCAACAAGGCACTGCCATTTAGTTTTATGCCTGTCGGGAACATCTTGGAGGAAACGTATGGACTTTTGGCTTGATCTCCTATTTGGTAATGCAGTGGGTCTATCGTCAATGATAGTAATCTTTGGGGCAATTGGTCTGATGTTATTTTACGGCGGTTTCTTCATATACAAGATCATGAACGACAAATCTCCTCACTAGATCTCGCTTAGCTCTAGAAACGCTTTGCACCGGAGTCGGTTACTTGCCTACTCCGGTTTTTTATTTGATCTCAATGCACCACTCATTGATATAATCCTATTATTCCTCCCTGTTCTTAATGAGATTACTACTATGTCTCACGATGACGATTTTGATCTGTTCCAACAGATGATGGGCGATGTAAAGCCGATCACTCAAGACACCGCCGAACACAAAAAAGTACACCAAGTAACCGAAGCACAGCTCGCCAAGAGAGAAGCGGCAATCTGGCTAACAGAAGATGACCCAGAATACCTGTCACTTGATCACGCAGAGATGCTAAAACCAGAGGACTTTGTTGAGTTTAAACGTGATGGCGTACAAGACGGGGTTTACCGCAAGCTTCGTCTTGGCAAATATCCAATCCAAGCACGCCTAGATCTGCATCGTAAAACATTGAAAGAAGCTCGTGATGAAGTCGTAAAGTTTTTAAAACAGTGCCTATCAATGGACATACGAACGGTCGTTATTGTCCACGGCCGAGGAGAACGCTCAAATCCACCAGCACTAATGAAAAGCTTTGTTAGCAGCTGGCTACAACAAATCAGGGAAGTTCAGTGCGTGCATAGTGCGCAACGCTTTCACGGTGGAACCGGAGCCGTTTACGTTCTACTTAGAAAAAGTGCGGAAAAGAAATTAGAAACTCGCGAACGTCACCAAAAACGGTTGGGCTAAATTTCACCCTAATGCTAGAATGCCCGCCCTTATTCTTCCTTCCCTTTCACGGGAAGGAAACTTCATTCGCCGTTGTGAAACGTTAGGAGACAAAAATGTCACAAGACAACGCTAAACGATTAAATAAATTCATCAGTGAAACTGGCTTTTGTTCACGCCGTGAGGCAGACAGACTAATTGAACAAGGTCGTGTCACCATTAATGGAAACAAGCCTGAAATGGGAACAAAAGTGCTACCTGGTGATGATGTTTGTGTGGATGGTAAGCCAGTTGCAGCAAAAGAGAAGCCGATTTATATCGCTCTCAATAAACCAACAGGCATCACCTGTACAACAGAACGAGATGTACCTGGAAACATCGTTGATTTTATCGGTCACAAAAAACGTATCTTTCCGATCGGCCGCTTGGATAAACCCTCTGATGGTCTGATTTTTTTGACCAACGATGGCGATATCGTCAACAAAATCCTCCGTGCTGGCAACAGCCACGAAAAAGAGTACGTTGTGCGCGTGGACAAACCGATTACAGGTGAGTTTCTTAAACAGATGTCGAGCGGCGTTAAGATTCTCGATACCGTCACTCTACCTTGTAAGGTAACGAAAGAGACTAAGTTCTCTTTCCGTATTGTGCTCACTCAAGGACTTAACCGCCAAATCCGTCGTATGTGTGAAGCACTAGGTTACGAAGTCTTTAAGCTTCGTCGTGTTCGAATCATGAATATCTCTCTTGACGGTATTCCGAACGGAAAATGGCGTTACTTAACTGACGATGAAGTCGCTGAGATTCTTGCTATGTGCGATGGTTCGGTGGGTACAGAAGAGGCATCTCGTGTTGACTCAAAAGGCCGCAATATTCGTAAAGCGACCGACGCGAAGTTATATGACAGCCGTGAAGAAAACCAAGACTCGGTATCTCGACGAAATCAAAAGCCACGTACCTACCGCGGAAATAACGCAGACGATTTTCGTCATGCTCCAAACTCGAAAAAAGGTCAACAAAAGCGTCGTCAGCGTGACGATGAAGGCGGACGTCCAGCTAAAGAACATTACAAAGCGAAACCACAAGGTGAACGTAGCAGACCGCAAGGCGAGCATGGAAAATCACACCGTAAACCAGATGCATCGAGCAATACGCACTCAGCAAACAAGCCTCAATCACCGAGTAAGCCTAAGCAGCATTACATGAACCCAAATGCCGCGAAGCCAAGCAAACCAGCTAAACGCACCGGTGGTACATTGAGTCTGAAGAAGTAAGTAACGCTTCTCTGACAGGCAAGATCAAAAAAGGACGCTCATGAGCGTCCTTTTTATTTGTCATGAGTTTACAAACAAAGGGGTGCAAACTGACCACGAGTTAATCCAAGCAAATCTTTCGGGGCGAGTTCAATCTCTAAGCCTCTCTTCCCTGCGCTTACACAGATTGTGTCTTGCTCTGCTGCGCTTTCGTGCAAAAAAGTAGGTAAGGCTTTCTTCTGCCCCAGTGGGCTAATCCCACCAACAACATAACCTGTGGTCTTTTGCGCGATTTCCGGATCAGCCATATCGGCCTTTTTGCCCTTCGCTGCTTTCGCTGCCAGTTTTAGGTTCAGCTTTTGATCAACAGGGATAATCGCAACCGCAAGGTTCTTTGGCTCGCCGTTCAAGCAGAACAGCAAGGTTTTAAATACTGTTTTCGGATCCTGCCCCAGTACTTCAGCAGCCTCCAAGCCATAACTATCGGCTCTAGGGTCGTGCTCATACAGATGAATCGTGTGTGGAATTTTTTTCTTTTTCGCAAGATTAATGGCCGGAGTCATCAAGATTCTCCTCATAAAAACAAAAAGCGCAGATTGAATTGGATCTGCGCTTTTAGTTAATGATATCAGCGAGTTTGAGTCAATCGCTTTTTCTCTGTTGGGTTACTGTTCAATCGCCGTATCAACTAAATACGTGATTTCACCTGAAGGGGCATACTCATTAACATCAATAGGGCTGTGTGTTTCTAAATAATCCTTCAAAACCTCAGCATCGGTAAAACCTGTATTTACATACCCTGGATGATCGTCGATTTTAGGGTAACCATCACCACCAGCAGCATTATAGCTTGGTACGGTAAAGCGGTAATTACCATCTAAGCGAAGTTGCTTATTCCCAATGAATACATTGGTTACCTCACCATTATTGATACTCATCGCAATACCCGCAAACTGCGCATAAGCTCCAGAGTCGACAGGCTTAGTTGCAACGACATTTAGGTAATCCAATACTTCTTTGCCCGTCATATCAACGTAAGAGACCATATTGCCAAATGGCTGAACAGTCAGCACATCTTTGTAGGTAATGTCACCTGCTGCAATCGAATCGCGAACGCCGCCAGAATTCATTACGGCAAAATCTGCTTTTGCCCGTTCCATATGAGCCGTTGCAATTAATCGACCTAAGTTTGTTTGCTGGTAACGAACCACACTGCGGTCACCCTCAAGCTTACCGTTAGATTCTGCAATCTTCACGTTTAGCTTGCCCTGACCTTTTTCTTGATAAGGACGAAGAAACTCAAGCATCGTTTCGTCTTGTTCAATCTCTTCTTGGATCAAAACTCGTTGCGACTGACCATCAACTTTAATTTTCTTTTTCAAGTTTACTGGGATCAGATCGTAGCTCACCATCGAGAGTTCACCATTACGAAACTCGTAATCGGCGCGTCCCACATATTTCCCCCACTCATGTGCCTGAACAATATAAGCACCATTTTGTTGATCAGGCTGACATTCATCACCCGGTTTAAAGCTCTTTTTGATGACATTTGGACCTTCCATACAAACCGGCTCTTGTGAGTGACCACCAACAATCATATCCAGATCACCTTCATTCAAATAACGAGCTAACGCTACATCACCAGGTGCATTGATGCCTCTATTGCCATTCTCATAGTGTCCCATATGTGTGACAGCAAAAATAAGGTCTGGGTACTCCGTTTCTTTCAGCTCAGCAATTAGGTTCTTGGCTTCTTCTTTTGGGTCACGGAAGTCAATTTGTTCAATGAATTCAGGGTTGCCAAGTTTCGCTGTATCTTCGGTTGTAAGACCAATTACTGCAATCTTAATACCCTGTTTTTTAAACATCGCGTACGGTTGGAATAGGCGCTTGCCAGTATTTTTATCGTAAATATTGGCAGACAACATCGGAAAACTTGCCCACTCTTGCTGCTTGAAAAGCACATCCAATGGATTATCAAACTCATGATTACCTAGCGCCATCGCATCGTAACCAATTTTGCTCATGCCTTTAAAATCTGGCTCCGCATCTTGTAAATCAGACTCAGGTACTCCAGTGTTGATGTCACCACCAGAAAGCAGTAACACACTGCCCCCCTCTGCTTGTATTTCTTCACGCAAATCATCTATTAACGTTTTACGTGCTGCCATACCGTACTCGCCGTATCGATTTTGCCAAAAACGACCGTGATGATCGTTAGTGTGTAGCACGGTCAATTTATAGGTTGTATCGGCATTCCATTCTGGTGCAGGTTGCGTAGCACACCCAGCTAACGAGGCCAAAATAGCGGCACTCAACGCAGTTTTAATAATCAGACGCTGCTTCATTTATTTACCTTTTTCTTATTGGGAGTCACTGATGCACATTCCCAGCAGCCTAGAGCCTTTACAGCAAGAAACTGAGAATGATGCGCCATCTGATAAAAAAATAGCCAACACGAGGTTGGCTATTGCATTTGATCACCAGTCATCTGGCGTTTACTTGATATCGATATCTGCAAAGCTCTTGATCAGATCATCAAGAGATTTCATTTGCGCTAGGAACGGTTCTAACTTGTCTAGCGGCAGTGCAGATGGGCCATCACAGCGTGCTTGGTCTGGGTTTGGATGCGCCTCGATAAATAGACCTGCGATGCCTGTTGCTAGACCCGCTTTCGCAAGTTCAACTGTCTGCTCACGACGACCGCCAGATGCCGCACCTGACGGGTCACGCATCTGTAGTGAGTGCGTCACGTCAAAGATGATTGGGCTGCCTTTCGACGCATTTTTCATCACACCAAAGCCAAGCATGTCTACGACTAGGTTATCGTAACCGTGGCAAGAGCCGCGCTCACATAGGATGATCTTGTCGTTACCGCATTCCGCGAACTTCTCAACGATGTTACCCACTTGACCTGGGCTCATAAATTGAGGTTTCTTCACGTTGATAACCGCACCTGTTTTGGCCATTGCTTCAACAAGGTCAGTTTGACGAGCTAGGAATGCAGGAAGCTGAATAACGTCTACCACGTCAGCGACAGGTTGAGCTTGCGCTTCAGTGTGAACGTCAGTGATGATCTTCACACCAAATGTGTCTTTTAGCTCTTGGAAGATTTTCATACCTTCTTCAAGGCCTGGGCCACGGTATGAATGAACAGAACTGCGGTTTGCTTTGTCAAACGACGCCTTAAATACGTAAGGAATGCCAAGTTTTTCCGTTACTTTTACGTAGTGCTCACAGATCTGCATCGCAAGATCACGAGACTCAAGAACGTTCATGCCTGCAAATAGGGTGAATGGCTTGTCGTTAGCAACCTGAATGTCGCCGATATTAACGATTTTCTGTTCCATTTTGATTCTCTTTTTCTGTCCACGATACGCCACAGTTCGGCACATCGATAAAATTAGTGAAGTGTGACGTGCGTTTCACTCATCACATTAACTTGTGATTTTAGTAGCTCAGAAGCCGGATCGTCAGGGCATTGGTCAATAAAGTACTGAAAATCTGACACCGCTACTTGAGGGCACTCTAGCTGTTGGAAAATAAAACCACGGTCACGAATCTCGTATGGGTCATCTGGCACAAAGGTTAACGCAAGGTTCGTACAACGCAACGCCAGCGTGTAGTGCTCTTCACGTAACATCGCGCTTTTGATCAACGCTAACCAGCGACCAATAATGGTTGGATTGTCAGCTTCTTCAAAGTGTTCTGGCTTTAACTGAGCCAACGGCCCTTCTTGCCCAATAAGCCAAGCTTGGAGAATTCTTTCCCCCACATACTCACCATTAAATGGGTTAATGTAGTCTGGCTTTTTATGCATCCAATCGACTTTTAGCAGAAACTGAGTAGGGAAAGTGACTCCCTTCAACGGGAAACCCAGCTTTTTACCTAGATATAATAAAATCGAACCTAAACTAACCGGGATACCTTTTCGGCGCTCCAACACTTTATCGATAAAGCTGTTGTCCGAAATAAAGTATTCCTGCTCGTCGCCTTTGAATCCCCACTCATGGAAAAACAGTCGTAGGAATGCATCAAATCGCTGCTCTTCATCGGTTTCATGAACAAGCGTGGCTTCTGCATCTTTGTAAAGACGCTCTAACTCTTGTTTCGCCCAATGTACTTTGGTTTCTGGGTTAATCGCTTTGTTTAGCTCAAGCGCACCTTCCACCAACGGTATATTGTCAAAATCTTCGTCAAAAAACTCTAACATGACGTCTTATCCAAATAACGTAGGGCTCTTAGACACAGCAATGTTTGCAGCCATGACCAACCAACCTAATGCGCCGAAAAAGCCAAATATCTTCAGTAGGTTGTTTTTCGCAAGCTTCAACGAGAAGAAACCGAGTGCAATGTACGCCAATACGCAGGTGATTTTGTTTGTTAACCACGGTGCGGCATCAGTAAACGGGATGAAACCAGTAATGAAAATAAGCGCGATACCTGACACTAGCAATGCAGTATCAACGATGTGGGGAAACACTTTCAAAAAGCGATTATTTCGCTTCGGTGAGTTCATCATCATTAACACGAATCGGATCGATAATAGTGTCGCGCTGAGCGCAATCGTCACTAAGTGTATGTGTTTTAGAGCTACGTACATTTTTCTTCTCTTTTTAGTTAGTGTTTGCTGACTTCCGTGATTAACAGGCAAAACAACCGAGCGTTACTCGATCGTTACCACCGTAATCTTTTTCCGTGGCAACTTGTTGGTAACCAAAACCACGCATTATCTCACGTACGGCATCACCCTGATCATAACCATGTTCGAATGCCAGCCAACCGCCTACTTCAAGATACTGACGAGCAAGATCCGAGATATGACGAATATCAGCTAAGCCATTCTCTTTAGCAACTAATGCAGATTTTGGCTCAAAGCGCACATCACCTTGGGATAAATGTGGATCTTTTTCATCAATATACGGCGGATTGGAGACAATTAAAGCAAACTTCGTACCTTCTGTAATAGGCTCAAACCAACTGCCTTGAGCAAAGGTCACATTTTTGATGTTTAGCTGCTCAGCATTGTACTCTGCAAGTGCTTTCGCTTCTTGCTTGAGATCTACGCCCATCACTTGACGTGTTGGCATTTCAGATGCGAGTGCGATAGCAATTGCCCCCGTCCCCGTTCCAAGATCTAAAATAGGTCCTGTTTGCTCATAGGTCTTATCGAGTGCAACTTCGACCAAACGTTCTGTATCCGGTCTTGGGATCAAGGTAGAGGGAGAAACTTTGAACGGTAGAGACCAAAACTCTCGCTCACCAATAATATAAGCGACGGGTTCACCAGCTAAACGTCGTTCAAGTAGAGCGTTGAATTTCGCTTGTTGCTCTGCTTCTAATGCTTTTTCTGGCCAGGTCAGTAGATAAGTTCGTGGTTTGCCAAGGACATGGCAGAGGAGTACAGCTGCATCGAGAGAAGGCGACTCTTTGCCGCCTTCTGCCAGTTTCACCGTCGCACTTTTCAGTGCTTGCTCAATTGATTGAACTTGGCTCATCGATTAGCCGTTCTCTGCGAGCGCCGCAAGTTGGTCTGCTTGGTGCTCTTGAATCACAGGATCAATCAAGCTCTGCAGGTCACCTTCCATCACTTCGTTCAAACGGTAGATAGTCAGGTTGATGCGGTGATCAGACACACGACCTTGTGGGTAGTTGTATGTACGAATACGGTCACTACGGTCACCAGAACCTAGAAGGTTACGACGTGTATCAGACACTTCTGCGGCACGACGTTCTTCTTCCGCTTGAACGATACGAGCAGCAAGAACTGCCATCGCTTTCGCTTTGTTCTTGTGCTGTGAACGCTCGTCCTGACACTCTACTACCGTACCCGTTGGTAAGTGGGTAATACGGATTGCAGAATCCGTGGTGTTAACGTGCTGACCACCCGCGCCTGATGCACGGAACGTATCGATTTTCAGGTCTGCTGCTTTGATTTCTGGCAGATCCGCCTCTGGGATTTCCGCCATCACCGCTACGGTACATGCAGAAGTATGCACACGGCCTTGGGATTCAGTTGCAGGAACACGTTGCACACGGTGACCACCAGACTCAAACTTCAGTACGCCGTACGCACCGTCGCCGCTCACTTTTGCGATCATCTCTTTGTAACCACCGTGTTCAGCTTCGTTTGAAGACATCACCTCAATGCGCCAGCCACGCTTTTCTGCGTACTTGCTGTACATACGGAATAAGTCACCCGCGAAAATACCCGCTTCGTCGCCACCCGCACCTGCGCGAATTTCTAGGAAACAGTTACGATCATCGTTCGGATCTTTTGGCAGAAGAAGAATCTGTAGCTCATCAGTAAGACGCTCAATAGTCGCTTTCGCTTCTTTGATTTCTTCTTGCGCCATTTCACGCATTTCTTCGTCGTCTTCGTTTGCCATCTCTTCAGCGGCGACAAGATCTTCTTGCGCTTGTTGATAAGCTTGGAAGCACTTGGTTACTTCTTCTAGCTGAGAGTACTCTCTTGATAGAGCACGGAATTTGTCCTGATCTCCAATAACATCAGGATCACCAAGAAGATGTTGAACTTCTTCGTAACGTTCTACTAGCGTTTCTAGCTTAGTCAGAATAGAGGCTTTCATAGTGTCGTTTTCTTAATAAAAAGCGTGAGTTATAGATCATCCAAGCCGAGTGTCTGGCGGATAATCGTTAATTTTGCTGGTTCGCCTTGCTCTGCCGCACTTTGCAGTGCGCGAGTTGGGGCGTGAATCAGTTTGTTGGTGAGTTTATTACTCAGCTCGCGCAGCACTTTCTCCGGATCTGCGCCCGCCGCTAAAGATTGCAAACTTTTGCTCAGTAACTCTTCACGAATTTCGTTGGCTGATTTGCGATAGTCGCGAATACTATCGACGGCTTGCAGTGAACGCAACCATGTCATAAACGCAGCGCTTTCTTCACTAACAATCGCTTCAGCTTGAATCGCTTCGACTTTACGCTGCTCAATGTTGCTGTCGATGATAGATTGCAAGTCATCAACAGAATACAGATATGCGTCGTTCAGTTCACCGACTTCCGACTCTACATCTCGCGGCACCGCAATATCGACTAACAAGATAGGTTGATGTCGGCGCTGCTTCAGAGCCGTTTCGACCATACCTTTGCCAATAATAGGCAATGGGCTCGCCGTTGAGCTAATCACGATATCCGCTTTCGCCAAATGTTCAGGAATTTCGTTCAAACTGATCACTTCTGCGCCAAATTGATCCGCTAAGCCTTGCGCACGCTCTTTAGTGCGGTTCGCGACAATCATTTTTGTGCAGCCGTTGGATGCTAAATGCTTTGCGACCAGTTCAATCGTCTCTCCCGCACCAACCAAAAGCACGGTTGAATCAGATAACGACTCAAAAATATGTTTTGCCAATGTACATGCGGCATAAGCCACGGACACAGCATTACCGCCGATATCTGTTTCTGTTCTCACACGCTTGGCGACTGAGAACGTCTTTTGAAACAGTTTATCAATTGAAGCATCGACGGCTTGATGATCTCGCGAGTCAGAAAATGCTTGCTTTACCTGCCCCAAAATTTGAGGCTCACCCAACACCAGAGAGTCAAGGCCGCACGATACGCGCATCAAATGCTTTATTGCAGCTTGTTCTTCATGCACATACAAACTCGGCATTAAATCTTCGCGGCTCACTTGATGAAACTGAGCAAGCCAATCGATTAACTTATTTCGCGCTCCTTGCTTAACATCGCAGTACAACTCAGTTCGGTTACAGGTTGAAACAATCACACTGCCGTTAACCGCTTCGTGCTCTCTAAGTTGCTCGAGTGCAGGGCCGAGTTTATCCGGACCAAACGCCACCTTCTCTCGCAAGTCGACAGACGCTGTATTGTGATTGATTCCAATAGCAAGCAAGGACATCTAACGTGGTATCTCTGGGATAGGTTATAAAATAGGTCCAGAATTTTACTGTAAGCACGCATTTATTGAAAGGGTAAGCCGGATTTGTTTTCCTAACTGCGACTTTTCAATGCTATAGTTGTGAGCGATTCCCGACGAAACTGATTAATAAGCCATCAAACATGACGTTACGCTCCTTTATTCTTTTTTTCTTGTCGAGCTTACTGCTCGCTGGTTGTTCCTCCGTTCCTGAAAGTGTTACCAGCGTTGAATGGCAAGCTCATGAGCAACGACTCGAGACCATCCAAGATTTTCAAGCAACAGGAAAACTTGGTTATATTGGCCCAGACCAAAGACAAAATTTAAATTTCTACTGGAAACATTCTTCAGCACTCAGTCAACTACGTTTAACAACGATTCTTGGTCAAACGGCATTAAAGCTCACCATCACACCACAAGGTGCCACAGTAGAAACTTACGACGACCAGGTCCTTTCCTCTCGCAGTGCAAACCAGCTAATTTACCGTCTTACGGGGTTAATGATGCCCGTTGAACACATGCCTGACTGGCTATTAGGCCTACCGACCGATGCCGACAAATTCCAATTGTCCCCAACCAATACACTGCAAGCGTTAAACAAACAAATTGGTTTAAATGATTGGCGTATTGCTTATCAACGGTATGGCGACGTTCAATGGCATGAGCAGTCTCTACCACTGCCAAATAAGCTGAAACTCACCACTGCTGACGTCAAAATAAATCTAGTGATCACAAAATGGAACATCACCCAATGATCGAACTTTCAACCCGCTGGCCATCGCCAGCGAAATTGAATCTCTTTCTATACATCAACGGTCGCACAGAAAATGGCTACCACGAGTTACAAACCTTATTCCAATTCGTCGATCACGGCGATGAACTGACCATAAAAGCCAACGAGTCTGGCGAGATCACCATTTCCCCTGAAATCGAAGGCGTTCCGCTAAAAGACAACCTAATATGGAAAGCAGCAACCGCGCTTCAAGCTTACTCAAACTGCCCTTTTGGCGCGCATATTGAGCTACAGAAAGTGCTGCCTATGGGTGGGGGCATTGGTGGGGGCTCATCGAATGCAGCTACAGCACTAGTGGCACTGAACTACTTGTGGCAACTGAATCTAACTGACGATGAACTGGCTGAAATTGGTTTAAAGTTGGGCGCAGACGTGCCCGTATTTGTGCGCGGATTTGCAGCTTTCGCTGAAGGTGTTGGCGAGAAACTCTCCCCCGCTTATCCAGAAGAAAAGTGGTATTTAGTCGTCAGACCGAATGTTTCTATCGCAACCGTCGACGTTTTTTGTCATCCAGATCTAACGCGAAACACCCCAAAACGAGATCTAGAAACACTTTTAAATACGCCAAGCGTAAACGATTGCGAAAAAATTGTACGAATGCTCTACCCAGAGGTTGATAAGCAACTTTCTTGGCTGCTACAATACGCGCCGTCAAGATTGACGGGGACAGGATCTTGCGTTTTTGCTGAATTTTCGAGCAAATCTGAAGCAGAAACTATCCTTGCACAACTCTCTGATAAAGTCTCGGCATTTGTCGCTCAAGGGCGCAATATTTCGCCATTAAAAGAGACTTTGGCTGAATACCAATCAGCCTCACACCGACCTATTTAAACTGGACGCAAACCCGAGGTTTCCACCGTGCCTGATATGAAGCTATTTGCTGGTAACGCAACACCTGAACTAGCCCAACGTATTGCTGATCGTCTTTACATCTCTCTTGGTGATGCATCTGTTTCTCGCTTTTCTGATGGCGAAGTTGCAGTTCAAATCAATGAGAATGTTCGTGGTAGCGATGTTTTCATCATTCAATCCACTTGTGCACCGACTAACGACAACCTAATGGAATTGGTTGTTATGATTGATGCAATGCGCCGTGCTTCAGCAGGCCGTATCACTGCAGTTATCCCTTACTTCGGCTACGCTCGCCAAGACCGTCGTGTACGTTCTGCGCGTGTGCCAATTACTGCAAAAGTTGTTGCTGATTTCCTATCTAACGTTGGTGTTGACCGCGTTCTAACTATCGACCTACACGCAGAGCAAATTCAAGGCTTCTTCGATGTACCTGTAGACAACATCTTCGGCACGCCAGTGCTACTTGAAGATATGCAGGCTCGCGGTCTAGATAACCCTGTTGTGGTATCTCCTGACCTAGGTGGCGTTGTTCGTGCTCGCGCAACAGCAAAAGCACTAGGCGACATCGACATCGCAATCGTAGATAAGCGTCGTCCACGTGCAAACGTTTCTGAAGTAATGAACCTAATCGGTGATGTTGAAGGTCGTGACTGTGTGATCGTTGATGACATGATCGACACAGGTGGCACACTATGTAAAGCAGCTGAAGCACTAAAAGAGCGCGGTGCTAAGCGTGTATTCGCTTACGCTACTCACGCTGTATTCTCAGGCAACGCTGCGGACAACATCAAGAACTCAGTTCTTGACCAAGTTATCGTAACTGACTCTATCTCTCTATCTAAAGAGATGGCTGCAACAGGCAAAGTGACAACACTAAGCCTATCTCGCATGCTAGCTGAAGCGATTCGTCGTATCAGTAACGAAGAGTCAATCTCTGCAATGTTCAACTAATCCGAACATTTCAGTTACACTGATTTCAAAAGCACCCCTCTTTGGGGTGTTTTTTTATTTGTACTGATAACCAGAAAATCCCTTGGTCGCCCACTGCGAGAATTCTGTGCTATCATACTGCGCTTTTTGAGATTCCAGAGAGATCCTAACCTTGAGTCAACAAATCAAACTTCTTGTTGGTCTTGCTAATCCAGGACCAGAATACGCCAGAACTCGTCACAATGCGGGCGCTTGGGTTGTAGAAGAATTAGCACGCGTTCACAACGTTACACTGAAGAACGAACCAAAGTTTTTTGGTCTAACAGGACGCATTATGGTCAATGGCCAGGATCTCCGTTTGCTTATCCCAACCACCTTCATGAATCTATCAGGTAAATCGATCGCAGCGCTTGCGAAATTTTATCAAATTAAACCTGAAGAGATCATGGTCGCTCATGACGAGCTAGACTTACCGCCAGGTGTCGCTAAGTTTAAAAAAGGTGGGGGTCACGGTGGACACAACGGTCTGCGTGACACCATTAGCAAACTGGGCAATAACAAAGATTTTTATCGTCTTCGCATTGGCATTGGTCATCCGGGACACAAAGATAAAGTGGCGGGTTTTGTATTAGGTAAAGCGCCAGCTAAAGAGCAAGAGCTTTTAGATGCAGCAGCTGATGAGGCTGTTCGTTGTCTAGATATCCTGATTAAGGATGGCCTATCTAAAGCACAAAATCGCCTCCACACGTTCAAAGCTGAATAAGGTTACTATCATGGGTTTTAAATGTGGCATCGTTGGTCTACCTAACGTAGGTAAATCAACTCTGTTCAACGCACTAACTAAAGCGGGTATCGAAGCAGCAAACTTCCCGTTCTGTACCATTGAACCAAACACTGGTGTGGTTCCTGTGCCAGATCTACGTCTAGACGCACTAGCTAAGATCGTTAACCCACAGAGAGTTCTTCCAACGACGATGGAGTTCGTGGACATCGCTGGTCTTGTTGCTGGTGCATCACGTGGTGAAGGTTTAGGTAACAAATTCCTAGCTAACATCCGTGAAACAGACGCGATTGGCCACGTTGTACGTTGTTTTGAAAACGAAAACATTGTTCATGTTTCAGGTAAAGTTTCACCTATCGAAGACATCGAAGTGATCAACCTTGAACTTGCAATGGCTGACCTTGATTCTTGTGAGCGAGCGATTCAACGTAACGCGAAGAAGGCAAAAGGCGGCGATAAAGACGCAAAATTTGAACTAACCGTACTAGAAAAACTATTACCAGTACTAACTGAAGGCGGCATGGCACGCACAGTTGAGCTATCTAAAGAAGAGTTAGCAGCAATCGGCTACCTAAACTTCCTTACACTGAAGCCAACTATGTACATTGCAAACGTAAACGAAGATGGTTTCGAAAATAACCCATATCTAGATGCGGTTCGCGAGTTCGCAGAAAAAGAAAACAACGTCGTTGTACCTGTATGTGCAGCTATCGAATCTGAACTATCTGAACTAGAAGATGAAGATCGCGAAGAATTCCTAGCAGATATGGGGATCGAAGAACCGGGACTGAACCGTGTAATTCGCTCTGGTTACGAGCTACTAACTCTACACACCTACTTCACGGCAGGTGTTAAAGAAGTACGTGCGTGGACAATCCCTGTTGGTGCAACTGCGCCTCAGGCGGCAGGTAAGATCCACACTGACTTCGAGAAAGGCTTTATTCGTGCAGAAGTAGTCGGTTACGACGATTTCATCCAATTCAATGGTGAAAATGGCGCAAAAGACGCAGGTAAATGGCGTCTAGAAGGTAAAGACTACATCGTAAAAGATGGTGATGTTGTACACTTCCGCTTCAATGTTTAATTAAATGAATGAGTTTTAAACACTTCATTTACACTAAAAGCCAGCTGCTAAGCTGGCTTTTTTAATACCTTAAGTAAATGAGCAAAAATAAATTACCTAACTGCAAGCTAATTTATTTCCAGTTTTAGATCATAAACACGCCTCTTTGTTTAAAAAGGAAGCGAACGAGGTTTTTTCCGAAATTTATTAAAAAAAACTGTTGACGGATCTCACTCAACTTCGCATAATGCGCGCCGTTCCCAACGACAAGGCAACAAAGCGTTGAGAGCAAAAATATGGTTTTGGCTACGTAGCTCAGCTGGTTAGAGCACATCACTCATAATGATGGGGTCACAGGTTCGAATCCCGTCGTAGCCACCATTCCTAAGTGTTCTTTTTGTCAGAGCAATTAGGAATAGATGCGGAAGTGGCGGAATTGGTAGACGCACCAGATTTAGGTTCTGGCGCCGCAAGGTGTGAGAGTTCAAGTCTCTCCTTCCGCACCATATTTTAAATAGTCATTGTGACTATTGCCTGCAGGTCTATCGCCAAGCGGTAAGGCAGCGGCTTTTGATGCCGCCATTCCCTGGTTCGAATCCAGGTAGACCTGCCATTATTCAAGTGATATTCCTTTATAAAAGGGGTTGTCACTGAGAGCGTGAAGGTTTATATTGTCTCGCTCCAAAAGATGGCTACGTAGCTCAGCTGGTTAGAGCACATCACTCATAATGATGGGGTCACAGGTTCGAATCCCGTCGTAGCCACCATGAACAACGTTATTTAGGTTTTTACCAATTACCTTGATAACTACAGAATAAGTTGCGGAAGTGGCGGAATTGGTAGACGCACCAGATTTAGGTTCTGGCGCCGCAAGGTGTGAGAGTTCAAGTCTCTCCTTCCGCACCATTATTGAAGTCTCTTTTATTAGAGCAATGTAGGGCTATCGCCAAGCGGTAAGGCAGCGGCTTTTGATGCCGCCATTCCCTGGTTCGAATCCAGGTAGCCCTGCCATATACAATGATATTGAGATTTTACCAATTATCTTGATATCTACAAATCAAGTTGCGGAAGTGGCGGAATTGGTAGACGCACCAGATTTAGGTTCTGGCGCCGCAAGGTGTGAGAGTTCAAGTCTCTCCTTCCGCACCATTATTAAAGTCTCTTTTATTAGAGCAAAGTAGGGCTATCGCCAAGCGGTAAGGCAGCGGCTTTTGATGCCGCCATTCCCTGGTTCGAATCCAGGTAGCCCTGCCATATACAATGATATTGAGATTTTACCAATTATCTTGATATCTACAGATCAAGTTGCGGAAGTGGCGGAATTGGTAGACGCACCAGATTTAGGTTCTGGCGCCGCAAGGTGTGAGAGTTCAAGTCTCTCCTTCCGCACCATTATTAAAGTCTCTTTTATTAGAGCAATGTAGGGCTATCGCCAAGCGGTAAGGCAGCGGCTTTTGATGCCGCCATTCCCTGGTTCGAATCCAGGTAGCCCTGCCATATACAATGATATTGAGATTTTACCAATTATCTTGATATCTACAGATCAAGTTGCGGAAGTGGCGGAATTGGTAGACGCACCAGATTTAGGTTCTGGCGCCGCAAGGTGTGAGAGTTCAAGTCTCTCCTTCCGCACCATTCTTGATCAAAAGTTTAAAATGGCTACGTAGCTCAGCTGGTTAGAGCACATCACTCATAATGATGGGGTCACAGGTTCGAATCCCGTCGTAGCCACCATAAACAACGTTATTTAGGTTTTTACCAATTACCTTGATAACTACAGAATAAGTTGCGGAAGTGGCGGAATTGGTAGACGCACCAGATTTAGGTTCTGGCGCCGCAAGGTGTGAGAGTTCAAGTCTCTCCTTCCGCACCATTATTAAAGCCTCTTTTATTAGAGCAATGTAGGGCTATCGCCAAGCGGTAAGGCAGCGGCTTTTGATGCCGCCATTCCCTGGTTCGAATCCAGGTAGCCCTGCCACATACAACGATATTGAGATTTACCAATTATCTTGATATCTACAGATCAAGTTGCGGAAGTGGCGGAATTGGTAGACGCACCAGATTTAGGTTCTGGCGCCGCAAGGTGTGAGAGTTCAAGTCTCTCCTTCCGCACCATTCTTGATCAAAGTTTTAAAATGGCTACGTAGCTCAGCTGGTTAGAGCACATCACTCATAATGATGGGGTCACAGGTTCGAATCCCGTCGTAGCCACCATTGATTGGATTGCTAGCATAAGCTATCAGTCACGTAGATTTAAGATGCGGAAGTGGCGGAATTGGTAGACGCACCAGATTTAGGTTCTGGCGCCGCAAGGTGTGAGAGTTCAAGTCTCTCCTTCCGCACCATCTTAAATTAATCTACACTATCAGAATACGCGGAAGTGGCGGAATTGGTAGACGCACCAGATTTAGGTTCTGGCGCCGTAAGGTGTGAGAGTTCAAGTCTCTCCTTCCGCACCATTCTTTCTCTCGATAAGAGAGGTTAAGTAGTCTTTGACTATTTACGCTGTAGGGCTATCGCCAAGCGGTAAGGCAGCGGCTTTTGATGCCGCCATTCCCTGGTTCGAATCCAGGTAGCCCTGCCATATACAACGATATTGAGATTTTACCAATTATCTTGATATCTATAGATTAAGTTGCGGAAGTGGCGGAATTGGTAGACGCACCAGATTTAGGTTCTGGCGCCGCAAGGTGTGAGAGTTCAAGTCTCTCCTTCCGCACCATTATCGGAAAACCCAGCATTACTTTGCTGGGTTTTTTCTTTTTTTGGTTCTGGACTCGGGAAATCATTAGATTTGCCGAATTAAAAAAGCGAGCTCATGGCTCGCTTTTTTTCTATCTGTGATTTGAGTAGCTTACTACATACCTAACGCGTATTTCAGTACTTGAGCCTTAATTGGCCCTGAGTTTTCAGCAAACTTCAATGCAGCATTACGTACAAACTTCAATGGCCCAAGATCGTTGCTAAAACCTTTATAGAAAAAGTCCATGCCTGTCTGCATGAGTAAGTTGTCAGGTCGACGTGCACGTTCGTATTTCGCTAGTAAGGCATCTTCTAGCTGTTCTCGGTGTTCTGTTACCGAAAGGAGAACGTCTACATCTTTGAATCCTAAGTTTACCCCTTGCCCTGCAAGCGGATTGATCGTATGAGCAGAGTCACCTACTAATACGCAATTTTTGCTTGAGTAGCTTTGCGCATGACGACGAGTGAGTGGGAATGAGCCAAACTGTAAAACTTCAATATCGCCCAATTCAACAGGGAAATGACGTAAGATTTCTTCCCTTAGTTGAGGTTTACCCATCGCACACAGTTGTTTAATGCGTTTTGGCGAGTCATACCAAACCAACGAACCTTGGCCTACTTCTTGACCGTCTTCATTAGTCAAAGAGCACAAAGGTAAAAATGAACGCGGGCCTGAAGGAGTAAATTGTTGCCAAGTGATATCTTGCTGTGGCAATTCTGTTTTCACGTTAATCAACATGCAGTGTTGTCGGTAATCCCACGCAGTCACACCAATTCCAGCCAATTGACGAACTTTAGAGTTTGCACCATCAGCACCAATTACCCAGTTAGCTTCAAACTGCGCCCCACTTTCTAGTGTCACAAGGTTTACATCTGCAAACTCAATGTCTTTTAATCGCTCGGGACACATCACGGTTAGATTGTCATACTGAGAGAAGACTTGCCAAAGACCTAATTGGATTAGGCGGTTTTCAACGATATAACCAAGCTGCTCCAATGACAGTTCATCAGAGTGAAAACGAGTACGGCACTCCGGGTGCTCCCAAGTTTCTAAACGCCGATAAGGGCAAACTCGCATACTTTTAATTTCTGACCATGCGCCGAGTGAATCAAGTAACTCCACCGACTGGTGCGAAATCGCAGATACGCGAATATCCATCGCCTGAGCGGCATCAAAAGCTTTGGGTTTTGCACCTTCAACCAAGACAACGCTTCTGCCCTGCTTGGCAAATCCAACAGCGACGGCTGCCCCAACCATACCGCCACCGATCACGGCGATGTCATACTTGTTCATTTTTTACTCTTCATCGTGCTGATTAATTGGCGTTTTTTATTGTACTTTCCATGGCTATTTTTACAAAATTGTTTAACAAAAAACCTTGTTCTGCATAGGGCGAAAAACTAGATTTCATCAGGCTTTGCAGAGAATTAGCCAGATCACTAGTCAGGTGCTTTTTAAAGCAGTACAATACGCCGCTTACCGCCGTGATGGCGGCTATAATTTGAGCAATAGCTCTCCAATTTAAGTACAACTGAACGAGCGAAAGTGAGATGAGTAAGAAACTGCTAATTAAAACCTGGGGCTGCCAGATGAACGAATACGATTCATCAAAAATGGCCGACCTGCTTAATGCTGCAAACGGCTACGAGCTGACGGAAGAGCCAGAGGAAGCAGACGTACTTCTACTTAACACCTGTTCGATCCGTGAAAAAGCGCAAGAGAAAGTTTTCCACCAGCTTGGCCGCTGGAAAACACTAAAAGATAAAAAACCTGGCGTAGTTATCGGTGTAGGTGGTTGTGTAGCAACGCAAGAAGGTGACCATATTCGTGAACGTGCACCATACGTCGACGTTATTTTTGGCCCACAAACTCTGCACCGCCTACCTGAGATGATCAAACAATCTCAGTCGGATGACGCACCAGTTATGGACATTTCGTTCCCAGAGATCGAAAAGTTCGACCGCCTACCAGAGCCTCGTGCGGAAGGCGCGACAGCATTCGTTTCTATTATGGAAGGCTGCTCGAAGTACTGTACTTACTGTGTCGTACCGTACACTCGTGGTGAAGAAGTAAGCCGTCCAATGGATGACGTGCTGTTCGAAATCGCACAGCTTGCTGAACAAGGCGTACGTGAAGTAAACCTATTGGGTCAAAACGTAAACGCGTACCGCGGTCCAACACACGACGGTGAAATCTGTTCATTTGCAGAACTGCTTCGTTTGGTTGCGTCTATCGATGGTATCGACCGTATTCGTTTCACAACGAGCCACCCGCTAGAATTCACTGACGACATCATCGCGGTTTACGAAGATACGCCTGAGCTTGTGAGCTTCCTGCACTTACCTGTGCAAAGTGGTAGTGACCGTATCCTAACTATGATGAAACGCCCTCACACCGCTATCGAGTACAAGTCGATCATCCGTAAACTGCGTAAAGCTCGTCCTGATATTCAAATCAGTTCAGACTTTATTGTTGGTTTCCCTGGTGAGACAGACAAAGACTTCCAAGACACAATGAAGCTAATCAAAGATGTAGACTTTGACATGAGCTTCAGCTTCATCTTCTCTCCACGTCCAGGTACGCCAGCAGCGGATTACCCTTGTGATGTATCAGAACAAGTGAAGAAAGAGCGCCTTTACGAACTACAGCAAACTATCAATGCTCAAGCGATGCGTTACTCTCGCTTAATGCTTGGCACAGAACAACGTGTTCTAGTTGAAGGTCCTTCGAAGAAAAACCTAATGGAACTGCGCGCTCGTACAGAAAACAACCGTGTAGTAAACTTTGAAGGTAGTGCAGACCTAATTGGTCAGTTCGTTGATGTGAAGATCGTAGACGTATTTGCGAACTCACTGCGTGGTGAGCTAGTACGTACTGAAAAAGACATGGATCTTCGTAGTGTGATTTCCCCAACGCAGATGATGGCGAAAACACGTCGCGAAGATGAGCTGGGTGTAGCTACTTTTACGCCATAAGCTCGTATAAATAGCCATGGAGAGCCTGGTCGTTATCAGGCTCTCATTAAGTGGCAAAAAATGAGAGGCAACATTGAGTAATAAAATCGTAACTCTAGAAATTAACCTAGAACCTTCCGACAACCGCCGACTTGCTAGCCTGTGCGGTCCATTCGATGACAACATCAAGCATTTAGAACGTCGTCTAGGCGTTGAAATTAACCACCGTAGTGACCATTTTACAATTGTCGGTAAACCTCATACCGCATCAGCTGCGCTGGATATCCTGAAAACTCTGTATGTTGATACCGCACCTGTACGAGGTGAGATCCCAGACATTGAGCCTGAACAGATCCATTTAGCGATTAAAGAGTCTGGTGTTCTTGAGCAGAATACTGAGTCTAATATCGAGCATGGTAAAGAAGTCTTCGTCAAAACCAAGAAAGGCGTGATCAAACCACGTACGCCAAACCAAGCTCAGTACTTGGTTAATATGGTCACGCATGATATTTCTTTTGGTATTGGCCCAGCTGGTACAGGTAAAACTTATCTTGCTGTTGCAGCAGCAGTTGACGCACTAGAGCGCCAAGAGATCCGTCGTATTCTATTGACGCGCCCTGCGGTTGAAGCCGGTGAGAAACTGGGCTTCCTACCTGGTGACTTAAGCCAGAAAGTCGACCCATACCTACGTCCGCTATACGATGCCCTATTTGAAATGTTGGGCTTTGAGCGCGTAGAGAAGCTGATTGAACGTAACGTGATTGAGGTAGCCCCTCTTGCTTACATGCGTGGTCGTACTCTAAACGACGCTTTCATCATTCTTGATGAGAGTCAGAACACCACGGTTGAGCAGATGAAGATGTTCCTAACGCGTATTGGTTTTAACTCTCGCGCAGTTATCACTGGTGACGTCACGCAAATCGACTTACCTCGTGGTGCAAAATCAGGTCTTCGTCATGCTATTGAAGTATTAAGCGAAGTCGACGACATCAGCTTTAACTTCTTCTTAGCAGACGACGTTGTACGTCACCCAGTGGTTGCTCGTATCGTTAACGCGTATGAGAAGTGGGAAGCACAAGACCAGAAAGAGCGTAAAGAGTTCGAGAAGCGTCGTCGTGAAGAACGCGATGCGAAGTTACTAGAAGCAGCAAAAGCTGAACTGAATGCACAAGTTGCTTCCACTAAGGAATAATCATGGCGATTGAACTTGATCTGCAACTGGCAGTCGAAAATGAAGAAGGGCTGCCTTCGCAGCAAGATTTCCAATTGTGGCTAGATAAGACGATTCCTCTCTTCCAGCCACAAGCCGAAGTGACCATTCGCATTGTTGATGAACAAGAAAGTCACACGCTTAACCATGAGTATCGTGGTAAAGATAAACCGACTAATGTGCTGTCTTTTCCATTTGAAGCTCCTCCAGGTATGGAAATAGATTTACTTGGCGACTTAATTATTTGCCGCCAAGTCGTTGAAAAAGAGGCAATTGAACAGAACAAGCCTCTGTTAGCACATTGGGCGCATATGGTTGTACATGGCAGCTTGCATCTGCTAGGTTATGATCATATTGAGGATGACGAAGCCGAAGAGATGGAGTCCCTCGAAACCGAAATCATGCAAGGTATGGGCTATGAAGACCCTTACATTGCTGAAAAAGAGTAGCCATTGGCTATTCAGCAGGGAAAGGCGAACCACCAAAATGATTCTCGTGTTCGCCTCTCTATGTGTGCTATCACACTTCTGATAGCGTTACTTAATTGAGAAACAATGAACGAAGATAATTCTCCCTCTTCTAACGAAGATAAGAAAGAAAAGGCAGAAGGTCCGAGTAGAAAGTCCTTCTTTGAACGTCTAGGTCAATTATTTCAGGGCGAACCAAAAGATCGCCAAGAGCTTGTGGATGTTATCCGTGACTCTGAAGTCAATGACCTGATTGACCATGACACCCGCGATATGCTTGAAGGTGTTATGGAAATCTCCGAAATGCGCGTGCGTGACATTATGATCCCGCGTTCGCAAATGGTTACGGTTGAGCGTACTCACGACCTTGATACCTTGGTTGCCTTGATTACCGATGCTCAACACTCTCGCTACCCTGTGATCAGCGAAGATAAAGACCATGTGGAAGGCATTCTTCTTGCGAAGGACTTACTTAAATACTTAGGCTCAGGCAGTAATCCATTTGATATCGAAGAAGTTATTCGACCAGCCGTTGTGGTACCGGAAAGTAAACGCGTTGATCGACTGCTGAAAGAGTTCCGTGAAGAACGTTATCATATGGCCATTGTTGTCGATGAATTCGGTGGTGTTTCTGGTCTTGTGACCATTGAAGATATCCTTGAAGAAATCGTCGGGGATATCGAAGATGAATTCGATGAAAGCGAAGAGACAGACATTCGTAAGCTTAGCAAGCATACGTTTGCTGTCAGAGCGCTGACAACCATCGAAGAGTTTAATGAGACATTTGGAACTAACTTCAGCGATGAGGAAGTAGATACCGTTGGTGGCATGGTCATGACTGCCTTTGGTCACTTACCTTCTCGTGGTGAACTGGTTGAAATTGAAGGTTACAACTTCAAAGTCACCGCTGCCGATAACCGTCGTGTCATTCAACTCCAAGTGACGATCCCAGACGAAGAAACCCTGGTTGAAGCCACTCAAGAGTAACGCGATACCCATTGGGAATCTCAGAAAATTATAATGATGAATGAACTCTTTCATCGCCTCAAGCGGCCCTTAGTGGCCGCTTTTGTTGGCGCCTCTACTACGCTCGCTTTTGCACCTTACCAGTTGTGGCCTGTTGCCATTCTTAGCCCAGCTATTCTACTGATTCTTCTTGCTAACCAAACTCCGAAACGTGCACTGTGGATTGGCTATGCTTGGGGGTTGGGTCAATTTGCAACTGGCGTTAGCTGGGTGTACGTCAGTATCTCCGGCTTTGGTGGCATGCCACTGATTGCCAATTTATTTTTAATGGGCTTGCTTGTCGCCTACTTGGCTGTTTATTCAGGCTTATTTGCTTGGCTTAACAACAAGCTATTTCCTCAATTCACACTCACAAAAGCGCTTCTCGCTGCGCCCGCTTTATGGCTAATCAGTGATTGGTTGCGTGGTTGGGTGATGACCGGCTTCCCGTGGTTATGGCTAGGCTACAGCCAGATTGATGCTCCACTAGCAAGCTTTGCGCCTATCGGTGGCGTGGAACTGCTCACTCTGTTTATCCTTATTAGTGCGGGGGCATTAGCCTATGCTTGGGTTCATAAACAGTGGCTGATGGTGATTATTCCCGCGGTATTACTCAGCACAGGCTTTGGGATTCGAAACTACGATTGGGTAACACCTCGGCCAGAAGACACGACTAAGCTCGCGCTGATTCAAGGTAACGTTGACCAAAACCTTAAGTGGCTGCCAAGCCAACGTTGGCCAACCATCATGAAATACGCCGATCTCACTCGTGAAAACTGGGACGCTGATATTATCGTCTGGCCAGAAGCTGCAATTCCTGCTTTTGAAATTGAAGTGCCTTCATTTTTGAGCAATATCGACAGTGCAGCAAAAATGAATAACAGCGCAATCATCACTGGTGTCGTCAACCAAGCTGAAGATCGACAGTTCTACAACAGTATCCTGTCCCTTGGCATCACACCATACGGTGACTACAGTTTCGACTTGAGCGAACGCTACCATAAGCATCACCTATTACCGTTTGGTGAGTTTGTACCATTTGAAGATATTTTGCGCCCATTAGCGCCATTCTTTAACTTACCGATGTCGTCGTTTAGCCGTGGGGCTTTTGTGCAGCCCAACATCGTTGCGAATGGCATGCACATGGCACCAGCGCTTTGCTATGAGATCATCTTTAATGAGCAAGTGCGTCAAAATGTGACTGACGAAACAGACTTCATTCTAACGCTATCGAACGACGCATGGTTTGGTCACTCTATCGGCCCTCTTCAGCATATGGAGATCGCCCGTATGCGTGCCTTAGAATTAGGTAAACCGCTCATCCGCTCGACTAACAACGGATTAACAGCGGTAACCGATCACAAGGGTAAAATCGTTGAGCAAGTACCGCAGTTTGAAACTGCAGTACTGCGCGCAGAGCTCACCCCAACCAATGGACAAACGCCATATCGAATCGTTGGTACTTGGCCATTGTATATTTGGGTTGGGTTAAGTTTAGCGCTGGCTTTCGGTTTAAGAAGAAAACAGAGCTGATAACAGCTTGAAAGTAGAAAAGACAAAAAAGAGGCGACCAAGCCTCTTTTTTATTCATTGCATTATACAGTCGTTACGCGCCATTTATGGCTTTAATGACTGGCGAGTAAAGCCTTTGTGACCACATTTAATACACGGAATGATTACAGTTGGGTGGTTATACGTTGTCTTGTGACCACACTCATCACAGACCAAAGTACCTAAGCCTATCACCTCTCCTGCTTCATATAGCCCTTGATGCTCTAAGTCATCGAACAACTCAACCCACTCAACTTTAGTTCGGTCTGTAATCTCTAACAACCCTTGCCATATCGAGTCCGCAATCGTTAAGTAAAACGGGCCGCTTTTGCTATCCTCGTAACTCTCTGAAAACTCTTTTAAGTCTGCTTTAAGGTATGCTTTGATTAAAGCTAATTCATCTTTGGTCAAGTCATTAGCAGCATCCACCACTTTGCCCGACGTCTCAATCGCTTTGTTAACTTCTTCCGGACTGTGCTTCAAGGTTTCAATCACATCCTCGAGCATTTCCTCATAACCTGTTTTACGTTTAGGCATAACTGACCTCCATCTTTCTCCTACCTGCGTCACTTAAGGGCGCATGGGTACAGATTGGCTATTGTTGTGATCCCTAGCTTTAGGTATTCTATGACGATCTATTTAAGTCTGTTCTAACCGAACTCACAAATTCCAAGATAACGGATACCATCGATGCAAGAACAATACAACCCACAAGATATTGAACAAAAAGTTCAAAAGCACTGGGATGACAACAAAACCTTTGTTGTAAGTGAAGACCCAAATAAAGAAAAATTCTACTGTCTATCCATGTTCCCATACCCAAGTGGTCGACTGCACATGGGTCACGTGCGCAACTACACTATCGGTGATGTAGTATCTCGTTTCCAACGCCTACAAGGCAAAAACGTGATGCAACCAATCGGTTGGGACGCATTCGGTCTACCAGCAGAAAACGCAGCAGTAAAAAACAAAACTGCGCCAGCACCTTGGACTTACGAAAACATCGAATACATGAAGAACCAACTTAAGCTTCTAGGCTTTGGTTACGATTGGAACCGTGAATTCGCAACTTGTACGCCTGAGTACTACCGCTGGGAGCAAGAGTTCTTCACTAAACTTTACGAGAAAGGTTTAGTTTACAAAAAGACTTCTTCTGTTAACTGGTGTCCTAACGACCAAACTGTTCTTGCAAACGAGCAGGTTGAAGACGGTTGCTGCTGGCGTTGTGATACGCCTGTAGAGCAAAAAGAAATCCCTCAATGGTTCATCAAAATCACTGAGTACGCTCAAGAGCTACTAGACGACCTAGACAAGCTTGAAGGTTGGCCTGAAATGGTGAAAACCATGCAGCGCAACTGGATTGGCCGCTCTGAAGGCGTTGAGCTGAAGTTTGAAGTTAAGGGTCAACAAGACCTAGAAGTTTACACAACACGTCCAGATACGCTAATGGGTGTGACCTACGTGGGCATCGCAGCCGGCCACCCTCTTGCAGCTCTTGCTGCAGAGAACAACCCAGAGCTTGCAGCGTTTATCGACGAATGTAAGAACAACAAGGTTGCAGAAGCTGAGCTAGCGACAATGGAGAAGAAAGGTATGGCTACTGGCCTTACTGCTATTCATCCATTGAACGGCCGTGAAGTTCCTGTTTACGTAGCAAACTTCGTACTGATGGACTACGGTACAGGCGCGGTAATGGCAGTACCTGCACACGACCAACGTGACTACGAGTTCGCAACGAAGTACGGTCTAGACATCGTGCCAGTTATCAAGCCTGCTGATGGCAGCGAGCTAGACATCTCTGAAGCGGCATACACAGAGAAAGGTGTACTGTTCGATTCAGGTGAATTCGACGGCCTAGAATTCCAAGCAGCGTTCGATGCGATTGCAGCGAAGCTAGAAGCAGAAGGCAAAGGCACTAAGACTGTAAACTTCCGTCTACGCGACTGGGGTGTATCTCGTCAACGTTACTGGGGCGCACCAATCCCAATGGTAACGACTGAAGACGGTGAAGTTCACCCAGTACCTGCTGACCAACTACCAGTGATTCTTCCAGAAGACGTGGTAATGGACGGCGTAACCAGCCCAATCAAAGCAGATAAAGAATGGGCGAAGACCACATTCAACGGCGAACCTGCTCTACGTGAGACAGATACGTTCGATACGTTCATGGAATCTTCTTGGTACTACGCGCGTTACTGTTCACCGCAAGCAGACGACATCCTAGATCCAGAAAAAGCAAACTACTGGCTACCAGTAGACCAGTACATCGGCGGTATAGAGCACGCTTGTATGCACCTACTGTACTCACGCTTCTTCCACAAGTTGCTACGTGACGCGGGCTACGTAACGTCTGACGAACCGTTCAAGCAACTACTGTGTCAAGGCATGGTACTGGCTGATGCGTTCTACTTCGAGAACGAGAAAGGTGGTAAAGAGTGGGTAGCTCCAACAGACGTAGCCGTTGAACGTGATGGTAAAGGCCGCATTACTTCTGCTAAAGACACTGAAGGTCGCGATGTAACCCACTCAGGCATGATCAAGATGTCTAAGTCTAAGAACAACGGTATCGACCCTCAAGAAATGGTAGATAAGTACGGCGCTGACACAGTACGTCTATTCATGATGTTCGCGTCTCCAGCGGACATGACACTTGAATGGCAAGAGTCTGGCGTAGAAGGTGCGAACCGCTTCCTAAAACGTGTTTGGAAACTAGTGAAAGAGCACACAGCGAAAGGCGCAGCAGAAGCAGTAGATACAGCCGCGCTTTCTGGTGATCAAAAAGCACTTCGCCGTGACGTTCACAAAACCATCGCGAAAGTGACGGACGATATCGCTCGTCGTCAAACATTCAACACCGCGATCGCAGCGATCATGGAGCTGATGAACAAACTAGCGAAAGCGCCTCAAGAATCAGCGCAAGATCGTGCAATCCTTGACGAAGCACTGAAAGCTATTGTTGTCATGCTTTACCCTATCACTCCGCATATCTCATACGAGCTATGGGCAGCACTAGGTGAAACAGACATTGATAACGCGGCATGGCCGACGTTTGACGAAAAAGCGCTAGTTGAAGACGAAAAAACTATCGTTGTTCAAGTTAACGGTAAGCTACGTGCGAAGCTAACAGTCCCAGCGGATATCTCTAAAGACGATATCGAACAGCTTGGTCTAAACGACGAAAACGTGGTTAAGTTCACTGATGGCCTGACTATTCGTAAAGTCATTTACGTTCCAGGTAAACTGCTGAACATCGTTGCAAACTAATCACAGCTTGCAATTTGTCTCTGTTTAGCGAACTTATTTGTTAACCAAGAGTCATTAAACAGGGTAGTTCGCTACCCTGTTTATTTACCTCAAACCATTCACATGAGTGGTTTAAGGTAAATAACCCCTTCAATTTAGGATGAATACAATCAATGCGCTTTTTCTCTTTGATTAAACTACCAGTGGTATTGGTATTAGCGGGGCTTCTTTCTGCCTGTGGTTTTCACCTTCGCGGCGAGTATTCCGTACCGGAAGAGCTGCACACTATGTCTTTCTCCAGCTACGATGAATACAGTGAATTAACTCGCTATGTTCGCTCTCAACTCGAACTGAACAAAGTTGAACTTGTTCAACCATCATCGACTGTACCCAACCTTCATTTGACGGAAGCGACTATCGATGAGCGTACACTGTCTCTGTATCAAAATAGCCGTGCAGCAGAAAAAGAGCTGACATACGTAGTAAAATACCGTGTGACGATTCCTGGCTATGGCTCTAAAAACTTTACGACAACAGTAAACCGCAACTACCTAGACAACCCGTTGACGGCACTTGCAAAATCTGTTGAACGTGACGTAATTGAAGACGAGATGCGCTTGCAAGCTGCAAAACAGATGATGCGCCAGTTGGGCCGTATTCGTGCCGAATATGAAGCAGGACAAATCTCTGAGCCAGCGAACACAAACTCTTAATCACTATGCGAATTTATGCCGATAAATTAACGGATCATTTAACTAAACATGTTAAACAAGTTTACCTAATCTTTGGTAATGAGCCGTTACTGATTCAAGAGAGCCGCCAAGCAATCCAAAAGGCAGCGTTTCAACAAGGTTTTGAGGAAAAACACCGTTTTGCGGTAGACGCAAGCATCGACTGGAATCAAGTTTACGATTGCTTCCAAGCGATGAGCCTGTTCTCAAACCGTCAATTGATCGAGCTTGAAATTCCAGAAAGTGGCGTGACAACCGCCGTCAGCAAAGAGCTGCAAACACTGTGTGATATGCTGCATGATGACATCATGCTCGTCATTGTTGGTAGCAAACTGACCAAAGCCCAAGAAAATGCGAAATGGTTCAAAGCATTAAGCTCAAAAGGCGACTGGGTAAGCTGTTTGTCGCCAGATCTACAACGCTTACCTATGTTCATTCAGGCACGTTGCCGCACGTTGGGCCTAAAACCCGATCAACAATCACTGCAAATGTTGGCTCAATGGCATGAAGGTAACCTATTTGCATTGTCACAAAGCTTAGAGAAATTGGCCCTACTATACCCGGATGGTGAGCTGACCATCATACGTTTAGAGGAAGCCCTAAGTCGCCATAACCACTTCACTACCTTTAACTGGATCGACGCCTTACTGGCAGGTAAAGCAAACCGTGCACAACGTATTCTTCGCCAACTTGAGGCGGAAGGGGTCGAGACCGTGATCTTGATTCGAAGTGTACAAAAAGAGTTGAGCCAACTTTTAAATATGCATCAAGACTTAACTCAAATGGGAATGAACCAGGTATTTGAGAAATATCGAGTTTGGCAAAACAAGCGTCCACTCTATAACGCAGCACTGACCCGCTTATCGGCGAGTCGTATTTGTGCATTGCTCTCCTTGTTGGCTCAAGCAGAGATAAAAGCCAAAACTCAATATGACGAGTCTGTATGGCCAACTATTCATCAGTTGAGCTTAGAAACCTGCTCTCCTGATATTAAGCTGGCAATTTAAAAATCAAAGCGTGATATAGTGCGCGACCTGTTTTGCAAGCAAGAATGTAAAACACTGTAGAGATAAGAGACAAACCGAGGAAAACCGAGTGCTTCGCGAAGAACTGAAAGACTTTTTAGCTGATAAAGCCGACGACATGAAAGCGGAAGACATTATCGTCCTAAATGTGGAAGATAAATCAAGCGTTACAGATTACATGATCATCTGTACTGGCACATCCAAACGCCACGTTTCATCCATCGCTGACCACGTTGCAACAGAAGTGAAAAAAGCCGGTCTTGAGCCACTAGGAATGGAAGGTGAAAACGAAGGTGAATGGGTAGTCCTAGATATGGGCGACGCCATGCTTCACGTGATGCAAGAAGAGCACCGCGAACTCTACCAGCTAGAAAAACTCTGGGGTTAATCTTTTGAAAATTCAACTAATTGCTGTTGGCACAAAAATGCCAAAATGGGTTGAGGAAGGCTTTCAAGAATATCGTCGCCGTTTCCCACATGATATGCCATTGGAGTTGATTGAAATCTCTGCTGGCAAACGTGGAAAAAATGCCGATATCGCTCGTATCCTGCAAAAAGAAGGGGAAGCGATGCTCGCTGCGGTACCAAAAGGCAACCGTATCGTCACGTTAGATATCCCAGGTAAAAAATGGGACACTCCTCAACTCGCTGAGCAGTTAGAAGCTTGGAAATTAGATGGCCGTGATGTATCAATCTTAATCGGCGGTCCTGAAGGACTCGCTCCTGCATGCAAAGCTGCAGCAGACCAAAGCTGGTCATTGTCTGCCTTAACGCTACCCCACCCTTTAGTGCGTATCGTAATGGCAGAAAGCTTATACCGAGCGTGGAGCATCACCGCGAACCATCCTTACCACCGCGAATAATCGTTGTTTAACTTTAGAGCCAAGCGTTAATGATTCGTAAGCGCCGCAGTCAAATCCGAGATTATCAAGCCGAAGCGCGTCTGTTTGCCAGCCGCGCTATTGTCGCTTTTATCGGCATTGTTCTCTTGATGGGAGCTCTGGTCGCCAATATGTACAACATTCAGGTGAACCAGTTTCAAGATTATCAAACCCGCTCGAACGATAACCGTATCAAAGTGGTTCCTATCGCGCCCAACCGAGGTCTGATTTATGACCGAAATGGTGTTTTACTGGCTGAGAACCGTCCCGTCTTTAACTTAGAACTGACTCCAGAAAAAATTAAAGACATTGATGCAACCATCCAAGAACTACAAACCATTCTGGAAATTACCCCAGATCAGATTGAACGTTTCCACCAAGAGCGTAAACGGACTCGTCGATTTAAGTCAGTCCCACTGCTTACCCAACTGAACGAAAAACAAGTAGCGGTATTCTCCGTCAATCAGTACCGCTTTCCTGGTGTAGAAATAAGTGCGACCTTAAAGCGCTATTACCCTTTCAGCGAAGTCTTAACCCACGTGATTGGTTACGTTTCTCGAATCAATGATCGCGACATGCAGCGCCTGATCCGTGAAGAAAAAGACGCAAACTATCAAGCCACTCGCGACATTGGTAAGCTGGGTATCGAAAAATACTACGAAGACCTCTTACACGGTACGGCCGGATATCAAGAAGTCGAGGTAAACAGCCGCGGCCGAGTAATTCGTACGTTAAAGTACGTTCCACCTGTACCCGGAAAAGACATCGTTTTAAACCTTGATATCAACTTGCAGCTGTACGTACACCAATTATTGGATGGCCGCCGAGGCAGTGCTGTAGTGATCGATCCTAGAGACAACGGCGTACTGGCTATGGTTTCAAGCCCTAGCTACGACCCTAACTCGTTCGTGCACGGAATCTCGGGTAAAGACTACCGCGCCCTTTTGAACGATAAAAACCGTCCTTTGGTCAACCGTACTACACTTGGCATTTATCCACCCGCGTCTACCATCAAACCATTTATGGCGGTAGCCGCGCTACAAGAAGGTGTCGTCACACCGAACACTACGCGAAATGATCCAGGTTATTGGCGCATACCAAATTCCAACACACGCCCATTCCGTGACTGGTTGCGTTGGGGACACGGACGCGTCGATATCATTAAGTCGATCGAAGAGTCTGTTGATACCTTCTACTATCAAATCGCTTATGACATGGGCATTGACCGTATTTCAAATTGGATGATGATGTTCGGTTTTGGTGATTACACTGGCATCGATATCTACGAAGAAAGTAAGGCGAATATGCCGACTCGTGACTGGAAAATGTCTCGCCATAAAACCCCGTGGTACAAAGGCGATACGATCCCTGTGGGTATCGGCCAAGGTTATTGGACAGCAACACCAATGCAAATCGCCAAAGCGACCTCCGTATTAGTAAATGAGGGAGAAGTTATCGCACCTCACTTGCTCAAAGCGACGATAGAGAACGGCAACGACTTCGAAGAACAACAAACAACAGAATACGTGACTTACCCGCCAATCAAGAATGTACCGAAAAAGTACTGGGATATGGCGAAAGAAGGTATGCGTCGTGTAAACCATGGCACGCGCGGAACAGCTCGACGCTCATTCTACAAAATGAGTTATCAAACAGCGGGTAAATCAGGTACTGCACAGGTCTTCGGTCTGGGTGAAAACGAAGAGTACAACGCAGATGAGATCGCCGAACACTTACGTGACCATGCGTTATTTACTGGCTTTGCACCATTTGACGATCCAAAAGTGGTCGTCACTGTAGTGCTAGAAAACGCTGGCGGTGGTTCTAGCAACGGAGCCCCAGTAGTGAGAAAGATCTTTGATCGAGTCGTACTTGGCCCAGAAGAAATTGAGCCTGATAACAATGCGAAGAAAGAGGTAAAACAGTAATGAAGATGGATCCCTCTACAGGTAAAAATCGCGCCCTGTTTGAACGCTTCCATATCGACTTACCACTCCTACTTGGCATATTGGCGCTGATGGGGTTTGGCCTAGTGATCATGTACAGCGCTAGTGGCCAAAGTTTACTGATGATGGATCGCCAAGCTATGCGGATGGTGCTTTCACTCGTTGTGATGATCGTTCTTGCGCAGCTTTCTCCACGAACCTACGAGAGCTTGGCACCTTTGATGTTCGTCGGCGGCGTCATACTGCTCTTTGGCGTGCTGTTTTTCGGTGAAGCCTCGAAAGGCGCACAGCGTTGGCTTAACCTCGGTTTTGTGCGCTTTCAACCTTCCGAGTTATTGAAGCTCGCGGTGCCATTAATGGTGGCACGCTATGTTGGTCGACAGCCCCTTCCGCCAACGCTAAAAACACTCATCGTTGCACTGATTATGGTCTGCTTGCCAACCATCCTCATTGCAAAACAGCCTGACTTAGGGACCTCTATTCTAATCGCCGCTTCCGGTATTTTTGTTATCTTCCTCGCGGGTATTAGTTGGAAAATCATCGCTGGTGCTGCGATTGCACTGGGTGGTTTCATTCCGATTTTGTGGTTTTTCTTGATGCGTGAGTATCAAAAAGTACGAGTTCGTACTCTGTTTAATCCAGAGTCTGACCCGCTAGGTGCGGGCTACCACATTATTCAGAGTAAAATTGCGATTGGCTCCGGTGGTATTTCCGGCAAAGGTTGGTTGCAAGGAACACAGTCACAACTGGAATTTCTTCCTGAACGACACACTGACTTTATCTTTGCAGTAATTGCTGAAGAATGGGGTATGATTGGCTTCCTTTGCCTTTTAGCCATCTATCTATTTATTATTGGACGAGGTTTATACCTCGCCAGCCAAGCGCAAACCGCATTTGGACGAATGATGGCAGGCAGTATTGTACTCAGCTTCTTCGTGTATATTTTTGTAAATATTGGCATGGTAAGTGGCATCCTACCTGTAGTAGGTGTACCGTTGCCACTCATTAGTTATGGCGGCACATCAATGGTAACCTTGATGGCTGGCTTTGGTATTCTGATGTCAATTCATACGCACCGAAAAGCATTCTCTAAGGCGACCTAGACATGCAAAAACGCGCTTTATATTCCTTGGTTTTCTCAGCTCTTATTTTGGCAGGCTGTTCATCCACCAGCCAAAAAACGCAAGACGGCCGTTACGAACTCGAATCCGATGTTGCACCTGATACACCGCTTTCAGTCGAACACATCGAGGATGCGCACCCTAAATATGAACCTTACAGCTTAGGTGGCAACAAGGATTACCACTTGCGCGGAAAAGACTACAAGATAGTTCGCGATGCCAAAGGCTTTAAGGAAAAAGGCCGAGCGTCTTGGTATGGGAAGAAGTTCCAAGGTCATTTGACTTCTAATGGCGAAATCTATGACATGTACTCAATGACGGCTGCGCATAAAACGCTACCGTTACCAAGTTACGTAAAAGTCACCAACACTGACAACGGCAAAACTACCGTAGTACGAGTTAATGACCGAGGTCCGTTTCACGATGGCCGTATTATCGATTTAAGCTATGCCGCAGCACATAAGTTAGATGTGATAAAAACAGGTACAGCGAACGTGGAAATTGAAGTAATCAGTATCAATCAGCCCACGGATAAAAAATCATTAGAAGCGCACCCTAAGTACGTTATTCAGGTGGCATCATCAAAAAATGAAGAACGCGCACGAACTTTAGGGACAGAGCTTGGTCAAAAACTGGATACAGAAACTTTCCTAGAAAATGCGAAAGAGTCTTATCGCTTGTTGTTAGGGCCATTTACTGACTATTCCCTGACGCAAGCCACTCTAGATAAAGTAAAGTTGCTCGGCTATTCGTCTGCATTTATTAAAAAACACAACACTGCCAAATGACCTAGTGTCATGAATTTCTCCTCGATCCCCTCTTACATAGCTGGGGATTCTGATAAGATGTCCGCAGTTAACCCAAAAATTTGAATTACCATGAATAAAAATAAGTTTGTGAAATCTATTCTCGTTTCTTCGGTTGCCCTTTCTGCAACTTTCGCTCAATCTGCTCTTGCATCACCTATCGTTGTTCCAGATGCCCCTCAAATCGCGGCGAAGGGCTACGTACTGATGGATTACCATTCAGGTAAGGTACTGGCAGAGAAAGAGATGAACACAAAATTGTCTCCAGCTAGTCTGACTAAGATGATGACCAGCTACGTAATCGGCCAAGAACTAGCGCGTGGTAATATCTCAGAAGATGACGATGTCACCATCAGTAAAAATGCATGGGCGAAAAACTTCCCTGAATCATCAAAAATGTTCATTGAAGTAGGCACAACTGTAAAAGTACGTGACCTAAACCGCGGTATCATTGTCCAGTCTGGTAACGATGCCTGTGTAGCGATGGCTGAACACATTGCAGGCTCAGAAGATGCGTTTGTTGACCTAATGAACGCTTGGGCCAACACACTAGGTATGACGAACTCGCACTTTGCCAACGTTCATGGTCTAGATAACGCCGAGCTGTACTCGACACCATACGACATGGCATTGCTAGGTAAAGCCCTGATCCGTGACGTACCAAATGAGTACCGCGTGTACTCAGAGAAGAAATTCACTTACAACGGCATCACCCAATACAACCGTAACGGTCTACTTTGGGATAAGAGCATGAACGTTGACGGCATCAAAACGGGTCACACAAGCAATGCGGGTTACAGCCTAGTAAGTTCAGCAACTGAAGGCCAAATGCGTTTGGTTGCGGTCGTTATGGGCACGAAAGATGCCAATGCTCGTAAGTCAGAAAGCAAAAAGCTACTAAGCTACGGCTTCCGTTTCTTCGAAACAGTAGCACCGCACAAAGCAGGTGAAACGTTCGTTGAAGAAAAAGTGTGGATGGGTAACAAAGACACTGTAGCGTTGGGCCTTGACCAAGATACTTACGTAACACTACCACGTGGTGAAGCGAAAAACCTAAAAGCCAGCTTCGTCCTTGAAAAAGAGCTAGAAGCCCCAATTAATAAAGGTGATGTAGTTGGTAAGCTATACTATCAGATCGATGGTGAAGATATTGCCGAATACCCACTAATGGCACTAGAAACCGTAGAGCAAGGTAGTCTATTTAGCCGCATGTGGGATTACATCGTATTGTTATTCAAGAGCTTCTTCTAAGAAGGACGTTAGAGTAGCAAACTTATTCGCAAAGCCGCCTGAAAGGGCGGCTTTTTAAGTTTGAGATCCTCGTCTTGAGTTCCCCCTAATTTGACTGTACTATTTCGCACCGCAACGAATATCTACTGGAGTTATCGATATGCTAACCATCAACTCTGATGCAAAATTAAAAGACCTGCTTGAGTTCCCTTGTTCATTTACTTACAAGGTAATGGGTCATGCAAAGCCTGAACTTCCAGAGCTTGTTCTTGAAGTTATTCAGCGCCATGCTCCAGGTGACTACAGCCCGACCGTTAAACCAAGTGCTAAGGGCAACTACCACTCGGTATCAATCAACATCACTGCAACGTCTATCGAGCAAGTTGAGACGCTATACAAAGAGTTAGGTGAAATTGACATCGTGCGCATGGTTCTATAATTTTTTGATAGATTAAATTTTTTTTGAAAGCAGCTTCGGCTGCTTTCTTTTTATTTATCAACCAGATAACAAAACTTTACATCGCTTTCAGTTAAAAATCTGTTACTCAGCGGTAGAGCATCAGGGTTATCCGGTTTATAATCCAAAAACTTTATATATTAGCAACAGGAATTCCCATGCAACACCAACTTGTTGTAAAACGACTTGGCCGCCAAGACTATGAGCCTGTATGGAAGGCGATGCATGAGTTCACCGACCAACGCACAGAAGAAACCCCTGATGAAGTCTGGCTGGTAGAGCATAACCCAGTATTTACGCAAGGTCAGGCAGGTAAAGCTGAGCACCTTATTAACACTGGTGACATTCCTGTTGTACAAAGTGATCGCGGAGGCCAGGTTACGTATCATGGCCCTGGTCAGTTGGTCGCCTATTTCTTGATCAACTTACGCCGCAAAAAATTAGGTGTACGAGATCTCGTTACCACTATCGAGAACCTCGTGATCAACACGCTAAAAGCATACAATATCGATTCGGCCGCGCGACCTGACGCACCAGGCGTTTACGTTGACGGTAAAAAAATATGCTCTCTCGGTTTACGCATTCGTAAAGGATGCTCGTTTCATGGCTTAGCCTTGAACGTAAATATGGATTTAACACCGTTTCTGCGTATTAACCCTTGTGGTTATGAAGGTATGGAAATGGTTCAGGTCAGCCAATTTGGCGGCCCAGACAATGTAGAAGCCGTAGAAAAACAATTAATAGAAGAACTCGTTACTTTGCTCGACTATGAGCAAGTAGAATTCAGCACAGAAGCACCTTCTCAAGGTAATAAAGCATGAGCAAACCAATCCAGATGGAAAAAGGCGTTAAATATCGTGACGCCGATAAAATGGCATTGATTCCCGTAAAGAACATGCCTACAGAGCAGAAAGAAGTGCTACGTAAGCCTGATTGGATGAAGATCAAGCTACCAGCCGACAGCCAACGAATTCAAGACATCAAGGCGGCGATGCGCAAGAATAAACTTCACTCCGTATGTGAAGAAGCATCTTGCCCTAACCTAGCGGAATGTTTTAACCACGGTACAGCTACCTTCATGATCTTAGGTGCTATTTGTACTCGTCGTTGTCCTTTCTGTGACGTTGCTCATGGTCGCCCATTACCACCGGAAGCAGAAGAGCCTCAAAAACTGGCGAAAACCATCGCCGATATGAAGCTGAAATACGTAGTAATCACTTCTGTTGACCGTGACGATCTGCGTGATGGTGGTGCACAGCACTTTGCCGACTGTAACCGCGAGATCCGTGCATTAAACCCGCATATTAAGATTGAAACTCTGGTTCCTGACTTCCGAGGTCGTATGGATGTAGCGCTTGATCTAATGAAAGACAATCCGCCAGATGTCTTCAACCACAACTTAGAAACAGCACCACGTCTTTACCGTAAAGCTCGCCCAGGTGCGAACTACAAATGGTCACTTGAGCTTCTTAAGAAGTTCAAAGAGCAGCATCCAGATGTACCGACCAAATCTGGTTTGATGATGGGTCTTGGTGAAACCAAAGAAGAAATCATCGAAGTACTGAAAGATCTACGCGCACACGGCGTAACGATGCTAACTCTAGGTCAGTACCTAGCGCCAAGCCGTCACCACTTGCCAGTAGAGCGTTACGTTCCGCCATCAGAGTTTGACGAGCTAAAAGAAGTTGCACTAGAGCTTGGCTTCACGCACGCAGCGTGTGGTCCATTTGTTCGCTCTTCTTACCATGCCGATATGCAGGCTCAAGGCATCGAGATTAAATAAGCACTCGCTTATTTTGAAGAGAAAAGGTTGGCTCAGTGCCAACCTTTTTTGTATCAGTCAAATGGTGATAAAAAGCCATTCTACCTCCGTCATTCTGAACAGCGAGGAACGAGCGTGATTGAGAATCAGTTTCCAACGTACTGATGATTTTTTGGGAAACGCTGAGTAAAAGAGTGTGCCTCAACAAGATTCCTGATCTCGCCTAGGCTCGTCGGAATGACGCGGTTTGGATATATTGAAAGGGACAAGTGTTGGTAGCCATCTCCTTATCACACACTCTTCGCTATATCTCATTCCAAACGCCAGACAAACAAAAAGGCCCTCAATTGAGGACCTTTAGTATATCAATGTTCAAAATAGACGAGTCGAGTTCTAGGAGAACACACGGAGTTTGCGCGAACAAATGAGTATGTTCGACACCGAAATCGACTCATTCTATGAAGAACAGTTAGGCGTAAACCGGTAGACGCTTACAAATTTCGAGCACTTTCTGTTTAGTCGCTTCGATAACTTCTTCGTTGCCGATGTTATCTAGAACGTCACACATCCAGTTTGCTAGCTCTTTTGCATCTTCTTCAGTGAAGCCACGGCGAGTGATCGCTGGCGTACCTACACGGATACCAGACGTTACGAATGGGCTGCGTGGGTCATTTGGTACCGAGTTTTTGTTCACTGTGATGTTTGCTGCACCTAGTGCCGCGTCTGCGTCTTTACCAGTGATGTCTTTGTCGATCAGATCCACAAGGAACAAATGGTTTTCTGTGCCGTTAGATACGATTTTGTAGCCACGCTCTTGGAATTGACCAACCATTGCTTTTGCGTTTTTCACTACGCGAGCTTGGTAAGCTTTGAACTCTGGCTCCATCGCTTCTTTGAACGCTACTGCTTTACCAGCGATAACGTGCATTAGAGGGCCACCTTGACCACCAGGGAACACTGCTGAGTTCAATTTCTTGTACATATCTTCGCCAGCATTTGACAAGATAAGACCACCGCGAGGACCTGCTAGTGTTTTGTGCGTCGTTGTTGTTACCACGTGAGCGTGTGGAACAGGTGTTGGGTATTCGCCTGCTGCGATAAGACCCGCTACGTGCGCCATATCAACGAAAAGGTAAGCATCTACTTTGTCAGCGATTTCACGCATGCGCTTCCAATCAACGATTTGCGAGTAAGCAGAGAAACCACCGATGATCATCTTAGGCTTGTGCTCAAGCGCTAGCTGTTCCATCTCGTCGTAGTTAATTTGACCCGCTTCATCGATACCGTAAGGGATAACGTTGTAGTGCTTACCAGAGAAGTTAACTGGAGAACCGTGAGTCAGGTGACCACCGTGCGCTAGGCTCATGCCTAGAACTGTATCGCCTGGGTTAAGAAGCGCCATGTAAACTGCGCTGTTTGCTTGAGAACCTGAGTGAGGCTGTACGTTCGCGTATTCACAACCGAACAGTTTGCATGCACGGTCGATAGCAAGTTGTTCCGCTTTATCTACGTACTCACAACCGCCGTAGTAACGCTTGCCTGGGTAGCCTTCAGCGTATTTGTTCGTTAGCTGAGAACCTTGCGCTTCCATTACACGTGGGCTTGTGTAGTTTTCAGAAGCGATAAGTTCAATGTGTTCTTCCTGGCGAAGAGTTTCTTCCTGGATAGCTGCGAACAGTTCCGCATCGTAATCTGCGATGTTCATATCACGCTTAAGCATCTGTATCTCCTGACTCAGATTAGTACTGAAAGTTGCAAAAAAACTGTTGAATGACCCTACGCAAACGTTTTCGTCACCCTAATGGCGCGCATTCTACATAATTTGATCTGGGTCATAAAGAGAAATTTACAATTTTTCTCATGCAGTTTTTTCATGATGGCAAGCAATCTGTATCACGCCCGCATTGCAATTGCATAACGACGATCTATTGCCTGTCAATTTTGTGCTTTACACCCTGTAAAACAGCAATTACATAGGTTTACCGTAAATTTTACCCTCTAGCTACCGAAAAGATCATCTTTTTACTACTATGCACGCCTTATTTATCACTAATGACTGCAACATTGATGGAAAAACACTCATTAAAAGAAGACTGGATAGCGATTCTCACGGGTACCTTTTTGGTAGCTCAAGGCGTTTTCTTTCTCCAATCCGCAAACCTCCTAACAGGGGGGACGACAGGATTGGCTCTGCTTATTAGCCAATTTACACCTTTTACGTTTGGTGTGCTGTACTTTTTAGCAAACAGTCCCTTTTACTTGCTAGCATGGAAACGCTTCGGCCGTCATTTCGCCATTAATAGTGCCATTTCTGGCGCTTTGGTTTCTATCTTTGCCGATCATCTTTATTTGCTAATCTCGCTCGAATCGGTAAATGAAGTTTATTGTGCCGTCGCAGGTGGGCTTTTAATGGGACTCGGTATGCTGATCTTGTTCCGACATCGCTCCAGCTTAGGTGGCTTTAACGTGCTGTGTTTATTTATTCAGGACAAATTTGGCATTTCAGTTGGCAAAAGCCAAATGGCAATCGATGCGTGCATCCTGTTTGCGTCATTCTTCTTTGTCACTCCAGAAGTAATTGGTCTTTCGATTTTGGGCGCGTTTGCACTGAATGTCGTGTTAGCGATGAACCACAAGCCTCATCGCTATTCCGTGACCTACGGTTCATAAACTTTTGATGATAATTGGAGCGCAATTTATAAGATTTCGCGCTCCAATCGCTATATAATATTTCGCCATTTCCAAATAACGCGGTGCGGTATGCGCGATTTTTTGCAACAAGCCAAACAAACTCACAGTTGTATTGCGATTGGCGAGTTGGTCTATAATCCGAAGACACAAACTCTTCATCAAGACACTGTCGCGATTGATCTCGAACCTCGTACCATTGAGTTATTAGAGCTGCTGCTAACAAGCGTGGGACATCCGCTCTCTGCCGATACCATTATCGAAACCATTTGGCAGAGCAAATTCATCTCTAAGAATGTACTCACTAACCGCATTAGCACCTTACGTGCGCTGCTACAACAGCATCTCCCCGAGTACGATGCGACTAAGCTCTTGGTCACTTATCCTCGCAAAGGTTACTTTCTAAACCCAGCGAATATCCGTTTAGTGCCACCAGCGAAAAACCATCGACGTGCTATTACAGCTCAAGTTGAGAACCGTAAGAACATCAAGCTGATTTTGGCTTATAGCTTATGTGCCGTACTTGTGGTTTGTAGCGTGACGCTCGCAAGCTTGTTATGGCAACGCCAAGAGATTTCAACGCAGCAAACACGTCATCAGTTACTTATCCCCAAAGTCGAGTTGCTGCTCAACCGTGTCGATGCGATTGGCTCCCAAGCAAGAAAATATCGCATACTGGTCAAAGCCATCTTGCTGCAACAACAGGTCGAATATCCATACACCGACATCGCCAACCAAGACGCTCCCAGTTACTTTCTTGATCCTATCGGTCATACGCCGTATTTCCCTGGCGCGCGAAACATGCAGACCAGTGATTACGAACTCAACATAGAGTTAAAAGACGGCGCAGAGCAAGGCACCTTGAAAGCTCAGATGAACCTTATTTATCCTGCGACAGGGAAACTGGCGTTTCGCAACGAATACACACTGCGCTTATCCGACCTACAATCGGATATCTTCCAAATTCACTCAGATGTCGCGCAATACTTCAACTTGCCTGCACCTTCGGCAAGCACATGGCAGCTGTCAGACGTTCACCAAAAAATGCTGTTTGAGAATGTCTTTTCTAACCAACCTCTCCAACAAGCTGATGAGTTTGCAGCGATCACAACCGCAAGGCATCTCGCTTTGTACGAGCAAGAACCTCAAAAGCTGGAAGCGTATTTGACGCAAGTGCAGTCGTCGTTCGATGTTTTGCCAGATGAGCTAAGCCTCTGGTTGGGCGTATTGCATTTCAAACTAGGTAACCTAGACCGAGCAAAAGTTCTGCTGACCACTCCAGATGGCGACTCACGTATTCAAAACGCGCTGATTTATACGTTTGTGTCTCACATCGCTTATAAACAAAACAAACTCGAACAGTTCCGTCTCAACTACATGGAATCACTGGTGGCACTGCTGCGCGTTTTACCTTCCGAGACATTGTTTGAACGTCTTTCTCAATCTGAATCGAAAGAAACTTGCCTTCAACCATGGAAAACGTTGCATGTCAGTTTGACCGATCAAGAAATTATCAGCCGATGGAAAGCGCTCATCAACGAGTATTGCACCAACGTAGCTAACGAAATAAGCCCAAATAAAACAAAGACCTAAATATAAAATTAAGCTTTCGTTAAGCCCTATTAGCTTTTGTTTTTTGCCCTTTTTAGCTCACTAAACTTAGCATGCTCGCATTCAAGCAACGGCCCAACATGAAACGGCCTAATCAATCAGGAATGTAAACCATGCTAAACAAAATGACGCTTATCGCAGCAGCAACTCTGGCTCTTTACGGCTGTGGCGGCGGTTCATCTTCTGGCAGTGCTAATCCAAACAAAGTGCCTCAAGAAAGTTTCGACATCGCGATTCAAAACTCAATCTTCGCTCCCACGCCAAGCACACAACTAAACTACGCGTTTAGCCTGGATGGCCAACCTGAAGGCGAGATGAAACTGAGTTTCCAAGCGATGGATAACGAGCAATTGTTGGCAGCATTGGCACAAATCCCAAACAGCGAAGCAATGGTCCAGTTGGTTAATGACTTGGTGAACTACGGCGCCAAACAGTTCTACTATTCTGACGAACAGTACAACGACGATGAAGAGGGCAATACGCTTTATTTTGCAGGCTCTGATGGCGCACTTCATGAAGTCACCGACGCTTATTCCATTAACCAGCAGTTTGTTGCCATGCTGATGCACAGCAGCCCTATTTTCCGTCTCAACGGTGACGACGTAAAAGAGAAAAGCCCGAACATTGATATCGGTGAAGAGACCATATCTCTGCAAACCACTCTAACAGGCTACGCAGTTCACAACCTACTAGACAGTTTTGAAGAGCATGAGTGGGTGCAAAACCTGCCAATGACAGCATCTTGCCAAGTGGTTTGGCAGCAGCAAATCCGAGAGACTGGCGTACGTAAAACGTTCTCAATTTCAAGCAAGAAAATTGAAGCGGCGTACCTGACGGAAGAGAATACTTACAACCTAAACTGCGATGGTATGGACTCAATGGAGTTCGCCACTTCGGCAGAACGTTGGTTTAACCCGAGCTTAGGTCTGATTGAGCAAATCGAACTGCTAAAAGTACAACAAGTACAAATCAATGAAGAGAAAGTGCTGCTAACAGCAATTGAAGCAAAATAAGCCTGTACTCCACAAGTATCTCGCATCTCAATAAAAAAGGCTTTGGGGAGCACACCAAAGCCTTTATCTCGAACATCAATCTTAGGGGGTGACACCCGAGTTTATTCTTCTATCAATAAAATACGAGTTTCGTAAGGTCGTAATACTTGATGGTTAGACGCGACTGCACTCGCTGAGTTTTGATAGTTAGATAGCAAGTTTTTCGCTTTACTCATATCAAAACGTTCTGGCAGAACGCATTCCACCTCTTCAGCGTAGTAGTTATTGATACACAGCAGCGTTTGTTTGTCGTTCTGGCGAGCGTAAGCAAAAATGCGTTGATGCTCTGGCAATAAATCTTCATAACAGCCATCAGTGATCACCGAAACCTGTTTACGTAGCTCAATCAAACGTTTGTAGAAATAGAACACCGAGCTTAAATCAGCAACCGCAGCTTCTGCGTTGATTTCAGAGTAGTTCTGCGCCACTTCAAGCCACGGTGTGCCTTCGGTAAAACCAGCGTGCTTTTGGCTGTTCCATTGCATTGGCGTACGTGAGTTATCACGCGACTTCTGCGCCAAAATCGCCATCATCTCCTCGTGTGATACGCCATCACGGTTGACCATGATGTCGTACATGTTGGTGCTTTCTACGTCGCGGTACTGGCTGATCTCAGTGTAACCTGGGTTGGTCATACCAATCTCTTCACCTTGGTAAACATAAGGTGTGCCTTGCATCATGTGTACAGACGCCGCCAACATTTTGGCTGATTCGACGCGGTATTGTTTATCATCGCCTAAGCGGCTGACCACACGAGGTTGGTCGTGGTTACACCAGAACAGCGCCCCCCACCCTTTGCCATTTAAGCCCGTTTGCCAATGGTTGAAGATCTGCTTTAACTGAATGAAATCAAACGGCGCTTTGGTCCATTTTTCACCATTCGGATAATCCACTTTCAGGTGGTGGAAGTTGAACACCATGGATAGCTCTTTGCCGGCTAGCGAAGAGTATTGCTGGCAGTGCTCTAGCGTGGTGGAAGACATTTCCCCCACCGTGACGCTGCCGTACTTTTGGAACACGGCTTCGCTGATTTCTTGCAGATATTCGTGCACGCGAGGACCATCAGTATAGAAACGACGGCCATCGCCAATATCATCGCTTGGGAAATCTTGTTGTTTAGAAATCAGGTTGATGACATCAAGACGGAAACCATCCACGCCTTTGTCTGCCCAGAAGCTGATGACTTCTTTGACTTCTTCGCGCACCACTGGGTTTTCCCAGTTCAAATCCGCCTGCTCTTTAGCAAAAAGGTGCAAGTAGTACTGCCCTGTCGCTTCATCCAATTCCCAAGCATTGCCTCCAAATTTCGATTGCCAGTTGTTGGGCTCTGCGCCATCAACCGGATCTTTCCAGATGTAGTAATCACGGTAAGGGCTGTTTTTATCACCTAACGCCGATTGGAACCACTTGTGTTCTGTCGAAGTATGGTTGACCACGATGTCCACGATGATTCGAATGCCCAGCTGATGAGCCTCTGCCAACAGGGTATCGAAATCTTCCATAGTGCCGAACTCTGGATTGATCGCGTAGTAATCGGAGATATCGTAACCGTTATCAACCATTGGAGACTGATACACTGGCGTCAGCCAAATCGCATCCACACCGAGATGTTTTAGATAATCCAGTTTAGAAATGATCCCTTTAATATCGCCCGTGCCTTTACTGCCGCTGTCACAAAAGCTTTTTGGGTAAATTTGATAGATGGTTGCGGTTTTCCACCAGCTCTCATCATGCTTGGTCATAGCCATTTCTAACACTCACTTACCAGTAATCGGAAACTTAAAATTTGAAAAGAAAAATAGGGGGAGGCAGCCAAGTCACTGCCTCAAATTGAATTACGCGTTTGCCGCCTCAAGCTCACCTTTCGCTTGTGCACGCTTATAAAGAAGTAACGTTAATGCAGCGGGTACCACCATCGCGACCAACATCGCCAGAGCAAAGATGCCCCAGAACTGCGGCTGGATAGATAAGATGCCCGGCAAGCCGCCCACACCGATACCGTTCGCCATGACGCCCGCACTACCACAGATAGCAGCAGCACATGCACTACCGATCATCGCACTCAACATTGGGAACTTGTATTTCAAGTTGATGCCGTACATCGCCGGCTCTGTTACGCCAAGGTAGGCAGAAATCGCTGCTGGCACTGAGATTTCACGCTCATCCTGCTTTTTACTGATGATAATGATGCCAACCACTGCCGATGCTTGAGCAATGTTCGATAGTGCAATCAAAGGCCAAATCGGCGTGCCACCCAATTCTTGCATCAACTGCAAGTCAACGGCGTTGGTTGTGTGGTGGATACCTGTTATCACAAGTGGCGCGTATAAGAAGCCGAAGATGGTTGAGCCAATCATCGCGAAGTCACCCGTCATAGCTGCTTTTGCTGCGAAAGCAACGCCGTCACCCAACATACGACCGAATGGGCCAATGATAGAGTGCGCAAGAATCACAGACACAATGATAGAAACAAACGGTACTACTACTAGGTAAAGGTAAGATGGAATGATGCGTTTTAAGCGTGTTTCGATAAACGCTAGTGCGATACCTGCTAACATCGCGGGAATCACCTGCGCTTGGTAACCGACTTTCTCAATCGCAAACAACCCAAAGTCCCACACTTCAGGTACTTGCTTACCAATCAGGTAGGCGTTCATTAACTGCGGCGAAACCAATGTCACACCAAGCGTTATACCCAGAATCGGTGTACCACCGAGCTTTTTCACGGTCGACCAACACACACCAACGGGTAGGAAGAAGAAAATTGCTTCACCAATTAACCATAGGAATGAATGAACAGTCGCCCAAAACTGACTGATTTCCGTTAGGGTTTGACCATCAAACATTTTGATGTCGCCAATCACATTACGGAAACCAAGAATCAAACCACCAGTAATGATCGCAGGCAACAGTGGTACAAAGATTTCTGCAAGGTGGGAAATACCACGCTCAACGATATTCATATTTTGACGAGCAGCATTCTTGGATTCGTCTTTGCTCGCTTCACTTTTACCGCTTAGCTCGATCAGTACTTTGTAAACCTCATCAACTTCAGTGCCGATGACGACTTGGAATTGACCTGCGTTGGTAAAGCAGCCCTTCACCATCGGTAATGCTTCTAACTGTTTTGTGTCTGCTTTGTCCGTATCGTTTAGAACAAAACGCAAGCGAGTTAAACAGTGGCTTACACTGGCAATATTGTCCGGCCCCCCGACCAGCTCAATAAGACGCTCCACGTCTTTACGCGCAATCTTACTCATAACTTTGTCCACCCTGTATTGGATACATTCGATTCATCATTTTATTTTTTTATAAATGGGAACATTCCCATTTCTTAATTTTAATATTGCCACTCAAAGACAAAAAACAAAATGGGAACAGTCCCATTAATTGAGAATGATCACAGTATAATTTTAGAGCAAATCGTTGTAGTGTGGATTAGCGGCAAATAGGTTGTTGAGTGAAGTGAACGACTTCTTCATCGCCATTTAATTGATTAATCAGCATTTTAGCGGACTTTTCACCCGCAAGGGTATAACCAGGATCGACACTAAATACTTTAGGGAAAAGGAAAGAAAGCAACTCGTTACCACCCACGCCTGTCACGACCACGTCTTCACGACCTAACTCTTGAAGACGCTTGATTACGCCCAATGCAATGGTATCGCTGGCACACACAATAGCTTGCGTGTCTGCTTTCAGAACGTGGTCCACCAACTGATAAGCACTTTCATGGCTAAGCTTACCGGTTTGGAAGCAAGGCGTAAGTTGCTTGCGCTGACACCAAGCTTTGTAAGCATTTAAACGAGCCAAGCCTGTGGTTTTATCTTCGGGATCAACACCAATATAAGCAATGCGAGATAAAGATTGCTGCTCAAGGTGAGACAAAGCCATGTCTATCACGCCTTGGTTATCATAATTGATGGAAGAGACGTTATCGGTATCCATCGCAATCACCACAATGCGATTGCCCCACTCGGCTAAGGCTTGCTCATCGCATCCAGTAAACCCAAATACAATCACGCCATCCACATTGCGACGCTTAAGCACACTCAAGTGCTCATTGGTTTTGTCTCGGTCAAACTGACTCTCCATGATCACCGCATCATAACCAGCGGAATACAATGCATTGAGCATTGTACCAACAGCACGATTTTCGGATGGTGAGTCTAGACGGGAGATGATAACACCAATGACTTTTTGGCTACCGCCACGCATTGATTGCGCAGATTTGGACGGTACATAACCAGATTCACGAATGATTTGCTCTACTTTCTCTCGCGTTTGAGGTTTCACTTTTGGATCGTTGGTAAGCACACGGCTTACTGTTGATTTGCCAACGCCTGCCAATTTCGCGATATCAAGAATAGTGAGTTTTTTGCTCATAAGTGATCAAACTAGAGTGGATGAATGCTTAGGTGACTGAACTTTAACAGTAATAAGAGAAAAGGGAAGCAAACGCTTCCCTTAAATATGCGAATTGTGCAGATTATTTCTTTAGATATGCAGGCACGTCAGCAACACTATCAAGCACAACCGTTGCCAATGCTTCACCTTGCTCGGTGATTGGCTTACCTGTGCGAACCAAAATCTTGGTGCCAACGCCTGCGGCTTCTGCTGCCATCATGTCTTCGGCTTTATCACCAATCATCACAGATTTTTCCATGTCGATTTTCAAGAAGTCGCGAGCAGAGATAAACATACCAGGCTTAGGCTTGCGGCAATCACAATCCTGCTTGTAATCCCCAATGCCATGTTCAGGGTGATGTGGACAGTAGTAGATACCATCAAACTCAACACCATGATCAACAAAGTTCCAGTCCATCCATTGAGTCAGAGACAAGAAACGGTCTTCACTGAATTTACCACGTGCGATGCCCGATTGATTCGTCACTAGCACTAAGAGGTAACCTTGATCTTTCAGCGCTTTCGTCGCTTCAAACACACCATCAATGTACTCAAAATCATGTTCGTCATGAACGTAGCCGTGGTCAACGTTTATCACGCCATCACGATCGATAAAAACAGCAGGTTTTGCCAAAACATATTTCTCTATTAACTCGGTTTAATCAGATTATTACATACCTTATAAACTTCAACACTATCTAATTCATTCTAGGCCTCGACAAAACAGTTGATTTGTTGGGCAAGAATCGGTAATTCTGAGGGGGTTCTCCACTTATCTTCTCCTCGTAACTTACTCCTCATTCTCTTCAAAACAGAACATCCATACATTTAGACGTCTAGACGTAAAAATATCTATTGACTTCATTCTGGTTAACCCATAGCATCAACTGAGAAGTGAGATAAAGCTCAACATTAAGTTCTGTCAAAGGCCGTTTTTGACAGCGAAGTTCCCCGTATCTTTGGGCAGGTTGAAACATGATAGAAATAAAAAACGTCAATAAAGTGTTCTACCAAGGCAGTAAGGAAATCCTTGCCCTGAAAGACATTAACCTACACATCGCCAAGGGCACCATCTTCGGTGTTATCGGTTCATCTGGTGCTGGTAAAAGTACGCTGATCCGCTGCGTAAACATGTTAGAAGCACCAACATCTGGCTCCATCATCGTTGATGGCATTGATTTAACAAAACTCAGCAAAAAGCAGTTGGTCGAAACGCGCCGTAACATCGGCATGATCTTCCAGCATTTTAATCTGCTTTCGTCTCGTACTGTGTTTGATAACGTGGCGCTACCACTGGAACTGGCAGGCAAAGACAAATCGCAAATCACAACAAAAGTCACTGAGTTACTAAAACTTGTTGGCTTAGCCGACAAACACGAAAGCTATCCGTCCAACCTAAGTGGCGGTCAAAAACAACGTGTGGCTATTGCTCGCGCATTGGCATCCGATCCAAGCGTACTACTGTGTGACGAAGCCACTAGCGCACTGGATCCTGCAACGACTCAATCCATCCTTGAGCTATTGAAAGAGATCAACCGCAAACTCAACATCACGATTCTACTGATTACCCACGAAATGGAAGTGGTAAAAAGCATCTGTCACGAAGTGGCGATCATCGGTGGTGGTGAGTTGGTGGAGAAAGGCACCGTTGGCGATATTTTCGCGCACCCTAAAACGGAGCTGGCGCACCAATTCATTCGCTCAACGCTGGATCTATCCATTCCTGAAGATTACCAAGCACGTCTGCAAACAGAGCGTGTTGAAGGCAGCTACCCATTAGTTCGTTTAGAGTTTACTGGCGCAACCGTCGATGCTCCGCTAATGTCGCAAATCTCTCGTAAATACAATATTGATGTGAGTATTTTAAGCTCCGATCTCGATTACGCTGGCGGCGTGAAATTCGGCATGATGGTCGCAGAGCTATTTGGTAATGAAGAAGATGACAACGCAGCACTGGAATACCTGCGTAAGCACAACGTAAAAGTAGAGGTACTTGGTTATGTCCTTTAATACGATTTCTGAATGGCTGAGTTTAAACAGCAAACTACTTTTAGGTGCAACGTGGGAAACGCTTTACATGGTTGCGGTTGCCGGATTAGTCGGCTTTGCCGTGGGTATTCCATTAGGCGTAATCCTCCACATTACTAAGAAAGGCGGCCTACTTGAAAACACCAAACTAAATAGCAGCTTAGGCGCTGTCGTTAACATTGGTCGTTCTGTGCCATTCCTCGTCCTGATGGTTGCGATTATTCCAGTGACAAAAATGCTAGTTGGAACCTTTATCGGTACAACCGCAGCAATCGTCCCACTGACTATTGGTGCCATTCCGTTTGTTGCACGTCTTATTGAAGGTGCTTTGTTAGAGGTACCAACAGGCTTGGTGGAAGCGGCGCAATCAATGGGGGCGACACCAACACAGATCATCACAAAAGTTCTACTACCTGAAGCAATGCCGACTATTGTTAACTCAGTAACGATCACCTTAGTCACTCTCGTTAGCTACTCGGCCATGGCGGGAACGGTAGGCGGCGGCGGCCTCGGCGACGTAGCCATCCGTTACGGTTTCCACCGCTACGATGTAACTATCATGGCCGTGACTGTCGTGATGTTGATTGTTCTAGTACAGATTATTCAGTCTATCGGTGACGCAGTGGTGCGCCGTGTAGACCACAGATAAGCATTGAAAATACAAATTATAAGGAGATAAAGATGAAATTTAGCCTTAAAGGTCTTTTGACTGTAGCAACAGCCGCTTCTGCTCTTGTTCTAGCGGGTTGTGGCGACAAAGAAGTAGACGTAAATAAAGTAAAAGTTGGCGTTATTGCTGGTGCTGAAGCACAAGTTGCCGAAGTGGCAGCTAAAGTAGCAAAAGAAAAGTACAACCTAGACGTTGAGTTAGTAACATTTACCGATTACGTAACGCCAAATGCCGCTCTGGATGATGGTTCAGTAGACGCGAATGCGTTCCAACATAAACCATACCTAGATCAACAAGTGAAAGACCGCGGCTACAAACTGGCTATCGCGGGTAACTCATTCGTTTACCCTATTGCTGGTTACTCTAAGCAAGTGAAGTCAATCGATGAAATCCAAGATGGCGCACGCATCGCAGTTCCAAACGATCCAACGAACCTAGGTCGCTCACTACTGCTTCTTGAGCAACAAGGTTTGATTACGCTACGTGATGGCGTTGGTCTACTCGCTACAGTACGTGACATCGTAGGCAACCCTAAAAATATCGAAATCATTGAGTTAGAAGCGCCACAACTTCCACGTTCATTGGATGACGTAACGCTATCTATCATCAACACCACTTACGCAAGCTCTATCGACCTATCGCCAGAGCGTGACGGCGTGTTCGTTGAAGATAAAGACTCACCATACGTAAACCTAATTGTTGCTCGCGAAGAAAATGTTAATGCGCAAAACGTACAAAACTTCGTAAAAGCTTACCAAACGGAAGAAGTTTACGAAGCGGCAAAAGAGCTGTTCAAAGGCGGCGTAGTGAAAGGTTGGTAATCCCACTTTTCTAAACCGTACTGAAAATAATAGTCTGAACATAAAAAGGGCTGATGTGAAAACATCAGCCCTTTTTATTTCTCTATCTAACCATTTAAGTAACCTCAATTAGTTACTTAAGGTGGTCCCAAGAGATGTTCGACACGATTCGGCACTCATCGCATTTAAAGTAAAATATGTCATGTAATGGCTCATCGAGTAGCCACTCTCCACCGCATTTGGGGCACTTGCGCGCTTTCTCGCTCTCCAGCGACTGACCGCCCACGCGATACTGGTAATAGTAAGTTGGAACCTTGGTGATGTATTCGATACGACCTCGCAAATCCCAACCGCGGCGGAACAACACACTGTCCACATCGCAAATCTCGTGCAGCGCCGCATGCTCTGCACGGCACCCGCCCGCCATTTGGATTTCATCGCACGCTTGCCATTCTGTCTGCCATTTGATGACGGCTTTATGGTCACCATTTAGCGTCGGCTCATTGCGATACAAAGGAATCGGCAACAGGGTTTCACCACTTCGCAAAGGCGAACACGTATGAACATAAGTCGTGTACAACACTTGCCAGCTAGGTGTCTCTTCTTCGGCTGCTTGTTCTGAATTCAAATCACGCCCCAGCATACGCATTTTCGGAGCAAGCAAAGACGCATCCGACAAACGGTTCATACACACTTTGACGAAATCTGAGTGATAACGTGGATGCAAGCTGTCTTGTTCTGGGCAAACAACACGAACGAAAAATTCACCTTCTCCCATCACTATCGGGAATTCACGACCTAATACTTGGCCGTTGTAACGCAGAGCATCCATCAAGCCATTAATGGCTTTGTCTACCGCGCTGACGGTGGTGTTATCAAAACACTCAAACTGCAACTCAACAACATACATACTTAGACGGCAGCCTCTAACTTATTCAAGAACTCAACCAATGAATCTGCCAATACATCACGTTTAGAGGTGCCCAAACGCTCTAGAATCACATTGCCAGTGAGGTTACAAATAGAAATCACATCCATTTCCTCATCTGTCGCTGCGATAAATACTGTTGGTTTAAGTTTCAAGCGGCGCTGCGTCACCAAATGACCAAGAATATTTTCTTGTAGGCGCACAAAATCATCATCGCTCCACACTTGCAGCAGCGTCAACGAATTACCTTGCCAAGTTGCCTCCATATCGGCGCAGTATTGAGAACCATAAAAGGCTTTAACATCATCTTGCAGTGACAACTCAATCGCATTTTCCACATTGGCGAAATCGGCCATTTCATCACGTGCGACCGCTTTCCAAAGCACCTTTCCATCACGCTTCTCTTCGACACAAGGAGAAACAAGATCTGCAAGCTCTTCACTGCTTGGCAACTCATTATATTTAGCTTGCCAAGCTTGTTGGTAGCGCAGGCTGAACTCTTGTAGCGCCTGAGTAACGTTTTGGGTCATGAAGGTCTCCTCATTCCTTATTTATCAGATAGCCGTGTTTGCCGGATGGCAATTGACCAGCGGATTCAGTAAAATTCTCGCCATTCTAATCGAAAACGACCACAAAGTATGAGCAAATATTCTGACGCTAAAGAGCTTGCTGGCCTAACACTAGGTAAAAAGACCGAGTATGCGAACCAATACGACCCAAGCTTGCTGCAACCAGTTCCTCGTAGCCTAAACCGAGATGACCTTCAGTTAGGCGACAGCCTTCCTTTTATGGGCCACGACATTTGGACGCTGTACGAGCTATCTTGGTTAAATAGTAAAGGCTTACCACAAGTGGCCGTTGGCGAAGTATACATTCCAGCCACCAGTGCAAACTTGATTGAGTCGAAGTCTTTCAAACTGTACTTAAACAGCTACAACCAAACCCGTTTTTCAAGCTGGGAAGAAGTTGAAGAGCGTTTAACGCAAGACCTATCTGAATGTGCCGGTGAAAAGGTGTTGGTCGAGGTGAACCCGGTTACTCACTACACCAATCAGCCTATTGTGACAATGGAAGGCGAATGCATTGATGACCAAGACATTGACATCACCAGTTACGATTTTGATGCCGATTTGCTTGAAGGCGCAGCAGGTGAAGAGCAAGTGGAAGAAATCCTACATAGCCACCTATTGAAGTCAAACTGTTTGATCACCAATCAACCCGACTGGGGCAGTGTAGAAATTCGCTACCAAGGTGCGAAAATAGATCGCGAGAAACTGCTGCGTTACTTGGTATCTTTCCGCGAGCACAACGAATTTCACGAACAATGTGTTGAGCGTATTTTTACGGATCTAATGAAATACTGCCAACCAAACAAACTGACCGTATTCGCCCGCTACACGCGCCGTGGTGGCTTGGACATCAACCCGTACCGCTCTACGGAACAAGACAAGCCAGATCACAACCACCGCATGGCTCGTCAGTAATCGCGTTAGTGACAGAAATAAGTTCGGTAATCTAAAGGGTTACCGGACGTTTTTATTCTCCAAGCATGTTACTATATCAAATGGCTTCAACCTGCATTTAAGGGGCTTGTTGAGGTCTTTTACCGTTATCCGCCATATCTAAAAACAGTTCGAGGGAACGAAAGGATGTTTTGGGACAGTTCGCGTCTATTCAAGTTGATTGGCTTTCTTTGCTTGCTGTTTGTACAGCCGCTTCATGCGACTATTTTATCGTCCGCGTTACTCAACGAAGCACAACAATTGGCGGAAATAGAGCCATCACAAGCAAAACAAGCGGCAACCAACTACTTGTCACAACGTGAGCTAACGGAACGCAAAGAGAGTGACAGCCCTTCTGCGATGTCTCGTGACGAGACCGATCGTAGCGTTCGCACACCAAGCAGCACCATCGAAGCACACAAGATTATCGCTCAGGCAGACTACGCCATGGGTAACGTTCGTTCAGCTATCGAACACCTAAACAAAGCCGAGCGCTTAGCGCAAGAATATCAATTGCCGTACATGGATTTAGATCTCCAGCTGATGCGCAACCAAATGATTTGGATGTACGACAAAAACTACTCAAAAGCGGAAGACACGCTTAACCAAATTGAGCAGCAACTCGATGAAGCTGATGCGGTATTGCAACGTACCGACAGCGTTCGCTATCGATTAGTGATGCAAAGAGCGCTCCTCGCTTCACATAGTGGCGATCTGATTAAAGCGGAAAGTTTGTATTCTCAAGCCAAAACTATGCTTGAAGACAGCCGATCTGACTTAGCCTTGATCGACTATTACACAGCCGTCGGCGAGTTTTATCTGAATAGCAAGAAATACAATTTGGCTTTGTCGGAACTGCTTTACGGTTATTGGCAATCTATTGAGAGTGACAGTGGCGCAAGGTTAGCAAAAGTTAATCGCCTGTTGGCGAGACTCTTCCAAGAGCGTCGAGTTTACGACAAAGCGATCGAATACTTATCTCAAGCCGCAGACTTCTATGACTCCTACCCTAGCTCTCCCATCCTAGCGGATGTCCTTGAGCAAATGGGTGACATTTATTTTTACCAAGGCAAGTTTAACCTTGCCTTAGTGCACTACTTCAACGTGCTGGACCATGAAAGCACCAGTAAGAACATTAATCGGATCATTAAGATTCGCTTAAGCTTAGCGGCTACCTATCTGCAACTCTACAACTACGCGCTAGCTGAACAATACCTAGACCGTTCTAAAGAGCTTTTAGAATACACTGACATTCCTAAGCTTGAAGCAAAGGCAGCGTTGCTTCAGTCAGGCCTGGCTTATCATCAAAACGACAGTAAAAACGTCATTACCAATGCAAAGCTGGCGTTAGCACTTGCTGAAAAGTCACCTGAAAATAACAACTTCATTAAGCAGCAGTCTTACCGCTTACTCGGGCTTGGTTACGAGCAGGCAGGCGAATACCAACTTTCTCTGCAGGCTTATAAGAAATACACCAACCTTGTGCGTTTAGAGCAAAAACAGCTCAACCAAATCAGTGAGGATGCATTCCGCCAACAAAAAGAGTTTGCTGAACAAACCATCCACTATATCGGCCAATCGGAACGCCTTGAGCAAGTGGAAAGGGAACACCGCAAATTCCAGAAAATCTCATTCGCATTGTTTATTACTGTGTTGGTGATGTTTTTGTTCATTATGCGCCGCGGCGTGATCATGCAGCGCCAAGCAAGTGAAATCGAAAAACTGCGTAATGATCTCTTCACTCACTCTCGTTCCCGTTTACGTAACTTGCGTATGCTGAACGTGAAGCTGTCTCGCTCATTGAAAAAGTCGAGCGAAACTTTCGAGCAATGGCAAATGGGCGAATTGATCCACGAGCCACTTAACGATCGCCTGCGCTTTGTCATGATCGACTTGCCATTCCTACGAAGCATGTACGTCCATAACGGCTATAAGGCTGGTCTAGAACTAGAACGTGCATTTGGTGACTTCCTTGCGGAAAAAATAGAAAAACCGTCGCGTCTTTACCATTTCTCCGATGCAAACCTACTCTATATCGAGCCGAACGCTGACCGTGATGCTTCTGCCGAAGTCATGTTCGAGAAATTCCAGACTTGGGTGGATGAGTTCGCTCAGCAGCACAACGTCAACCGCATTATTCGCATGGGTATCAGCGATTATCCGTTCTTACCACGAGCCTACACTGCAATTAACGACGAGGAATTACTCGATCTGTTGCTGCTTGCGACTCACATTGCGCGAGAAGTCAGCTTGAAGGATAAGCAAAGCCACTGGGTTTTCTTGAAAGCCATCGATAACGCACCCGCCGCGAGCTTTGCAACGGGTAACATAAGAACCGCCTGTCAGCATGCCATTAGCCAAGGCCTGATTAAGATCCATTCGTCCTACAAGAATGAGGACGACATCAAGAAAATATTAAAAAATGGATAATTAAACGCCTGTTAGACATAATAACTAATGACGCTATAACGTTTTTTGTTATTATCGGATAATTGTCAGTAGTACATGGACTTAACCGTAGTCACTTCATGGGAATCTTGGAATCCGATATTCAGTCGCAGCTTCATCAGCTGAGTTGTCAACTTGACCAACTCAGACTGACACATCGTGATACTTCACTCAAATTCAAACGTGAACAACAAGTTCTTAAACGCGTTGTGGCATCATTGTCTTCAGCTTGCCAGGGTTCGAATACCCAGGTATCCAATTACCTGTTTGAAATCCAACAAGAGCTGCAACATCAAAAAGATATCAGTACTCTTATCCCACGTTTAGCGGTATTAGAAAGAATGCTCAAACAGCAGTCGAAGACGATGGACAAACAGAACGGCTACCTAGACGAACAAATCAAACACAGTGGTGAAACACTCCAACGTGTAACAGGTTTACCTGCGCAGTTAAAACGTGAACTACGGAACTTAATGAGTTTCTCAGAAGCTCATGCCAGCAATAAAGCCGATCAAGCCACTAAGCTACTGAGCATTTACGAACGCGCTCTGAAAATCATCACTTCCAACTCGCGTTTGCATCTCAGTGAGTTTGAGAATAATCCTGATAAGTCTCAACTTGAGTGCTTAGCCAGCGATCTACAACATACCATCACCGAGCTGGATTTTGAGGGAGAAACGGGAGATCGATTGCTCGATATTCGGGCTAAGCTGCTTCTTGGCGTGAGTGCAGAATCTCTCATTGAGCTTACGCTCTCAACGCTGAAATTGGTTGTCGAAGCAACCAAGTTTGAGCGCGAAGCGTCTAGCCAATTCCTTGATCAGCTGAACACTTCTCTCGCAAGTAACCTAAAAACCGTTCATCAGAACGTCGACCAACATCATACCTACTTTGAGCACCGCCAAGAGCTCAACACAGAAATGAACAGTCTGGTTGAATTGAGTCAACTATCGCTCGACCAAGCTCAAGATCTAGCGGATGTAAAAAAAGAAGTCGCCCCGTTACTTGCGAAAATGGCGTCGCTGACAGAGCGACTTAAAATGACGGAAGAACGAGAACAAGCGCTGCAAGAGCGTTTGAATTACAGTAAGAACCAGCTCGAAGCCGTGTTTGAAACCACCCAAGATCATCGTCGACGCTTAGATGACCAAGCTCAGCGCATGTTGCTAGACCCTCTGACTAAAGTCTATAACCGCACCGCATTTAATGATCGACTAGAGCTAGAGTATCGGCGTTGGATTCGCTCTCAACAGAATCTGCGTGTAGTGTTGTTTGACGTTGATAACTTCAAAGCGGTGAATGACAGCTATGGCTATACGGCTGGTGATAAAGCGTTGAAGATCATCGCTCGCACCATTAATAAACGCGTATCAGAAACTGAGACGGTAGCTCGCTTTGGTGGCGAAGAGTTTATTTTACTCGTTCCAGAACAATCTGAAGAATACACACTGGATCTCATTAAACATATCCAGCGTGATATTAGCCAATTACCATTTAAGTTCCGTGAGCAAAATATCATGATCACCCTAGCGGCTGTGTCGACATCTTTTAAAGAGTCCGATACGCCAGAGTATGTACTCGATCGACTCGGCAAGATGCTTGCGGACGCTAAAAAACGTGGAACAAATCAGCTTAACTGGAGCTAGATTTCGTACAAAAATCGAACAAACAAACCAGGATTGGCGCAATTTACGCTTTATAACCACCCATTTTCAACGAGTTATCACATTTCTTCCCTTTCAGTCTGCTAAGCTGTAAAAACCCAAGTCACTTCAAGATGATGCATTTACAGAACGCGAATGTACCATCTTGAGGTTGCTTGGGAGTCAATAACCATAAAACCAAATCGGCCAACTGCCTTTCATCAAACCATACGTATAACCCAAAAAGGTGAGTTGGTACTTTCCCTCAAAATAATGCAACACAAGGAGGCGTTATGATTACCCATATAAGCCCCGCTGGTAGCATGGACTTGCTATCTCAATTAGAAGTAGAGCGCTTAAAAAACACGGCCTCGAGTGAACTTTATCAACTGTACCGCAACTGCACGTTAGCGGTGTTGAACTCCGGCAGTCATACCGATAACTCGAAAGAGCTGCTCGATAAACACCAGTCGTTTGATGTCAACGTAGTGCGCCGCGAGCGTGGTATTAAGCTTGAGCTGACTAACCCACCTGAGCACGCCTTTGTCGATGGCGAGATAATTAAAGGTATTCAAGAGCATCTGTTCTCCGTGTTACGCGATATTGTTTATGTCAATATGCATTTAGCAGACGCACAACGACTCAACCTGACGAACCCAATTCACATCACTAACCTCGTGTTCGGTATTCTGCGTAATGCCAGAGCACTCACACCAGGTATCGAGCCAAACCTCGTCGTGTGTTGGGGTGGTCACTCTATCAATGGCGTGGAATATCAATACACACGTGAAGTCGGTAACGAGCTTGGCTTGCGTGAACTTAATATCTGCACGGGTTGTGGCCCTGGTGCGATGGAAGGGCCAATGAAAGGTGCCGCTATCGGACATGCGAAGCAGCGTTATACTCAACAACGTTATCTTGGTTTAACCGAGCCTTCGATTATTGCAGCCGAGCCACCAAACCCAATCGTGAATGAGCTGGTTATCATGCCAGACATCGAAAAGCGTTTGGAAGCCTTTGTACGTATGGCGCATGGCATTGTGATTTTCCCTGGTGGTCCGGGCACTGCAGAAGAGTTGCTGTATATTCTTGGCATTATGATGCACCCAGACAACGCCGATCAGCCAATGCCTATCGTGTTAACAGGACCAAAAGAGAGTGAAGAGTACTTCCGCTCTATCGACGAGTTTGTTCGCGATACACTTGGCGAAGAAGGTCAAAAGCATTACGAGATCGTCATTGACGATCCGGCAGAAGTGGCACGTATCATGAAGCGCTCCATGGACTCTGTACGCCTTCACCGAAAAGAAAAAGGCGATGCTTATAGCTTTAACTGGTCATTAAAAATCGAGCCTAACTTCCAGTTACCATTCGATCCAACTCATGAGTCGATGGAGCAATTGGATTTAAGCTTAGATCAAGAACCTCAAGTCTTAGCGGCCAACCTGCGTCAAGCCTTCTCCGGTATCGTGGCTGGTAACGTGAAAGCCGAAGGAATTCGAGAAATCGAACGTCGAGGCCCTTTCACCATTCACGGTGATCCTGTGCTAATGAAAAAGCTCGATAAGTTACTACAAGACTTTGTCGAACAACACCGAATGAAATTACCTAGCGGTTCAGACTACGAACCGTGTTATCGCATCGCTCACCCAGAAATTGGTGGTCGATAGTCAGGCCAGCATTCGTTACACTAGGGGCATTACGCCCCTTTTTTATTGCTAAGTCATTATGTCTATTCATCTTGTTATTATTGATGCCCTAAACCTGATCCGCCGAGTGCACTCTGCACAACCGGATCCAACCGACATAGCAAGAACCATCACCACGACACAAAGAACCCTCACTCGCATTCTGTCAGAAGCCAACCCGACACACATCATTGCGGTTTTCGATCACCATGAACAAGACAGAGGGTGGCGAGCTGAGATTCTTCCAGACTATAAGCAAAATCGAAAACCAATGCCGGAACCACTGATGCAAGGTCTAGATGCGATTCAGCAAGCATGGTGGGAACAAGGTATTGATTCATTGCTTTCTGAAGGCGATGAAGCGGACGACTTGGTTGCTACTCTCGCGACTAAAGTGGCCAGTCATGGTGAAAAAGTCACCATCGTTTCTACGGATAAAGGCTACTGTCAGCTGCTTTCTCCTACCCTACAGATCCGTGATTACTTCCAACATCGTTGGTTAGATGAACCGTTTATCGAAAAAGAGTTCGGCGTAAAACCGAGCCAACTGGCCGATTATTGGGGGTTAACGGGGATCAGCTCTAGCCAAGTGCCAGGGGTTCCGGGCATTGGACCGAAAGCGGCGAAAGAGATTCTTACTCAGTTTGAGAATATTGAAGCAGCCTACGCCAGTGAAGACCTCGCACCGAAATACCGTAAAAAATTAGACGAGCACATTGAGTCTGCACGCTTATGTAAACGCGTCGCGGCTTTAAAGTGCGACATTGAACTCGGCTTTAACTTACAGGACATTCGCTTTACAGGACCAAATAAAGCGGAATAGTGTCTGATGATGGTTTCAAACCATAAAGCTCTCAGACAATAAAAAAGCGCCATTTGAAGGCGCTTTTTTCTATTCTCGGGACTATCCCCAAATGACTAGGAGATAGAATTAGTACGGCGAAATGTTCGATAGACACTGGATATGAATCGTGATTTCTTCACGATCATGATACAAATGCTTAGCTTGTAGTCTGAACTTTACCTTATTATCAATCAGGAACTGCTTCAGGTTTTCAAGGTCTTGCAGCACCTCGTCATAGCGGCCTTTCATTGGCAGCTTAAGGTTAAAGATTGCCTCTTTCGCCCAACCTTTTAACAGCCACTGGCCCATAAGGTGAGCAACACGAGCTGGCTTTTCTACCATGTCACAAACAATCCATGTTACGTTCTTACGGTCTGGTTCGAATTTAAAACCATCCACCATATGATGCTTGATCTGGCCGGTTTCCATCAAGCTGTCTGCCATCATGCCGTTATCGACACAGTGAACGAACATCGAGCGCTTCACCAGTTGGTACGTCCAACCGCCTGGGCATGCGCCTAAATCGACCCCCCACATTCCTGGAGCCAAACGCTCATCCCACTCTTCACGTGGAATAAAGACGTGAAATGCTTCTTCCAGTTTAAGCGTTGAACGACTTGGGGCGTCTGCTGGGAACTTAAGGCGAGGAATACCCATGAAGAACTGAGAGTTATTGTCAGTGTAAGAATAACCGACATAACAATGGCCAGGCTCCACAAAACAAATGTGCAATACTGGCTTCTTCGCGTTGTCTTTGTTCAACATTAGACCTTTACCGCGCAACGCTTGACGCATTGGGACAGTAAATTTACGGCAGAATTTCAGTAGCTCTTTCGCTTCATTCGTATCCGGAGTTTCAATTCTCAAATCCCCACAGCGAGGAAACGCTTCAATGTCTGCTAGCTCATTCAAAATTGGGCTAATGCGGTCATCACTTGGCAGCGATTGAAACTCAGCCGCTACCGCAAACATTTGGCGAGCGAAGATTAACGACTTAAAGTCCAAACCTCTCGCAAGTTTGTCCGCATCTCCATCTTGGTAACACTCGAAGACAACATAACCTGAGTTTCTCTTCACACGAGGGAAGCCATACACTTCCAACTGTGTCGCTTTGTCCTGAATTTCACCAGCACACTCTTTCTCAAAGCCAGAACGGCAATAGAGCATTAGTTGTTTCACTTGGAGACCTCTTTGATATTGAACGCAGCAAAAAAGAATAGACACCAACCAATCATGAACAGCAATCCTCCCATTGGAGTAATCGGCCCAAACCACTTAATGCCTGTCAGCGCCAGTGCGTAAAGACTGCCGCTAAAACAAAAGATGCCGATGATAAAGCAAATCGCTGCAATGAAAAAATATTTTTGTGCTTTTTGTCCCAAATTCAATAGCAATAAAACCGCACAAAACACAATCGCCAACGTGTGAATAAATTGGTACAACACTCCGGTCTCAAATACGCCAAGTAAATACGGAGCCAGCTGAGCTTTTAGCCCATGTGCAGCAAAGGCACCTAGAGCGACAGAAACCAGCCCAGACAGACCAGAAAATGAGAGTAACCACTTACTTTTCACGGTACACCTCTTTGATAAACGCCACTAACTGCTCTACCGCGAGATCGATGTTACCCGCCTCGGTATGGCCTGAGCTCTTGCGCGGTTTAAAGCTGTGGTCACCATCGGGTAAAAAACTCACCTTAACTTGCGATGAAAGGACAAAGTCATCGAACTCCTCACGCTTACCAAAGGTGTCTCGCTCCCCTTGCAGAATCAGCGTAGGTTTCTCAATAGTTGCTAAGTGCTCGCCTTTGTATTTCTCTGGTTTTCCCGGTGGGTGAAATGGAAACCCTAAACAGGCAATGCCCGCCACCAGCTCATTTTCAGCCAGTAAACTCGACATGCGACCACCCATTGACTTACCACCAATGACAATAGGTTGAGAGGTAAAGTGAGCAATCACTTCTTCATAGGCTTCAAGCAGCTTTGGCGCACGATCTGGTGGACGCTTTTTCCCATCTTCCGCTCGCTTAATCATATACGGGAAGTTAAATCGCACCACGCGAATTCCTTGCTCAACTAATCCTTTGGCAACGGCGGTCATGAAATCATGTTCCATCCCCGCTCCAGCGCCATGGGCAAAGATAAATAGAGGACCGCTCTCAGGTCCCTCAACTATCCATTGGCTCATCTAATACTTCCTCTTGCTCTTTTCTCGCGGTCGCTAACATCCAGTCTCTAAACGTTGCGATTCGGCCCATATCTGCCTGCTGTTCATGACACACCACGTAGAATGCATTCTTGGAGATCAACACCTCGTCGAATGGCGCGATGAGTCGTCCAGCTTCCATTTCTGGCTTGGCGAGTACATTGTTACCAAGCGCGACCCCCTGACCATGCGCAGCAGCCTGTAGCACCATCGTCGAGTGGCTGAAGATAGGACCGTGGTTTACATTGATACCTTCGATGTTGTAATGACGCGCAAACTGCTTCCAGTCTTTACGCGAAGTATCATGTAACAAAGTGTGTAATTTGAGGTCACTTAGAGATTCTAATGGTTTGTTGCCTAAAAGTAACGAAGGTGAACAAAGTGGGATCAGAAACTCTTGGTACAATTTATCCGCTCGCAAACCCGGCCAATTCCCTCGACCATAGTAGATAGCCACATCTACATCATCAGTCAGTGAACCTTCATCCATATCCACAGCTTTAATACGTACATCGATATCTGGCTCTTGAGCATTAAAATCGGCCAAACGAGGCACCAACCATTGGATAGCAAAACTCGGCGGTAGACTGATCGTCAATGCCCCTTTTTCACTACGTTCCAATACCTTATCTGTCGCCTCGGCAATCGAGGTGAAAATATCTTTGATGTCGAGAAAGTAACTTTGTCCTTCTTCTGTCAACAATAGCGAACGATTACGGCGACGAAAGAGCTTCAACGATAAGAACTCTTCGAGTGCTTTAATCTGGTGACTGACCGCGGCTTGAGTAACAAACAACTCTTCTGCCGCTCGCGTAAAACTGAGATGACGAGCAGCCGCTTCGAAGACTCGAAGCGAATTTAATGGAGGCAATCTGCGAGACATATGGGACCTCAAATAGGATTAGTTTTTTTAATCTGAAACATTATAAAATGTCCGTTGTCGAACAGCCAGATAAATTCTATATTTCACCCCGCAACACGAGCCTGAACGGCTTGATTTCTTTGGAAATCAATTGGCTTCGTTGTTGCGATGTTGTGTTTGCAAACTCGTATTTCGAGTTAGGTAGATTTCTACCATAATGTTTTGTCCACACTCCCTGTGACAAAACATATACTTCCTGTATTTATTTTTGACCTGTCTGTCAAATTTGTTACACCGCCTAAATTAGGCGGTGTTTTTTTATCTATCGAAAATCTCATCCGTATATCTGGCAGCAACATCACTTTATTACTCTTCTTTCGGATTAATTATCGTTATATCAACACAAAGTGTATGGCTTTGCGATAAGCCTCAATATTATGCTAAGTAATGATTAGCTGTAACGCGATCAAAAACAAAAAAGGCGCAAATTGATGTCTCAATCTGCGCCTTTTAACTTCTTTTTATCAGTCAACTATGGGCGGTAAACTTTTACGTTATTGAAGCCTTGCTCTTGCAAGTAAAGTGCTTGCAGACGGCTCATCACACCACGGTCACAGTACAATAGATATGTCTTAGATTGGTCTAAATCACCAAACTGTGTAGCCAACTTGTAGAATGGGATATGTTTCACATCCACACCTTCGATTTCGAGCGGGTTATCGTCTTCCTCTTCAGGACTACGAATATCTAGCACAACCGCGTGCTCTTCTACCGCTTCAACCTGCTCGACTTCTGGTGCTGCTTGCTCAGACTCTTTCGCGATATCACGAATGTCCATCATGCGTGCATCACGAACTACTTGCTCAAGAATGCTAAAGTCAAACTTCTCTTCTTCCGCTTCTAGCTTCGCTTTAATCGCTTTTACTGTCGGCTTCTTAGAAATAACACCACAATACTCTGGCATAGTCTTCGCAAAGTCTTCCGTGCCGATTTCGCGTGCTAGGTTAATGATGTCTTCTTTATCCCAGTTGATAAGTGGGCGCAGAATCAACGTGTCCGTTACGTTATCGATATGGCGGAGGTTAGTTAGCGTTTGGCTCGATACTTGACCGAGCGCTTCGCCTGTTACCAATGCTTCGATCTTCATCTTCTGAGCGATCATGCCTGCTGCACGCATGAACATACGCTTCAAGATAACCCCCATTTGGCCGTCATCGACTTTCTCTAGGATTTCCGCAACCACAGGTTCGAAATCAACTGAGATGAAACGTACTTTTGCTGAAGAGCCGTATTTGTTCCATAGGTAGTGAGAAACCTGCTTAACGCCGATTTCGTGCGCTGGACCACCTAGGTTAAAGAAACAGTAGTGTACTTTTGAGCCACGTTTGATGTGTAGATAGCTAGAAACACCAGAGTCAAAACCACCAGAGATCAAGCTCAGCACGTCTTCTTGCGTGCCCAGTGGGAAGCCGCCTAGACCTTTATGACGAGCCAGCACTTGGTTTAGCTTATCGTTCGAGACTTCCACCTTGATCGTCACGTCTGGGTTTTGCAGCTTAACTCTTGCGCTCTCAATCGCTTGGTTTAAACCACCGCCGACATAACGCTCTAGTTCGATAGAGGTAAAGTCGTGCTTACCGCGACGCTTCGCACGTACAACAAAGGTTTTATTTTCGAGTGCAGAGCGATTTAGCTCCAGTACTTGTTCGAAGATATCGTGCAAGTCTTTAAATTCGGTCTGCTTCACTTCCAGTACGTGGTGAATGCCTGGTGTATGAGTCAAAACCTCAAGAACTTCAGCGTGGAATTCGTTACTCTCAGAGGTCACTTCAATGTGATCACGACGGTTGAATACCGCGACAGATTCCGTGCGGCTCTTAATGATGTTACGAATGTTGCACTCTAAAATCTTTGTGAAGCGCTTACGCACAGATTCACTTTTTACAAAAATTTCTGGATGGGGCTTTACAATAAATTTCATAGTCTAATTCGCAGGTTAGTTTCGCAATCAACAAAGAGTGACACTCAACTTCAATGCTTCATACGCAGTAAAACCGCGTTTCAGTCACAAAAAGTAGTCTGAGCTCACTTTTAAGGCGCAAGATTATACACCCAAGCGGATTGGAAAAACAAAAAAAGCGAGCAATCTGCTCGCTTTCTTATCTCTCTACTGACTTGAAACTAAAGTCTAGTTATTGAATTACAGGCACTTCTTCACTGTATAGTGGCTCGCCTTGCATGATGCTGATTTCAACCCGTCGGTTAAGCGCGCGATTTTCATCAGAATCATTCGGCAACAATGGTTCAGTATCTGCCATGCCTCGCACTCTCAAACGTTGATGAGAGAAGCCTCTCACCTTCTCCATCTCTTGTGCAACCGATACGGCGCGCTGAGAGGAGAGATCCCAGTTAGAACGATAAAGCTCTGAGTCTAACGGTCGGTTGTCCGTGTGACCAGATACTCGCACAATGCCTGGCACGTCTTTTACTAACTCTGCAATTTGTCGAACTAAAGGACGGAATTTAGGCTGTAAGAAGGCCGAGCCTTCAGGGAATGCACCTTTTTCACGCATACGTATAACAATCTGTTGGCCAAGATTTTCAACTTCAATGGCACCTTGTTCAATCTCTCGCTCTAAGGCTTTCTTGATGCTTTCCATCAAGGTTTCCATCTCTTGCGACATCTCTTCAGATTGCTGCTGTTGCATGTCCGCTTCTGCAGATTGATTGTTTTGCGTTGACGTTTCTGGCGATTGGCCCCCCGTTAACTTGCCTTCATCACGCTTTGTGCCACCAGCACGGTCAGACTCCCCTTCATGAAACTCGAGCGTCTGCTGAGTGATGTCCATGGTTTGCTGCATGATGACATCAATCGGCGTTGGTTCCGGTCGGCCCGGTCGAAACTCTTGAGCAATGATGCTGGTACCTTTGGGAATGTCTTTCACTTCAAGTTGATTTTGTACACCGAAGGCAAATTTCATTGAGCCCGCAATCTGTTTGAACTTCAGCACGTCCATCTCAGAAAACGAGAGCAGAAGAACAAAGAAACACATCAGTAGCGACATTAAGTCCGCGAATGTCCCCATCCATAACGGGAGACCGGGTGGCGGACAATCGCATTTGTTATCTTCATCATCCATCACTACTCTCCAAGTTACTCGTCAATCTCAAGGGCACGTTTACCTTCGTTGAGGTAGTTCTTCAAGTAGCTATCAATCACTCGCGGGTTTTGACCATCTTGAATCGCTAATACGCCATCCATGATCAAACGGCGGTTTAGCGTTTCTTGATCACGGCGCAGAGAAAGCTTATCCGCAATAGGGAAAAACACCATGTTGGACAGGATCGCGCCATACAATGTGGTTAAGAGCGCAACCGCCATTGCAGGTCCAATCGCTTTTGGATCATCCATATTCGAAAGCATCGCGACTAAGCCAACCAAGGTACCAATCATCCCCATTGCAGGGGCAACGTCACCAAAGGCGCGAAATACGCCAGTGCCTTGAGTATGTCGTTCATCCGTAAGCGCGATGTCTTTTTTTAAGGCTGCTCTTACCACGTCGGCATCATGGCCATCAACAAGCAAATCAATGCCTTTTTGCATAAAAGTGTTATTAATTTCCATCTCTTCAAGAGCAAGAAAACCACCTTTACGTGCCGCATCGGCCATTTCCACAATTTTTGCGATCAAGTCTTCCGGTTCATCCGCTTTAAACATGAAGGCTTTGCCTGCGATCTTTGTTGCACCAAAGAACTGTCCCATTGTGAACTTCATCAGTACTACAAATATTGAGCCACCAACGACAATAAGGATCGACGTGACATCGACAAACATGCCGATGCTGCCACCAAGCACCATCGCCATAATGACGAATGCAAAACCACCAATCAAACCTAATAGGGTTGCTAAATCCACAAAGCACTCCTCACGCTATACTCAAATACTGCCATTGGGCGGATTATTACCTGTATCGACAACTCGCGCAGAATTTTTAGAAAAATCTTAGCTAATGGATCACAAATTAGACTTAACAACCTTAACCAAAATATGGGGTTTCAGCGCTTAGGCTCGTTTAACGCTAATTTTGTGACAATTATATAAGGTTAAATTTGACCAAGTTACTAGGCTAAGGTAACTTTCGTGCATCTTCTCCAAGGCTTGATTAAGGCAGAAAAAAGATGGCGGTCAAGAAACCAGAAAACATGACCTTCGAAGCAACCATTGAAGAGCTTGATAGCTTGGTTGATCAATTAGAAAATGGCGATCTTGCCCTAGATGATGCTCTACGTAAGTTTGAACGAGGCATTGCCTTAGCTCGTGCCGGCCAAACTAAACTTAGCGACGCCGAACAGCGCGTAAGTATTCTTCTTAGCGAAGATGATGAAGCACCACTGAGTGACTTCAAACCAGATTCAGAATAACCATCAGTAGTGAGCAATGTGATGCAACAGACATTGACGTCTTTTCAACAAAGAAACAATCAGCAATTGAACTTGTGGCTCGATCAGCTTCCATATCAAGAGCAGCCATTGATTCAAGCAATGAAATACGGCCTTTTGCTAGGTGGAAAACGCGTTCGCCCTTTTCTTGTTTACATCACAGGTCAAATGCTCGGCTGTAAACCTGAAGACTTAGACACTCCTGCCGCTGCTATCGAATGTATACATGCCTACTCACTCATTCATGATGATCTGCCAGCCATGGACGATGATGAACTGCGTCGAGGTCAACCAACTTGTCACATTAAGTTTGATGAAGCAACCGCAATACTGACAGGTGATGCACTACAAACTCTCGCCTTCACCATTATTGCCGATGGTCAATTAAACCCGGCAGCCGAGACTCAACGCATCAACATGATCAAAGCGTTGGCGCATTCTTCTGGCGCCAACGGCATGTGTGTTGGGCAAGCCTTAGATTTAGGCGCAGAAAATCGCCAAGTTTCTCTTGAAGAAATGGAAGAGATACACCGTAAAAAAACCGGAGCTCTGATAGATTGTGCGGTAAAATTAGGTGCATTAGCTGCTGGTGAGAAAGGTATCGAGGTTCTACCTCACTTGGAGCGCTACTCAAAAGCAATTGGTTTGGCGTTTCAGGTTCAAGACGATATTCTTGATATCATCAGTGACACAGAAACACTGGGTAAGCCTCAAGGTTCCGACCAAGGTCTGAATAAGAGCACTTATCCTTCCCTGCTGGGTTTAGAGGGAGCCATAGAGAAAGCTCACACTCTGTTACAGGAAGCACTTCAAGCATTGGAAGCTATCCCATACAATACTCAGTTACTCGAAGAGTTCGCCCGATATGTCATCGAGCGCAAAAATTAACACTATAAGCGCGCATTTATATGACTCTTGATATTTCAAAGTACCCAACACTGGCGTTAGCAAATACACCGGAAGAATTACGTCTCCTTCCGAAAGAAACATTACCAAATCTGTGTGATGAACTGCGAACGTATCTGCTAAATTCAGTGAGCCAATCTAGCGGACACTTAGCGTCTGGCTTAGGCACCGTGGAGCTAACTGTCGCTCTGCATTATGTTTACAACACCCCTATCGACAAATTGATCTGGGATGTTGGTCATCAGGCTTACCCGCATAAAATCCTCACCGGACGTCGCGATAAAATGCCAACAATTCGCCAAAAGGATGGTCTACACCCTTTCCCTTGGCGTGAAGAAAGTGAATATGACACCTTATCTGTCGGCCACTCTTCGACATCGATTAGTGCAGGTCTTGGCATGGCCATCAGCGCACAAAAAGAAGGTAAAGGTCGTAAAATCGTCAGTGTGATTGGTGATGGCGCAATTACAGCAGGCATGGCATTCGAAGCCATGAACCACGCTGGCGACGTTCATCCTGATATGTTGGTGATTTTGAACGACAACGAAATGTCGATTTCGGAAAACGTCGGCGCCCTGAATAACCACCTTGCGAAGGTACTTTCTGGTAGCTTGTACACTTCTATCCGTGAAGGCGGTAAGAAAGTGCTGTCTGGTGTTCCACCTATTAAAGAGTTGGTTCGCCGTACAGAAGAGCACCTCAAAGGCATGGTAGTGCCTGGTACTCTATTCGAAGAGTTCGGCTTTAATTACATTGGCCCGATTGATGGGCACGACGTCAATGAACTCGTCAAAACGCTAAAAAACATGCGTGAGCTCAAAGGTCCTCAGTTCCTACACATCATGACCAAGAAAGGCAAAGGTTATGAGCCTGCCGAGAAAGATCCTATCGGCTACCATGGTGTTCCTAAATTCGATCCAACGCATAACTGTCTACCGAAAAGCAGTGGCGGTAAGCCAACTTACTCAAAGATCTTTGGTGACTTTTTATGTGACATGGCGGCCCAAGATCCTAAGCTAATGGCAATTACGCCAGCAATGCGCGAAGGCTCTGGTATGGTACGTTTCTCAAAAGAATATCCAGACCAATACTTTGACGTGGCGATTGCTGAGCAACACGCTGTGACACTTGCAACAGGCATGGCAATTGCGGGCGATCATCCAATCGTTGCTATCTATTCGACTTTCTTGCAACGTGGTTATGACCAACTGATCCACGATATCGCGATCATGGATTTACCAGTAATGTTCGCTATCGACCGTGCAGGTCTCGTTGGTGCAGATGGCCAAACTCACCAAGGCGCATTCGATCTAAGCTTTATGCGCTGTATTCCGAACATGGTGATCATGGCGCCAAGTGACGAAAACGAATGTCGACAAATGCTTTACACTGGCCATAAACATACTGGCCCGAGTGCGGTTCGATACCCTCGCGGTAGCGGGATGGGCGTAGAAATCGAAACTGAGTTTACGGCTTTAGAAATCGGTAAAGGACGCATGGTTCGCCAAGGTGAAAAAGTTGCTATTCTGAACTTTGGTACTTTCTTGGGTAACGCGCTAGAAGCGGCAGAATACCTTAACGCCACTGTTGCTGATATGCGCTTTGTGAAGCCGCTCGATGAAGCATTAATTCGTCAATTAGCCGCAGATCATGACGTGCTCGTGACGTTAGAAGAAAATGTTATCGCAGGTGGTGCAGGTGCAGGTGTCGTTGAGTTTATGATGAAAGATAAAATCATTAAGCCAGTCTTAAACATAGGCTTACCCGATGAGTTTATTCATCAAGGAACACAAGATGAACTGCATGAAGAGCTTGGTCTCGATGCAAAAGGGATTGAAAAATCCATCTTGGATTATTTAGCAAAATAGAATTTAAAAAGGGATGCTCATGGCATCCCTTTTTTATGTCCAACGTTTAATTCATCCAGCCGGCGTATTTTGCGACTAGAAACAGGGCAACACCAGCCATAATTCCCGCCACGATATCATCAACCATAATACCCAGCCCACCGTGAACTCGCTTATCTAGCCACCCAATTGGCCACGGTTTTACCATGTCGAAAAAACGGAACAAGATGAAACCAGTGAGCAACCACTTCCACTCAGTGAGAGGAATATTTAACGCTGGGACGATGCTCATCGTAATCCAAAAACCCGCAAATTCATCCCATACGATTGAACCATGATCATGTACTTTCATGTCTGCTGACGTCACTTGGCAGATTTGAATGCCGATCACACACGAAATCAGAACAACAATGACATACGCCGTAAATGGCAATTGCGCCAACAACAAAAAGAAGGGCACGGCCGCCAGTGTCCCTATTGTTCCTGGAATAAACGGGGATAATCCACTGCCAAAACCCGTCGCCAATAGATGCCACGGGTTCTTTAATGAAATCAGAGAAAGAGGGTTGGTCATATCCTTAAACCTATACTGCTAGTTTGGTTTCAATCGTCATGCCTGTGAGTGGCTCAATAGTAACAGGCTCTTGGCTAGAGCTTAGCTCAGATCATTTAAAGTGGTCGAAGCCACTTAAGTCCCAATCAAGTGGTTGATTGTTATCATGCAGCTCGAAGGTTCCATTTGGTCGGATTTGACCAATACATGTGACCTTACAGCCAGTATGAGATAAAGCGCTTTGTAACGAGCCTCGATTTTGCTCCGGCACGGTAAAACACAACTCGTATTCTTCGCCACTTGCTAAAGCATACTGCTGCGCGCTGATCTTATCATCTAAAAACTGGACTAATTCTGAAGAGATCGGTAGCTGAGAGACATCAATACTCACCCCAACCTGAGATCGCTGTAAAATGTGCTTAATATCAGAGATTAAACCATCTGAAATATCTATCGCCGACGAGGCTAAGCCAACAAGAGCTTGTCCAGCAAGCACACGCGGAGAACTAAGGTAATGAGCTCGCTCTAGTACTTCCGCGCCAGCTCTGCTACGTAGAGAGCCATCTAGAATAACATCCAAGCCAGCTTTTGCATCGCCAAGGTTTCCTGTTACGTATACCCAGTCCCCAGGCTTTGCGCCGGATCGCGTGAGCGCTTTGTCTTCAGGTACAAAACCTTGCACCGTCAGAGTCAGACACAATGGGCCTTTTGTGGTGTCACCGCCAATTAACTGAATACCATAGTAATCAGCCAGTTCGAAAAATGCATCACAGAAAGGTGCAAGCCATTCTTCATCTGGCTCGGGCATCGTTAATGCAAAGCTCACCCACGCAGGCGTTGCGCCCATCGCAGCCAAATCACTGATGTTAGAAGCCAATGCTTTGTGCGCCACCCACGCCGGATTTGCGTCGGATAAGAAATGCGTTCCAGCCACCAATGTATCCGTGCTAATCGCAATCTGAACATTAGCCGGCGCTTTGACGAGTGCGCAATCATCACCAGCCGCTAGGTGGACATCTTTACGTTGGTTCTGACGCCCGACGAAGTATTTGTCTATCAGATTAAATTCACCAGACATAATTCACTTACTTTTTGATGTAAAAGCTTTTGATACAAAAAAGGTCAGCATGTGCTGACCTTTTCATTGAAGAAATCGCTATTTCTTACGAATGTGAGGTGCTGCTTTATCAAGTACACCGTTCACAAACTTGTGGCTATCTTCTGCTGCGAAGACTTTTGCAAGTTCAATCGCTTCATTGATAACAACTTTGTAAGGAACATCTTCGCGACGAGTCATCTCGTACATAGCAAGGCGAAGAAGAGCAAGTTCCATCATATCTAAATCCTGCATAGGACGAGAGATGTATGGACGAATTTTGCTATCTAGCTCAGCGTGGCTAAGTACAACACCGCTTAGTAGTTCACGGAAGTAAGCTACGTCTGTTTCTGGAGCAGCAAGCGCTGGCTCAGATGCATGAAGTTCTTCTTCATCGTATTTGTCGCCAGACAAAAACTGTTCTTCAATCTTGGCAACATTCTCTTTAGTAATTTGCCATGAGTAGATCGCCTGTAGAGCGAATTGACGTGCGTTACGACGTGCGGCTGGTTTCACACTGGCCCCCATTAGGAATCAATTTCAGATAGTACATTAATCATTTCAAGTGCGCTTAGTGCAGCCTCTGCACCTTTATTACCAGCCTTGGTTCCTGCGCGTTCAATCGCTTGATCGATCGTATCAACAGTCAAAACACCAAATGCTACTGGAATGCTGAATTCCATAGACACTTGTGCTAGACCTTTGTTCATTTCACTACAAACATAGTCAAAGTGAGGCGTTCCACCGCGAATAACAGACCCTAGAGAAACAATAGCGTCGAATTTGCCAGTTTTAGCAACACGCTGAGCTACTAGAGGTAGTTCTACGGCACCTGGACAACGCACAACCGTGATGTTGTCTTCGCTTACTTGTCCGTGACGCTTTAGTGTATCGATCGCACCAGAAAGTAGGCTTTCGTTAATAAAACTGTTGAAACGAGAAATAACGATAGCAATTTTTGCATTTGGCGCTGGGAAGCCACCCTCGATCACTTTCATAAGCTTTCCTTTAACTCTATTTATAAGTGAAATATGTTCATCAAGTGAGAATCGCCGGATTCTAGCACAAATTTGTGAGCAATATCTAATGGAAATTGGAGGCAAATCACCGGTTCCTAGCCATTGACGAGTTGAGTGCGTAAAAGACTAGGAACTTATTGTTCGGTTGTTACTCGCAGACGTACTCAACCACGTTCAGACCAAAACCACCTAATGCGTGGTACTTTTTGTTGGTCGATGACAGAAGGCGCATATCATGTACACCGAGATCCGCAAGAATCTGTGAGCCCACACCAACACGGCGAGACGTGCCCTGTTTCTTAGCAAGCGTTGGTGCTTCACCTTTGTCTTGCGCTTCAAACATCTTCACACGATGAATAAGTAGATCGGTCGACTCTTCATGGCCAAGAACAACCAGCACACCACCTTCTTCACCAATGCGTTTCATTGCCTTGTCTAATGTCCAACTGCGCTCTGCGTTGCGATCGCTACGTAATAAATCAGTAAAGACATCTTGGAGGTGAACGCGAACCAATGGCGCTTTTTCTTTCAAATCGCCCTTGCACATTGCGTAATGCACTTGGTTATCAATGGTGTCCTTGTACGTGACTAACGTGAACTCGCCAAACTCTGTCGGTAACTTGCACTCTGCCACACGTTCAATCGTTGTCTCAGTGTTATTGCGGTACTCAATTAGGTCGGCAATAGTGCCCAATTTAATACCGTGCTTCTCTGCGAAGATCTCTAGATCAGGGCGACGAGCCATAGTGCCATCGTCATTTAAGATCTCAACAATAACCGATGCAGGCTCTAAACCAGCAAGGCGAGCCAAATCACAGCCAGCTTCAGTGTGACCTGCGCGAGTCAGTACACCGCCGTCTTGAGCTGCGAGAGGGAAGATGTGACCAGGCTGCACCAAATCCGCAGCTTTGGCATTTGGCGCGACTGCCGCTTGAACCGTACGTGCGCGATCCGCGGCTGAAATACCCGTCGTTACCCCTTCTGCTGCCTCAATCGAAACAGTAAAGTTGGTTGTGTATTGCGCATTATTGTCTTGCACCATTGGTGGCAGACCTAGGCTTTCGCAACGATCTTTGGTCATGGTTAAACAAATCAGGCCACGGCCATAGGTTGCCATAAAGTTGATGGCTTCCGGCGTAATATGCTCGGCAGCCATGATCAAGTCACCTTCATTCTCGCGGTCTTCATCATCCATTAGGATGACCATTTTGCCTGCGCGAATATCATCAATAATTTCTTGTGGCGTACTGATTGGCATAGTCTGTTATCCCGTTATTCTAAATTTGTTATTGCGACAGCAATGAAAAATCACGTTGCAGTGAATGCTGGTGAGGTCAATAGTTTGAGCTTTGCATCAAGCAAGTCAATGAATCTCGCGGTGTTCTGTGAGTCTGCTCTTTATCGCATGCCTCACGCAGCCACTCCCAAGACTTATGCAAAACCGTTTTGCTGTAAAAAGTCCATCGTGATACGAGACTCGGCCTTATCTTCTTGCTGTCCTTGCAGTAAACGCTCCATATAACGCGCAAGTACATCAACTTCTAAGTTGACTTTGCGCCCCACTTGAAACTGGTCAATCGTAGTTTCTTCACTCGTATGAGGAACGATCGTCAGCTTAAAAGCATTTTTACGTAAGTCGTTGACGGTTAGGCTAATACCATCAACTGTAATCGAGCCTTTCTCTGCGACGTACTTGCTAATTTCCGCAGGCATTGCAACCCAAAACTCTATCGCACGGCCAACTAAATTGCGTTCGACAATTTCACCAACCCCATCGACATGGCCAGAAACGATATGTCCACCCAATCGCGTTGTTGGTAACATGGCTTTTTCTAGATTCACCTTATCGCCCACTTGGTATTCGGCAAACCCAGTTTTCTTCAAGGTTTCTAATGACAGATCAGCACTGTAATAGTGGCTTCCGAAGTCAACTACCGTTAAGCAAACACCATTGGTCGCAATGCTATCGCCTAACTTAACGTCTGACATATCAAGCGTACCCGTTTCAATCGTGACGGTGATGTCTTCGCCCTTCGGCGTAATCGCAGCTAACTTGCCAACTGCTTCTACTATTCCTGTAAACATACTATTTCTTATCTAAGTTCATTACGTTTTATGGTGGCGGTGATGCGAATGTCTACCCCAACCATACGAACGTCTGTAATGTTTAAATCTATGACGTCAGCCATAGCGCTTAACCCTAAAGCACCGATAAGCCCCCGACCATCGCTGCCCATGAGTTTTGGCGCAAGGTAAACAATGAGCTCATCTACAAGGTTAGCCTTTATCATCGCACTCGCTAGCGTAGCTCCAGCTTCAACCCATAAGTGATTGATGTGGTGCTCATCCGAGATACGTTTTAATGTCGTTGATAAGTCAATTTGGTCAGCGCTGTCCAATAGAGGGATACAGTCTCCATCTGGGCTAACAATAACTCGCTCTCCATCGGTGTGGAACAGCTTGAGCGCATCCGTTAAATGGTTCTGACGGTCTAAGATTACACGTACTGGTTGACGAAGTTCTTCTCGTAAATACTGCGCTTGAACACTGGTAGGTAAGTCATCCCAACGCACATTGAGTGACGCATTATCATCAATCACCGTTTTGCTGGTAGAGAGAATACCACCACTCATCGCTCGATAACGCTGCACATCTTGGCGGGCCACTGGGGAGGTGATCCATTGGCTCTGCCCATTGCTGAGTGCGCTTTGCCCATCCAAACTGGCTGCCATTTTTAATTGAACAAACGGCATGCCTGTACGCATGTACTTTATAAAACCAGGGTTAAGGGCAAGGGCATCTTGCTCTAACAAGCCGATTTGTACTTCAATTCCGGCATCACGCAACATCTGGATGCCCCGCCCCGCAACTTTAGGGTTTGGGTCTACCATTGCGCAAACCACACGTGCCACTTTGGCTTTGATTAGCCCTTCAGCACATGGCGGTGTACGGCCGTAATGAGAGCAAGGTTCGAGCGTCACATAAGCGGTTGCACCGACTGCTTTTTCACCCGCCATGCGCATCGCGTGCACTTCGGCATGCGGCTCACCTGCGCGGTGGTGATAGCCCTCACCAACAATTTCTTCATCACGAACGATGACGCACCCCACATTTGGATTTGGGGCGGTGGTATAAATGCCACGTCTCGCTAACTTAATAGCTCGTGACATCATGGCGAAATCTAAATCAGAAAACGCTCTTTCAGGAGTGTGTTGAGTCATGAGCTACTCAGTCTTCTAGGCGGGCAATCTCTTCGCCAAACTCGCGAATGTCTTCAAAGCTGCGGTAAACTGAGGCGAAACGGATATAAGCGACCTTGTCGAGCTCTTTGAGTTGGTCCATGACTAAATTACCAATCATTTCACTCGGAACCTCTCGTTCACCCGTCGCACGCAGTTGTGATTTGATCATGCTGATCGCTAACTCTATAGAATCGGCACTCACTGGACGTTTCTCTAATGCGCGCTGAATACCGCCAACCATTTTATCTTCATCAAATGGTTCACGGTTGCCATTCGATTTGATCACTTTAGGCATCACTAACTCTGCGCTTTCAAACGTAGTAAAACGCTCGCTACACGCCAAGCACTGACGGCGACGTCGAACTTGATGGCCATCAGCCACTAAGCGGGAATCAATAACTTTGGTATCGTTCTCGGAACAAAAAGGACAATGCATATCACCTCCATATCTATACCAAAATAACCTCATTAGCAATCACGGATAACCACGCGTTCATGGTTATACGGACTCTATTAAAGCTATTTGGGTATAACGCTTTCAAACCGAAATAAAAGCTCATGTAGTGTAGCGGAATTGGTATGTTAGACAAAACAAAAAGGGGCCCAAAGGCCCCTTTTTCACTCAAGATCTCGTCGAATGTGTTAACTGCGTGCTAAGTAGTTCGCTTTACCAACCCACTTGTAGCTAGTTAGCTCTTCTAAGCCCATCGGACCGCGTGCATGTAGCTTTTGCGTAGATACTGCGACTTCTGCGCCAAGGCCAAATTGCGCACCGTCTGTAAAACGCGTTGAAGCATTCACATAAACCGCCGCCGAACCGACAGAATTGATGAACAGTTCTGAGTTTTCCAAACTATTGGTCATGATCGCATCTGAGTGGCTCGCGTTATGGACACGCATATGATCAATGGCATCTTTCACATCAGACACAACTTTTACACCAAGAGTGTAGCTCAACCATTCCGTATCAAAGTCACCTTCAATAGCATCGCGAACTTGTTTCGCTTGCTCCATGAGTTCTTTTGCTTTTGGCTCTGTCACGAACGTCACTTTATCGTTCATGCGCTCTACGATCATTGGTAGGAATTGCGCTGCAATTTTTTCATGCACGAGCAGCGTATCTAATGAGTTACACGCAGATGGACGTTGAACTTTAGAGTTCTCAACCACATTCAGGGATTTCTCTAGATCAGCGGATTCGTCGACAAAGATATGGCTGATACCAAAGCCACCAATAATCACCGGAATCGTGCTGTTTTCTTTACACATTTTGTGTAGGCCTGCACCACCGCGTGGAATGATCATGTCGACGTAATCGTCCAATTTAAGCAGTTGAGAGACTAACTCACGATCTGGCTTTTCAATGTACTGAACCGAAGCGGCAGGAAGGTTCGCCTTTGCTAGCGCAGACTGAATAACCTTCACTAATTCCATATTCGAGAAAAATGTCTCTTTGCCGCCACGCAAAATGCTTGCGTTGCCGGTTTTCAAGCACAGCGCCGCAATATCAATAGTTACGTTAGGACGCGCTTCATAAATTACGCCCACAACACCCAGTGGTACGCGGCGGCGAGACAATGACATCCCATTTTCCAGTACCTTACTGTCGATTTCGCTGCCCACAGGATCGTTCAAGCTAATGACGTTGCGAACATCATTCGCAATTGCAGTCAATCGTTCTTCATTCAGCAAAAGGCGATCAAGCAGTGCATCGGTTAAACCCGCTTCACGGCCAAGTTCGATGTCTTTAGCGTTTGCCGCCAAAATAGCCACGGAGTTTGCTTCTAGCTCATCAGCGATGATCGCTAAAGCTTGGTTCTTTTGCGCAGTTGACGCTGTCGCTAATTCGAAAGCTGCATCTTTAGCAGCTTTACCCATATTCGTTAAATCCACTTTGCTTCCCTCTAATTCTATTCCTGAATGACGACCAAATCATCGCGATGAATCACCTCAGAGCCATAATCATGCCCCAAAATAGAGATGATATCTTTACTGTGCTTACCAGTAATTTTAGTTAGGTCATCACTTGAGTAGGCGCTGATGCCACGAGCCACCAACTTACCGTGAGAATTTGTTACACGCGCCACTTCGCCTCGTGCAAAGTCACCACTTACTTTGATTACCCCTTTAGCAAGTAGGCTACTGCCCTTACCGACCACTGCATTTACCGCACCATCATCAATAATGATGTCGCCCGATGCCGCAGGTCCCGCCAGAATCCAGCGTTTACGGTTTTCTAAAGCTTCAGCGCAAGGTAGGAAGCGCGTGCCTTGTGGCTCTGCACTCAAAGAGTCAAAGATAACATTCGGTGCACTACCGGCAGCAATAATAACCTCGATACCAGCGCGGCGAGCGATGTCTGCGGCTTGCAGCTTCGTTGCCATACCGCCTGTACCCAACGTTGTACCACTTCCTCCTGCGATTTTACGCAGCGTATCGTCGATGGTTTTTACTTCCTTGATCAGCTCTGCGTTCGGGTCTTTACGAGGGTCAGCAGTAAACAGACCTTTTTGGTCAGTTAAAAGCAAGAGCTTATCTGCGCCACACAAAATGCCCACCAAAGCGGAAAGGTTGTCGTTATCGCCCACTTTAATCTCGCTGGTCGCAACGGCATCATTTTCGTTTACGATAGGAATAATATCGTTCGCAACGAGCGCATTGATGGTGTCACGTGCGTTTAAGAATCGCTCGCGATCTTCTAAATCAGCACGAGTTAGTAGCATTTGACCAATCTTAATGCCGTAAATACCAAACAAAGACTCCCATGTTTGAATCAAGCGACTTTGACCCACCGCCGCAAGTAATTGTTTACTCGCCATCTCGTTGGGCAATGCGGGGTAACCAAGGTGCTCACGACCTGCTGCAATAGCACCAGACGAAACCATTACCACTGAATGGCCTTGTTTTTTAAGCTCAGCACACTGGCGCGCTAACTCAACCATGTGAGCACGGTCGAGTGCCAGAGTGCCGCCTGTCAGCACACTTGTACCCAGTTTCACAACGACAGTTTGTGGTTGTGAAACAACTGCATTTTGTTGATTCGTTGTCATGATGTCTTCTGAAGTGAAAAACAAATAAAGAGAGGATGTTTTAACAATCAAAGAGGGAATTAACAAGAGAAAAGGTGCGTTTTCGCACCTTTTTGTTTGGTATTAAATGAAAACAACCAAATTAAGCGAAATCGAAAGACTCCGTGTGATATTCGACTTCTAATTTGAAGTGTTCTTCTAAAGTATCAACCAGCTTTTGATGGAATGTGCTCTGCGTCAGATACACTTCCTCTACCGCTTTTTTAGGCAGGGCTTCAGATACCCATTGCCCTTCTTTGTTGTACTTGCCGATATGATATTTGGCAGTAAAGCCTCCTTCGATGGATTCTAAATCCATCCACCAGCCCCAAAATTCACGCTTCTCAGGCGATTTTTTGTCGTCTACACAAACAGATAGACAATCAAAATAATAGCGCCCTTCTTGCGATTGTGGTTCGCGCAGGTAAGGCCCTATCGCCTTCAACTTTGACATCAAGCGAAAGTGAGTCGGGCCCTGAGTCGTCTCTGACATATGAATCTCCGTTTTCATAGTTAAAAGTAAACACCCAAGAATGATTATTATTTTTAATTATCATGAGCTTATTTTTTTCTCAGATATATCACTTTTAACTAATTTAGGAGAATTGTCACCCTAATAATTCATCTTCTAGCCACTTTATGGCTAAATCGAGGGATTGCTCATATCCTTTTGTAATCGTTTTGGAACTGATTTTTTTCGCTCTGCCATACTGGCTAAACAGCGCGACGAGTTGGTTATCACTGTGTGGAGACACCGGATCGCCTTCAAGGCTCAAAGCTAAAATAGGTACTTTAGTTTTTCTACTGCTCAAGAAGCCCTGAACCTTCAATGACCAGGCCATCATCTGGCCCGCCATGCTATTAATATCAACCGCGCTTTTCCCTAAGCGAGAAGCCAACAGATCCAGATACATCTTCGGCATTTTTTGCAGCTTCTCAGGGGAAGTAAAAATATCATGTACGGGTGCGCCGAGGGCTACACAAGCTTTGATCTTCTCTTGCTCAACAAAAGAGAGTCGGATCATGGCATTACCACCAAAACGAAATCCAACTAACCCCACTTTGTGATGATCCACCCAAGGCAATGAATACAGCTCATTTAGTACCGCTTGGTGCAGACAGCTTGAGTTCTCAGTCAAAGGCCAGTGAGAACTGTGCCCCACCGAAGGCATGTCGACCGTCAACATTGCAATATCTCGTGGTGCAAGATGATTGCGGAACAAACGCCACATGTCGGTTTGTAACGTATCGAGACCAGCGCTCACCATCACCACAGGCAGTTGTTTGTCGGTTCTTGGCAAATGAAGGTTCGCGATGATTTTGCGATTTTGGTAAGGCACTTCAATTTGCTTGATGGTGTACTTGGTCTTCTCTGCGCCGTCAGAATACGCTTTGTTTGCCAGCACTTGAGCCTGCAAGGCCAAATTATCATTCTTCAGATGTGGGTAGCCTGCGATACTAAAACACAAAGAAGCAGTGAAGAGTTCATCGGCTGCCTCCTCACCTTGCATTTCATTTGAACGCTTCTGATGCTCCATGCCGAGCTTAATCCACTCAAATGTCCAGTTGCCGTTGTGGTATCCCATTACGGTGTCTAACCAATCATCATTGGTTCGAGAGTGGGAAGAAGAAGCGATTTTAGAAAGCACACCTTCCATCTCTATCGGAGACAACCCTTGCCAAGCCCATTGCAAGCGGCGCAAATGACGATACCAAGCACGATCACCCTGCGCCTCTCGCTCATCAAGTATTTTTTGACTGGTCGGCATGTACTGGGTAAGCGCAGAGGTTTCTTTTGCTTGCTTATGTTTCACGAACAAAGTTTCGGAAAGATTTTTACTGACGTCTTCAGACATAGGAAGAACCTTAGGCTATTAGCATGAGTTGTTATGATAATAAAAAAAATGCCCCTATACAGGGGCATTTCTCAATATTCTTTAATAGCGTTTATTTTTGCTTGCGGTTTACAGGCTCAGCGTACTGGATTGACATGTCCCAAGGTTGTTCAATCCAAGTGTCTTGCGCGATATCTACCACATAATCATCTAGCAACGCTTTGCCTGAAGGTTTTGCACACACAGCGATCATCTTCGCTTTTGGATACATCTCACGTAGTTTGCGCGCCGTATCACCACTGTCTACTAGGTCTTCAACGATTAGGTAACCTTCACCATCGCCTTCAGGTGCTTTTAGTACCGTCATATCGCGCTGATGATCATGGTCGTAGCTTGAAATACAGATTGTATCAACGTAACGAATACCCAGTTCACGAGCCAAGATAGCGCCAGGAACCAAACCACCGCGGCTTACCGCCCAAATCCCTTTCCATTGCTCAGCTGGCATTTGTTTTTCAGCCAGTTCACGGCAGTAAGTCTGCATTGCATCCCAAGTGATAATGAATTTTTTACTCATTGTAATAACCTAATAATTTGAAAATATGCATCCTCAAAATCTAGCGAACTCACTCAAAAGCGGAATGCTCACTGACCTCTCCAAAACGTATGGAGATGAGGATTTCAAGCTGCGCAAACGATTATTCTACCGAAACACACCGCTAATACCAACGGTGATATCAAAATTCTCTGCCTATTCCGCAGAAAAACCGTCTTAAGTGAACAACGTGAAAAAAGAAAAAGCCAGCGTGAATAAATCCACACTGGCTTTTTGCTCGAGAAATTAACCGACGAGGTATTTGACGATGAAGATGGCAGACATCACCCACACACTCATCGACACTTCACGGCCCTTGCCGCTGAATAATTTGATCGCCGAGTACGCGATAAAGCCTAACGTAATGCCCTCTGCAATCGAGAACGTTAATGGCATTACCAAACAAGTCACAACAACTGGTGATGCTTCCGTTAGGTCACGCCAATCAATGCTTACCAGCCCAGACAGCATCAAAATCGCGACATAGAACAGAGCACCCGATGTTGCGTAAGCTGGGATCATTCCTGCTAGTGGTGAGAACAATAGAGCAAGTAGGAAGAGTACACCAACAACCACTGCTGTTAGACCAGTACGACCACCAGCCGCCACACCAGAAACACTCTCAATGTAAGATGTGGTGTTTGAGGTACCAAGTAGTGCACCTACTGACGTTGCCGTTGAGTCTGCAAGTAACGCTTTGTTTAAACGCGGGATGTTGCCATTCTCATCCGTGAGGCCTGCTTTTTGAGAAACGCCAACTAGCGTACCTGCGGTATCAAACAAATCGACAAATAGGAAAGCAAACACAACGGAAATCATGCCAACTTCAAACAAACCAGAGAAATCCAGTTGCATGAAAGTTGGTGCAATGCTTGGTGGCGTTGACATAATGCCGCTCCACTGCACATCACCAAATAGAAGGCCAAGCGCTGTAACACCAAGAATGGCGATCATCACCGCACCTTTCACACCACGGTGAACAAGCGCGATAGTAAGGAAGAAACCAATCGCAGCCAATACAGATGGCAATGATGTGATGTCTCCCATAGAAACTAATGTCGCAGGGTTATCAACGACGATGCCTGCATTTTTTAATGCGATAAATGCTAAGAAAAGACCGATACCGGCTGAAATACCAGTTCGAAGAGAATGCGGGATCGAGTTAATAATCCACTCACGGATCTTAAATATACTCAAAAGAATAAACAGCAGGCCTGAAACAAACACCGCCGCTAACGCAACTTGCCACGTATAGCCCATTCCCAACACAACAGAGTAAGTGAAAAATGCGTTCAGCCCCATTCCTGGTGCTTGTGCAATTGGGTAGTTGGCAACAAATCCCATGATGAAACAGCCGATAGCGGCCGCAAGACAAGTTGCAACAAAAATGGCACCACGGTCCATACCGGTATCCGACAGGATCGCTGGGTTTACAAAAATAATGTAAGCCATGGTTAGGAAGGTGGTAACACCTGCAATGATCTCAGTGCGCACATTTGTGCCATTGTCACTGAGCTTAAAAAGCCTCTCGAGCATGATCGAATCCTGTAAAGGTAAAAAGTAAACGGTTGCGTAATCGATTGGCGTGAATTATAAAGTTATCAAATAGCAAATTCTAGATAGAATCTTCACTCTAATGCGATTTTTTTCTTTGGATATGAAACCCATTCGCTAATTCTTAAAAGCAAAACAGTAAATATATTCTTATAAAACAACAATTAACAATTATCGTTCAGAACCCAACAACAGAATGAAAACTGAACAATGTACTAAACTTTCAGATAGAAACTGGGCGTTTTAAGCGTCATATCTAGGTGGATTTGACGGGGAAGTCGATAAAACTAAAGAACGGAGAATAGAATCTAGCCTTGATGGCAGAAAATGTGTCAGAAATAGAAAGTGGAGATAAAAAAACGCCACCCAATTTGGGTGGCGGCGAATCATGTCAGCACTATCACTGAAAAAAAATTCCAATTTATAGGGGTGAACAAACTGTTCGAGTCACATGCGTTGACTTCACTTAGTAGCCAAAGCTTGTTGGGTATACAAAGTTGCCGGTGTAAACAGACTTGCTATTCCAGAACATTGTACTTGGTAAACCTTTCATAACTATCACCTTTTAAATCAATTAAACATTCGTTGATTTCTCGGTTCCTTGGAGGCGATAAAACGGACTCATCCTTTGAGCATTTCATTCTTCTCTCAGAAGCTGGTTACAAATATACCACCAAGAAATTTAATTACAAGCATTTTAGTGACTGGAATCACAAAAAATATATAAATTGATCTTCATCAAAGTTTAACTGTAATTAAATTACAGTTTTATGAGTTAAAAAATAAAGCCACTTTCAGAAAGTATGATAAAGAACGCATAGTGCCTGTCATTGTGTTCACAAACTGTGACAGTTCTGAGAGAAATCCTTGTGCACGCGACTACTCGTACTCCTTATCTGGTGGTATGCTAAACGGCAATTTGAAGGCCAAATCGTCTAGCATTTAATGCTATTTCGACAATATTTTTACGGTATATATTTGGCAAAGCACATCAAAAGGAGTCCTCCGTGTCTGAGTTCCATTCTGAGATCAGTACCTTATCACCTGCTCCACTTTGGCAGTTTTTCGATAAGATTTGTTCTATCCCTCACCCATCTAAACATGAAGAAGCATTAGCACAGTACATTATCAACTGGGCAACAGAGCAAGGCTTTGACGTTCGCCGTGATCCAACCGGTAACGTGTTCATCAAAAAGCCCGCGACACCTGGAATGGAAAATAAGAAGGCTGTTGTACTTCAAGCACACATCGACATGGTGCCGCAGAAAAACGAAGACACCGAACACGACTTCACCAAAGATCCAATCCAACCTTACATCGATGGCGAATGGGTAACGGCGAAAGGCACGACGCTTGGTGCAGATAACGGGATTGGTATGGCTTCTTGCCTTGCTGTATTGGCATCTAAAGACATTAAGCACGGCCCTATCGAAGTTCTGCTGACGATTGATGAAGAAGCAGGCATGACTGGCGCATTTGGTCTTGAGGCTGGTTGGTTAGAAGGTGAGATCCTTCTAAACACAGACTCTGAACAAGAAGGCGAAGTCTACATGGGTTGCGCCGGTGGTGTTGATGGCACCATGACTTTCGATATTTCTCGAGAAGCAACACCTGCAGGTTTCGTAACGCGCCAACTGACGCTGAAAGGCCTAAAAGGTGGTCACTCAGGTTGTGACATTCACACAGGTCGCGGTAATGCCAACAAATTACTTGGTCGTTTCCTTGCCGGTCATGCTCAAGAGCTTGATTTACGTTTAGTCGAATTCCGTGGTGGTAGCTTACGTAATGCAATCCCTCGCGAAGCGTTTGTTACTGTCGCGCTTCCTGTCGAAAACCAAGACAAGCTTGCTGAGCTGTTCAACCACTACACTGAGCTGCTTAAAACTGAACTGGGTAAAATCGAAACAGGTATCGTAACCTTTAATGAATTTCTCGCTACTGACGCGCAAGTATTTTCAATCGCCGATCAGCAACGCTTCATTGCCGCACTTAACGCATGCCCAAATGGCGTCATGCGCATGAGCGACGAAATTGAAGGTGTGGTCGAAACGTCACTGAACGTTGGCGTGATCACTACTGAAGAAAACAAGGTGACAGTTCTGTGTCTGATTCGCTCTTTGATTGACTCTGGCCGCAGCCAAGTTGAGAGTATGCTACGTTCAATTGCTGAATTAGCAGGCGCACAAATTCAATTCTCAGGTGCTTACCCTGGCTGGAAGCCAGATGCAGATTCCGAGATCATGGCAATTTTCCGTGATATGTATGAAGGCATTTACGGTCATAAACCGAACATCATGGTCATCCATGCTGGTCTTGAGTGTGGCCTGTTTAAAGAACCATACCCACACATGGATATGGTGTCTTTCGGTCCAACAATTAAATTCCCTCACTCACCAGATGAGAAAGTGAAGATTGATACCGTTCAGCTGTACTGGGACCAAATGGTAGCGCTTCTAGAGGCAATTCCAGAGAAAGCGTAATTCAACCACGAAAAACGACAAAGGGTGCTTTACGGCACCCTTTTTTGTTTGGCTGGACCAAATTACACGCGATTTTGCGTATAAGCAGCTAGCTCATCCATTGAGGTTTGTGCAACGACTTCGCCATCAATGTAGTAAGTGACAAACTCACCATCGCGCACACCCATGAGTATCGCCTTCTCGCCGTTATTGTAAGTAATATCCATTTGAACAGTATTCTCATCGATTTGCTGCATTCGACCCTGCTCAATAACACGGTTATTCGCTAACGGTGCAATTGGCGCCGTCGTTAACGATTTATCTAACTGGTGGTTTACATCGATGTAAGTATCCATCTTTGTATCGAAGATATGTGGCTTACCATTTAAAGGGTTCTTACCCGTCCAAAACTCTAGAGAGTTAAACACGATGTAGTCCGCCGCGATTGCGACACCATAAACAGGTGCTAAAAGCATGTTTAGACCACCTCGAGCGTAACGGTTATCTACAGCTTTCAAGTTAAACCCCATGACATAACCTGTCACGGCATTACTGCCAACGCAACCTGAAAGTGAAACTGCTACAGCAGTCAATGCACCAATTTTAGCAATTGCCTTTTTCATCAAAACCTCTAGTTAGAAATGTTAGACCTCAAATTCGGCGCGGATATTATCGGATAAAAAGTAGGGTTAAAAGTCCGTTTTTTTGTCCCTCATTATCAGTATTATTTTTAATACAGTCACATTTTTTAAGCCTATGATTGCTCTTCCTTCTGTACCTCTCGTTATGTATTAAACTGATAGAAAAGATCATATTGAAAACAAAAACTTCACACATGCTGAGATTTCGCGCATGACGATTAAAGTAATTTGTCGTGTCCTTAATGAGAATGATTAGTGCGATTTTGCAGCAATTGTTACATTGCCGATAACGCATTTGACAGAGATGGTTTATGGCCAGAAGTAAAAAAAGCAAAGTGTTTGAGCTCTTAGGGCATCAAATACAACCAGGACAACGATTAGAGATCGAATTTGAAGCAGCGAAGCTATACACACATTCGCCTTTATCTATTCCTGTGGAAATCATCCATGGGAAACAAGAAGGGCCTGTGTTAATGGTCAATGCTGCTATCCATGGTGATGAGCTTAATGGCGTAGAAATCGTTCGTCAGATCATTAACCAACTGGATCCACAAAAACTGAAAGGCACTGTCATTGCAGTACCTATCGTTAACGTTTTTGGCTTCATCCATAAATCACGGTACTTGCCCGATCGACGAGATCTCAACCGTTGCTTTCCTGGCAGTGAAAAAGGCGCGCTTGCATCTCGAATGGCACACGGGTTCTTTAACAACATTGCCAAGCGTTGTGACTACATCTTGGATCTGCACACCGGAGCCATTCACCGCACGAACCTGCCACAGATTCGCGCAAACTTAAGCAACCCAGAAACTCTGCGTATTGCTCAGGCGTTTGCGACGCCAGTGATTGTTGATTCAGCATTGCGTGATGGCTCTTTACGCAGTGAAGCAGAAAAATGTGATATCCCCGTGCTAACCTACGAGGCTGGCGAAGCATTGCGTTTTGATCCACTTTCGATCAGCGCTGGTGTACTCGGGGTTCGGCGCGTAATGCAAGCCATTGGTATGTTGCGTGCGAGCAGGAAAAAGCTGCCAGAGCCTATCATAGCGAAGTCCACCAGCTGGGTTCGTGCGTCAGGTAACGGTATTTTGCGTACTGTCGTTAATCTGGGAGACAAAGTGGAACAGGGTGAAACGCTCGCCTATATCAGCTCTCCTCTTGGACATGATGAGGTAGAGCTCAAAGCGCCAAAGCGTGGCTTGGTGATCGGTCAACAAACTTTGCCACTGGTTAATGAAGGCGATGCGATCTTCCACCTTGCTTACTTCAACCAAGGTGATGATTCGGTAGAACAAGCCGTTGAAAGTTACATTGAAGGACTGACCGAGTTCGATGTCGAGCCACTGACTACCGGACAGATCCCGTTAGAAACTCAGTAATTCCTACCAAGTACGCACTTGATTAGCTCGAAAGGAGCAACAGTGCTCGCACCATTTTGTTTAAAAGCCAATGAGCTCAGCGTCCATGATGCTGGGCTTTTTGTTTTCTGTAAGCTAACGATACTCATCGTAGTTTCCACGAATGGATAAAAAACTTTACAAGCCATCGCAAAAACACATTTGATAATTAATCTCATTATCATTTATTAATCGTAATAATGTTCTTATAATCCGAGCTTCATAAAAACACTATAAATCATCAATATGAAACGATTAAAAAGTCATCCATTCAAAGTAAATCTCATTTCACTAACTTTGCTCTTCCCTCTTTATTCATATGCCGAGACAACGCCAAATGAAGAGCTCGAAGTCATCGGTGTGCGTTATGCCAAACCCATCACCGTTGCTGAGCCTGCGCAAACCACCATTAATTGGTCAGAGATTGAAGAGCAACAGTACTCCAATTTTGCCTCAATGATCGATGCCGTTCCGGGCGCATCATTAGATGGCGGCGGCCGTTCCGGCGGCGAACGTATTAATATTCGTGGTTTTGATGATCCAAGCGATATCGCCGTATTTGTCGATGGCGCTCCAATTGGCTTTCAACAATACCGCTACGGAACTTTCTTTTTTGATCCGTTCTTGATTGGTGAAGCAGAAATTATCAAGGGCGCGCACGACTATCGAGCACTCAACGGAAAGTTTGGTGGCTCAATTCGTATTAAAACCAAAAGTGTCGATGACCTACTGTACGGCAACAGAAACTTTGGTGCTCGCATCTCAAGTGCATATAACACCAACGGCGATGAGAATGCCTACACGCTAACACTCTATGGTAAAAACGATGCTGGTTTTTATTTTCTAGCGAATGGCTCTGTAAAAGATTCTGATGACATTAAAGTCGGTGGTGGTGAAACGCTGGATTACTCAGGTTATGAGCAAGAAAACATGCTCGTAAAAGTCGGTTATGAAAACAACGATCACGAGTTTGAAATTAGCCACACTCGCTATAAAGATGAAGGTCGTAAACCTTGGGCTAACCGCCGCGGAAAAATGCCTAACATTACTGAGTACAACATCAAGAAATACGGATCATTAGAAAAAGCCAAATACGCATACACCGTCGATAATAAATACACGGATAACACCACGACCATCTCTTACCACTATATGCCGACTAACCCGTATATTGATTTCAATATCAAAATGGCACGTTCTGAAAACGATCGTCACTGGGTTCGCCCTGACGTGGCATTCGAGAAAATGTTCGTTTCTGTTGGCAGTTACGGTCACGAGTCTTGGCTGAGTTACGAGCGTGACTATGCTGATGTGTTTAACCAAGCGCAGTTCGGAGAACACACTCTAGTCACAGGGCTTCAATATCAAAAAACAGATAGAGATTCATTAGTATTCAACGCATCATACGACAGTAATGAAGCCAAAAACTACGGTTGGTATACCCCTTACTACGAACCATCTGGCACTCAGTCAATTTATGCCGCTTACATTGCTGATCACTATCAAGCAACAGACCGCCTAACAATCACACCTTCTCTGCGTTACGAATACATCAAGAGTGAAGGAAAAGGGAACACTGCGCCGGATTATAATGATCCAGCTGCCGGACATGACTACGGTGAAACGACGCATAAAGGCTTTAGCCCACGTTTGGATATCGACTTTGATGCGAGCAATAATACGCGTTTAAACGCCTCCTACGCCTACGCTTTAAAAGCACCAACCGTTGATAACATCTACTCAGTGCAATATGCGCGAGCTACCGCTACGGCTACTGCTTTGAATCTGGACGTGTCTCGTATCCATGCTTATCAAGCAAGCGTTATCAACTTAACGGAAGGGCTGGTGAACTCTCGCGATAACCTCGCAACAGAGTTAACTTTGTTCTATAACGATGTTAGCGACACAGTTGATATACGAACGGGCGAAAACCTCGACAAAAATACTACTGAGTTACAAAGCTGGAATACAAACCTAGATGGCTTTAAAAACTACGGCTTTGAGCTAATTTCACAATACCGGATTGAAGATTTCTACAGTAATTTCTCAGCAAGTTACATTCGCGGCAAAAACAAAGGCAGTTTATCTGACTCTACAGGTTCAGATGATGATCATCCTGATGTACCGCCATTAAACATTAATCTGGGTTTAGGTTACGAATGGATTCCTGGTTTACGTACGGGCTGGGAAGTCCGTTGGTATGATGCGCAAACCAAAACCAAAACCAAGGCAAGCGGTAACAATTTAAAAGTGAAATCGCCAAGTGAGCAATACACGCTACAAAACGCTTACGTGGTTTGGGAAATACAACAAGTCGAAGGCTTGAGCGTTGGCGCGGTTGTGAAAAACTTAACCGATCGTTACTACGAAGCATACCTATCTAATGGCGTGCCTTCGCCTGGTCGCGAAGTCAAACTGCACCTCACTTATCAATACTAACCATACCTAAAAGATGCAGGGCAGACATTAACTGCCCTGCTATATCGTGTCCAATGGACATAATTGCACACCGTTTTATTTACCAGTACTATCATTTCTTTTTGCTTGCATACACACTATGAACAACTTAAAAACACTGTTTCTTCTTGCTTGCTTCGTTCCAGCAAGTCAAAGCCTGGCACAAACTTCCGAGAGCATTGCTGACTACTTACAAGAGCAGAGTCAGCACCAAGTTATTGAGGATCATTACGCACAACCAACAACAAATAATCTGAATCTAGACGCCAAAGCAAACGCGTTAGCTTGGCACGAAGATGGCAAGCCGGATCACTGTCGTTACGCCAAGCAGCCCAAGGACGTCGCAACACATTTCGACTACGGTGAAGCAAACGATCTATCTGACGGATTGCAACACTTTGATTTACCAGAGAGGCACTCGGCAAAGCGCAAGTCAACACATCGCACTTATGCTAATAACCCTCACCTTCTTCCTGGCAATAAACAATTTGCAGCCCCTGAAGACGGTACGTTTAGTCTGTCAGTATCCTCGGATTGTTTTTAAGTCGATACAATAAAAAATGCCCTGAGACAAAGCTCAGGGCATTTTCACTTTTTGTTTGATGGGTGACGTCACCATCTCACCGACTTGAATCTATTCTTCGTCAGCGTCTACTTCAGCGTCACGTGCTTTGCGGGCTTCTTCTTTACGAACTTTTGCCGCTAGTTGTTCTGCTTCACGCTCTTGACGTTGCGCTGCTTTACGCTCGTTACGAACCACTTGGTTTTGGATAAAACCAGCCAGTTCTTGTTCAGCCCAAGCTTGTGCTTTCTCTTCGCTGTCAAAGCCAGTTTCACGCTTTGATACTACAGTCTTACGAGATGTCACTTGGCGAGTGATTTCTGCGCTCCAGCCGTTACGTTTTTCAGTGACGCGGATAGCAAATTTTGGATTCTTAGACATTTCTTTCATTTCCTAAGGGATTTAGGGATCAATCAGGGATTCGGTCAACTTGATAACTCCATCTAAGCTGAGCTGTTTAACACCATCCCTTGGTAAGCGCGGTATTAGAGCATAAAAGTAATCTAAACGCTGCAAGTTTTTTACGCTAGATAATAGATGACAAAGAAGAGGCAGAACAAAGCAACGTTTCGCCAAGTCACTAGAAAGAGCGGCGAAGAAAAAGAGTGATAAGAAAAAAGAAAGCGCTGGTCTCTCAACCAACGCTTTACTTAAGCTAGATTAACCTTTGGTTAATTAACCGATATTCTTACGGGCATTTTGGAACATACGCATCCAAGCACCATTTTCACCCCAACCTTCCGGAGCCCAAGAGTTTGCAACTGTGCGGAATACGCGCTCTGGGTGAGGCATCATGATAGTCACGCGACCATCTGCTGTTGTTAAGCCAGTAATCGCGTTTGGCGAACCGTTCGGGTTGTTCGGGTATTGTTGTGTTGGGTTACCGAGGTTATCCACGTAACGAACCGTAACCGTACCTGATGCTTCAATCGCTGCTAGGTGCTCTGCATCACGTACTTCTACACGCCCTTCACCGTGGGAAACCGCGATTGGCATGCGCGAACCAGCCATTCCGTCGAAGAATACAGAATCAGATTTCTGAACTTCAACTAGGCTAAAGCGCGCTTCAAAACGCTCAGATTCGTTACGAACAAAACGTGGCCACAAGTCTGCACCCGGGATAAGTTCTTTCAGGTTAGAAAGCATCTGACAACCGTTACATACACCTAAAGAGAACGTCTCTTTACGGTTGAAGAAGGCTTGGAACTGTTCACGGGCTTGTGCGTTAAACAGGATAGACTTAGCCCAACCCTCACCCGCACCTAGTACGTCGCCATAAGAGAAGCCACCACAAGCTACTAGGCCATGGTATTCATCCAGTACCGCTTGACCCGTTAGGATATCGCTCATATGAATGTCGGTTGCTTCAAAGCCTGCGCGGTCAAACGCTGCTGCCATTTCAACGTGGGAGTTAACACCCTGCTCACGTAGAATCGCCATCTTAGGTTTAGCACCTTTCGCAATGTACGGTGCTGCAACGTCTTCATTTACGTCGAAGCTGAGCTTAACGTTTAGACCCGGGTCAGAGTTGTCTTTCTTAACTTCGTGCTCTTGGTCAGCACACGCTGGGTTATCACGTAGACCTTGCATCTTATGCGTTGTTTCAGCCCAGATAACGCGTAGTTCGGTACGTGAACGTTCAAGCACAACTGCATCACCAGAAGTGATAATAAAGTCGTCTGAAGCTTCAACAGAACCAATCACATGTGAACATGCCTCTAAACCGTTTGCCGCCAGAGTAGATAGAACTGAATCCAGATCATCATTCTTAACTTGAACAACCGCACCTAGCTCTTCGTTAAATAGAACGGCTAGCGCATCATCACCCAGCTCAGCGATGTTCGCTTTTACGCCACAATGACCCGCGAACGCCATCTCAGCCAGTGTAACAAACAGACCGCCGTCGCCTTTATCGTGGTAAGCCACTAGCTTGTCATCACGTACTAACGCTTGCATTGCATCAAAGAAGCCTTTTAGCTGCTCAGCGTTATCTACGTCAGCAGGTTTATCACCAAGCTGTTTGTATACTTGTGCCAATGCTGTCGCACCTAAGCGGTTTTTGCCGTTACCCAAGTCAACAAGAACTAGAGAAGTATCGCCTTTGTCAGTGCGTAGTTGTGGAGTCACGGTCTTACGTACGTCTTCCACACGACCAAATGCCGTGATAACTAGCGACAGTGGAGAAGTGACTTCTTTACTCTCGCCGTTCTCCTCCCACTTGGTTTTCATCGACATGGAGTCTTTACCAACTGGGATCGTCAAACCTAATGCAGGACAGAGCTCTTCACCCACCGCTTTGACTGCTTCATAAAGACCTGCATCTTCACCTGGGTGACCCGCTGGCGACATCCAGTTCGCAGACAGTTTAATGTGTTTAATATCACCGATGTCTGTTGCCGCAATGTTCGTTAGTGACTCACCAACGGCTAGGCGAGCCGATGCACCAAAGTCTAGTAATGCCACTGGCGTGCGCTCACCCATCGACATTGCTTCGCCGTGGTAAGTGTCATAGCTTGCCGCTGTTACTGCACAGTTTGCTACTGGTACCTGCCAAGGGCCAACCATTTGATCACGAGCAACCAGACCCGTTACTGTTCGGTCACCGATAGTAATTAGGAATGTTTTTTCTGCAACCGCAGGAAGACGAAGTACGCGATCCACCGCTTCATTAAGCTCAATACCATCACGAACAATGGCAGGGCTTTCCACTTTTAGTGTGGTTGCGTCGCGGTGCATCTTCGGTGGCTTACCAAGCAGGATATCCATTGGCATATCGATTGGCGTATTGTCGAAGTAAGAATCTTCTAGCGTTAGATGACGCTCTTCAGTTGCCACACCCACCACTGCATATGGTGCGCGTTCACGCTTACAGATTGCATCGAATGCTTCCATGTTTTCTGGCGCTACCGCAAGAACGTAACGTTCCTGTGATTCATTACACCAAATTTCTAGCGGACTCATGCCCGGCTCATCGTTTGGTACATCGCGTAATTGGAACTTACCGCCACGCTCACCGTCGTCGACAAGTTCAGGCAATGCGTTAGAGATACCGCCCGCACCCACATCGTGGATAAATGCGATTGGGTTGTCGTCGCCTAGCTGCCAACAACGGTCGATCACTTCCTGACAGCGACGCTCCATCTCTGGGTTTTCACGCTGTACTGAAGCAAAGTCCAGATCTTCTGCTGACTGACCAGACGCCATTGAGGACGCCGCGCCACCACCAAGACCGATGTTCATTGCCGGACCACCAAGTACGATTAAGCTCGCACCCACTGGAATTTCTTTCTTCTGCACGTGTTTGTCACGAATGTTACCCATACCACCAGCAATCATGATTGGTTTGTGGTAACCACGGATTTCTTCACCCGCGTGAGAGGTCACTTTTTCTTCGTAAGTACGGAAGTAACCCAATAGATTTGGACGACCAAATTCATTGTTGAATGCCGCGCCGCCTAGAGGACCTTCAAGCATGATGTCTAGCGCGTTAACAATACGACCTGGCTTGCCAAAGTCGGTTTCCCATGGCTGTTCAAAACCAGGAATACGTAAGTTAGAGGTTGTAAAACCAACTAGACCCGCTTTTGGCTTACCACCGATACCCGTCGCGCCTTCGTCACGGATCTCACCGCCTGAACCAGTCGATGCGCCCGGCCATGGAGAGATTGCCGTTGGGTGGTTGTGCGTCTCTACCTTCATTAAGATGTGCGCATCTTCATGGTGGTAAGTGTATTGACGAGATTTAGGGTCTGGGAAGAAACGACCCGCTTTAGAGCCCGTCATAACGGCCGCGTTGTCTTTGTATGCAGACAGCACATAGTCAGGTGTCGTTTCGAACGTGTTTTTGATCATTTTGAACAAAGACTTAGGTTGATCTACCCCGTCGATAGTCCAATCTGCGTTAAAAATTTTGTGGCGACAGTGCTCTGAGTTCGCCTGAGCAAACATCATCAATTCAATGTCGTTTGGGTTACGCCCAAGCTTAGTAAAGTTCTCTACCAAGTAATCAATTTCATCTTCTGCGAGTGCCAAGCCAAGGGAAACGTTTGCTTCTTCAAGCGCAAGACGACCGCCCGCTAAGATATCAACATGCGCCACAGGCTTAGGCTCTGCGACTGTAAACAGCGCTGACGCAGCTTCAAATTCTGTAAATACCGTTTCCATCATGCGGTCATGAATTAACGCTTTGACAGCGTCAACTTGAGCTTCTGATAGAACAACTGAAGATTCGACATAATAAGCCGTACCGCGCTCTAGACGTTTCACTTTATCCAAGCCACAGTTAACAGCGATATCGGTAGATTTAGAAGACCAAGGCGAGATAGTGCCTGGACGAGGCGTAACAAGAAGTAGAAGACCTTCTGGCTCATGCTCTTCGATGGTTGGGCCGTAAGTTAGTAACTTTTCAAGTTTTTCTAACTCTTGGTCATCAAGGTCAGACTTTAGATCGGCAAAGTGCATAAACTCGGCATAAATGCCAGTTACAGGCAGATCTTGTTCACGACAAAGTTCCAGTAGTTTATTAACACGAAACTCAGAAAGAGCTGGGGAGCCACGCAAAATTCTCATGTGCTTAGGTCTCTTATGCAATTGATTAAGGTGATATTGGAATAAATTCAGACACTTAAAATAAGCCCTGTCGAACCTATGCCGATTCCACCTCGTCATTGCGAGCGCATTATATAGCAATTGTTTTTGTGATGTAACATCAAAAGCAACCGTTTGCGTCATTTTTTTTGTCAAATTTGAATTACGACTAAAATGTCGATAAAACACACAATGTCACGCTATAAGTGTGTGATTCACTTTGCCCCATGAGCTCGCTTTGATATAAAGGCAAATAGAAATTTCCTAAGATGTACCTATTAATGCAAATAAGCCAGCTCAACCGACTCAAGCGCAGCGCCCTAATTTTTGTTTCTGTGCTACTACTCTCTGCCTGCCAGATTGAGTCGGAACCCAAAAGTGAATTCGAAAAAATTCAGGAACGTGGCGTGCTTCGTGTTGGCACGCTAAACAATCAGCTTTCCTATTATATTGGTCCCGATGGTCCCGCTGGGTTGGATTACGAATTGGCGCGTCAGTTTGCGGAGCAGCTCGGCGTCAAGCTCGAGATTAAACCTGCCTTTCGCCAAGCCGAGCTTTTTCCTGCTCTTAAGAAAGGAGATATTGATCTCATCGCTACGGGCTTAAATCAAACGTCACAAGCGGTAAAACGCTTTAGACCGGGCCCTGCTTATTATTATGTAAGCCAACAAGTTGTGTATAAAAAGGGGCAACTTCGACCACGTGATATCGAACAGCTGATTGAATACCAAGCATCGAAAGACAGCGAATCAGACGAAGATACAAATGCTGGCGCGCAAACATTAAAGATCGTCGAACAATCGCAATATGTTCCGACCCTAACCGCATTAAAGAAGCAATACCCAGAGCTGCAGTTTGAAATTGTTGGCGATGCTGACACGAGAGACTTACTTAAATATGTATCCACTGGTGAGTTGCGTTTTACTGTGACTGACTCTGTGGAGCTTTCCCTAGCTCAGCGCCTTTACCCCGATCTTGCGCTCGCGTTTGAACTTACAGAAGATCAACCAGTATCGTGGTTTACTCGACGCTCTGAAGACGAAAGTTTGTATGCGATGCTGATAGAGTTTTTCGGTAACATTAAACAATCAGGAGAACTGTCCACTCTCGAAGAGAAGTACATTGGTCATATTGAAGCATTTGACTACGTTGATACTCGCGCATTCATTCGAGCTCTGGATGACAAATTGCCTAAGTGGGCACCTTTATTCCAAAAGTACAGCGAAGAGTTCGACTGGCGATTAATTGCAGCATTGGCGTATCAAGAATCACACTGGAAGCCAGCGGCAAAATCGCCAACAGGTGTTAGAGGGATGATGATGCTTACTCTGCCAACAGCGAAAAGCGTCGGGGTAACAAACCGTTTAGACCCTGAGCAATCTGTTCGTGGTGGTGTCGAGTACTTACGTCGCATTGTAGGTCGCGTGCCTGATAGCATCAACGAGCATGAAAAAATATGGTTTGCCCTGGCTTCATACAACATTGGCTACGGCCACATGATGGACGCACGGCGACTTACTAAAGCGCAAGGTGGCGATCCAAACGCTTGGGCAGATGTAAAAGACAGATTGCCTTTACTGCGTCAGAAGCGTTACTACAGTCAAACTCGCTATGGGTACGCCAGAGGTGATGAAGCGCGTAATTACGTAGAAAATATTCGACGTTATTATCAATCCATCATTGGTCATGTCAGCCAAAGACCAGCGATTGATGAGAATAGCGATGACTTGCAAGTTATCCCGCCGCTCAACCCTGACATTTTGATATCAGGAGCAGTAGAGACCGTTGTAGAGCAAATATCTGGCGCTTCTGACGTCACGGTTGAAGAAGACACCGAACAAGAAAGCCTTGAAGAATAGACCCGCTGTAAACTAGAAAATGACGAGCTCATGAGCTCGTCATTTTTGTTGAGTCCTAGCGAAAACTTATCTAGAATCCAAGACTCTGAGTGACACCAACCACACTCAACCATTCCTTTGGTTGGTCGCCTTTTTTCACCGTTAGTTAAACTGATTGCTTTGTAACAGATTGCTTCGCAACCACATGGTTTAGCTCAGTTGATGAAGCGGCGCTATCGGCTACGCTCTGCCGAAATAACGTCACTCATATTATTAAGCACCGTATTGAAATTGTTTGCTGGCTCTGTGCAATGCAGAAGTCAAATGAAGAACGTTTAAACCATACAGCGTTTAGTGCGATTATCGAGCCTATTGCCAAGCATCGATGAGCCGCGCTTTACTGGTATAAGTCTTGTCTGCAGGAGGTTTTGAATATGAGAAGACGTAGAGTGCAGTCAAAGCGTTTAAATAACACAGTAGCTGCTATCCGACGTAAACGTAAACTGACATGTATGAAAAAGAAAGTAAGTTCACGTAATCGTGTTTTTGTACACTTAGTCAATCACTAGTACGTTCAGGCAAACATCTACCCGGTTGTAGATGTTTGCTAACTCTCACTATTTCCATAATTTTGTCCACTCTCTCCATTTTCTAATGCTTTTTGTGCTTGTTTCTTCGCTTTAATTTCCTTACGGCGACGCTTAAAAAACGCTTGTAGCTGAGTGCGGCACTCATCTTCTAGTAGCCCCTTTTCAACCAAGGCGTAATGGTAAGCAGCTTGGCTTTCAAACAAATTAAGCACTGTTCCTGCTGCTCCCGCTTTTAAATCTGGCGCTCCAAAAACGACCCGCTTAACGCGGCTATGTAATAAGGCTCCCGCACACATTGGGCATGGCTCAAGTGTTACATACAAAGTCGTATCCAGAAGGCGGTAATTTTCTATCTTTTGGCCTGCTTTACGCAGTGTTTGAATCTCAGCATGTGCGGTAGCGTCATTAGTACCAATAGAGCGATTCCACCCCTCAGCGATAATTTCACCATCTTTGACAAGCACTGCGCCGACAGGTACTTCCCCTTCAGCTTCGGCTTGCTCAGCAAGCACCATCGCTCTGCGCATAAACAATTCATCTTGAGGGGTAAACGGATGGTTAGACAAAGGAGGCTCCAAAGAAACAAAAACGATTGAAGTCAGGAATTTTAGCACCAACTTCGGTTTCACTACAGCAACACATCACGGGACAAAGTTTGCAACTCCAAAAAAACTAGTTACAAGACCTATCGATGTTCGTTTTGCGAGAACAAAAAAGCGCAGATCGAAGACCTGCGCTTTTTGGCTGCCAATTAGCGGCTTTCACACCCTACACGTTTTTACATGGTGTAAGTGTAAGGAGCTTGAATGCCTAGCGGGATACCTACCATCCAATAAGCAACTAGGAAGATAGACCAACCGATCAGCATTGCGATCGAGAATGGCATCATTAGTGACGCAAGCGTACCGATACCAGCCGACTTCACATAACGCTGACAGTAAACCACTACAAGAGGGAAAAATACCATTAGAGGCGAAATGATGTTCGATACAGAGTCGCCCACACGGTAAGCCGCTTGAGACAGCTCAGGCGAGATACCAACCGCCATTAGCATTGGCACTAAGATTGGACCAATTAAAGCCCATTTTGCCGATGCCGAGCCAATAAGTAGGTTTACAGACGCGGTTAGAAGGATCATACCAATGATGGTCACTTCACCTGGTAGGTTCATAGCTTTTAAGCCTTCTGCGCCATACAACGCTAGCATCGTACCGATGTTTGACTGAGCAAATGCAGATAAGAACTGAGCACAGAAGAACGACATAACAATGTATGCGCCCATGGTCGACATGGTATCAGCCATCGCTTTGATAATGTCGTTGCTGGTCTTGAACGTTCCAGACACTTTACCGTAAACGTAACCAGGAATGATAAACAGAATAAAGATCAACGGCACGATAGACTTCATGATCGGTGCTGAGAAGGCCGTAATTTCACCTTCAGGCGAGCGTAGCGCTGATGTTTCTGGAATTAATGCTGCAACAAGTAAGGCAATACCCGCCATCATTGCCCAACCAGCATAACGAAATGCTTTTGATTCCAGTTCAGTAAATGAGCCTAGGTTTGGCGCAGTTTCCGCATCGTCATCAATTGGCATTTTTGACAAACGAGGCTCAATGATTTTTTCTGTCACGTACCAACCAATCGCTACAATAATGATGGAAGATAGGCCAGTAAAGAAGATGTTCGCTAATGGGTTAACCACGTATTCAGGATCAAGAACCTGCGCCGCGGTTTGCGTAAAGCCTGCAAGTAGTGGATCGATACCAGAAGGGATAAAGTTTGCAGAGAAGCCACCAGATACACCTGCAAATGCTGCCGCAATACCCGCTAGAGGGTGACGACCTGCCGCATGGAAGATAATACCGCCCAGAGGAATAACCAGAACATAGCCTGCATCTGCCGCAGTATGCGACACAATAGCAACCAAAATCAGCATTGGAGTAAGAAGCTTAGCTGGCGTGAAGTTCAACATCTTCTTAAGACCTGTCGTAATAAAGCCCGAAGAATCTGCAACACCCACACCTAGCATTGCGACAAGTACGATACCCAGTGGCGCAAAGCCAGTAAACGTCGTCACCATGTTAGCAAGGAAACTTGCTAGCGCTTCGCCCGTAAGTAAATTAGTGATGGTAAGAGCTTCGCCCGTTCGAGGGTTTGGAAGATCGAATGATACATTCGATAAAAGTGCTGACGCCGCCCAAGTAATGATCAATGCCCAGAAGAACAAAATCGCAGGATCAGGGATTTTGTTACCTGTCCTCTCGATAAAGTTTAAAAAGCGCTCCATCCCGCTCGGCTTCGATGATGGTGCCTTATTTACAGCTTGGTTACTCATGGTAACTCCATAGTGAATGATGTTGGTGCCAAGGCCTATTTGAATAATTATAACGGCCTACTATCCAACGAGTATTCTAGTAAACACTAATGGAGAAAGCACAAGGTTCTATATTTTTTTTCATAATTGGAGACATATTTTGCAAAAAAACAAAACCAAAGATACAAGCCTGAAACATTATGGAAAAATCAACATATACATTTAGTAAACGAGCTGGCAAAAACAGAGGTTGCATAGAGCGATGAATAGATAGTTTTAAGAAAAGAAACTATACGTGATGAGAAGCAAGAAATAATTCTCTTCAATATAAAAAGGGCAACGCGGACAGTGAACACCTTATCCAAAGAACTCCAATCGGTTTTGATTGAATCGGCGTAAAACAGGAACCTAGACTATTTAATCAAATTCGCTATGTTTAGAGATCATGGTTTTCAGCTCTACCGATTGTATTTTACCGTGGCGATCTTGCCATAGAGCTTCCATATGTATCGTTTTAAGTGCGCCCGACAGAGTTGCCGTTGGCACAGACCAAGATAAAGTATACAAGGGGTGCGTAGTATCTTCCCCAGAGACAATATTTGTATCAAAATTAGCGGCGGGCATCGAGGGGACTGCAGAAAGAGCCCCACGCGTACGAAACCACTCTAATTTCTGCTCAGCAAGATTTAGCGCTTCAATGCTATGCATCGCGTAATCTGCCCGCAGCTCAATGTAAGCTTGCAACTTAACCAATCCAAGAGCACCGACACCAATTAAAATAAAAGAAATCATTATTTCAATTAAACTAAAACCATGTTGTTTACTTGGCATTCCAACTTCCCTCTTGCCAACGAACATCATTTCTCCTTGTTGTAGGTCTTTTGCTGGAATCAAATAGTAACTCCATTGAGCCCGCAATTGAGGTTTTTAACCCATCAGTATCAAAACCATAACCACCCGTTGCGTGAAATGCCCCTGCATCAACATAAACAGTTTGTGTAAGATCAGTATATTGTTTACCAATGGTAAAATTAGTCGGTGAGCCATCAGCATTCGAGAACAAACTTTCCCAATAGCTTTTTAACTCATCAGGAGCAAACTGTGGTTTAGTTTTATCGACTAAATGAAAAAGCGAACCCTGAAATGTTGTTGAACCAGTATTGATAAAAATACCATCTTGAATAACTAACGTATATTTCTCATGGTTGCCTTGAAGTGCTAAATTCCCGTGAATGGCGCAGTCACCAGTAATCCAAACCTTATCTACTTCCTTAAAAGCATTTTCGATAGCTGATTTACACTGTGTCGCATTTGACAAATTGATTTTCCCAGCTTTCGGAAATGAAGCTTTGACTTTATCAATATTTTCCGGTGTTTTTTTGTAATCAAAAAAGGTTTGGAATGGATCGACTTCCGAGTCATAAACAAAATCGCCTTTTAGCTGCGGATCAGAAGTTTCAGGTTTATTAGTTTTCGTAATTGCATTCCCAGCTTTTACTGTAACATTGGTTGTCGTTGCAGCGGTACACCCTCCAGCAGGAGAACCATCATATAAGCTATTCGCTCTTATTGATGCAGTGTTATATTTTGATCCTGTGCTTCCGCCTTCCATGGTATAACTATACCGATAAGTCAGTGATATGCATTCATACAAATTGTCAGAATTAAGATCACCTTTCGCATCTGGATGAACCTTTAAATCACCATAAGTAGTTAACTTGGATGTGGTTTGTATCGCTCCTTTTCCACGATTACTTAGTGTACTGAAAGTTTTATTGAGCTGGGCCCAACCATTGTGAGATATAGAATTAATACGATAGACTCCTGCCCCTATATCAGTAACGTTCAGCTGGCTAAGGTTTAATTCCCTCTTACATAAGGTATTTAAATTATTGTGATTAATTGGGATGAGCTCGTTTACTATGGATACATCATCTGTGACATAAGCAAATAGACACTCAAGCCCTCCTTCCGCTTCCCAGTGCTGTTGCCGAGAACTAACTTCATTCTGCGCACGCTTAATTTGATAAAATAGATTCTTATATGAGCCTAACGTCACAACCAAAGCGACAGAGAGCAGTATGGAAGTAATAAGTAACGTGGCCACTCCTTGTTGATGCTTACGTATCATTGCCAATTCCTTTGCTGAACTTGTAATAAAATGGCGTGAGAAATTGCCGGATCATTTTTTAATTCAGCGGCCATTGAAATAGAAATAAACGCACTATCTATTGACGAACCTGATAGTAATGTTCGACTAACACCAAATTGAGTTACTTTAATTTGCTTTGGATCAAAAAGATCAAAACATCCACTAGCAGCAGACACGACACTTAAAGGTGATGGTGAATCATCCTGGCAATATTCCAACATATTATCCTTTAACCGATATATCGTATTACTCACAGAGCTTGCTGTATTTCGATAAACATAACCGATTTTTTCGGATTGTTGATATAGAACGCTAGGAGAACCGGAAAGCATCATTGATTTTGTCGTAATACCATTAAATCCAGCTCGCTGAATATCCTCTTTCACTTGTTGAATTACACTACTCATCTGCTGAAGTAGCATTATTTCCTTGCTTCGCTGCACAGCTGTTTTTTGGTTAGAAAGAAACACTGCGCCAACAATGCCCAAAGCGACAACTCCTAACAACGCAGCAATCATAAACTCAACAAGTGTACTCCCCTGCTGTTTAGCACTGTTCAAAGCCATATTTTGCCTCATTCATAGCGCACACTTTTACTCGCCCTGCTCCGTTATGAACAGTTACTTTTATCGGACTGGTATCCGCTTGAGATTTCTTCAGCTGAATACTTCCCGCATTTTTGGGATTCCCCATAACACGATCAAACTTGACGCTAGTTATATTACTCGACACCACCAGACCCCGATATAGATGACCTTGCAGCTCAGCAACAGTATTCATTGAAGTAATGTCAGTGACATTCGATACACTCGAGAGTGTGAGCTTCCAGCTTCCGGTGGATGAAGGCAAGCCTTGAATATGAACCGACAAATCTTGATTTCTCATCACCGATTCCGATTTCGCTTGGATCAAAAAACCCTGTAATTCGTTGGCTAAATTCACTATTTTCATGTGTTGGCTAACTTTTGAAAAACTTGGGGCGACAAAAAGTAGTAGTACTGACAAGACAGCAACAGTAATAAGAAGCTCCAACAACGTAAACCCGCGAGGCATTTCCCAAATTCCTATGTAAACGGCAAAAGGGCCGTAATTCATCTTGCACAGATGCTATCACCTGCCAAAAATAGGCGGAAAAGTGAAAAGGAAACTACTCGTGATGATTCGAATTTCTCGCTGTAACAGCTACAAAAAAAGATTGGGGGGGATGACATTGATCGAATTACTGATAGCCGTAGTGATTGTCGGGATCATTGCGGCTGTCGCCTACCCTTCTTACACCAATCATGTAATCAAGTCTCATAGGACAGTTGCCTTGAGCGATCTTAGTCGAATTCAGCTAGAGCTAGAGACATCTTATGATGGTGGGTACGACTGGAGTCATATTATCTCTGGAGGCACATGCACTCTATGTGATTCAGACACAGATAGATTTTCTTTCAATATTGCGAGCTCTGCAAGTACGGCCTATACCATTACAGCAACAGCAAAATCAGCTCTGGGACAAGACGACGACGAGTGCTTGACTGGCGCTAAAACGATTACTTTAACGTCAACAAATGCCGAAGAACCAAGTAATTGCTGGAATTAAAAAGAACACCGAGATGCAAAAAGGCCTGCATTTTAGCAGGCCTTTGTATTTGTGCTTTTCACTAACGTCCTAGCTGGTTAAATCATCAAAGAACTTTTTCACACCGTTGAAAAAGCCTTCTGATTTAGGCTTGTGCTTTGTCGCCGCTTCACCACCACAAGACTCTTCAAACTCTTTAAGCAGCTCTTTTTGGCGTGAGCTTAGGTTTACTGGTGTTTCAACAACCAACTTAACAATCAAGTCACCGATACCGCCACCGCGGACGCCTTTCACACCTTTACCACGCATGCGGAACATACGACCTGTTTGCGTTTCTGAAGGCACTTTTAGGCTTACGCGACCATCTAGAGTTGGTACTTCTACTTCACCACCTAGAGCCGCCATCGCAAAGCTTACAGGCACTTCACAGTATAGGTTGTTACCATCACGTTCGAAGATATGGTGCTCTTTCACGTGCACTTGTACATACAAGTCACCCGCTGGAGCTCCCATTTCTCCCGCTTCACCTTCGCCAGATAGACGAATACGGTCGCCAGTATCAACACCTGCAGGGATCTTAACGTTAAGTGTTTTGGTTTTCTGCTTACGGCCTTGACCATGACACTCATTACAAGGGTCTTTAATGATCTTGCCTTTACCGTGACAGGTTGGACAGGTTTGTTGCACTGCGAAGAAGCCTTGGCGCATCTGTACTTGACCATGACCATGACAGGTACCACATGTTTCAGCAGATGAGCCTTTCTTCGCGCCACTACCATCACAGGTATCACAGTGTACTAGTGTTGGTACTTCGATCTCTTTCGTTACACCACGAACCGCCTCTTCTAGCGTCAGTTCCATGTTGTAACGTAAGTCCGCACCACGTTGAGCACGGTGACCGCCACCGCCACGACGACCACCACCAAAGATGTCGCCGAATACATCGCCAAAGATGTCGCCGAAATCAGCACCGCCGCCACCAAAGCCGCCGCCACCGAAACCACCGCCGCCTTGTTCAAAAGCAGCATGACCGTACTGGTCGTACGCCGCTTTCTTTTGAGGGTCGGTCAGAACTTCGTACGCTTCTTTTACTTCTTTAAACTTGTCCGCCGCAGACTCATCACCCTGGTTTCGGTCTGGGTGGAATTTCATCGCTAGACGCTTGTACGCCTTTTTGATATCGCGCTCTGAGGCATCACGGCTTACGCCTAATACTTCGTAAAAATCACGTTTTGACATGTTCTTCGTCACCAGTTAATTACTACAAACGGCATCGATTCACCGCTTGGTGTTTGTATCGTTCTAGGTAAGTGTACTTATCCGCAACATACTTAACTAGAAAGACAGCGTTTACAAACAGACGGGCGTAAGAGTTGCCCCAAACGCCCGCACACGAAGTCTTATCGACCCCAGATGGCTTTGCAGCCATCTGGTTAAGAAATATTATTTCTTGTCGTCTTTAACTTCTTCGAACTCAGCATCTACAACGTCGTCTTCTTTAGACTGTGCATCGGCGTCAGCACCTTGTGCTTGCTGCGCTTGAGCTTGTTGTTGAGCGATTTCCATCAGTTTTTGAGAAGCGGTCATTAGTGCTTGAACTTTAGCATCGATAGCTTCTTTGTCTTCGCCTTTGCGCGCTGTTTCTAGCTCAGAAATTGCTGCTTCAATCTTCTCTTTCTCTTCTGCAGGTAGTGCTTCACCAGCTTCTTCTACTTGCTTACGAGTACCGTGAATCATTTGGTCAGCTTGGTTACGTGCAGTCGCTAGCTCTTCGAACTTTTTGTCCGCTTCTTTGTTAGCTTCTGCTTCTTGAACCATTTTCTCGATGTCTTCATCGCTCAGGCCGCCAGAAGCTTGGATAGTGATCTTCTGCTCTTTACCAGTCTGCTTGTCTTTCGCTGACACGTGTAGGATACCGTCCGCATCAAGGTCAAAAGTAACCTCGATTTGTGGCATACCACGTGGTGCAGGCTGGATGCCTTCTAGGTTGAATTGACCTAGAGACTTGTTGTACATCGCTTGCTTACGCTCACCTTGTAGAACGTGGATAGTAACCGCGCTCTGGTTGTCTTCCGCTGTAGAGAAAACTTGGTTCGCTTTAGTTGGGATAGTTGTGTTCTTCTCAACTAACTTAGTCATCACGCCACCCATTGTCTCGATACCTAGAGACAGTGGAGTTACGTCTAGTAGTAGTACGTCTTTAACGTCACCAGCAAGTACACCACCTTGAACTGCAGCACCCATTGCTACTGCTTCGTCAGGGTTTACGTCACGGCGCGCTTCTTTACCAAAGAACTCAGCAACTTTCGCTTGAACCATTGGCATACGAGTCTGACCACCAACTAGGATTACGTCAGTGATGTCGTTTACTGATAGATCAGCGTCAGCTAGAGCTACTTTTAGTGGCTCAAGAGAGCGTTGTACTAGGTCTTCAACTAGAGATTCTAGTTTTGCACGAGTCACTTTAATGTTCATGTGCTTAGGACCAGTTGCATCTGCAGTAACGTAAGGTAGGTTTACGTCAGTTTGAGAAGTAGAAGAAAGCTCGATTTTCGCTTTTTCTGCTGCTTCTTTAACACGCTGCATTGCTAGTGGATCGTTCTTAAGATCGATACCTTGCTCTTTCTTAAACTCGTCTACTAAGTAGTTGATTAGGCGGTTATCAAAGTCTTCACCACCAAGGTGAGTATCACCGTTAGTCGCTAGAACTTCGAATGTTTTCTCGCCTTCAACTTCATCGATTTCGATGATAGAGATATCGAATGTACCACCACCAAGGTCGTATACCGCGATAGTGCGATCGCCGCCTTTCTTATCAAGACCGTAAGCTAGCGCTGCTGCTGTTGGTTCGTTGATGATACGTTTAACTTCTAGACCTGCGATACGGCCAGCATCTTTTGTAGCTTGACGCTGAGCATCGTTAAAGTAAGCAGGTACAGTGATAACTGCGCCAGTTACTTCCTCACCAAGGAAATCTTCAGCAGTTTTCTTCATTTTCTTAAGAACTTCAGCAGAAACCTGAGGAGCCGCCATTTTTTGGCCTTTTGCTTCTACCCAAGCGTCACCGTTGTCAGCCTTAACAATTTTGTAAGGCATGATTTGGATGTCACGCTGAACTTCTTCGTCTTCAAAACGACGACCGATTAGACGCTTAATTGCAAATAGCGTGTTTTCTGGGTTAGTTACTGCTTGACGTTTCGCAGGTTGACCTACTAGCGTCTCACCGTCAGTGTAAGCAATAACCGATGCAGTAGTACGTTCGCCCTCTGCGTTTTCAATTACACGTGGTTTGTCGCCGTCTAATACAGCAACACATGAGTTAGTAGTACCTAAGTCAATACCAATGATTTTACCCATCTGGCTATCTCCGAATAAATTCTATTTTCGTTTGGTTATAACCCCAATGTGGGGGGAGGAGAATCGGGTTTCAACCCTTGCTCACAAACAAAAATAATCAATGTTTGCTTCTCTATGCCACATAGATAAGGGCGGCAAAATGCTTTTCAAGGGCAGAATTAAAAAAAAGCGTCTTTTTTCGAAATTTATGTGTTTCTTTCTGATTAGTTGGGAACTCGTCACACTGCTGTAGCGCAACAAAACACCATTTCTCAGGTAAATGTATTTATGCCCGACTCTTCCTAAACAAAAAAAACGAGCTCATAAGAGCTCGTTTCAATATTAGGGTTAAAATAAATGATTCAAGACATTATGCGTTCGCTTGAGCAGGCTCAGCGTCAACGCCTTCTTCTTTACCAATCTCACCTTCTGTTTTTGCAACAATGGTGTTTACCGCCGTGTCGCCCACAACGTTTGAAGACGTACAGAACATGTCATTAATACGGTCAACCGCAGCAATAATTGCCAAGCCTTCAGGTGGTAAGCCTAGTTGGTGAAGCAAAACGCCTACCATTACCACGCCGCCTCCAGGAACGCCACCAGCACCAATAGATAATAGAAGAATAGTTAAACCAAGCGTGAAGATGTCTGCGGTGTTAATTGGCTGGCCAAAAGCGTTCGCAACAAACATCGTTGCTAGAGCAATATAGATAGACACACCAGACATGTTCATCGTTGCGCCCAGTGGTACACCGAAGCCAGCAACCGATTTAGAGACCTGAAGCTTTTCTGTCAGTGTACGCATCGTTACCGGGATAGTCGCGTTTGAGCTCGCGGTAGATAGAGAGAACAGAATCTGCTCACGAGTTGCACGTAGGAAAGTCTTTGGAGAGGTCCCTGTCGCAAGACTTACTGCCATTGGATAGAAGAAGAAGATCCAGAACACCAACATCGCAACCACCAAGGCCACATAACCAGCCACGGACATCAATGTATTGGCGTTTAGTGTTGCACCCAATTGAATCATTAGCGCGAACACACCATATGGCGCAAGACTCATCACTAACCCAACCAGTTTCATCATGATTTCATTTGCCATTTTGAACGTGCGGATGGCAGGACCACCACGAGAATCCAAAGCTTGAATTGCAAGACCTGTCAGAATTGCCATGAAGATGATTTGCAGCATGTCGCCATTAGCAAACGCTTGTACTGGGTTGCTAGGAACAATGTTAACAACTAGAGAGAAAATGTCCGGCGTTTCTGTCGTCGTCAGCTGTACGGCCTCAGATACCGTTCCTGCCAGATTAGCACCAGCTCCTGGCTGGAAAATCAAACCAACAGTCAAAGCCGCCGTAATCGCAATGATGGTGTTAAGAATGTAGAGGGTAAAAGTTTTTCCACCAAGACGACCAAATGCACTGATGTCTTTCAAGTCAACAATGCCGCATACGATTGAAACGTAAACTAAAGGAACAACAAGCAATTTGATCAGCGAGACAAACATGCCGCCAACGCCTTCTGCTGCTCCAAGTAGGTATGTATCAAAAATCGCAATACCGCTAAATAAGTACTGAATTGCTGTTCCCAGCACAAGGCCGGCAAACAAGCCTATAAAAATCTTACTAGAAAGCGATTTATCCATTATAAATCTCCGATATGTTGTGTTTGCTATTTACATATTTGTAGTTATATATGCTTACTTTTAAAGCATTAGTCGCAAATCATACACACAAAGGTTACAAAATAAAGTGATAATTTACATTGTTGTTAACGGATTTGTTGTGGAAAAAATGACTATATTTACATTCCTATGCAGCACAAACATTCACACAACGAATGATTACAAATACTTATAGCCCTCTTCGTTAATAAACACGCAGTGAGATGAGAAGAAATCTCCTATAGGAAAATAATTAACCAATAAGAAAAAATATGAAGGGGATCAAACTTCCATTTTATCGATATACAATGAAGCTCATTACAACAACTTACGTTTAAAACAAAAAAGCGCCCATCAAAAAATGATGGGCGCTTTATATTTAAAAACAGGCAGTTAAGGTTATTTAGCAACCATTACCATTGCCGGACGAATCACACGGCCGTTTAGTTCGTAACCTTTTTGCATAACAAACATAACTGTGTTTGATTCATGATCAGGGCTTTCCTGAATCGACATCGCTTGATGGAACTCTGGGTTGAATGCTTCACCTTCAGGGTTGATTGCTTTCAAGCCAAATTTCGCCACAACGTCGACAAACGTTTTGTGTGTTAACTCAACACCTTCTAGGAACGGCTTAACCGTTTCATTCTCTGTATCTGCCGCTTGAATTGCACGCTCTAGGTTATCAATAACAGGAAGCAACTCTTCGGCAAACTTGTTCAACGCAAACTTACGTGCTTTATCGATTTCTTGCTCGGTACGACGACGCATGTTTTCTACTTCAGCTTTAGAACGCAACACCGCATCTTGCTGCTCTTTTACTTTTGCCTCGCTAGACAATAGTGCCGCTTCTAGTTGAGCAATCTTAGCGTCTGTCTCATCACCAATTTCTTCAAGCTCAGCTTCTACTTCTTGTGCTTCAGCTTCTACTTTTTCAGCCTCTTCGATGATTTGATCAAGCTCTTCTTCTGTAACTTTGTTTTCTTCGTTGCTCATGATATCTCCAGAATTCAACATAATGCCCTTAAAGCCATGCGCGTTTTTGCGGGCTTTAACCACATAAAAATTCGCATATTTAGGTGACTTGCCATTATTATGGGGATGAAGATTCCTGATTCAAGCCTCTTTAATGCGGAAATGCTATGAAAAATCCATGTAACGTGATCGCGATTATCGGAAAACCAAGAGATCAACAAGCAATTCAAACTCATAAAGAGTTGTACCAATGGCTGACCTCTGAAGGCTATAAAGTATTTATTGACGATCGCCTTGCCGCAATACTGGATGATATCCCGCAGAGTCAATTTGCCAGTTTAGTTGAACTAGGAAAAAATGCCGATCTAGCCATTGTGGTTGGTGGGGATGGCAACATGCTAGGCGCGGCAAGAATTTTATCCCGATTTGATGTTCCAGTCATAGGGGTTAACCGTGGAAACCTGGGCTTCTTAACTGACTTAAACCCAGACGAGTTCCAAGCGTCTCTGCAAGCGGTACTCGACGGTGAGTATATTGAAGAAGAGCGCTTTCTCTTAGAAGCGGAAGTACACCGTCACGGGCAAATTAAAAGCCACAACGCTGCGCTAAATGAAGCTGTACTTCACCCAGGGCAAATTGCCCATATGATTGAATTTGAAGTGTACATCGATGAAAGCTTCGCCTTCTCTTTACGAGCCGATGGTTTGATTGTTTCCACACCAACGGGCTCAACTGCATATTCGCTTTCTGGCGGCGGTCCAATTCTTTCGCCGAGCTTGAATGCCATTTCACTCGTGCCAATGTTCCCTCATACCTTGTCGAGTCGACCTTTGGTGGTTGATGGAAAGCGTCGAATTAAATTGGTGGTGTCACCAGAGAACCGAGGAACACAAGAAGTTAGCTGTGATGGACAAGTGTCTCTCCCTGTTTCTCCAGGAGACGAAATCCACATCTATCAAAGTCCAAATGTGCTCAAACTCATCCATCCCAAAGACTACAGCTACTATCACGTTTTACGTAACAAGCTTGGTTGGTCTAGTAAATTGTTCTAACACTTGTTACTCAGGGAAATGACTTCAATAAAAAAGCCAGTAGCTTAATTGCCACTGGCTTTTGGCTTTCTTAGACAAGAAATAGACACAAAGTAGTGAGGCGACACGATATTTGCTGTCATTAAAGAGAAGTTTATAAATTTTGATCCTGTGGGCAAAGTTTACACAAAAGATAGAAAAGCAAATTCAATGATCTATGTCCGGTGATATTCTCACCATGAATAGAGTATTAACTCTATTTCATAAAATCAATAAAGGACATATTATGAAGAAAACCATCATTCTGTCTGTTCTCAGTACATTAGCACTTATTGGCTGCCAATCAGAGGAAGCGCAAGTCAACAGTGTATCCAACGCAAAAGCGGAAGATATCACTAAGACGAAGCGTGCCCTCGCTCAACAATTGAGTGAGAACTATGCTGCCATTGAACCCATGTTGAGAAGAGATATTACTCCACAACAGACTAGCGTCTCTGTATCAGCATTTGTTCAACAAAACCCCAACTCCGAGTTTAGCCGTCAGCTTGTACAAGCTGACACTCAAATTCGTAGCTGGAAAGGTATTTCTGAATACTCAGATCAGTTGCTGGAAGTTCGTTTAGCGAATGAGAGCATGATATCAGCATGGCAAAGTGGCGAGGTCGAGCCATTATTTGCATTTGAACCAAGTGGTGATGATGAGAATTGGCAATACATCGAAGCATTTGATGTGTATGGCAACATCCATCAACTCGATGTTTACCAACTCCCAGATGTACCTGTACTCGTTGTTGATAACAACAGCTCTACAGAGCTAAAAGCAGGCTTGCAAGCTATGCAAGCTGAGATGAAAAAACTCGGTCAGCCAGCTTTAGTTCAACCATATATTGCTGATGAACAACGCCAAAATGCACCGCTATTGTCAAGTAGTACAGTGGGCGAAGCGGCTCCAATTCAAACAACGCAGCTGAAAAAGATCCGTCTAGCCGATGACAAAGAACCTTGGATCTCTGGCAAGGCAGAAATCTACGCTATCGTAACGGGCGTCAATCCAAGTCGTGATGAACCTACTCTCGATTTAGTGGAGCTTCCATACTTAGACTACGATAACCAAGATTACTACCCGAATCAGATCATTATTCACTGGTCTCGTTACCGTTGGGGCGCGGCAGACATCGTGCTCATGGAACAAGATGATGGTACAGACTATAAACAGTTGGCAAAACTCCTTGTTCAAGTTGCTGGAGAAGTGCTGAAAGCGATTCCAGATCCAGAAGTTCAGGCTTACGCGATTATTCCGCAAATCACGAATAAGATCATCGACACGATCCCTGACGGCGTCCTAACGAATGATGATGACTTCGTCGACGTATACTACACACTAATGCAAGACACATCATACGTGGATCATCCAGGCGCTAGTGTGAATGCAGTAGTCACATTAGAGCCGCTCACGATTAACCCAACTCGTCCGTAACCTGTTCAATTTTAATGAGTCGTTGTAATCACTTCGGCTCATTTTTCCCACTTCATCACAAAAAAGCACCCCACACAGAAATTTTTTCTCACCTGTCTTTACTGTATAAAGAAACAGTATATACTGTTCTCTTATACAGTATTGTTCAGTTATACAGGTAAATAAAAATGCTGGCTCATCTAAGTGTTAATAATTTTGCGATTGTTAAGTCTTTACAACTCGAGCTGTCTAAGGGCATGACCACCATCACAGGTGAAACAGGCGCGGGTAAATCCATTGCTATCGATGCACTTGGGCTCTGCTTAGGCGGACGAGCCGAAGCTGGCATGGTTCGACAAGGTGAAGAAAAAACCGAAGTTAGTGCCGCTTTTTTACTGGACAACAACCTACATGCAACGCGTTGGCTAGAAGATAACGATCTGCTTGATGGCAGTGAATGTATTTTGCGTCGCATCATCACAAAAGAAGGTCGCTCAAGAGCCTTCATTAATGGCAGTCCTGTCCCACTATCACAACTCAAATCTCTAGGGCAACTGCTGATCAATATCCATGGGCAACACGCTCATCATCAATTGATGAAAAGCGAACACCAAATGGCTATGCTCGACCAATATGCAGGTCATCTAAACCTACTAAAAAGCACACGAAGTGCTTACCAACATTGGCGTCAGGCAGACAATAACCTCAAGCAACTAAAAGAAAATAGCCAGCAAAACCAGGCGCAAAAACAGTTGCTTGAATACCAAATCAAAGAACTAAATGAGTTATCGCTAGGTGAAGAAGAATTTGCAGAGCTCGAGCAAGAGCACAAACGACTATCCAATAGTGGTGAACTCGCCACTACCTGTCAGCAAGCCATCGAACTTATTTACGAAGGTGAAGAAGTCAATGCGCTTGGTATTTTGCAATCGGCCAATCACTCCCTAATTCAACTAGCTGAGTTAGATGAAAAGCTATCTGAGCTACCCAACATGTTGTCAGAAGCGATGATTCAACTGGAAGAAACGAAGAACGAATTACGCAGTTATCTAGATGGCATCGATGTGGATCCTGCTCGTATGGCTTATGTAGAAGAACGTTTTTCTAAAGTGATGTCTGTTGCTCGCAAACACCACGTGATGCCAGAAGAACTATACCAACATCACCAAGATCTTCTGGCCCAAGTAGAAGCGTTAGATTGCTCTGATGAACGTTTAGAGGAACTCGCGCAAGAAGTGGAACAAAAGTACCAAAGCTTCCTAAACCAAGCAGAAAAACTACACAAATCACGCAGCCGTTACGCTAAAGAGCTGAATAAGCTGATCACGCAAAGCATGCACGAATTGAGCATGGAAAAAGCGGTATTCAATATCGAGGTCAGCAATGAAAACACGCACCCATCACCACTTGGCATGGACAGTGTGTGCTTCTTAGTATCGACCAACCCAGGACAGCCATTGCAACCTATAGCAAAAGTTGCGTCAGGCGGTGAGCTATCACGCATCTCATTAGCTATCCAAGTGATTACCGCTCAGAAAGTGGATACACCAAGCTTGATCTTCGATGAGGTGGATGTCGGTATTAGTGGTCCAACAGCAGCAGTCGTCGGCAAAATGCTACGCAAGCTTGGCGAGTCTACTCAGGTATTATGTGTCACTCACCTCCCTCAAGTTGCGGGGTGTGGCCATCAACAAATGTTCGTGGCTAAACAAACCAAAGCTGGCCAAACCGAAACACAAATGCACGCATTAGATGAACAACAACGTGTGGCAGAATTAGCTCGCCTACTTGGAGGTAGCCAAATTACAGATTCTACCCTTGCAAACGCCAAAGAGCTCCTCATCGCCGCTTAGCCATGCTCTTCCAAAGATAGAGTCACGTACACTGCTCCGTGACTCTATCTCCCCCATATCAAAGTGCTTGGGTTCTGATTCCCTTTCGAAATAATGGTCAGTGCCACCCCATAGCTCAATAACTTGGCTATTTGTCATTAGTTACCGCTTAAACTGGATAGAAAATCGCTCATCGACATAAACATACATGTGAGAGAATCAATAAATGCAACTCAACTCAAAATTCGTTGTCAGATTTCCTATCATACGACGCATAGCTTTTTACATCTGCGTCGAGCTTGTTTATTATCAGCGCAGTATTTTAAAGGTTACTAAGAAATTATTATGCAATTAAAGAAGTGGTTAGTTGCCGTACCATTAGCAATGACATTGCTGACAGGATGTTCGGTATTGGAAAAACTGGTTTATCGCATTGATATCAACCAAGGCAACTATGTAGAACAAAGTGCGGTAGATAAATTAAAGTTTGGGATGACTAAAGCACAGGTTCGCTTCGTACTAGGGTCGCCAATGCTTATTGAAAACGGCTACCCAAACACTTGGTACTACATTTATCACCATACTCCTGGTCACGGTGATCCAGTGCAAAAAGACCTGATCGTTAACTTTAACGACCAAGGCACACTCGCAGATATCAGTGGTGACTTCCCAAAAAGTGACGCATTTTACGAGCAGATTCAGTAAACGACTTTTGCAAAAAAACCTCTCACATGAGAGGTTTTTTATTATCTAGATATCGCGCAATCACACTTTGAATCAATGACGCCATCCATTGGGACTGATATCAAGTCTACTTATTCTTACGTACAGAGCTAGGCTTACCACCGGTGACTGGGTCTGCATTCCCCTCGGCTTTAGCCTGCTCCGCCCGCTTACGACGAATCTCTTTCGGGTCTGCTAGTAACGGACGATATATCTCTATTCGATCTCGATCTCGAACGGTCGCATCTAACTTCACATTACGACTAAACACACCCACTTTATTCTTAGATAAATCAATTTCAGGGTATAACTCTAACACGCCAGATTGTCGAATGATCTCTTCTACCGTTGCGTGATTATTCACCACTAAATTAAATACACGCTGTTCATGAGGAAGAGCATAGACAACCTCTACGTGAATCATATCTGACTCAATACTCATAGCACTCGTAGACCTGTTTTGCGCGTTTAGTGAATGCATTTACCATGTTACTGGTAAGCTCGTTAAAAACCTTACCGAAGGCCATCTCAATCATTTTACTTGAGAATTCAAACTCAAGCTTTAGCTCAACCTTGCAAGCTTGCTCATCTAGCGCGGTAAAAATCCAACCACCACGCAACGTCTTAAACGGGCCATCCACCAAGTTCATCATAATTGCTTGGCCTGGGATCAACTCATTTGAAGTAGTAAACGTTTTGCTGATACCAGCCTTCGCCACATCGACAGAAGCCACCATACCATTACCCGAAGACTCAATGATTCTAGAGCCCGAGCAACCAGGCAGAAACTCAGGGTATTTAGCAACATCGTTAACCAGATTGAACATCTGTTCGGCGCTAAAAGACACAAGCGCAGAACGGCTGACTTGCTTCATACATACTCCTATCGATACATGTACAGATTTAAAGCTCCTGCCAATTTTACTTTTATTCCACGATTGCGCAAATAAAAGGATTTCCTATCCGATATCCAACCCGTATAATGTCGCTATTATGGCAAAGAAAAAAACGAAACAAAAAGCGGGTAGCAATACTATCGCGCTGAATAAAAAAGCTCGCCACGAGTATTTCATCGATGATGAAATCGAAGCTGGCTTGGAGCTCCAAGGTTGGGAAGTGAAAGCCCTTCGCCAAGGTAAAGCCAATATTTCTGAAAGTTACGTATTTATGCGTGACGGTGAAGCCTTTGTGAGTGGCATGACAATCACTCCTTTAAATCAGGCATCGACACACGTTGTGGCGAACCCCACACGTGTGCGTAAACTACTAATGAGTCGTCGTGAACTAGACAACCTATTCGGACGTGTGAACCGTGAAGGTATGACATTAACGGCCCTTTCTCTGTACTGGTCTCGCTCTTGGGTGAAACTAAAAATTGGCGTAGCAAAAGGTAAAAAGCTGCACGATAAACGTACGGATTTAAAAGAAAAAGACTGGGCAAGAGAGAAAGCACGCGTCATGAAGAGTACACTGCGTTAATCTTGACCACTTAAACGCATAGTACTGGACAGCCAATGCTTTTCTGTTACTATGCGAATATTACCTGGGGCTGATTTAGGATTCGACGGGAATTCAGAAGTCTGAGGTGCATGCCGAGGTGCGGTAGGCCTCGTTAACAAACCGCAAAAAAATAGTCGCAAACGACGAAAACTACGCACTAGCAGCTTAATAACCTGCTCAGAGCTCTCTCGCCCTAGCTTCCGCACGTAAGACGGGGAATAACGAGGGATCAAACCCAAACGCGCTAGCCCGGATTCTCCCGCCTGAGAGATGAACGGCGAATTTTAATTCAGGCTAGTCATTCATTAGCGTGTCGGTTCGCAGGTGGGTGGCGAAATTAAAGATCGACTAAGCATGTAGTACCAATGATGAACGGTTTTCGGACGCGGGTTCAACTCCCGCCAGCTCCACCAAATCATAGTTTAAAGACGTCCTAGGGCGTCTTTTTTCTTATCTGCAGTATAATGAAATCAATGACTTATAGTGTTATACCGTTCATTAGCTTCCAGTGACATCTTTGCTTTATAGGTACACCTTTAGGTACACTGCCAAAACTACGTTAATTTGGTGTACCTAACATGGCAAAAGTAACTACACGGCTTACCGATAAAGAAATCAAATCAGCAAAACCAAGCGACAAAGAATACAACCTCTTTGATGGAGACGGGCTTCGTCTACGCATCAAACCTAACAGCTCAAAACATTGGATATTTAACTACTACAGACCAATGAACCGTAAACGAGCAAACCTCAGTCTAGGTAAATATCCTGACCTATCATTAGCTAATGCTCGCAAAATAGCCCTTGAAGCCAGCGAACTGCTTGCACAAGGAATTGACCCTCAGGATGAAAAGAAGCGTAAGCAGGATGAGCACAACGCAATCCACCAGCATACTTTCCTCAATGTTTCTAAAGAATGGTTCGAACTGAAAAAGGATGAGGTTACACCTGATTACGCTGTTGATATTTGGCGCTCATTAGAACTACATATTCTTCCTTCAATATCTAACCTTCCTATTAGCTCAATTAATGCCCCTCAAATTATCGAGTTACTCAAGCCTATCGAAGCTAAGGGAAGCCTAGAAACTGTTAAACGTTTATCTCAACGCCTAAATGAGATCATGAACTTTGCTACTAACTGTGGCCTAGTACCTGCTAATCCCCTTACTGGTATCCGAGCAGCATTCAAGAAGCCCAAAAAAGAGAATATGGCAGCACTAAAGCCAGCAGAACTACCTGAACTAATGGGGGCAATTGCAAACGCAAGCATCAAGCGCACCACACGCTGTTTAATTGAATGGCAACTTCATACCATGACTCGACCTAGCGAGGCATCTGGTGCACGTTGGGATGAAATAAACTGGGATGAAAAGATATGGACTATTCCAGCAGAACGTATGAAGAAACGCCGAGAACACCGTATTCCATTAACAGAGCAAATGCTTGAGCTTTTAGAAGTAATCAAACCAATTAGCGGTCATCGAGAGTTTATATTTCCTTCAGACCGCGATCCTAAAAAACCATGTAATAGCCAAACAGCCAATATGGCACTTAAACGTATGGGATTTGCAGGCAGATTGGTTAGCCATGGTCTTCGCTCGCTGGCGAGTACTACGCTGAACGAGCAAGGCTTTGATAGGGATTTAATTGAAGCAGCTCTGGCTCACGTTGATGATAATCAAGTACGTAGTGCTTACAACCGAACTGACTACCTAGAACGTCGACGTCCAATGATGTGCTGGTGGAGTGGAAATATAGAAGAAGCCGCTAAAGGCAACCTTTCGGTTACAGGAACTAAGCAATTAAAAGTTATGAGTGGTAACTAAAGCATCCGCTTAGCACATATATGTACGAAATAATGAAAGCTTCATTTATCACATGACTACTTGACTAACTTTTTCAGCTTTACAGCTTTGGATATTTTGTATGAGTCCATTGCTAATTTGGAGAAGAAATCAGAACCATATTTAATTTCAAGCTTTTGATAGTAGTCAGGCTCTACACTTCTCATATGAGAAATTACCCCATGCAAATAGGGAATATCAGACTTTTTAATTGTTCGATTAGAGTAATGATGTACCATTGCTCTAATTTTTTTTCGAGAATATCTACCAACAGAAAGTTTATTTTCATGAGTAAGCACAATCCCCGTCACACGTCTAGAGCGCCCCCTACCAATAACTTTTGTTTTGGAATCATTAATTGATAACTTAGGACTTTTAGTCTCAGACAAAACAGCTGCTATATATTGTTTCAGTGCGTCTATTTTATCGAGGTCCATAGTTGAGAAAGTCAGGTCATCGGCGTATCTAGTATATACAATACTATTGTCGTTACAGTAACCCTCTATTTTATTATCAATTGACTTCATAATCAGGTTAGAAACTAATGGTGATGATGGAGCTCCAATAGAAAGTTCTAACTTCCTATTGTTTCTTCTAAATAAATAAGATGAAAGTATTTTTTTATCAAACTCTCCAATAACTACTCCTTCCCTCTCCAGAAAGGTAAACAGATCATTCGGCTTTAGTGATGGGAAAAAGTTTTTGAAATCTAATTTAAGTATCCAGTCATTATCTTTATGCGCTTCAGCATTATCTATTATAGATTTACCTTCTACATAAGCGGTACTGACCTCTGAAGGTTTATATTTTGTCAGGAAAACAGAAATGAGAGTTCTTTGAACTTCCTTAACAAAAGGGCTTGGTTGAGCAATAACTCGCTCTCCCTTAGTTCTTTTAGGAATTGTATAGACTTTATATGCTAACGGAGCTGTACTTAAGCCTTTAATTACATCTTGAATACTTAAATCCGAGCTACTGCATATTTCTTTCAATAGATTTTCCACATCAATTTCCCGTAATAGAAGTTAATCGATCTTCATCATGAACAGCCATAACAAGTAGCAATTCCTGCATAAATTTCATTCGATTTTTGTTGTCTATTAACTCTTTCAACTCAGAATCATAATAGTGCTTTATAAATCCTTTATTCTCATTGGTAGCGATATAATAAGTATCTCCATTATCAACTTTCTTTATAAAACCAAACCTTTCCAATATATAAACACAAGTTCTAACGAGCGAGTAATTACTTTTTATTTTAAAATGATTTTTTAGAGCATTATTTATTTCAGATATCCGAAGAGCACCAAAAGTAAATATCAAATCTCCAACAACGAAGCAAACATGACCAATTTTATTTACATCCAATTTAGGACTACCCGTGGATAACTTACCAACTTCTTCCTGAATTTTCTTTGTAATTCTATTAGATACAGACAAAGTAGTCTCTTTATTGGCATTGACTTTTGAAGAAACCTTATCTTGATTTACACCACCGATATAATATCTAACATCCCATTGGTATTTTAATACGACTTTATTGTTATCTTGTAAGTACTTGATGGGGCCGTAATTAATAAATGTTTTTTCCTCTACAATGTTAGTATTAACTACAAGTATGAGCTTCTCAGACAATGTTTCCAAAACACTAAAGCTACCTAATTCTGCAAAAGCGCCTGGGCCTTCCAATACGAGCACTATTGCACCAGCCATATCGGCAATTGCAAGCTCAAAATCAATCAGATTTTTAACTTGTCCGTGCTCTAACCAGTCTTGGTACTCTTCAGCATATTGAACCTTGTCACTTAAAGACGCGTAACTGGTTACAATTGTATCTAGAATTGCTCCCCTCATTGAAAAGTATTTAGATTCACCTTCCTGACCCGTTTCATAGGTACCGGTTTGGCCACCACATAAAAACAAGAAATTTGGTGCATTCATTAACCGCAACTTTGAATAATCCAAAGCCGTTAAATAATTGTCAAAATGGGTTTCAAATTCAGTCATACAAACATGGGTCGCCTGAAAAACAAAAAGCCCCTGATTATGGGGCTTTTTGTAACTTTACCTTAAAGGGCACGGACGCCACGACAAATCGGCTTGCCGATTTTCGTGGTGACCGTGCTCATAAAAAAACACAATTTAAAGCTCCGGTGATACACCAGATGAAGCAGGTCACGCTTCAAGCGCGTAAAGTACCTGAGAATGTAGACAAACTTTTCTTCAACATCAAGAGTCTTAAGCGAAATTCCAATATAGCTCTCATTTTTTCCATCCAAATCATAGATGTAGGCAACTGCAAAAAAAGCATAACGAAGGAAGATTATCAGCTAGGTTTAGCTTGTTGGTTTTGGGAAGAGAATGAATAGTTTTTTGAGCCCAATAACAAACAAACTTAAATTCAACTGGTATCATATTTATTTTACTGTTTATAGGAAATTTTATATGGGTGGTTCAGGTGGAGGATTTTCTCCTTCAGGAAGTAACTCTGAGTGTCGAAGACTACAATTTGCGGCTAACGTAAACTCACCTCAAGCTACGATATCTCAGCTAAATGTAGGTGACCTATTAACTTTGGTGCTTTTGCACAGAGTTGTTACCGTTATGCACAACGGCAGTCCAATTGGTTCAATCACAGGCCCAAGGCTGCAAAGACTCATTTCGTGTATACAGAATGGATATAGTTACATTGCAGAAGTAACCTACATCAATGGTGGTACTTGTAACGTGACGGTTAGGTGCGATGACTAAGCATATTAATATCGTTGGAGGGGCATACTTTGAAGAGTGTTGCTACCCACGCAGACAACTATTCCGAGGAAGCGGGGTTAGGGCTGCTGTATTATTGAGCAATTTAGACTGCACTGTTGATCTAAATACAGCTTGCAGCAACTATGCAGATGAATTCAAAGATCTAGCTGAACATTTGAAATTTGGTTTATCTATTGAACCCAAAATCGATGATATTTCATTTAGATATCGACACCCGCTTTCAGTGCCAAATATCATTAACATTCCTAATGAGCACATCAGTTACGAGAAAACAGTTCAATCCGAGTCCGCTTTAGTTTTTGGGATGCTAGAAGGCCGACCGAAAGTGAATGCAAGTAGAGTCGTTTATGATCCTCAAGATGGTATAAATTCAACTCACTTCTCAAGTAATGGCTCAACAGCAAATGAACTTGCAGTTGTACTTTCTTACTCCGAAGGAAAAAAACTGTCCGGTAAGAGTAATCCCGAAGATATAGCGCACTTTCTGTTAGATCAGCCTAACGTAGTAGTTGTTATTGTTAAGTGCGGTGCTTCAGGGGCCCTAGTTGCGACATGTAAAGCAAGTGAATGGGTACAAGCTTTTCCAACTGATCGAGTTTTCAAAATTGGCTCGGGCGATATCTTTACCAGTACCTTTGCTTATGAGTGGTTATTACAGGGAACATCTCCGTCCGTAGCTGGCTGGATTGCATCTAGAGTCACAGCTGAGTACGTCGAAACAGGTTTAGACAGAATTGCTCCTCAAAGGTACGAGGAGCTAAAATTTGAAGCAATAAACACTCAAAAGTCTCATCCAAACTCAACCTTCAAACCAATTCCTAAAACACAGATCTATTTAGCGGGACCTTTTTTTAATACCGCTGAACAATGGAGAATTGATGAGGCAAAAAATGCCCTTCAGGATATGGGTTTTACCGTTTTTTCACCTATTCATGAAGTAGGTGAAGGCGATCTGTATGATGTAGCCCAAGCTGACCTGAAAGGCCTTGAGGAATCGGGAGTTGTTTTAGCAATACTCGATGGACTTGATTGTGGCACTGTATTCGAAATCGGATATGCAAGAGCCTTAAAAAAACCTGTGGTGGTCATTGCTGAACATGTCGATCCTAGGAATCTAACTATGATTAGTGGCTCGCATTGCTATGTCACAGATGATTTTGCCGCGGGTATATACAAAGCAGGCTGGAAAGTAATGGAAAAGCATCTTGAGTAGCGTTTTACTGTTATCAGGTGGACTTGATTCAATCGCATTGGCAGCATGGAAAATGCCTGAGTATGGCCTGACTATAAACTATGGCCAGATAGCCGCCGAAGCAGAGATAAAGGCGGCAGGTCAAGTGTCTTCATTACTCGGAATAAAGCATGCTGTAATAAATATGGACTTATCTATTTTAGGGTCGGGCCTAATGCACGGTGATGGTTCCAGAGCTTACTCTGAGAATGCTGAATTTTGGCCATATAGAAACCAGCTGTTAATTACAATCGCATCAATGTTTGCCATAAAGCACGGGTGTAAAGATGTTTTAATAGGAACAGTTGTTACGGACCAACGGCACCTCGATGGTAGCGAAAAGTTTCTAGATTACATAAACAAGCTAGTTTCCTATCAAGAAGGTGCTATATCAGTTTCCGCACCTGCTAAATCTTTAACTACCGCTGACCTGATTAACAAATCAAAGGTCCCCTTTGAGGTGTTATCTTGGGGACATTCCTGCCACACAAGTAATTTAGCCTGCGGTCAATGCCCTGGATGTATTAAACACTCAGAAGTGATGTTAGAGCTTGGAGTTGAGAGGTGAATTAACGTCCTTGGGCCATTGTATCTTTGTAACAGTCTACAGCGGTTTTTCCAAATAGTCTCATTTGATCCCATAGGAAACAATCAAAGCTAGACGGCTTAACTCCTGTACTGTTACAGAAATCCAAAAAACGCTTTTCCATATCAAAATAGTCTCTTTCTACTTTGTGGGATTTATCAAAAATCCCACAAATAACCCCCGCTCTTAAAATATGAATATCTATTATTGCTACGTCATCAGCATCAGAATAGTTTCGCGCAATCCATCCCGCCGTCTTAGCTCCAATACCTTTTATGTTAAGAAGTTCATCTCTCAAAGTCTTGCCTTCAAGAAGCGCAACATCACTGCTACGGAGGTACTTCATAGCTTCAGATAGATAAATAGCTTTTTGCTTGGGGTAGCGATAGCGTTTGGGTTTCTCATTGATAAAAACAGGGGTTTCTAAAACAGCCTGCCATGCAAACTGATCAGTTTCTAATCTTTCAATTAGTTTAGAGTTCCTACACTGTTCAAAAGCAGCTGTTGCTAGCTCTGCTGTTACCCCAAAGCCACCTAACATACAAAAAACAATTTCTTCCTTCAGGTCACCACGGCAAAGTTGATGGACTTCATCCTTATTAAAGTGAGCTTCCATGTGGAATTGCGATATCCAAAATGCGGGAGTAAAAAGTTTGGTATAACATCCCCAACTTATACCATTTAATATTTCCTGAGAGGGCCCCGGCAGGTCTAGCGAATATTGCTGGTTTTCAAACCAGTAGGTGACAGTCTGATTCATTTGTTTTAAAAATATCTTAGGCAGGTATAGCTGCTATTTAACAAGGATGTCTTAAGTTTATCACAGGGCCTAAAAATGAACCGGGTGTTATTAACAAAATGAAACCCCTCGCATACACAGGCTCAAAAAGTACTTTGGCAGTCCCCTTTAGTAGCTCAAGAAGGTGCTGCGGAAACAATAAACTCAAGTTCAGGTATTAATGTTCCAATGCCTTTTAACAGTAGCGATTCCTACTCCCAAACTCGCAGCTACTTGAACTTGTGATAATCCCTCTGTTTTCTTAGCTTGAACAGCTAGTGTCGTACTTGTAGCTCTAGGTCGACCTAACTTTTTACCTTGAAGCTTCGCTCTCTCCAACCCCTCCCGTGTACGCTCACGAATACGGTTCCTTTCAAACTCAGCAAAAGCCGAAAACATTTGCAGCATCAGCTTTCCTTCAGCGCTTGATAGGTCAGCTACCGGTAAATCTAAACAGACAACTTTCATACCTTTGTCAGTAAGAAGATTGATAGTGTTTTGAACATCGATGTTATCTCGCCCTAAACGGTCTAACTTTAAAACCACCAGCATATCTCCGCTTTCCATCTGGTGGTTTATCAAGAGCTGAAACTTCTCTCGCTTCATCGCTTCAACTGAACCAGAGACAGTTTCACTAACAGCGCGAGAATCTGAAACCTCATACCCTTTCTGGCGAATAGCAATGATTTGGTTTTCTGTAGATTGTTCGGTTGTAGAAACACGACAATAAGCAAATATGCGCATTGGTTACTCATTCTTAGTTTTGGTATCAAATACTGGGGTATCACATATGTTTGGCATCATAAACCAATAACCCTAGTTTGATGATACCCAAAAAGTAAAATAAAAGCTGGTATCAACATACGAATGTTTTTTGATACCAGCTTGGTCAGAACAATTTGATGGGTATTACTTGTTTCCCATCATTTGTTGAAACTGCATAAATTGCTTGAACTGCTCTTCCATATCTGGAGCAGTGTTTTCAGCTGGCTTAGCTAGCTTTCGCAATAACTCTGCTTGCTTGTAATCAGGCACATCACCATAGCCGTAAAAACTAGTCAGCACACTTTCATGCCCTAAGTTTTGGCTCCATGCCTTGAACTCTTCAGGTGTTCGGCAAAGCCGCTCGCCCAATCGCACCAAAGTGTTCCGGAAACTGTGAGGATTAAAGTAAGGCAACCCAGCAGCTTCAAAGGCTTGTGCAAAAGATTTGCGGATTGGGTTCGCGTTGCTCCAATGCTCTTCAAGTAAACCAATAACCTCAAACTGCTGGTTAGCGTTATGTGCCAACTTAGTTTTAGGAAACAACGGCGAGTTTTGCTTGAAACCTAGCTCCTGAACCAAATAATCAATCCATTCACTCAAAATCTTTAGTGGCAGCTCGCCGACAGGAAAAAAGTATGTTGTGAATGTTTTGCTGAACTTTGTATTCACATCCCTTGCGTCCTGATAAAAGCTTTGTTCAACAAGGTCAATATGTTTTATCTTTGCTGAAGCAACCGCTCCGTCCCTTGCTCCTGTTAAGATAACGAATGCCATTAAAGCTCTATCACGCATTTCAATGACCGTCGAGCAAGGCATAAGCTCCAAGGTTTGCTTGATCTGTTCTATCGTGGCCACATTTCTCTTACGCTTTGCGTTAGCGATACGCGTATCTTTTTCCGATAAGTTGAAATATTCAATATCACTGTAATTGATTTTTGATCTATACCCTTTTTGCGTAACCAGATATTGGAAGAACGACTTCAAGTGACGAGTTGCTGTCAGCACAGTTGCTTTACTTAATGTCTCACCTGTAGAAATGGACTTTTTGCTGAGAAGGTGCTTCTTAAACCCAATAGCGTGCTTCGCCCTAAACTTCTTAAAATCAACATAACCAGTATATTCCTCAAAGCGATTAACTGACTTAAGAACGCCATCAATAGTTGAGTCATCTAAGCGCTTAGCTTCCTTTAAATACTTGGTAAATTCATAGATAATTCGTGCATTATTTGTACTATTACTTTTCATCACTAAAAACTCCATTGAAAGGACAATTTAAGAGGTTTTGTCCTCTTAGGATTAAGTGTTTTTCAGCTATCGGTAATTTACCCTCAAGTTCGAGCCAAATATCATTCACTTTTCGCCACGAAACATACTTGTTCATTCGACATCCACACTCTTCACACAAGCCTGTCATGTGAGCCATTCCAGCGGGTTTAGCAATGAAAAACACTGACTCAATGCTTGGTTTCATTGGTTGTTTACATCGAAAACAACACATCTCATGCTCTTCGCAGTCGAACATAATTGCTTTGCGCTTTTGTTTAAAGTGAACCTTCAAATCGGCACCATTTATTAATAGTGGGCGTTTTTTATCGACTACAGGTAAACCAACACGAATCCAATTACGCACTGTTTTAGGGTGAACCCCTAACGTTTCACTGATATCAATAACGGTATAGTTGCGATTGCTTTTTATGCAATTAGGTGAATTTCGTTTAGTCATTATCAACCGCCTTAGATGCAGAAACGCAAGCATCGAGCCATTTTTCAATATCGACTTTTAGCCATCCAACTGCACGTTCTCCTAGTGAAATAGATAGCGGAAAACTTCCCTGAGACATGCGCAAATAGATAGTACTGCGAGATAGACCTGTCATATCGATAACTTCAGGTAAACGAATGATTTTATGAGACATAAAAAAACCTCTTGGTTGTTCATAGGACAGCCGAGAGGTTATTGAAATGAAGCTTGGTAAATCCGAATTCGGAAAACAAAATTCCTAATTAGAGTATGCTCATTAGGTCATTTTTGTCTTTTTTCTATCGCTTCATCTACTTGGTTCAATATGTTACGAATAGAGTCATCAGAAACAGGGGCACCTATCTGTTCTGTCATAAGTTTCACAGACGAAGTAACTCCTCGAGCTCCGGGATCAATTTTCAACTGCTTACAAAGTGCCCCGATGAGAACAAGCAATGTATTACGCTCTCTCGAGTGAAGTGTTTTTTCCACTTTAGGCTTCTTTGACTTGTCTTCTGTTTGTTTCCCTAAACCCTCTTCACTTTGTGATTCAACAAACCTCAAAAGCTCAGTTTTTTTGATAACCAGTTGATGCTCATACTCACCAAGCTCATGGCTATCCTCAAAAACATAATCAAGACTTGGCTGACTTTTAAACCTTTCCAGTGCTGCCGCTGACTCAGCTTTCTCAGCCTTAAAAATCATTTCTTTTATCTCATGATCTCTACTAAAGATTAGATCCATGAGAGTAATACCTTCGTAGCACAAGGGCGGAAATATCATAGCTAAGAAAGAATGTTTCTTCTTATCGCCGGGAAGTGGTTTTAACACTGTTTGAAGCTTATATACTTGATCACCTTGAGCTAAAAAGACCCCATTGGTGTCCCCTCCGTCAAATGCAGGTTGACTTGAGGAGTTTTGGAATTGCTTCAAAACAGATGATGACTCCATGCCTATCATGGGCAAATCCCAAACACCACCAATGACCTGAACCTTCTCATCAAAAGCTATCCATTTACTTGTATCAGTTTTAGATGAGATATCAGAACTTCGCTCATTGCCCATAAGAGTACATCGCCCCGCGAGGGCATAAGCTTGGTTTATCAATCGAACCGATATAGTTAAATGCCCATCTAGAGCTAACTGACATATATCCGTCAAGACAACAGACTCCCCTAGCAAATCTGTTACGAATTTTGCTGACTCTTCTAGTGTGAAGAGTTCTCTTAGATTTAATAACTTGCTCATTTGACGCTTGTTTCGACCTTGCATAGCCCCTACATAAAGGGATGGATGATACAACATTGTCTTATGCTAAGTAGAACTAACGTAAATAGGAGGAAATATACGGAAATTGAAACAATTTTTAGGGGATGGTCAAGAAATGGGTACACCACAAGGTACACCAACAAAAATCAAACCAACCAATACCATTAAAAATCATATACTAAAGATGCAGATTCAAATTACGCCAGCCCACCAAACGTTTGGAAAAGGCCACCTTCAGGTGGCCTTTTTTGTATCAACAACCCACTATCCACATTGTCTTCTTTTCTCACGCACTCATGCTACCTGATAACTTTTCACTAGCATAACTCTGAACGTACGCCGATTTAAAAACTCGTTGAGTATTAAGTAACAGACGATACGCTCATAAATACACCACCAAAAACACATGGAAGTTCAGAAGAACTCATTCAAGGACAAAAAGTGTGTACTATATGCTCTTCGATTTAAAGTGTTCTAAGTTTTTGGGGTATCAACAACTACGAGTGCTAAATCTAAGTTATAGAATTATGGTGGGTTAAAGTTGAACAATTTGGGTTTATAACTAACCATCAAAAGATACTTAATAAGCCTTTTCTTTTGTTCTTGGTTATCACAATTGGCGGAAACATAAATTATCAAGTCAATCTAGCATTACGATGTAAATTAATAAAAACACCTCTTGACCAAGCGACTAATTAACTATTTTCAATACGATTTCATTGTCTGAAACCTAGTATTTATAGAGTTCTTTACCATTCGATAGCTCTCGTTTATTTTGCTCCCACATTACCTGATGAAAGCCTCAAAAATCCAATATAATATAACTACCTAAGATTAGCGCAGACTGAGTGTTCCAGATTTAAACTTTATTAATGCTAATAAAAACCGGTCAAGTAGATAAACATAAATCTAAAAATGTAATTTTCAAATTCACAAGTTACAAGGACAATGCAGTACGAATCACATAGTTAACATTAAATATTGTAAAAATACACAATACATATACATTTATAGATTTTTAAAATGAAAAAAGTCGATGTGAGAAATTACTTAGTTGGATTTATTACAATCATATTTTTGAGCATTAATATGAGTTTTGGAGAGAGTATATTGAATAGCGATAAAGTTAACCAATACACACCACAAATCAATGGTGTGCTAACAAAAAAAGGGAAGCCAATTAATAACCAAAAGGTTAGTCTTAGTATTGGTTTAAGCGCTTCAGGAAAATCAATAGACTTATCAACATTTACTGACAGCAATGGTCGGTTTGAATTTTCTCCTGTGTATGAGAACAAAGAGAGCGTTAAGATCCCGCTTATTGAACATTATGTAACTATTGTTTTAACCACAGAACTAGATATTGATGAAAGCGTTATTATTTGGGAAGGTTCGTTCGATGGCTATGAAATAGAGGATTACGTAAAAAACAATATGGCTAATCTAGTCTGTGATGCAGCAAACCCTCTTAAGTACTTTGCTTTTTCAATTGATGATGACGAAAACGATGACTACTACGTAAATAGTCAATGTGATTTATTTGGATATATTGACTCTGACTTATATGGAAATTAAAGAATGCAATCACTCTCACCAAAGCTATCATCTAGAATCGCAGAAATCCCTTATTCTGTATTCGCAACTAATGTTCGTAACGTTAGTGGTTATATAGCAAAGTTTTTTACATTTGATCTAAGGAATGATGTCAAAAAAGGAACGACAAGTGGCTTTATGGGATTTGGTGGAATGACATCAGATTTTGTAGCGATAGGTCGAGGTAAGGGCGAGTTTGCCGATACTTTAGTATTTTCCTTCCGAGGCACTCAAGCAAACATCGGCGACATTATGACCGATGGAAACATTGGGATATCAGGTACCTCATCCGGTTACAGGGTACATGCAGGTTTTGTAAATCTCTTCAATACGATAAAGCCACAACTTGCAGCATACATCGCTGGTTATTCGAAAAAGAACATGAAAGCACCGAAGGCAGTACACTGTGTAGGTCATAGTTTAGGTGGTGCTCTTGCTTCATTAGCGGCAGATTGGGTGAAGAGTCAGTACGGCTATAGCGTACACCTATATACTTTTGGCGCACCAAAAGTTGGCTTTAAACCATACGCAAGAAGGGATTTAGATTCTTCATATCGCTGCACTCATGGTGCAGATCCAGTTCCGATGTCTCCTCTTTGGCCATTTACTCACGGTGGTATTGAGTATCGGCTAGATGGAAGTTCTGGCATCTACTTCTGCGCTCATGGACTAGGAAAAAAATCTGTTCCGGGTTATGTCAATACCGCTACAAGTAATGAGTGGTCGGCACTACAACCCAAATCTCAAACTTACCTAGAACGCAACGTATTTCTTGACTTCAACAATAGATATAATGCTCGAATGACTGATGGTTGGGTAAGTAAAATAGTCTCTTCAATTTTGACCTTACTAAGAATTTCAGGTCTGGGTCATATAATACAACAAATAGCAACCGTAGGCCTTACTGCTTGGGATCAACTAGCTAAAGCTATGGCGTACATTTCAAAACTAAAAAACGAGTATACAGAACACGTCCGCGGTATTTTAGGTCACATGAATGTAATGTCAGGTAGCGCAGCGATCGACCTATCGAGTATTACTTATAGAGTGATAAAACTTTGTTTTTCGAGACTAGTAAGAAGGTTAGACAGTCATGTTAGAAATGCTCTAAATATAGTAGAGTGACAGTAAAAGACACTAACAATTATTCTAAAAACAGCTCTATTAGCCTCAACTAGATTGAGCTCAAAAAATGCGAAGCCATTTAGCTTCGCATTTTTATTTGGGTTAAACATGGTTAACAATATTAGAAACGATATTCCACACCTAGCGATGCTTGGTTAAAATCAGTTTTTGTGCTTGCACCATTCGCGACGTTCTCTGCATTCAGTTCTACGTCGTACCACATATATTCTGCGTTAACTAAGAAGTTATCAGTAACTTTAAAACCAACACCGGCACCAGCGAATACACCTTCGTCATCTTTGTTGCCTTGGAAGCCCGCAACGTTGTAATCCGTCGAGTACCACATTTGACCACCTTTTGCGTAAAGATCGACACGATCAGCAATAGGGGCTGTAACTTTTAGTGCTGCGGTGTAACCGTCCGTTTCGGCATTTGCTAGGTTATTACCATAGCTACCAAAATCAATGTAACCGCCCTCTAACGCTAAGTAAGGGTTAAAACGGTAACCAACCAAACCTTGAATAGCATCGCTGTCATCATCAAAGTCATCTTGTCCATCAACTTTTAAGTAACCATAGTTGGCGCCGACATAAACACCATGATCTTTGGAGTCCGCTGCGTGAGATAAAGTACTAAACGTTGCTAAAGAAAAAAGGCCAATCAAAGTAACAACATTGCTTTTCATTTCGTTCTCCTAATATAAGTGCCATTGAAAGTTCGAATTATACAAAGCAAATGCAATGCCAATTTTAATTTAATGAAAAACATTTTCTACTTTATAAAAAATTGACATCATTTTGAAATTAAAACAACAAAAATAAAAGTTATACCGTTTTATTTACCTTGAGAAAACAATATTAGATTTGTGTAAATACTAATGATGTAAAACATTCTATTTTATTTGTAGTTTTTTCAAAAGATAGGGAAAATCAATAAACAAACCCCAATCATCAATTATTTACATACCCATTATATTTAGGATTCTTAATTTTTGGTCTGGGTTCTTTATGAACGAGTAAGGAAGGTAATCACACATCGGCTTTTTCTCTCTTTGCTTCAATAGGTAAATCTCCTACTCTGTGAATAGGCTATCTCCATGGGACTGAAGTATGTTAAAAGGCAGTGAGTACCCTTCTATCCGAGCATTAAGGACGTTTGTCGCGGTTGCAAATTACCTCAGCTTCTCAAAAGCGGCGGATGCCCTATGCATTACACAAAGTGCAGTAAGCAAACAAATTGCCGCGCTTGAACAACTAGTGGGTTTACCTTTAATACAAAGAGGCTCGAATGGTATTGAGTTAACTGAGGAAGGAAAACGCTACCTACCGCAAGTCACAGAAGCACTAGAACTTATTCAGAATGCAACCGCCAACTTAATACAATCAGATTCAAAGCAAGAATTGCTCACCGTGGATGTTACTCCTTCTTTCGCTAGCCTTTGGTTGGTACCTCATATTGATGACTTCCACCAGCGACATCCCAATATCCGTGTAAGAATCTGTACCGGAGATGGGAACGTAAAAGGTTCAAGCGGTGAAAGCGACTTGCATATTCGTTGTCTTCCATTGTCCACGCATTATGAATACAGCCACTTACTATGCGAAGAAATTCTACTATTGGTCGGTTGTACTAACGCTCCTGCACTCAAGAATGTGCACGCTGTTAGCGACTATCCGCTGATACCTCAAATCACTCGTCCTCAGTTGTGGGAGCAATTTAAGGCTGCGCATGCAGTAGAATCAACCGTTACCTATCACTCTGTAGGCTTTGAACATTTTTACCTAGCTTACGAAGCCGTCAAAATGGGAAAAGGACTCGCCTTACTTCCTGATTTTATGGCGCAGAATTCTATTTTAAGAGGGGATATCCAACGTATTCTTAACCTATCTTTACAGAGTGGTTATGGTTATTACGTGATGATCCCAAATTATCGCCTATCGGCTAAGAAAGTGGCGGCGTTTTACGAATGGTTGAAGAGCAAACTAAGCTAATATTGTTTTCTTGATATGCTTTTGGTAACCCAAACAACTCAAAGACTTCAGTATCTGTCTGCTCCAAATTGTGGCATTCTCATTAACACTGTTTCAAAAGGATAAATGGATTGAAAGATATGGACAGCAATTCGCCCAAACTCTCATTACGTACCATTGAGCCAACGGATTACCCTGAGCTTGCAGAACTAATGGACTTAGTGTTTCCTGATGTTGGCGGCTCATGGCCACGGCTGACTATTATGGATCTCATTCATCAGTTTCCTGATGGCCAAATCTGTATTGAAGATAACGGCAAAATAGTCGGTGCAGCATTAACCATTAAAGTGGACTACAACCGCTTTTCTCTTCCTCACCTATATACCGACATCATTACCGAAAACAACGTCATACAGAATCAAGTAACCGGTGATGCAATGTATGGTCTCGATGTATTTGTCCACCCGGACTATCGAGGGCTACGTTTGGGTCGACGTTTGTATGATGCGCGTAAAGAGCTTTGCCGGAGTAAGAACTTCAAAGCCATTTTAGCCGGTGGCCGCATTCCTAATTACCACCGATACGCAGATGAACTGAGCGTTGCAGAGTACATCGACAAAGTAAAACGCCGTGAGCTTCATGACCCTATTTTGTCTTTTCAGCTTGCTAACGACTTCGATGTAAAACGAATCATGCGCGGCTACTTACCAGAGGATAGCGCTTCTAAAGGTTACGCGACACTGCTGGAGTGGGATAACTTTTTCTACGAAGAGGATATTCAATCCGTACACGATGTAGAAAAGACTCTGATTCGAATTGGTGTTGTACAGTGGCAAATGCGCGCGATGAATGATCTGGAGGATTTGCTCGATCAAGCTGAGTTCTTCATTTCTTCTCTTGCGAATTACAAGGCCGATTTCGCCCTATTCCCTGAGTTCTTTAACGCACCGCTGATGGGCTTGCAAAACGACAAAAATTCCGTTGAAGCAATCCGCTTTTTGGCTAGCTTTACGGAAGAGATCAAAAACCGTTTCTCGCAGATGGCAGTCACCTACAACATCAACATTATTGCAGGCAGTATGCCCGTTATCGAAGATGGCAAACTGTATAATGTGGCCTACTTGCTGCAACGAGATGGTGAAATTAACGCTCAATATAAAATCCACATCACGCCTCATGAACAAAGAGACTGGGTGATCGACGGTGGTGACAATGTTCAAGTTTTCGAAACCGATGCGGGCAAAGTCGGCATACTGATTTGTTATGACAGCGAATTCCCTGAATTGGGAAGAATGTTAGCAGAACAAGGCGCACAAATTGTATTCGTTCCTTTCTGGACGGACACAAAAAATGGCTATCAACGAGTACGAATTTGTTCCCAATCGCGTGCCATTGAAAACGAATGCTATGTTGCAATTGGTGGCAGTGTTGGTAACTTACCTCGTGTTGATAACGTGGACATCCAGTACGCACAATCTGCCGTATTCTCACCGTCGGATATCTACTTCCCGCACGATGCGACCTTGACAGAAGCAAGCGCCAACACCGAAATGATGATCTTCGCCGATGTTGATTTGACTAAGTTGAAGCAACTTAATACCGAGGGTTCAGTAACCAACTTACGTCACCGACGTCTTGATTTGTATGGCGCATTTACTAAAGCTAAAGAGTCATAATGGTGTGCCTTATTCGCCGCCACACGGGAGCGTGGCGGCGAATAAAACAAGCAGCAGATTGATTCCGCACAATAATCAGAGGCATGTCAGTTTTTCTCAGCGGTGAGAAACAAGAATTGACCCAGTAGGACATTCGGAGTATCACTCCAACTTCGTTCCGCTTTTATTAGGGGAAAGCTTTTGGAACACATTAACGAACTTCTCATGTCAATGAAGCCTTTGCTCGAGCAATACGGCTACTTGGCGCTGATTGTCAGTATATTTCTAGAAGGGATAGGTGTACCGATGCCTGGTCAATCGCTGATGATCGCGGCATCTTTGCTCTCTTCAGAACAAGTCATGAACCTAAGTATGGTTATGATGGTATCGTGGCTAAGCTGCTTTTTTGGGAATACCTGTGGTTACCTAATCGGTTATTACTTTGAAGGCTGGTTGGATAAAAAAGGCTATATCTCTGGCCCGAAGATGCAAACACTTCAACTGACTATCCAGAAATACGGCCCTACGTGCTTGGTCGTCAGTCGCTTTATTGAAGGAATGAAGCAATTTATGCCTCTTGCATGCGGTATCGCGAAAATGCCACGTAGAGAGTTTTTGCTCGGTAACGCCCTCGCGGCGACGGTTTGGGTATTGGTATTCAGCTTGTTAACTCACTTTGCATTTGAACATTTAAGCGTGTTGACCAACCTGTACACCGAATACAAATATCTGGTATGGGCATTTGCTGCTGTCTTATTTACGTGGATGGTTTTAGGTATTGTTAAACGCAAAAAAGCCAAATCAATGCAATAACGACAGTCCCTTCATTAGTGCATAACTAAAGCTCGTGGTATCAGTGAGATACGTAATACGAGCTTTTATCTTTTTCTTTACGTGCAAAATTTAAACAGCCATTTAGACGTCTAGACGTTGACAATGCGTAAATGTGATATTAGTCTGCTCTTCTCTCTTATTATTAACATTGTCGTTTACATGTCCGGTTCCCAACAAACAACTAAAACAGTTGCACCTTCTGCGGTCGCACTGATCCCATTGATTGTATTCCTTGCGCTGTTTATTGGCGTAGGCACTTACTTATCTTTGCAAGGCGTTGAATTTGCCTTCTACCAGCTGCCTGCACCCATCGCGGTATTACCAGCCATCATCATTGCGTTTCTTTTAAGTAAAGAGAAACTTAACCGCTCAATCGAACACTTCATGCGTGGTGTTGGCCACCCAGACATCATCGCAATGTGTATGATCTATCTGCTTGCTGGTGCTTTTGCTGCGGTAGCAAAAGCCTCTGGCGGTGTTGATGCAACGGTGAACCTTGGTTTATCCGCAATTCCAACCAGCATGATTTTGCCGGGCATTTTTCTGATTTCTGCTTTTATCGCAACAGCGATGGGCACTTCGATGGGTACCATCGCAGCCGTTGCCCCCGTAGCGTTGGGGATTGCTGAATCAGCAGGAATGAGCTTACCGTTAACCGCAGGCGTTGTGCTGAGCGGCGCTATGTTTGGTGATAACCTTTCTATCATCTCTGACACCACCATCGCGGCGACACGCTCTCAAGGTTGTGAGATGAAAGATAAGTTTAAAGAGAATATTCGTATTGCTTTGCCTGCGGCGTTGATCGCGATTGCAGTGTTCGCTTTCAACAGTACAGCGACTCAAGTGCCTGCAACTGGCGATATTGAGTGGCTAAAAGTCTTGCCGTACATCACTATTTTGATCCTAGCGGTATCTGGTGTGAATGTGTTTGTGGTTCTGTCGATTGGTATCCTTTTGGCTGGCGGCGTGAGCTTGGCATCGATTGACAATTACGGACTGACTAATCTAGCCCAAGACGTTTATAAAGGCTTTGGTAACATGCAAGAGATCTTCTTGTTATCCATGCTAATTGGAGGTTTGAGTGAACTGATGCGTCGTCAAGGCGGTCTTGCGTTCCTAACCAATTTCGTTAGCAGCCTTATCCACGCGTTTGGCTCTAGCCACTCTAAGCATGCCAACAGCCGCGCGAGCGAGCTAGGTATCGCTGGCTTGGTGTCGATGGTCAATGGCTGTACGGCGAACAATACAGTCGCAATCATTGTATCGGGCAGCGTTGCTCGACAACTGGCGGAAGAGAATAATGTCTCTCCTCGCCGCTCAGCAAGCTTGTTAGACATTTTCTCATGCGTGGTGCAAGGCGTGTTGCCTTACGGAGCTCAAGTACTGCTGCTAGGCTCCGTATTCAACCTATCGCCACTTGAAGTAGTTGCTAATTCTTACTACTGTTTTGCATTAGCGATAGCGGCTGTTGTCGCGGTGTTTATCAAACATCCCGCGCGTCAACCTGTAGTGCAAACCGAAAACTAACGACAAATACCGAAAAGGCTCCGATGGAGCCTTTTTACTTTCTTCTTTATTTTCCTTGCTGCGAGCAGATTTACTTCAAAGCTGAACGCAAACTTTGCGCACTGTGTAAAGGAATCGCAAAGCGATGCGCCACATCGCGTAGAGCTTCCACCTGAGCCGCGTTACTGATTGCTAATTCGCCTGCCACATCGAAGTGGTTATTCTCAAATCCCACTCTCACATCGAATCCAAGTAACATCGCACTCGCTAAACAGTCTTGCTCTCGCGCGCCAAAAGCACAAATGGCACATCGAATTTCTTCCTCGACAAAACGCGCCAAATTCAAACCTCGTAAATCCCATGGTGAAGACTGCTGAGCTTGGTGATAACGCCCTAACACCACTAATGCATGCTGATGTGTTTTAGGTAACACGCCCGCATCACGCAGTTGGAAATAACGTTCAATGTCGGTTGCATCGTAGAGAATAATTTGGCTCACGATGTTGTTTTCAGCCACCCAATGGAAAAAGGCATGCCCTTCTTTCTCACTTGCGCGATCGGAGATTAACTCCCTCAATGCGAAAGAAGCCGCTTCAGGTTTCACAGCTTTGACTAACGCCCTCTGTTGTGGCGGAGAATATAAACCCACCGCTTCTGTGGTGAGCTGAACCATCATGGTTTCTCCCACCGCCTCTTTCACGGCATGGTAAATTTCCATGTTGTCGTCGATGTCTAATGAATGACGTCCCTTGGCGTCTCTAGCATGCAAATGGATCATGGCAGCTCCTACCGTTTGACAAGCGATAGCCTCTGCAACCAGTTCGTCCGTTGTCATGGGTAAGTTGGCGTGATCATGCTTGGTTTTTCTTGCGCCGTTTGGAGCCACGATAATGGCGATAGGTTCTCGCAAATATTGGTTTGCTACTTCCATGTCTCCGCCACCTCTTTTAACGTCAGTGAGAGTTTGCCGACTAGTTCATCAATATGGTGAGGCTGAACAATGAAAGGCGGTGCGAGCAAAATATGGTGCCCATTAACGCCATCAATCGTTCCGCCCATTGGGTAGCACATTAAGCCATTTTCCATTGCTCGCTGTTTGATGCGTTTGTCTGCCAATGTGGCTTTACTCAGAGGCGACTTGCTTTCTTTATCCGCCACCAGCTCAATGCCAACAAACAAGCCTTTACCACGAATGTCGCCAATGTACGGTAAATGGGCCAATGCAGAAGTAAGCTCATTACGCAGCAAAACACTATGCTGATTCACCGCCGTTAATAAATCATCTTGGAAGATGGTTTCAATGGTTGCCACGGCGGCAGCGCACGCCACAGGGTGCGCCATAAAGGTATGACCGTGTTGGAAAAAACCGCTTCCATCAGCAATAGCTTGATAGACTCGATCATTCGCAACCACCGCGCCAATAGGTTGATAACCCGCACCAAGCCCTTTAGCCATACAAACCAGATCGGGCTCTGCCTCTTCTTGCTCAAATGCAAAGAAACTGCCACTTCGCCCAACGCCACACATGACTTCATCCAAGATCAATAGCACATCGTATTGGTCGCATATTTCGCGAATACGTTTAAAGTAACCTTGAGTCGCAGGTACAGCTCCAGCGGTGGCTCCCACAATAGGCTCGGCGACAAAAGCCATTACATTCTCAGCCCCCAACTCAAGAATTTTTGCCTCAAGTTCATTCGCCGTTCGCAATGAGTAATCCAATTCCGACTCATGAGTCTGCTGATACCGATAAGCATAGCAAGGGGCAATGTGATGGCTCGGATGCAAGATAGGCTTGAACGGTTCACGTCGCCATTCATTACCACCGACCGCCAGGGCTCCCAACGTATTGCCGTGATAACTTTGCTGACGCGCGATGAATTGCTTCTTCTCTGGCTTACCTGATTCCACAAAATGCTGCCGCGCCATTTTTAGTGCCGACTCCACCGCTTCTGACCCGCCACTGACTAAATACACATGGTTGAACTGCTCAGGCATGTACTGACAAATCAATTCCGCTAGTCGCTCACCGCTGTCACTAGTAAAAAATCCAGTATGAGCAAACGGCACTCGCTCGAGCTGTTCCAACATGGCTTTTTTAACGGCTTGATGACTGTGGCCAAGGTTTGATACCGCAGCGCCGCCACAAGCATCGAGATACTGTTTCCCTTGTTTATCGAATAGATAAACACCCTCACCTTTATCGATGATTGGCAGCGTGGCATGGCAATGACGGTGAAATACGTAAGACATTTGAGTCCCTTCCAATGTATAAGATTTGCACACATCATCAGGAACAAACCCAAACGTGACAAGGGAATAAATTTCACCCTCTATGAGTTTTTGGAATACTACAAACCAAAAGAACCAAAGCCTTTGATATTTAAATAATAAAATAAAAACAGGCCAGCTTTTTTAAAGGCTGGCCTATGGGTAACCAAAAGCTAAAAACAGAATCGTTTACGCGTTTAGTGCCTGTTCTAAATCGGCTAGAATATCGTCAATATGCTCAATACCTACAGATAAACGAATCATCTCTGGTGACACACCAGCTTGTTTTTGTTCTGCTTCGCTCAACTGACGATGAGTCGTCGATGCTGGATGGCAAGCCAATGATTTTGCATCGCCAATATTCACCAAACGCTTAAAGATTTTCAGAGCGTCATAAAAGCGCACACCTGCGTCATAGCCGTCTTTTAAACCAAACGACAAAATCGCAGAAGGCTTACCTTTCATGTATTTTTCGGCGAGATGGAAGTGTTCAGAACTTGGCAATCCGGCATAACTCACCCAACTGACTTTGTCATTCTGTTCCAAGAACTCAGCCACTTTGAGAGTGTTCTCGGTATGGCGCTCCATACGCAGCGGTAACGTTTCTAGCCCTTGCATAAGCATAAATGCATTCATCGGTGATAATGCCGATCCGGTATTACGCAATGGTACGGTACGCGCGCGCCCGATAAATGCCGCCTCACCAAACGCTTCGGTATACACCACGCCGTGGTAAGAAGGTTCTGGTTGGTTGAAAACGGGAAAGCGGTCTTTGTGCTGCGCCCAAGGGAATTTACCGGAATCCACAATCACGCCACCTAATGTGGTGCCGTGTCCACCAACGTACTTAGTGAGGGAGTGAACGACGATATCCGCACCGAATTCGATGGGTTTGCATAGTACTGGTGTCGCGACGGTGTTATCCACAATCACAGGTACGCCTTGTGCGTGAGCAAGCTCCGCTACGCGTTCTAAATCAATGATATTACCGGCTGGGTTACCAATGCTCTCGCAGTACACCGCTTTGGTATTTTCATCAATTAACTCGGCCAAGCTTTCTGGCTTGTCATCTTTAGCAAACTTCACCTGAATACCTTGATTTGGCAGCATGTGCGCAAACAAGGTGTAAGTACCGCCATAAAGTTGCGGCGTAGAAACGATGTTATCGCCCGCTTGCGCTAAGGTCAGAATCGCATAGTTAATCGCTGCACTCCCCGCACTCACGACCAACCCGGCAATGCCGCCTTCTAACGCCGCCATGCGTTTTTCCAGAACATCGTTAGTCGGATTCATGATGCGAGTGTAGATATTCCCCGGTACTTCCAAGTTAAACAGATCAGCGCCGTGCTGCGCGTTATCAAACTCGTACGCGACCGTTTGATAAATCGGTGTCGCGACAGATTTAGTGGTAGGGTCAGTTTCGTAACCAAAATGGATGGATAGCGTTTCGTCTTTCATGTTCTTCCTTGAGCGTCATCGAGATAAATCGTGGACTTATCATGCCGACTTTTTAACCACAGAACCTCGTTATGGGTCACATTGCCCAAGTCCAGAAACGTTTATGAAATGGGAAAAGGTAACATTTTTGATATTCATCGATAGGTATAACTTGCGCTTGATTGAAAGTCTTTAATCTTGTTGATAATCCTCCTTCAATATGAACTAAAGTGAATTTGACCTATTGAGTTCTCAAACTCATTGAGATGGGAGCAATAGGCAAAAAACTTACTCTGTATGGAGATGACCGATGAACAAAAACTGGATCCCCATTGCCCTATCTGGGCTTGCTTTAACGGGGTGTTTTTCTGAAGAAGCGAAAGAAGTAGAAGCCGTCGCCGAGCCACTCAAAGTAACCGCCGCAGACAAAATTTATTATGGTGGCGACATCCTAACCATGGCAGGCGATAAACCAGAGTACGCCGAAGCCGTCGCGACATTAGGCGAGAAAATCATTTATGTCGGCAGCAAAGATGGAGCGATGGAACACAAGTTCGGTAAAACACAGTTGGTCGACTTAAAAGGCAAAACTATGTTGCCTGGCTTTGTTGATCCGCACAGTCATGTGTATGGTGTTGGTCTGCAAGCCATGGTCGCAAACGTGCTGCCATCTCCTGATGGCGAAGCCGATACCGTTGCGAAAATCATAGAAACTCTGAAAAATGCCGAGAACAATAATACGCAACGCCTATTCATTGAGAAAACCGGATGGATTTTAGGTTTTGGTTACGACGACGCCCAACTGGATTACTACCCTACCAAAGCGGATCTCGATAAAGTCAGCACAGATAAGCCTGTATTAATCATCCATACTTCGGGGCATTTGAGTGTCGCAAACAGTAAAGCGTTAGAGCTAGCAGGCATCACATCAGAATCGGAAGATCCAAAAGGTGGCATTATCCGCCGAATGGAAAACAGCCAAGAACCAAATGGGGTCCTAGAAGAAAACGCGCACTTTGCAATGCTGTTCAACCTCAATAAGTTGATTGATTCAGAACTTCAAGATCGCATGTTAGAAGCCTCGCAAGGTATGTACGCGAAATATGGCTATACCACGGCTCAAGAAGGACGAGCAACATCAGAAGGTTATGAAGCGATGAAACGCGCGTCGAAAAACGACAAGTTGATGATCGACTTGGTTGCGTACGCCGATATGGTATCGAGCAGCGATTTTATGGACTCGGAATACAACACGCCAGAGTACACAAACCATTTCCGCATCGGTGGCGTAAAGCTGAACTTTGATGGCTCTCCACAAGGTAAAACGGCATGGCTAAGTCAGCCTTACTTCCACCCGCCACATGGACAAGATAAAGACTACGCTGGCTACCCAACTTTCGAAGATCAACAAGCTTACAATTACGTAGAAACAGCCTTTAAAAATGAATGGCAAGTGCTGACGCATGCCAATGGTGACGCGGCGATCGAGCAATTTATCAACGCAGTGACCAAAGCAAATGAAAAGCTAGGAAAGCAAGACCGCCGACCTGTACTCATTCACGGCCAAACCATACGCCAAGACCAAGTAGATCGCTTAGCGGCGCAAGGCATCTTCCCTTCCTTGTTCCCAATGCATACTTTCTATTGGGGTGACTGGCATGTGGACTCGGTACTCGGCCATCCTCGTGCCGATTTCATTTCACCAACTCAAGCGGTGAGAAAGGCGGGGTTAAAATTCAGTACACACCATGACGCACCTGTGGCGCTGCCAAGTTCATTCCGAGTATTGGATGCGACCGTCAATCGCACCACCAGAACCGATAAAGTACTGGGGCCAGATCAGCGCGTTGACACGTATACCGCACTGCAAGCCATGACGATTTGGCCGGCTTACCAACACTTTGAGGAGTCGTATAAAGGTTCTATCGAGGTGGGTAAGAATGCGGATTTAATCATCCTCGATAACAACCCGATGAAGATTGAACCTAAGGCGCTAAAAGACCTAAACGTGGAAGAAACCATCAGCCGAGGCGAATCGGTTTATCAACGACAGTAATCCAAAATAAAACACCGCCGTTATCGAGGCGGTGTTTTCTATCTGACTCACCAAGCACTTTATCTATTTGTTCGCCACTTGCTGTAATAACCAAGTACGAAACTTGTTTGTGGACTGGCTTCGTGTGTTCATGATCAAGTAGTACCCTGCATTGGCTGGAACCGGCTGAAAGGGAGAAACTAAACGCTCTGTCGTCAATTCATCCTCAATCAGTGCCATTCGTGCCATCGCAATCCCAACTCCTGCTTCCGCCGCAGACATCGCCATATCCGTTCTATTGAAAAAGTGTCCAACATCGGTTTTAAAATCCAATCCCATTGCTGACGCCCAATATAGCCACTCATAGTCACGCGTCGCTTTTTCCCATGGCATAGCATCGTGTAGTAGCGTCGCCTCCTGCCATTTCTTCACTGACATTAAGGATTCTTGTTCATAGAAAGGCGCTTTTAGCCAACCATGATCCTCAAGGTACTTCGGACTCATTACGGGCAGCAGTTGCTCATCCAAAATCAACTCCGCGTTAGCATTTCGGTAAGGGTGAAGACCATAATCGATCGCGACGTCATAATCTTTTATCTCACTATTCACTAACGCCCCTTCCGCGAAGATTTGCACTTGGATATCCGGGTTCTCGTGATGAAAACTTTCCAGCTTTGGGACTAACCATTTAAAAGCAAAAGAAGGCGTTAATTTTAAGCGAATCTCATTGGTGTGCTTTTCTACTTTGAGCTCATCAAGCAGTTTGCTCAGCTCTGAAAAGTGAAACTGCGTCGCTTGGTGTAACTGAGTGCCTTTAGCGGTTAAACGAATACCGCGGGAATGGCGTTCAAATAAAGTAAAACCTAATAACTCTTCCAAATGAATAATTTGTTGGCTCACGGCTCCCGTAGTGAGGTGCAAAAACTTAGCCGCGCCAGTAAAGCTGCTGTGTTCCGCGACTTGGCTAAACAGACACAAGCCACTTATTAAATTACTTCTCATCCTTGAGCCTATAGTTTTTCTAAACGCTGTATGTAATTTATATCGATTGTTAACAAAAGGTAAAGAAAAGAAACTAACCACTCTGATAAATGTGTGGAGTACATCAATGGAAGTCATCGTATTAGGCAGCGGCGTCATCGGCTTAACCTCTGCTTGGTATTTATCTCAAGCAGGCTATCAAGTTACCGTTATTGACCGTCAACCAAGCAGTGCAATGGAAACAAGTTTCGCCAATGCTGGGCAGATCTCGTATGGCTATTCTTCGCCTTGGGCTGCGCCTGGTGTTCCTGTTAAAGCCATAAAGTGGTTAATGGAAGAGCATGCTCCACTCAAAATCAAACCAACCCTCAATGCCGATATGATCAGTTGGGCAAGTAAGATGGTGGCCAACTGCACCCTGTCTCGCTACCAAGTCAACAAAGCTCGCATGCTTTCGATAGCTAACCACAGTCGTATGTGTCTGGAACAATTACGTCAAGAACATGCCATTGAATATCAAGGTCGCCAGTTCGGCACCTTGCAAGTATTTCGAACGCCTCAACAGCTGCAAGCCATTGAAAAGGATATGCAGCTTCTAGAGCAAAGCGGGACTCGGTTTGAGTTGATGGACGTAGAACGCTGCATTGAACAAGAACCTGGACTGGATCTTGTGAAAGATAAGCTGGTTGGTGGCTTGCACCTGCCAGATGACGAAACAGGCGATTGCTATCAGTTTTGCCAACAACTAACAGAGCTCGCTAAGGCCCATGGCGTCAGGTTCGAGTTCGACACCGAAGTAAGCAATTGGGTTACAGTAGGCAAAAAGATCATGGGTGTCCAAACGAACCGAGGACAGTTTAAAGCGGACCAATATGTGGTTGCCTCTGGCAGCTATTCTACAGCGCTACTCAAGCAAATCGACATTGAAATTCCTGTCTATCCAGTAAAAGGCTATTCGCTCACCATCCCAATGAAAGATGAGCACTTCTCTCCTCGCTCTACTGTGATGGATGAAACCTATAAAGTCGCCATGACTCGGTTTGATGACAGAATTCGCGTAGCGGGCACCGCAGAATTAGCAGGGTTTGATGCCTCCCTTCCGCAAAAACGAAAAAATACCATCGAAATGGTCATCCGTGATCTTTTCCCTCGCTGCGGCGACTTTAACCAAGCCGAGTTTTGGAGTGGCTTTAGACCAATGACGCCTGATGGCACACCGATTATCGGCGCGACCAAATACGATAACCTTTTTACTAACACTGGACACGGTACTCTGGGTTGGACTATGGCTTGTGGTTCTGGTCAATTACTAGCGAGCATTATGGCTGGTGAAAAAGCGAAAGTGATGGATGACACAGAGCTTAACCTTTGCCGTTATGCATAAGGACATATCTGCATAAAAAACAAACAGGCCTTTACTCCACAAAATGCATAGTATTTGGCATTTTTAACTCATCAAATGTGCAGCACATTTTAATGACAATGTGCTGCATATTTAATCATCAGACAAATCTTATACCTCAAAGGAGCAAATAAGCAACAAGAACTAAATTTTAACAATCACTCTCCATTCTGTGTTCACCATCACGCTACAAAGGATTTATAGCCAAAAAAGTTAACAATTGCATTACATAAAGGGTAATGTATTGTGTGAAAAACAACCACAAACACAACTAACAGGGAAAATACTCATGCAGTCATTAGTTGATTTTCTGAATGGAATTATTTGGAGCCCGGTACTGATCTATTTGTGCCTTGGTGCAGGTTTGTTCTATTCAATCATGACGCGTTTTGTACAAATTCGTCACTTCTTTGAGATGTGGCGCTTATTACTTTCAGGGAAGAGTTCAACAAAAGGGATATCATCATTTCAGGCACTTGCCGTTTCACTATCTGGCCGTGTAGGTACAGGTAACATTGCTGGTGTTGCTGCCGCTATCGGTTTCGGTGGCCCAGGCGCCGTATTCTGGATGTGGGTCGTTGCCTTCTTTGGTGCGGCAACCGCATACGCAGAGTCGACACTTGCGCAAATCTATAAAGAAGAAGACGAAGGTGAATTCCGTGGTGGTCCTGCTTACTACATTGAAAAAGCAATGGGACAAAAATGGTACGCTTGGATCTTCGCTATCGCGACCATCTTTGCATGTGGTGTTCTACTTCCTGGCGTTCAATCGAACAGCATCGGTAACGCAGTAGAAGCAGCATTTGGCTCAGGTGACATGATTGAAACCGCTATTGGTACCTTCAGTTTTGCTAAAATTTTCACTGGTACGGTTGTCTGTGTCATTCTGGCCTTCATCATCTTCGGTGGCGTAAAACGTATTGCAAACTTTACCCAAATCGTTGTGCCATTTATGGCGCTGGCTTACATCATCACTGCATTTGTCATCATCCTACTAAACATTGGTGAGGTTCCACGCATTTTCGGCATGATCATTGGTGACGCGTTCACACCAATGGCAGGTGTTGGTGCGGCAATCGGTTGGGGTGTAAAACGTGGCGTTTACTCCAACGAAGCGGGTCAAGGTACAGGTCCTCACGCTGCAGCTGCAGCGAGTGTTGATCACCCAGCTCAGCAAGGTCTTGTTCAATCTTTCTCTATTTACATCGATACACTACTTGTGTGTTCAGCAACCGCGTTTATGATTCTTATCACTGGCGCGTACAACGTAAATGGTGCAGTTGAAGGAACGTTCCTAATTCAAAACCTACCAGCTGATATTGGTGCTAATGGTCCTGTATTTACGCAAATGGCGATCGAAAGTGCACTACCTGGCGTGGGTAAACCATTCATCGCAATCGCACTTTTCTTCTTTGCGTTTACAACCATTCTGGCTTACTACTACATTGCAGAAACGAACATTGCTTACATTCGTCGTACATTCAAAGTAAATGGGCTGATGTTTATTCTGAAAGTCATTATTATTTCATCCGTGTTCTACGGAACCGTGAAAACCGCCAACTTAGCCTGGGCGATGGGTGATGTAGGTGTCGGTCTAATGGCATGGCTTAACATCGTCGGTATTTTGATCATCTTCTTTATGTCGAAACCAGCTCTCAAAGCATTGAACGATTACGAAGAACAACAAAAACGTGGTGTGACCGACTTTACATTCAACCCTGTAGCGCTAGGCATTAAAGGCGCAGATTACTGGGAAGATAAGTACAAGCGTAAAACGGGTAAGGCACCAACGGCAGACAACAGTACTACAGAAACTGTTGAACAACCATCAACATAGCCTTAACGCATAAACAAGAAAAAGCAGTGGTCCGTTTAAGGGCATAAAAAAGGGGATTAACCATTGGTTAATCCCCTTTTCTGCATTATGTGTAAAGGATTAAGCAGCGACAGCTTCAACTTTACGAGCGATTTTTGCTTTACCTACAGGTAGAACTTCACGACCAAATTCGTTGTTTAGTACTTGCGCCATTGCGAAGTAAATTGCACTTGCGCCACAGAAGATACCTTCGAAGCCAGCGATAGCACCGATCACTTCGCTACCAGTGAAATCACGAGCAGCAAGCAAGAAGAACAAGATAGTTAGAGAACCAAATACCACTTGCTTCGCTGTTGGGTAGCATAGAGAACCAATGAACATGAAACCAGTGAAGATACCCCATAACGCTAGGTACCAACCCATAAAGCTTGCTGGGCTTGCAGGAAGACCCATGTGAGGCATTACGATCAAGCCTACTAGTGTTAGCCAAAATAGACCGTAAGAAGTAAACGCAGTTGTGCCGAACGTGTCGCCGCGTTTAAAGCACATGATGCCAACGATTACTTGGCTAAGGCCACCGTAAAAGATGCCCATCGCTAGAATCATAGAGTCAATTGGGAAAAATCCTGCGTTATGAATATTAAGCAGAATAGTGGTCATACCGAAACCCATTAGACCTAGCGGTGCTGGGTTAGCCAGTTTTGTCGACATGTACAAATACCTTTTTTCAAAAATGTTGATAAAAAATGCGCGCGAATTTTAATGGGCCCCAGAACAAAAGAGAAAAGCTGTTATTGAAAACTTAGATTCCATAAATAAACCACTACATATATAAAAAAAGACCCTGCGAAAAAGCAGAGTCTTTATATATGGTTAGGTTATTTTTCACTCGATTACTGGCAAGAAATCTCGTCCCAGAACCAGTTGCTCTGCGTTGGGCTTTCCCACACTCCAGGGCCGTTTTTTGCGACAAAGCATTTGTTTTGGTACGTCACTTTATCGCCGTTAGCGACTTGCGTTACACCCGGCTCCCACTGAATAAAATTGCCTGTCACTGGTGGTTCTGGCTCGGTTACTGGCGGCTCAGGTTCTGTGACGGGCGGCTCTGGCTCAGTCACCGGTGGTTCAGGTTCTGTTGTAGGCGGCTCAGTAGGTGTGCCTGAAACCAGCTTCCACGGGTCTCCTTTCGTTGGCTCATTACCTTGTGACCACCATTTCGCTTCATAAACAGCACCTTGGTAAGAGACTTGATCACCAGTGTTGTACACTTTGCCTGCATCCCAAGCTGCCACGCCTCCTACAGGCGGATCGACCGGATCAACAGGGTCTAGTTTTTCAACCACACGAACTTCAGGCCACCCCGCATGAGATTGGTAGAAGTTAGTTACGCACTTCTCGTAATCACCCGCAACTAGCGCAGAGTAAGCCGTTTGGAAACCAACCAACTCACATTCAAACGAATGGCCTCCAGGGCGATCTGAGTAGTATTTCCAGTTACCATCCCAGTTGGTGTAAAGCACGTCTGTCGCACCATTTAGGTTCAGACTGCCGTAAGGCGTCTGCTGCCAACAAGTGTTTGTTTCATCAGCTTCAATTGGAATTTGATAATGGGCGGCAAGACCTTCCCAATAACGAATACGGTTAACAGGTTGACCTTTATCCTTATTTTGCTCACCACACTCAATACCACCATTGATCACGTTGATGGTGGTACCAAAGCCGTAACCAATGCCAGCATCAAGCTCACGCTGTGAAGGCACCCAAGTACGGTCAATCACATGCAGCATTGCAGGTTTCGGTGCTTGTGGCGTTAGGAAGAACCAGATAGCCGATGCCAAGTTCAGCCATGAATCCGCAACCAAGCCTGGATTTTTTAGCAATACAGATGCATCACCATCAAACATCACTTCAGAGAACGCGCCATAGTTAAAATGGTAAGAAAGCTGTTTAGCACCACGTCCAAAGTAACCTTGTCCTGGTTCACATGGCCAACGCTTATTTTGCCAGTCATTCTGACCACAACCGGTCGTGTAACCTTCTTGACCTTCTGACCAGCCCATTTCACGCACATGAACCAAAGCTTGCTGCCACTCTTCCAATCCAAGAGGGTTATCCGATACGTTATCAATCGAAATATGACCACCAGTTTCCTGCGCAAAGTGAGCAAAGGCTGTCACGATCGATTTTTTACAAATCGCATCCGAATCTCGACCATCCGTGTACTCACCACAGAATGCTGGGAACTTACCAATTGCACGTAGGAAACGCGTGTAAGTGTATTCAGGTGCCGCCATTTGAGTCAGGAAGTCCCACTCACTTTCAGGGAACACACGCTCTACACGCTTCACGTTTTCTGGATTGGTTGCCGCTCCTGGAACAATCGCCTCCACCACTGAGTTCGGGCGCGTCTCTAATGCTTGTGACCAAATGGCATACATAGGGTCAGAGGTTTTGCTTTGCTCTACGGCTTGAACGTCACCACGAGCAATGACATAACCGTTTGGATTCTGCGGATCGGGCTGGATATTCATACTCGCATTCGCTTGTGCAGCTAGGACACAACTCAATGCAAGAGGAAGATGTTTGAGTGCAAACATGTCTAGTCTCCGGATTTTAACAATACAATATACAAGGAATAACTAGACATATAGTGGATCATATATACAAAACGCCGAGCTAAGTGCGTTGATTCTGCGAGACAAAATGAATAAATAAGTCCTCGCACACATTTTGTCACAAGAAAAATGTTACCTTGACTCAAAAGAAAAGCGGAGACCCAATGAGCCTCCGCTTTATGATATTTCTATCTTTATTGTTCTCCCGAAACCACGTCTAGCTTCGCGGTTGATTTTTGTTTAGACAACACAAAATAAACCACACACTGAGCAACAATAGCGGCAAGCACAATCACTGGCGAGGCGTTGATTCCAGCTAAAAGGAAACACCCTAATGCAATCATTCCATTGAGTAATGCGTAAGGCAACTGTGTACGGAAGTGCTCATACTGCTCACACCCTGCCCCTGTCGACGACAAAATCGTCGTTTCAGAGATTGGAGAACAGTGGTCGCCAAACAGACCACCAGATAACACCGCACCAATACAAACCAACAAAGGAGCGTCAATCGCAACAGCGGTTGGGATCACTAATGGCATCATGATGGCGAACGTTCCCCACGACGATCCCGTCGCGAACGAGATAATACCAGCAAGCAAAAAGGCAACCGCTGGCAATAGCCAATAAGGGAAACCCGCTTGAGCTTGTTCAGCAATGTATGCAGCTGCACCTAATTCTTTCCCAACCGAGCTAAGCGCCCAAGCCAATACCAGAATCACCGCCACTGACATCATGTTTGACATCCCTTTCAGATAAACCTGAATACCATCCGAAAGCTTTCTTACGCCATAAAACGCCATCAGCGCAATTAAAGTGAAGGCCGCGAAGAAATATGCAGAAGAAAGTGCAGCCCTAAACGTTGATCCTGCCACTTTTTGAAATGGAAAACCGTGTGGCACGAGGATGGTACATAGAACCACTAGCATAACGAGCAAAGGCGCCCATACAAAACTAGATTTTGCATTTTTATGCGTAAATACATTCATAGACTCCTGCACTTTCCCAAAGTCGGAGCCCTGTTCTGCTAACTGCTCAGCCTTCGCCATCGGTCCGAAATCTAATTTGAAGAAAGAGACAATCGGCACAATCGCGATCGCAAGAAAGGCGTAAAACTGATACGGGATCGCGCCAATGAAAGCATCCCAGTCACTCATACTGACATTCAGGGCAGTAAACTCTTTTTGAATCAATCCCATGATATAAACGCCCCATCCGATAAAAGGAATCAAGATTGCGACGGGAGAGGAAGTAGAATCGATAATAAAAGCTAATTTTTGGCGTGATACTTTTAACTTATCAAATAAAGGACGAAAAACAGGACCAACAATCAACGGTGTACCAAGGTCAGAGAAGAAAATAACCACACCACCGAACCATGCGGACAGTTGAGCTTGGCATTTACTCGCCACCCACTGAGTGACCTTTTTAGCAAAAGCAACGCCACCACCAGACTTTTCCATCAGCGCAACGAAACCACCAATGAACACTAATAACAAAATCACACCAGCGTTGTAGCTATCGGTAAGTTGCGGCAGTAGATAGCTTTTCATCAACGCACTAAACGAGTCTAGTGGTCCTTTTTCGACAAATGTCCCTTCAAGCATAGCGACGCCACTGACCACACCAGCGAATAAACCAACGACGACATTTCTCGTCGTCAGAGCGAGGAAAAGAGTAATAAGGATGGGAATGAGAGAGGTAACTTCAGCCTGTTCCATAGCAATACCATTTATAATATTCAAATAATTAAAATGAATATATATTTAATTTTATCGCATGTATATATCTCCTATAAAAAAGTTGAGTCCCCTCTTCACAAATTTGAAGCACAAAAAAACCAGCCCGGAGGCTGGTTCTTATAAACTCAACAGTCTAGAGGAAAATTATTCCCACTCGAATATCAATAATAAGAAAATATACCTATATAACAGCTAGTTAGAAATATGGTCATTATCGATACCATCATCTATACCATGCGCAGAATTTTTTTGATTTTTTGCGGCTCGTCGACGTTTTAGTTCAGCTTTGGCCCAGGCGGAGGATGCTGCCATATCATGACGAAGCTCTTTTTTCTCTTCGGTAGTAAGCATTCGCGGTCCTGATGTAGTTCTATCCACCTTGTACCTCCAACTGGTCACCATACATTTTAAGCTGCTCGTCAAAACGTCAGTTACCAGCAGAAAATTTAGGGTATATTTTTTGATTATTTTTCATACACATCTTGAAAGCAATCAATGGTGCCCAAAGATTATACAACGAGGAATAACCTCATTAAATAAAAGGATCAAATTATGGGTTTGAAGCCAGGACCAAAACCAATAGCCAAGTCGACTGGCAAGCCAGATCAGCGTCGACGTGACAACAAGAAAACGCCAGGAAACACTCCTGGCCTAAAGCCGAGTAAATCCTCCACCAAATAACGGTATCCCAAAATCGAGTCAGAGGAAGTGGTACTGACTCTTGTTGCCAAAACCCATAATTAGCTTTTACGCTCTATTCGTTAGAATAAAAGCCAATTTATATTCAGCCAATATGCGTTTACCTAGCTAAAATTATCAATTCTTTTAATACTGTTTTGTACGTATCACAGTGATAAATATTGTATAGAGCAACTAAATATCGCCGCTCTATTGATAGGTATTCGTCTGTTAATATTATTCAACAATCAACAAGAGATATAGCGTTTTCCATGTCTCTGACCTGCAGATAACAATACTTGACGCAAGTTTCTAGCTAGAGGTTGTTCTTCAATATTCAGTAATGGAAGCAGGTTCTCGTTCACAAACTTTTTGGTACAGGTGTTACCTAGTAAAGGGCTCCTAAAGTTGAACCCATGCCCATTTTTATTTAACTTTGACAGAAGGTAAGAAATAGCACTATCAGAAAAGTCATCTGTCGATAAGTTATCAAATTGAACTAATATTAGCTCCGACAGCAATCCTCTATATTTCGAATTTGTGGAATTAAATTCGTCAATAAATAGTTTTTCTTTCTCTTTAGATAAGCACCGTCCTAATAACTCAGCGAATAGATATGTGTTCCAATTTATATTTCCGTCTGTATTATAATCACTAAACATGTCAAGCCATGGCACCACATCTTCAATTGGTAACTCTCCTAAGCTTTTATGTCTAATTTGCTCCAAGAGTACTTTTGAAATTTCCATTTTACCAAGGCTCAAAATTTCCATAATGTCGGTTTCATGACCTACCCAATCGACATCTATTTGCTCAAATAAATGTAACGGTTCACTAGACAGGATTTCTGTTGGTTTATTGCTCAGTTCCTTCATAGCTTCGATTACAAGACTAGGATCATTTGAGATAACTGATTGCAGTACTACCTTAATCAAAGAATTCTCAACTGTATCAATTTTTTTTACTACTAAAGATTTAAATTCTGGACTATTTTTACAGATAGTTTGAATAGTACTTATAGCCCATGATTCAGGAACTAATGCATGATGTATTAGTTGCTCAAGTTGTTCTTCTTTAAAAACACTAAAATCTAAAATATTTTCTTCCACAAAAGTACAAATAAAATATAATGACACTATGGCTTTGTGATCATACTTAAGTAGCTCGACAGCAAACTCTAATTTTTCATTATTACTTTCACTATATAACAACCTTGATAATATAAATCCATTTAATCTAGGAAGATTATCTTTTTTAGAGGTAAAAAATCTTTCTTTTACTTCAGATAAATCGATAGAACTTAATAGGTTTGCAACACCTGAAATGAACCCTTCCAAACCATTACCATCAATTTCAGACTCATCAACTTTATTTATTAAATTTTGTATGTCATCAATATCTTTGTTAGTTATATATTTTTTTAAAATAATAGACACTCCATTAGCTATAAAATTGTAGTCATGCCTATAGGTATACATTAGCTCAAAACAATACTCTTTTAACTCTTCACCCTTTATACTATCTAGCAGGTGAATTGCAGCACCTCCGATACTGTTATTGAACCCAGAAATTTCATACAGTAATTCAGTATGTGAACTATCAACGACTAAACTATTAGTCATTGCACTTTCAATTCCATCGAATTCATTACCATGCTGTTTGTATCGAGAGACAATCCTTTCTAATAGCTTTCTTACTATTTCAGATTTCCCTGTCTCCATATATTTTGACGCTCTTATTGCAAGGCGAAGATCGATATCCATAACATGCTCTAAAAACTTTTCAGAGAGCTCATCACATAGCAATGGCAATGTAAAAAATAAAGCTTGATCCCAACGCGTATGACTTAAGATCTCTCTCAATACTTCAGGATTTTTCTGATACTTGCATGACAACTCAGTAGCTGCTAGATATTCTGTTATTGATTGATGAAAAAACGCAACTTTATTGTTAACATAAGGAATAAGTAAGTCTGTCGACACTAACCAGTTAGCAATTTCTGATTCACAAACACTGCTTATATCTTGTTTGCTTAGTTGATTTTTCAAAAAATGAAGAACTACTTGAAGTGGTTGTGCCTCCACTCCATTATTAAGAGCTTCGTATGCAATGCCCGAAAGGCAAGCTCTTAGATCTAAATGAAAACCATAATTTTTGGCGAAAGAATACTCTATATTTTCAAAATAAGAGTCATAGAGATCTATCGGATTAAACTTTTCAGGCAATTCCACTTTTTCATTAACAAATAAGTTGAAGAAAAATGGTTTTTGGAGCATAGAAATAATTTCATTTTTGAAGCGTTTATCAAAAGATACTCCTTTACTTTCAACTTCAGAAGCGACATAAGAGTAATCAATATCTTCTAGGCAATATATCGGTAAATTTAACTTTAATAAACCATCATTTGTTCTCGAACCAATAATCACATCACTATTATTTAGATTATCTATGAAGTTAAATATATCTTTTTCATAATCTCCTGTTTCTATAAAGTTTCGAGGTATTTCATTAAATGAATCTAGAAATAACCTAACTCTAAACCTTTTATCCAACTCGTCAAAACTCAAAGTTGATGCCAATGACTTAGATACTAAATCTTTTATATCTCCGTCATAGAGCTTCAAATCTACATATATTGGAACTACTATATCCTCAGGGCAAAATTCTTCGGCTAAACATGCTTTATTTAGGTTAGCGGCAAGAACGGATGCTGATTTTTTCATCGAGTAGGACTTTCCTGCGCCAGGCAAACCTGTAACTATTGCCCTATTTGGCCCATCCTTCCCTAGCACTTTATCAACAGAATACTCATTATAACCGATATACTTATTTAGCTTATTTGATTGTTCTCCATCAACTCCAGACCGTGTCAGCGTTGCTCTTATTTTTAACTCAGGATTAACTGATGTAAAAGCTAATAATCTCCCTGCATGTCGAGCTAAAGAAAGGATATTTTGTGGTGAGAAAGTTTGACTATCTTCTGGGATTTGATTTTCTGGATATGTTGTTTCTGTATATTCTTGCAATTGATCTAATAGTGTTAATAGGTAGTGATGACTCCTTTTCCCACTCTCATCTTCGTATGTATCATAGTTAACTAGATGAATCCCATAGTTGTTTCTCCAGTAACTAACTTCACTGTCAGTAACATCAGCCATTAATGCGTAATGGTCTCTGACACCACCTTTATAAGTGTTCGCTAATAAATCTCTTAAATAAAGGAAATCAGGATCTCTTAACCCAAAACCAATATAAACTAGTGGGCGACTGGCAAGTAGAAGTTTAACCGTTTCTAATGCAGCATGTCTTTCCCCTCCAGGGAGAAGCATCCTGTATTGTTCCCTTGTGAGAATTATACTTTCAGTATCTCCAGCATCACCATGAGGTTTAAATATAAAGTCACGAGATCTAGCGTGAGCAATACCTGCTGTCTCGGTAAGATGGCGGTTAGTTACTGGTGGGCGGAAAAACTTATCAGGCAACCATTTTCTAACGCTTTCTTCTATTAGGTTATCATAATTGGTCGTCACGAAACTTGTCGGTCCCAGAGAAACAATTTTTTCATGAATAATCGATGGCTTAGCCACTCCGTACTTACAGCTTGTCCTGATAAACTCGCCAATTTGTAAGTTAGTAAGTTGTTCAAAGCCATAGCTAGCGGCCTGTAAAAGATCTCCCCCTTTAGCTTCAGAACGTACTAAACTAGCACACCCCCCGTTCTTTTCAATGAAATCACACAGCTGAGAAATCATATTTCCCCAAGAGGGTAATCCTGACCACATTGATACACCAGAACCGATAAAAAGAACGGTATCATCCTGTTTTAGTACATTCTTCAATATATCCATAAATCTGTTACTCAATACTAAAAGTTTGAAATTGATTAACTAAAGCGTTTTTAAAACAATAACAGGGGGTTATATTAAAGTACATAATTTAACCTCATGGAGTGTTTGAAATCAGAAAATTGGTTTACGGTTTACTCGGATAAATCAAGGAGTAAAGTGAAATTCCATAATCAATTATCCTTAACTGGTTATGCCATACAGCCTTTTTTAACAAAGCTGGCAACCTCTTCGTTGCGCTCCTGCTGGCGTTCCTGGGCATACGAAACATAATCCTCGACATTGGAAGCGTGCTTTTCTGGGTCACGTTCTTGCCATTCGGCGTGTGATTGGCGAGCTTTCTCCTGATCTTCACTGGACAGAGAATCAAAGCCACCAGTTTTGTTTATCCAGCCGCCATTGTCACCACTCAAGCTATCGCTATCAAAGGACAGTGAAGAGTTGCCCTCCACGGATTCTTTGTTGTCGCCATTAGATTCCATACTCTCGCGTATGGAGGTGGCCAAACGACCGCCTGCCGTCTGGTTGACTGTGTCCTGAAACTTCTCTGCTACCTTTGCTCCCACCCCTTTAGCCAATTCGCTTGCAGTGCCAGCAGCCAAAGAGGAAGCATGACTAAACCCTGCTGCTTGAGCAAATGGGGATTCTCCAGTACCAGCGTAGTCGCTGCTCGAACCCTCGCGACCCGAGCTTTCGCTAGTATCATTAAAATTACTGCTACTAAAGCTCGACATATCTTCCCCTGACAAACTAGACTGGGCTTTAGTAACAGCCGCTTTGATGGTATTCGCTCCACCAACAGCATTTGCGGCACCTCCCAACACCGCAGAGCCTGCCATTTTAGCCCCTGAAATTCCCATACTAGCTGCTGTCATAGTAGCTCCTACAGCAGCACCAGCACCAAATGAGCCAATTCCTGTAGAACCGACACTGCCACCTGATACCAAGCCGGAAAGCATAGGGGGAACCTTGTCTACCAAAAACAGTAAAATCAGAGATATAACCAACATAACGGCCAGCTCTTGACTTGCCATGTTCTCAGAACTCATTTGGCTGTGATAATCCACGAGAAACTGCTTACCAATGGCAACGATCAGCACCATCGCCAGCAATTGAGCAGCCAAACCTAATATGGCTTTGTAATAGTTAATTGCTATGTCAGAGGTCCAACGAGAGCCTCCAAAGCCTAAAAAGAAAACCCCGGCATAAAGCAGTATCCAACTGGCCGTTAAAAGAAGCAGTAAGTTGACAGAAACAATAGCCAAAACAACCAACACAGCTAAAGCCATAAGTTCCATCATTAATGCTGTAGGGAACTGCCTCCAACTGAGTTCTGAAGTAGCCTCGACAGTTTTGTCATAAAGCTCAAACCCCATATCTAAAATACTCGATGGCCCGAGCTTACTACTGCTAAGCCCTCCGGCATCAGCCCCAAGTTGTTGCAATGAATCAACAATTGTTCCCGCGATATTCATCCCATGCGTAGCGTTGGATAGTAACCACCAGTAAAAACCCGTAAAAAGAGTGAAGCGTATGAATTCAGCGAAGAACTCACCGATATCGGCTTTGCGTAGCAACATGAACCCAAAAGTAATCACCATTGAAATAATCACTAACGTCCAAAAAAGCCGAGTTGCTGCTGCCTCAATCGTGGGCCCCCACATCGATGTAGCACCGTGAAAGCGGCTAAGCACATCATTCATAACTCCGCTGCTGCTCAATTCATCAGCAACAGCTACTCCAGGCAACAGGAAAATCACGACCACGAAAAAACTACCAAACATAATATTTTTCATAGCACCCCCGTTAAAAGTCATCTTCTGGACTGGGATTAAACTCCCACTTGCCCATTTGCTGAGCTTTACGAAAAGACTCGCATTTACTCGAAAATACCTGGCGTTTCGCTGCGCTTTTAATCTCGGAAAGAGCTTGTCGATATGCTTCTCCAGTACAGGTTACTTTATTTGCTTCTGGTGAAATATCTTCACACCCGATAAGCAAAACAGTCACTACAGCCAATATAGGGAAAATTGACTTTTTCATACCCAATTCTCCTTAAAAATCATCGATTGGACTTGGCTGAAATTCCCAGGAGCGTAACTGTTTTTCTCTAGCCTCTCCCCTGGCATGTGCATCACTCTCTGACGCCAGCCTAGCGGCTTCAGCATTCTGCTGAGCAATCAATAAGCTACGGATTTGAAGGAGTTGGTTGGCCTGATTGCTGGCGAGTTGGTTAGCATAGCCAATAGCAGCTAACTGACCATCAGCTCCCTGAGCTGCAGACTGTAAGCGGTGCAGCTGACGAGCGTCGGCCTGTAAGTTTTCATGCTGTAACTTCAAGCTCTCAAATAGAGCATCGTTTGCCGTTTTCTGGGATTCAGACGCTAAACGACGGTTTTCTTCCATCGCGGCTTGTTCTGCTGGCGTACACCCTCCAGAACCGTTAAAGCAAGGTGAACTGCGGTAGTAGGCCACATCCTGGAACTTGCTGATGTAAGCATCAAGGCTACCAAGCTGGTTTTGATAATAGGCAAGCGTGTTGGTGGCATGAGTCAAATCATCGATCGTCGATTGTGCCTGGTCCCAAATGTAAGCTGCTGGTGCCATCGTGTTTTGCAGTTGGTTTTCATATTGCTGCAACTGAGTTTGGTACTGTTGGATCTGCTTGGCTGTTTGAGTGACAGACTCCATTGCTGACATAATATTTTGTGTCAGGTTCGTTCCATCAACAACCGGAATCCCTGCTACTACCGGTATGGGAGAGATAAATGCTAATGAAATAGCGGCCGTAGTTATTTTAGCCGCTAAAATACGTACGTTGTTCATAATTGAGTGCCCTTAGTATTGTCGTGACTAAGTTGCACCCACCAACCTGTATCGGCCCAAAATCTATAGATATGAGCCTTTACCCCTACTGAAAATCAGCGGTGAATGTGGACCTCTACAAAGATAAATTGTCACTTTCTATCCTGGCGTCCGACCTGCGCGACACCTTAAAAACGCGCGGCCTCAGAGCTTTGAAACATAGGTGTCATTCCCCTTAAAGCTGGTTAGGAGTTCCAAGGGTTAAAGTCGATAATTAGAGACCTCGTAGAGCAGGGGACCGTTGAGCCCGAAGGTGCGAATAAAGGACGAGTGAAATAGGAACCATCAACTTGTTGGTGGGCCTACTTCACCTATCCTGCCCGTACTTCGGCCCTGTTTTCACTACTAAAACACCTGCATTGGTCTTTGCAATTATCTGTAATGTTCCGCTTAAACTTGCACAACAAGCATTACACCTTAAAAACAATGTCTTAAAGTAAAATTCAGCGTACTTATAGTCATAAAATAGCGTTTTAACTCGATTATTTTTCTCCAGTCACTAAATAGAAAACTCAAATTTCCTATCACCCTCCTTGTTTGAGCAAGTGACCGCCCCCCAAATGTCAATAAACATTGAAATCAACAAAACCAAATCACCACACAGTCTTTAATTTCAATTAGTTAAAGAAAGGCAAAAAACTGCTTACCTCCTTTCATTGACACTTTCAGCCAATCCACATATTAAAATATTTTAAGTATTGTCTCCCTTCGGTCGGTTTGTACTCCAAGAAAGAAGAGCTTCTGAGAATCTCGCTCCTTCACCTCTTGGCGTTAAACCAACGGCCTATGGCCGTTCGATAAAGCCATAGGGCTTTATCACTTTAAGGGGTAAAGCCCGTATAAAACGGGCGGTCCCACCGCCTGAATATCCTGAGATATACTAAATATCCTGACAAAATGACAAAAAATCGGGCCTCTGTGAGTCATACACGGGCCCCTATGAGGACCTTCCGGGCCGCAATGAGGTACTATCGGGCCGCTGCGAGTCGTTTAACCCGATTTTCAGTATTTATCTCTATGCCGATGCAAAGCAACTTATCTATATCTTCTTTTATCCTCGTCCGGTGATTGCTCATAGTCTTACTGCTTACTTCATCACCGCTCACGGCCTTGATAAGCGTGTCTAGATGCCAACCTCCGGCAGGATCGCACTTATGTGTGAGTACAAAACGAGCAACAGCTTGGCTAATCCCATATTGCAACCTAGCAATAAGTGTTGGCTCATAATAGAGAAACAAGTCCTGCTCAAGCAGCATTACCAAAGCGACTCCTAACCGGACACGCCACAGATTCCGCTGGCCTCCAGTCAGTGGGTTATGTCGAGTCATAGAAGACGGAACAACATGGTCAACTAAACCGCCAATGATACGCTCTCCCGTCAACTCCAGCTTCGGAGTAACAATTTCAACAGTAGCAGCTCGCAATTCACGAACTAGCTTTTTTAGTCGGTTATCACTGTATTGGTTCTCGGACAAAATTCGACGCAACTTTGCTGGATCAACCAGTAGCTCGACACCACCGTCTGAAATATCGCGTCGACGCTCAGCCAAATACAGCATGGACTCAACAATATCCGCATGGCGCTGCCCTAATCGACCTGTAACCCGACAGCGACCAAATCGGGTTTCTATCCATTCACCCATACGCTGTACTGGCTTTCGGCTAGGCTGATAGATCATAACTCGAGCCTGCAACACCGTACTGGTAGGTGCAACCTTGTTACCAGTTGTCATCAACATTCCCTACCACAGTTTTAAGCTTTATCGCTGGCTGCCTTTTTCTCCGTTCCAGAACAGCAGGTTTAAGTACACCGCCATCATGTCGTCTAAACCAACACTCAGAAAATGGGTCACCGTAATTAGCTTTACTCACCCCAAAACGGACAAAATATTTTCTCTGGTTGCTATCAACACCCAATTTTTCTGCTTCAGCGGGAGTCATACTTGCGAGATAGGCTTGCCAGCGGATATTGTCGACTAACACTGACGATCCTCGGCTGGCTTGCTGATGGTCCCCAGCCCCCATCATCACCGATCCTTTGTTGGAATGATGTAGAAACACAATGGAGCAATCCGTTTCAGCGGCAATAGTCTCCATTCGCCCGATCACCTGTGCCATAGGTCCACTGGCATTCTCTTCTTCAATATGGAAGCGACGCAGAGTATCCAGAATCAATAGTCGCCTCCCCTCAGCAACCTGCCTGATGCCTTCGAACCATTCTGAAGTCATTATGTCAGGACACCTACCAATTAATGGCTCAATAAGCAGACTTTGGGCCACCATTTGTTTTTGTGTGGGAGAGAGGTATGTTCCCAAAACGTGTAATCTATGATGAATAGCAGTAGTCGGGTCCTCGGCAGGCAAATAGGCCACTGAGCCATTAGCCAAATCACCTATGCCCAGCAAATCCGGCCCTCCCGCTATCTGTGCTGCCAATTGAAGGGCCAGCATTGATTTACCTACGCCGCCAGGAGAAACAATGGATCCTACGGTTCCCGCTGCCATATTGGGCAGCACGTAATCAATCGGTGGAGGCAGTTCATTAAATGCAGACATAAGATCAAGTCCCATATTTTTAGCCTCCTATAAAATACCCAGGTCTCTTAGCCTGAATTCGAGATCTTCTACGTTCTTCAATCCATTTCTCAACTTCAGCTAAATCCCAGGCTACATTTCTACTTGTGAGAACAATACGGCGTGGAAATTCACCCCGTTTTTCCAAGTTGTAAATAGTCCGGTCTGAGAGTGGAATCATTTCCAGAAGTGCTTTCCTATTAATTAGTGTTTTATGTTCCAGTGTTTGCATTTATTTGCCTCCTAATACCAGAAGAGACTTTAATAATAACAACAAAATTAAATTTTAAAACAAAAAATAAACACCAATAAATTAAAAACAAAAATATCATTTACAATAATAACGATATATCGAAATTAAATAACCAACATATCGAAAATAAAGAAACAAATTAAAAAATAGCAATCATAAATATTAATTAAAAATGGATTTTAGCGGCTAAAATCAAACCTAAAAATATTCCATTTGAAGTTCACATCATTAACCAAACTCACACTTTAAGTTAAGATGTAACTCTTACGGAAAAGTTATCAAAAAATTTAGCGGCTAAAATTTTCATAAGGCAGCATCAGCGGTGGTTACAAGGATGGAGTCAGTATCTTTAGAAGTAATCCAGTGATTTTAAGCTAGTACATCTCATGCCGACTCAACATATATCTCTTTACATTTGCTAATTAAATGTTCGTTAAAACGGTATAGAGAAAAGTAGCTGGTTTATTACATCGCTAGTTGCTCAACTTTGACTAACAATTAAATATACATTCAGTTCTAATGATATATTAGGAATCTTAACAGCCATTTTTTAAAATCACAAAAAACTTGAATCACCTTCCTTTTAAAAGGACATAAACACACAATGTATTTGTGTACTTTTTATCAGTAAAATATTAGTATCGATTTTTATTTAAATAAGAAAATTCTTAGCTCGAAAAGTAAAAACTCAGAATACCTCAATACTTCATAACCTAAGAAATGTTGGAAATTTTGGTAATAATACTTAACCGTAGCTAAGAGCTTTAAACTGTTCTGCCATATAAGTTACGTTAAAAATGGTTTAATACTCAACATAACTCAAATTAGGCCCAACCAGAACTAGCGATATAAAATCCTTTTCATCCCACTACTAACATAAAATTTAAGAATTATTATCTACAAAGACACAGTAAAATAGAAAACAATTAAAATTTTTGACCGGTCCACTCATCTATCATATCAGCCCAGTCCTGTAGCATTGATGCTCTTTGTTCTCGATACTCAGCTTTGTTGTAAACGGCTCTAACCCCTTTCTGTTCGTGCGCCAGGCATTTTTCTATCCAATCAGTGTTGTATCCAGCTTCATGCAGCAGTGTACTCGCTGTTCTACGTAGGTCATGCGGCCCAAACTTACTTAGTGACTGACCTTCCTTTTGCGCGGCTTTATATGTCAAATCCATAACTCGGTTCATCGTTGCGCTGCTCATTGGGGCATCTGAGTCATAACGGGAAGGAAGAATGTAATCAGACCCACCGGCAAATGTCTTTAAGGCGATGAGAATGTCCATAGCCTGGCGTGACAAAAATACCAGGTGCGGGTTACGTCGTTTCATTCTCTCCTTGGGGATCGTCCACAACGCTTCACTAAAGTTAATTTCATTCCAGGTTGCATTGGTTAACTCGCTTTTGCGCACCATAGTCAACAACAGCAACTTTACCGCAGCACGAATCGAAGGGGTTGTACCTACCTTTTCCATGTAGCGGTACATCAAACCGATCTCAGCCGGTGTTAATGTTCGGTCTCTTGGTTCAAATCGAGCGATACTTGCGGGCCTCACCAAGTCTGCTGGGTTCTCAACTTTCTGCCCTCTCTCAATCGCCCATCGATACACCTGGAGTACAATGTCACGCGTATGTACAGCCGTTGCGGGCGCGCCACGCTCTACTATCGCGTCAGTCAGTGCTCGCAGATCTTCATGGGTGATTTCTGTGAGCTTCTGATTGCCAAATTTGCCCTCTAACTCTCGGACATAGACAGAGCGACGCATATCCCGGGTAGAGTCTGCCATCTGATAGCCACGCAGCCATTTCTGAGCCCAGGCACCAAAGGTTTCAGCATCTTTCATTCTCGCCTTAGCACGGGCTTTCTCTTTGGCCGGTGACTTTCCAACAGTAACCATTCGCTTCGCTTCATTGAGGCGCTCACGAGCTTCAGCTAACGTGATGCCTCCTACTCCGTAGCGGCCAAAGGTAATGGTTTCTTGCCTGCCATTGATCGAGTAGTTGTAGCGAAAGGAGATAGATCCTGCAGTGGTGACGGCAACATAGAGGCCATCACGGTCATTGACTTTGTAAAGTTTATCTTTGGGTTTGAGATTGCGTAACTTGGTATCAGTCAGCATGTTTCGACCTTTTATTCTTGTTTGATACCATGCTGAAAAGCCTCTAAAAAAACAAGAGGTTAATCTTTATAAAACAGATAGATATAAAAATTTAATACCATGCCCCATCAAAAACACTCAGCATGGTATCGGGCGTAATCCATGGCATTACCGATGAATCATACCCATCAAAATACCACGGTCAAACCGTGCTTGGCGTTGCCAGACATTGCCAAAAATGACTAAGCCAAAAACAAAAAAAGTCCGCAATTACGCGGACTTAAGTATGATTTAGTGCCTGTTAGTACCAGACGTTTCCGGTTGGGGAATTATTCCCACTCGATTGTCGCTGGTGGCTTACCAGAAATGTCGTAAACAACACGAGAAATGCCATCAACTTCGTTGATAATACGGTTAGATACCTTACCTAGGAAGTCGTATGGTAGGTGCGCCCAGTGTGCCGTCATAAAGTCGATGGTTTCTACTGCACGTAGTGATACAACCCAGTCGTATTTACGGCCATCGCCCATTACACCTACAGAGCGAACTGGTAGGAATACCGTGAACGCTTGAGATACTTTGTCATATAGGTCTGCAGCGTGAAGCTCTTCAATGAAGATAGCATCAGCACGACGTAGCAAGTCACAGTATTCTTTCTTGATTTCACCAAGAACACGAACACCTAGACCTGGACCTGGGAATGGGTGGCGGTAAAGCATGTTATAAGGCAGGCCTAATTCTAGACCAATCTTACGAACTTCATCTTTGAACAGCTCACGTAGTGGCTCAACAAGACCCATTTCCATTTCATCTGGTAGACCACCCACATTGTGGTGTGATTTTATCACGTGCGCTTTACCAGTCTTAGATGCCGCAGACTCGATTACGTCTGGGTAGATGGTACCTTGCGCTAGCCATTTTGCATTTTTCAGCTTTTTCGACTCTTCATCGAATACATCTACAAATACGTGGCCGATTGTCTTACGCTTCTCTTCTGGGTCAGACTTGCCTTTCAGAGCTTCAAGGAAACGATCTTCTGCATCAACTTTGATAATGTTTAGGCCGAACTTATCGCCAAACATATCCATCACTTGTTGGCCTTCGTTTAGACGAAGTAGACCGTTATCGACAAATACACACGTTAGCTTGTCGCCAATTGCGCGGTGCACCAGCATCGCAACAACAGATGAATCCACACCACCAGATAAGCCTAGGATAACTTCGTCGTCACCCACTTGCTCTTTAATGCGAGCAACCGCGTCTTCGATGATAGATTCCGATGTCCATAGACGCTCACAGCCACATACGCCAAGAACAAAGTTCTCAAGCATTTGTAGGCCACCTTTTGTGTGTGTCACTTCTGGGTGGAACTGAACGCCGTAGTATTTCTTCTCTTCGTTCGCCATCGCAGCGTAAGGACAAGTGTCTGTCTCACCAACTTTTACGAAATCGGCTGGGATCTCTACTACTTTGTCGCCGTGGCTCATCCATACGTCTTGAGTTGCTTCAAGATCTTTAAATAAGGCACATTCACCAGAAACTTTAACCTGAGCGTAGCCAAACTCACGTTCGTTAGAGCCTGCTACTTTGCCACCTAGTTGTTCCGCCATAGTTTGCATGCCGTAACATACGCCAAGTAAAGGAACACCAGAGTCAAATACATATTGAGGCGCGCGTGGAGAGTTCTCTTCCGTTACGCTTTCTGGACCGCCAGATAGGATAATGCCATCTGGGTTGAATTCGCGAATATCCGCTTCTTCTACATCCCAGCTCCATAGTTCACAGTAAACGCCGATTTCACGTACGCGGCGTGCTACTAATTGAGTGTACTGAGAACCGAAGTCCAAGATCAGAATACGTTGGTCATGGATATTTTTAGTCATTTTGAGCAGTCTTTTTAAGGCTAAGTGATTAAAACCGAGGCGAGTGTACTCGCCTCTTCTTAATGCTTCAAGGAAAAAGCAAACGTTTCCGTTAAGTAATCAGTTCCCTAGACGGTAGTTCGGTGCTTCCTTAGTAATTTGAACATCGTGTACATGAGACTCTTGCATACCAGCACCAGAGATACGTACAAATTCAGCTTTCGTACGCATATCTTCGATAGTTGCAGAGCCAGTTAGACCCATGCTTGAACGTAGACCACCCATTTGTTGGTGTACGATCTCTTTTAGACGGCCTTTGTATGCGATACGACCTTCGATACCTTCTGGTACTAGCTTGTCCGCTGCGTTGTCAGACTGGAAGTAACGGTCAGAAGAACCTTGAGACATTGCACCAAGAGAACCCATGCCACGGTAAGACTTGTAAGAACGGCCGTTGTATAGAATCACTTCACCCGGCGCTTCTTCAGTACCTGCAAACATAGAACCAACCATCACACATGATGCGCCTGCTACGATTGCTTTACAGATATCACCTGAGAAACGGATACCACCGTCAGCGATAACTGGAATACCATAATCATTAGCAACTTCTGCCGCATCTGCGATTGCAGTGATTTGTGGAACTCCCACACCCGTTACAATACGAGTTGTACAGATAGAACCAGGGCCGATACCAACTTTCACTGCGCTTACGCCAGCTTCGATTAGTGCTTTAGCACCAGCACCTGTTGCTACGTTACCACCGATGATGTCTAGATCTGGGTAAGCTGCACGTGTTTCACGAATGCGGCTTAGAACACCTTCAGAATGACCGTGTGAAGAGTCGATAAGTAGAACGTCAACGCCAGCTTCAACTAGTGCAGCAACTCGCTCTTCGTTACCAGCACCAGCACCAACTGCTGCGCCAACACGTAGGCGACCACGCTCATCTTTACATGCGTTTGGTTTACGTTCTGCTTTGTGGAAGTCTTTCGCAGTAATCATACCGGTTAGTTGGAACTCATCATTCACAACCAATACTTTCTCTACGCGAGCTTCGTGCATTTTCTCTTGCACTTCTTCTCGTGTAGCACCTTCTTTAACCGCTGCCAACTTCTCTTTTGGCGTCATTACTGAAGATACTTTCTTAGAAAGGTCCGTCACAAAACGAACGTCACGACCAGTGATAATACCAACAAGCTCATTGCTCTCAGTGACAACAGGGAAACCTGCAAAACCATGCTTTTCAGTGAGTGCAACAACATCAGCGATGGTCGCGTCAGGGTTTACTGTAACCGCGTCAGTCACCATACCAGCTTCGAACTTCTTAACTTTACGAACTTCGGCTGCCTGCTGCTCAATAGACATGTTCTTGTGGATAAAGCCAATGCCACCCTCTTGCGCTAGCGCGATCGCTAGACGAGCTTCAGTAACAGTGTCCATAGACGCTGAAATCATAGGGATGTTTAGGGTGATGTTCTTAGTTAGCTGAGTGCGAAGATCAGCTGTGTTTGGGAGAACGGTGGAGTGTGCTGGCACAAGTAGTACGTCATCGAATGTCAGCGCTTCTTTGGCAATTCTTAGCATTTGCAATATCTCACAATTAGAGGAGTAAAAAGAACAATCCAATCTCATCGTTTCGCATAATGAGGGTAACCTGTGTTAGCAACAAGCTACATTTGGATTAGATATTGCGGAGGGATTATACGGTTAACGCAATCGCTTGACCACAAATTTTTTAATTTTTTTCTTGCAATTACCCCCTTGCTATGTATTATATTGCCGCTAATTTCCATACTCACGTCTAAGAGATTAGCTGTGCTCTCCAAGACCAATCAAAACATCTTTACTGTTTCTCGTCTCAACGCAGAAGTTCGTTTACTCCTTGAAAACGAAATGGGGATCGTTTGGCTCGTCGGAGAGATATCCAACTTTTCAGCTCCTGTCTCTGGTCACTGGTACCTCACTCTTAAAGACTCTCGCGCTCAAGTTAAATGTGCCATGTTTCGTGGTAACAATCGCCGCGTTACTTTCAAGCCCACTAACGGTAATCAAGTCCTAGTAAAAGCTCGTCTTTCTCTTTATGAGCCTCGCGGTGACTACCAATTGATCATCGAAAGCATGCAACCGGAAGGTGACGGCCGTCTTCAGCAAGAGTTTGAAGAGCTGAAAATGAAGCTTGCCGCAGAAGGGTTGTTCGCTCAAACCAATAAGCAACCTTTGCCTGAACACCCAAAACGTGTTGGCGTCATCACATCGAAAACTGGTGCCGCGCTTTACGATATCTTAGACGTATTGAAACGTCGTGATCCTTCCCTACCCGTTGTGATTTATCCGACAGTGGTACAAGGTGAAGATGCAGCCATTCAAATCGCACAAGCCATTGGTCGCGCTAACAGCCGTGATGAATGTGATGTGCTAATTGTGGGCCGAGGTGGTGGTTCATTGGAAGACTTATGGTGCTTTAACAACGAGATATTAGCTCGCACGATTGCAGCAAGCCAAATTCCTATTATTAGCGCCGTTGGACATGAAGTCGACGTGACAATAGCTGATTTTGTCGCCGACGTACGCGCGCCTACTCCATCAGCAGCAGCTGAGCTAGTAAGCCGTGATAACAGCCACAAAGATCAAGCTTTAGTTACCCGCCAGCATAAGTTAGCGAGCGCGATGCGTTACTACCTAGCACAACAAAAGCAGCAATCTGCGCAATTAGTGCACCGTCTAGAGAGACAGCACCCAAGCTATCGCTTGCAGCGTCAGACGCAACAGTTAGATGAGTTGGACATGCGCTTACAGCGAGCGATGAGTCGTTTTATTGCCTTGCGTCAACAGCGAATCGAGCGTCAACATTATCGGCTGCAATTAAATTCTCCTGTAACACGCCTTGCCGAGCAGAAGTCGAAGCTAGAACGTGTTGAGCAAAAGCTCATGGATGCAATGGATCGCAAGTTACTGACTATGCGCCATCAACTCGCGATTGCTGCAGAGAAGTTAGACACCGTCAGCCCGCTAGCGACATTGAAACGAGGTTACTCAATTACTCAAACTGAGCAAGGTAAAGTGATTACTCAATCTTCAGATGTAAAATCGGGAGATGTATTGATTACTCGATTAGCCGAAGGCGACGTTCGTTCTACCGTTAACTGAATACAAACTCTGGTTAACTGATTTTCTGGAACTCAAATCGGACACGTGATTTTGATTTGAGTTCATTACACACATTACAAAAGTAACTCGCAGCACCGCATGCTTGCAGCTTCTCCAGCTCCGCCTCACAATCAGGGCAAAAACCTACTTTTTTAAAATCCGATTCACACTGTGCACAATGGTATTGTCCTGTCCATTCCAGTTCGACATTGCAAGTCGGGCAAATGTTCTGCTGCATATCCCGTTCCTCTCTCTAAACTAAGCAATTTCGAGTAACGCATGCTACTCAAAATAACGAACAAGTATGTTGATCTTCATCACCGCCCCAACAAGTTTCACGAGGCGCTAACCATACTTGATAAGTAGGATCTTATACTGATCGTCTGATATTTACTCCTTGATCAGCGATCACCCCTTAAAAGAATATTTATATAACCACACACCGAAAGCATAAGTTACATATTCTGTATTCCAATTTAATACAGAATAAAAACCCTTAAGTTAATTTAATTAAACAAAAAATTAGAATTTAATAAAAAGATCTTATTCAGAAAGCCGCGTTTACATTGGTGTGCATTTCGATAGTTTGAGCGTCGAGCTCAACGAGTTTAACTTGGATAAAAGCAAACTCATTTAAATGGCTCGCATGCGTTCCACCACAAGGGATTACCGCTAATTGACCTTCCCCTAAATCGCATTTCCAATAGCGAGAGTCAGTTAATCTATCGCCGTGGCATTCCATGGTGATCATCGCATCTCTTTGAAGCCATTCAACCAGTTGGTCATTCACTTTTTCTGCAATCGCCTGGAGGTCATTCAGCATATCTGCACTGTTTAATCCTCTTTTACGGAGTGTTTTGCCTAAACGGTACGTATCGAGGCACTTGTCTGGAGTGACATAACTCGTAACTTGCGCATAGCTATTAAAGTCATAATAACCATGCGGGTCTTTGCGGTCTGCGTCTTTTCGCCAATAGTCTTCCGCTAGTACTTTATTCAACGCCAAATACGCTAAGTGTCCTGCAGTGTGACCTCGGCTCAAAGCATTTTGATAGTCTTTATCTACCGCTAATATTACCAAGTCATTAATTGCAAGTGATTCCGTACGTGATAAAACATGCACGACGACAAACACCCAACCTTCAGCATCACGCTTTACAGGGATGTCACTACCCACATACAAAGCACCACTCTCCTGCTCCACTGCTCCAACTTGGCAATCTACTACGTCATGCTCAGCCCCATTCACCTTCAACGTTCCTTTGTCTGCAGGGTGATCCGGCCATATGTGACTAACGGGATGGAACGGCGTGACATCTGTAATAACGTAAGTCACTTCTTCCGTAGATTGAACGAGCTGTATTTGTGCTTCTAATTGCCATGTTTGATGACAAAAACGAGTCTTTGTTGCTGTGATAGTCATTTTTACGATTACTTTTGATAAAAAAATACCCAAGTAGAAACTTGGGTATTCGAATTTCATTATTTATTGCGGTTTTTCACCATCGACATCATACGTTTGCGTTTACGCTCTTGTGATAGCGTAAGCTTATTCGTACGGTTCTCGTATGGGTTATCACTGTTGTGGAAGTTAATGCGAATCGGTGTTCCCATAATTTCCAGAGACTTACGGAAGTAGTTCATCAGATAACGTTTATACGAATCTGGCAATTCACGAACCATGTTACCGTGGATAACAACGATCGGTGGGTTGTAACCACCTGCGTGTGCGTATTTGAGTTTGATACGACGACCACGAACCATTGGCGGCTGGTGATCATCCACTGCCATCTTCATGATACGCGTCAGTACTGACGTACCCACACGCGTTGTCGCCGAGTTATATGCTTCTTGGATAGATTCAAACAAGTGACCAACGCCAGTACCGTGCAGCGCAGAGATAAAGTGGATACGCGCGAAATCGACGAATCCTAGACGGCGGTCCAGTTCTTTCTTCACGCTTTCTTTCACGTCACTGTCTAGGCCATCCCACTTGTTAACGGCGATGACAATTGAGCGGCCAGCATTCAGTGCAAAACCAAGCAAGCTTAGGTCTTGGTCTGAAATATTTTCACGTGCATCAATCACCAGTAGAACGACGTTTGCATCTTCTACCGCTTTCAGCGTCTTAACAACAGAGAACTTTTCAACCGTTTCATTGATACGACCACGACGACGAACACCTGCGGTATCAATTAGTACGTATTCGCGTCCATCACGCTCCATCGGGATGTAGATAGAATCACGCGTTGTACCAGGCATATCGTATACAACTACACGTTCTTCACCCAGAATACGGTTAGTCAGTGTCGATTTACCTACGTTAGGACGACCGATGATCGCCAACTTAATCGGCTGCTCTTGAAGGCGCTTGAATTCAGCTTCTGCGTCTTCTTCAGTGTAATCTTCAACAAGAGGCTCTTCGTCTTCGAATCCAGTCAGGTCTTCAATCTCACCTTCTTCAGATTCACTTGTTAATAGATCATCAAAGAATGGAGATAAAGCACGCTCAAGCAAAGCGGTCACACCACGGCCATGAGCGGCCGCAATCTGATACATATCATCCACGCCGAGCTGCCAAAAATCAGCACACGCCGCATCGGCATCAATACCATCTATTTTGTTTACTACCAGCATCGCTGGCTTTTCAATTTTACGCAGATGCGCAGCAATTGCTGCATCTGAAGGAGTCAGACCAGCACGACCGTCAACAAGGAACAATACAACATCAGCCTCATCAATCGCGGCTAATGACTGTTCTGCCATCTTTGTTTCCACGCCTTCTTCTGTGCCATCAATACCGCCGGTATCAATCACAATGAATTCGTGCTCTTCACCAAGTCTCGCCTGGCCATATTTACGGTCTCGCGTTAGGCCTGGAAAGTCCGCAACCAACGCGTCACGAGTGCGAGTCAATCGGTTAAATAGTGTAGATTTACCTACGTTCGGACGCCCTACTAGAGCTACAACAGGTACCATAACAACCTCTACAATAATCTTTCTTCTGTAGTTATAGGTAACGACTTGCTCGATGCCAAATCAAACCAGCTTTTTACCTATAACCACGTCAGGGTTAATAAATTCAAACAACAAAACGGCTCCTAGCTGTCACCAGCCAGGAGCCGAATGTGAATTATATCACGATATTATTCGTTAATGGTTAGTTTCTTTACATCGCCGTTGCGAGTTGTAATCACATAACCATCCGACAATAACGTCGGGCCAACGGCCAAGCCGCTATCATCGATAAACTGCTGCGCAACAAATTCGCCTGTTGAACGATCCATCCAGTGAAGGTAACCAAGCGTGTCACCGACAACGAGATAATTGCCGACAATAACTGGCGCTGTAAGTTGTCGGTGCTCAAGCAAGCTGTTTTCCCACAACTCAGTCCCACTTCGTGAATCAACGGCAACAACATGATCTTTTTCCGTTATCACAAAGATGCGGCTACCATCTGTAGAAATATCTGTTGCAGATGAGTAATTACGCTTCCAAATCGGGTTCGCTGAACGCAAGTCAATGGCTATAAGTTGGCCATTGTATCCAATGGTGAAAAGAGTACCGCCTAGCACAATTGGCGATGAATCAACGTCAACCAAACGATCAATTTCTGTCGCGCCTTTTGGCGTACCAACAGGCTGTTGCCAAATCAGCTGACCACGCTCAACGATAGCAGCTGCGAGTCGGCCATTTGCCGTTCCCCAAAATACACCGCCGCCAATTGCAGTCGGAGTACTGTCGCCACGTAAAGTTAGGTTCGGCACTTCTGTACTCAATGCCCAGCGTTGCTCACCTGTACTCTCATTAAGGGCAATCAACATGCCTCGGCTCGTATTGATGATAATAAGGCCTGAATCTGCAACTGGCTTCGCCAGTACCTCACCACCAACTTTCACACGCCAAACAACTTCACCTGTTTCTTGGTCAAGAGAGATGACTTCACCATTCTCAGAGCCAATATAAAGGTTTCCGTATGCTGCTGTGATACCACCAGAGAGACGAGCAATGACATCTTCTTCTAGGTCCGTTTGCCAACGTTGTTTACCGTTTTCAGGATCCAGCGCTTTTACTAAGCCATCGCGACTTGCCACGAACAATGTATCATTCGCAAATACAGGGGATAGCTTTGAAAAGTAATGACCAACACCATCGCCAACCGATGTGCTCCACTCACTACTGGTTGTAAATTCACTGTCTACCTGAGGTAGTGGCGCCATTACAATGGTATCTTTCTCACCAGCACAACCGGCAAGCACTCCCATTGTTAACACCCCTAACAAGGCTTTGTTAAAGACTCTTTTCATCCAATGCGGTCCTTATTTCGCCAGATCGTCCAATTTCATTTGTAGCGTCGGGCTTGCGTCTGCCGCTTGCTGAGCTTCAGTATACGCAGCGTATGCGGCATCTTTGTCACCTTGGCGAATCGCAATATCGCCACGAAGTTCAGCAATACGCCCTGTCCATGCTGCATCAGTGACGTTACTTAGCTCAGCCGTTGCAGCGTCAAAGTTACCCATTTCCGTTTCAATGCGTGCAATACGGTAACTAATCAATGGTAATAGCGCAGCATCTTGAGTGTTGCTTTGCGCCCACTTCAATTGCTCCAATGCAGCAGAAAGATCTTGAGCTTCAACTTGTGCTTTAGCAAGTTGTAGCGCAGCCAATACTGAATATTCTTTTACTTCATTTGACTCAATGAAAGCTTTCACGTCAGCTTGAGCATCAGTACCTTTATCTTGCAAAGCATTCATTGCTGTCGTGTAGCTTTGAGAAGCTGCTTCACTCGCCTGAATCACAGAATCCTGGTAGTAACGCCAGCCAAATAGACCACCTAAGCCAACAACCGCACCGATGATGACGGCTTTGCCGTTTTCCTTCCACCAGTCTTTAATGGCTTCAACTTGTTGTTCTTCAGTATCGTAAAGTTCCACTTCCTGTCCTCTTAAAACATGTAAATGGCAGCTTAGCTGCCATTGTTCCTATTTCGTTTAAAGGCTCCACATTTGGGAGCCTTAGCTTACGAACTAGGATGTAATTTTGTTAGATTACTAAAAGACTTAAATCAGTGCTGCGATCTTTTCTGCAACTTCTGCTTGGTTGTAAGTCTCTTGCTCACCACCGGCCAAGTCTTTCAGCACTACGGTATTATCCGCAACTTCGTTTTCACCCAGAACTAATGCTATAACAGCACCAACTTTGTCTGCACGTTTAAACTGTTTCTTGAAGTTACCGCCACCGAAGTGATTCATCACACGAACGCCAGGGATAGATTCACGAAGCTGCTCTGCTAGCTTCATTCCTGCCATCATGGTGCCTTCGCCTGCTGTTACTACGTAAACATCCACACTGCGACGAACGTCTGTTAGTTCTAGTGTTTCTAGCATCAGAACAAGACGCTCTAGGCCCATTGCAAAGCCAACTGCTGGTGTTGGTTTACCACCTAATTGCTCTACAAGACCATCGTAACGACCACCGCCACAAACGGTGCCTTGAGCACCTAGGCTTTCAGTGATCCATTCAAATACCGTGCGGTTGTAGTAATCCAGACCACGAACTAGACGTTCGTTAACTGTGTATTCGATACCTGCAGCGTCTAAAAGTTCACATAGACCTGCGAAGTGTGCTTTAGATTCTTCACCTAAGTACTCCGAAAGGCGAGGTGCATCACCTAAAATAGCTTGAACGTCAGGATTCTTCGTATCCAGAACACGCAGTGGGTTCGTGTGCATGCGACGCTTACAATCTTCGTCTAGCACATCGATATGTTGCTCAAGGAATGCAACCAGTGCAGTACGGTAGTCTGCGCGGTCTTCTTGAGAACCGATAGAGTTCAGCTCAAGACGAACATGTTCATTGATACCTAGCTCACGCCATAGTCGAGCCGTCATCATGATAAGCTCTGCATCAACATCTGGACCATTTAGACCAAACACCTCAACACCACACTGGTGGAATTGACGGTAACGACCTTTCTGCGGACGCTCATGACGGAACATAGGCCCCATGTACCACAGACGCTGTTCATCACGGTTGATCAGGCTGTTTTGAATACATGAACGTACACAACCCGCCGTACCTTCAGGGCGAAGTGTTAGGCTGTCTCCGTTACGATCATCAAAGGTGTACATTTCTTTTGAAACGACGTCTGTCTCTTCACCAACAGCGCGGCTGAATAGGTTTGTTTCTTCAACGATTGGCATGCGCACTTCGTTATAACCGTATGCGCTAATTACATTTTTCACTGTGTTTTCTAGTTTTTGCCACAGTGGCGACTGAGTTGGGAGGCAATCGTTCATGCCTCGAATTGCTTGAATTGTTTTTGCCACAATACTTACCGTAATTCTCGTTGAGATTAATCTTGTACTTTAACTTCGATGCGATTTTCGCCATTCATCATGGCGGCTTTCGCACGGATCTTAGCTTCTAGCTGATTCACAAGGTCATCGTTATCAAAGCGTTCTTTCTGGCGTTTGCCATCTTCGTAGAATGCGCTCTTCTTGTTACTGCCTGCTAGACCTAAGTGAGAAACTTCTGCTTCACCAGGGCCGTTTACCACACAACCGATGATAGACACATCCATTGGCGTGATGATGTCTTCTAAACGCTGCTCAAGTGCGTTCACCGTGCCAATCACATCAAATTCTTGGCGCGAGCAACTTGGGCAAGCAATAAAGTTGATGCCTCGAGAGCGAATACGCAGAGATTTAAGAATGTCGAAACCGACTTTGATTTCTTCAACTGGATCGGCAGCCAAAGAGATACGCAGCGTATCACCGATCCCTTCAGATAACAGCATACCTAAGCCAACAGATGACTTAACAGCACCAGCACGAGCACCACCCGCTTCTGTAATACCCAAGTGAAGAGGCTGATCGATTTTCTTCGCTAGCAGACGGTATGAATCCACCGCAAGGAAGACGTCTGAAGCTTTCACGCTAACTTTAAATTGGTCAAAGTTAAGACGATCGAGATGATCTACGTGACGCATCGCCGATTCAACTAAAGCTTCTGGCGTTGGTTCGCCGTATTTCATCTGTAAATCTTTTTCCAAAGATCCACCGTTGACACCAATACGGATTGGGATGTTTTTATCGCGAGCACAGTCAACAACAGCGCGAATGCGCTCTTCATTGCCGATGTTACCTGGGTTGATGCGTAAACAGTCAACACCGTACTCCGCCACTTTCAGCGCGATACGATAGTCGAAATGAATATCAGCCACTAATGGTACAGAAACTTGCTGTTTAATCAGTTTGAAAGCTTCTGCTGCGTCCATGGTAGGTACAGAAACTCGAACGATATCTGCACCGACTTTTTCTAGTGCTCGGATTTGAGCGACTGTCGCTTCTACGTCAGTCGTGCGAGTGTTAGTCATTGACTGTACGGCAATTGGCGCACCATCACCAATTGGCACATCACCCACATAAATACGCGTCGATTTACGACGAATAATTGGAGATTCGTGTTGCATAATTTTTTATAACGGTAGAGTGAATCTAGCTACTTTGCCTGAAGTATACCCAGAAAGGTCGACAGGTTCACTTGCAAATGTCATTGTAACCCCTTCCGGTGCGCCTAATATCACTTTAAACGGCGCTTTTCCGGTAAGTTCTACATCTTGTCCTGGTTTATGAGTACCACTTACCAGCGTTTTACCATTGGTGTCTTTTACTTGAATCCAACAGTCCGCTTTAAACTTCATAGTAAGAAGTGTCATGCCTTCAGGTACGACTGGCGCAGGCTGTTCCTCTTCCGCAGTTTCAATCACGGCAACAGGTTCTTCAGAATCTACGCTTGTTGTATTTTCAGTTTCAGCAAGCAGAGGATCGCTACCTTGCTCGACTGGTACTTCACTCGTTTCAACAACATCATTACTTGTTGAAACAACATCATTACTTGTTGAAACAACGTCTTCAGGAGTACTTGCGATTAATTCCTCAGCCGTCATTAAATCGATATCAGCTAACTCTTGCGCTGTGGGCTTCGGCGCTTCAACACTTGAATCCGTAACTTCCTTCGTTAGGCTATTCTCTTGCTGGTTTTGCCACCACCAAGCTGCAGAAATACCAATAATGACCAACCCGATAACCCAAGTCAGGAGCATGATACGGCTATTGTGCTTCTCATCTTTTGTTTTGCGAGAGAAACTCTGCATTTCAATTTCTTGCTCTTGTGGCTGTACATCTGCTGTCTGCTCTAACGCAGTCAAAACCATCTTCTCATCAAGGCCCACGAACTTCGCGTAAGAACGCAAGTAACCACGCGTAAATGTCGCAACTTGTTGAGACTCAAATCGGTTATTTTCAATATCTTCAATAACAGAAACGCGAAGCCTCAGGCGATCAGCAACTTGCTTTTGACTCATCCCAAGAGATTCGCGTTTGTTTTTCAGTAATGTGCCAGCTTCAATAGAAAGTGGCACTTCATTCGTATTTTCGTGTTCTGTCATAATGGTGGTATTTAATCTGTTTTAGTGGCTAACGTGGTTATGTATTTTCGTTATTGTTCTTAAGCCTCTTTAAAAGATAGCTAGCCTAAACGCGTTAACCAAAATAATAATTTTAAGAAACTCTCAGCGATTTGAGTGTGAATACCCGTTTTGCAAAAATCAGCAAAGCGTATGTGAGAAAATGCTGAGAATTATCGGTGTCATCGTTAATGTCACATATCATGATAAGCGAATGTGTAACGAAGACAAAAACTCTTTACACTCAAACTAACAGATAGCTCAAGCTTTTGTCCAAACTTTGACAAAGGAATTCGAAATTATACCCAAATAACCTCGAGTTGGAGAGTTGTCGTCATAAATCTTGGCAGAAATGCTCTTATCGCTAAACAAAATAGCCAGAGCAAATGGCTCTGGCTATTTTTGAATTCCGGTCGTTTATACGGCTTTTACTTCAATGGTATCAGCACCGCGCGACGCTTTTAACATTGCAGTACGTTTAGTTCGGTCAATCACATCACCGACTAACTGACCACACGCTGCATCAATGTCATCGCCACGAGTCTTACGAACCGTTACTGTATGCTCATATTGCATCAATGTTTTTTGGAAGCGATCGATACGTGAGTTACTTGGTTTCTTGTAAGGTGAACCTGGGTACGGGTTAAACGGAATCAAGTTAATCTTACATGGTGTGTCTTTCATCAGCTCAGCCAGTTCACGAGCATGGTCCATGTCATCATTCACATGATCAAGAAGTACGTACTCAACCGTTACCTTACCGCGGTTTGCATTCGATGAAGCGATGTAACGGCGAACTGATGCTAGGAAATCTTGAATATCCCAACGATCGTTAATTGGCATGATTTCACTACGCAGCTTATCGTTTGGCGCATGAAGGGAAATTGCCAACGCTACATCGATTTTGCCTGTCATCTGATCAAGACCAGAAACCACACCTGATGTAGATACAGTCACACGACGTTTTGACAAACCAAAGCCAAGATCGTCCAGCATTAGTTCTAATGCAGGGATCAAGTTCTTCATGTTTAGAAGCGGTTCACCCATCCCCATCATCACGACGTTAGTAATTGGGCGGCGACCTGTTTCTTTCTCAAGACCAATTTCACGTGCAGCGCGCCACACCTGACCGATGATCTCTGAAACTTTCAAGTTACGGTTAAAGCCTTGCTGTGCGGTTGAGCAGAACTTACATTCCAACGCACAACCTACCTGAGAAGACACACAAAGCGTTGCACGATCATCTTCTGGAATGTAAACCGTCTCCACATCCTGATCACCAACGTTCATCGCCCACTTGATCGTACCATCAGAAGAGTGCTGAGCTTCTGCGACTGTTGGTGCCTTGATTTCGCACTTGTGTAAAAGCTTTTCGCGCAGCTTCTTGTTAATGTTTGTCATTTTTTCGAAGTCATCTACACCGAAATGGTAGATCCACTTCATAACCTGATCGGCACGAAACGCTTTCTCGCCGAGTTCTTCTGCGAAAAACTGACGCATGCCTTTGCGATCAAAGTCGAGTAGATTGATTTTTTCAGTGGTCATGTTGCCTCTCAATGACTGAAACAAGAATAAGGGCGCGAATTGTACAGCCTTTATGCAGCTACAACAAGGGGTGTAAAACCCTGAGTTTGCTAAGGCATTAAAATCAAAATGATTAAATTTTAAGCGCCTCTTGCGCTATAAGTGGCTATTACACTATCAAAAGTAAAAGCGTAGAAATCGTAAAGGGAAAAGACTAAAAATAACTCACGTTACTGGGTTTTAAAGCCCATTATATAGTCAGACTAGTTAGCGTGTAAGAGATCACTTATGCAGTCAACATTGCCACTCAACTTAGGCATATGAAATGAAAAAGCCTCGGAAAGTTCCGAGGCTTTTCTGTATCAGAGCATCACTAACAAGTGCAGTATCACGCCTAATTAGCGAGAGAAAACCTCTGACTCAGGGAAGAAAAACTCAATTTCACGCGCTGCAGATTCAGGGCTATCGGAACCATGAACTGAATTGTGACGCATGCTAAGTGCGTAATCGGCACGAAGCGTACCGCATGCCGCTTCCTCTGGGTTAGTTTTACCCATCAGTTCACGGTAACGTGCAATCGCATTTTCACCTTCCAGTACCTGAACCATAATAGGACCAGATGTCATGAACTCTTTTAGTGGAGGGAAAAACTCTTTACCTTCATGCTCTGCATAAAAACCGCTTGCCTGATCTTCAGTCAGGTGAACCATTTTAGCAGCGACAATACGTAGGCCAGCCTTTTCAATACGGTTATAGATTTCACCAATTAGGTTTCGCTCTACCGCATCCGGCTTAATGATTGAAAATGTTCTTTCTAGAGCCATAAAGTTTCCTTTCTGTACTTGTAATAATAGTTGTGTTTTTAAAGTGACTTACTGGGTAAGAGCAGCACTCAAACAAGGAGTGCTGCAATCAATCTTATTTACCAGCTTGCTCATTGAGGAAACGAGCAAGTGTACGAACGCCCATACCCGTAGCTCCCGCAGCCCATTTATCAGACGCGGCTTTACGGTATGTACCCGCACAGTCGAAGTGCAACCAGCCTTTTTTGTAGTCTTCTACGAAGTAAGACAAGAATGCTGCTGCTGTGCTTGCACCCGGAGAGTAGTCGCCAGAACTGATATTCGATAGGTCAGCAAAGTTTGACGGCAGCATTCCACGGTGGAAGTCAGCAAGTGGTAGCGACCATAAACCTTCTTTTTCTTGGTTTGCCGCAGTGAGCGCTTGATGCGATAACTCGTCATCGAAACTCATTAGTGCGTGGTAATCATTACCCAACGCATTCTTCGCCGCACCTGTTAGTGTTGCACAATCAATGATTAACTCAGGTTTTTGTTCACTGGCGTAGATAAGGCCATCAGCAAGCACTAAACGACCTTCTGCATCGGTGTTCATGATTTCAACGGTTTTACCGTTTTTGTAGGTGATGATGTCGCCAAGCTTGAGTGCGCGACCAGAAACCATGTTCTCTGCACAACAAAGGATCAGTTTTACACGCTTGTTCAAACCACGAAGAATCGCCAGTGCAAGACCACCGGTGATGGTGCCTGAGCCACCCATGTCTGCTTTCATTGCGCTCATGAAGTTAGAAGGCTTCAAGCTGTAACCACCCGAATCAAAGGTGATACCTTTACCGACAAGACACGCGAATATTGGTGCGTTCTCGTCACCTGTCGGGTTGTAGTCTAGCTGGAGCATCGCAGAAGTACGCTCCGAACCACGGCCTACGGCGTAAATACCTTCCCAACCTTCTGCCAACAAGTCTTTGTCTTTGACGATACGAGCTGTCACTGTGCCTTTAGGTGCAACAGATTTGATGAATTCAGCGGCCATTGTCGCTAGCTGACGAGGGGCAACTTCTTCTGCGGTTTTATTGATGATATCTCGGGTAAAATCAGTCGCAGTAATACGCGCTTGAAGCTCTGCTTGATCTTCTTCAGACAATGCAGACCACTCAACCGAGCCATGTTTTTTTGGGTTACGGTAACCTTGGTGGAAAGCCCAAACGCTCTCTAAATCCCAGTTATCACCGGAAAGAAAAATAGAACGAATTCCTTGGCCATCTAGCTGACGAGCTGCACGTTGAATTGCACCAAGATCGTGACCTTCACCTAAATGAATGGTTGCGCCGTTTTCAGCGAATGAAAGCAGTGCTTTTTCACCCCAATGTGGTGCTGCCGACTCTTGACTTAAAAATACAGACATCTGTGTAGACATGGTTTCTCCTTGTCTTATAGCAGCGTTGCCTACGCTGCTTCTTTTTAATAACTCACGGATGTTAGCATTATGTAGGGCAAAAATGTCAATTGGATAAAAAAACGGACCTAAAGGTCCGCTTTTTTTATTAAGAATTGTTAACTAGGCTGTGTTTTACAGACTTAGTCTGCTTCATCCATCCAGCACATGATAACGGCTTCCAGAATCTTTTCGTTACAATGGTTTGGGTCATCTTCAAACTCATCTAACTCCATGATCCATTGATGAAGATCGGTAAAACGCACCGTTTGCGGATCAACATCTGGAAACTTGTCACAAAGTTCAATCGCGATATCGCGAGAATCTGTCCATTTCATTGCTCATCTTCCTTTTGCTTCTTCCCTATATTGGGAAGATAGTTTTAGTGATCTTCTGAAGCGTGGTTCAGCGTGTACTTAGGAATTTCTACTACTAAGTCTTCATCCGCAATTTTCGCCTGACACCCTAGACGTGATTCAGGCTCTAGACCCCACGCTTTATCCAGCATGTCGTCTTCCAGCTCTTCACTTTCTTCTAGCGAATCAAAACCTTCACGGATGATCACGTGACAGGTGGTACAAGCACATGATTTTTCACACGCATGTTCAATACCGATACCATTTTTTAGCGCTACGTCCAGAACGGTTTCACCAGTGTTTGCTTCCAACACTGCGCCTTCTGGGCACAAATCGTCGTGTGGTAATACAATAATCTTAGGCATAACTACTTATCTCTTATATATCGTCTACTGATTGACCTGACAGCGCAGCTCGAATCGATTTATCCATACGGCGCGATGCGAAATCTTGGCTCGCTTTATCGGTATCTTTAATGCCTTGCTCAATCGCATCTGCATCATCACCATTACGCAGCTCAATCAAGGCTTCGATGGCTTTTATCAGGTCTTGTTTCTCTTGTTCTGATAGTAGTTCGTCACCATCAGCTTGCATCGCTGCAATCAAACCTTCTATCACACGGTCGGCCTCAACACGCTGCTCCGCTAGCGCACGAGCTTGCATGTCTTCTTTAGCGTGCGTCATTGAATCACGCAGCATATCCGCCACTTCATTATCGCTTAACCCGTAAGAAGGTTTTACTTGAATCTCTGACTGAACACCGGTGCTCTTTTCCATTGCCGTAACAGAAAGAAGACCGTCAGCGTCAACTTGGTAAGTCACACGAATATGTGCCGCACCCGCCGCCATCGGTGGAATGCCTTTCAATGAGAAACGAGCCAGTGAACGACAATCATCAACCATTTCACGCTCACCTTGTACCACATGAACACTCATGGCCGTTTGGCCATCTTTGAATGTGGTAAATTCTTGCGCACGCGCAACAGGAATCGTGGTATTGCGAGGGATGATCTTCTCAACCAGACCACCCATGGTTTCAATACCAAGCGACAGTGGGATCACGTCAAGAAGTAACATTTCTGAATCAGGCTTGTTACCCGCTAGAATGTCGGCTTGGATACCCGCGCCGATTGCGACAACTTCATCAGGATTAATGCTTGTTAGCGGTGTGCGGCCAAAAAACTCGCCTACCATTTCACGAACCAGCAATGTGCGTGTTGAACCACCAACCATGACAACTTCGAGTACTTCGTCTGCGTTAACATCAGCATCTTTTAATGCACGACGACAAGACATTAGTGTTTTCTTCACTAATGGGCGAATCAGATCTTCGAACTGCTCACGAGTAACGGTGCCCTTCCAACCAAACACGTCAACGTCAACGCTGTCTTGCTCAGAGAAAGCAATCTTAGTCGCAGTAGCAATGTTCAGTAGCGTACGGTTTATTTCAGCAGAAAGTGGGGCTTCGAGACCCGCTTGCTCCATTAGGTAATCCGCTAACAGATGGTCAAAGTCATCACCGCCTAACGCAGAGTCACCACCTGTTGCTAATACTTCAAATACGCCTTTCGACAAACGTAGAATAGAGATATCAAATGTACCGCCACCTAGATCGTAAACCGCAATCACCCCTTCTTGGCCTGAGTCTAGGCCATAAGCAATTGCCGCGGCGGTTGGTTCGTTAAGCAGACGCAGCACATGAAGACCTGCTAATTTCGCGGCGTCTTTCGTACCTGCACGCTGAGCATCATCAAAGTAAGCAGGAACAGTGATCACAACACCCGCTAACTCACCACCTAACGTTTCTTCTGCTCGCTTACCTAGCGCTTTTAGAATGTCCGCAGATACTTCAATCGGGTTTTTGTCACCTTGAGGCGTTTGCAGGATTGGAAGACCATTTTCACTCTCTCTAAAACGATAAGGAAGTGAAGAGTAACGGGACTGAATGTCCTTTAATGAACGACCGATCAAACGTTTTACAGAGATAATAGTGTTCTCTGGTTCAAGCTCTGCTTTGGCTTTGGCTTCGTGGCCAACCGTTAACGTTTCCTCAGTGTAATTAACGACTGAAGGTAAAATAGTACGGCCCTGCTCGTCCGCAAGTGGAGTTGCATCGCCGCTACGTACAGAAGCAACCAAAGAGTTGGTAGTACCTAAGTCGATACCCGCTGCTAACTTATGCTCATGAGGTGCCGAGCTTTGGCCCGGTTCTGCGATTTGAAGTAGTGCCATGATAGGTCCTTGTCACGCTAACTAGCCGAGGAGTTTGTCTTCGACTAGTTCAATTTCGTTCTTTAGTTTGGCAATGAATTTTAGCTTACGAACTCGGTCTGCGGCTTCAGCCCAAAGACCATCATCAAGCTCTTGCTCGACGCTTGCCAGATGCTGTTTGTACATTTTGCTGACCTTAGAATCGAAGTCAAAAAGCGCCGATTCAGGATCGGTGCTGTCAGCAATTTCTTCCAGTTCTTCGCGCAGCTCCATTTGCTCCATTAAGAACATTGGATCTTGCATTGTCTGCTGTTCACCTCGGATCTCAACTCCCTGCTCTGCGAGGATGTACTCGGCACGGGAGATAGGATTTTTCAGAACTTGATAGGCATCGTTGATTTGCGCTGCCTTTTGCACCGCCATCAAACGGTCACGTTCAGATCCCGTTGCAAAGTTATCCGGGTGGAAGCGTTTTTGTAGTTCTCGGAACTGAGAAGAAAGAAGGCTACCATCCAGCTTAAACTGACTTGGTAGCCCAAATAATTCAAAGTGATTCATTAAGTTCGGGTCCTAGTAAAGCCTTCCGGACTCGCTTGCCCAGAAGGACAATCAATTAGACGTTGAAGCTTTCACCACAACCACATTCACTTTTCGCGTTAGGGTTGTTGAATTCAAAACCTTCATTCAACCCTTCTTTCACGTAATCCAATTCGGTACCGTCTAGGTACACTAAGCTTTTTTTGTCGATGATGATTTTCACTCCAGAGAGTTCAAAAACTTCATCTTCTTCGTTAAGCTCATCAACAAACTCAAGTACATATGCCATGCCTGAACAACCAGTCGTCTTCACTCCAAGACGTAAACCGATACCTTTGCCTCGGTTATCTAGGAATGCTCTTACGCGACTTGCCGCTGATTCTGTCATTGTGATGGCCATACTGCACCTTAGTCTGTCTAAATTTCGATTGGAATGGGAGCGTCAAAGCTCCCATTATATTACGGAATAATTATTCTTGGTGTTTTTTCTTGTAGTCTGCAACCGCTGCTTTGATTGCATCTTCAGCAAGAATTGAACAGTGAACTTTCACTGGTGGAAGCTCTAGCTCTTCAGCAATTTCAGAGTTTTTAATTGCTGCTGCTTCATCAACTGACTTGCCTTTTACCCACTCAGTTACTAGTGAGCTTGATGCGATTGCACTACCACAACCGTATGTTTTGAACTTCGCATCTTCGATGATACCTTCAGGTGTCACTTTGATTTGAAGCTTCATTACGTCACCACAAGCTGGAGCGCCAACCATGCCGCTACCTACTGATGGGTCTTCTTTATCGAATGAACCAACGTTACGTGGGTTCTCGTAGTGATCAATTACTTTTTCGCTGTATGCCATGATAAATTACCTCGAATCCTCTATTTCAATCCCTGAGATTAATGGTGAGCCCATTCAACAGTGCTCAAATCAATCCCTTCTTTGTACATATCCCATAGAGGAGACATGTCGCGTAGCTTAGTCACTGCAACGCGGATTTGTTCAATTGCGTAATCAATTTCTTCTTCAGTCGTGAAACGACCAAACGAGAAACGAACCGAGCTGTGAGCCAATTCATCATCCATGCCTAGGGCACGAAGAACGTAAGAAGGCTCAAGACTTGCAGACGTACAAGCACTACCAGAAGATACCGCTAGATCTTTAAGCGACATTAGTAGTGATTCACCTTCTACGAATGCGAAGCTGATGTTTAGGTTGTGTGGTACACGTTGCTCAAGGTCACCGTTTACCGTCACTGCTTCTAAGTCTTTCACGCCATCAAAAAGACGGTTACGAAGCGCTAAAGCGTGATCGTAATCTTTTTGCATGTCTTCTTTTGCAATGCGGAATGCTTCACCCATACCAACGACTTGGTGGGTAGGAAGTGTACCAGAGCGGAAACCACGCTCATGGCCGCCACCGTGCATTTGCGCTTCAAGACGAATACGAGGCTTACGACGAACGTAAAGTGCACCGATGCCTTTAGGGCCATAAACTTTGTGAGCAGAAAGCGAAATTAGGTCAACTTTCATCTCTTGAACGTCGATTGGTAATTTACCTGCAGATTGCGCTGCATCCACGTGGAAAACAATTTTACGCTCACGACACAATTCGCCGATCGCTGTAATGTCTTGAACCACACCAATCTCGTTGTTTACGTGCATAATAGACACAAGCACTGTGTCATCACGCATTGCCGCTTTAAGCTTCTCTAGATCGATCAAGCCATTTGATTCTGGCTCAAGGTAAGTCACTTCAAAGCCTTCACGCTCAAGTTGACGACATGGGTCAAGAACGGCTTTGTGCTCTGTTTTACAAGTGATTACGTGCTTGCCTTTCTTCGAGTAAAAGTGCGCTGCACCTTTAATAGCAAGGTTGTCTGATTCTGTCGCACCAGATGTAAATACGATTTCGCGAGGATCTGCATTTAGAAGGTCAGCAATTTGCTCACGAGCAGTATCGACCGCTTCTTCTGCCTGCCAGCCGTAACGGTGCGAACGCGACGCTGGGTTGCCAAATGTGCCATCCATTGTCATGTACTGAACCATTTTTTCAGCAACACGTGGATCAACTGGACATGTAGCGGAATAATCAAGATAAATCGGCAGTTTCATTCTCTACTCCAATGTAAAAAGCTGACCGCTAAGAGCGGACGTTTACACCGATGGGCGCGGCGGTTGTATTTTTGTTTGATAGCCCATGGGTTACCGCCAGATCAATGTCCTGACGATCAGAAATTTCGAGGACTTCATTGTCTGTCATCAACTCACCAAGAGTGATGTTATTCAAGAAGTCACTAATGCGAGAGCTTAAGTCGCGCCATAGCGTGTGAGTAAGGCAACGTGTTCCACCTTGGCAATCTCCTTTGCCCTGGCATTTGGTTGCATCGACTGACTCATCAACGGCTGCAATCACGGTACCAATAGCTATACTGTGTGCTTCGGCACCAAGTCGGTAACCACCACCAGGACCACGAACGCTGGCAACGAGACCTGCTTTACGCAATTTTGAAAATAGCTGCTCTAAGTAAGAGAGCGAGATCCCCTGACGCTCTGAGATGTCAGCAAGAGGCACAGGGTTTTGTTGCGAATGCAGTGCCACATCCAGCATGGCTGTCACCGCATATCTTCCTTTAGATGTAAGTTTCATACCACACCGTATCCACATGGTTTATAATGGTTAAGATTTTTCCATACCTGAGTAATTTGGTCAAGTATTTATTTGACCATTTTACTCAGGTATTCATCCTTACACCTAAAGCGGTTATTCTTTATTCAGAACTTCTTTTCTATCGAGGTTAAAATGCCGCGTAGAATATTGAGCTCCTGGGTTTCTGGCCGAGCACGAGAGAACAAGCGACGCAATTTATTCATCACCTGTCCTGGTTGCTCTTTATTGATAAACTGGGTCTCAACCATCACCTTTTCAAGATGCTCGAAGAACATTTCGAGCTCTCTATGACGTGGGTACTCTTCCGGCTCATTTGGGGCAAACTGGCTTTGCTCTAAGTTCAAATGCGCAACTCGTACTTCGTAACTCAGAGTTTGTACGGCCATCGCTAGGTTAAGCGAGCTATATTCAGGGTTAGCAGGAATGCAAACATGGTAGTGACACCTTTGCAGCTCTTCATTTGTTAGACCAGTTCTTTCACGACCAAACACGAGCGCGACAGGGTGTTTTCTACCCTCAACCGCAAATTTCTCACCACATTCACGTGGCTCAAGCATTGGCCATTCTAATGTACGAGAGCGAGCACTGGAGCCCACCACGAGACTGCAATCTTCAACCGCTTCTTCTAATGTGCCGACAATCTTTGCATTTTGAGCAATATCACCAGCACCCGCAGCCAAAGCAAGAGTTTGTTCGTCCACTTCACATTGTGGATCGACTAATACTAGTTGGCTTAAACCCATCACTTTCATAGCTCGAGCTGCTGAGCCAATATTGCCTGAATGAGAGGTACCTACGAGTACAATTTTTACTTGATCCAACATCTGTGTTTGCTACCTAAATTAAAACCGCAGAATGTTACCATAGTTTTTTAACACTCCCTAGGGCGAAGCAGGCCTCTCTTCTCATTCTTGGTCATTGTTCTCGTTCGCCTCAAGCTAAATACAATAAAACCACTGACTTTAGAACAAAAAATAACCACTTCCCTTTTTACTGATCTCTGGTATACTCGCCGCCGCTTTCATTTGTTCTTTAACATCCGTTGGGAAATTCGTATGCATCCAATGCTAAACATTGCTATTCGCGCTGCGCGAAAGGCAGGCAATCATATTGCTAAATCATTAGAAAACACTGATAAAGTAGAATCTACTCTTAAAGGCACTAATGACTTTGTCACTAATGTAGATAAAGAAGCAGAATACATCATCATCGATACTATCAAGCAGTCTTACCCTGAGCACTGTATCGTTGCTGAAGAACAAGGTCTTATCGAAGGTAAAGATAAAGACGTACAATGGATCATCGACCCACTGGATGGCACCACTAACTTTGTAAAAGGTTACCCACACTTCGCGGTTTCTATCGCTGTTCGTATCAAAGGCAAAACTGAAGTTGCTTGTGTTTACGATCCAATGCAAAACGAGCTATTCACTGCACAACGTGGTGCTGGCGCTCAACTAAACAGTGCGCGTATTCGTGTTGCTCAACTAAAAGACCTTCAAGGTACTGTTCTAGCAACAGGCTTCCCATTCAAGCAGAAACAACACGCTGAGTCTTACATCAAGATCGTTGGTGCGCTATTCACTGAATGTGCTGATTTCCGTCGTAGCGGCTCTGCTGCTCTTGACCTATGTTACGTGGCTGCTGGCCGTGTTGATGGTTACTTCGAGCTAGGTCTAAAACCTTGGGATATGGCAGCAGGTGAGCTTATTGCTCGTGAAGCTGGCGCAATCCTAACTGACTTTGCTGGCGGCACTGAGTACATGAAGTCTGGTAACATTGTTGCTTCAAGCGCTCGTGGCGTAAAATCTATCCTTAAGCACATCCGCGAAAACGGTAACAGCGCGATCCTTAAGTAAGATTTGAAAGTCATATTTAGCCCGTCACGCTGATGACTTTAGAAAGCCCCACTCAATGAGCGGGGCTTTTTTGTATCTACTGAACCGTATCTACTTAGCTGTAATGTAAGGCTCTCCATACAGTGAGGTTCTGCAAGCATACGGCTCGATTCAGATACAAAAAAACCGCTGATTGCTCAGCGGTTTTTGTTTTCGATTCTCAACCTGCCTTATGGCATTTCGTCGAACTCTGCGCCTTCTTTTTCTACTTGAGGTGGCATCAAGTGCTCTTTCTGGATGCCCAGTTTTAGCGCTAGTGCTGATGCTACGTAGATAGAAGAGTAAGTACCTACAGTGATACCAAGTAGAAGTGCGGTTGCGAAGCCGTGAATCATCGCACCACCCTGCATGAACAGTGCAATTACCACGAACAATGTTGTACCCGAGGTAATCAACGTACGGCTCAACGTTTGGGTGATTGAAGCGTCCATGATATCGGCTGGCTCACCTTTACGCATCTTACGGAAGTTTTCACGGATACGGTCAAACACAACGATGGTATCGTTGAGCGAGTAACCGACTACCGTTAATAATGCCGCGACGATGGTTAGGTCAACTTCTATTTGTAGGAATGAGAAAACACCTAACGTGATAATGATATCGTGAGCCAATGCCATAACCGCACCAGCCGCTAGACGCCATTCAAATCGCATCGAGACATAAAGCAGGATACAGATCAGCGACACGAGGATCGCTAGACCGCCAGCTTCTGTTAGCTCATCACCAACGTTAGGACCTACGAATTCAATACGACGCATTTCTACGCTTTCGCCAGTACCATCTTTGATAGCACCAATGATTTGGTTGCCCAGCGTTTCACCAGAAACGTCATCACGTGGACGAAGACGAACCATTACTTCACGAGCACTACCGAAGTTTTGTACTGTCGCATCACCAAAACCTTTCGCATCTAGAGCGGTTCGGATTTTTTCAAGGTTCGCAGGCTTTTCAAAGCCAACTTCAATTAGCGTACCGCCAGTGAAGTCTAGGCCCCAATTTAGCCACTTAGTTGACAAAGTGAAGATAGAAGCAGCAATCATAAAGATTGAAAAAACGAATGCTACTTTCGACCAACGCATAAAGCCGATCGTCTTCTCTGCTTTTAGAATTTGAAACATATTAATTCCCAGCCTTAGATCGACAATTTATCAACGCGTTTGCCACCGTAAATCAGGTTCACGATACAACGTGTACCAATAATGGCGGTGAACATTGAAGTTAAGATACCGATAGATAGAGTAACCGCGAAACCTTTCACTGCACCAGTACCGACTGCAAATAGGATAATTGCAGTAATCAGTGTCGTGATGTTCGCATCGGCAATCGTACTGAATGCATTCGCGTAACCTTGGTGAATCGCTTGTTGTGGACTACGCCCATCGCGAAGCTCTTCACGGATACGCTCGAAGATCAGTACGTTCGCATCAACCGCCATACCGACTGTTAACACGATACCGGCAATCCCCGGAAGCGTCATGGTAGCGCCTGGAATCATCGACATCACACCAATGATCAACACTAAGTTAGCCATTAGAGCGATGTTGGCAATCAAGCCAAAGCCACGGTAGTAAAGCAGTGTAAACAGCATTACCGCAACCATACCCCAGATACACGCTTGGATACCCATATCGATGTTTTGCTGGCCCATTGATGGACCAATAGTACGCTCTTCAACGATAGAGATAGGTGCGATCAGTGCACCAGCACGTAATAGAAGTGCAAGGTTGTGCGCTTCAGCTGCGGAGTCTATACCCGTGATACGGAAGTTACGTCCAAGAGCCGATTGAATCGTCGCTTGGTTGATGACTTCTTCATGCTTATCTAGGATGACTTTGCCTTCTGGCGTACGACGACCACTGTCTTTGTACTCAGCAAACACGGTAGCCATTAGCTTACCGATGTTCTTCTTAGAGAACGCTGACATCTTGTTACCACCTTCGCTGTCTAGCGAGATGTTAACTTGTGGACGACCGTATTCATCGACACTTGAGCTTGCATCCGTAATGCTTTGACCACCAAGAATAACACGCTTCTTAAGCACAACCGGACGACCGTCTCGGTCCATTTTGATTTCACTGCCTGCTGGCGCACGACCATTTGCCGCCGCTGATAGGTCAGCTTTATCGTCAACTTCACGGAATTCTAGCGTTGCAGTCGCACCTAGAATCTCTTTTGCACGAGCAGTATCTTGAACACCAGGAAGCTCAACAACAATTCGACTTGCACCTTGACGTTGAACGAGAGGCTCTGCAACACCTAGCTCGTTTACACGGTTACGTAAAATCGTAATGTTTTGCTCAACAGCGTAGTTACGGATCTCTTGTAAACGTTGCTCGGTAAAGGTCGCAGTAAGAGCGTAACGGCCATTTGAATCAGATTCGACAAAGAGCATGTCCGGGTGATTCTTTTCTAGCATTGCTTTCGCTTCTGCTAATTGCTCTTCGTTACGTAGCAGAACCTCTACCGCTTCTTTGCCAGAAGGGCGAATAGCACGATAACGAATTTTTGCCTCACGAAGTTCGCTACGGAAAGCTTCTTCTTGCTGACCAACGAGCTTTTCCATCGCCGCGTCCATGTCTACTTCCATTAAGAAGTGGACACCACCACGAAGGTCAAGACCCAGCTTTAATGGTGACGCGCCAATCGCTTCTAGCCAATCGGGTGTAGAAGGAGCAAGGTTAAGTGCAACAATTGTGTCTTTGCCAAGCGCTTCGCTGATGACATCACGAGCACTGATTTGTGTGTCAGTGTCGTTAAAACGAACAAGAATTGATCCATTTTCGAGAGCAATGGATTTATGAGAGAGTTGCTCTTTATCAAGAGCAGTAGTGACAGCATCCAGCGTTGACATATCTACAGAGGCGCCACGCGCCCCTGTAACTTGAATAGCCGGATCTTCACCGTAGATATTTGGAAGTGCGTATAACGCAGCGGTGATGATGGCAAAAAATACCATCAAGTACTTCCATAATGGATAACGGTTTAGCACAGCGAGGATCCTTTAGCTGTTTTATAGAGACTTAAGCGTACCTTTTGGCAACACTGCAGTGATGAAGTCTTTCTTGATTACCACTTCATTGTTCGCGTTAAGCTCGATTGAAATGTAGTCATTGTCTTCAGCAATCTTAGTGATTTTACCCACTAGGCCACCGCTAGTTAGAACTTCGTCGCCTTTGCCCATAGAAGCCATTAGGTTCTTGTGCTCTTTTACACGTTTCGCTTGTGGGCGGTAAATCATGAAGTAAAAGATCACTGCGAACATGCCAAGCATGATTAGCATTTCAAAACCACCGCCTGCTGGCGCGCCTTCTGCTGCTGCGTGAGCCTGAGAAATAAACATTAAAACATCCTCATTATATTTTATTGATAATCCAACAAGTTGGGCTTTCGCATTTTAGATTCAAGTCTGAGAGTAACTAATAGCGATCACTCTCTCAAAAATAACGTGCGTTAGCCTACTTTATTAGCAAAAGCCTCTGGCGACATGCCAAAGGCTTTAATTCTTTTTAGTCCGTCAATGACTGTTCTTTTGCTAGTGGTGGCACTTCACGGCCACGACGCTCATAGAACTCAGTAACAAACTCATCAAAACGATCTTCATCAATCGCTTTACGAATACTTTCCATCAGACGCTGGTAGTAGCGTAGGTTGTGGATCGTATTCAGACGAGCACCCAGAATTTCATTACAACGCTCTAAGTGATGAAGGTACGATTTACTGTAGTTTTGACAAGTGTAACAGTCACAGTGCGGATCCAACGGGGTTGTATCCGTTTTATGTTTCGCATTACGGATCTTGATCACACCACCAGTCACAAACAGGTGACCATTACGCGCGTTACGCGTTGGCATTACACAGTCAAACATGTCGATACCGCGGCGAACACCTTCAACCAAGTCTTCTGGTTTACCCACGCCCATTAGGTAGCGAGGCTTGTCTTCTGGAAGCTGCGGACAAGTGTGCTCAAGAATACGGTGCATGTCTTCTTTAGGCTCGCCTACTGCCAAGCCACCAACCGCGTAACCGTCAAAACCGATTTCCGTTAGACCTTTTACCGACACATCACGTAGATCTTCGTAAACACCACCTTGAACAATACCAAACAGGTTGTTCGGGTTTTCTAGCTTCTCGAAGTGATCACGTGAGCGCTGTGCCCAACGTAGTGACATTTCCATCGATTTCTTCGCTTCATCGTGTGTCGCTGGGTATGGCGTACACTCGTCAAAAATCATGACGATGTCAGAACCTAGGTCTTTTTGAATTTCCATCGACTTTTCTGCGTCCATGAAAATCTTGTCACCATTAACTGGGTTACGGAAGTGCACACCCTCTTCGGTAATAGTACGCATCTTGCCAAGGCTGAATACTTGGAAGCCGCCTGAATCAGTAAGAATAGGACCGTGCCAGTTCATAAAATCATGCAAGTCGCCGTGCATTTTCATGACTTCTTGACCTGGACGCAGCCAAAGGTGGAACGTGTTACCTAGTAAGATTTCTGCGCCCGTACCTTTCACTTCTTCTGGCGTCATGCCTTTAACCGTACCGTAAGTACCAACTGGCATAAACGCTGGGGTTTGAACAGTGCCACGTTCGAAAGTCAGTTGACCACGACGCGCATTGCCGTTTTTCTTCTTAAGATCGAATTTTAATTTCACGATGCCTCCGGGTGTCAGAGAAACAGTCTGACTGAGTGTTTAGGGCTCTACCCTACTTTAAGGAGCGGTCGCTTTTCCTTGCGAGAGATAAAGCAGAGGTTCTGCTCTATTTCCTAGCTTACTGCTAGCACTCGTAAATCTTATTTTTTACTAAATCGTTTTCTTCTTGATGAACATTGAATCACCATATGAGAAAAAGCGATATTTGTTTTCTACCGCATGCTTGTAAGCATTCATGGTGTTCTCATAACCTGCAAATGCACTCACCAACATGATCAGTGTGGATTCTGGCAGGTGGAAATTGGTAATCAAGCAATCCACAAGCTGATATTCGTAGCCAGGGAAAATAAAGATTTCTGTATCACCAAAGAATGGGGCCAACTCAGTCCCTTTTTTCAATGCGTCTTGCGCTGCGCTTTCAAGTGAGCGTACCGATGTAGTACCAACAGCAATAATTCGTCCACCGCGCGCTTTCGTCGCTTTAATTGCTTCGACGACTTCTTGCGGTACTTCTACGTACTCAGCGTGCATATGGTGATCGTTGATGTTTTCTACTTTTACTGGCTGGAATGTACCTGCCCCAACGTGCAAAGTGACGTAAGCAAACTCTGCGCCTTTCGCTTTGATTTTCTCTAGTAGAACATCATCAAAATGAAGACCCGCTGTCGGCGCCGCTACTGCGCCTGGCTTCTGGTTATATACGGTTTGGTAACGCTCTTTATCTGCATCTTCATCTGGGCGGTCAATGTAAGGAGGAAGTGGCATGTGGCCGATTTCTTCCAAAATTTCTAATACCGTCTTATCAGCGTTAAATTTCAGTTCAAATAGAGCGTCATGACGCGCCACCATTTCTGCTGAGTATTCATCATTCTCGCCAACAATGATGGTTGTACCTGGTTTTGGAGATTTAGAGCAGCGAACGTGCGCGAGGATGCTTTTCTCGTCAAGCATGCGCTCCACCAGCACCTCTAGCTTACCACCCGACTCTTTACGACCAAAAAGACGAGCAGGTATAACACGAGTATTATTAAACACCACGAGATCACCGGGTTGAACTTGGCCCAATACATCAGTAAATGTGCCATCAATTAGCTCTCCGGTATTGCCGTCCATTTGTAATAGTCGGCTAGCGGTACGCTCTGGCTGAGGGTAACGAGCGATAAGTTCATCTGGAAGGTCGAAATGGAAATCTGATACTTGCATGTTACTTGTCTTATATATTGGTCAAATCACGTCTAGGACGACGATAAAATTGCGACGAGTTTTTCGCAGCAGACTAGTATATGTTTACATGCTGCAATAGCAAGCAAATCCCCAGAATATCACTGTAAAAGCCATGATGAAGAGTGTAATAAAACGTGAAAAACCGCGATCACTTGGCATTGTTTTTCAGTTTAAGCCGACAGAAATGGAACATTAAAAAGCAAAGCAGCGCATAACGCTGCTTACTCGTTTGGTATTCAAATCGCCCTATCAAACCTCACGCCTTCGCCACCACGCCAAGGGTACGAATAGACCCAATAGCCACAGACCCAGACTGCCACCATCATCATCTGACCCTTTGAAATCACAGTTATTGGTTGCAATACCGTCGTGACACTCTTTATCTCCGCCGACTTCGTTATTAGCCTCTTTAATAAAGTTCGGTGCAATGATGTAGCTACTTGGTGGCACATCGGCAGTAATGTAAGACTGTACCCAGTCGTAATATTGGCTCACCTTGGTGTAGAAACTTGGAATCGTCAAAGAGCCACATGTCGGAAGAATGAGAGGTCCACCGCTAACAATACCAATCTGTTTGCCCGTTGCCACATCGACCAGCGGCCCCCCACTGTCACCTTTACATGCAGAGTTACCATATTGGGTGTGGCTATCCGGCTCTAATACTCGGTTTTTCGTTGGTAGCGTACAAATTTTGGTTTGGTTTTCTCTTGAGTCGATGATCCCCGGAAAACTGCTGCCAATTTCTAAACGCTCATAACATTTGTCGATGGGTAAAAATGTACTAATGGTGGTTTTGAGCGTATTGGAAGGTTCAGAAGCATCCGGCTGAGTGGTCCCCCACCCAAACACTTGCACATTTTCGACACGTTGATTGGTCAGGTAATTATCGTTCCAATCCGCTGCCAAACGCGCTTCGATACTCTCCATGTCGGCTTTGTTTGCTAAATCAGCAAAGCTCGCATTTGCCACTGGGCGCGTGAGATACAGCAACGCGATGTCTGAATCTAAACCGGTTTGGATAGGTTTCACGTTGCCATTACTGTCGGTCTCAGCTTTTGAAATCCGAGTGTAATCCGGATGAACCACAACGTGAGACACCGGATAGAAGTTATCAAGCCCTGCTGAATTAAGTTCATGCACATTCGCATTCACCGACAACTCGCCCGGCGGGGTCACATAGTAGCTTGCTTCGTTCGTTCCCTGCCCCATTACCACGCAGTGTGCCGCAGTCAACACCCACTGCTCCGTCAGCATGGTGCCGCCACACAGTGGGAACTCTGCCATATTACTTGCTCGTAAAGTAACACGATCAACAGAGTCGGTTAGTTCATCTCCTAACACAATCGCCTGTGCTGATTGCACACTGAATGCCGCCACTGCCAGCGCAATGAGTTTGTTACACGTTGTTCTTTTCATTTAGGTTGCTGTCTTCAATTTGGTAAGCCTGAGCGTATCTTCTTCGAGAGACGAATCTTGGAAAATCCAACGAATAAAAATGTGCGATTCAATTCATTGGATTACCTTGGGTACACATTCAATATCAACCAAAAATGCCAACTGACTCGCACGCAAACCGACTTATTCAAATTAATAAAAACGTCGATAAGACACAGATTACGCAGACAAAAAGAAGCGCAAGTGTATTGTGCTATTTAATTGATGAAAAACGAGTTAGCTCCCAGATATACAGAAAAATATTCTCTATATTTAAGAGAAGGACAATGCCGCTGGAGGTCTCTATGATCAAGGTTGAAGACATGATGACTCGTAATCCTCATACCTTACTGCGCACGCACACCTTGCGTGATGCAAAAAGCATGATGGATGCGCTTGATATTCGACATATTCCGGTTGTTGATGCCAATAACCACTTACAAGGCTTGGTGACTCAACGCGACATTCTTGCTGCTCAAGAATCGAGCTTGCACCCAGATGAGGCTGAACAATCTTTTACTCTAGATACACCGCTCTACGAAATGATGCACACTAACATCATGACGGCCGAACCCATCGCGGGGCTTAAAGAGAGCGCTATCTACATGCAAAAGCACAAAGTTGGCTGTTTACCTGTTGTCACTAAGGGTCGATTGGTAGGCATCATTACTGACAGTGACTTTGTGACCATTGCGATTAACTTATTGGAACTGCAAGAAGAAGTGGAACCCGAAGAAATCGAGCCAGAAGAATAATACGCAAACGCGTTATCTTGGGTGTAAATTTCGTTTCTTAAACGTTTTAAACGAAAAAAGAGCGGCAGGGTTGCCGCTCAAAATGCCATTACTGACGCTGATTAAGGAAGTGTTTCTCTGCCAATTAGAATTGGTCTTCTTCGGTCGAACCTGTCAATGCGGTCACTGAAGAGTTACCACCTTGGATAGTATTGGTCATTCTATCGAAGTAACCTGTACCTACTTCTTGTTGGTGTGCAACAAATGTATAGCCTTTTTCTGCCGCCTGGAATTCAGGACGCTGAACTTTCTCAACATAATGACGCATACCTTCACCTTGAGCGTAAGCGTGTGCCAGTTCGAACATGTTGAACCACATGTTATGGATACCTGCTAGCGTGATGAATTGGTACTTGTAGCCCATGTCTGCCAACTCTTGTTGGAACTTAGCAATGGTTTCTGCATCTAGGTTCTTCTCCCAGTTGAAGGACGGCGAACAGTTGTACGCCAACAGTTGATCTGGGTATTCAGCGTGAATCGCTTCTGCAAACTTACGTGCTTCTTCCAAACATGGCGTCGCTGTTTCACACCAGATCAAATCTGCATACGGTGCGTAAGCTAGGCCGCGAGAGATGGCTTGGTCGATACCAGCGCGAACGCGGTAGAAACCTTCTTGAGTACGCTCACCTTCAATAAAGTCTTTATCGTATGGGTCACAATCTGAAGTAATGAGATCTGCCGCATTCGCATCAGTACGAGCAATAACCAAGGTTGTTGTACCCGCTACATCAGCAGCTAAACGAGCAGCAACCAGTTTTTGTACCGCTTCTTGGGTTGGAACTAATACCTTGCCGCCCATGTGGCCACACTTTTTCACTGATGCTAGCTGGTCTTCAAAGTGAACGCCCGCTGCGCCTGCTTCGATCATCGACTTCATGAGCTCGTAAGCGTTAAGCACACCACCAAAGCCCGCTTCAGCATCCGCTACGATTGGTAGGAAGTAGTCAATACCGCCTTCTTCTTCAGGCGATTTACCTGCTGACCATTGGATTTGGTCTGCACGACGGAACGAGTTATTGATGCGTTTTACTACTGACGGTACAGAATCGACTGGGTATAGAGACTGGTCAGGGTACATCGTTGAAGCGGTGTTGTTGTCCGCCGCTACCTGCCAACCAGATAGGTAAATCGCTTCAATACCAGCTTTAGCTTGTTGAACAGCTTGGCCACCAGTTAACGCACCAAGACAGTTTACGTAACCTTTTTTCGCGCTACCGTTGACCAGTGACCAAAGTTTGTCTGCACCACGTTGTGCAATTGTGTTGGCTGGTACCATAGAGCCACGCAGTTCCACCACTTCCTCAGCAGTGTATGTACGCTTTACATTTTTCCAGCGCGGGTTAGTTGCCCAGTCTTTTTCCAGAGCTTCAATTTGTTGGCGGCGAGTTAAGTTAGTCATTGGTCTATCCCTCTTTATAATTTGCACTTTATGCGTGTGCGTTGAGTTTCCGTTCTCAGGCAGTACTTCCCTATCTGCCTTGAAAATCCTTCACGTTATTGGTGTTACAGTTATTCTTTATTAATCCAGGTAGTCATAACCAGGAACTGTTAAAAAGTTGGTCAGCTCATCGCTTGTGGTGAGTCTTGCCATCAAGTCTGCCGCTTCTTCAAATCGACCCGCTTGGTAGCGCTGCTCACCAATTTCTTGTTTCACGACTTCAATCTCTTCTTTTAGATAGAGCTCGAACAGATCCTTAGTGACCTTCAATCCGTTATCTAGCGACTTGCCGTGTTGAATCCATTGCCAGATAGAAGCGCGAGAGATTTCAGCTGTCGCCGCATCTTCCATCAAGCCATAAATTGGTACACAACCATTACCAGAAATCCAAGCTTCGATGTATTGCAGCGCAACACGAATATTGTGGCGCATTCCGGCTTCTGTACGCTCGCCTTCACAAGGCTCAAGTAGTTCAGCCGCTGTAATAGGTGCATCCTCTGAACGACTCACATCCAATTGATTGGTGCGCTCGCCCAGTACAGCACTAAAAACTTCCATCGCGGTGTCAGCCAAACCTGGATGAGCTACCCAAGTACCGTCGTGACCGTTGTTTGCTTCTAGCGATTTGTCAGTCTGGATCTTGTCTAATACTTTTTGATTCTCTTGCGGGTTTTTCGCTGGGATAAAGGCGGCCATTCCTCCCATCGCGAAAGCACCTCGTTTATGACAAGTACGCACCAATAATCGCGAGTAAGCGTTCAAGAATGGCTTATCCATCGTAACCACTTGGCGATCTGGCAGTACGCGTTCAGGGTGCTTCTTCAAGGTTTTGATGTAGCTAAAGATGTAATCCCAGCGACCACAGTTCAAACCAACGATGTGTTCTTTAAGTGAGAACAGAATCTCATCCATTTCGAATACGGCTGGTAAGGTTTCAATCAGCACTGTCGCTTTGATGGTGCCTGTATCAAGACCGAAATAGTCTTCCGTGAAATGGAACACTTCGCTCCACCACTTCGCTTCGTGATGCGATTGCAGTTTTGGAATGTAGAAATAAGGGCCGCTGCCTTTTTGAAGTAACGCTTTGTAGTTGTTATAGAAGTACAGAGCGAAATCGAATAGCGCACCTGGAATGATCTGACCGTGCCACGTAACGTGTTTTTCTTTTAAATGAAGGCCGCGAACACGGCAGATCAACACCGCTGGGTCATCTTCCAGCTGATAATGCTTGCCATTGCCAGGGTTGATGTAACTGATGGTGCCATTCACGGCATCGCGTAAATTCACTTGCCCATCCAGCACTTTACTCCATGCTGGAGACATTGAATCTTCGAAGTCTGCCATAAACACTTTTACATTCGCATTCAGTGCGTTAATCACCATCTTGCGATCAGTTGGTCCGGTAATCTCCACACGGCGATCTTGCAGATCTTGTGGGATTCCCAGGATCTTCCAGCTTCCTTCACGGATGTCTTGTGTCTCTGGTAAAAAGTCTGGCAGCTCACCTGCATCGATACGCGCTTGCTTCTCTTCTCGTGCTTCCAGCAACTGCTCAACACGTCCGGCAAATTTTTCACACAGTAGAGATAAAAAGGTTTGGGCTTCAACAGGGAAAATTGCTTGATGTTCTGGAGCAACGACTCCATTCACCTCAAGCATGCCTTGGGTTTGCTTTAGTTGTTGTGTTTTTTGTTCTGTCTGAGCAAGCATAATCATTCATCCTTAACGTGCTTTATCCATCTTGGGCAGTCAGCGTAAAGCTACATTTGTAAGTTATGAACAACAAATTACATCCTTTAACTTTGTGTTCAACTCGTCTAGCCATGTCGATAGATTGCGTAATGTTATGTGTATTTTCAATCTAGACATAAGTCTTATCGGCCTTTAAATAAGCTATCTCAACAAAGGATTTAACGAAACCCCCAAGATAAACAAAACAGAAAATTCGAAGTTTTATTCGGCAGGGTAAAAACCGCCTATCGAACACCTACTTTTGTAAGTTATTACGTAATTAAATTACATTAATTTTAAGGTCGATTTATCATTTCAAACGAGTGTATGAATATAGACTGGCAAACAAACACCTTGTATTCACAAGGGCTGGCAAGGTGGATTCAAACAAGGGTCAAACAAGACATACAAGGTTTTGTGTAAAATTAACATTGTGAAATTTCACTATTTTATGAAAGCTTCATCAAAGAAGAGCTGTAAAATTTTACAAGTCAAAGTTCACCAACAGAATAAAATACTAGAAAGCGCACTGTTTTTAGTGCGCTTTTAGATAAATAATGGAGATGTAGAGGCTAATACTAATAGCTAAAGCAGTTCGGAAACGACTTCTGCAAGCTGATTAAATGTTTTCGTTCTTGATGAACTCGGACGCCAAACTAAGCCAATTTCGCGATAGGCTTGCTTTCCTGGGGGATCGATCACGACTAAATTCTGGTTATGCAGTAGGCCGTGGTCGATAGCCATTTGAGGAATGAACGTTGTTCCCAAACCATTCGCAACCATTTGCACCAAAGTATGAAGGCTGGTTGCTGTAAACGGATTAATTTTTTCTTTATCTGTTAATTTACACGCAGATACCGCGTGTTCCGTTAAGCAATGCTCTTTCTCTAATAAAAAGACGGATTCGTCAGGTAAATCTGCGTAACGAATCGGCACAGGCACCGATTGGGCTTGATTCGCACTAATAACCATTCGAAACGGATCCTTACCCACCACTCGGCTTTCCATACCGTCAATTTCGACTGGCAACGCTAAAATGAGTACATCCAGCTCACCGTGTCTAAGCGCTTGAAGTAAGTTTGTTGTCGTGTCTTCTCTTAATAAAAGATTCAGTTGTGGGAAACGGTAGTTAACCTCTTGCACCAAATCACACAGTAAAAACGGAGCAATTGTTGGTATGCATCCCACTTTTAGCTGGCCTTGCATATCGTCGCCTTGGCACATACGTCCAAGCTCGACCAAATCTTGCCCTTTTGCTAACAGCTCTCGCCCCTGCTTTACTACCATTTCTCCTGTTTGGGTAAAAACCAGTGGACTTTTCTTGTCTTTCTTTTCATATAATGGACAACCAATCAATTCCTCTAAGTTTTGAATACCTTTACTTAAAGTCGACTGACTGACAAAACAACGCTCTGCAGCGTCACTAAAATGTCTTGTTTCATGCAGTGTGACTAAGTAGTGCAACTGCTTCAAACTGGGCCATTTATTCATAATTGTATTTGTATCTACCGCCGTTCCAGTGATCGAGTTAAGAGTTTTGCTATTATCGTTTTTTTCGATTAACTCAATCTATTTATTTCGCTTTTTTCAATACTACAATCTGTACTATAGTTTGTCTCGTACAAACACGGACCAAACCGACACAACTGAATTCGGTTTGGAACTAACCATACTTTTTAGGAGCAAAAAAATGGTACTAGTAGGTCGTCAAGCCCCTGATTTTACTGCAGCAGCTGTTCTAGGTAACGGTGAAATCGTTGAAAACTTCAACTTTGCAGAGTTCACTAAAGGTAAGAAAGCAGTAGTATTCTTCTACCCACTAGATTTCACTTTCGTTTGCCCATCTGAGCTAATCGCATTCGACAACCGTCTAGCTGATTTCCAAGCTAAAGGTGTTGAAGTAATCGGCGTTTCTATCGATTCTCAGTTCTCTCACAACGCATGGCGTAACACTGCTATCGAAGATGGCGGTATCGGTCAAGTTAAGTACCCACTAGTTGCTGACGTTAAGCACGAAATCTGTAAAGCTTACGACGTTGAGCACCCAGAAGCAGGCGTTGCTTTCCGTGGTTCTTTCCTAATCGACGAAGAAGGCGTTGTACGTCACCAAGTAGTTAACGACCTACCACTAGGCCGTAACATCGACGAAATGCTACGCATGGTTGACGCTCTTAACTTCCACCAGAAGCACGGCGAAGTATGTCCTGCACAATGGGAAGAAGGTAAAGCAGGTATGGACGCATCTCCAAAAGGTGTTGCAGCGTTCCTATCTGAGCACGCAGCTGACCTAGGCAAAAAATAATAGACCTTCACCCTAGCTCAACGGGTGTGATGGTTGGATGTATATAAAGCAAAAAGCTAATGCGGAAAACCGCAAACGCCAATCAGTCTAAGTAAAGTCCTATCAAAGCCCAGAGCAAATGCTCTGGGCTTTCTTTTACCTTCAGATAAACCGCCAAAATGAGGTAACGCTGCAGCGTAAACTTTACCTCTATTTCTCATGCCTCCCATACAGATTCTGCTTACTGGCCCTGCTAATATCTTAGCCACAACACTTATTTGTAACGTTAGCAGGATGAATGAACGTGGTTACTCACCTAGAAGTCTGTATCGATAATATTGAATCTCTGCACTACGCCATTACTGGCGGCGCCTCTCGGATTGAACTTTGCTCCTCTTTGGCTTTAGGCGGACTAACACCCAGTTATGGCTTTATGCAGCAAGCCGCTAGGATTTCGACTATTCCTGTTTATGCCATGATTCGCCCACGCCAAGGTGACTTCTTCTACAGTGAAGAAGAGATCGAAATGATGCGTTGGGATATTGAAGCGGCTCACCAATCGGGCTTGGATGGTGTGGTTCTCGGTGTACTCACCCAAGAAGGGGATATCCACATGCCCTTTGCAACAGCACTGTGCGAATTCGCACAGGAATTAGGGCTGGGCGTAACGTTCCATCGTGCTTTTGATCAATGTAGAAACGCTCAATCAGCATTGGAAGAGGTCATCAGTTTGGGCTGCGAACGCATTCTCACTTCAGGGCTCGCACCTTCTGCGCCAGCAGGCCAGAAAGTACTTAAATCTCTTGTTGAACAAGCCCAAGGACGCATTGCAATCATGGCGGGTGCTGGCGTTAATGCAAGTAACGTACGTGCATTAGTAGAAGACACTCAAGTTCCTGAAATCCATCTGTCAGGCAAGACCACACGCCCTAGCCAAATGATATTTATTGCAGAACAAAGCAAAATGGGCGCATCCGATGTCGATGATTTTTTAATCCCCATCACAAGTACACAAGCCATTACCGATGTCGTAGCAGCTCTCAAATAGACGACCGTAACCTCACACGCATAGCTTTTGAGTGCTAACATATTGTTTATCAAGGAGTGAGGAAAGGTGTATGTCTAAATTGAAGAAAAAGGAATACGAAAAGGAGCTCAAAAACCTTCAAGTTGAGCTCGTAAAACTTCAAGAGTGGGTCAAACACAAAGGGTTAAAAGTGGTGGTTCTGTTTGAAGGCCGTGATGCTGCGGGCAAAGGCGGGGTGATTAAACGCATCACAGAAAAGCTAAACCCGCGTGTTTGTCGCGTGGTCGCTCTGCCTGCACCGACAGAAAAAGAAAAAACGCAATGGTACTTCCAACGTTACGTCGCTCATTTACCATCTGCTGGTGAAATCGTCTTATTTGACCGAAGTTGGTATAACCGAGCGGGTGTCGAAAAAGTCATGGGGTTCTGTACGCCTGATGAATACGAAGAGTTTTTACGCTCTTGTCCTGAATTCGAAAGAATGTTGCAACGCTCTGGGATTATTCTGATTAAGTATTGGTTTTCGGTTTCAGACGAAGAGCAGGAAAAACGTTTTCTAGGTCGAATTAATACGCCGATCAAACGTTGGAAATTCAGCCCAATGGATTTAGAGTCACGTCATCGCTGGGCGGAGTATTCGGAAGCAAAAGATAAGATGTTTGCCTATACAGACACGAAAAACTGCCCTTGGTGGGTCGTCCCTTCTGATGACAAAAAGAAAGCGCGCTTGAACTGTATCAGTCATTTACTAAGCCAGATTGATTACAAAGCACTTGAGTACTCACCCATCGAATTACCTGAACTCAATAAAGAAGGTTATGTCAGAGCGCCCATTGATGATCAGACCTTCGTGCCCGATAAATATTGACGTGCTTTCCCTCTCCCTAATAAATAGACCAGCCTAAAAGCTGGTCTATTTATTGAAATCAGTTACTTCAGTACGTCATCAATGCTTTGATCACCTAGATGGCGTACATCTTTCCCTTTCACGAAGTAAATAATGTATTCACAGATGTTCTGGCAACGGTCCCCCACGCGTTCAATGGCACGTGCAGACCACATCACTTGCAGAATATTGGGGATATTTTTTGGGTCTTCCATCATGTAGGTCATCAACTGACGAATTACCGCTTCATATTCGGCGTCTAGCTTGTCATCTTGTTTGTGCACCTCTGCTGCCGCTTCTACATCCATGCGGGCAAACGCATCCAAAACCTGATGCAGCATATTAATTGCCTGACGGCAGAGAGGCTCTAACGACACTTGGAACTGTCGTTCTTTTGATGATGGGCTTTCAATGGCAACATAAGCAATGCGTGTCGCCACGTCACCGATACGTTCTAAATCAGTGATCGTTTTGATGATAGCCATGATTAAGCGCAAGTCTTTTGCCGTTGGCTGACGCTTAGCAATAATGCGTGTGCAGGCGTCATCAATCGAGACTTCCATCGCATTCACTTTATGATCGTCACGCACAACCTTACGCGCCAGTTCGATATCTTCTTTATGCAAGGCTTGAATAGCATACGAAAGCTGCTGTTCTACCAAGCCACCCATGGTTAATACATGAGTACGAATCGATTCTAGCTCTACGTTAAATTGTCCTGAAATATGACGTCCAAAGTGCATGATGTTCCTTATTCCGTATAGAGTCGCGACTTAACCGTATCGACCCGTAATGTAATCTTCGGTCTGTTTCTTCATTGGCGAGGTGAAGATCGAGTCCGCGTCAGAGTATTCAATTAACTTACCCATATGAATGAATGCGGTGTGATCACTCACTCGCGCCGCTTGCTGCATGTTATGGGTAACGATAACGACAGTATATTGAGTCTTAAGCTCATTGATAAGCTCTTCAATAGTTAAAGTTGAGATTGGATCCAACGCTGATGTCGGCTCATCCAATAACAGGACTTCCGGCTCAATCGCCACCGCGCGCGCAATGACCAAGCGCTGTTGCTGACCACCAGATAAACCAAATGCGTTCTCATGCAAGCGGTCTTTTACCTCATCCCACAACGCCGCCGAGCGCAAGGATCGCTCCACTGCGTCATCTAAACTGCGGCTGTTTTTTACACCTTGTAAGCGTAAGCCATAAACTACGTTTTCATAAATAGACTTAGGAAATGGATTGGGTCTTTGAAACACCATCCCCACTCGGCGTCGAAGTGTCGCAACATCGACATTAGGATGATAAACATTCTTGCCATGTAGACGCACTTTGCCTGTGACTCGACACCCTTCCACTAAGTCGTTCATGCGATTGATGCAACGTAATAACGTCGACTTTCCACACCCTGAAGGACCGATAAAAGCGGTGACTCGCCCTTTGGGAATTCGCATCGAAATATCATGCAGCGCCTGAGTTTGACCATAGAACAGATTAAGGTTCTCGATTGAGATTGCTGTTTGTTCATCCGTTAAATTATGAACGTCCAATGGTGGCTCATAACCTAATGTACTATCAAAATTAAACATACTTAATCTTGTCCTAACGTTCTGTATTTTTCTCGTAAATTATTGCGAATACTGATTGCTGTTAAGTTTAGCCCGACAATCACTGTCACGAGTAAGAAAGAGGTAGCATAAACTAATGGTCGCGCCGCTTCGATGTTGGAGGTTTGAAAGCCAACATCGTAAATGTGAAAACCTAAATGCATGAACTTTCTATCCAAATGCACATAAGGGAATTGCCCGTCAACCGGTAAACTGGATGCCAATTTCACGACCCCCACCAGCATCAGTGGCGCTACTTCGCCAGCTGCACGTGCAATCGCAAGGATCAACCCTGTGATAATAGCTGGCGTCGCCATAGGCAAAACCACACGCCATAGGGTTTCGAACTGAGTTGCACCAAGTGCCAGAGAGCCATGTCGTACTGAACTCGGAATACGAGTTAAACCTTCTTCTGTCGTCACAATCACAACCGGAAGCGTCAGCACGGCAAGAGTTAGTGCAGACCACAACAAACCCGGAGTACCAAAGGTTGGTGCCGGTAGCTTCTCCGCATAGAATACGTTATCGATAGAGGCACCAATCGTATAAACAAAGAAGCCTAAACCAAATACGCCATAAACAATCGATGGAACACCCGCTAGGTTTATAACCGCAATACGAATAACCCTGGTTAGAGCGTTATTCTTAGCATATTCATGTAGATAGATAGCGGCGATCACCCCAAGTGGCATCACAATGATCGACATGATAAGTACTAAGAAAACCGTACCAAATATCGCAGGGAACACGCCTCCTTCAGAGTTCGACTCTCTTGGATCTTCAGATAAAAACTTCCAAACCTGCTTCCCCCAGTGCATGACTTTATCAGGCAGTGACATTTGGTTTGGGTACCAGTAGTCCAAAATGTCTTCGAGCGGAATCGATACTTGTGAGCCCGTCATATCCTCGACAATCAGGGCATAGCCAGAAAGCTGTAATCGTAAGCCATCAAGCTGTAAATCTAACGTCGCCAGAGCTTTCTCTATCCGCTCTTTTTTCGTCTGGTTTTCCTTTAAGAAGCTTTCTGTCAGCATGTCATTCAACTCATGCTTGCGCTTTTCTAATCGCAACTGCTCTAGCTTCCAACCAAGCTCTTTAAGCTGATCGACAACCAAAGAGTCAATCTCATGGCGCAGAGTTTCTGCATCATCCAGTTTTTTGTTCAAGACTGATTGAATATCGTTGGTGTATAAGTTATCTCCATCCTGAAACGCCACCAGCTTACCAAAAAAGTAACCGCCGCTGCTGCGCTCGATCACAGCCCACTCTTTTGGCGTCGTGGGCTCATCCAACTGCATTTGCAATACGGAGATAAAATCGGCGGGATACAACTCTCGGTTGGCGATTTTGATACTGAGTCGCGTAGCAAAGTCTTCATCGTCTTCTAATTTCTGCGCCGCGCTTTCAGGCAGATAACTCTTCGGTACAAAGCTGCGTTCATACACTTGACCAATCAGAATAGTATTTTCATGTAGCACTTCGCCTTGTACAGGGGTCAGCGCTGCAACATTCCACTGATACAAGGGAGCTGGCCAAAAGTAAGTCAAGCCTTTCCAGCCGATAAGGAGTAACAACCCTAATACCGACAACAAACTGATGCTGACTGCACCGCCTGTTAGCCATATCCACGGTGCGCCAGAACGAATCCAATTTAACACGTCATTACTCGCTCTTTATTCAAACCATTATTACAACGCACGGTACTTATCTCTCAGTCTTTGACGAACCCACTCCGCAAGCGCGTTTACTGCAAACGTAAACACAAACAAAATCAATGCAGCTAGGAACAGCAGGCGATAATGCGAACTTCCAACTTCCGACTCTGGCAACTCAACGGCGATGGTCGCCGACAGGCTGCGCAATCCTTCCAAAATATTCCAATCCATTAATGGCGTATTGCCCGTTGCCATTAACACAATCATGGTTTCACCAACAGCGCGTCCCAGCCCCATCATAATGGCAGAAAAAATACCCGGGCTTGCGGTAAGCAAGACAACATAGATTAAAGTTTGCCAAGGCGTGGCCCCTAATGCCAAAGAGCCATCCGATAAATGCTTCGGCACAGAGAAAATGGCATCTTCGGCGATGGTAAAAATCGTCGGGATAACAGCAAAACCCATCGCTAACCCCACCACCAATGCATTACGTTGATCGTAACCAATACCATGCTCGGTTAAGAACAAGCGCATATCACCACTGAAGAACGTCTGCTCAATCGTAGGCGAAATCCACACTCCAAGCCCAATCAGTATCAATATGACAGGCATGAGCACTAAAGCATGCCAACCATTCGGCAGACGATTTCGCAAAGGTTGCGGTATTAACGCCCATAACCCGCCCATAATCATGGTGCTCAAGGGTAAAACAAACAGCATGACGACGATCGTAATCAGGTGATCTTCGACAATAGGGGCGAACCACAACCCCGCGAGGAAACCAATGATCACCGTCGGCAGTGCTTCCATTAGCTCAATCGACGGTTTTACGACACGACGCATGCGTGGCGACATAAAGTAAGCCGTATAAATAGCACCTAGCACTGCGAGCGGTACTGAAAACAGCATCGCAAACATCGCCGCTTTTATCGTCCCAAACGCAATAGGTACTAGGCTGAACTTAGCCTCAAAGTTATCGCTCGCCGAAGTCGATTGCCACACATATTCAGGCTCAGGATACCCTTCGTACCACACTTCTTGCCATAATGAGGACAATGAAATTTCCGGATAGGCATTGTCCACTTCCGCAACATTTAACTCATTATTTTGCCAAGTGATTAAGTAGCGTTCATTGTTAGACATTGCTGCGATTGCGGGCGCTTGATTGTACGCACGCTTAAACAACACCAGTTTTTCACTGGTTGTATAATGGCTTTGCAACGTGCCGTTGGTGTAAAAGCTATAAAATCCTTTGCGATGAGAATCCGGCAACAAATACTTAAGCTCTGATGCCAATTTAAAATCACGAATATGCGTTAACGTGCGTCTCTCTTCTTGCAGCGTGTCAAACCATTGCGACACCCGACCATCGTTGTGTGTCACCAAAAGCGAGTAAGCACCAGCCAGTAGGTCCATTGTACGAACGGAGTGCTTCTTATCACCTTGAGTGAGGTCGACCACCTCTCGCACAGCAAATTTACGTGCGGTTTTCTTTAACACGATCAACTCAGAGCCATCGCGCAAATAAAGCGTTTCACCATCAGGTGTCAATAACATTTGCTGAGGGGCATCAAAGCCTGAAGAGAACGTAAAATCGATCGTTGTCGGAGGCGTCCCCAAAGACGAAGACACTTGCCAACGAGCCTTCACTTCACCGCTTTGTGTCTGCCAAACAATTGTTGGTAACGGCGTTGAAGCTGCAAACACAAACTGAGTCACAGGATCTTGAGGCGTACTCAGCGTCAGATCCATGCTGGTGTCTAGCTCAATCACTTCCGGAGGACGTGTATTTTCTCTCAACGTGGCATTAAATTCAGGCTTGAAAAGGTGCGCTTTACCCTGCCCATCAACAAACCCATACCAACCTAGTCCAGGAGCCGATTGAGAGAAAGCGACGGGTTCCTGGACGATTTGCTGTTTATACACCGCAGGTTTCGTAGGATCGTCCATCGACAAATATTGAATCTCACCACTTTGGGTTAGAACGAACGCGAGCTGAGCGTAATCATCCACCGAAATCGCCAGTGGTGTTTCAATATGGGAGGCTCGAATGGCTTGGTTGGTTTTGATCTCCGCATCAGAAAAAAGCGGAATGATCACCATGGCGAGGTAGACAAAGATCAAAATAAGCGCCGCGAGTACGCCGACACCACCGGATGTCACTGCAAGTCGAACTAAACGATCTTTTATCAGTCGTTTCTTATCTTTTTCCTGCAATGAAAACTCGGCTTGTGCCATTTAAATCTCTACCTTTTTTGACTTAGTACTAGAATATGTCGTTAAGATGACAATTATATTACAGATCACATTAAACACCTGAAAAGAATACAACTCTTATGCAATGCGTGGTATGAAATAAATCTGTAATGAAAATCTCATAATGTTCTCACTCATCCATTTTTCCAAGATGAGTACGTATTACTTCACTTTTGGCTAGGTAAGGTTATGAGCGCAGAAAAACTATATATAGAAAAAGAACTTAGTTGGTTGTCTTTCAACGAACGAGTATTACAAGAAGCTGCCGATAAAACCGTCCCTTTGATCGAACGTATTCGCTTTCTTGGGATCTTTTCCAACAATTTAGATGAATTTTACAAAGTACGCTTTGCTGACGTGAAGCGCAGAATCCTAATCAGCCAAGAGCGCGGTGGCAGCGATAGCCCTAAACGACTGTTAACCAAAATGCAGTCGAAAGCACTCAAGCTTAACGAACAATTTGATGAGCTTTACAGCGAATTGATTCGAGAAATGGCGCGACGTCGCATTTTCTTGGTCAACGAACAACAACTGGATGAATCGCAACAAAAGTGGATCGCGAAATACTTCCGTAGAGAGGTCATGCCGCATATCACTCCTCTGCTAATGAAAGATGAGATCGATGTTCTGCAATTTCTCAAAGACGAGTACGCTTACATCGCTGTAGAGCTACGTAAAGAAGAGCATTACCAGTACGCTTTGATCGAAATTCCGACCGATCACCTTCCCCGCTTTGTGATGGTACCAGAACAGAAAGGAAAGCGTCGAAAAACCATCATCTTACTTGATAATATTATCCGCCACTGTTTGGATGAGCTGTTCAAAGGCTTTTTTGATTATGATGAGCTTAGCGGCTATGCGATGAAAATGACGCGTGACGCCGAATACGATTTACGCAACGAAATCGAATACAGCTTGCTCGAACAAATGTCGGAAGGTGTCAATCAGCGACTGACAGCAAAGCCCGTTCGCTTCGTCTACGAACGTGATATGCCGCCCCAAATGCTAGAGTTTCTTTGTAACAAGCTCAATATCTCTAATTACGATAACCTTATCCCCGGCGGCCGCTATCACAATTTTAAAGACTTCATTGCTTTTCCAAATGTTGGGCGAGAGTACCTTGAAAATAAACCGCTTCCGCCAATGAAATGCGCCGATTTCGAAGGTTACGCTAACAGCTTTGATGCGATTAAAGCGAAAGATATTCTGCTCTATTACCCCTACCACACTTTTGACCACATTAGTGAGTTGGTGCGCCAAGCCTCCTTCGATCCGAAAGTACTTAGTATCAAGATTAACATTTACCGTGTCGCGAAAGATTCTCGCTTGATGAACTCATTAATTGATGCGGTGCACAACGGCAAAAATGTCACAGTGGTCGTGGAGCTGCAGGCTCGCTTTGATGAAGAAGCCAATATCGAATGGTCAAAAGTGTTGACCGAAGCTGGTGTGCACGTCATCTTCGGAGCGCCTGGCCTTAAGATTCACTCAAAGCTACTGATGATCAGTCGCCGTGAAGGTGAAGAAATTATTCGCTACGCGCACATCGGCACAGGCAACTTCCATGAGAAGACGGCACGAATTTATACCGACTTCTCTCTCCTTACCGCAGATCAAGAAATCACTAACGAAGTTCGTAATGTCTTCGGTTATATTGAGAATCCATACCGCCCAGTGAAGTTCAACCACCTCATGGTATCTCCACGTAATTCTCGAACCCAAATCTACCGCTTAATTGATAATGAAATTGCGAATGCCAAGCTAGGAAAGAAAGCCGCTCTTACGATCAAGGTCAATAACCTAGTCGATAAGGGCATCGTCAATAAGCTATATGGAGCAAGTACGGCGGGAGTGAAAATAAATATGATCATTCGCGGCATGTGCTCATTAGTACCGGGCATTGAGGGGATCAGCGACAATATTCGCATCATCAGTATTGTTGACCGCTTTTTGGAACACCCACGAGTGGTGATTACCCATAACGATGGCGATCCGCAAGTCTATATCTCTTCTGCTGACTGGATGACAAGAAATATCGATCACCGCATTGAGGTGGCGGCGCCAGTCCGTGATCCACGTTTGAAACAGAGAATTATTGATATAACGAATATCCATTTTACCGATACAGTAAAGGCTCGTTTTATAGATAAGGAAATGAGCAACGCTTATGTACCACGAGGTAATCGCAAAAAAGTTCGTTCTCAAATCGCTATCTATGACTATCTTAAAAATATAGAAAAGCAAACTAGAAAACAAAATTCAGATGCCTCAAATACTTGAACAAGATACTCGCTACATTGCCGCGATAGACCTCGGCTCAAACAGTTTCCACATGGTGGTGGCCAAGGTTGTAGGCAGTGACTTACAACTGGTTAGCCGTCATAAACAGCGTGTTCGCTTAGCATCAGGACTCGACAGTGAATTGAACTTAAGTCATTCCGCGATGGAACGTGCGTTAGAGTGCTTAGCCATGTTCGCTGAGAGACTGCAAGGGCTTGATGAGTCGAATGTGCGTATCGCCGCGACACACACACTAAGACGCGCTAAAAATGCTCATCTATTCATTGAGCGTGCGAAAGAAGTGATGCCCTTCCCAATAGAAATCATCCCAGGGGAAGAAGAAGCCCGCTTGATTTACTTAGGTGTCGCTCACACTCAAGTAGAGTCAAACTCCAAGTTGGTCGTTGATATTGGCGGCGGCAGTACCGAAATGATCATTGGACAAGAGTTTGAACCTGAGCTTCTCAACAGTAAACAGATGGGATGCGTCAGCTTTACAGAGCAATATTTTAAAAACGGCAAACTGTCTGGGAAAAACTTTAATAAAGCGATGTTAGCCGCCGAGCAAAAACTCGAGTCCATCGCTTCAGCATACCGTAAAAAAGGCTGGGATATCGCTCTCGGCTCATCAGGAACCATCAAAGCGATTCAAGAAGTGCTAGTAGGATTAGGTTTTGAAGATGGCCTGATCACCGCGAAGAGACTGGACACGCTTATTGAAACTCTGTGTAATTTTGATTCAATTGAAGAGATTGAACTGACAGGTTTAACAGAAGAACGTAAGCCCGTATTCGCGGCAGGCGTGGCGATTTTGTCCGCAATTTTCAAAGCACTTCGCATTGAGCAGATGTTTTTCTCCGATGGTGCTCTGCGCGAAGGCCTGTTGTACGAAATGGAAGAGCGTTTTGCGCGCTCCGATATACGTATGCGCACAACTGAAAATTTAGCCAACAAACACCGGGTTGACTTAGAGCATGCTGCTCGTGTTAAAGGCCATGCACGTGAGATGTTATGTCAGGTGCGCTCTGAACTAGGCATTAAGAAAAAGAGTGAGTTATTTGACTTACTAGAATGGGCAGCATTGCTTCATGAAGTCGGATTAAGTATCAACTTACGTAGCTTCCATCGCCACTCTTTCTATATTCTGTTGCATTCCACTCTACAAGGCTTCAACCGTGAACAGCAATTAGTGCTCGCAACATTAGCCCGCTTCCAGCGTAAAGCGCTCAAACTGCAAGAACTGCCAGATTTCAACCTCTACAAACAAAGTGACGTGATAAGCCTCATCAAAATATTACGACTTTCTATCGTATTAAATGGACAGCGTAACGAAGATCCATTGCCTGACATCACTTTATCCATCAAAGATGATGAATGGATTCTTACGTGCACAGATAAAGCATGGCTAGAAAACAACAAATTGCTTCATGCTGATTTACAGGAAGAACAAGAACGTTGGGACAGCGTGAAGTGGACACTCACTTTCTGATCTCGTGCTGTTCATACCTAAACAAAAAGTCGGCTTACAGGCCGACTTTTTGTAACTCTTCTTCTGCAAAATCTGCCGTAATGGGCACATAACCATCTTTCTCAACCAACGCTTGCCCCTGAGCGGAGAAAATAAAGCGAATAAACTCGGCTTCAATTGGTGTTAATGGGTAATCCGGGTGCTTATTCACGTAAACATATAAGTAACGTGATAGTGGGTACTTACCACTAACAATATGTTCTCGCGTTGGCGTCACGTAGTCATTCCCCGTTTTTGCCACCGGAACTAAGCGTACGCCTGCCACTCGATAACCGACACCGGAATAACCGATTCCACTGATGGTTGACGCTACAGCTTGCACAACTGACGCGGAGCCTGGCTGCTCGTTAACTCGGGTCTTGAAATCTCCTCCACACAAGGCATTGCTTTTGAAGTAACCATAAGTTCCAGAAACGGAGTTACGACCAAACAACTGCACGTTTCGCTTTGCCCACTGTGATTCAAGACCGAGTTGCTGCCAGTTTGTGACGAATTGACTTTCACCACAGCGTAGCGTGGCAGAAAACAAAGCATCTAATTGACTAAAGTTAAGTCCTTGAATTGGATTGTCTTGATGAACAAAAATACCGATTGCATCGATGGCCACCCTGAGCGCCGTTGGCTTGTAGCCATGTTCACGTTCAAACGCTTCAACCTCTCTTAAACGCATAGGGCGGCTCATGGGACCAAACTGAGCTGTTTGTTCGGTCAATGCTGGGGGGGCAGTAGAAGATCCAGACGCTTGGACTTGCGCATTAATATTCGGGTAAATGGATTTAAACTCTTCAACCCAAAGTGTTGTCATGCCCGCAAGTGTATCGGAGCCGACAGAGAGCAAATTCCCGACAATCCCAGTCGTTTTATGATAATTCGGCAATGGTTTATCTTGAGCGACAGCCATACCGGAACAAGCGAGAGCCAGTAGACTGAACACTTTTGCGACTCTTAATGCCATTATTTCACCACCAAACGTTCAGGCAATACAAAAGAAAACTTACTGCCCACGCCCACTTCACTGTGAATTTCCAAATGAGCATCATGGTGGCTCAGCGCATGTTTCACAATAGCCAACCCTAACCCACTCCCTCCGGTATCGCGTGATCTTGCTTTATCGACGCGATAAAAACGCTCAGTAAGTCGATGGAGGTGCTGAGGCTCTATACCATCACCACTATCCTCCACCTCTAAGCATGCGCCTTGAGATGTCTGGAACCAACGAACATTAATGTTCGCGCCAGGCGGTGTGTATTTGACAGCATTATAAACGAGGTTAGAGATAGCACTACGTAACTGGTCATCATCGCCCAGTACGCGTAGGCTAGCATCAACATCAAATTTCAATTTATGTTGGTTGTCCCCACTAAGGCTGACCGCCTCTTTTTCTAGTACTTCTAGCATCGCAGGTACATTCACGACATCTTCAAGCTCATGCATAGGTGCCGCTTCAATTTTAGATAGCGTCAGTAGTTGGTTCACCAAACTGTTCATGCGGTTGAGCTGCTCCGTCATAACACCATGCGCTTTGCTCCACATTGGGCCCACAACCATGTCAGGATCTTCTGTCATCTCCAAATAACCTTGCAGCACCGTCATTGGTGTACGAAGTTCATGAGAAACGTTAGCAAAGAAGTTGCGGCGCATTCCCTCAAGTTGTTTTAACTGGCTAACATCACGCACCACCATCAAATGTTCACCTTCGGTATACGGTACGATACGTAGTTCTAGCATGCGTTCGACATTGAGTGGTGAGCGCATTTCCAATGGCTCAGAGAAGTCTTTCTTGTTGAGGTACTTGATAAAATCAGGCGTACGAATGAGGTTGGAGATAGGTTGACCAGAGTCTTCCGGCCAATGGAAACCCAATAAGTGTTGAGCCAGTTTGTTACACCAAACGATATTGCCTTCAGCACGGAACACCACGACGGCATCGGGTAACGATTCCGCACCATTTCTGAATCGGCGAATGAGATTAGTAAGCTCTTTGCGTTTACGACGTTGGCGCTGCTGTAAGCGATACAAGCCATTGAACAAAGATTCCCAGTTACCGCTACCAGACGGTGGCGTGAGGCGCTTTTCATCCCATAACCAAGAAGATAAACGTACTTGGTTATGCAAATGCCACACAAGCTGCAATGCCGTAGCTGCCAAAAGCAACCACGGCATATAACCGAATATCCAACCTACTATCACCCATGGGGTGTAAAAAAAAGCCAGCTCCCAGGCCAGCTTTTTCCACGTTAATCTTTCAACCACTCATAACTCCAGAAATGGTACCGGTAAGCTGCGTGTTAATTTATGCTTTTGTCGAGAAGCGGTATCCAGCACCACGAACAGTTTGGATCAGCTTATCATGACCTGCGGCTTCCAATGCTTTACGCAGGCGGCGAATATGAACATCGACCGTACGATCTTCAACATACACGTTAGTACCCCAAACATTATTTAATAGCTGCTCACGGCTATACACACGCTCTTGATGCGTCATGAAAAAATGTAGCATTTTAAACTCTGTTGGGCCCATATCTAATGGTGCATCATTAGCCGTGACACGGTGTGATACAGGATCAAGCTTCAATCCCTGCACATCAATTACGTCTTCCAGTGCGGTCGGGGTTACACGACGAATCACCGCTTTTAAACGGGCAACCAACTCTTTAGGAGAAAATGGCTTAGTAATGTAGTCATCCGCACCGACTTCTAAACCGCGCACTTTATCTTCTTCTTCACCACGAGCGGTAAGCATCACAACTGGAATGTTGCGCGTTAATTCCTCTCGCTTCATATGCTTGATGAAGTTAATGCCGCTGCCTCCTGGTAACATCCAATCCAGTAAAACTAAATCAGGGAAGGGTTCAGCCAGTTTGGTTACTGCAGTATCGTAATCTTCCGCTTCTACCGCTTGGTAACCTTTCTGCTCAAGTACGAAGCACAGCATTTCGCGAATAGGAGCTTCGTCTTCAACAACCAGAATCCTTCTAGACATAATTGAGTAACCTTATGTTCGTTGAGCTAATGAATTTAAGAGACAAAGCGCCTCTCTATGCATAAGCATTATCACTACCAATTATGACACTTTTGTGACCTTTGAAAACAAATTTTCATATAACTTTCTTTTGAGGTTCATTCGGATATTTTTCATTTCTATTAAGACATCAGCACAAAAATTCCCTATGATTAGTCCCTTGTCATCAAGCCTAGAGAAGATTTATGTGGTTTAAAAACTGTCTGGTATACCACGTTAACCGCGAGGTTACTTTCAACGCCGAACAACTAGAAACTCAACTGTCTGAATTCCGATTCACCCCATGTGGCAGTCAAGATAAACAGAAATTTGGCTGGGTCAGTGCAATGGGTGGACATGGCGACATGATGACTCACGTGTCAGAAAACCGCATTCTGATTTGCGCCAAGAAAGAAGAGAAAATGCTACCTGCCTCAGTGATCAAAGAGTCATTGAATGCAAAAGTAGAAGCAATGGAAGCGCAAGAAGGTCGTCCTCTGAAGAAGAAAGAGAAAGACAACCTGAAAGATGACATCGTAATGGATTTACTGCCTCGCGCATTTAGCCGCAGCAGCCACACTCACGTGCTCATCATGCCAAAAGAAGGGTTCATCCTTGTTGACGCAAGCAGCTACAAAAAAGCGGAAGACGTATTAGCACTACTTCGTAAAACCATGGGTAGTTTACCTGTTGTTCCTGCCATTCCAGAAGTAGCGATTGAAACAACGCTAACCGAGTGGGTGAAAACGGGCGACACACCTCAAGGTATCACCATGATGGACGAAGCTGAGCTAAAATCCGTGCTTGAAGAAGGTGGCGTGATTCGTTGTAAGAAGCAAGAGCTGACCACAGATGAAATCCGCAACCACATCGCAGCAGATAAAGTCGTAACGAAGCTTGCACTTAATTGGCAAGATCGTATTGAATTCATCATGACAGAAGATGCGGGTATTAAGCGTCTAAAATTCTCTGATGAATTGAAAGATCAAAATGACGATATTCCACGTGAAGATCAAGCAGCTCGATTTGATGCAGACTTCTCTCTGATGTGTGGGGAGTTCAGTGCTTTCCTACCCAACCTATACGATGCGCTAGGCGGCTTACCAAATCCCAACGCTTAATATTGTATAAAGGTTAACCATAACGCCCTCACTTTTTTTGAGGGCGTTTTTCTATCTGAAGCACAATTACCCTAGTCACAGTTCACATTTTGACGTAAAATTTGCGCCCCATTTCCATTAGGTGGAATTGGCCTGACTTGTGATCAGATAAAAGAGAATTGAGCAATGACAACTGAGAAAGCATTCGTACCTGAGCTACTGTCTCCTGCGGGAAGCCTGAAAAACATGCGTTACGCATTCGCCTACGGCGCAGATGCAGTTTACGCTGGCCAACCTCGCTACAGCCTCCGCGTACGTAACAATGAGTTTAACCACGAAAACCTAAAAATCGGTATCGATGAAGCACATGCTCTAGGCAAAAAGCTTTATGTGGTATGTAACATTCAACCACACAACTCGAAGCTAAAAACCTTCATCCGTGATCTTAAACCAATCGTAGAAATGGGTCCTGACGCATTGATCATGTCAGATCCAGGCCTAATCATGATGGTTCGTGAAGCTTTCCCAGAAATGCCAATTCACCTTTCTGTACAAGCAAACGCTGTAAACTGGGCGACTGTTAAGTTCTGGGCAGCGAATGGCGTGGAACGAGTGATCGTTTCTCGCGAGCTATCTCTAGAAGAAATCGAAGAAATTCGTGAGCATTGTCCTGAAACTGAACTTGAAGTATTCGTTCACGGTGCATTATGCATGGCTTATTCTGGTCGTTGCCTACTTTCTGGTTACATCAACAAACGGGATCCTAACCAAGGCACTTGCACCAACGCGTGCCGTTGGGAATACAAAGTGGAAGAAGGCAAAGAAAACGACGCTGGTGATATTGTAGAGAAGTTTGACCCATCTGAAGCACAGCCTGTCGAAGTACAAGACGAACGCCCTGAAACCACAATTGGTCGTGGTAAACCAACGGATGAAGTCGTTCTACTTTCTGAAGCGCACCGTCCAGAAGAAAAAATGGCAGCGTACGAAGATGAACATGGTACTTACATCATGAACTCTAAAGACCTACGTGCGGTACAGCATGTTGAGCGCTTAACTAAGATGGGTGTGCACTCGCTGAAAATCGAAGGTCGTACTAAATCATTCTATTACTGTGCTCGTACTGCACAGGTTTACCGCAAAGCAATTGATGACGCTGTAGCAGGCCGACCATTTGATGAAAGCCTAATGGGTACACTAGAGAGCCTAGCTCACCGTGGCTATACCGAAGGCTTCCTACGTCGTCATACTCACGATACCTACCAAAATTACGATTACGGCTACTCAGTCTCTGATGCTCAACAGTTTGTCGGTGAGTTCACTGGTAAACGTCGTGGTGATATGGCTGAAGTAGAAGTGAAAAACAAATTCCTTGTCGGTGATAGTCTTGAGCTAATGACGCCAAAAGGTAATGTTGTTTTCACGCTAGAAGCGATGGAAAACCGTAAGTCAGAGTCTATTGAGGATGCCAAAGGGAATGGTCACTTCGTCTTCATTCCAGTACCAGCAGATCTAGATTTAGAATACGGTCTATTGATGCGTAACTTGAACTCAGGGCAGGACACCCGTAACCCGACTGGTAAGTAATCATGGCCTTGCTCATTACTGACAAATGCATCAACTGCGACATGTGCGATCCCGAATGCCCCAATGGGGCAATCAGCATGGGAGAAAGCATTTTCGAGATTGACCCAGCTCTATGTACAGAGTGTAAGGGACATTACGAAAAGCCGACCTGTCAGTCAGTGTGTCCGATTACAAAATGCATCATCACAGACCCGGATCATGTAGAAACAGAAGAGCAGTTACTGGAGAAGTTCGTGATTATTCAAGGGTTGGCATAAGAACAAGTAGGTTCAACTTTGGAGACAAAGTTGAACCTTTTTTTAACCCGACTTTTCAATAGGATAGATATTACAAAACAACTCTTTTTCAAAATGAGACTCTAACCTATCTCGCCAATTTTCTGCTTGGGAAACCGGCACAAGATAAAAGTTTTCTCGGCTCGTGTCCGTAACGAAAGCCATTCCATATTGCATCAGCTCGTAATGCACATCATTAACAAATCCGGGATCAAGACGCTGACGTCCTGTCAGGTGATTTACATCAACCCGAGTCAATAAGACCCCTTTCGTTTCACTGCTAAATCTGTGTCTTAACCACTCTGCAAATTCTTTTGCACAAATCATAGTCATGGTTTTATCCTTGATTTACTCTTCTAGCAGGAGAAGTATCCATTCCTGCATCACACACTTGTCTGCCTTGTTATTGCTTCGCTAGCCAACTGACAGACATATTGCTAAGAAACCAAAGTATCGTGACGAAAGATCTTTCTAAACAGAGAAGTTACGACTTATCTATACTACAACTCTTTGTTTAATTTAGATTTCTATATTATGTCACCAAAACTAATTAGGTTAGTTTTTGTATTGGTATTATTCACTGTAGACAAAAGTATGATGTTTCTCCAGTTTCATAAAAGAGATACGTAAGGGAATATAAACCTGTAGAGTCACTCTAGTTAGTAGAGATAAGTGATTGGCATTGCGGTGGAATCGCTTTTTTTCGCTTGGGCTTAGTAATAACTTTCGCAGACGGAGGCTTATCGATAGGCTTAACTTTCGGTCCCCAACTAGCAAGCTCTACCCCGCAACCATCACCAGCGGGAGGCAGAGCTTGTTCAACACAGTAGCCACTCGACTCAGGACAAGATAACCTGACGTGGAAGTGGTAATGATGCCCCCACCAAGGGCGAACTTTACGTAACCAAGAACGTTCTTTGCCTTCTTCTTGCGAGCAAAGCTGCTCCTTAATAACAGGATGTACAAAAATTCGTGCTACATCCTCACTCTGTGCAGCATATCGAATCAGCCTAAAGTGCCTATCTTCCCAACGATGGTTAAGTATGGAATACCCTTTTAAGTCCACCACACTCATTGGCTTAGGGAGTTGTAATTCGTTATAAGAAAGCGGTTGGTCAGCGAGTCTTAACCAGATATCAATATCTAACCCAGTTTGGTGACTAGAATGGCCAGAAGAAAACCTTCCTCCTCGTGGTAAAGACAGATCACCTATAAGCAGCGTTGTGTTGAGATTTTGATGAGCTTGAAGCGCTAGGTTTTCAATAAACTCTATCGTTTTAGGGTGCCCATAGTAGCGTTTCGTTTTACTACGTAAAACTTGATAACCAACGCCATCAAGAGGCAAAGGTAATGCGCCATCCAAACAACCGTTGGCATAACTACCAATAGAGGAAGAAGAGTTTCGGGTAGGGTTAGCAACAGACTCCCAAGGAGTAGAGTATACAGAAGCTGAGAAACATAAACCCAAAGATACAATGAAACTCAGCTTCATAGCTTTTAGCCTTTAGTAGTGTTCGCCATTATCGTAATAAGCTTTAGGAGATAAAGCTGAAAAGATAACAGCAACATCAATATCTGCACCAGCAATACCACGAACTTGCTGTGTAATAAGCTTAGCAACTTTATCTTGTACTTCCTGACCACGGTCAAACCAAAGCACTTCGACAAAAGGATATGCAGCACTCACCTCACCCTCATTGAAAAACGTAGTGTAGATATACTCAAAAGTAAAATCCTCACGCGGACAGTCCATCAGAGGCTGAAGTTCATCCGTCAGAGGCTTTGATAGTGCCTGAACAGCTTGCGGCTCTACAGCACGGAATCGAAAATGTGGCATAAACTTACTTCCTAATTATTAGCATTAACTCATGATAATAACAGGAACCAAGTCAGTAATCATCCAAGCCAATGTAACCACTAACCTTTTCTATACACGTCATATAGATCAAGTAGTAAATCAACTAGCTCACTAACGAAGAGTAATGGGAGTATGAAGAGAAGTAAGAAAGGGTAAAACGATACACCGAAGCTTAGTGACGCAATCTATTGCAATGGAAAATAGAATGGCTTAAGTCACCGATGTAATATGTTCTTAAGATCAATGTGCATCAGATGTCGACAACTATTCGCTAGAAACGAAAAAGGCTCTGACCTAAGTCAGAGCCTTGATATATGGCAGGGGTGGAGAGATTCGAACTCCCAACACGCGGATTTGGAATCCGCTGCTCTGCCAATTGGAGCTACACCCCTGCAGTTCGTGTTTAATGAGACGACTCTCAAATAAGTGGCGGAGTGGACGGGACTCGAACCCGCGACCCCCGGCGTGACAGGCCGGTATTCTAACCAACTGAACTACCACTCCGCAGTGGTATCACTCGCTTGTAATCAGCAAGTGTCCATAATTTAAAGCCTGGCGATGTCCTACTCTCACATGGGGAAGCCCCACACTACCATCGGCGCTATTTCGTTTCACTTCTGAGTTCGGCATGGAAATCAGGTGGGTCCAAAACGCTATGGTCGCCAAGCAAATTCTTTAATTCGGAAAGCTGTTTCTTAATTCTCGTTCTTACACATTCAACGTTCTTTCATTGAGTCCATCAAAACCCCTTGGGTGTTGTATGGTTAAGCCTCACGGGCAATTAGTACAGGTTAGCTCAACGCCTCACAACGCTTACACACCCTGCCTATCAACGTCGTAGTCTACGACAACCCTTTAGGATACTTAAAGTATCAGGGAGAACTCATCTCAAGGCTCGCTTCCCGCTTAGATGCTTTCAGCGGTTATCGATCCCGAACTTAGCTACCGGGCAATGCGTCTGGCGACACAACCCGAACACCAGAGGTTCGTCCACTCCGGTCCTCTCGTACTAGGAGCAGCCCCTTTCAATTCTCCAACGCCCACGGCAGATAGGGACCGAACTGTCTCACGACGTTCTAAACCCAGCTCGCGTACCACTTTAAATGGCGAACAGCCATACCCTTGGGACCGACTTCAGCCCCAGGATGTGATGAGCCGACATCGAGGTGCCAAACACCGCCGTCGATATGAACTCTTGGGCGGTATCAGCCTGTTATCCCCGGAGTACCTTTTATCCGTTGAGCGATGGCCCTTCCATTCAGAACCACCGGATCACTATGACCTGCTTTCGCACCTGCTCGAATTGTCATTCTCGCAGTCAAGCGGGCTTATGCCATTGCACTAACCTCACGATGTCCAACCGTGATTAGCCCACCTTCGTGCTCCTCCGTTACGCTTTGGGAGGAGACCGCCCCAGTCAAACTACCCACCAGGCACTGTCCGCAACCCCGATAAGGGGTCAACGTTAGAACATCAACACTACAAGGGTGGTATTTCAAGGACGGCTCCACGCAATCTAGCGACTGCGCTTCAAAGCCTCCCACCTATCCTACACATGTAGGGTCAATGTTCAGTGCCAAGCTGTAGTAAAGGTTCACGGGGTCTTTCCGTCTAGCCGCGGGTACACTGCATCTTCACAGCGATTTCAATTTCACTGAGTCTCGGGTGGAGACAGCGTGGCCATCATTACGCCATTCGTGCAGGTCGGAACTTACCCGACAAGGAATTTCGCTACCTTAGGACCGTTATAGTTACGGCCGCCGTTTACCGGGGCTTCGATCAAGAGCTTCGACCGAAGTCTAACCCCATCAATTAACCTTCCGGCACCGGGCAGGCGTCACACCGTATACGTCATCTTGCGATTTTGCACAGTGCTGTGTTTTTAATAAACAGTTGCAGCCACCTGGTATCTGCGACTCTCAATAGCTCCATCCGCAAGGGACTTCACCGTCGAGAGCGTACCTTCTCCCGAAGTTACGGTACCATTTTGCCTAGTTCCTTCACCCGAGTTCTCTCAAGCGCCTTGGTATTCTCTACCCGACCACCTGTGTCGGTTTGGGGTACGATTCCTTACAATCTGAAGCTTAGAGGCTTTTCCTGGAAGCATGGCATCAATGACTTCACATCCGTAGATGCTCGACGTCGTGTCTCAGCCTTAAGAAGAGCCGGATTTACCTAACTCTTCAGCCTACGCACTTGAACCTGGACAACCGTCGCCAGGCCCACCTAGCCTTCTCCGTCCCCCCATCGCAATTGTAAGAAGTACGGGAATATTAACCCGTTTCCCATCGACTACGCCTTTCGGCCTCGCCTTAGGGGTCGACTTACCCTGCCCCGATTAACGTTGGACAGGAACCCTTGGTCTTCCGGCGAGGAGGTTTTTCACCCCCTTTATCGTTACTCATGTCAGCATTCGCACTTCTGATACGTCCAGCATGCGTTACCACACACCTTCAACCGCTTACAGAACGCTCCCCTACCCAATACTCAAAGAGTATTGCCGCAGCTTCGGTTTACTACTTAGCCCCGTTACATCTTCCGCGCAGGCCGACTCGACCAGTGAGCTATTACGCTTTCTTTAAATGATGGCTGCTTCTAAGCCAACATCCTGGCTGTCTGAGCCTTCCCACATCGTTTCCCACTTAGTAGTAATTTGGGACCTTAGCTGGCGGTCTGGGTTGTTTCCCTCTCCACGACGGACGTTAGCACCCGCCGTGTGTCTCCCGGATAGTACTTACTGGTATTCGGAGTTTGCAAAGGGTTGGTAAGTCGGGATGACCCCCTAGCCTTAACAGTGCTCTACCCCCAGTAGTATTCGTCCGAGGCGCTACCTAAATAGCTTTCGGGGAGAACCAGCTATCTCCAGGTTTGATTGGCCTTTCACCCCTAGCCACAAGTCATCCGCTAATTTTTCAACATTAGTCGGTTCGGTCCTCCAGTTGATGTTACTCAACCTTCAACCTGCCCATGGCTAGATCACCTGGTTTCGGGTCTATATCCAGAGACTGAACGCCCAGTTAAGACTCGGTTTCCCTACGGCTCCCCTAGATGGTTAACCTTGCCACTGAATATAAGTCGCTGACCCATTATACAAAAGGTACGCAGTCACAGGACAAGCCTGCTCCTACTGCTTGTACGTACACGGTTTCAGGTTCTATTTCACTCCCCTCACAGGGGTTCTTTTCGCCTTTCCCTCACGGTACTGGTTCACTATCGGTCAGTCAGTAGTATTTAGCCTTGGAGGATGGTCCCCCCATATTCAGACAGGATATCACGTGTCCCGCCCTACTCGATTTCACTGAATATGCGTCGTCAGTTACGGGGCTATCACCCTGTATCGCCAAGCTTTCCAGCTTGTTCACCTAACGCGTATAAAGCTTAAGGGCTAGTCCAATTTCGCTCGCCGCTACTTTCGGAATCTCGGTTGATTTCTTTTCCTCGGGGTACTTAGATGTTTCAGTTCCCCCGGTTCGCCTCGTTATGCTATGTATTCACATAACGATACTTACTTATGTAAGTGGGTTTCCCCATTCGGAAATCCCAGACTCAAGTGGTTTTTACTACCTAATCTGGGCTTATCGCAAGTTAATACGTCCTTCATCGCCTCTGACTGCCAAGGCATCCACCGTGTACGCTTAGTCACTTAACCATACAACCCGAAGGAGTTTCGAGTTGATGTTCAAATCACCAAAGTTGTCTCTCATTATTTGAATGAGCGAGAGACATTTCGATTTTGCCGGACTCAAATTCCAAGAACACTTGAATGTGTTTTTAGTTGTATTCATAAATGAATACTTTGAGAACTTTACAAACAACAATAAATTGTTGTTTTATCAGCTTTCCAAATTGTTAAAGAGCTAGATTTTCTGATGAAAACCATTTTTAAAGATTCTTTTTCAAGAACACTTAAAGATGGTGGAGCTATGCGGGATCGAACCGCAGACCTCCTGCGTGCAAGGCAGGCGCTCTCCCAGCTGAGCTATAGCCCCATCAAGGTGTGTCGATACTGTATGCCAATTCCTTGGGAAGGAAATTGGTGGGTCTGAGTGGACTCGAACCACCGACCTCTCGCTTATCAGGCGAACGCTCTAACCACCTGAGCTACAGACCCAGTATCGTCTCTTAAACTTCATAAACCGTATCAATCTGTGTGAACACTCATCGCAATAATCATCGTATAAGGAGGTGATCCAGCGCCAGGTTCCCCTAGCGCTACCTTGTTACGACTTCACCCCAGTCATGAACCACAAAGTGGTAAGCGTCCCCCCGAAGGTTAAACTACCTACTTCTTTTGCAGCCCACTCCCATGGTGTGACGGGCGGTGTGTACAAGGCCCGGGAACGTATTCACCGTGGCATTCTGATCCACGATTACTAGCGATTCCGACTTCATGGAGTCGAGTTGCAGACTCCAATCCGGACTACGACGCACTTTTTGGGATTCGCTCACTTTCGCAAGTTGGCTGCCCTCTGTATGCGCCATTGTAGCACGTGTGTAGCCCTACTCGTAAGGGCCATGATGACTTGACGTCGTCCCCACCTTCCTCCGGTTTATCACCGGCAGTCTCCCTGGAGTTCCCGACATTACTCGCTGGCAAACAAGGATAAGGGTTGCGCTCGTTGCGGGACTTAACCCAACATTTCACAACACGAGCTGACGACAGCCATGCAGCACCTGTCTCAGAGTTCCCGAAGGCACCAATCCATCTCTGGAAAGTTCTCTGGATGTCAAGAGTAGGTAAGGTTCTTCGCGTTGCATCGAATTAAACCACATGCTCCACCGCTTGTGCGGGCCCCCGTCAATTCATTTGAGTTTTAATCTTGCGACCGTACTCCCCAGGCGGTCTACTTAACGCGTTAGCTCCGAAAGCCACGGCTCAAGGCCACAACCTCCAAGTAGACATCGTTTACGGCGTGGACTACCAGGGTATCTAATCCTGTTTGCTCCCCACGCTTTCGCATCTGAGTGTCAGTATCTGTCCAGGGGGCCGCCTTCGCCACCGGTATTCCTTCAGATCTCTACGCATTTCACCGCTACACCTGAAATTCTACCCCCCTCTACAGTACTCTAGTCTGCCAGTTTCAAATGCTATTCCGAGGTTGAGCCCCGGGCTTTCACATCTGACTTAACAAACCACCTGCATGCGCTTTACGCCCAGTAATTCCGATTAACGCTCGCACCCTCCGTATTACCGCGGCTGCTGGCACGGAGTTAGCCGGTGCTTCTTCTGTCGCTAACGTCAAACAACGCCGCTATTAACGACGCCGCCTTCCTCACGACTGAAAGTACTTTACAACCCGAAGGCCTTCTTCATACACGCGGCATGGCTGCATCAGGCTTGCGCCCATTGTGCAATATTCCCCACTGCTGCCTCCCGTAGGAGTCTGGACCGTGTCTCAGTTCCAGTGTGGCTGATCATCCTCTCAGACCAGCTAGGGATCGTTGCCTTGGTGAGCCCTTACCTCACCAACTAGCTAATCCCACCTAGGCATATCCTGACGCGAGAGGCCCGAAGGTCCCCCTCTTTGGCCCGTAGGCATCATGCGGTATTAGCCATCGTTTCCAATGGTTATCCCCCACATCAGGGCAATTTCCTAGGCATTACTCACCCGTCCGCCGCTCGACGCCGTTATCGTTCCCCGAAGGTTCAGATAACTCGTTTCCGCTCGACTTGCATGTGTTAGGCCTGCCGCCAGCGTTCAATCTGAGCCATGATCAAACTCTTCAATTTAAGATTTTGTTCGGCTCAATGAATACTGAACATTACATAAGTAATGTTTGAATTGACTGTGCTGAATCCGAAGATTCAATGGTCACTTCGTTTCATTGAAACCTAATTTGAAACCGAAGTTTCTAATTGGATTACCATCAACGAGTGCCCACACAGATTGATAGGTCTATATTTTTAAAGAGCACACTTTGAAGTTCTCTTCAAAGTGGACGGCCATTTTAGCTAGATAACTTATCGTGTCAAACACTTTTTAAGTTATTTATCTGCGAGTTAATTCTTAACTCGCTGACCTTGGTTGTCTAGGCTTCGCTTAACTTGCTTTCCCTTGACAACGGAGGCGCATTATAGGGCGTTCATTAAGGAACACAAGTGCATTTTTAAAAAAAACTCACCTTTTTAGTTCATTCGTATAGAAAACAGGCAAAAGGTTCTAAAACATTATAGAAAAGGGGCCAAATGGCCCCTTGAATGTGATTTTTATCTCATTTCTTATTGTATCCGTGCAATTACTGATGGGCACGAATTTGGTCATTAGTAACGATTAGCTGCACTTTCTTGTCTGGAACAATTTCACCAGAAAGAATCGATTTGGCTAATGGGTTCTCGACATTCTGTTGAATTGCGCGTTTTAAAGGACGCGCACCATATACAGGGTCGAAACCAACTTGAGCGATCAAATCGAGTGCTTTGTCAGAAACCTCTAGTTGATATCCTTTTTCTTCTAGTCGTTTCGCCAAACGTTCTAATTGAATAGAAGCGATGGACTTGATGTGTTCTTGACCAAGTGGATGGAACACCACGATTTCGTCAACACGGTTCAAGAACTCAGGACGGAAGTGTTTGCTAACCACATCCATTACTTCACTCTTGATACCTTGATAGTCTAATGTTGCGAAATTCTCTTGGATACGAGATGAACCCAAGTTCGATGTCATGATCACAACCGTATTACGGAAGTCAACAGTACGACCTTGACCATCCGTTAAACGCCCATCATCGAGAACTTGCAGCAGAATGTTAAATACATCCGGATGCGCTTTCTCTACTTCATCTAACAAAATTACCGAATACGGCTTGCGACGAACCGCTTCCGTTAAGTAACCACCCTCTTCATATCCGACATAGCCTGGAGGCGCACCCACTAATCTTGCCACTGAGTGTTTCTCCATGAACTCAGACATGTCGATACGGACCATCGCATCTTCGCTGTCGAACATAAAGCTCGCAAGTGTCTTACAAAGCTCTGTTTTACCTACACCAGTTGGACCTAAGAATAAGAAGGAGCCAATTGGTCGGTTTGGATCAGAAAGCCCAGCTCGACTACGACGAATGGCATTCGATACAACAGAGACTGCTTCGCTTTGCCCTACCACACGATTATGCAGTACGTCTTCCATACGAAGTAGTTTCTCTTTTTCCGCTTCTAGCATCTTGGATACTGGGATGCCAGTTTGCTTAGAAAGTACTTCTGCAATCTCGTTGTCGGTTACTTTATTACGCAATAGTGTCATTTCCTGCATTTCCGCTTGGGTTGCAAGATCTAACTGCTTCTCAAGTTCAGGAATACGACCATATTGAAGTTCCGACATGCGGTTTAAATCACCAGCTCGGCGAGCAAACTCCATGTCCATACGAGCTTGTTCAAGCTCAGACTTAATATGTTGAGTGCCAGAAAGTGCGGCTTTTTCTGTATTCCAAACCTCTTCTAGTTCAGCGTACTCACGTTCTTTTTCATTGAGTTCTTCATTAAGCGCTTTCAAACGCTTTTCACTCGCTTCGTCGTGCTCGTTACTAAGCGCCTGTTGCTCAATCTTAAGTTGGATAATTTTACGTTCAAGCTTATCTAATGACTCTGGCTTAGAGTCAATTTGTAAACGAATGCTTGAAGCCGCTTCGTCGATTAAGTCGATCGCTTTATCTGGCAGTTGACGGTCAGAAACATAACGATGTGACAAACTCGCCGCTGCAACAATCGCTGGGTCAGTAATTTCAACGTGATGATGAAGCTCATAACGCTCCTTCAAGCCACGTAAAATCGCCACGGTATCCTCAACGGTCGGCTCATCCACCAGCACTTTTTGGAAACGACGTTCTAACGCCGCATCTTTTTCGATGTACTGACGATATTCATCCAGTGTTGTTGCGCCAACACAGTGCAGTTCACCACGGGCTAATGCAGGTTTGAGCATGTTCCCCGCATCCATTGAGCCTTCACCTTTACCCGCACCAACCATAGTATGGAGCTCGTCGATAAACAGAATGACATTACCTTCTTCTTTAGCGAGTTCATTCAATACCGACTTCAAGCGCTCTTCAAATTCACCACGGTACTTAGCACCAGCAACCAGTGCGCCCATATCTAATGACAGCACACGGCGACCACGCAAACCTTCTGGCACTTCATTGTTGACAATGCGCTGAGCTAAGCCTTCAACAATTGCGGTCTTACCTACGCCAGGTTCACCGATGATCACAGGGTTGTTTTTAGTACGGCGCTGCAATACTTGGATGGTACGGCGAATTTCATCATCACGGCCGATAACCGGATCCAGTTTGCCCTGTTCTGCTCGCTCGGTAAGGTCAATGGTGAACTTTTCCAATGCTTGGCGAAGCTCTTCTGCATTCGGATCATTAACCTTTTGACCACCTCTGATCTTTTCGATTGCTTGGCTAACTTTTTGCTCTGTTAAACCTATCTCTTTGAGTAATTGCCCCAATGGTCCGCGATCTTCTAAAGCAGCAAGCAGGAAGATTTCAGACGAGATATAGGAGTCTTGACGCTTTTGCGCCACTTTGTCACACAGGTTAAACAACGTGCCCATCGAACTAGAGAGCTGTACATCTCCACCGATGCCACTGACTTTTGGTAATCGATCTAGCATTTCACTCAATTTAGAGCGTAAATGCGTTACGTCCACATCCAGCATAGTAAGCAATGGACGAATTGGACTGCCATTTTGGTCAAGCAAAGCCACCATGAGGTGAACTGGCTCGATATATTGATGATCGCGCCCTAACGCTAGTGATTGAGCATCAGAGATAGCGATTTGAAACTTACTTGTGAATCGATCAAGACGCATATCTACCTTCCTAACCTCAACTAAAGGAAATTCTTTTGACAGTTAGAAAGATGGATACTCAGAGGAGGAATTTCAAGGGAGTGAATGAATAAAGATAGCTTTGCAAAAATAGCACTATGCATCTTGGCACTTTAGTGCTTATAACTAATCTTCAATCCAAATAAAGGTGGCTTGTCGACCAGTTTTACCATCACGGCGATACGAATAAAAAGAGGCTTTATCTTGGTAAGTACAAAGTCCAGAGTCAAACACTTGTGTCACTCCAGCTCGATTTAGACGTTGCGTTGCCAGCACCGACATGTCAGCAAACCATTTGCCGTCGATATCGCGTGGAGTGAATGCTTGATGCGCCTGTGAGTCAAAATCAACAAAAGCTTGCAGAACATCTTCACCCACTTCAAAGGCTTGAGGGCCAATGGCAGGGCCAAGCCACGCTATCACTTCACCTGAAAATAACGCTAATGCATTTTCGACAATACCATTTGCTAAGCCGCGCCAACCTGCATGAACGGCAGCGACCTGCGTGCCTTGTGTATTAGTCAATAATACAGGTAGACAATCGGCGGTCATCGCTGAACAAACAACATGGCTTGAAGAAGTAAATACACCGTCCGCATCAAGCACTTGTGTTGTTGGTTCATTTGCTTGAGCCACAACGGTCGAATGCGTTTGGTTTAACCAGATTGGCGCATTTGGCATGTTCGCCTGCTGCGCCAACCAAGCTCGGTTCTTCTCTACTAAAGACAAATCATCCCCAACGTGAGTACCTAAATTTAGCCCTTGATAAGGGCCTGTCGAAAAACCGCCTATGCGTGTTGAGGCAAAAGCTTTGACATTTTTAGGCGCACGCCAATTCGGAATGATTGTCTTCATCTTAGAACTCTTCCGGTAAACCGTGCTCTTCCGTATCTTGACGAAGCGCTTCAGTCATCGCCACCATGTCATCAGGCACAGGGGCATGGAACTCAAGTACTTCTCCCGTAATTGGATGTTCAAAGCGTAGCATTACGGCGTGCAATGCTTGGCGATCGAAGCCACGGATCATTGCCGTTAGCTCTTCAGAAGCACCTGTCGGGATGCGAGCACGTCCACCATATGCAATATCACCGAGCAGCGGATGCTGAAGGTAAGACATGTGCACACGGATCTGGTGCGTACGACCCGTTTCAAGACGCAGACGGATACGTGTGTGTTCGCGGAAACGTTCAGCGACACGGTAATGTGTTACCGCTGGTTTACCCATTGGTGCTACCGCCATAAGCGTGCGCTTGGTAGAATGACGACCAATAGGTTGGTCCACTTTACCGCCCGCTGTCATACGACCAATAGCGATCGCTTCGTACTCTCGAGTAATATTACGTTTTTGCAGTGCGCGAACCAGACGAGTTTGTGCAGGAACGGTTTTCGCCACCACCATCAGACCCGTTGTGTCTTTATCCAGGCGGTGCACAATGCCAGCACGAGGCACTTCTGCGATATCAGGGTAATGATGCAACAACGCATTAAGCACCGTACCATCTGGCGTACCGGCACCTGGGTGAACCACAAAGTCACGAGGCTTATTGATAACGATAATATCGTCATCTTCAAAAACGATATCTAGCGGGATATCTTGCGCTTCCCAGCGTTCTTCATCTTCTAACTCGGCTTGCAATGTAATTTCCTCGCCACCCATTACTTTGGTGCGAGGTTTGGTGACAACTTCACCATTAACTTGAACTTTCCCATCAAGCAGCCACTCTTTCAGGCGCGAGCGAGAGAAGTCCGCGAATAATTCGGCGATAGCTTGGTCTAAACGTTGACCTAACTGGCTATCTTTTACGGTATTTGTTAATACAATCTGCTGAGCCATATCGAACTTTTTTAAAAACTGTGAGACTAATGCTCACGACTGTGAAAAAATAGACTATTACGTCATTGTATCTGTTACTGGAAAGAAAGTAACGGCAGCTTAAGAAATATTTAGATTCAAGGAACAGACTCCTGATATGAAACGTCAGACTTTAACAGGCCTTTTAGCGGTATCCCTTCTGTTTGGATGTGCAAGCAAAGAAGAAATCGTTCCTGATGTGCCGCCTTCGGAACTGTATGCAGACGCACAGATTTCTCTTCAAAGTGGTAATTGGCTTTCTGCAATTGAGAAACTGGAAGCATTAGACTCACGTTACCCATTCGGTGCCTACTCAGAACAGGTGCAGCTTGACCTAATCTATGCGTACTACAAAAACGACGACCTTGCTTTGGGCTTGGCAACCATTTCTCGCTTTATGCGTTTAAACCCAACCCATGAAAAAATGGACTGGGTACTGTACATGCGCGGTCTAAGCCATATGGCGCAAGATCGTAACTTTATGCATGATCTGTTCAGCGTAGATCGAAGCGATCGCGATCCTGAGCCAGTAAAAAAAGCGTTTGATGACTTCAAAAAACTGCTTCAACGCTACCCGAACAGTCCATACGCAGAAGATTCACAAAAACGCATGGTTGCACTGAAAAACCGCCTAGCGAACTATGACTTAGCGACGGCTGACTTCTACCTCCGCCGTGAAGCCTGGGTAGCTGCAATTAATCGCAGTCAAGAGCTACAAAAAGCATTCCCAGACACAGAAGCGGCACGTAAGTCACTGACTATCCAGCTAGAGGCCTACAAGCAACTCGGTTTGGAAGACGCCGTAGCAAGAACTGAAAAGCTTATCGAGCTCAACCCTGTGAAGTAACTGAGCCGCTTCAAACTAAACCGCCACCGTTTTTACCGTGGCGGTTTTTTATTACCCGCAATAGCGTGTTCTGCCCTTGCTTGATGATCTACGGGGCTCTACATATGCTTAAAGTTCCCCTCCCCTTTATAAAAGGATGTGAACGTGACGATACCTAAGCTATGCGCAGTTATGCTGCTCTTATTGTCTGCTTCCGTTTGCGCACTGCAAATATCACCACTCAAGCAACCTCCTTACACTGGGGACCTCGATGTTATTAAAGAGAAGAATGTTTTACGTGTTCTCGTTTCTGCTGATCTAGGCTTCTATTACATTGAGGGCGGCACACCAAAAGGAATAGGTGCAGAACTGCTGGCGCATTTCGAAAAAGACCTTCGTAAGCTCAAACCGAAACTTAACGTACAAATTATTCCTCTAGCCCGTGACCAACTTCTGCCAGCCTTAGAAAATGGCTCCGGTGATCTAGTCGTCGCCAATCTGACCATTACCAACTCACGTAAACAGAAAGTCGATTTTAGTTCACCCATTCTTACTGGTATTGACGAGTGGATAGTCACGAACAAAAACACACCAGCTATGACTAACATTGAGCAACTGAGCGGCAAAGAGGTTTGGGTACGTGCCAGTTCTAGCTACTTTGAGAGTATTCAAGCACTAAATAAGAAGCTAAATAAAAAAGGCTTACCACCCGTTGTCGTACATTTTATTGAAGAAACACTGCAAGACTACGAACTGGTTGGGATGCTCAATAACGGCTACGTCAAAGCCATTGTTCTCGATAGCCATAAAGCCAAACTTTGGCTGAAAGTGATGGATGATATTCGAGCTCACCCAGAAATTCCTATTCGTGAAAATGGTAAAATCGCTTGGGCAATGCGGGAAAACAGCCCAAGTTTGAAAGCCGTCGTGAACAAGTTTATTCAGAAATCTCGTTCTGGGACACTGCTCGGTAACGTCATTTACGGAAAATACATCGATAACACAGGTTGGCTAAACAAAGCCCTTAACCCCAACAAAATTGCTCAACTAGAAAAGCTTGCTACGTTGTTTTCACGCTATGGCGAGAAGTACGATATCGACTATTTACTGATCGCAGCCGTCGCTTATAAAGAGTCCGGCTTTAATAACGACCTCGTTGGAAGTCGAGGTGCAGTCGGCATAATGCAAGTTCTACCCAGCACGGCTCGAGACCCTAATATCAATATCAAAAACGTTCGACAGCTAGAAAACAATATTCATGCTGGCGTGAAGTATTTAGCATTTTTGCGTAAGCAGTACTTCAGTGATCCTGCTATTACGGCGGAAAATAAACTCTACTTTACCTTAGCGGCTTACAATGCTGGCCCCGGGAATGTAGAACGAATTCGTAAACGTGCAGCCCAGCAAGGCTACGATCCTAATGTTTGGTTCAATAACGTGGAAGTCGTTATGCGGAAAAGTTTAAGCTCAACGGTTGGATACGTTACCAGTATTAATCGCTATTACGTTATATACAAACAGCTAGAAAGTTTGGACCAGGTCAAAAGTCTAGAGCGGGTATCACTGGCTCCAAAGGATCCCGTATTCATGATACCGCTACGAAAAGTCAGTCAAACGCCAGACACAAAAAAGCCGCTTGTACAAATAAGCGGCTTTGTAAATAAACTCGTCTGAGAGACTCAGTGACTGTCATCACACTTTACGTATAGTTAAATTTTAACCACCTCTAATATTAGGCCGTAAAACTTCCCTAAAAACGAAGACGTTTTCAGCTGAGTACTCTATCCAATCTACGGATTTACTAACCGATAACAAGCAATTTCACGATAAATCTCAGCAGATCTTGAGTGAGATCACATTCATTTTTCATCATAAAAACCCCGAACAAAATAATGATCTAAATCACATTTTTTTATGCTTAAAGCGGTAATCTGAACTCAACCCATGAGGGATGCAACAGAGGAAAAACACTTATGACAATGAATATCACTGGCAAAAACATCGAAATCACCTCTGCAATCCGAGCTCATATTGAGAGCAAGTTTAAAAAACTGGAGAAATGGCAAGTAGACCTAATTGGTTGCCAAGCAACTTTCAGTGAGGAACCAAACAAACAGAAGAAATTCGAAGCGGTTATTAAAGTTCCTAAAGGCCAGCTCATTGCCTCAGCAACTCACGAAGATCTTTACGCAGCTATCAACGAAGTGGAGCAAAAACTAGAACGACAATTGAACAAGCTGACCCACAAACCTGAAGCTCGACGTGCAAATAAGCCTGAGCTAGTGGAAGAAGAAGAGTAAACTGACCAGATTGAGGAAATAGCGCCGAAAGGCGCTATTTTTTTGCTTGACGCTCTCCCCTGCCTTGCTTATTGTGTTTAAACACTCATAAATTAAGCACTATTTATGCATTTAACCTCACTGTTTATTTTTGACTTCTTTTTCCTCCCATAGTCGGAGGGGCGAACTCGTTTGTGAAAGAAAAGTCAAAAACAAACAGAAAGCCTCCCAAATCGGGAGGCTTTTTTATAAGGAAAGAATTGATGACTGACCAACCTATTTCCCTCGAAGAAATTCGTTTGCGCTTGAATGAGCTAGATGACCAACTTCTTAGCTTATTGTCTGAGCGCCGTAAACTCAGCATTGAAGTAGCCAAAAGCAAAGTACAAACCTCAAAACCCGTTCGTGATGCCGTTCGAGAACAACAACTATTAGTTAAGCTGATTTCTAATGGCCGAGATAAATACGAACTCGACGCGCAGTACATCACTAAACTTTTCCATACCATCATTGAAGACTCTGTGCTTCTTCAGCAAAGTTACCTGCAAAACCTCGTTAACCCGCAACAAAGTCGTAAGCCACTTGCTCGCGTCGCTTTCTTAGGAGCCAAAGGCTCTTACTCGCACTTGGCAAGCCGCGAATACTTCAGCCGTAAAAATACAGAACTTATCGAGCTCAACTGCGAACACTTCAAAGAAGTGACTCAAACAGTAGAATCGGGCCATGCTGATTATGGTGTTCTGCCTATCGAAAACACCAGTTCAGGCTCTATTAATGAAGTGTATGACCTACTACAACACACGACGCTGTACATCGTTGGAGAGCTAACTCAACCAATCGAGCACTGCTTGGTTGCGAAAAAAGACATTCGTCTGGAAAACATTAAAACGCTGTATTCACATCCTCAGCCACACCAACAGTGCAGTGAGTTTTTAAGCCGTATGAAAGGTGTAAAACTGGAGTCTTGCGCCAGCACGGCAGATGCAATGCAAAAAGTCCAAGAGATGGATCGTGATGATGTTGCTGCAATTGGTAATGCATCAAGCGGTAAGCTATACGGCTTGCAAGCAATTCAAGGCAACATCGCAAACCAAACTGAGAACCATACTCGTTTTATCGTGGTTGCTCGCAAACCAGTTGAGGTTTCAACTCAGATTCCAGCAAAAACCACCTTGATTATGTCGACCTCCCAAGAGGCTGGCTCATTGGTTGAAACACTATTAGTGCTGCAACGTTACGGCATCAATATGACCAAGCTAGAATCACGTCCAATTATGGGGAACCCATGGGAAGAGATGTTCTACGTAGACTTGGAATCTCATCTTGCTTCGACAGAAATGCAACAGGCACTAGAAGAGCTAACAAAAATCACTAAACACTTGAAAGTATTAGGGTGTTACCCTAGTGAGAACGTAAAGCCTACCCAAGTAAAATTGAGTTAATAGACACCAGTGAGTAAAAAGATCATGGCAACCCAAAAAGTCGTAATCGCATCGCTAAACCCAGCTAAAATTAATGCCGTTCAAAGTGCATTTAACAGTGCATTTCCGCACCAAGAGTTCAACTTCGTTGGCGTCAGTGTACCTAGTGAGGTCGCAGATCAACCTATGACTGATGAAGAAACTCATCGCGGTGCACTAAACCGCGTTAAAAACGCAAAAGTAGAGATGCCAAACGCGGATTACTATGTCGGACTTGAAGCGGGAATTGAAACAAACGTGACGTTTGCGTGGATGGTGATTGAATCGAATACTCACCGTGGTGAATCTCGCTCTGCGAGCTTAATGCTGCCGCCTAAAGTATTGGACAAACTCGAGCATGCGAATGAGCTGGGAGATGTCATGGATGAGGTGTTTGGTACCGAGAACATCAAACAGAAAGGTGGTGCCATCAGCCTGCTCACCCAAAACCAGCTGACTCGAAGTTCGGTTTACCATCAAGCCTTGATTCTGGCTCTAATTCCATTCACAAACTCTGAGCACTTCCCTTCAAATTTATAACGCTCATCCTATTCGCTAGGTACGAAAAAGGGCGGATATTTCCGCCCTTTTTAACACGTTATCTTAACCACTTGTGATACCAATACCTAAAAGCGAATTGGAATCACTGACTACTTAGATACCGCAACTTGCTCTAACAAAACCTTGAGTTTGTCTTTCTCTTCATCAGATTTAGACTTTAACTCGTTAGAACCACGAGTAATAGTGGCAATACCCACGCCAAGCATCTGGCTGATCTGACGTTGAGATAATTCTCCTTTAAGAAGCTCGTTAATAATATTAACGCGTGATATTAATGATTCTCTCTCATCACGTGACATCAGCATGGTTAACAGCATGTCATCTTGCTCACTGTCCATGCTAGTTCGAATTAGCTCAATAATCTGTTGCCAGTCTTTGTACTCGGGTTCGTGCGACATCAAGTTACCTCACTCAATACTTGGTATTGATCTCATGTTGATTCAAGAACGCGCCATCGATACCCAAAAGATCACGGTAATATGTTTCAAACATCAGGATGTTTTGTACATAACCGCGTGTCTCTCTAAATGGAATTGCCTCAATAAAGGCATAAGCATCCACTTTTCCTTGGGTACGCTCTCGCCACGTTTTTACTCTGTTAGGACCTGCATTATAAGCAGCAAGAGCAAAAATACGATTATTATCGTAATCCTCTAATAAGCCTTGCAAATAATGGCTACCAATTTCGATATTTTTGCCCACATTGTAGAGATCCTGCGTACCTTGATAACTCAACTTATATTTACGTGCTGTATACTTTGCTGTAGCGGGCATGATCTGCATAAGACCACGAGCACCAACTGGAGAACGGGCTTCGACATCCAACGCACTTTCCTGTCGAGCTAGGGACATCATCGTCACGGGATCTATGTTGTGTTTTTTTGCATAAAAGTTAAACCACCAGCGATGCGCAATCGGGAACCTCAGTTCGATATTATCCCACATCTGCGCTTGAATACTCGCGGTCACCGTTAGGTTATGCCAACGCTTAGAAGACGCATAAGCCGCCAGCATCGCCTTTTCATCTTTCCCTACGCGGCGCAATAAATGTGCCCATTCACTTTTCGCTGCTGCAATTTTATCCGTCGCGATCAACTCTTCAATACGAACTAACGAGTCTTGATAGGGTTGAACCACTCGCTTATCAAACTTAACCGTATGCGTAGGGTATTTGATTGATTGTCCAATCGCATTAGCGGCTGCCACACTATAAAAGTTTCGCTGCCCGACCAAAGTCGCTAAACGCTGTTTCCCTGCGATGTCATCACCTAACGCAATTTCACTTCGTCCAAGCCAGTATTGCCAGCGAAGCGACGCTTGCTCTTCTTTATTGAGAACGGCAATCCACTCTTGTACGCCCTTCCAATCCGCGTTCTGAATCGCTAAGCGAATGCGAGTTTCAATGAGCGGTAAGTACTGGCTGGTTTTCGTTTTATCATCACGCCACTTCGCTAGTGACTCAGACTCCGTACGGGTCAATCGAAATGCGATATAGTCAGCCAGGGCTTGCGCCTTTTCTGGAGAAAACTTCTGCCCTTTAATAACGGCATCATATACACTCTGCGCTTGACTGGTATTCATGCGAGCTAGCTTTTCCAACGCATATTCGCTTTGCGCTCGATTAAAATCATTAGCCGTTTTTTTCTTCGCGAACTCCGCAACGCTTGAAGGGTTATCAAACAACTCCTTCATTTCTTTCGCTTGTTGCCTTGCCTGCGAGGATTTAGGCAGTTTAAGTAAGTAACTCATCAAACTGCCATTACGAGCATCAAACGCCAGTAGCATACGCTGGAGGACCAATTCATCAGTACGTTCACCTGCCTTGTCCCATGCTGCGAATAATGGATCGCACTCATCGGCAATACTTCTGCCACGCAACCACATATGCTCAGCCCCTTTAAACGCGGCAACTTTCTTACCTTGCTCTAACTGAGCCACGTAGAAAATACATTGGTAACGCTCGCCACTTGGAATGACTTTTTGAAACTCAGTAATGGTTTTCCAATCTTTTTGCTTATAAAGATGGTTGAGGTATGGAGCGCGCACACGACGAGAAAAAGGAAACGACTCGTGCTCCGAAATAAATTCGTTCACCTGCTGTGGCGACTTTTCCGGTAACTGTCTAATAAACGTTCGGTAGTCCACATAAGGCGTCAGTGGATAGTCAGAAATTTTAGGACGGATCGAAAGGTATCCGTCGATGTCATTTTTATCTAATAAATCTTGAGCTTGCTCATAAACTTCACGCTGCTTTTCCAAGCTCAGCGCAGCATTAGCACTCAAACTCATCGCACACAGCGCGGCGGCGCAGCATACGTTTTTAGCCAATTCAGATACGTTGAATCTCATTTGTGTCATTTTCCCCAGACATATACTGCCCCAAAGCCTCGTTTTGTTAGCGTTCATGTGATGTTAAGGCAATTTTCACACATGCATCTATTTACACAGAATGCAGATGTCCATGTAAAGCAACTTAGTGTATTAAAAATTGTACTCGTGAAACTTTTAAGACGATGGAGACAAGGAGTTCCTAACTTGTGCAGAAAGCACTTCGTCATTTATAACGAATAACAAAAGTGTATACCCTAACCGTGTAAGTTTCCGGTCAGCTCAAAATAAGAAATCCATTCGAAAGGGAAATTCTTGCAATGCGGTAACAAAAACAAAGCACTTGGTATAAAATGATGGGTTTGAATGACAGTTAATTTAGGAACGATCGGCAATGGCTGAATACGTATATACCATGTCGCGGGTGAGCAAGATTGTGCCACCTAAGCGTCAAATTCTTAAAGACATCTCTCTGAGCTTCTTCCCTGGTGCGAAAATCGGTGTTTTAGGTCTGAACGGTGCAGGTAAATCCACACTGCTACGTATCATGGCAGGTATCGACACGGATATCGACGGTGAAGCGCGTCCACAACCTGGTCTAAACGTAGGCTACCTACCCCAGGAGCCAGTATTAGACGAATCAAAAACCGTTCGTGAAGTTGTTGAAGAAGCGGTTGCTGACGTTGCTGACGCACTGAAACGTTTGGATGCGGTCTATGCGGCTTACGCAGAACCAGATGCAGACTTCGACGCACTTGCAAAAGAGCAAGGCGAACTTGAAGCTCTGATTCAAGCGAAAGATGGTCACAACCTAGAAAACGCACTTGAGCGAGCTGCAAACGCACTTCGTTTACCTGAATGGGACCAAAAAATTGCGCACCTATCAGGTGGTGAACGCCGCCGTGTCGCTATTTGTCGCCTGCTACTTTCTAAGCCAGACATGCTGCTGCTTGATGAGCCTACCAACCACCTAGATGCAGAATCTGTCGCTTGGCTAGAGCGCTTCTTAGTGGATTACACAGGTACTGTAGTCGCTATCACCCACGACCGTTACTTCCTAGATAACGCCGCGGGTTGGATCTTAGAGCTTGACCGTGGTGAAGGTATCCCATGGGAAGGTAACTACACTTCATGGTTGGAGCAAAAAGACGCTCGTCTACAACAAGAAGCATCTCAAGAAAGCGCTCGTCAAAAAACCATCGAGAAAGAACTTGAGTGGGTACGTAAAAACCCTAAAGGTCGTCAAGCGAAATCAAAAGCACGTATGGCACGCTTTGAAGAACTGCAAAGCTCTGATCACCAAAAACGTAACGAAACCAATGAACTGTTTATCCCGCCAGGTGAGCGCCTAGGTGATAAAGTTATTGAAGTGAAGAACCTAACGAAGTCATTTGACGGCCGTGTTCTCATTGATGACCTATCATTCAGCATCCCTAAAGGTGCGATTGTTGGTATCATCGGTGCGAACGGCGCAGGTAAATCGACCCTATTCAAGATGTTAAGTGGTACTGAACAACCAGATTCAGGCACAATTGAAATGGGTGATACAGTAAAACTAGCATCGGTCGATCAGTTCCGTGACAGCATGGACGATTCTAAAACCGTATTCCAAGAGATTTCTGAAGGCGCTGATATCATTAAGATCAACAACTTCGAAATCCCAGCTCGCGCATACTGTTCACGCTTTAACTTTAAAGGCAGCGACCAACAAAAAATCATTGGTGAGCTATCAGGTGGTGAGCGTAACCGTGTCCACCTTGCGAAACTGCTTAAAGCGGGCGGTAACGTGTTACTACTCGACGAACCGACCAACGACCTTGACGTTGAAACACTGCGTGCTCTAGAAGAAGCACTACTAGAGTTCCCTGGTTGTGCAATGGTTATCTCGCACGACCGTTGGTTCCTTGACCGTATCGCGACCCACATCATTGACTACCGTGACGAAGGCCAAGTTAACTTCTACGAAGGTAACTACACCGAGTACATGGACTGGTTGAAGAAAACGTTGGGCCCTGAAGCCGCAGAACCACACCGCATCAAATACAAGCGTATTGCGAAGTAATCGCAACCCGCAAAGTTTGATTGTAATTTGTACAAAGGCCGCTATCATAGCGGCCTTTGTTTTCTTTGTTATAAAAAAGAGCTCATTAGCCCGTCTCGTTCGTTAAGAACATGACATTGCACTTACGTCACTCTGTAGCGACCTCGACACTTTTCAAACAGCAATCGAACATTTTTTGTTCGCATTGATATACTATTCAATTCTGTTTGAAAACATAACGAGAAAATGCACATGGCAGAGAGACGACGCTTTTCACGCATTCTCCATCAAGCGCCAGCGAAGGTAGAACAACGTGACTTGGCAATTGAAGCTAGGATTCAAGATCTTTCCTTACATGGTTTACTCATGAAAGTGGAAGAGACTGAGGCTTTGGATCCAGCCCTTCCAGCCCATGTTACTTTTTCATTTGATCAATCCGAACAAGTGATTACGTTAAAAGCGCAAATTGTGGATGTTTCTAAGTGTGAGATTAGGTTAAAGATCATCAAGATAGACATCGAGAGCATTAGCCAACTAAAACGATTTATAGAATTGAATGTAGGCAATAACGACCTTCTGAACCGAGAGTTAGAACATCTCTCTGATTTAGGAGAAAAATAAATGAACGCCTATTTAAGTAACAATAACTATGTCTAAAAAAATCATCATGCAGATCCCGACGAAAGACGGCGATCAGCAGTTCTATTTGGGCCGCAGTTCGGTCCTAGCAGTATTTGCTTCGGTATTGGCATTACCCGCCGTCGTTGGTGGCGCGTGGTATCTCAATCAACAGCAGATACAAAATAAAGACGAACTAACACAAACCATCGCCAAACTAGAAAGTGAAAAGGCCGAAATCACCGCGCTTTATGAAGAACAGCTTGATACCAACCACTCGCTTTCTCAGTCATTGACCGATAAAAACAATCAAATTCAGCTATTAGGAAAACGGGTATTCGACGTCGAATCGGTTCTAGGTCTCGCTGACGAAGAGCTGATGATCGATGAAAACAACATGGCGTTAGAAGAGCGAATTGATGCAGCAGCTATCGATTCCGCAGTTCGAGCAACCATGTTTCGTTTGATTCCAAATGATAGCCCAGTGACATACCAACGTATTTCTTCTTCCTACGGCAGTCGCATTAATCCTATTTCAGGTAAACGACACGTTCATACTGGTATCGATCTTACCTGTAAACGAGGAGAAGAAATCCTCGCACCTGCAGACGGAGTGGTGGAAACCGTTCGCCCGAGTAATCGTGGCTATGGCAACTATGTCACTATTCGTCACTCATTTGGCTTTATGAGCTCCTTTGCTCACTTACAACGCTTTAAAGTGAAAAGCGGCCAATTTGTCAGTAAAGGCGATGTGATTGCTCAATGTGGTAGTTCAGGTAATTCCACTGGCCCGCACCTGCATTACGAGGTGCGCTTTCTCGGGCGAGCACTCAACCCTCAATACTTGATGGAGTGGACACCTGAAAACTTCAATTATGTATTTGAAAAAGAGAAAAAAGTGAAATGGGGCCCTTTAGTTCAATTGATTGATAATGTCGTGCGTCTGCAAGTCAATTTAACCAACTCCCCCTATCGCGACACCAGTATCAATACAGTATCAAGTGAAGATACCAGCAATACCGCGACTAACTGATTTATCTCTCGACACAAAAAAGAGCAGCGTAAGCTGCTCTTTTCGTTTCGGGCTCCACACGGATAGATAACCAGCGATTAACCGCGATGAATATTATCATTCGCCTGTTTGAGTAAGTTTTGGCTCTCATTCATAAATTGTTGTGAATAATCACCAAACCACTCACTCACCTGCTCAAAGCTTTCGACAAATTTGGCTTTATCTTTGCTATCCAAAATCGCAAGTGCTTCGCCGAAGCGTTGGTGGAATCGCTTAATCATGTCGATGTTTTCTTGCGATGAGAGAATAATGTCACCGTAGAGGTTTGGATCCTGACCAAACAGACGCCCTACCATCGCCAACTCCAGGCGGTAGATCGGTGAGCTCAACTTTAACAGTTGCTCAATGTTCGGGTTCTCTTTGCTTAGATGCATGCCGTAAGCAAATGAGGTGAAGTGACGCAGCGCTTGGATTAACGTCATGCCATGATCGTGCTCTTGCGCATCAATCTGGCACAAGCTCGCGCCCCAAATACCAAACTGTTGCAGCAACCATTGGTATTGATCATTTCCACGCCCATCACAGTACACAATCACCTGCTTGGCAAGGCTCGGCACATCTGGGCCAAACATTGGGTGTAAACCAACCACCGGTCCTTGGTGCACATTCAACATTGCTTGCAGTGGCTTAGATTTTATAGAAGTCAGGTCACACAGAATACAGTCTTGTGGCAGATTACCTAGCTTTTCAATCACACCTTCTGTTAGGTGAATTGGCACAGTAACCACCACCAAGCCCGCATCTTTTAGGATGTCATCCGCACGATCCCAGTCTTTGCTACCAAGCACTTTGACTTGATAACCAGATAACTTAAACATACGCCCAAACAGGCCGCCTAACTGGCCATTACCACCAATAATGACCACTGAGCGTAATTCAGGGTTCAAACACTTAAAACCGGAGTCTTTTTCACTGGCATAAGACTCACGCATGGTACGACGCAGAATATCTTCAATAAGCTGTGGAGGAATTCCCATTTTCTCAGCTTCTGCTCGGCGAGAAGCCAGCATCGCCGCTTCACGATCAGGGGCATAAATAGGCAAACCATGTTCGCTTTTTACTTCCCCAACTTTCTCTACGAGCGCCAAACGCTGAGCTAATAGCTCCAACATTTGCTTGTCGACTGCATCAATCTGATCGCGCAATGCGTTAAGTTCAACTGCCATTGATGTTCCTTAAATCCTGTATTAATTAGCCTTTGGACGATTTTCTAAGAAAGGCACTAGCTCTTCATGTGCATGACGTAATAGTGCCTCAGTTGAATCCCAATTGATACATGCGTCAGTGATAGATACACCGTATTTCATTTCTTCGAGAGCTAAGTCAGAAGATTGATTTCCTTCATTGATATGGCTTTCAATCATAAGGCCGATAATGGACTTATTACCTTCACGGATTTGGTGAATAACATCTTCTGCGACTAATGGCTGGCGACGGTAATCTTTACGTGAGTTGGCGTGACTACAATCCACCATTAATGATGCATCAAGGCCAGATTTCGCCATTTCTTGCTCACACTCAGTAACTGACACTGAGTCGTAGTTAGTTTGCTTGCCGCCACGTAAGATCACATGCCCATTAGCATTACCCTGAGTGGTCAATAGCGCTACTTGTCCCTCACGGTTAATTCCCATAAAACGGTGGCTAGAAGACGCAGCTTGCATCGCATTGATTGCGGTTGCCAAACTGCCATCCGTGCCATTTTTAAAACCGATTGGCATAGACAGGCCACTTGCCATTTCACGGTGAGTTTGTGACTCCGTAGTACGTGCGCCGATCGCAGCCCAACTAAAAGTATCCGCCAAGTATTGTGGGCTAATTGGGTCCAGAGCTTCAGTCGCGAGCGGGATTTCCATCTCTGCCAATTCCACTAGCAGTTCGCGTCCAACATGCAGACCATGTTCAATATCGAAGCTGCCATCGAGGTGCGGATCGTTAATCAGCCCTTTCCAGCCGACCGTGGTGCGTGGTTTTTCAAAGTAAACACGCATAACAATATACAGTTGGTCACTTAGTTGTTCAGAGAGCGCTTTAAGACGTTTTGCGTAATCCTTCGCCGCTTCCACGTCGTGGATAGAACATGGACCACATACAACCAGCAGGCGATGATCCTTTTTATGAATAATATTAGCGATAGTTTGGCGAGACTCTTGAATAAAGCGGCGCGCTTTTTCACTCAAAGGAAGCTTGGTTTTTAGCTCCTCTGGGGTAATAAGAACCTGCTCTTCGCTAATATTAATATTGCTCAACTCACTTTTCTGCATAACTCTAACCTGTATATTTATTTTTACACCCAACCAAATCCTTGGTGAGACAACTAAGCTTTAACGACAAGATAACAGGCTAAAAAAGAAAAACAAGCGTACACAATAAAAAACATTTGGTGTAAATTATTATTTACAGTCAAATAAAAAGCCAAAGTATAATTAACTTTGGCTTCTAATCGGTGTTTTGAATCGTTTACAAGAGGTTTAGCTGGTCAAGCGTTTCATCGCTTCACTCGCCGCTTTCCACTCTTGAGATAACTTGAGATCGCTTAGAGAAAAAGACTGTTTTTTCAGTAACGCATCCGCCAGTGGCACTGTTGATACTGGCAAGTTATCCAACACCTCAATGTGTGCTTCACGCTTATTACACATCAATAGCATATCGCAACCGGCTTTCAAGGCTTGAACCCCACGCTCGGCAGGACTACCCATGATTGCAGCGCCTTCCATCGTCAGATCATCGGAGAAAACCAAGCCTTTAAAACCGAGTTGCTGTCGCAAAACTTGTTTCAACCAGTATTCTGAACCACTCGCAGGCTGAGAATCGTAGTTCGGAAAAATCACGTGAGCAGGCATCATGGCATCTAAAATACCGGCATCAATTTGCGCTTTAAAGATAGCCATGTCTTGTTCAAAAATGTCGCTGCGCTCGTCGTATGGCGTTTCTAAGTGTGAGTCAGCAATCACACCACCGTGACCCGGGAAGTGTTTGCCTGTTGTTGCCATTCCAACGCTCTTCATGCCCTGCATGTAAGCGGTGCTAAATCGAAGAATGGTATCGGCATCTTCGCCAAATGCTCGGTTACCGATCGCTTTACATTGATGACCTTTATCGAGCACGGGTGCAAAGCTTAAATCAATGTCGTGTGCTATCAACTCCGCTGCCATTAGCCAACCGCCCATACGTGCTAGCTCTTCGCCATTTTGATGTTTGGCGTATTCTTCGGCTGCAGGGATCAACGAGAAACCTTCACGGAAGCGTTGTACTCGCCCCCCTTCTTGATCCACACCGATCAAAATCGGGCGCTTGGCAGCCTTGCGGATTGATTGAGTAAGTGCTTGAAGCTGTTCACTATCATGATAGTTGCGAGCAAATAGAATTAAGCCACCAACCGTAGGATGTTCCAGAATTTCTTTGTCTTCAGCGGTCAGTTCATAACCCGCGACGTCAACCCATAACGGTCCCATGTTTTCTCCTCAAAATCGGTTGAATATCTCGTATTCGATGAGGTTATTCGCTTCAGATTTGCTTTACAATAAGTGAATGAAGAATTGACGAGATCGGCTATGAAATTTAACGAACTGTACATTGGTGTGATGTCTGGAACGAGTATGGACGGCGTTGATACCGCTCTGGTTGAAATAAGTGATGAGCACGTTCGTCTGGTTGCGCACGACGACTACCCAATGCCCGCAGCACTAAAAGACATGCTGTTATCTGTTTGTACCGGTCAAGCAACAAATTTAAAAGCCATAGGTGAATTGGATCACCAGCTCGGCCACCTATTTTCAGATGCCGTGCTACAGCTGCTCAATAAGTCTGGTTACGTCGCAGAGCAAATTCGTGCGATTGGTAATCACGGTCAAACAGTGTTCCATCAGCCTACCGGAAACTTGCCGTTTACCACTCAATTGGGCGATGCCAACATTATCGCGGTCAAGACAGGCATTGATACGGTAGCGGATTTTCGTCGTAAAGACATGGCGCTAGGTGGACAAGGTGCACCGCTGGTTCCCGCTTTTCATAAAAGTATCTTTGCCATGCAAGATTCCACCACCGTCGTGCTGAACATCGGTGGCATTGCCAACATCTCTGTACTGCATCCCGAGCAACCAGTCATTGGCTATGACACAGGTCCGGGCAACATGTTGATGGACGCGTGGTGTGCGCTGCACACTGGGCAAAGCTTCGACAAAGATGCACAATTTGCACTGAAAGGAACGGTAAACGCTACTTTGTTGACTCAATTACTTAAAGAAGCTTACCTCGCCATGCCAGCACCTAAAAGTACCGGGCGAGAACTGTTCAATATTGACTGGCTGCATCAGCAACTGGCTCATTACAATTTACCAACCGAAGACGTACAGCGTACACTCTGCGAATATTCTGCGATTACCATTGCCAACGAAGTCGACAAGTTTTCTCATGGCATCACGCCTCAACTATTGGTCTGTGGCGGTGGAGCAAGAAACCCACTTTTAATGCAGCGATTGACTAAGTTATTGCCACAATGGCACGTTGCGACAACGGCAGAAAAAGGCGTTGATGGTGACTACATGGAAGCCATGGCATTTGCTTGGCTCGCACAGCGCTATATTCATAGCCTCCCTAGCAATTTACCGGAAGTCACAGGGGCAAGTCGTCTCGCTTCACTTGGCGTACTCTACTCAAAAAATTAATCACGAAGGCTTAAATTACTATGACAAATGACGCGCTTATTGCGGCTCTTTCTCACCTCGTCTCTGAAGGTCGAAATCCTGAAACAATGGATATCGATCTTCTTCCTTCATTCGATATTGTGCAGCGTTTAAACCAACAAGATAAACTCGTCCCAATTGCGGTCGAGAAAGTGCTACCAGAGATCGCTCAAGCCGTTGATAAGATCACGGAAGCATTTAAGGTCGGAGGTCGGTTGTTTTACATCGGTGCAGGCACCAGTGGTCGGCTCGGTGTCTTGGACGCTTCAGAATGCCCGCCGACTTTTGGCACGGATCCAGAGATGGTCGTTGGTATTATTGCGGGTGGAAAAGAGGCAATGTTCCGCGCGAAAGAAGGGGCAGAGGACGATCCTGAACTAGGCGAGCAAGATCTCAAAGAGAATACGCTAACACAACGCGATGTCGTCGTTGGTATTGCGGCAAGTGGACGGACACCGTACGTGATTGGGGGCTTAGAGTATGCGAACGAACTTGGTGCCACCACTGTAGCACTATCTTGTAACCCTGACTCTCCGATTGCAGATATTGCCGATATTGCGATCAGCCCCGTTGTTGGACCTGAAGCGTTAACGGGATCCACTCGCTTAAAATCAGGGACGGCGCAAAAGCTCGTACTGAACATGCTCACTACTGCAAGCATGATTCGCCTAGGCAAAAGTTATCAGAACTTAATGGTAGATGTGAAAGCGACGAATGCAAAGCTAGTTGCAAGAGCGGCTCGTATTGTTATGCAAGCAACAGATTGTACTAACCAAGAGGCTAAAACTGCGCTCAAAGAAACGGACTACGACGCCAAGTTAGCGATTTTGATGATTTTAACCGGGCTGGATAAAGAAAGCGCGACTGAGCAACTGAAAGCCAAACAAGGATATTTAAGAAAAGTCGTGATCGATCAAGCGAATCAACCTTAATCAATAAAGCGCCTCACTTATTTAAAAGTCAGGCGCCTTTTATGGCTTAATTTAGTAGTTCAATCGTTCAATGTGAGTAATACCGACTTTACCTTCAAGGTCGCTGAACATATGAACCATTGCTGGGTATGGTTGTGCTCCAGGGTAGACAACTTCTGCATTACAGAAAAACGCATAGTTTTGTCCGGCTACGACTTGAGTAGCCACAACCAAAGGGGAGTATTTGACGCCGACAAACCCCTCGATACCTTTAGCAAATACTTCTTTATCCTCTGCTTTGAGTTCATTAAATGGACTCCAGCCACCAGCCATTTGCGTTGACATAATGTGATTCCTTTTTCTGTGCTCACTATCAAGCAATATGAACATAGTTTAATAATGATAATTTTGCCACAATTATGTTATGCGGACGGTATCACAACGGCTTTATTGACTATTAATTTGAGTACTCATTCCAGCCACGCTGCCATTCCATACGGAATTTTTGTGCTTGCTCAGTACCCTCACAAACCCCTTCATAATACTGACCAGATAACCCCATTTGATACGCAAAAGCAGGGTTACAGTATTCACGTAGACCCTCTAAATAACCTTGGTCGTAGTCACTTTGCTTAACGCTACCCAACTCACGCAGCTCGCTCATCGTGCGTGATGTATGTCCGGCTACACCATCTTGATATCCGATCTGATGCCAATCTCCTGACTTGGCAAGATCTTCCGTCGTTGCAGCGCATCCTGCAAGTAAAGCCAGCGCCAAACCTAACGTTGCCTTTTTCATGGTTCTTCCTTAAGTAATTGTTTTCAAAAATAAGCTTACCACTAATTATTGGCGTTTGCCGCTTAGCTTGCAGATTAAACCACTGACGCCTCGAATCAGCCGCTCACTACTGCAATCAACCGTTCGCCATTTTTAAAAACCGCTCAAGCAGCATATCGACCACTCAGTGCTCTATTCGACCACTCATCTACTAACCGAATGCATTTAACACAAGTGACGCATAACATGCATCCTGAGATTAAAAAATTACCCTACCCAACTAAGACCAAGGACAATTGCTATGATGTGGTTTCTAACCTGTGTCGCAGCCCTAATCGGCGGATACTTCATCTACGGCGCTTTCGTCGAGAAGATTTTCGGCATCAATGAAAAACGCCAAACGCCTGCTCACACCAAATCGGACGGTGTTGACTTCGTTCCAATGTCAACAAAGAAAGTTTATCTAGTTCAGCTACTTAACATCGCTGGTGTTGGTCCAATTTTCGGCCCAATCATGGGTGCACTATACGGTCCAGCGGCAATGCTTTGGATTGTTGTCGGTTGTATTTTTGCTGGTGCAGTACACGATTACTTCTCAGGCATGCTTTCAGTGCGTAACGGCGGCGCATCTGTACCTACTATCACTGGTCGCTACCTAGGTAATGGCGCAAAACACTTTATGAATATTTTTGCCATTGTCCTACTGCTTCTTGTTGGCGTAGTGTTCGTTTCTGCTCCTGCAGGCATGATTACTAACCTCATCAATGATCAAACAAGCTTGAGCGTAAGCATGACTACTATGGTTATCGCTATCTTCGCTTACTACATCATTGCGACGATTGTTCCTGTCGATAAAATCATTGGCCGCTTCTACCCACTGTTTGGCGCTCTACTCATCTTTATGTCTGTTGGTCTAATGACAGCCGTTGCGTTTTCTAGCGAACACACAGTAATGGGTGACTTCCAAGTTTCAGACATGTTCTCGAACCTTAACCCAAATGATATGCCACTATGGCCAGCACTGTTCATCACTATCGCATGTGGCGCGATCTCTGGCTTCCACGCGACTCAGTCTCCACTGATGGCGCGTTGTATGGAAAACGAGAAAAACGGTCGTTTCGTCTTCTACGGAGCAATGATTGGTGAAGGTGTTATCGCGCTAATCTGGTGTGCTATCGCTCTGTCTTTCTTCGGCTCTCTAGACGCACTATCAGAAGCTGTGAAAAACGGTGGTCCTGGTAACGTGGTATACAGCGCATCATTTGGTCTGCTTGGTGTGTTCGGTGGTATCCTTGCGTTCTTAGGTGTGGTTATCCTACCAATTACGTCTGGCGATACAGCGTTCCGTTCAAGCCGTCTGATCCTTGCTGAATACTTCAACATGGAACAAAAGACGCTACGTAACCGACTACTGATGGCACTTCCACTGTTCGTTATCGGCGGTATCTTAACTCAAGTAGACTTCGGCATTATCTGGCGCTACTTCGGTTTTGCTAACCAAACAACAGCAGTAATGATGCTTTGGACTGCGTCCGCTTACCTACTGCGTCACAACAAGCTGCACTGGATTACCACTATCCCTGCTATCTTCATGACCATTGTATGTGTCACGTTCATCTTAAACAACAGCTCGCTAGGTTTTGGCCTGCCAATGCAACTATCAACTATCGTCGGTATTGTGTTTGCCCTAGCAGTGACTGGTTACGTTATCAAAACCTCTAAGGGTAAAGGTGAAACTGAACTGGCTGACGAAGAGAAACCACAAGCCGTATCAGAAACAGCGTAATACTCGTCGCATCCGAGTGACTAAGATAAGAGCCTGCCAATTGCAGGCTCTTTTTGTTTTATACCCAAGTCACTTTAAGATTCAGAACTCGGAGCGCAGCGCCATGTATTAAGCTGTCTTTATTTATCTGAGCCAAGCATCTTGAAGTGACTTAGGTATACAATAACAACATTGATTCTAGGTTAGGTTCACTATGGAACTGGTCGTTTCCCTTTTACAACAGATGTGTGTTTACTTAGTTTTGGCTTACATGCTAAGTAAAACGCCAATCATCTTACCTTTGCTGAGTATTTCTTCGCGCTTAAGCCACCGCCTAATTTGTTACGTACTTTTCTCTGGCTTTTGTATTCTCGGCACCTATTTCGGTCTGCATATCAACGACGCTATTGCCAATACTCGAGCGATCGGCGCGGTCATGGGCGGGCTGTTTGGTGGACCTGTTGTAGGTTTCGCCGTCGGATTTACTGGTGGCATCCATCGATACTCTCTTGGTGGCTTTACTGACCTAGCCTGCGCAATTTCAACCACCGCCGAGGGCGTAATTGGTGGCTTGCTCCACGTTTACCTTATCAAACGAAATAAAGGCGCATTGCTGTTTAATCCAAGCGTTGTATTCAGCGTCACGTTTGTTGCAGAAGTGGTGCAAATGATTTTGCTGCTCGCCGTCGCGAAACCTTTTGATCAAGCCTATGAACTGGTGTCCGCCATTGCAGCACCTATGATCATCGCAAACTCATTTGGTGCGGCGTTGTTCATGAGTATCCTGCAAGACAGAAAAGCGATCTTTGAAAAGTTTTCTGCGACGTTTTCGCGTCGAGCACTCACCATTGCTGATCGCTCAGTGGGAATTCTAAGCAACGGCTTCAACACCGAAAACGCAGAGAAAATAGCACGTATTATTTACGAAGAAACAAAAGTGGGCGCTGTCGCGATTACCGACCAAGAAAAAATCTTAGCGTTTGTGGGCATTGGCGATGATCACCATAAACCGAACACGCCGATTTCATCGCAAAGCACATTAGACTCCATGGAGAAAAACGACATCATTTATCTTGATGGCGCAGAACGTCCATACCAATGTTCCATCGCAAAAGACTGCAAACTTGGCTCCGCGCTGATCATCCCACTACGTGCGGGAAAAGAGGTCATTGGTACCATAAAGCTGTATGAACCGAAGCGTAAATTGTTCTCCACGGCCAACATGTCAATGGCGGAAGGGATAGCTCAGCTTCTCTCTAGCCAAATCCTGTATGGCGATTACCAACAACAACAAGCCTTACTCGCTCAAGCAGAAATCAAACTGCTTCACGCTCAGGTGAATCCACACTTTTTGTTTAATGCACTCAATACTATTAGTGCGATTACTCGTCGTGATCCTGACAAAGCGCGCGAGCTAATCCAAAATTTATCGCACTTCTTCCGCAGCAATTTAAAGCAGAACATTAATACCGTGACGCTAAAGGAAGAGCTTGCACATGTGAACTCGTACTTGAGCATCGAAAAAGCTCGTTTTACGGACCGCTTAGAGGTTGAAATCGATATTCAACCTGAATTGCTGGACATCAAATTGCCAAGCTTTACACTCCAGCCTTTGGTTGAGAATGCCATTAAACACGGCATTTCAAACATGCTTGAAGGTGGTAAAGTTCATATATACAGCGAAGCACACCCACAAGGTCATTTGATTACCGTCGAAGACAATGCAGGCAGTTTTGAACCGCCAAAAGAAAACCACTCCGGGCTAGGTTTAGAAATTGTCGACAAACGTCTCACTAATCAATTTGGGCGTGATGCATCGCTAAAAATTACGTGCGAGCCACATCAATTTACTAAAATGAGCTTTATCATTCCCCCAAAATCATAAAAGCACGCTGAAGCAATAAAGGTAATGTTGGATGTTAACCGCACTCGTCATTGATGATGAACAGTTTGCTCGTGAAGAGTTGACAGAGTTATTGGATGAAACAGGACAAGTTGAAGTGGTGGGCAATGCCTCAAACGCGATCCTTGGTCTAAAAAAAATCAATGAGCTCAAACCTGATGTGGTGTTTCTCGATATCCAAATGCCTCAAGTCACTGGGATTGAACTACTTGGAATGCTTGATCCAGAAACCATGCCTTATGTGGTTTTTGTCACGGCTTACGACCAGTATGCAATTCAAGCGTTTGAAGACAACGCCTTTGATTACTTGCTCAAACCTGTCGACCCATGCCGTTTAACCAAAACGGTCAAACGGCTAAATAAAGTCATTAGTCAATCCGCCCTAACTCAACAGCTGTCTGCTATTACGCCCGACACTTTAGATCAGATTCCGTGCATCGGGCACAACCGTATCGTCATCATGGCCACCGACACGGTAGAATGTGCATACAGTGATATCAGCGGCGTGCATGTACGCTCCACCAGCCAAGCCGCGAGCACTCAACTAACATTAAAAACGCTAGAAGAGAAAACCCCACTGGTACGCTGTCATCGCCAATACTTAGTCAGCATTAAGGCCATCAGCGAAATCAAATTACTCGAAAACGGATTAGCAGAAATCATCACCAAAACTGGCTTTGAGATACCAGTAAGCCGCCGCTACCTTAAAGTGCTCAAAGAGATGCTGGGCATTAGCCACTAACACAAAAAGTTCACACATCACCGCTGAGTTTCCGCTAGCGTATAAATAAGACGCTCCGAAAAGACGAGGCGATGATGTATAAAGTTTTGTTCATATGTAAGCACAATGCTGGACGAAGTGTGCTCGCTGAGTCGATCGCAACCCATATCCTGCCAGCAGAGTTTAGTGTCGCCAGCGGCGGGTCTCACCCCACAGGCACAGTTCACCCGGTGGTGCAAAAATATTTAGATGACCACCAACTTCCCATTCCGCATACCCACACACACTCATGGGAAGAGCGAACTCAGTTTCTTCCTGACATCGTTATTATTCTCTGTGACTCTTTACATCAAGAGGCAGCTCCTCAATGGCTTGCGGGGGGCGTTCGAGTAAACTGGCAAGTTGATGCCTTTCCGACTGAAGGTTCTGATGAAGAGGTGTACGCACATTGCAAAAGGGTTGCTCAGTCGCTTGAGCGAAGAATCACGAAGATGTCTGATATGATTATCGATGGTTTAGGAAAAGACCAAATTCGTGATTACCTAAATGAACTGAGAGAGATGTAAAAAAGGCGACCCACTGGTCGCCTTTTGAATATTCGATAAATGGAGATTAATCCACTTGCTTGATTTGCAGTTCTTTAGGTACTTCAAAGAACATATTCTCTTCGCGACCAAGTACTTCATCGACCGCTTCGGCACCGACGAGTTCTTTGATTCGCTCTAGAATCTGATTGACGAGCTCTTCCGGAGCAGATGCTCCCGCAGTCACGCCGACCTTTGTTTTGCCTTCGAACCACTCAGGTTTGATATCTTCCGGACAGTCGGTTAAGTAGCCAGGTGTCCCTAGCTTTTCAGCTAGCTCTTTAAGACGTGTAGAGTTTGATGAGTTTTTAGAACCCACCACAACCATCACATCTACGTCACCCGCTAATTCACGTACGGCATCTTGGCGGTTTTGTGTCGCGTAACAGATATCGTCTTTACGTGGTCCTTGGATATCTGGGAAGACGCGGCGTAGCTCTTCGATAACATCGGCAGTTTCATCTACAGAAAGTGTCGTTTGGCTTACGTAATGAAGATCAGATGGATCTTTCACAATCGACTTCAGTTTCTCAACATCGGCCGGGGTTTGAACCAAGTACATACCACCGGTTTCACTCGCGTACTGCCCCATTGTGCCTTCCACTTCAGGGTGACCTGCGTGACCAATCAGAACCACTTCCATATTGCGGCGGCTTGCTCGCGCTACTTCCATATGCACTTTGGTTACCAACGGGCAAGTCGCGTCAAATACCGTCAAATCTCGCTGCTTGGCTTCCTGACGAACCGCCTGCGATACACCATGAGCAGAAAAAATCACAATGTTGTTGTCTGGCACTTCATGCAGCTCTTCAACGAAGACAGCGCCACGTTGTTTTAGCCCTTCAACCACAAAACGGTTATGCACCACCTCATGACGAACATAAATCGGTGGCTGATACATCTCTAGCGCACGCTCTACGATGCTAATCGCACGGTCTACACCAGCACAAAAGCCGCGTGGGTTAGCTAATAGGATTTTCATTTCATTGCTCATGGAAATTATCTTTATTGGGTTCGCTATTCTACTGACAAAATTTCAACTTCGAAAGTCACGTCTTGTCCCGCTAGAGGATGGTTGAAGTCCACAGTGACTGAATCGCCAGCAATCTCTGTAATAATGCCCGGGATTTCCATACCATCAGGACCACTGAACGCCATGATTGTACCCACTTCTACTTCTGCATCACCTACAAACTTAGTGCGATCCATATGGTGTACATGGTCTGGGTTTGGCATGCCAAACGCGTCTTCTGCTTTTAGCTCAATCGCTTTTTGTGCGCCTGTTTCGAGGCCTATCAAGCACTGCTCAAAGTTTTCACTCAAGCTGCCATCACCCATAACAAATTTCGCTGGTTTACCCATGTTATGAGTACTATCCGCAACCGATCCGTCTTTCATTTTAATCGTAAAGTGAAGGGTTACTACAGATTCATTGGTTATTGTTGTCACGTTACTGCTTCCTTGTTCTTGGGTTATTACGCTGTCAGCTTGGTCTTTTTATACATTGATGTGCTGATTGGCGCTCCAACATAATAAAAAGCGTCGCCCGAATCAACGGGCGACGCTTAGGGTTATTCAACTTTTCGCAATATACACTGCCACTACTTAGGCTTTCGCCTCGTCTTTCTTTCGAAAGCCGTCAAGAATAATCATCGCGGCACCAATACAGATCGTCATGTCTGCAAGGTTGAACGCTGGCCAGTGATAATTACCCCAGAAAAAGTCCAAATAATCTACGACAAACCCATGTATTACTCGGTCGAATACATTGCCTACTGCGCCACCAATAATCATGGCATAAGCAATATTATTCCATTTCTCTTTCGCTGGTAGTTTGCTCATCCAGTAAGTCAAAAGACCTGTAACGATAAAAGCAATACCTGTAAATAACCAACGTTGCCAGCCCGCTTGATCACTCAAAAAGCTAAAAGCAGCACCATAGTTATGCACGTACAAAAGATTAAAGAATGGCAAAATTTCTATGCGGTTTGCCCAGCCATATCCCATGTTGTTCATTACAACATACTTAATGCCAATATCAGCTAAAAAGATAACCACCGCTAACCATAACCAGCGAATACCAGATTGCTTTAAAGACAGTGCTTTTTCACTCATTACTTTACCTACAAACAGCCCCAGTAAATACTGGGGCTGTTAATTTTAAAAAAAGTTCAGTCGTTCTAGGCAATTACGCGAATTTACGTACTTCACCTTCGCCTTCTACGTTAGATACACAACGACCACAGATTTTCTCGTGACCTTCAATTGTGCCTACGTCTGGCGTGTGGTGCCAACAACGATCACACTTCTCGCCTTCAGCTGCTGCAACTTCAACAAACAAGCCTTCGATATCCGTGGCTTGTGCTGCATCAGTCTTCTCACCTAGAGGCTTAACTTTCGCCGCAGAGGTTAGTAGAACAAAGCGCAGTTCATCTTCAAGTTTGTTGATCTTCGCCGCTAAAGCGTCATCAGCAAATAGAGTCACTTCAGCTTGTAGTGCACCACCGATGGTTTTCTCTTTACGCGCATCTTCTAGAAGTTTGTTTACTGCACCACGAACCGCTTGGATCTCAGCCCAGAATTCATTGTTCAGCTCTTCACCTTCAGCAAGGCCGAATAGACCGTCGAACCACTCACCGGTGAATACGAACTTGTCGCGCTCGCCTGGCATTTCGTTCCAGATTTCATCTGCAGTGAACGACATGATTGGCGCCATCCAACGAACTAGCGCTTCTACGATGTAGTAAAGTGCTGTCTGACAGCTACGTTGAGCGTTACCGCCACGTTTTGCTGTGTACTGACGGTCTTTGATTACGTCTAGGTAGAAAGAACCCATTTCGATTGAACAGAATTGCATTAGACGCTGAGTTACACCGTGTGTGTTGTACTCTTCGTATGCTTTAACAATCTCTTCTTGTGCTGCTAGCGCACGACCAACTGCCCAGCGATCTAGCGCAACCATCTCTTCAACAGGAACGATGTCTGTTTCTGGGTTGAAGCCGCTCAGGTTAGCTAGGAAGAAGCGAGACGTGTTACGGATACGACGGTAAGCATCTGCGCTACGTTTTAGGATTTCATCCGAAACCGCAACTTCACCAGTGTAGTCTGTTGAAGCAACCCATAGACGAAGAATGTCAGCACCTAGCTTGTTAGTTACGTCTTTTGGCGCAACCACGTTACCGATAGATTTAGACATCTTACGACCCTGACCATCAACCACGAAACCGTGTGTCAGTACTTGTTTGTAAGGCGCTTCGTCTTTCATCGCGATAGATGAAATTAGAGAAGACTGGAACCAACCACGGTGTTGGTCAGAACCTTCTAGGTATAGGTCTGCACTGTTGCCGTTGTACTCTTCACGAGCATCAACAACGGAGAAGTGAGTGACACCTGAATCGAACCATACGTCTAGCGTATCGAGTACTTTTTCGTATTGGTCAGCGTCAGCACCTAGTAGTTCAGCTGCATCGACATCCCACCATGCTTGGATGCCTTTCTCTTCAACCAGCTTAGCGACTTTCTCGATCAGCTCTAGCGTGTTTGGATGAAGTTCTGCTGTTTCTTTATGAACAAACAGAGCAATTGGCACACCCCAAGTACGTTGACGAGAGATACACCACTCAGGGCGACCTTCGATCATACCTTCGATGCGGCTTTGACCCCACTCAGGCATCCACTCTACGTTCTTGATTGACTCTAATGCTTTAGCACGTAGGCCAGCTTGGTCCATAGAAACGAACCATTGAGGTGTAGCACGGAAGATGATTGGAGTCTTATGACGCCAACAGTGTGGGTAGCTGTGCTCGTAAGCGTGGTGGTGTAGTAGTGCACCTTTTTCTTTCAGTACTTCTACTACTGCATCGTTCGCTTTAAATACGTGCTGACCAGCAAATAGCTCTGTATCTGGTAAGTAAACACCGTTTGAACCAACTGGGTTTGCTACTTCTAGGTTGTACTTGTTACCAACCGCGAAGTCTTCTTGACCGTGACCAGGAGCAGTGTGAACAACACCAGTACCTGAATCAGTCGTAACGTGATCACCAAGGATCGCCGGTACAGTGAAATCGTAGAATGGGTGTTGGAATTGAGAAAGCTCTAGATCCGCACCTTTAGCAAAGCCAAGATTGTGGAAGTGCTCGATACCCGCACGGTCCATTACGTCTTTCGCTAGTTCAGCTGCAACGATGATACGTTCAGGTTGCTCGCCTTCGACTTGGATAAGTACATACTCAAGGTCATCACGTAGACACACAGCACGGTTCGCGGGAAGCGTCCAAGGAGTTGTCGTCCAGATGACAATAGAGATATCGCCTTTACCTTCATGACCTTCAGTCAGCTCAAACTTAGACAACAGTGCCGCTTCGTCAGCCGCTTTAAAACGAACGTCGATAGATGGCGATACTTTATCTTTGTATTCTACTTCCGCTTCAGCAAGAGCAGAACCACAGTCTGTACACCAGTGAACAGGTTTGAAACCTTTTAGCAGGTGACCATTACTTGCGATCTTACCAAGAGCACGAATAATGTTCGCTTCAGTTGCGAAATCCATAGTGCGGTATGGCTTGTCCCACTCACCCATGATACCAAGGCGTTTGAAGCTCTCTTTCTGACCTTCAACCTGACCTGCTGCGTATTCACGACATTTCTCGCGGAATTCTGCTGCCGTCACTTTTTGGCCTGGCTTGCCTACTTTTTTCTCTACCATTAATTCAATAGGTAGACCGTGGCAATCCCAGCCAGGAATGTAAGGTGCGTCAAAACCTGAAAGTGTTTTGGATTTAATAATAATGTCTTTAAGAATCTTGTTTAGTGCGTGACCAATATGAATGTCACCATTTGCGTAAGGAGGGCCATCGTGCAATACGAATGACTTTTTGCCTTTCTTAGCTTTACGGATTTCACCGTAAAGATCTTCTTTGTACCAACGCTTAAGCATTTCTGGCTCACGATTGGCCAGATTGCCGCGCATTGGAAACCCTGTTTCAGGTAAGTTCAGGGTATCTTTATACTCACTCATCGATTCTTAATTCCGTTATATTGGGCGAAAATTAGACATTATGTTGAACGGTGGAATAAACCGCTCAACGCTTAAGCTGACGCAGCCACACCCTTGCTGCTTCAGCATCCAATTCGATTTGTTGTTTAAGTGCTTCAAACGACTCAAACTTTTGCTCATCTCGAAGTTTATGCAAAAGTTCCACTTCTAGTTGCTTGCCATATAAATTGGCATGAAAGTCGAATAAGTGTACTTCTAACTGCTGGCGAACGCCATTGACAGTCGGTCTTTGACCAATATTAGCAACACCACCAACTGGCTTATTTCCTAAGCCAAGCGCTTGAACAACATAGACTCCGGAAACCGGAGAAACACAGCGTTTCAAAGGAATATTCGCAGTAGGAAAACCTATCGTTCTGCCCAGCTTTCTTCCGTGAGAAACACGACCGCTGATGCTGTAGTTTCTTCCCAGCATCTGTTGCGCGGAATGCAAATCGTCACGCGCCAGCGCTTGACGGATAGCCGTACTGCTGACACGTAATTGTTGTAAACAAAAGCTCTGGGTACTCACGACATCAAAACCGTACTTTTCCCCCGCTTCCTGCAGCATTGCAAAGTTACCTGTACGGCCTTTGCCAAAGCAGAAATCATCACCAACGACAAGAAACTTAACACCCAAACGCTCGACCAACAAGTCACGGATAAATTCTTCCGCGGTTAAACTTGCAAAATGACGATTGAAATTGACGCAGAGCAAGCGATCAATATCGAGCTTACTCAATTGCACGAACTTATCGCGTAATCGCGTCAACCGTGCAGGTGCCTTATCTTTGGCAAACAGCTCCATCGGCTGAGGTTCAAAGGTCATCACAACAGAAGGCAATGATAGCCTGTCCGCTTGCTCAGACACTTGCTGCAATACTTGTTGATGGCCTTTATGGACACCATCGAAATTGCCAATAGTCAGCACGCAACCATGATGTCGCGGGGTGATATTGTGAATGCCTCTAATCAGTTCCATTGGATACTGCTTTCTGCCTCTGTTTTTACTTTACACTGTGTGAAACTGACGGATTATATACTAATCACCCTTAGTCTGTCCCAGCTTTTAGGTCTTTTAAGCGTGCACCAGTTAAAAATAGAACCACTAGGTAAACCACGGCTCCTAGACCGATCAACATTCCTAGTACACCGCTGCGGTGAGCAAAGCTCCAATCTAGCCACACTGGCATGTCTTCCAATTGCCATAAGATCGCAGCCACCATCGCCGCACCTGCAATAACCAAACGTATAATAAAGAAGACGGTTCGTTTGGTGATTTGGTATACCCCTGCGATATGTAGACCACGATACAGCAATGCCATATTTACGAACGCCGAAAGTGCCGTCGCGATAGCCAAACCAACGTAGCCATAAAAGTACGCAAAAATTGCGTTAAACACCATGTTGGTCACCATCGCAATGATGCCGTACTTTACTGGCGTTTTAGTATCTTGACGCGAGTAATAACCTGGCGCGAGCACCTTGATCAACATGAAGTTCAACAAACCTGAAGCGTAGGCAAAGAGCGACAATGATGCTTGATGTACGTCTTGAGGAGAAAATTCACCTCGCATAAACAGAACCATGAGCATAGGTTTTGCCAGTACCATCAGACCAAGCATTGCAGGAAGACCAAGCAAGATCACCATGCGCACCCCCCAATCCATGGTTTGCGCGAAGCCTTCACTTTGTGCGTCAACGTGCTTACGTGAAAGCGCGGGTAAAATCACAGTCGCAATCGCAATACCAAACAAGCCTAAAGGAAATTCCAATAAACGGTCTGAGTAATACAGCCAGCTGATCGAACCGGTTTGCAAAAAACTGGCGATGAACGTATCAAACAACAGGTTAATCTGACTGACCGATACACCAAATAAAGCGGGGATCATCAAAGTACGGATTTTTACCACACCCGGATCGCGCCAGCCCCATTTTGGCTTAACCATGACGCCTGCTTTAATAAGGAAGGGAATTTGGAATAAGAACTGGACCAAACCACCTAAGAAAACACCAATGGAAAGCCCTATTTCTGGCATTTCCATTTGCGGCGAGATAAACCACGCCGCCAAAATAATCATCACATTGAGGAAAACAGGGGTAAAGGAGGAGACAGCAAATTTACCTAATGTATTGAGGATAGCGCCCGATAGAGCGACAAAGGTAATGAACCATAAATAGGGAAAGGTGATTTTGAGCATCACGCTAGCAAGCTCAAACTTTGCTGCAGCCGGGCCACCATGCATCCAGTCAAGGAACCAACCAAAACCAAACACAGCAGTGACCACGCCGGAGCCTAGGACACCTAAAATGGTAACAATCGAGACTATCCCCCCTAACGTACCCGCCGCGCGAGCAATGAGATCCCGAGTTTTATCCATGTCGCCTTGAGCATGGCTTTCCGTTAAAACAGGTACAAACGCTTGGGAAAAAGCACCTTCAGCAAACAAACGTCGTAAAAAATTAGGAATTTTATTGGCGAAGAAAAAGACGTCTGCGCTTGCTCCTGCCCCCATTAAATTTGCCACTACAACATCACGAACTAGGCCAAGAACGCGGGAAATAAATGTCATAGCACTGACGATCATGCCAGACTTGAGTAGTCGTTTACTCACTGTAACCTCGGAATATCACCATAAGACAGCTAACCCTATACTGTTTCTCTGACAGGTGCTGTAAATAGACGTCAAAAATCTATCCGCGGGTTGTAAGGAATAAGTGTGCCTTTCGCGGATAATTATTAGCATTGGTATAAAAATGCTGTTAGAATCCCCGCCATCTTAACCGCGATAACCTCTCTTACCAAAATTTGTTTTGGCTTAGATCGGTTTTTGCACAAATCATTTGACATTTAAGCGCAAATGAGGGATATTCCTCGCCCTTAAATTGTCACAGAACTAAGTTTTTGGGAGTTAGACCCTTGGCAAATAGTAAATCTGCTAAGAAGCGCGCTATCCAAGCTGAGAAACGTCGTCAGCACAATGCTAGCCGTCGCTCAATGATGCGTACTTACATGAAGAAAACTGTTGCTGCTATCGAAGCAGGCGACAAAGAAGCTGCAACTGCTGCATTCGCTGTAGTTACACCTATCCTAGACCGCATGGCAACTAAAGGCCTTATTCACAAGAATAAAGCAGCTCGCCATAAGTCTCGTTTCGCTGCACAAATCAAAGCTCTTTAATAGAGTCCTGATTTTACAGTGAAGAAAAAACCGACCTTGTGTCGGTTTTTTTATATCTACAAAATTTTCTTAATAAAAAAGCTGGCAATGCCAGCTTTTCTTTTTTCTGCACGCCTATTCAAAGGCATCAGCTTATTTACCTTATAAAGCTCAAACTGGAAAGCACCAATAAAACACTTGAGAACAAAGCAAATTGGTCGATGCGCAGCAACTCTACCATCAAAAGTTTAACGCCACTCTCAAATATTCCAACGAGTTAGATTCACAGCCTAAAATGAACGATATATTAGGTATATGTAATTAACGCTAAGCGCTTTCAGCACAATAAAGACTATGCAGTGTTTTTATTAACGCTTTCACTTCATCACTCTTTAATGTGTAGTACACGGTTTGTGCTTCTTTCCTTGTCGTGACTAGCTCATCACGGCGAAGCCAAGCAAGATGCTGAGATAATGCCGACTGGCTTAGCTCTAACTTTGCACACAGCTCTCCCACGGACAGCTCTTGGTTATGCAGCATACAAAGGATTTGTAGGCGTCTCTCGTTTGCCATCGCTTTGAGCAACACGACGGCTTTTGCGGAGTTCTGCTCCATTTCTTGTAGATTCATGTGTTGGACCTCTAGCTACAACTTACTTATTCCAACCCTGGCCAGCTTGTTGTGTTGCACTGATTTATATATCTAAGAAAATCAAGATACACTTCCAGAGTCTTCATTATTAGAACCTCTAATTTAGTTGTTAGTGATACACCAATATTATCCACCAAAGTGAAGAATTGATGCGCCATCAATAATTAATAGTTTTGCTCACTAAAACAAGTATCTTGAGTTACTTAGGTATTATTTAGAATTATATTTTTATTGATAGTAATCTATTTATTTGCGCAACGATACGGGTTTACTCAAACATTTGACTGAAATCAGCATCACAAACATTTTTTACCGCTGGGTGTTGGATCATTCGTTCCGCAAAAATCACGTAGTACTCTTCTTTTAACCCATCGACATGACCAATTAGCTGTAGATTTCGGTCGTCCTCAATCTCCGACATGTATACGGTCGGCGCTAAGAAAATCACATCATCGTGATACCGTGCGAAAGCCTTCATCAACGCAACATCATCAAATTCTCCCAACACATTAGGCTGAAGACCTTGACGATCAAACCACTGAATAACCTTACGCCCCATTGCTGTTCGGCTTGCAGGAATCAAAAGCTTTTTCTGTTCCAGAATCTCAGGGAAACGCACATTTTCAATTTCAGAAGAGGCGAAAAAGCTCATGCTGCTCTCACCTAGCTTTTTGCTATAAAGGCCAGGGCTTTGAGTTGAGTCAACGGGACAATCCGAGAGGATCATATCCAGCTTGTGCTGAGACAGTCGTTCAAGTAGCAATTCGTGGGTTGACTCATAACAGCGTAAATGAATACTGTTATCTTCCGGGACAGTCGTCATTAGTACTTTACTGACCAAGCGCTTAGATAACGCATCGGCTACGCCAACTTCAAACAGAATGTTCGAGTGCTGACTGTAATTGACGATATCTAACATCTCATAACTCAAACCAAACATTCGGTCGGCGTACTTAAAAACAAGTTGCCCTAACTCAGTTGGCTCAACTGTACGACCATTTCGTTTGGTTAACTTTCCTTTCATGCGTTCTTCAAGCGCTTTAATCTGCCCTGTCACGGTTTGCGGTGTCAGGAAAAGCGCATCGGCCGCTTTAGTTACAGAGCCCTGTTTGCACACCATCCAGAAATAATATAGATGGTTGTAGTTTAAATGTGACATGATCAAGTCCCGAAAAGAAAGTGATGCTTTTTATACCAAATGTGACAGAGACAAACAATAAACTCGACAAAACCATACAATACATTACAAAAACATAAGTTTTACCGAATATATAAAATTAACACTGTCATAAAAGTTGAACTGAGGCGCATTTTCTTTCTAAAGAAAACGCAAAAACCACACAAAACAAAAATCAATTTTATTCATTAAATTCAAAGAGTTAAAAACCTTCATTTTTCCCTACTCACACCACTATCAAAAAGAACAATAAAAATTACTCACAGCAAGAAATCTGTAATATTACTGAAATATTTGTTCTCTAACATCGCCCGCAGTTTCAACTACAGACCGAAAAATGAACTGAAAGGTCAACGGAGAAAATTATGATGAACCAAGCTACTTCAACAGTGGCGCCAATTTCGAGCACTGCTCGTTGGTTACGCTGGGCTAACTTGGCATTCATGTTGTATCTGCTTCTTCTAGCAGTATCTATGGTTGGTAGTGGCTTCAAATGGGCAACTGGCGATCAAGCTAAGGTGCTATTTGAGTTTGCCGCTCACCCTGTTGCTGGTCTAATGATCGGCTTGGTGGCAACAGCCTTAATTCAGTCCTCAAGTACTGTAACGTCTATTATTGTAGGTTTAGTTGCAGGTGGCTTACCAGTAGAAACCGCGATTCCGATGGTGATGGGTGCCAATATTGGTACCACAGTGACTAATACGCTTGTTTCTCTTGGTCACGTACGTTGTAAAGAAGAATTCAAACGTGCATTTGCAAGCGCAACTATTCACGACTTCTTCAACTTACTTGCTGTTGCTATTTTCCTTCCGTTGGAAATGATGTTCGGCATTTTAGAGAAAGTTTCTCATTGGCTTGTTTCTCCACTACTTGCTACTGGCGATATGAGCATTAAAGGCTTCAACTTCATTAAGCCAATAACAAAACCAGTTGTGGGTGCAATTAAAGAGCCACTTTCAACATTCGGTGATACTGTTGGTGGCATCATGCTTATCGTTTTGGGTATTGCGACAATCTTCGTTGCAATTACGGTAATGGGTAAGCTAATGAAGAGCCTAATGGTTGGCCGCGCACGTGAAATTTTGAAAAACGCGATTGGTCGTGGCCCTATTCACGGTATTGTATCGGGTTCAATCGTGACTGTGTTGGTACAATCTTCATCAACAACAACTAGCTTGATGGTTCCACTTGTGGGTACAGGCGTTCTTAAAGTTCGTGATATTTACCCATTCACGCTAGGTGCAAACATTGGTACTTGTATTACGGCGCTACTAGCAGCAACAGCCGTATCGGGTGAGTTCGCGGTATTCGCGCTTCAAATCGCTCTGGTACACCTAGTATTTAATATCATGGCAACGCTGTTTATCTTTGGTATTCCGTTCCTACGTGAAATTCCAGTGAAAGGCGCTGAGATGATTTCTGAAATGGCTATCAAGAACAAAGCTGTTGTCGGTGGCTACCTAATGTCTGTATTCGTTATTTTACCAGGCGCGATCTTAGCCCTAACGACATAACAATAACTTACATACCATCGCTTATTGTTTAGGCTCCACATTGTGGGGCCTTTTTTGCGTTAATGACGCTGTTCAAATTCGTTGTCTGGTGATAATTTGAGCCATACCAGCATACTTATGCTGGGCTACCTCATTTGGAGTCGACAACATGACGCAGCTTAATGGCACTATTTCTGATCAGCTACTCGCAATAGACGAAAACCTAACTCAACTGGTTGCTGATATTGATATCCTCAGTAGCGTGAATCCTCTCAATTATGCTCAGGAAAGAGAGCGCTTTATTAAGAACAAATACTCTCAAGAGCCTAACTTCCAATACTCAACCACCAATCTAGATACTCACAGCGCAAAACGACGTCTGTATGAACTGCCTTTAGAAAATATTCAAGACACCCAATTACAAAAGCTGTACGCGGATGTGATTCAGTCTTACGCAGATAAATTGGATCAAGTGAATACTATCGGTACACAAGAGTTTCTTTATAACTCCCTGCGCTATTACGGAGAGCCGAGCGCCAAAGATATTGCCAACGCCCATTTCATTTTACACCTTCCCACGGAAGAAGAGAGCAAACCGCAGCATGATAGCCGCGCGATAGCACACTTCATGCAAAACTTTGCTCAACGTAATGGATATGAGTGTGAAATACAGGTGTTGGATGGGATGTTAGCAAACGCACTCGTTTCGGGATCTCGAGTCAAAATTAACCACGCAGCATACATCACGACCGATGAGTTAGAGGCTCTCGCACATCATGAAATGGGTGTACACCTTCTTACTACGCTTAACGGTCGTCAACAACCGCTAAAGGTCCTGAGCTTAGGGTGCCCAGCTAATACAAACACCCAAGAAGGGCTGGCTATATTGTGTGAATATCTGTCAGGACATTTCAGTATCAAACGCCTAAGAACCTTAGCCTTACGAGTCCTGGCGGTAGAGTCGATGATCAAGGATCGCGATTTCCGCCATACGTTCATGCTATTAAAAGAACAGTATAAAACGTCTGACCTTCAAGCATTTACAACGACTGCTCGTGTGTATCGAGGAGGCGGTTTGACGAAGGATTACTTGTACCTCAGAGGGTTCCGAGAGGTGCTAAATGCCTACGATAAACTGGGCAATGACTTTTCATTGTTGCTATGTGGGAAAACAGAACTGAAATATTTTGAGCTTATCCGCTCATTAGTGAGCAAACAAATATTCACCCAACCCAAGTTTATTAGCCCGGCACTGTCTGCACCGAAGCAGACCAACCCTATTCACCGCTATATTGTCAGTGCACTCAAGTAATACCTTCAAAGTACAAAAAGCAAAAAAGCTCCATTTGGAGCTTTTTTCATATCTTGAAGAACAACACTGGTTACACTGAGAATGGGTAACGAATAGGGTCGTGATGCTCGTATCCTTCAACCCAAAAGTCATCCAGTGTGACCCATGTTTCCAGATCTTCTAGAGATTTAATCTCTGGATTGATGTGGAACGTCGGCGCTTTTAATGGTTCACGTTTCAACTGAACATCACGCATCAGTTCAAGCTGATCTTCATAAATGTGCGCATTCACAATCTTATGAAATGCCTGACCAGGTTTCTTGCCCGTGATTTGCGCCATGATCGCCAAGAACACGTAAACTTGAACCATATTGAAGTTTAAGCCAAGCGGTACATCACACGAACGCTGAGTACTGTTTAGGTAAAGCGTATCATCCAGCAATGAAAAATGGTGGCTATACATGCAAGGACGCAAGCACCCCATGTGGAATTCACCCGGGTTGTAGAAGTTCAAGATTTCACCGCGATCATCAACACCACGCGTTAAGTCATCCACTATCTTGCGTAATTGGTCAACATGCCCGCCATCAGGCTTCGCCCATGCGCGCCCCTGGACACCGTAGACACGGCCCATGTCGTCTTCACCTTTACGGTATGGATTATTTAACCAAGCATCATTTAGGTTGGCATTGGCATCCCAGGTTTTCGTGCCCAGCTTACGAAAATCTTCCGCATTATCGTAACCACGAATGTACCCTAGTAGCTCTGCAACGGCCGCTTTCCAAAAACTTTTACGTGTGGTTACCAACGGAAATTGATTGTTCGCAACATCGTAGGTTAAATCCGCGTTGATTACGGTCAGACAGCGCTTGCCTGTACGCTCATTTTCAACCCAAACACCTTGGTCAACGATGCGTTGACACAAATCTAAATACTGTTTCACACCAATACCTTACTTCGTCTTTTGTGGTAACTCGTCTTTGTAATGACCACGTTTGTATGCCCAAACCATCATTAGGACACCGATAACCACCATTGGCAGGGATAAAATCTGTCCCATGGAAATAAAGCCACCGAATAAACCCAAATGAGCGTCTGGTTCGCGCACGTACTCAACTAGGAAGCGGAATGTACCATATCCAGCTAAAAATAGCCCTGAAACAGAACCTAGAGGACGAGGTTTCTTGATGAACCAATTCAAGATGAAGAAAAGTACGATACCTTCAAGCGCCATTTCATAAAGCTGCGATGGATGACGTGGCAGTGGACCGCCATTTGGGAAAACGATCGCCCAAGGCACATCCGTTACTCGGCCCCACAATTCGCTGTTCATGAAGTTACCTAAACGCCCCATACCCAAACCAAATGGCACAAGCGGCGCGATAAAGTCGGCAACGCCGAAGAACGTTCGCCCGTTTTTGTGTGCATACCAGAACATCGCGGTAATCACACCCAGTAAGCCCCCGTGGAAAGACATACCACCGGTCCACACTTTAAACAAATACAAAGGGTCAGCTAGGAAAAGCTCAAAATTGTAGAAAAGCACGTAGCCAACACGGCCACCAATCACCACGCCAAGGAAGCCTGCGAACAACAAATCAGAAACCTGTTCTCGTGTCCAACCACTTCCCGGCTTATCCGCACGTCGGTTCGCCAACCATAGGGCGAACATAAAGCCCACAAGGTACATCAAACCGTACCAACGAACCGAAACAGGACCAATAGAGATTAAAACCGGATCAATATTGGGAAATTCAATATATCCCTGAGACATAAATCATTCTCTTCTTATCACAACAAAATAAATATACCCAAGTAACCTCTAGATGCTTGGTTCAGCGAGAATGACTTGGGTACAAACTTAAAGCAGCATGGTCGCTGCTACAAACATTAAGAACACCGCGAATATCTTTTTTAATACCGCAGTTGGAAGGTTAGTTGCCAGCTTCGCACCCACTTTTGTTGTGAGCATCGAGGCCATGGCAATCGCTAATAAAGCGGGAAGATAAACATAGCCAATACTGTATGAAGGTAAGCCTTCCACTTTATAGCCATGTAAGATGAAACCGATCATACCAGAAATAGCAATCACGCAACCACAAACGGAAGATGAACCTACCGCTTTACGCATTTCTATCCCGTGTTTATTTAAAAATGGGACCGACAGTGAACCACCACCAATACCAGCAAGGCTTGATACGACGCCAATCCCCGTGCCATACGCAACGGTCACCGGGCTGCTCGGCATAGGTTTACTGCTCGTAACTTTAATGGAACGGAACATTTGTACTGACAGGCAAAGAACAATGACACCAAATACTTTCGGCAAGTAGTGCGTAGGGATCCACTCAGCAATATTGGCACCGACAAAACCACCTATAACCACACCTGGCATCAACCATTTTACGACGAACATATCGACATTGCCGAGCTTAAGGTGATTCATCGCCGATGAGCCTGACGTGACAATAATACTCGCTAACGAAGTGGCTAGGGCCATGTGCATACTCATTTCTGGAGAGATTCCAGCAAGAGGAAGCAAATACAACAAGGCAGGAACAACAATCAAACCACCACCGATACCGAGTAACCCCGCCATCACACCCACAAAAGCGCCTAGCGCCAACAATAACAAAAATAAAGAGACGGTCACGATTTCCTACTTTTTACCTGCACGGATAAAGCCCGCAAAACCCTGTTGGATGAAGAAGTCATGCATCATTTGATGAATGTCCTCCCCGTAGGACTTTGTCATTGCTTGCTCCGCTAATTTTTCTAATTCTTCTTGTTGGCTATGACGAATCAAATATTTCACCTTAGCCACGTTGGAGGTGTTCATACTCAAACTGGTATACCCTAACCCAAGTAAGAGAAGAGCGCCAAATGGGTCGCCAGCTAACTCACCACAAATACACACTGGCACCTGATACTTATCGCACACGTCATGGATTTGCTTAAGCGCTAGCAGTACCGCAGGATGCATAGATTCATAGACATCCGCAACGCGGGAATTGTTCCTATCAACTGCTAATAAATACTGGGTTAAATCGTTTGTCCCGACAGAAACAAAATCAACACGGTGAGCAATCGTTGGCAATAAATACACCATTGATGGCACTTCGATCATGACCCCAACTTGTGGGAACTGAATTCTATCATCAAGCAACACGGCTTCGCTGTGGGCTTGATTAATCAAGCTAATTGCATCGTCTAGCTCTTTTACCCCAGACACCATTGGCAACAAAATACTTAAGTTACCGCTTTCTGCACTCGCCCTTAACATTGCACGCAGCTGGATCAAGAAAATATCTGGGTGATCCAATGTAAAACGAATGCCACGCCAGCCTAGAAACGGATTATCTTCTTCGATGGGCAAATACGGCAAAGGTTTGTCACCACCAATATCCAAAGTGCGCATCACCACTCGTTGATTCGGATAACTGTTGAGTATCGCTTGGTATTGATGATACTGCTCATCTTCCGACGGAAAGTGATGCTGAAGTAAAAATGCAATCTCAGTTCGGTACAATCCAACACCATCAACACCTGTATTGATGGCAATATTACTGTCTGCACTGAGCCCCGCATTGAGCATAATTTCGATGTGGTGATTGTCTTGCGTAACCGCTGGGAGTGCTAGGTCCTTGTTTACCATTGCAAACAATTCTGACTCTTCACTCACTAAGCTGCGATACTCTCGCAATAATTGACGGTTTGGCTCTAGGAAGATCTCACCCGTATAGCCGTCGACTATCCCGAGTTTGCCATTCACCACATCCTGATTAATGTTGGCACCCATGACTGCAGGGACCCCAAGAGCTCGAGATAAAATGGCAGCGTGAGAGTTTGCGCCTCCCTCTAATGATACGACAGCTAACAAAAACTCTTTAGGTACAGACGCGAGCAAGGTGGCTGTGAGTTCACTCGCCACCAAAATAATGGGACGATCAATTGCAGAATTTTCTTGCTCACTGTTATGTAGAAAATAGAGCAGCCTTTGCCCTAACTCTCGGATGTCTTGCGCTCTCTCGCGCATGTAGACATCCGACATTCTGGCAAATCGATTCGAGTATGATTCTACCACTTGGCGTAACGCCCAATCTGCCCTGTCTCCTTTTTCAATCTGCTTCTTCAAATCACCACGAAGCATCGGGTCATTGAGTAAGTGCGTAAACAGATCGAAGATCGCCAGCGCATCTTTGTTGATTTCACTGTCCAGCTTTTTCCGCATACGGCGAAAATCATTTAACGCTCGCTCTATCGCCACCAGCAATGTCTCGTGCTCACGTTCCTTATCTAACGTGGACGATGGGAAAACATCCGATAAACTCGGTTGGGTATTGTCGAACCAAAACTCTCCAATCGCGACACCAGTAGATGCAGGCAAACCTTTTAATACCGTGGGTTTAGATGCCAACTGCCAATGCCCAAGATTCTGCGCATGCGCAATAAGCACTGCTAGCTGAGCGGATAACGTGACAAGAAACGACTCTTCCATTTCACTGAACAAGCGCGGTGTTTTTTGCTGGATCACCAACACACCTAAAACTTGTTTACGATGAATGATTGGAGTAGCTAAAAAAGAGTGGTAAATCTGTTCGCCGAGTTGAGGAAAGAATTTGAACTCGGGGTGTTTTGAGGCTTCGGCAAGGTTAAGGGGTTCAGCGCTTCGTTTTACCAACCCAACCAAGCCTTCATTGAAGTTGATATGAATACTATCACCTTCAAAAATAAGGCCTTGAGTTGCCATTAACTCAAGGCGCTGCATTTCTTCATTAGCAAGATAGATAGTACAGCACTCAGTACTAAGGGCAGCACAAGTCTCTTTCACCAATATATCGAGTGCCAGATGCACATCATCGACCCTGGAGACTTTCTCAACTATTTCCCTTAGCTGACTGAGCATGATTATCCTCTACGTTGCTTTTTTCTTTTCCCTTTCGCTTTTCTCTCTCGAAAAGGCATGGCTAAGGATGCAAATTCTTTCATCGCTCGTCGATAAACATCTCGCTTGAAAGAAACAACTTGCCTAACTGGATACCAGTAACTTACCCAGCGCCAACCATCAAATTCAGGGGATTTTCCGCGTTGCATATTAATGCGAGACTCATCGCATTCTAATCTCAGCAGAAACCATTTCTGTTTTTGGCCGATACAAACAGGCTTGGAGTCCCAACGCACCAATCGCTTTGGTAGCTTATATCTTAACCAATGACGACTTGTTGCAATGATCTTAACGTCTTTTTTCGTTAAACCGACTTCTTCGTATAACTCCCTGAACATGGCTTGTTCAGGGGTTTCACCTTCGTCAATCCCACCTTGTGGAAATTGCCATGAGTGTTGCCCGTATCGTTTAGCCCAGAAGACCTGACCATGGTTATTACATATCACAATACCAACATTAAGTCGGTAACCATCGCCATCTATCACTGGCTAACCTCTATGAATAAATTTTTTATTACCGTGATTTTTCCACATATCCCCATTACTAGCAAACTTACTGATGTGATATGAGCAAGATTTATTACCTTTTCACCATTTTTGGATATCTTTTAATCAAACCATACCTTATCAACACAAGAGTGAGACATTGCCCACATTTATTCACCTTTTCTGTGAATAACTTTGTGAAGAATTCAATTCAAATGAGTAATTCTGTTCAACCCCATCACAAGCAAAACAAATAAAGAAACAAGAAAACAAATATAACACATTGATAAAAAAGTCTTTATTTTAAAAAATAGCGATAAATCGATCTTCAGTTTCTTGATGATCTTTTCACCAAACTCAGATCGGTCAAAGATCCACCAATAGGCTATTTATCCACACTCACCTGCTATTCGTTTAGATAATTACAACAAAATCAACCCCAAAAATGCATTTTAACCCCTGTTTATTCATACAGACCCCGTCAGGATCTTATCAACACCTCCTCCACCTGTGGATAAGTTATGAATTGATCGTTCTTACACCGCCTCGGTGAAATCTTAAACAGTAGATTTGGCCGGAGTTTGATAAACTATATTTTTTGTAATACCACCTTGTGACTATGAAACCAGAACCACAAACAGAAGCAGAGCTATTGGAACGAGCGCATGATATGGCAGGACTCAGTTTTGCTGAGTTGGCCGCCGAGGCGAATATGATTGTTCCTGAAAACTTAAAACGTGATAAAGGTTGGGTGGGTCAATTACTCGAATGGCACTTGGGCGCTCCAGCTGGCAGTAAACCTCAACAAGATTTCGCTAAGCTAGGGATCGAGCTGAAAAGTATTCCGATCAGTCACTCTGGCAAACCGTTGGAAACAACCTTTGTTTCTGTGGCCCCCCTCACTGGTGTTCATGGTCTTACATGGGAAACAAGTCATGTTCGAAACAAGCTATCTCGTGTGCTTTGGGTACCAGTGGAAGGGGAACGAGAAATTCCACTTGCAGAAAGACGTGTTGGTAGCCCACTGATTTGGTCACCAGACGACGACGAAGAGCGTATTTTACGAAACGACTGGGAAGAGCTAATGGAGATGATCGTCTTGGGGAAGTTTGATCAAATTTCCGCCAGACACGGAGAAGCGCTGCATCTTCGCCCTAAAGCCGCGAATGCAAAAGCGCTCACCGAAGCATACAGCTCAAATGGCAAGCCGATAAAAACTCTGCCCCGAGGTTTTTACCTCAGAACGCAGTTTACTGAACAGATCTTACTCAAGCACTACATCAACACGCAATCTGAGTAATGTTGTTTCCGCCATTTAGTGCGTCACGAGCGATAACTCGATATCACAGTACGAGGCTGCCTCTTCAGTGCCACATTCGTCATACGCATTGTGCAGCCTTAAGTACGCTTTATCTACCCCTAACCTCAGCAGCTCTTCTTTCACCAAATCTAGCGAACCGAAATGTATCGGATCTTCACCGTCTTTAATTGGCTCAAGTTGATGCTTGTACTCCACTGCTAGCAAATAGTCAGAGACATCAGAACACCCAATCACAAATACTTTGGGAGTTTTATAAGTATCTTTATGTGGACCATGTAGCCACATGTCCAATTGATGCTTCTGCATAACATACCTCCTTCACACGATCGTTTAAGTGTAGTTAGGCTAACTGTAGCTTTCGAGTTTGCTCTTCCTTTATACGTAAATCATTTGCGATTGCGGCTAAAAATCCCCTATATTGGAGTCACTTATTTAGTCGGTAACTCTTCAAGGACGTGATATGCAATACACAAAACTACCGCACTCATCACTTGAGATCAGTAAAATCAGCCTCGGCACTATGACGTTTGGCGAGCAAAACACAGAAAAGGACGCCTTTGAACAGCTCGACTTTGCCCTTGATCATGGAGTGAACTTCATCGATACCGCAGAGATGTACCCTGTACCGCCAAGATCGGAAACACAAGGGCTTACCGAGCAATACATCGGTAATTGGTTAGCAAAAAGCGGCAAAAGAGAAAAAGTAGTACTGGCAACAAAAGTGGCAGGCCCTCGCAATGTTCCTCACATTAGAGACAACATGAGCCTTAATCGTCGCCACATCCATACAGCAATTGATGACAGCCTTAATCGTCTACAAACCGATTATGTCGATTTGTACCAACTACATTGGCCGCAGCGTCAAACCAACTGCTTTGGTCAACTCAACTACCCATACCCTGACAAACAAGAAGAAGTCACGTTAATTGAAACGTTGGAAGCGCTTACTGAATTAGTGAATGCAGGTAAAGTGCGCTATATCGGCGTATCAAACGAGACGCCGTGGGGTGTGATGTCATTACTGCGTTTAGCTGAAAAGCATGATTTGCCACGCATTGTCTCCATTCAAAACCCATATAACTTATTGAACCGCAGCTTCGAAGTTGGCTTGTCTGAAATCAGCCACTATGAAGGTGTCCAGCTACTGGCCTACTCTCCTTTGGCATTTGGCTGCCTGAGTGGTAAATACCTAAACGGGGCAAAACCTGAAGGCGCTCGATGCACGAAGTGGGAGCGTTTTGCGCGCTACTTCACTCCACAAGGTGTTAAAGCGACCGAAGCTTACGTCAATTTAGCTCAAGAGCATGGTTTGGATCCTGCACAAATGGCACTCGCATTTGTCAATCAGCGCCCATTTGTAGCATCTAATATTATCGGCGCGACCAACCTTGACCAATTAAAAGCCAACATCGACAGTATCGATCTAAAACTAAGCGATGAGCTCCTTACTGAGATTCAAGCAATTGGTACAACCTACTCGAATCCTTGCCCTTAAAAGTAAAGCTCCCCTCAAACGAAAACAGCTGACCTTCAAGGTCAGCTGTTTATCAAATGAAGTATGACTTCATATCGCACGTTAAGCGTGTTGAATGACTTGATAGCAACTCAGTCAGTCCAACACGCTAACGATTACGTCATTATTCGCGACGTTAAAACTCGACGAAGGTGACGAACTCGACGTTCAACTTTTACTGCATCCGGAACATTGGCGCGTGTGGAACGACCATCGCTATCTAAACCAATATCTCTCAATAAATGAACATTCGTCCATGGAACATCATGAGCAGTGCGACGTATGGTTCGCTGCCATTGCTTTTCTTCGCGTTTAAGGTCTGCTTTCAATAGCAAAGTTGCCAGTTGTAGGTAAATAGAGTGACGCATAATATTTTCTCCGATTATCGATGTATTCGACTGGGAAAAATAGTGCGTAAAATGAACAGAGGTGTTCTGTTGATACTAAGCCGCTACTTTTCCGCAGCCTAGTAATAAAATAGGTTACGGATTAATTTTTATCTTGTGAGCCAGTGGTATTGGTATCATCCAACTTAAGAGTCATCGGAGCGATAGGCATACGATCAGCGCAAGCAGTGGTGTTAACAACGTAATGTTTCATCTTGCGCCTCCTAGCTAAAAATTAATCCGTTTATGAAAGGTATAACTCATTGAGTTACGGTTAAATTGTAAGCTTTGATGAATATATATCAAACATTTTTTGCCTTTTTGATTAAAAACAAATCAATACACCGCAATTTAGTTTCATATACTTTTATGTATAACATATTCACCTAAGGAATATATAAATTTGCGGATTTTATAAATCAAACCAAACAAAAAATAAAAAGAGCGGCTCCGTGGCCACTCTCTTTTATTGTATTTATTCGCCCATTTAACACAGGGAAAGGCCAACTACATGGCTTGTTCGGAAATCAAGTTATGTTTATTAAGTAGTCGATACATGGTTGCACGCGAAACTCCGAGCTCTTTCGCCGCATTTGAAACTTGACCAGAATGAGATTCCAAAACAACCAGCAACGCATCACGTTCACTCTTCTCTCGGATTGATTTCAAGCTGCGCTTTGAGTCATTACGTTGAGGTAAATCTAAGTGATGCTCTTCAATCATTACGCTGTCAGACATCAGAACCGCTCGTTTCACTTGGTTCATCAACTCACGTACGTTACCTGGCCAGAAATAACGTGTCAGTGCCTTGAGTGCATCCTCAGAAAAGCTTTTTGCTTGCGAGTTATACTCTTTAGAAAACTCTTGTAAGTAGTAGCGCGCTAACAAAGAAATATCGCTCGCGCGCTCTTTTAAGCTCGGGACATTAATGCGTAATACGTTAATGTAGTGATAAAGCTCTTCATTAAAATCTCCGTCAATCAAGGCTTTTTCTACATCTGACGAGTTAGCAGCAAGGATGCGCACATTGACCGCTTTTACACCATCTTTGGTATCAATGGTGCCTTCTTGCAAGAATCTCAGCAGATTCATTTGCTGCTCTTTTGAGATAGTAAGAATGTCATTAAACAGCACCGTACCGCCATCCGCTTGTTCGAGCATGCATGCTTCCATATCTTCATCGGCATTGATACCAAACACTTCCGCCTGGAAACGTTGCTCATTGAGTGCGCGACAGTTAATTGCCATAAACGGTTTATGAGAGCGTGAAGAGACTTTGTGGATAGCGCGAGCAACCGCCTCTTTACCTGTACCACTTTCCCCAGAAATCAGAATACTGACGTCCGTCGGACCGATTCTCTTTACTTGATCGCGTAAACGCTTCATCGGGATAGATTCACCGATCAGCCCCATGTCTAAGCTGCTACCAAAACTAGGCCAAACTTTTTTCTCCAACTTGAGCATACCAAGCTGGTGACCAATCGTGCTTAAAAGCTGGGCATCCGGGATTGGCGCAGTGAAAAAGTCGATACAAAAGTTAACAATGAACTGGCATATAGTATCAGTGCCAAGCTGAGATTCACGAATAAACGCTAACCAACGCACGTGTTTGTGAGAACTGACTAAGTTCGCCAAACCGTTCAAGCTGAATTCGTCATGGCTGAGATCGACAATACCGATACATGGACCAATATCCTCTAACAACGTATTAGCTTTGCGTAAGTCACCCACTTGGTGACACTTCCAGCCCACTTGCTCAAGTACTGATAACCAAGGCTCATAAGTACCGCCAACTACCACAAGCGATCCCGGGATGGAATCCATCTTAAACTGCCCAGCCATTCTCTAACCCTTTTTCATTGTTAATAGAAATTTTGCGCCACAAACCTATCTTTGCGAGCGGGTAACATTATCGAGACTCCGCGCCCCTACGTCTGTCTCAGTATTAAGACTATGCAATAGATTGAGATTTTGCGAATGTTTATTTGCATATCCTATTAAAAAGCAAATGCAACAACTTGAACTTATTTAACTAAAAGGCATAAAAAAACCACCCGAAGGTGGTTTTTTTGATCATCCTGCCAAATTACGCTTGTGGGCGCATTGCTGGGAATAAGATCACGTCACGGATAGTGTGCGTGTTAGTCAGTAGCATAACCAGACGGTCGATACCGATACCTTGGCCTGCCGTTGGTGGTAGGCCGTGCTCTAGTGCAGTGATGTAATCTGCATCGTAGAACATAGCTTCGTCATCACCAGACTCTTTAGCTTCAACCTGTGCTTTAAAGCGCGCGTCTTGATCTTCTGCATCGTTAAGCTCTGAGAAGCCATTCGCCACTTCACGGCCGCCGATGAAGAATTCAAAGCGGTCTGTAAAGAACGGGTTGTCATCGCTACGGCGAGCCAATGGAGAGATGTCCGCTGGGTAGCCAGTGATGAACGTTGGCTGCATTAGCTTAGGTTCTGCTGTTTCACCGAAGATTTCTTCTAGAAGCTGACCACATGTCCAGAAGTCTTCTACTTCAACATGTACTGATTTCGCGATAGAAACCATCAGTTCACGGTTTTGTAGATCTTCTTCGGTTAGCGCTTGGATTTGCGCGTGATCTGGGTTGTACTGCTTGATTGCTTCAAACATGCTCATACGAGTGTAAGTGCCACCAAATTCAACCGTTTCATCACCGTAAGGCATTGATGTTGAACCTAGAACTTCTTGCGCTACCGAGCTTAGTAGTTCTTCAGTAAAGTCCATCAGATCTTTGTAATCCGCGTACGCCATGTAGAATTCCATCATAGTGAATTCTGGGTTATGACGTGGAGAAAGACCTTCGTTACGGAAGTTACGGTTAATTTCGAATACGCGATCGAAGCCACCAACCACTAGACGCTTCAGGTATAGCTCAGGTGCAATACGTAGGTACATTGGCATGTCTAGCGCGTTGTGATGCGTGATGAATGGGCGTGCACTTGCACCACCAGGGATCACGTGCATCATCGGCGTTTCTACTTCCATGAACTGTTTTGAGATCATGAAGTTACGAATTGCAGACATTACTTTAGAACGTACAATAAATGCTTTACGTGAATCTTCGTTCACAATCAGATCAACGTAACGCTGACGGTAACGCATTTCTTGGTCAGTAAGACCGTGGAATTTCTCAGGAAGTGGACGAAGTGCTTTAGTTAGCAACTCGTATTCTTCCATGTTCACGTATAGGTCACCCTTACCAGATTTGTGCAGCGCACCTTTAACACCGATGATGTCACCGATATCAAGACCTTGGTATTTCTCTTTTAGCTCTTTTTGTACGTCTTTAGCAGCGTAAGCTTGGATACGGCCAGATGTTTCTTGAATTACTAGGAATGGACCACGCTTAGCCATAATACGGCCAGCAATTGCAACCACGTGGTTAAGCTCTTCTAGCTCTTCCTTCGTCTTTTCACCGAACTCTTTTTGAAGGTCGCCCGCTAGTGCGTCACGACGGAAGTCGTTTGGGTGGCCGTTTGCTTTGCAGCTCTTTCGGATTTCATCCAGTTTAGCGCGGCGTTCAGCAATCAGCTTATTTTCTTCTAGTACAGTTTCGTTTTGAACAGCATCAGTCATTTTCGATGTATCCTGTTTTTGTCGGTGAAAAGCTTATAGGCCTGATTTCAGGCTAGCTTCAATAAATTTGTCCAGATCGCCATCAAGAACCGCTTGAGTATTACGGTTTTCAATGCCCGTACGGAGGTCCTTAATACGTGAGTCATCCAATACGTAAGAACGGATCTGGCTACCCCAGCCAATGTCAGACTTAGCGTCTTCATTAGCTTGTTTTTCCGCGTTTTGCTTTTGCAATTCAAGCTCAAATAGCTTCGCTCGAAGCTGTTTCATTGCCTGATCTTTGTTCTTATGTTGAGAACGGTCATTCTGACACTGAACCACGGTGTTCGTTGGTACGTGCGTAATACGTACCGCAGATTCTGTGGTGTTGACGTGCTGACCACCTGCGCCTGACGCACGGTAAACGTCGATGCGTAGGTCAGAAGGATTAATGTCGATATCGATGTTTTCATCAATCTCTGGATAGATGAACGCAGACGCAAATGACGTATGGCGACGGCCGCCTGAATCGAACGGAGATTTACGAACAAGACGATGAACGCCCGTTTCAGTGCGCAACCAACCGTAGGCATACTCACCAGAGATGCGAACTGTTGCCGACTTAAGACCCGCGACTTCACCTTCAGAGACTTCAATCACTTCAGCTTTGAAGCCCTTCGCCTCTGCCCAGCGTAGGTACATACGCAGCAGCATGTTGGTCCAGTCTTGTGCTTCCGTACCACCAGAGCCAGCTTGCAAATCGATGTAGCAATCTGAACTATCATGGTCGCCCGAGAACATACGACGGAATTCAAGCTTTTCTAGCTTCTCTTCCAACTCAGCAAGTTCTGGTTCGATTTCGTCAAATGTTTCTTGATCTTCTTCTTCTACAGCCAGCTCAAGAAGACCTTCTACGTCCTCTACACCTTGCTCTAGTTGATCAATAGTTTCAACAACCGCTTCTAGCGATGCACGTTCTTTACCCAGTGCTTGTGCACGTTCAGGTTCGTTCCATACATCAGGTTGTTCAAGCTCTGCGTTGACTTCTTCTAGACGCTCTTTCTTCGCGTCATAGTCAAAGATACCCCCTCAGGACATTTGTGCGCTGAGACACGTCCTGCAGACGGTTTTTAATTGGATTGATTTCAAACATGTTTACTCAACATTTTAGAATAGAATTTAACCGAGAAATTCTACTGAAAAATGTGACCGAGATACAGGAAAATTTCGGATGAGAAATCAGATTGCGGTTAGAGAGAGCACGGTCATAAAATTTTACACCCTCTTAGGGGCAACCGTACTCTATAAGAAAGGTTAATCTAGATATTACTTAGCTTCGATATGATCGATCATCAATTGCAGTGATTGATTCCCACGAAATTCATTCACATCCAATTTGTAAGCTAAACGTACCGTTTTAACTGATGCATCCGGCCAGCGACGCAAATCGACATTAAATGCAATGCCATCGATCATCACATTGGTAGGATGACCTTTGTAAAGCGGCTCTAACATTAATTTAAGATGCTTCTCACCCACCAGCTTTTGGTGCAACACTTTAAACTCACCATCAAAGATTGGTTCAGGAAAGGCTTGTCCAAAAGGGCCACCAGACCGTAGCTGTTCAGCGACATGCATAGAGAATTCTTCAGGCTTAAGTTCACCATCTGACATGATCACGCCTTTTAGCGCCGCTTCATCGAGTTCTTTTTTTACCACTTCATCAAATAAACGGCTGAAACGTTCAAAATCCTGCTCTTTAATTGTTAAGCCTGCCGCCATCGCGTGACCACCAAATTTGATGATCAAACCTGGGTTTTGCGTGTCGATGAAATCCAACGCATCGCGCATGTGTAACCCTGGAATTGAACGACACGAACCCTTAATTGTCCCTTCTCCGCCATCAGCAAATGCGATGACTGGACGGTGAAACTTCTCTTTGATGCGCGAGGCCAAAATACCAATCACACCTTGGTGCCAATCACGTTGGAACAAGGCTAATCCGTAAGGAAGCTCACTGCCTTCACCAAACTGGAGACGCTCGCAGAAAGCCATCGCTTCTTGCTTCATGCCTTCTTCAATCTCTTTACGAGTTTGGTTCAAACCATCCAGTTCACTTGCCATACGACGAGCGGCGTGAATGTTGTTACACATCAACAGTTCAACACCAAATGACATATCATCAAGGCGACCTGCAGCATTGATACGAGGACCTAAAGCAAAACCAAAATCGGACGCCACCAAACGACGCGCATCGCGCTTCGCTACTTCAATCAATGCTTGAATGCCAGGGCGCGCTTTGCCCGCACGAATACGCTGCAGGCCTTGGTGCACAAGAATACGGTTGTTTTCATCCAGTGGGACAACGTCAGCTACAGTGCCAAGTGCAACAAGGTCAATCAGTTCCATCAACTTAGGCTCTTGCATGCCCTGCTCAGCAAACCAATTGTGTTTTCGCATATGAACGCATAGTGCCATCATGAGATAAAACGCGACCCCGACACCAGCGAGCGCTTTAGACGGAAAGTGACAGCTCTCAAGGTTTGGGTTCACCATTGCATCCACATCAGGCAACACTTGTCCCGGTAAGTGGTGATCGGTAACGAGCACGGTAATGCCGTTTTCTTTTGCGTAACGCACGCCTTCGATTGATGACACACCGTTATCTACCGTCATGATCATCTCAGCGCCAAGCTCTAATGCTTGGTCAACGACTTCTGGGCTTAACCCATAACCGTCTTCAAAACGATTCGGTACTAGGTAGTCCACATTGTGACTACCAAGCATACGCAGCGCGAGCACCGACAATGCAGAGCTCGTCGCACCATCAGCGTCAAAATCACCGACAACGATGATGCGTTTTTGTTCTTTTATTGCCTGAAACAAAAGCTCGACAGCTTGCTCAATCCCCCCGAGTTTTTGGTAAGAATGCAAACCACGAGCTGACGTTTCTAGTTGCGCAGGATCCGTAATCCCACGGTTGATGTAGATACGTTTGAGAATCGGAGGAATGGAATCAGGAAGAAGGGAAAGATCAGGTTCAGGACGTCGTTGAATTTCTATCATGCTTGAAAAGAGCCGGCGACTTTGCCGGCTCTGCTCCTAAAGGATTATTGTTGCTTTAAACGTTTCAATAGCTCTGCAGGTGGTAGGTAACCGCCAACCATTTCGCCATTCGGTAAGAAGATCGCTGGCGTACCAGAAATTCCCAATTGGCGACCTAGATTGTAATGTGATTGGATGGTTTCTTTACACTGTTTTAAGTCTTTCGCAGGGTTATCAAACGTACGATTCACTTTCGCGTTGTGCATTGCCGACTTTGGATCTTCAGCACACCAAATCGTCGCCATTTGCTCTGCCACTGGGCCAGTAGCACCTTGGCGAGGGTAAGCCATGTAACGCACTGTAATGCCTAGATCGTTATAGCCTTGCATTTGGCTGTGCAGACGCACACAGTAACCACAAGTGATATCAGTAAATACCGTCACTGCATATTTTTCATCGTCGGCTTTGTATTCAATCATGCTATCGGAGAACTGCGCGATTTTCTCCGCATTAAGCGGCGCTTGGCGCTCTGCAATGACATCTTTGTAACTACCATCGTCATTGATGGCATAAAGCGTACCGGCGATAAAATGGCTACCATCATTTGAAGCAAACAAGATCCCGCCATTAGTTTGGATTTCCAATAAACCAGCAACTTCTGATGGCTGAATATCAACGATAGATAAACCAAGCTTTGAGAACTTAGTTTTTAATGCTGCTTCATCAAAACTGCTTTGCGCAGCTGGTGCCACTTGCTGTGCAGGAGTGTCCGTTTTAGCCTGACTTTCTTCTGCACCACACGCGGTAACAAAAAATGGTAAAGTCAGCAGAGTTAGTCGGCGTAATACGCTCATGAAATTCACCTTAATATAAAATCGTTTTTCCAAGAAGACATGGATGAATCTAACCATTGTTATGCTCTTGGGTGGTGTTGACTGTGGATCTGCTTCAATCGTTCAGTCGCCACGTGAGTATAAATTTGCGTGGTCGATAAGTCACTATGTCCTAATAGCATCTGTACGACCCTGAGATCTGCGCCATAGTTCAATAAATGCGTGGCAAAGGCATGACGCAGTACGTGCGGCGACAACTGTTCAGTGTCAATCCCTGCTATCAAAGCATAGTACTTAATACGGTGCCAAAACGTCTGACGAGTCATTTGCCTTGCGCGTTTGCTAGGAAAAACAATATCAGATGATGTATCACCAAGTAACGCAGGGCGCCCTTGTTGAATAAACGTCTCGATCCAATCTACCGCGTTCTCCCCCATTGGCACTAAGCGCTCTTTACCGCCTTTACCTGTGACACGCACAACACCTTGACGCAAACTTATGTTTTCCATAGTTAAACTGACCAATTCCGTCACACGCAAACCAGTCGCATACAGCAGTTCCAGCATCGCTTTATCCCGCAATTCCACAGGATCATTCGGGTCTGGCGCTTCGAGCAAGGCGTCCACTTGCTCTTCACTAATATCTTTGGGCAAGCGTTGTGGCAGTTTAGGACTGACCAAGAGCGCACTCGGATCATCAGCACGTACTTTCTCACGATGCAGATATTGGAATAAACGGCGAATTGCCGACAACATACGCGCACGGGACGTCTGCTTGTAATCCAAGTCTACAAGGTAGCTTTGGTATTCTTGCAAGCCAGACAAACTAATGAAATCAAGACGGTAGCGATGTTTCTCCATCCACGTGAGCAGTTTCATCAAATCATTTCGATAGGAAGCCAACGTGTTCTCTGATAGCCCACGCTCCATCCACATCGCATCTAAGAATTGCTCAACAAGCGAAAAGTCTTGTTGATTGACAGGCTGTTGTGCCGTCATGAACGCTTCCTTATCTGTTTATATTTACAGTATTTAGATTAAGGCACCTACCGATCCAATACCATAAAAAAATCATCCCGCTTAGGATATTCGCTGCAATCTTCCTCAATTTATGGTTAGAATCTTCCACAACAGCAACACAAATAACGATGAATATAATGAAAATCGGACTCTTTTACGGCTCAACGACCTGCTACACCGAAATGGCAGCAGAGAAAATTCGTACCATTATTGGTGAAGACCTTGTCGACATTCACAATGTGAAAGAGACACCGTTATCACTAATGGCGGACTACGACTTATTACTCCTTGGCATCTCAACTTGGGACTTTGGTGAAATTCAAGAAGATTGGAACGCGATTTGGCAAGACATCGCCACAACACCATTAAAAGGTAAAGTTGTCGCGCTGTTTGGTCTGGGTGACCAAGAAGGCTACGGTGAGTGGTATTTGGACGCGATGGGCTTACTTCACGATGAATTACAAGCAACCGGCGCAACCTTTATCGGTTACTGGCCAAATGAAGGCTACGAATTTGAAGCATCGAAAGCACTGATTGAAGATGGCAGCAAGTTTGTTGGACTAGCGTTAGATGAAGACTCGCAGTACGAACTGAGTGATGAGCGCATCGAAAAATGGTGTGAACAAGTTCTTGTGGAGTTCCACGACACACTTTAATAGTGTGAACGCTTCAAAGATAAAAAATAAAAAGCCCGATGAAGTCATTCATCGGGCTTTTTAATATCTTGATAGTGCGAAGTTATTACGCTGTTTCTTGTGCTAGCTCTGGACGAGGTTTCGCGATGAAGAACATGCACACAATAGCCGCAAATGTTGGAAGCACCCAACCCATGCCCACTTCGAATAGTGGCAACATGTTAAACGCAGAAACATCAACACCCGATACTTTTGCCGCATCAACCAACGCAAACAGCAAAGATACAAGCAGTACCGCGCGGTAAGCAAAACGTGGATTTGGCAGTTTGCTGCGTACAAATGTTAGTGCAACCAACGCAATCGCCACAGGGTACAGCGCAAACAATACTGGCACTGACAGAGAAATCAGTTGTGCAAGGCCGACATTCGCAACCAACGCACAAACAGAACCGTTAATCAGTACCCATTGCTTGTATGACAGTGGCGTTTTCGAGCTGAAGAAGTCTGAACACGCAGAAATCAAGCCAATAGCCGTTGTCAAACACGCTAGTAATACAATGACAGACAGAACGATTTGACCGTATGGACCAAACAGCGCTTGAACGTATTGGCTAAGTACCAGACCACCGTTATCTGCACCAGCAGCAACAGTTGCACTCGTCGCGCCCAAGTAGAATAGTGAGATGTAAACAAACGCAAGACCGGCAGCGGCAATACAACCTGCATAGATCAGATATTTAGTCGTTGCAGAACGCTCAGTAATGCCTTTACCGCGCAGTGCATCAACCATCAGCATGCCAAACATCAATGACGCGAACGTATCCATTGTGTTGTAGCCTTCTAGGAAGCCTTTGGTCAGTGGTTGCGTTAAGTACTCACCGTGCGCGCCCAGCATGTCACCTTGAGGATCAATAAATACCGCGACAGCAAGAATGATCAAACCGACAAACAGCGCTGGAGTCAGCACTTTACCAATCAAGTCGATAAGACGGCCTTGGAACCATGAGAACATCATCGCCGCAATAAAGAAGATCACTGAAAATGCAGTGAGATGCGTTTGTGACGCTTCAAGGAAGAAAGGTTTCACCGCCATCTCGTAAGCCACTAGGCCAGTACGAGGCGCAGCAAACGCAGGACCGATGATGATGAAGATCAACGCAGCCATAATAACCGCTGCTTTTTTCGGAAGGTCTTGCGTTAAGTGATCCCAAGAACCACCAGCTACAGCAATAGCAACGATAGTAATAAGAGGTAGACCTACCGCTGTTAGCAAGAAACCAAACATCGCTGGCATTAAGTTTTCACCGGCTAGCTGACCCGCTAGAGGTGGAAAGATGATATTGCCCGCACCCAAAAAGAACGCAAATAGCATAAAGCCTACTGCGATAATATCTGTTAGTTTTAACGTCTGCTTCACAGATAACCCTTGTCTTTTAATTAATGAATGTTGTGTATGCTTAGACCACTTTTTGTATACCTAAAGTCAATAAGTACACGTGGTTCAATCTATAAAATTTTCGCCGCATAATGACGAAAGACTCATCATTTGGCAACCTTTAAGAAAAAAACACCATATTAATTTAGTTTTCAAACTTAAAAGCAGTGGATATAACCAGATCTAAATAACAGACCAGTTCTTTATCTCGATCAATTAACAATACAATTTAATAACCAACAAAACAACAATCTATACAATTAAGAAACAATAGAGAAATTCACTTAATTATTGAGCAAACATAAAACAATCATGAAGAGCAAAAAACTGAAAACTAAAGGCTTCAATTTTAAGCAATTTTGTATTGAGGGCGGCGAGAGTGGTATGCCCGTCAGCACTGATGGGGTAATGCTTGGTGCTTGGATTCAAAGCCCGAACAACGCTCAAATTCTCGATATTGGCACTGGCACCGGGTTGCTTGCCCTGATGTGTGCCCAACGCTTTACAGAAGCTCAAATAACCGCGGTCGATATTGAATTAACAGCCATTGAAGCTGCGCAAAAAAATGTGGTTCAGTCGCCTTGGTCAGCTCGTGTGTGTGTGCATCATTCCGACATACTAGACTTTACGCCGACGCATCCATTCCAACGTATCATTTGTAATCCGCCCTACTTCAATAGCGGCGAGCAATCGAAACACAGTCAACGTGCAACCGCGAGGCACACTGATACGCTACGCCACAACGCATTGCTACAACGTTGCTATCAGTTGCTTGATGAACAAGGGAAAGCTAATTTTGTGTTACCAATCACCGAAGGCGAACGGTTTATTGAACTAGCATTACACCAAGGTTGGCATCTATCGCGAGTCTGTCGTGTACAGCCATCAGAAAAGAAACCGGTACATCGACTGTTATTTGAACTGGCGAAGCAGCCTTGCGATACTCAAGAATCACATTTAATAATTCATTCGCATGACGGTTACAGTGACGATTTCGTCCAATTAACCCGCGAGTTTTATCTTAAGATGTGAAATAACATGTGATCCTTATCACCAATCACTTTATAATGTGCGACCTTTTTGTATTCTATGCTGTTGTGGCGAACCATTAACCAAGCTTTGCTTGTGGAGAACTCATTGTGATCAGAACCTTTGCTGAACTTGATCTAGACCAAAACCTACTTGAAGCCATTGAAGAGATGGGTTACAAACGCCCAACAAAAATTCAGGCAGAAGCGATTCCACAAGCGTTGGATGGTCGTGACATTTTAGCGTCAGCGCCAACAGGTACTGGTAAAACGGCAGCCTTCGTCCTGCCTGCATTGCAATACTTGCAAGACTTCCCTCGTCGCAAGCCTGGACCTGCGCGTATTTTGATCCTAACGCCGACGCGCGAATTGGCGATGCAAATCGCCGATCAAGCACGAGCTTTGGCAAAAAACACTAAACTGAACATTTTCACCATCACAGGTGGTGTTCAATACCAAGAGCACGCCGATATCCTTGCGACAACACAAGACATTGTGGTTGCAACGCCTGGCCGTTTAAAAGAATACATTGATGCAGAGCGTTTTGATTGCCGTGCGATTGAATGGTTAATTCTGGATGAAGCAGACCGTATGCTAGACATGGGTTTTGCTCCTACTGTTGATCGTCTATCTAACGAGTGCCGCTGGCGTAAACAAACCCTTCTATTCTCAGCAACACTAGAGGGTAAAGGCGTAGAAGGCTTTACCGCTGATCTGTTGAATGACCCAGCAGAAATTGATGCAAAATCGCCACTGCGTGAACGTAAGAAGATTGCTCAGTGGTACCACCGTGCTGATGATGCAGAACACAAGCTTGAATTACTAAAACACATTATTACTCAGCAAGCAGAACGCACCATTGTCTTCTTGAAGACACGTGAGCGTTTGGCAGAGCTACGAGCGCAGCTTGAGAGCGCACAGATTCCATGTTCTTGGATTCAAGGTGAAATGCCTCAAGATCGTCGTAACAATGCGATTTCTCGCTTCCGCGATGGTACTGTGAACGTGCTGCTCGCGACGGACGTTGCTGCGCGTGGTATCGACCTTCCGGATGTGTCACACGTTATTAACTACGACATGCCACGTACGGCTGATGTCTACCTTCACCGTATTGGCCGTACGGCTCGTGCGGGTAAGAAAGGTAACGCTATCTCAATCGTAGAAGCACACGACCAACCAATGATGGATCGCGTTGCACGTTACGTGAAAGAAGACATCAAAGAGCGTTTCGTGAAAGAGATGCGTCCGAAACACAAAAAACCTGTGTTTAAGAAGAAAAAGAAAAAAGAAGACAAGAAGAAGCCAGCGAAAAAGAAAACCGCTAAGAAGAAGTAATCTTATTGGGGCGAAATAGCCCAAGCTAAAACATAACAAAGGGTTGGCACTGCCAACCCTTTTTCGTTTGTACTGATAGAGATTAACGTAGACTGCGTCTCAATCAGTTTTAGTTTTGCTCTTCGCGTTTAAATACTAACTCTGTTGGTGTCGATTCATCTTCAACAAAGTAGTAACCCGCCGTATCAAACTTAGTCAGATCTGCCACGCTCTCAATACGGTTTTCGATGATGTAACGCGCCATCATGCCGCGCGCTTTCTTCGCGTAGAAGCTGATGACCTTGTATTGGCCATTCTTACAATCTTTGAATACTGGCGTGATCACTTGCGCATCTAAGTTCTTTGGCTTCACCGCTTTAAAGTATTCATTTGATGCTAGGTTGATAAGCACATTATCACCTTGAGCAGAAATCGCTTCGTTAAGCTTATCCGTAATCACATTGCCCCAAAACTGGTACAAGTTTGTGCCCTTGTCGTTTGCAAGCTTGGTACCCATTTCAAGACGGTATGGCTGCATCAAATCGAGTGGTTTTAGTAAACCATAGAGGCCAGACAACATGCGCAAATGATCTTGGGCATACTCGAAGTCCGCCTCAGATAAGGTTTCGGCGTCTAGTCCTGTGTAAACATCACCTTTAAACGCTAGGATCGCTTGTCGTGAGTTTTCTGTGGTAAACGTTTCACTCCACTCTTGAAATCGCCCGACATTCAAATCGGCAATCTTGTCGCTCACTTTCATTAAAGAGGCAACATCAGCAGGAGTCAGTTTGCGGCAAACATCGATAAGCTCTTTTGAGTATTCGACCAACTCAGGTTGAGTAAATTTTTCTGTCGCTAACGGAGACTCGTAATCAAGAGTCTTCGCTGGAGAAACTACGATAAGCATGACTTTCCCTTCTCTAATTTTGTTTTTTAATAGGGTACAAAAAAAGCCATGCATTGTCTGCATGGCTTTTTACATCGTACTAATAGCTTTCAACTATGAGTGATAGCTCACTTAGTCTTTTTTATCGTTGTACCAAATGCCTTCTTCAAGCTGAGATTTCAGCTCAGGGAAGTCATTCGCATCAAACGTTGGTACTTTACCTTCACCAAGTTGGCGGTTGTAATCTTTTGCTAGCTTAATCACGATGCCAGATAGCAAGATGATTGCCACCAAGTTGACTATCGCCATCAGCCCCATCGAAACATCAGCAAGTGACCATACGACTGGGAGCGAAGCAAGTGCACCAAACATCACCATACCAAGAACAACAACGCGGAAAATGCTTAGGCCCGCCTTATGGTTGTGCTCTAGGAAGATTAGGTTCGTTTCAGCGTACGAGTAATTCGCGATGATTGATGTAAATGCAAAGAAGAAGATTGCCACGGCAACAAAGATGCCACCCCAATCACCAACTTGCGAGCTCAATGCACGCTGAGTTAGCTCGATACCCGTCACTTCTGTTGCTTGACCGACATACTCACCTGACATCAGGATGATAGCCACTGTCGCTGAACAGATAACGATCGTATCCATAAATACACCTAGCATCTGAACATAACCTTGAGATGCAGGGTGTGGTGGGTAAGGCGTTGCTGAAGCCGCCGCGTTTGGCGCAGAACCCATACCCGCTTCGTTCGAGAATAGACCGCGTTTAATACCGTTAATCATTGCCTGTGCAATCGCGTAGCCAAGACCACCAGCCGCCGCTTCTTGCAGACCAAATGCACTCTTAAAGATAAGCATTAATACATCAGGTAGCTTCTCTAGATTAGAGAACATGATGAACAGTGCTAGAGCCAAGTAAAGCAGCGCCATGATCGGAACGATCATCTCTGCGACTTTTGCGATACGCTTGATACCACCGAAAATTACAATCGCAGACAGTGCTACAACCGCGATACCAACGTACAGGTCACTCCAACCAAATGCGGTGCTCATTGCATTTGCAATTGAGTTAGCTTGTACGGCGTTGAATACCAAACCAAAAGCGATGATTAGGAAAACTGAGAACAATACGCCCATCCAACGCATGCCCAGGCCTTTTTCCATGTAGTAGGCAGGACCACCACGGTAGTTGCCATCATCATCTTTGGTTTTGTATAGCTGCGCCAGAGTACTCTCTGCAAACGACGTTGCCATACCAAGCATTGCGATCAGCCACATCCAGAAGATCGCACCAGGACCACCTGCAGTCAATGCAACTGCAACGCCCGCCATGTTACCGGTACCAACACGTGCAGCAAGACTAGTACAAAGCGCTTGGAAAGAAGAAATACCAGCTTTGTCTGCTTTACGACTGTTCTTAAGAACAGAGAACATGTGGCCGAAATGGCGGAACTGAATGAACCCTAATCGAACGGTGAAGTAAATACCAACACCAACAAGAAGATAAACCAGAATCGAACCCCAAAGGAGATCGTTCATCAAATTGATTAAGTCTGTCATGTGTACCTCAAAGTGAGTTGCGCCGGTCTATGCGTCCAAGCCATCCACCAAATTGCCTGCTAAGTGTCAAAGAGTGCTTAGCTTTTTAAGTAATGTTTATGGGCAATCTAGAATCGTAAACGTCGCTTCATGCATCCATTTTACGTACCAGCGTATTTTTTGACGGGCGGATAATGCAACCTAGGAGCGCAAAAATCAATATGCAATCATGATAATAACATTGTTATTTTTCACTATAAAGTCACCAAAAAATAACATAAATGGAAGACTTAACACCCATAAGCCGCAACATTTCAATTACCAAATGCCAACATAAATAATTATCGCCCACCAAACAGAACGCAGACCCATATGATTAAGACCAAGCTAGTATTCACAAGGTGTTACATAAATTTGCTCTAGTGCCTTACCATCTAATTGAACACTATTTCATCAAACTGGTTTTATGCAACTTTGACCTTTGCACTGTCCCCCCACTCGCCAAATTGAATTAACATTGAAAATCTCTCTATTTAATCGTTTTCTTGAGATCGTTTGTGCATTTTTTAGCCACCACATTGCCATGAAAAGTGTGATTTTGAGAATATTTTTGCACGAAAATGTCATGCTACCGACACAAATGCGAAATATATCATGGTTATTCTCACGGCTATTGTGGTACTTAAAAAACTCCACAAGGACTGGTTACAACAGTTTAGCTTAAGAAAGGTAAAGGTGGCTTATGGAAGGCTTTCAACTAGATGACATTTTTAATCTGGATACTACCTCAACAACCAAATCTCGTGCCAAACCAGTAAAGCGAAAGTGGCGTGAAATAGAAGAGATGAACGACAGGCGCAATTTGCTTAAAGAGCTGCGCGAACTTGATGCCTGTACCGACTACAACTTGGAAGACATTAAACTCTAATTCAAACAAAAGGCACCTTAAGGGTGCCTTTTGTTTTTGTTTACAGTAACGGTAAACGACTTGAGTTTAAGCGCCAGGATTTGAGTATGAGTACCGTTATTACTCAATAAGAATTTTCCTATCTTTTGGTCGAGAAGCGCAAACGATAAATTTACGTCCAATTCTCAATAAATAAGAAATGCAGCTAACAAACCCGAGTGATACTTTCGCTCGCTCAGGTTTTATCGCACACACTTAAACATACTCAGCATCACTTTGACGCACACGTTCAGCTAACTGTTTATAACGATCGGCAATAGTGTCACCAAAAACTGGGTCATCTTCACTGACGCTCCATAAGCTTTCAACATGCTGCCAATCTTCGGTAGTGAATAACTCCTCAATGAGAGGCAGGATTTTTCGCTCCTCTAACTCCAAGTGGCGTCTTTGTGATTCAATGAAGTCCTCTAGGTGGGCCACAAACATATCTTGAGGCACAACAGCATCCTGCAGGATCATCTCTATCAAGGAAGCAAACTCTTTGGTTTTACTTGCTAGCTCTTGGTGTTCTTTCTCTAAGTTTTCCATGGTCTGTTGCTTACCATAGTGCTCAAGAAAGTGGTGATAGAGAATATCTTCTTTCGGATGGTGAACTTTTTCTGAATGATTAGAGAGGTAATCAACTATCTCGCTTACTAATGCGTAGTTGATCGCACGTTCTTCTTTTATCTCATTAAGTTTATGGCGCAGTATCGCCAACAGACGAACCATATAGCCGTGTTCGCGTCGAATTCTTTCGATCATCATAGCGTCTCTCCTTAACACCTACTTTTAATAAGTGTACATGAGAAATTTGCCATCAGCCTCGAGCGTGCTCAAAAAAACAGCGATAATGGCAGCATTATCGCTGTCTCTTCTTTTATACAGTTAATGGCAAATGCCAGTTGATTGGTGCTTTTCCTTGCGAGGCAAGTAACTGGTTTGCTTGAGAGAAATGCTTACAACCAAAAAAACCTCGGTGTGCTGAGAGTGGTGATGGATGTGGTGCGGCTAACACATGATGTTTATTGCGATCAATAAAGCGCCCTTTCTTCTGAGCGTGAGAGCCCCACAATAAAAACACCACGCCTTCCTGATGCTGGTTTATCGCTTCAATCACTCGGTCAGTGAACGTTTCCCACCCCGTTTTTGAATGTGAATGCGCTTTACCTTGCTCAACCGTCAATACCGTATTGAGCAACAATACACCTTGCTCAGCCCAACTTTGTAAGAATCCATGCTGAGGGATCTGGAACCCTTCAATATCTTGAGCCAGCTCTTTATACATATTAACGAGTGATGGTGGCGTTTTGATTCCAGGAAGCACGGAAAAGCACAAACCATGCGCCTGATTTGGACCATGGTATGGGTCTTGTCCCAGAATCACTACTTTAACATCGTTAAACTCGGTAAAACGAAACGCATTAAAGACATCTTTCGCTGGCGGGAAAATCGCTTTGCCTGCGGCGCGTTCTGCTTCTACAAAATTCAAAGTGTCTACAAAGTAGCTCTGTTTTTTCTCTTCGCCGATCACATCGTGCCAAGTGGGTGACTGATTCATGGAAAGTTCCTGTCCTAAATTTTGCTTCTATTCTAACGAGCGAAACCCAAACAAACAAAAACTTACCACGAACTTGAGAACAGTAATAAAAGACTAATGCTTCTGTGGCGTTCGAAAATGCCCCTGTCCGGTAATGTGACGATTAGGCATCGGCAAACGAAGCACGCGGCGGCTATATGCGTAAGAAGCAAAAGAGAGTGGTCGAGACATAGTGGCATCCTTCTTTCTTAATTCAAATTGACTTAAGTGGCTAAGAAAGAAAGGTGCCAACTCTGTGATCACATCATTGGTTACCTATCGCCGCTAGATGAAACTGACGCAGTGCGTTGATTTCTTGCTGCCAGATGTCCGGATCAATTGTTTCTAAAATCAGAGGGATACCATCAAATCGAGGGTCTTTCGCGATGTACTCAAAGCAATCCCACCCGATTTCTCCTTTGCCTAATGAGTGGTGGCGATCCACTTTGCTGGCAAACTCAACTTTTGAATCATTTAGATGCATTGCTCTTAAATAGTGCATCCCAACAATACGGTCGAATTCCGCAAAGGTATGCTCACAATCCTCTTTAGTACGCAGATCGTAACCGGCAGTAAACGTGTGGCAAGTATCGAGACATACACCAACACGTTCTTTGTCTTCCACTTGATCGATGATTTCAGCAAGATGCTCAAACTTCCAACCTAGGTTTGTACCCTGACCAGCCGTATTCTCGATTACCGCGATCACATTCGGCACCGCTTTGTGCGCAAGATTGATCGACTCAGCGATCGTCGCTAAGCACTCCTGTTCCGAGACTTTCTTTAAGTGGCTCCCAGGGTGAAAGTTCAGCAACGTTAAACCCAATTGATTACAACGCTCCATCTCATCGATGAATGCAGCGCGTGACTTATCCAACTTATCCGCTTCTGGTGCACCTAAGTTAATTAGATAAGAGTCATGGGGAAGAATATGTTCTGCGCCGAAACCCAGCATTTTACAGTTCGCTTTAAACGCACTGATGGTTTTTGCTTCTAAAGGCTTCGCCACCCACTGGCGTTGGTTTTTTGTAAATAGTGCGAACGCATTCGCGCCAATTTCGCGAGCTCTCAACGGCGCTTGATCGACCCCACCAGCAGCAGAGACATGTGCACCAATGAGTTTATTCCCAAGCTTGTTTTTCATGTTTGTCATTTAATCACTTTAGACTTTCAGTATTGCTACCTAAATACAGATAGTTGCGTTAATTAGTTTAAACTTTAAGCTCAATTTGTAGTAAATTTACAACAAAATGAGCCATTAAATATTTTTTATATTATCAAATAAATTGTAATTAGTTTGTTTTCAAAGGTTTTATTGATTTAACTCAACAAAATCACCTTAATAAAAATAATGTTTTTGGTTGTTTTTTGACTTAAATCAATATTAAAATAGTGGATATTAGCTATATAATACTCAGCTCAACGAAAATTCGAAAATTAACACCAATAATCACCACGTAAGTGGTCTAGGAGATAGTGATGATCCAAGGTATCCAAATTACAAAAGCGGCAAACGACGACCTACTAAACTCTATCTGGCTATTAGATAGCGAAAAAAATGAAGCTCGTTGTGTTGCTGCAACTGCTGGCTACGAAGCAGACCAAGTTATCGCAATCAGCGATCTAGGTGAATACGAAAGCCGTGAAGTAGCAATCGAAACAGCTCCTCGCATCGAAGGCGGTCAACACCTAAACGTGAACGTGCTTAAACGCGAAACACTAGAAGATGCAGTTGCACACCCAGAGAAATACCCACAGCTAACAATCCGTGTTTCTGGTTACGCTGTACGTTTCAACTCGCTAACTCCAGAGCAACAACGTGACGTAATCGCTCGTACTTTTACTGAGACTCTATAATTTCTCAGTAAACTAGCTCGCTAGAATTTAAAAAGCTTGGTCTCAATGGCCAAGCTTTTTTTGTTTTCCTAGTATCTAACCGTTCTGTTCCTTTACGGAGCATTTCTCTGTGACGGATCCTTCTTAAACACTTCAGCCAATGAGGTTGGGTCAAGCCTTTCTCTTTGCAACGACGCTCCTTCTGCCCACCAAATCAATTGATGTATGGTGCGATTCATATAGCTGTCCCACTGCGTCTGCTCAGACTCACCCGCAGCCACGCCCTGTTCATCAAACACTTCTTGCGCTTTCGGAATGTGAATCATCGCCGAGACAGGTAAACATCCAAGTTCAGATAAGAAGGTACGCATCGACACAGCTGCTCGAACACCACCCCATTGTCCAGCAGAATAGGTCACGATAGCACTTGGCTTATAAGAAAACAGCGAACTACCAAAATGGTTAAGCATGTTTGCCAAAGCAGGGCTCATCGAATGGTTGTATTCCGGACTGACCATCACGTACCCATCGGCGCTTTTAATTTTGTCTGCCAGTTCTCTCAAGTGGGCTGGCACTTTAGCGCGATGGTAAGCAAACTCAGGCTTAAACACGTCGTCAAAGTCGTAGTTCAATGGGTCAATGATTTCGACGGTATGTTGCGAATACTGATTCTTAAACAACGTTTCACATGCTCTACTCACTCGCATGCCCAAGCGGGCTGGTCATGGCGGTGTGCTGTCCCTTACTGAGCCTAGAAAAATCAAAAAATGCATGCTTCTATTTCCATCTTTAAGTTCATTTCTCAATCATAAAGAGAGTCGAGACTTACCGACAATAAAAAAGGCGAATGATTGCTCATTCACCTTTCGTCGTTCATCATTTTAATAATTACTGTACGCGGCGCAGTACTTGTTTCAATGCATCAAAGTCTGCGTCTAGCTCTTCCGATAGCAGTTCCATTGCCGCGTGCTTCGCTAGCGGTGCAGGAAGCTCGATGTCAGATTGCAAAATGTCATCCACCACTTCTTTGAACTTCGCTGGGTGCGCAGTACATAGGAACAGACCGGTTTCACCATCTTGCAGTTGCTCTTCAAGAACGCGGTAAGCAATCGCACCGTGCGGTTCACATAGGTAGCCCAATGAGTACAGGTCTTTCACAGATTGTGCGCTTTGCTCATCTGAAACCGCGCCTTTACCTAGAGTCTCTAGGCCCCACTCTTTCACTCGGCAGAGCTCTTCGATACGCGGCCAGTTGTTCGGTTGACTCACGTCCATCGCGTTCGATGTCGTTGCAACCGTTGGTTTTGGCTCCCACTTACCTGTTTCTAGGTAGCGCGGAACCGTGTCATTAGCGTTAGTTGCAGCGATAAAGCGTTTGATCGGCAGACCCAGCGCTTTTGCCAGTAGACCAGCAGTTAGGTTACCAAAGTTACCACTTGGTACAGACACGACTAGGTTTTCACGCTCTTGTTTGCTCATTTGCGCTGCTGCTTCAAAGTAGTAACAGATTTGCGCCATCAAACGGCTGATGTTGATTGAGTTTGCAGAGTTCAGGCCGATCTCTTCACGCAGTGCGGAATCATCGAAAGCTTGCTTAACCAGAGCCTGGCACGCATCGAAGTCGCCATCGATCGCGACAGTGTGAATGTTCTTGCCTAGCGTACAGAATAGCTTCTCTTGCAGTGGGCTGATCTTGCCTTTCGGGTAAAGAATCACAACGTTGATGTCTTCCATACCATAGAAAGCGTGCGCAACGGCTGCGCCAGTATCGCCAGAAGTCGCAGTCAGAATGGTGATCTTGCCACCGTCCGATACCGCCGCAAGAGATTGCGCCATAAAGCGACCGCCAAAATCTTTAAATGCCAGCGTTGGACCATGGAAAAGCTCTAACGCGTAAACACCGTCTTTGACTTGATTGATTGGCGCCGGGAATTGGAACGCTGCGTCCACAAGCGCGTTGACTTGCTCTTCCGCCAGCTCATCACCGATAAACGCTGATAAAATCTTAGTGCTACGAGAAACAAAGTCTTCTGCCAGTAGCGCATCAACGTCTTCAAACTTTGGTAATTCCGATGGGAAAAATAGACCTTGGTTACGGCCTAACCCTTGGCGAACGGCTTGGCCAAAGGAAACTTGTTCATCATTTTCTTTTATATTGTAAAGCTTCATAGCTCACTTCCTGTTACTTTCGAACCCTGCTTATCTAGACGACAAACGTGGACGAATCCTTCTTCGTTTTGTACGTAGTTCTGTTCTAACCAGCGAGCAACTCGCTCAGCGACATCTTTCTCTTTGCAAATACTGAACAGTGTTGGACCACTGCCAGAAATACCGGTTGCTAACGCACCTGCTGATGCAGCGTATTGACGTGCATTCGCAAAGCCCGGAAGCAGTTTCTCACGATACGGTTCTGCGATCACGTCTTTGATCATTTTTGCAGCTAGCTCTGGCTGACCAGAATGACACGCATGAATAAAGCCCGCAAGGTGACGACCATGAGCGATGATATCTTGTCGGCGGTATTGAGATGGTAGGATCTCACGCGCTTCTGCTGTTGATACTTTGATTCCCGGATACGCCATGACCCAGTACCAATCATCAAAACAAGGCACTTCTTGACTGATGATACCAAGCTCTTCAAGCATCAACTGGACACCACCAAGGTAACACGGCGCGACGTTATCGTAGTGAATACCACCAGAGATTTTGCCTTCCATTTCCCCCATCAGTGCTAGCAGCTCAGTCTCATTCAGCGGTTGACCATGGAATCGGTTTAAGGCATCCAGCGCCGCAACGATAGAACATGCACTTGAGCCTAAACCTGAGCCTATTGGCATGTTCTTTTCTAGCGTCATTTCAAGTGGTTTTAGCTCAACACCTTTTTTATCTAGCTCGCGAGAAAACACCAGCCAACAATCGTAAACGATGTTTTCTTTTGGCTCTGTAGGCAACTTAGAGACAAAATTACCCGCAGTTTTCAGACTGAACGGCTCAGTCCCTGCCTTAACTTGCACTCTGTCACCTAGCAAGGTCCCATCCACTGGGGACACCGCCGCCCCCAACACATCAAAACCAACACTTACATTACCAATTGATGCTGGGGCATAAACCACTACATCCATATCACTTGAACTCATTCTTGTTATACCCCTAGTTTCCAACCTAAAGTACGCATCACGTCAGAGAATACACCCGCAGCCGTTACCTCAGTACCTGCGCCATAGCCACGCAACACAAGTGGGATTGGCTGGTAGTAACGGCTGTAAAATGCCAGTGCGTTTTCACCGTCTTTGATTTTATACATCGGATCGTTTTCATCCACCGCAGCGATGCTTACTGTGCACTTGCCCTCGTTAATTTCACCAACGTAACGCAGTACTTTGCCTTCTTCTGCTGCTTTAGCCGATAACTCTTTGAAGTAAGCGTCTGCTTCTGGAAGACGCGCCATAAACTCATCAACACTGCCTGAATCATCAAAACCTGGCGGTAGCGCTTGGTCAACAACAACATCTTCAAGCTCTAGTGACATGCCCGCTTCACGAGCTAGGATCAACAGCTTACGCGCGACATCCATACCAGACAGGTCATCACGAGGATCTGGTTCAGTAAAGCCATTTTCTTTTGCGATATTCGTCGCTTCACTTAAGCTCATTCCTTCATCTAACTTACCGAAAATATAAGAAAGAGAACCGGAAAGAATACCGCTGAAGCGCTCCAGTTCATCGCCTGCAGAAATTAGGTTTTGCAAGTTTTCAATAACCGGTAGGCCTGCACCTACGGTTGTTTCATACATCAATTTACGACGGGAGCTACGAGCCACATCGCGAAGCTGATGGTAGTACGCCATGCTTGCTGTGTTTGCTTTTTTGTTTGGTGTTACAACATGAAAACCTGCCGCTAGAAAATCGGCGTATTGTTTAGCAATGTCTTCACTGGACGTACAATCAACCAATACTGGGTTGATAATATGATTGCGTTGTACCAAAGAAATCAGACGCGCTAGGCTGAACTCTTCTGTGGCTGCTGACATACGATCACGCCAGTGCTCAAGCGGTAAGCCTTCGCTATCAAGCAAAAGACCTTTGCTGTTTGCTAAGCCACAAACTCGAATCACAATGCCTTTCTCAGCCAGTTTGACTTGTTGGCGCTCGATCTGATCCACAAGCTCGCCACCCACACCACCAACACCAACAACGAACACATCGAGGAAGTGTTTCGAGTTGAATAGGTTTTCGTGACACGCTTTGATCGCTTCAGAAATTTTGTCTTCTGGAATAACGGCAGAAATCGCACGTTCTGATGAGCCTTGTGCTATCGCTACGATATTCACGTTCACTTCAGCTAGAGAAGAGAAGAAGCGAGAAGCCACACCACGCGATGTGCGCATACCGTCACCAACAAGCGTAATGATTGAAACATTATCAATAAACTCGACCGGTTCTAGTAAGCCATCTTTCAGTTCTAGCTCGAACGCATCTGCCAGCACTTGCTGCGCTTTCGCTTTATCTTCAGCCTCAATACAGAAGCTGATGCTGTATTCAGAAGAAGACTGAGTGATCAGAACAATAGATACACCAGCAGACGACATCGCACCGAATACACGGCTCGCCATGCCTACCATGCCTTTCATACCAGGGCCTGATACGTTAACCATGGTTAGGTCGTTAAGTGTTGTAATACCTTTGATCGCAAGATTATCTTCACCAGTATCTTGGCCGATAAGAGTACCTGCACCTTGAGGGTTAAAGCTGTTTTTGATCAGACATGGAATGTGGAATTGAGCAATAGGGGCGATGGTTTTCGGGTGCAGAACGGAAGCACCAAAATAAGAAAGCTCCATCGCTTCTTGGTAGCTTAGTGATTTAAGTAGGCGAGCATCTTCGACTAAACGTGGGTCACAGTTGTATACACCATCAACGTCGGTCCAGATTTCACAGCAGTCTGCGCGTAAACAAGCTGCAAGAACCGCTGCCGAGTAGTCAGAGCCATTCCGACCAAGCGTGACAAGCTCTCCTTTTTCGTTGCCAGCTGTAAAGCCCGGCATAATGTTCACATGACCCTGAGGAAGGGGTTTTTGACGGAAGTTTTGCGTTGAAATATCCACATCAACCATAGCTTCAAGATGATCACCTTGGGCATACAGATACTCGACAGGATCGATCAAGCTCGCTTGTTGTCCCTTCGCCTCCAAGACAGCTTTCATCAACTGAATGGAAACACGCTCACCTTTACTAATAATGCGCGCATTTACGTTGTTTGGGCACATACCTAATAGATTGATGCCGTGAACAAATTGACGTAATTGAGATAGCGAGGTTTTCACTTGGTTATCGAAAGCTGAACCATCAATATTGGGGAGTACTGCTTGGATTTGAGTGAAGAGCGTTTTAAACGATTCATCCAACTCTTTGATTTGCAGCTCTGCTTCACCATTGCGCAACGCGCCTTCAATGACTGCAACCAACTTATTTGTTGTTTTACCTGGGGCTGAAAGAACAACAGCCACTTCTTCTTGTTGAGCGTTATTGGCAATGATGTCTGCCGCTCTTAAAAAGCGATCTGCATCAGCTAGTGATGAACCGCCAAACTTCAATACTCGCATCCCTTCCTCCGGTATATCTTCTCAAACTTGTCTAAATTCTGGATAAAAAAGCATAAAAAAAGGCCTGTATCTTGTTGGATACAGGCCTTTTTTGTGAATTTCTTTCGCTCAGCAGCCTGCCCCAACATGTGTCGTGTCGGTAATAATAATGGTCGTGGTCATTACTACTAGGCTGTTAGATGGCATAAATAAATATTCAACGTTAATTGTGTTTGCTTAACTCTACGTTTACCGAGTTTCCGATTCATAGTCAACAAAAAATTGTTTGTTTTTCAGTCTTACAGCGATTTCTGCTAAGCAATCTTATTGATATTTAAAGCTAATTGGATGTTATTGCTCGTTAGGAAATCTGTCGCTTATTTTTGTAGGGGGCTCATCCCATCGTCATCAGTCTCACTTTTTACTCCATAACTAGTCTGATCTTCGTCATAAAGCGTAAGATCAAATTATGAAAGGGAGTTGTTGACACTTAACAACAACTTAACTGTGACCTATGTTCACAGGATCGAATTATTTAGAAAATAGGTGAGCTAGCTTTCATATTCTATGCTTTAATAGTGAGAAGCTTTGGGCACATACTAATAAAAAAGTTGACACAAGGAGTGGTGAGCATGAAAAGAGGGCTTTTTCTGTTGCTGTTTTTTGTGTCTGGCGTTTGTCTAGCAAACGAGCTTCCGCCTCTTCCAGGCAAAACATCCCCTTCTCCTCATAAACTATTTATTTCCAGCGACAGCTATCAATCTGACAGTTTCGATGTTTGGAATATCGACACGGGTTATGCGTACGAACTCTTTGACTCAGTAGACGTTTACGTCGGAGCACGAGTCAACAACTCTCCAACCCAAAACCAAAGCGGTTTTTTGAGTGGGATCAGCTATCACTTCAATGATCGTGTCACACTAAAAAGTACGGTTCGCTCTTACAAGAATGAGACTGCGGAAGGTATTCGCCAAGAAGACAGCAGCCTCGCAGCTGAAGTTTCAAGTCGCGTAAAAATCACCGATAAACTGGATCTTCACGCGACTCTTGATTACCAAGATTGGCAACAAGGTATTGAGGTAGGTTTAGGCTTTCGTTTTTAGAAATCTAATTTTTGCTTTGAAATCAACACACCATTCCAATCAGCGTACACATAATGCTTCGGCTGCACGATTTGGTTTTGCATCGTTAAAGTCACATTGACCTCTCCCATACCTCGCTTCTCTGTCTTAAACGGATTGGTACCAAGTGCTTGCACGCCAATGTCCATCTGAGATATTTGTGCTACGTCGCGTATTGCACCATAGACAATAATGCCTTCCCACCCATTTTCTATTCCGAGTATTGCTAATTGATCGCCAAGCAATGCTTTCTGACACGAACCATGTCCGTCAACAATCAATACTTTCCCCGTTCCATCTTCGCCCAGTACTTCACGTACTTTTGAGTTGTCGTGATAGCAACGCACTGTGACAATTTCTCCGTAAAAAGCGGTGCGTTGACCAAAGTTCTGCAGTGGCAAAGTAAGCAGGGTAACTTGGTCTTCAAATTGGTCACAAATATCGGGTGTAATGTCTCTCATATTTCCTCCGTGAATTTTCTCACCCAAGCAGTGCTTCGGTGAGTAGTATCCTTTCCTATACGAGTCGAGGCTTAAGGGAGCCTAACTTATGCAACACTTTCGGCTGTGAGCACGCAATAAGGTAAAGTTGATCATCAATGACGTAGTAAATCGCGTTTTGTTGAAAGTCATTCGCAAATGCGACCGCCGCCTCTGGTGATAACTCGACGGCAAAGCTTTCCTCATACCATGTAAAAGAGCTGTCACCTACTGTGATAGGCGCGTAATTAACGTGCTGTAGCAGTGTTTCTAATGCTTGATTGCTTATGCAGTTCTCTTCTTTGGACCGCAAATTACTGTATGGGTTCCAAGCGGTTATCACAGCGTAGTTTGAAACGCACCACTCGGCCTCGAATCTGAAAAAAGATTCTGAATAAGCATTCCATAACGATGCGTCTATGTTCGTATTACTTTTTTCTATCATAAGTCTTAAACGATTAATAACAGTTACATTTCATCAATTGATATAAATCAACAAACTGAATGGAATTAACATTTGAGCATTGTTAGCATGCTGTTAACAATATAAAATCCGCTCCATATCTTAGGGTGTTTACGTTTCAGGCCCCACAGAAAGTAGGAAATGAAAGGTAAACAAGCCCTTTAGAATAAACGTCGCCATTGGATACTGGTGAGTTGGCAAAATTCCATGGAGGGCGGATAACTGAAAGAAGTGTTTTTTTGATCAACTTGATTTATTATCAAAATCACATTACCTGTATGTTATATTTTTGCCTAGAATTTATTCTATTAGCACAATTTTGTCACAAATTTAGGTACCGCCAATGCAAACCCCGCAGATTCTTATCGTTGAAGATGAGCAAGTAACTCGTAACACTCTTAAGAGTATTTTTGAAGCAGAGGGATACGCTGTTTTTGAAGCCAGTGACGGTGAAGAGATGCACCAAGTGTTGTCTGACAACTCAGTCAACTTGGTTATTATGGACATTAATCTTCCAGGCAAGAATGGCCTTCTGTTAGCGCGTGAACTACGCGAACAAGCGAACATTGCTTTAATGTTCCTGACAGGCCGTGACAATGAAGTGGACAAGATCCTAGGTCTTGAGATTGGTGCAGATGACTACATCACTAAACCATTCAACCCACGTGAACTGACTATTCGTGCTCGCAACCTACTTAGCCGCTCAATGAGCTCTAACGCGGTGCAAGAAGAGAAACGCTCAGTAGAAAAGTATGAATTCAATGGTTGGGTACTGGACATCAACAGCCGCTCTCTAGTAAGCCCTGCTGGTGATAGCTACAAGCTCCCTCGCTCTGAGTTCCGAGCTCTACTTCACTTCTGTGAAAACCCAGGTAAGATTCAAACTCGTGCCGATCTTCTCAAGAAGATGACTGGCCGTGAACTTAAGCCGCATGACCGTACTGTAGACGTAACGATTCGTCGTATTCGTAAACACTTTGAGTCTGTTTCAGGCACTCCTGAAATCATCGCGACTATCCACGGCGAAGGTTACCGCTTCTGTGGCGATCTAGAAGACTAATTGAATCGCTAATACGCAAAGGGCTTGCTCATTGAGCAAGCCCTTTTATTTTGGGTTTAGCAATTAGCGGACAATCACTGAGTCTAATAAACCTTGTTAATCTTCACGTATTTTTCCACTAACCAGCGCTGTTTACCTGCGTCGTCTAAAAGTACCGCGATATCAACCGATTTTTCTGTGTCTGCGTCTACCTGAGACGTGAAGGCTACTTCCCATTGGCTCTCACTATGAGTTCGAGTTTCTAAAGAGTCTTCATCCACCCACCACTCTTTTTCCCCTTGCTTGATGATAAGCGCTTCGGCAGTCAGGTTGGCTGGGAGTAACTGGTCTCCTTCAAGGTAAAGTGATCCTTGAATGCTTTGCTCTTGCACTTCCCCAACGGTCGGCATCAGGTTCACCCATAAGTTACTTTTGAGCTCGACATTCACCTGGTTAATCGTAATCTGACTGTTTTGTTGCCAGTTCACACTTGGAACGGAACTGCAGCCAGCCATCAATGCTATAACCAACGCCAACGGTGCGATTTTTTTCATGTTATTTCCTTTGTTCCAACCAACTTTTGAGGACTTGAATATCGTTTTGGTATTCATTTTTGATCTCTTCAACCCAGTCTGAAATGTTTTCCCACCATGCTGGCATATCGGGAGATTGCGCTTTCTGCGCCACACTTTGGATACGTTTGAGGCCAATCGAACCTGCAGCACCTTTAATTTTATGCGCTTCAGAAACAATCCCATCTTGATCTTTTGCCGTCATGTTTGAGTCTAAGACATCAATATAGTCTGGCATCATGTCTTCAAACATTTTTATGCTGTCGTAGACCGGCTTGGCACCAACAATGTCGACGTAAGACTCTAACATATCCATATCGAGCAAGTGTGTCTCAATCACAGGAGAAGGAGTCGGCTCTTCCACTGTTTCTGGAACGCTCTCAGGTTGCTCTTGCGGCTCTACCTGATGCGCGAAGAACTTATCAATTACAGACTGAATGGCATTCACAGCAAGCGGTTTGCTGATGGCATCATCCATACCGTTATCTAAATATTCACGACGATCTTTCATCACATTAGCTGTTAGGGCGACCAATGGAGGCAGATTGTTATAATGCTCGCGATAATAATTTGCGACATCAAAGCCCGTCATATCAGGCAGCTGAATATCCAACAACGCCAAGTCATATTTTTCTGGCACAAAGTTCACGAGCGCTTCTTGTCCCGTCATCGCCACGGTAACGGAGTGCCCTAAGCTCTCAAGCAACGATTTGGCCACGGTGACGTTAAGCTCAATGTCTTCGACCATAAAGATGTTGAGATGCACATTATCGCGTTTTGCATCAATGACAGGTTCTTCGAGTTCCACAATAGGAACGTGAATCGATACGGTAAAAGTACTACCAAAACCCTCTTCACTAGCGACAGTAATGTCACCATCCATCATATTGATCAGCTGTTTTGACACCGCCAGGCCTATACCAGTCCCGACAGCATGTAGGTTGTCTTTACCTGATTTCACTTGGTAATACATGGCGAAGATTTTATCGAGCTCATCTTCCGGTATACCAATACCTGTGTCTTCCACTTCCATAATAATGGTGGCAAAATCGTCTTCTACATCCGCGCTCACCGTCATCACAACGCCACCTTCTTTGGTAAACTTCATTGCGTTGCTGACCAAGTTCCAAATTACCTGACGCAAACGGGTCGCATCCACTTCAATTGCTTTTGGTAAATCACTCAAACGTTCTAAGTCAAAACGCAGCCCTTTTTGCTCCGCCATCAAAGCAGAGATGCTTTCAATCTCAGCGACGAAGTCTTCGAAGTTAAGTGGCGCAGGTAATAGTTCTAGCTTGCGGCGATCAAACTTATCCATATCGATAATATCGTTGAAGATGTTACCTAGCGTAATCGCACTCACATTGATGGTCTGCATGTGTTTGCGCTGCTCTTCTGTCAACGGACTATCGAGAAGCATGCGACTTAAGCCCACAATGCCATTTAGTGGCGTTCGCAGTTCATGACTGATGGTTGAGATGAAAGTAGTTTTATCACGGCTTGCTTTCTCTAACGACTCTTCATGACGTTTACGTTCAGTGATATCACGGCCAAAACCTACCAAGCCAAGGTGACGACCATCTTTGCTGTAAAACGGCACTTTACGCAGTTCAAAGTAATGTTTGCGTCCATCAGGATACTCTAGCCACTGCTCGTAAGTGATGGCTTGATTATCGGCGAAGACCTTTTGGTCAGTATCAACGATGTGCTCAGCGATTTCTTTGCTATACACATCCCAAGGGCTTAATCCGACTAACTGGTGCTCTTTCTTGCCCGTTAGCTCTTCCATTGCCCGGTTACAACCGGAGAACACACCATCGGCATTGCGGTAGTAAATTAAGTCTGGCGAGGCATCAATAAATGAACGCAGTAGTGCAGTGCGTTCCGCAAGCTCTAACTGAGTACGCTCTCGTTGGAACACCTCGTTTTCGAGATCTTGCATCGCCTCTTCTCGAGCTTCTTCTGCTTTAATGCGCTCTTCAATTTCTTGGTTGAGCTTTTCGATGTTTTGTTGCAGTTGATAATTCAGTTCTTGGTCTCGCGAGCGCATGTCTTTCAGTTTGGACACCAACTTGGTTAAACGCTGGCGAGACTCTTCTAGCTGATCAACAACAACAGAAAGAAAATAAACCGCCCAAGGTGTAATCAAGAGACCAAAAAACACCGAACGGACAATGTCGATATCGTCGACTCGCCCCTTGAGAGCTAAAGTAATCCCCACCTGCACCACAACGGCTAATGCCACCAGCGCAAGGGCCAGCAAAATCGAGAAACGAACAATCCCCAGTTTGACTAGCAAGTCGACATAATACTGGGCGAGATTTTTCATGGGTTTCATTAACTACTCCATGGTGCTGGCTAGATGTTGCCCTTCAATGATAAAAAACGAGCAGACATATTCGGCCTAACGCAATTTAGGTCTGTGTGATTAGTGAAAAATACGTAGTGCGAACTGCGCTTGCTAAACAAGATAAAAAGATAAGTTAACCAACGAACGCACAGGCTTCGGTAAGTTTAACGTGTTTAATACGGCGATTTAAACAATCAGCTATCAACTTAGAGCAAGCGGTCACAAAGCGTTAGCAAGAACTTGGGTGAATACAGGTGCGATTACGTCCATCCGCTTTGGCTTGGTATAGCGCACTGTCAGCCATGGCAATACCCATTTCCGGTTCATCACCATGTTGAGGAATATAAGAGACAAGACCGATACTGACCGTGAGACGTTCCGATGCTTCTGAGCTGTCGTGCTCCATATCGAGTTGTCGAATTTGTTCATGAATACGCTGTGCTACATTGCTCGCGCCTTCCGTTGTGGTATTCGGCAGGATAAAACCAAACTCCTCACCACCATAACGCGCAACACAATCCGAAGAGCGATTGATGACTTTTGTGAATACGGTAGCAACACTGACCAATGCTTCATCACCTTGCTGATGGCCGTAACAGTCGTTGTAATCTTTGAAAAAGTCGATGTCACACAACATGATAGTGAGCGGCAGCTTTTCGCGGGCATGGTGGTACCATAGTACCTGCAGTTGTTCATCGAAGCGGCGTCGGTTCGATACCTGAGTTAAGCTGTCCATAAAGCTCAACTTTTCTAACTCTAAATTGGCTCTCTCCAACTTTTGTTCGGCAAGGTAACGTTCAGAAATATCACGCGCCATGATCAGCACACCATTCGTTCCTGAAGCTTTATCCTTAAAAGGCGATTTCACCACATCAAACCACGTACTTTTGCCATCACTGCTAACGACTTTATCTATATATCGGACAGGCTCTGACTGACGCAATGCATCTAAATCACTAGCAGCTAAGCGAGCGTACATCTCTTCAGGAATGACATCTTGAAGGCGCTTACCAATCAAATCAGACACGTCTGAAATACCTAATGCATTAACGAACGGTTTATTACACGCTTGATAGACCATATTCTCATTGAAGATACCGATAGAGTCAGGGCTAGCGTCAAGAATAGTCTGTAAGATGGTATCCCTTTGCGCCAACGCAACTTCTGTATCTTTACGGCGCTCCATTTCATCTCTCAGGTTCTGCTGCATTTTGTGCCACTCGGTCACATCATGACTAATGGATAATGTACCGATCAGCTCACCACTCGGTGACACAAGGGAATTTTGATTCACTTCCAATAAGCAACTGCGACCTTGTGGATCCGTCGTCCACTTGCGCTCACTCTTTCTGCTAGCCTCACCCATGGAAACCTTTGATGCGCAGGCTTCTTCCCTTCGCCCTTCCCAAAATTGATCAAATGCTCGGTTCGTCGTTAATAAATTCCCTTGGCGATCTTGGGTACAAATTAACTCAGAGAGTGAGTCTAGTGCCGAACGGGCAATCGTTAATTGCGCAAGCTCTTGTTGCTGCTCTTGATGAGTGGCTTGATATGGCTGCGCGTAGATGATCCAAACACGGTGATTGCGCAGCAAACTCTTTCTTCCTGACAACTCCACCTTGATAGATTCGCTTTCAGATAAGCGCCAATCAAATACCTGCTGGCTAAAATGACGACTAGAGACACTGTCGAGAAACGACTCAAGCTCACGAATATCGAATAAAGCGGGATACAAATATCCCGTGCCTAGAGAGCGAATACCTAATAACTGCATCGCAGCTTGGTTAGATAACAAGATCAGAGCATGGCCAGTATCCAGCACTATGACTGGATAGGGTGAATCCGTTACGAGTTGCTTAAGTGATGTTTGAAAGTGCAAATAGATCAGTGCTAACGCGCACACGCTAGCAATTAATAACAAGACGACATAGCCATAACCGCCTTGACCATCCCAAAGCCAATTGAGTAACTGATCCATCGTTTAAACCTTTAAAGAAAACTGGTTAAAATATATCAGTTATTTATTGAGCGATCTGCTATTAATTCCGGTTTAGTATAGATAAAAGCGTTTCCCGTTAGGCTTCCTTGAGCACCATGTTCACTGAGGGAGCGACCAATTTCAGTCATCGCCAGCCAGCGGTTTTCACACCACAGTGGCGATAATAAGGTAGGTCTACGAGCTGCTGATGAAACGCGATGGTAAATCACGTCCGGTGGCGTCATACGAATCATCTCGCTGGCAATAGCGACATACTCTTCTAGCTCTGGCGCCTCTAATCGTCCTGCACGCCACGCTTTCGCCATCGTGCTGCCTTCCACAATATGCAAGCCATGTAACTTAATGCCATCCGTGCCCACGGCTAACACTTTTTGTAGCGTCTCAATGTTATCGTCGCGGCTTTCTTTCGGTAATCCAACAATTAAATGAGTACAGACTTTAATACCTAGCGCACGCGCACGCTTGGTGATCTCGGCATAACATTCGAAATCATGACCGCGATTGATGCGCTTAAGGGTGTCGTTATTAGCGGTTTGAAGCCCTAACTCTAGCCAAATTTCATAACCTTGCTGTACATAATCAGACAGCAAATCTAATACGGCATCAGGCACGCAATCTGGACGAGTCCCGACACACAATCCCACAATATCAGCCGCTTTTAGTGCTTCTTCATACATATTTTTCAGCACTTGCACTTCCGCATAAGTACTGGTGTAAGCCTGAAAATAAGCGAGATACTTCTTCGCTCGATGAATTTCGCCCGCACGATCTTTCAACTGATCGTGAATACTCTTTATCTGTACTTCTTCATCCGCAAACGAAGCCACATTACAAAAAGTACATCCTCCCCGACCAATAGTGCCATCTCGGTTAGGGCAACTAAATCCACCGTGCAACGTTAGTTTATGGACTTTTTCACCGTATCGACGCTGAAGATCTTGGCCGATTGTATTGACCAACTCATGTAACTGCATAAATTCTCACCAACAATGAACCGTAATCAATCTCACTACGATCTGTGTAAATAAATTACATCCCTGCAAGAAAAAACACACAATACTAGTCAATTCAAACAAACATCATACGGCTCAAAATCAATAAACCTGCATAAATACAGATAAAAAACGTTCATGTTGCGTAAATGTTAAACTAAAAATGCATAATTAAACGAAAAAATTGGGTCACAACGTCGACTTTTTCATTGCATTCTGAAGTGACAAAATTGTAGGATACTTACACAACCCCGTTATTTTTGTGACTTTTATTACAAAGTACACTGCGGGATTTGTCGGTGTTATCCCACTCCTACCTATATAAATCACTAAATAGTGGCAATAAATAAAGGGATACCACCAAGGATTGTTTTTCTCGCAAAACTTTTCCTGCGAGATACGGAAAGGAATCAAGATCGGTCAACCTAGATCGGTGGCGATAATAAATATAAAGGACAAGACGTAATCAATGGTCTAGGTGGCATTTGCCTGCCTGGTGCTTTTGCGTCGACATTGAACTGGAAGGATGTATCTATGGTAGATAGAGAGCAAAATCCACAGGGTCTATATACTCCTGAATTGGAGCATGACGCGTGTGGTATCGGTTTTGTTGCTCACCTTAAAAACCGTAAATCTCATGAAGTAGTGACTCAAGCATTGGATATGCTAGCTCGCATGGAGCACCGTGGTGGTCAAGGTTGTGACCCATGCAGCGGTGATGGTGCGGGTATCTTGCTACAAAAACCTCATGAATTCCTATTAGAAGAGGCCGTTAAGCTCGGCATTAAACTGCCTTCATTTGAAAAGTATGGTGTGGGTGTCGTACTTTTCCCGAAAGACGAATACAAACGCGAGCAATGCCGTGACATTCTAGAACGCAACGCTCAGCGTCTAGACCTTGAAGTTATTGGCTACCGCGTATTGCCAACCGATAACTCAATGATCGGTGCCGACCCGCTAAGCACAGAACCTAAGTTTGAGCATGTGTTTATCTCTGGTGGTCCAGGTATCACACCTGAAGAGCTAGAGCGCAAACTGTACGTACTTCGTAACTACACTGTACGTGTTTGCCTAGAAAGCGTTTCGAACATTGGTGATGACTTCTACATTAACTCAATGTCTTACAAGACATTGGTGTACAAAGGTCAGTTAACGACCGAGCAAGTCCCTCAGTACTTCCTTGATCTGCAAAACCCGACCATGGTGACCGCACTGGCACTGGTACACTCTCGCTTCTCTACCAACACCTTCCCGAAATGGCGTCTTGCACAACCTTTCCGTTACATTGCCCACAACGGTGAAATCAATACAGTTCGAGGTAACTTGAACTGGATGAAAGCCCGTGAGGCGATCATTGAATCCGATCTATTTACCCAAGCTGAAATCGACATGCTGCTTCCTATTTGTCAGGAAGGCAGTTCGGATTCATCTAACTTTGATATGGCACTTGAGCTCCTAGTTCTTTCTGGTCGTAGCCTGCCGCACGCATTGATGATGATGATCCCGGAAGCATGGCAAGAAAACAAAAACATGGATCCTAAGCGTCGCGCGTTCTATCAGTACCACGCGAACATCATGGAACCATGGGATGGTCCGGCTTCAGTATGTTTTACTGATGGTGTTCAAGTTGGTGCGACACTCGACCGTAACGGTCTGCGCCCTTCTCGCTACACAGTGACCAAAGATAACTTCCTAGTAATGGCATCAGAATCTGGTGTTGTGGATATTGAGCCAGAGAACGTTGAGTTCCGCGGTCGTCTACAACCAGGTCGCATCTTCGTTGCAGACTTAGAGCAAGGTCGCATCATCTCTGATGAAGAAGTGAAAGACACCATCGCAACAGCGCAGCCTTACGAAAAGTGGGTAGAAGAAAACCTACTGAGCTTGAAGAAGCTGCCAGATGCGAGCAACCAATTCAGCCAACCTAAGCCAGAACATCTTCTACACCGCCAACAAGCGTTTGGCGTAAGTACTGAAGAAGTGAACGAAATCATCGTTCCAATGGCGAATGATGCGAAAGAGCCATTATCAGCCATGGGTGCAGACTGGCCTCTTGCGGTTCTATCTCATCAGTCTCAACATCTTTCAAACTACTTCAAGCAACTGTTCGCACAGGTAACTAACCCACCGATCGATCCGATCCGTGAGCGTATGGTTATGTCGCTGAACACTTACTTGGGTAAAGACCAAAACCTTCTGACTGAAACACCACTTCACTGTCAGAAAGTCGAATTGGAATCGCCTGTTCTGGCGAACTCTGAGCTTGAGAAACTGCGTGCTATTGACAACGAGCATCTTCAGGCGAAGACACTGGATATCGTATTCCAAGCCAGTGAAGACCAAGGCAAGCTTGAGCGCGCACTAAAACGTATCTGCCAATACGCAGAAGATGCGGTTATTGATGGTTACTCAATCATCCTGCTAACTGACCGTGCAGTGAACTCAAACCACGCCGCTATCCCAGCCATGCTGGCAGTTGGCGCAGTACATCACCACCTGATCCGTAAAGGCCTACGTGCGAAGTGTGACATCGTGGTTGAAACCGGTGACGCGCGTGAAACGCACCACTTTGCAACCCTTATTGGCTATGGTGCAAATGCGGTTAACCCTTACCTAGTTATCGAAACTATCATTGAACTACAACGCACGAAGAAGCTGGATCCAGAAGCGAACCCTCGTGATCTGTTCAACAACTACCGTAAAGCGATCAATGGCGGTCTTCTGAAGATCTTCTCGAAGATGGGTATCTCAACCCTGCAGTCGTACCACGGTGCGCAAATCTTCGAAGCCTTAGGTATTCATAAGTCAGTGGTAGACAAGTACTTCACAGGTACAGTTTCTCGTATCCAAGGTCTCACCCTTGACGATATTGCTAAAGAAGTGCTCGTTCGTCACCGCATCGGTTATCCACAACGCGAAATCCCAATTCAAATGCTGGATGTGGGTGGTGTTTACCAATGGAAACAGCGTGGCGAGAAGCACCTCTTCAACCCTGAAACCATTTCTCTACTACAAGAGTCTACGCGCAACAAGAACTACGATCAGTTCAAGCAGTACGCGACAGCAGTCGATAAACAAGGTGACAACGCGGTAACTCTGCGTAGCCAGCTTGAGTTTATTAAGAACCCAGCCGGCTCTATCTCTATCGACGAAGTCGAGCCAATTGAAAGCATCGTGAAACGCTTCGCGACGGGTGCTATGTCATTCGGTTCTATTTCTTACGAAGCACACTCCACACTAGCTGTTGCGATGAACCGTCTTGGCGCGAAATCGAACTCTGGTGAAGGTGGTGAAGACCCAATGCGTTTCGAGCGCAAAGAGAACGGCGATTGGGAACGCTCTGCAATCAAGCAGGTAGCTTCGGGTCGTTTCGGCGTAACCTCTTACTACCTAACCAACGCTGATGAGCTACAAATCAAGATGGCTCAAGGTGCGAAACCAGGTGAAGGTGGTCAGCTACCAGGCGATAAAGTAGATGACTGGATCGGTGCTACACGCCACTCAACTCCGGGCGTCGGTCTTATCTCGCCGCCACCACACCACGATATCTACTCAATCGAAGATTTGGCTCAGCTTATCTACGATTTGAAGAACGCGAACCGCGCGGGTCGTGTAAACGTGAAGCTGGTATCGGAAGCTGGCGTAGGTACGATCGCTTCTGGTGTTGCTAAAGCGAAAGCGGACGTTGTACTTATCGCAGGTTTCGACGGCGGAACTGGTGCATCACCAATGTCTTCAATCCGTCATACTGGTCTTCCTTGGGAACTTGGCTTGGCAGAAACGCACCAAACGCTACTGAAGAACGGTCTACGTAACCGTATCGTGGTTCAAGCGGATGGCCAGATGAAGACACCTCGTGATCTTGCAGTCGCAACACTACTTGGTGCAGAAGAATGGGGTGTAGCAACCGCAGCATTGGTGGTTGAAGGTTGTATCATGATGCGTAAGTGTCATAAGAACACCTGTCCTGTTGGTATCGCAACTCAGAACAAGACGCTTCGCGAGCGCTTTGATGGTCGCGTAGAAGACGTCGTAACCTTCTTCCAATACATGGCACAAGGTCTACGTGAAATCATGGCTGAACTTGGCTTCCGCACTATCGATGAGATGGTCGGTCAAGGTCAGAAGCTGAAGATTCGCCAAGACGTTTCTCACTGGAAATACAAGAACCTAGATCTGTCTCCTGTTCTCCACGTTGAGCAACCACGTGAAGCTGATGGTGTTTTCAACCAAGCTCAGCAGAACCATAACCTAGAAGAAGTGCTAGACCGTAAGCTGATTCAAGCAGCGATTCCTGCACTCGAGAAAGGCGAAGAGGTGAATGCGGAATTCCCTATCGTCAACACGGACCGCTCTGCAGGTACCATGCTGTCGAACGAAATCTCGAAAGTGTATAAAGATGCGGGTCTACCTCAGCCAATGAACGTGAAGTTCAAAGGCTCTGCGGGTCAGTCATTCGGTGCATTCCTCGCTAAGGGCGTGAAGTTCGAAGTGGAAGGCGACGCGAACGACTACTGGGGTAAAGGCTTATCTGGCGGTACGTTAGTACTTTACCCAGATGCGAAATCAAGCATTGTCGCAGAAGATAACATCGTGGTTGGTAACGTGTGTTTCTACGGTGCCACTTCGGGTGAGTCTTTCATTCGCGGTATGGCTGGCGAACGTTTCTGTGTTCGTAACTCAGGCGCGAAAGTAGTAGTAGAAGGCGTCGGTGACCACGGTTGTGAATACATGACGGGCGGTGCAGCAATTATCCTTGGTTCAACAGGTCGTAACTTTGCCGCAGGTATGAGTGGCGGCGTGGCTTACGTATGGGATAAATCAGGCGACTTTGAGTCGAAACTGAACCCAGAGTTAGTAGACCTAGATCCAATCGAGCAAGAAGACAGAGATCTATTACTCGACATGCTAACTAAGCATGTTCAATTCACAGGAAGTGAAGTCGCTCAGTCTTTCCTAGACAACTTTGAAGCAAGCCTAGCCTCTATGGTTAAGGTAATGCCGCGTGACTATAAAGCGGTGCTTCAAAAGCGTAAAGCTGAAGCACAGTCTCAAGGAAACGAAACTCAAGTGGAGGCCGTATAATGGGTAAGCCTACTGGATTTTTAGAGCATGGTCGTGAACTACCACAGAAGATCGACCCAGCTGAACGCATCAAGAACAACAAAGAGTTCGTTCTGAACGAGGAGTTTGGTGACAAGATCAATACTCAAGCGTCTCGTTGTATGGATTGTGGTGTGCCGTTTTGTCATAACGGCTGCCCTATCGGTAACATCATCCCAGAGTTTAACGATGCGGTTTATCGTGATAGCTGGGAAGAAGCATGGAACATTCTAAGCTCAACCAATAACTTCCCAGAGTTTACTGGTCGTGTTTGCCCTGCTCCATGTGAAAGTGCTTGTGTACTTGGCATCAACCAAGACCCAATCACCATCTGTAACATCGAGAAAACCATCGTAGAAACGGCGTATCGTGAAGGGTACGCCAAGCCAAAAACGCCACGTTCTCGCACTGGTAAAACGATAGCGATCATTGGATCTGGACCAGCGGGTCTTGCGGCTGCTGAGCAGCTAAACAGCGCTGGTCATACTGTGACAGTATTCGAGCGAGACGAGAAGGTTGGTGGTCTGCTGCGTTTCGGTATTCCAGATTTTAAACTGAGCATGGAAGTCATTGATCGTAAGATCAATCTAATGGCAGAAGCTGGCGTTGAGTTTAAAGTAAACCAACACGTCGGTGTTGATGTAAATGCTCAGCAACTGCGTCAAGAGTTCGATGTGGTTCTACTGACGGGTGGCTCAACGGTTCCACGTGATTTGCCAGTTCCGGGTCGTGAGCTCAAAGGCGTTCACTTCGCAATGGAATTCCTAGGTCAAAACAACCGACGTGCAAATAACATGGACCTGAAAACGGAAGAGATTCACGCAAAAGGTAAACATGTGGTTGTCATTGGTGGTGGTGATACCGGTTCAGACTGTGTAGGTACGTCAAACCGTCACGGCGCAGCAAGCGTAACTCAAGTGGAAATCATGCCGATTCCACCAGAGAAGCGCCCAGCCAATATGCCTTGGCCTCAATACCCAATGATCCTACGTACTTCGACCTCTCATGAAGAAGGTGTCGATCGTCACTGGAACATCCTGACCAAAGAGTTCATCGGAAATGACAAAGGTGAAGTCACAGGCCTTCGTCTTGCTGATATCGTTTGGCAAGATGCAAAACCAGGCGAGCGCCCAAGTTTCAAAGAAGTAGAAGGCAGCGAGCGAGTGATCCCATGTGATATGGCATTCCTAGCAATGGGCTTCTTACACCCAGAACCTACAGGCGTGCTTGCTCAACTGGATATCGCGCTAGATGATCGCGGTAACGTAGCAACTCAAGGTTTTGCTACTAACCAAGAAGGCGTATTTGCTGCTGGTGATATGCGAACAGGCCAATCTTTGGTGGTTCGTTGTATCAACGAAGGTCGCGAATGTGCTCGTGCTATCGATGACTACCTAATGGATGGCACAAACCTAGAAGCAAAAGCAGATTCACTGATGCTTTCTGCTTAACGGAAGTATTCACGCTTCCCTCTTTCAATGCCATAAATAGCCATCAGCGATATCGATGGCTATTAGCAAAGAAAGAAAACAATTCCTTCCAATCTTTCTATTTTGACCAGCATTTTATGCTGGTCTTTTTTATTTCCCACAGAATCAAATGTTACTTTTTTGTAACAATCAATTTTCTATCTATTTGAAATCATTAAACTATTTTAGCTTATTAAATGGTAAATCGCATATTCACGTGATTATCCACTAATAACTTGACCTTTTTTACAATAAGCTATAGCTTGTGAAGTTGATGAAAATAAAACACTCAAAAAATGTTAAATATTTCACAGATTTTATTGAATAAATATACATAAAACCATAAAAGATGACGCATATTCAGTCATCACTATCAACGTAAGCAGTGTTGATATATCTGTCGGGATGACGGATAAGCAAAGGGAGAATTGCAATGGCTCTTTATGATCCAAGTCTTGAGAAAGACAACTGTGGATTTGGCTTGATCGCGCATATGGAAGGCGAACAAAGCCACAAGCTGGTTCGTACAGCAATTTCTGCACTTGACCGAATGACCCACCGTGGTGGTATTGCCGCCGATGGTAAAACCGGTGATGGTTGTGGTCTTCTATTACAAAAGCCCGATTCCTATTTACGTCTTATTGCCGAAGAAAATGGTTTCAACCTTGGCAAGCAATACGCCGTAGGGATGATTTTCTTCAACCAAGATCCGGTCAAAGCTCAACTCGCTAAAGACATCGTCAACAGAGAACTTGCGCAAGAGACGCTAACAGTGGCCGGTTGGCGTGAAGTTCCAACCAATTCAGAAGTGCTCGGTCCAATTGCGGCTAACTCGCTTCCAAATATTCAGCAAGTCTTTATCTCTGCACCGGCTGGTTGGCGAGAGCGTGACATTGAACGCCGTCTCTACATCGCACGCCGTCGCATCGAGAAACAAATCACCGAAGATCCTGATTTCTACATCTGTAGCTTGTCGACTCAAGTTTTGGTGTACAAAGGCCTGTGCATGCCTGCGGACTTGCCTCGCTTCTACCTAGATCTTGCTGATCTACGCATGGAATCCGCTATCTGTCTGTTCCACCAGCGTTTTTCTACCAATACTCAACCGCGTTGGCCATTGGCTCAGCCGTTCCGCTATCTTGCTCATAACGGTGAGATCAACACCATTGAAGGTAACCGCCAATGGGCGCGCGCGCGCGCTTACAAGTTCTCGTCACCACTGCTGCCCGATCTTCAAACTGCAGCACCATTTGTGAACGAGACAGGTTCAGACTCCTCTAGCTTGGATAATATGCTGGATCTCTTCTTAGCTGGTGGCATGGATATCTTCCGCGCCATGCGTATGCTTGTGCCGCCTGCATGGCAAAACCATCCAGATATGGATCCGGATCTGCGGGCGTTTTACGATTTCAACTCCAAGCACATGGAACCATGGGATGGCCCAGCAGGTATCGTACTGTCCGATGGTCGTTATGCTGCTTGTAATCTAGACCGAAATGGTCTGCGTCCTGCACGTTATGTAATTACCAAAGACAAGTTGATCACTCTGGCATCTGAGGTAGGGATTTGGAATTACGCCCCAGATGAAGTTGCCGAAAAAGGGCGTGTAGGTCCGGGTGAATTGCTCGTCATCGACACTCGTAAAGGTAAGCTTTGGCAGTCTAGCGAGATCGATAATGATCTGAAATCTCGTCACCCTTATCGCGAATGGATGGAAAACAACGTTCGCAAACTCACACCATTTTCTCAGCTACCTGAGGATCAAGTAGGCGAGCGCAGCTTTGATGAAGACTTACTTAAGACTTATCAAAAGCAATTCGCGATGACGAACGAAGAAGTCGACCAAGTTCTGCGTGTACTCGGAGAAATGGGCCAAGAAGCCGTTGGTTCTATGGGTGACGATACTCCAATGGCAGTGCTCTCCTCAAAAGAGCGCTTGGTAACTGACTACTTCCGCCAGAAGTTCGCTCAGGTCACCAATCCACCGATCGATCCACTGCGTGAAAAACACGTGATGTCACTGGCAACCAGTATCGGTAAGGAAATGAATGTCTTCTGTGAAACCGATGGCCACGCGCATCGCGTAACATTTGATTCGCCTGTACTGCTTTATTCAGACATGCAGCAACTGCTCGAGCTTGGTGACGATCACTACCGTAATACCATTCTAGATATCAACTACGACCCACAAGAGAAAGATCTTAAACAAGCCATTAATGATCTCTGTGAGCAAGCAGAGCAAGTCGTACGTGAAGGCACGGTTTTAGTGGTACTTTCAGATCGCGCTTTGGTCAAAGGCAAGTTACCAATTCCAGCGGCAATGGCAGTCGGCGCCGTTCAAACTCGTTTGATTGATGCGAACTTACGTTGCGATGCCAACATTGTAGTCGAAACCGCAACTGCACGTGACCCACACCAATTTGCTGTCTTGCTTGGCTTTGGCGCCACTGCAATTTACCCATACCTTGCTTATGAAGCACTAGGCAAACTGATTGATGATAAAGCGCTAGAAAAAGACTATCGCGATGTGATGCAAAATTACCAATACGGCATCAACAAAGGCCTGTACAAGATCATGTCGAAAATGGGGATCTCAACCATCGCCTCTTACCGCTGCTCACAACTGTTTGAAGCAGTTGGCTTGAGCCAAGATGTGGTCGATCTGTGTTTTAAAGGCGTCACAACTCGTATTGAAGGCGCAAATTTTGACGACTTCCAGCAAGATCTTACAAACTTATCTCGCAAAGCATGGGCGAAACGTAAATCGATTGATCATGGCGGCTTGTTAAAGTATGTCCATGGAGGTGAGTATCATGCTTACAACCCGGATGTTGTCGGCACGCTGCAACAGGCCGTTAAATCTGGCGAAAGTAACGACTATCAGAGCTTTGCTAAGCAGGTAAACCAACGCCCTGTTGCCATGCTGCGTGACTTAATGTCGCTGAAAAAATCAGACTCACCGCTGCCACTAGAGCAAATAGAACCACGCACTGAACTGTTCAAACGCTTCGACTCTGCGGCCATGTCCATTGGCGCACTTAGCCCTGAAGCGCATGAAGCACTCGCGACTGCGATGAACCGTCTTGGTGGCTATTCAAACTCCGGTGAAGGTGGTGAAGATCCTCGCCGTTTCGGCACTGAACGTAACTCGCGCATCAAGCAAATTGCTTCAGGCCGATTTGGTGTCACGCCTCATTACCTTACTAATGCGGATGTACTACAAATCAAGGTAGCGCAAGGAGCTAAACCGGGTGAAGGTGGTCAGCTACCGGGACACAAAGTCACCGCAGAAATCGCCAAGCTACGTTACTCCGTGCAAGGGGTGACGTTAATCTCTCCTCCTCCACACCACGATATTTATTCTATTGAAGATTTGGCCCAGCTGATCTTCGACCTTAAACAAGTCAACCCGAATGCGCTGGTTTCGGTAAAACTCGTCTCCGAGCCAGGTGTCGGCACCATCGCAACGGGCGTAGCAAAGGCTTACGCTGATCTTATTACCATCTCGGGTTACGACGGTGGTACTGCAGCAAGCCCATTAACTTCGGTAAAATACGCAGGTAGTCCATGGGAATTAGGTCTAGCAGAGACGCAACAAGCACTGGTTGCTAATGGTCTGCGTCATAAGATCCGCCTACAGGTAGACGGTGGTCTAAAGACTGGTCTAGACGTGGTTAAGGCCGCGATTCTTGGTGCGGAAAGCTTCGGATTTGGTACCGCGCCAATGGTTGCTATGGGTTGTAAGTTCCTGCGAATTTGTCACCTCAATAACTGTGCAACAGGGGTTGCGACTCAAGACGAAACGCTGCGTAAAGAGTACTTCAAAGGCTTACCTGAAATGGTGATGAACTACTTCACCGGACTGGCAGAAGAAGTGCGCGAGCTGCTTTCTGAGCTAGGAGTTGAAAAACTGACGGACTTGATTGGTCGTACCGATTTACTTGAAGCAGTAGAAGGCTTTACCGCGAAGCAAACCAAATTGGATCTATCCAACATTCTAGAAGCTCCCGTCTCGCCTGAAGGTCATCCGCTGTTTTGGACAGAGCCAAACAAACCGTTTGATAAAGCTGAGCTCAATCAAAAGATCATTGATGATGCCATGCATGCGGTAGAAAACAGCCAATCAGCAAGTTTCTTCTACAATGTCATCAACACTGATCGTTCTGTGGGTGCTCGCTTATCTGGCGAAATAGCGAAGCGCTATGGCAACCAAGGATTGGCGGCTTCCCCTATCAAAATCTATCTTGACGGCACTGCCGGCCAGTCGTTTGGCGTTTGGAATGCGGGTGGCGTAGAGCTTTACCTCACAGGTGATGCGAATGACTACGTAGGGAAAGGCATGGCAGGCGGCAAGATCGCCATTAAACCTCACTTAGGTACAGCGTTCAAGTGTCATGAAGCCACCATTATTGGTAACACGTGTTTGTACGGCGCAACGGGCGGTAAACTGTTCGCGGCAGGTAAAGCGGGTGAGCGTTTTGGGGTACGTAACTCAGGTACGATTGCCGTCATTGAAGGTGCGGGAGATAACGCTTGTGAGTACATGACAGGCGGTATTGTTGCCATTCTAGGTGCAACAGGCGTGAACTTTGGTGCAGGTATGACCGGAGGCTTTGCCTATGTTCTGGATGAAAACCAAAGCTTTGAAGGTCGAGTCAATACTGAATCTGTCGAAGCCATTTCATTGTCCGATCTATACATCCACCAAGAGCATTTGCGCGGCCTGATTGCGGAACACCTTGAAGAAACAGGGTCGAGCCACGCAGAAAATATTTTGGCGAACTTTGATGAATGGATTCCAAAGTTCTATTTGGTGAAACCACAAGCGGCAGATCTTCGCACGCTACTTGGTCACCAGAGCCGCAGTGCCGCTGAGCTGCGCGTTCAAGCCCAGTAATCATGGAGGATGTTTGAATCATGAGTCAGAACGTTTATCAATTTATCGATGTTCAACGCGTAGATCCTGCGAAGAAGCCTATCAAAGTTCGTAAGATCGAGTTCGTTGAAATCTATGAACCGTTTACCAAACAACAAGCGACTGCGCAGGCGGATCGCTGCTTAGATTGCGGTAACCCATACTGTGAATGGAAGTGCCCAGTACACAACTACATCCCTCAATGGCTAAAACTGGCAAATGAGGGACGTATTCTTGAAGCGGTTGAACTATCGCATCAAACCAATAGCCTACCGGAGGTATGTGGGCGCGTTTGTCCTCAAGACCGTCTATGTGAAGGTTCATGCACGCTTAATGATGACTTTGGTGCCGTCACCATCGGTAATATAGAAAAGTACATTACCGACAAAGCCTTTGAAATGGGCTGGAAGCCAGATATGTCCAAGGTGGAGTGGACCGATAAAAAGGTCGCAATCATTGGAGCTGGCCCAGCAGGCTTGGCAGCCGCTGATATCCTAGTGCGCAATGGCGTTAAGCCAGTCGTGTTTGACCGCTACCCAGAAATCGGCGGACTACTGACTTTCGGTATCCCTTCGTTCAAGCTTGAAAAAGGGGTAATGGAAAATCGTCGCCGTGTGTTCACTGAAATGGGCGTCGAGTTCCGTATGAACGTGGAAGTCGGTAAAGATGTACAAATGCAAGATCTAATCGATGAGTACGATGCCATTTTCTTAGGCGTTGGCACCTATAAATACATGCGTGCAGGACTAGAAAATGAGGATGCGCCGGGTGTGTATGACGCGCTGCCATTTTTAATTTCGAATACCTACAAAGTCATGGAGCTTGAGAACAACCAACCTTTTATCGACATGGCAGGAAAGAAAGTGGTCGTGCTTGGTGGTGGCGATACCGCAATGGACTGTGTACGAACCTCTATTCGCCAAGGAGCCTCCAATGTGATTTGTGCTTATCGTCGTGACGAAGCCAACATGCCAGGTTCACGTCGAGAAGTAAAAAACGCTAAAGAGGAAGGCGTGAAGTTTATGTTTAACCTGCAACCACTCGGTGTGGAGGTCGACGCCTCAGGTAACGTATCGGGCGTTAAAGTGGTAAAAACCGCTTTAGGTGAGCCCGATGATGCAGGTCGTCGCAGACCAGAACCAGTGGAAGGCAGTGAACATGTATTGCCTGCGGATGCCGTGATCATGGCATTTGGTTTCCAGCCACACAAAATGGATTGGTTGGAACCGTATGGTGTCGATTTAGACCAATGGGGACGTATCAAGGCACCTATTGAGCAAGCGTTCATGTATCAAACCAGCAATGCGAAAATCTTCGCTGGCGGTGATGCGGTCCGTGGCTCAGACCTCGTCGTAACCGCCATTGATGAAGGGCGAAAAGCGGCAGAAGGCATTCTTGATTACCTAGAAGTCTAATCACAGCTAACATCACAAAAAGGATCCTATTATTGGATCCTTTTTCTTTTGTATCCATATAATTAGAAACAAAATTATAAGAGTAAATACAATGAAAAAAGCCGCTCTCCTTTCCATCACTTTACTCAGCCTGACAGCCTGCAGCCAAGGAGTCACCAGTATGCCAGATCGTTCTCAATCACCTTGTGGTGACAAACCAAATTGCGTTTCAACTCAGGACTCTAGAGACAAGTTTCAATTAGCACCTTTTTTGCTCACTGAATCCGCAACGTTAGATGCCATTGAGCAAGCTGCGCTTCAACTTCCTGGCGCCAAAACCGCGGTAAAAGAGGGCGATTACCTTCGGATAGAATGCACATCTAAAATCATGCGCTTCGTGGATGACCTCGAATTAAAAGTAGCAGGAGACAAACTGATTGTTCGCTCAGAGTCACGTGTGGGCTATTCTGACTTTGGCGTAAACAGAAAGCGCGCCGAACAATTACGAGAAAAGCTCACTCAAGCTAAGCTCATCAAATAGAAAACTGCTCACGGGGAGTGCTATACTCTCGGCCAACTAAAATATTTACCGAAAGAGAGTGTTATGAAAGTTGGTATCATCGGTGCGATGGAACAAGAAGTGACCATCCTGAAAGAAGCAATCACAAACTGCAAAACCGTAAATAAAGCAGGTTGTACGTTTTTCTCTGGTCGAATTAATGATGTAGAAGTAGTCGTACTACAATCAGGTATTGGTAAAGTTGCAGCTGCAGTAGGCACTACCATTCTTCTTGATGAATACCAGCCAGATGTTGTGATTAACACAGGCTCTGCTGGTGGCTTCGATTCAAGCCTAAATCTAGGTGATGTTGTTATCTCAACAGAAGTTCGTCATCACGATGCAGACGTGACAGCTTTTGGTTATGAAATTGGCCAAATGGCTGGCCAGCCTGCTGCATTCAAAGCAGATGAAAAGCTAATGGATTTAGCAGAAAAGGCACTAGCGCAAATGGAAAACACTCATGCAGTTCGCGGCCTGATCTGTACTGGTGATGCATTTGTTTGCACCGCTGAGCGTCAAGAGTTTATTCGTAAGCACTTCCCATCCGTTATCGCGGTAGAAATGGAAGCATCTGCTATCGCTCAAACTTGTCACCAATTCAACACGCCGTTTGTTGTTGTGCGTGCAATCTCAGATGTCGCTGATAAAGAGTCACCAATGAGCTTTGATGAGTTCCTACCGCTAGCAGCAAAAAGCTCTTCCGAAATGGTATTCAAAATGCTGGAACTCATTAAGTAAACGACTCATTCATGGAAGAAGTTTTTCAGTCATTTTATGCCAACGGTGCGCTCCTTATTATGTGGGGCGCACTGCTCTTTCACCTTCTTTTACCAATCCCCCGTTCATCGCATCCCATCACTTTATGGCGAAAGTTAGCTGAGAACCTCGCCAACAAAGTAAACAATAATCACAGTTACTCACAGAGCCTGACCTCCGGCAGTCTTGCATTGGGCTTGATGCTATTGCCTTGCTTGATCTTGCTGATTGCCGTGGAGCCATTCGTTTGGCAAGTGCCTTTATACGAACTAGTGCTATTGATCATTGCTTTGGACTGGCGCAACAGTGAAGCCTTAACAAAACAACTCGTCACAAGTATGTCGAGAGAAGACAAAGCCCAGTGCCGACAATTACTGAGACCATATCTTAATCGCGATACTGACAGCCTCTCGATCATCGGCATGGGTAAAGCAAGCTCAGAAGCTGTGATTATGGGATACAGCCGCAACGTAATCGGTGTGTTATTTTGGTACGCACTAGCAGGTGGTATTGGTGCGTTAATGTATCGACTAACCACAGAGTTAGCTCGAGTTTGGTCCCCTAGCCGACGCCAATATTTGCCCTTTGGTAAACCTGCCGTTCAGCTGGTTGCCGCTCTGGATATTATTCCACTTCGTCTCTTTGCCATACTTTTAGCTGTAGGAAAGAACGTAAGCAATGTGCTTTCTGGTGTACAGCAACAAGCGAAGTCTTGGCCACTACCCGGGCCCGCCTGGGTGTTGTGTACCATCGGACACAAACTACAACTCTCTTTATGCGGCCCTGCTATCTATCAAGGTATACGTGCGGAACGCGCAAAAATCGGTGGACGAATCGCCCCATCGGCTATTCACCTTTCACAAATACATACGCTGCTCGTTTGGCGAGTCTTCGTTTGGATAGCTATCCAAAGTCTGCTTTTAGGAATGATTTATCAAGGATTATGATGAATAAACTATGCTTCGCATTAACGCTGTTTGTTTCGACAGCGACCTTCGCCCAAACACCAGCGCAACGCATTGTAAGTTTAGCTCCGCATGCCACTGAAATTGCCTTTGCGGCAGGGCTAGGAGACAAGCTTGTTGCTGTCAGCGAAATGAGTGATTATCCAGAGCAGGCAAAGCAGCTGGAAAGAGTCTCTAATTACCAAGGAATTAAATTAGAGCGCATTATTGCTCTTCAACCGGATTTAGTCATTGCTTGGCCGGCAGGAAACCCGGCAAAAGAGCTGGAGAAAATTAAACAGTTCGGCATTCCTATCTATTATTCCACTACAGGCTCACTGGAAGATATCGCCAATAATATCGAGCAGCTAAGCCAATACAGCGAAACCCCGCAAATAGGACAAAAGGCCGCTGAAGATTTTAGAACGCAACTGAATACACTAAAAGAGAAGTACAACACGCACGAGAAAGTTCGTTACTTTTATCAGTTGAGTGAAAAGCCTATCATCACTGTCGCCGGGAAGAACTGGCCAAGTGAAGTCTTTACTTTTTGCGGTGGTGAAAACATTTTCGCAGCATCCAGCGCGCCTTATCCTCAGGTCAGCATCGAGCAGGTCATCACTCGCCAACCAGAGGTTATTTTTACTTCTCGTCACGCAATGAGTAATGATGGTATGTGGGCAGAGTGGAGCAATGAGCTTCCCGCACTTAGAAATAAACACATCTGGTCTCTAAACTCAGATTGGATTAACCGCCCAACCCCACGCACACTAAATGCGATCACAGAAGTGTGTGAGCACTTTAAAAGCGTTCGTCAAAAACGCTAACGATTTCGTGGCAAATACCGTACAATTTCCGCCCATTTTTTCTCACACTATATAAAGGTACTAAGTAACATGGACTCCATGCTGCTTTATATGATCGACTTGTTCGGTACCGCAGTTTTCGCTATCTCTGGCGTGTTACTGGCGGGCCGTTTAAAAATGGATCCATTCGGCGTTATCGTTCTCGGCAGTGTGACTGCTATTGGTGGCGGAACAATCCGAGACATGGCGCTAGGTGCCACTCCTGTATTTTGGATAACAGATACTACGTACTTATGGGTGATATTTGTTACGTGTCTACTAACCATGCTTGTTATTCGAAGACCCAAGCGACTCTCATGGTGGGTATTACCCGTTTGTGATGCCATCGGCCTTGCAGTATTTGTAGGAATAGGTGTAGAGAAAGCCCTCGCTTACAACGCGTCTGGGATGGTCGCAGTGATCATGGGAGTCATTACTGGTTGTGGTGGTGGTATTATACGTGATGTACTGGCTCGCGAAGTTCCTATGGTATTAAGAAGTGAAGTCTACGCTACGGCATGTATTATTGGCGGCATCTTCCATACGATGGCGGTAAACATGGGTTATGACCACTCAACGGCTTTACTCGCTGGTGTAATCTCAACGCTCATTATACGTCTCGGTGCTATTCGTTGGCATCTATCCCTACCAACTTTCGCAATTAATCGTTAAAAACAAATTACATGATTCGGTCATGGAGTCGACTGAGTGTCGGCTCCTCTCATTTATACTCATTTGATTCGCCAATTCTTGTACAATTCGCTAAATTATTTCAACCATTCCTAACTTTCATTAATTATTATGTTGCTTGAAGGTATTGAGACGTTACTTGTCCTCAGTAAAGAAAAAACCATGAGCCGTACGGGCAGCCAACTCTATATTAGTCAATCTGCGGTGAGTAAGCGCATTTCGAATCTAGAGAAGAAGTTAGGAAAAAAATTGATTGAGCCAAGTGGTCGGCACATAAAGCTGACCTCCGATGGCCTTGCGCTCATCAACACGATCGAGCCAACGTTCAATGAGTTAAGAGGTCAGATCTATGATCAGCAAGAAATAGAAGATACTTCTTTGATCAAGATAGACTGCTCTGAAACCTTAGTCGCTGGATACCTTAGTGTGATCATGGCAGAACGCTTTGCCCATGACCAGTACATACGAATATCGACCAATCATACACCACGCATTATTGAGAACGTCAAATCAGGTAAAGCGACACTGGGATTCTGTGCTGGTTATTTACCGCCTCATCATGGATTAATGAGCCTTCACCTCGCTGATGAACCTTTTTCAATCGTCAGTAGATACCCACTTTCGCAACTACCCAAAGCCATTTTGACCAATGACTTAACCAATCCTGCCAACACTTACCAACAAGCTATTTTGTCAAAATACGGAATTGAGCCTTTGATGGAAATGGATTCATACACTGCGGCAGCACAACTGGCTTTGGGCGGAATGGCTCCCGCTTTAATTCCTAAATCTATCCTGAAGACACTTAATATCACACCCAAATTCTGCTATGACTTTGAAGAACTAGGACAGTTAATTCGACCAATACATATCTGCTTGCGCCACAGCACATATCGCAGCAAACGAGTTAAAGCACTGACAAAATCCATTGCTGATGTTGTTGCCAAAGAAGTTTCGTTGCCATGAGCATCGACATCACAATAACTAGAGGACGAATCCATTTTTGCCCTTTACTTACCACGACCTTCGCCCCTAACTGAGCACCAAGAAAACCGCCAACAGCCATGGTTAAGCCAAGCTTCCACACTGGCAACCCGGCTAAGATAAAAAAGAGTAGTGCCGCTATGTTTGACGTGAAATTGAGGATTTTTGTTCTAGCAGTGGCTTCGACCAAAGAAAAGTGACCCAGTGCAACAAAACAAACAGTAAAAATAGATCCAGTCCCAGGGCCAAAAAAGCCATCATAGAAACCGATCCCCCCACCAATGCATAGCGCAAACATCGCTTCAGATAACTTTGGTTCTCCATCGATTTTTCGCGTACTTGGCGCGAGTAAAAAATAGAGGGAAATGGCTATCAAAAGAACAGGGATCAAACTGGTGAGTACGCTAGCATCAATAAACTGCACAGCCTCGGCACCGATCGCTGCACCGATAAAAGTACAGAGTATCGCGAAACGCATTTCCTTTAGGCTGACAATACCGTTACGCACGAAATACCAGCTAGCAGAGAAACTGCCAAACGAACTTTGTAACTTGTTGGTTGCTAGAGCTTGAGTCGGACTCAACCCCGCTGCCAAAAGCGCAGGGAGCGTAATGAGCCCTCCCCCACCAGCCATCGCATCAATAAAGCCTGCGGCAGTCGCAACAAAAAATAGAGCCAACAAAATCTCAACCGTGATTTCCACTACACATCCTTTTTATTTAAAGAGGCATCAAAGAGGAAAAACGGTAGCACTTATTCACAAAACCACCAATGGAAAGTCAAGACATCAATCTATTCCTAATTTTCATCAGTCAGTAAATTTAGAAAATGATACATTAAAAATATCAATTACATCCAAATATAGAGCCTCACCTCAAGAGCCTCTTAATATTTTGATAGAAAGAGAAAATGCTGTCTTAATAGGAAATATTTAATCTGATAAAAACGAAAATAATGGAAGCCTTACTGACTCGACCATCAATAAAAGAAAAGCAATTACGCTTAAAAATCGAACAAATAGTGAATGTTAATCAGCTATTCAACGTTATTGACGCTAAACCAGAGACTAGCGGTGCGGGTGTAATTTATATTGATAACAAATTCACCGTTGTACGCTTAAGAGACTTTAAATCCACATGCCATATCAATCCTACCTTTATCATTCTACGAGAACCGATAAAATTACAATCATCTCAAGAATTTGCAAAAAAAATAAAACAGGAAGAATCAAAATCAAGATTCAATCAAGAGCTTCTATCAGCGAGCATTAGCTGTATTGGTGCAGCGATTGGCTGGATTGGAGTAGTTGGTTCGGGGCTAACAATACCAGTAAGTGGTCCTGTGGGCGTAACTATGTCCTATATCTCACACGCCGCTACTGTTGCTGCCACAGCTCAATGTGCTATTGGAGTAGCAAGAACCCGTATGGTATCTAAATCACCAGATAAATTATCGGATATAGACAGTAATGAGTGGTATCAAAATACAACTAAAGCTTTAGATTATATCTCCTTAGCTGGAGCGGGCGCTAGCGGATATCAAACGATAAAAATGGTTCAATCTCTTAAGCAAACCACTAAGAAAGGCGTTCCCGAGATTCTAAAAGGCTTAAACAGACAAGAAAGAACAAGATTAACTAAAGAAATCATCCGTAAAAACCTTCCGAGCATTTCGAATAAAGCTCGTAAACAGCTAATGTTGTCAGGAGAAATTCCTAAAAGGTATTCACAAGCAACAATATCCGCATCCATTTCTCATCAGCTTCTAGATGCAATTGGAGGCTCAATTAGCATAGTAGGAAGCGGTTATTCGGGAGAGTTAAGAAATCTTGCAATTGGAATCTATGAGGAATTGAAAGTTGAATACTAAATCAATTAGCATAGCAAACATCTCACTAAGTATATGTTTATACTTGGCATTGACTATTGGTCTGGCTATTAGCTTAAGCATTTGGAATGACTGGTTTTCCTTCACTCAACACATTGCTCTAGATACTTACCTTCTTACATTGGGAGCTATTACGGTTGTTGTTGTATGCATTCCAAACATCCTGACAATAAGCAAAGGATTAAGTATTGCTGCAAAAATAAACTTAATCACTATCTCTTTTATCATTCTTACCTGCAGTATCAACTTTGTTGTAGCAAGTGGTAGTACTATTTCTTCATCTTTAGGAACATTGCTTGCCATAATTAGCTTGATGATCTTCAAAAGCGAAGCATACCAATCGTTCCTAGCACATTTTAATACTCTTCATTTTAGAAAAACCTAGATATAAAAAAGCCCGCTCAAATGAGCGGGCAATGAGGTTGTCATGTAAGCCCTGACTAACGAGCTTACTGATTTTTATCTGTTACGCGTCTAGACTCGCTTTCACTTTAGCGTGTAACTCTTGAACCGAAGTTACTGACGCTTTTGCGTCTGCAGTGTGAGACATACATGTAGCGAACGCTGCGTTCAGTGTCGTTGTGTAGTTCACTTTTTCTGCCAGTGCACCGCGGCGTAGAACTTTCGAATCTTCAATCGCTTGACGACCAGCTGCCGTGTTTACGATGTAGGTGTATTCGTTGTTCTTGATGCGGTCAAGAATGTGTGGACGACCTTCGTGTACTTTGTTTACCAAGCGTGGGTTGATACCCGCTTCGCCCAGAATCACAGCAGTACCGTGTGTCGCATCCAACTGGTAACCCAGTTTCACTAGCTTAGAAGCTAGGTCAACAACACGCTCTTTATCGCCTTCACGTACAGACAGTAGCGCACGACCACCTTCAGGGTAAACTGCACCACAACCTAGCTCTGCTTTCGCGTAAGCTTCTGCGAACGTTGCACCAACACCCATTACTTCACCTGTTGAGCGCATTTCTGGGCCCAATAGAGGGTCAACACCAGGGAATTTGTTGAACGGCAGAACCACTTCTTTCACTGAGTAGTAAGGAGGGATAATCTCTTTAGTAAATCCTTGTGACTCTAGAGATTGACCCGCCATTACACGTGCAGCGATTTTCGCTAGAGGTGCACCTGTCGCTTTCGATACGAATGGTACCGTACGAGCAGCACGAGGGTTCACTTCGATTAGGTAAACGTCGTTGTCTTTCACAGCAAACTGCGTGTTCATCAAACCGCGTACACCGAGTTCGAACGCCAACTTCTCAACTTGCTCACGCATCTTGTCTTGAATTTCCTGACTTAGCGTGTATGCAGGCAGTGAACATGCAGAGTCACCAGAGTGAACACCCGCTTGTTCGATGTGTTCCATGATACCGCCGATAACGACGCGTTCACCGTCACAGATAGCATCAATATCAACTTCGGTTGCATCATCCAAGAAACGGTCTAGAAGAACTGGAGACTCGTTCGATACGCTTACTGCTTCGTTGAAGTAGCGACGCAGGTCTTGCTCGTCGTATACGATTTCCATCGCACGACCACCGAGTACATAAGATGGACGAACAACTAATGGGAAGCCAATTTCTTTCGATTTTTCAACCGCCTGTTCCATCGTTGTTACTGTCGCGTTTTCTGGCTGAAGTAGACCTAGACGGTCAACAGCTGCCTGGAAGCGTTCACGGTCTTCCGCACGGTCGATAGCATCTGGGCTAGTACCAATGATTGGAACACCAGCCGCTTCTAGAGCACGAGCCAGTTTAAGTGGCGTTTGACCACCGTACTGAACAATCACACCTTTTGGTTTTTCAACGCGAGCGATAGACAGTACATCTTCCAGAGTTACTGGTTCGAAGTACAGGCGATCAGACGTATCGTAGTCAGTAGATACCGTTTCTGGGTTACAGTTAACCATAATGGTTTCGTAACCGTCTTCACGCAGCGCAAGTGATGCGTGTACACAACAGTAATCGAATTCAATACCTTGGCCGATACGGTTTGGACCGCCACCAAGAACCATGATCTTGTCTTTGTCTGTTGGGTTTGCTTCACACTCTTCATCGTAAGATGAGTACATGTAAGCCGTGTCAGAAGAAAACTCAGCCGCACACGTATCCACACGTTTGTAAACCGGGTGAATATCAAACTGCTCACGAGCACGGCGAATTTCACTTTCAGCGACACCTAGCAGTTTAGACAAGCGCGCATCAGAGAAGCCTTTACGTTTCATCTGGCGAAGCACTTCTTTGGTCAAACCTGCGTAGCCGCCCGCCTTGACTTGCTCTTCGAGTTTTACGATTTCTTCGATTTGAACCAGGAACCAACGGTCAATTTGAGTCAAGTTGAACACGCCGTCAACTGACATGCCAGCTCGGAATGCATCGGCGATGTACCAGATACGCTCAGCGCCTGCTTCTTTAAGTTCGTGACGAATCTTAGTCAGTGCATCTGGTGCTTCTAAATCGACCATCTCGTCAAAACCAGTTGCGCCAACTTCTAGACCACGAAGTGCTTTGTGAAGAGATTCTTGTTGGTTACGACCAATTGCCATTACCTCACCAACCGATTTCATCTGAGTAGTCAGACGGTCGTTTGCGCCAGCAAATTTCTCGAAGTTAAAGCGAGGAATCTTAGTTACGACGTAGTCGATAGTTGGTTCGAATGATGCTGGTGTTGCACCGCCGGTGATGTCGTTTTGTAGTTCATCCAGAGTAAAGCCAACAGCCAGTTTCGCGGCAATCTTAGCGATTGGGAAACCTGTCGCTTTTGACGCTAACGCAGAAGAACGAGATACACGTGGGTTCATCTCGATGATAACCATACGGCCATCTTTCGGGTTGATACCAAACTGTACGTTTGAACCACCTGTTTCAACACCAATTTCACGTAGAACGGCTAGCGATGCATTACGCATTAGCTGGTATTCTTTGTCGGTCAGTGTCTGTGCTGGTGCTACTGTGATTGAGTCACCCGTGTGGATGCCCATTGGATCAAAGTTTTCGATTGAACATACGATGATACAGTTGTCCGCTTTGTCACGAACGACTTCCATTTCGTACTCTTTCCAACCGATTAGTGACTCATCGATAAGAAGTTCGTTGGTCGGAGATAAGTCCAGACCGCGACGACAGATTTCTTCGAACTCTTCTTTGTTGTACGCGATACCACCACCAGTGCCGCCCATGGTGAACGATGGACGGATGATACAAGGGAAGCCAACCATATCTAAAACTTTGTAAGCTTCTTCCATGCTCTTCGCTGTATCTGCGCGAGGACACTCAAGGCCGATAGACTTCATCGCTTTATCAAAACGAGAACGGTCTTCCGCTTTGTCGATTGCATCAGCCGTTGCACCAATCATCTCTACGCCAAACTCTGCGAGAACGCCGTGCTTCTCTAAATCTAACGCACAGTTAAGTGCAGTCTGGCCACCCATGGTTGGCAAAACTGCATCTGGACGCTCTTTTTCAATGATCTTGCGTACCACTTCCCATTGGATTGGCTCGATGTAAGTCGCATCAGCCATCTCTGGGTCAGTCATGATGGTTGCTGGGTTCGAGTTAACCAGAATAACTCGGTAGCCTTCTTCACGAAGTGCTTTACAGGCTTGTGCGCCAGAGTAGTCAAACTCACATGCCTGACCGATAACAATCGGACCAGCACCAAGAATTAGAATACTTTGAATGTCAGTACGTTTTGGCATTATCTACTACTCCGAATTAAGCGCTGTGTTTTTTGATTAGTTCGATAAAGTGGTCAAATAGCGGTGCCGCGTCATGTGGACCTGGGCTCGCTTCTGGGTGACCTTGGAAGCTAAATGCTGGCTTGTCTGTGCGGTGAATACCTTGCAAAGAGCCATCAAATAACGATACGTGAGTAGCACGTAAGTTTTCCGGTAACGTTGCTTCATCTGCCGCAAAGCCGTGGTTTTGCGAAGTGATCATAACAACGTTACGCTCTAAATCTTTTACTGGGTGGTTTGCACCATGGTGACCAAACTTCATTTTCACGGTTTGTGCACCTGACGCTAACGCAAGGATTTGGTGACCTAAACAGATACCGAAGATAGGTAAGCCTTTTTCTAGGAATACTTTTGTCGCTTCAATCGCGTAAGTACATGGTTCTGGATCACCAGGGCCATTTGATAGGAAAACACCGTCCGGGTTCATCGCAAGCACTTCTTCCGCTGACGTTTCAGCAGGAACAACCGTTAAGCGGCAACCGCGGTCAACCAACATTCGTAGGATGTTGCGTTTTGCGCCGAAGTCGTAAGCAACGACGTGGTATGGCAGCTCGCTGTCATCTTTCGCCTCTGGAAGTCCACCTTCAAGCGTCCACGAACCTTGTTTCCATTGATACGCTTCTTTCGTTGTAACTTCTTTTGCAAGGTCCATTCCTTTTAAGCCTGGGAATTCTTTTGCTTTCGCTAGAGCCAAAGCTTCATCTAGGTTATTACCCGCAAAAATACAACCGTTTTGAGCACCTTTTTCACGCAAGATACGAGTGAGCTTTCGCGTATCAATATCAGCGATGCCAACGATATTTTGAGACTTAAGGTAATCAGAGAGGGATTGTTCATTACGGAAGTTAGAAGCGATAAGAGGAAGATCGCGAATCACAAGGCCTTGTGCATGAATGGAAGAGGATTCTTCATCTTCGGAAGTGGTTCCGGTATTGCCAATGTGAGGATAAGTAAGGGTGACGATTTGCTGAGAATAGGAAGGATCAGTGAGGATTTCTTGATACCCCGTCATCGAGGTATTAAAAACGACTTCACCAACGGAAATACCATCTGCCCCTATGGACACTCCGTGGAACACTGTCCCATCTTCTAGGACTAACAGTGCTAATTTACCCAAGACAACCTCCAGAATAAAAATGCAAAAAAAATAAATCAAACTGCAAACATGCCTTCCTTTACCTATAAAATCTACATAAATAGGTATTTCAGACAAATTGGCGGTATTCTAAAGTTGGACTGGAAACCTGTCAACCTACAATCAAAAATAAATTATCAATTTCTAGCGAGTAAGGTCATTTCGAATCAGTAAGGCTCAAAAAGACAACTTTTGAATGCTATTACATAGGGAGGGATAGAGGTTTAATGAATTTTACAAATTTGAACTTTTTAGGGATCACAAAAAATTATGAGTTTTTAACGCAAACGTTCGCTAAGACAAAAACAGGAACACTTTTAACGGTTACACCTAAAAACAAAACCAAAACAGACAAAAACACAACAAAAGTAAGTGCTAAAATCTTCTCTATCAGAATCATTTTATTTACAAATAATTCTATAGATATAAAAAAGCCGGCTAGCGCCGGCGAATAATTATGTATTTAGAGTTCATTCAATCCCAAAACATCTGTCATGGTATAAAAGCCCGCAGGTTTAGCACTCAACCAAACGGCAGCCTTTACGGCCCCATTAGCAAACGTCATGCGATCAGTCGCTTTGTGCGTTATTTCCACTCGTTCCCCGATATCAGCAAACATAGCTGTATGCTCACCGACGATATCGCCAGCGCGAATCGTAGCAAAGCCGATCTCATCTTTTGTTCGTTCACCAGTAATGCCTTCTCGGGCATAGACAGCTACATCATTCAGCTTATTACCCATCGCACCAGCAATAGCTTCTCCCATTCCGATAGCGGTACCAGAGGGGGCATCAACTTTATGGCGATGGTGTGCTTCAACAATCTCGATATCACAGTAATCCCCCATCACTTTGGCCGCTTTCTCAAGAAGCTTAAAGACAAGGTTTACGCCTACAGAATAATTTGGTGCCATCACAACAGGCACTTGCTTGGCTGCTTCATCAATAAGATCACGCTCTGCATCGCTGAAGCCAGTCGTCCCAATCACTATGCTCTTGCCGTATTTCTTACACAACTCGAGATTCGCTAATGTGCTTACTGGAGCGGTGAAATCGATGATTACATCAAAATTATCGACGTCTTTAGCAAGATCATCTGTTAAGAGCACATCGAATTTACCTTCACCACAAAGTTCACCGATATCGACGCCGACAAGTGAAGACTCAGGTCGTTCTGATCCCGCGCTCACTGTCGCTTCAGGATTAAGGTGTGAAGCTTTAACCAAATTACGGCCCATTCGGCCAGCTGCTCCTGCGATTGCAATACGAACCATTGCGCTTTCTCTCCTTCTCTAGATAACGAGGTTTGCTCTCGCTCTCTCGTTTTGCTTAATCTGTTTAAACTAACAACATACTATGGTTACCACAAGCAAGTTCATCGAGCTTAAGCAAACTCTTTTACAACACGCTCCAAGATAGGTACGTTCGCTTCAGGAAAGGTGTAGTCGCCCAATTCGCTGATCTCAACCCAGCATCCTTCTTGACCTTCTCGACCGTAAGGCTCATTACTGAATTGAGATACTGTAATAAAATCAAACTTGAGTGATTTGTCTGGATAGTCGTATTCCAAGTGTTCAAAAGGGGCTTGCTCAATAACTTCAATTCCCACTTCTTCTTCGAGTTCTCTTGTAATAGCAAGCTCAATACTTTCTCCCGGCTCGACTTTGCCACCCGGAAACTCCCAAAACCCGCCTTTGTGCTTATCATCAGGACGCTTTGTAATAAAGATCTTTGATTTGTCTTGGTTAAAAATAATTGCCGCGACTATGTGAATTCTTTTCATGGGGATTCCTAACTCTCAAGACCGTTGTACTTTACTATTGTGACAACGAGCTTCTACATCTCAAAAACTTTCTGACCTATCAAACTTATGGAATTTGATAGCCAAAGAATTTATTTAAAAAAAGAGTCGCCTAAGCGACTCTTTGAAAAATAATCCGACTAACAGATTAGTCGATTTTGCCGTGGCACTGTTTGTACTTCTTGCCACTGCCACAAGGGCAAGGTTCATTGCGACCGACTTTACGTTCATCACGTACCATTGGTTGATTTGAACCTTCTTCAGATTCTTCGCCTTCAGAAAGCGGATTTTGTGCTGCAGCGTGTTGCGCTTGTGCACGACGAGCGGCTTCTTCAGCTTGCGCACGACGCTGTTCTTCCATACGTTCAACTTCTTCTTGTTGCTGAACGCGAACACGAGATAGAACAGTAATAACGTCTGTTTTCAGCGCTTCTAGTAGACCCTCAAACAGTTCAAACGACTCACGTTTGTATTCTTGTTTTGGGTTCTTCTGTGCGTAACCGCGTAAATGGATACCTTGACGCAAGTGATCCATCGCAGCCAAATGCTCTTTCCAAAGCGTATCCAGAGTCTGAAGCATGACCGATTTTTCGAAGTTGCGAAGCACTTGTGCACCCACCACTTCCTCTTTCTCTTTGTACACTTCAACGGCTAGGTTGATGATCTTTTCACGTAATGCTTCTTCGTAAAGCTTGTCGTCTTCTTCAAGCCATTGCTTCACTGGCGCATCAAGATCGAAGTCCGCTTTCAAGCGCTCTTGTAGACCTTCAACATCCCACATATCTTCTAGTGACTGTGGTGGAATGTACTCATCAATAACCGCTGTTAGCACATCTTCACGGTTTTGCTCGATCATGCCGCTGATGTCTTCAACGTTCATTAACTCGTCACGCAGTTCGTAGACAACCTTACGTTGATCGTTCGCTACATCATCGTATTCAAGCAGCTGCTTACGGATATCAAAGTTCCGACCTTCCACTTTGCGCTGTGCTTTTTCAATTGAGCGAGAAAGCATTTTCGATTCAATAGCTTCACCTTCTTCCATACCACTTTGAATAAGGCTCGCCATACGATCAGAAGTGAAAATACGTAGCAAAGAGTCTTCCATAGATAGGTAGAAGCGCGATGAACCCGCATCACCTTGACGACCGGAACGACCACGTAGCTGGTTATCAATACGGCGAGATTCGTGGCGCTCAGTACCGATGATATGTAGACCACCAGCTTCTAGCACTTGGTCATGCACCACTTTCCACTCTGCTTTAATCGCATCGATTTGCTCTTGAGTTGGGTTCTCTAAAGCTTCAACTTTTGATTGCCAGCTACCGCCAAGCACAATGTCCGTACCACGACCGGCCATGTTGGTCGCGATAGTTACCGCACCAGGCATGCCCGCTTCAGCAACAATTTCCGCTTCTTTCTCATGGAATTTCGCGTTCAATACGTTGTGTTTGATCTTAGCCTTCTTCAATGCGTTAGAAAGAAGTTCTGACTTTTCAATCGACACAGTACCAACAAGCGTTGGCTGCCCTTTGGCAACACGCTCTTTAATATCTTCAATGATTGCCGCAAACTTCTCTGCTTCAGTACGGTAAACCACATCTGGCATATCGTTACGAATCATCGGCTTGTTGGTTGGGATAACCACCGTTTCCAAACCATAGATAGACTGGAATTCGAACGCTTCAGTATCCGCTGTACCTGTCATACCTGACAGTTTTTCGTATAAACGGAAGTAGTTCTGGAAGGTAATAGAAGCCAAAGTTTGGTTTTCGTTTTGGATCTTAACGCCTTCTTTCGCTTCTACTGCTTGATGAAGACCTTCAGACCAACGACGACCTGGCATTGTACGACCAGTGTGTTCATCAACGATGACCACTTCACCTTCATCAGTAACAATGTAATCAACGTTACGCTCGAATAACACATGAGCACGCAAAGCAGCATTCACGTGATGCAACATGCTGATGTTAGCCGGAGAGTAAAGTGTATCACCTTCCTCCATCAGACCGTTTTTCACCAACAGTTCTTCAACGTATTCTTGACCTGTTTCTGTTAGGTATACTTGCTTTGATTTTTCATCAACAGTGTAGTGACCATCACCACGGTATTCTTCAGAGTCTTCTTTATCTTGCTTTTTCAGATGCGGGATCAAAAGGTTGATTCGAGTGTATAGCTCAGAGCTATCTTCAGCAGGACCAGAAATGATCAAAGGAGTACGAGCTTCATCAATTAGGATTGAGTCCACCTCATCGACAACAGCAAAGAAGCGATCACGCTGTACACGGTCTTCGCTACGGAAAGCCATATTGTCACGAAGGTAGTCAAAACCAAATTCATTGTTGGTTCCGTATAGAATGTCAGCTTGGTACGCTTCTTTTTTCTCTTGAGGAGGCATGTTTGGCACGTTTACGCCAACGGTCATACCTAAAAATTCAAATAGAGGGCGGTTCGTCTCAGCATCACGTTTAGCTAGATAATCGTTCACTGTTACGATGTGAACGCCTTTACCAGCAAGAGCATTTAAGTAAGCTGGAAGCGTTGCAGTCAGCGTTTTACCTTCACCTGTACGCATCTCCGCAATTTGACCCGCATTTAGAACCATACCACCGATAAGCTGAACGTCGAAGTGACGCATGCCGTAGACACGCTTAGATGCTTCACGAACCGTAGCAAAAGCTTCAGGAAGTAGTTTATCAAGAGTTTCACCTTTCTCTAGGCGCTCACGGAACTCAACCGTCTTTGCTTTTAACTCTTCATCACTTAGAGCTTCGAATGTTGGCTCGTAGTTATTAATTTCTTTTACAATTTTTCTAAGGCGGCGCAGTGTTCGGTCGTTGCGACTGCCAATCACTTTTGTCAGTAGCTTAGTTATCATTTTTCGTGAATCTCTCTTTAATCAGACCGTTCCCGATCTACTCATAATGCCTTCAGTCTCTGCCAGTTTGGAACTAAGAATACTGAGATAAATCATTTATCAAAGATATTGAGTTCAAACATCCATATTTCAAGGCTAAGTTTCGAAACAATGTGGCTTAGTGTAAGGATTTTTCATCGATACAACCATAAATAGACGTATTTGTTTGAAGCACTCTGAAGTTTTTACTTAAAGTGGTGACTGATTAGACGATATTGCATACCACAATATGTGTAATTTATTCAAAGCTGACTTTGCTTTTTACCTTGCTACATTGTAAAACTGAAGCGAAAGACGTTAATGTAAACTATACCTTGATAGAAAGCTGCTCTAGAATAGCTGATATCTCAACAAAATTAGATTTTACCTATGCGTGATCACCGTCCAACCTCGACTGAAGATGTTATTGCTGAATCACAGTTCAAGCAGATTCAAGAACATGCTGGAGAAATCTTACAGCTTAACCAAGCTTTGCAAGAGATCTTACCCACAGGGACGGCCGATCATTGCCGGGTGGCGAATGTTCGTAACGGCCACCTATTGATCGATGTTTCTAGTGCCGCGATCAAAATGAAGATCGATTACGATCGCCTCATGATCCTAAATAAACTTCGTACTCAAGGCTTTGCCAAACTGATGAGCGTTGAAGTGAGGATCAATCCATCATTATACAGAAATCGTTTCGAACAAGACGACAGACCTAAACGTCCACCATTAACAGAATCTGCAGCAAAGTCATTGATGACGATTGCCGACATGGCACCGCCTAAAATTCAAGAGCGTTTAAAGCGATTGGCCGATATGGCAGAAAAGAAAGACCGTAAGTAACCGTTATTTCAATATGCTGAAAGCTCGAATGCTATTAATAAGCCCAAGATTAAAGCTAAATAGCAAAAAACCAGGCATAAGCCTGGTTTTTTATTAATTTTAATGCCGAGTATTTACGCAAGCACCATATTTGGTTCAGCGAATGCTACTGGTGAGCCGACTTCTTCTTCGAATGTAGTCCACTCCCACGCTTCCTGATCAGCAAGAACAGCTCGCAGAAGTTGGTTGTTCAAACCGTGACCCGATTTAAATGCGCGAAATTCACCGATGATTGGGTGACCACACATGTAAAGATCACCAATCGCATCCAACACTTTGTGAGTCACAAACTCATTTTCAAAGCGTAGACCTTCTTCGTTAAGAATACGGTAATCATCCAATACGATAGCATTGTCGAAACTACCACCCAATACTAGGTTTTGAGATTGTAGATATTCGATATCACGCATAAAGCCAAACGTACGTGCACGAGAAATTTCACGAACGAAGCCTTTTGAAGAGAAATCAAACAGCAATCGCTGTTCGTCTGACTCAATAGCAGGGTGATTAAATTCAATTTCGAAGTCCATGCGGAAGCCGTTAAATGGTACAAACTCTGCCCATTTATCGCCATCTTCAAAACGAACTGGCTTTTTAATACGGATGAAACGTTTTGGCGCATTTTGCGTTTCGATACCTGCTTGTTGTAGCAAGTATACAAATGGGCTAGCACTACCATCCATAATTGGAATTTCAGGTGCGTCTACTTCGACAACAATGTTGTCGATGCCCATACCAGCAAGTGCCGCATTCAAGTGCTCTACAGTTGAAATACGCACACCTTCGTCGTTTACCAAAGCAGTACATAGCATGGTGTCACGAACAGAAGCTGGATCAGCTGGAAAATCTACAGGTGGGTTTACATCTGTACGACGGTAAATGATACCTGTATTTGCAGCAGCCGGGCGCAGAGTAAGCGTGACTTTACGACCAGAGTGGAGGCCCACACCAGTTGTTTTCACTATTTCTTTCAGAGTACGTTGTCTGATCATCTGCTTGCCTCTCAAAAATTTGCTACAAAACACGGCCGTCTGTAACGTCGACCGTGAATGCTACCATAATTTTGAGCCATGTCAAATTTATGGATTAAAGATTAATCAGCCTGACGACGCAAAAATGCCGGGATATCTAAATAACCACTTTCCTTCTCTTGCTTCGGAGCCGCAGAGCTTTGGCTCGACGATGCTGGAGAAGAAGAAACTGTATTTGTAGGCTGAGGAGTTACCTGTGGCTTCTCTTGCACTTGATTATTTTGCAAGGTTTGTGCCGGTTTCTCTTCAGCTTGCGTTGCCGCCGCTTGCTGTTGTGGTTGAGCCTGCGGCGTCGGAGCCACTTTCGCTTTACCACCCGCAACTAGCGTGATATCTGGTTTTTTCTCATTGCCAATACCTGTCGCTACAACTGTTACGCGGATTTCGTCCGTCATATCTGGGTCTAGAGAAGTACCGATAACAACAGTTGCATTGTCAGAAGCAAATGCTTTCACTGTATTACCAACCGTCTCAAACTCGTCAAGACGCATATCCAGACCTGCAGTAATATTGACAAGAACACCACGAGCGCCCGCTAGATCGATGTCTTCCAGAAGTGGGCTAGAAATTGCCATTTCAGCCGCTTCTTCAGCACGATCTTCGCCTTTAGCAATACCGCTGCCCATCATCGCGTGACCCATTTCAGACATTACTGTTCTTACGTCCGCAAAGTCGACGTTGATCATGCCAGGGCGAGTAATTAGCTCTGCAATGCCTTGAACTGCGTTCTTAAGAACGTCGTTCGCACTTGCAAAAGCTTCTAGTAGCGTGACACCACGGCCAAGTACTTTAAGCAGCTTTTCGTTTGGAATCGTAATCAAAGAGTCAACGTGCTTAGACAGCTCATCGATACCTTGCTCAGCGAACGCCAAACGCTTTTTGCCTTCAAAGCTGAACGGTTTTGTCACTACCGCGACAGTTAGAATGCCAAGCTCTTTAGCTACTTCAGCAATAACAGGTGCTGCACCAGTACCTGTACCGCCACCCATACCAGCTGCGATAAACACCATATCGGCGCCAGTTAGGGAATCTTTAATTCTATCTCTGTCTTCGAGAGCTGCGTCACGGCCAACCTGTGGATTAGCACCTGCACCCAGACCTTTGGTGATATCGCCACCGATCTGAATAACATTGCCAACGCTTGTCTTACGAAGTGCTTGCGCATCAGTGTTGACGCTGATGAATTCCACACCTTCGATGGATTCACGCACCATGTGTTCAACGGCGTTACCACCGCCGCCACCAACCCCAACGACCTTGATTACTGCATCGTCAGACATTTCCATCATCGGTTCAAACATGTGTTGTCTCCGTTTATCCTGCAACTCAGGTTAAAACTCTTTTTGTATCCAGTTACGCAATTTATCGAAAAAGCCAGTAACAGATGAGCGTTTAGGTTCATTATAATCGCTATCGTCGCTAGACTGCATGTCTCTTGCGTAATGAAGTAATCCAACTGCCGTAGAATGGTACGGCTCTTTTACATAGTCAGTTAATCCGCTGACTTCGAGCGGTTTGCCGACCCTTACTTGATTGCGGAATACGCGTTCCGCACATTCTATCACTCCGTCCATTTGCGCAGCACCGCCGGTGAGTACAACTCCCGCAGCTAGATGGTGCTTTATACCCTCTTCGCGCAATTTCGCTTGTACAGAGTCAATAGTTTGGTTAACCAGTCCCATAAGCTCAGAGTAGCGTGGCTCAATCACTTCTGACAACGTTTGACGTTGCAGACTACGTGATGGTCGCCCACCTACGCTTGGTACATTAACCGTGTCATCCTTACTGACCAGTTCACTCAAAGCACAGCCATATTTGACTTTTATTTCTTCAGCATCGCTCACTGGCGTACCAAAAGCAAAAGCAATATCGCTGGTTACAGCATTTCCTGCGTACGAAAATACTTCTGTGTGACGTAACGCACCGCCAGTCCAGATGGCCACATCCATCGTGCCGGCGCCAATATCCACCACACAAACTCCAAGCTCTCTTTCATCCTCGGTGATTACTGCATTACTTGCAGCAAGCCCAGAAAATACGAGTTGCTCTACTTTAAGGCCGCATCGTTCTACCGCCTTAATAATATTGCGTGCCATGTCATTATGGCATGAGATAAGGTGGACACTTACTTCCATTCTTACCCCAGATAAACCAAGCGGATTTTTGATTCCCTCTTGGTAATCAATGGTGAACTCTTGCGGAATCACATGAAGGATTCGCTGTTCATCACCGATTTTAATCGATTTTGCGGTATGGATAGCGCGATCCATGTCTTCTTGAGACACTTCTTCATCTGAAATCGTGCCCATACCTTTTTCAATTCGGCTTGCGATATGCTTACCAGACAACGAAATGAAGACTCGGCTGATTTGGCACTCGGCCATCAATTCAGCTTGATCAATTGCACGTTGTACTGATTTTACAACCGACTCCAAGTCATTCACGCCACCTTTATCCATGCCACGTGAAGGGCTACTACCTGCGCCAATAATATTAATTTGACCGTCTGGTAGAACCTCACCCACTAGAGCCGATACGGTTGCAGTGCCTATATCAAGACCAACAATAATGTTGTCATCAGCGGCCTTAGTCATCTGTACTCTCTTCTAACTCTTGTTCAGGAAACCAACCAACTGCGGCTCCTGTATCGTACCTAAGATCGATATAACTGATTCTTTGCGTGTCACTGCCAAGCTTGTTATAGAGCTTAAAAAATCGCTCTATACGCTCAAGAAGAGACTCTTTACCGAGCTCTAATCGAATACCGTTATCAAGGATGATTTGCCAAGCTCGTCGCTCGTTTAATACCAGAGACGATATCGCTAAACCCAATTGCTGAAACTTAGGACTCAAATCACGGTAAGTCTGTAAGACTTCTGGTCCGCTGTCTTTGGGTCCGTACAGTTTCACTTTTTCTTCTTGTAACAGAGCCACATCGCCATCAAAAACAAACCCGTTTTTATCTAACAGTTCGTTGCCATTCCAAATGGCTTCAGGTTGATGCTCTGTCAAAAAAACTTTTACTGTATCCGGCCACTGCTTTCGGATTGCGGCATGTGCCACCCATGGCAGAGCTTCGACACTTTGCTGTAATACATCAATATCCTGAGACATAAATGTACCGATGTGATCTATTCGACTAAATGCAGCCTGCACATCGTCAGCTTGGACATACTCCAGTTTTCCCTGAAGTACTATTTTGGAGAGAGGTAACCTTTGGTCATCCCACATCCAACTGATCGCCGAGTACAAAACAGAACTAATTAAGGTCACAACCACAACGAAAAATAACGCACCCAAGATTTTCTCTTGGCGACCACGGTTATTATCCGTGTTTGGTCGCTCGTCATTCAGTGCAATATTCAACAACGTCTTCGTTTCCTGACTTTTGTCGTGTACTTTTTACCCACATAATTACGCAGAGGTAAAAGTCTTGACTTTAACCTTGGGATTATACTGAGCTCTTGTAAACTATCAAACACTGATAGCAATAAATCACAATGATATTGACGCAAAATCGAGATCTGAGTCTTTATCTGTCCTTCGCGCCAACAATCTGTGTTAACCAAGCATCTTGTTTATATTTAATTCAAGACCTGCCAGTTGTTTCGCCACTTTACCAACATCACCCGCGCCTTGCGTTAAGATTAGGTCGCCGTCTTGTATAACGTTAGCTAAAACTGAAGGTAATTGCTCGATTTCTGGAACAAAAATCGGATCTACCTTACCTCGGCTGCGAATTGTGCGACACAATGAACGTCCATCAGCTCCTGCAATTGGCTTTTCACCTGCGGCATATACATCCAACATGATTAATACATCAACTTGCTCTAGCACATTCGCAAAGTCATCGTACAGATCACGAGTACGGCTATAACGGTGTGGTTGGAAAATCATAACGAGACGTTTATCTTGCCAACCGCTTCGCGCAGCATTAATGGTCACATCAACTTCTGTTGGGTGGTGTCCGTAATCATCCACTAACATGGCATGACCATTACCAGTATCAAACTCGCCAAGGTGATCAAAACGTCGTCCCGTGCCTTGCGTACCGGCCATTGCTTTTAGAATTGCATCGTCTTCAATGTCATCTTCAGTAGCCACTGCAATCGCAGCCGACGCATTAAGTGCATTGTGACGACCTGGAATGTTCAGAGTGATATCTAGGTTGGCACGCCCTTTACGTACTACCGTAAATTTGCCTTGCTGACCTTCTTGACGATAGTTTTCAATGCGTACGTCAGCATCTTCGGAGAAACCGTAAGTAATCACTTGACGACTAATACGTGGGATTAACTCTCGAACCACAGGATCATCAATACAAACAATAGCTTGGCCGTAGAACGGTAGATTGTGTAGAAAATCAATGAAGGTTTGCTTTAACGTTTCAAAGTCACCACCATAAGTATCCATATGATCGGCTTCAATATTGGTGACGATACTTACCATTGGTTGCAGGTGCAGGAATGACGCGTCGCTCTCATCCGCCTCAGCAATTAGAATACGACTCGAGCCTAAACGAGCATTTGTACCTGCGCTTTTCACCAAGCCGCCGTTTACAAACGTTGGATCAAGACCTGCTTCAGAATAAATTTGTGTCACGAGTGCCGTCGTCGTCGTTTTACCGTGCGTGCCCGCAACGGCAATACCATGACGGAAGCGCATCAACTCAGCGAGCATCTCAGCACGACGTACAATAGGGATACGTAACTCCCGTGCAGCTATCACTTCTGGGTTTTCTTCGTTGATAGCGGTTGAAACCACAACCACACTGGCTTTTTCAACATTGCTAGCTTGGTGCCCGATAAATACCGTCGCACCTTTTGATACTAAACGCTCTGTCACAGGGTTTTCTGATAGGTCAGAACCCGTGATTTGATAGCCTTCATTCAACAGCACTTCTGCAATGCCGCTCATGCCCGCACCACCAATACCGATGAAGTGGATGGATTTCACGCGGCGCATCTCTGGCACCATGGCGCGAATCTGAGCTAAGTCTTGTGTATGTTGGATTGTCATCAATTCTATTCTCAATAATTCGTTAACGCTTTTCGGTCAAAGCGACAATGGCTTGTGCGACAACTCGGTCGGCATTCAATTTAGCAGCGCCACGCGCTTGCTCAGCCATCGTAAGTAAAGCTTGGCGATCCAATTGTTGGATCTGCTGAGTCAAAGACTCAACGGTTAAATCTGGTTGTTCAATCATTTTCGCTGCGCCGCATTCTACTAGATGATCGGCATTCAGTGCTTGTTGGCGATCTTTATGCATAAAAGGAACAAAGATAGCCCCTACGCCTGCCGCTGATACTTCAGAAACGGTTAACGCCCCTGAACGACAAACTAAAAGATCAGCCCATGCATAAGCCTCTGCTACGTCGTCAATGAACTCTGTGACTTCTGCATTTACCACACCATTAGCTTGGTATGCGGCGTTCACTTCTTCGGCGGAACCTTTGCCAGCTTGATGACGAATACAGTAATCACCGCCCAGCTTTGCCATCACTTCTGGCACAGTTTGGTTAAGAATGCGTGCACCTTGGCTACCGCCCATCACCAAAATACGAATTGGGCCTTGGCGATCTTGCATTCGCTCTGCAGGTGCTTCTAATCTTGTTAGGTCTTCACGCACAGGGTTACCAACTACCTCAGCAGCAGGGAACGCGCCAGGAAAGGCCTGAAAGACTTTCTTAGCAATTTTTGATAGCCATTGGTTTGTCAAACCCGCAACCGCGTTTTGTTCGTGCAGAACAACAGGAATACCGCTCAACCAAGCCGCAATACCACCGGGACCACTCACATAACCACCCATACCTAACACGGCATCGGGCTTCCAATGCTTCATGTGCGCCCGAGCTTGCATGATGGCATTAATAATTTGAAATGGAGCTGCAAGCAGACGCTTTACGCCTTGACCTCGTAACCCTTTCACTTTGATAAAATCGATTTCAATGCCATGTTTTGGCACCAAATCCGCTTCCATTCGATCCGCCGTGCCTAACCAACGGATCTCCCAGCCTTGCTCTTGCAGCTGTTTTGCTACAGCTAACCCTGGGAATACGTGACCGCCAGTACCACCAGCCATCACCATCAAACGTTTATTTTGTTTCATTAGTTTGTTGTTCTGATTGTTGTTGCTCGCGTTTCAAGCGGCATTCGTAATCGATACGCAGCAATATGGACACTGCGACGGACATAATAATCAGACTGGAACCACCATAACTGATTAGCGGAAGTGTTAAACCTTTGGTTGGTACGATACCAGCTGCAGCACCAACGTTCACCAAGGTCTGGAACGCAAACCAAATACCGATACCGAAAGCCAGATAACCGCCGAACATTTCGCCTTCTTCAAATGCACGCTTGCCGATGTAAACCGCTTTTAGCACTAAGCTAAAAATCAACATTAAGACCAACACAACGCCAACAAAACCGAGCTCTTCAGCAAGTACGGCAAACACAAAGTCGGTATGCGCTTCCGGTAGATATTCCAGTTTTTGAATTGAATTACCGAGACCTTGACCGAACCATTCACCACGACCAAACGCCATCAAAGACTGAGTCAACTGATAGCCACTGCCAAATGGGTCTTCCCACGGGTCAAGGAAGGAGGTTACTCGTCGCATACGGTATGGTTCGACTAAAATCAAACCTACCACAGCGCCGATACCTGCCACCATCAACGCGAGAAACTGAGTCAGTTTTGCGCCTGCGATAAACAGCATGCCAAACAGTGTTACTAGCATCACGACGACCGTACCCAAGTCTGGCTGACCAAGCAGTAATACTGCGAAGAAAGCAAACACCATGATTGGCTTCATAAAGCCACCAAAGAAGGTTTGTCGTACTTCGTCTTGTTTTCGAACTAAGTAACCAGACATGAAGATAAACAGCGATAGCTTCGCGACCTCTGCTGGCTGAAGGTTAAACAGCCCAAGAGGTATCCAACGAGACGCACCATTGACCGACTTACCCGCCAAGAGCACGATGATCAGCAGTGCGAAAGAAGCCCAAAGTAAGTAATGGCTCTTCTTAAACCACTCTTGCAAAGGCACTTGCAAAATAACAGCGGAGGTTCCTAACGCCAGCACGAGAAACGTCGCATGACGAAACATAAAGTGGAACGGCTGTTCCGTTAATCGAGAGCTGATTGGAAATGATGCAGAGGTTACCATGACCAAACCAGTCAACATCAAACCCAGTGCAATCCACACTAACTGACGATCAAACATCGCCTCTGGGGCTGGATGCTTGAGCCAATTACCAATACTGCGTTTAACGTTACCTAAACCCACGAAGTGTGTAACCTTTAATTATGCATATTTCTGAGCAAGAGCAGCGAAAGCATCACCTCTTGCCATAAAGTTGTCGAATTGATCAAAGCTAGCACATGCAGGAGACAGCATCACCATATCACCTGGTTTTAACTGCGAAGATACTTGTTGAATCACATCTTCCATGGTGTCGAAACGTATTGCAGATTCATGCAGTGGCATAAAGTCATCGCCATCAGCGCCAAAGCAGCACAGTTGCAAGTTAAGCGTCGCGAAGATCGGTTTTAATGGCGAGAAGTCAGCACCTTTGCCAACACCACCAACGAGTAAGTAGAGCTTACCTGTCGACTCCAAACCAGATAGCGCAGCCATAGTGCTCGCAATATTAGTTGCTTTAGAATCATTCACCCATTTTACGCCTTGATTATCCGCAACCACCTGGCATCGGTGTGTCAGTCCCGTGTAATTTTTAAGTGCATTCAATGCGTTGTGATAATCAACGCCCGCAGCCTTTAAGAGCGCTAAAACGACCAATGCATTGGATAAGTTGTGTTTACCAACCAACTTAAGCTCATCACTTGCGACGACTCGTTGACCGTGATCGAGCAGCCAAGTACGGTTGCCATCCACCTCGAGACCAAAGTCCTGATTGTCGCTGCCAAATGTCACCAATGGCATCTCTGCATCTGGGAAGGTTTCTTGATCATCACGGTTCACTACCGCAAGAGCAGCGTGGTCAAAAATACGCAACTTAGCTTGTCGATAGTCAGACATGCCTTGATAACGGTCCATATGATCTTCAGAAAGATTCAGAAACGCAGCGGCTTTGAGCTTTAAGCTTGACGTCGTTTCTAACTGGAAGCTCGAAAGTTCAAGCACATACAGGTCTGCGTCTTGTTCTAACAAATCCAGTGCAGGAACACCAATGTTACCACCAACGCCCACATCCAAACCTGCAGCCTTAACCATCACACCTGTGAGGTCGGTGACTGTGCTCTTACCGTTTGAGCCCGTAATCGCAATCACTGGTTTCTGCACCGCCCAGGCGAATAACTCAATATCACCAACTACTGTCGTGCCTTTTGCTAATACGGCTTGGATCTCTGGTGTCGCTAGCGCAATACCAGGGTTGGTCACGATAAGATCAGCGTCAGAAAGCCAGTCTGTATTCCAACCACCACTATGCAGTTGAACATCTTCCGGCAAACGCTCTGCACCCGGAGGGTTTACGCGAGTATCAATGACTTTGACCACAAGCTGTGGCTGATTTTTTCTTAGGTGTTTAACGACAGAGAGCCCGGTAATACCGAGCCCTACGACGACAACACTATGTATGTTTTGCCAACGTTCCATATTTGATCACACTGTAAATCTTGTTCTTGGAAAGTGCGATTAACGCACTTTCAATGTCGCAAGACCAATCAGAACAAGAACCATAGAAATAATCCAGAAACGCACGATTACGCGAGGTTCTGGCCAACCTTTCAATTCGTAGTGGTGGTGAATAGGTGCCATACGGAAGATCCGCTGACCACGCAGTTTGTATGAACCCACCTGTAGAATTACCGACAGCGTTTCCATCACAAACACACCGCCCATGATCACCAACACCAACTCTTGACGAACGAGAACAGCAATAGTGCCTAACGCGCCGCCAAGCGCTAGTGAGCCGACATCACCCATGAACACTTGTGCTGGGTACGTGTTAAACCACAAGAAACCAAGGCCTGCACCGACGATTGCTGTACATACGACAACCAACTCAGAAGCATGTGGTAGGTATGGAATATGAAGGTATTCAGAGAAGTTAACGTTACCCGTCGCCCATGCAATAACCGCGAAGCCTGCAGCAACAAGAACCGTTGGCATGATTGCCAAACCGTCTAGACCATCGGTCAGGTTAACCGCGTTACTCGTACCGACAATCACAAAGTAAGTCAGGATAATGTACATCAAACCAAGTTGCGGCATGATGTCTTTAAAGAATGGCACCACGAGCTGAGTGGCTGCAGTGTCTTTACCGTAAGCGTACAATGCAAAAGCCACGACAAACGCGATCAACGATTGCCAGAAGTACTTCCAACGCGCGATCAAACCATCGGTATTTTTGCGCACCACTTTACGATAATCATCAACAAATCCGACTGCACCGTAGCCAAGCAAGACCGTCAATACCGCCCATACATATGGGTTGGATAAGTCAGTCCAAAGCAAGATTGTGATTGAGATGGCCGCTAAGATCATGATACCGCCCATAGTTGGAGTACCACGCTTACTAAAGTGAGATTCAGGACCTTCGTTACGTACTACCTGACCAATTTGCAGCATTTGCAAACGCTTGATCATGATTGGTCCCATCCATAATGACAGACCCAGAGCGGTTAATACGCTTAGAATTGCTCGAAAAGACAAGTATTCAAACAATCGGAAAAAAGACAGGTATGGCTGTAGCAGCTCGGCAAGCCAAATAATCATTAATAATACTCCTTCAAAGCAGCAGCGACTTCAAACATACGTGCACCGTTCGCTCCTTTCACCAAAATCGTATGGTTTTCAGGAACGGCTTGGTCTAGATGCTGCTTGATGTATTCAATCATCTCTTGGTGCGTCTCAAAATGAATGCCTTGGCAAAGCTCACTGATCACCTTGGCGTCTGCACCATATGTGAGAACATGTTCAAATTTTTGTGGGGCAGCATATTCCCCGACTTGACGATGAAGTGCAAGACTTTCCTCGCCCAATTCCGCCATATTACCTAAAATCAGCCAGCGCTGACCTGGGAAAGCAGCCAATAAGTCAACCGCCGCTTTCATGGCTGGCACGCTTGCGTTGTAGCTGTCATCAATCAATTTGATTTTTTCGCTCAGCGCTTCAACCTCGACGCGACCTTTCACTTTGTTTAAATGTTTAAGGCCAGCGCGAACCTCTTCTAATGTGGCGCCCATTTGTAACGCAATAATAGAAGCTGCGATTGCATTCGCCACGTTGTGTTGACCTATAATACCCAGAGACAGTTCAATTTCTTGTGAGCTTGCTGCGATATGTAGGTTAAAGCTGGCCTCTCCCGCGGCATTCATCACGATATTTGATGCATAGTAATCAGCCGCAGAATTACTTTGTGAGAAGGTGATAACTTCCTTATCCGCCAGCACGCTTTCCCACTTTGTTTCGCCACTGCTGTCTAAATTGACAATCGCAATACTACCTGCAGCAAGACCTTGGTAAATTTCACCTTTGGCTTGTTTCACGCCATCAATAGAACCAAAGCCTTCAAGGTGCGCAGCGGCTACATTATTCACTAACGCGATATCTGGTTTTACTAACTGCGTTGTGTAAGCAATTTCACCGATATGATTAGCACCAAGCTCAATCACGGCATAGTCGTCATCCTGCTGTGAGCGCAATAACGTCAACGGAACACCAATATCATTATTGAAGTTACCTGCAGTAAACAGCACTTTGCCTTTCAATTGCAGAATGCTCGCGACCATTTCTTTGACGGTCGTTTTACCACAACTGCCTGTGATGGCAACGGTAGGTGTTTGGCAAGTTTGATGCACCCAAGAGGCTAACTCACCCAGTGCCATTTTGGTGTCCGACACCACGACTTGTGGCACATTCACATCTAGATGTTTTTGTACGAGTAAAGCACCTGCGCCTGCATCCACCGCTTGTTGGCAAAAGTTATGCGCATCAAAGCGCTCACCCACCAGCGCAACAAATAAAGCACCGTTGTCAATCGCTCGTGTATCAGTAGAAACCGCGTCGATAAGTAGATCATCGCCGAATAGCTCACCGCGAGTGATGTTGGCAATTTGAGATAACGTTACTTTGATCATAAGGACAATCCTAAAAGCTGCATAGCAGACTCACGGTCGGAGTAATGAATCGTTTCGCCATTCCGAATTTGATAATCTTCGTGGCCCTTACCCGCTAACAAGATGATGTCTTTTGGCGAAGCATTCTCAACCGCATAAGACAGTGCTTTGAAACGATCATGCTGCACAATCGCTTCGGCAGGTTTTGACAGCCCGGATAACATGTCTTTTACAATTTGAACCGGATCTTCACTGCGTGGGTTATCGTCAGTCAACACCACTCTGTCGCCTAGACGCTCTGCAATTTCCGCCATCATTGGGCGCTTACCTGCATCGCGATCGCCTCCGCAACCAAAAATAGCCCACAGCTGCCCCTCACAGTGAACTCGTAAAGCTTGCAGCGCTTTTTCTAGTGCATCAGGAGTATGGGCATAATCGACCACGACTTTGGCACGGTCCTCTGTCTGGAATAACTCCATTCGGCCGAGTACAGGTTGTAACTGACCTGCGGTTTCGAGTAACGCTTGTTTATCCTTACCCAAGCTTAATAAGGTCGCAAAAGCGAGCATTAAGTTGGTTGCGTTAAACTCACCAATCAGTGGCGCGTGCAATTGACCTGAGCCAAATTTACCATCGAATTGGATAGTAATCCCCGACTCCGCGTAACGGACATCTGTCGCCCAAATTGCGCTTTCAAACTCAGTGTTCGGTTTGAGTGACACCGCAATCGCATTGCTTAACTGCGTCGCCCATGCATGACCGACCTCATCATCGACATTGATAATGGCACGTTCACATTGATGTTGCGTAAACAACTCCAGCTTTGCATTGGCGTACTCTTCCATCGTGCCATGATAATCTAGGTGATCACGACTTAGATTAGTAAACACACCCGCCGCAAACGACAACGCCTTGACACGGCCTTGCGTTAAGCCATGAGAAGAGACTTCTAGCGCGGTGTATGTGGCGTGTTGATTTGCGAGAGAGGAGAGCGTTTTCTGAATTTCTACAGCATTCCCTGTTGTATTCGCGGCTTGCTGTAAATTGTCGAGAAAACCATTTCCCGTCGTGCCCATCACTGCCGCTTTGTGGCCAAGTAGCTCTAGCCATTGTGCAATTAGCTGAGTAATGGTGGTTTTGCCGTTGGTGCCGGTGACACCAATCAAATCCATATCTGGGTAAGCATAGAGCTTTCCAGCGATTGCAGATAAACGTTGATCCAACGTATCGAGGTAAATAACGGGAACGTCATCGATGATTTCCACCGTGCCGTGTGCTTTTACCTCACAGGCTTGCGCTAGAACCGCATTGGCGCCTTGCTCAATGGCAGAAGCAATGAAATTACGCCCATCCACAACATGGCCAATCACCGCAACAAACGTGGTTCCAGGCTGAACTCTTCGGCTGTCGAGCTCCAATTCAGAAACAAGAACGGACGATAAGCTGGGGCAATCCACCCAAGGGGAAAGCAGCACGTCCATACTGATGGCTTTAGTCATATTTGTTCTCCGAGCTTTGGCTCAGGTTTTCTTAATTTTGTTTGCTCAGTAAGCCACTCAGCTTACTGCTGGAATTTGTTTTCGTCTGGTGCAACATTGAGTATTTGTAGCGCGCCTTTCATGATTTCAGAGAAGACAGGAGACGCTACCGAACCACCATAGTAATCATCACCTTGAGGCTCGTTTACGATCACAACCAATGCAATTCGCGGATCGCTAACCGGAGCAAGCCCTGCCGTATAAGTGATGTACTCATCGCTGTATCCACCTGCAGACGCTTTACGTGAGGTACCTGTTTTGGCTCCCACTCGATAACCAGGAACTGCCGCTCGACGAGCTGAGCCTCCTTTTTGGGTTACGGTTTCCAGCATGTCCAAGACCTGGCGTGCGTACTTTGCACTCACTACTTGGCGCGACATGTCATGATCATTGCTTTCGATAATATGGATTGGCTCGTATTTGCCGAGATTTCCAAGCGTCGCATAGGCATGCGCTAACTGGATTGGCGTTATCGATAGACCATAACCAAACGCAATCGTGGCACGTTCAATAGGAGACCATCGTGTTCGTGTCGGGAAGATACCAGTCACTTCCCCAACGAGGTTCAGACCAGAAAGCTCACCAAAGCCCACAGAGCTGTACAGACCGAGCAGCGCCTCTACTGGCATTTGCATTGCCAGCTTCGTCACACCGATGTTACTCGATTTTTTGAGGATCGTGGTCAAGCTCGCTTTACCCACGCGGGATACATCTCTTACTCGGCTACCACCTAAACGAAGTACACCATTACCGGTATCTACGATGGTATCTTTATCGGCTACCCCATTTTCTAAGGCGGCTAAAATAACGAAAGGCTTAATGGTGGAGCCTGGCTCCATCGAGTCCGTGATCACTCGGTTACGCATTTTATAGCTTTGCCAGTCGCTACGATTGTTTGGGTTGTAGGAAGGCGCATTCACCATGGCCAATACGGCGCCGGTTTTCACGTCCAACATAACAACGGAGCCTGACGTGGCGCGATGGTCCGCAACGGCTTGTTTAATCGCACGATAAGCAATCGCCTGTAGGCGCTGGTCGATTGTCAACTGGAGTGACTTACCTTCTTGCTTGTCTTGCCACGCAATGTTTTCTACGACGCGGCCATAACGGTCTTTACGAATGGTTTTCTTACCTGCGGCGCCAGTAAGCCACTCATCGTAGCTACGCTCAACACCCTCTAGACCATGCCCATCAATCCCCGTCACCCCAACTAAGTGAGCACTAACCTCACCGGCAGGATAGTAACGACGAGATTCTGACTTAAGACCCACACCAGGCAGCTTTAGCTCACGAATATAGTTCGCCATGGCTGGACTCACTTGGCGCTGCAAGTAAATAAAGCGGCGCTTTTCATTGTGCTTGATCTTGTCTATCAACCCTTGTCGGTCAACACCAAGAACATCCGCTAATGCATACCAACTCTTGGTCTGGCTTAAGGCATTTTCTTTAAATATCGTCGCGGGATCCGCCCAAACGGCCTCAACAGGCACACTGACAGCGAGCGGCTCACCATTTCGGTCCGAAATAATACCGCGTGCAGAAGGAATGGATTTCACACGAACCGAGCGTAGGTCACCTTGTTTAATCAGGTTATCCGGTTCAATGATTTGAATATAGGCTACGCGCGCCACCAAAAGTGCAAATGCACAAAAGACAAAAAACAGTAATAGATGGAAGCGCCAACGAATCAGAAAGGATTCTTCAACCGCCACTTTCACTGCTTTTTTCTCGGTTTTCGTATCCCCCGAAGCGTTTTTTTCTTTCGCGACAGGTTTACGCTTGTTGCTTGGTTTCGTGTTGGTTTTCTTTCTAATCATTTGAGCGTGACAACCACTTCTTTATCGCCATCAGGTCGTTTCATTTCAAGTTCTTTTTTGGCAAGGTCTTGAACACGACTGTGTTCCGCGAGGGCCGTTTCTTCCAACATCAGGTTGCGCCATTCGCTATCTAAACGCTCTCGTTCAACCAAAGTGTGATCTTTTTCGGTGATCGCTTGACGCGCATGGTGGGTAGCAAATACCACTCCCATTGCCGATGCCACGATCAATAGCAACAACAGTAATGGCCAGCGACCAACGGTGATAAGATCCGTTGCAATCAACTTAGCAAGGTTAGGAGTGGGTTTCGTCATAATAATTAAAGCTTTTCTGCAATTCTTAGCACAGAGCTGCGCGAACGAGGGTTCATTTCAATTTCTTGTTTGCTTGGCTTAATCGCTTTGCTCACCGCTTTCATATTCGCACTACCAAGAGCACGAATTTGCTCTTCAGTCATTGGAATGCCGTGTGGCACTTCAGGTCCTTTGCTCTCTTTACGGATAAAACGTTTGACCATACGGTCTTCCAGAGAGTGGAAACTAATGACAGATAAACGACCTTCAGGAGCCAGAATACTTGCCGCGCCTTTTAGTGCCGTATCAATTTCTTCTAACTCACTGTTGATGTAAATACGAAATGCCTGGAACGCACGAGTCGCAGGGTGTTTTTTCTCTTTAAAGCTTTTGGGGGCAGCATCTGAGATCAGCTTCGCGAGCTGGCCAGTACGTACCAGCGGTTCATTTTCTTCGTCTTCACGGTAGGCAACAATCGCTTTGGCAATACGGCGCGCGTGTTTGTCTTCACCAAACTCACGAATCACCCAAGTAATATCATCTAAGTCAGCTTCCATTAGCCATTGAGATACGGGAATACCTGATGTTGGGTCCATACGCATATCTAGCGGGCCGTCTTTCATAAAGCTAAAGCCACGCTCTGCGTCGTCTAACTGCGGAGAAGAAACACCTAAATCCAGCAGAACGCCATCAACTTTGCCAACCAAGTCATACTCTTCAGCATACTCAGCAATACCAGAAAATGGACCATGAATGATGGTGAAGCGAGGATCATTGATTTTGCCTGCTTCAGCTATCGCTTGAGGGTCACGATCGATGCTGTACAGTCGGCCGTTTTCTCCGAGTTTAGATAGAATAGTCCGGCTGTGACCGCCACGGCCAAATGTTCCATCGATATAGATACCGTCTGGTTTGATAGCTAGGCCATCAATGGATTCATTTAATAACACGGAAATATGTTGGAAGGTTTCGGTCATAGCTTTCTCGTTGAATGATCTTGAAGCGATTTTAAGATATGTTGCTCTCTCATGCTGAATATTTATAGCAAAAGATCAACCTACCATAGTGTACTGATTTCCCACATCATCGCCACCTCAAGTCTAAAGTCAGACGTGATTTAACGCCAAGTTTATTGGTAATGACAGGGTTTGCGTCAATAAAATGCAAAAAACCCATCACTACAAAAAGTAGTGATGGGTCTCGAATAGTTGGAGTCGACACATAAGCCGGGTTCTGTTCCGCTTGCGCGGCGGTAGCCATTCGTCTAGGCCAGCAATCGCTCACTGGCTCAAGCAACCTACCCGCCTCCTTACGCGAGCAACGCAATGTGGAGGCCTATTTGGTCTTGCTCCGGGTGGAGTTTACCCTGCAACGAACTATTGCTAGTCGTCCGGTGCGCTCTTACCGCACCCTTTCACCCTTACCTGTGCCCTAGGGCCATCGGCGGTCTTCTCTCTGCTGCACTTGTCGTAGGCTTGCGCCTCCCAGGCGTTACCTGGCACCCTGCTCTATGGAGCCCGGACTTTCCTCCCCTTTACCAGTCTCCCGAAGGACGTCAACGTCAGTCTCCCAAAGGACTTCAACGTCAGTCTCCCGAAGGACATCAGTAAAGCAGCGACTACCCAGTCAACTCCGAGGCCGGATTGTATAGAGTTATCTACTCAGAGTCTAGTGAGATCACAGATATGATGAAATGAATGCACTAAGTGATGACTTTTTAGTCAAAGCGCCAAAAATAGATAATAAAAAGGCCGATGCCTAAACATCAGCCCTCATTGACCATTTATATCGCTAGCAGCACTTAGTCTAAGTTTTCTAAGCCCCATTTATATAACGCATTCTTCTTCAAGTTATGTATTTCTGCCACCAAAGCAGCTGCTTTTTTCAAAGGCAGCTCTTTGGTCAAAATCCCTAACGTGCGTAAAGCATCATCTGGCAATGAGTCGTCCGCGGTTTCGCGATGACCATGTACCAACAATACCATTTCGCCACGCTGTTGGTTATCGTCACCTTTCACCCACTCAATTAACTCACCTAATGGCATACCTTGAATGGTTTCAAAGGTTTTCGTTAGTTCTCTCGCCAACACGACTTCTCTATCTGGGCCAAGAACGTCTAACATGTCTTGTAGAGAATCCAAAATACGGTGCGGTGACTCGTAAAAAATACACGTACGCTCTACCGAAGCAATCTCTAGGAATTTATCCTTACGGCCTTTGCTTTTCGGTGGTAAAAAGCCTTCGAAGCTAAAGCGATCGGATGGCAAGCCTGATGCACTTAACGCCGTAATGACCGCGCAAGCACCAGGAAGCGGCACAACTCTAACGCCCGCTTGACGACATTTTGTCACCAAATGGTATCCTGGGTCGCTGATAAGTGGCGTACCAGCGTCAGAAACTAACGCGATAGACTGACCGGAAAGCAGCTTTTCTACCAAAACCTGTGCTTTTTGCTGCTCATTATGATCATGCAGAGCAAAAGTTTTGGTTTGAATATTGAAGTGAGACAGTAATTTACCCGTATGTCGAGTATCCTCAGCAGCAATGATGTCCACCGTCGACAGAATTTCGATAGCACGTTGGGTGATATCCGCTAAATTTCCGATTGGAGTCGGTACGATATAGAGAGTTGGCCCCTCATTCGGCAACTTATTTTTATCTGTCATTTGTTTACCATCACTTCAACGATTAATATAGAGACAATTTTGTACAAAATTATAGAGAACTCACGGCAATGATTAACCATAAGAGACTCAGTGTACCACGCATACTTACTCCTGTTGCACTAGCAATTACGCTCGCCGCCTGTTCTTCAGGTCCAAGACAGCCTGATGGCGTTGATGTAACACTTGAGCCTACTCAGTCTGTTCAGAACTATATGATCCAAGCTGATAGCACGGAAGGCAGTTTACGAAATGACTGGTTGATCATGGCAACCAAAGCCGCTATTCAAGCGAACCAGTTTGATCAAGCAGAACTGTTGATCAAACGTCTGGCTCGACAACAGTTGACCGAAGTTCAGCAAGCGGAGTGGCAACTGGCGCGTGCGACCATACAGCAAAAGCAAGGTAATTACTCGCAGTTGCTGCAATTGTTAAACTTTAAACCTTGGTGGAAATTGCCAAACGAGCAATGGAAAGACTATTACTTGATGCGTGCCGACGCTTATCAAGGCCTTAACCAAGCGTTTGAAGCAAACCGCCAGCTGGTTGCATTTGGTCAATACGCCTCGTCAGCAGAGCAGAGGGAAATCTCTAGCCGTATTTGGATGAACTTTGGCAGCTACTCAGAATATGAACTCACCTCATTAGAAACAGAGCCGAATGAGGATGTTCTAGACGGCTGGCTTCAGCTAGCTGTTTATGCAAAAACGCTATCGGGCAACCTGTCCCAACTTAAAAATACGCTAGAGCGCTGGTTAAGCGAAAACCCTTCGCACCCTGCTGCTATCTATACACCAGAAGAGATTCAAAACATTCTCTCTCTTGATATCGTGAAGCCAAACAATACTGCTTTATTGCTGCCGCTGACGGGTAAGTTCTCGCCACAAGCGCAATTAATTCGTGATGGTTTTGTGTTTGCGATGATGAATGATCGTAATCGAGATCCTAGTGCAACACTTACGGTGATTGACACCAATGCGTATAACGCTGACCAAATTAAACAACGCTTGATCAATAAAAACATCGATTTTGTTGTTGGCCCTCTAGAAAAAGAGAACGTGGAGTTGTTGCACACAACCATGGATGGCTCAGCAAATGGCCCTACCATTCCAGCCCTTGCGCTAAATATCCCCGAGGATGTGCAACCAGATAGCAATATTTGCTACTTGGCATTATCACCGGAACAAGAAGCCGCACAAGCTGCAAAACACTTGTTCAGCGAAGGCTACAACTTCCCTCTTATTCTTGCACCAAAAGGCAGCTTTGGAGAGCGTGTAACTGAGGCTTTCAACAAAGAATGGCGAAAGTACAGCTCTAACAAAGTCGCAGCAAGTTACTTTGGTGACAAGCGCCAACTTCAAAAAGACATCAATGAAGTATTTGGCCTGCAAGAGAGCAAGCAGCGTATCGCCCAGATGCAATCATTAATGCGAATTAAGCTTGAAACACAGCCACGTAGCCGTCGTGATGTTGATGCGGTTTATATCGTAGCTAGAAGCACTGAGCTGACTTTGATCAAGCCGTTTATCGAAGTAGCGATTAACCCTGATGCGAAAGCACCACAAATCTTCTCTAGTTCGCGTAGCAACAGTGGCGGCGCGACATACGAAGATCTAACAGGCATCATCTACAGCGACATTCCATTGCTGATTGACCCAGATCCTAGCGTGACCGCTGAAATGAACGAGCTTTGGTCAGAGCAATCTAACATGGAAAAACGTTTGAAAGCACTCGGTATGGATGCATATAAATTGATCGGTGAACTTCCACAAATGAAGGTCGTTCCTGGTTACTCAGTCGGTGGCCAAACCGGTATTTTAAGTATCGACAACAACTGTGTTGTACAGCGTGAATTGAGCTGGGCTGAGCGTGGGGCTCTTTAGTAAGCGCCAAATCGGAAATCAATATGAAGCTCTGGCGAAGCACTATTTGCAACGCCAGGGTTTGCGCTTTATTGAACAAAATTTCCTGACCAAGGTCGGTGAGATTGATTTAATCTTCCAACAAGGTGAAACTATCGTGTTTGTTGAAGTCAAATATCGTAAGAATGATCACTTTGGCTCAGCAGCAGAAATGGTAACGCACGCAAAAATGCGCAAGCTAATCAAAACTGCACAAGTTTGGCTTAGCCAACAAAAGCGCTTAAAACACAATATCGATTATCGGTTTGATGTCATCGCTATTCATGACAATGGGCGAGATATCAACTGGATAGAAAACGCAATCTCTGAAGGATAAGCGATGCTAGACAGCATTAAAGACAGCTTTACAGAAAGTATTCAAATTCAAATCGCAGCAGCAGAGGCGCTGCCCGATGCCATTACTCACGCGGCCCAAGCGATGGTCTCAAGCTTGCTCAATGGCAACAAAATTTTATGTTGTGGTAATGGCGGCAGTGCTTCAAACGCTCAACAATTTGTTTCTTGTCTTTTAAACCGTTTTGAAACTGAGCGCCCTAGCCTACCTGCAATGGCCTTAACAGCCGATAATACAACCCTGACCGCTGTTGCAAACGACTACCACTACCAGGAAATTTTCTCAAAACAGGTGCGAGCGTTTGGCCAGCCAGGCGACATTCTGCTTGCCATGTCGACTAGCGGTAACAGCAAAAATATTATCAAAGCGATGGAAGCGGCCGTAACTCGAGACATGACGATTATCGCGCTAACAGGAAAAGATGGCGGTGAGATGGCAGGACTGCTTGGTGAGAACGACGTCGAAATTCGCATTCCATCACACCGCACTGCACGTATTCACGAAGTACATATGGTGACACTCCATTGTCTTTGTGATCTTATTGACCAGGTGCTTTTCCCTGCTCATGAAGAGTAACCAAGACTGAGGGTCAGAATTATGATACGTAGCTTTGTTATCTTATTAACAGCATTGAGTTTAAGTGGTTGTGCTGGCTTGTTTATCGCTGGCGCTGCAACCACAGCAAATATTGTCACGGACACACGCAGTACAAAACAAATTTGGCAGGACAACAACATCGAATTCGAAGTTGCAGCGATCGGTAACAAGGCGCCGTTTAAAGGTGAAGTTCGTGTGGTTGCCAGCTCTTATAACGGTACGGTTGTTCTTATGGGTCAGGCTCCAACGCAAGACCTTATCCATGCTTTGGAGCGAAGAGCTCGAGAAGTTAGTGGTGTGAAAGTCATACACAATCAAATCAAACAAAAAGAGCCACTCACTGTCACTCAAATTAGCAACGACAGTTGGATCACAACCAAAGTAAAATCAGCCTTGCTGACCGACTCTGAACTCAATGGCGTTAAGGTTAAAGTGATCACTGAAGACGGCGACGTTTTTCTGTTTGGTTATGTCACACCAGAGCAAGGCGAGCGAGCGACAGAAATCGCGCGTAATATCTCTGGCGTAAAACAAGTCATTAAAGGGTTCCAATATGGCGAAATGGAACCTGTTGAAGTGGACTTACCGAGTGACGGTGTACAAACAATAGAAAGTGAGACAAACGCGGAAAATGAAGCCAACGTCGAAGCATTTACGATTGAGTAATTGCGAAACATCACTTGAAAACACGTCAAGACACTAAAAAGAAAAAAAGCAGCGTTACGCTGCTTTTTTATTATTTAATCACTCTTAAGCTTGGTTTGCCTTTTGGTCGAGGAGCATCGTCCTCTTCGGCATCCGAATCAGAGGCTAACTCAGAAGGCTCATCGCTAACCGTTGTAAACGATGGGGATGATTCTTCCTCGGTCATCGCTTCTTCTTCGATGTGAGTGTACGCTTCTTCTGGTTCAAACATAGTACCAGCACCATTCTCACGCGCATAAATAGCTTGGACAGCATACACAGGCACAATTACTGAGTGTGGACGGCCGCTAAAGCGAGCATGGAAGGTAATCGCATCATTACCTAACTCAAGATTACCCACCGCACGTGGTGCAATATTCAAAATAATTTGACCATCTTGAATAAACTCAACCGGTACACGTACGCCCGGCATCGTTGCATCCACCACCAAGTGAGGAGTCAAGTCATTGTCTACTAGCCAATCGTAAAATGCACGAAGCATATACGGACGGCGAGCAGTCATTTTTGCAATATCCATAACGTGTTTAAAATCGCTTAGCGAACTAGGCGCATTTCACGTTCAGCTTCAGTTAAAGAAGCAAGGAACGAATCACGTTCAAATACGCGGTTCATGTACACCTTGATTTCTTTTGAACCAGGGCCAACCAGATCGATACCAAGTTGAGGCAGACGCCACAATAATGGAGCTAGGTAACAGTCGATCAAGCTGAATTCTTCGCTCATGAAGTACTCATATTCAGCAAAAATTGGCGCTAATGTTAGAAGATCATTACGCAGCTTTGTGCGTGCTTTTTCTGATTCTTCCGCATTACCTTTCATCACTTTTTCAGCGAGTGAATACCAGTTGCGTTCGATACGGTACATCATCAAGCGGCTGTTGCCACGAGCAACAGGGTAAACCGGCATTAGAGGTGGATGAGGGAAACGCTCGTCCAAGTACTCCATGATGATTTTTGAATCGTAAAGAGCTAGCTCACGGTCAACAAGAGTTGGCACTGATTTATATGGGTTTAGCTCAACAAGCTCAGCAGGAAGGTTTGCTTCGTCAACAAGCTCAACTTCAACACTTACGCCTTTTTCAGCTAGTACAATGCGAACCTGATGGCTATACAAATCTGATGCACTTGAGAAAAGAGTCATCACAGAACGTTTATTGGCAGCTACAGCCATGGAGCCCTCCAGTACACTTACAAATAAAAACAATGGAGGCTAAGCCTCCATTGTACATCAATTAAAATTGGGAATTAGCACGGTATTTTAGCACAATTAATGCACATCGCGCCAATACTCTTTCTTGAGCATCACGACAACGATGGTTAGAAGCACTAAGAAGCCCATTACCCACCAACCTAAAGCATGACGCTCAAGTTGCACTGGGTCACCTGAATAAACCAAGAAGTTCACTAGGTCACCAACCGCTTTGTCGTATTCGCCTTCGCTCAGCTCACCCGTACCGTCTGTTTCAGTACCAACAACAACTTGTACTTCTTCGCCATCTACGATTTTCGTATCGTAAATCGGCGTCGGGATACCTTGTAGCTCTTCGAGCACATGTGGCATACCAACACTCGGGAAGACAATGTTGTTCACGCCGAATGGACGAGATGGATCAACATAGAAAGAGCGTAAGTAAGTGTATAACCAATCAGCACCACGAACTCGTGCAACCAACGTAAGATCTGGTGGTGGAGCACCAAACCAGTTTGCCGCTTGCTTCGGTGGCATTGCGTTGACCATTAGATCACCGATTTTCGCTTCAGGATTGAAAATCAGGTTTTCTTTCATTAAGTCTGTTGGAATTTCCAAGTCTGTTGCTACACGCTCATAACGCTGATACTGCGTTGAGTGACAAGCAAAACAGTAGTTCATGAACAACTTCGCACCGTTTTGTAGCGAAGCTTTATCCGTTAGGTCAACATTCGCTTTATCAAGCGGAACGTTAGCCCCCGCTGCCATCGCTAGTGATGGCAACATAGCAAATAGAATTACAATCCACTTCTTCATTTGAATGTCACCCTCTCTGGTAATGGTTTGGTTGCTTCATTTTTGCTGTAGAAGAACAGCAACACAAAGAACATGAAGTAACACAAGCTAAAGATCTGAGATAGTAGTGTGTACGTTGGTGTTGCAGGTAACGCACCTAAAATACCCAGAGCGATAAAGGCGATAGTGAACTGTACAATATTCAACAGATGAAGTTTGCTACGGTAACGGTATGAACGAACTTTACAACGATCCAACCAAGGTAGAACAAACAGCACTGCAATTGAAGCACCCATTAGGATAACACCTAATAGTTTGTCTGGAACCGCACGTAAGATTGCGTAAAACGGCGTGAAGTACCATACAGGAGCAATGTGCTCTGGTGTCTTCAGTGGGTTGGCCGCTTCAAAGTTAGGCGGTTCAAGGAAGTATCCTCCCATTTCTGGGTTAAAGAACAGCACGTAACAGAAGAAGAACAAGAAACCAGCCACACCAACTAAGTCCTTAACCGTACCGTATGGGTGGAAAGGAATAGAGTCGATAATGTCGTATTTCTTCGTGTAGTAATCGTGGAACTTGAACTGTGTCTTGTAATCATCGCCCATTGAACCTTTTGGTAGCTTAGTTTCAATACCATCAGGGTTGTTTGAGCCGACTTCGTGCAGCGCCAATACGTGCAGAACCACAAGAAGAAGCAGAACGATAGGCAGTGCAATAACGTGTAGTGCGAAGAAACGGTTTAACGTTGCACCAGAGATGATGTAGTCACCACGGATCCAAAGCGTTAGGTCATCACCGATAACAGGAATCGCACCAAACAAAGAAATGATTACCTGCGCACCCCAGTATGACATCTGACCCCATGGCAGTAGGTAACCCATGAATGCTTCAGCCATTAGAACGAGGAAGATCAACATACCGAAGATCCACAGTAGTTCACGAGGTTTTTGGTATGAGCCGTAGATCAAGCCACGGAACATGTGCAAGTACACAACAACGAAAAAAGCAGATGCGCCAGTTGAGTGCATGTAACGTAGAAGCCAACCGTACTCTACATCACGCATGATGTACTCGATAGAAGCAAACGCACCGTCACCAGAAGGAACGTAGTTCATCGTTAGCCAAATACCCGTTAGGATTTGGTTAACCAGAACCAGCATCGCCAGAGAACCGAAAAGGTACCAAAAGTTGAAGTTCTTAGGCATTGGGTATTCAGACAAATGCTTTTTATAAGCATTCATTGCAGGAATACGCTTTTCAACCCAGTCTAACATTGCTTGCATTATGCATCCCCCTCATCAACACCCACAATGAGCTTGGTGTCGCTCAAATACATGTGCTTAGGAACGACAAGGTTCAATGGAGCAGGTACCCCTTGGAACACTCGACCAGCCATATCGAACTTAGAACCATGACAAGGACAGAAGAAGCCAGATCTTACGCCCTGGACCTGCTCTGAGAAAGAGTCTGGTAGATAGGTTGGTGAACAACCTAGGTGAGTACAGAAACCAACAGCGACAAAAAACTCTTCCTTAATCGAACGAAACTCATTCTGAGCGTACTCAGGCTGCTGTTCCATTTCAGATTGCGGATCACGAAGCTTATCGCCGATCGTTTTTAAGTTATCTAGAACGCTTTGAGTGCGGCGAACAATCCATACAGGTTTCCCCTGCCACTCGACACGAACCAGCTGACCTGGTTCAATTTTACTTATATCCACTTCCACCGGTGCACCTGCCGCTTTGGCTTTAGCACTCGGATTCCATGATTTGATAAAAGGCACGGCGACGGCGACTGCCCCTAACCCACCAACAACTGCCGTTGTAGCGGTTAGAAAACGCCTGCGACCGTTATTTAAAGGCGCGTTGCTCATCCAAACATTCTCCCATTTGCTCCCTTTGGATCGTTATTATTCCGCTTATAAGAGCATGGCTAACAAATAATGAATTTAGTTCTATTTATTGGAGGGAAATGATAAAGAAAACCCTACTTTTTGACAAGATAAAGCTACCTTTTTGTAACATTTGTGAGGCAAATCGCTCGCGTCGTCACAAAAGCGGCAGAATTATAAAAAATTGATGTGATTTGTAACAAGAAAGCACAATATGGAAGTTCTGCTGAAAGCTATTCAAACCTTTTATCTTGGTAGTTTTCAGTTAATTACACAGCAAAATATTTCTTAGTGCGCATTCAACTTACGTTGTTTGTATTTTCACTTTTGTAGCACGCCGCATACGCAAAAAAGACGAGTAGGCATTTTAAAACATGTTGCAGGGATATTAAGACGTAAAGGCACCCACAGCAGATAAATAAGCTTATAACGTATGGTAAGGAAGAAGCCTTACTCTGAGCCTAGTTATAAGTGAATACAAATGGATATTGATAGGCAGGTATTATTTCTTTAAAAACAAAAAAGCCCGGCATAGAGCCGAGCTTTTGGTACACAGTTTCCAGAGTAACTCTGAAAAGCAGAATTTCCAATAAGAGGAAATTAACGCTTAGAGAACTGTGGACGACGACGTGCTTTACGTAGACCAACTTTCTTACGTTCAACGCAACGAGCGTCACGAGTAACGTAGCCAGCTGCGCGTAGAGCAGGACGTAGAGACTCATCGTATTCCATAAGCGCGCGAGTGATACCGTGACGGATAGCACCAGCTTGACCAGAAATACCGCCGCCTTTAACTGTTACGTAAAGGTCTAGCTTTTCAGTTAGTTCAACAAGTTCTAGAGGTTGTTGTACAACCATGCGAGCTGTTGGACGACCGAAGTATTCGTCAAGGTTACGCTTGTTTACTACAATGTTGCCGCTGCCTGGTTTAATAAAAACACGTGCAGCTGAGCTTTTGCGACGGCCAGTGCCGTAGTATTGATTCTCTGCCATTTTCGAAATCCCCAATTAGATGTCTAGTACTTGTGGTTGTTGAGCAACATGGTTGTGCTCAGCGCCTGCGTAAACTTTAAGCTTACGGTACATAGCACGGCCTAGAGGACCACGTGGAAGCATGCCTTTAACTGCAAGCTCAAGAACCATCTCAGGTTTACGATCGATCAACTTTTCAAAAGTGATAGATTTTAGACCACCTGGGAACTCAGAGTGACGGTAGTACACTTTGTTCTTAGCTTTGTTACCAGTTACAGCAACTTTCTCAGCGTTGATAACGATGATGTAGTCACCAGCGTCAACGTGAGGAGTGTATTCAGCTTTATGTTTGCCACGTAGGCGAGATGCAATTTCACTTGCTAGACGACCAAGAGTTTTACCTTCAGCGTCTACAACGTACCAGTCGCGTTTTACAGTTTCTGGTTTAGCAACGAAAGTTTTCATGCTAATAATAACCCGTTAATTAAAATTTAAACTTTAAGGAACACCGTTCTGGTGCTCCCACACTGTCTAAGAGCCCAGTCATCACCCCTTCGAGTCGTTGGTACTCTCGACCTTCAATTTCGAAATAACTTCGATAATCCGGTCTGCAGTAACGGTGGGTCGCAGGATTATAGAGAAGAGCGAAGAAAAAATCACCTTTTTTTGCGCCAAATCACTAATTTTTTCTTCACTTTTTAAGAACCCACTAGATTTAGGCCAAATGCTCACGCGCGAGGTACTCATGACTTTGCATCTCAGTGAGCCGAGACAAACAGCGCTTAAATTCAAACTCGAGCTGCCCCTCAGTATATAAGTCTTCCATTGGTACTTCAGCAGAAATAATCAACTTCACATTGCGCTCGTAAAACTCATCGACCAGTGCGATAAAACGCCTCGCAGCGTCATCTATTTTTCGGTTCATCTGTTGAACGTCCGCCAATAATACCGTGTGATAAATTCGGGATAGCTCAATATAGTCATTTTGACTGCGAGCGGTTTGGCATAACTGAGCAAAAGACGCATGCAGAACCCCATCACTCGCTTCAACTACCTCAAGCTTACGGTGATTAACTTCGATTTGATGAGCGACGATCTGACGCTCGCCCGTCAGCTGCTGATAATACTTGTTGAGGTTAATGTTGGCCTGTTCATCAAGTGGATAATGGTATATTTCGGCCTGTTCAAGCGTTCTTAAGCGATAATCAACGCCACTATCAACATTCAACACGTCACAGCGTGCCAAAATCATATCAATTGCAGGCAAAAAGCGCGCTCTTTGTAAGCCATTACGATATAAGTTCTGCGGTTCGATGTTTGAAGTCGCGACTAGGATCATCTGTCGCTTGAACATCTCTTGGAGTAACGTTGCAAGGATCATCGCATCCGTAATGTCAGAGACAAAAAATTCATCAAAGCAAACCACATCCGCTTCTTCTTTGAATTTATCCGCTACTTTTGCTAGCGGATTTTCGACATCACCTAACAGCTTCAACTCATCATGTACTCGATACATGAAACGGTGAAAGTGTACGCGCATTTTTCTTTGGGTTGGTAAAGCATCAAAAAACGCATCCATGAGGTACGTTTTACCGCGTCCGACTCCTCCCCAAAAGTAAAGACCTTTTGGGGGTTCAGGCATGTCGATTTTTTTCCCCATGAGCTTTTGCCATTTGGAAAGCTGGGGCACAGGAGCTGACTGAAATTCAACGATAGCATGGTAAAGCTTATCTAATGCAACGACCGCTTGATACTGAGCTTCATCACGCTGAAACCCGTGTTCTGCTATGTCTTTTTGATATTGTTGTAGTGGTGTCATCGTATTAAGTCGTATAGAGGTACTGGGAAAAGGGTTACCTCGGGGTCAACTTTGAGAATAGAGAGAAGTAGTTATCAGTCCCCGAAGACATACTGCTATTTTTCTTTATCGGCTGTTCAAGCCATAGTAACATGGACTAGCACCGCGTGTAACTAAGTAGTAAAAGACTTGTTAAAACAACTATAAGGAGCAGTTATGCCTTGGATTTATGCCATTGTGGGTTTGCTGGTCGGTACAATCGTAGGCGTAGTCATTAGTAGACTAACCACCCCTGAATACAAGAAACAAAAGTCTGTGCAGAAAGAACTTGAAGCGGCCAAGTTTGAACTAGAGCAACAACGTCAAGAGCTCGTCGATCATTTTGCACAAACCGCAGAAATGTTGGATACACTAGGTAAAGATTACACCAAGCTGTACCAACATATGGCTAAGACCTCTTCTGAGCTTTTGCCAAACTTGCCAGAGCAAGACAACCCGTTTGATAAGAAAACGGCAATGTCTTCTGAAGCTATTGCAGAAGATCAACCAGAGTTTAATGAACAGCCAAAAGACTACGCCAATGGCGCAACGGGTCTTTTAAAGGATCAAGAGAAAGAAATCATTAATGCTCCCGAAGCGGTAACCGCAAAAGCATCATAATCTTCTCTTACCTCTACCTATTAGGGCCGATACATTTGTATCGGCCCTTTTTTGAACTTTTTCTCCTTACCTTTGCTCTAACTTGGATGTGAACTGCCTCCCCCTTTGATTATCCGAACTAGGCCCTATATTAGTTATTAACAAAGTGAACTAACCGTTCGGATATTTCTTTTTGGCAGACATGTTTCAAGAGGAGTTATTGGATGAAAAAACCACTGCTTGCGCTCACCGTTCTATCTCTGAGTTTGGGCTCTATTATTGCGCCAGTTCAAGCCACCGCCGCATTACCTTTAAATGTGGATGGCCAACAGTTACCTAGCTTGGCGCCCATGCTTGAGAAAGTAACCCCTGCTGTTGTGAGTATTGCTGTAGAAGGCAAACAAGTACAAACCAGCCGTATTCCCGAACAATTTCAATTCTTCTTTGGACCGGACTTTCCGATGGAGCAAAGGCGTGAGCGCCCGTTCAGAGGTTTAGGTTCTGGTGTCATTATTGATGCGAAAAAAGGGCATATCGTCACTAACTACCACGTAATCAAGGGCGCGGATGAGATTCGAGTTCGCCTCTATGATGGTCGCGAGTATGACGCTACGCTCGTTGGCGGAGATGAGATGGCCGATGTTGCGTTGCTTAAATTAGAAAAAGCGAAAAACTTAACGCAAATTAAAGTCGCAGATTCCGACAAACTTCGCGTAGGTGACTTTACGGTTGCGATTGGTAACCCATTTGGACTCGGTCAAACCGTGACGTCGGGCATCGTCTCAGCGTTAGGCCGTAGTGGCTTAAACGTTGAAAACTTCGAAAACTTCATCCAAACCGATGCCGCAATTAACAGCGGTAACTCTGGTGGTGCATTGGTCAACCTTAATGGTGAGCTGATCGGTATTAATACTGCGATTTTAGGCCCTAACGGCGGTAACGTGGGGATTGGCTTTGCGATTCCATCAAACATGATGAAAAACCTCACCGAGCAAATTCTAGAGTTTGGTGAAGTCAAACGCGGCATGTTGGGTGTGCAAGGTGGCGAAGTAACCTCTGAGCTAGCTGATGCACTGGGTTACGAGTCGAGTAAAGGGGCCTTTATTGGTCAAGTCGTACCGGACAGCGCAGCCGATAAAGCTGGATTGAAAGCCGGTGATGTAATTGTATCGGTAAACGGCAAAGCGATTAATACTTTCTCAGAGCTCCGCGCAAAAGTGGCAACGCTGGGCGCAGGTAAAGAAATCACATTAGGTGTGGTTCGAGATGGTAAGAACAAAACCTTTGATGTAACGCTTGGCGAATCTACAAATATGAAAGCCAAAGCCGAAACATTACACGAAGGGCTCAAGGGTGCGGAATTAAGCAATACGACACCAAGTGATGCGATTCAAGGCGTTAAAGTATCAAGCGTTGCAGATAACTCTCCGGCTGCTCAATATCAATTACAACAAGGTGACATCATTATCGGTGTGAACCGTCAGCGCGTGAAAAACCTTGCTGAGCTTCGTGCAATCGTGGATAAACACAAAGGCGTATTGGCTCTGAATATTCAGCGTGGCGAACGTACTATTTATCTTGTTATTCGTTAGTCACTTTCAAAGTGATAGGAAATAAGGTTTTCGATGCATAGCACCGAGTAATAAGCCTCGAATACTTTTCCTTATCGCTCAATAGCTAATGAAAAGGGCAGCACGATTCCGTGCTGCCCTTTTGTTATTTTTCAATGTAATGCTATTCTTCATCTTCTATGCCATTTTGGCGCTCATGCATGGAGAGGATATGCTCAGCTTTTTATTACGTTCTGTCTTTTTAGGCTTGGCTACTGCCGCAGTGGTATTACTGGCGGTGCCATCTTTGCGCCACAACGTAATTCCTGCCGCGCTAGATCCGCAACCTGTTAATATCGCATCCGTTGAGTTGACATTTAATCAGGCGGTGCGAAGAGCAGCACCTGCCGTAGTAAACATCTACAGCCGTAAATATCTTGAAAATGATCGCAGTAAACTCTCGACTCAAGGTCTGGGTTCTGGTGTCATTGTCAGTGAGAAAGGCTACATCATTACCAACTACCACGTGGTTGCTCAAGCAGACCAAATTGTTGTCGCATTACAAGACGGTAGAGCCGCGGCAGCTCAGCTAGTTGGCACGGATAAACGCACAGACATTGCCGTACTGCGTGTCGAAGGTTCAAATTTACCTGTTATTCCTCTGAACTCGAATTACAAGCCACAAGTGGGTGATGTGGTCCTAGCCATCGGTAACCCATACAACCTTGGACAAACCACAACGTTCGGCATTATTTCAGCAACAGGACGCTCATCGATTAGCGACGGTCGCCAAGCATTCATTCAAACCGATGCCGCCATCAATGAGGGCAACTCTGGCGGTGCTCTAGTGAACACACAAGGTGAGCTCGTCGGCATCAATACCGCCTCTTTCCAACAAGCGACTGATTTAGAAACTTACGGTATTTCCTTTGCGATCCCTGCGCCACTAGCCAGCAAGATCATGCAGAAAATCATCGCTGATGGTCGCGTGATTCGTGGCTATATTGGTATCGACGGCCAAGACATTAATGCGGTCACTGCTCGCCTACTTGGAAATGAACACATAGGTGGTATTGTCGTGCTTGGTATTGATCCAAATGGTCCAGCCAATGCGGCAGGCTTCCAAAAGCAGGACATCATTATCAGTATTGATGGCAATAAAGTGCAAGGGCGTCAGAGCGTCATGGATATCGTCACCGATTTACGTCCTGGCACCACCGTGGACGTCGGCATCATTCGCAAAGGAAAAGAGATGAGCTTGAAAGTCACCATTGCCGAAGACAAGCAAGAAGCATAAAAAATCCCAGCCATTGGCTGGGATTTTTTATTTGTGCGTTACTCGCTATCGCTCGGTGCTTCCGTCGTATCGGAATCATCCAGCTCAACTTCAATGCGAGTGACTCGCTGCAAACCTCTTGGTAATAACCCACCTCGGCGACCACGTTCGCCACGGAAGTTATCAAGGTCAGACGGTTTAAGACCCAACTTTCGCTTACCCGCGTACAGCGTTAACGATGCACCTTTTGGTAAAGACATTAAGTGAGATAGTACTTCTTCTCGCTCTTTTGCTTTAGCAGCAGGAATATTGATGATCTTATTCCCTTTACCTTTCGCCAGTTGTGGCAGGTCTTTGATTGGGAACAGCAGCATGCGACCTTGGTTAGTGATTGCTAAGATTTCATCAGAATCTAAATCTTCAATCGCTTTTGGCGTCATGACCTCAGAGTTAGCCGGCAAAGTGACCAGCGCTTTACCACTGCGGTTTTTAGACAGCAAGTCAGCGCCTTTACATACAAAGCCGTAACCTGCATCAGAGCCCACCAGCCACAGCTGATCTTCTTCACTCATGATCACTTGGCGAATACTGCTACCAGCCGTAATATTCAAACGACCGGTAATCGGCTCACCTTGACTACGAGCAGAAGGCAGCGAGTGCGATTCCAGAGAGTAACTTCGACCGTCACTACCTAGGAATACCGCAGGCTGATTACTCTTACCTCGCGCGTGCGCTAAGTATTTATCACCCGACTTATAGTTCAGGCCTTCTGCATCTACGTCATGGCCTTTCGCGTGACGAATCCAACCTTTCTCAGAAAGCACAACCGTGATTGGTTCACTTGGAACAAGATCACGTTCAGTGAGCGCTTTTGCCTCTGCACGCTCAACCAATGGAGATCGACGGTCATCACCGTATTTCTCTGCGTCTGCTTTAATTTCTTTTTTCAGTAGTGTGTTTAGACGGCGCTCAGAACCGAGTAGCTGTTCTAGCTTCTCGCGCTCTTTCTCTAGCTCGTCTTGCTCACCACGAATCTTCATCTCTTCTAGCTTGGCTAGATGACGAAGTTTGGTGTCTAGAATCGCATCCGCTTGGATATCGGTAATACCGAAGCGTGCCATCAATACCGCTTTAGGATCATCTTCGGTACGGATGATCTCAATCACTTCATCTAGGTTTAGGTAAGCAACCAACAAACCTTCCAAAATGTGTAAGCGAGCCATGACTTTGTCTAGGCGGTGTTGTAGACGACGACGTACGGTCGTGCGACGGAACTCAATCCACTCTGACAGAATTTGCACCAGACCTTTAACTTGAGGACGATTATCCAAACCAATCATGTTCAAGTTAACGCGGTAGCTGCGCTCAAGATCCGTTGATGCGAACAAGTGGTTCATCAACAAATCACAATCGACGCGGTTTGACTTAGGTACCACAACGATACGCGTTGGGTTCTCGTGATCCGACTCGTCACGAAGATCGTCAACCATTGGTAGCTTCTTCGCACGCATCTGGTTGGCGATTTGCTCAAGCAGTTTTGCACCCGATACTTGGTGTGGCAGAGAGGTGATAACGATATCAGAACCTTCTTTGTGCCATACCGCGCGCATCTTGATGCTGCCGCGACCATTGCGGTAAATCTTCTCAATATCCGCTTGCGGCGAGATGATTTCTGCTTCTGTTGGGTAATCCGGACCTTTAACATATTGCATCACGTCCGGCAGTTCTGCTTTCGGGTTGTCGATCAAATGAATAGTCGCATCTGCGATTTCACGAACGTTATGCGGTGGGATGTCTGTTGCCATACCAACCGCAATACCGGTTACACCGTTAAGCAAGATATGAGGCAGACGTGCTGGCAACATTTGTGGCTCTTTCATTGTGCCATCAAAGTTAGGTTGCCATTCAACCGTGCCCTGGCCCAGTTCGCCTAGCAATACTTCAGCAAACTTAGACAGTTTTGCTTCGGTATAACGCATTGCCGCAAATGATTTCGGGTCATCTGGCGCACCCCAGTTACCTTGACCATCCACTAATGGATAGCGGTAAGAGAATGGCTGAGCCATCAATACCATCGCTTCGTAACACGCTGAATCACCGTGCGGATGGTATTTACCTAACACGTCACCAACGGTACGTGCAGATTTTTTGTATTTTGCTGATGCGGAGAGACCAAGCTCTGACATCGCATAAATGATGCGTCGTTGAACCGGCTTTAAGCCATCACCAATGTATGGCAAGGCGCGGTCCATGATGACGTACATCGAGTAGTTCAGATAAGCGTCTTCAGTGAACTTGCGCATTGGCAACTGTTCGACGCCATCGTAGGTAATTTCTGTAGACATCCGTTACACCTCTGCCAAGTCGCCGTTGTTTTGTAGCCAAGAACGACGGTCATCTGCACGCTTTTTGCCCAGCAGCATGTCCATCATTTCCATGGTCGCCGTAGAGTCGTCAATGGTTAGCTGCACTAAGCGACGCGTGTTCGGATCCATGGTGGTTTCACGCAACTGAAGTGGGTTCATCTCACCCAGACCTTTGAATCGTTGCACGTTGATTTTTGCTTTCTTCTTCGACAAGCGCTCTAAGATGCCATCTTTTTCATCGTCATCGAGGGCGTAAAACACTTCTTTACCACAGTCGATTCGATACAGAGGCGGCATCGCCACATAGATATGACCCGCTTCAACCAGTGCACGGAAGTGACGAGTGAACAGTGCACAAAGCAGCGTTGCGATGTGAAGACCATCCGAGTCCGCATCGGCAAGGATACAGATCTTACCGTAGCGCAACCCCTCAAGGTTATCGCTGTCAGGATCAATCCCCAAGGCCACTGAAATATCGTGTACTTCTTGAGACGCAAGAACTTGATCGGCAGAGACTTCCCACGTGTTCAAGATCTTACCACGCAGTGGCATCACGGCTTGGAATTCACGGTCACGTGCCTGTTTTGCCGAGCCACCCGCAGAGTCACCCTCCACAAAGAAGATTTCAGTGCGACTTAAGTCCTGTGCTGAACAGTCGGTCAACTTGCCTGGCAGTGCCGGGCCGGACGCCACTTTCTTACGTACGACTTTTTTCGCTGCACGCATACGACGGTGCGCGTTAGCGATACAGACTTCTGCCAATTGCTCTGCTAGCTGAGGCTTTTCGTTCAACCAAAGACTGAACGCATCTTTTACTACGCCAGAGACAAATGCCGCGGTTTGACGAGAGGACAGACGTTCTTTGGTCTGGCCTGCAAATTGCGGGTCTTGAATTTTAACCGACAACACGTAAGAACAGCGGTCGAAAACGTCATCACCCGTTAGCTTCACGCCACGAGGTAATAGATTACGGAACTCACAGAATTCGCGCATCGCTTCTAACAAGCCTTGGCGTAGACCATTAACGTGCGTACCACCTTGAGCGGTTGGGATCAGGTTAACGTAGCTTTCGGTGATCATCTCACCACCTTCTGGCTGCCAAATTACCGCCCAGTTTGCCGCTTCGGTATCCGCCAAGAACTCACCAGTAAATGGTTCTTCAGGAATAACTGGGTAGCCTTTTACGCCTTCCGCAAGATAGTCTTTAAGACCGTCTTCGTAGTACCACTTATAGTCTTTACCATTAACTTTGTCGGTTAATGTAATTTCTAAACCCGGACACAAAACCGCTTTTGCGCGCAGATTATTGACTAGGCGCGTAACAGAGAAGTTCGCCGAATCGAAGTACTTCGCATCAGGCCAGAAATGCACGCTGGTACCGCGATTGCGACGACCACACGTGCCGGTTACGGTCAGGTCAGAGACTTTATCACCGTGCTCAAATGCAATTTCATACACTTGACCATCACGACGAACGGTTACTTCAACGCGTTTTGACAACGCGTTTACTACCGAAATACCTACCCCGTGCAAACCACCAGAGAATTGGTAGTTTTTGTTAGAGAACTTACCACCTGCGTGCAGCTTGCATAGGATTAACTCTACGCCTGACACTTTCTCTTCTGGGTGGATATCAACAGGCATGCCTCGACCATCATCGATCACTTCTAGTGATTGGTCGGCATGTAGGATGACTTGTACTTTTGAGGCATGTCCGGCTAGCGCTTCATCGACACTATTGTCGATAACTTCTTGGCCCAAATGGTTTGGGCGCGCTGTATCCGTATACATCCCTGGTCGGCGACGTACTGGCTCTAAGCCATTCAGTACTTCAATGGCACCAGCATTATATTGTTCAGTCATAATACGGAATTATTCTCAAAGTTTACTTGTTACCTGAATATCACCAATGGGTGAACCCATACTCAGGAAACGAAAAAGCCACCCTGTTCACATCACTAAGTGCTTGTAAACATGATGCATAACAAAGTAGCCAGGGTCCTCGACCCTTAAGATCTTTTGGCAAAACATAGTCGGAAAGCATACCGCCCATGTCAAGAAACGGTTGGATATATCAATAAAAACTATGAGCCTTTTCCAATCGCTTTCGAATTACAGTTCTAGAAATTCGATAATCTGTGCAGGATAACGCTCAAAGCCTACAAAACTGTGATCACCGCCTTGTTCTACTGTTTGCTTAGCGTCTGCAAACTTATCTACCGCTTGTCGATAGTCTAAAACCTCATCTTCTGTCTGCTGTAACAACCAGAAAGAATGTGGCGACGCGATGCTTTGTACATCAAGAGCTTTTAACTCGTCAATATGACAAGCTTCAAGTGTATAGGTTTCGTGCGTATAAGGGTTAGTTTGCTCACCCAAATAATCTACTAACAACTCATAGGGCTTAACCGCGGGGTTGACCACAACCGCTTTAAATCCAAACTTGTCATTTAGCCACATTGACATAAAGCCGCCTAATGAGCTGCCCACCAGACCAATGTTATAGTCGTCTTTATATTGCTCGATGATATCCAACAACAATTTCGCCGCTTGTTGAGGATAACAAGGTAATTGGGGAACAATCACTTTGATATCAGGACGATGCTGCTCGCAGTATGCTCTCATCACATTGGCTTTCATTGAGAGTGGGGAGCTGTTAAAACCATGGATATACAGAAGAAGTGAAGGTTTACTCATAGATATCTCGCACAAAAAAGCGAGCCCGAACATAGAGCTCGGGCGCGTTAGTATCCGTTAGAAGAGAAGTCTGGTTGGAACTGGCCATCAGGAAGTCGGCCCACTTCAGTCGTAATATCACCACAAGCATGCAGCTGCAGTTCACGCCAACCAGGCGAAGTCGTATCGAGGGCAAAATCATCCGAGTTAGGCTTAAACTGAACACACGTCGAGGGTGTTGCCATCACTCGAATACCATTATGAAGCACATTCATGTCTTGATGAACATGTCCACAGAGAATGCCTTTCACGTTATCAAAACGATCGACAACCTGCCAGAACGCTTCGGCATCTTTTAAGGTATGTTGATCAAGCCACGCGCTTCCCACTAATAATGGATGGTGATGCAGCAACACAAGTGTGTGCCTTTCTGGGTGTTCTGCTAACTTTTCTTCGAGTAACGCTAACTGCTGATCACTCAAGCGTCCGTGGGGAACGCCAACAACTTGCGAGTCTAAAAGAACCAACTGCCAATGCGCGCCAAGCAATACATGCTCTGCCGCTTTGATTTGTTGCGAAGGTAATACACTGCCCATATTGGGCTTGTAGTCATGATTACCAGGCAACCAAAAGCAGTCTTTCTCTAGCGGTTCAATGCCTTCGGCAAAGCGCTGGTAAGATTCTGCACTATGGTCTTGGGAAATGTCCCCTGTCGCCAAGATGTAATCAAACGTCACGTTGCGGCGTAAAACATCAGCAACAACAGCGTTAAAGCTATCGGCCGTTTTTACGCTCAGCAAACTTCCCTCATCGGCAGCAAACAGATGAGTATCCGTAATTTGTAAAAGTTTGATGCTGTCACTAGATGATTGCAAAATGAAAACCTGATTCGTCCACTATATCGTTATTTGTTATTTTCCTTTAGTGACGTGACGATCAATTGAAGGCAAGTGGTGTTCTACTGATACCACTTCGTAAACAAAACGTCAGCCATTCACCGAGGAATGTGTTTAGTTGATGCTTTTCATCTTTCTGCATCAGTTGGTCGTTGGGATAATCATACTTAGCTTTTATGCGAGAGAACTCTCCGCTTGAGCATACTTCGGCTACTCTCGCATCGTGATAAAGCCTGACAGACATCGTCGGTAAAGGAAACACTGGCGTTTCATCACTCTGACATATCTCAACAACTGTGGTGTATTTTGTGATTTCATTCACGGTCAGTTGGTAAACCATGTTCGCCGCTTGATAGCAGCGTACATCCCCAACTTCGGCAGAAGCAGGCAATAAGGCGTTCAATTTAGCATAGTTGGTCTCATAGGTTCTCATTAGACCCGCTAAATCAACATGATACCTCTGTTTTTCAGCCACTTGTGCCATTACTTACTCTCCACCATTTGGGGTTGCCCCCACTGTGACTTCAACTCTTGATGGTTTAATTGCAACCATTGCAACGCAATAATCGACGCACCATTTTCAAATTTTCCGTCTTTCACCCATTGATATGCTTGCTCACGACTCAAAACATGTACGCGAATATCTTCATTCTCATAGTCTAAACCATGAATGCCGTGCGCTTTAGATGCGTCCACTTCACCAACAAATACGTCCAACTTTTCCGAGCAACCGCCAGCAGAAGGATAATAAGAGGTGACTGGCGCAACACGCCCCACTTGTATCCCCGCCTCTTCGACAGCTTCTCGGCGAATGACGGCTTCAGCTGATTCATCACGGTCAATCATACCCGCGACAATCTCTAGCTGCCATGGGTGTTGATGCTCTAAGGCTCCTACTCGAATCTGTTCAATGATAACCACTTGATCCGTATTTGGATCATAAGGAAGCATCGCTGCAGCATGACCACGCTCGAACATTTCTCGTTCGACAACCTCGCTCCAACCTCCAGCAAATAGCTTATGCTGAAAGCGATATTTCACCATTTTGAAAAAGCCTTCAAATAAGGTTTCTTTCGAGATGACTTTTACATCTTGCGAAGTAAAATCCTTTTGTTGTTTGTCACACTGTTGCATTCGACACCTCTCTGAGTGAATCTTGTAGTTTACTCATTGTTATTCGCTTGCTCAAAGGACTTGGCTCAACTTTTTGTACAATAGTTACAAATTAATTTAAGTCTTTGGTGAAAATTTATTGCACAACTGGATAATTACATGTAAAAAAGTGCAAACTTTAGAGTAAATATCGTGCAAATTGAGTTAAACTACTGAGAATTAACCAATCTATTGACCGCGGGAATAGAAAATGAAAAAATTGCTTCCACTATTTATCAGTGCAGCGCTAGGTAGCATGAGTACGTCTGCGTTCGCAGACTCTTTGGCTGAAATCTACGACTTAGCAAAACAAAATGATCCACAATTGCTCAGTGTAGCAGCACAACGTGACCAAGCTTTCGAAGCAATCACCTCAAGCCGTAGTGCTCTATTACCACAAATTAACCTAACAGCAGGTTACAACTTAACTCGTGGCGATACTGAATACGACTCAAATCTAGTCAATGACGTATCAAACGATGCCAACGCTCTAACCGCTGGTGTTAGCTTTTCACAAGCACTTTACAACCGCGCATCTTGGATCTCGCTAGATACCGCTGAGAAAAGTGCTCGTCAAGCAGACGCAACTTACGCTGCGACTCAACAAGCACTAATTCTTCGTGTTTCACAAGCGTATTTTGAAGTTCTACGCGCACAAGACAACCTTGTTTTCGTCCGTGCAGAAAAAGCCGCAGTGGGTCGTCAACTAGAGCAAACAAAACAGCGTTTTGAAGTAGGTTTATCTGCGATCACTGACGTACACGACGCGCAAGCTCAGTACGACCAAGTACTGGCGGATGAAGTGTTAGCAGAAAACGCACTGACTAACAGCTACGAGTCATTACGTGAAATTACCGGTCAAGAACACAAAGATCTCAACATCTTGGACACTCGCCGCTTCACTGCTAGCCCATCGACCGTGCCTGCTGAATCACTAATTGACGAAGCAAAAACCAAAAACCTGACCTTGCTATCTTCACGTATTCTTCAAGATATCGCACGTGACAATATTTCACTAGCAAGTTCTGGTCATCTACCAACGCTGTCTCTAGACGGTGGTTACAACTACGGTGATACGTCTCATAGCTCTCGTGACAACACCACAGACAACTTCAATATCGGTGTGAACCTTGCGGTGCCGCTATACACGGGTGGTAACGTCACCTCTCAAACCAAACAGGCTGAATACGCGTACGTGGCAGCAAGTGAAGATCTTGAAGCACAATACCGTAGCGTAGTAAAAGATGTTCGCGCACAAAACAACAACATTAACGCCTCTATCGGCGCACTACGTGCTTATGAGCAAGCCGTTATTTCTGCGCGCTCTGCACTAGAAGCAACAGAAGCAGGTTTTGATGTGGGTACTCGTACTATCGTTGACGTGCTAGACGCAACTCGTCGTCTATACGATGCGAATAAAAACCTATCGAACGCTCGTTACGACTACATCTTAAGTGTTCTTCAGCTACGCCAAGCCGTTGGTACGCTAAGCGAACAAGACATCTTAGACGTTGATGCAGGTTTGAAAGCAGCAAAATAATTGCTGACTGAATGCTTCAGTTCTCAATAAATAAAAACGCCAGTTGATTTATCAGCTGGCGTTTTTTATTGCTTGCAGTTAAGAGACGAAAAGTATCTCAGAACATCAAGTATCAAAAAGGCCGCACTTGGCGGCCTTTTACAAACAAATAGCGTTTCAATGCCAACAAATCGTAGGCTTAGCCCTTACCGCCTTTGATTGCATTGATGATTTCACTGGTTGAGCACCCATCCTCAAAGTTCAATACACGAACTTCGCCACCTGCAGCAATGACTTCTTTACCACCAGCAATCTCTTCTGGTTTGTAGTCACCACCTTTTACTAGCAAGCTTGGCAGAACTTCCGAGATCAAACGTTGCGGCGTATCTTCACTAAATGGTACAACCCAATCCACAGCGCCCAAACCTGCCAATACCGCCATGCGGCGATCGGTTGGATTCACAGGACGACCAGGCCCTTTAAGACGCTTCACTGATTCATCGGTATTCACCGCAACAATCAGGCGATCACCAAGTTCTGCAGCGTGATTGAGGTAAGAAACATGCCCAGCGTGAAGAATATCAAAGCAGCCGTTTGTCATAACGACTTTCTCGCCACGTGCACGTGCTTTTTTCACTGCTTCAATCAGCGCTTTTTCTGAAATCACACCGTAATCCGTGTCTTGGCTGCCATGTACCGCTTCTGCTAGTTCAATTTCAGACAAGGTCGAGGTACCAAGCTTACCAACAACAACGCCTGCCGCAGCATTCGCTAGTGCACACGCTTCTTCGAAGGATTTACCCGCCGCAACTGAAGCTGCAAGTACAGAAATCACCGTATCACCAGCCCCTGTCACGTCGTACACTTCTTTCGCTTGAGTCGGAAGGTGGAATGGCTCTTGACCACGGCGGATCAACGTCATGCCGTTTTCACTACGCGTAACCAGTAGCGCTTCAAAATCAAACTCTTCAACAAGCTGAAGTGCTTTTTCAACCAGCTCTTGGTCTGATTTTACTTTGCCAACGACATCTTCAAACTCTTTCATGTTTGGTGTTAAAAGTGTTGCTCCGCGGTAGCGTTCAAAATCCGCACCTTTAGGGTCAATGAAAACTGGAATGTTTGCTGCGCGCGCTTTTTGGATGTATGCCTGAACATGCTCTAACGAGCCTTTTGCGTAGTCAGACATAATCACGGCTTTAACGTTTGGCAGAGCGGCATCCATACGCGATAGCACAGGTGCAGAATCCGTGTTTTCAAACTTATCTTCGAAGTCGAGACGAATAAGCTGTTGTCCACGGCTCATTACGCGAAGCTTCGTAATCGTTGGGTAATCCGGCAGTGCAACGAAATCGCATTTCACATTGAGTGAGCTCAGCGTCTCCGTCAGCACTTTTGCAGGCTCATCTTCCCCTGTTAGACCAACAATGTGAGCATGGCCACCTAGTGATGCGATGTTCATCGCAACGTTCGCAGCACCACCAGGACGCTCTTCATTGTTTTCTACTTTTACAACAGGAACCGGCGCTTCAGGAGAAATACGTCCGGTTGGGCCATACCAGTAACGATCTAGCATGACATCACCGATGATGAGCACACCAGCGCTGTTGTAATCAGGTAGAATTGGTTTCATTATTGGTCTCCAAAAATTAAATCGAAGTGAGTTTATCACAGCCCTTATCGAGGCTAAATATATGGTCTTAACTGAACCACTGATTCCAAGCCTGTTTTACCCACTCCCTTTCGGCAACAAACTTATCTTCCACCACATCAGCATCTAAATTGAGTAGATTTCTCCGGTGTATTTCGTTTCGCATTGTCGTGTAGGCACGTATCAACTGCATTGCCTGGTCTTCGTCCATGACATTTTGTGCAATGAGCGTTTCAAAGATGCGCACATTATCACACCAACGCGTTAATTTCGGCTTATCGTGACTATAGTTGAGCACTAAGTACTGAGCGAGAAATTCGATATCGGTAATCCCTCCCACATCTTGCTTGAGCATAAAACGGCCGGGCTTTTTCCCCCCAAGATGACCGCGCATTTTCTCTCTCATTTCGACAACGGCTTTTTTCAGTTCCGCCCGATCGCGCGCTTTGCACAACACATCATGTCGCGTATTGTGAAATGCAATGGCAAGGGGTTCATCGCCGTAAATCAAGCGCGCGCGCACAAGTGCTTGATGCTCCCATGTCCAGGCTTCTTGATGCTGATAATCGTCAAACGCATCGGTTGGGCTAACCAACAAACCTGACGCGCCAGATGGGCGCAAGCGGGTATCGACTTCGTACAAAATGCCGGAAGCGGTGCGAGTCGAGAAAATATGGATGATGCGCTGCGCTAGGCGAAGGTAGAACTGACGGCCGTCGATTTCCTTTTTGCCATCTGTATAGACATTGACTGGGCAGTCATGCATGAAGACGATATCCAAGTCGGAGTTATAGCCGAGTTCCCAGCCACCGACTTTGCCATAACCAATGACGGCAAAACCCTTCCCTTCACGATCTTTTACATGCGTTGGCTCGCCGTATTTTTCGGACACCTGCAACCAAGCCTGACTGACCACCGCATCAACGATAGCTTCCGCCAAATAGGTTAAGTGATCACTCACTTTCATCACCGGCAATGCACCAGCAATATCCGCCGCCGCAATACGTAAAATGCAGATTTGCTTAAACTGGCGCAACGCTTCCATTTGCTGCTCCATATCATCTTCTGGAATACGGGCCAGATAATCACGCAGCTCTGTGCGGTAACTGTCTAATGGGATTGGATTGTACAACTGTGCAGGATCGATCAACTCATCGAGTAAGATCGGATACCGAGATAACTGCTCTGAAATCATTGGGCTTGCGGTACACAAACGCACGAGCTGTACTAAAGCCGCTGGGTGCTCATCCAATAACTCCAGATAAGTCGTACGAGTGCAGATATTGTGCAGTAAATGCAGCACTCGCGGTAAACCAAACTGTGCATCAGGGTGGGCAAACACCGCATCAAATACCTTCGGCATCAAACGGTTTAACACTTCGCGTCCACGCGGTCCTAACGTTTTTTTAGCCAGATCGGTTTTAAAGTTGATGATGGTTTTCGCGCATGAAGCAAAGTCTTCAACCTGAATATCCTGCTGCAAGATATGTTCAAGCACATCTTGTTTGTTCGCCATATCCCATAGCTCATGAAAATGACGAGCAACCGTAGTACCCTCGTCTTCTTCATCATCACCAATTAACGACTCAAATACTTGATGGACATTCGCCATGTGCTGCTGAGTTTGCTCAATCAGTTGGTCCCAAGAGGTCATTTGCATCGCGGTAGCGAGCTTTAAGCGTTCGGTTTCGCAATCAGGCAGCGTCTGGGTTTGCTTGTCCGCCATCGCTTGCAACAAGTTTTCTAATTGACGCAAGTACTTGTATGCAGCTTCTAGACTGCTGACTTCTTGCGAAGTGAGTAACGCCAGCTCTTCAATGCCTTGCAGCGTTTCCAACAACCCTCGATTACGAAGAGAAGGCTCGCGACCACCTCGAATTAATTGAAAAACTTGGGCGATAAATTCAATTTCTCGGATACCACCTGCGCCTAACTTAATGTTGTTGTTCAAACCTCGGCGGCGAACCTCACTACTGATCATCGATTTCATCCGACGCAAAGACTGAATCGCACTGAAATCAATATAGCGACGAAAAACAAAAGGACGCAGCATTTGGCGTAGCTCTTGGTATTGCGGGTACATTTCGCACCCCATCACTCGAGCTTTGATCATTGCGTAACGCTCCCAGTCACGTCCCTGTTCTTGATAGTAATCCTCTAGTGCAGCATAGCTCATGACTAATGGGCCACTTTCTCCAAATGGGCGAAGTCGCATGTCGACGCGGTAACAGAAGCCGTCAAAGGTTTGTTGGTCAAGCGCTTTAATGATTCGCTGCCCTAAACGGGTAAAGAATTGCGCATTAGCAATGCTGCGGCGAGCGCCTTGGGTTTCGCCATTCTCTGGATATGTGAAAATTAGATCAATATCGGAAGAAAAGTTTAACTCGCCGCCACCCAGTTTCCCCATGCCGATAATCAACATCGGCTGTACTTCACCTTCCTCACTCGTCGGCGTTCCCCACTCCTGACAACACGCTTGATATTGCCACTGATAGGTTTCAAAAATCATCGCTTCAGCCAACTCGGATAAGTGGCTTAAAGACGTTTCTAGCGACCATGCATGCGTGAAATCCTTCCACGCAATGTACACCATTTCTCGGTTGCGAAACTGACGCAATACGCGATGACCAGACATCTCATCCGGGCATTGTCCCAGCAGTGCCGCAAGACGTGAACGGTAAGATTCTTGACGGCTTGGTTGCGCTAACATGTTCGGTAGCTCACGCGCTAAAACTTCATCGCGATGAATCGCTTCGGTAATAAACTGGCTTAAGCCCGCCACATAGCGAAATTGCTGCGCAATCTCATCTGGCCAAAGGGGAAAATAACCTGCCTCTTGAGCATTTTGTACGGCAGATTCAGCGATAGAAATCAGTGGCGAAGGCAGCTGCATTTTTCTTCCTTGTTTGAAAAGCACGGTAACTCATTCTTTATACCAGACTTAAAGCAAATAAAAACGCCCACAAAAGGTTTGTGGGCGTTTTATCAAAAGTTCTGGATGGAATATTAAACTTGGAAAGATTTGATCTTCTTATCTAACTCACCAGCATTATTTTGCATCATTTCAGAAGTTTCTAGCAGCTCTGTCACAACCACAACCGAGGCTTCCACCAGCTCACGTACATTGGTGAGGTTTTGACTCATCTCTTCTGCAACACTGCTTTGCTGACCAGACGCCGTCGCGATTTGGAAGTTCATGTCATTGATTTGCGTCACTTGCCCAACAATACCGTCGAGCTCAGATCCAGCATTAGAAACCAGCTCGTTTCCATCGGCCGCTTCCACTACGCTTTTCTCCATGAGTTCTACAGCAGATTCTGCACTGGTTTGCAGCTGAGCAATCATCTCTTGAATTTCTACCGTCGCTTGTTGTGTACGCTGTGCAAGGTTACGAACTTCATCTGCAACCACCGCAAAACCACGACCCGCCTCGCCAGCTCGCGCCGCTTCAATAGCCGCATTCAGTGCAAGCAGGTTAGTTTGTTCAGAGATACCTTGAATCGTACCCACAACACTACCAATGGATTCAACACGTTCTTCGACCTGGTTAACCGCCTGCGCTGATGAAGCGATGTCCGACGAGAGTTCACTCATTTTCGCCATCGTACTTTGCAAGAACTGTTGACCAGAAATCGCTTGTGCGGAAGCTTGCTCTGTAAGAGAAGACGCCGTCTGAGCATGTTCTGCGACGGTTTGCACCGTCGACGACATTTCACTCATCGCCGTCGCAAGTTGATCAATTTCGTTAAACTCTTCTTGCGCCGATTCCTTCGTTTCCGACATGCTCAGCGTCATCACTTCCGTGAGTGTGGATAACTCATCAGAAGCGTTGATTTGCATTTGAATCACATCGTGCAATTGGCGACGTGTCTTTTCTAATTCACGTGCCACGTCTCCGTATTCATCTTTACAATCCATACCAAATGGTACCGAGAGGTTCTTGCTCGCCATCAGTTTGATCGCGTCGCTCAGATACTGTGTTTGACGCAGCATCACTCTAGCCGCCGCTAATAAGAGCACGACAAAAACCACAATCAATAAGGCAGTTTGCCAAGCAACTTGCGTTAAATATGCTTCGTAATGCTGTTGGGCAACTTGCGCGTTTTGTGTCGCCGCTAAAAGTGAATCGTAAAAGGTGTTCGCGTCCCACAGTTGTTTTGCCACTATCAGGACAGTACTGAAGACCATCAACATGACCATTTTAGGAACCAGTCGAATGTCGGATATGACCCTTTCCCATGGCTTAAATGCCAGCTTTTCCATTGTCAGTTCTCCACCGAGTCTTATATAGTCTTTATCTATAATCTTTATATTACTTATAGTTATGTTCGCGTTTAGCGTGGTTACGCGATTTATTTCGAGCTTCGTATGAAAAACAATGATATCAAAGACAGCACACGACCGATGGGCCTGTTGTCACTAATATTGTCTTTTATGGCACTATTTGTGATCTCTGGCTTGTTGTTTTTCCCGATCGATCACGAAACCCGTCAAGTTCTTATCGGTCTGGATTTCATAATCTGTAGTATTTTTCTATTACAGCTCACCATTGATTTGATCCGGTCCACAGATCGGTGGTTATTTCTTAAACGTCATTGGATAGATTTCGTGGCGAGTATCCCATTAATAGAGCCACTGCGCTTTGCTCGTATCTTTCATATTCTTCGAGTGGTATTAGTACTGCGCTCGTCGAAGTTCATTTTGCATCAGCTCAAAGAAAACCGCCGCGAAACGACGGTCGCCTCAATATTACTGTTGATGGTGATCCTCATTACGCTCGGCTCTAGTGCAATGCTGTTTATCGAAGCGAAAAACCCAGAAGCAAATATTCGCACTGGCGCCGATGCTTTGTGGTGGGTATTCGTAACGATCTCAACCGTTGGTTACGGCGATCATTATCCGGTGACCTCAATAGGAAAGTTTTTAGCCGTCATCATCATTGTTTGTGGTGTGGGGATCTTTGGTATGATTTCGGGTCTTATCACCTCTATTCTTACCGCTCCGACGAAACAACAGACGCACAGCTTAATCAATAAAGAACGTATGCTCGAGCAGCTCCTGAATCAACAAGCCCAAATACTAGAACGACTCGACTTCATAGAAAAAGAACTGCAACAAAGCAAAACAAAGACAAAAAAATAGGACCATGCGGTCCTATTTTTTGTACAGGTAGTCAAGGTGATCATTCACGCCAATAAGGCTGAACTTCCACACTGATCGCTCGGGTTTGATCCATTGCATGCAAAATTGAACGCTCTTGACGGTGCAACCAGCGTTCTAATTGCTCTTTTTCTGCGTCTTCCAACATATCTACCAACGGAAGCAAGTGGTTCAGCATTAGCAGATCATCGATACCATGCACCAGATCCGCCCATGGCAAACGGAAGCTGTTACGCTCATCCGAGTTATACAAACTCGCGAAACCAATACCAGTATAGAGATTACGCAGCAAGCGATAGCGCTGATCAACGTACTCTTGCGCCGTCAGGTCGCGCTCTGCTGGGAAAGCTTCCATTAGTTCTGCCCAAGTGCGATCGAGCTGAGTGACTGAAAACGGCATGATGTTACTTGCCATTTTTTCACGTGCTTTTTCATCAAGAAATGGCTGCCAACCGCGTGCTAAGATCCAGCGGCTTAGATCCAGCAGTAACCCTGTGTAACGTGCGGAATTGAGCAACCCTAGCACTTCTTCACGGTTTGGCAACTCTTGTAACTGCTGAGTCAACTCAGATACTAAGAACTTACGCGCATCCAACTTACGCAGCACATTGCCTTTGTCATCTAAGAGCTCTTCAAGGTGTGCATGTTCATCCAACCAACTCAGTTCTTCTTCCAACCATTTAAGCTCTTGGCGCAGAATCGCACTCGCGCGACGAGGGACAACACCACCAAAAATGGTCAATGTTTGACGAATAAAACGAATGGCATTGCTGATTTCACGTAGCGCTTCCACATTGTCACGCTCAGCATAAATTTGCTCGTGATAATGCCAGTGAGATAGGGCGTGTTCTAAAGAGTTGATCAAGCAGCATTCAACGGTATCCGTCGGGCTACTGTCCACAAGCGCCAACGATTTTACTTCATCACCTGCATAGCCACTTGCAAGTCGATAGCCTTTCGCCGCTTTACTCAAGTTACCCAAACGCATGCCACCTTGCTCGCAAAAGCTACGTGCTAGTGTAAATAGGGCATCGGTTTGGCCCGATTTAAGTTCCAGTTCAACTTCGCAAATCGGTTCTTGTTTCTCTTCCCCATCTTCACCTTTGGCGACGACCATACCTTGGTCAAACGCCACTTCTATTTGGCTACCGTCTGGCATGCCAATCAGCCACTGTTCACGTGTGAAGTTGGTCGAGAATAACGGCATAAGCTCAGATTGCAGCGTTGCTGCGTCTTTACCTGGCGGCCAAATGTCTACAGGATGAAGCGACAGATTAGGCTCGTCGCTAGTGTGCTCAGCATTGTATTCTGGTCTTTGATGTAAGCCTGCGACGACGCGTCCTGCTGTCTTTACGGTTTGGACGAATACATCATCAAAACGGCGAATTCTTAAACCAATGTCGTGCTTTCTCAGCCATTTATCGGCGGTATCAAAGTAGGTGTTACCCAAGTCACGACAACTATGCTGAAGTACTTTTGTCTCAGAAATTTTTTCTTTTAAAGTTTCTGAAAATTCAGGAGAAACAAAAAACTTCAGTTCTATTTCGGTTTCCATAGCTATACCTTTCAAAGCAGATAGAAACAGGATATTGCGTAATTTCTCGCACGGCAAGAGAGAAATATCGCCGGAATGATGATCTAAAACAGTTTTAATGAGCGATTTAATGCGTTACCATGCGCGCCTTTATAGCCATCGTTCAACATTTCGCCAAGCACTCAGAAATGGTGTATGTTTTTTTAAGGTTATAGTTATTAGGTTGAATGACCATGCCAGTAAATACAATTATGGGGTTATTTGCAAAGTCCCCAATTAAGCCTTTGCAACGCCACGTTGTGTGTGTCAACGAATGTTGTTCACACTTGGTGAAATTCTTTGAAGTATCTTCAAAGGGTGACTGGGAAAAAGCATCTGAAATCCGTGCACAAATTTCTCACCTAGAGAAAGAAGCGGACGTGCTGAAACGTGAAATCCGTCTAAAACTGCCTCGCGGTTTGTTCATGCCAGTAGACCGTACTGACATGCTTGAGCTTCTGACTCAGCAGGACAAACTTGCAAACCTGGCAAAAGACATTGCTGGCCGTGTATATGGTCGTCAACTTGTCATTCCTGAGGCTCTCCAACCAAACTTCCTCGCTTACGTTCAACGTTGTCTTGATGCGGCCGATCAGGCGCAAAAGGTAATCAATGAACTTGATGAATTGCTAGAAACCGGCTTCAAAGGTCGTGAAGTGACGCTCGTCGCTGAAATGATTCATCAATTAGATGTCATCGAAGATGATACCGATGCTATGCAGATTGAACTTCGTCAACAGTTGATGGCGATTGAGTCTGACATGAACCCTATCGATGTCATGTTCTTGTACAAGATTCTTGAATGGGTAGGTGGTATTGCCGACCAAGCGCAGCGCGTAGGTGCTCGTTTGGAAGTCATGCTATCTCGATCTTAAAACATAAAGTTAACGACATAACGAAGAGCATAATGAACACGTGTCATAGGGACGATGACTATTTTCATCGTCTTATGGTTTGGCGCGCGTAAAATTTTGTTCCGCTTGTTATAAAACAACTAGGTATTACGATGGATATCCTTGCGAACTACGGCACTGTCCTGATTATTGTTGCAGCGATTTTTGGTTTCATGATGGCGATTGGTATTGGCGCGAACGACGTTGCTAATGCGATGGGTACATCAGTAGGTTCAAAAGCGCTAACCGTAAAACAAGCTATCATCATTGCGATGATCTTCGAATTTGCAGGTGCTTACCTTGCAGGCGGTGAAGTAACCGACACTATCCGTAAAGGTGTAATCGAAACTTCTTTATTTGCTAGTCAACCTGACGTTCTTGTCTACGGTATGATGTCTGCTCTTTTGGCTGCGGGTACATGGTTACTTCTTGCCTCTTACATGGGCTGGCCAGTATCTACGACTCACTCAATCATCGGTGCAATCATTGGTTTTGCATGCGTATCAGTAGGTACTGAAGCGGTTGACTGGGGCAGCGTTCAAGGCATTGTTGGTAGCTGGATTATTACACCAGTGATTTCAGGTTTCTTTGCTTACGTTATCTTTGTCAGCGCACAACGTCTGATTTTTGATACTGAGAACCCGTTATTCAACGCCAAACGTTTTGTTCCTGTTTACATGTTCATCACAACAATGGTGATTGCACTTGTAACTATCAAAAAAGGTCTAAAACACGTTGGTCTTCACCTAACCAATGGCGAAGCTTGGATGTGGGCAGCAGCAGTTTCAGCACTCGTGATGGTTGGCGGCTACGCATACATCCAGAAAAAATTCGCTAATCGCGAAGAAGACCGCAGCTTTTCTGGCGTGGAAGGTATCTTCAGCGTTCTGATGGTTATCACCGCTTGTGCAATGGCATTTGCACACGGTTCAAACGACGTTGCAAACGCCATTGGTCCACTGTCTGCTGTAGTATCGACTGTTGAACACATGGGCGAAATCAGCACGAAAAGCACCATCGCTTGGTGGATTCTACCTCTTGGTGGTATTGGTATCGTGGTCGGTCTTGCAACACTGGGTCACAAAGTAATGGCAACCGTTGGTACAGGCATCACTGAGCTAACGCCTAGCCGCGGTTTTGCAGCACAGCTAGCAACAGCATGTACGGTAGTTCTAGCGTCTGGTACAGGCCTGCCAATTTCAACCACTCAAACATTGGTTGGTGCGGTTCTCGGTGTTGGCTTTGCTCGTGGTATCGCAGCACTGAACCTAGGCGTAGTTCGTAACATCGTGGCATCATGGATCGTTACACTACCAGCGGGTGCGTTATTGGCCGTAGTATTCTTCTACGGACTTCAAGCGATGTTCGCTTAAGACACTCGTCAATAGAATGTAAGCGCTTTGTCATTATTGACTCAAACGCACAGAAAGGGAGGCTTTGCCTCCCTTCTTTGTTGCACCGAAGTTTGAAACTGCATACTATTCGTCTATTTCCGGCTCCAATCATTCGGTGCCAACGCTGTCTCCAAGAAAAATCGTTAAGGGATTTACTGTGAAAAAACTAATCATCACGGTTTTGTTTACTTTGCTAGCAGCGCCAGCGGCCCTAGCAGCAGACCGTTATATTTCTGATGACCTCTTCACTTTTATGCACTCAGGTCCAAATAACACCTACCGTATTATTGGTAGTGTTAATGCCGGTTCTAAAGTACAACTGATTAAAACCAACCGAGATACTGGCTATACGCAAGTTCGTGATGACCGCGGTCGTACTGGTTGGGTACAAAGCAAGTTTGTGACAAACCAAGAAAGCATGGCGATTCGCCTTCCTCGCATTGA